>CBDFKZ010000001.1:0-681011 GCA_965248965.1 Sphingomonas sp.
TCGGCCGTCACATTGGGGCGGCTTTCGAAAATGATGTCCGACGACGCCGATGGGCACGCGCAGGCGGGTCATGCGAAGGCCGTTGGGCTGCACGCTTTCATCGATGACCATGCCGACGGGGTCGCGCAACAGGGCGACCGATTCCACCGCCGACGCCATGGCGTCGAGCCGCGCCGCATCGAGGGTCAGCCGGTCGAGCATCGCAGGCGCCATGCCGGCCGCCGACGCGTGCGCGACGTCGTCGCGGTTGGCGCCGAGAATGGCGGTTGCCGCGTCGCGGATCGCGGCGCCGGCCGCCGTGAGGCGCGCGCGCCTTTTGCCGGGCTCGGCGTCCGCCGCGATCCGGCGCGCCGCCGCCCGGGCGCGCGCGGCCATGTCGGCGATCAGGGTGGGGCTAGCTTCGGCATCGGCCCATGACGAAAGCGCGCCTAGCAACAGCTTTCGAGCCAAAATCGCGCGCCCGTTTGCGCCGGACTAAGCCTGTGATAGCTGTCGGCCGATGAGCGGGGGGTTTCGAAGCAGCGGGAGACGCACTGACGGGCGGCGTCATCGCGCGGGCCGTCGAACCGCGGCGCGGCGAGGATGCGGTCGGCGCGGACGGGCTGACCCACGAGCATCGCTGCCTCAATTGCGCGACGCCGCTGGTCGGCAGCTATTGCCATGCCTGCGGGCAGCATGCCCATGTCCACCGCACGCTGTTCGCGATCTTTCACGACATCCTGCACGGCGTCTTTTCATTTCGAGGGGAAGGTCTGGCGGACGCTGCCGATGCTCGCCTGGCGCCCGGGCGAGCTGACACGCCGCTATATCCATGGCGAGCGCGCGCGGTTCGTGTCGCCCCTCGCGCTGTTCCTGTTCAGCGTGTTCCTGATGTTCGCGACGTTCGAAAGCGTCGGCGGGCCGGTCCGCAATGCCGTGAGCGTCAACCGCGACGGCGTGAGGATCGAGGCCCAAGACCTGACGGCCGCGCTGGCCAAGGCCGAGACACGGCTGCGCGACCTCGAGAAGCAGCGGTCGCTGATCGTCGGGCAAGGCCGGTCGACGGCGGCCATCGATGACGAACTCGACGACGCGCGGGGGGAGGTCACGGGCCTTTCGACCGCCGCGAAACTGGCGAGCGGCAATGTGCTGGAAGGATTGCCGCAGGCCTTGCCCAAGGGCGCGCACGTCAATTTCGGGTGGGTGCGCGCCGACGAACAGGTCAACGAAGCGCTCAAGAACCCCAAGTTCCTGCTCTACAAGCTGCAGTCTTCGGCGTATAAATTCGCCTGGGCGCTGATCCCGCTGTCGCTGCCGTTCATGTGGCTGATTTTTGCGTGGCGGCGCCAGTACAAGCTGTACGACCATGCGGTCTTCGTGACCTATTCGCTGGCGTTCGTCATGGTTCTGCTCGTCGCGATGGCGCTGCTGGCCGCCGCCGGCGTGCCGACGGCATGGGCGCTGCTGCTGATCCCCGTCCACATGTTCCGCCAGCTGAAGCAGGCCTATGCGCTGGGCTGGTTCAGCGCGCTGTGGCGCACCGTCGCGCTGCAGTTCGTGTCGTTCACGGTGCTGATCACCTTTGCGACAACCCTGCTGGCGCTGGGCCTGCTCGGCTGATCAGCGGCAGGGAAAGCGTTTGGTCATGAAGGCGTAGAGCCCGGTCTTGACGGTCGTGCGCTGCTGCGCGGCCTTCGGCATGGCGTTGAAATCGGCGATGACCATGTCCGACGTGATGTTTGCCTTGCCCTTGGGCGGCGGGCAGCCGAGCGTCGTGCCCCCCTTGGCCCGCGCGGCATCGACATCGGTGCGATAGGCGGTCGTTGCCGCCTGCATCTCGGTGCGCAATACCGAGATGTCCGGCGACATCATCGCCAGCATGCCCTTGGCCTTCAGCGCTTCGGCCTTGGCCAGGAACTCGGCGACCGTCATGGCCTGCGCGGCGAAGGGCATGGCGAGCAGCACGCCCGCCAGCCCGATCTTACGCAGCATCAGACGCCTGCGGCTGCGGGGCCGCCGATGGCGCCGGGCCGCTTCGAACTCGGCACCGACGAGCCGCCAGCCGTCGGCCGGGGCTTGGACGCATCGCGGTCGGTGCGGTCGGGCGGCGTCCCGTCCTTCAGCAGCGCATCGATTTCCTCGCCGGTCAGCGTCTCATATTCGAGCAGCGCATTGGCGAGCGTGTTGAGCTGGTCGATGTTGTCGGTCAGCAACTGGGTGGCGCGGGCGTTCGCCTCGTCCACCAGCCGCTTGATCTCCTTGTCGATCAGCAGCGCGGTCTCGTTCGAGATATTGTGCCGCTGGGTCTGCGAATAGCCGAGGAAGGTTTCCCCCTGCTGCTCTTCGTACTGGAGCGGGCCGAGCGCATCGGACATGCCCCATTGCGTGACCATCGAGCGCGCGAGCTTGGTCGCCTGCTGGATGTCGCCCGAAGCCCCCGACGAGACCTTGTCGTAGCCGAAGATAAGTTCCTCGGCCACGCGACCGCCCATCGAGACCGACAGGTTCGCGTACATCTTGTCGCGGTGGTAGGAATAGCTGTCGCGTTCGGGCAGCCGGACCACCATGCCGAGCGCACGGCCGCGGGGGATGATCGTCGCCTTGTGGATCGGGTCGGACGCGGCCTCATGATAAGAGACGAGCGCATGGCCGGCCTCGTGGAAGGCCGTCATCTTCTTCTCGTCCTCGGTCATGACGAGCGATTTCCACTCGGTGCCCATCATCACCTTGTCCTTGGCCGATTCGAACTGGGCCATGGCGACGAGGCGCTTGCCGAGACGCGCGGCCAGCAGTGCCGCTTCGTTGGCGAGATTGGCCAGATCGGCGCCCGAAAAGCCGGGCGTGCCGCGCGCGATGCGGCGGATGTCGACGTCGGGCGCGAGCGGCAGCTTCTTGACGTGGACGCCCAGGATCTTCTCGCGACCCTCGATATCGGGCAGCGGCACCGTCACCTGGCGGTCGAAACGGCCCGGACGCAGCAGCGCGGGGTCGAGCACGTCGGGGCGGTTGGTCGCCGCGACGATGATGATGCCCTCGTTCGCCTCGAACCCGTCCATTTCGACGAGCAGCTGGTTGAGCGTCTGCTCGCGCTCGTCGTTGCCGTTGCCGAGACCGGCGCCGCGATGACGGCCGACGGCATCGATTTCGTCGATGAAGACGATGCACGGCGCGCTCTTCTTGGCTTCGGCGAACATGTCGCGCACGCGGCTGGCGCCGACGCCCACGAACATCTCGACGAAGTCGGAGCCCGAGATGGTGAAGAACGGCACGCCGGCCTCACCCGCGATGGCGCGGGCGAGCAGCGTCTTGCCGGTACCCGGCGACCCAACGAGCAGCGCGCCCTTCGGAATCTTGCCGCCGAGTCGCGCGAACTTCGTCGGATCCTTCAGAAAGTCGACGATCTCCTGCAGTTCCTCGCGCGCCTCGTCGATGCCGGCGACATCCTCGAACGTCACCTTGCCTTCGCGCGCGGTCAGCATGCGGGCGCGGCTCTTGCCGAAGCCCATCGCCCCGCCCCCCGAATTCTTTTGCATCTGGCGCATGACGAACACGGCGAGGCCGATCATCAGCACGAACGGCAGCGCCTGATAGAGCAGGATCAGCCAGATCGACGCGCCTTCCTCGGGCTGGCCCGAGAAGCGGACGTTCGCCTTGGTCAGGCGGTCGGTCAGCGAGGGGTCAGGAACGGCATTGAGCCGGAAGCTTTCGCCATTCGCCAGGGTGCCGGTGATGACATTCGGCGAGATCTTGACGTCCTTGACCGACCCTTCCTCGACCTTGGCGAGGAAATCGGAATAGGCGATGCCCGTCGACGATGCCGTACGCGCACGTCCGTCGAACACCATGACGAACGCGGCAAGCGCGATCAGAATGCCCGCCCAGATCGCGAGGCTTTTCATCCAGGGATTGCCGCTCGGCTGCTTGTCGTCATTCATGGTCGGTTAGGCCTTTCGCGACTCAAGATAGGCATTCACAGGTTAATGGCAATGGAACGAGACGGGCGATTATGCAGTCCGTCGCGCCGGGGCCACGCCGACCCGCCAGGCGACGGCGCCATCGGGGGCCTGCACCGGCTGCACCAGCGCATTCCCGATGCTGACCTTGCGCCCCTCGTCGAGCATGGCCGCGGCACGGGCAACGGCCGAACCCCGGGTCGCGCTGTCCGGATCGACATGGGCTAGGCAGCGGCCGAGCAGGCGGCGGCGCAGCTCCGGCGCCAGCCGCGCGGGATCGAAAGCCGCCCAGTCCGCGCCATAGGAAATATCGTCGGCCAGCACGTCGACCGCCGATTCGAGTGCCGCTTCCGCCTCGCCGAGCAACACCGCACTGCGGGCGACGGCGACGGCGTCGAGCAGGTCGCTTTGGGCCAGCTGCTTGCGAAGCCGGGCCCGGTCGTAGCGGTCGTCGCTGTTGGAAGGATCGGTCACCGGCTGGATGCCTGCCGCGGCCGTGATCCGGGCGAGCTCGCTGCGGCGCCATCCGAGCAGCGGGCGCACGACCCGTCCAATCGTCGGGCGGATCGCCGCGAGCCCGGCAAGGCCGGAACCCCGGTTGAGCCGCATCACCACTGTCTCGAGCTGGTCGTCGGCGTGATGGGCGGTGGCGATCCAGTCCAGCGCGCGCTGGTCGCGCCACGCGGCGAGCGCGGCATAACGGACCTGCCGCGCCGCATCGGAAACGTTGGCCCCCGGGGGTACGTCCACGGCAAAAGTGGCATGGGCAATGCCGCGCTCGGCACATAGCGCCGCCACAAAAGCGGCCTCCCCGGCGGCAGCGGCGCGCAACCGATGGTCGACGGTCGCCGCTTCGATCCGGCCCGGAAAAGCCGCATGGGCGAGCAGCAGCAGGGCAAGGCTGTCGCCGCCACCCGAAACGGCAAGACCGATCCGCCCGGGCGCGTGCCGCGTCAGGACCAGCATGTCGACCCGAAAGCGGTCGACCTGTTCGGGCGTCAGCGTCGTGCGGCCCGCCTCAGGTGCATTTGGCGTCGGCACGGCCCTTGGCGGCGCGCGCCTTCTGGTCGGCAGTTAGCTTGGCGCCATAGACGTCGTTCAACTCGTCGAAGACCTTGCAGGCATCGACCGGCTTCTTGAGCTTGATCAGCGCCTGCCCGAGCCAAGTCAGGCTGTCGGCCGCCCGTTCGCCGCGCGGCGCCTTTTGATAATTGTCGTAGAACGCGACGCTGGCCAGCGCCGGCTTGCCTTCGTCGTAATAGGCGCGCCCGAGCAGGTTCTGGGCATAGCTCCAGCGCTTGTTGGTGGGCGGGTATTTCGCCGTGAATTCCTTGAGCTTGGCCTGCGCCTCGGGATAGAGCTTGGCCGTGTAGAGGCGGAAGCCGTAGCTGTAATCGTCCTCGACGGCGTCCCCCGTCGCCGGCAGTTCGACCGCGGCAATCGCCGCCTTGCGCGCCGGGTCGGGCTTGGCCACGGCGGGCGTCGCTTTGACGACGGGCGCCGCCGCCGGCTTCGTCACCGCCGGAGACGGGACCCGGGGCGCCGGTGTCGAAACCGTCGTCGCCGCCAGATTTTCCGAAGCCGGTGCGGGGCCGCCACTTGCCGGAACCGCGGGTGCGGCGCCGGTCGGTTGCGTGCCGCTGCCGTCAAGGGCGGACAGGCGTGCCTGGACCTTTGCCAGCGCTTCCTCGAGCTGCCGGATGCGATAGCCGTTCTGCTCGGCGGATCCCGTCAGGGCCGACAGCGACTTTTCGAGCGTATCGACGCGCGTGGTGAGATCGGCCAGCGGCGCGCTGGCGGGCGTGCCCGCCGGCGATGCCGGTACAGGCGCGGCCGACAGGTCCGGCTGGACCGGCACGCCCGACGGAAAGACCGTCCGCTGAACGGCCTTCATTTCCTTTTCGAGCTTGCCGACCCTGAGATCGAGCGTGCCGGGCGTCGACTGCGCGCTCGCAGCGGCAGCAACCGTCATCAACGCGACAGCAGAAAAAATGGCTTTGATCATCGTCACTCCGCTTGGATCAATTGGCAGGCACGGCCGCTGCGTTGAGCGGTGGCTCGCCGGATTGCGCCGCCGCTGGCGCTGCTACCGCGCCTGCCGCGGGCGGTCGAGCAGCAAGGGCGGCCGCCGTCAGCACGACATCCCGCACGGTCCGTTGCGCCGGGCCGAGCGGCGCGACTTCCTTGCCGTCCACCGTGACCTTGAGCCCGTCCGCGCGTCCGGTCCGGATCATCGGCGTGTCTGCGGTAAGCGGCACGGGCCAGCTTTCGCCCACGGCCATCTCTTTTTCGAACAGGACCTTGTCGGCCTTGTCGTAGACGCGGACCCAGGCGGGCGCGATGGCGGTCAGGACGACCTGGCCGGCCGTCACCGGCGGCGGCGCGACCGGTTTGGCCGCGGGCGTCGCCGCCACCACCGGCGGCGGGGCCGCCGGGGGCGTGGCCATGTCGCCGAACGCCATGCTCTTCCAGACGAAATAGCCGACCAGCAGCGCCACCGCGATGCCCGCGGCCGTCCATGCCAGCAGGCGCGACGGAACCCGGCTGGGGTCGAGCGGCTCATAGGGTGTGGCTTCGTTGGCCTCGAGCGGTGCACGCCCGAGTTCCACCCGCAATTCACGGGCAAGCTCGACTTCGTTCAGCCCCAGCGCGCGGGCATATTGCCGCGCGAAGCCGAGCGCATAGGTCGACGACGGCAAGCTTGCATAATCCGACCGTTCGATCGCTTCGAGATGGCGCATCGGCACACGCGTCTTCGTCGCGATATCGTTGAGATCCAGTCCGGCGTCGATCCGGGCCGCGTGAAGCCGTTCGCCCACGCTGCTCGGAAACAGGCCTGCTGCCTCCGCCCCGTTTTCGGTCACGCCCTCGACCATTTTCGTCCCACTCCGGGTCGCCGCCTGCGTCCCGTGACGTCGACCGACCTGCTGTCTCACAATTGATGGCCCGGCTGTCAACCGGACGGTGCCATCGCCGGCTACGCCCATTTACGACAGTTCGACACCCGCCGCCTGCGCCCAGCGCGTCAAATGGCCTCGCATGTCGGCAGGGGGTGCCGCAAGCACGGCGGGCAGAGCCGCGCGAAGCGCCGCGACGTCGAGCGAGCGGATCATCGCCTTTACCGGGCCGATGGCGGCGGGCGTAATCGACAGGCGGTCGATGCCCAGTCCGATCAGCGACATGGCCTCCAGCGTCCGGCCGCCCATTTCGCCGCAGACCCCGAGCTGTACCGCGTGCTGGCTGCAGTCGCGCACGATGCGCGAGATGAAGCGCAGGATCGCCGGGCTCAGCCAGTCATAGCGTTCGGCAAGCTTGGGATTGGCCCGGTCGGCGGCGAACAGGAACTGCGTCAGGTCGTTGGTGCCGATCGACAGGAAGTCGAGCTTCGGACACAGAATGTCGAGCACTTCGGCGAGCGCGGGTACTTCGAGCATCGCGCCGTAGCGGATCGCGGCGGGCAGGCGTTTGCCGCGCGCCGCCAGCCAGGCGCGCTGCGCCTCGAAAATGGCCTGCGCCTCGTCGAATTCCCAAGGCTCGCTGACCATCGGGAACATGACGTTGAGGGTCTTGCCCGCCGCCGCTTCGAGCAGGGCGCGCGCCTGCGCCTTCATCAGCGTGTCGCGTTCGAGCGCGACGCGGAGCGCGCGCCAGCCCATCGCCGGATTTTCCTCGTCCTCGGTCTCGTCGCGCAGATAGGGCAGCGCCTTGTCGCCGCCGATGTCGACGGTGCGGAAAATGACCGGCTTGTCGCCGGCGGCGTCGAGCACGTCCTTATAGAGCCGCTGCTGGCGCTCGCGCTGGGGCATGGTTGCCGAGACGAGAAACTGGAACTCGGTACGGAACAGCCCGATGCCGTCGGCACCGGTCGGGTCGAGCGCGGCGACATCGTCGCGCAGCCCCGCGTTCATCATCAGCGTGATCCGGTGGCCGTCCCTGGAGACCGGCGGCACGTCGCGCAGCGCCTGGAACTGGGCGCGGCGCTTCTGGCCGACCGCGAGGCGCGTTTCGAACGCTTCCTCGATCGCCGGTGTCGGACGGCACACGACACTTGCCTGGCCGACGTCGAGCAGCAGCAGGTCGCCGTCGACGACGTGCTGGCGGACGTCCTTGACCCGACCCAGCACAGGCACGCCCATGGCGCGCGCGACGATGGTGACGTGCGCGGTCAGCGACCCTTCCTCGAGAAGGACCCCTTTCAGCCGCCGCCGGTCGTATTCGAGCAGTTCGGCCGGGCCCAGGTTGCGGGCGATCAGGATCGTGTCCTGGCGCAAGCCCGCCTGCGCCGCCGTGCCCAGTTGCCCCGATACGATCCGCAACAGCCGGTTCGCCAGATCCTCGAGGTCGTGCATCCGGTCGGCGAGCAGCGGATCGTCGATCTGCCGCATGCGCATGCGGGTGCGCTGCTGCACTCGTTCGATCGCGGCTTCCGCGGTCAGGCCGCTGTCGATCGCTTCGTTGATCCGGCGGCCCCAGCCTTCGTCATAGGCGAACATCCGGTAGGTATCGAGCACCTCGCGGTGCTCGCCGTCGCCGCCGAACTCGGCCTGGCTGGCCATATTGTCGATCTGTTCGCGCATCTTGGCAAAGGCCGAATAGACGCGGGCGCGCTCGGCCTCGGTATCCTCGGCAACGGTGTGCTCGATGACGATGCGCGGATTGTGGTAGACGGCAAAGCCGCGCCCCATGCCCTCGACGAGCTTGAGGCCGGTCAGCCTTTGCCCCTGGGTCTGCGGCGCGCGCGTGGCGTTGGCGCGGCTGTCGTCGACCAGCCCGGCATTGGCGATGAGTTCGGACAGCACCATGGCGACCGTCTGCAGCGCCTCGATCTCAACCTCGTCATAGCGACGCGGATCGGCGTGCTGGACGCAGAGTACGCCGACGGCGGCCTGGCGACGCACGATGGGCACGCCGGCGAACGAATGGAACAGTTCCTCGCCGGTTTCGGGCTTGTAGGCGAAATCGGGGTGGCTGGTCGCTTCGTCGAGGTTCAGCGTTGCCACATCCTGCGCGATCGTCCCGACCAGCCCCTCGCCCAGCGCCATCCGCGTGACGTGAACCGCCTCCTGCTTCAGCCCGCGCGTGGCGAACAGTTCGAGCAGGCCGTCGCGCAGCAGGTAGATCGAGCAGACCTCGCTGCCCATCGCTTCGCCGATGATGTTGACGACCTGGTTGAGCTTCGCCTGGGCATTGGTCCGCGCGGCCATGACCTCGTGCAGGCGGGTCAGGATCTCGCGGGCAGAGGCGACGGCGGTTGGCATGCGCCAAGGGCTAGCAGAACCGCCCCGCCTGTCCAACTCACACTAGGCCTTGCGCAGCGCGCCTTCGGCCTGGGCAACCAGTTCGGCGATGATGTCCGCCACCGGCTCTTCCTTCGTCACCATCCCGACCGACTGCCCGGCCATCATCGAGCCGCCCTCGACGTCGCCCTCGATGACGGCGCGGCGCAGGGCGCCGGCCCAGAAATATTCGATCTGGAGCTGGGCCTCGTTCATGTCGACCTTGCCTTCGTCGAGCAGGCGGGCGACCTCGATCTGCTTGGCGGTGAAGGCTTCGGTCCCGGCGTTCTTGAGCGCGCGCACGGGGATGACCGGCAGCCGCGGGTCGATCTGGACGCTGGGCATCGCGTCGCGCGCATTGGCGCGGAAGAACGCCTTCTTGAACGCGGGATGCGCGATGCTTTCGGTGGCGCAGGCAAAGCGCGTGCCGAGCTGGACCCCGGCGGCACCCATTTCGAGATAGCCGGCGATCGCCTCGCCGCGGCCGATGCCGCCCGCGACGAACACGGGCACCTGCGCGGCGATTTCGGGCAGGATTTCCTGCGCCAGCACCGACGTGGCGACGGGACCGATATGGCCGCCGGCCTCATGCCCCTCGATCACCAGCGCGTCGACGCCCGAGCGGATCAGCTTCTTCGCCATGACGAGTGCGGGCGCGAAGGCGATGACCTTCGCCCCCGTCGCCTTGATCGCGTCGAGCGCGCCCGCCGGGGGCAACCCGCCCGCGAGCACGATGTGGCCGATGCCGTGCCGCCCGCACAGCGCGATCAGCTCCATCAGGTGCGGATGCATGGTGATGAGATTGACGCCGAAGGGCTTGTCGGTCCGCTTCTTCGTCTCGGCGATCTCGGTATCGAGCAGGTCGACGGTCATGGCGCCGCACGCGATCAGCCCGAAGCCGCCGGCGTTGGACACGGCGGCGACGAGGTGGCGCTCGCTCACCCAGGACATCGCCCCGCACATGATGGCCGTTTGCGAGCCGAGGAAGTCGGTGCCGCGCTGCATCAGCGCCGATAATGCCGTAGTCATCCGGGGCCTATGGCGCGCAGCTTCCCAACGGGCAAGGACCGCCTTGTTTCCGACATCCTCCGGCCACGCACGGCCGCGATGCGGTCCGCCTCAGGCGGCTTCCTCGGCGTCCAGGCCATAAGCCGTGTGCAGCACGCGCACGGCGAGTTCGGTCTCGTCCTCGTGGATCAGCACGCTGACCTTGATCTCCGACGTCGTGATCGCCTGGATGTTGATGCCGCGCTGGGCGAGCGCGCTGAACATCGCCGAGGCGACGCCCGCATGGCTGCGCATGCCGACGCCGACCACCGAAATCTTGGCGACGCGGGTGTCGTGCACCACCGCCTCATAGCCGATCGCCGCCTTGGCCTTTTCGAGCAGGTCGAGCGAGCGGGCCAAGTCGGAAGCGGGGACCGTGAAGGTCACGTCGGTCGATCCGGTGCCGTGCGAGATGTTCTGGATGATCATGTCGACGTTGATCGCGCCTTCGGCGAGCGGCGTGAAGATGTGCGCGACCGCACCGGGCTTGTCGGGCACGTTGGTCAGCGTGATCTTCGCCTCGTTCTTGTCGTGCGCGATACCGGTGATGAGCTGGCGTTCCATGTCGTCTCCCAAGTCGTCGTCCCCGACGATCATCGTGCCGGGCAAAGTGTCTGCGGCGGGGCTGCCGAGCGGATCGTCGAACGACGACAGCACCTGGACGCGCACCCCTTCCTTCATCGCGAGCCCGACCGAGCGGGTCTGCAGCACTTTCGCGCCGACGCTCGCGAGTTCGAGCATTTCCTCGTAGGTCACGCGCTTCAGCTTGCGCGCGCGCGGCACGATGCGCGGGTCGGTGGTGTAGACGCCGTCGACGTCGGTGTAGATGTCGCAGCGGTCGGCCTTCACCGCCGCCGCCACCGCCACCGCCGAGGTGTCGGAGCCGCCGCGCCCCAGCGTCGCGATGCGGTCGCCCGGACCCATGCCCTGGAAGCCGGGAATGACCGCGACTTCGCCGCCGGCCATCGCCGCGCGCAGGGCCGCCGTATCGATCTCCTCGATCCGCGCCTTGGCATGGGCATCGTCGGTGCGGATCGGCAATTGCCAGCCCAGCCAGCTGCGCGCCGACACGCCCAGCGCCTGGAGCGCGATCGCGAGCAGCCCCGATGTCACCTGTTCGCCCGCCGCGACCACCACGTCATATTCGCGCGGGTCGTGCAGCGGCGAGGCCTCGCGGCAGAAATTGACGAGCCTGTCGGTCTCCCCCGCCATCGCGGACACGACCACCGCGACTTCGTTCCCGGCGTCGATCTCGCGCTTCACGCGTTGCGCGACGCTGCGGATGCGGTCGGTTCCCGCCATCGACGTGCCGCCGAACTTCATTACGATCCGCGCCATATCGTGGCGAATTCCCCCTTGGGCTTCAAAGCGCGGCCCTGATAGGAAGGGGGCATGAGCAACGCAACTATCGTGCCGTCCGAAGCCGCCCATTTCGGCAAGCTAGCCGCCGAGTGGTGGGATCCGAAGGGATCGTCGGCCATGCTTCACCGGCTGAACCCCGTCCGGCTCGGCTATATCCGCAGTCAGGTCGACCGGCATTTCGGCAGCGAGGCGACGGCGCGACGGCCGCTGGCCGGCAAGCGCGCGCTCGACATGGGCTGCGGCGCAGGCCTGCTGTGCGAGCCGCTCGCCCGCCTGGGGGCAAGCATGACGGGCGTCGACGCCGCGCCGGAAAACATCGTGGCGGCGCAGGCACATGCGGCCAGCGTCGGGCTGGAGATCGACTATCGTGCAGGGGATACGGCGACGGTCGCGGGCGCGGCGTTCGATCTCGTGACCTCGCTCGAGGTGATCGAGCATGTCGGCGACCCGGCCGCGTTCGTGACGGGGCTGGCGGGCGTGCTGGCCGAAGGCGGCCTCATGATCCTGTCGACGCCCAACCGTACGCCCTTGTCGCGCGTCGCGATGATCACGGTGGGCGAAGGGCTGGGCCAGATCCCGCGCGGCACGCACGACTGGGACAAGTTCATCGCGCCCGACGAACTGGCCGCCCTGCTGCGCGACGCCGGGCTGCAGGTGATCGATACGATGGGATTTGCCTATGATCCGGTGCGCGGCGCGCGCCTTACCGACAATCTGTCGCTCGACTATTTCGTCACGGCAGTCGCGGCTTAGAAGTCGACCTTGTCGTAATCGGCCGGCGGCGCGATGCCCGCCATGCGTTCGGCCAGAAGCGGCCGGAACGAAGGCCGGGACTTCAGCCCCATGTACCAGACGCGTGTATTCTCATGCGCGCGCCAGTCGATCCCGCCCAGGTAATCGGCGACCGAGATGTGCGCGGCAGCGGCAAGATCGGCCAGGCTGAGCGCGCTGCCCGCGATCCAGTTGTGCCGGTGCAGCAGCCAGTCGACATAATCGAGCATTTCGTTGGCCGATTTCATCGCTTCGCGCAGCGCCGTCGTGTCGGGCGACATGCGGTGGACGATGCGCTTGTACATCCGTTCGCCCAGCAGCGGCCCGGTGACGGCGGCATGGAACTGCTCGTCGAACCACGCGGTCAGGCGCCGGATTTCCGCCCGGTCGGTCGCCGTGCCCGAGATCATCTTCGCCTTTTCGACGGTTTCCTCGAAATATTCGCAGATCGCTGCCGAATTCATCAACTTGGTCCCGCGATCGCGCTCGACGAGCACGGGCGTCTGACCGGCGGGGTTGAGGTCGATGAATTCGTCGCGCCGCTCCCACGGCTTTTCGAGGACCAGCTCATAGCCCACGCCCTTTTCGCCCAGCAAAAGCCGGACCTTGCGTGAAAAGGGGCAAAGCGGGAATTGGTGGATAAGCCACATGGTTTTCGCGCTTTAGCGCAAGCCGACCGGAATTCTACTCTGCCGCCACCAATTCTTGTGCCTCCTCGATCGGCCAGGGCAGGCGCGTCAGCATTTCCTTGGGCACGACCTGCCAAAAGGCACTGCGCCACCGGTCCCAATCGTCGAGAATCGCGTTCGACCATTTGCTGTCGGTGGCGAGCGCATGTTCGGCGATCAGCGCGCGGCACTTGGTTTCCCAGTGCAGCGACGACAGGCGGTTCCAGGTAATCGTCTCGGCATTGGCGCGCCGCTCGAAATTGCCTTCGACATCGAGGACGAAGGCCATGCCCCCCGACATGCCCGCGCCGAAGTTCTCGCCGACTTCGCCCAGGATCACCGCGGTGCCGCCGGTCATATATTCGCAGCCGTTCGCGCCGCAGCCCTCGACCACGACCTCGGCGCCCGAATTGCGCACGGCAAAGCGTTCGCCCGCCTGCCCCGCCGCGAACAGCTTTCCGCTGGTCGCGCCGTAAAGCACGGTGTTGCCGATGATCGTGTTGAGCTGCGTTTCGAGCGGCGAAGACACCATCGGGCGCAGGGTGATGATCCCGCCCGACAGCCCCTTGCCGACATAGTCGTTGGCATCGCCGAAGACCTCGAGCGTGATCCCCTTGCACAGGAACGCGCCGAGCGACTGCCCCGCCGAGCCGCGCAAGCGAACCTGGACATGATGGTCGTTCAGCGCCGACATGCCATAGAGCGAGGTGATCTCTGCCGACAGCCGGGTGCCGACCGCCCGGTGGGTGTTGCGCACCGTATAGGTCAGCTGCATCTTTTCGCGCCGTTCGAACACGGGCTTGGCGTCGTGCAGGATCTGCGCGTCGAGGCTGTCGGGAACCGGGTTGCGCCCGCCCGGCACGTTGAAGCGCCGCTGATCGTCGTCGGCATCGACCTTGGCCAGGATCGGGTTGAGGTCGAGATCGTCGAGATGTTCCGCGCCGCGGCTGACCTGGCGCAGCAGTTCGGTCCGCCCGATGATCTCGTCGAGCGACTTGACGCCGAGCCGCGCGAGGATCTCGCGCACTTCCTCGGCGATGAAGGTCATCAGGTTGATGACCTTTTCGGGCGTGCCGGTGAACTTCTGGCGCAGCCGCTCGTCCTGCACGCAGACGCCGACCGGGCAGGTGTTCGAATGGCACTGGCGCACCATGATGCAGCCCATGGCGACGAGGCTGAGCGTACCGATGCCGAATTCCTCGGCCCCGAGGATCGCGGCGATGACGATGTCGCGCCCGGTCTTCAGCCCGCCGTCGGTGCGCAGCTTCACCCGGTGCCGAAGGCCGTTGAGCGTCAGCACCTGGTTGACCTCCGACAGGCCCATTTCCCAGGGCGTGCCGGCATATTTGATGCTGGTCTGGGGCGAGGCGCCGGTGCCGCCGACGTGCCCGGCGATCAGGATGCAATCGGCGTGCGCCTTGGCCACGCCAGCGGCAACGGTGCCGATGCCCGCGCTGCTGACGAGCTTCACGCAGACGCGCGCGCGGGTATTGATCTGCTTCAGGTCGTAGATGAGCTGCGCAAGATCCTCGATCGAATAGATGTCGTGATGCGGCGGCGGCGAGATGAGCGTGACGCCCGGCGTCGAATGCCGCAGTCTGGCAATCAGTTCGGTCACCTTGAAGCCGGGCAGCTGCCCGCCTTCGCCGGGCTTGGCACCCTGGGCGACCTTGATCTCGATTTCCTCGGCGGCGCCCAGATATTCGGCGGTCACGCCGAACCGGCCGCTCGCGATCTGCTTGATCGACGAATTGGCGTTGTCGCCATTGGCATAGGGTTTGAAGCGCGCCGAATCCTCGCCGCCCTCGCCCGACACGGCCTTCGCGCCGATGCGGTTCATCGCGATCGCCAGCGTTTCGTGCGCTTCGGGGCTGAGCGCGCCCAGCGACATGCCGGGCGTCACGAAGCGCTTGCGGATTTCGGTGATCGCCTCGACCTGGTCGACCGGCATCGGTTCCTTGGCGTAGTTGAATTCGAGCAGGTCGCGCAGATAGACCGGCGGCAGGTCGCGGACGCCGCGCGCGAACTGCAGATAGGTCGAATAGCTGTCGGTGCCGACCGCCGTCTGCAGCAGGTGCATCAGCTGCGCCGAATAGGCATGCGCCTCGCCGCCCGCGCGCTGGCGATAGAAACCGCCGATGGGAAGCGTCGCGACGCCGGCATCGAACGCCGCCTCGTGCCGTTCGGCGGCGTTGATGTAGAGCGAGGCATAGCCTTCGCCCGAAATCTTCGCCGGCATCCCGGGAAAGAGATCGTCGACGAGCGCACGGCTGAGACCCACCGCTTCGAAGTTGTAGCCGCCGCGATAGCTGGAGATGACCGCGATCCCCATTTTCGACATGATCTTGAGCAGCCCTTCGCCCACCGCATGGACATAACGGTCGATGCAGGTCGCGAGCGGCACGTCGCCGAACAGGCCGCGGGCGTGGCGATCGACGATCGACGCCTCGGCCAGGTGCGCGTTCACGGTGGTCGCGCCGACGCCGATCAGCACGGCGAAATAATGCGTGTCGAGGCATTCGGCCGACCGCACGTTGATGCTGGCATAGCTGCGCAGCCCCTTGCGGACGAGATGGGTGTGCACGGCGGCCGCAGCGAGCACCATCTGGATGCCGATGCGCTGCTCGGACACATGTTCGTCGGTCAGGAACAGCTCGCTGCGCCCTTCGCGGATCGCCTGTTCGGCCTCGCTGCGGACGCGTGCGATGGCCGCCCGAAGGCCCTCCGCGCCCGATCCTGCGTCGAAAGTGCAGTCGATCGTCGCCGTGACGGGGCCGAAATGCCCCTTCAGCCGGGCCCAGTCGGCATTCGACAGCACCGGCGTGTCGAGCACGAGCACGCGGTCGCGCCCCGAATCCTGGTCGAGGATGTTCGCCAGATTGCCGAAGCGCGTCTTCAGCGACATCACTTGACGTTCGCGCAGCGAATCGATCGGCGGATTGGTGACCTGCGAGAAATTCTGGCGGAAAAACTGGTGGATGAGGCGCGGCTTGTCCGAGATCACGGCAAGCGGCGTGTCGTCGCCCATGCTGCCGATCGCTTCCTTGGCGTCCTCGACCATGGGAGACAGGATCAGCTCCATGTCCTCCATCGTCATGCCGGCCGCGACCTGGCGCCGGGTCAGCTCGGCGCGCGTCATCAGCATGGGCGCATCCTCGACGGCGGGCAGGTCGCCGAGCGACAGGAAATCGCCGACCATCTCGCCATAGGGTGCTTCGGCGGCGAGCTTGTCCTTCAGCTCGCGGTCGAAGAACAGCTTGCCGTCCTCGAGGTCGACCGCGATCATCTGGCCGGGCCCGAGCCGGCCCTTGGCGATTATCGTCGCCTCGGGCACCACGACCATGCCGGTTTCGCTGCCGACGATCAGCATGTCGTCGTTGGTCAGCGTGTAGCGTAACGGGCGCAGCGCGTTGCGGTCCATGCCCGCCACCGCCCAGTGCCCGTCGGTCATCGCCAGTGCGGCGGGACCGTCCCAGGGTTCCATGACGCTCGCGAGATAGGCGTACATGTCCTGATGCGGCTGCGGCATGTCGGCGTTCGCCTGCCAGGCTTCGGGAACCAGCATCGTCTTGGCGGTCGCCGCGTCGCGGCCCGAGCGGCAGATGACCTCGAACACTGCATCGAGCGCGGCGGTATCGCTGGCACCGGCCGGGATCACCGGCTTGATGTCGTCCGACGCGTCGCCGAACGCAAGGCTCGCCATGCGGATCTCGTGCGCCTTCATCCAGTTCTTGTTGCCGCGGATCGTGTTGATCTCGCCATTGTGGGCGAGCGTACGGAACGGTTGCGCCAGCCACCATTGCGGAAAGGTGTTGGTCGAATAGCGCTGGTGGAAGATCGCGACGCGCGACACGAAGCGCTCGTCGGTCAGGTCGGGGTAGAAGACCGACAGGCTTTCGGCGAGGAACAGCCCCTTGTAGACGATCGACCGGCACGACAGCGAACAGACGTAGAAGCCCTGGATCTGCGCGGCGATGATGCGGCGCTCGATCCGCCGCCGCACGAGATAGAGGTTCTTTTCGAATTCCTCGAGCGTCGTCGCATCGAGCGCGGGGCCCGCGATCATGATCTGCTCGATCTCGGGACGCAGCGATTGCGCCTTCCTGCCGATGACCGAAATGTCGACGGGCACCTGCCGCCAGCCATAGATGGTGTAGCCGGCGTCGATGATTTCGCTCTCGACGATGGTGCGGCAGCTTTCCTGCGCGCCGAGGTCGGTGCGCGGCAGGAAGATCATGCCGACGGCAAGCCGGCGGTTGGGCGTCGGCCGGTGGCCGCTGGCGACGATGGCGTCGTCGAAGAAGGCGAGCGGCAGGTCGACATGGATGCCCGCGCCGTCGCCGGTCTTGCCATCGGCGTCCACGGCGCCGCGGTGCCACACGGCCTTCAGCGCCTCGATCGCCGCAGCCACGACGCGGCGCGAGGCGCGCCCGTCGGTGGCGGCGATCAGGCCGACGCCGCAGGCATCCGATTCCATGTCGGGGCGGTACATGCCCTCGGCGGCAAGGCGTTCGCGCTGGTCGGTCATTTGGTCATCTTCTTGGGGTCTACGCCGAGCAGGGCAGCAAGTTCGTTGCGCTCGGCTTCGGTCAGGTCCTGGTATTTCTTGGCCTTCGGCAGGGTCGCGGCGGCCTTGGCCGCTTCGCCGACAAGCGCCGGCATGGCCTGCATGAGTTGGGGCATCTGCGCCTGCATGCGGCCCATCACCGCGGGATCCATGAACAGAAGCATCTGCTGCCCGGCGAAGCTGCTGCCCGTGGGCGTCGCGAAAAAGGCCTTCAACTCGCCGAGTTCGGACGCGGTGAACCGGTGCGCCAGCGATTCGGCCAGACCGGCGCGAAGTTCGGGTTCCATCTTTTCGAACAGGGGGATCATGCCCTTGAACATGCCGTCCATGACCAGCCTGGTCCGCTCCCTGAAGGCCGGATCGAGGATTGCCATCACCTTGTTGACCGTCGCCTTGTCGAGCTTGGCGGCGGCCTGGGGATCGACCCCATAGGCCCTGGCGAGCTCGCCGAGCGGCAGACTCCCCATCTGGTCGACCATCCCCGACATCATCTTGCCGAGGCTGTCGCCGAGCATCCGGCGATAGGTACCGTCCGGAAACAGCTTCGCGGCGATCTCCGTGGCTGTTGGGGAGACGGCGACCGGCGCGGCCGGCGTGTCGTTGCTCGTGACGACAGTCTGCGCCGAAAGCGGCACGGGAAATGTCATCAGCATCGGGAGGAGGACGCGCTTCATGCGGCTTTCCTCTCGCTTGCCGCCTTGGCCTTCAGATAGGCGTGCATGTGATCGGTCACGTCGCGGCCGTCGCGGACCGCCCAGACGACCAGGCTGGCGCCGCGGACGATGTCGCCGGCCGCAAAGACGCCGTCGAGCGAGGTCATCATCGTCTTGTGGTCGATGCGGACGGTGCCCCAGCGCGTCACGCCGAGGTCGGCACTGCCGAAGAGCTTGGGCAGATCCTCGGCATCGAAGCCCAGGGCCTTGATCACCAGGTCGGCGTCGAGGCGGAACTCGCTGCCCGGGTCGGCCTCGGGCGCGCGGCGTCCGCTGGCATCGGGGCGGCCGAGGCGCATCTTCGCGACCCGGACGCCATTGACATCGGTGACGCCGTCGAACGCTTCGGGCGCGGACAGCCAGACGAACTCGACGCCCTCTTCCTCGGCATTGGCGACTTCGCGCTGCGAGCCGGGCATGTTGGCGCGGTCGCGGCGGTAGAGGCACTTCACCGATCGGGCGCCCTGCCGCACCGCCGTGCGCACGCAGTCCATCGCCGTATCGCCGCCGCCGATGACGACCACGTCCTTGCCCTCGGCATTCAGCGCGCCGTCGTCGAAGGCGGGAACGGCATCCCCGAACCCCTTGCGGTTCGACGCGGTCAGATAGTCGAGCGCTTCGACGATACCCGCCGCGCCGACGCCCGGCGCCTTGATCGCGCGCGCCTTGTACACGCCGGTGGCAACGAGCAGCGCATCATGGCGCTGGCGAAGGTCGTCGAGCGTTGCGTCACGGCCGACCTCGAACCCGTGGTGAAAGACGATGCCGCCGGCGCGGAGCCGCTCGACCCGCCGCATCACGACGGGCTTTTCGAGCTTGAAGCCCGGGATCCCGTAGGTCAGCAAGCCGCCCGCCCGGTCGTGCCGGTCGTAGACGTGCACCTCATATCCGCGCACGCGCAGCAGCTCGGCCGTGGTCAGGCCGGCCGGCCCCGCGCCGATGATCCCCACCGACTGGCCCCTTGCCGGGCCCGGCGCGACGGGCGCCACCCAGCCCTGCTCCCAGGCGGTATCGGTGATGAATTTCTCGACCGAGCCGATCGTCACCGCGCCATGTCCCGAGAATTCGATGACGCAATTGCCCTCGCACAGGCGATCCTGCGGGCAGATGCGGCCACAAATCTCGGGCATCGTCGACGTCGCGTTCGAAAGCTCATAGGCCTCGCGCAGCCGCCCCTCGGCCGTCAGCCGCAGCCAGTCGGGGATGTGGTTGTGCAACGGGCAATGGACCGAGCAATAGGGGACGCCGCATTGCGAGCAGCGCGCCGACTGGTCCTCGGCATTCTGGACGGCGTAGCGGTCCGCGATCTCGCGAAAATCTTCCGCTCGCGCCGCGGGTGCCCGCTTGACCGGATAGGCCTGCGTACGGTCGACGAACTTCAGCATCGGGTTATCGGCCATTATGCCCTCCGATAAAGGTGCATAAAGCAGTCCCGAGCCAAGTCAATATATCAGGTAAGAATGTATGACCTTTAAAAAAACGGCTCGACTGACATTATACGTAAACCCCAATCCGCCTGCCCATAAACGGGCCGTATCGGTCCTATCTGTTCAACAACCAGACGAGCGCGATGGCGCCTGCCGCGATGCGGTACCAGGCGAACGGTGCGAAGCCAAACCGGCTGACGATGCCGATGAACGCCCTGATGACGACGAGCGCCACCACGAAGGACGTGATGAAGCCGACGCCGATCAGGCTCCAGTCGATGACCTCGACCGCCTTGCGCGCTTCCCACAATTCCTTGGCACTGGCAGCGACCATGACGGGAATGGCAAGGAAGAAGCTGTATTCGGCGGCCGTCTTGCGATCGACCCCCATCGACAGCGCGCCCATGATCGTGGCGCCCGAACGGCTGACACCCGGGATCATCGACAGGCATTGCACCGCGCCGATCGCCAGCGCCGTCTGCCACGGCATCGTCTCGATGCTGCCTTCGCGGGCAGGCTTCGCCACCCGCTCGATCACCAGGATCGCAACGCCGCCCAGGATGAGCGCAACGGCGACCGTGACCGGCGATTCGAGCATCGCCTTGATCGCCTTGTACGCCAGCGCGCCGATGACGAGCGCCGGCAGGAAACCCAGCGCAACGTTGCGCGTGAAGGCCAGCGCGCGCGGGTCCATCCGGCCGAGACCCAGTGCCACGTCCGCGAAGCGCCGCCAGTAGAGAACGACGACGGCAAGGATCGCCCCGAGCTGGATCACGATATCGAAGGTCGCAGACTGGGCGCCCTTGAACCCGAGCAATTCCCCGGCGAGGATCAGGTGGCCCGTCGATGACACGGGAATGAATTCGGTCACGCCCTCGACGATGCCGAGGAGAATTGCAGTCAATATGTCCAAGTCGATCAGCCCTTTGCTTCGGCGAAGCGCCCGTGGCGACGGTACCGGACCAGCCATCCCTCGGCGATTGCCTCGAGCGGCGTCGCCGCGATGCCCAGCGTCTTGAGTCCATCGACGCCGGTCACGACATTGTCCGATTGCAGCATCAGCCACTGGTCGCGTGTCATGGGCGCGCCCGGCAGCCAGCCCGTGAGCGAAGCCATGGCGCCCGCCACGGCGTCCGGTAGCGCCACGAAGCGGCGATGACGCCCGGTGGCCGCCGCGATCCAGCGGTTGAGCCCGGCCATGGTGATGATTTCGGGGCCGCCGAGTTCATAGGTCTGGCCGCCGTGCGCCTCGCGATCAGCCAGCGCGGCGACGACGGCATCGGCAACGTCGCCGACATAGACCGGCTGGAATTTTGCCGGGCCGCGAATGATCGGCACCACGGGCAGGGTCGCGATCAGGTCGGCAAAGCGATTCACGAACCCGTCCTCGCGCCCGAAGACGATCGAGGGGCGCAGGATTGTCGCGTCCGGGAAGGCGGTCCGCACGGCAGCCTCGCCCTCGCCCTTGGAACGGCCATAGGCCGAAGCGCTGGCCGGATCCGCGCCGATCGCCGAGATCTGGACCAGGCCGGTGCAGCCCGCCCGTGCCGCTGCCTCCGCCACATGGCGCGCGCCGGCGACGTGGAAGGCGTCGAAGTCACCTTTCAGGATGCCGACGAGGTTGACCGCGGCAGTGGCACCTTCGAGCGCGCGCACGACGGTTGCGGGCTTGCGCACGTCGGCCGCGACGAACTGCGTCTGCCCAAGGCCGCCCTGCGTGCGCAGGAACCAGCCGTCGCCGGGACTGCGCGCCGCGATACGGACTCGCGCCCCCGTGGCGAGCAAGGCGCGCACGACATAGCGCCCGACAAAGCCGCTGCCACCGAAAACCGTTACCAGCTGATCCTTCATGCGATGCTCCGTTGCGCGTGCCGACGCCCCCTAACGCCATTGACACCGCGCGGGAAGCACCGCTAGGGGCCGCCGCCTACCTGAACACGAACGTTCTCTGTGCCCAGATGGCGGAATTGGTAGACGCACCAGCTTCAGGTGCTGGCGATCGCAAGGTCGTGGAGGTTCGAGTCCTCTTCTGGGCACCATTTCCCTGTTCGCTGACATTCGCGAAGAGCTTCAGCATACGCCGCCGACAGCGGCGCGGCGCGGCGCGGCGGTCGGTGCCGCCCGTGACGAACAATTGCGCAATGGCAGGGGACGCATCGCCCGGGCGGCGTCGCGTCATGCGTCGTCGCCAAGTCCGGCCCGCGTCTCTGGCACAGGCGCGCGAGGCGATCGCAAGCCAATCGCTCACTCCCGGAGCTCCGACAGCCTGAGCTGGTAGCCGCGCCGGGCGGCACAGTCCGTTCCGAATGCTGCCGAAAGACGTGCCCCATAATTGGCACCACAGCGGAGCAGACAAAAGAAATTTGCACCATCGTGCGCTAGCCGCACTTTCCCGCAGGTCGGCGGCCAATATGTCATCTTCCAAAGATTTAGCCTGCTGCCCGCGGCAATCGGTGCGGCGGCGAAGGTGCCGTTGCGCGCCTCTGACCCTGACGGGCGCGAACAGCTACACCGGCGGCACGACGATCGGCGGGGGCACGCTGCAGATCGGCAATGGCAGCACGACCGGCACGATCGGCACGGGGGCGGTCACCAACAACGCGGCGCTGACCTTCAATCGCTCTGATGCGCTGAGCGTCGCCAACGCCATCTCCGGTACGGGGTCGCTGACGCAAGCCGGTGCGGGCACGCTGGCGGGCGTGGCCGGCGGCACCAATGCGGGAAGCTATATCGACAGCCTGTCCGGTGCGACCGGGAGCGGCTTGAGCAACTATGCGATCAGCTATGTCAACGGCAGCCTCACCATCGACCGGGCGCCCCTGACGCTGACCGGCGCGAACACCGTGGTGAGCTATAATTCGCAGCTTCGCAGCAACACCGGCGCAATGCTCAGTGGGGTCCGGGGCACCGACAGCTTCACGATCACCGGCCTTGCCGGCGGCACTGCCGCCGGCACCTATGCCGACAGCCTCGGCCTTACCGCCAACGGCGGTTCGCTGCTGTCGAACTACGACCTGACCGTCCTGCAGGGCGAGCTGACCATCACCCCGGCCCAGCTGACGATCACGGGGGCAACGACGGCCGCGACCTATAACGGACAGTTCCAGACAAATGGCTTCGCCGCGAGCGGGTTGTTCGGCAGCGATTTGGTGACGGGCGTGGCGGGCCTGGCGTCCGGCACCAATGCGGGAAGCTATATCGACAGCCTGTCAGGCGCGACCGGGAGCGGGCTCGCCAATTATGCGATCGGCTACGTCAACGGTAGCCTGACCATCGACCGGGCGCCGCTCACCCTGACTTACACGGCGAGTGCCGCACGCAGTGCTTATGGCGCAGGCCTGTCGACGCTGGGTGGCACGGTGTCGGGCAGCGGCTTCGTCGGCCGGGACGGGCTCGGCAGCCTCACCGGCAGTCCGCTGTGGCGCACGACGGCAACCACCGGCAGCAACGTCGGCAGCTATGCCATCATCGGCAGCGGTCTTGCCAGCGGCAACTATGCGATCACGCCGGTCCAGGCAGGGAGCAATGCGCGCGCCTATACGATCGATCCTGCTTCGCTCACGATCACGGCGAACAGTGCCGCCCGCCGCTACGACGCGACCGCCTTCGCCGGGGGCAGCGGCGTGACGCCTGCCGGTCTCGTCAATCACGACACACTGGCAAGCCTGACCGGCACCCTCACCTATGGCGGTAGCGCGCAGGGCGCCGTCGACATCGGCACCTACCAGATCACCGCATCCGGCCTGACCAGCAGCAATTACGTCATCGACTGGCAGCCGGGCACGCTGTTGATCATCCCGTTCGACCTGCAGCCCCTGCCATCGCTCTACAGGCAGGCGCCGACAGCGCCTGCCTGGATGAGCGGGAATATCGACCTGGACCTGGGCATCGAGGCACATGGGGAAAAGTGCCGCGCAGCGCCCGTCGGCTGGACCGGCCAGGCGTCGATGCCGAGTTGCTCTGCCAACTGAGTTGAGCGCCAATCGTCGGACCGCCGCATCGTGCAGCTTGCGGTGGCGGCCCGCCACATGGCATGCTCGGCGAAGGACAGGAGAGACGACATGGCGACCGCACTGAAAACGAACACGATGTCCGACGCCGAATGGGCCGCGCGGCAGGAACTTGCCGCCTGCTACCGCATCTTTGCCCACATGAAGTGGGACGAACTCATCTTCAACCACATCACGGTGAAGGTGCCGGGCGAAGAAGGCGCGTTCCTGATCAACCCCTATGGGATGCATTTCAGCGAAATCACGGCGTCGAGCCTCGTCAAGATCGACATCGACGGCAATGTGCTGGCGCCCACCGAATGGCATGTGAACCGCGCAGGTTTCGTCCAGCATGCCCTGTTCCACCGGCATATCCCCGATGCGCATGCGATCGCCCACACGCACACGACGGCCGGCATGGCGATGGCGTCCCTCGAAGGCGGCCTGCAGGCGGTGAATTTCTATGCCTGCAATTTCGTCGGGCAGCTGGGCTATCACGACTTCGAAGGCGTGACCGTGCGCGACGAGGAAGGGCCGCGCTTTCTTGAATCGCTCGGCGGCAAGTCGATGATGCTGCTGCGCAACCACGGCATCCTGGCGATGGGCAAGACGCTGCCCGAGGTTTTCCTGAAGCACTGGGCACTGCAGCGGGCGTGCGAGATCGCGCTGGCGACGCTGTCGGCCGGCAAACCGATCATCGTGTCGCCCGAGGTCGTCGCGATCCACCAGCGCGACCTGTACATGACGCAGATTCCGGGCGGACCCGGCAAGGCCGAATTCGACGCCATGGTGCGGATGATCGACCGGGTGGATCGCAGCTGGCGTGACTAGCCTCACCGTCAACAACCAGCCGATCAGTTACCGCATGGACCCGGCCACGCCCCTGTTGTGGGCGTTGCGCGACGCATCGAACCTGACGGGGACGAAATACGGCTGCGGGACGGGCGATTGCGGGGCGTGCACCGTCGATATCGACGGGCGCGCGGTACGCAGCTGCACGGTATCGTTGCGGCAGGTCGAGGGCAGCTTCGTCACGACGATCGAGGCGCTGTCGCGCGATCGGAGCCATCCGGTGCAGCAGGCCTGGGTCGCCGAACAAGTGCCGCAATGCGGATTCTGCCAGCCGGGATTCATCATGGCGGTGTCGGTCCTGCTGCGCACGACCAACAACCGCCCGACCGATGCCGACATCGATGCGTCGATCACGAACATCTGCCGCTGCGGCACCTATCCCAGGATCCGTCGCGCGATTCACCGGGCGGCAGCGGCAATGCGCGGCGAACAGACGATCGTGGCCGCCCCGCCGCCGGGCATAGATGCACGCGACGCCGCACGGCATGTTCCGGCGCTGACGCCGCCGCCTGCACGTTAGCCCTTGCTTTCACGCAGATTAAGCGTCGTGCCAGACTGTGTTCAGGCCGACTCGGCGACAAGAGGGCCATGGGACGCAGCGACAATCGTGCACGCACGCTCCACGGAACGATGACCATGAAAAAGACACTCGCCTTTGCTGCACTGCTGGCAGCGACTGCCTTTACGCCCGCGCTCGCGCAGGAGGAGCCGCGGCAAGGTCGCCGGATGGCGACAGCGGAAGAACCGACACCCCTGCCGATGCAGGTCGAGGTCGCGCAGCGCGAACGCGGCGACCGCGGCCCGCGTGGTGACGGCGGCGGCGCCCGACCGCAAGGTAATGTTGGCGAAGGGCGTGGCCAGGGCGGCTGGCAGCGCCAGCAACAGGCTGCGCCTGCTGCACCCGCACCGGCCCAGGTCCAGCAGGCCGCCCCCGCGCCGCGCCAATGGAATGGCGGCACTGATGGCGCACCGCGCAACTGGCAGGGTCGACCCCGGCCCGACGGGTCGGCACGTCCCCAGGACGGTCAGTTCGGCCAGCGCCAGGCTCCGCCGGTAGCGGTCGCGCCCGCGCAGCCGGGGAACTGGCAGAACCGGGACCAGCGCCGGGACACGTGGCGTGGCAACGGCGGCGACGTGACCCAGCGTCAAGATGGACGCCGGTGGGAGGGCAATAACAACTGGAACGGCCAGGGCCGGAATGGCGTGCAAGGCAATGACGGCCGCCGCAACGATACCTGGCGCAACGAGGGGCGCGACGAGGGGCGCGACAATCGGCAGTGGAACGGAAACGGGCGTAACGATACGTGGCGGAACAATGGGCGAAACGACGGGCGCAACGACCGTCGCTTCGACCAGCGCAGCCAGTGGCAGAACCAGTATCGCGACTGGAACCGCAACTGGAGCCGCGACTGGCGGCGTGACCAGCGCTACGACTGGCAGCGGTATCGCTACAGCAATCGCAGCCTGTTTCAGGGCAACCGTTACTACGCGCCCTATGGCTGGGACTATTGCTATCGGCGGTTCTCGATCGGCTTCAGCCTGTCGTACCTGCTTTACGACCAGCAATATTGGATCGACGATCCCTACAGCTATCGCCTGCCGCCGGTGTACGGCCCCTATCGCTGGGTCCGCTATTATGACGACGTCCTTCTCGTCGACTTGCGCAGCGGTCAGGTCGTCGACGCGATCTATGACTTTTTCTACTAGCAATTAGTCACTGGAAACGATGCCCCGCCTTCGCCTATCCTGACCCGGATGCGGCAAGGGGTGATGATGGCGGGGCATATTTCCGGTAAGAGCGTCGTGCCCGACCATCCGCTGGAACGGCTGGTCTTCTTTTCGGACGCCGTCTTCGCGATCGCGATCACTCTGCTCGTGATCGAACTGCACGTGCCCCAGCTTCCAGCGGGCAGCACGTCCGATGCCTTTTTTCAGGCGCTGGCGGACATGATCCCGCATTTCGTGGGTTTCGTGACCGGTTTCCTCGTCATCGGCGCGTTCTGGGTCAATCATCATCAATCGATGATGCTCGCTGCAAGGTTCGACCGCCGGATCGTCTGGCCGAACCTGCACTTCCTGATGGCGATCGCGTTCCTGCCGTTCTCCACCGCCTTTATGGCCACCTATCCCGGGTCGCCGGTCGCGTCGGTCTTTTACGGGTTGAGCCTGCTCACAGCGGCTCTGCTCAAGACGCGGTTGATGAGCCGCATCCTCAAGCCCGACATGGTCGCCCCCGGAACGCCGCACGACCTGCTGGTCAAATATCGCCGGAACAGCTGGGTGACCCCGATCGCGGCGGCGCTGACGGCCGTACTTGCTTTCTTCCTGCCAGCCTTCATTGCCAATATCGCCATGGCCATCATCCCGCTGCTGCGACGCCTGCCGTATTTCCGCGACCCGCGGCTCATGACGGGTTGACGCGATGTCGGAGGTACGGCTCGCCGAACTGGGCAAGACGGTCGCGACGCGGCTGAAGAAGACACCGGGCGTTCAGGTCGTCCCCGGCATCGGGTGCGAAGTCTACCTGATGCAGAATTTTCTGTCCCCGCGCGAATGTGGCGGGCTGATTGCGATGATCGACGCTGATCGCAAACCGTCGACCGTCCTGGCAACGCATTACGATCCCGAATTCCGCACCAGCGAGAGTTGCGACCTCGACCGGTGGAATCCCTTCGTCGAACAGATCGATGCGCGCATCTGCAAACTGATGGGCCTCAAGCCACGCCAGGGAGAAACGCTGCAGGGGCAGCGCTATGCCGTCGGTCAGCAGTTCAAGGCGCATCACGATTATTTCCACGCCGACCAGCCCTATTGGGAGCAGGAACGGGCACGGGGCGGGCAGCGCTGCTGGACCGCGATGATCTACCTCGACCAGCCCGCAAGCGGCGGTGACACCTGGTTTTCCAACGCCGGGTTCCGCATCAGTCCGCGGACCGGCATGCTGTTGGCGTGGAACAACATGGACGCCGAGGGCAGGCCCAACCCACAGACGCTGCACGAAAGCGTGCCGGTGACCGCGGGCATCAAGAATATCGTCACGAAATGGTATCGTGAACGCTTCTGGTTCTGAGCCCGGCAAGCTGTCGCGCGGCTGACCGTGCCGTTCCCGCGCCATTCAGGGGAAGGGATCTAGTCCGATGTACGTTCAGCAATGGACGCACAAAGGAGTAACAACATGCGTAAGACCATCAAGCAAGCCGTTCTGGCCGGGCTGATCGCCGCGACTGTCATGCCGGTGGCGGCGCAGGCGCAGATCAATCCGGCGGAGCGCCGCGAACTTCATCGCGACCGCCAGGACATTCGCCAGGAACGTCGTGACGTAGACCGCGCCTATCGTAACGGCGACCCCCGCCAGGTCCGCCAGGAAACGCGCGAATTACGCGGCGCCCGCCAGGAATTCCGCGAGGACCGGCGCGATGCCGTCCGCAGCGGCAACTGGGGCCGCGACGACTGGCGCGCCTATCGTAACGAGAACCGCAACCTGTATCGCGGCAATGGCTGGCGCTCGGATTTCCGCTACCAGGCGTTTCGTCCGGGCATCCGCATCGGCGTGAACTATTACAACCCGCGCTATTACATCAACGATTACGCCCGCTATCGCCTGCCGAACCCGGGCTGGAACCAGCGCTGGGTACGTCACTACAACGATGTACTGCTGATCGATACGCGGCGCGGCATCGTGATCGATGTCATCCGCAACTTCTACTACTGACCCGCACGGGGCCGGAACTTTGTGTTTCGGCCCCGCTTGCCAAGCGGCTGGACCGTGCTACCGCGACAACACACTGTCCGGAGTCGATCCATGCGCATATTCCATCTCGCGGCCATTTCGCTGGCGGCGCTCGCCGCACCCCTCGCTGCCGCAACGCCGGCCGAGACGCTGCACAAGTTATTCACCGACAGCGACGAGGCTTCGCTGAAGCGCAATCCGGTCGGCGCGCTTTTCCGGGGCGACCTGCGCTACGCCGACCGGCTGGGGGATTTCTATTCGGACGCCTCGACAGAAGCCAATTATCAGGCCGACAAAGCCGACCTCGCCGCGCTCGCCCGGATCGATCGCACCAAGCTCGATGCCACCGACCGCATCGCCTATGATACGTTCAAGCGGAACACCGAACTCGATATGGGCGGATTGACGCCCGCCATGCGCCTGTTGCGCGATGTCCGGCCCATCGATCACTTCTTCGGCGCGCATACCTTTTATCCCGACCTCGCGTCTGGTCAGGGCGCGGCCCCGTTCAAGACAGTTCTCGACTACGAGAACAACATCAAACGGCATCGGCAGTTTGCGGCCCAGCTCGACATCGCGATCGCGCGCTTTCGCGAAGGCATGAAGTCGGGCGTGACCCAGCCGAAACTGGTCGTGCGCAACGTCATCGACCAGCTCGACCTGCAGCTGAAGGGAGGCGTCGAAGGATCGGCCTATATGGGGCCGCTGAAGAATTTTCCCGCGAGCTTTTCCGACGCGGACAAGGCGCGGCTGACGGCCGAAACCACGGCGGCGGTGCGCGACGCGATCTTTCCGGCCTACACCCGGCTGCGCGACTTCCTGCGTGACGCGTATCTGCCCGTGGCGCGCGAGGGTGTCGGCCTCGTCCATATGAAGGGCGGTCCCGTCCTCTACCGCTACCTGATCGAAGCGAACACGACGCTGCCGCTGACCGCCGACTATGTGCACAATCTGGGGCTTTCCGAGGTGGCACGCATCACGCGCGAAATGGAGACGATCAAGACCCAGGTCGGCTTCAAGGGCACGCTTGGCGCCTTCTTCGACGACCAGCGGACCAACCCGAAGTTCCAGTTCGCGTCGAAGGACGACATGCGCGATACCTTCCTGGCGATCGGCAAGCGCGTCGACCTGCGCGTCCGCGAGCAGTTTTCGACAATCCCCAAGACGCCGCTCGAAATCCGTCCGGTCCCCGAATATCGCGAAAAGACCGATGCCGGCGGCAGCTACAATCAGGGTACGCCCGACGGGACCCGGCCGGGCATTTTCTATTACAACAGCTATGACCTGCCCTCGCGCCAGAAGCCCGAGAGCGAAACGCTCTATTTGCACGAAGCCGTCCCCGGACATCACTTCCAGATCAGCCTGGCGCAGGAGAACACGGCGCTGCCGCCGTTCATGCGTTTCGGCGGCAACACCGCCTTTGCCGAGGGCTGGGCACTTTACGCCGAGACGCTCTGGCCTGAACTGGGCATGGAAACCGACCCGTATCAGCGCTTCGGGGGGCTGAACGACGAGATGCTCCGCGCCATGCGGCTTGTCGTCGACAGCGGCATCCATGCCAAGGGATGGACCCGCGATCAGGCGATCGACTACATGCTCACCCATTCGGGCATGAGCCGCACCGATGCGGTTGCCGAAGTGGAACGCTATATCGCGATCCCGGGGCAAGCGCTGGCATATAAGATCGGCCAGCTGACCATCCTCAAGCTGAAGGCCGAGGCCAAGGCCGCGCTCGGTGCCAACTTCGATGCCCGCAAGTTCCATGCGCAGGTGCTGATGACGGGCGCGCTGCCGATGACGGTGCTTGAAGCGAAATTGCGGGCATGGATCGCGGCCGGCGGGAAATAGGCAGGGCGTGAACCGATCGGCCCCGGCTCAGGCCGATCGGCGCAAGCCTGCGCGCTTGTGAAAGCGCGGCTTTTCCGACCAGTATTTCGCTGAGAATTCGGCAATCGGGATCGCCTGGCCGAACAGATAGCCCTGCAGCTTGTGGCATCCTGCCGCGCGCAGCAGCGCGGCCTGTTCCTCGGTCTCGACCCCTTCGGCGATGATCCGCATATCGAGGCCGTTGGCCAGGAAGACGGTGCCGGCGATCAGCATCGAGGCTTTGCTGCCCGACCGCAGGCCGACAAGCAGCGACTTGTCGATCTTGATGTGGCTGAAACCATAGGTCTGCAGATAATGAATGCTGGTGAAACCGGTGCCGAAGTCGTCAAGCGCGATCGATATGCCCAGGGCCTTGAAGGCGTTGATCGCCTTGTTGGCGCGATCGGGGTTGGCCAGCAGATGGCCCTCGGTAATCTCGAACTGGAGCCGTTGGGGCGGGAAGCCCGTCGTTTTGAGAATCGACGCCACTTGTTTCTCGAACGTGCCGTCGTTGAACTGGGCGGGTGAAAGGTTGACGCTGAGTTTCAGGTCGTCGAGCGCCATGAAGTCGGCGCACGCGCGTTCGAGGACGAACAGCCCGAGGGGGCGGATCTGTCCGGTTGCTTCGGCTATGCCGATGAACTGGTCCGGCGGCAGGCTTCCGTCCACGCGCCGCGTCCAACGGATCAGCGCCTCCGCACCCACGATCAGGCCGCTTTTGGCCTCCACGACGGGTTGATAGAAAACATCGAATTCTTTCCTGGCCAGTCCCCGGCCGATTTCGTTCTCGATCTCGAGCCGGCGCAGGCGTCCCTGGTCGAAGGTGAAGTCGTAGACCGCAATCTCGCCTTTGCCGCCGACCTTGACGTGATACATCGCCGTGTCCGCCCGCCGCAAAAGTTCATGTGCGCTGAGCAAACCTTCGGCATTGCCGGCAATGCCGATGCTCGCGCCGACATGGACGACATGGTTGTCGGCAAGCACGGGTCGCGAGACTTCGCGATTGATCTGCTCGGCGACACCAAGGGCCGCGGCCGTCGCCGATTGTGCTTCGATCAGAACGACGAACTCGTCTCCGCCGACCCGCGCGAGCATGGCGTTTTTGGGACAAGCTGCGCGCAACCGGCGGCTGAGGCTGCTGAGCAACGCGTCGCCGACGTGATGCCCATGATCGTCGTTGATCGCCTTGAAGCCGTCGAGGTCGATGAAAATTACAGCCAGGCTGTCCGGCTCGAGATCGGTCCGATTTTCCAGTTCGTCGAGCCGCGCCAGCAACTGGCGGCGGTTGGGCAGCCCGCTGAGCGCGTCGGTCAGCGACACGCGGCGGTTTTCCTCGCTCAGGCGCTCGGTTTCGATTTGCCGGAGCCGAAGGTGCCGTTGCGACGCGATCAAGTCCGCAAAGTCGAGATTATAGCGGTGGGTGACGACGATCATGCCCCATCCGACGAAACACAGGACGATGGACTCAATGACCATGCGTCCCCCGTCCATCCACGAAAAATAGAGGACAAAGGTCAGCGTGCTGGCAAAGGCGACACGAAGTGCCGCGCCCCTCATGCTCATCAGGCAGAACACGGAACTGACCTGCGTCAGCGCCAGGAAGAAGGTGAGATGACCGCGCGACTGGGCATCGCCCAGGGGGTAGATCCATATGCACCAGCCGCTGAACATGAGCGTCATGATCGTGGCGAGGTTGCATGTGCGCTTTATCAGTCGCGCTGTTTCGGCATGCGGCCGTTCCGGCTTGTCGCCCTGGTTCCACCACCACCACGCGCGGGTCAGCGCCAGCGCACAGACAAAGGCAGGCACGACGAGAGTCTGGAACAGGTAATCCGTCCGGAAGAAATCGGCCATGATCGCCGCGGCGTTCGACACCAGAATGATGTAGAGCAGCGGAATCTGCTTGGCACACGACCGGAACTGGGCCTGCGCGAGGTCCGGATCTTCCGTATCAAATGCAAAGACATTCGAAATCGTGTGCAACGTCTTTCGCAATCTCTTCTGTGAAAGGAACGGGGACGCCAGGGACTAAATTTCGCGTGCGCTCACGCGGGTGTGATGGACCGGGCGGGCATCAGAACGCAGCCCAGGCTTCTTCGAGTTCCCGGTCGCGACGGCCGGCCGGGTTTTCGCGTGCGGGCGCGTTGCGTGCGGACGGGGCCTCGACCGGCAGCGCGGCACGACGCGGCGCGGCGCGCACGGCATCGAAGCGGAAGCGTGCCGTTTCTTCGGCCAGGGCGCTTACTTCGTTCATGAGGTTGCGCGCCGCCGCGGATGTCTGTTCGACCATCGCGGCGTTCTGCTGGGTGGCGGCGTCCATGCTGCCGACGGCCGCGGAAATCTCGCTGACGGCGGACGATTGAGCGACGTTGTCGGCCGCCATGCCGACGACCAGGCCCGTGACTTCGCCCACGTCGACCGAGATGTCAGCGAAGGCGCCATCGACCTTTTCGACCGCTTCGACGGCAGTCACGATTTCGGTCTGGGTGACGCTGAGCTGGTCGCGCGCGCGCTTGGCTTCTTCTTCGGCGCGCATCGCCAGCGCCGACACCAGGTCTGCGACGACGGCGAAGCCCCGGCCCGCATCGCCTGCGCGCCCGGCCTCGACCGCGGCGTTCATTGCCAGCACGCGCGTTTGAAAAGCGATTTTATCGAGCCCTTCGATCACATTGTCGATGCCTTGCGCACTGCTGCTGACACGCGTCATCGCCGCCTTGGCATGTTCGGCGAGCTCCCTGCCCGAGCCGACGGACGCAAATGCCCGGTCGGCGCGGGCAACCGTGCCATCGGCGGCGGTTGCCGATGCTTTCAGGCGCGCTTCGATCTGTATCAGCGCCGCGGAAGTCTGTTCGAGGCTGGCGGCATTGCTCTCGGTGCGACGCGCAAGGTCTTCGGACGCCTGGGCAATTTCCGACGACCCGGTGCCGATTGCATCCGTGCCGCTGGCAACATTGCCGATGACGCCGCGCAGGCTGTCGATCGCCGCATTGAAGCTCGACTTGAGTTCGCCATAAGCCGCCGGGAAGTCGGCTGTGATCGTGGCCGTGAGGTCTCCGTCGGCAAGCTTACCCATATTGGCCGACATCGTTCGAACCACATCCGCATTGCGTTCGGACTCGGCGTTCAGTTCGATCTGGACGGTCGCCGATTCCTTGAAGGTGAACATCGCCTTGGTCAGCCGCCCCACGCAATCCGCGTAGGTCGTGTGCTCAATAGGCGACGTCAGATCGCCCGCAGCCAGCGCCTCCATGCGCACGACCGTGGTGACATAGGGAACCGCGATCGCTTCGCGGAACCAGATGCAGGCGATGCCCGAAAACAGCGTCGCGCCGAGCGCAACGACCCAGCCTGCCGTGCCGCCGACTAGAGTGGGCACGGCGGCGACGAACGCGGTCAAGCTCCACAACAGGGTGAACGCCACGAGCAGTTTCAGGCGGATGGGGGCCGATTGCTTGAACCATTGCATCGAGAGCGTCTCCGACGCCCCAGATGAGGCATTCCAAGAGCATCATAGATCAAGCGGTGGCAAAGGGCCGGATTGGGCCTGATTATTTGTTCATTTCCAGATGATTGAATGCCGCAGCAAGCCGATGTGCGCGGGCTGCGGGAGGGGCTGGGCGCCGGGTCGGCAGATATGAAAAAGGCCGCCGGTGCGTCTCTCGACGTTCCGGCGACCCTTAGCATGGTCAGCGGCTTGGAGAGGTTATCTCAAGCCCGGGAGACCATGACCGCTTTCGAACCCTTAAGGGTATTCAGGCGATATGCTCCCGAACGAAATTCTCCGTGCCACAAGCTGAACCATGAGACATCGGATCACCTCCCTTCGCTAAAAGCCCGTGACCATCAGCGGCCACACCGCGAATCTGAATCATTGCGAGTCGGCATTCAAGGACTTGTGGAAAAAAATTTATGCCGTCATGAATCGGCACTTCGCGCCGCGTCGAATTGTCGATGCGCCTTCAGCCGCGGCAATCCTCGACCACGCGGGTGAATTCGGGCCAGGCCGGTACCGTCGTTGCGCGGCTGTCGAGCGCGACCGTAAAGCGTCCGCGACTGAACGCCAGGGCGTCGAGAATGGGATCGGCCGGGGCGATGTCCGCCGCGACATAGGGCGGCGTGGAGCCCGTCGGGCGGACGGCGACCGACTTCATCATGTTGGTCGCCCGCAGGACGAGCATGCCGCCGCTGCTGCCCGGAACCGACACGTAGATGCGGCGCGCCGCGCGGTCGCAGCGGATCAGCATCAGCGCATCGCGCCCGGCTTCGCCGAAGAGCGCGCGCGACCCACGGGCATCGATTGCATAGGTCCATATGCCGGGTGCCACCGCCCCTTCGGCGATCGGGGCAGCGACGGGGGGCGCGGGCGGGGGCGCCATGGTCGGACGCGGCTGCGGGCCCACGGGGCGGGCGGGCGGCGCCACACACGCCGCCAGCGGCGCAAGCAGCAGGGCCGCGAAGAGAGGCGCGCTTTGCTTCACACCGTCCCGCCTATTGTGCCCGCGCCGCGCGCACAAGCCGCCGCGCTTGCCCGGCGGCGCGGCTTCGTCGCATAAGTGCCACGGTCCACAGGGGGAAATCGACGCATGGCCATGGAACTGAAGCGCCTGCGGTCGATCGTGGGAGGATCGGCAGGCAATCTGGTCGAATGGTACGACTGGTACAGCTTCACCATCTTCGCCATCTATTTCGCACCGGCTTTTTTTCCCAAGGCCGATCCCCTCGCGCAATTGCTCAACACGGCAGGCATCTTCTGGCTGGGCTTTGCGATGCGCCCCATCGGCGCGTGGCTGATGGGCATGTACGGCGACAGGCGCGGGCGGAAAGCCGGACTGACCTTGTCGGTCGCGCTGATGGCCGGCGGCTCGCTCGTCATTGCCGGTGCGCCGACCTATGCCCAGGTCGGCATTTTCGCGCCCGTCATCCTGGTGATGGCGCGTATCGTCCAAGGCTTGTCAATCGGCGGCGAATACGGGTCGAGCGCCACGTATCTCAGCGAAATGGCGCCAGAGAAGGGCCGCGGCTTCTGGTCGAGCTTTCAATATGCGACCTTGCTGGGCGGGCAACTCCTGGCGCTGCTCGTGTCGCTCTCGCTGCAGCTCATCATCGGGCAAGATGCGATCAGGGGCGGCGGGTGGCGGATTGCCTTCATCATCGGGGCGGCGCTGGCCGTCGGCGTGTTCCTGCTCCGTCGCAGCCTTGCCGAAACCCGCGCGTTCGAGGCGATGGCAGGCGGTGACGGCGTGGTTCAGGAGTCGCGCTCCTCGCTGAGCGGACTGTGGCGCGATCACAAGCGGTCGGTCATCCTCGTCGCGATGATGTCGGGCGGGGGCGGCATGGCGTCCTATTCGTTCACGACCTACATGCTCAAATTCCTGCAAGGCACAGCCAAGTTCGACGAATGGACGGCGACGCTGATCATGATGGGCGTCCTGCTCTGGTCGGTCATCATGCAGCCAGTGTGGGGCGCGATTTCAGACCGGATCGGCCGCAAGCCTTCGCTGCTCTTTGCCGGGACCTGCATTACGCTGCTGGTCGTGCCGGTCTTTTCGACGATTGCCGTGACGACCAACCCGGCGGTCGCGCTGCTGATCCTGCTGATCCCGGCCACGGTCCAGGCGGGCTACGGGGCGGTCAACGGCGTCGTCAAGGCAGAGCTTTTTCCACCCCATATCCGCGCCTTGGGCGTGGCCTTTCCCTATGCAGTCGGCAACACGATCCTGGCAGGGTCGGTCGAATTCGTCGCACTGTCATTCAAGAAGGGCGGCAATGAGAGCGGCTTCTACTGGTACGCCGCCGCCGTCTTTGCCGTTATGACATTGTCATTCTGGCTGTTGCCGGAAACCCGTGGGCGCGACCTGGAGCGCGCGGACTGACGCCGCGATGCATCACTTCTTGCCCAGCAATTCCATGACGGCCACCGTCATTGCCGTGGCGCCGGTGACGATGCTCGCTTTCGGGTCGATCTTGAACAGGCCCGAATGGTGCCCGGCGACCGCCGGGCCGCCCGCCTTGGCGGCGTCGAACGCCGCCTGCGGCGTACCGCCGACGGCGAAGTAGAAGCCGGGGACTTTCAATTCGGGCTGGACGAAATAGGCAAAATCCTCGGCGCCCATGTCCTTTTGTTCGAACGTCGGAACGGCATCCGCACCCAGTTCGCGGACGAAAGCGGCATTTACCCGGCGGGCAAGGGTTGCGTCGTTGATCGTCACCGGGGTGCTTTCGACAACTTTTACCACCGGCTCGGGCGCACCATTCGCCAGGGCGATGCCCTTTGCGACCCGCTCGATCCCGGCGATCAGCATATTGCGGGTCGGCGTGTCGTTCGACCGCACGGTGATCTGCAGGTCGGCGTGATCCGAGATAATGTTGTGCTTGGTCCCTGCATGGAAGGCACCAACGGTGATCACGCCGGCGCTCAGCGGCCCTTTCTCGCGGCTGATCAAGCCCTGCAGCGCCACGACGATCTGCGATGCGATGTAGACGGGGTCACGTCCGAGTTGCGGTGCGGCGCCGTGCGTCGCCACGCCGCGCACGGTAAGATCAACCGAGTCCGACGAGGAATACTGGATCGATTCCGAGCCCGACACCTTGCCGGTCGGCAGCTGCGAATTGACGTGGAAGGCCAGGGCATAGTCGGGCTTTTTGAACCGCGTGTAGAGCCCGTCCTTCAGCATCGCCTCGGCCCCGCCGACCCGTTCCTCGGCGGGCTGGACGATGAACATCACCGTGCCCGACCAACGGTCACGCAGGGCGGCCAGCCGTTTCGCCGTCGCGATCATCGCGGTGATGTGCGTGTCGTGGCCGCAGGCGTGCATCACGGGCGAATCCACCCCGTCGACGCCGATCTGGCGCGCCTTGGACGCATAGGGCAGGCCCGTCTTTTCCTCGACCGGCAGCCCGTCCATGTCGGCGCGCACGAGGACCGTCGGGCCCGCGCCGTTCGACAATATGCCGACCACGCCCGTCCCCCCGACCTTTTCGGTGACGACGACACCGGGGACCGCACGCAGTTCCTTCGCCATGCGCGCCGCCGTGTTCACTTCCTTGAACGACAGTTCGGGGTTCTGGTGGAACCACAGGAACAGGTTGCCCAGCGACGCGTCGTAATCGGCGCGAATGGCAGCGGCATAGTCGGGTTCGGCCACAGCAGGCGTCGCGAGGACGAGGGCGAGCGCGGGAAGCAGGCGGGCGTATTTCATGAACAATCTCCAGTGCGTTCGGCGATGTGCGTGACCGACCCGGTGAAGCGCGCGGTCGAGCCGCGATCCTCGGTCATGGTCACGACGATGTCGCCTTCGATCTTGGCGTAATCAGGGGTGTAGGTGCCGTCGATCTTGAGCCAGTTATCGGTATCGACGTCGGCGGCCTTGGCAGCGCGGGTGTTGACGATGCTCGCGCACACGCCGGCCCCCTTGACGACGCCATTTTCCACAGACGAGCTGGCGATCGTGCAGCCGCCCGACAGCGACAGCCGCTGCAACAGGGCCTGCCCTCCTTCGATGACCGGTTGAGTACATTCGTTGATTTCGCTGTCCTTGGGAAATTTCGACCGCAAACTGTCGACGCTCAGCCCATCGACCTTGGGCGTGTGGAACTCGGTCGTGATCTTCCACATGCCACGCTGCAGCACGGCGGTCGGACCCGTCTCGGTCTGGCCGCAGCCGGCCAGCAGCACCACGGCAAAGCACCCCCAGTGCCTCGCTCTCAACGCAGCACAAGCTTGCGGCGCGCCAAAGCCGGCCATCTGATTTTCCCCCAGGTGCGTTGCGCTAATGTTCCATCGTCGCCATATCTTGCGACGATGTCCATTCAAATTCGCACCAGCCTCGATGAGCCAGAAACATCGGCCGATTTCGTGCCGCACCGTCCGGCGCGCCCGCCCAAGGTGGAAGGCGGCAAGCGCTTCAAGGTCGTGTCGGATTATCAGGCAGCCGGCGACCAGCCGACCGCCATTGCCGAGCTGGTCGAGACCGCGCTGACCGGCGAACGCAACCAGGTGCTGCTGGGCGTCACCGGCAGCGGCAAGACGTTCACGATGGCGCGCGTGATCGAGGAACTGCAGCGGCCCGCGCTAATCCTGGCGCCCAACAAGATCCTGGCCGCGCAGCTTTATGGCGAGATGAAGTCGTTCTTCCCCGACAACGCCGTCGAATATTTCGTCAGCTATTACGACTATTATCAGCCCGAAGCCTATGTCGCGCGGTCGGACACGTACATCGAGAAGGAAAGCTCGGTGAACGAGAGCATCGACCGGATGCGCCACTCCGCCACCCGCTCGCTCCTCGAACGCGACGACGTGATCATCGTGGCGTCGGTTTCGTGCCTCTACGGCATCGGGTCGGTCGAAACCTATTCGGCAATGATCTTCGACCTGAAAAAGGGCCAGACGGTCGAGCAGTCGGAGATCATCCGCAAGCTGGTCGCGCTGCAGTACAAGCGCAACGACGCCGCGTTCCAGCGCGGCAATTTCCGCGTGCGCGGCGACAATCTCGAGATCTTCCCGTCGCATTACGAGGACAGTGCCTGGCGCATCTCGTTCTTTGGCGACGAGATCGAAAGCATCGTCGAGTTCGACCCGCTGACTGGCAAGAAGTCGGCCGCGCTCGACTATGTCCGCGTTTATGCCAACAGCCACTACGTCACGCCGGGCCCGACGATGAAGCAGGCGATGGATGCGATCCGCCATGAACTCTCCGAACGACTGAAAGAACTGGTCGGCGAAGGAAAATTGCTCGAAGCCCAGCGGCTGGAGCAGCGGACGAATTTCGACCTCGAGATGATCGCCGCCACCGGCAGCTGCGCAGGCATCGAAAATTACAGCCGCTTCCTGACCGGCCGCCTGCCCGGCGAGCCGCCGCCGACCCTGTTCGAATATTTGCCCGAAAACGCATTGCTGTTCGTCGACGAGAGCCATGTCACCATCGGACAGGTCAACGGCATGTCGCGCGGCGACCACCGCCGCAAGCTGACGCTCGCCGAATATGGTTTCCGCCTGCCGTCGGCGATCGACAACCGGCCGTTGCGCTTCAACGAGTGGGACGCGATGCGGCCGCAGACGGTCTGCGTGTCGGCGACACCCGGCCCGTGGGAAATGGAACAGACCGGCGGCGTATTCGCCGAACAGGTCATTCGCCCGACCGGCCTCATCGACCCGCCGGTCGAGATCAAGCCGGTCGAGGACCAGGTCGACGACTGTATCAACGAGATCAAGAAGACGACCGCGGCCGGCTACCGGACGCTCGTCACCACGCTGACCAAGCGGATGGCGGAGGATCTGACCGAATATCTACACGAAGCCGGGATCAAGGTCCGCTACATGCATTCGGACGTCGAGACGCTCGAGCGTATCGAACTGATCCGCGACCTGAGGCTCGGCGTCTATGACGTGCTGATCGGCATCAACCTGCTGCGCGAGGGGCTCGACATCCCCGAATGCGGTCTCGTCTGCATTCTCGACGCCGACAAGGAAGGGTTTTTGCGGTCGGAGACCTCGCTGATCCAGACCATCGGCCGGGCCGCGCGCAACGTCGACGGGCGCGTGATCCTCTATGCCGACCGCATGACCGGCAGCATGGAACGCGCGATCCGCGAGACCGACCGGCGCCGCGAAAAGCAGCTGGCGTATAATGCCGAGCACGGCATCACGCCCGCGACGATCAAGCGCAACATCGGCGACGTCATCAGTCACCTGTCGAGCCGCGATCAGGTGACGGTCGAGATCGACGAGGACCGCCCGCACATGGTCGGCCACAATCTGCGCGCCTATATCGAGGATCTCGAAAAGAAGATGCGCAAGGCCGCCGGCGACCTCGAGTTCGAAACCGCGGGTCGCCTGCGCGACGAAATCCGCGCGCTCGAGGCCGAGGAACTGGGGCTGCCGGGCACCGCGGTCTCGGCCGCGCCGATCATGGGGCGGTCGAACGAGGGCAAGCCTGGAACGCGCAAGGACCGGTTCGGCAAGGTGCAGCGGAAATGGGGCAAGGGGCGATGAGCCGAGTCGTTTGACCGCAATCCACGGGATGGCGTGCGACGCGCCGCAGGATAGGCGGCTCCGATGATCACGGATCCCGCCACGGTCGCCGCATCGCTTTCCAGCGAAGGATGGGCGCGTTTGCCCGGCCTGCTGTCGGTTGAAGACTGCTTGCACGTTCAGGCGGGTTGGTCAGACCCTGCGCTCTATCGGAGCGAGGTCGACATGGCGCGACACGGCTTCGGGCGCGGCGCCTATCGCTATTTCGCAGATCCCTTGCCGCCGATGATCGCGGCGTTGCGGACGAAGCTTTATCCCCCGCTCGCCATCATCGCCGAACGCTGGGCTGCGCTGCTCGGCACGGGGCTCAGCTATCCGGCCTCGCACGCCGAATATCGCGCACGGTGCCATGCTGCGGGGCAAACACGTCCGACGCCGCTCCTGCTGCGCTATGGTCCCGGTGACTGGAACGCTTTACACCAGGACCTATACGGCACGGAGGTCTTTCCCCTGCAGGTCGCGATCCTGTTATCCGAACCGCAACGTGATTTCACCGGGGGCGATTTCGTGCTGACCGAACAGCGGCCGCGGATGCAGTCGCGCGCAGCGGTCATCCCCTTGCGGCAGGGCGACGCCGTGATCTTCCCCGTGCGCGAGCGACCGGTCGAAGGTAGGCGTGGCCACTACCGGGTCCAAATGCGCCACGGCGTCAGCAAGGTCGCGCGCGGCGAACGCTTCACGCTCGGCATCATCTTTCACGACGCCGGCTGACAGTCATTTCGACTTTTTGGCTGCCGCGCGTTTCTTACCCAGTTCGCTCTGGGCGGCAGAGCTTTCACGAGGGTTGCTCTTGCCTTCCTTGGCGGCCTTGGCATTCGCCTTTTGCGCGGTCTCGCTGCCCTAGCCCTTTTTCTCGGCCATGATCTGCTCCTCGATCGTCCGAAGAGATCAAGTCGCGGGAGGGGCACGCGGTTCCCGGCGCCGCCTGAGCGCCAGGACATAGATCAGCGCCGCCACGCCTGCGAAGATGAACCACTGCACCGCATAGGCGAGGTGGTTGTTCGAAATCGCCGAAGGGTCGGGCGGGCTGCTGGCGGCAAGACCTGGCGCCGGAACATCGGCCACGAGCATCGGGCGCAGGACGCCCGTGCCGCCGAACAAGCGGCCGAGCAGGCTTTCGTGACTCGGCTCGGTCGTGATCAGGCCATCGACGATTCCGCCGTTCCATGAAAGCTTTTGCGCAGGATCGGCCGACACGCCCATGTCGATCAGCGCGCCAGGTCCTTCGGCGCCGGTCACGCATTCCGCGATATGACGATACCCGGCCTGCCCGCCGGGCGTGCGACCGCCCTCGGTACGCCAGCCGGCAACGCGCAGACAATGGACCCGCGCCTTGCGGAACATCGCGGCGGCCGGCACGGGCGCTAGCTGCGGATAGGCCATGGGCGGGAGGTTGAGGTTGGCGGTGTAGCGTGCGATCAGCGCTTCCTTCTCGCTGCGCCGCTGCAGCTGCCAAACGCCCAGCGCCAGCATTGCCAGCACGGCGAGACCGACGATGATCGTGGGCAGGACCGGCAGGCGCTTCATGGCTTGAGCTTACCCTCGCGCGCGGCGTTGCGGTATTCCGAAATAAGCAACGCCGCCTTGCCGATGCGCAGGCCCCCGATGACGAGGCCGAGCGTTACCGCCGGCCAGATCAGGATGTGCACCCAGAAGGGCGGACCGACGGCCAGCTCCAGGCTGACGGCGCCCAGCACGACGATCGCCCCGACGATGAGCGTCAGGAACGCCGCCGGCCCGTCGCCGACGTTGAACGCGCTGATGTCGAGCCCGCAGGCACTGCATTTCGGTGAGAAAGACAGCAGGCCGCCAAAGAGGGTGCGGGCCCCGCACTGGGGACAAGCGCCCTTTAGCGCGAGCATGACGAGGCTGTCGGGCGGTGTCACCGGGTCAGGCGCGACCCGCGCACCACGGGTCGGGGTTCATGTCGACAGGTGCGCCCGGCAGTCCGGGCGCCGGAAAACGCGACTTGAACGTGAAGGCCTGCTCGGTCGGCCCGAACCGGTCGAGCCGCCACAGCCGCGCGAGCCCTTCCTCGATGGTCGGCCGCGTCCCCGCAGGCACCCACCAAAGGGCCTGACAGGCGGCGTCCGACCGTTCGAACCACTGTTTACGCTGCGCCATCACCTGCGTGTGCGCGCTCCGGTAGACATAGGCGAACAGGGCCTCGGCATCGATCCAGACCGACATGTTGACGATGAACTGCGGATCGGGCGTCGGCAGGATATCGGTCGCATTGCCCCCATCGCCGACGAGCCGCCAGACGAAGCCGGGGCTGGCGTCGGCCAGTGCGTTGAGGCGGTCGAGCTCGGCAAAGAATCCGGCAACCTGCGGATCGTCATGCAGCGCGATCAGGCGCCCCACGTTGATCTGGGCAAGCTGCCAGCTGCTCGGCCGCCCGGCACTCACCCAGAGTGGACCGGTGCGCCCCAGCCGCCCCAGACATAGACGGCGATGAACAGGAACAGCCACACCACGTCGACGAAATGCCAGTACCAGGCGGCCGCTTCGAACCCGAAGTGCTGGCGGGGGGTGAAGTGCCCCTTGTAGGTACGGACCAGGCAGACGATCAGGAAGATCGTGCCGATGATCACGTGGAACCCGTGGAAGCCCGTCGCCATGAAGAAGGCGGCGCTGTAGTTCAGGCCCTTGAACGCGAATGGCGCGTGGACATACTCATAGGCCTGGATGCTCGAGAAGAGCAGGCCGAGCAGGATCGTCGCCCACAGACCTGTCTTAAGCCCCTGGCGGTCGCCATGGATGAGCGCGTGGTGCGCGAACGTCACCGTCGTGCCCGAGCACAGCAGGATCAGCGTGTTGAGCAGCGGGAAATGGAACGGATCGATGACCTCAATCCCCTTGGGCGGCCATTGCTCGACCGCAGCGGCGCCCGACTGGCCGATGAGGTTCGTGACGGTCATCGTGTTGGCGGCTTGATCCTTGACCACTTCGAGGGCGGCGGGAAACAGCGAGAAATCGAACCAGGCCCAGAACCAGCCGACGAAGAACATGACTTCGGAGGCAATGAAGAGAATCATGCCGTAGCGGAGGTGGAGCGAGACGACGGGCGTATGGTCGCCGGCATGCGCTTCGCGCACGACCTGTTGCCACCAGCCAAAAAATGTCGCGATCACTGCGGCAACACCAAGGCCGAAGACATAGCCGCCGACGGGCGACTTGTGCATCCACATGATGCCGCCCGCCGCCATGATCAGCGCCGAGAAGGCGCCGACGATCGGCCACGGGCTGGGCGGCAGGATATGGTAGTCGTGGTTCTTGGCACCGGCCATGGTTCGTCCCTAGTCTTGTCGAGTGTCGGTTTCGTCGTCGTTTAGCCGCGCACGCGCGCGTCGTCTATCGGGTAGAAGGTGTAGCTGAGCGTGATCGCCTCGATGTCTTTCGTGTCGGGATCCTTGGCAATGCCGGGATCGACATAGAAGATGACCGGCATGCGCACCGACTGCCCGGGCTGCAGCGTCTGCTCGGTGAAGCAGAAGCACTGGACCTTCGCGAAATAGCCACCCGCCTGGGTCGGGGTAACGTTGTAGGTGGCGCGGCCCGTCACCGGATAGCGCGCATGATTGGTCGCGACGAAAAACGCCATGTTCTTCTCGCCGATCGTGACCACCTGATCGGGCTTTTCGGGCACGAAGCTCCAGGGAATGGTGGGAACATGGTTGGCGTCGAAGCGGATCTCGACCGTCTTGCCCGGCACCGCGCGGACCAGCTGGCCATTGGTGCGTTGCGTCGTGCCGTCGAACCCCGTGGCCTCGCAGAACAGGCGGTACAGCGGCACGCTGGCAAAACCAAGTCCGAGCATCGCAAAGACGCCCAGTACCGCGAGCATCGCGGTGCGTTTGCGCGGATCGGCGACAAGCGCGCTCACGACACGGTCGACCCGATGCGCGCGAGCGTGATGAAGTAGAACAGCGCCACCAGACCGCCGAGGATCAGCGCGGTCACCAGCGCGCGGCTCTTGCGGCGGCGGTCGAACTCGGCGCGGTTCGGATCATCGGGCGTCATGCGAACACCGTGCGGTCGAGCGCAAGCGCGGCGAAAGTCACCAGCATATATCCGATCGAATAGAGGAACAGCAGCTTTTCGGCGCGCATCGCCTTAGGTTCCGGCGCCGCATCCACGATCACCCAGATGTTGATCGCGACGAAGATCGCGGATCCGACGAGTGCGGTCATGCCGTAAAAGGCACCCGTCATGCCGAGCGGCCATGGCGCAACGGCGACGGCGGCCATCAGCACAGCATAGCCGAGCATCTGGAGCCGCGTGCTCCGCGCGCTTGCGACGACAGGCATCATCGGCACGGTGCCGGCGGCGTAATCGTCGCGGATGCGCAGCGCCAGCGCCCAGCTGTGCGGCGGGGTCCACAGAAAGATGAAGGCAAACATCAGGACGGGGAGCGGATCGATGTGCCCGGTTGCCGCGACCCAGCCGATCAGCGGCGGGAAAGCACCTGCCGCACCACCGATGACGATGTTCTGCGGAGTAATGCGCTTCAGCCAGACGGTGTAGACAAGGACGTAAAAGAGGATCGACCCCGCCAGCAGCGCGGCAGCCAGCAGGTTGGTCGCTAGGCCCATGATCAGCACCGCGGCGACGCCAAGCCCGACGCCGAAATGCAGCGCCGCTTCCGGATCCATGCGGCCCGCCGCCAGCGGGCGATTGGCGGTGCGCCGCATCATCGCGTCGATGTCCGCCTCATACCATTGGTTGAGCGCGCCGGCTGCCCCGGCGGCCATGGCGATGCAAAGCACGGCCGTGAACGCCAGGGCCGGCGGCAAGGCGACCGGCGCGGCGAGCATGCCGCACAGCCCGGTGAAGACGACCGACCGCATCACGCGCGGCTTCGTCAGCGCAAAGAAGTCGCGCCAATCAGCGGGCATCGGGGTTGCAATGGTCGTTGTGTTCATTTTCACGTCCTGCGTCGCCCCGGCGGAGGCCGGGGCCGCTTTCGGCTTCAAGTGCATATGCCAGCCAGCGGCCCCGGCCTCCGCCGGGCGACCGCCTCTGTCAGTCGACGACGGGCAACGTCTCGAACTGGTGATACGGCGGCGGGCTCGACAGGGTCCACTCGAGCGTCGTCGCACCCTCGCCCCAGTAATTCCCCTCGACCTTCTTGCCCGCAAAGAGCGACCAGAACAGGTTTACGAAGAACACGCCCATCGACGCCGCCATGATCGTATAGCCGTACGACGTCGCGATATGGTTCCAATAGGCATAGGCATCGGGATAGTCGGGGATGCGCCGCGGCATCGCGTCGAGACCCAGGAAGTGCATCGGGAAGAACAGGATGTTCACACCCACGAAGAACGTCCAGAAATGCAGCTGGCCAAGGAACTCGTTGTACTGGCGACCGGACATCTTGCCGAACCAGTAATAGAAGCCGGCGAACAGGCTGAACACGGCGCCGAGCGACAGCACGTAATGGAAGTGCGCCACGACGTAATAGGTGTCCTGCATGTAGGTATCGATGCCGCCGTTGGCGAGCACGACGCCCGTCACGCCACCGACCGTGAACATGAAGATGAACCCAATCGCCCACATCATCGGCGTCTTGAAGCTCAGCGAGCCGCCCCACATGGTGGCGATCCAGCTGAAGATCTTGATGCCGGTCGGCACCGCGATCACCATCGTCGCCGCGGTGAAGTACATTTTCATGTTCACCGACAAACCGGTGGTGAACATATGGTGCGCCCACACGATGAACCCGACGACACCGATCGCGACCATGGCATAGGCCATGCCGAGATAGCCGAAGACGGGCTTTTTCGAGAAGGTGGAGATCACCTGGCTGACGATGCCGAAGCCCGGCAGGATCATGATGTAGACTTCGGGATGGCCGAAGAACCAGAAGAGATGCTGGTAGAGCACCGGGTTGCCGCCGCCTGCCGCATCGAAGAAGGTCGTGCCGAAGTTGCGGTCGGTCAGCAACATGGTGATGGCGGCCGCGAGCACCGGCAGCGCGAGCAGCAGCAGGAAGGCGGTCACGAGCACCGACCAAACGAACAGCGGCATCTTGTGCAGCGTCATGCCCGGCGCGCGCATGTTGAAGATGGTCGTGATGAAGTTGATCGCGCCCAGGATCGAGCTTGCGCCTGCGAGGTGGAGCGACAGGATCGCCATGTCGACGGCCGGACCGGCGGAACCGCTGGTCGACAGCGGCGCATAGACCGTCCAGCCGGTGCCCGCACCCATGCCGGTGCCGCCCGAGAAGAACGACGAGCCCAGCAGCAGCGTGAAGCTGGGCACGAGCAGCCAGAACGAGATGTTGTTCATGCGCGGGAACGCCATGTCCGGCGCACCGATCATGATCGGAACGAACCAGTTGCCGAAGCCGCCGATCATGGCGGGCATGACCATGAAGAACACCATGATCAGGCCGTGCGCGGTGATCAGCACGTTCCACATGTGGAGCGCTTCGTTGAGGTTCGACCCGTCGCCGCCCATCATCGAGGTCCACAGGCCCAGGTACTGGATGCCCGGTTGCGCAAGTTCCGCGCGCATCAGGCCCGAAATCGCGCCACCGATGACACCGGCGGTAATCGCGAAGATCAGGTAGAGCGTCCCGATGTCCTTGTGGTTCGTCGACATGAACCAACGGGCGAAAAAGCCCGGCTTGTGGTCCGCGTCATGCGCGTGGTCGTCGGCGTGGGCCTGAAAGGCGCTGGTGCCGGTGGGAGCGATGGTTGCCATGATCTGATCTCTTACTTTGTCGCCGGAGCGATAGCATTGGACGTGGCGAGCGGGGTGGCCGACGGTTCGGATTTACCCGTGCCATCGCCGACCTTGGGCGTGACGCCCATACCCACGGGCTTGCCGGCATCCGCCGCAACGCCGGCGGCTGCGGCGCCCGGCATCTTGCCGCCCTTCGACGCAATCCACTGGGCGAATTGCGCAGGCGACACGGCCTCGACCGCGATCGGCATGAAGCCGTGACGCGCGCCGCAGAGCTCGCTGCACTGGCCGTAATAGACGCCAGGCTTTTCGACGGTGAAGCTGGTTTCGTTGATGCGGCCGGGGACGGCGTCCATCTTCGTCCAGAAAGCGGGAACCGCAAACGAATGGATCACATCGTTTGACGTGGTCAGCACCCGGATCGGCACGCCCACCGGCACGACGATACGGTTGTCGACCGCGAGCAGGCGCGGCTGGCCGGTGGCCTTCGCCTTGTCGTCGGGCAGCATGTTCGACACGATTTCGAAATCGCCATGGTCGGGATAGGTGTACGACCAGAACCACTGGTTGCCCGTGGCCTTGATCGTGACGGCGTTCTTGCCGACGGGCTTGTACTGGGCCGCCAGCAGGCCGATCGACGGGATCGAAATGCCGACCAGGATGAGCACCGGGACCAGCGTCCAGACCACTTCGATCAGGGTGTTGTGCGACGTCGTCGACGGGACGGGATTGGCCGACCGGCGATAACGAAAGGCGACCCAGAACAGCAGGCCCAGCACGAAAATCGAAATTGCCGTGATGATCGGCATGAGAATCGCGTTGTGCATCCACATCGCGAACTGGCCGTTCTTGGTGACCTGCGGCTGGAGGCCATAGGCGTTGGGAATGGGTTGGCCGACATCGGCGACAGGTTTGAGTTCCGCTGGTGCGGCGACCGCAGGCGTCGCCGCCACGGTTGCGTTGGGCGCGGTTGCCGTAGCGGCAGCCGGCGTTCCTTGGGCGATCACGGGGGCAGAAAACGCCAGCCCGAGGGCGATCAGCACAGGTGTCAGCAGTCTCACGAATTACATCCCTCTAAGCGCGTGGTCCGGCGCGGGGATACGCGCAAAGGACGTTCGCTGCCGCGGCCTATACGCGCGGGTGCCGACAGTCTCAAGCGATTAGGCGCGTATTTTGCTGCAACTGCTCACCAGCATTGTGTTGGGGGGGCACGACGCTTACGGAACCGGTCCGATCACCGATGGAGCGATGCGTGACCGACGACGAGGTGCTGGCGGAGTTCAGGGCGGCCGATGCGCTGCTCGAAGGACATTTTATCCTGTCGTCGGGCCTGCGATCTCCGCGATACCTGCAATGCGCGCGCGTGCTTGCCGATCCCAAGCGGGGCAGCCGGCTGGCGGAGGCGCTCGTTGCGCGCCTGCCCGCCGATCTTGTCATCGACATCGTGGTGTCCCCCGCCATGGGCGGCGTGATTGCCGGCCATGAAATGGGGCGCGCGCTCGGCGTCGAGGCGGTCTTTCTCGAGCGCCCCGAAGGCGTCTTTGAGCTACGCCGGGGGTTTCGGCTCTCACCCGGGCAGCGCGTCCTCATGATGGAAGATGTCGTCACCACCGGCCTGTCTTCGCGCGAGGCGATTGCCGCCATTCATCGCGCGGGCGGTGTCGTCGTTGCCGCCGCCGCGCTCGTCGACAGGTCGGACGGGACGGCAACGCTCGGCGTACCCTTCTATCCGCTGATTCGCCTGTCGGTGCCGACCTATGCCGCAGATGCCTTGCCGCCCGAGCTTGCGGTCCTACCCGCCACCAAACCCGGGAGCCGCGCAGCATGAAGGCATTTGGGATCATCCTGGCCTGCGTCGCCGTGGGCGCGCCGGCGGCGACCCTAAGGGCCGACCCTCCCGAAGCTGCAGTGGCAAAGGCCTATAACTTCAGCGGCGAATATCTGGTCGGTCGCGGCACCCGGATAAATCGTGTCGATACGCTCCGGGTGACAACGCGCGACGCCAGCCGAATCGACAGTGCGCAATCGTGGCGCTGGGCATCGGTTACGAAGCAGGTCGTTGCCACGCTGGTAATGCAGGAGGTCGCTGCCGGCCGGATCGATCTCGACAAGCCGGTGGCGACATATCTCCCCGCTTTCACAAGCCCGAATGCACGACTGGTTACCGTACGCCAGCTGTTACGCCATCAGTCCGGCCTGCCGAATCCCGACGATACTGCGGCAACGGCCGATGCCGTTCCCGCTTATGACGCGCCCGGCTATAGCGGCAGTCGCGACCCGCTGACGGGCTATTGCGCAGGGCCGGTAAAGGAAGTGCCCGGCGGCAACTGGTCATATAACAACTGCGATTACATCGTCGCCGGCGCCCTGCTCGAAGCGGTCACGGGCAAAAGCTGGCAGAGCCTGGTGCGCGAGCGTTTCACCGGCCCCCTGGGGCTTCGATCGCTTGCCGCATTTCCGACGCGCAAGACGACGGTTGCCGGGATCGTCGACGGCAAGCCCGAGCCGGCCTATGATTTCGGAGCGTTCGCGGCCTCGGCAGGCTTGTACGGCACCGCGCAGGACCTGTGGACCTTCGACCGCGCGCTGATGACGGGCAAGTTGCTGCCGCCGGCACAGCTTGCGGAAATGTGGAACGGCGATCCAAAGCTCGGCTTCATTGCTCTGGGCCAATGGGTGTTCAGTGTACCGCTCAGGGGGTGCGCGAGCCCCGTGCGGATCGTCGAACGTCGTGGCGGTATCGGCGGTGTCGAAATCCGCAACTTCATCCTGCCCGACAAGGATGTCGTCGCCATCGCCTTCACGAACCGCAGCGGGTTCGAGTTCGGCGAAGTCTGGCAGGGCAAGGGGTTCAGCTTCGACTTGCTCAGTGCGGCGGCCTGTTCATGATCGCGCCCTTGCGCCTTGGCGTGAACATCGACCACGTCGCGACCATTCGCAATGCGCGCGGCGGCGACCATCCCGATCCGATGCGCGCGGTGCGTATCGTCGAGGCGGCGGGTGGCGACGGGATCACCGTGCACCTGCGCGAGGATCGGCGTCATATCCGCGATGCCGATCTGGACGTCCTGATGGCCGAAACCATGCTGCCGGTTAACCTCGAAATGGCGGCGACCGCGGACATGGTCGCCATCGCCCTGCGCCACAAACCCCATGCGGCATGCATCGTCCCCGAACGGCGCGAGGAACGTACGACCGAGGGCGGCCTGGATGCCGCCGGGCAACATAATCACCTTGCGCCCCTTGTGGCGCAATTGCTCGACGCCGGCATTCGCGTCAGCCTGTTCCTCGAGCCGGACCCCCGCCAGATCGACGCCGCGCTGCGCCTGCACGCCCCCGTGGTCGAGCTGCATACCGGCAAGTACGCGCACGGCGATCCCGACGGCGTGGAATTGCGTCGCCTCGCCGATGCCGCAGCGCTGTGCGCCAGGAACGGCATCGAGCCGCATGCCGGGCACGGCCTGACCTTCGACAATGTCGTCCCCGTTGCGGCCATTCCGCAGATCGCCGAACTCAATATCGGGCATTTTCTGATCGGGGAGGCAATTTTTGTCGGTCTGCAGGAAAGTATCAGGCACATGAAGGCGCTGATGGAGAGCGCGCGTTGATCGTCGGTCTCGGCTCCGACCTGTGCAATATCGAGCGAATCCAGAAATCGCTCGACCGTTTCGGCGAGCGCTTCGAAAACCGTGTCTTCACCCCGCGGGAGCGCGCCAAGGCGGCACGACGTCCGTTCACGCGCGCCGGTACCTACGCCAAGCGTTTCGCCGCCAAGGAAGCCTTCTCAAAAGCGGTAGGCACCGGATTCCGGCGTGGCGTGTTCATGAAGGACATCGGCGTCGTCAATGCACCCTCCGGCGCGCCGACGCTCGCACTCGAAGGCGGCGCGAAAGCGGCGCTCGACGCGCTAATTCCCGAAGGGTATGAAGCGCATATTCATGTGACGCTCACCGACGACCATCCATGGGCGCAGGCGTTCGTCATCATAGAGGCACTGAAGCCGGATGGCGATCGAGGGAAATTGCGTGACGACAGAAACAACGGCTGCTGAAGTCCCCGCCACCGCGTCTGCGGAAAAACCGAAGACCGATTGGGTGGCGGAAATCAAGAGCATCTTCTGGCTGATCTTCGCCGTGCTCGGCTTTCACAGCCTGGTGGCGAAGCCCTTTTATATTCCGTCCGAATCCATGATGCCCGGCCTCCTCACGGGTGATCAGCTGGTCGTGAGCAAATTCCCCTATGGCTGGTCCTATGTTTCGCCGAGCTTTCACGTGCTGCCGTTCATGAAGGGGCGCATTCTGGGCCGCATGCCTGAGCGTGGCGATGTCGTCATTGCTTCGCCGCCGTCGCGCCTCGACGAGGACTACATCAAGCGTGTGATCGGCCTTCCGGGCGACCGCATCGAAGTGCGCGGCGGGACCGTCATCATCAACGGCGTGCCCGTCAAACGTGCCCCGGTCGTACTGCGCCCCATTCCCGTCGACCAGGGGCAACCCTGCACCGATCCCAAATACGCGGATTACCGGTCGGTCGCCGCCGATGGGAAGGTGACCTGCGCCTTGCCGGTCGTTCGCGAAACGCTGCCCAACGGGCGCAGCTACGATACGATCGACCTCGGCTACGAACCCTCGGTCGACGACTATCCGCCGACGACGATCCCGGCAGACCATGTCTTCCTGATGGGTGACAATCGCGACAATTCGGCGGACAGCCGTGTCCCCGAGGCGCTCGGCGGGCTGGGCGGACCGCTCGCGTGGGAAAATCTCGGCGGGCGCGCCGAATTCATCAGTTTCTCGCTCGACGGCTCGCAGCACTGGTATAATCCGCTCAGCTGGCTCGGCGCGCTGCGCGGCGGGCGAGCCGGGACCAGCCTGCACCCGAGCAGCAAAGGCTGAGCCCGCCGTCAGGGCAGGCCCTTGAGCTCCTCGCGCGTATCGGCTTCGAGTTCGCCGGCGTTCACATAAAGTGATTTGACCATGACCATCGCGACGACGGTCAGCGGCGTTGCCAGGATGACGCCGACCGGGCCAAGCAGGACGCCCAGCGCGACAAGGCTGAAGATCGTCAGCGCGGGCGGAAGTTCGACCATGCGGCTTTGCAGCAACGGCATCACCAGATTGCCCTGAATCTGCTGGACGGCGACCAGGACGACAATAGTCCAGATCCCCATGGTCGTGCTCTGGCCAAACGCCAGGATGACGGACGGGATCACAACGACAACCGTCCCCAGATAAGGGACGAATTCGCACAGACCCGCGACCAGGCCGATGGCGGGCGCGGCGGGCAGGCCGATGACCGACAGGCCGATCGTCGACGCCACGCCTACGAAGACCATGCCGATGCCCTGCCCAACCAGCCAGGCATTCAACGAGTCGGCCACCGCCATGAACGTACGCGTCATCTTGCCGCGAGCGGCGTGCGGCGTGAGCATGATGACACCTTTGCCGTAGAGGCGCGGCTGGGCAGCCAGGTAGATGCCGCCGACGATGACGATCGCCAGCGCCGAAACGATGGTCCCGAGACTGGTAACCAGGCCCGTCGCAAAGCCGACGATGGTCTGGCCGCTGGGCACGAGATCGCCTGCCCGTCGAAAAAACTCGGCGCCGATGGGCGTTTCGGCAAAGCGCGCGCGAAACACTTCCCACGCTTGCGGGAGACGCTGCGCAAGTTCGGCGAATTCGTTCGACAGCGAATTGCCGAAAAACCAGAAGGCGCCGGTCAGCGCCGTCAGGATGCCGACGACCGACACGGCAAGCGCAAGCCCGAAGTTGAGCCCCGTGCGGTCGACGATCCAGCGCGCGAGGTTGAAGAAGATCAGGGCAATCAGCGCACAGGCGAAGACCAGCAGCAGCAGGTCGGCCAGCTTCCACAGGGCATAGGCGGCACCCGCCGTCGCAATGACGATCACCGTCGTCCGAAACACCCGGCGGTCGGTCAGCGCGTCATTGTCCACGTGCAAGTGCCCTCGATCATTTGTTCGCCCAATAGCGGGGCAAAGCGTCGCCGCGAACCCAAAAGTTCACGAAGGGCAGCGCTTTAGAAAGTTCCCGCTTCACAAAAGAAGGGCCGGCAGATTGCGCTGCCGGCCCAGTGGTTCGCAGGAGGAACCTGGATTGGGGAAGGCGCGGCCGGTGGAGAGAGTCCGCCGCCCCGTCCCCAAGCTCGTCAATAATTATAGGCCCGCTCGCCATGTTCGGAGAGGTCGAGGCCTTCCCGCTCGGCATCGTCGCTGGGACGCAGGCCGATCGTAAATTTCAGCGCGTAAAAGAGGATCGCCGACACGCCGCCCGACCAGCCGAGCGTCACGAGGACGGCCTTGGCCTGCGTGACGAGCTGCGCGCCCATGTCATAGGCGCCGGTGCCCGCCGGGAAGACGGTGTAATCGAAGAAGCCCTGCCCGCCGAGCGCCGGATCGGCGACGATGGCGGTTCCGATGGCGCCGACGATCCCGCCGATGCAGTGCACGCCGAAGACGTCGAGCGTATCGTCGTACTTGAGCTTGTTCTTGACCGTCGAGACGAAGAAATAACAGATCGGCGAGACGATGAAGCCCAGCGCGATCGACGTCATCGGCGCCGCATAGCCGCTGGCCGGCGTGATCGCCACAAGGCCTGCGACAGCACCGGTCGCTCCGCCAAGCATCGACGGCTTGCCGTGATGAAGCTGCTCGACCAATGCCCAGCTGACCGCCGCGGCACAGGTTGCCACCATGGTGTTGATGAAGGCGACACCGGTCACGCCGTTCGCTTCGAGGTTGGACCCCGCATTGAACCCGAACCAGCCGACCCACAACAGGCTGGCGCCGATCATGGTCATGACGAGCGAATGTGGGGGCGTGGCTTCCTTGCCGAAGCCCAGGCGCGGCCCGATCACAAGGCATCCGACCAGACCCGCGATACCCGCGTTGATATGAACGACAGTACCGCCGGCGAAGTCGAGCGCGCCCATTCCCCAGAGGTAGCCATAGTCGGTCTTGGCATCGGGCAGGAAGTCCGGGCCCGCCCAGTACCAGACCATGTGCGCGATCGGGAAATAGACGATCGTCAGCCAGGCGACGACGAAGATCATCAGCGCCGAAAACTTCACGCGCTCGGCAAAGGCACCGACGATCAGCGCGGGCGTGATCATGGCGAACGTCATCTGGAACACCACGAAGGCGAATTCAGGCAGATAGACGTTGTTGCTGAAGGTCGCGGCGTAGGTTCCGCCGTTGACCCCCATCAGGAAGGCCTTGGAGAACCCGCCGACGAACGGGGCGAGTGCGCCGCTGCCGCCGCTGGTAAACGCCATCGTATAGCCCCAGCAGCACCAGACGAGGCCGGCAACGCTGACGATCATGAACACCTGCATCAGGACGCTGAGCATGTTCTTGGTGCGGACGAGGCCCCCGTAGAACAGCGCGAGGCCCGGAATGCTCATCATGAGAACGAGCACCGAGGATGTCAGCATCCACGAGGTGTCGCCCTTGTTGACCATCGTGGCTTGCGCCGCCACGTCGGGTGCCTTGACCAGGCCGGCAAGAACAGGCGTCGTGGCGACCAGGGCAAAGAGCCCCGCCGTACCGCCCTTGATCAGTGTCGAGAGTTTCATTGTTCCCCCTTCTTTTTTAAAGCGCATTCGCATCGGTTTCACCGGTACGAATCCGCACGGCCTCGCCGATTTCGAGCACGAAGATCTTGCCATCGCCGATAGCGCCGGTGTTGGCGGCAGCCTGGATCGCCTCGACGACGCGCGGGCTCAGGTCGCTGCCGCACGCGACCTCGACCTTCAGCTTGGGCACCATGTTCGTGGAATATTCGGCGCCGCGATAAATCTCGGTCTGCCCTTTCTGTCGGCCGAAGCCTTTGACTTCGGTGACAGTCATGCCCGTCACGCCCAGCTCGGTCAGTGCTTCGCGCACCTCGTCGAGCTTGAACGGTTTGATGATCGCAACGACGAGTTTCATTCGGCCCCCTGTTGGCTTGCCCCTGACGCAGTGCAGCAAGAGCCGTGCCAGACGCGCCGCAGGGAGCCACATCTGCCTCGGGCAGGCGCTCGCCGTAACATTAGCTTAACGATTGGGCAGGCTTTTCGCCCGCATTGCCTATATTATGGGCAGCAACGCCCGCGCGACGTGCAGATCTTCGTCGAGGACCATCACCCGAACGGGTACCAGCCAGCCGGAAGAATCGGCGATATTCATGCCATGGTCGAACAGAACCGCATCGATACCCTCAGCCTCGAGCAATCCCTTTACCATCGCGGCTTCCATCGCATTCGGGTAACTGGCCAGTTCGACCAGCGCCATCAGCTCTGTGCCTCGTTCCACGGCATGCGCGCCTGGGCACGCAGCGGCAGACCATCGATGCTCTTGAGCCGCTTGCCGATTTTGCGCAGGCGTTTTTCGGGGTCGTCGGCGCGATGGTATTTCGACAATGTCTGGCGTTCGCGATCGAATGTCATGAACGGCACGCCCCAGCCGCAGCTCGTCTGCACGCTATCGACATCGAACTGAAAGATCTGTCGCGTGCCGGGCAGCAGGGTAAAATGTCCGACAAGATCGTCCCAGTCGTCATCCTGCGGCAGGACAGCCCGGCCCGTCGCGTAAATGCGCAGGATCAGGGCGGGCCGGTCGAACGCGCAGAACATGATCGTCGCCCGGCCGTCTGCCGCCAGATGCGCCTGAGTCTCGTTCCCGGACCCGCCGACGTCCAGATAGCCGACGCTGTTGCGGCCCAGCACCCGAAAACTGTCCATGCCCTTGGGGCTCAGGTTGATCCGCGCCCCTTCTGCAGCCGTGGCCACGAAGAATACCGGTTGCTTCGCGATGAAAGCCGCGTGGTCCTTCGTAACATGGTCGGTGAAATCAGACATGTCGCTGTTCCCTGCAACGCTTTCTAAGCTGCCGTCCCCCCGACGGTCAGCCCGTCGATCAGGAGCGTCGGCTGCCCCACGCCGGCAGGTACGCTCTGGCCGCCCTTGCCGCATATGCCGACACCTTCGTCGAGCGCGAAGTCGTTGCCGATCCCCGTCACCTTGGTCAGCACGCTCGGCCCGTCGCCGATGAGCGTTGCGCCCTTGATCGGGGCGCCCAGTTTGCCGTCCTCGATCAGATACGCCTCGGTGCAGCTGAACACGAACTTGCCGCTGACGATATCAACCTGTCCGCCGCCGAAACTCTTGGCGAAAATACCCTTTTTGACCCGCGACAGCAGCTCTTCCGGATCGTCGCGACCGTTCTTCATGAAGGTATTGGTCATGCGCGGCATCGGCGCGTGGGCATAGGATTCGCGGCGGCCATTGCCCGTCGCGGGCACACCCATGAGGCGCGCGTTGAGGCGGTCCTGCATATAGCCGCGCAGGATGCCGTCGTCGATCAGCACGGTCTCCGACGTCGGCGTGCCTTCGTCATCGATGCTGAGCGAGCCGCGCCGGTCGGGGATCGAGCCGTCGTCGACCACCGTGACGCCGGCCGCCGCCACCCGCTCGCCGATACGCCCCGAAAAGGCGCTGGTACCCTTGCGGTTGAAATCGCCTTCTAGACCGTGGCCGATGGCTTCATGAAGCAGGATGCCGGGCCAGCCCGGACCCAGCAGCACGGTCGTCTCGCCGGCGGGCGCCGCTACCGAGTCGAGATTGACCAGCGCCTGGGCCAGCGCCTCGTCGATGGCCCGGTTCCAGACGCTCTCGTCGAACAACCGGTCATAGAGATAGCGCCCGCCCATCCCGAAACTGCCCGACTCGCGCCGCTCGCCCTGCTGCGCGACGATAGCGACGTTGAGGCGGACGAGCGGCCGGATATCCGTTGCGGTGTAGCCGTCGGCGCGGACGATCTCGACGACGTTCCAGGTTCCCGACAAACCAACCGACACCTGGACGACGCGGGGGTCGCGGGCCCGCGCGGCGGCGTCGATGCGCTGGCACAGCGCGACCTTGTCGGCGAAGGGAACGAGGCCCAGCGGGTCGGCGTCCGTATAAAGGTGAAGGTTGCTTTTGCGCGGCGGCGGCGCATGGCCGGCGCTCGACGGATCGAGCAGCCTGAGCGTCGCGGCGGCGCGGGCAATGCCGGCGGGCGAGACGTCGTCCGAATGCGCGAACCCGGTCGCTTCGCCCGAAACACCGCGAAGGCCGAAGCCCCGGGCCGAACCGTAATCCGCAATCTTCAGCCGCCCGTCGTCGAAACCGAACGATTCGTTGGTGCGATATTGCAGGTAGAGTTCGCCGTCGTCGCACGCCGCCAGCGCGTCGCGCGTCAGACGCTGTGCCTCGGCCGGATCGAGGGTGTCGGCATAGAGGACGGCGCGGGGATCGGTTGTCATCCCTGCGACATAGGAAGTTTAAGCGTCCTGTGCACCCCGATTGTCGGTGTCGCCCGCATCCGCATGATCCGCGACGCTCCCGATCAGCACGAAACGGCGATCGCAGTAGCTGCAATCGGCATAGCCGCGCTCGTCGATTTCCAGCCAGACGCGCGGATGGCCAAGCGCGGCGGGGACATCGCCGGAGCCATCGCATGCGACTCGGCGGGTGGCAGTGCGAAAGGTTTCGGGGGGCGGAATCATGCTGCTGCCGTTAGCTGACGGACAGACAAAATCAATCGGTCAAAAAACCGGCCGCCGAACCGAAGGTCCGGTCAGAAATACAGCACGTTGACCGTGAACGTCCCGGCATAGGTGCCGTTGACCTGATTGGCGGCGACATTCAATGTGCCGCCCACGGCCACGTCGATCGTGGCCGACCCGGGAAAAACCCGCAATGTCGGCCCGTTGCTCGAGATGCTGGTGACGGTCATCGTCTCGGTCCCGCCGCCCCGCGTCAGCGTGATCGATCCCGGCAGGGCGATCAGGGCAATTGCGCCGATCCGCCCGGCTGCCGTAAAGTGCGCAGCCATCGGCGCACCGCCAGCGGCCGTCGTCCCGCCCGCGGTCGTGCGGCCATCGGTGGCGGCATTGATCGACGCCGTTCCGGCCGTAGCGGACGCGACGAGTACGCCGAAATCCAGATCGTCGGTCTTCACCACCGAAAGCGGCGCGACGGTCGTGGCGGTGCCGATCGCGGCGGTCGTTCCAGCCAGCGCGCCCGTCGCCGACCCGGTCAGGACAACGAGTGCGCCGACGCGCAGGGCACAGGTCAACAAGCAGACAAAGCGAAGGTCCATGGCCGGAAACCTAGCTGCCGGGCGTTAACGCCACCCGTACCGGTCATGGTGACCATCGCAGTAACGATATCGGTACCTCTTCGAACTGCCCGGCCCGGGCGCGCGGGACTCAGAAATAGGTGACGGTTATGTCGAAGTTGCCCGAATAGACCCCATCGGCCTGGTTTGCCGCGACAGCCAGCGTGCCTCCGACACGCAGATCCAGCAGTCCGGCGGCACCGATCACGCGCAGCACCGGGCCATTCAGCGTCAATTGGGTGACGGTCATCGAGGCTCCGCCGCCCGCGCGGTTGAGCACCGGCAAAGGGCCGCGCGTGACCTGCAACGTCTGATTGCCGGTCGCATAGGTATAGAATTGCGCGGCGAGCGGCGTGCCCCCTGCGGCAAGCACGCCCCCTGTCGTCGTCCGCGCGTCGGTCGTGGGGTCGATGACGACGGTCCCGGCAGTCGTTCCCGATGCCAGTCGCCCGAAGTCGAGGTCGCGCAGCTTCACGATCGACAGCGGTCGCAGCGCGATGGCCTTGCCGGTCCCGGCCTGCGTGGCCGCCTGTGCGCCGGACGTCGCGGCGACAGCGCACGCCAAGGCCAGTCCGGCCGCCCGAATTCGATTGATTGTCCCCACAGCACGCCCTTGCACCGATGCTCGATAAATCAACGTCTATGGGTAAGGTTAACGAGACGATAACTACGCGGGCGGGCGCCCTGAAACGGGCATGGGCCCGACAATGGCTTGTGTGTCTCCCCCGTCACGTTATGCGCAGGCAACATGACGAATGCCGCTATCGAGATTGCCGACCTCCGGAAAGTCTATGCAGGGGGGAAGCAGGCGCTGTCCGGCGTCAGCTTCGACGTGCCGCGCGGGTCGATATTCGGCCTGCTCGGCCCCAACGGCGCCGGCAAATCGACGCTGATCAACATCCTGTCGGGTATGGTGATGAAGACGGGCGGCACGGCGCGCGTCTGGGGTTTCGATATCGACGAACATCCGCGCAACGCAAAGGCATCCATCGGGATCGTGCCGCAGGAAATCCTGTTCGATCCGTTCTTCACGCCGTTCGAAGCGCTCGAGATCCAGGCCGGACTTTACGGCGTCGGCAAGGCGCATCGCCGGACGATGGAATTGCTGCGCGCCGTCCATCTTGAGGATAAGGCGCACGCCTATGCCCGCACGCTGTCGGGCGGCATGAAACGCCGTCTGCTCGTCGCCAAGGCTATGGTCCATGCGCCGCCGGTGCTGGTACTCGACGAGCCCACCGCAGGTGTCGACATCGAACTGCGCCAACAACTCTGGGCCTATGTCCGCGAGCTCAACACGCAGGGGGTGACAGTCGTGCTTACGACGCATTACCTCGAGGAAGCCGAGGAATTGTGCGATCGGATCGCGATCATCAACCATGGACAATTGATCGCCAACAAGCCGACGCGCGAACTCGTCGGCATGGCGCAGGAAAAGGTCGTCGAGATCACCGTCGACCGTGACCTGACCGAAGCGCCGGCATCCACCTTCTTTCAGAAGGTCGAACTGAAGAACGATCGCGTCCTGACGATCACCTATTCAAAGGCACAGGCGAATGCGGGCGACGTGATCACGGCCGTCAACAATGCCGGGCTTGGCATTGTCGACGTCTCAACCCGTGAGGCCGACCTCGAACATGTATTCCTCAACCTCACCCGGGCCGCGGCCATTGCCTGACGCCTATGACGCGCTGGTCATCGGCTCGGGCGCGGCCGGCCTGACGGCCGCCATCACGCTGGCCGGCAACGGGAAACGTGTGGCGGTCATCGCCAAGGGCGGACTGTCCGACGGGTCGACGGCCTGGGCGCAGGGCGGGATCGCGGCCGTGCTCGAGCCCGGCGACACGTTCGAAAGCCATATCGAGGATACGATGGTCGCGGGCGCAGGGCTCAACAACCGCGCGACGGTCGAATTCGTGGTCGAGAACGCGCCGGTCGCCATCGAACGGCTGGCGCAACTGGGCGTGCCGTTCAATCCTGGCGAATCGGACCGCTGGCACCTGACGCGCGAAGGCGGCCACAGCCACCGCCGCATCGTCCATGTCGACGATGCGACGGGCTGGGCGGTCCAGCAGGCGCTCGAAAAAGCCGCCGCGGCCAGCGCGAACATCACCTTGTTGCCCGAAATGGTCGCGATCGATCTGGTCACCCAAAAGCATGTCGAGGGACCCGAAGGCGCACCGCGGGTCTGGGGTGTCTATGCGTTCAACCGGCAGAGTGGACATGTCGAAACGATCACGGCGCCCGCGACCGTGCTGGCGACGGGTGGCGCCGGGCGCTGCTACCTGTTCTCGACCGCGCCGCGCGGTGCGACGGGCGACGGCATTGCCATGGCGTGGCGCGCGGGCGCGCGCGTTTCGAACATGGAATTCATGCAGTTCCACCCGACCTGCCTCTACAATCTGGAGGTCAAGAACTTCCTGATCACCGAGGCGGTGCGTGGGGAAGGCGGTCGGCTGATCAATCCGAAGACCGGCAAGCGATTCATGCCGTTCTACGATCCGCGTCTCGAACTCGCGCCACGCGACGTCGTGGCGCGCGCAATCGACGCCGAGATCAAGCGATTCGGGCTCGATTATGTCCATCTCGACATCAGCCATCTGCCGCCCGAATTCGTCGCAGGACATTTTCCCAATATCCATGAAAAGCTCCTGGGCCTGGGCATCGATATGACCACCGGCCCGATCCCGGTCGTCCCAGCGCAGCACTACACCTGCGGCGGGGTCTTGATCGACATGGATGGACGCACCGACCTGCCCGGGCTCTATGCCGCAGGCGAAGTCAGCCAGTCTGGTCTGCACGGCGCGAACCGGCTGGCGTCGAACTCGCTGCTCGAGTGCTTCGTGTTCGGTGAGGCGGCGGCACAGCACATCCTGGCGCACCCCGGTGCTGCGCCGCCGCAAATCCGCGGCTGGGACGAAAGTCGCGTCACGGATTCGGACGAGGAAGTCGTCGTGCAGCACAACTGGCGCGAAATCAGGCGCTTCATGTGGGACTATGTCGGCATCGTGCGAACGACCAAGCGGCTCGAGCGTGCGGCGCACCGCATCGCCCTCCTCCGCCAGGAAGTGGCCGATTACTATGGCAATTTCCGCGTGACGCCCGACGTGATCGAATTGCGCAACCTGGTCGAGGTCGCCGATCTGATCGTGCGGTCCGCGCTCGGGCGGCACGAGAGCCGGGGGCTGCATTTCACGACGGACTATCCTGACCTGGCGCCCGAGCCGATCGATACGATCCTGAGCCCCTAAGGCACAAAAAAGCGTGGCTTTTTTGCAACGCACAATGAACGATTCATCGTTCATCAACCAAGGGTGTTGCGGGTGTAACGTCATCGCAACATAAGCGCCGCAGGGGCGCCCTAACGGCGCGTGGCGTCGCGTTTATAGCCCATGAACGGGCTCGCTAGGGAAAAAAAACATGAAGCATCAGCTGTATTTCGGCGTAGCTCTGGCTGCGCTTTCGTTTTCGAGCGCGGCCTTCGCGCAGTCTTCAGGCACGATCGCGGCCGAAGAGGAAACCGAAATCGTCGTCACCGGTTCGCAGACGCGCAGCGGCATCAATGGGGTAGACGTTCCCGAAACACCCAAGGCACGCACGGTCCTGAGCAACGAAGTCCTGCGTCAGGCGGCGCCGGGCCAAACGCTGCTGCAGGCGATCAACATCGTCCCCAGCGTCAACTTTACCAACAACGATCCCTTCGGGTCGTCGGGCGGCAACGTCCGCATCCGCGGCTTCGACGGCAACCGCATTTCGCTGACGTTCGACGGCTTGCCGCTGAACGACACCGGCAACTACGCCATCTTCTCGAACCAGCAGCTCGACCCCGAGATCGTCGGGCAGGTGAACGTCAACCAGGGCACGACTGACGTCGATTCGCCGACGGCGGCTTCCTCGGGCGGAACGATCAACTATCGTACGATCATCCCGAGCGAAGAGCCTGGCGCGATGCTGGTCGCGTCCTATGGCGAAAGCTACAAGGGCCGCAGCTACAACCGCATCTTCGGCAAGCTCGAAACCGGCGACCTCTTCGGCACCGGTGTGCGCGCCTTCATTTCGGCGTCGAACGCACGCAACGACAAGTTCCGTGGTTTCGGCCAGATCGACAAGCAGCAGTACAACGCGCGTCTCTACAAGGAACTGGGCAGCAACGGCGATTTCATCTCGCTTGCCGGCCACTATAACCAGAACCGCAACAACGCCTATCGCAACAACATCACCATTGCGCAGGCGAATTTCGACCTGGCCGATGATGGCCGGTTCAACGCCGACAACAATCAGTTCTGCGTGCGACCGACTTTCGGTGCCGGTGCCCAGAATGAAGCGGCCACGAACCAGGGCGTCGGCAATACGCAGCTTCCGCCCAACCTGTCGGCGACCGCACCGACGCAGGACACGAGCTGCACCAACTATTACGGCTTGCGCACCAACCCGTCGAACACGGGCAACGTCCGCTTCAACTCGAAGTTCTCGCTGACCGACAAGCTGACTTTCACGCTCGACGCCGGCTATCAGTACGTCCTCGCCAACGGCGGCGGTTTCACGGCAACGAACTCGAACACGGCTGACAACAGCACGTCGGAAAGTTCGCTGCGCGCCCGCGGCTTCGGCACGACCGCGGCCGGCTCCGACTACAACGGCGACGGCGACCTGCTCGACACGGTCGCGTTCTACACGCCGTCGAACACCAACACGAACCGTTATACCGTGTTGTCGTCGCTGCGCTGGGACTTCAACGAAGACCAGTATGTCCGCATCGCCTATGCGCTCGACCTCGGGCGTCACCGGCAGACGGGCGAGTACGGCTATCTCGATTCGGCCGGCAATCCCGAATATGTCTTCGGTGGCCGGGCCGGATTCCGCACGCCGAAGGACGCGAACGGCTATGCGCTGCGCAGCCGCGACCGTTTCTCGATCGCCGAACTCAATCAGGTTTCGGGCGAATATCGCGGCAAGTTCTTCGACAACAAGCTCGAGATCGTGCTCGGCGTGCGCGCGCCGTTTTTCCGGCGTGAACTGAACCAGTATTGCTACACGATCGCGACCAGCGCGTTCCCGATCTGCACGTCCGGTACGTTCGGCACCACCCCGATCGCGACGACTGCAGGCTATTACGTCATTCCGAACAACACCGTCTTCACCGGCACGATCCCGGCAAACGCGGTCTATGCCCCGTTCAAGGCGACCTACAACTACAAGAAGGTCTTGCCGAACCTCGGCTTCACCATCCGCCCGGTCGACAACATCCAGATCTACGGCGCCTATGCCAAGGGTCTGTCGGTGCCGCGTACCGACAATCTCTATCGGGCGCCGCTGGTGACGGTTGCGCCGGAGCAGTCGGACAATTTCGACCTTGGCCTTCGTTACTCGTCGGGCATGCTGCAGGCGTCGCTCGGTGGCTTCTACAACCGTTTCACGAACCGCATCCAGCAGACGACCGACAATGATCCGAACAGCCCGACCTATCTGCAGTCGATCGACCGCAACGTCGGCACTGTCGAGATCAAGGGTGTCGAAGCAAGCCTGAACGTGCGCCCGTTCCCGTGGTTCTCGTTCCGCGGGTTCGGATCGTATCTCGATGCCCGCTACAAGGACAATCTTGTGCTCTCGCCGACGGTCACCTTGCCGCTCGCGGGCAAGCGGCTGGTCGAGACGCCGGAATGGCAATATGGCTATCGGGCCCAGTTCAACTACGGCCCGGCGCAGGTCGGCCTCGAGTTCAAGCAGCGCACGAGCCGGACGGCGACCGATCTCAACGATGTGGTCGTGCCTGGTTACAACACGTTCAATGTCGATTTGCGCGTCAGCCTTGCAAAGTTCGGCCTCGAGAAGACGTTCATCCAGGTCAACGTCGATAACGTGTTCGATACGCAGTATCTCGGCTCGATCAGTTCGACCCAGTCGCTTACGACCAACGTGGCCGGCGTGATCCCCGGGCTCACGACGACCACTTCAATCCCGGGTGGCGCGAACCCGACCTTCGCTTACGGGTCGCCGCGTGCAGCCGTGATTTCGCTGCAGGTCGGCTTCTAAACTAAACGCTAAATACAGAATTACCGCCGCCCCCCCGGGGCGGCGGTTTTTCTTTGTCCGGATCAGGTCGCGGCGACTTCCGGCAGTGCCGCCGCTCCGATCATGCTGCGCAGCGGTCGAGCCATCACGCGACGGACCATCGGTTCGAAGAACTCGAGCGACTCCGACGCATAGTCGGGATCGAACGCGGCCTGGTCGTATTTGGCGCAGAATTCCTCGCACGCCGCAAAATGGGGGTTTCCGCGAAAGGCTTCGCGCGCATTGCGGTCCATGCCGAGGTAGTGGAAATAATAATAACCTTGGAATGCGCCATGGTTGGCACAGATCCAGTGTTCTTCCTCGGTCACGAACGGCTTGACGATGGCCGCGGCGACGTCGGGATGGTTGTAGCTGCCAAGCGTGTCGCCGATGTCGTGGAGAAGCGCCATCACGACATAGGTCTCTCCCCGCCCGTCGCGATGAGCGCGCGTCGCCGTCTGCAGGCTGTGCGTCAGCCGGTCGACGGGGAAGCCGCCGTAATCGCCGTCGAGCAGCTTGAGATGATCGAGTACCCGCGTCGCGACGTCCGCCGCGAAAGGCACGAAATGCCCGGCAATCGCTGCCCAGTCCTCCTGCGTGCCGTCCACCATCGCGCGAAACTTGGCGCGGGGTTCGTCGTGCGATTCGATATCGGCCATCGCTGCTCTCCTTTTCCGACCGGGACGCGCCCGTCGAAACCTTGTCCTTCGAAGCTAGGACAAGGGCAACCCTTCGACAAGCTTCGGCCGAACGGCTAGGTACAGGTCGATGGCGACGGTCTCCACTTCCCCGGCAGCGTTCTTCGACGACAAGAACCGCGCTTTCTGGCTGCTGCAGGGCGCGGGCTGGGCCGGTTATCTGATGCTGCGCATCGCCAGCGGCATCGCCAATGGGGTGGGGCTGCCCGTCGTCATCCAGGTGCTGGTTTCGGCCGCGACCGGCTATTCGATGACGCTCGTCATGGCGGCGGTCTATCGCTGGCTGATCCGCAAGTCGCCGCTGGTCATCTGGACCGGCACGCTCGCGACCGTGGCGATATCGGTCGCGGGCTATGCCGTCATCGATGCCTGGGTCTACACGATGATCAACGAAGGCCGGAACGTCGTCCAGATCGACCTTATCCTGGGCTCTGCGACGCTCAACACGCTGCTGCTCGGCGCCTGGTCGGCGCTCTATTACTCGATCAACTTCTTCCTGATTTCGGAACGCCAGACGCTGCAGCTCCTGAAGCTGGAAGCCACGGCCTCGTCGGCGCAGCTAGCGATGCTGCGTTACCAGCTCAATCCGCACTTCCTATTCAACACGCTCAATTCGATTTCGACGCTCGTCCTTCTCAAGCAGAACGACCGGGCCAATGCGATGCTGGGCCGCCTGTCGTCGTTCCTGCGCTACACATTGGTCAATGAGCCCGAGGCGCAGGTCACGCTCGAACAGGAATTCGAGACGCTGAAGCTCTATCTGGATATCGAGAAAATGCGTTTCGAAGAACGGCTGCAGGCGCGATTCGATATCGATCCGCGCGTCGCCAGGGCACGGCTGCCCTCGCTGTTGCTCCAGCCGCTCGTTGAAAACGCCATCAAATATGCGGTCACGCCGCAGGAAGAAGGTGCCGAAATCGCGGTTGCCGCGCGGCTCACCGGTGATCGGGTGCAGATCACCGTGTCCGACACCGGCCCGGGGTTGAACGATGCGACGGTCCGCCCCAGTTATTCGACCGGCGTCGGCCTGGCGAACATTCGCGACCGGTTGATGCAGGCTTACGGGCCCGACCACCGCTTCGACAGCGGCAATGCCCCGGACGGCGGTTTTGTCGTCACCGTCGAAATCCCGATGGTCGTCGAGGCGCAACGATTAGAGGCCGCATGACCATAAGAACGATTCTCGTCGATGATGAAAAGCTTGCCATCCAGGGCATGGAGCTGCGGCTCGCCACGCATGACGACGTGGAAATCGTCGATACCTGTTCCAACGGGCGCGAGGCGATCCGCTCGATCAAGACCAACAAGCCAGACCTCGTGTTCCTCGACATCCAGATGCCTGGATTCGACGGGTTTTCCGTCGTACAGGGACTGATGGAGGTCGAGCCGCCGCTCTTCGTCTTCGTGACGGCCTATGCCGACCACGCAATTCGCGCGTTCGAGGCGCAGGCAGTCGACTATCTGATGAAGCCGGTCGAGGAAGCGCGGCTTGCCGACACGCTCGATCGCGTGCGCCAGCGTCTGGCCGAGAAGCGCGGCGCCGAGGAAGCCGGGCGGCTGATGGAAGTGCTGACCGAGCACGCGCCCGAGGCCGCCGAGGAACTGGGCACCGACGGCGGCGACGCGCCCGCTGCAAACCGCTTTGAAAAGCTGATCAACATCAAGGATCGCGGCCAGATTTTCCGCGTCGATGTCGACAATATCGAGCGCATCGATGCCGCAGGCGACTACATGTGCATCTACACCGCCGAGAACACGCTGATCCTGCGCGAAACGATGAAGGACCTGGAACGCCGGCTCGACCCGCGCCGCTTCCAGCGCGTCCACCGGTCGACCATCGTCAACCTCGACCTCGTCAAGCAGGTGAAGCCGCACACCAACGGCGAGTGTTTCCTGGTGCTGGAGTCGGGCGCCTCGGTAAAAGTGTCACGCAGTTACCGCGACGTCGTCGCGCGGTTCGTTCACTGACGCGCGGCGAAGGCGCTTAGCGCGAGTTCGGGCGGGCAGATCGGCCGCGCGTGCAGCCGGGCTCGCTCAAGCGAGGACCGGCGGCACTGCCTTGCCGCTTCGCTCACCGTCATCATCCGCGCGCGACGTGATCTCGCGAAAGATTTCGCGGTAGCGCGGATGTTCGGTGCCGCAGATGCGGTCCCACCAGGTAAAATACAGGCCGTAGTTGGACCCGAACCCGCCCGAATGGTGCAGGTCGTGGTGCGTCGTCGTGGTGAAGTTCCCCCAGAACCAGTGGTCGGCATAGCCGCGCGGGTGGAGTTCCGTGCCGCAATGCCCCCAGGCGTTGCGAATGATCATGATCCCGAGAAAGATGAAAAAGGCGCCGTCGGGAGTCGGGATCGTCAGCTGCCAGACGACGGGCATGCCGGTGTGCAAGGCAGCTTCGCGCCAGTCGAACGCATAGGCGGTGAAGGGTGTCGGCGTGATCGTCTTGTGGTGCGTCCGGTGCCAGCGCTTGAAAAAGGCGGGGCGGTGGATCAGCCGGTGCGTCCAATAGAAATAGGCATCGTGTACGACGAGAAGTGCCACGACGAAGGCGGTCGTCACCAGCCAGTTGTCCGGCCCGGTCCAGCGCCCTGCACCGAACCCATGGGCCTTGAGCCAGAGCACCGGCGTGAAGACGATTGCGTAGACGACGACCGTCCGCAGCGAAGTCAGCAGTTCGCGCGTGTAGTCGGCGCGCGTGGCGCGGCGGGCCTGGATGATCCGCGCCCGCCATCCGGACCGGTGGGCGATGTAGAGGACGGCCGACATCAGCAGCGTAGCCACGACATAGCGCCCTCCATCGAACAGGAATGCATTCGGGAAGACGTGGAGCGCGGCGTCGAGCAGCGTCATGTTGTGCGGCATCGTTAGGGCTCCTTGGCTGGTTGATGCCGTAAAGGTGGAGCGAATGGGCGCGTGCGTCGCGGCGTTTTCGCAAATCGACCGGTCGATTTGCGTAATTCGATCAGTTCGGACGCGCCCGCGAACGGAATTCGGTCGGGGTGCAGCCCTGCAGGTGACGGAACGCACGATTGAAGGGGGCAAGGCTGCCGAACCCCGCGTCCATGGCGATGGTCAGGATCGGCACGTCGCGCTGCGCCGGGTCGGCGAGCGCTTCGCTTGCCTCCGCGATGCGAAAGCCATTGAGATACGCGTTGAAATTGCGAGCCCCCAGCCCCTGGTTGATGGCCCGGCGCAAGCGATATTCAGGTACGCCGAGGCGTGCCGCCACGGCCGTTATGGTCAGGCCGTCCTGTCGGTAGAGCCGATCGTGCCGCATGTCGGCATCAAGCCGGGCCAGCAGCACCGAATCGTCGCTGTCGGGACGCGGTGCCGCGTCCACGGCACGCACGGGGGCGGCAACCAGCGCCGGATCGCGCCAGCCGAGCGTGAACACCGCGATCGTGACCGCAAGCAGCAACATGCTCGCACCATTGGCGATCCGCCAGCCGACGGGTGGGGGCCAGCTGGCCGTCCAGAGCTCAGCCATCACGACCCAGAGGATGGCGACCGATATCGCAACTGTCAGCGCGACCCGGACCCGCCGGCGCGATTCGATTAGATCGGCGGACCATCCCCGCAAGGTCGCGCGGATCGCCAGCCCGATGGCAACCACGCTGAACAGGCGCCAGACGAGCGCCATCCCGAAGTAGCGCATGTGGAGCGACCAGAAGAGATAGTTGGTGACGAAGCCGCTGAGCACGGTCGCGGCGACGAAGAGCCAGTGATAGGCACGCAGGCGGAAGTCGTCGTCGAACCAGCTGGCGGCGAACAGCCAGAACAGCGCGGGTGACGCCAGGCTCATCAGATGGAGGGGCAATCGCCACGGATTGCCGAACGGATACCAAGCGTCGATCAGGATGAGAGCGACGTAACAGGCGCCCCCGAGACACAGCACCGCGCCGAGCCGCGCCGTCAAGGTTCGTCGCCAGTCGCAGGCGAACATGAACGCGAGCAACAGGAACAGGCCGATCGCACTGCCGCGCAGCATCGCGTCGATGACGGTTAGCCCCATGGGCCGAGCCTAGCGGCCAGGAAGCGACGTGGCAAAACCGCGGCGCCGCCCGGCCGGCTACGGAGGGGCGCTGATCCGGCTTCGAGGACGCCTAGGCGCGGCCCGGCGTGAACAACAGCGCGGTGCCGTTCATGCAGTACCGCTTGCCGGTCGGCTTCGGACCGTCGTCGAAGACATGGCCGAGATGACCACCGCACCGGCGGCAGACGACTTCGGTGCGCTCGAAGCCGAGCGTTCGATCGACATTGGTCAGAATGGCATTCGGCAGGTGATCGTAAAAGCTCGGCCAGCCGGTACCGCTGTCGAACTTGGTCTTCGAGGAAAAATTGGGAAGCTTGCAGCCCGCGCACGAGAAGATCCCGGCGCGGTGTTCGTTCAGGAACGGCGACTGGCCCGGCGTATCGGTCGCTTCCTGGCGGAGTGTCCGATATTGGGCGGGGGTCAGCCGCTTTTTCCATTCAGCGTCGCTCAGCGTGATTTCGTATCTGCGGCTGGGGGCCTTGGCACAGGCGGCCGTCGCGAACAGTCCGGTGATTGCCAGCGTGCTCGAAGTGGCGACAAAAGTGCGGCGGTTCAGCGTCATGGCATCGTCTCCCGGGTGATGTGCCATATACGGCCCCCGGGTCGTTTCGGTTTCACCCATCAATAACGTTCCAGCCGCACTGGCAGCGCGCGATAGCCGTTGACGAAACAGGCCGACACACGCGTCGGCTCGCCCTGAGGCACAGCGCGCAGGCGGCGCTTGGCCATTTCCTCGAGCAGCACGATCAGCTGCAATTCGGCGACGCGTGCACCCACGCAGCGATGGATGCCATAGCCGAACGACAGGTGCCGCCGCGCGTTTTCGCGATCGACGATGATCTTGTCGCCATCCGGAAAGACGCTTTCGTCGCGATTGGCCGAGATGTACCAGAGAACGAGCCGGTCGCCTTTCTTGATCGCATGCCCGTCGATCTCGGTGTCTTCGGTCGCGGTGCGGCGCATGTGCGCGAGCGGCGTCTGCCAGCGGATGAGCTCGCTGACCGCATTGGGAATGAGCGAGGGGTCGGCCTCGAGCTTCGCCCGCTCATCCGGGAATTGGGCGAGGCCGTGGGCATAGGCGGTCATCGAATTGCGCGTGGTATCGTTTCCGCCGACGATCAGCAGGATCAGATTCCCCATGAATTCGCCGTCGTCCATGTGCGCCATCGCGTCGGAGTGGAGCATGATCGAAATCAGGTCGGGCGTCTGGGGCTGGCCCTTCTTCGACTCCCACAATTGGTGAAACGCGGTGCCCATCTCGAAAGCTGTCGCGAGACGCCTTTGCCGGTCCTCGAGTGTCCCGAAGGCCTCGACATCGCCGAGCGCGTCCGACCAGCGAGTCAGGTTATGGCGGTTCTCCCAAGGAAAATCGAACAGGCGTGCAAGCATGCCCGTGGTCAGTTCGATCGAGACGCGTTCCACCCAGTCGAACGTCTCGCCGATCGGCAATGAATCAAGTACTTCGGCGGTGCGCGCCACGGCGTCATCGCGCATCTTGACGATTTCGCTGGGCGTGAACGCCGGGGCTACGGTTCGGCGCTGGGCCGTATGCTGCGGCGGGTCCATAGCGATAAACATCGGCATGCGGACTTCGCCGTCGAGGATGCGCTCGGGGTCGCCCGCGACCGTGATGCCGCCGACTTCCCATGACGACGAAAAGATTTTCGGCAACGCTTCGACATGGACGATCGGCTTGTAGGTGGTGATCGACCAATACGGCCCGAAACGCCCGTTTTCGCAGAAATAAATCCCACCGGCGTCGCGCAGCTCGCGGAACGGGGCATGCCAGCTGTGCGAGGTGTAGAGATGGGGCTGCGTGACATCGAGTCGGTCGGTTTCTTCCGGTCCACGCATGAACTGGTCGTCGGGGCGTTCGATCGCGGCAGTCGCCATGGCACCTCTCCCGTGCTGTTTGGTTGCATGTTGCAACTTAACTGACACGAATGTCAATAGGCAGGCGCCGCCGGTGCACAGAATCCGCTTGAAGTTGACCTGGCGTCAACGGGCATAAGCACAGAATGGCCGAGTCGCTCGATATTGCCGAAGTCGCCCGCCGCACGGGTTTGACCAGCCGCGCGCTGCGCTTTTACGAGGCGCGGGGTCTGGTCGACCCTCTGCGAACCGCGTCCGGGCGGCGGCATTATGGCCCCACCGAACTCGCCCGGATCAATCAGATCGTGACGCTCAAGCGTGCCGGGCTCAGCCTTGCGCAAATCGACCGGCTGGTGCGCCGCGGCGTGATCGACCTCCCGACCCTTATCGACGCCCAGATCGCCGCAGTCGCCGAACAGGTAAAGGCGCTCAGCGAAACGCGGGCGCTGCTCGTCACCGTCAAGTCCCGCATCGAGCGAAGCGAGCCCATCGATGTCGCGACCTTTTGCTCGCTGATTCGAATAGGAGACCTTGAAATGACCGACAAAGCCCAGGCCTGGAGACAGGTGACCGACCAGTATATGAGTGAGGAAGCCAGGGCCGATTTCGCGGCAAAGATGCCTGAAATGGCCCCCGAGTTCGACCAAGCCGAATATAGCGCGAAGTGGAAGGATCTCGGCAGTCGCATCAAGGCTGCATTGCCGCTCGATCCGAGCAGTGACGCCGCGCTCGCCTTTGCCCGCGAATGGTTTGCCCTGCTCGCGCCGTTCACGGCGGTTGCAACGCCGGCAATGATGGAAGGTACACGCCAGATGTACGCCAACATGGACCAGTGGCAGGGCAAGAGCGCTGCCGATCCCGGCTTCGACCATGAGGTCTTCACCTTTATCCAGGCCGCGTGCGTGGCCGCGAAATCGGCCGGGAACACGGTCGACTAGCGTGTCGGGACGGGTTCTGCGCCCGAATAGTCGTAGAACCCCTTCCCTGCCTTCCGTCCGACCCAGCCGGCCTCGACATATTTGACGAGCAGCGGGGCCGGGCGGAACTTGGGATCGCCCGTGGACGTAAACAGCACCCGGCAGATCTCGAGGCAGGTATCGAGGCCGATGAAGTCGGCGAGCGTCAAGGGCCCCATCGGATGGTTGAGGCCGAGCTTGCAGGCCGTGTCGATGTCGCGAATTGTCGCCACGCCCTCGCCAAGTGCGAAACAGGCCTCGTTGAGCATCGGCATCAGCACGCGATTGACGATGAAGCCGGGCGCGTCATTGGCGTGGACGATTTCCTTGCCCAGCGACTTGCCATAGGCCTCGACCGCTGCGACCGTCGCATCGGCGGTCGCGAGGCCGCGGATGACCTCGATCAGGCCCATCACCGGCACCGGATTGAAGAAGTGCACACCGATGAATCGGGCGGGATCGGACGACGCACTGGCTAGGCGCGTGATCGGGATCGACGAGGTATTCGTCGCCAGGATTGCGTCGGCCCGCAGCACTTTGGCGACATCGGCGAAGATGGCGCGTTTTATTTCCTCGCGCTCGGTTGCCGCCTCGATCACCAGGTCGCAATCGCCGAACGCCGCCATGTCGCCGACCGGCTCGATCAGCACCAGCGTCGCGTCACGCGCCTCGCCGGTGATCTTTTCCTTTTCGACGAGCCGCCCGAGCCCCTTGGCGATGCCCGCCTTGCCCTTTTCGGCGAGCGCGATGTCGCGATCCGAGAGCAAGGTCCGATAGCCTGCGACCGCCGACACCTGCGCAATGCCCGCACCCATTTGCCCAGCACCGATCACACCCACTGTTTTCATTGTCGTCCTCCGAAGCTAGCTTGCGGCCATGCCTATTCTCCTTGCCCTTGCCGCTGCCGCCACTGCTCCGCAACCCGGCGAGCTGAAGACTTTCAGGGACTGGATCGTCGGCTGCGACAATGGTCGCGCCTGCCAGGCGGTCGCGCTGGTGCCCGAATCCGAGGACGGCGAGAATTACCTGATGCTCGTCGTCGAACGGGGACCCGAAGCGCAAGCCACGGCAACGCTCAGCTGGCCCGCGCCCGATGGGCCGCCGAGACGCGCAACCATGGCAATAGACGGCAAGCCGGTCGCGCAGGTGGCTGGCGCCTCCATTGCGGTTAATGCTTCGCTTGCCGCCGCCTTGGCCGCCGGCGGGCGTGCGGAGGTGGCGACGGCTCCCGGCGGCAAAGTCGGCAGTGCCTCGCTGGGCGGGCTCGCGGCAGCGATGCGCTACATGGACGACAAGCAAAAACGCGTCGGAACCGACACGGCATTCGTCGCGAAAGGCGCGGCAAAGACCGTCCCGGCTGCACCGCCGCTGCCGGTCGTCAGGATACCCCCCCTGCCTGTCGGCGCTCCTGCCAAATTTCGGGTCGCAGACATCAAGATCTACAATGGCGACGATGGGTGCGGCGTGAAGGTCGACAGTTTCAAGCCTGAGGCCTACCGGCTCGATGCGACGCACACCCTGGTGATGGTACCGTCGATCTGCGGCAATGGTGCGTACAATTATTTCACGACGGCACTGATCATCCCCAACGGCGGCACGCCGGCGGTGCCTGCGAAATTCGATGCACCCACCGGCATGGGCGAGCCCGGCAACACCGATCCTAGCCTCGTCAACGCGTCCTACGATGCCAAGGCACGGCGCCTGTCGACCAATGCCAAGGGGCGCGGGATCGGCGACTGCGGCGTGACCCAGCAATTCGTCTGGGACGGAAGCCGCTTTCGCCTGGTCGAGCAGAGCGAGATGGGCGAATGCCGGGGCTCGGTCGACTATATCCGGACCTGGCGCGCGCTGGTCCGCTAGGGGGCCGACCGGACGGGCCGCGCCTCCGCCAGGATCAGCGCGAAATGGTCATGCGCATCCGTCCATTCGGCAACCGGTGACCAGCCACCCGCGCGCAACAGCAGACGCGCATCGCGCGGGCCATATTTGTGGCTGTTTTCGGTGTGAATACTGGTCCCCGCCGACATCGAGAAGTGCTGCCTTTCGACCGTGAAAACGATGTCACGCACCGCAACCAGGTGCATTTCGATGCGGGCATAGGGGTCGTTCCACCGTGCTTCGTGCACGAACGCATCGACGGGGATGGTGCCGTTCAACTCTCGATTGATGCGGACAAGCAGATTCGTGTTGAAACGCGCCGTGACGCCCGCCGCGTCGTCATAGGCCGCGACGAGCGTGGCCGGGTCCTTGATCCGGTCCATGCCGACGAGCAGCATCGCACCGGTGCCGAGGCTGTCGCGCATGGTGCGCAGCAGGTCGACAGCCGTTCGGGCAATCAGGTTGCCGATGGTCGAGCCGGGAAAAAAGCCCAGGCGCGGCAGATGCGCAATCGGATCCGGAAGCTCCAGATGGTGGGTGAAGTCGCCCTCCAGCGGAAGGACCGGTAGCCCGGGAAAATCCGCGGCCAGCGCAGCCGACGATGCACGGAGAAAATCGCCGGAGATATCAATGGGTACGTAAGCGGCTGGCGAAACGGCGCGGAGCAGATGCGGCGTCTTCACGGATGAGCCCGAGCCGAACTCGACAACGGCACGTCCAGGGCCGGTCCGTCGTGCGACATCGTCGCCATGTGCGGCCAGCAACGCAGTTTCGATGCGCGTCGGGTAATATTCGGGCAGCGCCGTGATTGCCTCGAAAAGCTCGGATCCGGTCCGGTCGTAGAACCAGCGCGCCGGAATGGCCTTTTGCGGCTGCGCCAGCCCGGTCAGGACATCGGTACGAAAAGCGGGATCGACCAGCACTTCGGTCGCCTCGTGAAGCAGCATGTCACAGATCTTTCGCAAGGCGCACGCCGGCAAACTGCCAGCGCGCGTGGGGCGGGAAGAAGTTTCGAGTCGTGGCGCGGCTCGTGCCGCGAGGCGTGGCGCAACTGGCTCCGCGGAGAACCATCTGCCCGCTCATGAACTTGCCGTTATATTCCCCCACGGCGCCTTCGGCGACGTTGAAGCCCGGATAGGGAAGGAACGCCGAGCCGGTCCATTGCCAGACGTCGCCGAACATCTGGCGCAGGCCGGTCCCCGTCGCGGCGCGCGGGCGCACCGGCCCCGCTTCGTCAAGCTGATTGCCGGACCTGGGGTCGAAGGCGGCAGCGGCCCGCTCCCACTCGGCTTCGGTCGGCAACCGCGCGCCCGCCCAGCGCGCATAGGCGTCGGCCTCGTAGTAGCTGACGTGGCTCACCGGTGCGGCAGGATGGCGCGGCTCCAGGCCATCGAGGGCAAAGGCCAGGCCGTCGTCTTCCCAATAAAGTGGCCCCGCGATAGCGTTCGCCTGTACCCAGGCCCAACCTTCCGACAACCAGAGTTCGGGCCGGTGGTAGCCCCCGTCATCGACGAACGCCTGCCATTCATGGTTGCTTACGAGCCGGTCTGCCAGCGCATGCGGACTGAGGTAAACGCGGTGGCGCGGCCCTTCGCAGTCGAAGGCAAAACCACCGCCATCGTGACCGATATCCACGACGCCTTCGGCGCCCTCGATCCATTGCAAAGCGCTTGGAACCGGTGCCGGGACGTTGCGTGGATGCGGCCAGACGGCGGGTCGCAGGGGGTTTTGCGCAAAGGCGTGCAAGATGTCGGTCAGCAGCAACTCCTGATGCTGCGCCTCATGGTGGCAGCCGAGTTCGATCAGTTCGCGGGCGCGCGGCGGCAGGTCTGGCCAGGCGTCCAGGACAGCAGCGTCGACATGGGCGCGATAAGCGAGAACATCGTCGAGTGCGGGGCGCGCCAACATGCCGCGCCGGGCGCGCGCGTGGCGCGCTCCCTCGGCCTCGTAATAGCTGTTGAACAGATAGGCATAGGCGGCATCATATGCCTGATAGCCCTCGGCAAAGTCGCGAAGCACAAAGGTTTCGAAAAACCAGGTCGTATGAGCCAGATGCCATTTGGCCGGCGAGGCATCGGGCATCGACTGGAGTGTTGCATCGGCGTCGGAAAGCGGCGCCGCGAGCGCGCAACTCAGCCTGCGTGTCGCCACAAAGGTGTCGAGCGGCAAGTCTATCTGAAGTTCCGTCGAATGCTGGCCCATGCCACTCTGCCCGTCGCTGCTCGGCTTTCAGATGCCGAACCGTCCGAACAATTCGGGAACGCAACGGTTCCCATCACGGCCGATGAAAACTTAGCGCGAGGCGCCCGGTACCCAGAGTACGTCGTCCACGCCATTCGCGTTGGCGGCGCGTGCCGCTACGAAGAGCCAATCGGACAGTCGGTTGAGGTAAGCAAGCGCGTGCGGGTTGAGCGGCGTATCCGAATTTGCCGCAACGGCGCTTCGCTCTGCCCGGCGGGTCGCTGCACGAGCCACATGCAACGCCGCTGCAAGCGCCGAGCCACCGGGCAGGACAAAGCTGCTCAGCGGCGCAATACCGGCATTCATCGTGTCGATCTCGGCTTCGAGCCGTTCGACCTGGGTAGGCACGACCCGAAGCGGCGTCCATTCGAGCGGCGCATCGGGGGTGGCGACATCTGCGCCGAGGTCGAACAAGTCGTTCTGGATGACGCTCAGGCGCGCCCGCATGTCGCCCGTCGCCAGCACTGCCGCAACGCCGATCAGGCTGTTTGCTTCGTCAACATCGCCGATCGCGGCCATCAATGCGGACGCCTTGGACACGCGGCTTCCATCGACGAGCCCCGAACTGCCCGCGTCGCCGGTGCGCGTGTAGATCTTGTTGAGCTTTACCACGTCTCAGTGGCGGTTGAGGGCAAGCAGCATGACGCAAAGGATGACGGCAATGGCCTGAAAGCCCACACGAGCGAACATCATCTTGTTCTGTTTCTGGCTCGACACGCTGGGGCCGTCGGCGCCCGATTTAAGTTCGGCCTCTGTCGTCTGGAGGAAGCTGACGATCCCCCGAATGAGCGAAACGAGCGCTGCGATCGCCGCGAGCACGATGAGAATGATGAGGATCGTCGACATGAGGTCTATCTAGGGATGGACCCAGCCGAATCCAACCGGCAGGCGGCCGTTGCGCAAATCATTACGCAGCGCGACCGGATCGACCCCGGCGTCCCGAAGATCGGCAAGCGTTGAACATGGCGTCCGCTTTGCCAGTCGCGTACCGTCGGCCGCTGCTACCAGCGGATGATGCATGTAGCGCGGGGTCGGTAGGCCAAGCAGCGCTTGCAGAAGGTTCTGTACGGGCGTCGCGCCTTCGAGGTCGCGACCGCGGATGACGTCGGTGACGCCAGCGGCGCCATCGTCGATGACGACCGCGAGGTGATATGCAATGCCGAGCCCCTTCCGGGCCAGCACGACATCGTCTTGCCCTCCATCGATCCCGGCACAGTCCGCGGCCCTGCGCACATCGAGGCGCCACGCGGCATCCGGTGGCGCATCGGTCCGCCCCCGGCAAAAACCCGGATAGGCGGGGCCCGCCGATCCGTGCGGCGCGCCGGCGCTTGCGGCAATTTCGGCGCGCGTACACGTACAGGGATAAAGCAGCCCCATGTCGCGCAAGCGGGCAAGCGCTGCGGCATGTGCTTCCGCATGGTTGGACTGGATTTCGAGCGCATCCCAGTCGATCCCGATCCAGCGCAGATCGTCGATGATGGCGTCGACGAATTCGGGGCGGCAGCGCGCGACGTCGATATCCTCGATCCGCACGACGAACCGGCCGGCCTGCGATCGCGCGAAATCGAAAGAGAGAAGGGCCGAGTATGCATGGCCAAGATGCAATCGACCGGTTGGGGACGGCGCGAACCGGGTGACTACATCTTGTGGCCTATTTCGCAAATTTACCCCCTTGACCACGAACCATGGTAAATGCTGTCATGCCCATGTCATCGTTGCGGGTGAGAGACGCGGCCAAGAGGTTCTTTGGGAAGCTAAGGGAGCGCGCGCCCGACAATGTTTCATCCCGATGTTCTTGCTCAAAGTGAAGCCGCCAGGGATCATAGCCTCGATCCTGAGACACGTCATCTCGACGGCTGCCCCGCGCTGGTGCTGAACGCCGATTATACGCCGCTCAGCTATTACCCCCTGTCGGTTTGGCCCTGGCAAACAGCGATCAAGGCAGTCTTTCTAGACCGTGTCGACATCGTCGACCATTATGACCGCGAGGTCCGGTCGGCGAGTTTCGCGATGAAGCTGCCGTCGGTCATCGCGCTCAAACATTATGTGAAGCCGTCGGAGCATCCCGCCTTCACCCGCTTCAACCTTTTCCTGCGCGATCGGTTTCAGTGCCAATATTGCGGCATAAGCAAGGACCTCACGTTCGATCACGTCGTCCCGCGCGCGCAGGGCGGGCGCACGACGTGGGAAAATGTCGCCACGGCCTGCGCCCCGTGTAACCTGCGAAAGGGCGGTAGGACACCGAGGCAGGCACAGATGCCCCTGCACATCACGCCGATCCGGCCGACGAGCTGGCAGTTGCAGGACAATGGCAAGAGCTTCCCGCCCAACTATCTGCACCAGAGCTGGCGCGACTGGCTTTATTGGGACATCGAGCTCCTCGCTTAGGCGAAGCTGTAGGGCCCGCCCTTTTCCAGCGCGCGCTTATAGGCGTCCCGTGCCTGGAAACGCTTGACCCAGGCACCGATGTTCGGATGCGCCGCATGCAGGCCATAGCGGCCGGCAATTTCGCCCACGAAGCTCATCTGGATGTCCGCGCCGCTCAGCTCGTCGCCCAGCAACCAATCCCGTCCCGCCAGCGATGCCTCGACATAACCGAGGTGGTTGGCGATCTCGCTGTCGATGCGGGGAACGAGCGGCGCGCCGCCTTCGCCGATCATGCCCGTGTACATCTTCATCAAAAGTGGCAACATCGCCGACCCTTCGGCATAGTGAAGCCATTGCAAATAGGTTTCATAGTCCGCGCTATTCGCAGCGGGCATCAGTCGACCGCTGCCGTGCCGGCGCAGGATATGATCGATAATCGCACCCGACTCGATGATCGTCTCGCCATCGTGCGTTAGGACCGGCGACTTGCCCAGCGGATGCACGGCCTTGAGTTCCGGCGGGGCGAGACGTGTGGCCGCATCGCGTTGGTAGAATTTGATCTCATACGGTAGCTGAAGTTCCTCGAGCAGCCAGAGGATGCGCTGCGAGCGGCTATCGTTCAGGTGATGGACAACCAGCATCTCTCTTCTCCTTATCGAAACCATCGGGCGCGGACGAAATACCACGCGACGCCGACTGCAATCGCGATGCAAACCCCGACAACTGCGGCAAACGCCCAGGGCTCGTGTGCAAAGGGGATGCCCGACACATTCATCCCGAGCAAACCCGTAAGAAACGTCAGCGGCAGGAACACGAGGGCGACGACCGAAATCACCAGTCCGCGGGTATCGACAAGCTCTGCACGCAAGTCGGTCAGCTGCTCGTGGAGCAATGCGGATCGCTCGCGGATCGCCTCCAGCTCTTCGACCATACGTGCCGCGCGGTCGGCAGCTTCGCCCAGATGCAAACGATCGTCGGGCTCGAGCCAATCCACATCGAAGCTGGAAAGTCTTTCGAGCGCCGTCCTCTGCGGCGCCATGAACCGGCGGTAACCGATGGCGCGGCTACGTGCTTGGGCAATGGTCTGACGCAGGGTCAGGGCGTTGCGCCCGCCGACCATTTCCTCGCAGTCGTCGAGCGTGTCGCCGAGCTCAGCCACGTCCGGATCGAGTTCGGCGGTAATCTCGCTCGCGAGCATGGCGACAAAGTCGCCGGGATCGAGCACCTTGCCGTCCTTGATCAGTCTCTCGACGGTATCGAGCGCAGCCAGGTCGCGCCGGGTGACCGTGAAGACGCGCCCCTTTGCGACCCATAGCCGGATCGAACTGAGCATGTCGGGATTGGTCGCAACATCGGCGTCCGGACCGCGCAGATTGACCAGCGCGCCCCCGTCGATCGCGTCCATGCGCGGCCGCGTTTCGGTGGCGACGAGCGCCGCGACCACGAGGTCGACCAGGCCACCGGGGCCGCTCAGCCAGGCCTCGGTATCGGTATCGCAATCGTCGAAGTGCACCCAGACGAAATCCGCACGGCCCAGCAATTGCGTGGCTTCGTCGCGCGACACGCTGCGCGCCTTGCCGGCCTCGACGACATAGCTGCGCGCCGTCATGCGACTCGGATTTCCACGGTCAGTCCCCCGCGGGCTTCGGCCGACGGGGCGCCGATATGTCGTTCCGCGTCGGCGCGGGCGCGATCGAGAATGGCTGTCGGCACGCCCGCGTCATGCCAGATCACATCGGCTTCGCCCAGCAGCCGCGCGGCTCGCAAGGTAAGGTCGTCCGGATCGGCCGAGGTCAGGTGGATGCGTTCATGCCGGCTGTGCGGCGCCACCCTTGCCTCCAGCCAGCCCGCGACGTCGTGAACCTCTGCCAGGGGATCGAGAGCGCCACCGCTCGCGAACCCGGCGTCCAGCGCATGGCGCCGCTGGCCCGCGTCGAGCCATTTTGCACGCATCGCGGTGCGGGCTCCCTCGAGCGCGGTGGCGAGCGGCCCCAGCGCTGCGGGCAGCAACGTTTCGAGGCGTTGGCGCAGCGCCTTGGCGAGCCCTGCCGACGCCCCCCCGGTGCCGACGGCGACGATGACCGGGGAGCGGTCGATGATCGCGGGCAGCGTAAAGTCGCAGAGTTCCGGACGATCGACGACATTGACCAGCACGCCACGCGCTTTCAGCCGGGCTGTCGCAGCTTCGTCGCCATCGGCGACGATAGCGAGGGCGACGGCGTCCGCTTCACCGACAATGGTGGCCCCGGCTCGTTCGAGCAGGCGGCGCTTGGCATCGGCGGCCGGACCGCCGCCGATCAGCGCGACCGGGCGACTGCCAAGGCGGACGAAGAGCGGAAGGCTGTGCATCGGGTGCCCGACTGGCGTGAAAATGCGAGTGAGTCTATGGGTTACGACATGGGCACTTGGCGTTTCCTGTTCCTGGTGGCGCTTGCGTTCGGATCGGTGCTTCCGCATTGCCGGGCGCCCGCGCAAGTCGCGGTGACGGTGCACGACGCGGGCATGGGGCATCACCAGCCGGGCAAGGCGGATGGACCGGACGTCTGTATCGGTTGCGCGTTGCCTGTCCGCTTGGCGCTGGGCGCGGCACCTTTGCCAAGGACGGCACTGGTCGGAGATGTCGCTGTCATGTCGACATTCAACGCTTACGACACTTCGCTCGAGCTGCCGCCGCCCCGAACACAGGCCTGACTCCGCAAGCCACAATTTCGGTCCGAGACAGGATTTCGACAATGCATAACCGTCTTCCCGCAGTTGCGCTCGGCGCGGCTGCGACCCTTTTTGCCTCCCCCGTGGCCGCACAGATGCCGGGGATGGATCATGGACAGAACCCTCCCCCGACCGCTCGACCTTCACCCGTGCCGGCGTCCGATCCGCACGCTGGTCACGACATGTCTGAGATGGCCATGTCGAGCGTTGAGATGGAAGGCGGCACCAGCATGCCCGCCGCCGGTTCCGGCACCTCCCGACTGCCCGCCGCCGAGGGCGGCATGCATGGCCTGCACATGATGTCAGGGGAATGGATGCTGATGCTCCATGGCTATGCCTGGGCAACGTACAGCGAACAGGGCGGACCGCGTGGCGACAAGCAAGGCTTCGTGACGTCGATGGCGATGGCGGAGGCCTCGCGCGAACTCGGCCCGGGGACGCGCATGAAGGTGCAGGCAATGCTCAGCCTCGACCCGCTCATGGGCGCGCGCGGCTATCCCAATCTGTTCGCGACGGGCGAGACGGCGGGCGGAACGCCGCTGGTGGATCGCCAGCACCCGCACGACTTGTTCATGGAATTGTCCGCGCGGATCGACACGGATCTCGGCGGCGGCCTCGCGGGTTTCGTTTATGGCGGTCCCGTGGCCGAACCGGCACTGGGGCCTTCCGCATTCATGCACCGGCGTTCTGCGCGGCTGAATCCTGAAGCCCCGATCTCGCATCACTGGTTTGATTCGACGCATATCACCTATGGCGTCGTGACGGTCGGGGCCGGTAATGCGCGCTGGCAAGTAGAAGCCTCTGCTTTCCGCGGACGCGAACCTGACGAAAGTCGCTGGGATATAGAGACGCCAAGGATCGACAGCTGGAGCGTCCGTGCAACCTGGACGCCGTCGCCGAACTGGGCCGTGTCGCTTTCGCACGGGTTCCTGAAGGAACCCGAGGCGACACATCGCGGTGAAAACCAGCGCCGAACGATCGCTGCCGTGTCCTACGCGGATTCCAGGCTGGCCGCCACTATGGCCTATTCGACCAAATCCCACGGCGGCGAGGCGCATCGAGCGCTGCTGGCAGAAGCGAATTTCGACATCACGCCGCGCCACGCGGTGTTCGGCCGGATCGAGATCGTCGACAACGAGGAACTGTTCGAGTCACCCGACCCCTTGACCGGGCGAAGCTTTACGATCGCCAAGGCAACGCTGGGTTACGGCTATACCATCCCGATGGGCGCATTCGGCCTGACACTGGGAGGCTCGGCGAGCCTCTACGCCAAACCCGTTCTCCTCGACGCGGCCTATGGTCGCAATCCGCGAAACTTTACGCTGTTCGCCAAGCTCGCGCTGGGGCAATAGGAGGCATGTTGTATTTCGCCGTCAAAGCTGCCCTATCGGGCCTGATCGTTGCGGCCGTATCCGAAATCGCGCGGCGGAGCCCCGGCGTCGGCGCCTTGGTCGCCTCGCTGCCGTTGATCTCGATCCTCGGAATGATGTGGCTATGGCGCGATACGGCCAATCCGGCGCGACTTGCCGACCATGCACAAGCGACCTTCTGGTACGTCCTGCCCTCGCTCCCGATGTTCCTGATCATTCCCGCGATGCTGAGGAGCGGCATCGGCTTCTGGGCATCGCTGGCGGCAGGATGCGTCGTGACGGTCGTACTTTACCTTGCGATGACGGTCGCGGCCGTCCGCTTCGGCATCAGGCTATAGCCAGTCGGGCACCCGTTCGGCGCCCATGATCGTCGATGCCGGGATGCGATCGGCGACGACGGCATAGCGGTCGCCGTCGACCAATACTTCCGGCACCATGGCGCGACTGTTGTAGGTCGATGCCATCGTGGCGCCATAGGCGCCCGCCGTGCGGAACACCGCCAAATCGCCTTGGCTTACGACGCCTGTTGCACGCGCCATCGCAAATGTATCACCGCTTTCGCACACCGGACCGACGATATTGGCCGTCATCATTCCGCCCTGTTCGAGCACCGGTTCGAAATGATGATAAGCGTCGTAGAGGGCGGGACGCGCCAGATCGTTCATGGCGGCGTCGACGACCACGAAGGGGTGTGTCGCGCCCGGCTTCACCCGAATGACCCGCGTCAGCAGAACACCGGCGTTACCGGCGATGAGCCGACCCGGTTCGAACATCAGCCTGACGTCCCAACCCTTCGTCACGTGCGCGACCATCGCGCCATAGGCCTCGGGTTCCTGCGGCACGTCGTCGGGACGATAGGCGATGCCAAGACCGCCGCCGAGATCAACATGACTTATGTGGTGACCCGACGCCCGAAGCTCGGCAACGAGGCGCCCTACGCGCCGGAAAGCCGCTTCCAGCGGCGCAAGGTCGAAAATCTGGCTGCCGATGTGCAAGGCGACGCCCCGCAGATTAAGGCCCGGAAGATGACACAGCCGCGCAAAAATAGCCGGCGCGTCGGAAATGGCGACGCCGAACTTGTTCTCCGCCTTGCCCGTCGAGATCTTGGCATGGGTGCCGGCATCCACGTCGGGGTTGACGCGCAGCGTCGCCGACGCGCGCTGCCCGCGGGCCGCGGCGAGCGCCGACAGATCGCGCCCCTCCTCCTCCGACTCGATATTGAACTGGCCTATGCGGTTGTCGAGCGCGTGCGCCATCTCGGCATCGGTCTTGCCGACGCCCGAGAACACGATCTTGTCGGGTGACATCCCGGCCGCAAGGGCACGGTCAAGTTCGCCTCCCGAAACAACATCGGCACCCAGCCCCATTTTCGCGAGTACCCGCACGACGGCAAGGTTGGGATTTGCCTTGAGCGCGAATGCGACTTCCACATCCCCCGCCTGCGCCACCGCCTCGCTGAAGACCCGGGCATGCCGTTCGAGCGTTGCGCGCGAGTACACATAGACCGGCGTGCCCACCTCCGCCGCGATGCGCGCGAGCGGCACGTCTTCGGCGAACATCTCGCCGTCGCGATACTCGAAGTGATTCATCGCAAATCAGCCTGACGGGGGAAGGTCGAATTTGTCGGGCACCCGCTTCTCGGAACTCTGCAGCAGTTCGTCGTTGCGCTTGGGGCGCGACTGGTCGCTCGGCGTCATCAGCGCCTCTGCATCCGGCGCCTTGACCGCAGCAGCGGGTTTGGGCGGCAATGCGGCCCCCATTTGTGGACGCAGCGGCGCCACCTGCCCGCAGGCGGCAAGGCCGAGCAACGCCACCGTGCCGAAGATATGTTTCACGCGCCGTTCTCCAGCGCCGCCCGTGCAGCGGCGATCGCTTCCCTTACCCTGACCGGCGCGGTCCCGCCAAGGCTGGTCCGGCTGGCGACCGAAGCATCGACGGTCAGCACATCGTAAACGCGCGCATCGATACGCGGATCGATGGCAACCATCACGTCCAGTGGCAGGTCCGCGAGACCGAGGCCCCGCTCTTCCGCGGCTTTGACGGCGCGACCGGTGATGTGGTGGGCCTCGCGGAAAGGCACGTCGGCTTCGCGGACCAGCCAGTCGGCCAGATCGGTCGCCGTTGCAAAGCCGGCCTCGGCAAGCGCGCGCATACGATCAGTCCGGAACTTCAGCGCCGCCGTCATCCCGCCCATTGCGGCGATACTGAGTTCGAGCAGGTCGTGCGCCTCGAATACGGGCTCCTTGTCGTCCTGCATGTCCTTGGAATAGGCGAGCGGCAAACCCTTCATGGTGACCATCAGGGCGGTGTGACAGCCGAGGATCCGCCCGGCGTGCCCGCGCACGAGCTCTGCGGCGTCCGGATTGCGCTTTTGCGGCATGATCGAGCTTCCCGTCGACCAGGCATCGGGCAAGGTGATGAACCCGAAGGGTTGCGACGCCCAAATGACGATTTCTTCTGCCATGCGACTGAGGTGAATGGCGCAAGTTGCGGCAGCAGCCAGATAGTCGAGGGCAAAATCTCGGTCGCTGACCGAATCGAGCGAATTCGCGGTCGGCCCGGCGAAACCGAGCAACTCGGCCGTCATGGCACGGTCGATCGCAAAGCCCGTACCTGCAAGTGCCGCGCTCCCCAATGGGGAGCGGTTCATGCGGCGACGGGCATCGGCAAAGCGCGATCGGTCGCGGGCGATCATCTCGAACCACGCCAAGAGGTGATGGCCGAGCGTCACGGGCTGGGCGCTCTGGAGATGTGTGAATCCAGGCATGACCGCGTCCGCATGCTCTTGCGCCCGGTCGAGCAGCACTGACTGAAAGGCACGCAATCCGGCGTCCACGGCATCTACGGCGTCACGCACCCAAAGCCGAAAGTCCGTCGCGACCTGATCGTTGCGGCTCCGCGCCGTATGCAGACGTCCGGACACGGGACCGATCAGGTCGGCAAGCCGCGCTTCGGTCGCCATGTGGATGTCTTCGAGAGCAGGGTCGTCGGGCAGGTCGCCGGCGGCATAGCCGGCGGCAATGCGATCGAGGCCCTCGGCAATCTTGGTGGCATCCGCCTGCGTCAGTATGCCGCAGGCGCCCAACATGGTCACATGCGCTTTGGACGCCGCGATGTCCTGCCGCCACAGGCGCTTGTCGAAAGGCAGCGAGGCATTTATCGCGCGCATTACGGACGCGGGCCCTTCGGCAAAGCGACCGCCCCACATGGCATTGGAGCTATACTTGCGCTCATTCATCGTCTGTCTGGTGCCCGCCCTGCTGCTCGTTGGCTGCGATAGGCAAGAGTCCAAGACCCCGCAACCCAATGCGGCCGCGCCGGATGCGACCGCCAAGGCGCCGGCAAGCAGCGAATCCGCGGGCAAGTTGGACGCGTCGCAGCGCGGGACGCCGATGCCCGACGACGCCTTTGCGGCCCCCGACGGCAAAGCCGTGAGGCTAGCCGACTTCAAGGGCCAGCCCCTGCTCGTCAACCTATGGGCGACCTGGTGCGGGCCGTGCGTAAAGGAAATGCCGTCGCTCGACCGGCTGGCCGCCCGAACCAAGGGCAAGCTGCGCGTCCTGACCGTCAACCAGGACTTCGCCAAACAGGCTGTCGATCCGGTACCGGCCTGGTGGGCAAAGGCACGTCTATCCAATCTTCAGCCCTACCGCGATGGCGAGAACAATCTGGGCTTTGCCTATGGCGGGGGACTCTTGCCGACGACGGTGCTTTACGACGCCAAGGGCAAGGAAGTCTGGCGGATCTCCGGCGGCATGGACTGGGACGGTCCGCGCGCGAACACCCTTCTGGCTGACTATCTTGGGTGAACGCGCCTGAATTCGCAGAGATTGAGCGGGTCGTTGGGCCGGCCGTAATCGCGCGATCGGGTCAGCATCCAGTCCGGCCGGTCGAGTGCCACCGCATCGCTGTCCCAGCATCCGGCCGAAATCAGCACCAGCAAATGGCCGGCGTTCGATGGCGCCACGGGCAAGGACCGAATGAGCGGGTCGAAAGTCAGGAACCGCCATGTGTTGCCTTCGACTTCGACGTCTCCGGGGTGTTGGCTAGCCCATCGATGGGCCAGTGGGCCGGCGACGCCCAGGTGAAAGCGTTTTTCAGTTTCCGTGGCCCCGAACGCCATGACCAGCCCGATAAGCGCCCCCACGACGACACGTTCCCCGCCGTCCCAAGCCTCGACCCCGAGCCGTCCGACGATCAGCGCCGCGAGGGCAGCAACGGGCAGGAACATGCGAGGATGCGGATCGATTGCCAGCGCGTAGATGAGCGCGCCACAATACAGCACGGCGAGGCCGGCAGCGACAACCGACGGATCGCGCCAGTGAAGGGATTTGCGTCGTAGTAGCAGCATCACGACCGCCACGACGATCAGCGGCCCGATCTGGGGATGGGCTAGCAAATTGAGCGCCCCATCGATCGTCCAGTGCACGTGGATGCCCATCTTGGGTCGCCAACCCCCGATAAATTGCGGATTGAACAGCGGCGACTGGCTGAGGTCGACGCTGGGAGGCAATTCAGTCGACTGGATGCGCGTGTGCGCGGCAGACAACTGCTGACTGAGGAATGGGCGACCTGCCCAGAGTCCGTAAAGGGTCGCTTCCAAGCATGTCGGCACGAAGAAGCCGCCGAGCGCAGCGGGGGCGAGGCGGCGGAGGTCCCTAAACGCGAGGAGGAACATCGCTGCCACGGGCAGCCAGACCACGCTTGTCATGCGGGCCTGCAGCGCGACGCTCAGGAGTACGCCTGCCACGGCGGCCCATCGCGGCGAGCGCCGTCGTACGGCCAGCTCGGCGACATTCGCTGCGCTCAGGACCAGCGCCAGTTCGACCGTGTCGATGTTCGGGAGCAGCAACCCGTTGGCAAAGGCGCCTGTGCCAACGAACGCGATGCCGCCGAGCATCGCTGCGCGTCGGCCGCCCAGCCGTTCCGCAAGACGACAGAATAGGAAAACAGTGAGCAGGCTGTACCCCAGGGGGACAATGGTCGACTGCCACCAGCCATCCCCGAAAAGGGCAAAGGCAAGGCCCATCGGCGCGATGAGCGGCCAGCGCGTCGCCCAATGCGTGTCGGGCAGGCACCAGCCATGGACCGCCGCGCAGCGCGCGGCTTGAACATAGTAGAATTCGTCGCCCCCGCCTCCGACATAACCGACGGGATTGGGCAGGACGAGGATCAACAGAAGCACGGCGGCGACCAGCGCAGGCGATGCGATCAGCCGCTGCCGCCGGGTCTGCGGCAAGACAATAGATGCCAAGCTGATCTCCGTATGACTGAACGGGCTGCGAGAACTGTGGCGCGGTGGTAACGGTCGTTCCGCTAAAACCGCGTTAACTGTCCCTTCCCCTTTGCAACTGCACGGTGAAGCCTTAAGTGGCTATCGCCCAAGCTATGGGCTTGATTTTGGAGAAGACACTATCCGACCCCCGATGATGCGCCGCCCGCTGGGCGCGCCACCTGTCCCGATGAACGGTCCGCGTTTCAACGAATTCATCCAGTCGCCAAAGGTGCGGGTGATCGACGAAAACGGCGAGAATCTGGGTGTGCTTTATACCCGCGAGGCCATCGAACAGGCGCGTGAAGTCGGGCTGGACCTGGTCGAAGTGTCGCCGAACGCCGACCCGCCGGTTGCCAAATTCCTTGACGTCGGCAAGTTCAAATACGAGGCGCAGAAGAAGGCCAACATCGCGCGCAAGTCGCAAAAGACGCAAGAGATCAAAGAGATAAAGATGCGTCCGAACATCGACGATCATGATTATGATACGAAGATGAAGAAGATCCACGAATTCATCGGCGAGGGCGACAAGGTCAAGGTGACGCTGCGTTTCCGCGGCCGCGAACTCAGTCACGGCCAGCTGGGCATGAACCTGCTGATGCGGGTGCAGACCGACACCGGCGAGATTGCCAAGGTCGAGCAGCATCCGCGCATGGAAGGCCGCCAGATGCTGATGGTCATCGCGCCAAAACAGCAATGAAGCTTTCCGTAGCGTAAGCGGACACACTGTTGCATAAAAGCCGCGTCACCGGCCAAAATCCGCAGTTTTGCGCGGTTTGGCTGGCACGGCCCTGCGGACTACACTAAGCAGGCCTCCAAACGGGATGTAAATTCCCGGATCGAGGAGAGAGCAATGCCAAAATTCCGCCTGCTGGTATCGGTTGCCCCGATTGCTGCAATCGTTGCGCTAGCGACCCCTGCCCATGCCCAGACCGCGGCGACGCCGCAGGCTGCGCAGGAGCCGGTCGACCAGAGCGCCGACATCATTGTGACGGCAACACGGCGCAGCGAAGCGCTGGCCGACGTGCCCCTCGCGGTTTCTGCCGTGACCGCGGAATCGCTGCAGAATTCCGGTGCCAATGACATCCGTCAGCTCAACCAGCTGGCGCCGTCGCTGCTCGTGTCGTCGACAGGTACGGAAGCGAATGGTTCGGCCCGCATCCGCGGCATCGGTACGGTCGGCGACAACCCCGGCCTCGAGAGTTCGGTCGCGACGTTCATCGACGGCGTGTACCGTAGCCGCACGGGTGCCGGCCTCAACGATCTCGGCGAGCTGGAGCGCATCGAAGTTCTGCGCGGGCCGCAAGGAACGCTGTTTGGCCGCAACGCCAGCGCCGGCCTTCTCAACATCATCACGAAAAAGCCCAGCTTCACCTTCGGTGCAACCGCTGAGGCGACGTACGGAAACTATAATTTCTGGCGCCTGTCGGGCGGCATCACGGGCCCGATCAGCGAGACCGTCGCCGCACGCGTCGATGGCGTCTATTCGAAGCGCGATGGATTCTACACCGACGTCATCAGCGGCAACAAGATCAACGACCGCGACCGTTATTTCGTGCGTGGCCAGTTACTGTTCCAGCCGAGCTCGGACATCTCGTTCCGACTGATCGGCGATTATACCCACCGCAACGAAGCGTGCTGTGCAGCGACCTACATCTCGCTCAACGAAACGTCCGACCCCACGCCCGGTGCCACCAACACCAATCCCGAGGGCGATTTTGCCTATGCCGCAAGCAATCGCATCGTCGGCGTCCTGCAACAATTGGGGGGCACCTTCCCCAATGCCGGCAACCCCTACAACCGACTGATTTCGGTCTCGCCGGGGCGTACTTATCGCGGCGTGACCACTGACGGCGGCGTGTCGGGCGAACTCAACTGGAATTTCGGCAGCGTCTCGCTGACGTCAATCACCGCCTATCGCGACTATAAGTCGGAAGGGCCGAGCGACACCGACTATTCCAACGTCGATATTTTGTACCGCGCCAACGACGGCAATTCGTTCCGGCAGTTCAAGACCTTCTCGCAGGAATTGCGTCTGCAGGGCAGCGCGTTCGGCGACAAGCTCGACTGGCTGATCGGCGGCTATTACTCGAACGAGGACCTGACGGTCCGCGACAATCTGAAATTCGGCAACCAATATGGCGCCTATGCGTCATGCCGCGTCATTTCGCTGGTCAGCGGCTCAGCCGCATTGCGCGACCCGACCCAGCCGGGCTGTCTGTCGCCGGCCGGCACCGCGACGCTGACCGGCGCCTTTGGAGCAGCCGCGCCGATCATCATCAACGGGCTGCAGCGTCTTTACACCGTGAATAATGTCGGAGACAATTTTTCGACCTACACGCAAAAGAGCCGCAACTATGCGTTTTTCACGCACAACATCATCAGCATCACCGACACGTTGAAGCTGACTCTCGGTGCGCGGTATACCAATGAGAACAAGAAGTTCAGCGCACAGTTCAACAACAATAACACGGTCTGCCCAACCCAGCAGGCATTCTTCGCGCCGTTCCTCACGGGGGGCGCCACGGCGCTGCCGGCATCGCTTCAAGGTATCGCCGGCGCGATCGTCAATCTGACGTGCCAGGGCAACTCCTCGTCGAGCCTCAACGCCTTGAATCTTTCTGACGAACGCAAGGAAGACGAGATCACCGGCACGGCCGTGCTGTCGTGGAAGCCGACGCCCGAATTGCTGACCTATGCAAGCTATTCGAAAGGGTACAAGGCCGGCGGCTTCAATCTTGACCGCTCCGCGCTGGGTCAGCCGATCTTTTCGCCCAGCGATCCGCGCCAGTTCGGTGGCCGCAACGCCGGGTTCAACACCGGCAACTTGCAGTTCGATGCCGAAAAGGTGGACGCCTATGAGGCTGGCATCAAGTACAATGGTCGCCGCTTCAACCTGAACGTCGCGGTGTTCCAGCAGGACTTCAAGGACTTCCAGTTGAACACGTTCAACGGTTCGGTGTTCCTGGTTCAGAACGTCGACAGCTGCGCGACCAGCTTGAACGGGGCGGATCGCGATGCATCAAGCGCTACCGGCGCCTGTGCCGCCAGCGATGTGAAGCCTGGCGTCCGTACGCGTGGGGTCGAGCTGGAGGCATCCGTCTATCCCTCGCGCAATCTCGCGATCACCGCAGGCTATACCTACGCCCGCACGCGGTTCCGCAACAATCTGGTCGGCCGCAACACCGGGACGCCGCTCGACGTCGCGCTCTTCCTGCTGCCGGGCAGTGCGCTGTCCAATGCGCCGGAAAACGTGATCACGACGAGCGTCGCCTGGACGCCGGCAATCGGCTCGAGCGGGATGAGCGGCCTGTTCTACGTCGATCAGCGCACGTCGAGCGATTACAATACCGGTTCCGATCTTTTCCCGGAGAAAATCCAGGACGGCTTCACCACGGTCAACGCGCGCGTGGGCCTGCGGGGACCGGGAGAGCGCTGGGCCATCGAGCTCTGGGGTCAGAACATCTTTGACCAGAACTATGAGCAGGTCGCCTTCAACACCCCGTTCCAGGGTTCAGGTAGCGTCGCCAACACCCAGGCCTTCGGTACAAGGGCCGACCAGCTGTTCTCGGCGTTCCTCGCCGAGCCGCGCACCTATGGCGTGACCGTTCGCGGTAAATTCTGACGCACGGCACCGATTCAGGGACGGCGTGTCGGCAGACGCGCCGTCCCTTTGCTGTTCGATCAGGCGGCGGCCGCCACGCGCTTCAGGCCCTCTGCCGCATCGAGCAACCGCCGCTCGATCGACTTGAGGCGCAACGTCCCTTCGACTTTGCCACCCAGCAGGTCGGTCACGTAGAAGGTATCGACGGCCCGCTCGCCATAGGTTGCAATGTGCGCAGACCGGATCGTCACTTTGGATTCGAACATCGCGAACGCGAGCGCGTGGAGTAGTCCCGGCCGGTCGCGCGCGTTCACCTCGATCACCGTATAGCGATTCGATGCCTTGTTATCGACGAGCACATTGGGCTCGACCGCAAAGGCGTCGGCGCGCGCGCGGACCAGGGGACGCGCTGCAAGACGGTCCGACAAGCGGCTACGCTGCGCCAGGGCTTCTTCGATCGCGCGCTCCAGCCGCTTCAGCCGGTCGGAATCATCGAACATCGCCCCGAACGGATCCTGCACGAGGAAATTGTCCAATGCCATGCCGTCGCGCGTCGTGTGGATGCGGGCGTCGATGATGCTCGCCCCCGCAAGATGAATCGCCCCCGCCAGTCGAAAGAACAGGCCCGGATGGTCCGCCGTATAGACCGTCACCAGCGTGGCACCCCGCGCCGGATATACCTGTGCCGTCACGGTCAGGGCATTGTCGCCGCATCGCGCGACCATCTGCGCATTGGCAAGCAGCACGTCGTCGGGCTCGGCAATCCAGTAGCTGTCCGTCATCCGGCGGGCGTAATTGTTGAATTGGACGTCATCCCACGCGAGGGCGCGCTGCAGGTCGGCAAGCTTCGCCGCAATTCGCTCTGCCCGTCCGGTCTGCTTGTGACCGAGACGCAATACTTCTTCGGCAGCGTTGAAGAGGTCGCCGAGAAGCTGGCGCTTCCATCCGTTCCAGACTCCGGGACCCACGGCGCGAATATCGACCACCGTCAACGCAAGCAGAAGGCGTAGGCGCTCGGGAGACTGCACATGCTCGGCGAAGTCGAGTATCGTCTTGAAGTCGGACAGATCGCGCTTGAAAGCTGTTGCCGACATCAAAAGGTGATGCCGTACGAGCCACGCAACGGTTTCGGTCTCGGCAGGCGTCATGCCGAAGCGCGGGCACAGCTTGGCGGCAACCTCAGCACCGAGCACGCTATGGTCGCCCCCGCGGCCTTTGGCGATATCGTGCAGAAGCACCGCGGCATAGAGCACCCGTCGCATCGACGTATTGCGCAGGATCACGGTCACGAGCGGGTGATCCTCGGCCAGCGTCCCTCGCTCGATCCGTGACAGCAGCCCGATCGCCCGGATCGAATGTTCGTCGACGGTATAATGATGGTACATGTCGAACTGCATTTGGGCGACGACCCGACCGAAGTCGGGAACGAAACGGCCGAATACGGTCGCCTCGTTCATCCACCGCAGCACGGTCTCGGGATCGCGCGGGCTGGTGAGCACGTCGAGGAAGAGCGCATTGGCGCGCGGATCGGCCCGAACATGCGCATCGATCAGCCGGGCATCCCGAGCGGCCGCGCGCATCGCGGTGGGATGGATTTCGAGCCCCTGTGCGTCGGCGACAGCGAAAAGTTCGATCAGGCGGACCGGATCGGCGCGAAACCAGCCGTCGTTCGGTATGGTCAGCCGCCCGCGATCGAGCACGAACCCGTGCAGGTGCCGGGGAGCACGCATGAACCCGGTGAGGCCGCCGAAGCGCCGTCCCTTCGGTGCGAGGCTGTCGTCGAGATGAGCGAGAAACACCCCCGTCAGGTCGCCGACGACTTTTGCCGTCAGGAAATAATGCTGCATGAAACGCTCGACAGCCGAACGCCCGGGCGTCTCGCGGTAGCGCATCCGTCGCGCGATTTCCGACTGCACGTCGAAGGTCAGCCGTTCCTCCGCGCGCCCCGCGACACTGTGGAGGTGGCAGCGAACGGCCCAGAGGAAGTTTTCGGCTTTCTGGAATTGCCGCAGTTCGGCGCCGGTCAGAAGCCCTTTGTCCACCAGTTCCGCGACCGACCGGACGCGATGGAGATATTTGCCGATCCAGAAAAGCGTGTGCAGGTCGCGAAGCCCGCCTTTTCCCTCTTTCAGATTGGGTTCTACGACGTAACGGCTGTCGCCCATGCGCTTGTGCCGGGCATCGCGCTCGGCGAGCTTTTCGGCAACAAAGGTGCGTGCGGTGCCCGCAACGACTTCACGGTCGAACCGTGCCGCGGCCTCGTCATAAATGTGCTGATCACCCCAGACATAACGTGCCTCGAGCAGGGCAGTGCGGATCGTGAGGTCGCTTTTTGCAAGCCTGACCATCTCGTCGAGCGAGCGGGAGGAGTGGCCAACTTTCAGTCCAAGGTCCCACAATGTATAAAGCATGGACTCGATGACGGCCTCGCTCCACCCGGTTGCTTTCCAGGGTGTCAGAAAGGCGATATCGACGTCCGAATAGGGCGCCATCTCACCCCGACCATAGCCGCCGACCGCAGCGAGATTGAGGCGTTCCGATGTCGTCGGGTTCGACAGGACATGCAGTCGCTGCGTCGTGAAGTCATAAAGAAGGCGCAGAATCTGGTCGGTCAGAAAGGCCTGCGCCGACGCCGCCTGGGCGCCATTGGACGGATGTTCCTGCAGGCGCCGTGCAATCTCTGCGCGTCCCGCATCGAGCGCCGGGCGTAATATCGCCGCCCCCGCCTGGCGCAAGGACGTGCCGCTCCCCGGCACGTCGCCAAGCGCGACGGCCAGCGCGCGCCGGTCGAGAATGGAACGACGATTGGGGATCTGGTCGAGACGATCGGGCATGGAGCGGACATAGGCGCTGCCGTGCGCCGCGTCACGCGCGACGATCAGGCGTCGATCGCCTTCAGCCTGTAAAGGGCCTCCAGAGCCTCCCGCGGACTGAGCGCATCGGGATGGATGGCCGACAACGCCTCGCGAAGCACGTCGCGCGGCGACTCTTCGACGAGCGCGGAGAAAAGCGGCAAGTCATCGAGCCCCGCTGCCAGACCACCTGTCGCGGCCCGGCCGGCCTCGAGCTTTGCCAGGACCGATTTGGCGCGCTGCAACACGGCCGGGGCCATGCCGGCGAGACGGGCCACGGCAATGCCGTAACTACGGTCGGCCGGGCCGCCCGCAACTTCATGGAGCAGCACCAATTCGCCCTTATGCTCACGCGCTCGAACGTGGTGGAGCGAAAGAGCGGGCAGCTTTTCAGCAAGCCGCGTCAGTTCATGATAATGCGTCGCGAACAGGCAGCGGCAGCGGTTTACCTCGTGAACGGCCTCTACCACCGCCCACGCAATGGCGAGACCATCATAGGTCGAGGTACCGCGCCCGACCTCGTCCAGAATGACGAAGCTCCGCTCGGTCGCCTGCGCCAAGATCGCCGCTGTCTCGACCATTTCGACCATGAAGGTGGATCGCCCCCGCGCAAGATTGTCGGAAGCGCCGACGCGGCTGAACAGGCGGTCGACAAGGCCGAGCGTCGCGCGGCGTGCCGGCACATAACAGCCCGCCTGGGCCATGACCGACATAAGGGCGTTCTGGCGGAGGAAGGTGGATTTTCCGCCCATGTTTGGGCCGGTGACCAGCCAGAGGCGATCGACGGCATCCAATGCGCAGTCATTGGCCACAAAACGGCCGCCGGCTTTCGTCACGGCAGCCTCGACGACCGGATGTCGCCCGTCGACAACGTCGAAACATGCGTGCTCGACAAGCGCGGGTCGGCACCAGTCGCATTCGATGGCGGCCTGCGCATTCGAGGCGGCAACGTCGAGGCGAGCGAGCGCCTCGGCTGTCCGCGATATCGATTGCGCGGACGCCAGGGCCAACGCCGTGAGCTCTTCCAGGTGCGCGGCCTCTGCTGCCAGCGCATGCGCACCTGCCTGGGTCACGCGCTGCGCGATTTCATGCAATTCGGGCGCGTTGAAACGCACCACCCCCGCAAGCGTCTGACGATGGGTGAAGCCGGAGTCGGCGGCCATGAGGGGATCCGCAAAGCGTGCCGGCACCTCGACATGGTAGCCGAGCACGCCATTGTGTCGGACTTTGAGGCTGGCGATGCCCGTCCGGTCGCGGAGGGACAGTTCCAAAGCAGCAAGTTCACGCCGGCCCATGCCACCGGCATCGCGCAGGTCGTCGAGTGCGGCATCGTAACCCGCCGCAATATAGCCGCCGTTTGCCGTCTCGACCGGCGGTTCGGCAACGAGAGCGCGGGATAATCTGTCTATCAAAGCGCCATGGCCGGCGAGGGCAGGCAGTAGATCGGCCAGCAGCGTGGGAAGCCGACCACGCTGAAGCTTGTCGCGGAGCTCCCAAGCCGAGGCGAGGCCGTCTCGCAGGGCGCCAAGATCGCGCGGTGTACCGCGGCCTGCCGACAGCCGCGCAAGGGCGCGGGCAATGTCGGGAATGGTCCGCAGCGTGGCGCGGATGTCGTCGCGCGCGATGCTGTCCCCGACCCAGTGCGCGACAAGGTCGAGGCGTGCCTCGGCTGCCTGCCGGTCGGTCAGCGGGGCGGAAATGTCTGCCGCAAGCAGGCGTGCCCCGGCGCCCGTAACCGTACGATCGATGGCGTCGAGCAGGCTACCCTTGCGCCCCCCACCTGCGACACAGGTAAGTTCGAGGCTTTCCCGGGTGGCGGCGTCGATAGCCATGTGCTCAGCCGCGGCGCGACGTACAGGGGGAGCCAGAAAGGGTAGGTTGCCCTGACCGGCATGATCGAGATAGGCAAGGAGGCCGCCGGCAGCCGCCAGTTCCGCCCGCGTAAAAGCACCAAAGCCGTCGAGCGTGGCGACGTCGTGCAATGCCCGCAACCTCGCCTCCCCTATAGCGGAGGCGAACGTGGCATAGGGTCGTTCAACGACCATCGCGCCCGCAAAGTTGGCACGCGCTGACTCGGCCGGCGTCACGACTTCGGAAGGCGCCAGACGGGCCATTTCTGCCTCGACCTGCCCGTCGCCGATCTCGCCCACCTCGAAGGCGCCGGTAGAAATGTCGGCGGCTGCAAAAGCGAGCGTGCCGCCGGTTCGAGCGATGGCGACGAGCCAGTTGCTCGCCTTGGCATCGAGCAGCACATCTTCGGTGAGCGTCCCGGCCGTCACCACGCGCACGATGGCCCTGCGGACGATCGACTTGCTACCCCGTGCCTTTGCTGCAGCCGGACTTTCGACCTGCTCGGCGATCGCGACCCGGTGGCCGCCGCGGATGAGTTTGGCGAGATAAGCGTCGGCGGCGTGGACAGGCACTCCACACATCGGCACTTTTTCGCCGCCATGCTCGCCACGCGATGTCAGCGCGATGTCGAGGCAGGCCGATGCCGCCTTGGCGTCATCGAAAAACAGCTCGAAAAAATCGCCCATCCGGTAAAACAACAGGCAATCCGGGGCCTCTGCCTTCAGCGCATGATATTGCGCCATCATCGGGGTCGTCTGAGTTGTGGAATCGACAGTCACCAGATTTGCATACACGCCCCGCGAAACCGCGAAAGTGGCTTTGCCCCGTGGGGGCGCATGACGTAGGGGAAGCCAAGAGGGGATTCTCGCATGTCCGAAGAAGCCAATATCCAGTTCTCGGAGCGCGAGGCGCTGCTGTTCCATTCGTCGGGTCGCCCCGGCAAGATCGAAATCGTCGCCTCCAAACCGATGGCGACCCAGCGCGACCTGAGCCTGGCCTATTCGCCCGGCGTGGCCGTCCCGGTCCGCGCGATCGCTGATGACCCGGCAACTGCCTATGATTACACGGCAAAGGGAAATCTGGTTGCCGTAATCTCCAATGGCACGGCCATCCTAGGCCTGGGAAACCTCGGGGCGCTGGCGTCGAAGCCCGTCATGGAGGGCAAGGCCGTGCTGTTCAAACGGTTTGCGGATGTCGACTCCATCGACATCGAACTGGCGACCGAAGACCCGCAAGCCTTTATCGACGCGGTCGCCCTGATGGAGCCGACGTTCGGCGGCATCAACCTCGAGGACATCAAGGCACCGGAGTGCTTTATCATCGAGCAGGCGCTCAAGGAGCGGATGAAGATCCCGGTGATGCACGACGACCAGCACGGCACGGCAATCATCACCGCCGCCGGCCTGATCAACGCCGTGATGCTGACCGGGCGCGAACTGCGCGACGTCAAAGTCGTGGTGAACGGCGCAGGGGCGGCGGCGATCGCCTGCACCGAACTGATCAAGGCAATGGGCGTGCGCCATGACAACGTGATCATGTGCGACCGATCTGGCGTCATCTATCAGGGCCGCGAGAAGAGCATGGACCAGTGGAAGTCCGCCCATGCCGCCAAGACCGACGCGCGTACGCTTGAAGAGGCCCTCGTCGGCGCTGATATTTTCCTGGGTCTGTCGGCCAAGGGCGCACTGACGCCGGCATTCATCGAGAAAATGGCGCCGTCGCCCATCATTTTTGCGATGGCCAATCCCGATCCCGAAATTACGCCACCGGAGGCCAAGGCCGTGCGCCCCGACTGCATCGTGGCGACCGGACGATCGGATTATCCGAACCAGGTGAACAATGTTCTGGGCTTTCCGTTCATCTTCCGCGGCGCTCTCGACGTACGGGCGACGGCCATCAACGAGGAAATGAAGATCGCCGCCGCGCATGCGATTGCCGAACTCGCGCGCGCGCAGGTGCCGGAAGAGGTCGCAGCAGCCTATGGCGGTCGTGCGTCGAGCTTCGGGCGGGAATACATCATTCCCGCTCCCTTCGATCCGCGCCTGATGGAAGTCGTGCCCGCCGCGGTGGCCAAGGCCGCGATGGATTCAGGAGTTGCGACGCGGCCGATCCTCGACATGGACGAATATCGGACGTCGCTACGCGCGCGCCTGAACCCAACGACGTCGGTGCTCGGCCTCGCCTATGAAGGCGCGCGTGCGCATCCGCGACGTGTCGTCTTTGCCGAGGGCGAAGAGGAAGTCGTCCTGCGTGCGGCGATCGCGTTCCGCGACGGTGGCTATGGCATACCCGTGCTGGTGGGCCGCGACGACGTGCATGAAAGGCTTTCCGCGCTCGGCGTCGACAAGCCCGAGATGTTCGAAGTGCACAACAGCCGCAATTCACCGTTGGTCCCCGCGATGGTTGACCGGCTGTACGAGCGGCTCCAGCGCCGCGGCTATCTTCGCCGCGAAGTCGAACGGATGGTCAACCAAGACCGCAACGTCTTCGCCGCGCTGATGCTCAAGATGGGCGAAGCCGACGCGATGATCACCGGCACGACCCGCACCTACGCCCAGTCGATGCGCGAGATCCGCCGGGTGCTCGATCCAGCCGAAGGCCGCATCCCCTTTGGCGTACATGTCCTTGTCGGCCAGTCGCACACCGTGTTCATGGCCGACACCACGGTCAACGAGCGGCCGACGGCCGAACAGCTCGCCGATATCGCCGAAGGCACTGCGGCGGTGGCCCGCGCGATGGGGCATGAGCCTCGCGTTGCTTTTCTGAGCTATTCCACCTTCGGCAATCCCGAGGGGTCCTATCTGACGAATTTGCGCGATGCCGTGACCGCGCTCGAAAAGCGCAACGTCAGCTTCGAGTTCGAAGGCGAGATGGCGCCGGACGTCGCGCTCAATCCCAGGGTGATGGCAAGCTATCCGTTCAGCCGCCTGTCGGGACCGGCGAATGTGCTCATTATGCCGGGCCTGCAGTCGGCAAACCTGTCAGCCAAATTGCTGCGCGAACTGGGCGGCGATTCGGTGATCGGGCCAATGCTGATCGGCATGGAAAAACCGGTTCAGATCGCCACTATGGCGTCTACGGCGAGCGAGCTGGTGACACTGGCAGTGCTGGCAGCGGGGGGCGTCGCGCGCTGACGGTCCAGCGTCGCTGCTGCACCCGCTGCAGAACGGAAAGGCCTAATTGCCGTCGGGATTGTCCGTCGATCCGCCACCACGTCCGACCGAGCCGACCTGGCCGATGTTGCCGAAGAGTTCCTGGAAGAAGCTGCGGTTGCGCCCAAGTGTCGGCGTAACGTCGCGGTTGGGGTGGATCATCGCCACCTTTTCGAGCCCGGTCCGCTCCACCGTTGCCACATTGCCGCCGGCATCGAAGCGAACGTGGAGAATGGTCTGCCCCGAAGGACGCGGAATTTTGTACGCGAGCTGCTTGGTATCGCGCGACACGTAATACCAGTCGTTCTCGTCGAACTGGCCCGTGAAGCTGGGCCGACCCAGGGTTCCCTGAACCGACGCCTTGTTATCGACTCCCGGCCTTACGGTCGCGGCGAGTTGGGGATCGATAACGAAACCCTGATGGCCGGGAACGCGCGAGCATCCACCCGCGAGCGCCAGCGTCGCAATCGACAAGAGAAGGACGGTGCGCCGTGCGGCCATAAGGAAAATACTCTTCGAACGTCGGCGCACGGCTTTGCGACATTGCAACCGCGCGGTCGCGCCGCAATATGCCAAACATGGCAGCAACAGCAAGCACAGAGCGGAAGGCAGGGTTTCTGGCCCGGCTGTTCGGCAAGCGCGACGATAATCTGGGACCGCTCTATGCAGCGGTAGTCGCCGAGGCGCGGTCCCCCCGTTGGTATGCCAGCTATGGCGTTCCCGACACTGTCGATGGTCGATTCGACATGGTGTCGCTGGTTTTGTCGCTGGTGCTCCTGCGCCTCGAGACCGAGAGCCGCGAACTCGAGGCAGTACGGCTGACCGAAAAATTCATTACCGACATGGACGGCCAGATTCGTGAAATCGGCTTTGGCGACCTGGTCGTCGGCAAGCAGGTCGGTGGCATATTGGCGGTCGTCGGCGGCCGGCTGGGGGCGTACCGGACAGGGTTCGATCTCGACACGCTGGGCCGGACATTGTGGCGGGGCGAAACGCCGCCCAATGCGGACGCCGCGCTGGCCGAACTCGATGCCTTGCGCGACCGGATCAATGCGGCGCCGCTCGAGGAGCTGATCGGGGGCAGCTTGGGATGACACCGGAATTCAGTCGCCGCTATGCCATCGATTCGATCGGATCGACGGCGCGTACCGTGAACATAGAGGCGACCTCGAGCGAACGTGCCGCCATCGCGGCGCGGTTCGATCTGGCAGCACTCGATGAGCTGAAGGCGACAGCGACACTGACCGCCAGTGCGTCGGGAATCGAAACGAGCGGCCGATTAGCGGCGCACGTCGTTCAGAATTGCGTTGTCACTGCCGAGCCGGTGGCGGCGCAGATCGACGAACCCTTCACGCTGCGCTTCGTCGATCCCGACCATATGGCAACCGACGTCGAGGAACTGGAACTGAGCGATGCCGACTGCGACCTTATGGAGATCGACAAAGGCGCGATCGACCTGGGGGAAGCTGTGGCCCAGACGCTGGGCCTCGCGCTCGATCCGTTTCCGCGCAGCGCAACCGAGCGTGCGCGCGAAGAGGAGCGTAAATGGGTCGCGGGGGATGAAGCTGGTCCGTTTGCCGGGTTGAAGGGTCTGCTCAACCCCTAAAACGGGACGTCGTCGTCCAGATCGCTATCGAATGCGCTGGGACGGCTCGTTCCGCCGCCACGGGCCCCACCGCCGCCGAAATTGCCGCGCGGCGCCTCGTCGCGATCCCAATCGCTACCGCCGCCACCGGCACGCGCCCCCCCGCCCGCGCCTTCGCGGCTGTCGAGCAGGACCATCGATGAATTGAAGTTCCGCAGCACGACGTCGGTCGTATAGCGGTCGTTGCCATCCTTATCCTGCCACTTGCGGGTTTCGAGCTGTCCCTCGAGATAGACCTTCGAGCCCTTTTTCAGATATTGCTCGGCAACGCGGGCGAGGCCTTCGCTGAAGATCGAGACATTGTGCCACTCGGTCCGGTCCTTGCGCTCGCCCGAATTCTTGTCCTTCCAGTTTTCCGACGTCGCGACGCTGAACGAAACCACCTTGCCGCCGTTCTGGAAACTGCGCGATTCCGGGTCCTTGCCCAGATTGCCGACGAGAATGACCTTGTTGACGCTGCCTGCCACGATGTTCTCCTAAAGGCCCGCGAAAGTCGCGAGCCAGAATGTGGTGCCCGCCGCCAGATAGGCGAGCGTAAAAAGATACAAAAGCATGAAGCCGGGCCATTTCCAACCATTGGTTTCGCGGCGCACGACAGCAATTGTCGAGATGCATTGAGGGGCAAAGACAAACCACGCCAGAAAGGCGAGCGCCGTCGGCAACGACCATTTGGCGCGCAAGGACGACGCGAGCGACTGATCCCGCTGTCCTTCGTCCGCGGAGTCGATGGCGTTGACGGTCGCCAGCGCCGACACCGCGACTTCGCGCGCGGCCATGGCGGGGATGAGCGCGAGCGCGATGTCGCGATCGAAGCCGATCGGTCGAACGACGACCGCGAGACCATCGGCGATGCGCCCGGCAATCGACTGGTCGATCTGGCTCTTGCCCGATCCGGCACGAACCTGAGGAAAGCTGAGCAACGCCCAGAGCACGATGGTCGTAAACGCGATGATCGTCCCCGCGCGTTTCAGAAACGCATAAGCGCGCTGCCATAGCCCAAGGGCCAGATCGCGAAGCGCCGGCAGCTGATATTTGGGCATTTCCATCATGAAGCCCTGTGCGCCGCCCTTGGTGACGGTTCGCCGCAGCAGCAAAGCCGCTCCCAGCGCGCCGAGAATACCTGCCATGTAGAGCGCGAACAGCACCAGCCCCTGAAGACCGATGCCCGGACCGACGGTCGTGTTCGGGATGAAGGCGGCGATGATGACGGCATAGACCGGAAGTCGCGCCGAGCAGGTCATGAGCGGCGCGATCAAGATCGTCGTCAACCGGTCCTTCGGGTCCTCGATCGTGCGCGTGGCCATGATCCCGGGAATGGCACAGGCAAAACTGGACAAGAGCGGAATGAAGGCCCGCCCCGACAAGCCGACCCGCGACATCAACCGATCCATCAGGAAGGCCGCGCGCACCATGTAGCCCGACGCCTCGAGCACGAGAATGAACGCGAAGAGAATGAGGATCTGCGGCAGAAACACGACGACGGCACCGACGCCGGCAATGATACCGTCGGCAAGCAGCGAGCGCAGGATGGTGTCGGGCAAGTTGGCCCGCACCGCGTCCTGAAGGCTTCCGATCCAGCTGTCGATCAGGTCCGCAGGCACTGCAGCGAGGCTGAAGACGGCCTGAAACATCACAAACAGCAATGCGGCAAGGATCAGTGGCCCTGCAACGGGATGGAGCACGACCTTGTCGATGCTCTCGGTCCAGCGCCGCGCAATGCCGGTTTCGACGGTCACGCTCTTGGCGATCCGCCTGGCGTGGCGCTGGCGTTCGACGAGGGTCGGTTCTTCCAGAAGAACATGCGGACGATCCGCCATGCCCGTAAGGACGGTGTCGAGCGCCGATTTAAGCTCTTCAAGACCCCGCTTGCGGACGGCAACCGTCGGGATCACCGGCACGCCCAGCGTCTGCGACAAAGCAGGGACATCGATCATGAGTCCATCGCGCTGGGCAAGGTCAAACATATTGAGGGCGACGACGACCAGCCGACCCAGCCCGATCAATTCCATGGCGAAGCGCAAGTGGTTATCGAGATTCGCAGAGTCGACCACGACGACCAGCACGGATGGAATGCGTTCACCTGCCTGCTGGCCCAGAACCGTGTCGCGGGTAACCTGTTCATCGGGGCTGGAGGGGGTCAGGCTGTACGTGCCGGGGAGATCGACGAGCTCGACCAGGCGGCCGTCGGCCAGGGTCAAGCGTCCGGCATGCCGTTCGACCGTGACGCCGGGATAGTTGCCGACCTTTTGCCTCGCGCCAGTCAACGCATTGAATAACGCCGATTTTCCAGCATTGGGATTGCCGACCAGAGCGACCATCGGCGGTTCGGTGGCAATGAGGCGCGCTTCGACGTTCACGCCGGGGGTGTCCCGAGCCTGTCGACCGTGATCGCCGCCGCATGGGCACGGCGGATCGCCACCGTCATGCGCCCGATGCGCACCGCCAGGGGATCGCGCGCGACGAAGCCCGCGCCGTGAAGCGGCTCGACCGCCACGCCCTCGTCGAAGCCCAGCTCACGCAGCCTTCGGCCGTCACGCTCGGTCAGCGCCGCCCAGTCGATCGCCGAAATGATCGCTTCATTATGGAAAGGCAGGTCCGCAAGTGTCACTTGCGAGCGATTATCAGTATCGTCTGGCGATTGCCAGTCATCGCCGCTCGAATCCCATGCGCCGATCGGCTAACGATCGGGCGTGACGCGCTATGACCAGCGAACCCGGGCCCTTGCCGCGAGCCTCGCGGCCGTCGCGGGCTATGTCGACGCGACCGGCTTTCTCGCCAGCAAGGGTTTTTTCGTGTCGTTCATGAGCGGCAACTCGACTCGGCTCGCGGTCGGCGCCGTCGGCCGTGCGGCCGATGCCGCCGCGGCACTTGCACTGATCATGGTGTTCGTCGCGGGCGTGGTCGTCGGTTCGCTCATCGGACGTCGCGCTGGTCGTTACCAACGATCGACGGTCATCGCGCTTGTCGCGGCGGCATTACTGCTGGCCGTCCTCCTCGCCGCGACCGGGCACCTCCATGCCGCACTGGGCCTCATGGCGTTTGCCATGGGCGCGGAAAATGCGATTTTCGAGGCCGAGGGCGAAGTCCAGATCGGCCTGACCTACATGACCGGCACGCTGGTGAAGTTCGGGCAGCGTCTGGGCACGGCGATTTCGGGCGGCGATCGCTGGGGATGGGTTCCGTACGCAATGCTGTGGCTGGGCCTGGCTGGCGGCGCGTTCCTGGGCGCGACACTGTTCCCACACTTCGGCCCGTCATCGCTGCTGATCCCGGCCGCGCTCCTTGTCGTGTTGGCGCTGCTCGTGCGCAGGTTCAGGCTCGAAGCCTAGACGGCCGGGTAGCGCAGACGGCCGACGAAGCGCCCGAGGCTTATCCGCTCGGGCGCCGAATGCGAGAAGCGCGCCTTGAACTTTTCGAAGCGCATGATCCCCTCGATCCGGCGAGAAAGGAATGCACGGGTGTCGGCGCGATCTTCGCTCTCGTCGGCCATCATCGCGATGATCGTCGCGGCATAGACGCCGCCGAGGATGGCCCGCTTCGAATAATGGTTGAAGTCGGTCGCGGTATCGCCTGCGGCGCGCCACATCGCGTCCGCCGCACGCCAGTTGAGCCGCGCGGCGCGCGCCAGGTTCTGCGGCAGCGCCAGCACGGCGAGCGCCCGACGCAGCGCCTCTATGTCGACGCCGACAAGGTCGAGCCGTGCCTCGACCAGTGCGGTGATCCGCGCGCGGATTTTCATGGCGGCCAGTTTTTCGGGTGGCAGATGGGCCAGCATTGCCGCATCGACATGCCCGAACCAGGCGTCGATCATGTCGATCGCGCCGTCCGGGAACGCAAGGCGCGCGACCGCCAGGTCGATGCCTGTAGCGACTGCCGCAAGGTCAAGCGCGGCCGGCGACCAGCCGTCGAACCCGGCATGATGCGGCAGTTCGGCCGCGAGCAATGCGCGCAGGTCGTCGAGTGTGGCATCTGCGGGAATCGGATCGGACACGTTGCGCTCCATCGGTGACAGGTCCGAAATGGGCTGCTAGGACCGCATCGTCAATTACCACATCAGGGGACGTTCGGGGCCATGGCCAAATTTCTGGGATCGCTGGGCAACGCGCTGCTTGTCGGCTTTGCGCTGCTCGTCATCGTCATTTTCGCTTTCCATGGCGGCACGCCGGCCCCCGTTTATCTGCAATGGCTGTTCCGCTACCTGCACGTCCTGTTCGGCATCATGTGGATCGGCTTGCTGTATTATTTCAATTTCGTGCAGATCCCGACGATGCCGTCGGTACCGGCCGAACTGAAGCCGGCCGTTTCGAAGTTCATCGCGCCCGCGGCCCTGTTCTGGTTCCGCTGGGCAGCGCTTCTGACCGTCATCATGGGCCTCGTCATCGCCAGCCATCCGCCGCAGGGCGTCGGCAGCTATCTGATCCCGGCGCTGACGTTCCAGGGACCGATGAAGATGATCGGCCTCGGCATGTGGCTGGGCCTGATCATGGCGTTCAACGTCTGGTTCGTGATCTGGCCGAACCAGAAAAAGGCCCTTGGCCTCGTCGAGGCCGATGCCGACACCAAGGCGAAAGCCGCGAGCACCGCGATGCAGTTCAGCCGGATCAACACCATCCTGTCGATCCCGATGCTCTACTGCATGGTCACGCAGCAGGCGGGGCTGGTGAACTAAACGGTTCGGGCTCCAGCCAGCCAGCCGCGATCAGCCGTTCGACCAGCGCGATCCCGACTTCGGGCGCGAGGTCGGGCAGGTCGCGGATCGCGAAGCTGGAGGTCGCGGCGATAAAGGCAAGGGCGCGTGCAGCGCCCGCATGGATCGAAATGTGCCCCCCGGGTAGCGCCAAATCGACGACGTTGCCGGTCTTGCGAAGATAAGCCGTGGAGAGCGGGGCATGGCGGACGCGCGTGACGGGCGCCAGCTGCAGTGCCTCTCTGCGCGCCGGAACGAGGCGGTCGAAAGCCCCCACCGCGCGACCGGCCGCTTTTTGCAGAGCGGCGTCCACAAAATCCGGACGACGGCATTCCATCATCAGGCTTTCGAGCGCGGCAGTGATTGCCGGCCCGACGGTTGCACCCAAGTCGCCGACCCCTGCCAGGCGCGGGGCAGCCGTCGCACGCAGGCTGCGCGCATTGTCGGAAAGATGGTCGAGCGCGGCAATGACCGCCGCACGCACCGTCAGCGGGGTGAAGAGAATCGAAATGTGCAATGAATCGGTCAGCGAGTCCACGCTGTGCGGCGTACCGCGTGGTACGTAGAGCAGGTCGCCGGGTTCGGCGTCGCTGACCTTGTGCCGATCGAGGTGCGGGAGCGGAGCGCCGACCTGAAGCCAGGCATTTTCCAGTCCGGCCGGGTCGGTCGATACATACCAGCGCTTGCGACCGACAAGCTGCACCGTGATGTTGTCGTTATTGTCATAATGGATCTTGGCGCGTGCGCCCGCGCGGCTCCAGAAGGCAGAAACCTCTACAGGCTGGCAGATCAGGGCTTCGAGCGCACGGGTAAAGGTCAGCAACGGCGCAGCAAGCGCGCGCACCTCGGGGATACGAACCGTATAGTTGCGGTCGTGATAGGCGTGGATCAATGCGCGGAACGCCGCCGCGTCCGTCACGGCACCGGGGCCCGGCGGGGGCCCGGCGGGAGTCACGGCATGGCAATCGAGGATTGGCGCATGGGTCGCGAAAGCGGCGAGCACGGTAGAGATCGGGTCAGGACCGAGGAGCATGGCCCGCGGGTGGCGCGGGTCGCCACGCTGTTCGATGGGGGTGCTCGCCTTCACCGCATCAAAAAAAACACTCACCGTCAGCGGCGCGAGAACGGCGCCAACAACAGCCTCTGCCTCCGTCAAGATCATGCCCTTGCGCTATGGCAAAGCGGCGGACGGCGCAATCCGGGGCGTCAGGGCTCTGCACGGGACAGGGGCGCAGGCTCAGGGCCGCGCACGAGAACCAGCGCCAGCGCGACGAGCGCGGCGCCGATGACATCGGCAATGCCCAGCCGTTCGCCGAAAATGCCCCAGCCGATCGCTGCCGCCACGACGGGCTGGATCAACAGGCCGAGCCCGATGACCAACGGGCTGAGGCGGCCTAGCACAAAAACCATCAGACCCTGCCCAAGCACCTGGCTGCACAGGGCCAGCCCGATCAAAGGTGTCCAGTTGCCGGGCACCACGCGCTCTCCCATGAGAAGCGCGAAGAGCAGCAGCGGCACGGCGCTGGCGAGCGTCGAGAGCACGAGCAATGGCCAGGCCGACAGCGTGGAGCGGACGCGGGCGATGATGACGATGAAGAAGGTGTAGAAAATACCCGCCAGCACGCACAGCAGGTCCCCCACCAGATTTTCCGGTGACAGCTGGTATGACCGCCCCATCAGCAGCACCGCCCCGGCCGCCGCGAGCAGCAGCGCGAGACCCTGGCGTTGCGATGGCCAGGCGCGGGCGACGATGAAGCCGTAGATGGGGAACAACAGGCTGGTCGAATTGCCGAACAGCGTGGCGTTCGCCATTTTCGTCCGCAGGATGCCGAGGTGCCAACTCGCAAGGTCGGCGGCAAAAAGCACACCGGAAACGGCAAGAACGATCAGCAAGTTGCGCGTCATCCGCGGCATGCCGCTGCGCGCAGCAAGCAGGGCGAGTATCGGCAGGGCGAGCGCCATGCGCCAAAAGGCAGAGGCGATCGGCCCCACATCGGCGTCCCGGACGAACATCGCCCCGAGCGCCAGCAGCGCGTTGCCAAGCAGAAGCGCGGCTAGATCGGCTTTGGTGCCGTGAAGGCTTTCTTGGGGTGGACGCGCGGCCATGGGTCGCCATATCGCATGCGTACTGAATTGAAACCTGACGAAAGGCGATTCCCCCGATGCCAACCCTGTTCGACCCGATCCAGCTCGGCGCGATTGCCGCCCCCAACCGCATTCTGATGGCGCCGCTGACCCGGGGCCGCAGTGAGCCGGTCCATGTGCCGAAGAGCAAGCTGAAAGCCGAATATTACAGCCAGCGCGCCGCCGCCGGATTGTTGATTTCCGAAGCGACGGGCATTTCTCAGGAAGGACTCGGCTGGCCTTCGGCCCCCGGCATCTGGTCAGATGAGCAGGTTGCTGCCTGGCAGCCTGTCACCCAGGCGGTGCACGACGCCGGCGGGCGGATCGTGCTGCAGCTGTGGCACATGGGCCGGCTGGTCCACCCCGATTTCCTGGATGGCGGGCAGCCCGTGTCGTCGTCGGACACCACGGCGCCGGGCGTTGCGCATACGGCAACGGGCAAGAAGCCCTATGAACCGGCACGTGCCCTGCGCATCGACGAAATTCCGCGCGTGATCGCCGACTATGTCCACGCCGCAAAGAATGCGATGCACGCCGGCTTCGATGGGGTCCAGATCCATGGCGCCAATGGCTATCTGATCGACCAGTTCCTGCGCGACGGCACGAATTTCCGTACCGACGCCTATGGGGGCCTGGTCGAAAATCGGATCCGCCTGTTGCGCGAAGTCACGCAGGCGGTGGCAAACACGGTAGGTGCAGACCGCACGAGCGTCCGCCTGTCGCCCAATGGCGAGACGCAAGGGGCGGACGATTCGAACCCGGTGCCCGTGTTCACCGCGGCTGCGGCGGCGCTCCATAAGATCGGCATCGCCTTTCTCGAACTGCGCGAGCAGAAGCCGTTCGGCGGATTCGGTACGTCGGAGGTGCCACGCGTGTCGCCCGATATCCGCAAGGTCTTTCCGGGGCCGCTAATCTTGAACCAGGAATATAATCTGGAACGTGCCGAGGCTGATCTGGCCAGCGGTCTCGCCGATGGCATCAGCTTCGGGCGGCCGTTCATCTCGAACCCCGACCTTGTCGAACGGTTGCGCGTCGATGCCCCGCTTGCGCCCGACGATATGAAGACATGGTATGCGGCAGGTCCCGAGGGGTACACCGATTACCCGACTCTGGCGCACGAAGCAGCCTAGGCGCGGAACCCCCGGCGCGCGGTGGCGGTTAACCGCGCGTCGGCACGGGAGCTTTGCAGTGAGAAAGACAGGCAAGTCGGGAATGAGCGGCCGACGGGCGGCGAAAGGCGCCGCCGTCGTCGCGGGCATCACCGCCATCGGCGCCGGACTTTTCCTGGCGAGGGACAAGAGTGCGGAGCGGCCCGAATATCAGGTGCTGGTCGCCGATGGCGACTTCGAGATACGCCAGTACCTGCCAATGTTGCTCGCCGAAACTGTGGTGACGCAGGCGCCCGACCGCAAACGGGCGCTCGAAAAGGGCTTCAGGAAGCTGGCGGACTATATCTTCGCCAAGTCGCGACCGGGCGAGAAGATCGCGATGACGGCCCCGGTGCTTTCCGATCGCCCGCAGGGCGGACAGGGATACATTTCGGACGCGGCCGACGATGGATGGCGCGTACGCTTCATCATGCCGCGCGCGTTCACACGCGAAAGCTTACCACCGGCCCCCGCAGGGATCGGTATCACCGATTTGCCTGGCCGTCGCGTAGGGGCGGTGCGCTTTGCCGGCGTGGCAAGCGACGCAGTGCTGCGGGAGAAAGAGGCCGGATTACGAACTTGGCTGGACGCCCGCGGCGAAAGCGAGACCGGCAAGGTCGAATATGCCTTTTACGACGCACCGTTCATTCCGGGGCCGCTTCGGCGCAACGGAGTGCTGGTTCCGCTCGGCTAGCGCATGCGGCGCGCGCGCCACTGCGCGGCGGTCTGGCCCCAAGCATCGACCGGAGCATCCTGATAGGGTTCGGGCAAGCGCGTGCGCCCGCCGTTGGTCGACCCCAGGCGCTCGGCCAGGGCGATCGAGCGAAGATTGGCGGGATCGATCGTGTGGATGACCTGCGCCCAGTTCAGCACGTCGAACACAAAGTCCATCGTGGCTTTGACGGCTTCATAGGCATAGCCCCGGCCCGCGAACTGCGGCGCGACACCCCAGCCGACTTCCTGGCCCGGCCAGCCCTCGGGCTCCCACGGGCCGAGCCGGCCGACCCACATGCCGGTGGCGCGCTCGATTACCGAAAACATTGAAAACCCGGTGATGTCCCAGGCGCCACGCATCGTGCACAACATGCGCCACGTCTCTGCCCGTGACGCCACGCCGCCGATGAAGCGCATCGTCTCGGCGTCCGCAGTCATGGCCGACCAGCCGTCGAGGTCGGACGCCTCGGGGACGCGCAGGGTCAGCCGTTCGGTTTCGAGGACCGGATAGTCGCTCACCCGAAACGGCTTTTCAGCTCCAGCAGTGCCAGCGCCGCCTTGGCCGCTTCTCCACCCTTGTCCTTCTGCAACGGATCCGCGCGGACGAGCGCCTGGGCCTCATTCTCGACGGTCAATATGCCGTTGCCGATGGCGATGCCGTCCATCGTAAGCGCCATGATGCCGCGCGCGCTCTCGCCCGCCACGATCTCGAAATGATAGGTCTCGCCGCGGATCACCACGCCGATGGCGACATAGCCGTCGTAGCGCCCACTTTCGGCCGCCAGCGCGATCGCGCCGGGGATCTCAAGGGCGCCGGGAACTGTCATGACGTCGACATGATGACCGGCGTCCTCGAGTGCGGCCCGGGCCCCCGCGATCAGCATGTCGTTGAGATGGTCGTAGAAGCGCGCTTCGACGATCAGAAATTTAGCCATGGTGTGTCCTCTAGTGCCCGGATGCGGCGACGATGCCGATGATGCCTGCCGTGATCAGCGCTGCCCCGAGAAGGCGGCGCACGTCAACCGTTTCGCCGAGCAGCCGCCCCGCCACGCCCATTCCCACCAGCACGCTGGCCTCGCGAATCGCCGATACCGCGCCCACCGGCGCCAGCGCGAAGGCATAAAGGGCGGGGACGAACGATACCGGCGCCATGATGGCCGCGCGCAGCCCTGGCCCGCAATCGGCACGAAAGGCGGCGGCAGCGGCGCCCCGTCGCCGGGCTAGGAAGAGCAGGGGCATGGCAACCGCGTCCAAGACGAAGAACCACGCGACGAAGATCAGCATGTCCGGAGCAAGCCGCATCCCGCGTGCGTCGATGACCGAATAGGCCGTCGTGAGCGATCCGGTCGCCAATGCCGCTAGCAGACCGCGCCGTGACAGCCGCCCGCCGGCTGCGAGCAGGACGATGCCGATGCTGACGACGACGACTGCCGCGATCAGCCAGCCGCCCGGTGCATCGCCGAGAATGACGACACCCGCAATCGTGGTCAGGATCGGCGCGATGCCACGCGCGACAGGATAGGCTACCGAGAAGTCGCTGATGCTGTACGACAGGCTGAGCATGGCCTGATAGACGGCATGGGTCGCGGCAGCAGCGACGAGCCACGGCCAAAGATCGGCAGGCGGCCAACCGAGCCGGAACGCAAGCGGCGCGGCGAGGACGAGGCCGAAAAGGCGCACCCACGCCTGCACCGCCAGCTTGTCCCGGCCCGACTTGATCGACGCATGGGCGAGCGCCGTCGTGAGTGCCGAGAAGCCCGCGAGCCAGAGACCGAGGGTCGCCGGGCTCACTCGCCCCGGGTGCCGGGAATCGGGCGTTCGCCGACGATCGACAGGCCGTACCCCTCCAGTCCGACCAGCGTGTGATGGGTATTGGTCAGCAGGATCATGTCGTGGACGCCGAGTTCGGAAAGGATCTGCGCGCCACCGCCATAGTCGCGCAACTCCTCGACCTCTCGGTCACCGGCGCCCTTCCCCTCGGCGCGTAGCGCCATGAATCGGCTGACCATGCCCGGCATCGGCTTGTTGATGAGCACCAGCACCCCGGTGCCGTGTGCCGCAATGGCCTCCATCGACCGGCTGAGCAGGCCCGAACGCTCGTTCTCTTCGCCGAACACATCGACGAACATCGACATGGTGTGCATGCGGACCAAAGTCGGCTGCGCCGGGTCGAGCCGCCCTTTGACCAGTGCCAGCGTCTCGTCGCCCGTCGCCTTGTTGAAAAAGGTGATCGCGCGCCAGTCGCCGCCCCAGCGGCTGGTAAAGCTCATTTCCGCCCGCCGCTCGATGAGGTGGTCGTGCGTGCGGCGATAGGCGATCAGGTCGCGAATGGTGCCCATCTTCAGATTGTGGAGCCGCGCGAACGAGACCAGATCGTCCATCCGGGCCATGGTGCCGTCATCCTTCATGATCTCGCAGATCACGCCCGACGGGTTGAGTCCGGCGAGACGCGACACGTCGACTGCCGCTTCGGTGTGGCCTGTACGGACCAGTACACCGCCGTCGCGCGCGACCAGCGGGAAGACATGGCCGGGTGTCACGATGTCGGCGCGCCCCTTGCTGCCGTCGATGGCGACAGCGACCGTCCGCGCGCGATCGGCGGCGGAGATACCCGTCGTCACGCCTTCGCGCGCCTCGATCGACACGGTGAAGGCGGTTTCGTGCCGCGTACCGTTGCTGCGGCTCATCAGTTCGAGACCGAGCTGGTCGACGCGCGTCTTGGTCATTGCCAGGCAGATCAGGCCGCGGCCGTGCGTCGCCATAAAGTTGATCGCGTCGGGCGTTGCCATTTGCGCCGGGATGATCAGATCGCCTTCGTTCTCGCGGTCCTCGTCGTCGACCAGGATGAACATGCGGCCGTTGCGTGCCTCGTCGATGATTTCCTCGATCGGGACCAGCGCGGGTCGGTCGCTGTTGGTGGAGAGGTAGCGTTCGAGCTTGCCCAGCGTGTCGGCCGTCGGGTTCCAGTCGGGCGCATCGAGATCGCGCAATGTGTTGGCGTGCAGCCCGGCGGCGCGAGCAAGACCCGAGCGCGACATGCCGCCTTCGCTGACAAGGGTGCGAAGCTGGGCGATCAGGGTCTGCGACATGCGCTGGCATCCTCGATAAGGCGAGAGGGATATGCTCGCCTTACGGCGTTTTCACATCTTGATGTGAAACGCAATCACAAAATCACACTGCGGTGTCAAAGTCCTGCATGCGCTTTAGATAGCGCGCCAGGACATCTATTTCTAGATTGACCTCTCGGCCCGGCGCCAGCTCTCCCAATGTCGTTACGCCCCATGTGTGCGGGATGATGTTGACAGCAAAGCTGGAGACCCCGGGCACATCGGTCACGTCGTTGACGGTCAACGAAACACCATCGACGGTGATCGACCCCTTGGGCGCGACGAACGGTGCAATACTAATTGGTACGCGAATCTCGACACGGTGAGATCCGCCGGTTTCGCTGACGTCGGCCACCATGCCGACGCCGTCCACATGGCCCGTCACGATATGGCCGCCGAGCTCGTCGCCGATCCGAAGAGCACGTTCCAGGTTGAGGCGATGGCCCGTGTCCCACATGCCCTTGGCCGTCTTCGACACGCTTTCGCCAGAAACGTCGGCGGCGAACCAGTCGACGCCCTTATCGACGACGGTCATGCAGGCCCCCGAGCAGGAGATCGAGGCGCCGATGGCGACACCGGCCATGTCATAGCTGCAGCGGACAATGATTCGCCGGTCGCCTTGCTCAGTGCTGGCGGTGATCGTGCCGATGTCTGTGACGATGCCGGTGAACATGTTTTCGCTTATCCCCTGACGCGTTCGTAAACGTCGAGCGTGTCGATGCCAAGGCGGCGGCTGTCGAGGTGCAACCACCGGCCGTGCGCATCGGCGAGGTCGGACAGCCCGATGTCGCCGAGCGTGCGCCCGCCGCCGATCAAGACCGGCGCACGATAGAGCAGCAGTCGATCGACGAGGTCAGCGCCGAGGAAAGACGCAGCGGTCGTCATGCCCCCTTCGACAAAGAGGCGATCGGCCGCGAGTTCGCTGATCGCCGAGGGCGTTTCAAGTGTCCGCACAAGCGGGCGAAGCGGTTCCGAAGCGAATTCCCCTTCCGCCTTTGCGATTTGGCGCGATCCCGACAGGATGACCACGGAGGGGCTGCGCTCGCCCAGACCGGGAAGGCGCACGTCGAGCACGGGATTGTCGGTCTCCCACGTCGCGCGGCCGACGAGGATCGCATCCGCACAGGCGCGCTGAACATGCACATGCGCGCGGGCAGCAGCGCCCGTAATCCACTTGCTCTGCCCGTCGTGCCGCGCCGCGGCACCGTCGAGCGACAGCGCGAGCTTCAACGTCACGTGCGGGCGACCGAGCCGCTGACGCGTCAGAAATCCCGTCATGCTGCGTGCGGCCTCGGTGCCGCCGACGCCTTCGACCACATCGATCCCTGCGTCGCGAAGCTTTGCGAAGCCCCGACCATCGACGGCCGGAAACGGGTCACGCAGCGCGGCAACGACGCGCGCCACGCCCGCCGCGATCAGCACGTCGGCGCAGGCCGGGCCGCGTCCCGGCGCGGCGCACGGCTCGAGCGTGACATAGGCAGTAGCACCGCGAGCCACATCGCCGGCCTCGGCGACGGCCATGGCCTCGGCATGGGGGCGTCCGGCAGGCTGTGTCCAGCCACGCCCCACGACCCGCCCGTCCCGCACGAGAACGCAGCCGACGTTGGGATTGGGCCAGGTCCGCCCGAGCCCGCGCGCGCCGAGCGCCAGCGCGGCGCCCATCCATCGCGCGTCGTCGTTCAAATGCCGAGCTGCTTGGCGAGACGCTTGTATTCGTCCTGCCGCTTCTTCTTCGCGACTTCCAGCGCCTCGCGCTCCGCCTTCTCGCGGGGCGCATCGATGGCTTGCTGGGCCCGGACATCGGCCGCGGTGCGCGTCTTGGGCCATTGTTTGACGTAAAGCACTGTCGGCGGTCGCCATTCGACCTTCGGGCTGAGCTTGTCGAAGATCATCGAGAACCACAGGACCGTGATCCCGGTCGCCAGCAGGCCGAAAGCGAATTCGTGGCGCTTGCGCGCGCGCAGGAAACGCCACAGGTCGGCGAGGGCGCGCGTAGGGCTTACGGGGCGGGGAAAGATCGACATGCCCTGAGGAGATAGGCTCGATCCCCGCGCCGTTCCAGTCACCTGCCCGCAACGATCGCGGACCCTGCGCAAAGGGCATCGTAAAATGAGCCTTGCGACAACCGCAGTGCCGGACGGATCACTCTTGGCGGCCGGAAAGGCATCGCCGGCGGCCCATCATTCGGAGACGCAATCGGGGGAAAGGCGGACGAGCGCCTCGGCCCGACCGATAAGCGGCAGGAATGCCGCCATGTCGGGTCCGTGATCAAGACCTGTAAGGGCCCGCCGCAGCGGCAGGAACAGCGCCTTTCCCTTGCGATCGGTCTTTGCCTTGAGCGCGTTGGTCAGAGCGTGCCAGGGATCGGCGGCCCAGTCGATTTCGGCAGCGATCTTCGCAGCCGAGCGCAAGAAGTCAAAGTCGTCGGGCGCGACTTCGCTCTCGACCGGACCTTGCACGACGCGCCACCAGTCGGCGGCCTCGACCAATCGTGTCAAATTGGGACGAATAACCTCCCAGGCAGGCTCGGTCATGCCGTGCGGCAACCGCGCGGCCACGGCGCCATAAGGCATGTGGTGCAGCATTTTCGCGTTGAGCGCGGCAAGCTCGGCAAGATCGAAGCGTGCGGGTGCGCGACCAAACCGACCGAAGTCGATACCGGCGACAAGCGGCGCAATACTTTCGACGGGTTCGACGGGATCGCTCGTCCCCAGCCGCGCGAGCAGCGCCGCCACGGCGAGCGGCTCGATCCCGTCGGCGCGCAGCGCAGCGCAATCGAGGCTGCCGAGACGCTTTGAAAGCTTGCCCTCGCTGCCGACCAGCAGGGCCTCGTGCGCAAATGCGGGCGGCTCGGCGCCGAGGGCGACGAACATCTGCAACTGGCTGGCCGTGTTCGAAACATGGTCCTCGCCGCGCACGACCGTGGTCACACTCATGTCGATGTCGTCGATGACGCTGGGCAGCAGATAGAGCCAAGACCCGTCGGCGCGGCGCACGACAGGGTCGGAAATCAACCGAGGGTCGAAATGTTGCGGCCCGCGGATGAGGTCGTCCCAGCCGATCATGACGTCATGGTCTAGCTTGAACCGCCAGTGCGGCGCGCGCCCTTCGGGCGGCGGCGCGTTCGGATCGGGGCGCTCGTAGATCGGGGGCAGGCCGCGCCCGAGCAATATCTTGCGCCGCAAGTCGAGCTCCTCGGGCGTCTCGTAGCAGGCGTAGACGCGACCGGCGGCTCTCAGGCGTTCGAACTGCGCTTCGTACAGCGCGAAACGCGCCGACTGGCGTTCCTCTCCGTCGCGCGCCAGGCCGAGCCAGTCGAGATCGGTCCGGATTGCGTCGACGAACGCCTCGGTCGAGCGCGCCGCATCGGTATCGTCGATGCGCAACAGGAAGCGCCCGTCATGCTTGCGCGCCCAGAGAAAGCAATGCAGCGCCGTGCGGATATTGCCGATGTGCAGGCGCCCGGTCGGCGAGGGTGCAAAGCGCGTGACGACGGTCATGACGTGCGGAACGCGTTGGTGATCGGATAGCGGCGATCGCGACCGAAATTGCGGCTGCCGAGCTTGACGCCGGGGGGCGACTGGCGGCGCTTGTATTCGGCGACGTAAAGCAGGCGTTCGATGCGGATCACGGTGTCGCGGTCAAAGCCGCGGGCGACGATCTGGTCCACCGAAAGCTCTTCCTCCACCAAGCCGCGCAGGATGGGATCCAGAATCTCGTAAGGCGGCAGCGAATCGTCGTCGCGCTGGTCGTCGCGCAATTCGGCCGACGGCGGCCGGGTGATGACGCGCTCAGGCATGACCGGACCGTCGGGGCCGAGGCCCAGCCGCAGCTTATTGGCATTCCGCCAGCGCGACAGCTCGAACACCGTCGTCTTGTAGGCGTCCTTGAGCACCGAATAGCCGCCGGCCATGTCGCCGTAGATCGTGGCATAGCCGACCGACATTTCCGACTTGTTGCCGGTCGTCAGCAGCATGTACCCGAACTTGTTGCTGATCGCCATCAGCGTGACGCCCCGGATGCGCGACTGGATGTTTTCCTCGGCGAGGTCGGGTGCACGGCCGGCGAAGACACCCGACAGCATTGAATCGAACGCCGTCATGGCGTCGGCGATGGGGATGGTATCGAGCCGGACGCGGAGCAGCCGCGCGCATTCGGCGGCGTCGCTTTCCGAGATGTCGGCGGTGTAGCGCGAGGGCAGCATGACGCACCACACGCGGTCCGCGCCCAGCGCATCGACGGCAACCGCCGCGGACAGCGCCGAATCGATGCCGCCCGACAGGCCCAGCACGACGCCCGGAAAACCATTGGTGTTCACATAGTCGCGCAAGCCGACCAGCATGGCATGGTAGACGTCGGCCGGATGGGGATCGAGGGATGCGACGTCGCCGGGTTCGCAGGTCCAGCCCGAGGTGCCGCGGGTCCAGAGCGTTTCGACCAGCGCTTCTTCCCAGTCGGGCAGCTGGTGGACGACCGAGCCGTCGGGATTGAGCACAAACGACGCGCCGTCGAACACGATTTCGTCCTGCCCGCCGACCCGGTTGACGAAAGCGAGCGGCAGGCCTGTTTCGGCGACGCGGAGGGCCGCCACGCCGTTAACGCGCAACTCGTCCTTGTCGATTTCATAGGGACTGCCGTGTGGCGAAATCAGCAGTTCCGCGCCCCGGGCCTTGAGATGGCCGCAGACCGCCGGGAACCAGATGTCCTCGCACAGAGGAAAGCCGATGCGGACGCCCCTGAACGTCATCGGCTCAGGCAACGGGCCGGGCGCAAAGATGCGCTTTTCGTCGAAGGTGCCGTAGTTCGGCAGTTCGTGCTTGCGGGTGGTCGCGACGACCCGGCCGCCGTCGCACAGCGCGAGGATATTGTAGACCCGGTCCTCGACACGCTCGATGCTGCCGACGATCATGGCGGGGCCGCCATCTGCGGTTGCGGCGGCAAGGCGGGCGAGTTCGGCGGCAGCGCGCTCGGCAAGTGCGGGTTTCAGAACAAGGTCTTCGGGCGGGTAGCCGATCAGCTGCAGCTCGGGAAAGACGATGAGGTCGGCGTTCGTCCGCGCGCGCATCGACAGCATCGCGTCGGCGTTCGCGGCAAGATCCCCGACCCGCTGGCTCATCTGGGCAAGGGCGATCGTGAGGCGGTCGGTCATGGTTGCGCTCTAGGCTTCCCCTTTGACACCGGGCAAGTGGCGTTTAAGGGCAGCTCTACAGGGGACGAACATGAAGTTGCTGACCGGAAACGCCAACCTGCCGCTGGCCAAGGCGATCGCCGAATATCTCGAAATGCCCCTGACCGAGGCGAGCGTGCGGCGCTTTGCCGATGAGGAAGTGTTCGTCGAGATCCACGAGAATGTCCGCGGCGAGGACGTGTTCGTGCTGCAGTCGACGGGCTTTCCCGCCAACGACAATCTGATGGAGCTGCTGATCTGCATCGATGCGCTCAAGCGCGCGTCGGCCAAGCGCATCACGGCAGTCATTCCCTATTTCGGCTATGCCCGGCAGGACCGCAAGCCCGGCCCGCGCACGCCGATTTCGGCGAAGCTCGTCGCCAACATGATCACCGTCGCCGGCGCGCACCGGGTGCTGTCGGTCGATCTCCATGCCGGCCAGATCCAGGGCTTCTTCGATATCCCGACCGACAACCTGTTCGCGGCGCCCGTGATGGCCGCCGATATTCAGGCCCGCTTCCCGACGGACAACCTGATGGTGGTCAGCCCCGACGTCGGCGGCGTGGTGCGCGCCCGGGCACTGGCAAAGCGGCTGAACAACGCACCTCTGGCGATCGTCGACAAGCGGCGCGAAAAGGCCGGCGAGAGCGAAGTCATGAACATCATCGGTGAGGTCGCAGGCCGATTCTGCGTGCTGATCGACGACATCGTCGATTCGGCGGGGACGTTGTGCAACGCGGCCAAGGCGCTGCGCGATGCCGGCGCCGCCGATGTGGTCGCCTATGTCACGCACGGCGTGCTGTCGGGCGGGGCGGTCGCAAGGGTCGAAGGCTCGGTCCTGCGCGAGCTCGTCGTCACCGATTCGATCCAGCCGCCCGAAGCTGCCAATGGCGCGCATAACATCCGCCTGCTGACCATCGCGCCGCTCGTCGCCGAGGCCATCAAGCGCATCGCCGACGAAAGCTCGGTCAGCTCGCTGTTCGACTGAGGCGGATCGTCCGATGCGCCCTGCCGACGTCGAACTCGCCGAACGCCTCGCCGATGCAGCGGGCGCGGCAATCCGCCCGTTCTTCCGGGCCAAGTTCGAAAGCGAGACCAAGGCCGATGCCTCGCCCGTGACCGAGGCCGACCGCGCGGCAGAGGCGGCGATGCGGCGGATCATCGAGGCGGAATATCCGCGCGACGGGATCATCGGCGAGGAATATGGCGTCAAGGAGGGATCGACCGGGCGCAGCTGGGTGCTCGACCCGATCGACGGGACGACGAGCTTCATTGCGGGGCGTCCCCTATTCGGCACGCTGGTCGCGCTGGTCGAAGAGGGGTGGCCGGTCATCGGCGTGATCGACCAGCCCGTGGCGCGCGAGCGCTGGCTGGGCGTGGTCGGGCGGCCGACGCTCTTCAGGGGCGAGGCCGCCCGCGCACGCCGCTGCCCCGACCTGGCGAATGCCTCGCTCGCCACCAGCAGCCCGCATTATTTCACCGACGACGATGCCGTGAAGTTCCTGGCGCTCGCCTCGAAAGTGGCACGGCGGCGGATCGTCTACGGCGGGGATTGCTACAACTACGGGCTCGTCGCCTCGGGCCATGTCGATCTGGTCGTGGAGTCGGGCCTAAAAATCTATGATTTCGCGGCCCTCGTCCCCGTCGTGGAAGGCGCGGGCGGGACAATGTGCGACTGGGCGGGCGATCCGCTCAACATCGACAGCGCCGGCGACGTGGTCGCGCTGGGCGATCCGGCGCGGCTCGAGGAAGTAATCGAGGCGCTGGCGGTCTAGAAGATCCCCAGAAACTTCTTGCGTTGGTCCTTGCGCTCACTCTTCGACCGGCTGCCATCTTCCGATTTGGCCGTGGTGCCGCGGCCGACGTCGTCGCGCGGGCGCCCCATGGTATCGCGCTGGGCCGACGAGCGGGCCCCGGCGAGCACCGGGCCGCACTGAGCGGACTTGGCATCCCCCACGTCGACGAAGGCGAGGATGGCAGCAAACGGCGAAGCGGCGGCGGCTAGACCGAGTCCCGCCGCGCCGCGCCCGATCAGCTCGGGGCTGATCACATTGATGCCAGGCTTGGCGAAATAGCCGTTCAGGCCGATCGGCGACTGGGCGGAAAAGACGCTGAACTTCTTGCCGTCGGCACGCACCGCGAAATCGAGCGTTTCGTTGCGGAACGAAAATCCGCCGCGGCCCAGGATGACGTTCTTGCGCGTATCAACGAGGATCGGATCTGCTGCAGCGACGCCGTTGCGCACGGTAAACGCGATGAGACCGCAATTGACGCGGACCGGTTCCTTGAGTTCGCCGCCGAGCAGCTTTTGCAAATAAACGCCGAGGTCGAGTTCCGACAGCTGGATATTGCGCTGCCAGAAGCTGCCCTGGGGCATGATGATGGCGATCCGCCCGTTCGACGAGGCAAGCGACGCGCGGACGGAATCCCCTGTGCCCGTCATTTGCGCGCGCGCGCGGATCGAACCGCTCGCGCCCGCTGCCTCGACGCCCGACTTTCCGAGCAGCGCAGCGAGCGGCGTTTGCGACAGTCGCACGTCGTAACTGGTAAACACGGCCGGCCGGCGCGCGTCGATCGTGATGTCCGACCACAGCTTGCCGCCCGCCACATCGAACGTCAGTGGCTTGAGCTGCATCAGGCTTTTGTCGAGGTCGAGCGTCAGGTCGATGTTCGACACCGGCATGGCGACCCCGCCGATGCGCGCGACCCGATATCTTACATCGGCATCGAATCGCTTGATCGCCTCTATCTTGAGCGGCGCGTCGGGCAGCAAGCGCGGACGACCGGCCGCCATGGTCGTGACCTGCCCTTTTTCCAGACGTGCGGGATCATAGCCGATGAAGGGGCCAGCATCGACGATGTGCAGGCGCTGCGTTCGCAGGTCGGCGTCGATCTTCAGACGATTGTCAGGCAGGGTGAAAGTGGCGCTGCCCGACAGGTCGGACTCGCCGAAGCGTCCCGCGATACGGGTCAGCTTATAGGCCCCGCCCTGTTTGGTCATGTCGGAGGTGACCCGGTACGTTCGCGTGTCGGGCAAGGCGACGCCGAGAAAATCGAGCAGGTCGGCGAGGTTGGGGCCGCGCGCGACGAGTTTGAGCCGCGCGCCCTCGATGATCGTCGCTCCGGGCAAGGTGCCTGCGACGTCGAGCGTGGTCGCGCCGGCCCGCGCCGTCAGTGCCAGCCGGTTTTCACCGCCCGCCACGGTCACATTGGGGGACAGCAGGCGTCCCGAAAGCGTGAACGGCTTGGCACGAAGCGTACCGTCGCCGGTAAAGCGGATGTCATCGGCAAAGCGGGTGTCCGCCGCCTTGATCGTTTCGACGCGGATGCGTGCCTGCAGCAGCAACAGCGGATCCGCATAATCGACCGTGGTCCGGACGACTTGAGCGCGCACGATGTCAGGCAGTTCGAAATTGGCCTTGGGTTTCGTCGGATCGCCGAAGGTGAACGTATTGCGTTGCCGCCCGGTATCCCAGGCCAGGTCGAGCCGTGCGCCGGCCATGTCGAGCCAGTTCACGCGCCGGGTCCCGAAAATAAGCGGAAATGTCGCGATTCGCGTCTCGATGCGGTCGGCGCGGAAGAAGTCGCCATTGCGCCATGCCGGATTGGCGATCGTCATCCGTTCGGCGAGGAACTTGATCGTGATCGGGTCGAAGTAAAGCTGGAAATCGCCCCCGACCTGTACCTCGCGCGCCAGCGTGCGCGTCGCGATCCGTTCGAACGTATGTTTAAGGAAGCGGCCCTTGGTGATGTAGAGAATCAGCCAGGCAAGAAAAATCGTGGTGAGAAGCCCGAGCAGGATGCGAAACGCCCAGCGTAAAGGGCCGGCCTTGGGCTTTTGCGGAATGTCTGTCTCGCGCGGACCGTCACTAGGTTGCGGCTCGTCCCCTTCCAATGGAACTTTTGGGTCGGCTTCGGCCATGACAAGTGTTCAACGGGCGGGATAGGGCGCAGTTCCCTTGCTTTTCCCGGCCGGTCCCGCTACCGGAGCCGACTTCTAAGCACGACCCGCTACGAATCGCCTGGCTGAAAGGGCTGCCATGGCGACTTCAGGGACGTCATTCGAAAGGACGAAAATGCCCAAACTGAAGACCAAGAGCGGTGTGAAGAAGCGCTTCACGCTCACCGCGACCGGCAAGCTGAAGCACGGCGTCGCTGGCAAGCGCCACCGCCTGATAAGCCACAATGCCAAGTACATCCGCCAAAACCGCGGGACCAAGCTTTTGTCGAAGGCCGATACGGCCACCGTCAAGGCCTGGGCACCCTACGGCCTGTCATAAGGAGCGCGGATAGATGGCACGCGTAAAACGCGGCGTAACAACGCACGCAAAGCACAAGAAGGTTCTGGAGCAGGCCAAGGGTTATTACGGCCGCCGCAAGAACACGATCCGTATCGCCAAGCAGGCGGTCGAGAAGGCGGGTCAATACGCCTATCGCGATCGCAAGGTGAAGAAGCGCAATTTCCGTGCGCTCTGGATCCAGCGCATCAACGCCGCCGTGCGCATGGAGGGCCTGACCTATGGCCAGTTCATGCACGGGCTGAAGCTCGCGGGTGTCGAACTCGACCGGAAGGTCCTGGCCGACCTGGCGATGCATGAAGGCACGGCGTTTAGCACCATCATCGCGCAGGCGAAGAACGCGCTGCCCGCCCAGGCTTCTGCCGCGGCATAACGCGACCTTCGTAACGGATGCGCAAGAGGGCGTGAGCGGGTTGCCGCTCGCGCCCTTTTGCTTATGGGGCTGGGCTATGAACGAAGACGAAATACTGAGCCAGATCGCCGCTGCCGCCGACCTCGACGCGCTGGAGGCGGTACGCATCGCGCTGTTGGGCAAGAGCGGATCGATCAGTGCGCTGTTGAAGACGTTGGGCGGGATGGCGCCCGAGCAGCGCCAGGCCGAAGGGCCACGGATCAACGGGCTGCGTGTTGCCGCGACCGAAGCGATCGCCGCGCGCAAGGCTGCGCTGGAAAGCGCGGCACTCGACGCACGCCTCGCGACTGAGCGCCTCGACATGAGCCTGCCCGCGCCCGCCATGCCACGCGGGTCCGTCCATCCGGTCAGCCAGGTGATGGACGAGCTCGCCGAGATCTTCGCCGACATGGGCTTTGCCGTGGCGACCGGGCCCGAGATCGAGGACCAGTGGCATAATTTCACTGCGCTCAACATGCCCGAGACGCACCCGGCGCGCGCGATGCACGACACTTTCTATCTGCAAGCTGCCGACGGCGAAGAGGCGAAGGTGCTGCGGACACACACCTCCCCCGTGCAGATTCGTACCATGACGTCGCAAAAGCCGCCGATCCGGATCATCGCGCCGGGGCGCGTCTACCGGTCCGACAGCGACGCGACCCATACGCCGATGTTCCATCAGATCGAAGGACTCGTGGTCGACAAGGGTATCCACCTGGGTCATCTCAAGTGGACGCTCGAGACGTTCCTGAAGGCGTTTTTCGAGCGCGACGACATCGTGCTGCGCCTGCGCCCGAGCTATTTTCCGTTCACCGAGCCCTCGGTCGAGGTCGATGTCGGCTTCAGCATCGTGCAAGGCAAGCGCGTACTGGGCGGTACGGGCGGCTGGATGGAATTGCTCGGCAGCGGCATGGTCCACCCACGCGTCCTGCGCGCCTGCGGCATCGACCCGGACGACTATTCGGGCTTTGCGTTCGGCGTCGGCGTCGACCGGCTCGCAATGCTGAAATACGGGATGGACGACCTGCGTGCCTTTTTCGACGGCGATAACCGCTGGCTGAAACATTACGGGTTCGGCGCGCTCGACGTACCCACCCTGTCCGGAGGAGTGGGGGCATGAAGTTCACGCTCGGCTGGCTTAAACAACATCTCGACACCGACGCGACGGTCGGCCAGGTCGCCGACACGCTCAACGCGATCGGTCTCGAGGTCGAGGGCATCGAAAACCCGGCGGAAAAGCTGTCGGCATTCCGCATTGCACGCGTTCTGACCGCGGCGCCGCATCCGCAGGCCGACAAGCTGCAGGTGCTGTCGGTCGACGCAGGCGACGGGCCATTGCAGGTCGTCTGCGGCGCACCCAATGCACGCGCAGGCCTTGTCGGCGTGTTCGGCGCGCCCGGCGCCGTCGTGCCGGCCAATGGCATGGTGCTGAAGGTCGCGGCCATCCGCGGCGTCGAATCGAACGGCATGATGTGTTCGGTGCGCGAACTGGAACTCGGCGACGAACATGACGGCATTATCGAACTGCCCGAAGATGCGCCGGTCGGCGCGTCTTTCGCAGGCTATGCGGGGATCGACGATCCGGTGATCGACGTGGCGGTGACGCCCAACCGCCAGGATTGCATGGGCGTGCGCGGCATAGCGCGCGACTTGGCGGCGGCCGGGCTCGGGACGCTCAAGCCGTTGGTCGTGCCCGAAGTCGTGGGCAATGGCCCCGCCAGGATCGAGATCCGGACCGACGACCCCGAGGGCTGTCCCGCCTTTTACGGGCGGACAATCAGCGGCGTGACCAACGGCACGGCGCCCGATTGGATGGCACGCCGCCTGAAAGCCGTCGGGCAGCGATCGATCTCGACGCTCGTCGACATCACCAATTACGTGATGCTCGACCTGGGGCGGCCGACCCATGCCTATGACATGGCCAAGCTGACCGGCCCGGTCGTCGCGCGGCGCGCGACTGCCGGCGAGACGGTGACGGTGCTCAACGGCAAGACCTTCACGCTGTCGCCCGATATGACCGTGATTGCCGATGCCCACGAAGTGCACGACATTGCCGGCATCATGGGCGGCGAGCACTCTGGAATCGCCGACGACACGACCGACGTCCTGCTCGAAATCGCCTATTTCACGCCAGAGCGGATCGCGAAGACAGGCCAGGCGCTGGCGCTGACCAGCGACGCGCGGACACGGTTCGAGCGCGGCGTCGATCCCGCGTTCCTCGACGATGCGGTCGCGATCCTGACCGGGCTGATCGTCGAACATTGCGGCGGAACGCCGTCCGAAATCGTGCGGGTCGGGACGCCGCCGATCGAGGCGCGGACGCTGAACTACGATCCGCTGTTGTGCGCGCGCCTGGGCGGGATCGACGTCGCGCCCGACCGGCAGCGCACGATCCTCGAAAGCCTGGGCTTCGGCGTCGGCGGCGACTGGAGCGTGACCGTCCCGAGCTGGCGGCGTGACGTCGACGGCCCGGCCGACCTGGTCGAGGAAGTCGTCCGCATCGTAGGGCTCGACGAGATCGTGTCGACCCCGCTGCCGCGTACCGACGGCGTAGCGCGACCGACGGCGACGCCGGTGCAGAAGGTCGAACGGCGCGTTCGACGGACCGCGGCGGCGCGCGGGCTGAACGAGGCAATCACCTGGAGCTTTGTGAGCCAGACCGAGGCCGACGCCTTCGGGGGCGGGGACTGGACGCTGGCCAACCCGATTTCGGAAGAGCTGAAGGTCATGCGTCCGTCGCTGCTGCCGGGGCTGCTTTCAGCGGCGCAGCGCAATCTGAGCCGCAGCGCCGACAGCGTGCGGCTGTTCGAGATCGGGCGGCGCTACCTGGCGGACAGCGAGCAACTGACTGCCGGCGTCGTGCTGGCAGGCGAACGCAGCGCGCGCGGTTGGGCGACGGGCAAGGCGCAAACCTTCGATGCGTTCGACGCAAAGGCCGAGGCGCTTGCCTTGCTGGAAGCAGCGGGCGCGCCGGTCGAGAACCTTCAGGTCATGGGCGAAGCGGGCGCGCATTATCATCCGGGCCAGTCGGGGACGTTGCGGCTGGGGCCGAAGACGGTGCTGGCAAGTTTCGGCGTGCTTCACCCCGCCACTGCCAAGGCGTTCGACCTGAGCGGCGCGGTTGCGGCATGCGAAATCTATCTCGACGCGGTACCGGCGAAGCGGAGCGGCGGATTCATGCGCGGCGCCTTTGCGCCGCCCGCGCTACAAGTCGTGCGCCGCGACTTTGCCTTCCTCGTGCCGGCCGATCTGGCGGGCGATGCACTCGTGCGCGCGGTCAGGGGCGCCGACAAGGCGACGATCACCGAGGCACGCCTGTTCGACGTCTTCGTCGGCACCGGCGTGCCCGAGGGCCAAAAGTCGCTTGCAGTCGAAGTGACGCTCCAGCCTGCGGAGAAGAGCTTTACCGAGGAGGAGCTGGCGGCGATTGCGACGAAGGTTGTGGCGGCGGCGGCAAAGCTGGGAGCAACGCTTCGTGGATGAAGCGTCGCGACGCGCGCTCGAGCGCGCAGCCGCGACCGCCATCGCCTATCGCACGACGATAGCCGATGCCGCACACACGCCGGTCGCCGACTATCGGACGATCCGCGACCTCTTTGCGGCGCCCCTGCCGGAGGACGGCTCCGATGTTGATGCGGTCATCGCCGAACTGGTCGAGGGGGCGACGCCCGGCATCCGCGCGCAGACGGGACCGCGCTTTTTCGGCTGGGTGATCGGCAATTCGCATCCCGCAGGAGTCGCCGCGGACTGGCTGACCTCGGCATGGGGCCAGAACGCGGCCAATCTGACGGCGGCGCCGGCGGCCTCTGCGGTTGAGGACATCGCGGCGGGATGGGTGCTCGACCTGCTCGACCTGCCCCGCGAGGCATCGGTCGGGGTGGTTACGGGCGCGACCGTCGCCAATTTCGTGTGCCTTGCCGCCGCGCGCAGCGAAGTTTTGCGCAGGGTCGGCTGGGATGTCGAGGCCGACGGATTGTTCGGGGCACCCCCGATCATCGTGCTGATCGGGGCGGACGCGCATGCGACGGTGTTTTCCGGGCTGAAATACCTGGGTCTCGGCGCGAAACGCGTCGTCACGGTCGATTGCGATGATCTGGGACGTATGATCCCCGAGGCTTTCGCCGCAGCGGTTTCCGGGATCGACGGGCCGGCGATCGCAGTCCTGCAAGCAGGGCAGATCAACACCGGCGGCTGCGATTCCTTTGCCGATATCCTGCCGATGGCGCGCGCCAAGGGAATCTGGACGCATGTCGATGGTGCGTTCGGCCTGTGGGCCCAGGCGGCCCCGGCGCGGCGGCACCTGACGGCGGGCGTCGAACTCGCTGATTCCTGGGCGACCGATGGCCACAAATGGCTGCAGACGCCCTATGACTGCGGCTTTGCCATCGTCCGCGACGCCGAGGCGCACCGCCGCGCCATGGCGGTCTCGGCCAGCTATCTGCCGCCTGCCGAGGGTGCCGACCGCGACCCGTCGTCCTATGTTCCCGAGTTGTCGCGTCGGGCACGAGGCTTCGCCACATGGGCGATGATCAAGGCCCTCGGACGCGCCGGCATTGCGGAAATGGTGGAGCGCGACTGCGCGCTCGCTGCGCATATGGCGTCCCGGCTCGCGCAAGTGCCGGGCATTGCCAGCGTGGTGCCGGTGACGCTCAACCAGTTCATGGTCCGGTTCGGCGACAACGATGCCCTGACCCTGGCAACGATCGACCAGATCCAGCACGACGCCGTCGCCTTTTTCGGCGCAGCGCAGTGGCGGGGGCAGTGGGTGATGCGGGCGTCGGTCTGTTCCATCGCGACGAGCAGGGCTGAAGCCGACACCAGCGTTGCCGCCGTTGTCGATGCCTGGGCCAAGGTCCGAGCGCGGTGATCAGCATCGCCTCGGACCGGCTGACGGCACGGATCGACCCCCAGGGGGCCGAATTACAGTCGCTGACCGATGTGCAGGGGCGTGAATTCATCTGGTCGGGCGATCCGGCCTTCTGGGCGGGGCGTGCGCCGCTGCTGTTCCCGATCGTCGGACGGCTGAACGATGACCGGCTGCATGTCGACGGTCGGGCCTTTACGATGGAAAAGCACGGCTTTGCGCGACGTTCGCGGTTCGAGGTCGTGCGCCATGACGCCGCATCGGCGCGCTTCAGGCTCACCGACAGCGACGTGACGCGCAGGACCTATCCGTTCGCGTTCAAACTTGGCGTCGACTTTGCGCTCGATGGCGACTGCCTGTCGATGACGGCGCTGGTGCACAATCCCGGGCGCGCGCCCATGCCGGCAAGTTTTGGATTTCACCCCGCTTTTGCCTGGCCGCTGCCCGGGGGCGACCGGGCTGCCCATGCCGTCGTCTTTGAGCATCCCGAGGAAGGGACGCTGCGACAGCTGACCCCGGAGGGGCTCGTCGACCCGCATCCCCGCCCCTCGCCGGTCGACGGCAACCGGCTCTCGCTGGCCGATGACCTGTTTACCGACGACGCGCTGATCTGGACCGATTTGGCCAGCCGCCGATTGAGCTACGGCGCGCCCGCAGGCGCGCGGCTCGACATCGCGTTTCCCGATACGGCCCAGCTCGGCATCTGGACCAAGCCCGGCGCCGGGTTTCTGTGCATCGAGCCCTGGGCCGGCTATGCGGATCCGATCGGCTTTACGGGCGACCTCCGCGACAAGCCGGGGGTGATCGAAATCGCCCCCGGCACGTCGCGCGCGTTCCGCATGAACGTCTGCGTCAGAACTTGATGCCGACGGTCGCAAAGATCTGGCGCGGATTGCCGTAGAAGGCGGTGGCGATACCTTCCTTGCCCAAGGTCGGGGTATAGCCGCCGGCCGGCGTAAGGATCGGCACGCCGGCAATGGTCGAGGCGATGTATTGATAGCCCGCGGTCTTGTAACGGACGTCGGTCAGGTTCTTCGCGTGCACGCCGATGGAATATCTGCCCTCGCCAAAGCTGTAGTTCAGATTCGCGTCGAACAGCGTGTAGCCGGGCTGGTCGAGAAACGGCGTCGCCGTCTCGAACTGGTGGGTAAGGCTGCGGTAGGACGCCGTCCCAGACGCGTTGAGCAGGCCGGAGCCGACCGGCAGGGCTGCGCCTACCGTGCCGCTGACCGTCCATTCGGGCGTGTTCTGGAATACCCGGACATTGGCGACATCGACGCCGGTCGGGCCGATGAAGGTCTTGTACTTGGCGTCCATATAGCCAAGCGTGCCGTTGAACGTGATCGACGATCCGGCCCCGGCAAAGCCCCGCGCCAGCACGGCGGCGGTTTCGAGCTCGATGCCCTTGATACGCGCCTTGGCGGCGTTGGTCGTGATGCCGCAGAAGTTGGGCTGGCCGTTGATGATGCAGCCGACCGAACCGGGGACCTGGACGTCGCTGTAGTCCGAATAGAAACCGTCGAGCGCCCAGGTGAGGCGACGGTCGAATGCCGAACCTTTCCACCCGATTTCATAGCTTTTGACCGTTTCCGGGCGGAAAAGCAGATAGTTGTAGATTTCCTGGTAACTGCGCACGCCGTCTTGGTTGACGTCGGGGGCGGAGGTACCGGCACCCCGGGGATCGAATCCGCCGCCCTTGAAGCCTTCCGAATAGGACGCGTAGATCATGTGGTTGTCGTTGGGCTTGAAGCTTATCGACGCGCGCGGGGTGAATTTGCGGAAGATCGCGCTGCCGTTGAAGTTTGTCGACGGTGCACCGAAAGCGACCGGCGTGCCCCCGAATTCGCTCGAGATGCCGAGGAAATTGCCCTTGAAGATGGTCGAGTCGCGCTTGTCGATCGTATAGCGCCCGCCCAGCGAAACACTGATCTGGGGCGTGACGTCATAGGTGAAATCGCCAAAGAACGAAGACGTCTCCGTGCGGACGTCGCCGGTCGTGTTGGCGTTGAAATTGGGGAAGGTCGTCGACAGCAGCACGTCGAACTTGGTCGCCGCTTTGGCGCCGAGATAATAATAGCCGATGATCCCGTTCAGCTTTTCGCTCTTGTAGGCGAACTGGAATTCCTGGCTGATCTGTTCGTTGCGATAGACGGCTGGAACGTCGACATCGACGGCGGGCAACGAGTCGAAATCGATCGGCGTGTAGGACCGGTCCTTGCGCCACGCACTGATGCTCTTGAACGTGACGGCGTCGCTGAGATGCGCCTCGGCAACGAGCGACAGCCCGCCCGCCCAGATATCCTCGGCCGGATTGTTGAGTCCGGCCTGCGTATCATAGACATTGGCGAGCACCGGTGTGCCCGACAAGATGCCCGGAATCAGCCGGTGTCCGTTGCGCGCGCTCGACTTGTCATGGGTATAGTCGCCCGTGAGGCGGATCGACATGGCGCTGTCGGGTGTCTGGAATTCCAGCGTCGCGCGCCCCGCCCAGATGTTTTTGTTGTAGTTGGGAATGTTCAGGTTGAGGTTGCGGCCGAAGCCATCACGCGTCAGGCGCGCGCCCGACACGCCGAGCTTGAACCCGGCGCCGATCGGTGCGGCGACGCTGATGATCCCGTCGGCCTGGTTGTACGACCCATAGGTGCCCTTGACGTTGACCTCGAAATGGTCCGGCAGGCGCTTGGTGACATATTTGACCGCGCCGCCGATGGTGTTGCGACCGTAAAGCGTCCCCTGCGGTCCGCGCAGGACCTCGATCCGCTCCACATCGTAAATGTCGAGAACGGCCGCCTGCGGCCGGTTGAGATAGACGTCGTCGAGGTAGATGCCGATGCCGGCCTCGAAACCCGGTACCGGATCCTGCTGGCCGACGCCGCGGATGAATGCGGCGAGGGTCGAATTGGTCCCGCGTGCGTCCTTCAGCGTCGTGTTGGGCGTCGTGTTCTGGATGTCGGTCAGATCGGTCGCACCGGTGCGCTCGAGGGCCTGTGCCGAGTAGGCGGTCACGGCGACCGGCACCTGCAGCAGGCTTTCCTCGCGGCGACGCGCCGTAACGACGATGTCGCCGTCACCGGCTGCGGTGTCTGCGGGCTGCTGGGCAATCGCGGGTACTGCCGTCACGCTCATAAGCGCGACACCGGAAAACAGTGCAATGCGGAACCGGTTGGCCATTTAAGTTCTCCCCTGTGTGGCGCGGGACATCTTGCGCTCGTTGGGAAGTGCGAATAGTGAAAGTTGAACCATGTTTCAACTATGCAATGAAGCGGCCTCTGGTCCGGGGATCAATTGATGAGCGAGCGTGGCGCGATGGCAACAGTCGCAACGGCCTCTGACGGCGACAAGACGCCGCGTACCGAGCGCGGGCGTCGCACCCATCGCGCGATCCTGGATGCGGCCGCCATCGAGTTCGGAACGCGCGGCTTCCACGAAACCTCGATCGTGGGCATCACCAGCCGCGCCGGCGTCGCGCTCGGCAGCTTCTACACCTATTTCAGTTCGAAGGACGAACTGTTCCGCGCGCTCGTGCGCGACATGAGCACCCAGGTCGGGCTCGTCGGTGCTGCGGCAAGTCAGGGAGCGACCACCGTTCTCGACGGCGAACAGGCGGTGCTGGCGTCCTTCATCGGATTCGCGCGTGAACACCGCGAACTCTATCGGATTATCGACGAGGCCGAGTTCGTCGATCCGGCAAGTTACCGCGCCCATTACGAGAGCGCGGCCACGCGCATCGGCGCACGCCTGCGGCAGGGGTCGGAAAAGGGAGAATTGCGCGACGGCATCGGCGAGATCGAGGCCTGGGCCATCATGGGCATGAACGTGTTTCTCGGTCTGCGCTATGGCGTCATGGACGATACAGCCGATCTGGATCGGGTGGCGAGCGCCGTGAATGCGCTGCTACGCCGCGGGCTGGCGCGATAGCAGGAAGACGGCGTGCTCGGCGAAGATGTTCGCTGCCGCGCTCGATACCCTGCGGTTGTCGCGCAGGAACCATTGGTCTTCGATCCGGACGCCACGCTCGCTCAGGAAGCCGCGAAAGTCGTCGATCGTGACATGGTGGATGTTCGGCGTGTCGTACCACCGCGAAGGAAGCTGCCGCGTCACCGGCATTCTGCCGCCGAACATCAAGGCCAGCCGGATGCGCCACTGCGCGAAATTGGGAAAGGAAACGAACGCGCGCTCGCCGATCCGCAGCAGCTGGTCGATGACGAGATCGGGCCGTCGCGTCGTCTGCAGGGTCTGGCTCAGGATGGCATAGTCGAAGCTGGCGTCAGGATAATCGGCCAGGTCGGTGTCGGCATCGCCCTGTATGACCGACAGGCCGCGTTCGAGCGCCGACGTGACGTCGGTCCCGTCGATTTCGATCCCGCGCGCGTCGCAGCCCCTTGCGCGCAGTTCCACCATCAGCGCACCGTCGCCACAGCCGACGTCGAGGACGCGCGCACCAGCCCGTACATGCGCCGCGATGATGCCGAGATCCGCACGCAAGGGCATCAGCAGTCCGCGCACAAAAAGCCCGCAACGACCCGGTCGAGCGCCGGCACGTCGAGGAAAAAGGCGTCATGGCCATAAGGGCTTGAAAGTTCGACGAAGCTGACGGGCGCCCCGGCGGCGTTCAAGGCGTGGGCGATCGATTTCGATTCGGCGGTGGGGTAGAGCCAGTCGGTATCGAAACTGACGATGGCAAAGCGTGTGCCGCTGTCCTTGAACGCGTGCGCCAAGCGCCCGCCGAATTCCTCGGCGAGGTCGAAATAATCGATCGCGCGGGTGATATAGAGATAGGAATTGGCATCGAAGCGGTCGGTAAAGCTGATCCCTTGGTGGCGCAGATAGCTTTCCACCTGGAAATCGGCGTCGAACCCGAACGTCTTGGCGTCGCGTTCCTGCAGGCGCCGCCCGAATTTTTCGGTCAGCCCCGTTTCGGAAAGATAGGTGATGTGCGCGGCCATGCGCGCAACCGCGAGCCCCGCCGCCGGCGACACGCCATCGGCATAATAATCGCCGCCGCGCCAGTTGCGGTCGGCCATGATCGCCTGGCGTCCCACTTCGTGAAAGGCAATGTTCTGGGCGCTGTGCTTGGCGGTCGAGGCGATGATCAGGGCGGCACTGACCCGTTCGGGGAAGTGCGCCGCCCAGCTCAGCGCCTGCATGCCGCCCATCGATCCGCCGACGACGGCATGAAGGCGCCGGATGCCGAGATGATCCATCAGCATTGTCTGGCTGCGCGCCATGTCGCTGACCGTGATCACGGGAAAGCGCATCGCATAGGGCAGACCGTCGGGTGCCAGGCTTTGCGGGCCCGAGGATCCCATGCACCCCCCGATGGCGTTCGCGGCAATCACGCAGAAGCGATCGGTGTCGATGGGCCGACCCGGCCCGACCATACGTGCCCACCAGCCGGGCTTGCCCGTGATGGGATGGGTGCTGGCGACATGCTGGTCGCCGGTGAGCGCATGACAGATCAGGATGGCATTCGATCCGTCAGCGTCGAGCGCCCCGTATGTCTCGTAGCCGAGCTCGACGGGCGCCAGCATCCCGCCGCCATCCAGTGCGAGCGGTCCGGGCAAGGTCACGCGGCGATTGAGGCCGAAACGTTCGTCCATGTCCGCGCGGCTAGGGTGCCTGACTGGACAGCGCAAGCATCATCCGGCTAGCGCGGCCGGATGCTGCCGTTCGACCGCGTCTCAATCATCGGGCTGGGCCTGATCGGATCGTCGATTGCCCGCGCCGTGCGCGCATCGATGCCCACCGTCCGCCTGACCGGGCACGATGCCAATGCCGAAGTGCGCGACGTGGTACGTGCGCTGCAGCTTTGCGACGACGTGGCGGACACGCCGGGAGCAGCGGTCATCGATGCCGACCTGATCATCCTGTGCGTGCCGGTCGGGGCGATGGGCGAAGTCGCCGCCGCGCTGGCGCCGGACGTACCCCCGGACGCGATCATCAGCGATGTCGGATCGTCGAAGGCGGGCGTTGTCGAGTCGTTGGCGCACGCGCTGCCGAACAATATCATCGTCCCCGCGCATCCGGTTGCCGGTACCGAACGCAGCGGCCCCGAAGCGGGGTTTGCCGCGCTGTTCCATCAACGCTGGTGCATCCTGACCCCGAGGGCCGGTACCCCCGATGCGGCTGTCGCACGGGTGTCGACGTTCTGGGAGCGGCTGGGGTCGAACGTCGAGATCATGGACCCGGCGCATCACGACCTGGTTCTGGCGATCACCAGCCACCTGCCGCATCTGATCGCCTATACGATCGTCGGCACGGCGTCCGACCTGGAAAGCGTGACCCAGTCCGAAGTCATCAAATATTCGGCGGGCGGCTTTCGCGACTTCACCCGCATCGCGGCGTCCGACCCCGTCATGTGGCGGGACGTGTTCCTGACCAACAAGGACGCCGTGCTCGAGATGCTGCAGCGCTTCAGCGAGGACCTGACCGCGCTGCAGCGCGCGATCCGATGGGGCGACGGCGACGCACTGTTCGACCTGTTCACCCGGACGCGGGCCGTGCGGCGGTCGATCATCGAACAGGGGCAGGACGATGCGCGCCCCGATTTCGGCCGCGGCGACCACTGAAGACCGCGCAGTTCAGACGTTCAGGGCGTTGATTCCGGCATGGATCCGTTCCTCCACCTGCTCGCGGGGCAAGCCGGTGGGAATCGTTTCACCGACGCGAAAGGTGACGACGCCCGCGTGCTTCACGAACCCGCGGCGCTTCCACAAGCGACCGCTGTCGAGCGCGACGGGCACGACGGGCAGGTTGAGCGCCTTATAAAGTCCGGCGACGCCGGGGCGAAGCGGGGCCATCTCGCCGTGCGGAACGCGCGTGCCTTCGGGGAAGATGATCACGGGGCGGGCTTCGGCGATGGCGTCGCGTCCGGCCTTCAGCATCCGCCGGAGCGCGGTAGCCCCCGTTTCACGCGCGACGGGGATCACGCCATGCGCAAGGGCTGCGGGACCCCAGAGCGGAATCTTCAGCAACTCGGCCTTGAAGACCACCGCCGGCCGATCGAACAGGCGCAGCACTTCGGTCGTTTCGAGCATCGATTCGTGCTTGAAGGCCACGATGGCGCCCGTTTGGGGGAGCTGGCCCTCGACGACGACGCGGATCCCGAGCAGCCAGCGCATGCACCAGGAATGAAACTGCGCCCATCCGCGCGGCGCATAATAGATGACCGGTCGTCCGAACGGGATGCTGGCAAAGGATGCGACCGTATAGACGACGCTGCCGAGGTAGAAGACGATCGTGTAGACGATCGAGCGCAACAGGCTCACCATCCCGCGGCCACCGCCACGCGACGCAGCAGATATTTGTTGTACTCGCGCATCAGCACGCTGAAGTCCGCCTGGCTGTCGACGGCATCGTCGATGATGTGGACATTCGCATCCACGGCCTGGTCCAGTTCGAAACGGGCACGCGGCATATGCCAGTCGGTGGTCACCAGCCGGACGCTGCGGGCCTTGCGCGTGCGCAGCCAGGCGGCGGTCTCTTCGGCGTTCGATCGCGTATCGCTCGCTTCGTGCCCCAGGTCGACACAACAGGCGAAGAGCCGACGGTCGAGGTGATTCTGAGCGGCGATCTCATGGCCTTTCGTCGCGGCGGCGACGCCACTGATGAACATGCGCCGTGCGCTGCCGGCGGCGAGGATTTCGGCGCCGCGCGCCGTCCGCCCCGCCCCGCCGGTCGGGACGACGATGACGTCGGTTCTGAGCGTCGGGTCGGCAGGGCGCGGCAGCAGCACCACGAACGCGACGAATCCCAGCATCCAGGCGAGCAGGGCAAGGGCTGCGAGGCGGACGACGAGGCGGATCACAGGATCCGTGCCAGCGAGCGCAGGACCGTGAAGCGCGCGGCAGCTATGGCAACGCCCACGCCGGCGACGGGAAGCAGTGCGACCAATACCCAGTCGAGCCAGCCCAGCGTCCCGCTCCCGACGAGCGCCGAATCGACCGCGCTGATTCGCCAGCCGAGAACGATGAGCGCGACGAGCGCGACGGCGAAGCCCAGGGCTGCCCCGGATACGGCATCCTGCGCCACGCGGCGTTCGAACAGGCGCGAGATCTGCCGGTCGGTTGCCCCCATGAGGTGCATGACGTCGATCGTCGCGCGATGCTGGTCGAGCGCGGCCCGCGCGCCGAGGATAACCGCGGCGGCCGTCGCCGTTGCCGTCAGCACGACGAGGGTGACGGCAAGCCAGCGCAATGTCTGGAGCAGCCCGCCGAGCGGCCCGAGCCAGTCGGCATGCCGATCGATCCGGGCCCCCGCCGCCACCGCCTGAACCGTCCGCTTGATATCGGCGACGGCTGCGGGCGAACTATCGGCCAATGTGGCGTCGATCAGCGCGGGCACGGGCAGCTCGCTGTCGAGGCCGTCGGCTCCGAGCCAGGGCGTGAGCAAGTCGCGCACCTCGGCATCACCGATTTCGGTGACTTCCGTCACGTTGGAATGGCGCCTCAGTTCGGCGACGATGGCGACACGCTCGCGCGCGCGTATGTCGGGATTGGCCTCGACCAGCTGGACCGTGACGCGTCCGGCGATAGCGCCCTGCATGGCGGTGGCGGCATGGGTGATGGCCAGTGCGGCGGCGGCGGCCAGAACGGCCAGAAACATCATGATCGCAATGACCCAGGGCATCGGGCCGGCAAACCGCCCCTCCGGCAGAACGCGGCGCGGCGCGCCGTCCACGGCGGCGGTCATAGCGCGGCTTCCGTGGATTGCGGCGGGTAGCGCAGGCTTCCGGTAGGATCGGACAGGCGCCCCTTGTCCAGTCGCATCATCTGCGCCGACGGGATGCGTCCGATGAGGTGCATGTCGTGCGTGGCGACGACGATGGTCGTCCCCAGCCTGTTGAGACCGTCGAACAGATGAAGCAGGCGCAGCGCCATGTCGGGGTCGACATTGCCGGTCGGCTCGTCGGCCACGAGCACGTCGGGTCGCGCAATGACGGCGCGTGCGATGGCCACGCGCTGCTGCTCCCCCCCCGACAGCGTCGCCGGGCGCGCCGAGGACCGGTCGGACAGGCCGACCCATGCCAGCATTTCCTCGACCGGCGCAGCGATCTCGCGCTCGTCGGTCCCGGCCAGCCGCAACGGCAGCGCGACATTGTCGAAGGCGGATAGATGCGGCACCAGCCGGAAATCCTGGAACACGACGCCGATTCGGCGGCGAAGCTTCGGCAACCGGTTGCGCGGCATGGTCACCAGGTCTTCGCCGAACAGCCGGATCGCGCCGCGACTTGGGCGTTGTGCCAAATAGAGGAGCTTCAACAGCGAGGTCTTCCCCGCGCCGGACGGGCCGGTCAGAAAATAGAAGCTGCCGCTCGCCAGGGAAAAGGACAGGTCGGACAGCGTTTCCGCCCCCGTGCCATAGCGCAGGCCTACATTGTCGAACTGGACGATATTGGCCATCTGCGTGTGCGTCAGCTATCCCTTGTTGCTGCGCCAATCGCACGTGCGGGGCGTGTCCGTAAAGCCGAACGTCGTGCGACCGAACATGCCTGCCCTTGCCAGCATGGCGGCAAGGGTGCTTTACCAGCGAGAGTTATGAGGCGCTTACCGCTGTGATCCTGTCCTGCCCTGCCTGTCGCACCCGCTATGTGGTGCCCGACACCGCTGTCGGGCCGTCCGGGCGGCAGGTCCGTTGCGCCTCGTGCCGGCACAGCTGGTTCCAGGACCCGCCGGCCTATGATCCGCCACGCGATCTGGTCGAACGAGCGGCATTCGCCGAGCCGGCATCCTCGCCGTTGCCCGTCGCTGCGCCCGCGACGGCTGTCGGATCGCGCCTTTCGGAGGCATCCCCGTCCGAAGCCGCGCCCGAAACTGCCGGAGAGGCCGAATTCGACGCGTACGCCCATGAACCTCCGTTTCGACCTCGCCGCAATCCGGCGCGGATGTGGACGATCTATGCTGCCGCCATCGCACTCGTCCTCGTGTCGATCGGCGGCGCGGTCGCTGTTTATGGCCCGGCGCGTGTCCTGGCGCTGTTCGGCCTCGGCGGCGCCGAGTTCGACGTGCCCCTGCTGATCATGGCAAAGGCCGATGCGCCGCGGACGCAGGCGAGCGGGGCCGTGGTGCAGCCCGTGTCGGGTAGGGTGATCAATCCTACCGACACCGACCAGCCCATGTACGACATCCTTGTCGAGATGCGCGATGCGGGCGGACGCGTCGTCTATAGCTGGACGATCCCCCGGCCGGCGGCGACGCTGGGACCGCGCAAGTCGGTCTCGTTCGATTCCGCGACCGTCAATCCGCCGCGCAATGCGGTGAAGATGAAGTTCGTTTTCATAGGGGCAACGGCAAAATAGCGTCGGCCGCTGCGTGCGACACGCGCCCCATTGCGGGGACCGCATCGCTTTGCTAGGGCGCCGCTCCTACCTCCTCCAGTCCGTCGGGCCGGAGTGCTTGACTGTGCGGTCGTGGCGGAACTGGTAGACGCGCAACGTTGAGGTCGTTGTGGCCGAAAGGCCGTGGAAGTTCGAGTCTTCTCGACCGCACCAGTCCGGGCGCGCTGTAGATCGGCGGAGCCGGTTTCAGCGCCCATAGCCCGATCAATCCGCTGTGCCCGCCCCGGGAAGCGGCGGCGAGCGGGCCGGGCGGGCTCATTCGGGCAAAAACGCTTTTACCGGAGTTTGGGTGTGGGGCTGTGGTCCTCGCGGGCACGCAGCGCACGGGGCGAACTTCTATTTCCCGGCTGCACGAATTGCGGCTGGTGCGGCCGCAATCGCCCCCAGATGGACCGACGGCTGTTTGTCTGCGACGACGGCCACCCCCGGCAGCATGGGCGACAATCTGACCGCATCGGCAGAAAGCTGGCCGATCCTCACCGTATACCGGCCATAAGCCACGCGATCGAACAGGAAGAACCCGTCGTAATCCGAGCGCGTCCGCGCGACGACGCGGCGTTCGGCGTCAAGCAGCTCGAGATCGACCCCCTCGATCGATCCGCCCCCGGTGCGCACCAGTGTCCCGTCGATGTCCCCGGCACCCACAAGTGGCAGTTCCACGACGGCGACGACCCCCGGTCGGGGGGTCACGACCATGCCCGGCAGCGAGGGCTGGACCATGGGATCGGGCAGGGAGCCGGCATCGATGCCGATCAGGACAGGCTGGAAGGGTTCCAGCCCGTCGACCAAGGCTTCGCCGCGATTATTCGTGGGTCGGTCGACCGGCACGCGTCCCGCCGTCACCGCGACGTCCTTTTCCCACGGCTCGCCCGGATCACGTTTTCCATCGGCGTTCAGGTCGCGATAGACCCTGACCAGCGCGGTGCCGCGCGTGGCAAGTTTTTCCGACGACATGCGAATGCCGCCGCCGCGGGGGTCGGGGCCCAGGCTGAAAGCCAGGTTCAGGCCAGCGGCCAGCGACCCGTCGGTTGCCGCCTCCGCGCTCGCGGTGAGCGCCAGCCGGTCGAATCGTCGAACATAGCCGAGCCCGACCCGACCGCGGCCTAGTCCCCGGTCGTAGCCGAGTTCGGCGCGCCATGACGCGAGCCCGTCGCCATAGGGGTCGGCATGTTTGCCGGCCGACCATTCGCCGACGACCGTTGCGCTGTCGAAGCGCGTCTCGGGCGACAGCCGAAAGCGCGCCTCGCCGCGCAAGCGGACGCGACCGATGCGCGCGTTGGCGAGCAACCCCGAATCGAGGACGCCCGGCGGATCGACCCCGAATTTCACGAGATCGTCACGCCATCGAACTTCGCCCGTCAGCGACACACGGCCGACATTTGCCGAGATCCGGGAAGCGAGGTCGAGCGTGTCGGTTCCGGACGATCGCGTCGTCAGCCGACCTGTGATACTGACTGGTATTGTCGCACTGCCGCTCCCGAAAAGCTGGTCGAGGCTGACCGAATGCAGCCCCGTCACGCCGGGTTGCAACCGGTCGGAGCGGAACCCGTCCGCCCAGATGCTCTCCACCGTATAGCGCGTCCGCCCGATCTCGCCGAGCGCCTGGGCACGCAGCGCATAGCCACCGCCGAGCGCTGCCGAACCCGAAAGTTCGACGAGCGCCGAGCCCAGCGCCCGCCTGAGCGCGCCCTCGACGTAATTCTGCCGCGAAAGTCCGTCGATCATCAGGCTATGGGCAAAGGCTGCGACGGATGTCTTGGCATTGAGCCCGCGCTCGATGCCGAAGGTGCCACGCCACCCGCCACGCCCGAAACTTGGTCCATGCGACAGATCGATGAGATCGCGACCGTCCTCGTCGATCCCGGCCCAATAGAACGTCTGTCGTGGCGGGATGCTGTCGAAGCCGACGGGCACGCTCTTGATCTCGCGACGGACCTGCCCCTGCGGACCGTAGAGCACGACCTCGAAGCGATTCTGCCCGTATTGAAGTGCGACATCGAGGAAGGCGTAGCGCCCGTCGGCCCGATCTTGCGCGAACGCGATCAGCTGGCCGTTGCGGTAGAGTTCGGCATCCCAGCCGCGCGGCAATTCGCCGCGCAGGTCGATGCGGTCGAACCGATCGGACCGTTCGACCGGGCGATTGGTGATCATCGCACCCCTCCCGGCGCTCGAGACTGAAACGAGCGGGGTCGAAAAGCCCTCGACATCACCCAGCGCGACCGTGGTTGCCTTGAGCGGCCCGAGCAGCCCGCGCTTGGGATCGGTGCGATAGGCCTGGACACGGAATGTCGACGGTATGCCGCTGCGATCCGAGGACAGCCGGGCATTGTACGCCACCGGACCCGCTTCGCCCGCCGCATACACCTCATATTGTGCATCGACGCGGTTACCGCTGCGATGGTCGCGCAGGCCGCCGATGCTGGCGACGACATCGACGGCGGGCGCCTTCACGCCCTTGAAACTGATCCGCGACTGCGGAAGCCTGGCAAGGTCGAAAGCCACCTCCGGCCGGGCCGTTGCGGCACGCGCGCGCCGTTCGGCAGCTGCCTCGGGCGGCAGTTTCCGATCCGACTTGACGATCAGCAGCGCATTGCTGGTATCGGCAACAAAGCTTGCGCCGAACCAGCGCGACAGCGCCGTGGTCGCGACGCACCATCCCTCGGACGTGTCCCTGATGTCGTCCTGTGCGACTTTTGCCTGATTGTTCATGATTTGTTCTATGCCGCTCGCCCGGTCGATCGTTACCGTTCGCCGTTCGTCAAACGCCCAGCCGGTCGCGCGGCGCGACTTCTTGTCGAGACGGATCGGGATATCGAGCGCGATCAGGACATCGGCGAGATCGACGCAGACGCCGGTGGGCGTGGTGTAGCCGCGCACGCCGTCGCCGACCCTGTACGGCCCGGTACGCACGTCGAAAAGCAGTGCATCGTCGGCATTCGGCGTCCACGCCCGCGCGGGCACGGCGTGGGCGAGCGACGCCGCGGCGGCCAGTGCCGCCAGCCCCGTTCGCATCCACAGGACCATCGGAACCGCCTCGTCCGCCCCGCCCTAGCGCAGCACGCCCTGCGCTTCGGCGATAAGGCCGCCGGTATCATTGTCCTCGAGGTACTGGACCGTCACGGGCCCGGCCATGGCGGCAGCCACCTCGGGCGGGAGCTGCAGCGCGACGCTGCGGCTGGAGAGTTCGGCATAGACGGCAATGCCGCGCGCTTCGTAAACGGGTTTCGCGGTGCCCGCCTTGGTCACCCGAATGCGGCCATAGACCGAGCGGTCGCCGCTGCGCGCCAAGTCGAACGCAAGCGATGTCTGACCGCCGTCGCGAACGAAATGAAGATTCGAAATCGCGGCACTCGCGTGCAGCGCACCCTTTCGCACGATCACGGGAATGGTCACCCCATAGATCGGCGTCAGCGAAATCGACACGCCCTGGCGCGGACCTTCGACCACGGGTTGCGCGTCGGGGACCGCCCGGAACAGCATATGTGCGCGATATTCGCCATCGGGCAAGTCCGGCGAGATCCGGGCGCCGACGCGAATGACCTGCGGCTGGTTGGGCGGCAGGGTCACGCGACGGGGGGCATAGCTTACCATGGCGAGCGTCGCCGTTTCCTTTTCGGATTCGGTGCCCGCGACGACTTCCTCCAGCCGCCCGTCCTTCGTCATCCGTCGCAGTTCGAGCGAGATCCTATACGTAGCCTGGGCGTTGCCGACGTTGTTGAGAATGACTTCGGTGCCGCGTCCCCCTTCGAGGACGACTCGGGTCGGCGCGACCAGCAGGTCGCCGGCGGCGAGCGCCGGTTGTGCCGATGCGGCCAGGGCAATCGCGAGCGTACGGGTGAATTTCATGGCTGGTCCGGTCCATTGAGCAGTCCTCGAATACCTAGCCAAAACGGGTTAAAATTGCGGTAACCCTGCCGCATAGAAAAGGCCCGCCGCCCCGGGGGGCGACGGGCCTTTCGAAACGGATCGATCGATTACGGGTAGTCGACCGAAACGGTGAAGCTGCCGGTATAGACGCCGTCGGGCTGCGACGCACCGACCGACAACGTGCCGCCGACCGACAGCGTGTTGCTCGCGGCCAGCGTCAGCGTCGAGGCCGAAGCGACCAGCGTCGAGGTCATGGTGTTGGCGCCCGAGGTGAGCGTGACCGTCGTCGGCACCGTTACGTTGGCAACCGAGCCGACAGTCCCGACGACGGTGAACGCCGCCGCTGCGGCCGTGCCCGTGCAGACCAGGCCGGTACCGCAGGTGCGCGCGCCGGCAGGGGTGATGGCAACCGTCGAGGCGGCCGTGCCGGTCACGATCGTCGCATAGTCCAGGTCGGCCGTCTTGGTGACGGTGATCTGCTTGAGGATGCTCGCCTTGGCAGTGGCCGTCGCGGTCGCTGCGTTGGCAGCCGAAGCACTGAAGCCCAGCGCAACGAGGCCGGTCAGCGCAAGCGCCTTGAATGTCTTGGTCATGGTGGTTTGGTCCCCCGAAAGGTGTGGTCAAAGTCGGCGTGGCAGAGCCCCACGCCCTGTTCACGACGCCGACTTATGCAGACCGGGCCTTCAGGAACGATTTCAGCCAATGGTAAACGGCGCATCAACGATCTAGCCGGTTTTGCGTCGCCCGGCTAAGCGATTGATCTTCGCTATTGATAGTCCGCGATGATGGGAATGCGGCCGCGGAATTCGCCCGCGGCGGGGCCCGATACGACCAGCCGGCCCCCGAAGGTGAAGCGCAGTTCGCCCGACCCGTCGAGCATCGGGTCGGCGGGCAGGTCGGTGCGCAGGTCTTCGGCCTGGGCGCTGCTGCCGTCCGGCGAGACGAGGCGCGCCGTGGGCGGCAGACTGACCCGAACATGCCGGAACGGCTCCCCAGTCAGGCGGACGCTGCCCTTGATGGCAAGGCCGCCGAGGTCGGTCAGGCCGGTCACACGCCGTGTCCCCGTGCGTTCGTCGATGGAAATGCTGCCGCCGGCCCCGGCGCCGGCAGCCCGGCTGAAATCCAGCGCCGTCTCGACCTCGATCACCAAGGGACGCGCATCCTCGACGCGAGTCGCGCCTGCTTGCGGCGCGCAAAGCCGACATTGCGCCGCCAGCGGTGCAGCGGTGAGCAGCAGCATGAGGGCAGAAAGCGGGCGCCAGGTCATGACCGTGCAATAACGCGACGGCTTTCAATGAGTCGTTAACTACGCCATGTTGTATCCCGAACGCTTCGTCGCGCGTTCCGCCGATGATGAGAATAACACCCGTGCCGGCCTCCCCCTCGCCACCACTGCCCCGAATCACCGGCATTGCAGGCGCAACTCCGTCTCACGACATCCATTCGGCGTTTATCGGCTGGGCGAGAACGCGTCTGGCCGACGCGCGCGAAGCCGCGGTGTTCGACCGCATGGCTGCCCGATCGGGCATCGGCCACCGCTGGTCGGTTTTGCCCGAATCCGATGACGGTGGTTCTCCGGTCGGACCCCAAGGCTTTTATGCCGATGGCCTGATGCCGCCGACCTCGGCACGGATGGCGCTGTATGCCGAACATGCCCCCGTTCTGGCGATGAGCGCGATCGCCAAACTGGGGACCATGGACGGCATCACCCATATCGTCGTCGCGAGTTGCACGGGGTTCACCGCGCCGGGTCTGGACCAGGTGCTCGCGGCGCGGCTGGGTCTCGATCCTTCGGTCGAACGCGTGCTGATCGGATTTATGGGCTGCTATGCCGCGGTGACGGCGCTCAAGACGGCGCGCCACATCGTGCGTTCCGAACCCGGTGCCCGAGTGCTGGTCGTGACCGTCGAACTGTCGACCTTGCACCTGCAACCGGCAACCGGACTCGAGCCGCTGCTCGCGATGCTGCAGTTCGGCGATGGAGCAGCCGCCGCCATCGTCGAAGGCGCGGGACCGGGGCTCGCCCTCGACGCACCCTTTGCCGCCTCCCTGCCCGACAGCGCCGGCCTCATTGAATGGCACATCGGCGATACCGGCTTTGCCATGCATCTGTCCGGCGAAGTGCCCGGACGCATTGCCGAAGCTCTTGCCGTTCCGGTGACGCGTGCTGCATTGACGGGCGGCGTCGATGCTGCGGCGATCGACGCCTGGGCGATCCATGCCGGCGGACGATCGATTCTCGACGCCGTCGAGACCGCGTTGGAGCTGGACCGGGATGCACTCGCCGAATCCCGTGCGGTGCTGAGCGAAAACGGCAACATGTCCTCGTCGACGCTCATGTTCGTGCTTGCGGGATTGTTCGCACGTCAGCCGCGAAGCGGCGTCGCCCTGGCTTTTGGCCCGGGCCTGGCTGCCGAGGGGCTCCGCTTCGGCTGGACCGGCTGATGCTCGCCGCGCGCGCCACCGCCGAAGAGCTGATGGACGCCGATGATCTCGACGCCGCCACTTATGCCGCAGTGGTCCACGACCTCGCACGGGTCAACACGCTGACCCTCGCGCGGCGGCCGACGCTCGGCTTCCTCGACACGATCCGGCGACGGCAGGGCGGGAAACCCTTGAAAATTCTCGATGTCGGTTTTGGCGACGGCGACATGCTGCGGGCAATCTCGCGCTGGGCGGGAAAGCGGGGCCAGCCGGTGACGCTGGTGGGAATCGACCTCAACGACCGCAGCGCGCCGGCGGCGCGCACGGCAACGCCGGCCGGCATGGCGATCGACTACCGGACGGGCGATTATGCGGGGCTGGTAGGAGAAGGCTGGGACGTTGTCCTCTCCAGCCTCGTCGCGCACCACATGACGCACGACCAGCTGGTCGCCTTTCTGCGCTTCATGGAGCGGGAGTCGGCCGGGGGCTGGTTCGTCAACGACCTCCACCGCCATGGATTTGCCTATCTCGGCTTTCCGCTGCTGGCGACGCTGATGCGCTGGCATCCGATCGTGCGTCACGACGGCCAATTGTCGATCGCCCGGAGCTATCGGCCGACAGAATGGGGTCCGCTGCTTGCCGAGGCCGGTATCGCCGGCGCGCAGGTGCGCCGCGTCTTCCCCTTTCGCCTGTGCGTGGCGCGCTTGAAGTGACCCAGGCCCCGCTCGTCCTCGGCGCGGGTCCCGCCGGTTGCGCCGCGGCAATCGCGCTTGCCCGCGCGGGAACCCCGCCATGTGTCATCGAGCGAACCCGGCAAACCGGGGACGCCTTGTGTGGCGGCTTTCTCAGCTGGCAGACGCTTGCCCAGTTGGAGCGGCTGGGCGTCACCGGTCTCGGCGCGCACGCCATCCGCCACGTCCGCGTCTTCCACCGCGACCAGGTCGCGACGGCCCGCCTGCCGCGCCCGGCGGACGGCGTATCCCGTCACCGGCTCGATTCGGTGATGCAGCGCGTCGCGGTCGCGGCAGGCGCAACGCTCGAACGCGGCGTCACCGCGCGCAGCTATGACGCGGGCGTCCTTCACACCGATGGCGGCGATCGCCGGGCCGAAGCACTGTTCGTGGCCAGCGGCAAGCACGACGTCCGCGGTTTCGGCCGACCCAAACCGACCGGGGATGCGCCGATGGGCCTGCGCTTCCGCCTCGCGGCGCATCCGGCGCTTCGCGCGCTCATCGACGACACCATCGAATTGCACCTGTTCGAGGGCGGCTATGCCGGTCTGCTGCTGCAGGAAGACGGCAGCGCGAACCTGTGCATGGCGCTGCGCAAATCGCGTTTTGCCGAAGCCGGCGGCGAGGCAGCGACGCTCTTGCGCCAGCTCGGCGAGGCGCATCCGCGACTGGCCGAGCGGCTCGCCTTCGCGCCGGCGACGCTGAGTGCCGACGCCATTGCCGCCGTCCCCTATGGATGGCGCGTCCGGGAAACCGAGCCGGGACTTTTCCGGCTGGGCGATCAGGCCGCTGTCATTCCGTCACTGGCCGGGGAAGGCATGGGGATCGCCATTGCGAGCGGCGTTGCCGCGGCCGCGGCCTATGGGATCGGCGGTGCCGCCGCGGCGCCCGCCTTCCAGCAACGCTTTGCCGCGCGCACCCGCCGGCCTGTCGCCGTTGCCTCGTTCCTCTGGCACCAGGGCGAGCGGCCGGCGATGGCGCGGCTGGCGATCCCGTTGCTCGGCACCTTTCCGGCGCTGGCGGGCCTCGCCGCACGCCTGACGCGCATCGGCAACGAATAGCGTGACGACCTCGAAGCCGTTCGCCGCGACGCAATCGTCACAGACGCAGACGCGGCTTGTGACCCACGGGCTTAGCGCGTAATCCCCCGCGACCCATGGCTGCGCCCTCTTCCGTACCGTCTCGCCGCTCAAGCTGGTGGAAAGGCTGGCCTGGCCGCCTGATCCGCATCAGCCTGGCCAGCGTCGTCGTCGCCATCATCGCGGTCGTCGTTGCCGTCTCGGTCGCCTATTCGGGACTGCCCAGCTTTTCGGAGCTCAAGTCGTCGCCCAACGGCCAGATGATCCGTGTCCATGCCGCCGACGGCACGGTGCTGGTCTCGCTCGGCCCGAGTTTCGGCCAGTGGCTCGATTACGGCCAGCTGCCCCAGACGATGAAGACCACCATGGTCGCGGTGGAGGACCGGCGGTTCCGAAGCCACCCGGGCGTCGATCCGCTGGGAGTCGTGCGCTCTTTCTACGTCCGGGCGACCAAGGGCCGCTTTACCCAGGGTGGGTCGACGATCACCCAGCAGCTCGCGCGCAACGTCTTCCTGAACAACGACAAGACCTGGACGCGAAAATTACGCGAGATGGTGCTGGCGCTGGCGCTCGAGCGCAAATTCTCGAAGGACCAGATTCTCGAGCTTTACCTCAACCGCGTCTATTTCGGCGGCGGCGCCTATGGCGTCGACGCGGCGAGCCGCAAATTCTTCGGCCATCCCGCCGATCGCCTCTCGCTGGGCGAGGCGGCCGTCATCGCCGGTCTGGTCAAGGCGCCGTCCAACTATTCGCCGACGGCCGACGCCAAGGCCGCCGTGGGTCGCGCGGGCGTGGTCCTGCAGGTCATGCGCGAACAGGGCGTCATCACCGACGCACAAGTGGCAAAGGCGGCGCCCGAGGCGCTGAAATTCGCGCCCGAAGCGCAGCAGAACAGCGTCCGCTATTTCACCGACTGGGCGCTGCCGCAGCTCGACACGCTGATCGACGAGAGCGGCGAGCCGATCGATGTCTGGACGACGCTCGACTTGACCATGCAGCGCGCCGCCGATGCGGCGATCGGCGCCAACACACCGTCGGGCGCCCAAGGGGCGCTTGTCTCGCTCGACCGCGACGGTGCTGTCCGCGCCATGGTCGGCGGCAAGGATTACGTCGGATCGATCTACAATCGGGCCACGCAGGCCGTCCGGCAGCCGGGCTCCGCCTTCAAGCTGTTCGTCTACCTTGCAGCGCTCGAGGCCGGTCATACGCCCGCCGACATGGTCGAGGACAAGGAGATCGACATCAACGGGTGGAAGCCGCGCAACTCGTCACGCCGCTTTTCGGGCCAGATCTCGCTGCGCACGGCCTTTGCCTATTCGATCAACACCGTTGCCGCCCAGCTGGGCGCCGAGGTCGGCACCTCGACGATTGCCGACATGGCGCGGCGGTTCGGCATCACCACGCCGATCAACACCCACCCCTCGATGGTGCTCGGCACGTCGGACGTTCGGCTGATCGACATGACGCGCGCCTTCGCCTCAGTGGGGGGTAATGGCATGGCGCTTGCGCCCTATGGCATTACCAAGGTCACGACCGCGAGCGGCGAAGTGCTCTACGAGCATCGCGCGGAGGGGAATCACGTTCTCGTCGCGCCGCAGGTCGCCGCGCAGATGATCGACCTGCTGCAGACCGCCGTGAACACCGGTAGCGGCAAGGCCGCACAGATCGGACGGCCGGTTGCGGGCAAGACCGGCACGACCTCGTCCAACAAGGACGGCTGGTTCCTGGGCTTTTCCAGCGGGCTGACGACCGGCGTGTGGATGGGGCGCGACGACAATCGCCCGGTCGCAGGCCTTCAGGGCGGGCGAAACCCGGCGCGCGCTTTTGCGCAATATATGACGGTCGCCGTCGCCAAGCGGCCCGTCGAGGCCTTCCAGACTGCGGTCACCTTGCCCGAATGGCAGCTCGAGCCCGACGAGGAAGCCTATTTCGGCAATGCGGACGAACCCTTGCCCCCGGGCTCGGGCCTCGAAGGCAGCGATCGCGACCCGATGGACCAGTCGGGCGAGGATCGCATCGAAAGCCCGGACACCAACCCGCCACCGCGCATGGACCAGCGTTGGATCGACGACGCGCTCGGACGCAACGAGGCTCCCCAGCGCGAACCGCCGCCCCGCCAGCCTCAGCCGTCGCGCCCGAACCAGTGAAGCGTCGTGCCGTGGGCACGGAGCCAGCGCCGCGCGGGCGCGGGGTCTGCGCCGTGCAGCCGTGCCACCAGATCATGGAATGCCCGGCTGTGGTCCATGTGGATCCGGTGGGCCACTTCGTGCGCGACCGTCGCGCGCCGGACATCGTCGGGCGCCAGGATCAACCGCCAGCTGTAGCGAATATCGCCGGAGGACGCGCAACTCCCCCAGCGCCCGCGCGGGTCGCCGACCGCGACCCGGCCTATGCTGATCCCGTTTGCCGCCGCGAGGCCGCGCGTTTCGGCCTCTAGGATGTCGAGGGCATGAGCACGCAGGAAGCGCAGAACCCGGGCCGGCACCTGGTCGCGCGGCCCCCCCACGGACAGCACGTCACCGACGAGCGACACGCGGCGCGGCTGATCCGGACGCCAGTCGACCCGCACCGATCGGCCCGCCAGCTCGAAACGCATGTCCAGTACGATCGGCCGTGGCTGGGGCAGTCGCGCCAGCTCGGTCTCGACCCAGTTCCGTTTGTCCACCGCCCAGCCGAGCGCAGGCTTGAGCGCCGCGCGGGTGCCGAGCGTCAGCCGGATCGTCGCATCGCGCGGATCGACGCTGAGCTTCATGCCGCGCACCGACGCCCGGCGCACGACCGTCAGCGCCCGCGTCCGCCCGCCGCCGCTGAATACCGGCAGCGCCGGGTCAGACGATCCGGTCGACGAGATGATATTCCAGATCGCCCGCATCGGTCTCGCTGATCGTCCATCCGCGCACGGACATGCCCGCCTTGTGCACGCTTTCGGGGTCGCCCGAATTCAGATGATGCCATGACGGCAAGGGCTTGTCCTCGGCGCGCAAACGGTAGGCGCAGGTAACCGGCAGCCAGTCGAGTTCCTTGAGCTTGGCAGGGGTGAGGCGCACGCAATCGGGCACGAACGCATGGCGATGGCGATAGTCGGAGCATCGGCCGGCGCGCCGGTCGAGCAGACGGCAAGCCACGTTCGTGGGGTAAAGCTCGCCCGTTTCCTCGTCTTCCAGCTTGTGCAGGCAGCATTTGCCGCAGCCGTCGCACAGGGCTTCCCACTGGCCCCGGTCAAGTTGATCGAGCGGCGTCGTTTCCCAGAATCTCGTGCCAGCAGCGAGTGCGCTTACTTCACCCATTTCGACAGCTCCCCGGCGATGATGTCGGGCTTGGCCTCCTGCGACAGCAGCGCAATCGGCTGGCCTTGCGGGTCCATCAGGAACGCCGCGCGGCTGTGGTCGACCAGATAATTGGGATTGCCCGGCTTCTTGTCGATCTGGACCATGACGGCATAGGCCTTGGTCACGGCGGCGATCTGCGCGGGCGTGCCGGTCAGGCCGACCAGCGCCGGATCGAACGCCGAAGTAAAGCTCTTGAGCGCGTCGGGCGTGTCACGCCCGGGGTCGACGGTGACGAAGATCGGCACCACGCGCGCAGCCCGCGCCGGATCCGTCTTGGCGAAGGCACGATAGCCCGCAACCAGCTTTGCGACATCGGCCGGGCAGACATCGGGACAGAAGGTGTAGCCGAAGTACATGATGCGGTACTTGCCCGCGAAGTCGCGATCGGTCCGGACCTTGCCGTTCTGGTCGACGAGCGTGAACGGGCCGCCGATGCTGGCACCTGCAAGCGGAGCCTGCGGTGTCGCACCCTGGCAACCGGCCAGCAGCAACAGGGGAAAAACGACGCCACGCAAGTTCATCATGCGCTCAGCCTTGCGTTGTTAGCGGCGGCCACGCAAGACACCAGAACTGCCCCGTCTGCTGATCCGAAGGTGACATGACAAAACATTCGCTGTTTCCCATGGCCATCGCGCTGTCGGTCCTCGCCACGCCTGTCGTCGTCCACGCACAGTTTTCGGAGAGCTTCAATTTCCTGAAGGCGGTCAAGGAGCGCGACGGGGCGAAGGTCACCGAATTCCTGAACAAGCCAGGCAGCGGGGCCGTGATCGTCAACACGCGCGACGGCTCGACCGGTGAAACCGCGCTGCACATCGTTGCGGCCGGTCGCGATTCGCTGTGGCTGGGCTTTCTGCTCCAAAGGGGCGCGAACCCCGACTTGCGCGACGGCCGGGGCAATACGCCGCTGATGATCGCGACGCAGCTGGGCTGGACAGACGGGATCCAGAACCTGCTCGCGCGGCGCGCGGGCGTCGATGTCGCCAATGGCAGTGGAGAGACGCCGCTGATGCGTGCGGTACAGAATCGCGACATTGCCAGCGTCCGATTGCTGCTCGCGGCAGGGGCCAACCCGAACAAACCCGACAATGCCGCAGGACTGTCGGCAAAGGATTATGCGACGCGCGATCCGCGGGCAGCCGCCATCCTGAAGGAAATCAACGACGCCAAGCCGGTCGCGCGGAAGCCCGTGCAGGGCCCGCGCTAAAGCGACGGCAGGTCCGAGTCGTCGAGGTCGCCGATCAGGCGACGCGCGGCGCGACGGGCAAAGCGCAAGGTTTCGGCCCGACGCCGCGGCGCGGCCAGCGGCACATGGGCCGGTTCCCTGACCACGACAGCGTCGTAGCGGTCGGCGACGATCAGGCCCGCGCGTTCGGGCAGCAGTTCCGCACGGTCGAACAGCGCGGTGTCGAACCCCGCCGGGATCGCCCAGAAAAAGCGGTCGCAATAATCGAGATACTCGGTCCATTTCGCATCGCCGAGCAGGTCGGCGCGCGAAACCTTCACTTCCACGATCGTTACCAGCCCCTTGGGACATAGGCCCATCAGGTCGGCCCGCCGCCCGTTGCCGAGCGAGACCTCCGGGACGGCGAGACAGTCCCCCCGCGCGAGCAGCCGGGTGGTCCCTCGCACGACATCGACCGCGATCAACCTTTCACTGGGTGTGACAAGCATCGCAAGATGCTAGAACAAGCCGTGAACGATGCAAGCCGAATTACCGATAGAAAACGTGATTCCCGATGGCGGCGACACGCGCCATGCGCCAGCCCGGGGCGACGCGGCGGGCGTGGAAATACAGGGCGTTTTCGGTTTTCGACTGCCACAGGTCGTCCTGGGCGATCTTGGCGATCGCCACGGCGGTGCGCCAGTTGCTGCTGTCGGGATTGATGGCGGGGAGCGAACCGCCGCGCACGAACGAGAACTGGCCACGCTGGGTCACCACACCGCACAGGGTCGATGCGAAACGGCCCGACTCGGCCCGATTCATGATGACGCGGGCTACAGCGAGCTGGCCCGATAGCGGCTCGCCCTTTGCTTCGAAATATACGGCAGTGGCCAGGCAGAGCTGCTCGCGGTCTGCGGCCTGCGACGTCCGATGCTGGCGCACCAGCGCGTCGAGCGAGTCGGCAGGGCCGTCGCTGGACGGCGTTTCCGCTTCGACAGCGGCCTGGGCACGAATGTCGTCGGGCAGCGGAATCGTGGCCGGTATGGCGGGCAGGGGCTGGGTAACCACGGCCGGGGCACTCAAGGCGGCGGCAGGGGCCACCAGAACTTCACCCGACGCGCCAGCGGCGCCGAGTGTCAGGGCTGCAAGTCCTGCAACCCGAAGAAAATCGAACATCAACAATCTGCATCATGCGGCTGGGCGACCATAACGCCGGGCGCAACAACAAATGCCCCGGTCAACCCGTCCGACTGCGTACGGCATGTGGCGGGTCGCGAAACCTTGCGACCGGACCGACACGACAGCGCGTTCCTTATGCCTTCGCCGCTAGGATGTTGCAGCGCAACAGGTCAACCGTCGCCACTCGTTTCGGCGGCGAAGCGTTGCGCATTCGGGATATCCAGTTCGACGACCCATAAATCGGGATCACCCTTCCGGCGCCGTTCGAGCCAGGCTGCCACCATGTCCTCGCTTGCTTCCGGGCCGGGGCCGACAGGCGCCCATTCATAGGCATCGCCGCCACCGAGAAGGCGTTCCCGAAAGGCTGTCCTTATTCCTTTTTCCATACAAATCAGTAGGATAGAACCAGCTGTAGGATCTCCCTTGGCGACGATGACCGCGTTGCCGCCTTCGGATCCGACCCGCCGAATCAACGCCGAAACCAGCATTGCGCTGGTCAGCCGCGCGCTCAATGCACGTAGCCGGGCAGCGTCGACAGCGCGATTTGCGACCGCATGAACGTTCCGGTCCCTCGCGCCACTTCCTCGCCCTGGGCATCGACGAGTCGCGACTCGGCGACGAAGACCCGCCGCCGCCCACTGATCCAGCGTCCTTCCGCGACGACCGGCCCTTTCTTCAGGGGGCGGGTGAACCACAGGTTGAATGCCGTGGTCAGCAGGAATCGGTCGCTGACGAGACTGTTCGCCGCGTAAAAGGCGGCGTCGTCGAGCATCTTGAAATAGGCCGTGCCATGGGCTGCGCCGGCGGCGTGGAAATGGCGCTCATCGAGTTCGAAACGGATCGTCGCCTCGCCCTCCCCGCCGATGTGGAGTTGCGAGGGGAAGAGCTGGTTGATGGGGGCCGCCGCATAGAGCGACTCGAGCGCGCGGTGATGCGCGGTCGCGCCTTCAGCAACAGAGTCAGGCGGCATCCCGCGCTTCGCGAGCAGCAAATAACACGCCCAGGGCATCACTTGTCGCGGCACCGCGCAGTTTTTCCAGGAACAGGCGGTCGCGCAGCGCCCGGCTCACCTGGGCCAGCGCCTTGAGGTGCTCGGCCCCGGCATCGACCGGCGACAACAGCATGACGACGAGGTCGACCGGCATGTCGTCGACGGCACCGAAATCGATCGGCTGGGTGAGCTGGGCAAAGATGCCCACGACATGATCGAGCCCTTCGATCTTGCCGTGCGGTATGGCAACGCCGCCCCCGAAACCTGTCGATCCGAGCCGCTCGCGTTCGGTGAGCCGCTCGACGACCTTTTGCTGGTCGATGCCGTATATCTGCTCGGCCAACTGCCCAAGTGACTGGAAAAGCGGCTTCTTACCCGACACAGGCAATGCAGCCACGACCGCGCCGGGCGCGAAGAAGTGGGAAAGTTCGGTCATGGATGTTCCGGATGACGACGTGTTGACGCGCCCCTTTTCCCAATTCGCTCAGTTAAGCAAGGGCTCAACCCATCCGATGGTGCCGTCGCCGCGGCGATAGACCATGTTGAAGGCACCCGTGCCCGCATTGCGAAACATCAGGGCATTCGTGTTGCGCAGATCGAGCATCATCACGGCATCGGACACGCTCGCCTCGGGGACATCGACCCGCGTTTCGGCGACGACGACGGGGTTGTCGCTCGCATCTTCCTCGCGCTCATCGGCCTCGAACACGGTATAGCGGGCATCGGCAGGGACGGGGCCGGCCGCCGCATCGCCGTTCGGCGCCGCAGGTCCGCTATGGTCCTTCAGCCGGCGCATGTAGCGACGCAGCTGACGCTCGATCTTTTCGGCGGCCGCGTCGAAAGCGGGGTGGGCCTCCATCGCGGTCGCATGCCCCTTCAGGATCACGCCATGCATGACATGGGCGACGATATCGCAGGAAAAGCCATTGTCATGCGGTCCCTTGCCGAGCGTGACATTGGCGCCGATCGCCCGGGCGAAATATTTGTTGGCGATACCCTGCATGCGGGTGTCGACATGGCTGCGGAGCGCTTCGCCCGTGGCGACCTGGTGGCCCGAAACGCGAATATCCATGACGATCTCCTTCTTACTGAACGACGGTCTCTTGCACGGCCCAACCCTCTGCTGAGGCCCAGAGCGGGTCGGACAGGGTGGCAACGAACGCGCGGTGGCGGGCAATGTCTCCCGCCGATGCGAAATGAGGGCGGGGCCGGCGTCCCGAAACCGGCGCCGTCAGGCTCACCGTGACGCTAGGCCGCATCGGTTCGGGGCTCATCATGTCGAGACCGATCTGGCGTCCGCCAGTGAGTTCGACATAGACCTGCGCGAGCAGCTGGGCATCGAGCAGCGCGCCGTGCTGGACGCGGTGGCTGCGATCGATGCCGTAGCGCGTGCACAGCGCATCGAGGCTGTGCTTGGCACCGGGGTGTCGGGTCTTCGAGATCGCGAGCGTGTCGACGATGCGCGACCGCTGCAGATGCAAGCGGCCGCAGGCGGCGAGTTCCGCATTCAGAAAACCATAGTCGAACATCGCATTGTGCGCGACGAGCGGCGCATCGCCGATGAAATCGAGCAAGTCCTCGACGATGTCTTCGAACAGGGGCTTGTCGGCCAGAAAGGCGTCGCTGAGGCCGTGGATCTGTTCGGCGATGCTCGGCATCGGCATCAGCGGGTTGAGATAGGCATGAAAGCTGTTGCCGGTCTCGCACCGGTTGACCAGTTCGATGCATCCGATCTCGACGATACGGTCTCCCTGCGAGGGGTCGAGTCCGGTTGTCTCGGTATCAAAGACTATTTCGCGCATTGGACGACGACTATCGACCTTCGTCCGCCAAGATACAAGCGACGACCGCGGCCAGCCGGGCCCGCGTCTCGGCAAGCGGCACGCCGGTATCGACGATATGGGTCGCCCGCGCACGCTTCTCGGCATCGGGCATCTGGCGCCCCGATATGGCGTCGAACTTCTCGGCCGTCATGCCGGGACGGGCAAGGACACGCGCGCGCTGGATGCCGGGCGGTGCCGAGACGACGATCACTGCCGCCATGCCCTGCGCACCGCCCTTTTCGAACAGCAGGGGAATGTCGAAGACCACGAGGGGCGCCCCGGCATGAACCGCCAAAAATTCGCTCCTTTCCGCCGCGACCGCCGGGTGGACGATCGCTTCAAGCCGCGCCATCGCGGCGTCGTCATTCAGCACCAGCGGGCCGAGCCGTAGCCGATCGACGCCCTGGGGACCCGTCGTTCCGGGAAACGCCGCTTCGATCGCCGCAACGAGTGCGCCGCCGGGACCCTGCAACTCGTGCACGACGGCATCGGCATCGAACACCGGGACACCGAGGTCGCGCAGCATGGCAGCCACGGTCGACTTTCCCATGCCGATCGACCCCGTGAGGCCCACGATCTTCATGACGTCAGCAGGGTCCTGAGTTCGTCGTCGGCTTCGCGCGGCGCCTCGATGCCGAAGAACAGCTCGAAGGCCAGCGCCGCCTGTCCGATCAGCATGTCGAGCCCGTCGACGATCTCGAGACCCCTTGCCTGTGCCGCGGCGAGCAGGGGCGTGACCAGGGGGGCATAGACGATGTCGTAGACGACCGAATGTGCCGGCAGCGGCGAGAGATCGATCTCGAGCGGCGGCTGGCCGGTCATGCCGAGCTGCGTCGCCTGCACCAGCAGGGCAACCGGCGGTAGGGGTGCGCCAAGGGGCAGGACGCTGCCCTTCAACCCGAAACGCGCGAGCAGCGCCGCGCCTTTCAAGGGGTTGCGCGCAAATACGGTCACCGGACCGACACCCAACCGCGCCAGCGCGAACATCACGGCATGCGCGGCGCCGCCCGTGCCGACGACCGCCACGGCCTCTCCGGTCAGCGTTAATCCCGCAATCGGCGCGTAGAAACCGCCGGCGTCGGTATTGGTGCCGGTCAGCCGGCTCTCGCGGTCGCGCAAGACGGTGTTCATCGCACCGATCGACCCGCGCACGTCGCCCGGATCGCCCACATGGTCCATGATCGCGATCTTGTGCGGGATGGTGACATTGCACCCGCGCCAGAGCGGGTCGTCGCGGCGGCTCTCGATATAGCCGGCAAGATCGGCAGCCGCGACGTGGGTCGCCCGATAGTCGCCTGCCATGCCTGATTTGGCGAGCCAGAAACGATGGATGAGCGGTGATTTGGAGTGGCTGATCGGATCGCCGATGACTTCGGCATAGGGTTGGGTCATGATGCCAGTTCGCCCCGGACGCGCAGCCAGTCGAGCAGCGGCAGGAGCGGCAGCCCCAGGATCGCGAAATGGCTGCCCTCGACCCGCGAGAACAGCTGGATCCCGCGCCCCTCGATGCGATAGCCGCCCACGCAGCCGGCGACCGCGCTGCCTTCAGTCGCGACATAGCCGGCGATGAATTCGTCGCTGAGGGGGCGCATCGTCAGCTTTGCCCGCTCGACATGACGCCAGACGGGCTGGCCGTTTTCCGCCGCGACGATCGCCGAATGGAGGCGGTGGGTCTTTCCTGACAGCCGGCGGAGCTGCTCGGCCAGCGCGTCCCCCGGCTTGTCGAGCAGCGTCCCGTCTTCGAGTTCGAGAGTCTGATCGCATCCCAGCACGAGGTCGGCCGGCCGTCGCGACGACAGCTTGACAGCCTTGAGCTCGGCAAGCGCATCCGCCATGCCGCGCCCGTCGAGGTGCTGCAGAGCATGTTTGACGGCGTCCTCGTCGACACCGGCTGCGGCGGCCTCGAAACGGACGCCCGCGGCATCGAGCGCCGCCCGTCGCGCCGCACTGGTCGAAGCCAGCACGATCATTCGCTCTTGTCCCGGCGTTCGTTGCACAGGTTGATGATGGCCGCCGCCGCTTCCTCGATCGACCGGCGCGTCATGTCGATGACGGGCCACGCATTGTCGGCGAACATCCGCCGCGCATAGGCAAGTTCGGCGGCGACCCGCTCGGCGTCGACATAATCGGTTTCGGGCGCCTGGTTGAGCGACAACAGCCTGTTCCGACGAATCTGGATCAGCCGTTCGGCGCTTGTCACCAGACCCACGACAAGGGGATTCTGCAGGCCGAAGAGCAATGCGGGCGGCGGCGATTCGACGACGATCGGGATGTTGGCCGTCTTGTAGCCGCGATTGGCCAGATAGATCGACGTCGGCGTCTTCGACGTCCGGCTGACGCCGGCGAGCACGATGTCGGCCTGCTCCCAGTTTTCCCAGCCGATCCCGTCGTCGTGGGCGATGGTGAACTGGATGGCATCGACCCGGGCGAAATAGGCTGCGTCGAGGGTGTGCTGTGCGCCGACGCGCGCGGTTCGCTGCTGCCCGAGCATCGACGACAGCGTATCGGTGACCGCATCGAGCGGCGCCAGCGCCGGAAGGCCCGCTGCCGCACACATGTCCTCGAGCTTGCGCCGCAGGTTATTGTTCGCCAGCGTGAACAGCACGAGGCCCGGATTCTTGCCGATATCGCCCATGATGCGCTGCAAATGACCTTCGCTGCGGACCATGGGCCAGAAATGCTTCATCGATTCGACGTCGTCGAACTGGGCCAGCGCAGCCTTGGCGACTGTTTCCAGCGTTTCGCCCGTCGAATCGGACAGCAGGTGCAAGTGGAGCCGTGTCACGACCGCACCTGTGCACAACTCACGGGAAAAGCGCAAAGACAGCGCTGCGGGCAAAAGCGCCGGGCCGATCCGCTCCCATCATCGGCATCCCATCCCCCGACTTGCCCACAGCCGCATGAATCGCCCGTCCTGCTGTGGATAACGGGAGCGAATCATTCCGACTCGATGGCTATGCGCTACTCTGCGCAGGTCAAACTGTTGGCAGATTGCCGAACAGCGCATAAACCCCGGCACTCGCCCACCATCTACTCTCATCAACCTCCTTAAGAATCTTGGATAGGAAGACTGCTTGGCCGACCAGAACGACGCGCCGATCATGACGGTCCTCAACGGCGGGACGACCGAACGGCCACCGGTCTGGTTCATGCGACAGGCCGGACGCTACCTTCCCGAATATCGCGCGTTACGGGCAGAAAAGGGCGGTTTTCTCGACCTCGTCTATGACGTCGACGCTGCCGTCGAGGTGACGCTGCAACCCTTGCGGAGGTTCGGCTTTGATGCCGCCATCCTGTTCTCGGACATTCTCGTCGTCCCCTATGCGATGGGCCAGGACCTGTGGTTCGAAGAGGGTGAGGGGCCACGGCTCGCGCCGAAGCTGCTCGATACCGCGCTGGAGGCGCTCACGGCAGCACCAGAACGCCTCGAGCCGGTGTTCCGGACCGTGGCGGGGGTGAAGGCGGCGTTGACGCCTGACAAGGCTCTGCTGGGCTTTGCCGGCAGCCCCTGGACGGTGGCGACCTACATGATCGCCGGCCAGGGCAGTCGCGAACAGGCCGAGGCCCGGCGCCTCAGCTACCGCGAACCGGCACGTGTCGCTGCATTGCTCGATGCGGTTGCCGACGTCACGATCGGCTATCTCCGCGGGCAGATCGACGCCGGTGCCGATGCCGTGCAGCTGTTCGACAGCTGGTCCGGCAGCTTGTCGCCTCGGCAGTTCGAGCAGATGGTGATCGCGCCGAATGCGAAGATCGTGGCGGCACTGAAGCAGTCGCATCCCGGCACGCCCGTCATCGGCTTTCCCAAGGGTGCCGGGGGCAAGCTCCCTGCCTATGCGCGGGAGACCGGGGTCGACGCGGTCGGTGTCGATGAAACGGTCGATCCCGAATGGGCGCATGCATCGTTGCCGGCCGGGATGCCCGTGCAGGGCAATCTCGATCCGCTGTCGCTGGTGACCGGCGGCGCGCAGCTGCATGAAGCCGTCGCCCGCATCCTGAAGGCCTTTGCGGGGCGTCCGCACATCTTCAACCTCGGCCACGGGATCGTGCCCGACACGCCGCTCGCGCATGTCGAGGCCGTGCTGGCGCAGGTACGGGGCTGAGCTGAATGTTCGACTGGTTCGGCGTGGGCATGCTCGGATCGGCCTATCCCTGGGTCAAGGCCGCGCATGTCATTTTCGTCATCTTCTGGATGGCGGGTCTCTTCATGCTGCCGCGGTTTCTGGTCTACCACCAGGAAGCGGCACCGGGCTCTGCCGACGAGAAACTGTGGGCACACCGCGAGGCACGCCTGATCTCGATCATCATGAACCCCGCGATGGTCGCCGTCTGGGCGCTCGGCCTGACGCTCGTCATCAACATCGGCGCATCGGCCGAGGGCTGGTTTCGGGGGAAGTTTCTCATCGTGATCGGCCTGACCGTGTTTCACATGTGGATGGTCGGCTATGCCCGGAAGCTGGCTGCCGGCCAGCGGACCGCATCGGGGCGCACGTTGCGCCTGCTCAACGAAATTCCCAGCCTGGCGACGATCGCCATCGTCATTCTCGTCATCGTCAAGCCGTACTAGGCACCTTGACTTTCCCCCCTGCTGCGCCGAAATCGGGCGCAGCGGGAACGTCCTGTTCGCCGCCTCGAGTGCCGGTCCTCGGCGTCCTCGCGCGACCCCTTCAGGGTTTGCCCATCTCCCGGAATTATCAATGATCCACCTAAAAGAATTAAAGAAAAAATCGCCTGCCGATCTGGTCGAGATGGCCGAATCGCTGGGCGTCGAGAGCGCGTCAACCCTGCGCAAACAGGACCTGCTGTTCGCGATCCTGAAGGAACAGGCCGAAAACGGCGAACAGGTCATGGGCATCGGCACGATCGAGGTGCTGCAGGACGGCTTCGGCTTCCTGCGCTCGCCTGAAGCGAATTATCTCGCCGGGCCCGACGATATCTATATTTCGCCGAACCAGGTCCGGAAGCACGGGTTGCGCACCGGAGATACCGTCGAGGGCGAAATCCGCGGCCCCAAGGATGGCGAGCGCTACTTCGCGCTGACCAAGCTGACCGCGGTCAATTTCGACGATCCCGACGCGGTCCGCCACCGGGTCAACTTCGACAATCTGACGCCGCTCTATCCCGACGAAAAGCTCAACCTCGATACGCTCGACCCGACGGTCAAGGACAAGTCGGCCCGCGTGATCGACATCGTCAGCCCGCAAGGGAAGGGACAGCGCGCCCTGATCGTGGCCCCGCCGCGCGTCGGCAAGACCATGCTCCTGCAGAATATCGCCAAGGCGATCACCGACAATCATCCCGAGGTCTTTCTGATCGTGCTGCTGGTCGATGAGCGGCCCGAGGAAGTCACCGACATGCAGCGCAGCGTGAAGGGCGAGGTCATTTCCTCGACCTTTGACGAACCCGCCACGCGCCACGTGCAGGTCGCCGAGATGGTGATCGAAAAGGCCAAGCGGCTCGTCGAGCACAAGAAGGACGTCGTGATCCTGCTCGATTCGATCACGCGTCTCGGCCGTGCCTACAACACCGTCGTGCCCAGCTCCGGCAAGGTGCTGACCGGCGGTGTCGATGCCAATGCCCTGCAGCGGCCGAAGCGCTTCTTCGGTGCCGCACGCAACATCGAGGAAGGCGGCTCGCTGTCGATCATTGCGACCGCGCTCATCGATACCGGCAGCCGCATGGACGAAGTCATTTTCGAAGAGTTCAAGGGCACCGGCAATTCCGAAATCATCCTCGACCGCAAGGTGGCGGACAAGCGCGTCTTCCCCGCGCTCGACGTCGGCAAGTCGGGTACCCGCAAGGAAGAGCTGCTGGTCGCCAAGGACAAGCTCAGCAAGATGTGGGTGCTTCGCCGCATTCTCATGCAGATGGGTACGACCGATGCGATGGAATTCCTGCTCGACAAGATGAAGGATTCGAAGACCAACGAGGACTTCTTCGACAGCATGAACAGCTGATCCCGGCCTGAAATAGCAGCGCTGTTTCAGGATACGGATCAGATCGGCCGACGGTTCGCATGGAACCGATCGATGTCACGGGCTTTGCCCGCGACGTAACGAATGTAGAGTGCCCATCATGATCGACCTTCTGCCGATGCTTGCCGCCGTCGCGAACGAACCCATGTCAATGGCGTGGCTGTGGAATCACATCGTTTCCGATTTCCAGAATATCGGGACGGCATCGGCGCTGGCGGCATTCGGCACCGTCGTGCTGCTCGACGTCGCACTGGCGGGCGACAATGCGATCATCGTCGGTGCGCTTGCTGCCGGTCTCCCCGCCGACCAGCGCAGGAAGGTCATTGCCATCGGCATCCTGGCCGCGCTCCTCCTGCGCATCATATTCGCGGTCGCAGTGCTTTACGGCCTCGAACGGTTCAAGGAATATGGCCTTGTGCTCGGGGGCGGCCTGTTGCTGCTGTGGGTCGCCTGGAAGATGTACCGCGAACTGCAGCCCAGGCAGGGCTCGGGCGGCTCGGCGGAAGTCGAGGGCGACGAGCAGAGCGGCATCAAGCCGGCGAAAAGTTTCGTCAGTGCGGCCTGGGCCGTCGCGGTGGCCGATGTCTCGATGAGCCTCGACAATGTCCTCGCGGTGGCAGGGGCGGCGCGCGAGCACCCCGGCATCATGGTCATCGGCCTGGTCCTGTCGGTGGCGATGATGGGCGTCGCGGCCAACGTCATCGCCAAATATATCGAGCGTTATCGCTGGATTGCCTGGGGTGGGTTGCTCATCATCATCTATGTCGCGGCCAAGATGATCCACGATGGCTGGCAGGACTTCGCGCCGACGGCGCAGGTCCTCATGGGCAGCTGACTTGCGGGCGGTGTCCCTTGACCGCATAAGCGCGGCATAGGGGATCCGCCATGAAGATCAGCGTCGATGTCGATTGTACACCCGAAGAGGCACGGCGGTTCATGGGGCTGCCCGATCTCACCCCTGTGCACGAGGCCTATATCGGCCAGATGCTCGACGTGGTGAAAACGGGCGGCGTTTCGCGTGACACGCTTGAAGGCATGATGAAAAACTGGATGCCGATGGGCGAAACCGGCATGAAGATGTGGACTCAATTGTTCGAGAGCGTGACCGGCCAGGGCAAGAAATAGCGGTCGTGCCGCCGCCCGCACTGCTGGCGGCGGCTGCCGCCCGCGAGCAGCATCGATGACAGTGCGTCCGACCATTTTTGCCCGATCGACCGGTGCGCTGCCGTCGGCCATCGCGATCGTGCGAATCAGCGGGCCTGCGTCGGCAACGGTTCTTGCACGCCTGTCGTCGGCTGCCCTGCCGCCGGCGCGTGCCGCGGTGGTTCGCCGGCTGCGCCATCCGGTAACGGACCTGCCGCTCGATACCGCTCTCGTCCTGTGGCTGCCCGGCCCGAACACCGTGACGGGCGAGGATATGGTGGAGCTGCACCTTCACGGGGGACGTGCCGTCGTGGCCGCGGTGGAGCGCTGCCTCAATGAGTTTCCGGGTCTTCAGCCTGCCGAGGCGGGCGCGTTCACACGGCGCGCGTTCGAAAACGGGCGGCTCGATCTGACGCAGGTCGAAGGACTGGCAGACCTGTTGGCGGCGGAAACCGAACGCCAGCGCATGACGGCGCTCGCGTCGGCCGAAGGCGGCCTGCGCCGCGAAATCGAGCATTGGCAGGCGGCGTTGCTGCGCTTGGCAGCGCGCGCCGAGGCGGCGATCGATTTCTCGGACGAAAGCGACGTCGCCGCGAGCGATGCCGGGCTTCGACAGGATTGTGCAGCGCTGGCGAACGTGCTGGCCGACATGCTGGACAACCCACCGGCAGAACGGCTGCGCGACGGCGTGCGTATCGGGATCGCGGGTCCGCCGAATGCTGGAAAATCCACTCTTCTCAATGCCTTAGTGGGAAGGGAAGCGGCAATTGCTTCGCCGGTCGCGGGGACGACGCGAGACCTTGTCGAAGCTGCAGTCAATCTCGACGGTATACCGGTCATCTTTACCGACATGGCGGGCTTGCGCGTCGACTCGCAGGATCCCGTCGAGCAGATCGGGATCGAACGCGCGACGGCAGCGATTGCGCGCAGCGATTTGGTCCTCTGGCTCGGTGATCCCGCTGCCGCGCCCGCGGGCGATAATGTCGTCTCGGTTGCCGCGAAAAGCGACATGGCCCGCATGGTGGCCGGCGCGTCCTTGGCGGTGTCAGCACGGACCGGCGAAAACATGTCGACCTTGCGCGCACTGATCGTCGAACGTGCATCGCAACTCTTGCCTGCGATGGGCAGCGTGGCGTTGAGCACCGCCCAGCAGGAGCATTTGCGCGACGCGGCTGCAGCGCTGGCGCGCGCGTCCCGGAACGAACATGACGTGTTGCGGGCGGAAGATCTCCGGATCGCGCTGCGGTCAATCGACCGAATCACCGGTGCGGCCGATGCCGAAGCGATGCTGGACACGTTGTTCGGAAAATTCTGCATCGGGAAATAGGTTTCACGTGAAACACGGTCGTCGTATGGGCGCCGGATGATTTTCGACGTAATCATTGTGGGCGGCGGCCACGCCGGGGCTGAAGCGGCAGCGGCTGCAGCGCGTTGCGGCGCCCGCACGGCGCTTGTTACATTCGACAAGGCCATGCTTGGCGCGATGTCGTGCAATCCGGCAATCGGCGGCTTGGGCAAAGGGCACCTCGTTCGGGAAGTCGATGCGCTCGATGGCCTGATCGGCAAAGCCTCCGACGCCGCTGCCATTCATTATCGCATGCTCAATCGATCCAAGGGTCCCGCGGTTCATGGGCCGCGCATCCAGGCCGACCGCCAGCGTTTTGCCGCCTATGTCCAAGGGGCGCTCGCCACTCTGCCAAATCTTTCGATCGTCGCGGCATCGGTCGATTCGCTGAAATTGGCGGCGGGACGCGTCGCTGGCGTGGTGCTCGAGGACGGCACCGTCATGCCGGCCGCTTCGGTCGTGCTTGCCACCGGTACCTTTTTGAACGCGCGCATGTTCCGCGGCACCGAACGCGAAGAGGGCGGACGCGTCGGCGAACGTGCCGCGCGACGGCTGGGCGCACAGCTGCGCGCACTTGAGCTGCCGATCGGGCGACTCAAGACGGGCACGCCGCCACGGCTCGATAGTCGGTCGATCAATTGGTCACGGCTCGAGCGGCAGGATTCCGACCGCGACGATTGGACGATGTCGCCGTTCGGGAAGCGCGTGCTGCCCCAATTATTCTGTGCGATCACCCGAACCAACCTCGCAACCCACGATGCGATTCGGGCCGGCCTGGCGGGCTCGCCCCTGTTCTCGGGCGATATCGAGGGTCAGGGGCCGCGCTACTGCCCCTCGGTCGAGGACAAAGTCGTTCGATTCGGCGATCGCGACGGGCACCAGGTGTTTCTCGAGCCCGAGGGATTAAATTCGCATCTCATCTATCCCAACGGACTGTCGACGTCGCTCTCCGTGGAGACGCAGGTCGCGATGCTGCGAACGATCGAGGGACTGGAGCAGGTCGATGTCGTCGTCCCGGGTTACGCGGTCGAATACGACTATCTCGATCCCCGGTCGCTTGATCATGGGCTGGGGCTCGGTAAGCTGTCCGGACTGTTTTGTGCGGGTCAGATCAACGGCACGACGGGCTATGAGGAGGCCGCAGCGCAGGGGCTTGTCGCCGGCGTCAATGCGGCCGCTCATGCGCGCGGCACGGCGCCACTCCGCCTTGGTCGCGACCAGAGTTACATCGGGGTGATGGTCGACGATCTCGTGTTGCAGGGGGCAAGCGAGCCCTATCGGATGCTGACGTCGCGCGCGGAATACCGGCTGGCGCTGCGCGCCGACAATGCCCCGACACGTTTGTCCGAAACGGGCAGGGCGGCTGGATGCATCGGCCCGGAACGACAGCACTGGTGGTCGCAGCGACGCTCCGACCTCGACCGTGCCCGCGGCGGTGCCGGTGACGTGCCGCGCGACGTGATCGAGGAAATCGCGATCGACGCGCAATATGCACCCTATCTCATTCGGCAGGAATCGGAACGGCGCAGCCTGGCCGCGAGCGATGGGCTGGCGCTGGCAGACGATTTGAGCTGGGCAACGATACCGGGGCTCTCCAACGAAATGGTCGAACGCCTGACCCGCGCATCCCCGCGTACGTTGGGAGAAGCGCGCCGGGTGCGGGGCGTCACGCCGGCGGCGCTCGCCGCGATCATGGTCACGGCGCGACGCGCTCATGGATGAAGCGACCGCGCGCCACTGGATGACCGAATTGGGTGTTTCACGTGAAACGCATCAACGAATCGATCAATTCGTCGCCTTGCTCGGCGAGGAGAACCAGCGCCAAAATCTCGTCAGCGCGACCAGTCTCGAACAGGTCTTTACCCGACACATCGTCGACTCGGCCCAGCTATGGCGACTGGCTCCCGACGCGCCGTCCTGGCTCGATCTAGGCAGCGGGGCAGGGCTGCCCGGCGTGATCATTGCGATCCTGACCGGCGCACCCGTCACGCTCGTCGAATCACGTCGCCTGCGATCCCACTGGCTCCGCCATGTCGCCGGTGCTCTCGGCCTCGACAATATCCGCGTCGAGGCGGCACGCCTCGAACTCGTCGCGACCCGGCCGTTTGGTGTCATCACGGCCCGCGCCTTCGCCCCGCTGCCCAAGCTGTTCGGCCTCGCGCACAGGTTTTCCACAGAAGAAACGCTGTGGATCCTGCCAAAGGGCCGTTCTGCGCCGGAAGAACTGGCGTCCGTCGCCGCGACGTGGCACGGTTCGTTTCACATGGAACCCAGCGTCACAGATCCCGAAAGCGCTATCCTGGTCGCGCGCGACGTCCGGCCGAAGGGCGTGCGACGGTGATCACCATCTGCGTTGCGAACCAGAAGGGCGGCGTCGGCAAGACGACCACCGCGATCAACGTCGGCACGGCGCTCGCGGCGATGGGGTGGCGGACGCTCCTGATCGACCTCGATCCCCAGGGCAATGCATCGACGGGCCTCGGCGTCCATCACAGCGAGCGGACGCGATCGAGCTACGAGTTGCTGACGGGCGACTGCACGCTGGACGAGGCTGTGATCGCGACCAAGGTCCCCGGCCTCGATCTGATCGCGGCGACCGTCGACCTGTCTGGAGCCGAGATCGAGCTCGTCGATTACCAGAACCGCACCGATCGGCTGCGGCTTGCGCTCGGGGACAGCGCCGATGCGCGGTGGGATATCTGCCTCATCGATTGCCCGCCCTCGCTCGGCCTGTTGACGATCAATGCCATGGTCGCGGCACAGTCGCTGCTGGTGCCGTTGCAATGCGAATTCTTTGCGCTCGAGGGGCTGTCGCAATTGCTGCAGACGATCGAGCGCATCCGGGCGAAGTTCAACCCGTCGCTCGGTATTCTGGGCGTCGCGTTGACGATGTACGACCGGCGAAATCGCCTGACCGAGCAAGTCGCCCAGGACGTGCGGGCCTGTCTCGGCACGGCGGTGTTCACGACGGTCATCCCCCGCAACGTGCGTCTCTCCGAAGCGCCCAGCCACGGGTTGCCGGCCCTGATCTACGATCTGCGCTGTTCGGGGTCCGAAGCCTATATGGCGCTTTCACGTGAACTCATCGGACGCCTGCCGCCGCGGGTCCAGGCGAAGGCGGCATGAGCGTCGGCCCCGAGAGCCGCGGCGAGGTCGTCGCGCCGAAACGTCGGACGCCGGGGCTCGGCCGCGGCCTGTCGGCGCTGCTCGGCGATGCGACGCCGGCAGAGGCCGCGCGTGTCGATGGTGTCCGCGAGCTCGCCATCGCCGACATCTCGCCGCACCCCGGCCAGCCACGGCGCCATTTCGACGATGAGGCGCTCGCCGAACTCGCTGCCTCGATCGGCACCCGCGGTGTCCTCCAGCCCATTGTCGTACGCCCGGTCGGCGATCGTTACCAGATCGTCGCGGGCGAGCGCCGCTGGCGCGCCGCACAGGCCGCGCGCCTGCACACGATCCCGGCGATCGTCCGCGAATTCGACGAAGGTGTCACGCTCGAGATCGCGCTGATCGAGAATATCCAGCGCGAACAGCTGAATGCGATCGAGGAGGGGGAAGCCTACCGCCGGCTGATCGACCTGCATGGCCACAGCGCCGATGCCCTGGGCAAGTTGCTGCACAAATCGCGTAGCCACATCGCCAATCTGATGCGCCTGGTCGATTTGCCCGCGCCGGTTCGGGCCCTGATCGCCGACGGGCGACTCCAGATGGGGCACGCGCGCGCGCTGATCGGATTCGATGGCGCGGAAGCGCTGGCGGCCAGGATCGTTGCCGAGGGGCTGTCCGTCCGTGCTGTGGAAGCCATTGTAAAACAATCGAAAAAACCCAAATCGATCGACATTGGGTCGATGCCGGAGCGTGGCTCGAATGCGGACATCGCGCTGCTCGAGCGGCAGTTGGGCGATCTGCTGGGGCTGAAGGTGGTCATCACCCACCGGAACGGTACGGGCGCTGTCACCATTTCCTATGCGACGCTCGACCAGCTCGACATGATCTGCCAGCGACTGAGCGGCGGACCGGTCTGAGCTAACGGCGCCGGGCGGCGGCGCGGGCCATGCCGAGCATGGCGGCATGGGCCAGCACTTCCCCGGCCGTCCCCGGCATTTTCACGGCGGCTTCCGCCTCCATGGACAGTCGATGGGCCGCTGCCGCTGCCTCGGGCGACCAGTGGCGCGCTTCACGGTCGACCGTGTCCATCTCGCGCTTGGCGCCGCGCGGCATCTGGCCGCCGCGGCGCGCCGCCAGCGCCCGGGCGATCAGCAGCGCGCGGCGGTCGATGGCGCGGAGGCCGGGAATGACCTCGACGGCGGCGTCGCCGGAGATCTCATGCGCCAGATCGGCAATCTTGCCGTCGAAAAGTGCATCCACCGTGTCCCAGGCCTCGCGCACATCGATCGCGGCCCCGATCGCCTCGATATCGGCGCGCTCGACCGCGCGTGGCCGGTCGGGCGATGCATCGACGTAAAGCGCCAGCTTTTCCAGCTCGCGCATCATCAGGGCACGGTCGCCCTGCGTCGCGTCCGCCAGCAGGCGGGCGGCATCGGGGCTTAGCCGTACACCCATCGCGCGTCCGGTCTGCGTTGCGATCGCGTCGGCCTTCTGCCCTTCCGGCTTCCAGCTCTGGAAGGCGAGCACATGGCCGTCGTCGAGCGCGCGCTTGAGGATCGCCGACGTCTTGGGCAGATTGCCGGCGACAAGCACGACGGGGCATCCCTCGGGCGCGCCGAGCAGGGCGTCGACAGCGCGCAGCGTCTCGTCGCCGCCCGTCACCCGTATCCAGCGCGGTCCGCCGAACATCGTGATCGCCGTCGCTTCGTCGGGCAGCCGGGCGGGGTCGTCCTTCAGCACGGCCCCGTCGAGATCGACGCGCTCGGCATCGGGCCCCATCGCCGCCGCGAGGCGATCGGCAAGCGCGCGCGAGCCGGCTTCGTCGGGCCCGTAGAGCAGGAAGAGCTTGTACTCCGGCCCCGGTTTGTCGAGCGCCCGTTCGATCCGGGCGGCATCGGCTTTCACTTGTCGGTCATCGCCGGGTTTTCGGCAGTGCGCTTGGCATAGAGCGCGACGCGCGACACGATCTGGTCGGCGACGAGACCGGTCAGCCGTTCGAGCGCCGAGTTTTCCGCGGCGATCGTGGCATAGTCCGAACTGACGACGTCGATGCCGGCATCGGATCCCGCCGTGGCGTCGAGAACGGTCTGCCCCGTGGCGCTTTCGACCAGCTGGTAGCGCGCGCGCAGGGTCCGCCGCTCGCGCGTCACGGCATCGTCGCGGCGCACGCCAAAGCCGGAGATGCGGTCGTCGAGTTCGACCTTAAGGCTATAGCGTGGGCTGCCCGCCGCCTGGATGCGATCGGCAAGCGCTGCCTGCATCAGCCAGCCGGCCTTGCCTTCGATGGGCGCGACCGACACGCCGGCCAGCGCCGCGGCCACCGGGCCGGCATTGCCGCCCGAATAGAGCGGCTGGAGACCGCAGCCACCGAGCAGGGCCAGGGGCAGGAGGATCGAAAAGCGCATCATGCCACCAGATTGACCAGACGGTCGGGCACGACAATCACTTTCTTCGGCGTCGCGCCGGCGAGGATGGTCAGTACCTTCGGGTTGGTGACGGCAAGGCGCTCCATCTCGGCCTTGTCGGTGCCCTTGGCCACCGTGATCGTGTCGCGCAACTTGCCGTTGACCTGCAGCGCAATGGTCACCGAGTCCTCGACGAGCAGGGCGGGGTCCGCCTCGGGCCAGGGTGCATCCGCCACCAGGCCGGCCAGGCCCCGCGCTGCCCAGGCTTCTTCGGCCAGATGCGGCAGCATGGGGGCGATCAGGCGGATCAGGGTCTCGATGGCCGCGTCGCGCGATGCAGAGGGGGACGCTTTTTCAAGGGCATTGGCCAGCTCGTGCACCTTGGCGACGGCCTTGTTGAAGCCCAGCCCGTCGATGTCCGCGCCGATGCCGGCAATGGCCCGGTGCAGGGCACGGTCGATCGCCGGATCGGCGCCGGCATTGCCCGCCGCCGCGTCGAACAACCGCCACAGCCGCTGGACGAAACGCCAGGTGCCTTCGATGCCGCTTTCGCTCCAGGGCAAGTCGCGCTCGGGCGGCGAGTCCGACAGCATGAACCAGCGGACTGCGTCGGCGCCGTAATGATCGAACATCGGCTCAGGATCGACGGTGTTCTTCTTCGATTTCGACATTTTTTCGACGCGGCCGATCTGGACCGGCTGGCCGGTGCCCTTGACGATCAGGTCGCTGCCGCGCGATTCGACGTCGTCGGCACCGAGCCAGACGATCCTGTCGCCCTGTTCGCCCGGCTGCACGACGTAGTTCGTTTCCTTGGTCACCATGCCCTGTGTGAACAGACCGGTGAAAGGTTCGGTGATTCCGATCTTGCCGATCCGGTTCAGCGCGCGCGTCCAGAAGCGCGCGTAGAGCAGGTGAAGGATCGCATGTTCGACCCCGCCGATGTACTGCCCGACCGGCAGCCAGCTTTCCGCTTCGGCCCGGTCGAACGGCTTGTCCTTTGGCTGGCTGGCGAAGCGGATGAAATACCAGGATGAATCGGCAAAGGTGTCGAGCGTGTCGGTTTCGCGCCGCGCCGGTTCGCGGCAATTGGGACAGGGCACGTTCTTCCAGGTCGGATGCCGGTCGAGCGGGTTGCCGGGGATGTCGAAGGTGACGTCCTCGGGCAGCGTCACCGGCAGTTGCGACCGCGGGACCGGCATGACGCCGCAAAAACCGCAGTGGATGATCGGGATCGGCGTGCCCCAGTAACGCTGGCGGCTTACGCCCCAGTCGCGCAATCGATACTGGATCTGTCCTTCGCCCCAGCCTTCGGCCTCGGCGCGCGCGATCACCGCGGCCTTGGCATCCTCGACCTTCATGCCATCGAGGAAGCCCGAATTGACGAGCGCGCCCTCGCCGGTGAAGGCAATCTTGCCCCTGAAATAGGGATCGACATCGTCACCATCGGCGACGACGCGACGAACGGGCAATTCATATTTCCGCGCGAAGTCCAGGTCGCGCTGGTCGTGCGCCGGCACGCCCATCACGGCCCCGGTACCATAATCCATCAGCACGAAATTGGCGACGAACACGGGCAGCTTTTCGCCCGGCAACAGCGGGTGATCGACGGTCAGGCCGGTATCGAAACCAAGCTTTTCCGCCGTTTCGATCTCGGCTGCCGTCGTGCCGCCCTTGCGGCACTCCTCGATGAACACGGCGAGCGCATGACGTCGCGCGGCCATTTCCTGGGCGATCGGGTGGTCGCAGGCAATGGCCAGGAAACTCGCGCCGAAAATCGTGTCGGGGCGGGTCGAGTAGACGTCGATACTGTCGGTGCCGTCGCTCAGGTCGAAGCGAAGGCGCACGCCTTTCGACTTGCCGATCCAGTTTTCCTGCATCAGCCGCACCTTGTCGGGCCACTGGTCAAGGCTGTCGAGCCCCTCGAGCAGTTCCTCGGCGAAGTCAGTGATCTTGAGGAACCACTGGCTGAGCTTGCGTTTCTCGACCAGCGCGCCCGACCGCCAGCCGCGCCCGTCGATGACCTGCTCGTTGGCGAGCACGGTCATGTCGACCGGGTCCCAGTTGACCGCCGATTCCTTGCGGTAGACGAGGCCCGCCTTGTAGAGATCGAGGAACAATGCCTGTTCATGGCCGTAATAATCGGGTTCGCAGGTCGCGAGCTCGCGGCTCCAGTCGATCGCCAGGCCCAGCCGCTTCAGCTGCGCCCGCATCGCGGCGATGTTGGCGCGGGTCCAGTCGCCAGGATGGACCTTGCGCTCCATCGCGGCATTTTCGGCCGGCATGCCGAACGCGTCCCAACCCATGGGGTGCAGGACTTCGTGCCCCGTCATCCGCTTGTAGCGGGCCAGCACGTCGCCCATCGCATAGTTGCGGACGTGCCCCATGTGGATGCGCCCCGACGGATAGGGGAACATCTCGAGGATATAGGCGCGCGGCTTCGGGCTCGACGAGTCGGCGGCAAACGACTGGCGCTTGTCCCACTCGGCCTGCCAGTGCGCATCCGCCTTCAGCGGGTTGAAGCGCGTACTCACCTGGAAATCAGCCCGCGATGGCGTTCCGGCGCAGGTCGCGGGCCTTGGTCAGGATGATGTCTTCCAGTTTCTGTACGGTCGCGGCCTGCACCGGCACGTCGATCCAGCTGCCGCCCTGCTGCACCTGCCGCGACGCCGCCACGCGCAGCGCGTCGGCGCGCAGGTCCTGGTCGAGAATCGTGACGGTCAGCTTCATGCGCTCGCCCGGCGAATTCGGGTTGGCGTACCAGTCGGTGACGATGACGCCGCCGTTCGAATCGGTCTGCACCAGCGGCATGAAGCTGACGGTGTCGAGCGCGGCCCGCCACAAATAGCTGTTGATGCCGATGGTCGTCGTGCGCGAGGCAGCGAGATCGGCAACCCGGTACGGCCGCGCTTTCTTGCCGCAGGCAGCGAGGGGAGCGATCAGGATCATCGCGGCGAGGAGGGAACGGCGCATCATGGGCAGGGGCGTCCTTGGATATCGTGCTTGGTCGGGCTGGCGACGAGCGTTAGTGCGCTATCGCCCGGCCCGCAAGCTAGCCATGACGCGTGGACGGGCACGCGTCGGCCGCGTGCGATTTCGATGCAACGAATTGGTATACCGACGATTGTGTGTGCATGGTGCAACAGCTGCGCAACAAACGCCGTGCAGGGGTAGAACCGAATCGCTCAGCGGCTATGCTGAAAGCGAGATACGCAGGGATATGAGTCGTTCGATGACGCAGGGGCGAATAGTGGCAGGACTGGCAGGGGGCGCAATCGTGGCGTCGCTCGCCTTGCTGTCGCCTGCCTTCGGTGCTGCGACGGCCATTTCCGTGGTCAGGTCACCCGCGTCGCTCGGCCTGCGCGAAGGGGTCGGCTCGTTCACCCCCGCAGCGACCGATGCCCGGCTGGCGGCCGCCCTCTCGCGGTCGGGTCTGTCGAGCAGCGGTTTCCGTTTCACGCCCGCTTCGTCGGTCCGCCTCAATCGTTCGGTGACGATCGCGGTCAGGGCGCGCACCAACCGGCCCGAACTGGCTGGCGACCAGGCCGGCCTCGTCAAGGCCGCGGTATCGCCGATTGCGCCGATCGCCTATAATCTCGGCGCGGCGGTCGGCTGGCGCAAGTTCGCCGTTACCGGCGACATGCAGAACATGGACCTTGCCGGTCTGGGACGTCGCGATTCGGTCGATGTCGGCGTCAGCTACACCAACAAGCGTCTGACGACGCGCGTTCAGGTCGCCGCCGACCGCGCGTCGGGCCCGGCGGCGCGCGCGATCCTCGGGGGCTCCGCTGTCTCGGTCGACTTCGGCAGCTCCTATTCGCTGACGCGTAACTTGGATGTGACGGCGGGCGTCCGGTATCGCGCCGACCGCGACCGCCTGTTGCCGCAAACCGATACGCGCCGTGACAGCCAGGCCGTCTATGTCGGGACCGCTTTCCGCTTCTAGACGCGTTTGAAGGCGTCGATGGCAGCCCAGCCGTGGCTGCCCATGCCGTGCAGCTTCCCGAAATTGCCGGCATTCACGCCGCCGAGCGCGATTGCGCGGTAACGGTGCCGGCCGACCAGCAACCCGAACCGCACGATGCCCAGCGGCCTTGCCCGCGGGTGCGACGCCGTCGCGAAGACCGGCGACACGAAGACGAGATCGGCGTGCCCCCGCACCGCGGTGGCCAGCTCGCGCCGGTCGTGCACGGCCATTGTCCGCACGCCGCGCGACGGCAGGGCGGACCGGTGGTGCGCGCCGTCGGCACCCCAGGCCTGCGCTTCGCTCGGCTTGCCCGCCAGCAGCAGGACCAGGCGACGCCGTTGCGCAACTTGGCGCACGCGTTTGAAAAGCGCGCGTCGCGCACGGGCGGGCGTCGCGTGATGGCGGAAGACGATTCCGGTTTCGGGGGGCAAGGCGCTCGCGAGTACGGCGGGATCGCCGCCGCGTTCGTCGGTCATCAGCCACAGCTTCGGCAGAGGCGCTTTGCGTGCTCGCATCGCGCCCCTATAGCCGCGGCGTGACCGACACCGTAATCGAAAACACGCCCGTCGCCCGCCTCGACGCGGTACGCGACACGATCGCCATGGCGGCAGCCCGCTCGGGCCGGACCGCGAGCGATGTCACGCTGATCGCGGTATCGAAGACGCACGGTGCGGACGACATCCGTCCGCTGCTCGACGCCGGGCACCGCGTGTTCGGGGAGAACCGGGTGCAGGAGGCGGCCGCGAAATGGCCCGTTCTGCGGGCCGTCCATGACGGCATCGACCTGCACCTGATCGGCCAGCTCCAGTCGAACAAGGCGGCGGAGGCCGTGGCACTGTTCGATGCGATCCATTCGGTCGACCGCCCTTCGCTGATCGCCGCGCTCGGCAAGGCGATGGCGCACCAGGACAGATATCCCGACTGCTTCGTTCAGCTCGACCTGGCGGGCGAGCCGCAGAAGGGCGGCTGCGCGGTCGGCGACCTGCCGCAGATCCTGGCCTCGGCGCGCGACGCCGGCCTGCCGGTGAAGGGGCTGATGTGCGTCCCGCCGGTCGGGCTCGAGCCCGCCCCCTGGTTCGCCTTGCTGGCAAAACTCGCCGCCGACCATGGCCTGCCCTGGCTCAGCATGGGCATGTCGGGCGACTATCCGACGGCGGTGACGCTGGGGGCAACGCATGTCCGGGTCGGCAGCGCGCTGTTCGGCGCCCGCGCATGACGATCGACGGCATCATCTTCGACTTCGACGGCGTGCTGGTCGAAAGCGAATATGCAGGCAACGTCCATCTCGCGCGCACCCTGACCGATCTCGGCCATCCGACCACGGTGGACGAGGCACTGGCGAAATTCGTCGGCCTGGGCGGCAGCGACTTCCTCGAGGCCGTCGCAAGCCATATCGGCCGCCCGGTCCCCGACGCCTTCCACAGCGCGCGCCGGGCGGAGGACGATCGCATCCTGGCCACCGGCGTCGACGCGGTCGCGGGCGCGATCGATTTCGTGCGTCGCCTGCCGCCCGCGCTGCCGCGCGCGATCGCCTCGTCGAGTACGACCCACTGGATCGAAACGCACCTCGCGCACATCGGCCTGCGCGACGCCTTTGGCGCGCACATTTATTCGGGACGCGAACATGTCGCACGCGGCAAGCCGGCACCCGACGTCTATCTCCACGCCGCCGCCGCCATCGGCGTCGACATCGCCCATGTCCTGATCATCGAGGATTCGGTCGTCGGCGTGACCGGCGCGGTCGCCTCGGGCGCGCAGGTCGTCGGGCTGGCAGTCGGCCAGCATTGCGGCCCCGATCACGAAGCGCTGCTCCGCCGTGCCGGCGCGCCCAGCGTCGCCCATAATTTCGCGACCATAGCCGCGATGCTTCAATCCCGTCAGGACAGTCTCTAAAGCTGGTGGCCGGTCCGGTCGCGCTTCGTCGCCAGATAGCGTTCGTTGTGGGGATTGGCCGGCATATGATGCGCGACCCGTTCGACGACATCGATGCCCGACCGCGCCAGCCCGGCGACCTTGGCCGGATTGTTCGTCAGCAGACGGATGCGGTCCTGGCCCAGCAGCTTGAGCATGCGCGCCGCCACGCCGAAATCGCGCGCGTCGACGGCAAAGCCCAGGCGCAGATTGGCGTCCACCGTATCGAAGCCCTGGTCCTGCAGCTCATAGGCGCGCAGCTTGTTGATCAGGCCGATCCCGCGCCCTTCCTGGCGGAGGTAGAGCAAGATGCCCCAGCCGCTGGCCGTAATCTCGGTCAGCGCCACGCGTAGTTGCGGTCCGCAATCGCATTTCAGGCTGCCGAGCACGTCGCCCGTCAGGCATTCGCTGTGCAGCCGGACGAGGGGGGCCGATCCATCGGGTGTGCCGAGGATGAGCGCGACATGCTCCGAAATCGTCTCCGGGCTGCGGAACGCCACGATTTCCGCGGTTTCGTTGGCATCGACGGGCAGGCGCGCGCGGGCCACGATCTGCAGGCGCTCGGCGCTGTCATAGGCGGCGAGGTCGGCGGGTGACGTCATGGCATCGGCCGGCCCGTCGGCCCGGACGAAGAAGGCAGGCAGAATGCCGGTCAGCCGCGCCAGTTCGAGCGCTGCCGTCGCGCTGTCGCGGTCGGGCGTCTCGATCGCCCGGAAGGGGCCCTGAAAGGGATGGGCAAGGTCGGTTGCCGGATCCGCCATGGCACGGGCGCCGCTCAGGTCGATCCAGGGCGCGCGCGCGACGGTCACGGGGGCGTCGCTGTCGGCGGCCGCCCGCTGGTTGGTCAGCTTCAGCGTGGCCGCGCGCGATCCGGCCAGCAGGACATCGGCGCGCTGACCGGCATCGAACGCGGCCAGCCGTACCGCGTCCGCCGTCTCGATCGGCAACAGGCGCAGGCCGCCCACCTGCACCGGCCAGCCGCGCCGCACCGCGTCGATGGCGCGCGCGGCGGACTTCGGATCGGGCGCGGACGTCGCGTCGCTCATGCGCGGAATTCGGTCAGGAGGGGGACATGGTCGGACGGCTTGTCCCAGCTGCGGCAGGGCTCGTGGACGACATGCGCCACGGCCTGCGCCGCGACATCCCCGGTCGCCCACATATGGTCGAGCCGCCGTCCGCGATCGGAAGCCGCCCAGTCCTTGGCGCGGTAGCTCCACCAGGTGTGCAGCCGCCCGGGCGGCGGCACGAAGCGGCGACCGAGGTCGGTCCATTTGCCCGCAGCCTGCAGCCTGGCCAGCGCCTCGACCTCGACGGAGGTATGGCTGACCACGTCGATCAGCGCCTTGTGGCTCCAGACGTCGCACTCGAGCGGCGCGACGTTGAAATCGCCGACGATCAGCGTCGCGCCGTCAACGCCTTCGGACCAGCGGGTCATGCGCTCGATGAAGTCCAGCTTCTGCCCGAACTTGGGATTGACCGCGCGGTCGGGCACGTCGCCGCCGGCCGGTATGTAGACATTCTCGATCCTGAGCCCCGCGAACGGCCCGTCGGTCAACCGGATGCCGATGTGGCGGGCCTCGCCATTGTCCTGCCAGTCGTGGCGCAGATCGTCGGTGAAGGGCAGGCGCGACAGGGTAGCGACGCCATGATGCATCGGCTGGCCGCAGATCGCCCGATGGTGGTAGCCGAGCGCTGCGAACAGGTCGTGGGGGAAATCGCTGTCGCGCGCCTTGGTTTCCTGCAGGCACAGCACGTCGGGGGCCTGCTCGCGCAGGAACCGTTCGACGATGTCGCGGCGAAAGCGGACGGAGTTGATATTCCAGGAAGCGACGCGGAGCGTATCGGACATGGCGGAGCCTTAGCGGGCCGCCATGTCCGATGCTAGGCGCGGCTTAGCGCGCCTGCGGGGCCGCCGCCGCCGCGTTGGACGGAAGGCCGCCGAGCTGCGTGACGAGCTTGGTATAGGCATCGAGATAGGCGAGCAGGATCACCTGGCCGATCGCCGAATCCTGGTAGCCGCCGCCTGCCGCCCCGCCGAAGGCACCGCCGGCGAAGCCGCCGCCGCCCGCGCCCCAGCTCCAGTCGCTCTTGCGGGCATAGCCCTGCGTCAGCGCCTCTTCCTCGGTGGTCCGCGCGTTGACGACCGACAGCGTGACCGTTGCTTCGCCCTTCTTGACGTTGATGCCGCCGGCAATGGCCCCGAAGGCGCGCCCGAAGCCGCCGAACGCGCTGCCGATGCCGCCCAGCACGGCGCCGGCGCCGCCGCCGCCCGAGTTGCGGTTGGCCGTCACGATATTGGGCTCGAGGAAATAGTCCGCAGCCTTGACCTGGCCCTTGCCCAGGTTCGATCCCCGCTGAAGTTCGCCCTGGTCGGCCATCGCGCGTTCCATCGCGCGGCTCTGCATGCTGCGCCCGCGGTTGACGAGGCCGAAGCATCCGGACTGCTGGACGAAGACCTTGATGATCGCCTCGGGACTGCCCAGGTTGTATTCGCGCCACCATTGGTTGTCGGGCTCGACGATGGCGATCGTGCCGAGGCGCTTGGTGCAGGTCGGGATCTGCCGCTCGGCGCGCTCCTGGTCGCGACGGGCCGAAGAGGCACCTTTGGTCGTACCGTCCTTATAGGTCTTTCCCGAAGACGACATGTTGGTCTGGGCAATGGCGGGCGTGGCGGCGATCGCGGCAACGGCGACGCCCAAGATGAATCGACGCATGGTGTTCCCCTCAGCACACTGGCCTGCCGCCTTTGCGGTCGGGTCCAAGAAACGACGTGCGACCCCGTTTCGAAACACGTTGATAACGAGCCTTTTCGGGGTTCGCTAGAGCGATCCCGCGCCGGGCGATGCGTTTCGCCTTTTGTCGAGTGCAGCGACAAGCTTGGCGCTGGCCACGGCCTCGGCTAGGCGCAGCACATGACCCCGCTCGACAAGATCCGCAACTTTTCCATCATCGCCCATATCGACCATGGCAAGTCGACGCTCGCCGACCGGCTGATCCAGACGACCGGCGGCCTGACCGCGCGCGAAATGTCGGCGCAAGTCCTTGATAACATGGATATCGAGAAGGAACGCGGGATCACCATCAAGGCGCAGACGGTGCGCCTGGACTGGAAGGGCTATGAACTGAACCTCATGGACACGCCCGGGCACGTCGATTTCGCCTATGAGGTCAGCCGCAGCCTCGCCGCCTGCGAAGGCGCGCTGCTCGTCGTCGACGCGGCGCAGGGCGTCGAGGCGCAGACCTTGGCGAACGTCTACCAGTCGATCGAGCAGGATCATGAAATCGTGCCGGTCATCAACAAGATCGACCTGCCCGCCGCCGAGCCCGAGATGGTCCGCAAGGAAATCGAGGAGATCATCGGCCTCGACGCGTCGAACGCGATCCTGACCAGCGCCAAGTCGGGCATCGGCATCGAGGACGTGCTCGACGCGATCGTCGAACGCATCCCGCCGCCGAAGGGCGACCGCGACGCGCCGCTGAAGGCGATGCTCGTCGACAGCTGGTACGACCCCTATCTCGGCGTCGTCATCCTCATCCGCGTCATCGACGGCGTGATCCGCAAGGGGCAGGAAATCGTCTTCATGGCGGCGGGGACCAAGCATCTCGTCGATCGTGTCGGCTGCATGCGCCCCAAGATGGAAATCCTGACCGAAATCGCCGCCGGCGAAATCGGCTTCATCACCGCACAGATCAAGGAAGTGGCGCAGACCCGCGTCGGCGACACCATCACCGACGTCAAGCGCCGCGCCGCCGAGCCGCTGCCGGGCTTCAAGGAAGTCCAGCCGGTCGTGTTCTGCGGCCTGTTCCCGGTCGACGCCGCCGATTTCGACAAGTTGCGCGAAAGCATCAGCAAGCTGCGGTTGAACGACGCCTCGTTCAGCTTCGAGACCGAAAGCAGCGCGGCGCTAGGCTTCGGCTTCCGTTGCGGCTTCCTCGGACTGCTGCATCTCGAGATCATCCAGGAGCGGCTGACGCGCGAATACGACCTCGACCTGATCACGACCGCGCCCAGCGTCGTCTACCGGGTACACATCGCCCATTCGGACGAGGTGATCGAACTGCACAACCCCGCCGACATGCCCGAACCGAACCGCATCGCCATGATCGAGGAACCTTGGATCGAGGCGACGATTTACGTACCCGACGAATATCTGGGTTCCGTGCTCAAGCTCTGCCAGGACCGGCGCGGCATCCAGAAGAACCTGACCTATGTCGGCGGTCGCGCGCAAGTGACCTACGAACTGCCGCTCAACGAGGTCGTCTTCGATTTCTACGACCGGCTGAAGTCGATGTCGAAGGGCTATGCCAGCTTCGACTATTTCCAGACCGGCCACCGCGAGGGCGACCTCGTCAAGATGGGCATCCTCGTCAACGAGGAGCCGGTCGACGCGCTCAGCATGATCGTCCATCGCGGCACCGCCGAGGTCCGCGGCCGCGGCATGGTCGAGCGCCTCAAGGAACTCATCCCGCGCCACCTGTTCAAGATCCCGATTCAGGCCGCGATCGGCGGCAAGGTCATCGCGCGCGAAACGATCAGCGCGATGCGCAAGGACGTGACCGCCAAATGCTATGGCGGCGACGCGAGCCGCAAGAAGAAGCTGTTGGAAAAGCAAAAGAAGGGCAAGGCCCGGATGCGCGAATACGGCAGCGTCAGCATCCCGCAGGAAGCATTCATCGCGGCCCTGCGCATGGGGGACGAGAGTTAGCGGGGTGCCTCTGTAGCCCAGATGCGCATGAACGCGTCGACCGCGACCGTCACGTCGCGGCCGAGTGTCGTGGCGTCGGGTACTTCGCTCATGCCGAGAATGACGGGCTGGAATTTTTCGGCCTGGCACAGTGCCACGAACTGGACGGCGGCGCGCATCGGGTCGCCCTGCCGCAGCCGGCCGTCGGCCATGGCGCTTTCCAGATAGGCAGCGAGCTGGGCCTTGCCTATCCGCGGACCCCGTTCCCAGAAAAGCAGCGCCAGCTGCGGGAAGCGGCCCGCCTCGCCGGTCACGAGCCGGTGCAGGTCGATGATTGGCGCGGACAGGATCGTCGCCATCAGGGCGGCTGCAAAACGTTCGAGCGTCGCCGCGACTGGGGCGTCGTCGGGCAGATCGATCGAAAGCGCTGCCCCGTAGCGCTCGACGATGTCGTCGACGACCGCCGCGAACAGTTCTTCCTTGCTGCGGAAATGCGACCAGAGCGTCGTCTTCGACCCGCCGACGCCGGCCGCGATCGACGACATCGAAGTCGCGCCATAGCCATGGGTGAAAAAGGCGGTGCGCGCGATGGCGACGATGCAGGCGCGCTTGGCCTCGCGCTGTTCGTCGGACCGGACGGTGTCGCCCGGTTGGGATGAAGCCAGGGGGACGGGCGCCGATGACATATTTGTGATACTATCCCGTATCATTGCAATTGACAACTGATATGTTTCATTCCATCTGGCCAACAATACCAGGCGGTACGCCTTTTTCGAGTCGCTTTTATGAATCTCCGTGCTTCTCTGCTCGTCCCCGTCCTGCTCGGTGCCTGCGCCCCGGTGCCGCAGCTCGGGTCGGCGCCGGTCCCGCGCAGCGCGGGCTCGCTTGCCAGCGCGGCCTCGCTGCCGCAAACGTCCCCGGACTGGCCGCACGACCAATGGTGGACGGCGTTCGGCGACAGCCAACTCGACGCGCTGATTGCCGAGGGCCTGGCCGGTTCGCCCGATGTGGCGCTTGCCGCGGCCCGCGTGCGCAGCGCCGAGGCGCTGGCCCAGCAAGCCGGTGCGGCGCTCGGCCCCAGCCTCAGCGTCGACGGCGCGGTCGGCGGCATCAAGCAGAGCGAGAACCTGGGCATACCGCCGGCGTTCGTGCCGAAGGGCATCATCGACAACGGGCGGCTGACGGCCGCGCTGAACTTCAACCTCGATCTGTGGGGCCGGAACCGGGCAGCGCTGGCTGCCGCCCGGGGCGAGGCGGTTGCCGCCCAAGTCGATGCCGCGCAGGCGCGCCTGCTGCTCGCGACCGGCATTGCCGCAGCCTATGCGGACCTGGCGCAATATCATGCGCAGCGCGACGCGGCGGTGGCGGCGCTCGATGTGCGCACGGCGACCGCCCGCCTGTCGGCCCAGCGCGTGCAGGTCGGCAGCGAAACGCGTGGCGGCCTTGCCCAGGCCGAGGCCCGCGTCCCGCAGGCGCGCGCCGATGTGCTTGCGCTCGACGAGGCCATCGCCCTGACCCGTAACCGTCTGGCGGCTCTGGTTGGCGCGGGCCCGGATCGGGGACGGTCGATCGCCCGCCCGATGTTGCGCCCCGTTCCCACGGGGCTTCCGGCCGATACGGGCATCGAGCTCGTGGGTCGCCGTCCGGACGTGGTCGCTGCACGTCTGCGTGCCGAGGCGGCCGGCGAACGGATCAAGGTCGCCCGCGCAGATTTCTATCCCAATCTCAACCTGACGGCGCTCGTGGGCCTGCAGTCGCTGGGTCTCGGCCAGTTGTTCGATGCGGGCTCCAGCTATGGCAATGGCGGCCTTGCCGTCAGCCTGCCCGTGCTCGACGCAGGCCGCATCCAGGGGCGGTATCGCGGGGCTCGGGCGGATTATGACGCTGCGGTGGCGCGCTATGATTCGACCCTGATCGCGGCGCTGCGCGAAACCGCCGACGCCGTGACGAGCCGCAACGCCGCCGATGCGCGCGTGGCCGAACTGCGCGCCGCGCTTGCCGCCGCCGAAGACGCGGGGCGGATTGCCCGGCTGCGCTATCAGGGCGGCCTGTCGAACCAGCTGCCGGTGCTGACCGCCGACGACACGCTCGTCGGCATCCGCCGCGCGGTCGCCGATGCCGAAAGCCGCCGCACCGCACTCGACATCGCCCTGATCCGCGCGCTCGGCGGCGGCTACCGTACTCCCCAACTTGCTTCAGGAGCCAAGTGATGGCCGACGCCTCTCCAGCCGACATGAGCGCCGCCGACGCGGGGGCCGAAACGCCCGCCGCTGCCCCCCCCGGCAAACGCGCCCGCCTGCTGCGTATACTTGTACTTGTTGTCGCGCTCGCCGCAGTAATCTGGGGCATCTGGTATTATCTGACGCAGGCCGGTCGCGTCGAAACCGACAACGCCTATGTCGGCGCCGACACGGCGCAGGTGACATCGCTCATCTCCGGGCCCGTGGCCGAAGTCCGCGTGGGCGGCACGCAAGTCGTGCGCAAGGGCGACATCCTTGTCGTGCTGGACCCGTCGGATGCCAAGGTAGACGTTGCGACAGCTGAGGCAGCACTGTTTCAGGCGCAGCAGCGCTATGGACAGGCGTCCGCGCAGGTCGGCTCGGCCCGGGCTAAACTCGCGTCTCGCGGCGCGGATATCGCACAAGCCCAAGCGCGTGTTGCCGAAGCCGATGCCGCTTTCGAACGTGCCCGCGTCGAACTTGCACGCCGGGAGGCACTCGCCGGGAGCGGCGCCGTTTCCGCCGACGAACTGAGCGCGGCGCGCGCCGCATTCGCCACCGCTCGCGCCAGCCGCGACCTCGCCCGCGCCGGCGTAGCGGCCGCTCGCGCCACCAGCCTGTCCGCCAGTAGCGATCTGACAGCGACCGAAGCTTTGACTCGCGGCACCAGCATTTCGACTGCGCCCGACGTCGCAGCGGCCCGGGCGCGGCTTGATGCCGCCCGGCTGAACCTTGCGCGCACTGTTCTGCGCGCGCCGATCGACGGGGTGGTCACCAACCGACAGGTGCAAGTCGGCCAGCGCATTGCCGCGGGCGCGCCGATCATGACGATCGTCCCAACTGCGTCGGCCTATGTCGATGCAAACTTCAAGGAAAGTCAGCTGCGGCGCGTTCGCGTCGGCATGCCTGTCGAACTGACGTCCGACTTCTACGGCAGTAGCGTGGTGTATCGGGGGAAGGTCGCGGGCTTTGCAGGCGGCACGGGAGCTGCCTTCGCGCTGATCCCCGCTCAGAATGCTACGGGCAATTGGGTGAAGGTGGTCCAGCGCCTTCCGGTCCGCATTACGCTCGACCCCGGCGAGCTGCGCGATCACCCCCTGCGCGTTGGTCTGACGATGACGGCGACCATCGATACGCGCGGCAAATAGGGATGGCGACCTCCCTCGACGAGGTGCAGCCACTATCCGGCTGGCGCCTGCTGCTGACCGGCTTCGCGCTGGCGCTGGCCAATTTCGTTGTCGTCCTCGACGTCACGATCGCCAATGTTTCGGTGCCGCATATCGCGGGAGGATTGGCGATTTCTCCGACGCAGGGAACCTGGGTCATCACGAGCTATTCGGTCGCAGACGCCATCAGCGTGCCACTGACCGGTTGGCTCGCTGCCCGTTTTGGAACAGTCCGCTGGTTCATTACGTCGCTGATCGGTTTCGGGTTTTTTTCGTTCTTGTGCGGCATTTCGCGCAGCCTTGAGATGCTGGTCATCTTTCGCATTCTGCAGGGGCTGTTGGGCGGCCCGCTGATGCCGCTGACACAGGCTCTGTTACTGCGGGTTTTTCCCAAGAATATGGCGGCGGCGGCCATGGGGCTGTGGGCGATGACGACCGTCTGCGCCCCGATTGCCGGACCTATCTTGGGGGGCACCATCAGCGACAACTGGTCTTGGCCCTGGATCTTCTTCATCAATCTGCCGATCGTCGGCTTTTGCATTTTCACCGCGATGCGCATGGTACGGCCGTTTGAAACCCAAACTTCACGGACGGGGATCGATGTCATCGGCCTGATCCTGCTTGTGGTGTGGGTCGGTGCGTTTCAGCTGATGCTCGACACAGGTCGCGAAAACGACTGGTTCCAGAGCAATTTCGTCGTCGCCATGGCAGTGATCGCAGTGATCGGCTTTGCCGCATTCATCATCTGGGAGTTGGGAGAGGCAAATCCGATCGTCGACATCCGCGTGTTCCGCCACCTGGGATTTGCGGTGGGGACGACAGCGGTTGCGCTTGGCTTTGGAGCCTTTTTCGCCTCGGTCGTCCTGACGCCCCTCTGGCTGCAACAAGTTGTAGGCTATTCTGCGACGGAGGCAGGCTATGCCACTGCTTTTGTAGGCGTATTCGCCGTCATCATGTCACCGATCGCAGCACGCCTTATCGGCAAAATCGATCTTCGGATCACGATCTGCGCCGGAATAAGCTGGCTGGGTGTCATGTCTCTGCTTCGCGCCGGCTGGACGACGGATTCGGACTTCTGGCAGCTGGCCATGCCGCAGTTGTTGCAAGGCATCGGCATGCCCTTCTTTTTCATTGGGCTGACCGCTCTCGCGCTGTCTGCCGTAAAGCCCAGCGAGACGACGTCGGCTGCCGGCATCATGAGCTTTGTGCGCACGCTGTGCGGTGCGGTGGGAACGGCGATGGCGACGACGGCATGGGACAATGCAAGCCGTGTCAGTCGTGCGGATATGGTCGGTCGCCTCAATGGCGGTGATGCGACGATCGCATCGCTTATGGCGAAGGGAATGACCGGCGAACAGGCGCGCGCAGTCATTGATCGGCTCGTGGAAGCGCAATCGGCCACGGTCGGTGCCGTCCACGTCTTTCTCCTCGCTTTTGCCGTATTTATGGTTGCAGCGGGAATTGTCTGGATCGCGCCCAAGTCAAAAGGCTCGGCCGCCGGCATGAGCGCGCACTAGCCCCTCCGCGCTGCCGCCGCTAAACCCGCCTGGCATGACCGCCAATCACCTCTATCTCGTCGACGGCTCGGGCTATATCTTCCGCGCCTATCATCGCCTGCCGCCCCTCACGAACATCCGGGGCGAGCCGGTCGGCGCGGTCTACGGCTATACGACCATGCTGTGGAAACTTGCCGAGCAACTCCACCGCGAGGATGGTCCGACGCACATGGCGGTCATCCTCGATGCGTCTTCAAAGACCTTTCGCAATGACATGTATGATCAGTACAAGGCACACCGTCCGCCGCCGCCCGAGGACCTCGTCCCGCAGTTTCCAATGATCCGCGATGCAACGCGCGCTTTTTCAATTCCCTGCATCGAGACTGAGGGACTGGAGGCGGACGATATCATCGCCTGTTATTCCAAAGCCGCATTGGCAGAGGGTTGGAGCGTCACGATCGTTAGTTCCGACAAGGATCTGATGCAGCTGATCGCGCCGGGGCTCGACTTGCTCGACACGATGAACAACCGGCGGATCGGCCCTGAATATGTCGTCGAGAAATTCGGCGTCGGGCCCGAGCGACTGGGCGACGTCCTCGCTCTGATGGGCGACAGCGTTGACAATGTGCCGGGCGTGCCCGGGATCGGACCAAAGACTGCGGCGAAACTGATTGTCGAACATGGCGACCTTGAGGCGGTGCTGGCCGCCGCGCCGACGATGAAACCCGGCAAGTTGCGCGACAACTTGATCGAACATGCGGAAATGGCACGGCTGTCGCGCAGACTGGTCGAACTGGAATGCGGTGTCGCGCTGCCAGAACCACTCGACGACCTGCTCTTGAAGGGCATTCCTGAAGAACCGCTGCGAGCTTTTTTGGCACACCACGGGTTCCGTTCGCTGCTTGCTAAGGTCGGCGGGACCAGCACTGCTCCGGCGAGTCCGGCCTCGAATGGTCCACAGGGCGAAACACCCTTGCCGGTGGATGACACACCGTTCGATGTCGACAGCTACCAGTGCGTGACGACACTAGACCTGCTCGACCAGTGGATCGGCGCCGCGACGCAGGCAGGATTAGTTGCTTTTGATACCGAGACCGATGGACTCGACGCCACTCAAGCGCGGCTCATCGGGTTTTCGCTTGCGGTGGCGCCGGGACTCGCCTGCTATGTTCCGCTTGCGCACGGCGGCACCGACTTGCTCAGCGAAAAGCCCGAGCAGATCGAAATGCAGGCCGCGCTTGACCGATTGCTTCCGTTGCTCGCCGATCCCAGCGTGCTCAAGGTTGCGCACAATGCGAAGTACGACATGACCATATTGGCGCGCCACGGCCTGAAGGTCGCGCCCTTCGACGACACGCTGGTGATGAGTTTCGCGCTCGATGCCGGGAAGCAGTTCAATCATTCGATGGACGAACTGTCGCAGCTCCATCTCGGCCATAGATGCATCGCGTTCAGCGATGTGTGCGGCAAGGGCAAGTCGCAGCTGACGTTCGGGCAGGTGCCCCTGCGCGATGCCACGCGCTATGCCGCTGAGGATGCCGATGTGACCCTGAGGCTATGGCATCGCTTCAAGCCCCGCCTGTCGAGGGATGCCGTGACGACGGTTTATGAACGCGTCGATCGCCCCCTGGTGCCGGTAATCGCGTCGATGGAGCAGCACGGCATCAAGGTCGATCGCGGCGCGCTTGCCGAGCTAAGCCGCGAATTCGCCGAAGAAATGGTCCGGCTGGAAGGCGAAATTCACGAGGCCGCCGGGGGACCGTTCCAGGTGGGATCCACCCAGCAACTGGGTCAGGTCTTGTTCGACCGGATGGGCTTGAAGGGCGGGCGCAAGGGGAAAACCGGCGCTTACTCTACCGACGTGACCGAACTCGAGCGCTTGGCGGCCGAGGGTGTCGAAGTCGCGCGTAAAGTGCTCGACTGGCGGCAGGTATCGAAACTGAAGTCGACCTATACAGATGCCTTGCAGGCGCAAATCAATCCCGAGACCGGGCGTGTCCACACGAGCTATTCGCTCGTCGGCGCACAGACTGGACGCCTGTCCTCGAACGATCCCAACCTCCAAAATATTCCTGTTCGCACCGAAACGGGCCGCCGGATCCGCGAAGCTTTTGTCGCCGACGAGGGAAATGTCCTGCTGAGCGCCGACTATTCGCAGATCGAATTGCGCCTGGCAGCCCATATGGCCGACGTGCCGGCGCTGAAAGCCGCCTTTGCGAACGGGGAGGATATCCACAGCCTGACAGCGCAGGAACTGTTCGGCGAAGTGAATCGAGACACCCGTGGGCGCGCCAAGACCATCAATTTTTCAATCCTCTACGGTATTTCTCGCTGGGGCCTCGCGGGTAGGATGGGGACGACGGCCGACGAGGCCCAGTCGCTGATCGATCGCTATTTCGAGCGCTTTCCTGGTATCAACCGCTACATCGCCGAAACACTCGAGCATGTCCGCGAAACCGGATTCACCCAGACGCTTTTTGGGCGAAAAACGCATTTCACGCGCATCAAGTCGCCCAATCAGGCCGAACGTCAGGGCAGCGAACGTGCGGCGATCAATGCGCCCATTCAAGGGACCAGTGCAGACATCATCAAGCGTGCGATGGTGCGGATGACGCCCGCGCTCGTCGCAGCGGGTTTGCCGCAGGTGCGGATGTTGCTGACGGTGCATGACGAACTCGTATTCGAGCTGCCAGAGGGGCAGATAGAGGCAGCTACGGCAGTCATCCGTGACGTCATGACGACTGCAGCCGCGCCTCTCGTCAGGCTCGATGTCCCGCTCGACGTCGAGGTCGGTACCGGGAAAAGCTGGGGCGCGGCGCATTGACCGATGCCAGTGCCGACCTTTCTGCATTGGCGAAGGGCGGGCGAACAAATGTTTTCGGTTTCCTGCTCCGCTTGGCGGCGCGCATTCCGTTCCTCTTCATCGCCGGGCGCATCTACGGCCCGGAAGCGTTGGGCCGGCTAGCCTATACCGTCATCGTCATCGAATTTGCGGCGCAGCTCGCGACCCTGGGGCTAAAGCGTGGACTCGCTTTCCAGCTGTCCAGCGAGGAACGCGACGCGGCGCACATCGCGTGGGATGCGCTGCTCGTCGTGCTGGCAGCATCTGCGGTGTTCAGCGCGCTACTGGTCACTTTTCCGGAGGCCATGTTTCCCAACAGCGCGATTCGGGGCCTCGACCGGCTGATGGGCGTGCTGGTTTTCGTCATCGCGGGTGCCGACGTCATGCTCGCGGCGCTCGCTTATCGCTTCGACGTGGCGGCGACCGTACGTGCACGTGCCCTGGTGGAACCTTGGGTGCTCAGCATCGCAGCGGCTGCACTGTCGTTCTGGTCGCTCAAGGACGGTCTGTTGGTCTCCTATGCGCTGTCGATGCTCGGCGCCTTTCTGGCGGCGTTCGTCCCCTTCGTCCGCAGTTATGGATGGCCGCGCAACTGGGTTCCGAGCAGCTGGGCCCTGCGCAAGCTTGTCCGCCGCAATCTGCCGTTGGCGGCGGCGGACGCCATCGAATGGGGGTCGCGCCGGGTGGATCTGGCCATTCTGGGGCTGTTCATGGGCCCGGCCACGGTGGGCATCTACTATGTCGCGCAGCAGCTGGCTTCCTTGCCTCAAAAGTTGAAGACCAGTTTCGATCCGGTGCTGGGTCCGATCATCACCCGCAATCTCGAGTCGGGCAATCGCAAGGCCGTTGCGGCGGCGATTTGTCGCGCCGGATTCTGGATCGTTGCGGCGCAGCTCGGCATCGCGCTCGCGCTCGGCATTCCGGGTGCCGCGATCATGGGCCTGGTCGGCAAGGCGGGCGTCTTCGTCGGCGGAAACGGTGTGCTTGCACTGCTGATGGTGGCGGAGGTGCTGGCGGCAACGGCCGTGGTAAGCGAAGCAGCGCTTGTCTACATCGCGCGACACCGCAATCTCGTCATCTCGCTCGCGGCAATTGCCCTGCAGATCGTGCTCAGTTTCTCATTCATCGGTATTGCGCAAGCCGAAGGGTTGAGGCCGAACCTCGTCGCCATGGGGCCAGCGGCGGCGTTGGCGATATCGCTGGGCGCATCGGCTCTCGCCAAGGCCATTCTGGTAAGCCGACTGCTCGAAACACGCGTGTCGATCTGGCGGTGGCCGCTGCTCCGCGCGGCCGCAGTGGCGACCGGCTTTGGTGGTCTCGCTACGGCGGCACCCGAATGGTTCGAACTGCTGATCGGCGTGCCCGGCATGATGGCAATTTATGCGTGGATCATCTGGCGCTTTGCTTTCGAAGAGGAAGATCGCGTGCTGTTTCGGCGGACCGCCGTCGCACCCTGATTGCACCGCACCAAAACGTCGCGCATAGCGAATCGATGACCATACCTGCCAATCTGACCGGCGAAACCGTGACGTCGGTAACTCACTGGGACGAGTTTCTCTTCTCGTTTCGCATGACCCGCCCGCCGAGCTTTCGCTTCACCGCGGGCGAATTCATCATGCTGGGCCTCATGAACGGGGAAAAGCCCCTGTTGCGCGCCTATTCGATGGCCTCGCCGACCTGGGACGAAGAGCTCGAGTTTCTCTCGATCAAGGTCGCCGATGGCCCGCTGACATCGCGCCTTCAAAAGATCGTGCCGGGGGATCAGGTGCTCCTGGGCAAAAAGCCAACGGGCACTCTCGTGGCTGACGCGCTGCTTCCCGGCAAGCGGCTGTTCATGCTGGCGACCGGCACCGGCCTCGCGCCGTTCATGAGCGTCGCGCGCGAGCCGGACATCTACGAACGGTTCGACCAGCTGGTCGTCGTCCATTCAACGCGTCGCGTGATCGACCTCGCCTATCGCGACATGCTCGAGGCCAGGCTTGCCGACGATCCGCTGGTGAGCGAACAGGCCGCAAGCCAGTTTCACTATGTACCCACGGTCACGCGCGACGACTTTCGCAACACGGGTCGGATCGGCGACCTGATCGACTCAGGAAAGCTTTTCGAGGGCGTGGACGGACCGGCGCAGTTCGATCCGGATGTCGACCGCGTGATGATGTGCGGGTCGATGGCGATGATCAAGGATTTCGCCGCCCGCTTCGATGCCTTGGGTTTCAGCGAAGGCGCCAATTCCAAGCCGGGACATTATGTTATCGAGCGCGCATTCGTCGGCTGAATCCTAGTGCCGAAAATGACGCATCCCTGTGAAGATCATTGCCAATCCCGCTTCGTCCGCGGCTGCGATCACTTCGTCGTCGCGGATCGAGCCGCCGGGCTGGATGACGCAGGTCGCCCCCGCCTCGACGACGGCCAGTAGCCCGTCGGCGAACGGAAAGAACGCGTCCGAAGCCACCGAAGACCCGATCGTCAGCGGCTCGGCCCAACCGGCCTTGTCGGCGGCATCCCTTGCTTTCCAGGCGGCGATCCGCGCCGATTCGAGGCGATTCATCTGTCCTGCGCCCACGCCGGCCGTCGTACGATCTTTTGCATAGACGATGGCGTTCGACTTGACGTGCTTGGCGACGATCCAGGCAAAACGCGCGTCGCAGAGTTCCTGCTCTGTCGGCTGGCGCTTCGTGACGACCTTCAGCATGTCGTCGGCCAGCGCCCCGTTGTCACGCGACTGCAGCAGATAGCCGCCAGCTATCGACTTGAGCGTGAGGCCCGGCCGTCGCGCATCTGGCAGGTCGCCCGCCAGCAATAGCCGCAAATTTTTCTTGCGGGCAAAAACGGCGCGGGCTGCTTCATCGGCATCGGGCGCAACGACGACTTCGGTAAAAATTTCGGCGATGGCCTCTGCCGTGGGACCGTCGAGCGGTCGGTTGCACGCGATAATGCCCCCGAAGGCCGAAACGGTGTCGCAGGCAAAAGCGGCGCTGTAGGCGTCAAGCAACGTCGCTGCGCTCGCGACACCACATGGGTTGGCATGCTTGACGATCACTACGGTCGGTTGGTCACCGGCAAACTCCGCAACGAGCTCGAGTGCCGCGTCGGCATCGTTGTAATTGTTGTAGCTGAGCGCTTTCCCCTGCACCTGTTCCGCCTGTGCGATACCTTTGGTGGCGGGACCCGCGGGGACGTAAAGCGCCGCGTGCTGATGTGGATTCTCGCCGTAACGCAGTTCCTGCTGGAGGTGCAGCGGGATGGCGACATCCTGTGGAAACACCTCCTCCTGGTCGGCAAAGGCGAACCATGCCGCGATGGTCGCGTCATATTGAGCGGTTAGTGCATAAGCCTTGGCGGCAAAACCTTTGCGCTGCGACAACGTGGTTTCGCCTGTTGCGACAAGGGCATAATCCTTCGGGTCGGTGACGATCGCTACATGCGCGTGATTTTTCGCTGCGGAGCGCACCATCGACGGACCCCCGATGTCGATATTCTCGATCACCTCGTCCCGATTCGCGCCGCGGGTCACCGTCTGGGCGAAAGGATAGAGATTGACGACGACGAGATCGATGGCGTCGATGTCGTGGGCGGCCATGGCGGCGACATGCTCGGGATTGTCGCGCACCGCGAGTAGGCCGCCGTGGACCTTGGGATGCAGCGTCTTGACCCGTCCGTCCATCATCTCGGGAAAGCCGGTAAGATCAGCCACGTCACGCACGACCAGCCGGGCGTCCCTGAGCGCCTTCGCCGTGCCCCCGGTGGAGACGAGTTCCACGCCCCGCGCCGCCAGCGCTGTTCCAAGTTCAACCAGTCCGGTCTTGTCCGACACGGAGAGCAGTGCGCGCTTAATCTTGATCGTCGTCATTCTTTTTCCCGTGGCCCCGGCGGAGGTCGGTGCCGCATTTGTCGTTGCCTTTATCACCGACGAACCCCGGCCTCCGCCGGGCGAAGCAATTCCTAGCCTGCCCGCTTCAGCAGCCAGGCAACGCTGGTGCCGCCGGGCGGCGCCTCTCCTTCGACAACGAACTGTACCGTCGGATGGGGGCGTCCGTCTGAGTCCAGCCAAAGCGAATCTTCGATCGACAGCTTGCCGCCCCGGCAGCGGAATTGCCACAGCGGACCATGGGCAATGCGGAGCAGCGCGGCTTGCCCGTCGGCGGTGGGCGTGACCTCGACGCCGGGCGCCAGATGAAAGCGGATTGCGAAGGGCACAGTGGCAAGCTTGCGCCGTTTGGGTGCCGGAAGCAGAGCGTCTTCCCCCCGAAGCTCGCGTCCGGTCGCCGATAACGCCAGCGTGCGTTTGTGCAGCAGGCCGTAGCGGCGTGCATAGCCGTCATGGCTCGCGTCGATACGGCTGCCGCCTTCAAGTTCTTCGCGGTCGACCTCAACCGATCCCACGCCCGCACCAAGGGCCCCGTCGGCGTGTATCGCCGTCGAATTGCTGTCGCCCAGCGTGAGCGTCGAATGCGCGGCGGTCGTCCGCAGCGCCGTCGCGAGTTCGGGTGCGATTGCCAGCGTTCCGCCGGTATTGCCGCAGTTGACGATCAGCCGCTGCGGCCCGTCCGAGAGTTCGAACGCCAGTGTCGAGGCGCATCCGCCGATCGCGATGCGGCTCGGCGGCGGCGGGGCCATATCGGCGACGACGACTGTGCTTCCGCCCGATAGGCGCTGATAACCCCAATCGCGGGCGCGTCTCAGCGGCCTTGTCCTGACGCCGGACGCGGCGATGACCCTCTCGATCCGTGCAGCGGCTATTGGCCCCGTTCCTTGCCAGCTCGACAGCGCACCGTCGCCCATCTGCACGCCGATCAGCGCCGCTACGGCGCGCTCCAGCGCATTTTTCGCTACCTCCGGCCATTCCACGCGGCGCACGTCGTAAACAGACGATAGCATTGCGAGCAGCTCGATCGCATCGATCTGGTCGCTCGGCGCCCGGGTAACGATGCCGCCGTCTGCGCTCATCCCCGATGCAAGGGCACGAGCGAGGCCCGCTTCGCCAAAGGCGCGGCGCGGGTCCCCGCCGGGTATCAGCAAGCCGGCGGCGACGATTCCGCTCCACGCGGCGATGCGTGCGAGTCCGATCGGGGCGCGGTCCGCGCCGCGGTCGAGGTGGCGGGCCCCGCGCGCAAAGGCATTCAGAACCGCACTACGATAGACAAGATCGGCGGAGGAAAGGATCAGCGGCGCATGTGCCGCCCAGAACAAGGTCCGCCAGCCGACCCGGTCAGGCGACCAGGCCGGGTCACTGACGTGATTCCCATGGCGCTCAAGCCAGATTCGCATCAAGCCTTCGGCGACCGGCGCGCCTTCGGTGCGGCTGGCCCCTGCGGCGAGGTCGCGTAGCCAGGCAAAACGTTCGACATGGGTGGAAAGAGCGACAGACTGACCGGTCCCGGTGAAGTCGATATCGGCGAGGGCGCAAGATTCGCGGTCTTTGCGCATCACGCCTTCAACAAGCTGGCGGCCCGCTTCCGGGTCTCCCGCTATGGGGTCGTCCGGAACGGCGAGCAGTTTCAGGGGGTAACGTCCATTGAGCCTCAGCCCATGGAGCGGGGTCCGCCACGTTAGCCGGTACAATCCGTTGGCCAGCCGTTCGCCGAGCGAAAGGCCGCGATCGCCGGCGCGCACGAGCCGCTTGCCGGCCTCGATCTCGCTTTGGCCCGACTCGTCGTTCAGCCTGGGGCTCGGGTCGCTTTCGCTCATCCGTCGGCTGCTGCCCCGGCTCTTAACCCGGCGATGTTGGCTGCATAGCACGCAGGGCCACCGCGGAACGTTGCCGTACCGGCGACGACCACATCTGCACCCGCCGCGAAGATGCGTCCCACGTTTCCGTTATCGACTCCGCCATCGACTTCCAGCCGAATGTCGCGACCGGTTGCGTCAATCATCTTGCGTATGGACGATATTTTCTTGAGCTGGCTTTCGATGAAGCTTTGCCCGCCAAACCCGGGGTTGACGCTCATCACGAGGATCAGGTCGACGCTGTCGATCAGGTAGTCGAGCATCTTCGCCGGCGTGCCGGGGTTGAGCGAGACGCCTGCCAGCTTGCCCAGCGCCTTTACCCGTTGCACCGAACGATGGACGTGCGGACCTGCCTCGGTATGAATGGTCATAATGTCGGCACCGGCCTCGGCGAATGCTTCGAGAAAAGCATCGACCGGCGAAATCATCAGGTGAACGTCGAGTGGCAGTGTCGTGTGGGGACGCAGAGCCTTCACCACCATCGGGCCGATCGTGATGTTGGGCACGAAATGACCATCCATGACATCGACATGGACCCAGTCGGCTCCGGCCGCCTCGATCGCGCGAACCTCTTCTCCGAGCCGCGAAAAATCGGCGCTCAGGATCGACGGGGCGATACGGAGGGGGTGTTGCATGGCAGGGCCTTAACCCCCCGATTCAGGAGCGGCAACAGCGCCGCGGTCGTTTCAGGCCCGTTTCAGCCTTGCGATGAAAAAACCGTCACGGCCTGGAACGGGAAGGACGCGAACCCAGCCCTCCGCCGCCGGGCTTATCCCGGGAGGCAGCTCGGACGGGTCAATGGAATCAATCACGAGGCCGCTGTTCGCAACCACCTGCTCGCCTTCTTCGGGTTCGAGCGAACAGGTCGCGTAGACGAGCCGGCCGGTGGGGGTGAGCCACTTGGCGGCACGGGCCAGCATCCGCGCTTGCAAGGCAGCAAGTGCGGCGATGTCCTTCGGACCGATGCGGTGAAGCACGTCGGGATGACGCGCAAAGATGCCAGTTGCACTGCATGGCGCATCGAGCAGGATGGCGTCGGGGGGTGCCGTTGGTTCCCACGCCATGACGTCACTGACGACGATGTCGGCATCCAGCCGCGTTCGCAGAAGGTTATCTCGCAGGCGCGCGGCGCGTTTCGCGTGCTGTTCTACGGCCATGACATGCCAGCCGTTGGCGGCAAGCTGCATCGTTTTTCCCCCGGGGGCCGCGCACAGGTCAATGACCTTCCGCCCGGCACCCTCGCCCAGAAGCCGGGCAGGAATCGCCGCAGCGATGTTCTGCACCCACCAGTGTCCGTCGGCAAAGCCGGGCAAATCGGCAACATTGTGCCCGCGCGGCAGACGACGCTGGCCGGTCCAGATGTGCTCGCCGCCTACGCCGCCGTCGTCCCTTGCGTCGCGTAAGGTCAGGTCGAGCGGCGGAGGCGTCGCCAGTGCTCGGGCGGCGTCGCCCAGCATGGCGTAGCCCCACGCTGCACCCCAGCGGGCCCGCACGGCGTCCGGCAGCGTCGGTACTTCGGGAAGCGCGGCATTGCGCCGCATCAGCGTCCCGAAGACACCGTGTACAAGTCGTTTCGGGCCGCCCTCGACCATCGGCAGTGCCGTGGCGATCGCCGCATGGGCAGGCGTCCCAAGCACAAGCGTCTGGACGAGCGCGATGCGCAACACGGTACGCGCCTTCGCATCGCCGGGCAGGGGCTGTGCCGTTGCCGAATCGATCAGCGCGTCTAGGTCGGGGAGGCGACGGAGCACCTCGCCCGCGATGGCCCGCGCCAGGCCCTCGTCCGACGGTACAAGGCCATCAATGCTCAGCGCCTCCAGTCGCTGGCCCCGCCGCAAGACGGCGTCGATCATGCCGAGCGCCGCTCGGCGGGCTGGTAGCCCGGTGGTCGCTCCGGACGGGTTGTCCAGCGGGGTTTTCGTCGGGAGACTGGTCACCTATATCCGTCCTCATGTCTAAACGCCCTGATCATGTCCGTCCGCCCGCGTACCTGTCCAAGAGTCCGCCGATACCGGAACCTCAGGACGTCACGCCCCAGCCCGAATTTGGCGGCAAGGACGAACTGGAGCCCACCAGGTACAACGACTGGGAACACAAAGGGATTGCCTGGGATTTTTGAGCGGGTCAGCGAGCTTCGTCGCGCAAAGGGCGCGCGAGCAGTTCGGCGACCACCGAGCGCGCGTCCCGTCCGTCCTCGATCAGGGTTCTCACGGCCTCGACAATCGGCATGTCGATGCCCAGCCGCCCCGCCTCGCGGGCCAATACCGGTGCTGTAAAGGCACCTTCCGCAACGGTCATATCGACCCCGATCAGTTCGTCCGCCCGAGTGCCTTGGCCGAGTGCCTGACCAAACGCGAAATTTCGTGACTGGGTCGATGAACAGGTCAGTACCAAATCACCGAGGCCCGACAGGCCGGCCATTGTGTCCGCCCGGCCTCCGCGCGCAACCCCAAACCGCGTCATCTCGACAAAGCCGCGCGCGATGATTGCGGCACGGGCATTCTCGCCGAGTTCGAGGCCGGCGATGACGCCACAGGCAATCGCGATGACGTTCTTTACCGCCCCGCCGATTTCCGCCCCGATGACATCGTCGGACGCATAGGGGCGGAAATGGGGCCGGGCGAGACGCTGGATCAGCGCACGACCGCGTTGTTGGTCGGTCGTCGCCAGCGTCACTGCCGTCGGCTTGCCGGCGGCGACCTCGGCGGCGAAAGTCGGCCCCGAAAGGACGGCGATCGGGGCGCGCGGGTGGAGCGCTGCGGCGATTTCGGTCATCAGGCGGCCTGTCGATGCCTCGATTCCCTTGGCGCACAGCACAAGCGTGCGTGTACCGACCGGCGTCAGCGCGAGCGCGCGCGCAAGATATTGTGCGGGTACGGCAACCAGTATCGCGTCGCAGCTGTCCATGCGTCCCAGGTCGGCCGTCGCCTCGATCGAGGGCGACAGCGGAATGCCGGGCAGAAACAGCCGGTTCTCGTGGGCCAGATTGACCGCGCTGATGACTTCGGGCTCTAGCGCCCACAGGAGCACCGGCTCGTTATCGGCGGCCGCTAGTTGCGCGAGCGCCGTACCCCAGGCGCCTGCGCCCATAATCCCCAGTCTCATAAACTGCGCCTCATGCTTTGACGCCGGCACCGCGTACGGTTTCGGCATCGGGATCGAGCGGCCAGCGCGGACGGGCAAGTACGTCGAGACCGTCGGTCAGACCAAGTGCAAACCGCTCCGCGCCGGCCCAGCCGATCATGGCTGCATTGTCGGTGCACAGCCACAGCGGAGGTGCGACGAACCGCAAGCCGTTTTCGCCCGCCAGCCCGGCTAGCGCTGCCCTTATCGTCGCATTCGCGGCTACCCCGCCCGCGACGACCAGTGCGGTCGGCGCTGAAACGCGCAAGACTGCCCGACGCGTCCTGTCGACCAGACAGTCGGTGACGGCCGCCTGAAAACTGGCGGCGATGTCTTCGACCCGATACGTTCCTGCATCATGGGCGCGCACGACGGCACTTTTCAGGCCGGCGAACGAAAAATGCGGTTCGGGCGTTCCCAACAGCGGCCGCGGCAGCGGTACCGCCGCGGCATCCCCCGCCGCCGCCGCCCGTTCGACCGCCGGACCTCCAGGAAAGCCAAGGCCAAGCAGCTTGGCCGTCTTGTCGAAGGCTTCGCCCGCAGCGTCGTCGATCGTTGTGGCCAGCCGCCTGTACGTGCCGACGCCCTCGACACTCAGCAACTGGCAATGGCCGCCGGAAACCAGCAACAGCAGATACGGAAATTCGAGGTCGGGATCCGATAGCCGGGGCGACAGCGCGTGTCCCTCCAGGTGATTAACGGCGACCAGCGGCTTGCGCGCGGCATGTGCAAGCGCTTTTGCCGTGACGAGCCCCACCATGACGCCGCCGATCAGGCCAGGGCCTGCCGTCGCGGCAACTGCATCCATGTCCGTCAGCCGCAGTCCCGCATCGGCCAGCGCGGCCTCGACCAGAGGCATGACCGCCTCGACATGGGCGCGTGCCGCGATTTCGGGCACGACGCCGCCGTAGGGGCTATGGACAGCTTCCTGGCCGGCCAGCCGGTGCGACAGGATGCGCCTGTCGCCGGCGATCACCGCAGCCGCCGTCTCGTCGCAGCTGGACTCGATTCCGAGGATCAGGGGGGGCTTGCGTGTCACGTGGGGTGCGCTAGCACGGGGAACGACATGACTGCCAGTTTTCCGAAAATCAGATTGGGCACCCGGGGTTCCCCGCTTGCCCTCGCCCAGGCGCATATGACGCGTGCCGCGCTGTTGGCGGCGCACGGCTGGACCGAGGATGACGTGGAGATCGTCACGATCACGACCGATGGCGACGTGATCCAGGACCGGCCGCTCGCCGAGCTCGGCGGCAAGGCGCTGTGGACGAAGACATTAGACCGCGCGCTGATCGAGGGGCGCACCGACGCCAGCGTCCATTCGATGAAAGACGTCGAGACGCTACGGCCCGAAGGGATCTTGCTCGCTGCCATGCTTGAGCGCGCCGACGTGCGCGACCGGCTGATCGGCGCCGACAGCATCGACGCGCTGCGGCAGGGTGCCGTGATCGGGACGGCCAGTCCCCGCCGCGCGGCCCAGCTGCGTCGGCTACGCCCCGACCTCCGGATCGTGTCCTTTCGCGGGAACGTCGCAACCCGCATCACGCGCGTGGAAAATGGCGAGGCGGACGCAACGATGCTGGCCGCCGCCGGCCTCGACCGGCTAAATCAGCCGGCCGTCGGCACGGCCATCGACACGGACGCGATGTTGCCGGCCGTGGCTCAGGGTGCCGTCGGTCTCGAATGCCGCGCGGACGACTTGGTGACCCAGAGGTACCTCGCGCTCATCGATCATGCCCCGACGCGTTCATGCGTGACGGCGGAACGGGCGCTGCTCGCCGCGCTCGGGGGCAGCTGTCACTCGCCCGTCGGCGTGCTGGCGCGGCTTAACGCCGGTCGCATCGAGTTGCGCGCCGAGATCCTGACCGAGGATGGCAGTGCGTCCCGGCGGGGTTCCAAGTCGTTCGATCCCGATGACATTCAAGCCCCGGCCCAGCTCGCCGCCGAGCTGCTCGATGGCGCGCCGCCGGAGCTCGCCACGCTCTTCACGTGCGCGTCCTGATCGTCCGACCGGCGCCGGCAAATGCTACGACCGCGCAGGCGGTGCGGATGCTGGGATTGGAACCGGTCGTGGTCCCGCTCTTCGAGACCTCGGCACTCGTTTGGTCGGTTCCGGCGCCCGATGGCTTCGACGCGATCGCTATGACCAGCGCCAATGCCGCGCGGCTGGGCGGGATCGGCCTTGCGCACTTCTTCCATATGCCGCTGTTTGCGGTCGGGACCGCCACGGGCGACGCCGCTCGAGCGGCGGGCTTCGGTCACGTTCACTGCGGGGCCGGCGATGTCGCTGCATTGGCTCCATTGCTTCCCGCGCGCGTGCTCCACCTGACGGGCACCGACCACCGCCCCATCCCGGGGCCTGCCCGAATTACGGTCGTCCCCGTCTACGAATCGCGCGAAGTGCCGCCGAGCGAACCCCTGCGGGCCGACGTTGCGCTCGTCCATTCGCCGCGCGCGGGCCGTCGGCTCGCGGCGCTCGCCGACGACCGGACCGCAACCCGGATCGTCGCCATAAGTGCGGCCGCCGCGCGATCGTGCGGGACGGGCTGGGCTGCGGTCGATATCGCCGAATCGCCGAACGAGCACGCGATGCTGGCATGTCTGACGCGTGTGTGCGAAGCGGCCAGTCATAAACAGATGGGTCGAGAGTGATGGCACAGGACAGCTTTGAGACCGGAGAACCCCGCCCCCGCCGGTTGCGTACCACCCTGTTGATCGGTCTGGTTTCGTTTATTCTGGGCGCGGTGGCGGTCAGCTGGGCGCTGACCCAGTGGGCGCCGGCCCGCCAATTGCTGACGCCTGCTGCTTCGGTTGTTCCGGTCGCCCGGCCCTTGGCCGTGGCGCCCGCACCGGCGCCCGCAGCAGCGCTCGCCAGTCCGGCGCCCGTCGCCACGCCCGAAGCCGTCGCCATCACCGAATCGCGCGTGGCGGGCCTCGAGGCGCGCCTGGCCCAAATCGACGCGCAGGCGACGAATGCTTCAAACAATGCGGCGCGGGCGGAGGGATTGCTGATCGCCTTTGCCGTGCGCCGCGCGATCGATCGCGGGGTGGGCCTCGGCTATCTCGAAGGCCAGCTTCGCGATCATTTTGCCGATGCGCAACCGCGCGCGGTTGCCGCCATCATTTCGGCAGCCCAGGCACCGGTCACGCTTGATACCCTTGGCCAACAGCTCGACGTGCTCACGCCGGCGCTTGCCGGCGGCGGACCCGATGAAAGCTGGCTCAGCGCCATCCGTCGCACGGCCGGCAGTCTGTTCATCGTCCGCAAGGCAACCACCCCGCCGCCGTCGCTCGACGACCGCCTGTCGCGGGCGCGGCTGGCGCTCGATGGCGGGCAGGTCGATGCCGCGCTCGCCGAAGTCGCGCGCTTGCCCTCGCGCGCTGCTGCGACCGACTGGATGGCGGCCGCGCGCCGCTATATCGAGGCGCACCGCGCGCTCGACATCCTCGAGGCGGCGGCGTTGACGGCACCGCACAGCTTGCCAGCCGTTACCCCCTCCTCCCCAACGACCACAGGACCAGCAGTACAATGACGATCGAAGCCGAATGGTGGGATTATGACGATACCGACGAACTCGCCGAGGCCATTTCCGGCGACATCGGCTTCATCATCGATTCGGCACTCGATGCGCGCGGCAGCGCCCTGATCGCACTCCCCGGCGGCAAAACACCGATGGCCGCGCTTGACTTGATTGCGGCTCAGAAACGTCGCTGGAAGGATGTGACGATCATTCCGACCGACGATCGCATCGTCGAGGTGACCAGCGACCTGTCGAACGTAGCCATATTGGCGAAGAAATTCCTGCCACTCGGCGCGCGGGTGATCCCGTTGACCGGCGGCGCAGCCGCGGCGGATTACAAGATGAGCGGCAAGGCCGCCGACGCCCGGCTGGCCGACCTGCCTTTTCCTCTGGACCTCGTCTGGCTGGGCATGGGTGTCGACGGGCATACCGCGTCGATCTTTCCCGGGCCGGACCTCGACGAGGCGCTGAACGGGCCGAAGGAACGACGCGCGCTGGGCGTGATGCCCGATCCGATGCCTGTCGATGCGCCGGTCGCGCGGGTGACCTTGTCCAAAGCGGCAATCCTGTCGGCACGGTCGCTGACGATCTCGATTACGGGCGCGGAGAAGCGCGAGGTGCTGGAGCGGGCGATCGCCGAGGGCGTGGGCAGCATGCTCCCGATCGGGCGGGTGCTGGGCGATTCGGATCTGGCGGTGGATATTCACTGGAGCGCGTGAGGCGTGCGCGCCGTGCGCAGGGGCTGACCGGCGAAACGCGGGTCGGCAGGCGTGCTCCCGGACGGCCTCCCGCGGGTGAGGACCGACGCCGTGGCCTTTGCCACGGCAGAGCGTTGTGGCGAGCGGCCCCATGACAGAGACTTGAAGGGTCGCGCTCGGGCAAAGCCCATGCTTTCGTGGGTCGGACCCTTGGTCCGCCGGCGGGACAAGGCGCATGTGAGAAATAGCCGCGCTATTTCAGCGCTGCGCCTGCGCGCTGGAGCGGGCGAAGGGATTCGAACCCTCGACCCCGACCTTGGCAAGGTCGTGCTCTACCCCTGAGCTACGCCCGCTCTGGCGTCGAATGACCGGGCGGCGCAACGCTGCGCTGCCCGTCGGGTAGGGCGCGGCTGATAGCGACACTGTTGGCGCCGCGCAATCCCTCAATCGCGTCGCGCTCACGAACGCAGCAATCCGCGCCGCCAACGAGAGAGGAAGCAGGGAAACCTCTTGGCATACCGCCCCCGCACACCACATAAGGGGATCGGATTTCGGAGAGACACGTGGCGACTTTGGGATTGAGTGCAGCCGACCGCGAAGCAATCGAGACGTTTCGGCGCGACGTAATCGAACCGTCGATGACGTCGCTCGTCATTCTCGATTTCTGGGCGGAATGGTGCGGGCCGTGCAAAGCTCTGTCGCCGGTGCTCGAAAAGGTCGCGGCCGATTACGCGTCGAAGGGCGTGATTCTTGCCAAGATCGATGTTGATGCGAACAAGGCAGTGGCCGCCCAGTTTCGCGTCCAGTCGATCCCCACCGTTTATGCCGTGTTCCAGGGACAACTCGTTGCCGACCTCACGCCCGCGCGTACGGAAAGCGCGATCACCAAGATTCTTGACCAGCTTCTTAAGCAATTGCCCATCGAGGGTGAAGCTCAGGCGCTCGACGCCGAGATCGCGCCCCTGATCGCCATGGGCGAAGACGTGCTGGCGAGCGGCGATGCCGAGCGCGCTGCCGGCATCTTTGCGCAGATCGTCGAGATGGCGCCGAACGATGCCGAGGCTCTGTCGGGCTTTCTGCGCGCCCAGGTCGCGCTGGGGCAGATCGACGAGGCCGACGCCTTTCTTGCCGAACTGCCGCCCGAGCTTGCCAAGGATCCCGCAATCGAGCGTGCGGCGTCGGCGGTTGCGCTGGCGCGCGACGTGAAGCCGGTCGCGGACCTGTCGGGCCTGATTGCCGAAGTCCAGGCCAGCCCCGACGACCATGCCAAGCGATTCGAACTGGCCAACGGCCTGATGGCGGCGGGCGACCGCGACGGCGCGGCGGATCATCTGCTCGAACTCATAAGGGCCGACCGGGACTGGAACGAAGGCGCGGCCAAGGCACAGTTGCTGAAGGTATTTGAAGTCGTGGGTGTGATGGACCCGTGGGTTTCCGCGCAGCGGCGGCGGCTGTCCGCCGTCCTGTTCACATGACCGTATCAACGTCGCAGGTGGCCAAGCGCCTGTCGATCTTTCCGCTGGCGGGCGCTCTGCTGTTTCCACGCATGCAACTCCCGTTGCATCTGTTCGAGCCCCGCTACCGCGCGCTCGTCAGCGACGCGATGGCGCGCGACCGCCTGATCGGCATGATCCAGCCCAAGCCGCCGACCACACAGGCAGAGGTCGAGCGACCGCAGCTGTTCGAGATGGGCTGTGTCGGCAAGATTGCGCATGTCGAAGCGATGGACGACGGGCGCTACAACATCGTGCTCGAAGGGCTGGCGCGCTTTCGCATGGTGCGCGAGCTCGACGTGACGACGCCTTTCCGACAGATTGAGGCAGTGCTCGAGGACGTGCGCGAAGAGGATCCGCTTGCCGGTGTCCAGCGGGCCGACCTTGAACGCGAATCGCGACGGTTTGCAGAAGCGCAGGGCTTTGCGGTGGACTGGGAAGCGGTGGGGCGACTGGACGACGAAGCGTTGGTCAACGGGATTGCCCAGATCGCGCCGTTCGACGCGGCCGCGAAACAGGCGCTGCTGGAAGCCCCCAATCTCGCGCTGCGCGCGGATCTGATCGTGCAATTGATGCGCTTCTTCGGGCGGCACGACGGCGAAGAGCGGGTGACGTTGCAATAGATCACGCCGCCTGCCCTGGAGGGCGAGGGCGCTAGACCGTCATCCCCGTCAGCAATTTCGGCAGCTTTCCGGTCTCGCCGCGCGCTTCGGCCATGAACAGATCCTTCAGCGGCTTGATCCGCTGCACGGCGCCGAGCCCGAAACGGCGGATCCGGCTGGCGGTCTTGCCGGGGATGCCGAAAAGTCGGGTCAGCGTGTCGGTGGCCGTTGCGACCATCAACGTATCGAGGCTGCGCCAGTGCTGATAGCGCTCGAGCAGCATCGCGTCGCCCAGGTCGATGCCGGTGCGCGACCCCTCGACCAGCACTTCGACCAGCGCGGCGACATCGCGGAAGCCCAGATTCAGCCCCTGGCCTGCGATTGGGTGGATCCCGTGTGCGGCGTCGCCGACTAGGGCGAGCCGCGTGTCGGTGATGCGTGCGGCATGGTGGAAGCCAAGCGGCCAAGTCGAGCGCGGCGCGGCCGCCGACAGCGTGCCGAGCAACCCGCCCGTACGCTTGGCCGCTTCGGCCGCAAAGGCGGCATCGCTGAGCGCCATGACGCCTGCAGCGTCGCGGGCAGCAACGGTCCACACCAGCGCCGAGCGCGTGCCGGGCTGCATGGGGAGCAGTGCGAAGGGTCCGTCGGGGTAGAAGATCTCGTGCGCGACATTGTCGTGCGGAATACTGTGGTCGAATGCCGAAATAATCGCGTTGTGGTCGTACTGCCAGCGTGCGACGCGGATACCGGCGGCAGTGCGTGTCGGCGAGTTCCGGCCTTCCGCGGCGATCAACAGGTCCGCACGAAACACGCTGCCGTCATCGATCGTCACGACTGCCCCTGCCGCATCGCGCTTGACGGTGATTGCGTTGTGCGGGACCTTCAGCACGACATTCGCAGCCTTGCCCGCGGCCTCGTGCAGCGTCGTGCGCAGCATCCGGTTCTCGATCATCGTGCCCAGCGCGCCTTCGTCCGGCGTAAAATCGAGCGCATCTCTCTGCAGCCCGTCTCGGACTTCGATTCGCCGGATCGGGCAGCCATGCGGGCGGAGCACATCCGCGATGCCGATCGCGTCGAGCATGTTCCAGCTCGCGCTCGCGATCGCCGAGGCCCGTCCGTCGAACTCCGGCGCGAGCGTCGTCGCCGGGGGTGCGGGGTCGATTACGACCGAGGAAATGCCGTGCGCGTCGAGCGCAAGCGCCGTGGTCAGGCCGACAAGCCCGCCGCCAAGAATGATCGTATCGGTTCGTTCCATGCCCGTGACATAGGAACTCCGAGAGCCCGCGTCACCCGCAGACTCTTGACGGCGAGTCCGCGGTAGGCGATTCTTATCCACAGCAACGAAGCGCGCACCGGGCGTGCCGTGAGCCCACAGGGATATGCAGACCATGGCCAGCCGTGCGCAACCGGATCGTCCGACGGCATGGCGCGCTACCGTCAAGGCGGGCGTCGTGCGCAGCGGTGCCATGCTGACGGCCGCAGCGCTGGCGTTGGTTACGCTGCTGCTCGCTCTCGCACTGGTCTCGCATCGGGGAAGCGACCCGTCGCTGAGCACCGCCGCCAGCCATGCCGGCATCGGCAACTGGCTGGGGCTGGTCGGGGCATGGACGTCGGACCTGATGCTGAGCGCGCTGGGACCGGCGGTCGTGCTGCTCGTCGCGCTGCCGCTGGTGCTGGCAGGGCTGTTATGGCGGGGTACGAGCATAGCGGGATGGCAGCGGCGCAGCCTTGTCGCGATGCTTGCCGTGGGACTGATGGCGATCGCGCTGGCATTGCTTCGCCCGACGGCCGTCGCGGGATTGCCGGCTGGGCTGGGCGGGATCGTCGGACTGGGTGGCGAAGCGCTGCTGGGCGCTCTGATTGCCCTGATACCGGGTGAAACCGGCCAGGCCATTGCGCGCTACACGCTGGCGGCGGTGTTCGGCGCCGGCGGTTTCTACCTCTGGGCGCGGATGATCGGCCTCTCATTGCGCCTGCCGCAGTTCGATGGCGCAGCAGTACCCCGCCTGGCTGCGCCTTTACCCGAGCGTCGCGAGCCTTCTCCGCCCCGCCCCGAGATTGCCCCGTCCCCTGAAACGCGCTCGCGCCCGGTCATCGCCGATCGTGCCGCCGCGCCGGCTCCCCTCAAGAAGGCGCGGCAGGAATCGCTGGCGCTGCGGGACAAATATGTCCTGCCCGACCTGAAGCTGCTCACGCCCGCCCCGCCACCGACCGGCCAGCAGCTCGACAAGGCCGCGCTCGAGCGAAACGCGCGGTTGCTCGAGACCGTGCTCGACGACTTTCATGTCAAGGGGACGATCACCGAAGTCCGCCCCGGTCCTGTCGTGACCATGTACGAGCTGCAGCCGGCAGCCGGCATCAAGGCCAGCCGCGTGATCCAGCTGGCCGAGGACATCGCGCGCAACATGTCGGCGCTCAGCGCACGCGTGGCGACGATCCCCGGGCGCAGCGTCATCGGCATCGAACTGCCGAATGCGCACCGCGAATCGGTTTTTCTGCACGAAATGATCGCGAGCCAGGCGTTCGAGGATGGCGCCGGCGCGCTGCCGATCGTGCTCGGCAAGAACATCGCGGGCGATCCCGTCATTGCCGATCTCGCGCCCATGCCGCACCTGCTGATCGCGGGCACGACCGGCTCGGGCAAGTCGGTCGGCCTCAACTCGATGATCTGTTCGCTGCTCTACCGGCTGACGCCCGACGAATGCCGCATGATCATGATCGACCCCAAGCTGCTCGAACTGCGCCCCTATGAGGACATCCCGCACCTTCTGGCGCCCGTCGTCACCGAACCCGCCAAGGCGATCCGCGCCCTGAAATGGGCGGTCGAGGAAATGGAAGACCGCTATCGCAAGATGGCGAGCATCGGCGTGCGCAGCCTTGCCGGCTACAACGACAAGGTCCGTGGCGCGAAGGGCAAGGGGCAAAAGCTCAGCCGCCGCGTGCAGGTGGGCTATGATGCCGAAACCGGCCTGCCGAAATATGAGGAGGAAGCGCTCGACTTCGACGTGATGCCGCAGATCGTGGTCGTGGTCGACGAACTTGCCGACCTGATGATGACGGCAGGCAAGGAAGTCGAGTTCCTGATCCAGCGGCTCGCGCAAAAGGCGCGCGCGGCTGGCATCCACCTGATCATGGCGACGCAGCGCCCTTCGGTCGACGTCATCACCGGCGTGATCAAGGCCAACCTGCCGACGCGGATCAGCTTCCACGTCACGTCGAAGATCGATTCGCGCACCATTCTCGGCGAACAGGGTGCTGAACAGCTGCTCGGCAAGGGCGACATGCTGTACATGATGGGCGGGCGTCAGATCGTGCGAGTCCACGGTCCCTTCGTCAGCGATGACGAGGTGATCGCCATTGCCGACCACTGGCGTGCACAGGGCGTGCCCGACTATATCCAAGCGGTGACCGAAGAGCCGGAAGACGGCGGTTTTGCACTCGACGGCGCGCCGGCCGGCGACGACAGTCCCGAAGATCAGGAGTATCGCAAGGCGATGCAGATCGTCGCCGAAAGTCAGAAGGCATCCGTCAGCTGGCTGCAACGCCAGCTGCGCATCGGGTACAACCGCGCGGCGCGCCATATCGAGCGGATGGAAAAGGATGGTTACGTGGGGCGCCCCGACCATGTCGGTCGTCGCGAAGTGCTGATGGATACCGAAGGCCACGCGATCTGAGTTCAGCGGCGGTTCAATTGCCCCCGCCTAGGCGCGCCATGAAATGATTTAGCGGAGAGATTTGTTGTTCCGTACCCTTTGCGTGCCCGTCGTGATGGCGTTTCTGGCGGTGCCGCTGTCGGCCCAGCCGGTCTCGCCGCAGCTTGCCGACCTTGCAGCGGTCCAGACACATTTGCGCGCCGTCACGACGATGACCGCAGACTTTGCGCAGACCGACAAGTCCGGCAAGACGCTGACCGGTCAGCTCAAGCTGAAACGCCCGGGCAAAATCCGCTTCCAGTACCAGCCTGGCGTGCCGATCCTGATCGTGGGGGACGGCACTTCGCTGTGGTTCCTCGATTATCAAGTGGGCCAGAAACAGCGCTGGCCGATCGGCAATTCGCCGCTCGGGGTGTTGCTGGACCCGTCCAAGGACATCGGCCGATTTGCCCGGGTCCTCCCGCTGAGCGACCCGCGCATCGTCTTCGTCGAGGCACGCGATCCGCGACACCCGGAATATGGGACGCTCACCCTCGCATTTGCGCGCGAGGCGAGCGCACCCGCCGGTCTGCGACTGCAAGGTTGGATCGCTCTGGATGGGCAAAACAACCGGACAACGGTGCGGCTGTCGAATCAGCGCTTCAACGTGACGGTCGGCGACGAAGCGTTCCGTTGGCGCGACCCGAGCCCAAAATTTGGGCCACGTGGTTGATCTTGTTCATATTCGCGACAGGGAACGGCAACTAAATAATTCGTCGCAGCACTGGACTGGTTTGGCGGGATTTCCCCCTGTTGCCCGTCATCCGAGATGTTCTGTTGCAGCCCGCGTGACGAACGCAGGTCGGCCCTCGCTCCACGCCCCCGGAGCGGGGGCCTTTTGCTGTGCGGCGATCATCCGGGCTGGTCGAGTCCCTCCAGAATACGGGCCTTGTCCGCCAACGTCGGCACCCAGCCGGAAGGCAACAGGCCTTTGGTCCCGAAGAACGCGTCGACGATGTCGTCGCGACCGTTCTTCTGCCAAATGTCTGCGAGTTGCGATGCGAGTGCGTCGTCCACCGGTCGCCGGTCGCCACGGATGTGGACGAGCCAAGCGGCGATCGCGCGAAGGATGACCGGGCACTGGCGGCCCTGCTGCTGCTGCGCCGCCAATGTTTCTAGCCAACGCTGCGGGATTTTCTGACTGCCATCCATGGCAATCTGGATCAGGCGATGCTCGAGCGCCGCATTGCCGAACCGGTCCATCAGCGACGCTGCATAGACCTCGAGATCCTGGCCGGGCGCGGTAACGATGGTCGGTGCCGCCTCTTTGCGCATCAGGCGATCGATGAGGGGGCGCAGCACCGGATCGGCAACGGCCTGATGCACGAAAACATGGCCTGCCTCGAGCCCTAGATAGGCGAGTGCCGAATGTGCGCCGTTGAGCATGCGCAACTTGGCGGTTTCGTACGGAGCGACGTCGGCAACGAACTGCGCGCCGCCGACTTCCCAACGGGGACGGCGACCAGCGAACCTGTCCTCGATGACCCACTGGCCGAACGGTTCGGTCAGGACAAGGGCCCGGTCCTCAAGGCCGGCCTCGGCGGCAAAGGCGGCACGGTCGTCCTCGGTCGTGGCGGGCACGATGCGGTCGACCATCGACGAGGGAAAGGTGCAATGCGCCTCCACCCAGTCGAGAAGCGCGGGCGCGCGGGTGGCGAGATAGGCCAAGAACAGTCGCGCAAGCTGAGCGCCGTTGTGCGCCAGATTGTCACAGGAAAGCAGGGTCAATCCCGGCAGGCCACGCTGCTGCCGCTGCGCCAGGCCATCGGCGAGATAACGGTAGATGCTGCTCTCGTCGGCGCGCGCGGCATCGAGCGAACCGTCGGGCGTCCGGCAATATCCCTTTTCGGTGATCGTCATGGTGACGATGGCGACCGAGGGGTCGGCCAGGGCCTCGATTACGACGTTCGGGGCGTCGCGCGCCACCAGCACCCGGGTAACGGCGCCGATCAGGCGGGTCTGGTGCGCGGACCCTTTGCGCACGACGACGGTGTACATGCCGTCCTGCGGATTCAACTGGTCGGCAACCGACGGCGAGCGGAGCGAGACACCGGCGATACGCCAGTCGCGGTCACCCGCGTTCATGGCATCATCGGTGTAGACGGCCTGATGGGCGCGGTGGAACGCACCGATGCCGAAATGGACAATGCCGGTGCCTTGCGCGTCGCGGTCGTACGACGGACGGGCGACAGGTCCGGGAAGCAGCGGGGCGGTCACGGCGGAAAGTCGCATGAAAGGCCTTGGGTAAAGCGAGAACAGCTGCCACGGTACCTAACCGGTCTGACCAATTTAGTAAATCCGATGCATCGCGCGTCGGCCTCAGTGAAAGTCCCTCGATTTGGGAATGATGCGCGCGTCGCGCGGGTGATGGCCGCGCGGATATTGCGGATGCAGGAATTCGTCGGCACGCGACAGCAACGGATTGGCATCGTGCGTTTCGGACAAGCGCGCGAAATCGGCGGTCCGGTCGTGTACGCGCGAGACCATGAGGTGCACGACGCCTTCGGGGCTTCGCTGGACCTCGCCTTCGACCAGCATCAGCCGCGCCGCCATGATGTTGCGCCGCTGCGCCTCGAACAGGCGTGCCCAGATGACGAGATTGGTCACGCCGGTTTCGTCCTCGAGGGTCACGAAGATCGCATTGCCGTTGCCCGGGCGCTGGCGGACAAGCACGATTCCTGCTGTCCTGACACGCGCGCCGTGCCGCGCGGCCGAGGTTTGCGCGCAGCTCAGCACGCCTTCAGCTTCATAGCCTGTGCGCAGGAAGCCCATCGGATGCCCTTTGAGCGACAGGCGGATCGTCTGGTAATCGGCCGCGACATGCTCGCCGAGCGGCATCGCGGGCAAGTGCACGTCAGGCTCGCGCGCCAGTTCGCGCGCGTCGGCGGCCGCGAACAGCGGCAGCGTGTCCGACGGCGTGCGGCGGACGTCCCACAAGGCCGCGCGCCGGTCGAGCGCGATCGAGCGAAAGGCATCGGCATCGGCGAGCAGGCGTAGCGCGCGCGCGGGCAGGGCGGCCTTGCGCGCAAGATCCTCGACATTGTCGTAGGGGCGATGGGCAACAAGGGCGTCGGCCCAGACTTCGCGAAATCCGTCGATCTGTCGCAGGCCTAGGCGCAGGGCGTGGCGTGGTCCCTCCCCAACCCCTCCCCTGAAGGGGAGGGGCCTCAGGGGCTCCAGGCTGTTGTCCCAAGCGCTTGCGTTGACGTCGATCGCACGCACCTCGACACCGTGCTCACGGGCGTCGCGCACGATCTGCGCGGGTGCATAAAATCCCATCGGCTGTGAATTGAGCAGCGCGCAGGCAAACACCGCCGGATGGTGGCATTTGATCCAGGACGACACATAGACCAGCCGCGCGAACGACAGCGCGTGGCTTTCGGGGAAGCCATAGCTGCCGAACCCCTCGATCTGGCGGTAGCAGCGTTCGGCGAAATCGCGTTCATAGCCGCGCGCAACCATGCCGCCGACCAGCTTTTCGCGGAACTTGTCCATGCCACCGACATGCCGGAACGTCGCCATCGAGCGGCGCAGCTGGTTGGCCTCGCTCGGCGTGAAATTTGCCGCGACGATGGCCAGCCTCATCGCCTGTTCCTGGAACAACGGCACGCCGAAGGTCTCGCCGAGCAAAGAGCGCAGTTCATCGGGGTCGTGTGGCGGCTTGGGGGACGGGAACTCGGCCTTTTCGAGGCCCGACCGCCGCCGCAGATAGGGATGGACCATGTCGCCCTGGATGGGACCGGGCCGCACGATCGCGACCTGCACGGTCAGGTCGTACAGCTTGCGGGGCTTCAGGCGCGGCAGCATGTTGATCTGCGCACGGCTTTCCACCTGGAACACGCCGATGCTGTCGCCCTTGCACAGCATGTCGTAGACCGCCGGATCATTGGCATCGAGATCCACCTCGAGCGTATGGTCGCCCAGGCCATGCCGGCGCATCAGGTCGAACGACTTGCGGATGCAGGTGAGCATGCCGAGCGCGAGGACATCTACCTTCATCAGGCCGAGCACGTCGATATCGTCCTTGTCCCATTCGATGAACGTGCGATCGGGCATGGCGGCGTTGTGGATGGGGACCGTCTCGTCGAGGCGGTCCTGCGTCAGCACGAAGCCGCCGACATGCTGACCCAGATGCCGGGGAAAGCCGAGGAGCCTCTGCACGATCATGCCCACCCGCGCGATTTCGGGATTGGCGAGGTCGAACCCGCTTTCCTCGATGCGCCGGTCGTCCATCGTCGAGGCGTGGCTGCCCCAGACCGTCGAGCTCAGCCGGTTGGTGATGTCCTCGCTCAACCCAAGCACCTTGCCGACTTCGCGCACGGCGCTTCGCGGGCGGTAATGGGCGATGGTCGCGGCAATGCCGGCGCGGTGGCGACCATAGCGGCGATAGACATATTGCATCACCTCCTCGCGGCGTTCGTGTTCGAAATCGACGTCGATGTCGGGCGGCTCGTTGCGGTCGGCGGAGACGAAGCGCGAGAAGAGCAGGTTGTGCTCGACCGGGTCGACCGAGGTGATGCCGAGCAGGAAACAGACGACCGAATTGGCTGCCGATCCGCGCCCCTGGCACAGGATCGGCGGGTCCTGTGCGCGGGCAAAGGCCACCAGGTCGTGCACGGTCAGGAAATAATAGGCGTAATTCTGTTGCCGGATCAGACCGAACTCCTCGCGCAGCAGGGTGCGAATCTTTTCGGGCAGGCGGGCGCGATTGTAGCGGTCGCGCGCGGCGCGCATCGTCATGCGGATCAGCCAGCCCATCGGGGTCCAACCCGGCGGCACCGGCTCGTGCGGATATTCGTAGCGCAATTCGTCGAGGGTGAAGTCGACCCGGTCCATGAGCACCGGAATCTGGGCGAGAGCGCCGGGGGCATCGGCGAACAGCCGGGCCATTTCGGGACCGCTCTTCAGGTGTCGTTCGGCGTTGGCCGCCAGCTTGCGTCCGGCATTGTGGATCACCGTCTTTTCGCGAATGCAGGTCATCACATCGTGCAGCGGCCGGTCGTCGGGCGCTGCGTAGAGCGGGGCGTTGAGCGCGATCAGCGGAATGCCGGTCTGCGCGGACAAGGTTTTGAGCGCGGCAAGCCGCCGCCGGTCGCGACCGCCCCGGTGCATGGTGGCGCCGATCCACAAGTGAGGGGTGACGCCTTCAAGGCGAGTCAGAACAGTCGCAGCATCCCTGTCCGTGGCCAGGACGATCAGCGCCATACCGGCGCCCCAGTCGAGCAGGTCGTCGAAGAACAAGTGGCACTCGCCCTTCTTGGCCCGCAAATTGCCCAGGCTGAGCAGGCGGCAGAGCCGTCCCCAGGCACGCCGGTCGGTCGGATAGGCGATGACGTCGGGCGTGTCGTCGGCAAAGACCAGCCGCGCCCCGACGATCAGCTTGAAATCGATCGGAGATCCGGCCTCCGCCACGGCATCGCGCAGAGCGGCATGTGCACGGACGACACCGGCGACCGTGTTGCGGTCGGCGATGCCGATGCCGCAATGGCCGAGCTCGAGCGCAGTGGCGACCATGTCCGAGGGATGCGAAGCTCCTTCGAGAAACGAAAAGTTGCTGCATGCGGCAAGTTCGGCGAATTTCACGCGAACAGCCCGTGCAGATACCAGTCGGGATGCGGCTTTTCGGTGCCGTAGAGCCCGTGGCGGAACAGCCAGTAGCGCCGCCCGCGCACATCCTCGACACGGTAATAGTCGCGCGTCAGCCCGCCATTGTCGCGGCGCATCCACCATTCGGCGGCAATGCGCTCGGGCCCTTCGTGCCGGGCAACCTCGTGAAGCGTCCGGCGCCACTTGAACCGGCGGGGCGGGCCGTCGGGCACTTCGGCGATCACCTCGATCCGGTGGGGCGGATCGAAGAGGTGAAGTGGCCGCAGCGGCGGCTCGCCAGGCGCAGGTGCTGCCCAGGGCGCCCTTTCTCGTATCTCAACGGCAGGCAATTCGAGCGCCACCTGTTCGGGGATGTGAGTGTCGACGGGCGCGAACCGCCGGACCCGGTTACGCCCCAGCCGCGTGCCCAGCCGGTCGATCAGGGCCGCCAGTTCGCGGTCGGCCACCTTGCCCCCGTCGAGCCGGAGTTGTTCGGGGGCAAGCGGTTCGACGACGTGGACCGCCAGCCGGATCATGTCATAGCCGAAGCCCGGGTCGAGCGGGTCGGCCAGCGAATCGATGCGTTCGCGCAACAGCCGGTCGAGCACGGCGGGGTCGCGCACCGGCTGGCCGGTCTCGACCGACAGCCGCGCGACATGCCCGTCGCTTCGGAACAGGGCGACCGAAAAGCGCCGCCCGCCGACGCCGCGTTCCGACAGGAGGATGGCGGCCTCCGCCACCAGCCGCGCGAGTGTCGTCAGCACATCCTCGTTGCGCGCAATGGGTTCGGCAAAACGCGCTTCGGTCTCGATTTCGGCGAGCAGGCGGCGCGGCGTGATGCGGACATCCTCGCGACCCATAATCCGGTCGAGTAGCACAGGCAGGTCCTTGCCGAACCGTGCCGCCAACGGCGCGGCGGGGAGGCCGGCCACGTCGCCCAGTGTTTTCAGTCCTGCACGGGCCAGCGCGACATGGATTTCCGGTTCGACCCGCAGGGCCGTGACAGGCAAAATACAGGGATCCGTACCGCCATGGCGGGCGAGCGCCACCGCGGCGTCCGGCGTGCTGGCCAGCGACAGCCGCGCCGTCAGGCCGAGCCGCGCCAGACGTTGCGCCAGATCGTCCGACAGGCCCGCTTCGCCGCCGGCAAAGGGATCCACGCAGCCGGTAATGTCGAGCACCAGCCCGGCGGGTGGATCGGTCGCGACCATGGGAGTGTAGCGGTCGCAAGCCTCCGCCAGCCAGTCGAGCAATGCCAGGTCCGCGCCGGGATCATGGTCGAAGGCCGCCAGTTCGGGCACGCGCGCCCGCGCATCGGCCAAGGGCAGCCCGGCTGTCAGGCCAAGCGCATGGGCCGCCAAGTCGATGGCGGCCAGGCGCATGCTGCCGCGTTGTTTTTCGACCAGCGCAAACGGGCCGTCAGGCAGCGCGCCGTTCCGGCCATGGCTGCGCCTGATCCGCTCCGATGGCAGGAACGGCAGGTAGACCGCCAGGTAGCGGCGCGAAGCTTCTGGTGTCACGGTTCCACTCCACTCGGGCTTCGAACCCGGCGATGCCGCCACGATGGCGTAACAGGGTGATGTCGAAGGCAGGTTGTCCCGGCGCGCCCGCAGCGAGAGGCGAAGAGGGCGCGCTTGCCACCTGCCACCGTGTCTGCGCCGCGCTGGGCATGGGGGCGGCCTCGACCCGCACGACGAGCGTCAGCACGCCCGACGCCGCCGCCGCCATCGACAGCCGCCGCGATGCCGTCAGGTCGAGCAACGGCGCCTTTCCCCAGGGTTCGATCACCACGGCGCCGACCTGGCCACATTTGACGATATCGGCGCCCGCCCGCAGCGCCGCCAGCGTATCGGGCGCTTCGACCAGGATCAGCCCGGCAGGATCGAGGCCGAGTTCCAAAAGGCCGGGTGCGTGAAGATGGCCGCAGTTCCGGCTGCACCGCTGTTCGCGCACCCAAAGCACGGGACCGCCGGCGGGACAGGCCCGGATGGCGGTCATCAGGGCAAAGCCCGTTGCGGCGCTGGCGTCTTCCGCCGTGGCGGCAAACACCTCGTGCAAGGCGCGTTGCATCAGCCCGCCCCCAATTCGGTAATCGAGCGAATCGATGCCGAACGTCACCCGCACATCCACGCCCGCACGTGACTCTTCGCTGTGCTGCTCCAGGGTGCGCATAAGGCCTGAACGTAACGAACGAATCATTTGTTCTAGTTATGTTCTATTTTCGGTATTTGCTAGTCGCTATTCCGTGCTCGTGATCTGGTTTCGGGCGCACGAGCGCGCAGAGTTGCATTGTCGCTTCTTTTGGCGAGGATGCACCCAGCGGCGGGCTTCCGGCACAAAAAATCAAAGAGCGCCGCTTTTGGGGGATGGATTTTGGGCCAGATACTGGTTGCGCTTGTGATCATGGCGGCCATCGCGCTCGCCACCATAGTGACCGTGCAGCGCGCGCACCGCGCCCATGACGGATCAGCGCGCGACATGTACCTGGCCGGCAACGGGCTCAATTGGCTGTTCGTGGCGGGATCGATCACGCTGACCAACCTGTCGACAGAACAGCTCGTGGGGATGAACGGCAACCAGATGCTGCTGGTGGCGTGGTGGGAACTCGCCGGCTTCGTCGGCCTCCTCATCCTCGCCTTCGTGTTCGTGCCGATTTACTACCGGGCGCAGTGCACGACGGTGACGCAACTGCTCGAGCAGCGCTACGGCGGCGGCAGCGTCCGTACGCTTATCAGCGCGCTGTTCCTGCTCGGCAACATCCTCGTCTACCTGCCCGCCGCGCTCTACAGCGGCAGCCTGTTCCTCAAATACATGCTCGGGGTGGACTGGCCGCTCTGGTATTTCGCCCTGCCCATTGCCGTCGCCGCCGCGCTCTACACGATCAGCGGGGGGCTGCGGTCGGTCGCGGTCATGGATACCTATGCGGGCATCGGCGTCCTCGCGATTGCCGTCCTCGTCGTCTATCTTGCGCTGGCGGCCATAAATTTCGACCTCAGCGGCATTCCCGTCGACCGTCTGACGATGGTCGGCGCGTCCGACTCACCCATACCGTTCCACACGCTGTTCACCGGCATGATCTTCATCCAGATCTTTTACTGGTCGACCAACCAGAACATCACGCAAAAGGCGATGACGGCGCCCACCGTGCGCGAGGCCCAGCGCGGCATCCTGGCGGCGGCGGCCGTGCGCATCCTGATCATTCCGGTCATCGTCGTGCTGCCGGGCGTCGTCGCCTACAAGCTGTTCGGCGACATCGATGACGCCGCCTACGGAAGGGTGGTCGGCGCGGTCCTGCCTGTCTGGCTGTCGGGGGCCTTTGCCGCGCTGATGGCCAGCGCGGTCATCGCCCATACGGCGTCGATCCTGAACAGCTCGGTCGCCCTTTACGCCGTCGACATCCATGCAAAATTCATCCGGCCGGTGCAGGACCACTGGCGCCTGTCGGCCATCGTCTCGACATTGTTCACGATCAGCGCGGTCATCCTGATGCAGCTGTTCGAAAAGGCGCAGTCGATCATCAACCTGCTGCAACAGCTCAACGGCCTGCTCTCGATGCCGATCCTGTCGGCCTTCGTCGTCGGCCTGCTGTTCCGCGGCGTGACGGCGGCGGCAGCCATCGCCGGCGTCCTGTGGGGCGTGGCGCTCTACGCGCTATATACCTTTGCGCTGCAGCCCTCGGGCATCGTCACGCTCCACTATATAGATTTCATGGTCATCACGCTGGCGACATCGGTCGCGGCGGCGCTTGCGTTCAGCTGGGCGACGACGGGGAGTCGGCCGATGTGGTCGGGCCTTTCGGTGCTGACGCGCGATCAGGTGCCAGCCGTTTAGGCAACCACCCTAGTGGACCGCTGCCGCCGAGCCTGCACCGCCCCGCGCATCATGGGCACCGAACAAAGTCGCTCCGGCCAGCGGCGGCGCGCGCAGCGACAGAAATGCGCCGGCCTTGCCCGTGGTCGAGCCCAGCCGCGGGTTGCCGACGACAATGCCCTCGGCGATGCCCCAATGCCCTTCTTCCTCGAACTTGTGGCCGCGCTGCTCGAGAATGCGGCGCGTATCGGCCGACAGCGCAAAGGGTTCGAGCGCCACGACATCGGGCAGCCATTGCATGTGGATGCGTGGCGCGTTGATGGCTTCCTGCACATCCATGCCATGGTCGATCATGTTCAGGATCGCCTCCAGCGTGATCGTGATGATGCGCGAGCCGCCGGGGCTGCCGACCACCAGCGCAACCTTGCCGTCCTTCAGCAGGATCGTCGGACTCATCGAACTGAGCGGCGTCTTGCCCGGTGCCACGGCATTCGCCGCGCCCTGAACGAGGCCGAACATGTTGGGCGAGCCCGGTTTCGACGTGAAATCGTCCATCTCGTCGTTCATGACGATGCCGGTGCCCTTCGCCACGCGGTGCGCGCCGAACCAGTCGTTGAGCGTATAGGTGACCGAGACGGCATTTCCCGCCGCATCGACCACGTCATATTGGGTCGTGCTCTTGCCCTCGTGCGCGGGCGCAACAGGCCCGAGCGAGGACGACGGCGTTGCCTGTTCCGGATCGATCGAGGCCCGCAGCCGGGCGGCATAGGCGGGATCGAGCAGCTCGGTGACGGGATTGGCGACAAAATCCGGGTCGCCCAGCTTGTTGTTGCGATCGACATAGACGCGGCGCAGTGCCTCGACGAGGACATGCACTTCCGCCGCGGAATGGAATCCCATGGCCGACAGATCGTAGCCCGACAGGATGTTGAGCGTTTCGCAGATCGACACGCCACCCGAGCTTGGCGGGGGTGCCGAGACGACGTGGTAGCCGCGATAATCGCATTCGACGGGTTTCAGTTCGCGGACGCGGTAACGGGCGAAATCCTGTGCGGTCAGGATGCCGCCGCCCGCCTTCGACGCCGTGACGATCGCGGTGCCGACCTTTCCCTTGTAAAAGGCGTCGGGGCCGACGTCGGAAATCAGCGCCAGCGATGTCGCGAGATCGGCTTGCACCAGCCGGTCGCCCTTGGTCAGCGGCTTGCCTGCCGGCTGGAAGATCCGCGCGGCTTCGGGGTCGCGCGCGAGCTTTTCGCCCTCCAGCGCCATGACGCCCGCGTCGCCCTGTCCGAGGACGAAACCTTCGCGGGCAAGCCTGATGGCCGGTGCCATGAGTTTCGCGCGCGGCAACGTGCCATAGCGGACACGGGCCGTCTCCAGCCCCATCACCGTGCCGGGCACGCCCACGGCGAGCCAGCTGTCGGTCGAACGCGCAGGTACGGCATTGCCCTGCTTGTCGAGAAACATCGTCGCCGTCGCGGCAAGCGGCGCCTTTTCGCGGAAGTCGAGGAAGGTCGAGCGACCATTCGCAAGGTGCAGCGTCATGAAGCCGCCGCCCCCGATGTTGCCGGCCTGGGGGTAGACGACGGCCAGGGCATAACCGACCGCAACGGCGGCATCGACGGCATTGCCCCCTTCGCGCAGGACCTCGACGCCGACGTCAGTTGCGAGCTTGTGGGCGCTGACGACCATGCCGCCCGACCCGGCGACGGGTTCGGGGTCCGCAGCGGCAGCGGGCGTGGCGAGTAGAACGAGGCAAAGTGCCGGGATTAAGGTGCGCATACATGGAAGGTGGCGCAGCCGGTGCCGATTGCAAAGCGCTTTGTCGCGGCAAGTCTGTCGTCAGGCCGTGGCGCGCGCATAGCGTTCGCGCTTGGCCTGTGCGGCTTTGCGCGCTTCGGCAATCTGTCGTTCTTCGGTCGCGAACAGCAAGCTGTCGATAACCTGGGTCAGGTGATTGCGCATTGCTGCCCGTGCCCCCGCAGGGTCTCGGACGCGCAAGGCGTCAAGGATCGCCGAGTGTTCGTCGACGACTGGCTTGATGTTGGCAGTCCTAGCCTTTTCGTGAAGCAGCGCGGCTTCAGGCGACGTGGCGCGTAATTCCCACAGGCGTTCGACCGTATCGGCGATGGCATTGTTTCGTGTCGCCCGCGCGATAGCGACATGAAAGGCCCGATCGGCGCTCTCGGCACCCCGCGGATCGTTGTTCTCGCGGGCGATGTCGCGCACGAGCTGCTCGATCAGCGCAATTTCGTCGTCGGTGATCTGCGTTGCGGCAAGGGCCGCCGCTTCACCTTCGAACATCAGGCGCGCCTCGGTCAGTTCAAAGGCACTGATGTTGAAGCCCGGCTTTGCTTCATCGTCGGGCAGCCGCCGCACATAGGCGCCCGAGCCGACGCGGACCTCGACCAGTCCTTGAACTTCGAGCGCAATGATCGCTTCGCGCACCGTGGGGCGGCTGACGCCATATTTCAGCGCAAGCTCACGCTCCGCCGGCAAGCGCGTGCCGACCACATACCGGCCGGAGGCAAGATCCTGCAGCAGGCTCCGCGCCAGGTCCTGATAGAGGCGATCCTGTCCTCGCTCCGCACTCTGCGCCACATGAGCCTCCTTTGGCCTTACCAATTAGATTGACAGGATGACCCCATCTGGTCAAGGTCGTTGAATTCGCCTCTCTACCAGTTGCACAGGGAATCGCATGAAGATTCGATCAGCAAGGGTCATCGTGACATGCCCCGGGCGCAATTTCGTGACGCTGAAGATCGAGACCGACCAAGGCGTTTACGGCATTGGCGATGCGACTCTCAACGGCCGAGAGCGGTCGGTCGTCTCGTATCTCGAGGATCATGTCATCCCGTGCCTGATCGGCATGGACTCGCGCCGCATCGAAGACATCTGGCAGTATCTCTACAAGGGCGCCTATTGGCGGCGCGGCCCGGTGACGATGCGCGCCATTGCCGCGGTCGACATGGCGCTTTGGGACATCAAGGCGAAATCGGCGGACATGCCGCTGTACCAGCTGCTCGGCGGGCGCAGCCGCGACGGGATCATGGTCTATGGTCATGCCAATGGCAGCGACATCGAGGAAACAGTCGATGCGGTCGGCCAGTATATCGAGATGGGCTACAAGGCGATCCGCGCGCAAAGCGGCGTGCCCGGCATCAAGGACGCCTATGGCGTGGGGCGCGGCAAGCTGCATTATGAGCCTGCGGATGCGGCGCTGCCGTCGGTCACCGGCTGGGACACGCGCAAGGCCCTGAACTACGTGCCGAAACTGTTCGACAAGCTGCGCGCGACCTACGGCTTCGACCATCACCTGCTGCACGACGGCCATCATCGCTACACGCCGATGGAGGCCGCCAACCTGGGCAAGATGCTCGAGCCCTATCAGCTGTTCTGGCTGGAGGACTGCACACCGGCCGAAAACCAGGAGGCGTTCAAGCTTGTCCGGCAGCACACGACGACGCCACTGGCCGTCGGCGAGATCTTCAACACGATCTGGGACGCCAAGGACCTGATCCAGAACCAGCTGATCGACTTCATCCGCTGCACCGTCGTGGGGGCCGGTGGCATCACGCACCTTCGCCGTATTGCCGACCTGGCTGCGCTCTACCAGATCCGCACCGGTAGCCATGGCGCCACCGACCTGTCGCCGGTGACCATGGGCTGCGCGCTGCATTTCGACACCTGGGTCCCCAATTTCGGAATCCAGGAGTATATGCGCCACACCGAAGAGACCGACGCAGTCTTCCCGCACGACTATCATTTTGACGCCGGCGAACTGTTCTGTGGAGAGAAGCCGGGTCACGGCGTCGACATCGACGAGGAACTTGCGGCCCGATATCCGTATAAGCCTGCCTATCTTCCGGTTGCCCGACTCGAAGACGGCACGATGTGGAACTGGTAGCATGACACAGGTCCGCTTGCTGGCGGCTGCCGCGGCATTTGCGCTGAACATTGCCGCGGCACCGGCGCCCCTGCCCCTTGACCGCTTGGCCAGGACGGGGACGGTCGACGCGCGCTTCCAGGGCTACAACATCGAAATGGTCGAGGTGACCGGCGGACGTTTCTGGGCGCCCTATGGCGGTCCGAAGGACGAGGTCTACCGCCAGCGGCCACCGATCGACTTGACCAACCCCAAGCTCGTGGCGCTGGCGCGCAACCTGGGTCCCAGCCTGTTGCGCGTGAGCGGGACCTGGGCGAACAATACCTATCTGCTCGCCGAGGGCGAGACGCTGACGGCGCCGCCTGCCGGGTACAGCCAGATCCTGACGCGCGACCAATGGCGCAGAGTCATTGCCTTTTCGAAGGCCGTCGATGCGCCCATCGTCACCAGTTTCGCAGCCAGTGGCGGGACGCGCGATACCGAGGGCGTGTGGAAAACCGACCAGGCGCAGCGCATGGCCGAGCTGACCAGATCGGCCGGCGGTACCCTTTATGCGGCCGAATTCTTCAACGAGCCCAACATCCCCGGTGCCACTGCCGGGATGCCGCCGGCCTATGATGCGCCGAACTATGCGGCCGATTTCCGCATCTTCCGCGCATGGGCGCGCAAGACCTTGCCCGACATGAAGATTTTGGGCGCGGGCGGGGTTAGCGAAGGGACGCTGATGCGCAATCCGCCCGCGATCATCCGCGGCGGCAAGTTCCTGACGAGCGACGCGATGCTGGGGGCCAATCCCGGGACGCTCGATGCCGTCAGCTATCACTTCTACGGCAATGTCTCGCCGCGCTGCGGCGGGCCGGCTTCGCTCGACAAGGCGCGTGTCGATGCGCTGTCGCCCGAGTGGCTCGATCGCACGCTGATCGACGCCGACTTCTATGCGGCGCTGCGCGACAAGCACGAGCCCGGCAAGCCGCTGTGGAACACCGAAACGGCGCAGGCGGCGTGCGGCGGCAGCCCCTGGGCATCCACCTTTCTCGACAGCTTTCGCTACCTCAACCAGCTGGGTGCGCTCGCACAGCGCGGGGTCAAGGTCGTGCTGCACAACACGCTGGCCGCCTCCGACTATGCGTTGCTCGACCCTGACACGCTGATGCCGCGACCGAACTACTGGGCGGCCGTGCTGTGGAGACGGACGATGGGTACGACGGTGCTTGCGCCGCCCGCGTCGCCATCCCCCGAGCTGCGGCTCTACGCCCATTGCCTTGTCGGCACGCCCGGCGGCGTCGGCCTTCTCGCCATCAATACGGGCGCGGCCCCCCAATCGCTGACCCTCGGCCGCAAGGCGTTGGTCTGGACGATGCGCGGCACGCCGATCGAAACGCGTGCCATTACCATCAACGGCAAGGCACCTGCCCTCAATGCGCGCGGCACGCTGACCGGCCTTGCCGGAGCGTCCAGCGGTGGCGCCTGGGCAGTTCCCGGCCAGGCGATCAGCTTCGCGGCGGTCGCCGACGCCCGAAATCCCGCCTGCCGGTGATGCCAGGGACCGTCGCAATCGATCGAGGCCCGGCAGACGAGGCGCGCGCTTGGGTCGCGTAAAGCATCTTCGCTGGTGGATCGTCGCGCTGATCTGTTTCGGCACGATCGCCAATTACCTGGCGCGCAATTCACTCGGCGTGCTGGCCCCGCAACTCAAGACCAGCCTGGACATGACGACGCAGCACTACAGCTATGTCGTCGGCGCTTTCCAGCTCGCCTATACGGTGATGCAGCCGATCGCGGGCGCGCTGGTCGACCGGTTCGGCCTGCGCGCAGGCTTTGCGCTGTTCGGCGTCGCCTGGTCGGTGGCCAACATGCTCCACGCGCTTGCCGGGGGCTGGCTGGCGCTGGCCTTTTTCCGTGGGTTGCTGGGCATGGCGGAATCGGCGGCCATTCCGTCGGGTATCAAGGCCATTGCCGCCTGGTTTCCGGCGCGTGAAAGATCCGTCGCGGTCGGCTGGTTCAATGCAGGGACCTCGCTCGGCGCGCTGATCGCGCCACCCATCGTCGTTGCGGTGACGCTGTGGGCCGACTGGCGCGTCGCCTTCATCGTGACCGGGGCGGTGGGGCTCGTATGGGCGGCGGCGTGGTACGCCTTTTACCGCGAGCCCGGTGAACACCCGGCGATCACGCCCGAAGAGCGGGCGATGATCGCCGAAGATCGCCCCGCCGTGCCGGCGCGTCGCGCCAGCCCGCGCGAGATCCTGCGCAGCGCCCGCTTCTGGGTGCTCGCGATACCGCGCTTCCTCGCCGAACCGGCATGGCAGACGTTCAGCTTCTGGATTCCGCTTTATCTGGCGACCGAGCGCGGCATGGATCTGAAACAGATCGCGCTGTTCGCTTGGTTGCCCTTTCTCGCCGCCGATCTCGGCGGTGTGCTTGGGGGCTATCTGTCGCCCTTCCTGATGCGGCGGGCCGGGATAGGGCTGATCCGGTCGCGCGTCTCGGGCATCGCGCTCGCCGCGGTGCTGATGATCGCGCCTGGGTGCATCGGCCTTGCCGCCAGCCCCTATATGGCGATCGCCCTGTTCAGCGTCGGCGGCTTTGCCCACCAGATGATCTCCGTGCTGATCAACACACTGTCGGCCGACGTATTCACGCCCGAGGAAGTCGGCACGGCCAACGGCTTCATCGGGCAGGCGGGCTGGATCGGCGGCCTGTTGTTCTCGCTGCTCATCGGCCAGTTCGCCGACACGATCGGCTATGCGCCGCTGTTCGGCGCGCTTGCCGTTTTCGACCTGATCGGCGCGGTCGTGCTGATCGTCTGGATCGACAAACTGACCCTGCCGGAGCCAAGACCATGAGACGTGCGACACTGTCCGACCCGCCGCGCTTCGCGCTTGCCGAACAGGTCAGCGGCAGGATCACGCTGCAGGCCGATACGGGAGCCGTCGCGCATATCTTCGTGCTCGAGGACGACATCGTCCGCCTGTTACTCCTTGCCGACGGCAGCATCACTTCGCCGCCAAGCTGGGCGATCGCACCGGGGGCGGCGGACATCGACGATCCGGGCCGCGACCGGCTCGACGTGGCGGGCTTTGCCTGCCCCGAACCCCGCATCGACACCGACGGGACCATGTTCGTCGTCACGACGGCCCGTTTGCGCCTGACAATACGCCTGCACGGGCTGCATTGTACTTGGGACCAGCGCAGGGACGAAGGCGCCGACTGGCAGCTGATGGCAGCGGATCGCCCGACCCAGGCCTATGACTTCGGCTGGTGGGACGGGCGGGCGCATCATTACGTCATGCGGCGCCCCGGAGAGCGCTTCTACGGACTCGGCGACCGGAGCGGTGATTGCGACCGCGCGGGCCGCAGCTTCCGGCTGACCAATCTCGATGCCATGGGCTATGACGCCGAGCACAGCGATCCACTCTACAAGTCGATTCCCTATGTCCTCGTGGCGGATGCGGCGGGCCGGTGCCACGGCGCCTTTTACGACACGATGGCCGATGTGGCGTTCGATTTCGGGCGCGAGATGGACAACTACCACGGGCACTACCGGCACGTCGTAGCCGAGGCGGGCGACCTCGACCTGTGGATGATCGCGGGCCCCGATCCGCTGGCGGTGACGCGCCGCTTCACCTGGCTGACGGGGCGACCGGCGCTGATGCCGCGCTGGTCGCTGGGCTATTCGGGCTCGACCATGTCCTACACCGATGCGCCCGATGCGGCCGCGCAGATGGCGGGGTTCCTCGACAAGCTCGCCGCGCACGATCTGGGCTGCACGTCGTTCCATTTGTCTTCGGGCTACACGTCGATCGGCGACAAGCGATACGTATTCAACTGGAACCGCGACAAGTTTTCCGACCCCGCCGCCTTCGTCGCCAGTTACCGCGATGCCGGCGTGCAGCTCGTGCCGAACATCAAGCCGGCGTTGCTGCGCAGCCACCCGTTGTACGACGAGGTTGCGCGTGCCGGCCTGTTCGTCGCCGATGCCGAAGGGCAGCCGGTCGAGGCGCAGTTCTGGGACGAAGTCGGCAGCAACATCGATTTCACCAACCCCGATGCCGCGCGGTGGTGGCGCGACAAGGTCAAGGCGGCTCTGCTCGATTTCGGCATCGAGGCGACGTGGAACGACAATAACGAGTATGAGATCTGGGCTGCGCGCGCCCGCTTCCACGGGTTCGGCACGCCGCGCGCCGCGTCGGACATGCGCCCCGCCCAGCCGCTGCTCATGAGCCGTGCGTCGCGCCGCGCGCAGACCGAAGCGCGCCCCGGCAATCGTCCCTATGTCGTGACGCGCTCGGGCATGGCCGGGCTGCAGCGCTACGCGCAGACCTGGAGCGGCGACAACCTCACCGAATGGAAGACGCTGCGCTACAATGCGCGCATGGCGATCGGCCTCGCGCTATCGGGCGTGTCGAACAGCGGTCATGATGTCGGCGGCTTTGCAGGACCCGCGCCTTCGCCCGAACTGCTCGTGCGCTGGGTACAGGCGGGCGTGCTGATGCCGCGATTCAGCATCCATAGCTGGAACGACGATGGCACCGTCAACGAGCCGTGGATGTACCCTGAAGTGCTGCCTGCGGTCCGGCGTCTAATGGCGCTCCGCCAGACGCTCATTCCGTTTTTCTACGACCTGCTTCATCGCTACCATGCCGACTACGAGCCGATGGTCAGGCCGATATGGCTCGATTTCCCAAGCGATGCCGATGCCTGGGCCGAGGGCGACGAGCATTTGCTGGGCCCCGATTTGCTGGCCGCGCCGGTCATGGAACCGAATGTCGAGCGGCGGCGGGTGCGTCCTCCGGCCGGGGCCGACTGGATTGACGTATGGACCGGTCAGCATCTTGCCGGCGGCGTCGCCGCAGAGGTTTCTGCGCCGCTCGACGGCCTGCCGCCTTTGCTGGCCCGCGCAGGCTCGGCGATGCTGGTCGACCTTGCCGAAGGGGGCTGGGGACCGCGCGCCTACCGCCGAGGCATATGGTTGTTCCCGCCGGTCGAGGGGCGGTTCACCTGGTCGGCCGCAGAGGACAGCGGGGAAGGCTATGGTGCCATCGACCGATGGCATGTTGAGGGTGCTGCCGAGGCCGGCCGCGTGGTCTTGACCGTCCGACGCGTCGGGCCGGGCTGGGGTGGCAACGATATCACCATCCTGCTGCCGCCTGGAGACACGCGCCCGATGATCGTGACGGGCGCCGAAGCTCAGGTCGTGCGCCACGGCGACCGGTGCGGGGTGGTTTTGACGGTGTCGCAACACGCCTGACGTTACGGCCCGCAGTATTGTTGACCAAAGCCTTGCATCTGGTCAGACCATTTGTTAGACCGCCGAGATTAGATGGGCAAAGCCCGCAAACCGTAAACCGGGGAGGTTACCGATGAAGCATTTCCAGGCATCCGTTGGCCAGAGCGCGCTGGCTCTCGCGCTGCTCGTCGGCGCTGCGCCGACGCTCGCACAGGCGCCACAATCGGCCGAGCCGCAGGCGGCCTCCGGGGATGCCGTCGCCACTGGCGACATCATCGTCACTGCGCAGAAGCGCGAACAGAATTTGCAGAAAGTGCCGCTTGCCGTTTCGGTCGTCGGTGCTGAACAGCTTGCGGCTTCGGGCGTGCGGCAGTTCCAGGATCTCGGCAATGTTGCGCCGTCGCTGACGGTGCGTCCTGCCGAGCATCCGGTGAACGCCAACGTCTCGCTGCGCGGCGTCGGGACCTTTGCCTTCGGGATCGGCGTCGAGCCGAGCGTCGCCGTCCTCGTCGACGAAGTGCCGCTCGCCTTTCAGGCGCGCGCCTTTACCGACCTGCCCGACGTCGAGCGCATCGAAGTCCTGCGCGGCCCGCAGAGCACCTTGTACGGCAAGTCGGCTTCGGCGGGCCTCATCAACATCATCACGCGCCAGCCGACCGACACGTTGCGGGTGCGCGCAAACCTGCTGGCGACGACCGACAGCGAATATGGCGGCAATTTCAGCGTGTCCGGCCCGATCAGCCCCGAGCTCGGCTATGTCCTGTCCGCCAGCTATTCGCAGTGGGACGGCAATGTCCGCAACCTGTTCAACGGTAAGAAGGTCAACGGGCGCGACGCCTATAACGCCCGCGGCAAGCTTCGGTGGGAGCCGTCAGACAATGTGACCTTCACCTTGTCCGGCAATTATCTCAGTGGCCACTCGACGGTAGGACGCCCGTTCATCCGGATGGATCCGACGGCGCTGTTGCGGAACGCGGCCGGCCTGACCCAGGCGGTTGTGATGCCCGGGGTGACCGTCAGCGAGCAGAACCAGGACATCAGCAACAACTACGACGCCCGGACGAACTACGAAGGCTATGGCGGATACCTGCGCGGTGAGATCGGTCTGGGCGACCATACGCTCATCTCGATCACGTCCTACGACAAGTTCAAGCTGAACGATTTCCTCGACCATGACGACACGTCCGCGCCGGGCCCGAACGGCAGTAACATCCAGGTCGGCACGTTCCGCTCGACCCTGTTCACGCAGGAATTCCGGCTGCTGTCGCCCGCCAGTAACCCGCTGCGCTATACGCTGGGTGCCTATTACGCGAACGTGAAGTTCGAACGGCCGTTCTTCCGCGGCCCCGCCTTCTCGCTTGCCAATTGGTTCGCGACGTCGAAGTCACAGCAGCTCGCGGGCTTTGCGCAGATCGACTGGGAAGTCGTGCCGAGCCTGACCCTGACGGCGGGCGGGCGCGTCCAGAACGAGAAAGTTTCATATACCTTCCTCGACATCCAGAACGGCAATGCCGCCTTTGCCGGCAACGCCGAAGACACGGCCGCAACCTACCGTCTGAACGCGAGCTATCAGGTCACGCCCGACATCATGTTGTTCGGCAGCTATTCGACTGGCTACAAGGGCCAGACCTATGACCTGACCACCGGGTTCAACCAGAACCGGGCGCTTGCGGGTCCGATCAAGCCTGAGAAATCGCGCGACAAGGAAATCGGCGCGCGCATGCAGTTCTTCGATCGTCACCTGACCGTCAACCTGACGTTCTTCGACACGGATTATACGAACCTTCAGGCGCAATCGATCGAAACGCTGGCCGACGGGACGCAGAATTTCCGCCTGACCAACGTCGGCGGGCTGAATACCCGCGGCATCGAACTCGACACATCGGCGCGGCTGGGCAGCGACCTGTCGCTCTCGGCGTCCTTTGCTTATCTCGACGCCAAGTACACGTCGTATCCCGTCGCGCAGTGCTATCCGCTGCAGACGGCGGCGACGGGCTGCACCGGCACGCCCGCGCGCCAGAACCTGACAGGTGAGCGCGCAGTGCAGGCACCCGAATTCAAGTTCTCGCTCAGCGCCGATTATTCTCCGAAACTGACCGATACGCTGCGCGGTGTGGCCCAGGTGAACTGGCAGCATCAGAGCAGCGTGTTCTACGTGGCCCGGGATCCGCAGGCATTCCAGCCGACGTATGACATCGTCAATGCCGGGCTCGGGGTGCGTGCCGAAGACAAGAAGTGGGAAGTCGTCGCGTCCGTCAACAATCTGTTCGACACGCAATATTTCCCTTCGCTGGTGAACACGGCGGGCAATTTTGGCGGCAAGCTGGCGACACAGGCAATCATCCCACGCGACTACCGCCGCTACGGCGGCATTCGCCTAAACCTGAACTTCTAGAGGTCGTGTACCGGGGGAGCGGCGCTCCCCCTCCCTTTGTTTGCGGGAGTGTGGCCGTGCATTATCAAAAGCTGTTGACGATCGTTGCTTTGGTGGCAGGCGCCAGTACTGCATCGGCGCAGATAGCGCCGCCGGTGCTCCCGCTGGCGACCGTGCAGAACGAACCGCTCCTCGTGTCGGCCGACATGCGCGACAGCACTGAACTGTCGGGCGAATGGCGCTACTCGATCGACCCTTATCGGTCCGGGATTGCCGGTTTCCATGGCGAGATGCCCGACCGCGGCCAGCAACGCTACCTCGACGTCGACGTGCGCAAGGAAATGGCGACCGATAGTCGTACGCTCTTCGAATTCAACATGGCGCACGCTCAAAAGGCGACGTTGCCAGGTGCGTGGCTCGCGCAATCGGCCGAGATGCGCCATTACCAGGGGCTGGTCTGGTACCAGCGCGGCTTCGCCGCACCGGTCGCGCGCAAGGGCCGCTACTTTCTGCGCTTCGGCGCCGCGAATTATTCGACCGTCGCCTATGTCAACGGCAAGCCGCTCGGTCGGCACGAGGGCGGATTCACGCCCTTCGCGTTCGAGGTTACCGGCTTGCTGCGTGATGGCGACAACCAGGTCACGATCGGCGTCGATTCGCAGGCAACCGCCGCGACCGTGCCGCCGCCGGTCACCGACTGGGAGAATTACGGCGGCGTGACCCGCGCCGTGACGCTCGTGCATACGCCCGACACCTATGTCGACGATGCCTGGGTGAGACTGACCCGCGACGGCAAGATTGCTGTGAGCGCGCATCTGAACGGACCCGAGGCGGCCAATCGCACCGTCCGCCTGCGTATCGCCGAACTGAAACTCGATCTGGCGGGCCAGACCGATGCGAAGGGCGACTGGAAAGCCACGATGACGGCGCCGCGTGCGCTCGTCCGTTGGTCGCCCGAACAGCCGAAACTCTATGACGTCGCGATTGCGGCGGGCGACGACAACTGGCGCGACAAGATCGGTTTTCGCACCATCGAGCGGCGCGGCACGGACATATTGCTCAACGGAAAGCCCGTATTCCTGCGGGGCATTTCGATGCATGAGGAAGAAATCAGCGCCAATCCGGCGCGCGTGATCACACCGCAGGCCGCGCGCGCGCTGCTCGGCGAGATCAAGGACGGGCTGCACGGCAATTACGTCCGCCTGTCGCACTATCCGCATTCCGAAGTCATGACCCGCGCCGCCGACGAGCTGGGTCTGATCGTGTGGAGCGAAGTGCCGGTCTACTGGATGATCGCCTGGACCAACCCTGATACGCTGGCGGCGGCGCGCAACATGCTCGCCGAGAACATAGTGCGCGATCGCAACCGTGCCTCGATCGCGATCTGGAGCGTCGCCAACGAAACGCCCGTGAGCGATGCACGCAACACTTTCCTGCGGACGCTGGTCAGCGACGTGCGCGCGCTCGACGACACCCGGCTGGTGAGTGCGGCGCTGCTCGTGGAGCGTGACCGGTCGGCTGCAGTCCCGACCATGACGATGGCCGACCCGCTGGCGGGCGACCTCGATATCGTGTCGATCAACACCTACAACGGCTGGTACACCAACGACCGGCTGACGGACCTGACCAGCAGCGTCTGGAACGTGCCCGCCGACAAGCCGCTGATCTTTTCGGAATTCGGGGCCGACGCGAAGGCCGGGTTCCACGCCGGGGCCAATCCGCAGAAGTTTTCCGAGGAATTCCAGGCCGAATTCTATCGCCAGACGTTGGCGATGGCGGACAAGTTGCCAATGCTGCGCGGCCTTTCTCCTTGGATCCTGAAGGATTTCCGCTCGCCGCGTCGCCAGAATCCCGATTTCCAGATGGGCTGGAACCGCAAGGGGCTGATTTCCGAGACCGGCCAGCGCAAGCAGGCGTTCGACGTGCTCGCGCGCTACTATCTCGCCAAGGCATCACCGGTTAAGCATTGAAGCGGGGGCGCAACAGCGCACAGCCCGGAAAGGCGATCACCATGCGTCACACGCTGCACTCCCTCGTCGCAGGGGGCTTGTTGTTCCTGGGTGTGCCGGGACTGGCAGCGACTGCCGCGCCGGGCAGCTGGGTCGAAGCCGTAATTCCCATCGAGCGACTGGCGGAATCTGACGTCATGAAGCTGCCCATCGCACAGCCAAGGGCGACAAACGAACGCGAGGGCTGGGCCCAGGAGACGCCGGGCCAGCGTATTGCCTATAATGTCGTCGAGCCCCAGCTGATCCGGATCGACAGCAAGCTGCCCGTAGACACGAGCGCCCCGGCCGTGATTCTGGTCCCGGGCGGTGGCTTCCAGTTCCTTGCCATGGACAATGAGGGATACGACGTCGCCCGCAGGCTGAGCGCACAGGGTGTTCGCGTGTTCATCCTCAAATATCGGACACTGCCCATTCCCGGCGGCTTTGGCGGGTTCAAGGACGCAATAACGCGCCTGTTCCTGAAGGGCGAGCGACCCGTCGGGGACGACATTCCCTATGCTGTTGCCGATACCCAGGCCGCGATCCGCGCGGTACGCACCAATGCCGCCAACTGGCACGTCGATCCCGCGCGCATCGGTATCGTCGGCTTTTCGGCCGGCGCGATAACCGTGCTCGCAACGACGCAGGCCAATGATCCCGGCGCGCGCGCTGACTTCGTCGGAATGATCTATGGTCCGACTCAAGCAAGCCCGGTGCCGCCGAATGCGCCCCCGCTGTTTGCGGCGATCGCCGCAAACGACCGCTTCTTCAAGACGCAGGACCTGGGCCTGATCCATGCTTGGCGGCAGTCGGGCAGCCCGGTCGAACTTCATCTCTACAGCGGCGGCGGGCACGGTTTTGCTTCCTATCCCACCGGCACGACCAGCGACGGGTGGTTCGACCAGTTCGCGCTGTGGCTGAGGCTCTCGGGATTCACGGGCGCTCGATAGCGCAAGATCGGACGTGGTGGCTGCGCCTGTCCGCGGACGGGATCGACCGTCGACGGATTCACCTCAGGCTACCAACCATCCGCCGAACGCGCCGCCGCTTGTCAAACGCGCGCACGGATCGGCATTTCATTCGGTGTTTGAGCTTGCTACGCTAAGGCGCGCCTGAGCGTGACGCGCGAGATCTCGATGAACGTAATACCGAGTTCCACTGCGAAGCGTCCGTTGTCGCTGGTTCAGTTCAAAGTCGCCGCCAGTCGGATCGTGCTGCCGGATACGACCGTCGAGCTTGCCTGTGTCGACGGGCATATCGACGTCATCGGCCCGATGTCGGTGGCACGGCCCGGCCGTTACGCGATCGGCAGCAATGTCGTGCTCCTCTCGCTCGACCCCATCACGGCATCCTCCTGGCTTGGCATGCCGCTGACTCAGCTCACCGACCGGATCGTCGGCCTATGTGAGATTAACCCGCGGATCGACGTCGAACTGGCTCATGTCTTCGCGGACCAGCGGACAAGCGACATGTTCAAGGCCGCTTCGCTGGCACGTTCGGCCGATGACACACGTGCCGCCCATGCTATTCTATGTCTGACGAGCGGGGACAGCGTGTCGCAAGCCGCCAGCGCCGTTAACCTGGGCGAGCGGCAGTTTACGCGCTGGTTCCGGCAGCGGACCGGCATGCATCCCAAGCGCTACCAACGTGTCACACGTTTGCGACGGGCGCTGCTTGCCGCCAAGCAGGGCCATGCGCTGGCGGCCGTCGCTGCGGACGCCGGCTATGCCGATCAAGCTCACTTCAACCGTGAAGTTAACGCTCTTACCGGCGCCGCGCCGCGCACGATCCTGCCCTATGTCGGAAATGTCCAAGACCTGGCCGGGCCAGTCGGATGACAAGGCGGTCACGGCAGCGGATTTGCGCCTGACGCATCGGCACATGGCGCGCCGCCTCGCTGATGACCATGGACGGACTGCAAAGGGTTTGCCCCGTCGATCATCGCAAGAAAGGGGAACCCAGGAATGACAACGGAAGCCGACAACATCAGCATCATTCGCCGCGAATACGACTACACTTCTGCCGGACAGTTGGAGGAAGCAGCAGCTCTGTTCAGCAATCCGACCCGCAACCACGGTCGCGAGGTGCCGAGGGGTACCATTCTTGCGATTCTGCAGGATATCAAGACGACCTTTCCGGACTGGACCTTCCATATCGAGGACATTGCGGCCAGCGGTCAAACCGTCGTGGTTCGCTGTCGTTTTCGGGGTACCCATCATGGTATCGGACGGCTCCCCGTGAACGGCGGACTCATGATCGGCGTGCCGCCGACGCACAGGCAAATGGACGTGCAGCACATCCACTGGTACGTGTTGAAAGACGGGCTCATTGTCGAACATTGGGCAAGCCGCGATGATATCGCGATGATGCAGCAGCTTGGCCTGCTGCCCGAAACCAAATTCGATTTCAGTAAGTTGGCCGAACCGCATCGCTGAACAGGATGGCGCGCATGCCATCAAGGAGCGCGCCGCCTCCTGACCGCCGCGACCCGTCCGCGAAGCTCAGGTTGTCCCACCCCTACCATTCATCCATAGGGGTTGCTCTCGACCTGAACCGGTGAGGCATCATGAGCAGTCAAGCGAACGCATCATGTGACTCGTCGTTGGCACAAGCGGCTCGTCCAGGGTCGACGCCGCATCCCAGGCTGACGATCGTCGCTACGATGCTGGCATCTAGCCTGGCATTCATTGACGGATCCGTCACCAATGTTGCCCTTCCTGCGATATCTGCCGATCTGGGCGGAGGTGCCGAAGGTCTGTCGTGGATCATCAATGCCTATCTGCTGCCGCTATCTGCGCTCATCCTTCTTGGCGGAGCCGCAGGAGATCAGTTCGGTCGCAAAAGAACGCTGTTAGCAGGCGTTTTCCTGTTCACGCTCGCATCGGTTGGCTGTGCGCTATCGAGCGACTTGAGCGTGCTTTTGGCAGCGCGCGTGGCGCAGGGAATAGGTGCCGCCATTCTGCTTCCGAACAGCTTGGGTATCCTTGGCAGTTCATTCGAGGGAGAAGAACGCGGTCGCGCCGTTGGAACCTGGGCGGCAGCCGGCGCTATTTCGAGCGCAATCGGCCCGCCTCTCGGCGGCTGGCTGGTCGGCACGATCGGCTGGAGAGCGATCTTTTACCTGAACGTGCCGGTCGCGATTGCCGCGATTTTTATCGTCGCGGGTTTCGTACGCGAAAGCGAACTTGGCAAAAGCAAGCTGGACTGGATCGGCGCAGCTTTGGCTACTTGTGCCCTCGGCTCGTTGACCTGGGCACTGACGCTGTGGTCGGCCCGTCATCTGATTTCGCTCGAAGTGGGGCTAGGACTTGGCACTGGAACCGGCCTTTTGCTCGCCTTCTTCCTGCTCGAGCACCGTCTTGGTGAGCGAGCGATGATGCCGCTCTCGTTGTTCGCGTCGCGTTCGTTCGTCGGGCTGACCATTCTGACGTTCCTGCTCTACGGCGCGCTCGGTGGGCTGCTGCTGTTGCTGCCTCTTCTGCTGATCAACGGCGGGGGCTATTCTCCGCTGCAGGCGGGACTAGCGCTTTTGCCGTTTTCGCTTGTGATCGGGATCGCATCGAGATTTGCGGGCCGCCTGACCGAGCGCATCGGGCCGCGCTTGCCGCTGACGGTCGGTCCCATTGTGACGGGCTTCGGCTTTGCCCTGCTGATGTTTGCCGATCCGCGCGGCAGCTATACGTTGACGATCCTGCCCGGTGTCACGGTGATCGCATTGGGCATGGCTGGCGCTGTTGCGCCGTTGACGACAGCCGTATTGTCTTCTGTCGACGGGCAGCACACGGGGACGGCGTCGGGGTTCAACAGCGCGATTGCGCGCACCGGTGGACTGATTGCAACGGCGCTTGCCGGCGCGATTCTTGCCGATGCCGGTGACCTGCTTACATCGGGTTTTCATGCTGCCGCAATCATTTGCGCGATGACGGCAGTCGCAGCAGGCGCAACCGCGTTCGTCATGGTTCCGGCGCGAGCCGAGACATCCGGCTGATCACCAGGGGCCTGCGCCAACATCAGCCATGGAGCAGGCCGGCTATGTCTCGCAAACGTGCCTCTCGCGTCCCGGTGAACCACGCCGTCATTTGCACCGGTCACGGCGGCGTCATATTGCTGGCCCAGCACGTCGAGCTGTCAACTTGGAAGGCGGGGCGTTGAAAACATTCGCGTTGGTTGGAAGCTTTACAGCCCTTGCGCTCCTGCCGGCATGCATCCGCGCAGCTGAAACGCCGCAACATCTCCCGACGGGCCAGTCGGTGACGCCGCTTGCGGCCCCCGGTGCTCGGTTTGAGCCGTTGGTCACGCACACCGGCCCGTTGCCCGACTACATCGCCGATGGCGCCGCAGCGGTCGCGGTAAGCCCGCGTGGCACGGAAATGCTTGTGCTCACCAGTGGCTTCAACCGGGTCAACGATGCGGCCGGGGCATTGAACCCAGCGCAGTCGCAGCAGTTTGTCTTCGTTTATGCGATCAGCGCCAAAGGCGCCACTCGGCTACAGACGATCAGCGTGGCAAACAGCTTTTCGGGCATCGCCTGGCAGCCCGACGGGAACGGCTTCATCGTCGGTGGAGGGGTGGACGATGTAGTCTACGTCTTCGCGCGCAGCACGAATGGCTTCGTCCAAAAAGGTCTTCCTATCAAGCTAGGCCACGCGGCAGGCGTTGGCGCTGACGTCCAACCACAAGCCGCTGGCGTCGCGGTCAGCCCGGACGGACGTCGCGCGCTGGTCACGAATTATTACAACGATTCCGTCAGTTTGATCGACCTAAACGCACACGCCATCGTGGCCGAACAGGATTTGCGTCCAGGGAAGATAGACGCGAAGCTGCATGGCGTTGCGGGCGGCGAGTTCCCCTTCGCTGTCGTTTGGGCAAACGACGATACAGCTTATGTCTCGGCCCCGCGGGACCGGCAGCTTGTCAGGCTTCGTATCAGCGACCAGCACGTCGTGATCGATAAACGCGTGGCGACGATCGGTGAGCCTACCGCGCTTTTGATCGATGCGGCGAGCAACCGCTTGTACGCGACAGAGGATAATACCGACCGGCTGGCGATCCTGGACCTTGCGACCGACCGCCTTGTCGCCGAGCCCAGGCTCGGCCTGCCTGACGCCGTCGACCGCGGCAGAACCGGCAACCTCCCCAAGGGCCTGAACGTTAATGGCATCGCGACTACGCCTGACCACAGGTTGCTGGTCACCTACGGCGGGGCCAACGCTGTGGCGCTGGTGACGCCGACGGCAACGGGGGCACGGGTAGACGGATTAGTGCCGACCGGCTGGTATCCTTCTGCCGTTGCCACCAGTGCCGATGGTGCGCGCGTATTTGTCGTCAATCGCAAGAGCCCGCCTGGCCCCAACCCCCTTGGTTGCCTGCCCAAGCTCGCCGTCGTGAAAGCGCAACCCAAAGCGTGCGGCGCTGCCAACCAGTACATCTTCCAGCTCGAAAAGGCGGGATTGCTCCAGTTTCCGATGCCCGTTGGGCGGGCACTTGCACGCACGACGCGGCAAGTAGTTGCAAACATCGGCCTCGACGACGCGCAGTTGCGCGCGGCTGCCGAAGTGAAGATGGCGGCGCTCCGTGCACGGATCAAACACGTTGTCTTCATTGTGAAGGAAAATCGGACGTACGATCAGGTGCTTGGCGATCTACCGATCGGCAATGGCGATCCCCACTTGGCCATATTGGGCAAATCGCTGTCGCCCAATCACCATGCGCTGGCGCAAGATTTCGTGACGCTGGACAATTTCTACGATAGCGGCGAGCAATCGAGTACCGGATGGACCTGGACGACGGCCGGTCGGGTGCCGGACCTCCTCGAAAAGACGGCGCCGGTCAATTATGCACGGCGCGGTCTGGCCTATGAGGCCGAGCAGCTCGACCGAAACATCGCACCGGGTCTTGCCAAGGCCGACCGGCGGCGGGTCAATCCCGCGATACCCGACGATGACGACATTCTACCGGGCAAGGCGCTCCTGACCGCACCCGATGGCGACGACGATGACACTCCGGGCCAAGGCTTTTTGTGGGATGCGGCTCTGCGCGCCGGGTTGAGCGTGCGTAATTACGGCTTCGCCGACGCCTCAGTGTATGAGGCAGGTGCGCCGGGTGACGTTCCCTTGCTGCGTGATCCGGCGCGTGAAAAGCACGTCATATACACGCCGGCCGCTCCAGCACTTGCCGCGCACAGCGATCCTTATTTCCGTGGGTTTGACATGCGCCTTGCCGATTACTGGCGGGCGCTCGAGTGGCAGCGCGAATTCGCGCAGCAGGAAGCCACAAATGCCATGCCGTCGCTGACCCTCCTGCGGCTATCGCACGATCATTTCGGCGATTTCGACAAGGCATTGGACGGGGTCGATACGGTCGAAACCCAGATGGCCGACAACGACCTGGCGATCGGCATGGTTGTCGAACGCATTGCGCAAAGCAGGTTCAAGGATTCGACCTTGATTTTCATTATCGAGGACGATGCTCAAAACGGTGCCGACCACGTCGATGCCCGGCGGAGCATCGCTTATGTCGTCGGCCCCTATGTGCGGCAAAAGGCGCTGGTTTCGACGCGTTACACTACCGTGAGCATGTTGCGCACGATCGGTTCGATCCTGGGGCTCGCGCCGCTCGGGCTCAACGATGCAATGGCGTTGCCGATGGCGGACGTTTTCGACTTGGGTCAACGGACCTGGAATTACCGCGCGGTGGCATCGAAAGTCTTGGCCGCGACGCTGCTGCCCATCGCTCCCGACCGGTTCGTGCCGTCCGACCTCCACGTGTCGCAGGCACGTCCGCCGCACAGTGCCGCCTATTGGGCCGAAGCAATGAAGGGTCAAAACTTCAGCGGTGAAGACAAGCTCGACACCGATGCGTTCAACGCGTCCCTGTGGCAGGGCTTGGGCGAGGGTCCCGAGCCTGTCGATCGTGACGGCCGTGATCTGCGCGAAAGTCGTGCCAAACTGCTCGTGGGTCGGGAATCTGGGGGCAACTGATCGTCGATCAGGCGAAAGCTTGGCCTTTTATGATAGTGCACATTGCGCGCCATGCAGCCCGAGAAAGCGCTGCGGCCGGCCGAATTGGTCAAATCAAGAGCCCAGCGAGACTGGCCACCGGCCCAATGCGACGGCTTTGACCACCTTCACCAGGGATGGTCCTGATTTGCATAATTGACGAATGCAACACCGCCCGAGCCTTGTCGTGCCTCGATCATGTCCACCATATTCGGGACGCTTTGCCCGATCGTGAGCGTGGCATTCTTGCCGCCCATATCTGTCTGCACCCAGCCCGGATCGATCGCCAGAAATGTCTGCTCACCCTTTCGCCGCGCAGCGATACTGCACAGGCCCATATCGAGTGCCGCCTTGCTCATGCGATAGTCCTCATATCCGCCCGTCTTGTTGAGCGTGATGCTACCGAGGCTCGACGACATGACCGCTAACGTCCCCCGCGGCTGAACTAGATCAGCAAACCGGTCTATGATCCGCAAAGGAGCGAGCGCGTTCACGCGCATGATCTCGCTAAACGCCTCCGGATCGATGTCCGCCGCTGGCGTGGTGACCGACCCGATAATCCCGGCGCTGACGAACAAGAGGTCGAGCTCGCGTCCAGCAAGGCGATCGCGCAAGTCATCGACCGCAGGCCAATCAGTCGTATCGAGCGTCTCGACGCTCAATGCCTTATGCCTGAGGTCTGCGAGCGCGTCGGGGGTGCGTACGGTACCGATCACGTCCCACCCGCGTTTCAAATGCTCCTCGACGAGCGCGCGGCCCAATCCTCGCGAGGTGCCGAATAGCAGCGCTGTGGGCATATTGTTTCTCCTGATGGCCAACGTGCGACCTAGTGAGCCGACAGATCAAATCCAACAGGGGGCGCGACCGATCACTCCCTTCTGCGCGCCGCCTGACTTGCGCCTCTAAGCTATGCTTGGCCTCCGTTCCCTCCACGGGGCGAGCGAAGTTCGCTTGAAGAATACCAAGTGCGCCGACAGCTTTCCTGACTCCGGCAAGAATGATCGACGGCCGGTAAAGTCAGATCGCAGTACGGGAATGAGCAACGACGGTCGGGCAGCCGCGGATACAGCCGCTACCGGAGGCCATGAACGTTCCAAGCGATCGGTTCGCCCGCATTTCTGCGCACGACTGACACGCTAACCAGGCTCATTGTCGAAATGAGCGGGGCGAGCCACGTCGAAACTTCCGCGCCAGATTTTGCCGCCCGTTCCAAATGCGTGAGCAGCAACACTTCGGGCTCGAAATCATCCGCCAGCTTTTGCCACAACGCTTTCCGCTCCTCGCGCCCCCTTTCCACGTTGCGCATGAAATAATCGCTCAGAAGTTTGACCGTGGGTTCTTCGGGAAACTGACGCGCGATCGCTAGTCGTTGCCGGGCGAGACCGACGGCATTTCGAGCAAGAAACGCGACCTTCATCTTGCCCCAGATCAGCTCCTTGAGCGCGCGCCGCCGCGCAACCCCCTCGCGCAAGATTTCGCTGTCGCGGTGGTGTATCAGGAAGCTGAAATGAGCGCCGGGTTTCAACACGCGCTTCAGTTCGAACGCTGTCTTGTCGATGTTTCCGTACTCAATGCCGAACAGACTGACGGCCGCATCGAATTGGCCGTCAACAAACGGCAGAGCTTCCATGCTGACCCCGGAATGGATCGTCAGATTTGGAACATCCAGTTTCGGAACATTCGCCCAATCGACCCCCGAGACGGTGAGATCGTTGCGGGACTCGATCAAAGTCCTGCCGACGACGCCCGCACCAGAACCCAGATCAATGATCTGCGCAGCGTCAGGAAGGATCGCCGCGAACTCGGTCCAATGACGATCGACGGTGTTTCGGCCATCCCCCGGCACGTAACAACGTTCGAAGGGCTCGTTTTCCAGACAAAAGTCCTGCCAGAATGTTGACCACAGGCTTTGCCGCTCAACGTCCTGCTTGGACATCGCAGGATGCTCGGGCGAGGCCAGTTCACTCGACGGTTGGCTGATGAGAAGTTGACGGCCGCTAGTGATCGGCGGCAGAAATATACGAATGGGATCTGGTCTCATTGCGCCCTCCGTCGGGACGCATCTGCATGCATATCGCGCCGGTTTCATTGGGCAATACGACGGCGTGAGCGGCATATTGCCGGTTGAGAAATGCGATGGATGACAAGGACCGTTTATTGCTGACGTTGCTCCGGCGCGATGCGCGTCGCCCCGTCGTGGCGCTGGCACGCGAACTGGGCCTCTCGCGAACAGCGACGCAGGACCGGTTGAGCAAATTGCAGGCATCCGGCGCCATCGAGAGATTTTCCATCATAGACGGACATCCACATACTCGAGAGAGCGCGTACCTCATGGTCCAGCTTGAACGGGGGTTTCGCTGCGCTCAGATCATGCCGAAAGTGCGGTCCATCCACGCAGTGGAATGCGCTCATTCCGTCTCCGGCGCGGTCGATATGATCGTTCGTGTCTCGTCCGAGCATGTCGATGGGATCGAGAAGGCGCGTTCGGAAATGGCCGGAATTGTCGGGGTGGCCCAAGTGACAACCCACATAGTTCTCGAGCGTTTTGTGCACTGATCGAGATCGATGGCGGAGCGAGAGGGATCCGAACCGCCAAGGGATCGCTTGCGATCCCGCCCACAAAGACTTCAGGGTTCGTGATGCTACCCTTTCGGCGTGCGCTTCGGCAGCACGCTAAATGGCGGAGCGGGAGGGATTCGAACCCTCGAGGAGCATTGCTACCCCTACTCACTTTCCAGGCGAGCGCCTTCGACCACTCGGCCACCGCTCCGCATGCACTGGAAGCCGAGGCGCTTAGTCGCGCGTGACGGGGGGCGCAAGTTTTCGCTGTCCTACAACCAGTCGGATCGCCTAGCCTCCGCCACGGTGTCGCGCCGATCGGTCATTTGGCGCAACAGGCAGGGAAACGGGCATGGCGGACAGTGCGTTCAGGTGTGAACTTCGTGTGACCTTTGGCGGTTTTGCGGCGTTTTTGGGGGCTGGTCTTCTCACCGCCGCGGCACCGGCGCCGAAGGTGCTCGCGCCGTCCGAGATCGTCGCGGCCGCCCCTGCGACGGAATGGGTTGCCATAGCGCCGACGGACGTGCTGGTAATGGATCTGGCAGCGGACCGTGACGGCAACGCACGTCGTGTCGTCATCCAGCTGATGCCGCTGCCCTTCTCGCAAGGCTGGGTCGGCAACATCCGCAAACTCGCGGCCGCGCACTGGTGGGATGGCCTCAGCATCAACCGCGTGCAGGATAATTATGTCGTGCAATGGGGCGATGCGGATGGCGAGGACAAGGCGAAGGCGAAGAAGCTGCCGGATGGATTGGTTACGGTGCCGGAGAGCGAATATACGGCTCGGCTTAGGCCTTACAAAGGTCCAAAGAAAAGCAGTGCTCGTGCGATCGGGACGTCGTCTTACGTTCTGCCTGATGCCTACGGCAACGCGACGTTTGGTCTAGGCTGGCCCCTTGGCTCCACCCGATCTTCGTTGTGGCCCGTCCACTGCTACGGCATGGTCGGCGTCGGTCGGAACCTGTCACCCGACACCGGTACCGGCGCAGAACTCTACACCGTCATCGGCCATGCACCTCGCCACCTCGACCGCAACATCGCGCTGGTCGGGCGCGTGATTTCGGGCATCGAGAATCTCTCCAGCCTGCCGCGCGGGACGGGGGCGCTCGGCTTCTACGAAAAACCCGATCAGCGCGTGACGATCAGGTCGATCCGGCTTGGCAACGAAGTCGCGGACCTGCCGCGGTACCAATATCTCTCCACCGAAAGCGCCAGCTTCGCGAAATACGCCGACGCCCGCGCCAACCGTCGCGACGCGTTCTTCATCGTGCCCGCGGGCGGAGCGGACATCTGCAACATCCCGGTGCCGGTACGGGTGGCAAAAGACTAGCCTTCGCGCCGTTGCTCGAGTCCGCTCGTCCCCGCTTAGGCCGGGCGCAGCACCATCCGGTCGCCCTCGATGGTCACGCTGCCGAGGGTGGCCAAATAACTTTGCCCCAGCAGCGACATGTCGCCGTCGCCGCCGATGACGACGCCCTGCACGTCGCGCGCCTCGATGTTGCCGACCGCGACCCGGTCGAAGGTGACGCTCCGCAGGCGTATCTCGCCGCCTGCGCCGCGTCCTACTTGGTTGAAATCATTTTCAGAGAGAAACATTCCCGCTCTTTGCGCATCGGCACGGGTCAGTGCGACGCTCGAGGCGCCGGTATCGACCATGAAGCGGACCGGTGTACCGTTGACAAAGGCCTCGGTGTAGAAATGCCCGTCGGCTTCGCGCTGCAACACCACCGCACCGCCAGCATCGGATTGGGCCGGCGGCGTCACCAGGTTTTCCACACGCGGCGTGGCTTGTGGAGCAGCCCCGGTGGGCGGGGACCGCCCGACCGACGCCGCCATCGCAATGACGATTGCGGCAAATACCAGGGCGAAATTCTTCGACATCGTGACCGGTCACTAGCACGAACCGGTTACTTCGGCGCTTCCCGGCATGCTTAACGATTTGCAGCCGGGGGGAACGCCCGCTAGTCGCGCAGCCACGATGGACTATGTCAGCACCAGGGGACGCGCGCCCGCGCTCGGGTTCGAAGATGTCACGCTCGCGGGGCTCGCCAGCGACGGCGGGCTGTATGTGCCGCGTGACTGGCCGACACTGAGCCGCGACGAGATCGCAGGGCTCGTGGGCCAATCCTATGTCGAGACTGCCGTCACCGTCATGCGGCCGTTCGTCGCGGGCGCGCTCGACGACGATGCCCTGCGGGCGCTTTGTACCGAGGCCTATGGGCGCTTCGGACATGATGCGGTGGTGCCGCTGGTCCAGCTCGACGCGCAGCACTGGTTGCTCGAGCTGTTTCACGGGCCGACGCTGGCGTTCAAGGACGTCGCGCTGCAATTGCTCGGCCTGTTGTTCGAACGGTTTCTGTCGAAGCGCGACACCACGCTGACAGTCGTCGGCGCGACCTCGGGCGATACCGGCTCGGCAGCGATTGATGCGCTCGCGGGCCGCGAACGGGTCGAGGTGTTCATGCTCCACCCCGCGGGCCGTGTGTCCGACGTGCAGCGGCGCCAGATGACGACGGTGCTGGCCCCCAATATCCATAACATCGCGGTCGAGGGAGACTTCGACGACGCCCAGCGCATCGTGAAGGCGATGTTCGCCGATGGCGAGGCACGGTCGCGCCTGAACCTGAGCGCGGTCAATTCGATCAACTGGGCACGGCTGATGGCGCAAGTGGTCTATTACTTCTACGCGGCCGTCCGGCTGGGCGCCCCGGACCGACCGGTCGCCTTTTCGGTACCCACCGGCAATTTCGGCGATGTCTTCGCGGGCTATGTCGCGGCGCGGATGGGGCTGCCGGTCGCGAAACTGATCGTTGCGACCAACGTCAACGACATTCTCCACCGCGCGTTGTCGTCGGGCGATTACAGCTGCGGCACGGTGACGCCGACGGCGACGCCCTCGATGGACATCCAGGTCTCGTCCAATTTCGAGCGGCTGCTGTATGACTTGTCGGGCCGTGACGGGGCCGCTCTTTCGGCGATGATGGGCGAGTTCGAATCGACGAGGAAGCTGTCGATCCCCGCCGATATGCTCGTGTCGGCGCGAGATCTCTTCAGCAGCGGGCGGGTCGACGCGGACGACATGTCGATGACGATGCGCTGGGCGCACGACCGTTGCGGGCAAGTGATCGACCCGCACACCGCCATCGGGCTGGCGGCGGCGCGCGACATGGATCTGGCGGGTGTGCCGGTCGTGACGCTCGCGACGGCGCATCCGGCCAAGTTCCGCGACGCGGTCGAGCGCGCGACCGGCATCCGCCCTGCGTTGCCCGCGCGCGTTGCCGGGCTGTTCGACCGGCAGGAGCGCTTCGACACGCTGCCCGCGACGCTCGACGCGGTGAAGGGATATGTGTTCGAGCGGTCCGCGTGACGCTCGACACGCTCATCGGCGAACCCTGGGCCGGCTATGGCCTGGTCGACAGCGGCCACGGCCGCAAGCTCGAGCGCTACGGCCCCTATCGCTTCATCCGCCCCGAGCCGCAGGCGATGTGGTCCCCGGCGACCGCGGACTGGGCCGCAGACGGCGAATTCGTGCCCGGCGCGGACGAGGACGGCGGCGGCCGCTGGGTGTTCGAGCGCGACGTGCCCCGCAGCGGCTGGACCCTGCACTGGGACGATCTTGCCTTCACCGCCCAGACCACGCCGTTCCGCCACCTCGGCTTCTTCCCCGACATGATGCCGGTGTGGAGCTGGGCCCGCGAACGGCTGGCCGGGCATGATGCGCCGCAGTGCCTGAACCTGTTCGGCTATACCGGCGTCGGCAGCCTCGCGCTCGCGTCCAAGGGCGCCAGTGTGACCCATGTCGATGCGTCGAAGAAATCGGTCGAGGCGGCCAAGGCGAACGCGTCGCTCGCCGGGCTCTCGGACAAGCCGATCCGCTGGATCGTCGACGATGCCGCCAAGTTCACCGCGCGCGAAGGGCGACGCGGGCGGCGCTATGACGGGATCATCCTCGATCCGCCCAAGTACGGGCGTGGCCCCGAAGGCGAAGTGTGGCAGCTCGAGCGCGACCTCGCCCCGCTGATCGCGGGCGTGCGTGCGCTGGTGGACGACAAGTCGGCTTTCCTGTTCCTGACCGTCTACGCGATCCGCCTTTCGGCACTCGCGATCGGCGAACTCATGCAGCAGGCGTTCGGCGATTTGCCCGGCCGTGTCGAATGCGGCGAATTGGGCGTGCGCGAGGAAGCGCGCGGGCTTGACCTGCCCACCGCCATCTGGGCGCGCTGGGTCAACGACTGACTATTCGCGCCCTGCGCGCAGCGCGGCGCCCCCTGCGAAGGGCGTGATCGCCACCAGCAGCAGCGAGGCCGCTGCCAGCAGCTTGAGCGCGCCGCCATCGACAGGGGCAAGGCTTCCGGCGCCGAAGATCAGAATCGGGATGGCGAGCGGCAACATGAGCAAGCCGGTCAGCGCCGATGTGCCCTTGAGGCCGGTCGTCAGGCTCGCCACCAGCACCCCCAGCGCGGCCAGTCCCGGCGTACCGAGCAACAGGCCGATCTCCAGCTTCACGAGCACCGTCCCGTCGAGGTTGAGCAGCGCACTCGCCGGGACGGCGGCCAGCATCAACGGCAAGGCAAAGCCGGCCCAGTGCGCGACCAGCTTGGCGGTGACGACCAGTTCGTCGCTGATCCCGCGCACCGCCAGCTGGTCGAGTACGCCCGCAGCCGCATCGGGCGCGACCAGCCGGTCGACCGGCAGCAGCGCCGCCAGCAAGGCGGCGACCCACAACATGCCGCCGCCGCTCTTGCCGAGCAGCACCGCATCGGGCCCGACGGCGAAAGGGTAGAGCGTGGCGACGAGGAGGAAGAACACGACCGGCATCGCAATGCCCCCGCTCGCCAGGGCACGCGCAAGATCACGGCCGACAAGGCGCAGGAACACGCTCATCCAAGCACCAGGGTCTGTGTGTCGGGCAGGGCCAGCGCCTGGTGGGTCGCGACGACGGCGATGCCTCCCCGCAATCGATGCGCCGCGATCAGCGCCTCGAGTATCGTCACCCCGGCCGTATCGAGGCCATTGGCGGGCTCGTCGAGCAGCCAGATGTCGGCACCGGCCGCAACGGTGCGCGCCAGCGTCGCGCGTCGCCGCTGACCGGTCGACAGCATCCGCACCGGCACTTGCGCCAGGTGCGCCATGTCGACGCTTGCAAGCGCGTCGCGCACGCCGCCGCCGTCGATCGCCGCCCAGAACTGCAAGGCCGCGCCCAAGGATTGTGCCGGGTCCAGCGCGGGAGCCTCGTCGGCCAGTGCGACGGTGCCCTCCCGCGTCACCGCGCCGGATTCGACGCGCAACAGTCCGGCCGCCACGCGCAACAGGCTCGATTTTCCGACGCCATTGGGGCCACCGACCGTCAGCGCATCCCCTGCGCGCAGCGCAAAGCTGATGCCCGAAAAGAGCTGCCGCCCCCCGCGCGCACACGTGACGTCGGTAAACGCCAGCGTCACGAAACTGCGTCCTCCAGCGCATGCATGTCTGCATCACTCAGGCCGAAATGGTGACCGACCTCGTGCACCAAGATATGCGCGACGAGGTGATCGAGCGCCTCGCCGGTTTCGCACCATTCGTCGAGGATCGGGCGGCGGTAAAGGTGGATGGTCGCGGGCATGTCCCCCGTCTGGGCCGGTTCGCCGATCGGGCGGCCGGAATAAAGGCCGGAAAGGTCGAACGGGCTTTCGATGCCCATTCCGGCAAGGACGCGCTCCTCGGCAAAATCCTCGACGATCAGCAGCACGCCCTCCAGATGCGCGCCGAAGGGTTCAGGCAGCCGGTCGAGCGCCGCGCGCGCCAACCGTTCGATATCGTCCAGCGAAGGGGGCATTTGACGTGCGGCGTTCACCCCTGCGACATAGCCGCAACCGGAGGCCTGGCAAATGATCGAACAGCTCAATGAAGACGAACGCGCCGCGGCGCTCGACGAACTCGGCGACTGGGATTATGACGAGACGCGCGACGCACTGTCCCGAACAATCGTCTTTGCGGATTTCGTCGAGGCCTTCGGCTTCATGACACGGGTCGCGATTCTTGCCGAAAAGGCGGACCACCACCCTGAATGGTCCAATGTCTACAACCGCGTCGACGTGTTGCTGACGACGCACGACGCTGGCGGGCTGTCGGCGCGCGATGTGGCTTTGGCCAGAGCAATCGAAGGGTTGCTGGAATAGGCAATGGCGCGGACCCGACAGCATTTTTCGAACCGTTGCCTGAAATGCACGAGTGCACACGCGGCAACGGGCGCCGACCTCCCGGCTTCAAGCTGCGCTAAACACCGGTGAGACCTTTCGTGCGAGGCCGAGGCCGACATGCACGCCTTTACCGAAACAGCTTCGAGCCTGCGGACGAAAAGGCCTAGTCCTTCGGCGTCATCCGCTTCGGCAGAAGCCACGGCGCCCAAGTCGTCGCCCACTTCAGGCGACGTGCTGTCTTGCCGACGAGTGTGTGCACCTTGGTTCCATGCGCTGCGTCCCACACCGCCTGTGCAACCTGCTCGACCGGTGTAAACTCCAGCCCCGCCTCGCGGACGACGTCGCGGATTGCGACGTTCGAGCCCGAAGCCGTCGCGTTCAAAAGCGGCGTGTCGATGAAGCTAGGCATGATCGTACGCGCTTTCACGCCGGCGTCCTTCCACTCGCGGTCGAGCGATTCGGTCATCGCCCGTACGCCGAACTTGGTCGCCGAATAGGCGGACATGCCCGCGCTTGCGTAAATGCCGGCCGCCGAAGACGTGCTGACCAGCGCCGAGCCCGGCGTGTTCTTGAGGTAGCCGAAACCAACCTGCGCGCCCCAGAACACGCCCTTCAAGTTGATGTCGAGCACGCGCTCCACATCCCGCGCATCCATCGCCTCAAGCGGACCTCCCGTACCGATGCCCGCATTGTTGAACAGTACATCGAGCTTGCCGCCGGTGTGGGTTGCAAATTCGGCGAGGGCGGACTCCCATGCATCTCGATCGCGGACGTCCATGACATGCTGGCTGCTCATACCTGCCGGCAGCAGGGCCGCGGTTTCGCCAAGCCCCACGGCATTCACATCGGCCAGTCCGACGAACCAGCCCTTGGCTGCAAAGAACTGCGCGGTCGCGCGCCCGATTCCCGATCCGCCGCCGGTGATGAATATGGCATGTTTTGGACTGATGTCGTTGGCCATCGCTTTGATTTCTCCCCTGACCGGTGTCACACCGCATCGCGTGGAAGGACACAAGCCCAATTCCGGACCGGCGGTCACTGTTTCGCATGTAACGAAGCGTTACGGCCCGCGCATAGCGTTGGACGATCTCTCGCTTGACGTTACGGCGGGCTCCTTTGTAGCGCTGGTGGGGGGGTCGGGCTCCGGAAAGTCGACCCTGATCCGCACGATCAATCGATTGATCGATCCGGACTCCGGAAAAGTGCTGATCGACGGCCAGGACGTCCGCGACAGCGCCCCAGCGACGCTTCGTCGGCGAATCGGGCACGTCATTCAGGGGGTCGGACTGTTCCCTCACATGAGCGTAGCCGCCAATATCGCCATCGGGTTGCGAATAGCCGGCTCGTCCAACTATGCCGCGCGCGTCGACGAACTTCTCGACCTTGTCGACATTCCACGCGACTTTGCCGGTCGGGCACCGGACACCTTGTCCGGCGGCCAGCGGCAGCGCATCGGCGTGGCGCGTGCGCTGGCGACGGCGCCCGGGCTGATGCTGCTGGACGAGCCCTTCGGCGCACTCGACCCGGTCACGCGCGATGCCTTGACGACCAATTATCGTGCCCTGCACGACCGGCTGGGCCTGACCAGCCTTATGGTGACACACGACATGGCGGCCGCATTGCTGACGGCCGATCGTGTCATTGTGCTGCAAAAGGGCCGTATCGCTGCCGATGCGACGCCGGCCGACTTGCTTCAGGGCGGGGGCGGCGAGGCCGCGCAGGCCCTCGTCGCGGTGCCCCGGGAACAAGCGGAACGCATGTCGGCCATGGTGCGAACATGATCGACCGCATCCTGCCGCTTGTCGCTTCGCATGTCCTGATTGCAAGTGCCGCGCTTGCGCTCGGGCTTATCATCGCGTTGCCGCTCGGTGCCTTCGCCTCTCGCTACCGGTCGGTCGAAGGGGGCGTGCTCGGATTTGCCAGCCTCGTGCAGACGGTGCCGTCGCTCGCGCTGCTCGCGCTCTTCTATCCGCTGCTGTTGGCATTGCGGACGATGACGGGCGCGCCGATTTCGCCGCTCGGCTTTCTGCCTGCGCTGCTCGCGCTCACCCTTTATGCACTGTTGCCGATCCTGCGAAACACGGTCGTCGCGCTGCGCGGCCTCGATCCCGACATACTCGAGGCAGCTGACGGCATCGGCATGACCGCTTGGCAGAAATTGTGGCTGGTCGAGGCACCTTTGGCGCTGCCTACGATCATGGCCGGCGTCCGAACGGCTGCGGTGTGGACGATCGGTGCGGCGACACTTTCGACGACGGTCGGGCAGCCCTCGCTCGGCGACGTGATTTTTTCCGGGCTGCAAACCCAGAATTGGGAACTGGTGATATGGGGCTGCGTCGCGGCGGCGGGGCTGGCGCTCACCGCAGACACGCTGCTTGCGGTGGCTGAACGCGGTATCTCGGGCGGACCGCGCATCCTCTGGATCGCTGCGCTCGCGCTGTTCGTCGCGGCGCCTGTTGCCGCGCTTGTCTCGCAGATTCGTCCGACACAGCAGGTCATCACCATCGGGGCAAAAAACTTTGCCGAGCAGTACATCCTCGCGCGCCTCATCGGTCACCGTCTCGAGGCTGCCGGCTATGCCGTGCGATACAAGGAAAACCTTGGTTCGGCTGTCGTTTTCGGCGCGGTGGCGTCGGGCGAAATCGACGTTTACGTCGAATATGCAGGCACGCTGTGGACCAATGAAATGGGGCGGCGCGACAACCCGCCGCGCGACGCGATGCTTTCGGGGGTGGCGCGATGGACCCAGGCCCGGCACCGCGTCACGATGCTGGGTCCGCTGGGTTTCGAAAACGCCTATGCGCTGGCGATGAAACGCAACGTAGCGCAATCCAAAGGTATCTCGAGCTTGGACGACCTGCGCGCGGTGGCCGGTTCGCTGGTGTTGGGCACGGATCTAGAGTTCCCGGACCGGCCGGAGTGGGCGACGGTGCGCCAAACCTACGGACTACACTTTGCGCGCCAACGAACCTTCAACCCAACTTTCATGTACAACGCCCTGAAATCGGGAGATGCCGATGTCATCTCCGCCTTCTCTTCCGACGGCCGCATTGCCGCAGACCAGCTAATTGTCTTGGCGGACCCGCGCGGCGCAATTCCAAGCTATGACGCCCTGCTCCTCATTGGCCCCCGGGCGGCTCGCGATGCGCGGCTCGTCGCGGCAATGAGGCCCTTGATCGGGGCAATCCCGGTCGATGTCATGCGCCAGGCGAACTTCATGGTCGATCGCGATACCGACAAAACGAGTCCCGAGGCCGCCGCGACATGGCTTGCGACAGCAATCGGTCGTTGATCACGGCTTGGTCGTCGGTCCGTTCCATACATCGGCGGGCTGAATTTCTGCCCGGCCATTCGACCGATTGTAAGCGCAGAGGAGGCGCTGCATGCGACCCCGCTTGTCGTTACCGCGGATCATGCGCACCTCGGTGCCGATCACGTCCGAGAAGCTGACCTTTTTCGCGAGCAGTTCGGGGCGCGCAAGGCCCGACATGGCGATGCAGGCGCGGTTGACGCGCTGGTTCATTGCGTCCCAGGCCGCGGGTGTCGATGCGTGCGTACTTCCTGCCAGACCCGTCAGTATGGCCGCCGTCACTATCTTCTTGCGCATCGCAGTTTTCTCCCTCTTCAAATCTTGGGGCAGTTGCTGACTGCCTGACGGCCTGCAAAACGCGCATCGATCCAGTCGAGCGTAGCTGTTGCCGTATCTTTTGCACTTGTCTCGTGCCCCTGGCCACTGATGGCGATGTAACGCACCCTCGCACCGCTCCGGCACAGCTTGCGCGCATAGGCCTGGGTAACGGCGGGGCCGACGATGACGTCCTTCGGGTTCTGTGCGATCAGCACCGGTACCCCTGGATCGCGTGTCGAAGGGCTGTTGTCGCGCGAGATACGCGCCCAAGGCTGGATGCGTCCGAGATCGACATTCTTCAAGTCGCGACGCAGCACCAGCACACCCAGCATCGTACCCAGCTTCGGCTTTGCTCCCAGCACGATGCAGTTGTTCTGCGCCAGCCGCGTGATGACGCCCTGCGTTGTTCGCTTGCCCAATGTCGCCAGCGGCGCCCCGTAATGCCGCGACCAGCTATAGGCCGTGAATGCCGTTAAGAATGCGCGCACCGATGGGTCCGATCCCGCGCGCAGATTTTCGACAAGGTCGGTCGGCGGCGCGGCAGCGGCAATGCCGGTCAGCGTCAAGTCGGGCGCGTATGTCCGCGCGCGTTGACCGGTCCAGAGGGCGGCATGGCCGCCTTGCGATTCACCCCACACCGCAAAACTGCTGCCCGCTGCGGCGCCCGGGATACTGCGCGCAGCACGTACGGCATCCAGGACCGCGTTGGCCGTGCTAATGCCACCAAGATAAGGATGCGGCAGTGCGCTGCCGAGGCCGGGGTAATCGGGTGCGACGACCGTGTATCCACGTCGGATCGCATCACTCAGGCCGGGCGTGGCTGTAAAGAAGTTGGTGCTCAGCGACGGTGCGCACTTTTCGGCAACGCCCCAGGTACCGTGCGCCCACGCCAGCACATTGCGCGGTCGTGCAGGACTGGCTTCGCGGGGCGCCACGACCATGCCGGTTACTTCGATGTCCTTGCCCTGGTCGCTGGTCGTCCAGTAGCGGACTTTCCATGCCTGCATGCCGGCGGGTGTATCGATGACGGGCTGCGCATCCGATAGCGTGCCGGGAGCCGCGGCCATTAGCGGCCCGCTTGCCATAGAGACCAGCACTGAGAGCAAGATCATATTGCGCATGCAGCACCCACTTTTGCTGCATTAACACGCAACCGGGTCGAAGGTTCCACCTGTGCAACGACTGGCGCGCTACACTTTTGGGCAGGGGCACCCTATGTGGCAAGAGCGCCGCTGCCGCGCTTGCTCTCGTCGAACAAATCTGGAACATTAAGCACTTATGTTGACTCACATATCGGTGCGCGGCGCGCGCGAGCACAACCTCAAGGACGTGTCGGTCGACCTGCCGCGCGACAAGCTGATCGTCATCACCGGCCTGTCGGGCAGCGGCAAGTCGTCGCTCGCCTTCGACACTATCTATGCCGAGGGCCAGCGACGCTATGTCGAGAGCCTGAGCGCCTATGCGCGCCAGTTCCTCGAACTGATGCAAAAGCCCGATGTCGACCATATCGAGGGGCTGAGCCCCGCGATCAGCATCGAGCAGAAGACCACGAGCCGCAACCCGCGGTCAACGGTCGCGACGGTGACCGAGATCTACGACTATATGCGCCTGCTCTGGGCACGGGTCGGCATTCCCTATTCGCCGACGACGGGCCTGCCGATCAGCGCGCAGCAGGTAAGCCAGATGGTCGACCGCGTGATGGCGCTGCCCGAGGGAACGCGCGCCTATCTGCTCGCGCCGGTCGTGCGCGGCAGGAAGGGCGAGTACCGCAAGGAACTGCTCGAATGGCAGAAGGCGGGGTACACGCGCGTGCGGATCGACGGGCAGTTCCACGACATCGATGCGGCGCCGGTGCTGGACAAGAAGTACAAGCATGATCTGGAGGTGGTGGTCGACCGGATCGTGGTGCGCGAGGGGATCGAGGGCCGGCTGGCGGACAGTTTCGAGCAGGCGCTGAAGCTGGCGGACGGGCTCGCCTATGTCGACCCCGCCGACGCGCAAGTCATTGAAACAAAAGCGAAAGCAGGCGAGTACGCGCCCGAAGGACGGATCACCTTCAGCCAGAAATTCGCCTGCCCCGTCTCGGGCTTCACCATCGCCGAGATCGAGCCGCGCCTGTTCAGTTTCAACGCCCCGCAGGGCGCGTGCCCCGCGTGCGACGGCCTGGGCGAAAAGCTCCACTTCGACCCCGCGCTCGTCGTCCCCAACGAAAACCTCAGCATCAAGAAGGGCGCGGTCGTGCCCTGGGCCAAGTCGAACCCGCCGAGCCCATACTATATGCAAGTGCTCGGCTCCCTTGCCGCGCATTACAGTTTCAGCCTCGACACGCCGTGGAACGAGCTGCCCGAGGACGTCGTCACCACCATCCTCTACGGCACCAAGGGCCAGCCGGTCGTCCTGAAGTTCATCGACGGCCGCAAGTCGTACGAAGTGAAAAAGCCGTTCGAAGGCGTCATCGGCAACCTCGACCGCCGCATGCTCGCCACCGACAGCGAGTGGATGCGCGAGGAACTGAGCAAATACCAGAATGCGCAGCCGTGCGAGACGTGCCACGGCGCGCGCCTCCGCCCCGAGGCGCTGGCGGTCAAGATCGCCGGCGAGGACATCAGCATCACCACCCGCCGCGCGGTCGGCCCCGCGCTCGAGTTCTTCCAGTCGCTCCCCGAAAAACTCACCCCGCAGCAGAACCAGATCGCCGAGCGCATCCTCAAGGAAATCGTCGAACGCCTCGGCTTCCTCAACAATGTCGGGCTCGATTACCTCAACCTCGACCGCACGTCGGGCACGCTCAGCGGCGGCGAAAGCCAGCGCATCCGCCTCGCCAGCCAGATCGGCAGCGGCCTGTCGGGCGTGCTCTACGTCCTCGACGAGCCGAGCATCGGCCTGCACCAGAAGGACAACGACCGGCTCCTGATCACGCTGCGCCGCCTGCGCGACCTCGGCAACACGGTCATCGTCGTCGAGCATGACGAGGACGCGATCCGCACCGCCGACTGGGTGGTCGACATGGGCCCCGGCGCGGGCGTCCACGGCGGCGCGGTCGTCGCCGAAGGCACGTTGCAGGACATATTGAACAACCCCGACAGCATCACCGGCGATTATCTGAGCGGCCGCCGCAGCGTCCCCGTCCCGGTCAAGCGCCGCAAGGGCAATGGCAAGAAACTGACGGTCAGCGGCGCGCGCGCCAACAACCTCAAGAACGTGACGGCGAGCATCCCGCTCGGCACCTTCACCTGCATCACCGGGGTCAGCGGCAGCGGCAAGTCGAGCTTTACCATCGACACGCTCTATGCCGCCTCGGCTCGCGCGCTCAACGGCGCGCGCATGCTCGCCGGGCATCACGAAAAGATCGACGGGCTGCAATATCTCGATAAGGTCATCGACATCGACCAGTCGCCGATCGGCCGCACCCCGCGATCGAACCCGGCGACCTATACCGGCAGCTTTACCCAGATCCGCGACTGGTTCGCGGGCCTCCCCGAAAGCGCGGCGCGCGGGTACAAGCCCGGGCGCTTCAGCTTCAACGTCAAGGGCGGGCGGTGCGAGGCGTGCACCGGCGACGGCCTGATCAAGATCGAGATGCACTTCCTGCCCGACGTCTATGTGACGTGCGACGTGTGCCATGGCGCGCGCTACAACCGCGAGACGCTGGAAGTGAAGTTCAAGGGCAAGAGCATCGCCGACGTGCTCGACATGACGGTCGAGGACGCGGTCGAATTCTTCAAGGCGGTGCCCCCCATCCGCGACAAGATGGCGATGCTCGCCGAAGTGGGCCTGGGCTATGTGAAGGTCGGGCAACAGGCGACGACGCTGTCGGGCGGCGAGGCGCAGCGGGTGAAGCTCGCCAAGGAACTGTCACGCCGCGCGACGGGCAGCACGCTCTACATCCTCGACGAGCCGACGACGGGCCTGCATTTCGAGGACGTCCGCAAACTGCTCGAAGTGCTCCACGCGCTGGTCGAGCAGGGGAATACGGTCGTGGTGATCGAGCATAACCTGGAAGTGATCAAGACGGCGGACTGGCTGATCGACCTCGGCCCCGAAGGCGGCGTGCGCGGCGGCGAGATCGTCGCGGTCGGGACGCCCGAGACGGTGGCGAAGGAGCCGCGGAGTTATACCGGGCATTATCTGGCGCCGTTGCTGGGGATGGAGAGTGTAGCGGCATAACTGCCCATCCCCTCTCCCTTCACGGGAGAGGGCGACACGCGCCCCAGCGCGGCGGGGTGAGGGCGGCGTGACTTCACGTCGAAAGAACACCGCATCCGCGCAAGCATCATGCCGATGTTTCGCGCAAAGGTCACAAAGGCAGGAAAGCCACGAAGGCGCTTCGCGCAAGGAAGAAAGCGCCGCAGGCCATCCCCATCTTCTCGTCTTTTCTTCGCGCCTTTGCGGCTTTGCGCGAATTACATCTTTTACCGCCTCGACAACGACCGACGATACTGAGCCTGTTGAAGAACGCCTATCGCGCGCAGGGCCTGGGACGGCAGTGCCGAACGAGCGAGGCGCTGAGGAAGGCGGCGGCGATTTGGAGGCGTGTCCGTCAACGAACCTAAGTTCCTACTTACAGTTTGAGTTCCGCAACACACCTCTTTGAATTCGTAGGTTTGTTACAGGATTGGGGGGACACGGATAAATCTTCTGCCCGTTGGGGGCTTGGCCCGACTTCTTGAGATCGTAAATAAGATCATCATCTCGGGTCACTACGACCCGACTGCCCGTCACCTTCGCGAGCGCGATTACATGAAGATCATTCGACCTAAGTTGAGATTCGTCAATAGTTGCATAGGCATTTTTTATTTTGTCGGCATCAATTGCAATCAGCCTACCGGAAGAACTCCATTGGACCATTAACTTTTGCAATTTGGTTCCTTTTAATTCTTTTTCGAGTTTTCCGCCACTTACGACTTTTCCACCGCCTCTGACCCAGTCAAGGATAAGTTTCCCTTGGGGTAATGCAGCGTCAGTGAGCGTTCCAGCGCAGCATGTGTCAATAATAATACACATTAAAGTCCCAGAACCTCTTCTTCTTCTGCAATGAAGAACTGACGGTACGATCTTGGCGCATTTCTGACGTTTCCTAATTCGTCGATCAGAATCTGATTAATTTTAACGTTATTCTCTTTAGGTTCAAAATAGAGGATTGACACCAGGTCCGGTGCTATCGCGCCGTCACGGACGGCAATCCTTATTCGATCAATTAAGTAATCACTATGGCTCTCAGCGATAATGTATGATGTAGGAAAATTAGCAATATATTGCGAAAACATCGTGCCAAGTGCAGCTTGGGCGCGCGGATGAAGATGGACCTCAGGCTGCTGGAAAAGGAACACCGACTTGTGATCCCCATTGTCGATCAAGTCGGTAACGACAGGCAGCGCCTGACTAACACCATAACCTACATCTGCAATATTAGAGGACCGTCCTCTAACGGTGACTTTTAATTGGAATGGGCCGGCATCTTGCTGAGTTAGTTTCGTCACGTCGAACCGAGTGAACAAGCCGGAATGCTTCCCGAATGTCGACAGCCCAGCATTAAGCCTCCGCCATCGCAGCCGGTCAGCGCGCTTTAGACGGTTTAGCTGGTGCGGGGTGTGCGGTTGGTCAGCAAATCGTGCCTCGTCTGCCGAAGTGTACACGCGTCGAGGTACAGAGCGCACTGGTGGGCTACTATGTACATCATATGAGTATCCGATAAAAGCATCAAAGGTCTTGATAATCTCCATCAACGTCGAGTCAGTTTTCTTATTAAAATCGCCTTTATTATTTTGAGGATTATTGAAATAAATATCCAGCAAACGATAAATAATCTCTGAAAGATTCTTGGGCAAATCATCGGGCAACTTAGGGCGGTTTGCGTCTTTTGACGCATTAGCCAAGTCAAGCGGTACGCCCGACTTCGTAACTACAAAGCGCTCACCCCTCGTAGAAGAATATTGTAATTCTATATCATCAAATAGAAACCTGCAAGACGCAAGGGCGACATCACCGTATTCAGACAAAAACGATATTGTGAGAGTGCAATTCTTGATTCTAAACTTTTGTTGGGGAGTGGAAAACATTGTACCGTCACGGGCAACGTCAACATCTTTATTTATCGTAATTCCAAATCGCTCGCGTGCAGATGAAGGGCCCGACTGATGCACAATATCATCGTATGAGCCGAGATCGAAAGGCGGACTGTTAAAGAAGCTTGACTTGCCCTGTTCACGCAAGCTGAAGGCGTATCTAAGAGCCGCCAAAAAGGACGTCTTTCCTGTACTGTTTTCGCCGACCAGTATTGTGAGTGGGCGAATGTCCACTGAGCCAGTGTCGGCGAACGCTCTGAACTGCGACAGCGTGACTTTCAAGTTTTTCGGCATAGCCCTTTTTCGACTTCTTGAAGAGAAATGTCAAAGGCGGTGCGGGGACGAAGCGTAGCGCTCAAAAGCCGAACTTACACCAGCCCGCCCGCCCCCCACGGGCTGGCACCTCCCCTCACTTCTTGACCGACGTCTCCACCACGGTCGCCGTCGGCACCGGGCTCACCGTCGCGGCAGCAGCCAGCGGCGCCAGCGTGCCGGTCGTCAGGCGGGCGGCGTTCTGGGGGACGTTGAAGGCGATGGCCTCGGCCGTGCGCGCGCGCAGTTGCTGGCCGTTGGTGATTGCGGCGCTATGGCCCGTCACGAACGCCGAGAACACGCCGGCCGCGACCGCCGCGCCGACGGTGGCGCCGGTGTTGCCTTCGCCTTCCTGGCGGTGCGAGCCCGTCAGCGACAGGCGGCGGCCGCCGAGTTCGAGCCAGTCGAACGAGACCTCCATCTTGCCCGATTTGCCGAACGCGCCCTTGTTGGTCATCCAGCTGACCGTGCCTTCGCCCGGCGTCCCCTTCGGGATCATCACGACGCCGTTCTGCATGACGTCGTACAGCGTGGCGATGCGGAACTTGTAGCCCTCCTTCACCGCGCGGCCCTTGGTCGTGATCGTGTCGTTGGGCGTCACCACGACTTCGGTATTGGCGGGCAGGACGATCTGCTCCAGCTGGGTGGGCGCGGCGACTTGCGCGAGCGCGGGAAACGGCAGCGCGAGCGCCGCGAGGAAAATGACCCTGTTCATGATGTGCCCCTTGTTGAGTCGGGCGGACGCCCGAAGGAACGCTTGTGTGGGCGGGTAACTCTTTCGGATCGGTTGAGATTGTTCAATAAAAACATCGGTTTCGGGGGCGGAACGAAGGGTGGTCGCGCGTGCCGGGAGGGGTTGCCGCCGTGGCGAAGCCACGTCGTCGGTCGGCCTTCGCCCGCCGGCCGGGCTGGCGCGTGGTTGATTTAGCTTAGCTAAATCATGCCCGCGCTGGCGCGGAAGCTGGACCCCGGATCAAGTCCGGGGTGACGCGGGGGGCGGGGGCGGCGCGGGGGCGCGGGGGCAGGCGTCGGGTGGGCGGCGGTGCGGGTTTTCGCGCAAAGGCGCGAAGGCGCGAAGGGGCGTTTCCTGGTGGCACGTTGGAAGAAGAAGCTGGACCCCGGATCAAGTCCGGGGTGACGGGGGAGGAGAACGGAGAGCGAACATTTCTGCTTTCCTACACGAACCGATCTGGTTACCTCGATACGCATGGCCGATTCGCGCGATTCCGTTCCACCCACGCTGCCCGACTTCGTCCCCGTTCCGCGTAAGAATAGCGTCACGCATGGCTGGACGGCTGCCAAGCAGCGGGCGTTTATCGAGGGGCTGGCGGCGACGGGGTCGGTGCGGATGGCGGCGGAGGCGGTCGGCATGGGGCAGTGCGGGGTCTACAAGCTGCGCCATGCGCCGGGCGGGGAGAGCTTTGCGCAGGCGTGGGATGCGGCGGTCGCGCTGGGCGCGGCGCGGATCCGCGACGTGCTGTTCGACCAGGCGATCCACGGCATTCCCGAGGTGGTGGTGCTGGGCAAGGACGTGCGGATCCAGCGGCGGCGGTTCAACCACCGCACGATGATCTGGGCGCTGCAGCACCATATGCCCGAGCAATATCCCGGCGGGTCGACGCTGAAGCGCGCGGCGGCGGTGGAGCCCTTCGTGCCGACGCCGGAGCAGCTGGCCGAGGCACAGCGGCGGGTGCTGGCGCGCTTCGACGCGCACTTTGCCGCTCACCCGCCGCCCGACGCGCCCGAAGCGGGTGCGGCGGATGCGGCGGATGTGGCGGATGTGGCGGATGTGGCAGGGGCGGACCCGCGCGACGCCGACTAGGCGGACGCGGGCTCGGCGGCCGGGGTCGTGTGCGGGGTCGATCGGGCGAGAGTGGCGAGCAGCTTCTTCGCCGCTTCCTCCGACGAGGCGGGGTTCTGGCCGGTGATCAGCAGCCCGTCCTGCACCGTGTAGACGCCGAAATCGGGGCCCTTGCTATAGTCGGCGCCGCTCGCCTTCAGCATGTCCTCGAGCAGGAAGGGGACGACATCGGTGAGGCCGACGGCGGCTTCCTCGCCATTGGTGAAGCCGGTGACCTTGCGCCCGGTGACGAGCGGACCGCCGTCGGGAGCGTGGGTGTTCTTGAGCGCGGCGGGGGCGTGGCAGACGAGCGCGACGGGCTTGTCGGCGGCGAGCGTGTTCTCGATGATCGCGATCGAGGTGGCGTCCTCGGCGAGGTCCCACAGCGGGCCGTGGCCGCCGGGGTAGAAGACGGCATCGTACTGGCTGGCGTCGACATCGGCGAGCCTGTGCGTGGCGGCGAGCGCGGCGGTGGCGGCGGCATCGGCGCGGAAACGGCGGGTGGCGTCGGTCTGCGCGTCGGGTTCGTCGCTCTTGGGGTCGAGCGGGGGCTGGCCGCCGGCGGGCGAGGCGAGCGTGATCTCGGCGCCCGCGTCGCGGAAGACGTAATAGGGGGCGGCGAATTCCTCGAGCCAGAAGCCGGTCTTCTTGCCGGTGTCGCCGAGCTGGTCGTGCGAGGTCAGGATCATCAGGATCTTCATGGGGGCGGGTCCTTTTGCGGGGTGCGGGCAAGGGGTGCGCGCGGTCGGGAGGGGGAAGCGACGGCGGGCCGATTTGTTCCGGGGGCGGTGCGATTTGCCGGGCAGGGCGTGCTTGCCGCGCGGGCGGGCGGGCTTCATGATGGGGCGATGTTGCCGACGCCGCGCCCCGAGAGCCGATGACCGACGCGCTGGTGCTGCACGGGCGGGCGACGACGCTGGTGCTCGAACTGGTGCCGGGCGGCGCGCCGCTGTGGCGGCACTGGGGGGCACGGCTGGCCGACGGGGTCGGGCTGCCGGGGCCGCTGGCGGCGCGGCCGCGGCCGAGCTTCGCCACCGACCGCGACGTGCCGTTTTCGCTGTTCCCGGGCTATGGCCGCGGGTGGTTCGGCGCGGCGGGGCTGCTGGCGCATCGCGACGGGCGCGACTTTGCGCTCGAGTTCGATACGGTGGAGGTGGTGCGCGCGGGGCAGGCGGCGACGGTCGTGATGACCGACCGCGTGGCGCAGGTCGAGGTGGCGGTGACGCTCGCGCTCGATGCGACAAGCGACGTGCTGACGGTGGCGACGCGGCTGACCAACCGGGGGGCGGCGGCGATGGAGGTGCAGTGGCTGGCGGCGGCGTGCCTGCCGCTGCCGCCGGGCGCGCGGGCGGTGCGGCACTTCGGCGGGCGCCACAACGGCGAGTTCGCCGAGGCGACCGACGTGCTGGGGCGCGGGCAGTGGCGGCGCGAGAACCGGCGCGGGCTGACCTCGCACGACTGTTTTCCGGGCGCGGTCGTGCTGGCGGAAGACGGGGGGGCGTCGGGGGGAGCCTGGGGCGCGCAGCTGGCGTGGAGCGGCAACCACCTGCAGATGATCGAATGGATCGACGACGGGCGCCGGCAGTGGCAGCTGGGCGAGGGGCTGGCGCCGGGCGAGCTGCGGCTGGCCCCGGGCGACAGCGTGACGACGCCCGAGGTGCTCGCGACCTATTCGCCCGAGGGCGCGGGCGGCGTCGCGCGCAATTTCCACGCGGCGGTGCGCGCGCGGTCGGCGTGGCCGGGCGGGACGATGACGCCGCGCAAGGTGCACCTCAACACCTGGGAAGCGCTGTATTTCAATCATGACGAGGCCGACCTGATGGCGCTGGCCGATGCCGCCGCGGAGATCGGAATCGAGCGTTTCGTGCTCGACGACGGCTGGTTCGCGGGGCGGCGCGACGACCGCCGCGCGCTGGGCGACTGGCGGGTCGATGCGGGCAAATATCCGCAGGGGCTGGCGCCGCTCGCCGAACATGTGATCGCGCGCGGCATGGATTTCGGGCTGTGGGTCGAGCCCGAGATGGTCAGTCCCGACAGCGACCTGTACCGCGCGCATCCCGACTGGGCGCTGGCGCTGGCGGGGCGCGAGCCGCTGACCGCGCGGCACCAGCTGGTCCTCGACATGGCGCGGCCGGAGGTGCGCGATCACCTGTTCGACGCGCTGGCGGCGCTGCTCGGCAACCTGCCGATCGCCTATCTGAAATGGGACCATAACCGCGACCTGACCGATGCCGCAGGCCGGGACGGGCGCGCCGCGTACCGGGCGCAGGTGCAGGGCAGCTATGCGCTGTTCGACCGGCTGCGCGCCGCCTTTCCGCAGATCGAGATCGAGGCCTGTGCGGGCGGCGGCGGACGCATCGACGCCGGCATCGCGACCCGCACGCACCGCTTCTGGACGAGCGACACGACCGATGCGGTGGCGCGCGTCGCGATCCAGCGCGGCTATCTGCAGTTCATGCCGCCCGAGCGCATGGGCGCGCATGTCGGCAGCGCGACCGCGCACACGAGCGGGCGCACCCAGTCGCTCGACTTTCGCGCGGCCGTGGCGCTGCCTGGGCATCTCGGCGTCGAGCTCGACCCGCGCCGGCTCGACAGCAGGGCGCGTGCGCGGCTGGCGTCCTGGATCGCGCGCTACAAGACGCTGCGCGCGCGGCTGCATGCCGGGCAGGTCTGGACGGGCGACGCGGGCGACGGCGTGCTGTGGCAGGCGCACGGCACGGCCGAAGCGATGGTCGTCCTAGCCTATCGTTTGTGCCCGCCGTCGTGGCGCTATCCGCCGCCGCTGCGCCTGCCGATGCTGGACCGGGACAGGCGCTATGTCCTGACCATCGCCGACGCCCGCCACGAGGTCGACGGCAGCTGGTTGGCCGAAATCGGCCTTTCGCTGCCCGCGATGGCGAGCGAGGCGGCCGTGATCATCGAGGTCGCGGCGCTCTAGAAGCCGAACGACAGTCCGGCGACGACGGCAGGCTCGCCATTGACCCCCGAAGGGCTGCCGATGCCTTCGGTCGAGCCGAGGAAATCGATCGAGGCGGTCGCCCCCTTGTGCTCGAGCCGGATCGACGCATCCCAGTCCCATTTGCGCGCGTAAAAGCCGTCCTCATAGCCGATGGCGGTGCGGATCGAGAACGGGCCGCTGCCGATCGGCATGACCATGCTGGCCTGGAGATACAGGTCGTCGGTGCCCGTCACGTTGCGCTGGCGCGGCGTATAGGCCGCCAGCACGCCCAGCCGGACCGGGCCCAGATCGTGCTGCGCCGCTGCCTGGAGTTCGAGGTAATCGACCCCAGCACCGCCGGGATAGAGATAGTTGTAGGCGCTGACCGACACGTCGAAGCCGTGCAGCTTTTTCTTGTAGCCGCCGTAGATGTCCACTTCGGTCCGCGCGCCGCCGGTATCGGCCACGGGCGACACCCAGATGCCGGTGATGAAGCCCGCGTCGGTGTCGAGGTCGATGCCGCCCTGGGGTTCGACATGCCGGTCGGACAGGCTGACGCCCCGAAAACGATAGTCGCTGACCAGCGCGACATTGGCGCTGGCGTTCCAGCCCCTGGCCGACGTCGTCTGGGCCGTGACGGGCGTTGCCAGCAGCGCGACGACAAGGCCGCCGCCTTGCATCAAGGTGCGGACATGGCCGAGGAACGGGGCGGCAAATGAGGCGTGCATGGCGCGTGCTTTCGATGCTTCAGACCTTCCCCTTATAGGAGAGCGGGTTAGCCAAGGGGCGGCACGCCGGCGCCGAAACGACCCGACCGGCGCATCGCCGCCAGGTCGAATATTTTTTTCTGCAGGTCGCATCCCTCGCGCGCGGCGCGTCATCCTATAATAACGTGACGTTCCAAATGTTTCGCGGACCACCCGGTCACGAAGGATGCGGCACGCGGGTAACGCGTCAGGCACCGGCCCATCCGGACCCCTGCCTAAAATTCTTTCCGAACGCAGCCGCCGCCCGGCCGGGTGTCTGCTGCGTGGACGAGGTCTGGCCCGAATGAACAAGCGCGATCCGCGAATGTCGGTGTTCCTGCCCGCGCGTGCGCGGTGGGACGGGCCATGGGTGCAAGGCAGTGTCCAGAATGTCTCGCGCAGCGGGCTGTTGTTCACGACCAACGCCCCGCCGCCGCGCGGCACCTATGTCGAGGTGATCGTCGGCAATCTCACCATCACGGCGCGCGCGATATGGAACAGCGGCAGTTCGGTCGGGCTCAAGGCGCGCAACCCCATCGATTTCGAACTGCTGCGCGAACGCCGCGGGACGAAGGCGGGGCAGCAGGCGACCGGCAGCTTCAACGGGCCCGACCGCCGGGCCCCCCGTCCGCCCGACCGGCACCGGCAGGAAGAGCGCAGCCGCGAGCTGGGCAATCTGATGCAATATGTAACCTTTGCCCTGATCGCGATGGCCGTCGCGGGGGGCATGGGCTGGGAAGTCTACCAGACGCTTTCGGCGCCTGCGTCGAAGATTTCGCTGGCGATGACCGGCCAGCACTGAGTTCCGGTCAACGAGACAGTCGAGGATTGAGACAATGAACGCGATCACAAGTTTTCCGACGATCGGCCGGATGCGCCGGTACCGCCCCCCCGTCATGGAGTCCGACTTCTTCTGGCCGCTGGCGATCATCGGGGGGCTGTTGCTGCTTGTCTGCATCGCGGGGACGCATGTCGCCGTGCGTGCCTTCAACAGTTCGAGCGCGATCCGCGAGCAGATCCTGGTCGAAAACGGCATTCACCACCGGATCGAGGAAGTGGCGCAAATGGTCGCGCCGCAGATCCTGTGGGACGACGCCGTCCAGCACCTCGACAACAAGTACGACGCGCAATGGGCCGCCGACAACATCGGCAAATATCTGAACCAGACGGATCGCATCGACCAGAGCTTCGTCATCGATGCCAACGACCTGCCCGTCTATGCGGCCAAGGGCGCAGCGACGATCCCGGTGGTCGACGAGCATATATTGGGCGGCGACGCCGACCATCTGGTCGCCGATGTCCGCGCCCGCGAGAAAGCGCGCGGACCGATCAAGCCGGGCGCACCCAACACGATGGTCGCCGCCGCCATCCAAGCCAGCGCCGTGAAGGAAGTCGACGGCAAATTGTCGATCGTGACGGTGTCGCTGGTCCAGCCCGATTTCGGCAAGGCGATGCCGCTGGGTGCCCGTGCGCCGATGGTCATCACGGTGATGCCGATCGACAGGACGTTCCTGCAAGGTTTTGCCCAGCGCTTCATGCTTGACGGGCTGCATACGCTGGGACCGGCCGACGAGGTGCCGCCGGGCGAAGTGGGCATTCCGGTTCGCGACGAGCTGAAGCGCATCGTCGGCTATTTCGCCTGGCGGCCGCTCGATCCGGGCTATGTGATGCTGCGCGCGTTCCTGGGCCCCGTTGCGATCGTCGGCGTGCTGTTTGCGGGAATCGCCTTTTTCCAGCTGCGGCGCATCCATGTCGCGGCCCGGCGGCTGCTCGACGGGGACGATTTCATGGGCTTCGACGCGCATGATTTCGACGACGGGCCCGACGACGCGCCGGCGGACGCCGCGCCGACGCTGACGCGGTGGCCGCCGTCGACCACCGCGACCTGATCCGCCCGGCGGCATGGCCCCTTCACACAAGCGGCCATCGCCCCTAACGCAAGGGGCATGCCAGCGCCTGTCCTTTCCCGCCGCAACCTGCTGATCGGGGGCGGTGTCGGTGCCGGACTGATCGTCGGATTCAAGCTGTGGCCGCGCCGCTATGCGGCGGGCCTCGACACCGCGCCGGGCGACCATGTGCTCAACGGCTTCGTCAAGGTGGGCGAGGACGGGCACGTGACCGTCGTGGTGCCGCAGGTCGAGCTGGGCCACGGCGTCTTCACGACGCAGGCCCAGATCGTTGCCGACGAACTGGGGGCCGACTGGCGGACCGTGGCCGTCGAGGCGGCGCGCGCCGGTCCCCTGTACGCCAATGGCCTGCTGATGCGCGAATGGGACGAAGGCCTGGCGCGCAGCGCGCCGGCACGTCTGGTCGACCGGCGCAGCGATGTGATGGCGACGGGCGGGTCGACCAGCGTGCGCGGCTTCGAAGCCCTGCTGCGCGATGCCGGTGCCGCCGCCCGGGCGCTGCTCTGTGCCGCCGCCGCCGAGCGCTGGGACGCGGACTGGCGCGCGTGCGAAACGCACGACGGGTTCGTCTGGCGTGGCGACGACCGGATGCGCTTCGGCCCGCTGGCCGCGGAAGCCGCGCGTCTGAAGCTGCCCGCCGACATCGGCTGGCGCACGGGCACGGCAAACCGGCTGACCGGCCGCGAACTGCCCCGGCTCGACCTGCCCGCCAAAGTCGATGGCAGCGTCAACTATGCGGGCGACATCCGCCTGCCCGACATGGTCTATGCCGCCATGTCCGAGGGGCCGGCCGGCGACGCGCGGCTGAAAGCGATCGACCGGAAGGCGGCCGAGCGCGTGACCGGCGTGACCGACGTGATCGACCGCGACCGCTGGGTGGCCGTTGCCGCGACCAACTGGTGGGCGGCGAACGAGGGGCTGCGCGCCGCGCGGCCGCGCTTCGAGGTCGCGGGCAGGCCCGCCAACGATCGCAGCATCGCCCAGGCGCTGGCGGCCGCGTTCGCGGACGGGGAGCGGCTGTCGGCACTGGGCGACATCGACGCGGCCTTTTCCGGCGCGACCGTGCTGACCCAAGAGTATCGCGTGGGACTGGCGCCGCATGCGGCGGTCGAGACCGCCACGGCGACGGTGCAGATCGACGGCAACGGCGTGCAGGTCTGGACGGCGACGCAGGTTCCCGGGCTGGCCGCCCAGGCCGCGGCGCGGGCGCTCGGCATCGACGCCGCGCGCGTCGTCGTCCACCCGATGATGGTCGGCGGCGCGTTCGGCGCGCGCTATGAAACCGATATCGTCGGGCATGCCGCGACGCTCGCCGACCGTCTGAAGCGGCCGGTGCAGCTGGTGCGGGCGCGTGGCGAGGAGATGCGGCGTGACAGCTTTCGCCCCGCCGCCGTGGCGCGGCTGGCGGCACGGGCGAGCGCGGACGGACGGATCGGCGCGCTCTTCGCCCAGATCGCGACGCCGGCCGCGCTGCACGAGCTCGACGCGCGCCTGTCCGCGGGCAAGACGCCCGCCGAAGCGCTGGCCGCGAGCCGGGGCGTCGCCGAGCCGGCGGCGATACTGGGCGCGGCGACTCCCTATGACATTGCCGTCCATGCCATCGACCACCATCCCGCCGCCCTCGGCGTGCCGACCGGGGACTGGCGCGGGCGCGCCTATGGCGTGAACTGCTTCTTCACCGAATGTTTCGTCGACGAGGTTGCGCATACGACGGGCAACGACCCGTTTTCGGTGCGCATGGCGATGCTGGGCCAGAACCCGCGCCTGGCGCAATGCCTGTCGAAGGTGGCGGAGGCCGGCGGCTGGCAGGGCGGCGTGCAGGGATCGAACCAGGGGCTGGCGGTCTGTTCGATGGCGGGCAGCCATATCGCGGTGCTGGCCGAGGCACGGATCGGCGACGGCGGCAGGGTGCGCGTCGACCGGCTGTACGCGGTCGCCGATGTCGGCCGCATGATCAACGTCGGTGTCGTCCGCGCGCAGATCATCGGCGGGCTGGTCTTCGGCATGTCGGCGGCGACCGGCGCACCGGTGTCGGTCCATCACGGGCTCGCGGGGCCCGAACGCTACGGCGACCTGCGGTTGCCGCGCATGGCCGATTGCCCGCAGGTCGAAATCGAGATGATCGTGAGCGGCGAGGATCCGGGGGGCGCAGGCGAACTTGGCGTGCCCCCGGTTGCGCCGGCGATCGCCAATGCGCTATTCGCGGCGGCGGGTGTGCGTTTCCGGCAACTTCCCCTGATTCAGGATGTCTGATGCGCACTGCCCAGCTACCGGGTGACCACCCGATCATTCCGTCGCCGAAGATCGGCGTGCTCCTCGTCAACCTGGGGTCGCCCGAGGCGCCGACGCGCGACGCGGTGAAAGCGTATCTGAAGGAATTCCTGTCCGACCGGCGCGTCGTCGAGCTGCCGCCGATCCTGTGGCAGATCATCCTTCGCGGTTTCGTGCTGAACACGCGCCCGGCGACGACCGCGCATGCCTATCGCCAGGTGTGGACCGAGGACGGCGCGCCGCTTGCCGCCATCACGGCCGCGCAGGCGCGGGGCCTGTCGTTCGGCGACATGGTGATCGTCGACTGGGCGATGCGCTATGGCAAGCCCGCGATCGCCGACCGGGTGAAGGCGCTGAAGGAAGCGGGCTGCCAGCGCATCCTGATCGCGCCGCTTTACCCGCAATATTCGGGCGCGACGACCGCGACCGTCAACGACCGGGTGTTCGACGTGCTGAAGGCGATGCGCTGGCAACCGGCGCTGCGCACCCTGCCGCCGTGGCACGACGACCCGGCCTATATCGCGGCGCTCAAGGCGTCGGTCGAGCGGCAGGTCGCGGCGCTGCCGTTCGTGCCCGAGACGATCGTGGCCAGTTTCCATTCGATGCCGGTCTCGACGCTGGAGGACGGCGACCCCTATCACTGCCAGTGCCAGAAGACCGCGCGGCTGTTGGCGAACGCGCTGGGGCGCGACCTGGTCGTCAGCTTCCAGAGCAAGCTCGGCCGGGCGAAATGGCTCGAACCCTCGACCGAGGAAACGCTGGCGCGGCTGGGGCGCGAGGGCGTGAGGTCGGTGGCGGTGGTGACCCCGGGGTTCAGCGCCGACAATCTGGAAACGCTCGAGGAAATCGCCATCCGCGGGCGCGAGACGTTCGTCGAGGCGGGCGGGACCGAACTCGCGGCGCTCGAATGCCTGAATGCCTCGGCGGAGGGGATGGACCTGCTCCGCATTATTATCGGCCGCGAACTTGAAGGGTGGCTGCCCCGCAGTTAGGCTCGCGGCATAATAGCGAGAGGACGACCATGGGCAGAGTGGCAATCGTAACCGGCGGCACCCGCGGGATCGGCGAGGCGATCAGCCTGGCGCTCAAGGACATGGGCATCACCGTCGCCGCGAATTACGCCGGCAACGACGACAAGGCCAAGCTGTTCGAGGACGCGACGGGCATCCGCGTGTTCAAATGGGATGTCGGCGACCACGAGGCGTGCATCGCGGGCTGCGAGGCGGTGACCAAGGCGCTGGGGCCGGTCGACATCGTCGTCAACAACGCCGGCATCACGCGCGACGGCACGCTGGCGCGGATGACCTTCGACGACTGGAACGACGTGATGCGCGTCAACCTGGGCGGCTGTTTCAACATGGCCAAGGCCTGCTTTCCCGGCATGCAGGCGCGCGGCTGGGGCCGGATCGTCAACATCGGCTCGATCAACGGGCAGGCGGGGCAATATGGCCAGGTCAATTATGCCGCCGCGAAATCGGGCATCCACGGCTTCACCAAGGCGCTGGCGCAGGAAGGCGCGAAGAAGGGCGTGACCGTGAACGCGATCGCGCCGGGCTATATCGACACCGACATGGTCGCCGCGGTGCCGCCGCCGGTGCTCGAGAAGATCGTGGCGAAGATTCCCGTGGGGCGGCTCGGCCAGGCGCACGAAATCGCGCGCGGGGTGGCGTTCCTGGTCAGCGAGGACGGCGGTTTCGTGACGGGATCGACGCTGAGCATCAACGGCGGCCAGCACATGTACTGAGGGCGACGGGGGCGGCAGCGGCCGCCCCTGTGCTCCGTCGCTATTCCAGATAGCAGCCGACGACTTTCCAGCTGCCATCCTCGCGCACCAGCGCGATCGTCTCGACCGCCTCGGCCCGGTTCGCGAAACGGGTCCTGAACTTGACCACGGCATTGCCGCGGGGCGGGGTCGGAACTTCGTCGGCACTAACGAGCGTGCGCGCGACGACAGGGCCCAGGGGCACGCGGACTTTCGCCGAGACCGAGGTCCACAGCGCGAGCGAATTGGCCTTGCGGAACGACGCGCCGGTCGCCGCCCAGCTGCCCTTCCAGTCGGCCGCGTCGCCGATTTCGAGCCATTGACGTGCGGCCTGCGCAGCCGGTGTCGCGACGATGGCGGCAGCCATGGGGGAAGCCGCTTCCTGGGGCGCGGCGGGGGACAGGACCAACAGGGAAAGGACAAGCGCTATCATGGCAATGACTCCGGCAATCCGGACCGTCTGACGGCTCGGCGAGCCAGCGGTCGATGAGCCGTCGCCCTGCGGCACGGGCAGCGGCGCGGCATCCCCGATTTGCTTGTCCCCGACCGATTGGGGGGCTTGCTCCTCAGCCTGGCGCAGGATCCGGGCGGCCTCACGGCTGCTCGACGCCGACAGCTTGCGTCGCGAATCGCGCAACCGTTCGTTGACGGTATGTACGGACAGGCCGAGTTCGCGCGCCATCGACTTGGCATCATGGCCAGCCAGCAACAGGCGCAGCGTCTGCTTTTCCTTGTCGGTCAGCGCCTGATACCCGTGCAGCATGCGCCAAAAACTAGGGGGCGGCACCGGGCGATGCCACCCCCAATAAATCGTCCCGCTCGAAAGCTGCGATCAGTCGAGACCGTTTCCCATGGCCGCTACCCGCGACGGGGCGGGCATGGTTGCGGGTGCAAAGGCCTGCCGCTTGTCCTCGTCGATGACGTCGCCCGCGCCGCTGCCGGCCTGCGGGTCGTTCGCCGACGGGTCGTCGTCCAGTCCAGCGGTCTCGCTGCGTTCGCTCCAGCCCTTGAACAAGGCGGTGCCGGCCGCGACGGCGGCAACGGCGATCCCGGCGCCGAGGGCACCGAGCGCCGCGTTGCGCACCGTCAGGTCGGGAAGCCAGACCTCGGGCCGCCCGCTGCCGCCGGTTTTCGCGAAGCGCCCGTTGCCGTCACGCGGCTCGCCGCCCGCGTTGTCGCCGCGATGGTCGCTGTCGGCCTGCGCGGGTTTCTTGTCGGTCTTCGCCATGATGCTGCTCCTGTGATAATGTTTCGCCTCCAACTGCCGAGCGCCGTGCCGGTTCCCGCAAGGTATTGATGTTGAACAGGAATTCGCCGCAGATGGACGAGATCTACGCCGCCCCGGTCAAGCGATCCGTCACCATCGCCGGACACGAGACCGCGCTGACGCTGGAACCGCTGTTCTGGGATGCGCTGCGCCGTGCCGCGGGCGAGGAGCGCGTGCCGGTCAACGCGCTGGTGGCGCGGATCGATGCCCAGCGGATCGCGGTCGCGGCGCCGCCCAATCTGGCGAGCGCCGTCCGCTGCTGGCTCCACGCTCGTGCAGTTGCGAATGTGTCTCAATTGCGTTGACACTGCGAACGACTCGCAATAGCGAAAAGCGACAGGAGTTTTTCCATGTCGCGTGCCCATGCCATCCATCCGCGCCAACTTGCCCAGGGCGCCTTTCTCGCGCTCGGGTGCGTCGGCTTCATCGCCAGTGCGCCCGTCAGCGCGGCCGCACCTGTACCGGATGACGAGGCTGCGTCGACGATCACGGTAACGGGCGTCCGCGACGAGGACCGCGGCGCCAAGACGGTCGCGCCGCTGCTCGACACGCCGCGCTCGATCGTCGTCGTCGACAAGCAGGTCATCAAGGACACCGGCTCGGCCACGCTTGTCGACGCGCTGCGCACCGTGCCCGGCATCACTTTCGGCGCGGCCGAAGGCGGCAATCCGATCGGCGACCGGCCATTCATCCGCGGCTTCGATTCGCAAGGGTCGACCTTTGTCGACACGATCCGCGACACCAGCGCGCAAAGCCGCGAAGTCTTTGGCATCGAGCAGATCCAGATCGTCCGCGGGTCGGACTCGACGCTGGGCGGACGCGGCGGGGCAGGCGGATCGATCAACATCGTGTCGAAGCTGCCGCGCGACCGGACCTTCGTCGAAGCGGCGGCAAGCTATGGCACCGACGCCTACAAGCGCCTGACGGGCGACCTCAACGTCAAGCTGAACGACATGGTCGCCGTCCGCGTGGCCGGCGTCTGGCACGACCAGAATGTCGCGGGGCGCGACGCGCTGTTCCAGGATCGCTGGGGCATTGCGCCGTCGGTCAAGATCGGCGGCAGCGGCCCGACGAGCCTGACGCTCGGCTATTACCACCTGACCAGCCACGAACTGCCCGACAGCGGCTTTCCCTATCAGCGCACGACCGCCAATGCGCCGCTCGGCTTCAGCTATTCGGAACCGGCCATCGGCCGGTTCACGACGATCGCCGGCGCGACCGTCGATATTCCGCGTACCGCCTTTTACGGGGTAAAGGCGCGCGACTTCCGCACCCAGACGAGCGACCAGATCACCCTGCGCGCCGAGCACGACTTCGGCGGGATCAAGCTGCGCAACACGTCGCGCTTCAGCCGCAACGACCAGGCCTATATCTATACCCAGCCCGACGACAGCCAGGGCAATGTCTATGGCACCAATGCCGCCAATCCGGCGACGGCGGGCGGCTATGTCTGGCGGCGCGCGAACAGCCGCTACGGCACGGTCAGCACCCTGACCAACCAGACCGACCTGTTCGGGACGGTCGAGACCGGCCGGCTGAAGCACAGTTTTTCGGCGGGGCTGGAGCTGTCTTGGGAAAAGGCACGGCGCGGCGTGTTCGTGACGCGCGGCTTCGTCAATCCCGCCAACGGCAACGAGATTTTGTCGACCGGCGTGCTGATTTCGCCGCGCTGCACGGCGGCGGCGCTGGCGCGCTTCTATTGCACCACCCTGGCCAACCCCAATCCGGGCGACGCCTATGTGAACTATGCCAGCGACACGTCGACACTGGTCGCGCCCACCGACCGCAACCTGGCGATCGCCGAGACGCAGAACGACGCGAGCACCGTGTCGGCCTATGCGTTCGATTCGATCACGATCACGCCGGCGCTGATTCTCAATCTCGGCGCGCGGGTCGACCGGTTCGCGTCGACGACCACGCCCGGCCAGCCGGTCGCGGCGACGTCGACGTTCAGCTTCGACCGTACCGACACGATCTTCAACTGGCAGGCCGGACTGGTGTTCAAGCCGACGCCCGACTCCAGTATCTATGCCAGCTACGCCACGTCCGCGACGCCGCCGAACAGCCTGCTGGGCGAAGGGCTGGAGGGCAACGCGCTGCCGACGACGACCGCACAGGCCTCGCTCGACGCGCTCAACCTGCTGAAGGTCGAAGAGACCCGCTCGTTCGAAGTCGGCGCCAAGGCCGATGTGTTCGGGGGGCGGCTGTCGCTGAGCGTCGCGGCGTTCCGCACCGAGACGTCGAACGCGCGCGTGACCGGGCCCGACGGCAACCCGCAGTTCGTCGGCGCGCGGCGGGTGAACGGGGTCGAGATCGGGTTCAACGGCCGCATCCTGCCGAACTGGACGATCTTCGGCGGCTATACCTATCTCGATGCGACTATCGTCGATGCGGGCAATACAATATTCGTGGTCCCCGCCGTGGTCGTCGGCGGCGTGACGGTGACGCCGGCGCGCAACATCGTCCAGCCCTCGGTCAATACGGGCAAGCGGTTTCCGCAGACCGCCGAGCACAGCGCGACGCTGTGGACCGATGTTGCCGTCACCAGCAAGTTCAGCATCGGCGGCGGCGCCTTCTACACCGGGCGGGTCTTCGGCACCTATGCCGACAACCGCGCCGTCAGCGGCACCGGCGCGACAGCCGTGGTCAATCCGGCGACGCGGGTGATTGCCCGGACCATTCCGGGATACTGGCGGTTCGACGCGCGGATCGGCTATGCCTTCAGCGACAAGATGTCGCTGGCCGTCAATGTCCAGAACCTGGCGGACAAGACGTATTTCGTGGCCGCCAACAGCGCGCATTTCGCGACCATCGCGCCGGGACGCAGCGCGTTCGCCACGCTTTCGGTGAAATACTAGATGCGCGTCATCCCGGCCGTCCTGTCCGCCGACGAGATCGCCCGCGTGCGCGCGCAGATCGACGGGGCCGACTGGATCGACGGCAATGCGACATCGGGAAGCCAGTCGGCGCTGGCCAAGCACAACCGGCAGCTGAGCGAGGACGCGCCCGAAGCGCGACAGGCCGGCGAGCTCGTGCTCGATGCGCTCGGCCGGTCGCCGCTGTTCGTGGCGGCGGCGCTGCCGTTCAAGGTCTATCCGCCGCTGTTCAACCGGTACGAGGTCGGCGACGGCTTCGGCACGCATGTCGATACCGCGATCCGCATCCGGCGCGGCAGCGACTTCCGCATCCGCAGCGACCTGTCGGCGACGTTGTTCCTCGCCCCGCCCGACAGTTACGACGGGGGCGAACTGGTCATTGCCGACCATCCGGGGGTGAAGCTCGCCGCCGGCGACCTGCTGCTCTATCCGGCGTCGACGCTGCACCGGGTCGAGCCGGTGCGCCGCGGGGTGCGCGTCGCCGCCTTTTTCTGGATCCAGTCGATGGTCCGCAACGACAGCGACCGCGACATTCTTTTCGACCTCGACAGCGCGATCCAAAGCCTGTCAGGGGAGGGGCGTGATGCGGACGCGGTTGTCCGGCTGACGGGCGTGTATCACAATCTGTTGCGGCGCTGGGCGGAGGTTTAGAACTCGTGGCATTCAATCAGTCGGGACTCTTTTTCGTCCCGAGTACATGGCAGTCGGCCAAATTCCTGCGCTGGCTCAAGCGCATCCACGCCTGGACAGGGTTCTGGGGCGCGTTGTTCTTCCTGATGATGGGCACGAGCGGTTTCCTGCTCAACCATCGCAGCCAGTTGAAGATCGATACCGGGGAGCCGGTCGAGGTGTCGACGGTCGAGCTGCCGGTGGCGGCGGGCCTGATCACCGACGCCGACGGCCTGGGCGCCTGGGCGAAAAAGACGCTCGGCCTGCCGGTCAAGGCCCAGGCGCCCAAGGGCGACGGCGCGGCGCGCGGCGGTGCTTCGGCCGGCAAGGCGCGCTTCATGGGCACGGACGTGCGCCAGGCCGAGACCTGGACACGCAGTTTCAACATGCCCGACGCGCGGGTGACGGTCGACTATGTGCCCGGCGCCAACCATGTCACGGCCAAGCGCGAGAACAACGGGTTTTTCGGCACGATCAAGAACATGCACAAGGGCGTCGGCCTGCCGATCGCCTGGGTGCTGTTTCTCGACACCATCGCCGGCGCGCTGATCGCCATGGCGCTGACGGGCTTCCTGCTGTGGACGCGGCTCCACGGGTCGCGCCTGCTCGCCGGCGCGCTGGCCGGGGGCGCGCTCGCCTGGGCGATCGCGGCGGCCTTCCCCGTGATGGGCTAGGGCCTGTCCCGGCCCACCGGGACCGGTACTAACGCCCGAGCAGCACCCGTGCCTGGCCCGCGATCTGCGCCAGCATCGCCGGACTGATCACGACCGCCAGCTTGGCGCGATCCACCAGCCGGCGGAAGTCGCGGATCCGGCCGGCGTGGCTGTCGAGCCAGGCCGCGACGCGGGCCTCGGGCGCCGACGCATCGCGGGCCAGCCATTCGAGGCGCATCTGCTGGAAATCGCGGCTGAGCCCGGCGACGAGCAGCCGCTCCCACGGGTCGACCGGCGACGCGCGCATCGCGGCGCCCTGTGCCCAGTCGAGGCCGAGCGCACTGCCGAGCGCAGTGAAGGCGCGCGTCAGCACGATGGCATCGGTGCCCGAGCGTTCGGCGAGCGCGGCGAGACCGACCGCGCCGTCGAGCTCGGCGAGGCGCACGACGCGGTCGACGATCCGGCGCGGGGCGCCCGCGTCGGTCAGCCGCAGGGCAAAGCCGCGCGCCTGGGTGCGCGTTTCGTCGAGCAGCAGCGTATCGACCGCCGCGTCGAGCTTGGCGATCCCGGGCGCCAGCGCGGCGATGGTGTCGCCCACCGACCGCCCGGCAACCGAGCCGCGCAACAGGTCGGCCATGGCGGCGCGCAGTTCGACCGCGACCTGTTCGAACAGCAGCAGCCGGGCGCCTTCGCCAAGCTCGGCCTCGTCGATCATCGACCAGAGCGTGCGCGCGTCGAACAGCGCCTCGGCAATGACGAAGGCGGCGGCGATGTCGCCCAGCGACGCGCCTTCCTCCTCGGCCAGTTCATAGGGGTGGATCAGCCCCATGCGGTTGACGATGCGGTTGGCGACCTTGGTCGCGACGATCTCGCTGCGCAGCTGGTGGTGTGCGATGGCATCGCGATGCGCCTTGCGCATGCCGGCCGGGAAAGCGGCCAGCAGTTCGGGCAGCAGCGCCGGGTCGGCGGCGAGATCGGTGTGCTCGATCGCTTCCTGTAGCGCGAGTTTGGCGGTGGCGAGGACGACGGCCAGTTCGGGCCGGGTCAGCCCCTGCCCGTCCTGCGCGCGCCGCGCGAGCAGGTCGTTCGACGGGAGCCCTTCGACGGCGCGGTCGAGCCGGCCCGATGCCTCGAACGTCTCGATCAGCCGGACGAGCGACGGGACGGCGGAGGCCCCGCCGCGCTCGGCGATCGACAGCGCCAGCGTCTGCAGGCGGTTGTCCTCGAGCACCAGCGCGCCGACCTGGTCGGTCATCTTCGCCAGCAATATATTGCGTTTCGGCATGGTGAGCGCGCCCGCCGCGACTTCGGCATTGAGCGCGATCTTGATGTTGACCTCATGGTCCGAACAGTCGACGCCCGCCGAATTGTCGATGAAGTCGGTGTTGATCCGGCCACCGCCGAGCGAAAAGGCGATGCGCGCGGCCTGCGTCACGCCCAGGTTGGCGCCTTCGCCGATCGCCTTGGCGCGGATGTCCTCGGCATCGACGCGCAGGGCGTCGTTGGCCGGGTCGCCGACCTGGCCGTTGGTCTCGCTCGCCGCCTTCACATAGGTGCCGATGCCGCCGAACCAGATCAGGTCGACGGGGCTCTTCAGGATGGCGGAGATCAGCGCGGTCGGCTCGATCTCGGACTCGGCGATGTCGAGGGCGGCGCGGGCCTCCTTCGACAATTTGATCGACTTTGCCGAGCGCGGGAAGACGCCGCCCCCGCGCGAGATGAGCTTGGCGTCGTAATCGGCCCAGGACGAGCGGGGCAGCGCGAACAGGCGCGCGCGCTCTTCCCAGCTGGCGGCGGGATCCGGATTGGGGTCGATGAAGATGTGGCGGTGGTCGAAGGCGGCGACGATCTTCAGCGTCTTCGACAGCAGCATGCCGTTGCCGAACACGTCGCCCGACATGTCGCCGCAGCCGACGACGCGGATCGGCTGGGTCTGCACGTCGGTGCCGAGCTCGGCGAAATGGCGCTGGACCGACACCCAGGCACCCTTGGCGGTGATGCCCATCGCCTTGTGGTCATAGCCGACGCTCCCGCCCGAGGCGAAAGCGTCGCCCAGCCAGAAATGATGGTCGAGCGCGATCGCATTGGCGACATCGCTGAAGGTGGCCGTGCCCTTGTCGGCGGCGACGACGAAATAGGGGTCCGCGCCGTCGTGGATCACGACCTGTGGCGGGTGGACGACCTTGCCCTCGACGATGTTGTCGGTGACCGACAACAGCGTGCGGATGAAGATGCAATAGCTTTCGGTGCCCTCGGCGAGCCAGGCATCGCGGTCGGTGGCGGGATTGGGCAGCGCCTTGGGGAAGAAGCCGCCCTTGGCCCCGGTCGGCACGATGACCGCGTTCTTGACGCGCTGTGCCTTCATCAGGCCCAGGATTTCGGTGCGGAAGTCGTCGCGCCGGTCGGACCAGCGCAGCCCGCCGCGGGCGACGGGCCCGGCGCGCAGGTGGATGCCCTCGACGCGCGGCGAATAGACCCAGATCTCGCGCCACGGCACGGGGGCGGGCAGGCCGGGCACCTTGGCGCTGTCGAACTTGAACGCGAGCGCGGTCTGGCCGGCGGGGGCATAGAAGTTGGTGCGCAGCGTCGCGCGGACGACGGCGCGCAGCAGGCGGAGGACGCGGTCCTCGTCGATGGCGGCGACTTGCGACAGTCCCTGCTCGATCGCCTGGTCCGCCGCGTCGCGCGCGGCATCGCGCTTCTTGAGCGACGGATCGTGGCGGGCGGCGAAGAGATCGACGACGGCGCGCGCGATGTGCGGGTGGCGGCGCAGCGCCTCGACGACCGTCACCAGGCCGTAGGTGAGGCCGGTCTGGCGGAGATAGCGGAACATCGCCCGCAACAGGACGACGGCGCGCGGGTCGAATGCTGCGGCTACCACCAGTTCGTTGAAGCGGTCGTTTTCGGCGCGCCCTTCGAGCACGGATGCAATGGCGCCCTCGACCAGCGGCGCGCGCGCCAGCAGCGCGGCGGCGTCGCCCCGGCCCAGATCGAGGACGAACCGGTGCATATGGCCGATCGCGCCGCCGCCGATGAGCGTCGACACTTCCTCGACCACGCGGAAGCCGAAATTCTCGAGCGCGGGAACGACGTCCGACAGCATGACCGGCGCCAAGCTGTAGAGCTTGAGGCGCAGGCGCCCCGTGTCATCCTCGGCATTGCGGTAGAGCCGCACCTGCCGGTCGGTGCGGTCGTCGAGGCGGGCCAGGCGCATGATGTCGCGCGCCGCCTCGTCGGGGCCCGCGCCGCTGCGATAGGGGGGCGGGAAGCCCTCGGCATAGCGCAATGCCAGCCGGGTCGCGCCGCTGTGGTCGCCGGCGGCGATCAGGCTGGCCTCGACGGCTTCGACCCAGCCGCGCACCAGCGCCACCACGGCGGCGCGCAGGCGGGCTTCGTCGGGTTCGCGTTGCGCGGTGCGGCGGTCGAAGGTGTAGCGGATGCGGGCGACTTCGCCGTCGCCGAGATCGATCGACCAGTTGAGCAGCTCGCCATCGGCCTCTGCGCCGATCATTTCCGAAATCGCGACGCGCCGCGCCGTCGTCAGTTCGTCGCGCGGCAGCCAGACAAAGGCGAACATGTGGCGGTCGAGCGCGTCGCGCGTCAGCACCAGCTCGGCCCGCGGCCGGTCGGCGAGCGACATCGCGGTCAGCGCCAGCCGTTCGAGCATCGGCGCATCGATCGCGAGCAGCAAGTCGTGCGGCAGGTTGGTCAGCGCATGAGCCAGCGCCTTGCCGGCGTGGCCGTCGCGCGAGAACCCGTATTTCGCGGCGACCGCGTCGAGCCGCTCGCGCAGGATGGGCACTTCTTGCGGCGTGGCGCTCAGCGCCGCGCTGGTCAGCAGGCCGGCATGGATGCGCACACCGTCCGCCGCGGGCACGATGACGAGGTCGAGCGGCGCGCGCCGGTGGACCGTCGACAGGAAGTTCGACTTGACCAGCATCGGGGCCGCGCGGCTGCCCAGCAAGCCCCGTGCCTTCGTCCGCTGTTCCGGGGCGAGGACCGCATCGCCGAGATCGCCCGCAATGCCGAGCGCGTCACGGATGCCGCCGTCGGCAGGATAATGGGCAGAACCGAGCAGCGTGAAGTTGCGATCGAGAAGCCAGTCCAGCAGGCGCCCGCCCTCGCTGTCGCCGATCGCCCGGGCGTCCGCCGCAAGCGCGGCCTGCATCGCGTCCCAGTCGCCGACGGCCGAGCGCACATGGGCGAGCGCGGTCGCGATCGCCGCCGCCAGATCCTGCCGCTCGCGTGCATCGGCACGTTCGGCCTCCATGTAGATCAGCGATGTCCGCTTGTCCGCCGCCGCAGCCGCCAGCCCCGAAAACGCGCCGTCCGGGTCGCGCGTGACCGCCAGGATCGGGTGCAGAATGCGGTCGATGGCCAGCCCGCGGGCCGTGATGGCGTTGGCGATCGAATCGACCAGGAACGGCATGTCGTCGTTGGCGACGGCAATGCGCAACAGGCGCCGCCCGTCGCTCCCGCTTCCCGATTCGATCCGGATCGCGGGCGCCACGCCCCGCCGACCGTCGAGCGCGGCCAAAGCGAGCGTCGCCGCCGCCTTGCGGTCCTCCCTGGTGAAGCCGTCGGTTTCGCCGGGCAGGGCACCGGCCACCAGGGCCTTTGCCAGAAGATCGACGTACTTGGACTCGGCAGGGGTCGCGGGGGGCGTCGCGCGGGAAGCAGCCATGGAATCGGGCATCCGTATCGTTTTTCTCGATAGCGCCCTATGCGCCCCTCCCGTGACAGCCTCAAGGCTGACGTAATATTATTTCACGAGAATCAGTCGACGACCTGTTTGAGCGCCCGGTCGAGCAGCGGCTTGTCGTCGCCGACGACGCCGATGATCGCGACCCGGTCGGCATCGACACGGCGGGCGACCATGATCACGAATTCGTCATTGCCCGACAGGGTGAGATAGGCCTGTTCGGGCAGTTCGCGCGCGCGCTGGCGCACGTTGTCGGGCTTCGGCTCGCGGCCTTCGGGGCGTCGCTCGCGCCGCTCGGCCGCGACGATGGCCTTCAGCCCCCCCGGGAAATTCTCGAGGAACAGCTTCATGCCACCTGCCGGAAGCTGCCGGCGATGGGCAAAGCTCATGGCGGCGGCGAATTCGGTCAGGCGCGTCTTGTCGTAGGTCGTGCCGAACACGAGCTTGGCGACCGGCGTCATCGGCGCGCGCGCCTGCTGGCGGATGCGGCATTCCGACAGCAGCTCGGCATATTCGTCGGCCCGACGTTCGGCGACGAGCGCGAAGTCATAGGCGCCCGAGAGCGCCCGGTAGAGTGCCGCGCGGCTCCGGGTGTCGGCCGACAGCGCGACATCGGCCGTTGCGCGGGCCGCGGCCAGCCAGTCGCCCAGCGAGTCGTCTTCGTCGACGATCATGACGTCGAGGTCGTCGGTGTCGATGTCGCTTTCCGCGGCTTCGTCGCGCGGGGCCGTGACCGGCGTCCGTCCATTGCCGACACCCGGGCGGCTGGGACCGTCGGCCCAGACGGGCACCATCGGCCGTGCCGGAAGCTGCGCCGCGCTCTCGCGCATTTCGCGCTCGAGCGCGTTGAGGACGGCGTCGTTCGCCACTTCCTTCCAGTTGATGACGCCGTAAATGAAGTCGATCGTGTCGTTGTCCGACGAGAAGGGCAGCAGAATGCCGCGATAAAGAGTCGCGTTGCCGCGCGCATTCTCGAATTCGGCCTCGAATCCGATCGGCGCGCGATTGGCGATGATCTGCAGATGATGGTCGGTCAGCCGCGACAGCAGCGACCGCGGCGGCACTTCGGCGACATTGGTCACGGCCTCCGACAGGCCGCATTCGGTGCGCAGGGCCGAGCCGATCCAGGCGATCGTCGGTTCCTCGCCGGCATGGGTGAAGTCGAGCAGGACGCTGAAGGGGCCGAAATCGCCGGTGTTGCTGAGCTCGATATCCTCGACCGACGGATAGGCGCGCCCCTGCAGCATCGAGACCCAGTAATTATAGGCGCGAACCTGCATCCGGCGCTCGTCCGTGCCGATGACGACAGGCGTTTCGATGCCACGCTCGGCTTCCGCGTCGATCGCCGTGTCCGCGCTGACTTCGCCATCGGTTTCCCGTGCGAAATCCTGAAGCCTGTCCATGTGTAACGACCCCCGACTGGTCCCTGAGAATGCTTGGAGACGGCATGCACCGATTTTGGTTACCAACCCGTTAAGGCTCGGCCGTCGACCGAAGCGCAGCCCCTTGCCGACCCGCATCGAGGCTGTTAAGCGCGCGCCCCACTGGATAAGCCGCTTTAGCTCAGCCGGTAGAGCATCGCATTCGTAATGCGAGGGTCAGGTGTTCGAGTCACCTAAGCGGCACCAGTTTTCCAAAGATGCAGCCGTGAACGACGTTCATGCTCAGACGAAGACGAAAATCGTTCGCATTCGCTGAGCTCATGCATTATTTTTCATGTCACTAAATGTAGTAATTCGGTATTTGCATAGTCCCTACAGTTTGGGGCATTCAAGTGAATACGTGTCAAGTAGAATTTGCAAAAAACGGGCATTTGTGTCACTATTTGTTTGGTCGATTTTGACCAAACAAAAAAGGAAACACTAATTATGCCTACAAACTCTCTAACCTACCATAACCCTCAACTAACCCTATTCACTCATCAACCTGACAAGAGTGCTTACACCTATCATATTGACGTAGTGGGTACAGGGGGTGACACATGTGTTTGCCCTATTTCAGATTCCCTTTCCGAAAAATGGAACCGTCGTGGTGAAGCGGCACTTGTCAAAGCTTGCGAACCCAAGCCAAACTGGGAAGGGGCTCCACAAGGATTGATGAGCGATCTTCCTGTTTGGGCTCGTAGATCTCACTCGTGGATCGTCTGGGGTGTTGATATGTTTGCTGATCACAACATCATGGTGACTGATGATGACGGGAAGTGCGTTTTCGCACTTCGTTATAAGCCAAGCATGCCCCAGGATGTTTTTCAAAATTGGCTAAAAACGCAGCCCGATCTATATCACACGTCTGTGGCAAATCTGCATGTCGAGACATACGAGATTCTCTCGACTCGATTTACAATAAAAACCAACAAACGTTTCAACGAGAATCTTCTCAGATTTTGCGCAGAGCGTTTTAACGGACGTCATCTCCTAAACTCGATCGAATATGATGGTATCGAGCATCATAAAATCTATAATACGTTCAAGGAATTACGTCCTCGTATGGCTCGGATCATTCCGAAGTTAAATTAATCTTCCGAAACTCCCCCTTCGGGGGGAGTTTAGATTCTACCGTGCCTAAATATACCATCATTACATCATCTTTACCGACTCCATCCTTGCGTCGGCTCAACTAAGAGAAAGGCATGAACCGAACCGACACTCTCCAATATCAACAGTCCGTGCGCACGTTTGCCAACATCGAAACATGGCAAACCCCTTTTGCGGTCACTCTCACTCTAAGACAGAGTCGACAGACGGACCCAGGACGTCATGTCCGGCTTACCCGTGAGATTGCCTCGGCAAACTTCCGTCATTTCATGAATATTTTGAACAAGCAGGTGCTGGGCAAAGCGTACACACGCTTCAGCCAACAATTGCGGGTGATTGCCGTCCTTGAAGGTGGAGATGACAAGCGTCTGCACTATCATGCGGTGATCGAGTGCCCCGGTGACGAGCAGCTCCTCAGATTCCCAGCCCTAATCCAAAAATCTTGGCTCCGCACCGACTGGGGCTTCCAACATTCCAACATCCAGATCGATGCCGACAATGGCTGGATCAATTACATCAGCAAGCTTCGTGACAAGCCGTCCTATGTCGATGCGTTCGATTGGGCTAATTGTTACAACGTGAATTGACGGGTATACACCCCCCTTCCAACTCTTGCCTTCGCAAAATCGCTAACTTGGCATTCGAAAACTACTCGATTGCCTTGATAATATAACTATGCCTAAAACACATACAACATCTAAAACACATACAAACATAAACAAACAACCATTATAAAACCGATATACATATATACCTTAGTAGTTCAGACACCTGAACCATATAGAAACAATATAGTCCAAATCAGACAATAAGTTGCCAAACATCATATTACATTTCACTCAAAACCCCACTTAAACAGGAGACCTAGACATTCATATAAATCGATTTAAATCACCCACAATTCTAATAAACTTTCGAGTGTTCAAAAAGTCACTAGAGCCTTTTGATCACCTGTGTTTCCTACAAGGAAAAACGAGGACGCAGGTTTTGATCGAGCTGATTGATCGATACGTTCTGGAAGTCGGTTCAACGGCCCATGAACGGATTGCTGAAGCGGAAAGGCGGAATGAACGGATTAGAACCGCTGTCTCTCGGCTGAAACGAGGCCAAGTGAGCGATGAGGCCAGTTTGGCGGCAATCGGCGTTCAGACCCGTTTAAAACGCAAATTTCATAGCCTTGAAACGCCGGAGGTTTCCAAGAGAGGTTGGGATGATGCTGTCAAAATCCATTCTGCCAAAAAATAGGTACGAGCTAATCCGTGCGCTTCAGAACGCTCCGTTCCGGTCGTTCGATGTGTACGAAGGGGCGACGTTAGATAAGCTACCGACGAAGTCAGAGTTGTGCCGTCAAGGGACCACGGTTATCGTGTTGAGAACGTAGCGCGACGTTAGAAGCTATCAAAGGTCGTGTCGTCCGGTAACGACTCGAAATCGTATGCGTCCATTGCGAAATCGGCAGTACCTTTACAATCCATTCGTGCGATTCTTTTGTCGTCACGAATAACCAGCAGGCTTGCGCTGTCCTCGGCACCTTCTCCTGAGTATGATGGAGAAGACCAGCGTTTATGCAAAACATACCCGACAGGGCCGTTCTGAAACCTTAGCTGCGAAGTGTATGAGTGTGCATACATCTCATGATGCCAGAAGACGTTTCCAGATTTAGAATCACCAATGATCGACATTTCGACGCGATTAGGCGCTCCAAATTCATAGATGATTTTGCTGCCGACGCTGGTGACCGTGACCCTCTTGGCACCAAGCGAGCAGGGAAATAGCCGCTTTGGCGCTCCTGCGGAGGGAGCGGCATTTGATGGGAATGCTATCACGCAAGCTGCTAACGTAACGCTCAGGATTTTAGTTTTCATCGTCTTTCCTAGCTGAAAAAGCACCTTGCGGATCAAGGCTTACAAACGGAATGCTGGATTGGCGACCGTTCAAACTGGCTCAGAAGAATTGTCGGGCGAACTCCCATTCAGTCGATGTCATTTCAAGATAGTGGGCCATTCTAAAAACTATATCTTGCCGCGCTGCGCGTCGCGCTCACATTGCGCATCATCCGATACGTCGGTCCCCAATTCCCGCAGTTGCTCACCGGCCTTCACGCATGCCTCAATAGCTCGTTGGCGTGAGCGATAGTCCACGCAGCGCTCGAATAAAAACACAATAAGCAAAATGCTAGCTATGGCAGCAATCACCAATCGAAATTGTGATGCGGTCATGAGATCTCTCTTTGCCTTTTTTTTACGGTGCGTTGTTCAGTTCACGTCGTTTGCCGAAGGGGAATGTCGCTCACCACTATGCGATCGTTTGCATTCGCGACACCGGCATTAGTAAGCGCGTTCGCGAGCGCTGCTTTTACAGTCTGTGGATGATCACATGGTCCGATTAAAACAGAATCGAGCGTCGTCGCGAAATCAGTAGCCGTGTGGATTTCATCACCCACGTTAGCAAACTGATATTTCTGTATGATCTGTGGCACACCCCGCACGGCAACAACTATTGGCTTTATATTTCTGATATTGCCAGCAAATCCATGATGCAATCTCCACTCTTTTTCTTCGGAAAACCCCGGGTGTTTAAGCGTAAGTGTCATGGCATTTTGTACTTCACTGAATACGTTCGACGCGAATCCTTGTATTTCGCACCGTCGCAAAACTTCTACATGGCGTTCAATATTTTCGGCTAATTCCTCGATCCGATTAGCAAAGCCTTGCTGATCGACGTAAGCGACTGGACTGCCTACTAGACGCAAATCACCGCCGACATCTCGCAAGATGGAAGGTTGAAATATCAAGGCGACACCCCCCTGTCGGCCCCCATACGCTCGCCACATTGACAGCTTTCCATACTGTTCTGTCGGGTCGTGCTCCGCCAAAGATGCTAAAAATACGTCTTCGCGATCGACAACCGGCGCAAACTGCCGGCGCCTCTCCAGCTCATTACCCCAACCTTCTGACACCTTGTTGAATGCATCTTTCAGTTTTTTGGCAGCTCCGTCGTTCCACATGACCTCGGCAATGATGGTTTTCCCGTACTCTAATTCAGAGTAATCGTTCATCACAGCGGCGTTGCGCAGCCAAATAGATTTGCTCTGAATTATGTTGAGCGCATTCTCTGCGCTCGTATAGTGGGCTAATTTCAAGTCATTGTTAATCAATCGCTCCTCGCCACTGCTTGAGAAGTGATACAATGCACGATACGCTGCTTTGTCGTTTGGTTGCGGAATATAATATTCGGCCAAGAACCAAATCCCTTCTTATCGATCGTATATCATCTATTTGCCGACGGTAAAACTATGGAATAGTGTGAGGACCGTCGCTTAATCAATGTGTTCACGGTATAATGTACAACGATTGAACTTGGTCATGCTCGGATCGTCGCGTAAAACTGCAGTCGCTTGAGTACATGCGTCAAATCCCCACGTCCGAGCCTATCTAACTTGCAGTCAGACAGGGAAACATCGTGTCGAAGCAGCTGCTACTTGATCTGGTCGAGGGGGATCTCCTTGATAAAACGTTGAATGCCAGGAACCTGCAACGGCATCGGCTGGAGATCAGCCCTAACACCTTGTTGCCGCAAGATTTGTAACCGATGATTGTCCCACAGATTACGCTGCGCTGTAGCGTCTACGCCGACAAGCTCTTCGAAACGCTGCTCGCGCAAATCGAACGGCGGCTCCCAAGTTGCACGGACTTCGTGTTGATACGCTAGATCGTGGTCCTTCATATAAGCAACGCTTGGCCAGATGACCTCATTCGGCTCACTGTCTGGCGAATTGTTGGCATCCATCCAACGCGTCACCTGCTCGGTGCCCGCACTACCATCCAACCAATCACCATAATGCACCGGTGCGACGATACACAATTCGCTCTGAGCTCGAACACATTGAGTAATTTCTTTAAAAAAATCTATGCTCGCAATTTCATAGACCACCTCAGCGTTCCAAACCTTAATTAACTGCTGATCAATTTTGCTCGCACAGCAGAAAACATAAGAGTTTACGGCGCTAACATTGCCCAACATAGGAAACCCGAGTGTGGCGCCATTACTATAAAGGAGCTGTCGTGACCCTTCATGCTTATCCATTATACCCCGGCCGATCGTCGCCTCGTCGGCCAAATCAAATAGCGTATTCAAATATATCTCGTCGTTCGCCTGCAGGACATCGAACCATTTACGAGTTGTTGCCTTATAAAGCGGAAATTGAAGTTCGCGGGCCCAATCGAAGCGATATGGACGAAGCGATCCGTCAGCTGAGCCGGGCAAGGTTTCAGCGATAAGATTGTCCAGCATCAAAAACTTCCGACTATGAGGCGCATCTCGGCATTGTCTCCATCGGAGACTAACGCACTCTCGTTGTCCAATCCTCTGATCCAACCGACCCCGTCCAAGGCAAACCAAGGTATGCCTTTTACGGAGCCGTAGTCGATGACCCGATATGTCGCATATTACCGAGTTTCGACAGCGACCCAAGGCCGGTCGGGATTAGGGCTGGCAGCCCAAAAAGCACAGTTGGCAGAATTTATCGACCCGACCGACGAGATTGTCGCTGACTTTGTTGAGGTTCAGTCGGGAAAGAGGGACAATCGAGAGGAGCTTTGGAAGGCGATTGCCCATGCCAAACGGCATTCGGCTAAAATCCTCATTGCCAAGCTCGACCGGTTTTCCCGCAAGGTCAGTTTCATTGCGGGGATCATGGAGCAAGGCATCGGCCTCGTCGTCGCCGAGATGCCTCATGCGACCGACTTCCAGCTGCACATTTTTGCAGCGCTCGCTCAGGAAGAACGTCGGCTGATTTCAGAGCGAACCCGCAATGCGCTTGCTGAGGCGAAAAAGCGGGGTGTCCGGCTTGGTCAGTATGGAGCTGTCCTTGCCATACAGAACCGCAAGATCGCTACCGATCATGCTCGATTGCTGGAGCCAGTCATTCGACCGTTGCTCGATCAGCAGCAGTCGTACTCGGCCATTGCCCGGCACCTGAATGCTCTCGGAATAGCGACAACAAACGGAGGGAAATTCTTCCCGCAGACGACGAAAAACATCGTCCTCAAATTGAATATGGAGACCCATTGAAATGCTGTGTGAAAGGATTGGAAATGTCACCCTGACCAGAACTGTCGGATCCCCGTACTATTATGTCCGTTACCGTCGTCGCGGAAAGCAGGTGACCTGTTCACTGCGGACAAGCGACATCAGCGCGGCGCGTGCAGAAGCGCAATCTTTGTCGGAAACGCTTGGCACTCCCAAGCGTCAGTCGAAGATCGACTATTCGTTCCACCGCTTTGCGCTCGACGTGATCGCACATGATGTCCGTCGTGTGCAGCGTGGAGAGCGTAAGCCGACGCTTATCGATGATCAGACGCGCATCCTGAAGGTATATTGCGACGAGAGTCTCGGGTCGCTCGACGTCCGCAAAATCACCCCTGCGACGTTGCAGGATTTTGTTGATGAGCTGACCGACCGTGACCTGTCGTCAGCAACGATCAAAATCATCCTGGTCCTCGTTAACAAGACGATGAAAGCCGCCGTGCGGGCCAATGTCATTACGCACGCACCGCTCATGCCCGAGGTCAGCCTGAAGGCAGGTGTTCGGGGCTGGTTTTCATATCCCGAATATCGTCTGCTCCTGAAGGAATGCCAGAAGCACGAGAAAGCAAAAACGAAAATCCGCACGCAGATAATCACGAGCGAGTTGCGGCATTTCGTCACATTGATGGTCAACACGTTCATGCGACCAAGCGATGCAAAGCTGTTGCGGCATCGGCATGTCGAGATCGTCAAACAGCCTGACCGGGAATTTCTTCGGATCACGACGGATTTCAGCAAGACCGTGCTGGCACCGATCATTTCGATGCCGAGCGCGGTGCCGGTCTACGAGAACCTGCTAAAGGCTGCCCGTGCCAAGGGAGTCGGCGATCCGGACGATTTCGTATTCCTGCCAGCTTACAAGAACCGGAAATATGCGCTCTCGACGCTGAGTCGTCAGTTTCATGCGGCATGCACGTCGGCTGGGCTGGCAACGTCTCCGTCGGGGCAAGCCCGAACGCTCTATTCGCTTCGACACTCGTCGATCATGTTCAGGCTGACGAGAGGCAAGGACATGTGCCTCCTCACGCTCGCTCGTACCGCTCGGACGAGCGTTGAGATGATCGACCGATTCTACGCTCGGCACCTGACAGCTGAGATGAATATTGATGTCTTGCAAAGCATGCGGTGACGATGGGCCCCATCCTTGATAAGCGGCGCGAGAACGGCGTAAAGTGGTGGTTAGGCGACAGTCCGCTTTTATAAGCAGGGCGCTGATTTAACCATTTCGTGGGTCAAGATATGAGAATGGTGGCCTATCACCGAAGCGGTAGCGTGCAGTGATGTACACGCCGCTTGCTATGCAAAACCCTGCAGTACCGAACATCCCTGAAAATAGCACCAGCGGCACTCGGACAATGGGCGGGAGATCGAGCGCGTAGCTCAAGAGTCCTGCGCAAACCAACGGGAGATACCACCGCACGACATGACGCGTAGCGAATGTAGGGATGTAATTGTGCGAAAGTATCTCTCGCGCCAGACTACGGCGGTAACGACGTATCCAATTCACTGGTTAGCGGCCGAAATCGTATCACGCATTGCAAGCGCACCTTGTGACGAAAGCCCTTCGTCCAGCCCATTAGCGCGTTCCTGACCATTTAAGCAAAAGTCTAAAGGAACGACCGAAAATGGGGCGGTTGCCGCCGGGCAGCTTCCCATCCGCCTGCGACTATGCCGCAGACGATCGTAAGATAAACTCCGCTCGCTCCCGCACCGCCCGTGAGCGGTCTGCAACGAGCTGCGCTGCTATTGCTCGCGCCTCGGGCGTGCCGGCCAGGAACTGGATTACGCCTGTGAGAGCGACGTTGCGAACGGCCGCCGATCGGTCTCGCACGCCAAGAGCGAGTAGCATCTCCCGGGCGGGAGCAACTGTCAGAGGCCGGTTGTCGAAAGCGGTAACTCTCCTTCGCACACCCATAGACTTGTCGATCCACTTCCACACCAAACCAGTCGGCCACGCGGCCTTCTGGTTGATGAGCGCTTGCAGCGCGGCAGCGCGTACCGATGGCTGGGCTGCTTCTCGGGCGATTTGTTCAAGGTGCCGGTCAAGCGCAGTTGTACGAAGCGCATAGCGCAGCGCGGCGGCGTGTGGCCCGGTTCGCTCGCTCGTGATTAGCTTGGCCATAGGCTGTCCGGCTGTAAACGCCCCACTTCCAGCCGTACGACGGTATGCTATGCTTGGCTGATGAAAGCATCGTGTCAGTGCGGACAGCTCAGGGTGGAGGTTCCCGGCCCGACGGCTGCAGTCGTCGCCTGTCATTGCATAGCCTGTCAAAAACGCTCTGGTTCACCTTTCGGGGAAGCCGCCTACTGGCCGCACGAACAGGTTTTGATCAACGGCGAAGCTCTACAGTACGATCGGCCCACCGACCTTGGCGGTGTGTTCAGTCAATTCTTCTGCCCGCGATGTGGCACCACCGTCTACATGCGAGGGACGAAGAACCCGACCGTGACCGGCGTTCCAATCGGCTTGTTTGACGACGCCCATTCGATGCAGCCGATCCGGTCGGTGTGGGAAGAGTCTCGTCACCCTTGGGTCGAGATACCAACGGCGGTTCAGCACTACCCGCGTGCGCGAATCGACTGAAGCTGGAAATACAGCCCGTCGGCTTTTGGTGTCCCGGCCGCGTCGCCCGAACCGCAACAACTGGGGCGACTGCCGACTGGCAGGTACACAACGCGTGGACGACCGCTTGCGTCAAGGCGAGACGTTCCCGCTAGAGCCAACGAACGGCGATATCTGGTCGGAACCAGTCAATCCCCCAAACCGGATTACTGCGGTCGAAATCGACGACTTTTCAGCCGCTCCTTTCGCGATTGAGTCGGCTTAAAAGCAGATGCCTTGTCAATGACTCTTTGCTGCGTTGGCGTATCCATTTTCCATGTTGGCGCGCTCTCGGTGACGCTGATCCACACCTGCTTCGCCCATCTCATGCGACAGCGTCGGCAAGTTGGCGAATGTAGCAACGCCTAATGCCGGATAAAGCCGCTTCTTCTCAAACGCGCGATGTTCGAGTACCGATGCCACCTGCTCCTCCATCGCGGTGGCATACAGGTTGACGATAGTGGGTGCAGAGTCGAGCCGCTGTTTGTTAGCAACATGCGGTCCGGAATCCGGCCCCGCAACCGCGATCGTGACCAGTGTCGATTGTCCGTCGACAGCCGCGAGATCGGCTGTGAAGTGCAATTGCTCAGCTCCGCCTTCGTTGATTTGCCAGATGACCCGTGAGGCGCCCTGTTCGAGAATCTGCACTTCAACTTGCGCCCCGCCGAATATTATCCGTGGAACGTCGGACCGTTCGAGAGCCGCATGCGCGTCCGCAATCGGAACCTGGTAGACCACGCCCGGTCGAGCACAGCCTGCAAGTGCCAGGCCGACGATCGCCGCTAGCCAAAATGCGAACGGCAGTCGACTATCAGTCATCGTGAGATTGGCCAGGCTTATCGCCGATTTCGAAATGACCGATTCCTGCTTCGATCGAACTGCGCTGCAGCAGGCACCCACTGGCATCCAACACCGCAGGCAAGTGCTTCTTGAGTTCGGGCGAATCTTCGACTTTGATGATAGCCAAGTCTTTATTTTCGACCCGCGACGAGTCGAATTCTCGCTGTTCGATCGCGGATGCCACCGCCTCCGCGATTGCGGGCCGGATCGGTTGCTGAAACGCAGGGTGCCTTCCATCATAGGGGTCGTCAGCCAGTTGCAGCACCTGGATGTCGACTTGGGTCTCGGTTTGAGAAACCGGTGTCAGGATGGCGGCGAATTGAAGGATGTCCACATTGCTACTCGTGACGCGCCAGATCACGGAACGATTGGGCATTCCATCGGGCGTGATGTCGAGTAGCAGCCCGCACTGCCGGTCCAGCTTGAAATCCTTCAGATCATTGTGGGCAAGGCGCGCATAAATCTGATCGACCGGCAGTTGGTATCGCCCGGGCACAGGGGCACTACATCCGGTGGTCATAATCAGAAAACCTATGCAAATCTTTCCGCGCACCATCGAACCCCCGGGGCCAATCTAAGATTATCCGAGCGGGGTTAATAAATACGGGAGCGGCGAGCTGTAACGCCTGAAGTCCGAATTGAGGTCACCGCAAACATTGTTCCGTAAACAACGCTAAGCGAGAACAAATGTGAACGGGCCAGATGTGCCCCGGTTTTGAGCGCGATCGCGGGCGGGTCGCCTACCGGCGGCAATCGACAAGCAAGTCGCCATTTAAGTCGCCCGTCCAGCTTCCCGAAACCGGCCGTTCATTCACAATCTGATTTGCGCTAAAGTTGGGCCGTTTGCAGGCTGCCGACTTGTGGATCGACAGGGCGAATAGCGGACTTTCGTCGAGCCGGCAGCCGAAGCTACGAACACTCATTTGCGGCCATCTGCAGCCCAATTTGAGCCTCCCACCTTCGACCCCTCGTTCATCTCGTTCGCGATCAAAATTTTGCGGGCGAGTGTCTGCGGATGGTCCAAAAGGCTGATAAATCTAGCGCCAGGCGCATCTCTTATGATTTTGTGTTGGTCGCCTGCAAAAGCTGCTCCGCGCCTGCGCTGTCTGATTCCGCGTGTCACCCGCCTGGCTGCAATGCGGATGGCAAATTGGGCTCAACAGAGACTGCTAGACTGTGCGGCATTTTGGTAAGCGTGCGCGCCAAGCCCACCGGCAGAGGTGTTTACTAGCTTTAGGGCAATCGGCTCCTATGTTTGCAACCCTGCGCACCTGATCGTGTGACTCAATGAGATAATTGCCACCAATGCATATCCATGGATCAATTCTCGAAAACGTTGAGAACGCCGTCAAAAGCGCACGGCGCCTCCGTGGGCACCCGGTTTACAGGGACACGCTGACCTATTGGACGGAACTGCTCCAGGAAGCTCGTCGCGCCCGCCCGGATCTTGAAAATTCAGAGTCGCATCAACTCGAAGCGGCAATCTTGAACCTTGAAAGCGAGCTTGCTGACCGGTCTTCAGCGTGAATAGGTGTCTGCTTTCCGATGGCGAGCTAGACAACTTTTCGGTCTTACGTTCATCGAAAGGCAAAGCTTGAAAGCGGACGCAATGTGAGCGCGCTACTACGCTGGCGAAATGGCGACCTCTGGTGGACTTCAGACGGGCGGCAATTGGGCGGTTGGGAGACAAAGCTGCCGCTCCTTGTCGTTATAGTAGCCGGTAGGCGAAACCCGTCCGATGATGTTCAACGTCGTCCAGCTTGCACAGCTTGACGCCCAGTCCGCTATGTCGAGCTTCCCATGAAGCCGGGTCGAAGCCGCCAGAGTGGTCTGCCTTGCGACCGCATAGGTTGCCAAGCGCCGGACGGTGCAATCCGGCCAAGCATACGCATCTGCGAAAATTCCCAACCGGCGGATTTGCTCCTCGGGTGAAAGGTCATCGTTGCCAAGATCGAGCCAGGTGAATGCAGAGTATCCCGCGTCCCAAAGCCGTTCTCCCGGCTGCACCGTATCAAAGTCTATCATCGCAACCGGCTCATCCGCCCGAAAGACTGTATTTGTCGGAGACCAATCGTTGTGACAGGCGACTTCAAATCCGCTTTCCTTAACGTGATGCATGGTCGCGGTTGCGTCGTGAAAGCGCCGCAGCAACGCTGCGGCCATTCCGATTTGGACGTCCGAATAATGGCCGAGATCAACGGGAACTGACCCCGGGATGAAGGACAGTATCTCACGCCCTGCTTCGTCGATGCCAAGGAAGCGGGGCGCTTGCAGAAATCCGACACGCTCAAGATGCTCAAGGCATTGGTGCGCAAAGGTGGCATCGCGCACTATCGGACGTCGAACGGTATCCCCAATTTGCACGACCCCCTGCGTTGTGCGGCCGCCGGTGAGAGGTTGGATGTCCATCGCCCGAACATATCACACGACCATGCCCGTGTCGTAGTTCCGCTTTCCGGCGCAGGCGCGCCGTCGACCTATGACCGGCTTTGGGGCGGACGCAGCCGGGCAGCTACGCGCTTAATAGCCATCGTCCGAGCGCAATCGGCGGCCGACTAAAAACAGTCGTTCCTTCTGCCAGTCTCCACTCGCATCAGCCAACCCAGCCGCATCTCCTGCTGCATTTGCGCCAAGTCGTTCCCGATCCGCTCAACCGGGTCGAGATCGTCACGTCCCTTCAGCTTCGCCATTTCCGCCCGTACCGTTGTGATCATTGCCGCGATTACCTCGCTCCGGCGGCCAGCCGGCAGCGTCTCCCATAGTCCTGCGCGCAGGCGGAACGGATCAGCGCCGATGGAACAAGCCGCCAGCGGATCGCTAAACCACGCCTCCAGCGCCGCAAGACCCGCTTCTGTCAGGCTAAGGAGCCGAGTTTTGCGCCGCGTATCGCCCGGCGCCGTCGCGATCAGCCCGGCGTCGACCAATCGCGCGATCGCTGGATAAACCGCCCCCGCACTGCCGCTCCAGCTCGAAGAGGGCGACCGTTCGAACGCCCGCCGCACCTTGAAGCTGGTGTCGTTCCCGCGATGGCCGATCTCGGTCAGGACTGCGCCTTCTAATTCGGTTAGCCGTTGTTTCGCCATTGCATCGCTCGCTGCTTTCGATAGTACGAATCGTACTATTGGAATCGAGGGTGTATGTCTCTTCGTTGGGGTATCGCTGGTCTAGCCGCGTTGCCAGCATTGTTGATCGTGCCATTCTCCGCCGCCGTGGCGGAGAAGGCGCCGCCCCTACTACCCAGCGCCGGCGAGATCACGTTGTTCCAATCGACCAACCGAGTCATGGTGATGATGCAGATCGGCGACGACGAATTGGTGCCGATGGTCTTCGACACCGGATCGGACGGCAACACGCTCGACGCGCTCGTCACCAAGCGTCATCGGCTAAAGCGGACTGGCACGGTGCAGGAGGTCGACGGCACCACCGGAAAGACGCGTATGTTACCTGAGTTCGTCGTGCCCCAGGTTACGATCGGCGGGTTGAAGGCGGCAGGCATCAAGGCGGTATCCGTTGATTACGATCGCAGCGATGCGATGGGTGTTATCTCGTCGGAAATTTTCACGGACAGCCTGTTGTACCTCGACCTAGCCAACGACCGAGCCGTGCTGGCGCCGCGCGCAACGACGCCCTTGCCGCCTGGGCCGGCGACCGCCTATGTCCAGGATATTCCAAGTGTGCAGATGGTGATGCCCGACGGCAGCACTTTGCCTGCGCATTTCGATACCGGGTTTAATGGCGAACTCAGCCTACCGGTCGCATTCATGGACAAGGTCCCGCTAATGGCTCCGGCGAAAGAAGTCGGGCGGTTCAAGGCGATCAATGCAGAGGGCCCCGTGTTCGGCGGATTTATCAGGGGCAATATCAAGATCGGGCCGGTGACGCTGGAGAGTCCATTCGTTACGTTTCTGGGAGATCTCGCCAATATCGGTCTTCCGGTGATCCGGCGGGTCACTCTCGTGATCGATCCGGCCGCTAATAGGAATTGGATCCTAGAAGCTGGCACGCGGCCTTCATTTGCGAAATGATGAGGCCGCATGCGGTTCGCGGAAGTCTACCGGCGCTTAGACTAGCGGAAACATCCGAGAATGCTGCCAGTCGCCTTCCGGGAACGCTGCGGAGGTGCCGGAACGGCAAGATCTGGGGCGGAAGCAGTCCGGCAGCTTTGTGACAACTCCGTGCCCCGACAGCCACAAATCGCTTTGCTACATGTTCTTTATCTGTTCTCAGACGGTATGCCCCGAATCACCCGACCCGATATGCACGCAATCGTTTATGTCGCTATCCGGTGTGCTCCCCGTCTCGTTATTGCTGGTCTGCTAAGCAAGCTGCCGCAAGACGGCGACAAGGCGACCGACGCTCTAGCTGAGCGCATCTGCAACCAGATCGACAACGCGCATACTCATGTTGTCCGAGACGGCGAAATCCCCGGGATCCCTTTTGCGAATTTCTGCGATGCGCCTGCCAGAAAAGATTGAGGTCGAATTCGCGATGCTGTTGGCGCTCGTTGGGGTGCCGCTAGCCTAGCCCTATAGGCCGACGACCCCTCTAAGATACTCTACCAGTTCGACTATGCGTCCCGAAAGTCCAGCTACCGTGGCGGCCGCAATAACTGCAGGACCGAGGGCCTTCCCAGTCGATTTGGCAGCCTCAGTCGCAAACACATCGATTTTGCCCGTCGTCCACAAGGTGAGTTGCTTGAGCAAGGAGAGCACACGTTTTAACGCAGATATGCAGAGCCTTAAGATATCAAAGCCCGGTTGTCGTTTTGTAAGTTCGGTCGACGCAATCTGTGCGGCCAGCGCTCCCTCCATGAGCACGTCATTGTCTTCAATCGTGAAGGTCGGCGGTGGCAGATTGTGCCCGATGCCGCCAAACTTGGCAGCTCTCAATGAACTATTTGCGAGTACTAATTGGAGCTGAGCAATTGATTCCGCGATTTGGTCAAGTTCCTGACTTGCCCGGTCATGAGGTGTGTCTTCGCGTTTTGGCGGCACCTGTCTTTGTTGTGCAAGCTGTCCGAAAACTTCAGAAGCAACACTTATATATTTGCGGCCGGCATCCCTGATGTCCGCGATGGCATCCGTCAGCGAGTTTTCTCGGACCCCAGCAAACCGAATTAACATTGGCAAGTTCATACCAGCCACAACTTCGATGTCTTTGTTCATACATGATGTCGCCAGATTTGATGGAGTGCCTCCAAAAAGATCAGTGGCTACTATAACGCCGGAACCGACATTGCTTTTTCCAATTGCGGATTTTAGCTCTTGTCTTTTTTGCTCCATATTGTCTGATGGACCGATCTCGATCGATGTTGCGTTGAGCGGCCCGACCACGTGTTCGGTCGCTTTTAGCAGAGATGTGCCGAAGTCCCCATGCGCAATGATAACCAGTCCAATCACGCATGCCCTCATCTCAGTCGTGTGCGATTAACTCTCGGACACTGAACGCAATGGCTCACCATAGTCAAACCGCTAGTGCCGACCTCTTAAAGCGGTGTTGCGGCGGTGACGCGGGGTTCTCGGCGCAGGGGTCGACGATCGGCAAAATGCATCTCATCGCTTGCGGCAATGATCTGTGTAAGCCAAGTTTGGCCAATGCCACTCCTTTCCCTCTGGACCTCTAACGCTGACGCTGTCGGCCAAATGAGCATCGAGCAGATTGTTTCCAGCGCTGGCGATGGCAATCTGAAAGATCAATCGTTTTGCTGCACCGAGCTGCGACAATACCTCGGAGAAGTACCAACTTCGAAAATCGGTACCTACATTGAACACTGCCTCGCCAACGTCTTTCCCCGCAACGGAATGGTTTTGCAGGACCTCATTAATGAGCTCGGCCGTCGCCTAGATTACGACGTCACGAATGGCCGATATCAGGGCGTAACAAATGCAATCGGGTTCGATGGTCTTTGGCGTTCACCCGAGCGACATACGATTATCGCTGAGGTCAAAACTACCGACGCATATCGGTTGTCGCTCGATACGTTGGCTCGCTATCGAACGAAGCTAATTGAATCGGGCGAGGCATCAGAAGCGTCGTCAATTTTGATTGTGGTCGGCCGACAAGACACCGGTGAACTTGAAGCGCAAATTCGCGGTTCGAGGCATGCGTGGGACGTTCGGGTCATTAGCGCCGAGGCGCTGATCAAACTGGTTCTGCTAAAAGAGAATAGCGACGCCGAGGCAACGGGTTTGAAAATTCGCAGCCTTTTGATGCCTGTCGAATACACTAGGCTTGATAAAATGGTCGACGTGATGTTCACGACTGCAACGGATCAAGAGATTTCGCAGCCAATCGACGAGCAGGTGGCGATTGCTTACGAGACTCAAGACGCGACGACCCAATCTGACACCGCAGGCTCTAAAGGCACCTGGCAGTTCACTGATGCCTCGCTTCTACAAGCTAAACGGGAGAGCATAGTCGCGGCTCTGAGCAAGCGCGAACACACACCTCTGGTTAAAAAAAGTCGTGCGCTGTTTTGGAGCGCACAGCACAACGTTCGCGTCGCGTGCTCGATCTCAAAGCTGTATACCGCGAAGAACACCGTTCCCTATTGGTATGCATACCATCCTGCTTGGGACGAATTTCTAAGTCAGTCGGATCGCTCGTTTTTCGTCCTAGGCTGCATGGATCGCAATGAAGCATATGCCATCCCACACGCATATATGGCAGCACTCTTATCATCCCTGAACACAACTACGACCAAAGACGGTAGCGCATACTGGCACGTTCACGTGACCGAGCGCGGCCGAGGACTAGAAATCATGTTGCCGAAAAATGGAAACACATTTCCCCTCGCATCATACACGCTTACAGTTTGAACCTGACGGCTGGACTATAAATGGAGCTGCAATCTAACAGCCACTGTCGGAGCTTCTTTTGTCCTTTAGAGGGTAAAATTGCTGTTGCTCGCCCGCAACGATAATCAGATGATTGTAAAAGTAGATAGGCTGGAAGCCTAGATTAATGTCTGAGGCTTCCAGCCAAACAGTGATTTAATCTTAATTAGTCATTTCTCCGCTCAATTGTGCAAGCACCCGCTCGCTGTGCTGAAGTTCATTTCGCCAATTTTTAGCCATCTCAGCGATGCCTTGGCGCACGCCACGGTGCATCGTGTCTGTGAACTTATCGTCGAAATGGTCCAATTTCTGTGTGCCCTCCGAAACTGCGGCGTGAATTTCAGCGGCAATCGGTAAAGTGGCGCGTACAAGGCCGCCAAGAGCTGCGAATTCGATCATTTGCCAAGGGGGACAGGTCAAACACTCGGGCGGGATCGGCAGGTGAGGCTCTTCGATTGCGCGCAGTTCTAGATGGTTGAGAATGTCGATCAGTACATGGCTAACCCAGCAAGGGCCGTAGACGCGAGACAAGTGCACATAGAGAGCTTGGCCCATCGCAAAATCGCTTTGATAGTGCGAATATTCCTGAAGTCCCACCGCCGTGAAATTTGATAACAGCGTGCACCACCATAAACAGTTGGTGCTGTAACCAGGAGGAGCTAGCCAAACCGCGAGATTAATAAAGTAGCGGCTTATCTTGGCCCAATGACTACCATTTTCAGTCTTCATGGCAGCTAGGTTGAGGTTGAACCAATGGTGCCAAGTCGAATCGGTGGCTACCCTACCGACACCAGCAAGATGACCGTCATAAACACTGATCATTGGAAATGAGGCGCGGGCTGGTTGTGGTCCCTTAGTAAAGTTATAGGGGGGGCTGCCAAGAGTGCTGCCATATGCAATAACAGTCGGGGCCGGCTGACCGCTTCCGGTTAAAGGATATTCTGGTTTCGACCCTGTGCCGTCAAAATCATAATTGTTCGTCAAAACAACCGTACCCGTATCGCGGCATAACCCTTCATGCGCATGATCCGGCATGACATCGATCGGCCCAAGGGTTGGATGACAAAGAACGGGGTGCGGCCTGCTTGACGTGAACAACCAACTCGTTCGAACGGTTTGCCAAGGTACCCAGTTAATTGGCTGTGGGGTCAAATCGCCTTGATTGCCAATATTGTCGAGCGGCAATGGGCCACCCGGAGCGCCAGGCATATAAGCGGGTGATGGCGGACGCAGCGTGTCAATGCGATCGATATGCGAAATTGGTGGAACACCGTCGGCTCTAGTCCAGCGCCGCATCGTTCCAATACGCGGTATCTTGTGGCAGATAGATGCACCGAGGAAATCATGATCGCCGGTCGCAAATATTCCGCCCTTTCGCGCATCCATCCAATGAGCAAGCTTGGCCAGCTCCGCATTGCTTACAGGTAAGTTGCCAGCAAGATCGATATCTGTATCTGGACCACCGGGTGAGTTCGGATTGATAGCGAATATCCAGATTTGCTGATATTGATCAATGACCAACGCTCCAGCATTGGTCATGTCGAATCGAAAACCAGTATACTTTGCAGCCGTTGGCGCAGGATTAACAACCACTGTCGGTGCCGTGGCGTCTCGCACAGCGATGTCGACTACAAAGTTCATGCAGCCAACGGAGCTATTGCGAATAAGGTCAATAACCATTCCCATCCCAAACTCGCCCGGACCGAGGCCAGTTGTGGGGCCGTCGGTGACCACCAGAATGCGAACGGTCGTATGCAATCGGTAACGGCCATAAACATCTTTGAGGATATCAATGTATCGGTCGCCGATAGCCAAATTCTCGACAAGGTGTTTGGTAATGGTCACAGCTTTTCTCCTGAAAAATCAAGGATGCTGCGACCCGTTGTGGCATTATTCCAATATGCCCTTATTCAAACTATGCGACTATTTTGTTTCAGACTCAATACAAGCTTAAAATGCCGGTGCGCAATCCCATCCGAGGCGGGTCGGCCAGCAGCGCACTGCGTGCGAATCGCATCGTCACCCTACTTGGGGTGCTAGCTCATTCAGGGACCGCGTCATTTGATTCTATCAATTCGCTGGGCTGAACACCCAGCGCCAAAGCTAGCCGACCCAGAGCGCGCACAGTCGGATTGCGAACACCTCGTTCGAGATCGCTTACGTAACTGCGCTTCATTCCGCTTTCAAACGCCAGTTCTTCTTGTGACATGCCGCTTTCCAGCCGTCGCTTCCTGACGTTTTGTCCAAGCAGAACGACCAAATCCATAGGCGACGTTTGGCAACCCGCATGGGCAGCGGTCTGTCCCCCAATCGTGTCATTTTTTGCGTTGCGTTTTTGAAGCTTGCCCCTGATCGTGTGGAAAAGGGTGGGTGTCCGATGATGTATGTGATTTCGGGAGCGGTGATTTCTGCTAACGACGGCCGTCGATACAGGTACCTTGAAAAATGTGATGCCTGCGGGTTCGTGCGAGAGAACCTGGGGCACGTCAGGTCCGTCAGTAACACCAACGGCAAGGTCAATTTAGGCACTTTTCAGTGCGTACGATGCGACCATCGAAACGAAGTCGTGATTGGGTGTTCGAAAGCTGCCAGCCCACCGCAACAGGGTCACGACGCAGGTTATGGCGCTGGTGCGCAGAGCGCGCCCCGTCAGACGCCGTGGCTATTCAGGCTGGTCGGCAAGTTTGTGAAGCGCCTGCTTCTGCTGATTGTGCTGACCGTGTCTCTGGGCATCGGGATCCTCGTTCTGAACAAGGAGTACCATTTTATCCCCGACGCGGTCCTGAAACAGATCGGCAAAACCATACTAACTGGCGATTTATCAGCGGAATAGCATGAACGGAATTTGGAGCGGGGCCAGTGCCCCGCTCCGGTGCGTCATTTGCTGAAACGAGCTTTGAACCCTGCGACGGCCGCGAGGATTAATGGGTCGAGTTCACCTGCTCGAACAGCATCCCTGACCGTCTCGAACGTGCCGATAAGGTCGTCACGGGATGCAACTCGAATGGCAGTTTTGCCCTTTGCTAGTTCGAGAGCATGATTCCCGTACTTGATCCAGATCAGGATCGAGCCGTCCTTGTCGGTCAGCCACCAAGGACGGACACGGGTCCGCACCGGCATTTCGGAAATGTCGTCGGTTTCGATGTCACGGGTGCGACGGAATTTTACCCTCTGATACGACTGACCGTTGCCGAGCGCTTCGGCGAGGGCAATCTGATCGGAAAGTCGATCAATTAGCTTCTGCCTCATCGAGCCAATTCCACGGGCTCTCAATGCAGCCGGACTGGATTGAACGATATTCAGCGATGAAAGCATAGTCATGATGGTTCTCCTGTTGTTGGAGCCATCGTCGTCGATCTGACCGTAAATTAAGCCAACGCTCGAACGGTCAGCGTCGGTTGTGAACCTCCCGGACTGGACTGTAACCCCTCTGGATCGTCGGTTTTGTGCGGAAAAAAGTGTAATCACTTTAATTGTCAAACGACGTCAAAACGTCAAAATATCGCTGCAATCTCAAGCGGATATTTTTGTATCAGGCATTCGTAATGCGAGGGTCAGGTGTTCGAGTCACCTAAGCGGCACCATTCCCGATCAAAAATGGGCACTTGATGTGGCCCGTCCTCGTGCACCGATGCGGAACGCGCCCGGGCAAGGCTGTGAACGCGCCGAATTGAGACCTTCGCACAGCCGCAACGCGCGATTGATCGCCATTTCTGATTGCCGAAGCGCCTGCGCGGAAGTGGCGCCCCCAGGCGGACGTCGCAGCACGACCATGCGGAACTCCATCGAAGGACGGAAAAGTGGGCCGGTGGCGGAAAGACCGCTTTTGGTGACCAGAAGCGATGAGCCGCCATTGAAGCCCGCGTTCCTTCGTGGCCAGATGAGCTGACCGGACCGAACAGCATCGGCGCACGACAACGGCTTCCGAGAGGACCCGTCAGCCGGCCAGGCGATAGCCCACTCCCGGCTCATTGCGCAGCAGGCCGGGCTTCGAGGGGTCCGCTTCGAGCTTGCTGCGGAGCCCGCGCATCGTGACGCGCAGATATTCGACATCGTCCAGATGCGCTTCGCCCCAGACGGCGCGCAGAAGATGGGTGTGCGTGATCACGCGTCCCGGATGGCGCGCAAGTTCGGCCAGAACGGCATATTCCTTGCGGGTCAGCGAGACCTCGCTGCCCTGGCGCTCGATGCGGCGGCGCGTGAGGTCGATGGCGATGTCGGCGACACGGACGATGCCGTCGCCGGTCTCGCTGCCCGCGCGGTGGCGCAGCGCCACGCGGATGCGCGCGAGCAGCTCGTCGGTATCGAACGGCTTCACCACATAATCGTCGGCGCCGAGATCGAGTGCCGCGACCTTCTCGCCGGTTTCGTCGCGCGCGGTCAGGACAATCACGGCGCGGTCCATCGCCTTGATCAGCGGGACGAGTTCGAGGCCGTCGCGGTCGGGCAGCCCGAGGTCGAGCAGGACGAGCTCGCACCCCTCGCGCCGGGCCGCGGTCAAGGCTTCGGCAGCGGTTGCCGCTTCGGACACGGTGTCGCCGCTGCGCTCGACGGCGCCGCGCACGAGGCGACGGATTGCCGATTCATCGTCGACGATGAGAATCCGCCCGGTCACGCGGACGGCACGCGGATCGCGCCGGCGGTCCAGGTCAGCGTGAACGCAGCCCCGCCCTCCGGGCGGTTGGCGGCGTTGACCGAAAGTCCAAGCGCGTCCGAAAACCCCTTGACGATCGCGAGGCCGAGACCGGTGCCGCCGCTGCGATCATCGCCGTCGACGCGCGTGAAACGATCGAAGAGGCTGTCCTCGCGGCCGGAGGGCAGCCCCGGCCCCTCGTCGAGCACGCTGAGCGAGAGGCTGTCGGTACAGCGCACCGCACTGATCGTGATCGGCGATCCGGCGGGCGCGAACTTGGCGGCATTGCCGAGCAGGTTGATCAGGATGTGATGAAGCATGCGGGGGTCTGCCTCGACCAGCGGGAGCGCGGGCGATACGTCAAGCATGATCGGGTGCGAAGCCAATTCGGTGCGCAAGTCATGCGTGGCGCTCGCGATCGCATCGGTCAGGTCGAGCGTCTCACGCCTCACCACGAGGGCGCCGGCCTCGATCCGCGTCATCTCGACCAGATCGTCGAAAACGCGGCGCAGGCGACGGGCTTCAGCCTGAAGCGTCACGGTCGTCGGCGACACGCCATGCTCGGCCGCCAGCGCGTCGGCCGCCGCAACGACGGCGGTCAGCGGCGTCTTGAGATCGTGCCCGATCGAGGAAATCAGTGTCGCGCGCAGATTGTCGCGCTGCTGAAACTCGCCCACCTTGCGGGCCTGTGCCTCAAGCGTCAGCCGCTCATGCGCCAGGGCGGCCTGGCCCAGCATTGTCGTGAACAGCACCCGGCGCTCGGGCGGGATCGGGCTCCCGGGGCCGTCGCGCGCCACCCCCAGGACGGCGAGCACGCCAAGCGATGTCTGGAGCGGATGGAATTGCCATTCGCTCGCCGTCAAGGTGCCGGTGTCCTTGCCGGCCGCTTCGTGCCGGTCGAAGCTCCAGTCGGCGGCGGTCGTGTCGATGGGGCCCAGCACGGGCAGGTCGGGATGCCCGGCGACGACGACACGCTGTGACCCGCGCTGAAGGAGCAGGATCGTGCTCACGCCCATCACCGAAGCGATTTCCTCGCAGGTCGCCGTCGCTGTGCCCAGCTCGTCGGCCACCGTCGCGAGCCGCTGCCCGAAGGCCGCGAGCGCCGCATTCTCGCTGGCGGTGCGCTGTCCGATCGTCGCTTCGCGCCGAAGGCGGCCGGCAAGCTGGCTGGCGACCACCGCGACAATCGTCAGCACGAGGAGCGTCACGACATTCTGCGGATCGGCGACGGTGAAGGTATAGAGCGGCGGCAGGAAAAAGAAGTTGTAGGCAAGTGCGGCCGCCAGCGTCGTCGCGAGCGAGGCGCGCAGGCCGAATATCGTGGCGATGGCGATGACCGGAAGCAGGTAGAGCAGGTCGACCGCATTGACGCCGACGAGCGGCGCCAGGAGGCGCGCCGCGACGGTCGTCACGGCGACCAGCGACAGTCCGGCGACGATGCCCTGCGCGGCCGGTCGCGCGACGGCACGGTGTGCGGCCCCCGCGCCCTGCACCGTCGCGATCGGCAGGACATGTACGGCGACATCGTCGAGCGCGCGTACGAGGCGGTCGACGACCGAGCCGTGGCGAAGTTCGAACCACCAGCTGCGTCGTGACTTGCCGATGACGATCGCGGTCGCCCGCGCGTCGCGGACATGGGCGACGAGTCCTTCGAACACATTGCGTGCGGGCACGGTCGCAATGGCCGCGCCGAGGCTGGTCGCGAGCCCGAGCGATGCCGCCATGCGTGCCTGTGCCTCTGCAGACAGGCTTGCGGTGCGCGGTGTCTCGACGACGACCGCCGTCCAGGGCGCGCGCAGCGCGTCGGCAAGGCGCTTGGCTGACCGGATCAGCACTTCGCCACCCGGCTGGTCGCCGACCGCGACCACCAACCGCTCGCCCGCTGCCCAGGTGCCGGCTTCGCCGGTGGTCGCGACATGATCGAGCAGCGAGCGGTCGACGGCCTGCGCCGCACGGCGCAGCGCGAGTTCGCGCAGCGCCGACAGGTTCGATTTGGAGAAGAAATGCCCGAGCGCGCGCGACGCCTCATGCGGCACATAGACCTTGCCGGCCTTCAGTCGTTCGATCAGCTCGTCGGGCGGCAGGTCGACGATCTCGATCTCGGCGTCGTCGAGGATCGCGTCGGGGACAGTCTCGCGCACGCGGACCCGCGTGAAGCCTGCCACCACATCGTTCAGGCTCTCGACGTGCTGGATGTTGAGCGTCGTCAGCACGTCGATCCCGGCGTCGCGCAGTTCCTCGATGTCCTGCCAGCGTTTCGGGTGCCGGCTTCCCGGCGCATTGCTGTGCGCGAGCTCGTCGATCAGCGCGGTCTGCGGCGCGCGCGCGAGCATCGCATCGAGGTCGAACTCGTCGAGGCGATGGCCATGGCGCTCGACCTGCCGACGCGGCAGCGATTCAAAGGGCGCGCGGAGCGCCTCGGTCTCGGCGCGGCCGTGGGTCTCGACAATGCCGACGACGACGTCGATGCCGGCGCGGACCATCTCCGCACCCTCTCTCAGCATCTCATAGGTCTTCCCCACGCCGGGTGCCGCGCCGAGGAAGATCTTCAGTCGTCCGCGCGCGTCGCGCTTCGCCGCCTTCAGCAGGGCGTCGGGCGAAGGGCGCGTCTCGCTCATCGCGCTCCGTTAGCCGATGCGCGAACGGTCTGTCGATGGACGGCACCCCGGTCGAGCGCGAGGTTGAGGCGCAGGACGTTGACATGCGGCTCGCCGATCATGCCCAGCAGCGGCGTCTCGATCGAGCCTGACACCAGCGCGCGCACGTCACCGGGCGGAATCCCGCGCGCTGCCGCGACCGCTTCAACCTGCGCAAAAGCCGCCTCGGGACTGAGATCAGGATCGAGTCCCGAGGCGCTAGTGGTGACCAGGTCAGGTGGGACGTCGGGACCGGTCATTCCGTGAGCGCGGGCTTGGGCAATTCGGGCAGCAATGGCCTCGCGCAAGTCTTTGGACCCCGGCGCCAGATTGGTCGCGCCCGACGCGCCGGCGTCATAGCCTTTGCCGGCAGCCGAGGGTCGCGGATGGAAATAGCGCGGGTCGGTAAAACCCTGGGCAATCAGCGACGAGCCGATGAGCCGATCGCCGTCGCGGATCAGGCTCCCGTTCGCCTGCTTCGGCATCGCAATCTGGGCGATGAGCGTGACGAACGCCGGATAGGCAAGGCCGGTGATGGCCGCGAACACGATCAGCACGACGGCGGCGGGTCGCAGGGCGCGCGTGACTTCAGTGAACATGATGGACTCCTCAGGCGAGGTGAAGGCCGCTGACGGCCAGATCGATAAGCTTGATGCCGACGAAGGGTGCGATCAGGCCGCCGACGCCGTAGACCGCGAGATTGCGTGCGAGCAGGTCGCCGGCGGGCGCCGGGCGGTATTTCACGCCCTTCAGCGCGAGCGGCACGAGCGCGGGAATGATCAGCGCATTGAAGATGATCGCCGACAGGATCGCACTTTCGGGGCTCGCGAGCCGCATCACGTTGAGCCCGGCGAGTCCCGGATAAAGCACAACGAAGATCGCGGGCAGGATCGCGAAATATTTGGCGACGTCGTTCGAGATCGAGAAGGTGGTGAGCGCGCCGCGCGTCATCAGCAATTGCTTGCCGAGCCCGACGATCTCGATGAGCTTGGTCGGGTCGCTGTCGAGGTCGACCATATTACCTGCCTCGCGCGCGGCTTGCGTGCCCGTGTTCATCGCCACGCCGACGTCGGACTGGGCAAGCGCGGGCGCATCGTTGGTGCCGTCACCGCACATGGCGACGAGTTTGCCGCCCTCCTGCTCGCGGCGGATGAGCGCGAGCTTGTCCTCGGGCGTCGCCTCGGCCAGGAAATCGTCGACGCCGCTCTCGGCCGCAATGCTGGCAGCGGTCAGCGGGTTGTCGCCGGTGATCATGACCGTGCGGATGCCCATGCGGCGGAGTTCGCCGAACCGTTCGCGGACGCCCGCCTTGACGATGTCCTTCAGCTGCACGACGCCGAGCAGCCGCTTGCCGTCGGCGACCGCGAGCGGAGTCGCCCCTTGGCGCGCGATGTCGTCGGCGATGCGCCGCAAGGCATCGGCCTGCGGGACCTCGCCAAGGCGCTTCAAGACGGCATCGACGGCGCCCTTCACCAGTTCGCGCTCGGCGACGCGCAGTCCCGAGACCCGCGTCTTCGACGTGAAGGCGATCGGCTCGGCATCGGCAGGCATGGGTTCGCCCGCGCCGGCCAGAGCGACGATCGATCGACCCTCCGGCGTCTCGTCCGCAAGACTGGCAAGACGCGCCGACGCCGTCAGCTCGGCGAGCGTGACGCCGGGGACGGGAAGGAACGCGACCGCCTGTCGGTCGCCGATGGTGATCGTGCCCGTCTTGTCGAGCAACAGCGTGTCGATGTCGCCCGCTGCCTCGACCGCGCGACCCGATTTGGCCAGCACGTTGAAGCGGACGAGGCGGTCCATGCCCGCGATCCCGATCGCCGACAGCAGCGCCGAGATCGTCGTCGGGATGAGCGTGACGAAGAGTGCGACCAGCACCGGCACGGCGAGCGCGCCTCCCGCATAGCGCGCAAAGGCGGGCAGCGTCCCGACCGCGATCAGGAAGATCAGCGTCAGCCCCGCGAGCAGGATCGTCAGCGCGATCTCGTTCGGCGTCTTTTGCCGGCTCGCGCCTTCGACGAGGGCGATCATCCGGTCGAGGAATCCTTGGCCTTGCGCGGCGGTCACGCGCACCTTGATGCTGTCGGCAATCACCCGCGTTCCTGCCGTCACCGCCGAGCGGTCGCCGCCGGCTTCGCGGATGACCGGCGCGCTCTCGCCGGTGATGGCGGCTTCGTTGACGCTGGCGACGCCCGCGATCACTTCGCCGTCGGCAGGGATCAGATCGCCGGTTTCGACGAGCACGACCTCGTCGATCATCAGCTGCGTCGCCGGCACGCGGCTCCATGTCTCACCGACCCCGAGCAGGCGCTTGGCCCAGAGATCGGCCTTGGTGTTGCGCAGGCTTGCCGCCTGCGCCTTGCCGCGTCCCTCGGCGAGCGCTTCGGCGAAATTGCCGAACAACACGGTCAGCCAGAGCCAGAAGACCAGCTGGCCTTCGAACATCGCGTTGCCGGTGCCGGTCAGAAGTCCACGGACAAACAGGACGGTGGAGAGCGTGGCGACGATCGCGGTGACGAACATCACGGGCGTGCGGATCAGGATACGCGGGTCGAGCTTGAGCAGCGCATCGCGGGCGGCCGCGATCATCAGCGGCCCGGTGAAGAGCGAAGTGGCTACGGTCATGCGAGTGGCTTTCTAGTTGAGCGTGCCGGCGGCGACCTGCGCCTGATCGGCGACGGGTCCGAGAACGAGGCTGGGCAGGAAAGTGAGTCCGCCGACGATGACGATGACGGCCGCGAGCAGGCCGATCCAGAGCGCACCGGTCGTCGGGAAGGACCCGGGACCGGACGGGATCCGGCGCTTCGCGGCGAGCCCCCCGGCGATCGCGAGCACCGGCAGGATGACCCCGAAGCGCCCCACGAACATGCCGAGGGCGAGCAACAGGTTGTAGAAGGGCGTGTTGCCGGTCAGTCCGCCGAACGCCGACCCGTTGTTCGCCGCAGCGCTCGAAAAGGCGTAGAGGACTTCCGAAAAGCCATGCGGCCCCTTTGCAAGCGGTCCGGCCAATCCTGCAGGAAGCAGACAGGCGACCGCGGTCAGCCCGAGGATCATCAACGGCGGCACGACGATCGCGATGACGCTGAGCTTCATCTCGCGCGCCTCGATCTTCTTGCCGACATATTCGGGGGTCCGGCCGACCATCAGCCCGGCAATGAATACCGCAAGGATGGCATAGATCAGCACCGCATAGAGCCCCGATCCGACGCCGCCGATGACGAGTTCGCCGAGCTGCATGTTGAACATCGGAACAAGCCCGCCGAGCGGGGTCAGGCTGTCGTGGGCGGCGATGACGGCGCCGGTCGATGTCGCGGTGGTGATCGTGGCGAAGAGCGCCGAGGCCGCGACGCCGAAGCGCACTTCCTTGCCCTCCATGTTCCCGCCCGTCAGGCCGAGCGCATGGTGCACCGGATTACCGGCCGCCTCCGCGCCATAGGCGACGGCGACGCCGGCGAGAAACAGCAGGACCATCGTCGCGAGGATTGCCCAGCCCTGTCGAACATTGCCCACCGCCTTGCCGAAAGTGAGCGTCAGCCCGGCGCCGATCGCGAACATCGACAGCATCTGGAGAAAATTGGTGACGGCAGACGGGTTTTCGAAGGGATGGGCGGAATTGGCGTTGAAGAAACCGCCGCCATTGGTGCCGAGCATCTTGATCGCCAGTTGCGAGGCGACCGGCCCGAGGGCGATCGTTTGCCTGGCCCCTTCGACCGTCGTAGCCGTGGCCGACGCGGCGAACGTCTGGGGGACGCCGAGCGCGACATAGGCCAGCGCCAGCACGAGGCACGCCGGGAGCAGCAGGTAGAGCGTCACCCGCGTCACATCGACCCAGAAATTGCCGATGCCGTGCGCCTGTTTGCGCGCAAAACCGCGAATGAGCGCGAACGCGACCGCAAGGCCCGACGCCGCCGACAGGAAGTTCTGGACCGTCAGCCCGAGCATCTGCGACAAATGCGACAGCGTCGTCTCACCGCCGTAATTCTGCCAGTTGGTGTTGGTGACGAAGCTGACCGCCGTGTTGAACGCGAGCAGCGTCTCGACGCCGCCGAACCCTTGCGGATTGAGGGGCAGCACGCCCTGGAGCTTGAGGACGGCGAACAGGAAGGCGATCCCCGCCAGGTTGAAGATCATCAACGCGCAGGCGTAGGCGCGCCAGCCCTGCTCCGCCGCAGGATCTACGCCAGCCAGTCTGTAGATGCCGCGTTCGACGACGGCGAGCGGCAGCGTCTCGCGCGCATAGAGCGCATGGAGCCAGTCGCCCACCGGCTTGGCGATCGCGACAAAGAGGACTGTAAACAGGGCGATCATCGCCCATCCGGTCATGGTCATCGCATCGCCCTCAATATCGCTCGGGCCGGGCGAGCACGGCGATGAGGTAGACGAAGACTATCGCGAGGGTGATCGCGCCGAGAAGGAGGTCGGTGGGCATAGCAGGCCTTTGCAAATCGAGGCCGGGCTATGCGCGATCGGTGCGTTAGCTTTCGCGAGGGGAAAACGCTTTGCGCATAAGCCGAGCGTAAAGTTTTCGGGCCGTCATGCCTCCGTCCGGAGGCTTAGTGCAGCGCATCGGCAGCGGCATCGCCGGTTCTTTTTGAGGGCGGCTGCTCTGCCAGCAAGGTGCGGGGGGCACCGCTGGACACGCGCATTTCCTTGTGATGTATTTTGCGTCCGCTTGGAGGCATTGAAAATGCAGAGATTTGCAACCGTCGTCGTTATGGCATTCATCTCGATGTCGGTTGCTCATGGCGCCGAACGGCCGGTGTTGCGCGCAGCGAGCGAGTTACCCCCCAGCCGTTTCAAATTGGCGGCTCCGCCGAGCCGCGCCTTTACGGGCAAGGCTTTCCTGACCGAAACACTGCCTGCCTTGCGCGCGGAGGCCGAACGCATCCGGCAGACGTACACGATCGCCGACCCGGCACTTGCGAAGAGTCTGCGCGAAGGCCTGGCAGCGATCGCCTTGCTTCAGCGCCGCCCCGCCGATGCGCTGGCGCTGGTTGCCGAGGCGCGGGCTGCCGCCGAAAAGCCGCAGCAACGTTCGCTTGGCATGCTGGTGCAGGCCGTGATGGCGGCGTCGACCTCGGGCAAGCGCGCCATTGATTGTTCGGCGGGCAGAAGCCTGATGGCGGCGACGATCGGCGCCAGCAACCCCGCCGAAACGCGCGACGAGGTGCGAGATCGACTGCTTGCCGTGCAGTCGATTTCCGGTGGCTTCCTGGCCGGAATCGCCGAAGCGGACATCGATCCCGGCGTCCTCAAGCGCGGCGGCCTGTCGCTGCTCGAGGGATTGAGGCTGGCGGGGTGGCGCGCGCAAGTCGATCTGATCCCGCCGTGTCGGAACGAATACGCATCCGCGTTTCGCCAATGGCTTTCCGACCCCAAAACCGCGCCGCTCGATATCTGGAAGGCGCGCGAACCGTCCGCGTCCGTGTTTGCTGCTGCAAAGCCGGTAAATGTGGCGATCTGGGATGGCGGATACGACGCCGCCCTGTTCGGGAGCCAGCTCGCGATCGACCCGAACGAGCCGCTCGACGGGCAAGACAATGACGGGAATGGCGTCGCGGACGACTGGAACGGGCCGACCTATGGCTACAACCTCGAGCCGATGGCGAGCCCGCTCTACCTGCCTTCGCCGGAGCTTGCGCCGCAACTGGCGTTTCAGATGGCGCTTGCGAAGGGCGAGATAGATCTTCGCGCCGGGGCCGACACGGGCGAGGCGACATTGTTTGCGCAACGCGCGCGCGACGCCGGTCAAGCCGACCAAGCAATGGACGCGCTGCTCTACAGCGAGATGGGGACGCGCAATCACGGCACCGAGGTTGCCAGTGAAATCGCCGACGGCGCGCCTTTCGTGCGCCTTTACAATGTTGCGGCCCTTCCTTTCGGGGAGAACCCCCGCCCGGTGCCCGTCGATGAGCCGCAAATCGCGCGATGGGTGAAGACCATCGAGGCTGCCGGTCCACGGCTGCGCGGGGCAAACGTCCGGGTGGTGAACATGAGCTGGGGCATCAACGCCAGCGAAATAGCCGAACGCCTTCTCCGCACGGGTGGCGAGACCGACGACAGCAAAGCCGCGGCTCGCGGCCGCGCGATGTTCGCGACAGCCGAAGCGGCACTGAAGCGCCTGATCCAGTCATGCCCGGACATCTTGTTCGTCGCATCGGCCGGCAACAGCAACCAGAGCGATGAAATCCTGGCATCCGCCCCCCAGTCGATTACGGCGCCCAATCTGATCGTCGTCGGCGCGACGGGAATCAACGGTCTCCCGACCGGTTTCACCACCTATGGGAAGAGCATATCGATCTATGCATGGGGCGAAAGCGTGCCGCTTCGGGCGCCGGGCGGCATGCAGACCCGAGGGACCGGCACGTCCATGGCGGCGCCGCTCGTGGCCCGGGCGGCAGCGTCGATGCTGGCAGTCCGGCCTGAGCTCAAGCCCGAGCAGCTCATCGATGGCCTCAAGGCGACGGCAACGACGGGCGTCGGCGGCTTGAAACTGTTGCAGTCCGCTCAAGCCGTGGAGTGGGCGCGCAAGCTGCGCTAGCTGCGCCGGGCTCCCGCTACCTTTACGGCTTGCGCCAGTTTCGCTCCGCAAGCCGCCGTGGCTCGACGTGCGACGCCTTGCTGCCGCGCGCCCGACGGCCGACAGGCCGGATTTTCCGCTTCAGTCGATCCGCGCGCGCGGGAAGTGCTGAACGGCCGTGGGGATCTCGACCCACGGGTGACGGAAATCCTCCCATACCGACCGGATCGGCTGCATCGAATGCGGGTCGTCAAACAAGCCGATCGGAACGCCGGTCACGCTCGGGTTCTTCGTCCCTCGGATGTAGACGGTGGTGCCGCATTGCGGGCAGAAGAACTGGCTGAACACACCGCCGAGGTCGGTGGGCCGATCATATTGTTCGGCTTCGCCTTCGATCGAAACGTCGTCGTGCGGCCAGTAGGCGGCTTCGCCGAAGGGTGAACCAGAGCGTTTCTGACAGGCCTTGCAATGACAGGCGACGACGGCCGCGGTCGGGCCCGGGACCGCAACCCTCAGCTGTCCGCACTGACATGACGCTTTCATGGGCCAATCATAGCATGCCGCCGAAGGACTGGAAGCGCGACGTTCAGGGCCGGAGAGGCGATTCCGGCCGTTCGTGGATCGCTGCCCGGTGCTCAACGCTGCCATTCGCGCGCAGCGGTTCGGCGGGTCTTCCGCCCTTGGGATGCCGCCGCAGGGATATTCCTGGTGCCGTGCGCAGCCCGATACGACGCCCGAAACGGTCGGCGTCGGCGTGGCGTAAACGTGTCGAAGGACCGGACATTTCAGGCGAATGACCGGGGCCGGGAGCGCCGGGATCGGCGCGCCCGAACCCTCGATCCTTACCGGTACCGCCAGCCGCCGTGCCAGCGATAGCGCTGTTTCCAATAGCGTCGGCCATCCCAATAGCCACGGCCAGGATAGAAGACGCCGATCCGGATTGCCGGCCCGGCAACGACGCGCCCACGGTTGGGGCGGCAGTAACCGCCGGGGCCCCGGTGCGCGCCGACGCCACAGCCCTGCCGTGCTTCAGCAGGTGCAACAGCCGTCATGGCCGCTCCGGCGGCAATCGCGGCAAGCAATAATCGCTTCATGATACGCTCCTTCATACGCCGGCTGACCGCAGATCGCAGGCGTCAGCCACTCCCTCAACGCAGCACGCCAGGGAATCCGTCGCGACTTTTTTTGCAAAACGCCGGCCATCGATCCATTCGGCGGTCGCGGCGGCACCGGTAATCTAGGCGGCGATCGCCAGCCGGTTCCTGCCCGCATTCTTGGCGTCGTACAGCGCATGGTCGGCGGCCTGGACGGCTTCGCCCGCCAGGACATGCCTGCCAATGTCGACGATGCCCATGCTGATCGTGACGTTCACAGGGCCCGAAAGCGTTTCGATCGGTGTCCGAGCGAGGCGCTGTCGTACGCGCTCGCACAGTGCATAGCCGTCCTCAATATCCAGACCCCACAGGATCAGCGCAAACTCCTCGCCGCCGATGCGGCAGATCGTGTCCGTGCCACGCAGCGATCCGCTCAGTATCGCGGCCACGTCGCGCAGCACCGTGTCACCGCATGGATGACCGAACTTGTCGTTGACCCGCTTGAAGTGGTCGATGTCGGCAATGACGAGGCATCCGGCCGAAGCACCGTCGCGGCTGCGTGCCAGCGCCGTCTCGAGCCGCTCGTCGAACACCCGCCGGTTGGCCAGTCCCGTCAGCGGGTCCTTGCTCGCGGCATCGGACAACCGACCTTCGAGCGCCTTGCGATGCGAGACGTCGCGGACAGCGCTGACCACCCCGACGGCTTGCCCATGCTCGTCCACCATGGCGCGCGTATGCGTCTCGAACCAGACCACGCGGCGGTCGCCCGTCAAGGCGCGATACTCGAAGACGAATGTCTCGTCCGTGTGGGTGATGGCGTCGATGTGCGCCTGGCGCACCGCCTCCTGGTCGTCTTCATGGACCAGCCTGATCGACTGGGTGCCGATCAGCTGCGCCTGTGTGTAATTGCCGATCGTCGTGACCGACGGCGACACGTACCGAATGATCCCGTCGAGCGAGAGATTGAAGAGCGCGTCGCCCGAGCGATTCGTCATGAGCCGGAACAATGCCTCGCTCTCTTGCAGGCGCCGGTTGACGTAGCGCCGCCGATTGAGCTCGGCGGCCATGGGAAGCGCGATGACGATGCAGGTGGCGAGAAAGAACTGAAAGAACACGACCTTCTCGGCAGGCGGCCCCTTGATCAACGTGACGGGTCCGAGCCCCGCGACCGTCAATCCGCCGCCGACGATCGTGATCACGAAGATCGACGCGCTGGCGCCCAGCCGTCCGTGACGCATCGTCACCAGGGTCAGGGGCAGCATCACCAGGAACAGCATCGGCAACGTCGTCTGGGCGAAGACGATGACGCTGAGCGCAAGTGTCAGGATGGCCAGCCACCAGTCGGTCGCATTCCAGGCCTGTCTGATCTCTCGCAAGCGGGACCGCGTGTTCGGGCGCATGAGAAGCGCCACGATCGGCATATAGGTCAGGGCGCCCAATCCATGCGCTGCAATCCAGTTCAGCCACGCCGATGGATAAGGTATCCGGATTGCCATCGTCGCCGCACTGGCGCCGACAAATGCCGAAGCCACGGGGGCGAGAACGCCGACGATCGCCATGAAGGTACCGACCCGCCGCACGGTGTCGAAATACCGGCCGTCGGGCATGTAGCGGCGCAGAATGACGGCGCCGAGGACGGCTTCGAGCATCGATGCAGCGGCAAAGAGCGGCGCTGCGGCAGGCCCTGCCCCGAAGGTGGCCGTGGCGATCATGCCGGCCAATGCACATAGCAGGACCGGGCGCCGCCAATGCTGCTTTCGTGTCAGCGCCAGGCGGGGAACGAGGAGCGAGGTCGCGAACCACGACATCGCCATGCCGTTTGCGAACCGGCTGAACAGCAGCGCGATGCTGGCCGTCAGCAGATATGCCAGCGCGAGCTGTGCATCGCGCCTTAGAAACGGATTGCCGAGGATCTGCTGCCAGCGCGCAGCCCGTGACGGAGAGCCGTACGTCATTGCTGCGCCGTTCGCAGCGTGCCGATCACCCCGGTAGTATCTGTCATTTTACGCCCCGTGAGCCACTCAACCAACAGTTCATTATATACGTGGTTTCACTAGCCAGGGTCGGGTCGACGCGTCCTTTTGTGGATCTCGTCCCGTCTATCGATGCAGACGAGGTCGGCCGCATCGCCGTTTCTTCGCGCGCACGAGCCGTGACCGGCAGGGCAAGACGGGGGGTGCCCCGCGCGCGCGGCTCAGACCGCGTCTGCGACGATCCGCACGGGCACCGATTTCGACGCGGGCGTCTTGGACAGTTCGTCATGCAGCCCGATCGGGACCAGCACGTTGCACTCGGGATAATAGGACGCGACCGTCCCGCGCGGCAGGAGGTAACCGGTCAGTTTCAACCCGCCGAGCTGCCGATCGATGCCGTCGTCGGCGTCGGTGATCATCCGCACCGCCTGCCCCTCCTGCAAACCCGCCTCGACGATATCGTCGGGATTCATCAACAGCACGTCGCGTGTGCCCTCGATCCCGTGGAAGCGGTCCGAATAGCCGTAGATCGTCGTGTTGAACTGGTCGTTCGAGCGGATCGTCATCAGGCGATAGCGTCCCGGTGCATCCTGGAAACCGACCGAATTGAGCTGGCCTGGCGCCGTGAACACCGCCTTGCCGCTTTCCGTCTTCCAAACCCGGTTATGCGCGCCATTACCCCGGTAAAAGCCGCCCGGTTCGAACATGCGCGCGTTGTAATCGCGAAAATCCTCGGGATAGGTCAGTTCGATCAAGTCGCGGACGCGCCCGTAATCGCTGGTCCAGGCATCCCAGCGCAGCTTGTCATGGGGCGCAAGCGTCGCCTTGGCGATGCCGGTCACGATCGCCAATTCGCTTTTGACCGCATCCGAAACAGGCGCACGCTTGCCGATCGAGGCGTTGATCATCGAAAAGCTGTCCTCGGTGGTCACGACCTGATGGCCGCTCGCCTGCGCGTCGATCTCGTAGCGGCCAAGGCACGGCAGGATATAAGCGTCGCGTCCGGGGAAGAGATGACTGCGGTTGAGCTTGGTCGACACCATCACCGTCAAATCCTGCGCGGCCCAGGCTTTCTCCAGCCGCTGTTGATCCGGCACCGCGCGCAACAGATTGCCGCCCAGACAAACGAAGGCGCGCACCTTGCCCGCGAACAGCGCCTCGGTTGCCTCGACGATGTTCATCCCGTCGTCGCGGGGCGCCTCGATGCCGAACAAGGCGTCGATCGTATCGAGCGGGACGAGGTGCGCCTTTTCGGCAATGCCGACGGTGCGCTGTCCCTGGACATTGCTATGGCCGCGTACCGGGCAGCAGCCGGCGCCAGGTTTGCCGATGTTCCCGCGCAGCAACAGCAGGTTGACCAGCATCGCCACATTGAGCGATCCATGCGCATGCTGGGTCAGGCCCATGCCGTAGACGCCGATGACGCGGTCTGCCTCGATATAGACTTGCGCCGCCGCGCGGATCGCCGCTTCGGTGAGGCCGCTTTCCTGCGCAATCTCGGCCCAGTCGGCATCGCGGCACTTCGCGACGAAGGCGTCGAAACCGGTCGTATGTTCCGCGACGAACGCGTGGTCGATCACGGCGGGAGCGCCCGCCGCCGTCGCCGCGTCGTCGGCTTCGACCACCGCCTTGCACATGCCGAGCAACACCGCGATGTCGCCACCGGCCTTCAACTGGTGATACTGGTCCGAAATCTTCGTCGCTTTGCCGGTGAGCATCGCGGCCGGGCTCTGCGGGTCGACGAACGACACCAGCCCCTGCTCGATGATCGGGTTGAAGGTGACGATTTTCGCGCCCCGCTCCTTCGCGTCCTTCAGGGGATGAAGAAAACGCGGGCTGTTGGTGCCGGGATTCTGACCGAAGAAGAAAAACGCGTCGGCCTTGGCCAGATCGTCCCATATGATCGTCCCCACGGGCGATCCGATCACCTTGGTCAAACCGACCGAGGTCGTTTCGTGGCACATGTTGGAGCTCTGCGGCAGATTGTTGGTGCCGAACGCGCGCGCGAGCAAGGCGTACAGGTACGACGCCTCCAGCCCGGCATGGCCCGACGCGTAGAAGACCGCGTCATTCGGTTCGATCTGCTTGAGCGCCGCGCCGATCCCGGCGAACGCCTCGTCCCAACTCACCGCGACATAGACATCGCTTGCCGCGTCATAACGCAGCGGGTGCGTCAGACGCCCGGTCATTTCGAGATCATGGTCGGCCCATTCCCGCAGTGCCGTGACGCTGTGGCCATCCTCTGCCCAGAACGCGGGAGTGCAGCGCGCGCTGGTCGACTCCCACAGGGTCGCCTTGGCGCCATTCTCGCAGAATTCGAAGGCAGAGTAGTTCGCCGGCTTGGGCCAGGCACAGGAGACGCACATCACGCCCTTGGGCTTGTTCAGATCGCCGAGCGTCGCGAGCGCCGCCGGGGAGGACCAGCTTTCGCCGAAGATCCGGGCAATTCCCTTAAGCGATCCCCACCCCCCGGCAGGACCGGGAGAATGCGGCAAATCACGCTGATCGGTCATAATCTTCTTTCGCGCGAGCTTCGAACTCTTCCCATAACACCTGGACAGGCGGAAGGGTGCGACATTCCGTTCATGAGCCGCGCAATGCCCCGCCGGGACGCACAAGCGAGGCGGCCGAGGTTTCGGTTCCGATGGATGAAGCCGATCTGCGGTCGCTCACGTCGCTGGGGACGGCGCGGAGCAAGGTCTCCGCACCGTCCCCGACTTGAGCCGATGATCTCAGATCACTGCCGCCCAGGCTGCAAGTGTCGTGTCACATGAGCCTATCGAGCTTGATCTTGGCGCCCACATATAAGGAGCGTCCGACGGCGCTCACCGGATATCCATAGCCGGCGGCAATGTCGGGCTGCTGATCCGTAAAGTTATTGATGCCGCCATAAAGGGTGAACCGGTCGGCAATGTCGTAGCTTATCTGGATGTCGTGCTCCCAGCGCTCCTTGTACAGAAAGTATTTCGGATCGGACAGGTCAGGCTGGGCGGCGAGCTGGATCGTCGTGTAGCGTTGGGTCTTGCCCTGCCACGCCAATCCATAGTTCACGGTCAGGGGCCCCTTGATCCAGGTTACGTCGAGGTTGCCCGAATAATTGGGCCTGCTCGTGCGGTTGCGCTGCTGCTCGGGCACGCCGCCAACTGTCGCCACGAATGTCAGATCATTCAGATAGCCTCCGGACAGCCGGAAGTTGATCAGCCCCAAGGCGGGGGAGAGCTGTGCACGGTAATTGGCGCTGATCTCAAGGCCGGACGTCGTGAAGGCAGCAACATTCTGCGCCGAGACCACATATTTCTCGAGATAGCCGGTCGTCGGGTTCCGCTTGAACGAGCTGCAGAAGACATTGTTCAGGGTCGGCTGGTCAACGCACAGCTTGAAGACTTCGTTGACGTCGGGCGTGTTGATCGCGTTCGCCAGTTTGATGTCATACCAGTCGGCGGTGACCGAAAGCCCCGGAATGAAACGAGGCCGCAGGACGATGCCTGCCGTCCAGGTCTTCGCGGTTTCCGCCTTGAGGTTCGGGTTGCCGCCCTGCAGACCGACCTGACTGGTGCTCTGCTTGGGATCCGTCGCCGGGCTGAACGCCAGGATCTGCGCCGGCGTCAGGCCTGCCGCCGTGAGCGCCGCCTTGCAATTGGCGACGCGGTACTGCGTTCCTTCGGCAATGAAGGTCGGATCGCAGGGATCGTTCAGGAAATTCTGGACGCCCTGCAGCGGACTGAACAGTTCCGTGATGTTCGGCGCGCGGACGGCGCGCGAGTAGGTTCCGCGGAACGTGATGTCGCGGATCGGCGAATAGGAGCCGTCGAGCTTCCAGGTCGTGGTCGAGCCGATGGTCGAATAATCGGAGAAACGCACCGCCCCGCCAAACGACAAGTCTTCGGCAAACGGCACTTTCGACAACAGCGGGATGTTGATCTCGCCATAGACTTCCTTGACATCGAACTGGCCCCCGCTGGGCAATGATTGCGCCCCACCGTCGAAGAAGCCGCCCTGGGCGAAGGCCGAGGGGGTGGAACGCGTCTTTTCCTTGCGATATTCCGCACCGACCGCAAATCCGATCGGCCCACCCGGAAGGCTGAACAGAAAGCCGAGATCCCCGCTGAGCGATGCGGAAACCACATGCTGGGTACTCGACGCGCGCGTCACGTCGTCGATAAACACGAAATCGCGGCCCGCTTTCGAGCTCTGGTTCGCACCCAGGATCGTGATCGGTGAACACTGGCCGGGCTTGAAGCTGAGCGGCGCGCCCGTCGCCGTGCCGAGGCCGATGGGAAGCACGCCGCCGTAGTTGTTCTGATCGATCAACGTTTCGCCCGGCAGGTTGATGCGACAGGTCACGTTGCCGGTGCGTGGATCCACGACGGCATCGAGCGCCGCATAATAGCGGTCCGTCACGCGCGTATTGCCCGAGGTCACGACGGAGTCGGCGCGCCCGTAGACATAGGACACTTCGTAATGGAGGTTGCCGCTGTGCTCGCCCTGGCTGAGTGCGCCGTCGAAGCCCACGACCGCGCGATACGTGTCGCGCTTCGCCGTTTCGGTGTTGACGCCGAAATCGAAATTGTCCCGGCTGACATAGGCGCCGTCGACGGCAGCCGCCCCGAAACGCCGCTGCAGGTAATAGTTGTCGGGCGTCAGGAAGGTTGCGAAGTCGAAGGACGGCTGGACTTCGGTAAAGGCGTTGATGTGCACATATTTCCCCTCCCCGAAAAACCGAAGGGCCGGACTGAACTCGAAGCTGGTCAGCAGATTGACGTTATGCCTTTCGAGATAGGGGTTGATGTCGCCGAAATAGCCGGCCGTAGGGGTGTTCGATGAGCTGTTGATGGCACGACCACCAGTGCCGCTGAGAAACGTCCCTGCGTCGTAAGGCTTTCCGTCGCCGTCGAAATCGACGACGCCGTCGCCGTTGAGATCGACGGCACCATTGGGCGCGCTGTCCGCCCAGCTGACGTTATTGAACAACCGGCGGTCGGGCACGGCCGGGTTGTCGGGAAAGTCCGCGGGGTCGCGCAACAGCTGGAAATTCTTGAGCGGATCGCCGAGATAGTCGCGCGCGCGGGTGCTCAGCCGGTCCGACTGGTTATACTCGTAGGCGAGCGTGACATTGCCGCGCCCATCGGCGAAATTCTGTCCTGCGACGATCGATCCGAACCGGTTGCCGGCATCGCCACGCGACGAAATACCGATCTGACCGCGCGCGATCAGCCCTTCGAACTTGCGCTTCAGCACGAAGTTGACGACGCCCGACACCCCGTCCGCACCGTAGATCGCCGAAACGCCACCGGTCAGGACGTCGATGCGTTCGACGAGGTCGATCGGAATGGTGTTCACATCGACCGAGTTCTCGCCGGGATAGGCGTTCACGTGCCGCCGCCCGTTGACGAGCACCAGCGTGCGCTGCGAACCCAGGTTCCGCAGATCGAGAACCGTGGTGCCGACATTGGCCGAACTCGATGAGCCACCGGCTTGCTGGCTGTTCGATCCCGCATTCGCCCCGTTGCCGAGCGACCCCACGAGGGCGGGCGTGTCGAGGAGTACGCTGGTTATATCCGTTTTGCCCGACTGCAAGAGATTGTCGGCGGAGACCGACACCACCGGGTTTGGCAGCGAGATTTCCGGCCTCAGGATGCGCGAGCCGGTGACGATGATGGCGTCCTCGTCCGTCGGCGCCGGGGACGCCGCATTCGGGCTTGTCACCGGTGCATTGGCGGACCCGGACTGAGCGAGAGCGGGCGTCCATCCCGATGCAACAAAAACTGTAGTGAGGAGCAGTCGCGACTTGAATCCACGTGCCATTTTTGACGTTCCCGATCTGTGCGCAAGCGATCCGGCTGTGCCTCGACCGCGAGCCGCTGCCCCGACCATACGGGGAGGGGGGAAGGCTATCAGGTCATCGATTTGTAACAACAGGGGCGGGATGGAAACTGCGTTCGCTGTTGCGCATATGTCACGAACTGCGAGGATGATGCCGGCGCGTCGATCGGCGCCACGGCCGAGCGGCCGAGACAGGGCTTCAAATGGTACGGACCGCAACCGCTAATACATCCGGCGCCTGATCAGCATGTTGCCGACGCCGACGCGCGGCTGAACTCGGCGCAGCCTGTTGCAGGCGGGGCGACCGCCATTCTGCGCCGTGAGGCACACGTCCCGCCGGCGCGAAAACACGCCGGTGACAACGATCTGGCGTCGCCGCCCGAAATCATGCGATGCTGCGTCATGACAAATACTGGAGGCTTTTCACAATGTTGAGCTTGCTCTTGAGCGCGGCCGCGGCTGCGGCCACGCCGGCGCCTGTCGTTCCCGGAGGATGTACGGCGCCCGCCAGCGAACATGTGAATGAAGCCGGCTGCTATCTGCTCGCCGAATTGAGCGTCGAGAATGCCCCAAGACAATTATACTGGCATATCGCCGAATTCGCCGACTTGGCGGCCGCCGAGGCCGAGGCGCGACAGCACCGTTCGAGCAAAGCGGTGACCGCGCACGACAGGGTCTGGTTGCTCGTGATCGGCGCGCGCAACGATCGGATAAGCAGCGGCAAGCCCGCGACGCCAATCGGCCCGATGGATGTGCCGCCGGTGGGCACGGTGACGGTCCGCTTTCTGACGTCGACGTTCCCGCCGGCAATGCGCACGCGGGTGCATTCGCATCCCGGCTCCGAAGCGTTCTATGTCATCGACGGCGAACAGTGCGTCGAGACCCCGACGGTCCGACATCGGATCACGGCGGGGCACAGCTATATCGTCCAGAGCGGTATCCATGTGCAGGCTTCCGCCCGGGGACGAAAGAGCCTCGTTGCGCTGATCCTCCGACCGGGTGCACCATGGTCCGAGCCAGAGACAAGTTGGGCTCCAACCGATTATTGCGAACGGTAACCGCGGGAGACGGTCCTGCTCGACGATCCAAGGCTGAAGGCTGCACGGCCGCGGGCACATGGCGGCCGACGGTTTTCCGTTTTGCCCGCAACGCCGCCGCTCGCCAAGATCGACGGTTTTCCAGAGCGGCCAGCGTCCGAACGGCACCGGATGGGGCAATCACGCAGCTGAGCGGGGGACTGTTTTCATCGGTACGAGCCTTTTCACGGCAGGCGAAGTATCTGTTTTTGCTGGAGAAAGCTGCGCACTCGAAACTAGGCCTTGCGGAGGCCCCGGATCAATTCTATTTCCGCGGTCGAAGATGGTTAACCATCTCGCGGGCGCACATTTGTACGAATAAATTGCCGCCCCGCGGAAGAAATCCACCGTTCGGGCGACCAGTTTTGGGGTATTGGCTGCTCACCTGAGGGGGTTTTCATGAAATCGCTGACGTTCACAAATCGCTTGCTGATGTCGACTGCCTTGTTGCCGGCACCCCTTTTGCTGATGCCGAGCGCTGCTCTTGCCGACTGTCTTGCCAACGCGAATGGTACGAATGTCACCTGTCTGTTGTCGGACCCCGACGGCTACAAGGCCGGCATCGACAACCCGACCGTCAACGGCGTGACGATCGATGTGGTCAACGGTGCGACCGTGGGCGGTGCAGCGGCCACCGGCCCCTTGCTGACGGTCGGCACGGCAAGCGCAGTCAACAATCAGGGAACGGTGACGGTTGCTGCCGGACAGACAGCGATCTCGGCCGGTGGCGGAAGCACGGTCAGCAACGCGGCCGTCTCGCTCGGCCTGACCGGCAATACCGTTTTCGGGACCACCACGACGACGCAGGTCAACACCTTCAATAACCTGAAGACGATTGCCGGCACCGGAACGGTGATCGGCAATGTGACGTCGGCGGGGACGCTGGCCTTCAACAACCAGGGCAACTTCACCGGAAATCTCACGGCGACGGCCGATACGACGGTGACGAACAGCGGCGCCTTCGTCGGTAACATCGTGCTCGGGGCGGGCAACGACACGATTACCAACACGGGAACGCTCACCGGCAACATCGACATGGGTGCCGGCACGAATTTCATCAGCTTCAATGCCACCGCGACGGTGCCCACGGGCACTTTGACCGCGGCGACCGCGGGTACGAACACCATCCAGTTGACGGGGACGACCGCCGATACGCTGAACATCGCGGTGACGAATTTCGACGTCCTGAACAAGGACGGATCGGGTAGCTGGACGCTGGGGCAGGCGATCGCGCTCGACGACCGGATCAACGTCAACGCGGGCACGCTGATCGCGCCGAGTGCCTCGTTCCTTGGCGCGAACAAGATCACGAACAATGCGACGCTCGCGTTCACCAATGGCGCCGCCGGGACGTTTTCGGGCGTCATTTCCGGGGCCGGGGCGGTCAACATCGGCGGTGCCGGCACGGCCGTCACGACTTTTTCGGGCGCCAATACCTACACGGGGATCACGACGATCACGCAAGGAACGTTGCGCCTGATCGGTTCGGCGGCGATCGTCGATACCGGCAGCGTCGTCGTCACGGCTCCAGGCATCCTCGACATCGGCGCCGCCGAAACGCTCGGGGCGATAAGCGGCAATGGATCGATCACGCTGTCCGGCGGTGCGCTTACCGTGGGCCAAGGCAGTTTTGCCGGCGTCATTTCAGGCGCCAACGGGCTGACGAAGATCACATCGGGCGCACTCGTCTTTTCCGGCGCCAACACCTTCACCGGTCCGGCAACGGTCAACGACGGTACCCTCGAGTTGACCGGCGGCGCGGCGATCGGCGACACGACAGCGGTCATCGTCAATGCGGCCGCCGGCCCGCCTGCAACGGCGGGCCGCCTGCTGGTGACGAATGCCGAGACGATCGGCAGTCTTGCCGGCAATGGCGGAACGGTGGTTCTGACGTCCGGCCTGACCACGGGCGACGCGAGCAACACCAGCTATGCCGGGATTATCTCCGGCGCGGGAGCGCTGACCAAGCAGGGCACGGGCACGTTCACCCTCACGGGTGCCAACACCTATAGCGGTGGCACGACGATCAACGCGGGTACCCTGGAGGGGAACACGACCTCGCTGCAGGGTGCCATTCGGGCGAATGCGGGGGGCACATTGCTGTTCACCCAGCCGACCGACGGCACCTATGCAGGCGCCCTGACCGGCGCAGGAGCCGTAACGAAGGCAGGTGCCGGCGTGCTGACGCTGAGCGGCACCAATTCGGGCTTCACGGGCACGACCAACCTGAATGCAGGCGCCGTTTCCATCGCATCGGCCGCCAACATCGGTACGGGTACGCTCGCCTTTGGCGGGGGTACGCTCACGACGACGGGCGCTACGACGCTCGCCAATGCGGTCACGCTGGGCGCGAACGGCGGAACGGTGAACTCGGGCGCTGCGACGACGCTTTCGGGAATCATCTCGGGTAGCGGTGCGCTGACCAAGAGCGGAACAGCAGTGCTCACATTGTCGGGCGCGAACAGCTATACCGGCGGGACGAACGTCTCGGCAGGGACCCTGGCCGTCGGCACGAACACCGCGCTCGGGACGGGCGCCGTTGCCCTGTCGAACGGCACGACGCTGGCGGCAGGCGTATCGGGTCTGGTCGTCGCCAATGCCGTGACGACGGCAGGCGTCGGCGGCATCGACAGCGGGTCGGGCGTGTTTACGCTTTCCGGCGTCATCAGCGGTGCCGGATCGATCAGCAAGGGCGGATCGGGCAATCTCATCGTCAACGGCGCCAACACCTATACCGGCGGCACGGCCGTGACGGCAGGCACGGTGACGATCGGGACGAACACCGCGCTCGGGACCGGCGCCGTTGCCTTGTCGAACGGCACGACGCTGGCGGCAGGCGTGTCGGGTCTGGTCGTTGCAAATGCCGTATCGACGGCAGGCGTGGGCACCGTAAACACGGGTGCGGGCGTTCTTACGCTCGGCGGCGTCATCAGCGGCGCGGGGTCGATCAGCAAGATCGGCGCGGGCAACCTGATCGTCAACGGTGCGAACACCTATGCCGGCGGCACCGCCGTGACCGCCGGACTCGTGACGGTCGGCTCGAGCACCGCGCTCGGGACGGGTGCGGTTTCCCTCGCCACGGGCACGACGCTCACGGCGGGCGTGTCGGGGCTCAATCTCGCGAACGCGGTTTCCACGGCGGGCCTGGGCACCGTCGACAGCGGTGCGGGCAATCTCACGCTGAGCGGCGTGATCAGCGGTGCGGGATCGCTGACCAAGGTCAACACCGGCACGCTGACCCTGCTGGGCGCCAACACCTATAGCGGTGGCACGACGATCAGCGCCGGCACGCTGGAAGGCAATTCGACGTCGCTTCAGGGCGCCATTCTTGCAAATGCCGGAACGACGCTGCTGTTCACTCAACCGACGGCCGGCACCTATGCAGGCACGCTGACGGGGGCGGGCACGCTGACCAAGGCAGGAGCCGGCGTGCTGACCCTCGGCGGCACCAACTCGGCCTTCACGGGCACGACGAACCTGAACGGCGGCGCGGTGTCGATCGCTGCCGCGAGCAACATCGGTACGGGCACGCTGGCCTTTGGCGGGGGCACGCTGTCGACGACCGGTGCGACGACGCTGGCCAATGTCATTACGCTCGGCAGCGGCGGCGGCACCGTCGATACCGGCGCGGCAACGACCCTGTCGGGCGTGATCTCGGGCGCCGGCGGATTGACCAAGGCCGGCACGGCAAACCTCACGCTTTCCGGCGCGAATACCTATACCGGCGGGACGACGGTGTCGGCGGGCACCCTGACCGGTACGACGACATCGCTGCAGGGCGCGATCGTCAACAACGCCGCGCTCGTCTTCGATCAGGCGGGAGCAGGCACCTACGCCGGGAATTTGAGCGGGACCGGAACCCTCACCAAGCTCAATTCGGGCACCGTCACACTCACGGGAACCAACACCGCGACCGGCGCGACGACGATCTCGGGCGGCACCCTCATCACAAGCGGCACCGGCATCGCCGACATCTCGGCGGTCACCGTGGCGGCAGGCGCGACGTTCCAGCTGGCCGGCAACGAAACTATCGGCAGCCTTGCCGGTGCCGGTGCCGTCAACGTCGCGGGTTTCACGCTGACAACCGGGGGTAACAACGGGTCGACGGGCGTCACCGGAACCTTGGCGGGCACGGGTCTGACCAAGGTCGGCAGCGGTGACTTCGCACTCGGCGGCACGGGCACGCTGACCGGTGCTCTTGCGGTGAACGTGGGCTCGGTCACGGTCGGGGGCAGCTATACTGCCCCCACCACGGTCGCATCGGCCGCAACGCTGAACGTCATCGCTGGCGGCGCCCTGACCGGGAGCGTCACCGGGGCGGGCGGTTCCTTCACGAAGGTCAACGGGACCGTGACCGGTAATCTGGCGAACGCCGGCACGCTGTCGGGGACCGGGACAATCATCGGCGCGGTGACGAATTCGGGCACCGTCGCTCCCGGCAACAGCCCCGCCATCCTGAACATCACCGGCAGCTTCACGCAGACCGCAGCCGGCACGCTTGCCATCGAACTGACGCCGGTCGCGGTGGCGGGAACCGGTTATGACCGGGTCGCGGTCAGCGGCGCACCGGGCACGACGACGCTTGCCGGAACGCTGGCGCTTTCGCCTTCGGTCGGCGTTTACACGTCGGGCGCGACGTATGACATCGTGACGTCGACGGGGGGCATCACCGGCGCGTTCACGACCGTCACCGGCGCGACGCTATCGCCGTTCCTGAGCTTCACGCCGACGGGCATCGTGACCATCGCCGGAACGAACCAGGCCTATCGCCTGACGATCTCGCGCACGACCTATGCGACGGGGCTGGGCACGTCGGCGAACCCGAACCGGGTGGCCGTGGCGAACGGCCTGCAGACGCTGATTGCCGGCGCAACGGGTGACACCGCGACCCTGATCACGACCGCCGACAACAGCTCGGCAGCTCAGGCCGCCACCCTCTTCGATCAACTCAGCCCCGAAGCCTATGGCGCCTATGCCAATGCGCTGAACGATCAATCGAGATTGTTCACGCGGCAGATCGCGCTCCATCTGGCTCACGAAGGCGGTTTGGAGGCGAACGCCAAGGGAATTTGGGGAAGCCTCTACGGCCAATGGGGCAAGGGCAAGAACAACAATTACTTGGTCGGCTCGGACCAGGATGTCGTTGGCGGCTCGCTGGGTGTCGATTTCGGCTCGGGGCCGCTCACTTTCGGCGTGGCAGGCGGTTATTCCGAAGGGACGATCAGCCTGTTGACGGGAACGTCCCGAGGCAAGAACAAGAGCTGGCAGATCGGCGGCTATGCCGCCTACACGGCCGGCCCGATCGGTGCGGATCTCCAGCTTTCCTACGCCAATGGCGACATCAGCGCGTCGCGGACGATTTCGGTCGGTGCGACATCGCGTACCGCATCGGCGGGGACCAACGGCAATATGTTCCGTGCCGTGGGCACGATCGGCTATGACCTGGGGTCAAACGGGAGCAAGATCCGACCGTTTGTCGGCATCGATTTCAGCTCGGGTAAAGTGAAGGCGTTTACCGAAACGGGCGCGAACGCCGCCAACCTGTCGGTCGCTGACATCAAGGCGGACCGGACCGACCTCCTCGCCGGCGTGGACGTCAAGGTCGGTGCCGGTGGCCTGACACCCTATGGACGCGCCGTGTATCGCTATCGCACCGACAGCGGCGTGCGGCCTGTAACGGCCAATTTCGCAGGGGCGGCGGGATCGGCGTTCACCGTGACCTCGGCCGATACGGGCCGGTCGGAAGTCGACGTCGATGTCGGACTTGCCTATGCCGTGGGCAAATCGGCTTCGGTCTCGCTCGGTTACCAGGGAAGCTTCCGCGACGACGTGGAACGCCACGGTGTCGCCGCACAGCTGAGCTTCGCCTTTTAGTCCGGCGATGCGCCGCTGCCTTTTCAGGCGGCGGCGCGAAACGGTCGGCTGACCAACGCATTTCCAACCGTCGCAGACGGCGTCGTCGGGGTGGTCGCCGGCCAAGCGCTGCGGCGCCGGCCCCGCCCGAGAGCACGGCGAGCGGGGACCTCTGCCCCGCCAGCGTGATGCATGGCCGTGTTCATCGCGCCTTCATTCGGCACTGTGCAATTGTCGTGCGGAATGCAAAGCGGCCAGTGTCAGCAAAGAGCCGCACGGGCTTTGCATGACCAGGAGATTCGCGTGTCGATATTCAGGCCCATTGCTATCGGCGCGGTGGTGTCGCTCGGTGCATCCTATCTTCTGCACGACCTGGACGGCCTGCCCTGGGACCTGCTTTCCATCATCAGTTTGACTGTATCCGGCGTGACCGTTTTCTGGTCCTGGGTCATTTTCAGCCTAGCGGCGATCATCGCCTGGGCGCTGCAAAAGGCGCTTCAGGATTAGGGCAGGCGAACGACCAGGCTTGGCGCGTGATCGATGCCACGTCGCGGGAACGGCGGGCTTCGGCGCGGTTGCCGACCATCCGCCGTTCGTGAACCGCAACCCCGTCGTCGATGCGGTTCGGCTCAGGACGAAAAATAGCCGTACCACAGGATCAACAGGACGATCCGAGGCGCAAATCCCGAGCTGCTGACGGTCGCGAGCCCGATCGCCAGGATTGCGCCCAAGAGTCCCGTCGCACCGGCAAGCGTCAGCGGCGCGATAGAAACGCCGATCAGTGCTGCCGGCAGCGCCATCGCGAGCGACCACGCCAACCCCGCGATCATGAAGGCGGCGCGTCGCGCCCAAGGGGAGAGCGCGGTCGTCGCGGTCAGGGCGACGAGGCCCCGCGCCTCGCTCCGTCCCGCATGAGCGGACAGGGCAAAGACCAGCAACAGCAACGCCGCCGGGCTGCCGACATGGCGATAGTCGCCGAACATGCCGGCAATCGCGGCGCCCAGCGCGAGCCATTTGAACAGCTTGCCGGCGCCGACCAGCCGGGCTTCGGCAACGACGAGTCCGAGCCACGGCGCTGACGTCATGCGTGCCGCCGGTGCGTCGGCTTGTGCTGTCGGCGGCGGTCCTGCGGCGAGCAGCCGGGAAAACCGGCTTTGCACTTTCATACGCCTGGGTGGGGTATGCGGACGGTAGATCAGCCCCGACAGCGCCGTGAGCACCACCGCAATCGCCCCCCACAGCGCCCGCGAGGCAAGATAGCCGTCTGCATCGAGACCCGCCCCGACATCCAGGGCGACGCGACCGGGCTTCACCGCGATGCCGCCTATGCCGATGTCGCGATCTTTCGCGGGTGCCGGGCCCGCCAGGGGGCGCATGAAGCCCGGAAAGTCATACATGTTGACGGCAAGGCTCGAGGCGTCGCCCTGCACGGCGGCCGGCATCACGATCGATGTCATCCACAGCACGAAATAGGCAAAGTCACCCAGGCCACCCCGCAGCCAGGGCACCGCATCGAACACGATGCGGATCGCCGCCAGCCCCATCAGTGCGGGCGCGGCGACGATCCACAGCGCAGATGTGATCGCCCAAAGGTCGAGCGGACCGCTGACCATCAGCCAGCCGAGAAACCATCCCGCCACCGTCAGCGCGGCAAGCATCGCGAACAACACCGCGACGTCCGCGCTGAACCGTCCCAGCGCCATCGCCACGCGCGACGCCGAGGTCACTTCCTCGACCTGCCAGGGTTGGCGCCGGTTGGTGTTCGCCCGCAGGTAGATATAGCCGATCGGCAGCAACAGCGTGGTCACGACGATGCCCAGCCACACGCCCAGCACCGGCGACGTCAGCACGGGCAGATGGTCGCCGATGGCAATGGCGATACCCTTGCCATCTTCATCCGAGATCATGAATCGCGCGCCCACCGGCGCGACCAGCAGGAGCAGCCAGAGCCCCCAGCTGCGTCGATAGCGAAGCAAACCCGTGGTCAGCGACGAACGGGCGATGGCGATGGCGCTCATGCAGCGTGCACCCGACCGTCCTCGACACGCAGCACCTGAACGGCGTGTGGCGCGAGTTCGTCGGCGAGATGCGTCGTCATGACCACGACCGCATGCCGCGCGCGTTCAAGGATCTGCGCACCCATCTTGCGCGCGGTAGCCCCGTCGAGTTCCGCGGTTGGTTCGTCGAGGGCAAGCAGGCGCGGCTCGCCCAGCATCGCCTGGGCAAAGATCAATCGTCGCCGCATCCCCCCTGAAAAGGTCGCGATCCGGTTATTGATGTCGGCATGCAGCCCGATCGCCTCCGTGATGGCGCCGAACTGGGCATCGGCAGCGACGGGATCCAGTCCCTTGAGCGACGCCATGTGGAGGGCAAATTCGCGCGCCGTCAGGTCTTCGGGCAAATCGACGGCTTGCGGGGCATAGCCCAGTGCCTGCCGCAACGCCCGACGCGCGCCGGGCAAAGCCTGCCCCGCCCAGCGGATCGTACCCGCACTGGGCTTTTCGGCCGTCGCGAGCAGCCGCAACAGCGTCGACTTCCCTGCCCCGCTCGGTCCGATGAGGAGTGTCAGACCGACCGGGAAATCGCGGGTCAGGCCATCGAGAACAGTCCTGCGGCCGTAGGACTTGCGAATGTCGGTCAGGGAAAGTGTCATACCGGGTGTATTATACATATAATACAGACGGAGCAAGATTTCCTGAAAAGCGGGATCAGATACGCGTCAGCACGCCTGCGAACCCGGGATCTTCGAGTGCTCGTCCAGCGCCCCGCGCAACGCATATCAGCGCGTCGGGCGCAACGACCACCGGCAAGCCGGTCGCGGCGGCAAGCACGCGATCGATGTCGCCGAGCAATGCCCCGCCGCCGGTCAGGACAATTCCGCGATCGACGATATCGGCGGCCAGTTCCGGCGGCGTATTTTCCAGCGCGACCCGAACGGCGCCCACAATCTGGTTGACCTGCTCGGCAATGGCCTCGGCGACTTCGGCCTGCGTGACCGCGATTTCAGAGGGCTTGCCGGTTACCAGGTCGCGACCGCGGACGAGCATCGACGCGCCTTGTCCTTCGGGCTTACGCGCCAGCCCGATTGTCTGCTTGATGCGCTCTGCGGTGATCTCGCCGATCATCAGGTTGTGGCGACGCCTGACCGATGATGCGATAGCGTCGTCGAGACGGTCCCCACCCACCCGGACCGAGTTGGAATAGGCAAGGCCGCCCAGCGACAGGACGGCGACCTCGGTCGTGCCTCCGCCGATATCGACCACCATACCGCCGATGGGTTCGGTCACCGGCATATCGGCCCCGATCGCAGCCGCCATCGGCTCTTCGATGAGGTAGATGCGCGTTCCGCCGGCATTGGTGGCGGCATCGCGGATGGCGCGGCGCTCGACCGAGGTCGAACCCGACGGCACGCAGATCACGATGTCATGACGGCGGGGAAACCGTTGCGGGCCGCCGAGCGCCTTGTCGATGAAGTGCTTGATCATCTGCTCGGCGACGTCGATGTCGGCAATGACGCCGTCGCGCAGCGGCCGGATCGCCTCAATATTGCCCGGCGTCTTGCCCATCATGAGCTTGGCGTCATTGCCAACGACCTTGACTCGCCGGACGCCGTTGTTTGTTTCAAGGGCAACGACCGAAGGCTCGTTCAGGACGACGCCGCGTCCTTTGACGTAGACCACGGTGTTGACCGTTCCGAGGTCTATCGCCAGATCTTGCGATGCCGACCTGAGAAAGGCGGGAATATACATTAAGCAACAATAGCCTTCGAACTAAGCCGGCGGTCTTTGAGACGCGTTCCGGCTTGCGGACGGTGGCCCCATCGGTCAATCGGCCAGAACGACGAAGCGGGGCGAATTCCAGCTAAGCCAGCCCGATGAGCCGTTTACTCGTCCGTCAATCCGGCGCGGTCGATGGCGTCGCCTTCCTTGCGGAAACGGCCGCCCCGTCGCGGCCCCGGCTATTTTGGATCGCGCCATGGGTCGGCGCCGGCGTCTGGAAACATAGCCTGGTGCCCGTATTGCATTCAAATAATGCGGCTCGGCAAAGTTCATTCGCTCGCGTCGCGGCGTACGCGCCGGTAGCAATAACCATGGATCGTGTTTTTCTCGCTCTGGCTGCCGGTGCCGTGGGAGGCGAAACGCTGGAAGGCGTCGAGCGCTTCCTGGGCGTTCCCTTTGCCGCGCCGCCGGTGGGCGCACACCGCTTCGCCGAACCTCAACCCGTCGTTCCATGGGAGGGTCTTCGCGAGGCGACGACTGCCGGGCCGAATGCTCCGCAACGTGTTCGCGCGGTACCGGGTCTCGATGGCGGGGCATTGGTCGGCACGGGGTGGGTCCCGGGGGACGATTTCCTGACGCTCAACATCTGGCGCCCCGCAGATGCCGGTCAGGATCTACCGATCATGGTCTTCATCCACGGCGGGGGATTTGTCGTCGGCAGCAAGGATGCGCGCGTCCAGGACGGGGCCACATTTGCGCGCGACGGGGTGATCTGCATCGCCATCAACTATCGGCTGGGCATCGAGGGCTTTCTGCCGATCCCCGGCGTGCCGACCAACCTGGGCCTTCGCGACATGATCGCTGCGCTCCGCTGGGTGCAGGACAATGCGCGCGCGATCGGCGGCGATCCAGGCAATGTGACGGTATTCGGCGAAAGCGCCGGCGCCATGGCAATCGCCAATCTGATCGTGTCGCCGCTTGCCAAAGGGCTGTTTCATCGCGCGATCGTGGAAAGCGGTCACGGGGCCATGACGCGCGATATCGCTGTCGCCCAGCGCCTCGTCGCAAAGCTGGCAAAGCTGCTGGGGGTCACGCCGGACAAAGCGGGATTCGAGCGTAAGCCGCCCAGCGAGGCGGTCCTCGACGCGGTCGAGAAGGTCTCGCTGCCGACGACGCGGCTCGACTTGCGCGACAGGGACGGACGCGAACCGGTGTTCGGCATCAGCCGGTTCATTCCCGTGCATGGCGACGACGTGCTGCCCGACCTGCCGCTCGAGGCGCTCAAAAAAGGTGCCGGGTCCGAGATCGAGCTGCTGATCGGCACGAATGCCGAAGAGATGAACCTGTATCTGGTGCCGTCGGGATTACGCGAAAAGCTCGGCAAGTTTCTGGCCTGGTTCGTGCTGCGGCGGTCGGCCCCGAATGCCTGGTCGATCCTGAAAACCTACGGCCTCGGGACCGGCAAGAAACCGGGGCACGTGCTGACCGATGCCATGAACGACCTGGTATTTCGCTGGCCCGCGCGCCGCTTTGCCGAGGAGCATCGGGGGCGGACGCACTTTTACGAATTCGATTGGCGCTCGCCGAGATACGACGGCGCGCTCGGCGCCGCGCACGCGATGGAATTACCGTTCGTGTTCGACAGCCTGGCAGCAATTGCCGGCCCGGACAGCATTGTGGGCGAGCACCCGCCGCAAGCGCTGGCAACGCGAGTCCATGGCTTGTGGGTCGAGTTTGCCAAGACCGGCAAGCTGCCCTGGCCGCCGTTCGATCGCGAGACCCGGCAGGTGCATCGTCTGGAAGCGGCAGAAGCGTTTCATGAGCCGCAAATGGCGGCCGCGCCATTTCTTCCCTGACCGGCCAGGCTGCCCTCATGTATCTCGACCGGTTGCGCCTCGATGGCAGAAACGCCTTTGTGACGGGGGGCGCGCAAGGGATCGGCTATTGCTGCGCGGAGGCGCTGGCTGAGGCCGGCGCGAACGTGACGATCGGCGATCGCGACGCTCCAGCGCTCGCCCGCGCGCGCGACCGGCTCGACGCCGCCGGCTATGCCATAAGCACCGCCCTGCTCGACGTCACGGATTCGGCGGCAGTCACGCGCACTGCCGATGACGTGGCGGCGCGGGTCGGCTCGATCGATATACTCGTGAACAACGCCGGCATCGCCCGAAGCGAAACGCCGGCCGAAGATGTTGCGGACGAGCACTGGCTGAATGTTCTCGACGTCAATCTGAACGGTACTTTCTGGTGCGCGCGCGCTTTCGGTCGGCACATGCTGGCGGCGGGTCGGGGCAGCATCGTCAACATCGGGTCGATGTCGGGCCTGATCGTCAACCGCCCCCAGCCGCAGAGCTACTACAACGCATCGAAGGCGGCGGTGCACCAGCTGACGAAGAGCCTTGCCGCCGAATGGGCAGGGCGCGGCGTGCGCGTGAACGCCGTGGCGCCGACGTATATCGCGACGCCGTTGAACGCCTTTGCCGACCGGGAGGGCGAAATGTACCGGCGCTGGATCGACGGCACGCCGCAGGGCCGCCTGGGCACGCCCGAAGAAGTCGCTTCGATCGTGCATTTTCTCGCGTCGGATGCGGCCAGCCTGATGACCGGCAGCATCGTGATGGCGGACGGTGGCTATTCCTGCTGGTGAGCCGATCTGCCTAATCTAAGAGCCGATCGGCATAGCGTTCGGACCTTTCCGATAGGTTCGGAAAGGCGCTACAACCTTTCTGAAAGGTGGCGTGAGCCCACCGGAGAAGAGAGGATAGTTCAATGCGCCTGCGCACCATGTTTCTCATCACGACGACGATGATGTCGCTGCCGGTCTCGGCCTTTGCGCAGGCCGCGCCATCGACGCCGGAGGCGACGGATGCCGACACGATCATCGTGACGGCACGCAAGCGCGACGAAACGCTGATCGACGTGCCGCTGGCCATCACGGCAGTTACCGGGGACACGATCGAACGCCGTGGCTTCAATTCGGTACGCGACCTCGCCACGCAGACGCCGGGCCTGAACATTTCGAGCGACGGCACGGGCCGCGCGTTCGTTTCCATTCGCGGTGTCGGCGTAACCCTGGTCCAGTCCGTCCAGCCCGGCGTCGGCCTGTTCATCAACGGCATCTATCAGCCGAACACGGCGTATCTGAACAACCCGCTCGTCGACGTCGAGCGGGTCGAGGTCCTGCGTGGACCCCAGGGGACGCTGTACGGCAAGAACACGCTGGGCGGCGCGATCAACGTGATCTCGCGCCAGCCCTCCAACGAATTCCGCGTCCGGGGGGTGGCGAGCTTTGCCGGTCCCGACAACAGCTGGCTCGCATCGGGCTCGGTCAGCGGCCCGATCGTCGAGGACAAGCTGCAGTTCCGCCTCGGCTTCGCGCATCGGCAGCAGGACGGCTTCATCACCAACACGCTCATCGGCGGGGACGCGAACAAGTTCAGGTCCGATACGTTGAACGGCACTGTCCGCATCCTGCCGGCCAGCGACATCGTGCTCACCGTCAACGGGTATTACGACTGGGTCGAAGGGGTGAACACGCCCTATGCCCGGGTGACGGGCCCTACGGATTACCAGAGCACCAACCAATTCAACACCATCGCCAGTGCGCGCTACGAATATCGCGGCGTCAATGCGAAGCTCGAATTTCCGTTGAGCGGGCTCAACACCGATGTGACGCTGATCGGGTCCTATGATGCCCGCGACGGCGAATCGCGCAACGCCGATGCGGACTTCGGCCCTGCGGACATCGCGCGTTCGTTCGGCAACGACCGGCTGCGCACGAAGACCGCCGAGCTGCGCTTCGACAGCAAGCTGAGCGACACGCTGTCGACCTTGCTGGGCCTGTTCTACAGCCGTGAGACGACCAACGCGACCGATGTGACGAGCATCGCCATCTTCGGCCTGCAGCGCACGACCGTCAATTCGACCGAGGCCGATACCTATGCCGCCTTCGGCACGGTGTTCTGGAAACCGAGCGCGGCCTGGGAAGTTTCGCTCGGTCTGCGCTACGATCACGAGGACCGCAGTGCGCAAGGCACGATCACGACGCTCATCGGGGGTGCCGGCGGGCCGGCGGCCGTCCCGGTCGCGCGCATCAAGTCCGACCAGATCGAACCGCGCCTGTCGGTGAAGTACAAGGTCAACGAAGATGCGATGGTCTATGCATCGGTCGCACGCGGGTATCGCGGCGGCGGCTTCAACGCCCCGACGGCGCCGGTCCGCACCTACAAGGGCGATTCCGCCTGGACCTACGAGGTCGGCACGAAGCTGCAGACGTCGGACGGCAAGTTCGGTTTTTCGGGTGCGCTGTTCTACAATGACTACAGGGACTATATCGGCCTCAACAGCATTGCACCGGCCGCTGGCGGCGGTCTTGTGACGGTCGACCTCAATAGCGGGGACGTGCGCAGCTACGGGGCCGAGCTCGAGGCGACTTTCCGGCCGACGTCGCGGCTCACGGTGACCGGCGGCCTCACGCTGATGAATGCGCGGCTGACGAACACCAGGGCTTATACGGCCATCACGGGCAGGAAGCTGTCGTCCGATCGCCTGACATTCCTGCCCGACTGGAGTTTCTACGCCAATGCCGACTATGTCATCCCGGTCGGACGCAACAGCCTGACGCTGTCGGCAGGCGTTACCGGCAAGGGTGACCGGCTGGCGGGCACGCTCAACGAGACGACGCCGACGACGCTCAGTTCCTATGTGCTGACCAACGCGTCGATCGCCTACAAGGTGGGTCCCGTCGAAATCTCGGCATTTGCCAACAACCTGTTCGATGTCCGCTACTTCGATTCCTATATCGAAAAGACCACGCTGCAACTGGCGGGCCTTCCCGCATCGGACCTTGGTCTGATCGGCGATCACCGGCGCATCGGCGCGCGCGTGCGGCTGGCGTTCTAGGCAGGATCGACATGATGACCGCCGAGCTTTCGCATGTACGCGAACAAATCGACCCCGCGTTCTTGGGTGCGCTCGGCGGCCGGTTCGGGACCAGCCTTCATCTGACGGAAAGCATCAGGCTGCAGCACGGGTCAAGCGAAGCCCATTTCGACCCGGTGCTGCCCGATGCAGTGGTGTTTGCCCGTTCGACGCAGGACGTGGTCGATCTGGTGAACCTGTGCGTCGGGGCCGGGGTGCCGATCGTGGCCTTTGGCGCGGGCACGTCGATCGAAGGCAATACCATTCCCGTCCGCGGCGGAGTCAGCGTCGACCTTTCCGAGATGAATGCCATCATCGACGTCAGACCGGAGGACTTCGACTGTACGGTGCAGGCCGGGGTCCGTCGCGAGCAGCTGAACGAGTTCCTACGCGATACGGGGCTGTTCTTTCCGATCGATCCTGGCGCCAATGCCACGCTGGGCGGCATGGCTTCGACCCGGGCAAGCGGCACCAATGCCGTCCGCTACGGCACGATGCGCGAAGCAGTACTCAGCCTGAAGGTCGTCACGCCGGACGGCAAGGTCATCGAAACCGCGCGGCGCGCGCGCAAGTCGGCCGCCGGCTATGACCTGACGCGACTGTACGTCGGCAGCGAGGGCACGCTCGGCATCATCACCGAGGTGACGCTGCGCCTGCACCCGATTCCCGAGAAGATCAGCGCCGCGGTCTGCGGCTTCGAGACCATGCAGGGCGCCATCGATACGGTGGTCCAGTCGATCCAGCTCGCCATCCCGTTGGCCCGCGTGGAAATCCTCGACGACATGCAGATCCGGGCCTGCAACCTGTGGTCGAAGCTCGACCTGCCCGAAGTCACCACCTTGTTCTTCGAATTTCATGGCTCGCCGGGGGGTGTCGCCGAACAGATCGAGGTGGTGAAACAGCTGGCGCAGGCCAACGGCGGCGGCGATTTCCAATGGGCGTCGACGCCCGAGGATCGCTCCAGGCTCTGGAAGGCACGCCACGAAGCCTATTATGCGGCGGTCAACCTGCGACCGGGCGCGGTGGGCTGGTCGACCGACGTCTGCGTGCCCATCAGCCGGCTGCCCGAATGCATCCTGGCGACCAAGGCCGACCTCGCCACGGCGACGATGCCGGCGACCATCCTGGGGCACGTCGGCGACGGCAATTTCCACGTCATCTTCTCGATCGATCCGGAAAACCCGGCCGACATGGTCGAAGCCGAGGCGATCAATGCCAGGATGGTCGAACGCGCGCTGGCGATGGACGGCACCTGCACGGGCGAACATGGCATCGGCCTGGGCAAGCAAGACTGGCTGGAAAAGGAACTGGGGGAGGCGGTCGACGTGATGCGCGTGCTCAAACGCGCGCTGGATCCGGACAATCTGTTCAACCCCGGCAAGATCTTCAGCCTGTGACGGCAAGCGCCGCGACTCTCGCGAAGGCAGCGCCGGAGCCGTCCTTCCGCAGCGCGGCGACCCCCCTGCTGCTGCTTGCTCTTGTCACGGCGGTCGGGTTCACGATGCTCGGCTCGTTCGGGGTCGTACAGGAAGGCGCCAAGGCAGAGCTCGCCCTGAGCGACAGTATGCTGGGTCTCATACAAGGCCTGGGCGCCGCCGTGCCGATGGTGCTGTTTTCGATCCCGATCGGCATTCTGGTCGATCGCTACCACCGGGTGCGGCTGGTGATGGCGTTGGCGGCGATCTGGACCATCGGCACCCTGCTTACGGGCCTTGCCCAGAACGTTCCCGTCCTGATCGTCGCGCGTATGCTGACCGGCATAGGTACCACGGGCGCGCTGACTGCCGCGCTTTCGCTCTGCGCCGATCTCTGCGTGCCGACCCAGCGCGGACGGGCGATGCTGATCATCAATCTCGGCAAGGCGCTGGGCACGGCGTGCGCCTTTGCCCTGTCGGGCTGGCTGTTCGGCGTGTTCGTCGATCGAGGCGCCGGAAACCTGCTTCCCGGCCTTGCCCCATGGCGCGCCGCCCATGTTGCGCTTGCGGCGACGAGCGCCGCTTTGATCATGGTTCTTTTTCTCGTGCGCGAGCCCGCGCGCCGCGAAGTGGAATCGAGTACCAATGCGCCCTTTCGCGTGGTGGCGCGCGAATTGTGGACACGTCGCGCCTTTCTCGGTCCGTTGTTCGCGGGGCAAGTGGCCGTCGTGATGGCGGATGCCGCTGCGGGCGTCTGGGTGTCGCCAATCCTGTCGCGGACATATGGTCTTCAGCCACAGGATTTCGGGGGCTGGGTCGGCCTGTTGCTGTTCGTGGCGGGTCTCGGCGGCGCCGTACTTGGCGGCGTCTCGGCCGATATCGGCCAGAAGAGCGGACGGCGGGGAGGCCTGCTGTTCGGCGCGGTCATCGCCGCGGCGCTGGGCGTTCCGGCGGCGCTGTTTCCAATCATGCCCAATGTGGGCACCCTGGCAGTCGCGCTCTTTGCTCTCGTGCTGTGCGGCGCGGTGACCGGCCTGGTCGTATCGGTGGCGCTGACTGTGTTCGTCCCCAACGAACTTCGCGGACTGTGCATCGGCGCTTTCATCGCGTTGGCTGGCCTCATCGGCTTCGGCCTCGCACCCTGGCTCGTGACCATGGTCAGCGGACTGCTTGGTGGCGAGCAGCATCTGGCCATGGCGCTGACGCTCGTCGGGGTGAGCGTGAGCGCGCTGTCGCTCGTCGCCTTCATGCTTGCGATGCGGCGTGCACCCGCCCTTGTCAGCTAATACCTTTCTGATAGGTATTGCGCGAGCTGTCAGATAGGTGTAAGGCGTCGGCAGGGAGAGACGCTATGCCGTACAAGCATCGCATCATGGTATCGGACGAGATGCAGACATTCGTAGGTGCCGGCGCCGTGCCATCGGATCGATGGCCGAACAAAATAATCGGCCTGACCTTCGATCTCGACCAGTCGATCATGGCGTTTCTTGCGGCCCCCACGGCACGGGCGATGGCGACGAGCGATCTTGCCTGCGTGGTGACCGCCGCTGCCTGTCGGCGGATCTTCGGGCAGGTGCCGCGCGACAATGCGTGCTGGCATCTTCCGCGCGAATTGCGCGCGCTGGTTACGGCAATCGTCGACTGCGATTTGCCGGGCGAGGCGCGCGACACGCTGAGGCTGGCAAAAAGCATCGAACTGCTGTGCGCGACCTTCGCCATGATCGACGGCGATACGCTGGTCCCGGCCGATGCAAGCCATGACCTGAGCGAAATGGATGCCCGCCGCATCATCGCGGCGCGACGGCTGATCGACGACCACTGGCACGAAAAGCTCACCCTCGATGCCATCGCGCGCGCGTGCGGCATCAATCGCGCGAAGCTGACCCGCGGCTTCCGGATGATGTTCGAGACGACGATTGCCGACGCGATCGCCGACCGTCGCCTTGGCGGTGCCGGTGAACTGCTCCGCGCCACCGACCTGCCGGTGTCGTCGATCGGCTATCGCTGCGGGTACCTCAACAATGCCAGTTTCACGCGCGCTTTCTCGCGCCGGTACGGCGTCGCGCCGACGCTGTATCGCGCCCATCGGGTCGCAGCATGATCGAGGACGTTCGCGCCATCGACGGCGGGTCATTGGTCGATCGTGCGGTGCGCAGCGTTCGCGAACACATCCGCACGCATGACATGAAGGTCGGTGATACGCTCCCGGGCGAGGGGGCCTTTGCCGACAAGCTGGGTGTCAGCCGCGCGGTCATTCGTGAAGCGTTTTCCACCCTGGCGGCACTGCATCAGATCGACGTCGGCAACGGCCGCAAGGCGCGCGTCGCCGCCATCGATGGCAGCGTTCTCTCGACATCCCTCGATCACGCCATCGCGACGAGCCAAGTCACAGTGGCCGAAATCTGGGACGTCCGTCGTACGCTCGAACTGCGGACAGCCGAGCTTGCCGCAACCCAGCGCAGCGACGGCGACGCGCGGGAAATCCTTGCCCATGCCGAAGCGATGGATGCCGCCGGTCGGAACCTGCCTCTCTTGATCCGTCACGACATCGCCTTTCATCAGGGGATTGCGCGCGCGAGCGGCAACGCGTTGTTCTACAATATCATCCGCTCGTTCGAAGCACTGATGGAAATCGCCGTGCCGACCGCCTGGGAGACCCGCGCGACCGAAGACCAGCGCCAGTCGGTGCTCGGCCAGCACCGTCGGCTGGCGTTGACGATCGCGGACCGGGACCCCGGGGCGGCGCTCGAGGAAATGAACAGCCATTTCGACACCGCGATCGGTGATCTGTTCACGTCATATTCGGTAGCGAGCTGACCGGCCGTCGGCAGCCCGCACATACCGGACCAACAGCGTCGTCCGCCGTATAGCAAGCAGTTCAGCCGCCCGAACGGCGCCGGACATGGCGGCGAGAGAGGGTCGAGACGTCGTTCACGCCTGCCAGGGTCAATGTGCGTTCGAACTCGTCGCCGAGCAGCGTCAGGGCGCGATCGACGCCCGCCTCTCCGCCAGCCGCCAGACCATATAGATAGGGCCGCCCGACCGAACAGGCCGTTGCGCCCAGGGCGAGCGCCTTGACGACGTCCGAGCCCCGCCGGATGCCGCCATCGCAGATCACGTCCGGTGCATCGCCCACGGCCTCGCGCACCACCTCGATCTGGTCGATCGGTGCGGGCGCCCCATCGAGCTGGCGCCCGCCATGGTTGGAGATCATGATGCCGGTTGCGCCCGACGCGATCGACCTGCGCGCGTCCTCGGGCGTCATCACGCCCTTGATCGCCAGAGGCCCGTTCCATTCGCGTGCCAGCCATTCGACGTCACGCCACCCGATCGAACGGTCGAACTGGCTACCGATGTAATCGAACAGGCTCATGGGACCCGAGGCCAATGCATCGACCCTGTGGCTGACGTTCGCCAGATCGAACTTCGAACCCTTGAGCGCAGGAAGCGACCAGGCGGGGTGAAGAGCGTAGCTGAGGAAAGACCTGAAGGTCAGCCTGGGGGGCAGGGAGAGGCCGTTGACCCGGTCGCGCTCGCGATTGCCGGCGACGGGCGTGTCGACCGTCAGGGCAAGGCCGTGAAAGCCGGCCTCCTTGCAGCGCGCGACGAATTCGGTGGTCAGGCCGCGATCCTTGAAGATGTAGATCTGGAACAGCTTCGGCCCGGAAAACGCCTGCGCAAAGTCCTCGAGGCGCGTCGTGCCCAAGGTCGACAGGCAGTAAGCAAGGCCGTGCCGCGCGGCCGCACGCGCGACGGCGCGTTCGGCTTGATCGTGGAACATGCGGGTGAGCCCGGTCGGCGACAGCATCAACGGCCAGCGCGAGGATTGTCCGAAGATCCTGGTTTCCGTCCGGATCGCCGACACATCGTTGAGCACGTCGGGGATGAGCTCGTATCGCTCGAAGGCGCCAGCGTTTCGACGGAGCGATACTTCGTCGTCGGCACCGCCATCGATGTAATCGAAAATCGGACGTGGCAGCTTGCACCTGGCCATCAGGCGAAGATCCGCCACATTGTTCGCCCGTTGAAGTTTCATGAAACGCTCTCGCCGATTTTCCGCCCAGCTATCCTGATCGATCCCTGCCATGGCGTCTGCAACTGTTCGGGCGCTCGCCAGAGCGAGCTCGTCGACCGAGCAGGGGTTCGTATCGTAGCTCGATAGGCTGCACGTTTCGCGCGGTCCGCTTCCGGTATGCGCGACGTCGCCACGCGTTATCGGCAAATCCCGTTAAACCTCGGCACAAGCGCTCTGTGACACGGGCGAAAGGCTACCTTCGCGCCAGCCCCGCGCATGCTCGATGCCGCGAACGAGCCCGACCTGGAACAGGGTTCTTCCTGGCGAGCCGACCGGTGGTTCAGCAAGAACCGGCAGCGGCGCCCTATTACCGCAGATGGCGCGCACACCTTGGCGGAAGCCCTCATAGTAATCGTTGTCGAACGTCATGTATCGATGTCCTTGGAAATGGCAAAGGCGACCGCAACCCAGGTCATCAATCGACCCAACCAAAGGCTTCGGCACATAACTTTCTTGCAACCGGCCAGAAGGTGGGACGGTTCATCCCGCAAGAATAACGTGGGGCGACAAGAGATACGAGCGCGGCCGATATGCCGACCGGCACATATCGCATGCGCACCGGATATCTGCGGCGCGCGCCAGCACGTGGATCGTACGAAGGACGACGGCCAGGCAGGTGGCCATGCATATGCCCTATCCACGCGACGCGTGGACAGGGCAATGCAACGGCGGCTGCACTTGTCGGGACCGTCAGCCGCCAATGAACGGCGTACGGGCAACCTTGAGCGAGAAGGGTGCGAAAACGACGCCGTGGCCAGGCAACGTCGAGCGGTTCCGCATGGTCTTGCGCATATTCAAACCTGCAAGCCCGAATCCGGCAAGCATAAGCCCCCAGCTTGCGGGTTCCGGGATCGAGCTCACCGGGCTTGCCACGCTGAGCGTTGCAATCTGGCCGTAATAACAGTTGCTGCAGCCGCCGTCACCGGACGGGCCAAACCCGAGAAAACTGGTGCTGCCGTTTGCCGGGTTATCGCGAAACGGCTTGATGAGCGCCGCATCGCCGGCCGTGAAATTGCCCGATGTGACGGCCAGAAGCCCTTGGGATCCCGTAAACGAGAACACCGAACCATCTGAGACGGAGCCGTCACCGTCACTGGTGTCTTGCGTGAGGCCGGTGGTTGCGAACAGGCTGCCGACCGGATGCGACTTACCGTCGTTGCCCTTCCCGGGGATATAAATATATCCGGAATTCGCGGCCAGGGTCGGAAGCGTGAAGCTGTCCGTGTAGCTTCCAGCGGACAGGTTGAAAGTTGCGCCGGTGATTGCCGACCCGCTTGTATTGAAGAACGCAAATAACAATCCGTCACTGGCAACGTCTGGATTGGCAGCCAGTGCTGCGTCGACGAGCTGATTGCCCGTGTTCTGACAGGCATAACAGGCATAGATTGAGCCGACTGTCGTTGCCGCAGCAGCGGGAGTCACACAGGCACCCACCCACATGGCAATCGATAACGCGATTTTGCTGAACAATTTCATGGTTTGCCCTTCGCCAAGAAATGTGACGCTAAACGTCACCTGATCGGTTGTGGCGTTCGCTTCCATCCAGGAAACCAGCACCGACGAATGCGACCTTCAAAGGTCTTCTGACGAGACTGGCGGTCGCTACCATGACGGCGATCACCGAACAACGCTTATGCGGGCGCTGTCCCAGAAGCCGGTGAGATATGTCCCAGACCGGGACGCAACGTCCACGGTACGGAAATCGAGCACGTGCCGGCTTGGTGGATTTCGTCGTTCGCACAGCCGGATGACAGTGGGCGGGCTTCGCACAGGTCGCCGGCATCCGAATTCGGCGGCCCAGGTACAGCAGGTTTCGAATGTGTTACCGCTCGTTCGTTCGGACGGCCGCATCCGGGGCCGTTGCTGCCAGGCAGGTTTCGCCCTGCTTGCGCGTTTTCGCCGACCTATGGCATCTTGAAGCCGGCAAAGGGGAGTCGAGATGAAACGGACATTTTTCATACCGATGGCAGCCGCTGCGAGCGTCATTTCGTCGCCTTCGATCTGTCAGCCCGAGCAGACGCGGCCTCCCGCACCGATTGTCTATTTTGACGTTGCCGGACCTGACACGGCCAAGCAGCAAGACTTCTACAGCGCGGTGTTCGGTTGGACGGCCGGTCCCGGCGGTACGGTGTCCGTTCCCGTCAGCGGCTCCCGGCTCCCTGGCACGTTGCGCACTGATCCGGCGGCCAAGATCATCTATTTGGGCGTCACCAACATCGTCGAGACCCAAAAGCAGATTGTTGCGCACGGCGGGAAAGTGATCACGCCTCGGTTCGAGGTAAAAGGTGTCGCTGTCCTGGGCCTCTTCACCGATCCGGCGGGCAACAGCATGGGATTGGTCGAATTGACGCCCGACAACAAAACCAAAGTGCCCTAGGCGAACGCCGCAAGCCGACCGGCAGCTTGCGGATCACGATACGTCCAACGGCAGGCGCAGTTGCCATCCTCGACATCGCTATCGGGGGGAGAGGCTCGCCATAGTGACCGGGGCCGCATCGGCGTTTCGTTCGTTGGGAGCCGACCATGACCGAATCGAACGATCCGCTCGACGCGACCGCCGAAGAACTCGCCCAGCTTTTCGAAGAACGGCATCGTACGGTCGGATGGGTTCAGCGGATAGCCAACCGCACCACGCGGACGCTTGGCCGTCCGGTGACGCTGGGCATCGTCATCCTCGCCATCCTGCTGTGGATCGGCGTCAATCAGGCCGCGCCGTCGCTGGGCCTCCGTGCCATCGACCGGCCGCCGTTTCCGATGCTCGAACTGATTGCCACGCTCGCCGCGCTGCTGACCACATTGCTGATCCTCACGACCCAGCGTCATGAGGAGCAGTCAGACCTCATGCGCGACCGGCTGACACTGGAAATCGCGGTCCTCAGCGAGAAAAAAGTCGCCAAGATCATCGCCCTGCTGGAAGAGCAGCGGCACGACAATCCGCTCCTTGCCTCCCGCGTCGATGACGAGGCGGCCGAGATGGCATCCGCCACCGATGCGCGTGAAAGCCTGCGCAAGCTCGAGGCCTCCGAGCAGGATCACGATGTCGAAAAAAGGGCTTCGGAAGCCTGAAACGATCGTCCTGGCCCAGCGCGCGCCAGCCGCTCTCCGTCGCGGTCGGGCGGGACACCACGCGGTCAAGCGGGACACCGCCCGGGCGGGCGACCGTGCGGCGGCGACGTCAGCGCTTCGGCTTGAACCGGATCGCCTGACCGCCCCCCGGCGCAAGGTGTAGCACCAGGCTATCGGCACCCGTGACGGTGCGCGTCTCGATCACGATGCTGTGCCGCGCCTCCGTGCGGTAATCCGCATCCGCGCCGTCACGGTAGATTTGCGCCGTGTAGGACTTGCCCGGCGCGAGGAAGTTGAGCGCCACGGTCGTCGTGCGGGCCTGCGCGTCGCCGACCGCCCCGAGGTACCAGTCCTCGGAGTTGCGGTCCTTGCGCGCGATGACTGCGAAATTCCCGACTTCGCCCGCCAGGGCGCGGGTCTCGGCCCAGTCGGTGGGCACGTCGCGGATGAACTGCAGCGGCCCCGGATAGCGCGCGTAATTCTCGGGCAGGTCGGCCGCCATCTGGATGGGCGAGTAAATGACGACATAAAGCGCCAGTTGCTTGGCGATCGTCGACAGGATGTCGCTGCCGCCACGGCCCTTGAGGCTGAGAACGCCGGGCGTGAAATCCATCGGGCCGCCGAGGAGGCGCGTGAAGACGAGGTTGGCTTCATGCTCGGGCGGATTCTTCGGGCTTCCCCAGGCATTATATTCCATTCCGCGCTGGCCCTCGCGGCTGACCCAGTTCGGGTAGGTCCGCCTGAGCCCGGTATCCTTGATCGGCTCATGCGCGTCGATCGCGACATGATAGCGGGCGGCGGTCTCGACGACCTTCAGATGGTGGCGGGCAGCGGCCTGACCCTCGTGCCAGTCGTAGACGATGCGGCCGTCGGGCGCGCGCACCTTGAAGCCGCCCGCATCCGAAACATAGCCCGTCTTGACGCTGTCGATGCCCAGCGACCGGTCGAGCGCGAACGCCGCTTCCAGCTGATCTTCATAATGGGCGGCGTTGGCCGACGTCTCATGATGCGCGATCAGCGCGACGCCCTTCTTGCGGCCATAGTCGGTCACCGCCTTCAGGTCGAAGTCGGGATAGGCCTCTGTAAAGCTGAAATCCTCGCCATTGGCGAACCAGTCGCCGTCCCAGCCCTTGTTCCAGCCCTCGACAAGCAGGCCGGTAAAGCCGTTGGCCGCGGCAAAGTCGATCATCCGCCGCGCATTGGCCGTGGTCGCGCCATGCTTGGCGCCCGAGGCCCAGCTTTGCGTTTCGAGGTGCATGCCCCACCAGATGCCGACATATTTGCGCGGCTTCACCCAGCTGACATTGCCCAGCCTGTTCGGCTCGTTGAGGTTCAGGACCAGGGGGTTGGCCATGTACAGGCCGGCGGCGCTGTCGGCGACCATCATGACCCGCCATGGCGTCGGAAAGGGCGCTTGCCGGCTGACCTTGGGACCGATTGCCGAAGGGGTCAGCACAGCTTTCAGATTGCCGCCGACGACCTTGGCGATGTTCATCCCCGCATAATCGACCAGGGCCGCCTCGTGAAAGGCCAGGTGCGTGCCGTCTGCCAGCTTCAGCGTCAGCGGCGTCTGCGCCACGCCGATCTCGGCGACGGGCGTGTGATGATATAGATATTCCTCGCGGTTCGATTCGAACGCTTCGCACCACCAGGCCTCGGCCGGTTGCGCGACGTTGAACTGGGTCAGTTCCTCCGCAATGTTCGCCTGCTTCAAATTCGGCTGATCGGGAAATTCGTAGCGAAAGCCGATGCCGTCGTCGAAGGCACGGAAAACGATGTCGAGCCGGCGGTGAAGCGGGGATGTCTCCCGAAAGCGCACGCGAAGCTCGTTGTAGTGATTGCGGACCGATCGCCATTCGCCCCAGGGCTGCTGCCAGGTGTCATCATGCGCGGAGGTGGTGGCGTCGACGATCGCGAAGTTGCGCAACATCTGCGGTGCATCGGTAAACAGGAAACCCATTTGCGAGGGCGCGATCAGCGGCTTCCCGTCCCGCACGATCGCATAGGTGATGCGGCCTTCGCCGTTCAGTTCGATGGTCGCCGTGAGCTTGCCGTCGGGCGACGAGACGCTGGACGGTGCCGCCGTCGCGACCGAGGCGACGAACAAAAGCGCGAGCGCGGCAAGCCATTTCATGCGATTTTCTCCGCAACCAGTGCCCCATGAGCGGGCAAGGTCCAGGCGCGCGATCCATTGACGCTTTCGATCAGGCGCCAGCGATCGGGCTGCGGGGGTGCCCAGCTGCGCGCCGTCGTGCCGAAATTAAAGGCGCAGAGCAGGACCTGTTCATCGCCGGTCCGCTCGAGCACGAGCAGATCGTCGGTCGCGTCGACGACGGCGACATCGCCCCAGCGCAACGCTTCATTGTCGCGGCGCAACTGGATCAGCCGCCGGGTCAGCACCAGGATCGACTGCGGATCTGCTTCCTGGACGTCGACGGCGCGATGGCCATTGTCGGCGCCGACCGGCAACCAGGGCTTGCCGGTGGAAAAGCCCGCGTTCGCCATGTCGCGTCGCCAGGGCATGGGCGTCCGCGCGCCGTCGCGGCTGAGGGTCAGCGGCCAGTTGGCAATGGCTTCGGGATCGACCAGATCATCGAAAGCGATGTCGACCTGCCCGAGGCCCAATTCCTCGCCATAATAGACGAAGACATTGCCGCGCAGGCACATCAGCAGCAGCATCTTCATCCGCGTGAACGCGTCGGCGCTTTCGGGTGACGTCCAGCGCGACACGGCCCGCGGCGCGTCATGGTTTTCGAAGGCCCAGCTCGGCCAGCCCGTGCCGGGTACCGCCGGCCATTCGTCGATCGTCTCGCGGACCAGCGCCGGAGTCAGCCGATCCGCATAGAGGAAGTTGAAGCCATAGGCGCTGTTCAGGCGCGACTGCCCCTGCGTGAAAGCCTTCATTTCGCGCTCCGCATGGTCGCCGCCGACTTCGGCCACGGTGAAACGCTCGGGATAGCTGTCCATCAGGGCCCGAAGTCGCTCGAGGAACAACGGGATGTCGGGGTGCGACATGTTGTGCGCGGCGATCTGGAAATCCGACGAGCGCGACCGCCGGCGGTTGGACGGGGGCGCGGCAGGATTGTCGGTCAGCGCGACGTCGAACATCGCGAAATTGATCGCATCGATGCGAAAGCCATCGACGCCACGATCGAGCCAGAAGCGCGCCACGTCCAGCAGTGCGTCCTGGACCGCCGGCGCATGGACATTGAGCTGCGGCTGACTGCTGAGGAAATTGTGCATGTAATATTGGCCGCGCCGCGCGTCCCAGGTCCAGGCCGGACCGCCGAATACCGATTGCCAGTTGTTCGGCGGGGTGCCGTCGGCCTTCGGGTCGGCCCAGACATACCAGTCGGCGCGGGCGTTGCTGCGGCTGGCGCGGCTTTCGGTGAACCAGGCATGCTGGTCCGACGTATGCGCATAGACCTGGTCGATCAGGACCTTGAGGCCGAGTTCATGGGCACGCGCGATTAGAGCGTCGAAGTCGGCGAGGGTGCCGAAGATCGGATCGACCGCGCGGTAATCGGCGACGTCATATCCGAAATCCTTCATCGGCGAGGTGAAGAAGGGCGAAATCCAGATGGCGTCGACACCCAGCGCCGCCACATAGTCGAGGTGCGCCGTGATCCCGGGCAGGTCGCCGATCCCGTCGCCATTGGCATCGGCAAAGCTGCGCGGATAAATCTGGTAGATGACGGCACCACGCCACCATTGGCGTTGTTCGGCCGGTTTGCTGAGACGGACAGGTTCGGTCATTTGGAGTTTCCGGCGGCACATACCGCATAGCCAAGAGGCGGCAACGAAAGGCGCACGCTGCCGGGCGCCGACGCCTGGACAGGACATTGTCCAAGCACCGCCGAGAAGCGTCGGGAAGCCGGATCGACCTCCACATTGACGTCGATCGGGGCCGTCGACGTGTTGAACGCGACGAGCAGTTCGCGGTCGGTGACGGGATCGAACCGCGAAACGGCGAACAATCCCGGCCTGTCGCTGCGCGCCCGCAGCAGCTGACGCCCCCGGCGCAGGGCGGGCTCGGCCGTTCGCACACGGGCGAAAGCGGCGATCGCCCGGTACAGGGGGTGGCCGGTATCGAAATTGGCGGTCGCCGTGGTGGCATCGGTGCCGACCAGCCGGTCTTCGTTATAGGCGGCGACGTGGCTGGCAAAGAGCGGCGCGCGTGAGTCCTGGTCGCCGCCCTTCCCGGCAAAACCCTGTTCGTCGCCGGAATAGATCGTCGGAACGCCGCGCAGCGTCATCATCATAGCATGCGCCAGGATGACGCGATCCAACACTTCCTGTTCGCTCGCCCCGGGGAAAGCCGCACGCACGAAATGGGCAAAGCGGCCGTTGTCGTGATTGCTGACGAAAATGGGCTGCAGGCGTCCGGCCGCCGCGCCGCCTTCGTAGAGCGGATCACCGGCGAAGAGCTCTTCCAACTTTTCGGTGCCCCCGGTGCCGCCGACCGTATCGATCACGGCTTGCCGGAACGCGAAATCGAGGACCGAGGGGAATTTCGACACGCGGGTGTGCACGGCCAGCTTGCCGGGCTCGAGCCCCACGCCGCCGATTTCGCCGAAGATATGGAAATTGGGAATGCCCCTTGCCCGGGCACGCGCGAGCATCGCGGGATTGAAGGCCTGCCAGAATTCGGGGTTCACGTGGCGCGCGGTGTCGATGCGAAAGCCGTCGATGCCGAACCGGTCGATCCAGCTGCCATATATGTCAATCATGCCCGCCACGACGCGGGGATTTTCCGTCATCAGGTCGTCGAGCCCGACGAAGTCGCCCATCGTCGAACTCTCGTTCGAATAGGTCGTGTTGCCGCGATTGTGGTAAAGTGTGATGTCGTTGAGCCAGGCCGGCACTTTAACCTGTGCCTCCGCCGTCGGGACATAGGGCGTATAGGCATATGCCGGGTCGGTCAGCCGCGCGAAATTGGCGGTCGTCCGGACCTGATCGCCCAGAAAACCGGCATTGGTGGCGGTGCCCCCGGTGCCACCGCGCCGCTGATAGGGATAATCGGCCCGGCTGCGATAGATGCAGATGCTGCCGCATTCCCGATAGGCGATCACGTCGGCGGTGTGGTTGACGATGATGTCCATGTAGACTTTCATCCCCCGGCCGTGCGCGGCCTGGACGAAAGCGCGCATATCCGCATCCGTCCCGAAATGGGGATCCACGGTCGTGAAGTCGGTGATCCAGTAACCGTGATACCCCGCGCTTTCCTGGCCCGGGCTGCCCTGAACGGGCTTGTTCTTGAAGATGGGCCCCAGCCAGATCGCCGTGGCGCCCAGCCCCTGAATATAATCCAGGCGCGAAATCACGCCTTTCAGGTCGCCGCCGAGATAAAAGCCCTTCGACGTCGGGTCGTATCCGGTTTTCAGCCGGTCGCCGGTCAGCCCGCCGCGGTCGTTGGCAGGATCGCCGTTCTCGAAACGGTCGGGCAACAGGAAATAGACGATCTCGTCCTCGGGCAAGCGCGCGCGGAAATCGGCCTGCGCGGCGGGGGCCGCGTGCGCCGTCTGTCCCGCAACAAGCAGCGAGAGCGCCAGGAAAAGTGTTCTCATGCCGCCACCTCGGCCGGCGCGGCACAATGTTGCGCCACGTAGTCCGCGTGCAGCGGCATCTGCGCGACTTCGCGGCGGTTCAGCTTTTCGATCACGTCCATGTAATCCGCCAGCTCCTGGCGTGAGATCGTATCGGCGATCGGGTGATTCCCCGTGGGAATGATGCCCTGGCCGACAAGAACCTGAAACCATCCCACTTCGGTGAACAGTTCTTCGTGCTCGCGCGTGATCTGGGCATTGCCGCGCCACAGCTCGATCTTGGCGGCCAGCGTGTCGGGGATCGGCGCCGCACGTCGTGCCGCCCAAAAAGGTTCGCTGCGTTCATTGGCGCGGTAGTGAAGGATGATGAAGTCGCGAATCCGCTCGTATTCGAAGTCGCTCTGACGATTGAATTCATCGCGTTCGGCCTGGGTCGGGTGGCGGCCGGGCAACAGTTTCAGGATGCGCTGGATCGCCGACTGGATGAGATGGATGCTTGTCGACTCGAGCGGCTCCATGAAACCCGATGCGAGGCCGACCGCGATGACGTTGGCCTTCCACATTTCGCGTCGCTTGCCCGTCCTGAAGCGGATCGGACGCGGTTCCGTGAGGGGCGCGCCGTCGAGCCCGGCAAGCAGGCGCGACGCCGCTTCGTCGTCGCTCAGATATTCGGACGAATAGACGATGCCGTTGCCGGTTCGGTGCTGCAGCGGAATTCGCCATTGCCAGCCCGCGCCGTGTGCGGTGGACCGGGTGTAGGGCGTGAAGTCGGTCGACCGGACCGAGGGGACGGCAAGCGCCCGGTCGCAGGGCAGCCAGTGCGTCCAGTCGTCATAGCCGGCCTTGAGCGTCTCTTCGATCAATAGACCGCGAAAGCCCGTGCAGTCGATGAACAGGTCGCCCGGCACGACGCTGCCATCGTCGAGCGTCAGCGCGGTGATGTTGCCGCTTTCCCCGTCGCGGTCGACGCTGGCGATCTTGCCCTCGATACGGGTGACGCCGCGCGGTTCGGCAAAACGGCGCAGGTAGCGCGCATAGAGCCCGGCATCGAAATGAAAGGCATAGGGCATCGCCGGCAGGGCGTTCGATGTCCGCGCCGGCCCCGACTGCATGCGGTTCTCCAGAGCGGCCAGATTGTTCAGCGAATAATTCGCGAGATCGCCGGCCACGCCTTCCCTGCGCGCGCGTACCCAATTGTGCTGGAAGGCAAGCAGGCCGACATCGCGACCGATGTCGCCGAACGCATGCATGTAGCGAACGCCCGGCCTTTGCCAGTCGACGAATTCGATCGCGAGCTTGTACGTGCCCTGGGTCGCGCGCAGGAACTGGGCCTCGTCGAGGCCCAGCGCGTCGTTGAACAGGCGGATCTGAGGAATCGTCGCCTCGCCGACGCCGACCGTACCGATCTCGTCGGATTCGACGAGCGTGATCTCGAATCCCTGTTCGAGGAAATGTGCAAAGGCAGCGGCGACCATCCACCCCGCCGTGCCGCCCCCAGCGATCGTGATGCGGATCGGGTCGGTCGACATCGGGAACGCCTCGCTCGCTGCTGCACGCCATCTCCGTGCAGGGGTTTTTTCTGAGCTTAACCGCTCAAAAGGACGGAGGTCCGATCATCGATCGAACCCCCGCCTTACGCAACAATCAGAACTTGTAGGCTACGCCCAGATAATATTCGCGACCATAGCGCTGGTAGTCGATGACCTGGCGCGGATCGTTGTTCTGGTAGGTGACGAACGGGCGATCGGTCAGGTTCTTGCCCTGGGCCAGGATCGAAAGACCGGTCAGCGGGCCCTTCTGGAACTCATAGCCGATCTGGGCATCGACGATCACTTCCGCCTTGGCCGTGCGGAAATCGGGATTGGCCGACAGACCCGCCACTTCGCCGAGGAACTGCGACCGGTAGCGATAGCTGCCGCGCACCTGGAAGCCGTTCTTTTCAAAATAGAGCTCGGCATTCGCGACCCAGTCGGACAGGCCCGGCAAGGTGATCGGCGTCGGGTTGGTGCCGAGCTTGATCGCGCTGTCGGTATACGAGGCACTGCCGAAGAAGCCGAACCCGTCGAGGCTTTCGGTCAGGACGGAGAACGGCAGCGACAACGTGGCTTCGGCGCCGACGATATAGCCCTTGCCGGTATTGCCCGGCAGGCTGATGCGACCCTGTGTGGTGCCGATGACCGCGGTCGGGACGGCGGCCTTGAAAGCGGCCGCCAGAGCCGAAAAGTCACCAAGGACCGCGTTGTTGTTGTCGACGTAGTCGGACAGATCCTTGAAGTATCCCGCGACCGAGAAATAGCCGCCCTTCGGAAAGTAATGCTCCACCGATACGTCGAAGTTGGTCGACTGGTACGGCCGGAGCCCGGGGTTGCCGCCCGTCGAGCTGAACCCGCTGTTGCCCGGATCGGTGCTGCCCAGCTTGCTGAAGTCGATGCTGACCTCCTGGTTCACGCGTTCCTTGTCGAGGCGGGCGCGGACCATGGTGTGCGCGGCCGACAGCTTCACGAACGTATTGGGAATAAGCTCGACCGAGAGCACAGCGCTCGGATTGAAGTTCGTGTAGCTTGCTTCACCCGACGCCGGGGCAATCGTCACCTGCGGCACGCCGTTGACGACGTTGAAGGCCGAAAGCGTGCCGGTCGATTTCTGCTTGGTGTGGACGACCTGCACGCCGATCGAGCCGGCGACGTGCTTGCCGCCGAGTTCGCCGTCGAGCTTCAGCTGGGCATAGCCGGTCAGCACGTTCTCCGTGATCACGTTGTCGCGCACCAGCGAGCTGGGCCGGTTGTCGAAGCTGGGCAGCAAGGTGTTGTTGTACAGGTACATCGGGTCGAGCGCGAGCATTGCCGGCACACCGAGATAGTCGAGCGAGACCGTGCCGATCTTCGCGGCATCGGGCACGGGAACAAAGGTTCCGGCGCCATCGGCACGGACCGTGCAGTTTGCATTGCCGCCACGCGGGCAGAGGAAGTACGAAGTATAGGCGCTCGTCTTTTCCCGGCGACTGTAGTTGGCCCCGACTTCCCAGCCCTTGAACACGCTGTCGCCGCCGAATTCGCCGTCGAGGCTGGCGCGCAGCGACTTCAGGTCGTCCTTGAAATTCGGGCGATTGAGAAAGCCGGCCTGTACGACGGTGCTGGTGCCGTTGAAGCCCCAGCCGCGCGGATCGGTGATGCCCACGCCACCCGCGCCGGTGTTGGTGTAGTTCAGCGTCGGCACGATGCGGAACGTGCCGTTGGGGTTCTGCGTAATGCGCAGCGTGTCGGCCGCGCCCGCGCCCTGGTACCCGAAGCCGGTGTAGGTTTCGAGCAGGAAGTCGGTGCGCGTCGAGTGCGACCAGCTGGCATCGACCGTCAGATGCGTCTTTTCGCCCAGGCCGATGACGTTGTTCCAGCCGACCGAGTAGTTCTCAGCATCGCGCTGGTTGAGGTCGTTGCGCTGGACGGCATGGACGTTGTTGATCGTCGCCGCCGTGACAAAGCCGTTGCTGATCGTCGGATTGGTGATCGTGGTCGTGCCGTTCGGCAGGCCTGCCCAGCCCGGGTTGATGGGGAATTCGATGCCGCGCAGGTGCTGCGTTTCCTTGAACTTCGAATAGAGCAGGTCGATCGTCGAATGCCAGGTGTCGCTGGGCTGGTATTCGATCGTGCCGACCGCGCCATAGCGCGTCAGGAGGTTCGACTGGACATAGGGCTTGGCGCCGCCGAGCCGAAAGTTGCTGCCCACAGCGGGTCCCGCATCCGTGTCGTTCGGAAAGCCCCAGGCATTGTAACGCTCGTCCTGCGACGGCGCCGACGTCGCGGAGACGCCGATGGCGATGCCGAGCGTGTCATCGGCGAACTGGTCGATGTACGTCGCCGAAGCGCGATAGCCGTAACGGGGCGAATCGGGATTGAGGTTCTTCGTCCCGTTCATCTGGCCGCGCGCCTGAAGGAAGACCTTGGGACCGGTGGCCGTCAGCGGGCGCAGCATGCGCAGGTCGACGGTACCGGCGATGCCCGCCGCGATCAGCGAGGCGTCGGCCGCTTTATGGACGACGACGTTCTTGAAGAACTCGCTCGGGTACTGGTCGTACTCGACGCCGCGGTTGTCGCCGACGGTCACCTGTTCGCGACCGTTGAGCAGAGTGGTCGAAAAATCGGGGCCGAGGCCGCGGATCGACAGGCGCTGGTCGCGTCCTTCGAGCCGCTGGGCGGTGACGCCGGGAAGCCGGGCCAGCGAGTCGGCGATGGAAACATCGGGCAGCTTGCCGATGTCTTCGGCCGAAACGGATTCGACGATCGAAGGCGACAGGCGCTTGATCTTGGCCGATGCGTCGAGCGAGGCGCGGATGCCGGTCACGACGATGGTGCCGTCATCGTCCGCAGCGGCAGGGGCGGTACCTTGGGCCAAGGCCGGCGTTACGGCGATCATCATCGCCAGTGCGGAAATGCTGGCGGTCCGCACCAGAGACGTGCGGAATTTTGCAGCAGAATTCGTCATCGGTTCCTCCCCTTCGGCCCCGTTGGACCGTGACCTGAATGGCTTCCGGTGCTTCGCCGGCACCGCTGATGCTCACATGATTTATTGCGCGTCGCAGGTGAACAAAGCCGCATACGTATTCACGCGGTTGTCATATTCTGCGCGCGCCGCTCGGTTCTGCAGCGGCATTCGATGAAGCTGTTGAGCGTCAGGCGGCCCTGGCGAGGGTCATCGAGAAACGGCGTCTCGCGCGGGAGCCACGCGCAGTGCAGACTGTTTCCGCGATACAGGATGGCGCGATTGAACCGCCCGTCGAGGCGGGCGATCTGTTCGAAGATCGTCGTGTTGCCGTCGATATAGGCCGGCGACGGCAGGCCCTCGCGCGCAAGATCGGCGTCGAGAGCGGTGCGATAGCTTGCCAGACGCGCCGCCGTAACCGTCTCGAAGCCCGTCGTCCGGTGTCGATAGAATGCGGTTCCGCCCGGCACGTCCGGCGCCAGATAGTGAAGCAGTGCCAGACGGCCGGGCTCGACGCCATCGAAGTGCGGCAGGCGCTGAATGGGCGTCAGCGCCGCGGGCGGCGTCGTCACCAGCGAGTAAAAGGCATCCGCCACGTCGACCTCGGTGAAACCAAAGACCTCGGCGATCACGGGTTGGATCGCCGCCATCAGAGGCGCGAGAACCCGCCGCGAAATCGCCGCCCTCACGCCGGGATAGTGAACGCCCATCGGCGCGAATGCCAGCATGGCGGCATCGTCGACAAGCAGGTCGGGCCGCGGCGCGAAATCGTCGAAGACGACCACCGGCGAGGATTCGGTGCCGATCACGTCTACCGCCGATGGCATGGTCATCTAAATGGCCTCCGCCGCTGTCGTCCTACCGCCGTAACGGTCAGCGGCCCGCCAGCACAAGATAAGCCCATGGCGCGAGCGACAGGCTGGTTTCCGCCGTCACCGCCACGTCGCGCCCCGTCGCGAAATCGCGGTAGCTGCCCTTGCTGGGACCATCCGTGAACCGAACCGTCTGGGGCACGCCCGAAAAGTTGAACAGGGCGAAGACCTTGTCCTTGCCCTGCTGCCGGACGAAGCTGAAGACCTGGTGCGGCGCGCTGTTGACCACGGGCACCATCGTCGCCCCCCATGGGGCATTGGCAAGCGCGGGGTGCGATTTGCGAAACGCGATGAGCTTTGCGAACAGGGCGTTGTTCGGGTGGCTGCGCCACAGGATCGGATCGCGCTCGAAGAACTTCAGCCGCCGCTCGTTGCCCGCTTCCTGTCCCGAATAGATCATCGGAATGCCCGCCCCCACGAAGGACAGGACGATCGCGCCGTCGAGCGCAGGGCCGAACCGCTCGAACTCGGTGCCCTCCCACGCATTCTGGTCGTGGTTCTCGGTGTAGGTCAGTCGCATCGCCGTTTTCGGCCAGGCGCTTTCGAGTTCCGAATAATAGCCGAAGAGCGCGCCGGTATCCGTCTTGCCGGTCGCGATGTCGTGCATCGCGTTGTTCCACTTCCAAGCATAGGACGCGTCGAACGCCGCACGGTGGACGTCGCGCATGTCGAATTCGGCGAGCATGAAGACGGGGCTGATCGTGTCGAGTTCGCGCCGGGCGTTTTCCCAGAAGTCGAGCGGCACATAACCTGCCACGTCGCAGCGAAAGCCGTCGATGCCGGCGTCACGCACCCAGAATTTCATGGCCTCGGTCATATATTGTCGCAGGCCGGGCTTCGAATAATCAAGGTCGATGATGTCCGACCAGTCCCACCAGGGGGTCGGACGGTTGGCCCCCTTCCAGTCCTTTTCATACCAGTCGGGGTGCGCCGAATGCAGCGGATTGTCCCAGGCGGTGTGGTTTGCGACCCAGTCGAGGATGACGTGCATGCCCTGGGCATGGGCGGCCGCGGTGAACGCCTTCAGATCGGCCAGCGTGCCGAGATCGGGATTGACGGCGCGATAATCGCGTACCGAATAGGGGCTGCCCATGCTGCCCTTGCGGTTCTGGACGCCGATCGGATGGATCGGCATCAGCCAGATGATGTCGACGCCCAGCGCTTTCAGCCGCGGCAGTTGCGCCTGGGCCGCGCGAAACGTTCCTTCAGCCGAGAACTGCCGCGTGTTGAGCTGGTAGATGATCGCATCCTTGGCCCAGGCGGGGTGGATGTTGCGGTCGGCCGACGGCGTGTACTGCGCGGCTATCGGCGTCGCGCCGCCGGCTGGAGTCGGAACGGCAGAGCCCGCCAGCAGGGCGCAGCCAAACGCCGTGAAAAGCCGTGACGTCGCGCCCATGATATCTTCTCCCGGTTTCTTTGGGGCGACCATGCCATGCCGCGGCGCCCGCGCATGATGAATACGTATGAATCGATGCGCTCGGGATGCGGCGCCCCGCCCGCCCGGCGCAACTGCCGCCGCCCCCGCAACACATGCGAGGATATGGACGCTGCCTGTCTTAAATGACATGATGCAGCCGAGAACGGGTAATCGAGCCCGCCTGCATCAGGAGGGGACCGGCTCGCCGCCAGCCATGGCACGCAAAGCGACCTCGTTCGATATTGCCCAGTTGGCAGGGGTGTCGCAGCCGACGGTGTCGCGCGCCTTGCGTGGCAATGCGGCGGTGTCGGAAAAGACGCGCAAGCGCATCGAGGCGATCGCGCAGCAACTTCACTACACCGTCGACAAGAATGCGTCCTCGCTGCGGCGTCGCGAAAGCAAGACGCTCGCGTTGTTGCTGTTCGAAGACCCGACGCCGGACGATTCGCTGATCAACCCGTTTTTCCTGTCGATGCTGGGGTCGATCACCCGGACATGCGCGTTGCGCGGCTACGACCTGCTGATTTCGTTCCAGCAATTGTCGAGCGACTGGCACGTCGATTTTGAGGACAGCCGCAAGGCCGATGGCATCATCCTGCTCGGTTACGGCGATTATCACGAATACGCCCAGCGCCTCGATCAGCTCGTCGCTCAGGGCACTCATTTCGTTCGGTGGGGCTCGGTACAGCCGGGCGCTGCCGAGACCGTCGTCGGGTGCGACAATATCCAGGGCGGCCGCGCCGTCACCCAGCATCTCATCGACCTTGGGCGGCGCAACATCGCGTTCATCGGAACGGCGACCAGCGGAAGTCCCGAATTTCTGGATCGCTATAGCGGCTATGCCGACGCGCTCGCGCTCGCCGGGCTCGAGAAATCGCTGACACTTCAGGCCGATGCCATCAGCACCGAAGAGGATGGATATGAAGCGGCCCTCCGCCTGCTGCGTCGCGGCGCTCCCTTCGACGCCATTGTTGCTGCCAGCGACCTGATTGCGATTGGCGCGATCCGCGCGCTGAAGGAGGCCGGCCTGTCGGTTCCGGGCGACGTCGCCGTGACGGGCTTCGACGATATTCTCGCGGCGAGCATGGCCAATCCGCCGCTGACGACGGTGGCACAGGACTCGCGCGCTGCCGGCGAGGCGCTGGTGGGCACGCTGCTGGCCCTCATCCGGGGCGAAGGTGCGCCCAGCACGGTCCTGCCCGCCCGGCTGGTCGTCCGCCAGTCGTCGGGCTGAGCGCCGCCTGCATTCGTATACGTAGCGGCATCCCATTGTCGCGCCTGCGAGCGTCTGCCACTCACGCGCACATAAAACAGGCACTAGGGGAGACGGCGCTTGGAAAAGCCACGGCAGAGCTGGGCCGGACTGTGGAACATCTCGTTCGGCTTTTTCGGCATCCAGATCGGATTCGCCCTGCAGAACGCGAACATGAGCCGCATCTTTCAGTCGCTGGGGGAGTCGCTCGACAATCTGACGGCACTCTGGATCGCGGCACCGCTGACGGGGCTCCTCGTCCAGCCGATCGTCGGCCATTACAGCGACCGGACCTGGGGCCGACTGGGCCGACGCCGGCCCTATTTCCTGGGCGGCGCGCTGTGCGCGGGGACGGCGCTGCTCGTGATGCCCGAAGTTCCGGCATTGTGGTTTGCGGCCATGATGCTGTGGGTGCTCGACGCGTCGCTCAACACGTCGATGGAGCCGTTTCGCGCCTTTGTCGGCGATATGCTGCGCAAGGACCAGCATACGGCGGGCTATGCGATCCAGACCGCTTTCATCGGTGCCGGCGCCGTCGTCGGTTCGATCTTTCCCTATTTGCTCGACAGCGTCGGCGTGGCGAACACCGGTGGGGCGCACGGCATCCCCGATACGGTGCGCTACAGTTTCTGGTTCGGCGGCGCCGCGCTGGTGGGCGCCGTCGCGTGGACGGTCCTGACGACGAAGGAGTACAGCCCGCAGGAAATGCGGACATTCGACGGCACGCCCGATGAAAGCGGGGCCGCAACATTGCGTGCACTGGCCGCGCGGTCGCCCGCGACCGCCGTCATTTGGGTCGGCGCCGGTACCGCCGTCGCGCTGCTTGTGGAGATGTTCGGCCTCAAGAAGGAAATCTACCTGTTGGGCGGGTTGCTCGTCGCCTATGGCCTGGCCTGCATCGCCGCGATCCGGCTCGCCCGGGCGGGCAAGAACAACAACGTCCTAAGCCATATCGTCGGCGACTTTTCGTCGATGCCGCTGGTCATGAAGCGGCTGGCGCTGGTTCAGTTCTTCAGCTGGTCCGCGCTGTTCATCATGTGGATCTACACGACGCCGGTCGTCGCCCAATATGTCTTCGGGTCGGCGGATCCGCTGAGTGCGCGATACAATGACGGCGGCAATTGGGTCGGCGTACTCTTTGCGGTCTACAACGGCGTCGCCGCACTGGCAGCGCTGTTCGTCCTGCCCCCGCTCGCGCGGGCGATCGGCCGGGTGCGCACGCACATGATCTGCTTGCTGTGCGGCGCCGCGGGCTTTGCAAGCTTCCTGGTCATAAGGGACGCCCACCTGTTGTTGCTGGCTGAAGTCGGGATCGGCATCGCCTGGTCGTCGATCCTGGCAATTCCCTATGCCATCCTGGCGTCCAGCCTGCCGCAGAACAAGCTGGGCATCTACATGGGGCTGTTCAACATCTTCATCGTCGTGCCGCAGCTGCTGGTGGCAACGGTCATGGGCAGCGTGCTGAAGGCCTTTTTTCCGACCGAGCCTGTCTGGACAATGGCTGTTGCGGCGACGGTGATGGTGGTCGCCGCGCTATCCATGCTGGCGGTCGAAGAGCCTGCCGGCAGCTGAAACGGGAACGTCCACGCGCTGCGGATACCCGGGCAGCTGCGCCCCGGGGGGGCGCGTGTCCCGAACTGCCCTTTCGCCAGCTCGTCAGGGGAACCTTGGCGCGGACCAGGACTTGAGCGTGCGATAATGGAGTAACACGCAATGGCCAGTCCCGCCCGACCTGTTTCCCGTAATGCTGCCGACGCCCACACCGAGATGCCGACGCTTGTCGGACGCAAGGCCATGATCACCGGCGGTACGACAGGGATCGGACGGGCCATTGCGGTGCTGCTCGCGTCGGAAGGGGTGAAGGTGTTCATCTGTGGGCGCGACCCGCAGCATCTCGACGACGCGCTCGCCCGCATCCGGGAAGTCGGCGAAGGCGACGGCGTGGCCCTCGATCTGGCGGACGTCGACGGCGTGGACAGGTTCGTCGCTGCGGCGCAAGCGTTCCTGGGTGGCTTCGACATCGCTATCGTCAACGCGGCCATTCCCGCCAAGGGCGTGACGGACATGACCAGGGACGAACTGCGCTATGCGATTGCCGCCGATTTTACCGCCTATCTCGCGACCGCGCACGCGGCCGCAGATGTCATGAAGGACCATGGCGACATCGTCTTCATCGGATCGATGTCCGCGCATGTACTCGGCCCGGGCTCGAGCGTTTACGCCGGCATGAAAGCGGGCGTCGTGGGTTTTTCCGAAGCGCTGCGCAAGGAACTAGGACCCAAGGGGATCAAGGTCTGCACGGTCGAACCGGGCAAGACCGGTGCCGATTTCCAGTATGAAAGCTTTACCGCCGAGCAACAGGCCGAACAGATCAACAAGGACTGGATGTTGCGCGCCGAGGACATTGCCGTCGGCGTCCATTACGTCCTGACCCAGCCACGCCGCGCCGTTGTCCAGCAGGTGACAATCGCCCCGCGTACGCAGGAAAACGAGTGACCGCGTTCGAGACGGACCGGCTTGTCTTCACGCCCGAAGACGTCGACCTGTCCCGTTCGCCCCTGGCCGGGCAGCTGGACGTCGAAACCTATGTGCTCGGCGCGTTCAACCCGGCATTGACCCGGCTGCCCAACGGCAATCTCGCAATGTTCGTGCGCGTCGCCGAAGCGCTTCGCCAGCCGATCGTCGACGGCAATGTCCATGCGATTCGGTGGCAGGACGACGGATATGTGCTCGATGCGTGGCCGCTTGCTCTTTGCGATACGTCTGACCCGCGCAAATTCATGGTCAGCGGCAACCAGTGGCGCGTCATGGCGCTCACGTCGCTGTCATGGATCCTGCCGGTGGAACTTTCGCCCGACGGACTGGGCGTCGTCGCGGTGCATTACGACAAGGCGATTGCGCCGCAACATTCCTTCCAGTGCTACGGCGTCGAGGACGCACGTGTGTCGAAGGTCGGCGACACATGGCTGATGACGACCTGTTCGGTCAGCCCCGAGCGCCATTCGACGACCCTCTACACGTCGCACAACGGCCTCGATTTCAGTTTCGACGACATTGTCCTCGATCACCAGAACAAGGACATGCTGATCTTCGAAGGCCTGATCGACGGCCAGTATTGGGCACAGACCCGGCCGCTCGGCGATCTGTACTTCACTTACCCGCCGGACAGCGCGTGGCGCAGCGGGCCGTCGATCAACCTCGCGACCTCGCCCGATGCCCGACACTGGAAGCCCCATCGGCGGCCCGGCATCCGACCCCATGCCACGACGGTCGCGACGGCGCGCATCGGCGGTGGTGCCCCGCCGATCCTGACCGACGACGGCTGGCTGACCTTGTGGCACGGCGTCGAGCCCAAGGAAGTCGTGGGCATCTACCGCACCTACTGGTCGCTGCTCGACTGCGATGACCCGACGACGCTTATCCGTACGAGCGACCGCCCCTTGCTCGAGGCCGCGCCCGAGCTCACCCGGCCGCTCGAGGACAGGATGTACGTCCGCGACGTCGTCTTCACGACAGGATTGGTCGACGGTGGCGAACATTATGTCGTCGCGTCGGGAGAAGCCGATCTGGCATGCCGGATCACGCATATTCCCAAGGCGGTCTTCGGGACCGGTGGCGCTCCCGGGAACTGAGCAGCCCGCTCAGGGCAAGACCGAGCGGGTCGTCGCCACGTTCCAGCCATCGATGCTTACGTATCGGGGCACCCCGCCCGCCAGCGGGAAGCGCGCCTCGACCGTCCGCCGTTCGCCCGGCAGCAGGCCGATATAGTTGTCGGTGTAATAGGCGGGCAGGATGCGCGCGCCCTGTGCGTCCAGCAAAGTTACCCTCGTGTTGAGCGCGGGCACGGTGCCGGTGTTCCGCAGGGTGAGCGCGAGCATTCCCTCGCCGTTGCCGGTGGTCAACGGCGACGATGCGACGTCGATCGGGACGTCGGCCATGGTGCCCAGCGCGCGATAGGCCGCAGGGTCGCGACCCCGCCAGTAGAGATTGTCGGACAGCAGCGCGCCGTGCGCGTCGGACAGCCTGAGCGACACGAGCAGCATCGGCGACCTTGCAAACAGGCCGGCCAGCGGCACGGGAGCCCTGATCGTCGTCTGGTTTGCGGGTGCGTCGAGGTTCTGTGTGCTGGAGAACAGGGCACGACCGGCAAGATCGTTCACTCGGACCTCTGCCCGCAGGCCGCGGACGTCGTTCCGCGTCGTGTTGACGACGACAAGTTCGTTGCCCGGCAGGTTCAGCTGGACGTGGATCGGCTCGGCGGCATGTTTCGCGCCATAATAGGCCGCCGACGTGTCATAGTCGGAACTGTACAGCTGCCAGGAATTGGACGGCCATGACGGGTGTGTCATCCACAGCAGCCGCCCGCTGTTCTTCGTCCAGAGGTGACCCAGAAAGCCTTCGTAGATCGCCTTGTGCGTTTCCAGATTCATCATCTGGGCCTTGCGCTCGAAGTCGGCGAGGCTGGTCGCCGGCCCGAACATGGTGTCGAGCGCGGCCATGAACGTCTTGCTGTCGCCGTTTCCGGAGAAATGCCAGTCGTGATAGGCGAGCGTATCCGACAGCGGCCAGCGGTCGGCCGCCGGGACCGACGCCTCGATCGCGCCGAGCGTCGAGAGCGAGGGCGTGCCGGTCTCGACCGAAAAGCCCGAGGCGAGATCGGTGAAATAACCCTCGGGCGGGCGGTAGTTGTAAGGACCGGACCCCTGCAGGTTGACGTTATTCGAACTGCCGGTGAACCAGCGCGTGCCGTCGAGCTCGGCGATCACATCGTCCATGCCCTCGTTCAGCAGGGGATAGGGCACGCCTTCATTGCGGCCGAACCAGACGACGATCGAGGGGTGGTTGCGGTAGCGCTTCACCGTGTCGCGCATATTGGCCAGGAACAGCGCCGGATCCTGGGGCTCGACCTGGAAATCCTGCGTCGATTGCCAGAAATCATTGAGGACCATCATGCCATTCTCGTCGGCCAGGTCGTAGAATTCGGGCTCGCTGTTATTGCCCATCCAGTTGCGGATAATGTTCATGTGCGCCTCGCATTCGAGGCGGAAATAGGGGGCGAGCCGGTCGCGGCTGACGCGCTTCAGCGCATCGTCCATGCCCCAGCTGCCCCCGCGTGCGGCAATGCGCACGCCGTTCACGCGCAACGCAAGGTGGGGCAGGGCATAGCTGGCGGCGATGTCGCGGACCGCGGGGGAGCTCTCGCCGGCGGGCGTCAGGCTCTCGACCCAGCCCTCGGGTGTTGCCTTGATGGCAGTATGGCGAACGTCGACGAGGCGCTCGCCGCGCAGCATGCCGTCGGTCGGCGCGACTTCGACCCGGCGCAGCTTGCCCTTGGAATCGAACAGCGACAGTTCGTAGCTGACTTCGCGGATTCCGAAGCGAAGCATCTTGCGATCGGACTCCGTGCCGTCGCTTGTGGCCGTCAGGGTCAGCTGGTGCAGGGCGGCCTCGCCATAGCCATTGGGCCACCAGAGCCTGGGATGGCCCAAGCGCAGCGCCGGATCCGTAGCGGGTGCGAAGCGGACCACGCTTTCGCCCGGCGCAACGTCGAGCGTCCGGCTGACGCGCACATCGTCGAATCCGGCTGTGACGGTGATGCGGCGGCGCACGGTGCTGTCGTTGGCAACGGGCACGTCGATATAGATGTCAGCGCTGTCAACGCGCGGCAGCGGCAGGTCCGTGACGATGCGCGGGTCGAGCAGGCGGACCGGCCCGGTGGCGAGCAGTTCGACCGGCTGCCACAGGCCGGTGTTGCGATCACGAATCCCGGGAATCCAGTCCCAGCCTTCGGTGGCGACGAACGTGGGTCCGTCGATCGCCAGCTGACCGCCATTTTCACCCACGCCGCCGCGGATCGACTGTTCGTGCGGGATGCCGGGATGCGGCGGCGGGCCGACACGCACCGCGACGATATTTTCGCCCGGCACCGCGTCGAAGGCGAAGTCGCCCCGCGTGAAGGCGCCGCGCGTGGTCCCCATGCGGCGGCCGTTGATCCATGTCTCGGCCGCATAGTTGATGCCGCCGAACCGCAGCCGCAACGCCTGCCCGCCTGTTTCTGGGGGGAGGGTGAAGCTGGTGCGATACCAATAGTCCTGCCGCGCAAGCTTTTCGGGGATGGCAAGGTTGTTCAGGCCGAAATAGGGATCCGGGTAGACGCCGCGGTCGATCAGCGTGGTCAGCACCGTGCCCGGGACGGTGGCGGGGTACCAGCGGCCGACATCGACGCCGGGGCGCGACAGGGTGGCGCCGTCCGAAGTCACGCCCGGTGCCTCGATCAGCCGCCACGCGTTGACTTGCCAGCGTCCCGCGCCGCGCGGCTCCAAGGCTGCCGCCGTCGACGGCGGCTTGGCGACCGGCGCCGAAAAGCCGCCCTTTCCCTGCGGCAACGTCCAGGCGTCTTGCGGAGCGAACAGGCCGATATTGGCCTGTTTCTGCCAGACCCAACCGACGCCGACGTCGTGCATGTGAACTAGGTCGAACGCGGGTGGGGCATGCGCGGCGGCGGCAATTGCCGATGCACCAAGAGCCTCGGCCTCGACGGCAGCACCGACCAGCGCCCCGCCGAAATGCCGGGCACGGGGCAGGGTGGCGCGGGCGGGCGCTATGCTAATCGTCGGGGCGGCTGCCGCGATCGCCAGTGCCGCACGGGCCACCTGGCGGCCGTCGACATAGAGCTGCACGACGGCCCCGTCGCTTGTGGCCGCGAGGTGCGTCCAGTGCGAGGGCGCGATTGCGCGTGGCGCCTTCAGGATGCCGGCGGGCAGCATGAACGCAGGGCGCCCGTCGTCGAGAACGATGCACCGGCACCCGGAGAGCGTCGTCTCGCCCAGCGCCATGAGCGTCGCGACTCCCGGCTGTATCTCCGTCGGGCGGACCCAGGCACTGAACGTGAAGGCGGCGCCCGCGGCAAGGACAGGTGCGTCGGCCGGCAGCGGGCGCTCGATGCCGATACCGCCTTCGAGGAAACGCGCGTTATAGGGACCGGCGTCGTCGAGCGAGGGCGCGGCAGATGCCGCCGACGCGAGCGCCGCTGCCATGACAGCCTTCGTGCACCTGTTTCCGTACATCCCTTCCTCCCGCCGCCGCACGTGCAGCACGCGTTGCTTTTGACAACCTTATCAGAGTGACTGACTTATGCCATTCTTGAATGAAACCATTCTTCATTAATCAATGGGGGTGGATGCTTGCTATCTTGCGCAGGAAACGACGGTGTCGGCGACCGTGCCGAGCGCAACCCGCGCCAGGCTGAAACGGGCGGGGCCGCCTGTCGACAGGCGGAACGGGGCGCTCAGCCGGGTCATGTCGGCGCCACCGCGGGCAAAACATTTGAGGGGTATGCCGATGGTTCGCCAGGCACCCAGCGTATCGCCGGCGAATTCCGGTAGAGCGACGTTGGCTCCGCATGACGGGCCGCACTGGGCCGCAACGGAAAAGGCGCCGGCCGAAGCCATGTCGAGCCGCATGGTGACGAGCAGCATCACGTCGCCGTTGGTTTCGCGCGAGACGTCGATGGGTGCCTGTGTCACGAGTTCCACCGTTTCGGCGCCCGTGCCGGTGAAATCGAACCGTCGCGCCCCTTCCTGGACAAGGTGGTCGGTTGCCGTCACCCGGCCCCGACCCCCAAGGACCATCGCAGGGAGCGTCGTGACGCGGGTGACATCACCCTTGCCGTCGCTGACGACGAGCGACCAGGACGCGGTAGGCGCGCCTTTGTCGAGGAAAACACCCGGCGTGTCGCTTTCCGTGACGCCGGGATCCTCGTCGAGCCGCTTCCAGGGCGCGCCGGGGTGCGCCCGGCTGAGCCCGTAGCCGCGCGCAAAGAGCGTCGGCCCGTCGTGCCGCGCGGTGGCGGGCCAGGTGGCGGGCAAGGAGCCGGTAAAATCATAGAGTGGCTTGTTGGCGCTGCCGGCAACCAGCATGTCGGCGATGCCGCCCCCTTCCGACCCGGGCAGCCAGGCAACGACAAAGGCGTCGGCCAGGTTCAATTCGGGGTTCACGAAGAGCGGCCTGCCGGTAATCATCACCGCAACGACCGGAATGCCCTGTGCTTTCAGCTGCTGCATCGTGGCGTAGGGCGTGCGCAGCTCAGGTCGGAGCTGCAGCGTCTTCAGATCGCCCTGGAATTCGGCATAGGGCGTCTCTCCGAAGACGACGATCGCGACGTCGGGGCGGTGCGCGAACTTGCCGTCGGGCGCGAGCTCGGCCTGCCCGCCGCCGGCGCGCACCGCGGCCTCGATGCCGCGCCAGATCGACGTACCGCCGGGGAAGTCCTTGTTGGCGACGCCGGTTCCCTGCCAGGTGATCGTCCAGCCGCCCGACTGGCGCCCGATGTCGTCGGCGCCGTCGCCGGCGACAAGCACATGCGCACCCGGCCGGATCGGCAGCACGCTTCCCTGTGCCTTGAGCAACACCAGCGACTTGCGCACGGCCTCGCGCGCGATCGCGCGATGTTCGGCGCTCCCGAGAAGCTCGAATCTGCCCGAAAAGGGGCGCGAGGAAGGCTTGCCGGCGTCGAACAGGCCGAGCCGGAACTTGACCCTGAGGATGCGCGCCACGGCGTCGTCGAGGCGGGCCATCGGCACGGTGCCTTCGCGCACCTGCGTCACAAGGCTGTGGTAAAGCGGCTTCCAGCTGTCGGGTGCCATGTACATGTCGACACCGGCGTTGATTGCCGCGGGGCAGCTGTCGTTCGTGCATCCCGCAACCTGGCCATGCGCGTTCCAATCGGTGACGACGAAGCCGCCAAAGCCCATCCGCTGCTTCAGAACATCGGTGAGCAGCCCCTTGTTTCCCGATATCTTGGTACCTTGCCAGCTCGAAAAGCTGGACATGATCGTCGCGACTCCGGCGTCGATCGCCGGGACATAAGGTGCGCCATGAACGGTACGCAGCGTGGTCTCGTCGATGCTCGCATTTCCCTGGTCGCGGCCCTCGTCGGTGCCGCCGTCGGCAAGGAAATGCTTGGTGCTTGCAAGGACATGCGGGCCAGCAAGGATCGGGCCGCCGTTCGGGACGCCCTGAAGACCGGCGATCATGCGCCCCGCATAGGCGGCGACAAGCTTGGGATCGGACGAATAGCCTTCATAGGCGCGGCCCCACCGATAATCCTGCGGCACGGTCAGCGTGGGAGCAAAGGTCCATTCCATCCCGGTAGTCCGGACCTCGACGGCCGTGGCACGGCCTATGCGTTCGATCAGAGCCGGGTCATGCGCGGCACCGAGGCCGATATTGTGCGGAAACAAGGTGGCGCCGACGATGTTGCTGTGACCGTGGACCGCATCGGTCCCCCACAGGATCGGGATACCGACGCCGCCGCCGCGGGTATCGATCGATGCCGCGTAAAAGGCATCGGCGAGTGCAAGCCATTTTGCCGGCGGGGCAAAATCATCGCCGCCGGGCGCGGAATTGCCGCCGTTGAGAATGGAGCCGAGGTGATAGGCACGCGCATCTTCGGGCGTGACGCTGGCGATATCGGCCTGGATCACCTGCCCGACCTTCTCATCGATCGTCATGCGGGCAAGCAGGGCGGCAATCCGCCTTTCGGTCGCGGCCGAAACGGCGACGGGCCAGTGCGCGCGGGGCCACAGCGCAGGATGGACGACCGGTGCTTCGTCACGACGACTGGCGGCGGGTAACACCCCGGCCGAACCCATGCAGACGGCGGCAATCAGGAAACTGCGAAAAACCGACAAATCTCTCTCCCCATGCCCTTGGCCGTTGCCGGGCTGCATCGCTCGAGCAATCTTGCTCGTCAGGACTGCTTAATCAATCCAATTTGCATAATATGTTTGACAACGTTGACAAGAATCGGCAGGAGTGTCAAGGAAAGCTGGCCGAGGCGTCCGACGACGTGGCGGCCGGAAACAAAGACAAGCGGGCAACCTGCTGTCGATCGGGAGGAAACTGGAATGAGCATGGGTATCTCGCATTCGCGCGTCGCGCTTCTCGCGGCAGCATCGATGATCGCACTGGGCGCTTCGACGGGGGCGCATGCGCAAGCAGCGGCCGCTGTACCCGAGGCCGACAATGCCGAAATCGTCGTCACCGGCTTCCGTGCTTCGCTGGAGAACGCGCTGAATGCCAAGCGCAATTCGAACCTGATCATCGAGTCGGTCACGGCAGAGGATATCGGCAAGTTTCCCGACCAGAACATCACCGAATCGCTGCAGCGCCTTCCGGGTATCCAGATCGATCGTGAGAACGGTCAGGGCACCAAGGTGCGCATCCGCGGCCTCGACCAGAATGTCACTGTGCTCAACGGCGAGAGCTTCGTCACGGGTCTCGAAATCTTCAAGGTCGGCGAGGGCAATTTCACCCGTGATTCGTCGCTCGAAGGCGTGCCGTCGGACCTCATCGGCGGCGTCGACGTCTACAAGTCGCCGAACGCGACCCTGCTCGAAGGCGGGCTCGGCGGCATCGTCGACCTCAAGACGCGCAATCCGCTGGACCTCAAGCAGGGGCTGACGATCGCCGCCAACGTCCGGGCCAACAAGGGCAGCGGGATCAGCGGGTGGCAGCCGACCGGCGCGCTGGTCGCGAGCTACAACTTCAACGACAGGCTGGGGGTCATCGCTTCGCTCAGCTATGACGGCACCAACGATCACCACGATGTGCTCGGCGGCGAAAACCGGGGGAACTGGGCCTTTGCGAGCAGGGTCGATTCCGCGACGGTGCCGAACTATTATGCGCCCGAGTATCGCTACATCACCGATCGCGACCAGTATCGGCGGCGCTGGGGCGGCACGCTCGGCATCAATTTCCGGCCGACCGACTCGCTCGAACTGAGCGCCAATTATTTCCACTCGACGCTCAAGGTCGACACCCGCGAGGCGTCGCTCAAATTCCCCTTCTCGCAGGGCGAAGCGCTGGGGCTGACCGGCCCGGCAACGATCGACAGCAACGGCGTGCTGATCAGCGGCACGATGCGCGCCCAGTCGGCCGAGGCGATCTCGGTCGTCGATGAATCCAACATCACCTCCGACAACGTCCAGTTCGGGCTAAAGTGGCACAACGACACGAATTTCCGCGCCAGCGCCTTTGCGACATGGTCCCGCGCCGATCTGACACGTGAAGTCGGCAACAACGACGTGCGCTTCACCCAATATGGCGTCCGCGGTTTGACCGGCGGCTCCAATGGCGTCCCCGGCGTCGGTGGTCCCGGCAACCCGGCAGCCCCTGCGACCTTCAACTTCACCTACCAGAATGCGGCCTTCCCGACATTCGGCCTCGGTACCGGAACACCGGCGAATCTGTTCAGCAATCCGGCCAATGGCTTCTTCAAGTCACACTGGGCCTTCGGCGATCGGTCGAAGGTCGACGGCAACTCGATCCGCGCCGATCTCGCCTATGATGCGAACAGCGCGGCAACGGGCACGGTCACGCTGAGCGGCGGCTTCCGTTACGGACAGCGCACCGTCGGCTTCACCTCGGGACGGTATCTCGCCGACTATAGCCAGAAGTGCGTGACCGGTGTCGGCGGCGTCAAGCAGTGCGAGGTCGACGCAACCGCCATCGCGGCTGCGCAGCGCGATCCGACCTACGACTATAACTGGACGCCCTACGGCTATTTCCAGGATGGCGCGATCGGCTTCAAGTCGTGCGAACTGCCCGCCATCAATGCCGCGCTCCGGCCTAACGGCTGTACGAACCGCTTCGGCGATTCGCCGGCGGTCGTGACGCCTTATCAATCCTTCGTCAGCGCCGCGAGCCGCGTCGAAACCGTTATAAACAGCCATTTCCCCGGCGGCACCCTGCTGGTGCAGGATCGCAGCCAGATGACCAATCCGCTGGCATGGATCTCGGCGCTCTACCCCTCGACACCCTTCAAGTTCTTCAGCGACCCGCTGCAGACCTTCAACGTCAAGGAAGAGACCAAGACCGGCTATGTGATGGCCGATCTCGGCGGCAAGGAAGACCCCTATCACGTCAACTTCGGCGTCCGCATCGTCAACACGACGCTGTCGGTCGACCAGAATCAGGGCACGGCCAACCCGACCTATTACGGAACCGACAGCTGGAACGGCGTGCTGAAGGATTTCCAGACGACCACGACGCGTCGCACCTACACCGACTTCCTCCCCAGCATCAACGCGGTCGCCGATGTCGGTACGGGCCAGAAGATCCGCTTCTCGGCCGCCCGCGTCGTCGCCCGGCAGAATCTGTTCGATCTGGGACGCGGCTTCGCCACCGACTTCACGCGTAACCCAACGACCAACTTGTTCACCTTCACCAGCGGCAGTCGCGGCAATGCGGCGCTCGACCCGTACCGCGCCTATCAATTCGACCTGACCTACGAACATTATTTCGGGCGCCAGGGGCTGATCTCGGTCGCGGGCTTCTGGAAGGAAGTCGACTCGTTCGTCCGGACCGATACCATCGCCGTGTTCGTCAACGACCAGGCGGGGGGACGTACCGGACCGGTGTCACAGCCCGTCAACGGCAAGGGCGGCCGCGTCCGCGGCTTCGAGGTAGCGGCGCAATACGCCTTTGATTTCGGCCTCGGCTTCAACGCCAACTACACCTTCTCGGACACCCAAACCGACGCCGCGAACGATTTCGACAAGGGGCTGCCGCTGCCGGGCGTTTCCAAGCACTCTTTCAATGGCCAAGTCTATTTCGAAAAAGCGGGTTTCGCGGCGCGCCTGTCGTACAGCTGGCGGTCGAAGGCCTACCTGGGCAATTTCGGCTTCGGCGATGGCGGCGTGACCCGGACGCTGGGCATCTACGGCAAGGCCTATGGCCAGCTCGACGGCCAGCTCTCCTATGACTTCAACAAGAATTTCGGTGTTTTCGTCGAAGGGGTGAACCTGACCAAGGCCGACCAGTCGGCCTATCTCCAGTTCCCCGAGTTGCCGTTCCGCTATGAAACCGGATCTCGGCGCATCTACATCGGTGCCAAGGCCAGCTTCTGACGGAGGCGCCTTTGCCGGCCGGAGTGCGACCATCGCCTCCCGGCCGGCAACGGCGTCGGCAGGACTTGACGATCGACTCAGCGACGCAAAGGTGGTGCACGATGGAAAACCGCCGACCGATCAACAGCATCGCTATCGTCGGGGGCGGCACGGCGGGCTGGTCCGCCGCGGCTCTGCTGTCCCATGTCCTCAACGGCAGCGGCACCCGGATCACGCTGATCGAATCGTCGGACATTCCGACCGTCGGCGTGGGCGAAGCGACGATCCCGCCGGTCTTCGAATTCCTGCAGAATTGCGGCATCGACGAAGTCGATTTCATCCGCCACTGCCAGGCGACCTTCAAGCTGGCGATCAAATTCAAGGACTGGCGGCACGTCGGCCATGAATATTGGCATCCCTTCGGCAGTTTCGGGATGACGATCAACCAGCGGCCCTTCCATCATTACTGGTGGAAGAACCGCGCCGCGGGTCATGGCGAAACGCTCGCCGACTTCTGTCCGGCGATCGCACTGGCCGAGGATCGTAAATTCGCCTTTCCGCCCCCCGATGGCAGCTTTCCCGGCGGCGGTGTCGCCTTTGCCCTGCATTTCGACGCGGGGCTGGTTGCCACCTATCTGCGCGCCCATGCCGAAAAGGCGGGCGTCACGCGCCTCGATCGCAAGATCCGCCACGCCGAAGTCGGGCCCGACGGTCGGATCGCCGCACTGGTATGCGACAACGAGGAGCGGCTGTCGGCCGATCTCTACATCGATTGCTCGGGGTTTCGCGGTCTGCTTATCGAACAGGCGCTTCAGGCCGGCTACAACGACTGGAGCCCGTGGCTGCCGTGCGACCGCGCCGTCGCGATGCCAAGTGCCCAAGTGCCCGACCGCACGCCCTACACCATCGCGACCGCCCGTGCGGCGGGGTGGCAATGGCGCATCCCGCTCCAGAACCGGGTCGGCAACGGCTATGTCTATTCGAGCCGGTTCACCGACGACGCGACAGCGGCCGCTGAGCTCGCCGGCTCGCTCGACGCGCCGGCGCTGGCCGAGCCGCGCTTCCTTCGCTTCGTCGCCGGGCATCGCAAGCGGGCCTGGATCGGCAATTGCGTCGCAATCGGCCTGTCGGGCGGTTTCCTCGAGCCCCTCGAATCGACGAGCATTCACCTGATCCACACCGGGCTCAACCGGTTGCTCGACTATTTCCCCGACACCGGCTTCGATCCCGAACTCGCCGCGGCCTATAATCGCGAGACCGAAATCGAGTTCCAGCACATCCGCGATTTTCTACTGCTCCATTATTATCCCAACCAGCGCGTCGGCGAGCCCTTCTGGGACTATATGCGCGCTGTCGATCTGCCCCCCTCTCTGGAGGAAAAGGCCGAGCTGATCCGGCAATGCGGCCGGATCGTGTCGCGGCGCCGCGAATTGTTTGCGGATATAAGCTGGTTCTTCGTGGCGCAGGGCATGGGGATCGAGGCCGCGCACCATGATCCGCTCGTCGACGTCGCACCCTTCGACGAGGTCCGGCGCATCATCGACCAGATGCGCGAGGCGATGCAGCACTATCGCGGCGCAGCGCGCTCCCACGACGACATCCTCGCGATCATGCTCGACCCGCGTCAGACCCGGCGCCCCAATTTCGGATTTCGACAGGGTGGGACGACCCGGTGACGGCAGCGATCCCGCAGGGTGCCGCGATCGCATAGCCGATGCGGTCGCGCCCGCTCTGAAATCGGGCTATAGGCCAGCGGGATGCCCATGCACAGCACCGGACCCCATCTCGCCGGCACCAACATCGAACATGCCGGAGAGCATAATCAGCGCGTCGTGTTGCAAACCATTCGCGTGCACGGGCCCCTGACCAAGGCCGACCTGGCCCGCCGGACGGGGCTGACCCACCCCACCGTCTCGAATATCACCAACCGCCTGTCGGCGCAGGGCCTGCTGACCACCGCGGGCCAGCGACGGGGCGGGCGCGGCCAGCCGGCGACGCGTCTGGCGATAGAGCCGAGGGGCGCGCATTCGATCGGTATCAACGTCGATCGCGACCATGTCACTCTGGTCCTCGTCGATTTCGGGGGCGCGGTGCGCGGTCGGGCCACGCTGGAGGCGCCGTTCGCCCTGCCTGCGCAAGTGGATGCCTTTTACCGGCGCGAAGTCGACCGGCTGCTGGCCGGCGCCGAGGTTACCCGATCCATGATCTCGGGCGTCGGCATCGCGCTGCCCGACAATCTGGGGGACATCGAGCTGCCGGGCCGCCCGGCCGAATACGACCAATGGTCGACGACCCCGATCGCGGATATGGTCGGCGGCTTCCTCGACGTGCCCGTCCATGTCGAAAACGACGCCGCTGCGGCCGCCATCGGCGAGATGCAGTTCGGGCGCGGCCAGCGCCTCGGCAGCTTCTTCTACATCCTGGTCAGCTTTGGTCTGGGCGGCGGGCTGGTCGTCCACGCCATGTACGACCGCGGCGCCGACGGTCGCAGTGGCGAGATCGGTTTTCTGGTCGTCGACGACGGCGAAGGGGGTACCACCCAGCTGCAAAACATTGTCTCTCTGGCCGGCCTGTCACGGCAATTGCAGGCGGCGGGCCTGACCGTGAGCAACGTTACCGCGCCCGATCTGTCCGATCGTGCGCTCGCGCGGGCCGTCGACGGCTGGATCGACGCAGCGGCACGGGCGCTGACCGAACCACTGATTGCGGTGAACTGCCTGATCAATCCCGAAGCCATCCTGATCGGCGGTCGCCTGCCGATTGCGATCCTCGACCGGCTGGCACAGCGCACGAACGCCCGACTGCGCGTCGTCGGCCGAAATGCGCCCGTACTCGCCCCGGTCCAGACGGCGGCACTTGCCGAGGATGCCGCGGCGGTGGGCGCCGCGCTGCTTTCGTTCGGCAGCATGCTGATGCCGACGGACCCGCGCGCGCAGCGTCGAGCCGGCCTTCCGGCGCGTGCGGCCCCTGTCTTGCGTGTCTGACCCGCGGCGAGGTCAGGCCGTGCCCGGCGCTGCGACCGAAAGACCGTGATCGCGCGGCCGGTAGACCGCGATGACGGCAAAGGTCAGCAGCGCCGCCAGAAGGAAACCATAGCCGACGGACTGGCCTGACGAGATCACCAGCGCCAGGGTCACGAACTGCGGTGCGAGCGCCTGCGCCAGCTTGCGGGCGATACCGGCAAGGGCATAGATGCGGGCAGCACAGGCCTCGCCGCCATGCTCGTTTTCCACGACGCCGATAACGTCGGGTACCAGCGCCCAGAACATCACCGACATGCCGCTTCCAGCAATCACGGCAATCGTGACCGCAACCGCGACCGTGCCGATGCCGGTCCCGGCCTGGGCGAGGGCGGGGGCCGCCGCCATGTTGAGCGTCGCGGCCCAGAGCAACGTCGGCACACGCCCGATCCGTGCAGCGAGCCTGACCCACAAAGGTACGCTCAGGAGCAGCGACAGCGGCGGGATCAGCGCGGCGGCATAGCCGAGTTCGGTCGCACCGCGTTCCTGGAACAGGAAGAGGATCGACTTGTGGATGACGGTCATGCTCAGCCCCGATGCCAGGATGGTGGCCATCAGGCGGCGGATTGCCGGGGATGTCCGCATCAGGCGCAGGAATTCGGCGAGCTGCGCGACCGGACTGCCGGCGACGCTCCGCCCTGCCGGGACGCGCTCGCGCACGCCGAAATAGGTGACCAGAAACGCCGGCTGCGCCAGCACGGCCAGCAGCACTGCCCCCAGCATGAAATCGGCACCGCCGGTCGTGCCCCGCGCCGGCAGCAGCGCATAGATGCTTGCCGCGATCAGCCCGCCGAGCGCGGCGCCCTGCATCCGCGCCCCGGTCAGCGCGACATGGTCGAGCGGCGCGGCTGAAATCCGTGCCGTCAGGGCCCCATAGGGTATATTGCCGAGGCTGTAGCAGGCGCGCAGCAGCAGATGGGCGACCAGCGTATAGCCGAATGCCCAGCCGCCGGTCAGCGACGGTTGGGCGAAAGCGATGATCAATGCGGTACTGGCCAGCGGACCGCCGATGACCACCCATGCGCGCAGCGACAGGCGTCCCGACGTCCGGTCGATCAGGATGCCGATGAGCGGATCGGCCAGCCAGTCGACCAGCGCGCCCGCAAGGAAAATCGCTGCCGCTGCAGCGGGCGCGAGGCCCAGCACCGAGATGTAGAAGAAGAGAAGGTATAGCTCGATCGACTGCCACACGAAATTGAAGCCCAGGTCGCCCGCGGCAAAGCTGAAGCGTTCACGCCGCGCGATCATTTTTGCGGCGGCGGACCGGCGGATTCCCGGATCATCAGCCTGTGGCCGTGGAGCCTGTCGTGAACCGGTTCGTCCCCGGCGAGCTGCGTGATCAGCATGTCGGCGGAGCTCGACGCCATGTCGAAGACCGGCTGCTGGACTGTCGTCAGCCGCGGCCAGACGATGCGGGACACTTCAGAATCGTCGAAGCCCGTGATCGAGACGTCGCTGGGCACCGACAGCCCCAGGTCGCGTGCCGCCATCAGGGCACCGACTGCCATGTCGTCGTTCTGGGCGAGGATCGCGGTCGGCCGGGTGGCCCCGGAAAGCAGGATCTTTGCGGCGGCATAACCCGAATCGAACGTGAAATTGCCCTGCTCGATCCAGTCGAGGCGCATCTGAAGCCCCGCCGCGGCAAAGCCCTGCGAATAGCCGATCAGCCGTGCTTCGCTCGAATGATGGGTGGCGTCGCCCTTGATGATGGCAATGTCGCGGTGACCAAGGCCGATGATATAGTTCGCTGTCTCGCGCGCCGCTGCGACATCGTCGATCAGGTTGTTGGGGCCGATCTCGAGCAGCCGGGTCGGCGCGATCCGGGCGAAGGGCATGCCGATCGCCCTCAGCCCCTCGAGAATCAGGGGATGGTCCGAGGCGGGCGGGGCAAGCACCACCCCGTCGAGCGCCGCCGAGCGCAGCAGGCCGACGACCTCGCCGGCATGTTCGCTGATCGAGCGCACCGGGATGACGACCAGCCGGTACCGCTCGGAAGCCAGCCGGTCGAGCACGCCCTTTTGCAATTCGACGACATAGCTGGCGCTGGGGTTCTCGTAGATCAGGCCGATGAGATAGGATCGGCGGCTGACGAGCCCCTGCGCGAGCAGATTGGGGTGGTAGTTCAGGCGCTTTGCCGCCTCGTGCACGCGCCGTTGCAACTCGGGCTTGACGTGCGGCTCCCCGTTCAGGACGCGCGACACCGTCTTGTAGGACACCCCCGCGTCACGCGCGACATCGACGATTGTCGTTCGTTTTCCGATGCTGGCCACGGCAGCACATTTACCCCTCGTAACGACATGTCAACGTAGGACAGACAGCCGACCCGCTTCCCTCTGACGCCAAAGCTGATACGAGCCGCGGCGTGCCGCCGATAAAGGTTGCGCAGGTTGACAACGTGGGACAAGATCGACGCAGTCTTGCACATCGCGATCCAGTGATCGGATATGTAGCGGGAAAATAAGGGGAAGATGATGGCGATGGGCGTATCGGGCGGCACGACTGCCGCGCATGGCGGAGACGAGGCGGGCATCAACGCGCCGGCACTCCAGATATTCGTTTTTGCGCTGTTCTTTATCTTCGGTGGCATCACCAGCCTGAACGACGTCATCATTCCCAAGCTCAAGGAGCTGTTCACGCTCAACTATTTTCAGGCGATGCTGGTGCAGTCGGCGTTCTTCGCCGCCTACTTCGTCATCGGCCTGCCGGGTGCCGCCCTGGTGAAGCGGCTCGGTTACATGCGTTCGGCCGTTGCCGGGTTGTTGACGATGATGACCGGATGCCTGTTGTTCATTCCGGCCTCGCAATCGGCGATCTACGGCGTGTTCCTGCTGGCGCTGTTCGTGCTCGCAAGCGGCGTCGTCATCGTACAGGTGGTGTCGAACCCGCTGATCAGCCTGCTGGGGCCGGCACGAAGCGCGCCGAGCCGGCTGACCTTCGCCCAGGCCTTCAATTCGCTCGGCACGACCATCTTTCCGCGCGTCGGCTCCGCGCTCATCCTGGGCAGCCTTGCCGGCGTCAGCGCCGCGCAGCTCTCCGGCGCTGCACTGGATGCCTATCGGACCACCGAGACCCAGACGATCGTCAATACCTATGCCGGGCTTGCCGCGGCGCTCGCGGTCGTCGCCGGCGTGGTCTGGCTGTTTCGCAACGCGCTGAAGGACGAGCAGCACGAACAGGGTTCGCTGTTCGGCGGCTTTCGGCTGTTGAAGCGGCCGCGGTTCGGCTTCGGCGCGCTGTGCATCTTTCTGTACGTCGGCGCCGAGGTCGCGATCGGGTCGCTGATCGTCAATTATCTCATGTTGCCGGCCACCATGGGGCTGACCCAGCAGGCGGCGGGCGCGATGCTGGTGTATTACTGGGGTGGCGCCATGGTCGGCCGTTTCATCGGTTCGGCCGTGCTGGGTGTCGTCAGTCCCGGCAAGGCGCTGTCCTTCAACGCTCTTGCCGTCGTGGCGCTGATCCTGGTGTCGACGAACACCAGCGGCACTGTCTCGGGCTATTGCCTGCTTGCCATCGGCCTGATGAACTCGATCATGTTTCCGACGATCTTCACGCTCGCGTGCGAAGGTCTGGGCAAGAACGCCGCCGATGGATCCGGTGTCATCAACGTGGCCATCGTTGGTGGCGCAGTCGTGCCGGTGCTCACCGGACAAGCCGCCGACATGCTGGGCAGCTTGCAGCTTGCGCTGACGATTCCGGCGGTTTGCTATCTCGTCATCGCCGCGTTCGGATTGTACGCGGCCCGGACACGACAAGCTTAACCTGATGGCGCTTGCCCAATTGAGCGTCCATTTCTTCCTGCAGATGGCTGTGATCATGGCGGCCTGCCGGCTCGTCGGATGGGCGGTGCAACGCTGGCTGGGTCAGCCCCAGGTTGTCGGCGAAATGATTGCCGGCGTGCTGCTCGGCCCGTCCGTGTTCGGGCTGCTGGCGCCCGCGCTGCAGGCCGCCGTGTTTCCGCCCGAAACCAAATCGATGCTGTTCGTGGGCGCTCAGTTCGGGGTCGGACTTTACATGTTTCTAGTCGGCCTGGAATTCGACCGCGGCGAATTTCGGGCAAGCGCCGCCAGTGCGGTCTGGATTTCAGCGGGAGGCATGATTGCGCCCTTCGCGGCAGGGGCGCTGCTGGTGCCCTGGTTGCTGACCATCGACGGGCTGTTCACGCCGAGCATCCAGAGTTGGCAGGCCTCGCTGTTCTTGGGCGCGTCGATCGCGATTACCGCGTTCCCGATGCTCGCGCGCATCATCCATGAACGGGGCATAGGCGGCACACCGCTCGGCACCTTGTCGCTGTCGGCAGGCGCCATTGGAGATGCCGGCGCCTGGGGCGTGATCGCCCTCGTGCTGGCGAGCCTCGGCGGCGGGCCGATGGTGGCGGTCAAGGCCATCGGCGGCGGACTCGCGTTCGCTCTGGTGATGGTCCTTCTCGCCCCGCGCCTCCTCGTGTCGCTTGGCCGACGCGCAGAACGTGCGGGCGAAGTGACCCACACGGTGCTTGCCATCGCGCTGATCCTTTTCGTCCTTTCGGCATTTGCCATGGACGCGGTCGGCATCCATGCCGTCTTTGGCGGTTTCCTGCTAGGGACTGCGATGCCGCGCGGGGTCCTGACGGCGGGACTACGGCGTCAGCTCGAGCCGTTCACCGTCGTCTTCCTGCTGCCGATGTTCTTCACCTATTCGGGCCTCAACACCCGGCTGAGCATGGTCGATTCGGGGTTGCTGCTGCTGGTCGCCATCGTCGTGATCCTCGCCTCCATCGTGGCAAAGGGTGGCGCCTGTTACCTCGCGGCTCGTCTTAGCGGGCAGGACCACCGCACGGCCGCAGGTATCGGCGCGTTGATGAATGCCCGCGGATTGATGGAGCTGATCATCATCAACATCGGCCTGGAACGGGGAATCATCGGCCCCGCGCTGTTCGCCATTCTGGTCATGATGGCGGTTGTCACGACGCTGATGGCGTCTCCGCTTTTCGAATTCGTCTACCGTCCGTCGCTAGACGCAAGGCGTTCCGTCGGCGGTTAGCCGAGCAACTTCCTATCCTGCGCCAGCCGACTCCGGCCGGGCTTTGCCCACCGGTCCGGCACAGGGGATGGTCCAACTATTGCAAGTCACTACATAATCTAGAGATTCTGCGCAGGCATTCGGCTAAGGTCGACGCCGTGCGCGATACCCCTCCCTCAATTATGCGATATATGCGGCGTCGCCGCCTTGGGGTATATCGTGTCGCGCGCTGGAGCAGCACGGTTACGACGCGGGAGGCGATGTGACAGACAAGGACCGTTTTCAAAGGCTCACCGACAAACAACGGGAATGTCTCGATCTTGTGCTGCAACGCCGGACCTCCAAACAGATCGCGCGCATGCTCCATGTGTCGAAAGCGGCCGTCGATCAGCGGCTGACGACCGCACGCCAGTCGCTGGGCGTTGCGGACCGTGACGAAGCGGCCGTCGTCTATGGCCGCATGTTGGCGACCTATGATCGGGTCGCATATGACACGCTGCAGCTTCCCCCGATGCCGCCGGTGATCGAAAGCCGGCCCCGAGACACGGCCAGCGAGGCTGCCTTCGTGCTTCGGGAAGCGCCGACTTCATTCGGTGCCTTCGCGGCGCAGAGACAATTTTCGCCCCATGTCTTGGGGATTTCGCTTCACGATCTGGGGTCGGTGGCGCGGCTTGCGATCATTGCCGGTCTGACGATCGGTGGTCTCGCAGCCCTGCTGATCGCCCTGGCGGTGGCACAGGCGCTGACGCGGCTGATGACCGGCTGATCTCCGATCCGCAACCCGTTTGACCGGCTGCCCGAGGCACCCGTGTCGGAGATTCTTTATGCCCATGACCATCTCGATTGCTACCGCTCGCCTTGCCCGCGAAGTTCCCGAAGCCGAAGCCCGCATCGACGAGGCCCTCATTTCGCTTTCCGGCCTCATGTCGACGATGGTCCAGGCGCGGCGAGATACGGACACCCCGGCCAGCACCGGCCAGGCGGCGCTCCTGCGGTTGGCAAAGGCCCAGATGGCCCTCCTCGACGCCGGCAGCGACGTGCTGCGCGTGCACAGCGAATTGCTCAAGGTTGGTCGCACGACGGCCGGACTCGATCTCGAGGAAAATTGCGACAAGTTTGCAGCTCTCGAGACGGCGCCGACGGCAACGAGGACCGCTGCCTGACGCTTGGTTGACGATCTTCCCATTTGCGTGCTCCGGTCAGCGGATGCGCGTCCACCTGTTCCTTGCTGGTCTGACTCTCGTCCTGATCTACGCAATGTGGAAGGGCGGTGGACCGGAGCGCGCAGTGGGCTGGATCCTGATTGCGATGGGCGTTTCGACGACGCTCGCCCGTCTCGTCTTCCCGCCAAGCTTCATGCACCTCGATGAAGTTGTGCTGAGTTCCGACTTTGCGGCGCTCGTCGCGCTGCTTCTGGTGGCACTCAGATCAAGCAGGTTCTGGCCCTTATGCGTTTGTTCGTTGCAGATCGTTTCTATCGTCGCGCACCTCGCCCGAGCCCTAGACTATTCGATTCACCCAAAAGTCTATTGGCTGATGGCAATCGGGCCCAGCTATCCGATCATCATCCTTCTCGCAGTCGGCACATGGCGCCACCAGCGGCGGCTCCGTCTGCGCGGCAGCGATCCGTCCTGGCGAAGCTGGTCGGCACCGTCGCCCCGGACAACGCCGAGGACATAACCCGCAAGCTCCTGACGGAGTTCGGGTCCATCGGCCGGCTGCTCCGGCAGAGCGACGAAGCCAAAAGGCGCGTTCTCGGCAATGACCCGGAAATCCTGTCGTTGCTTAGCGCCACGCGCGACGCCCTCGACGAGGCGCTGCGATCGGACATCATCGGAGAACAGGTTCACCCGGGGCATCCGTTGCTCCGGCGGTATCTCGTGCTCGCGATGGGCTCACTCAGCGAAGAAACGCTCCACGTGATGTTTCTGGATGGCGACCGGCGGCTCGTCGCCGAGGAGCAGATCGCACGGGGCACCGTCGCCACCGTATCCATCTATCCGCGCCTCATCTTCAAGCGCGCGTTGGAGCTGGGCGCGGCAACGATCATCATGGCTCATAACCATCCTTCCGGAGACCCCCGGCCCAGCGACCAGGATGTTCGCACCACCAAGATGGTCCTTGAAATCGGCCATGCGCTCGAAATTTCGCTGACCGATCATCTGATCGTTGCTGGTTCGGACTGCATCAGCATGCGCGATCTCGGGCTCATGGCGTGACCCTGATCAGTCGGATGCGATCGATGCGGCGGCGCGCGCTCGGGCAGCGATCGGATCAGGTCGCGGGAAAGGCGTCGGACACTTCCGACAAGCTGAACGAGTTGACGGAGGAGCGGGTCCAGGTCCTCGAGAACGAACTGGCCGAATTCACGCGCCTCGCCCCGATGACTCTGCTTGCATCCACACTCGCGCATGAGCTGGGCCAGCCGTTGGCCGCCGTTGCCAATTACGTGAGCGGCGCCCATCGCCTGATCAAGGAAGGCAGCGCACCGAAGATGCACCTGGTGGAGGAGGCCCTCAGTGCGGCAGCCGCAGCCAATCAACGCAGCAGCGACATCGTCCGCAGCATGCGCTCCATCATTTCCGGGGGGAGCGCCAACCGGCAGCCCGAAAACCTGGTCAGTCTTGTCGAGCGCGTCAGCCTTCTCGCCATGGCCCAAACCGACGATTTCGGCGTCGATTATCGGATCGACATCGATCGCGGCGTCGAGACGGTGTTCGTCGACCGCGTCCAGCTCGAACAGATCCTCATCAATCTCTTGCGAAATGCGATCGATGCAGTCGCCGCGCAGCCCGTCCGCCGGATAACCCTGGCGGCGCGCCAGGTCGGGCCGGACGTGCACATCAGTGTGTCGGACTCCGGCCCAGGTGTCGCGCCCGAGATCGAGGGCAAGCTCTTCCGCGCGATGAGATCGACAAAAACCGACGGGCTGGGTGTCGGGCTTTCGATCTGCCGGACCATGGCCGAAGCCAACGGCGGAGCGATCCGCTATGCGCCCGCCCCAGGCGGGGGCGCCTGTTTCACGGTCACCCTGCCGGCACAAGAGATGCCGGGACAGGTGCGCGGCTAAGGCGCGGCGCGCGGCAGCATGCCGGGGTCAATCGTCGAGGAACCTGATCACCGGTCCGATCAGGGTGCCGCCGGCCTGCTCGACGAGCAAGCCGCGCGTGCCGACGTGCGGCTGGTCGAGCGCTTCGCGGAAGTCGAGGACCGGCGCAAAGGCGACATCCTTGTCCGCGAACCAGTCGACCCATTGGTCGCGCGTGCGGGTGGCAAATGTCGCACGCAGGAAGTCGATCAACCGTCCCTGCTCGCCCGCCGCTGCCAGGCCGACCGGAATGAGGTCCGGCCGATCAAGCGCGGTCAGCAGGTTGACGACGAATTTTTCCTCACGTCCGCCGAGCACGATGTGGCGTGCATCGCTGGTCGCATAGACCTGATAGAACGCGGCGCCGCCCAGGGAGCGCTGCGTCGCCGAGCGCGGCGAGGCGCCGCCCATGATCGCCGAACCGGCGACGTGCGCGGCCCAGGGCAATAGGCTGTCGAACATGGCACAATCGATGAAGTCGCCGCGCCCGGTCCGCTCACGTCCCATGAGGGCCATGAGAATCGCGGATAGCCCCGTCAGTCCGGCGGCGAGGTCGGCGCTTGCCACGCCGGGGACGACGGGGACGCCATCGGCGCCATCGTTCACCGACAGGAACCCGGCCATCGCCTGGACGGCCAGGTCGTGTGCGGCATGGTGAGCGAGCGCGCCGGTCTGGCCGAAGGCGCTGATCGAGCAATAGACGATCCGGGGATTGCGCGCCGCGACCGCGTCATAATCGAAGCCGAGACGCTTCATGACACCGGGGCGGAACCCTTCGACAAAAACGTCCGCCGCCTCGATGAGCGACCAGAGTTGGTCGCGCCCTGCATCGGATTTAAGGTCGAGGCGGCGACAGTCCTTGCCCCTGTTGAGGCTGCGAAACCAGACCGACTGGTCGCCGTCGAACGGTGCCTGGTCACGTGCCGGGTCTCCGGCCAGCGGTTCGACCTTGACTACCTCGGCCCCCTGGTCCGCCATCATCATGGTCAGCATCGGGCCGGGCAGGAACAGCGAAAGATCGACGACCCTGATGCCCGACAATTTGCTCATTGAACCGGACGTTTCCCTTGGCGCTCATGCTGCGCCAGGGCCGGGCGGGCGCGGGCGGAATGGCGGAGACGGCGAGATTCGAACTCGCGGTAGCGGTTACCCGCTACGACGGTTTAGCAAACCGTTGGTTTCAGCCACTCACCCACGTCTCCGGCTGGTAGCAGGGGACGGGCTATAGCGACGGGGTCTGGGGCAATCAACCGCTCAACTCGGGAAGGCGCAAACTGACTTTTCTGAATCGGTCTGGCGCAAAATCGACTCGGATCGACGCGCGATTCATTGCAGCGACAGCTTCGGTGGATTCTACTAGTGTCGAGCGGCGTCCGCGAAGGGGAATTTCGATGAACAAGATCGTGGCCGGATGGCTGATTGCCGGGCTGACCCTGCTTGCCGCGCCTGCAGGTGCGCAGGTGCGCAGCGTCGATCCGAACACGGTCGCCGCGCAGAGCGACGTTGCGCCGCTGCCGGGCGAGCGTGGCACGGCTGTCGCACCACCCGGTGCGCCACCGGCACCGCAGCCCGACCTTCCGACGAGCACGCCACAAGGGGGTGCCGACCCCAGCCTGCCGGCGCCGCCCGCTTCGACGCTGGCGACACAGAAAGTCCCGACCTATCGCAAGGACGATCTGATCGGTGCTGCCGAAGGCGTCTTCGGTAAGGGCGCAGCAGGCCTTGCTGGTATCATCGAGCGCATCCTCGCCGACCAGGGCGAACCCAATGCCTATATCGCGGGCCGCGAAGCCGCGCTCGCGCTGGTCGTCGGGCTGCGCTACGGCTCGGGCACGATGAAGCATACGGTCGAAGGCGAGCGGCCGGTCTATTGGACAGGGCCCTCGATCGGTTTTGATGCCGGCGGCGACGCTACCAAAGTCTTTACGCTCGTCTACAACCTCTACGACAGCCAGGACCTGTACCGGCGCTACCCCCAGGCCGAGGGCCGGGCCTATTTCGTCGGCGGCTTTTCGGCCACCTACTTGCGGCGCGGCAACATTGTGTTGATCCCCGTGCGCCTCGGGGTCGGCGCGCGGCTCGGCGTCAATATCGGATATATGAAATTCAGCGAAAAGGCGCGCTGGGTTCCGTTCTGAACCCTAGTTCAAAGCGGCCCGCACGAAATCGGCGCAGCGTTCCCCAATCATGATGCTCGGCGCGTTGGTGTTGCCGCTCACCAGGCGGGGCATCACGCTGGCGTCGGCGATCCACAGGCCGTCGATCCCCTTCACCCTTAATGTCGGATCGACGACAGCTTCGGCATCGCTGCCCATGCGCGCGGTGCCGACCGGGTGATAGACGGTGTCGGCGCGGCTGCGGATGATCGCTTCGAACGCAGCATCGTCGGTCACCCCCGATGTGTGCCGGTCGCGCCCGGCATGGCCGGTGAGGGGCGGGCTTTCGCAGATCCGCTGCATCAGCCGGACGCCGCGCTTCAGCACGGCCATGTCGCGTTCGTCCGACAGAAATTGCGGATCGATCAACGGCGCATCCTTCGCTCTGGGCGACGCCAGGCGCACCGTGCCGCGCGATTCGGGGCGCAGGACGCAGACATGGCAGGAGAAGCCGATCTGCTTCACCTTGGTCCGTCCATGATCCTCGAGCAGCGCCGGCACGAAATGGAACTGCACGTCGGGCACCGGTACGTCCGGCGCGGTCCGCGCAAAGCCCCCTGCCTCGGCCAACGGCGAGGTGAGCCAGCCCGACCGCGACTTGCGCCATTCGAGCATCGCTTTGAAGCCGCGCCACTGCCCCGCCAGCGACATGCCGTGGAACACCGTGCCGCCCGTCTCATAGCCGGCGACATAGTCGATATGGTCCTGAAGGTCGCTGCCGACGGCGCCGCGGTCGAGCACGACCGGAATGCCGAGCGACTGCAGATGTGCCGCCGGGCCGATGCCCGACAATTGCAGGATCTGCGGCGTGCCGAACGCGCCACCCGACAGGATGACGGCGCCGCGCGCGCGGATCGTCTTGCGCGACCAGCCCTGCCTGATCGTGACGCCGGTTGCGCGCCCGTCGGCGATATCGATCCTTTCTACCAGGGCGTTCATCCGCACGTCGATGCGCCCCGCTGCGATCGCCGGCTCGACATAGCCGCGCGCGGCCGACCAGCGCTCGCCACCCTTTTGCGTGGCCTGATAGAGACCGACCCCCTCGAACTGCGCGCCGTTGAAGTCGGCGTTGCGCGGCAACTGGAGCGAGGCGGCCGCCTCGATCCAGTCGAGGCTGCCGGGATTGGGATATTTCTGGTCGGTCACGTTGAGCGGGCCGCCGACGCCGTGGAATTCGTCGGCGCCGCGTTCGTTGTTCTCGGCACGTTTGAAATAGGGGAGCACATCGTCGTACGACCAGCCGGTCGCGCCGAGCTCTGCCCAATTGTCATAGTCCGACCGGTGGCCGCGGATATAGATCATGGCATTGATCGCCGACGAGCCGCCGAGCCCGCGCCCGCGCGGCTGATAGCCACGACGACCGTTGAGACCCGCCTGCGGCACGGTTTCGTAGCGCCAGTTCGACTTTTGAGGGATTTGCCCGAGCATGGCAGGGGCGAGGATCTGCCATGCCGTATTCGGCCCGCCCGCCTCTATCAGGCAGACGCTGTATTTGCCGCCTTCGCTGAGCCGTCCGGCAGCGGCACTGCCGCCGGAGCCCCCGCCGATGACGATGATGTCGTATTCATCCCCGGAACTTGGCAAGTCTTTCTCTCCCAGCGCTCCCGGATCATTTCCGATGTCTCGCGCGAACCATCATGGTTCCAGCCCGGCGGGCCGACCAGATACATCAGCTTGGCGCGCCATGGCGCAGTCCACAAGTCCTTCGCGATGCCCGCCCATTCATGAAAGACCGACCAGAGAAGGTTGAAACTGCCTAGTTGCTTGACGATTCCGTAGCGGATTTGCTCGTCGTCGCGCTCGCCTTCGAACGTGCCGAAAATTTTGTCCCAGACGATGAAGACACCGGCATAGTTCTTGTCGAGATAGCGCGGGTTGACCGCATGATGGACGCGGTGGTGCGACGGCGTGTTCATCACGGCCTCGAACCATTTCGGGCAGCGGCCGATGACTTCAGTGTGGATCCAGAACTGATAGATCAGATTGATCCCGCCGCAGAACAGCAGCATCGGCACCGGAAAGCCGAGCAGCAAAGGCCAGAGCCTGAAGATAAAGCCGAGTGCGAGAAAACCCGTCCAGGTCTGGCGGAGCGCGGTCGACAGATTGTAATGCTGGCTGGAATGATGGTTGACGTGCGCGGCCCAGAACCATCGCACCCGATGTGCCGCGCGATGGAACAGGTAATAGTTGAGGTCGTCGAGCACGAAACAGGCGATCCAGGCCCACCAGACATAGGGAATGTCGGCGATGCGATGGCTGTTGAGCCAGCCCGACATCACGACGATCGCACTGGCGGTCAGTGCCCCGGCAACGGTGCTCCCAAGCCCCATCGACAACGAGGTCAGCGTGTCGCGAGGTTCATAGCGATGGCGGTTGGCGCGGCGCACGACGAGCATCTCGATCAGAACGAGTGCGACGAAGGCGGGGACCGCATAGTCGACGGGGTTGGGCAGCTTATCCATCACGTCGACAGCCGCCGTAGCTTTGCAGCCCAGACGCCCGCTTGGTCGCCAAGGTCGAGGGTCACTTTACCCAGCGAAAGGAAACGATGATCGAGGCGCGCCTGCTGCGCATCATGCAGGGGATGGGCGACGAAATGCGCGCCGTGACGGCGCACCAGCATGAAATTGTTCGCCGTATCGCGCACCACCGCCGCCAGGCCGGCGCGATCGAGCGCGACATCGGTCACGGCGAAACCCTGTTCCTCGGCCAGACGGACGGCTTCCGCGCGGTCGAGCCGGGCGTCGCCGCCAAGATCGAGCCATCGCGCGATGCCGGCCAGCGCGAAGATCGCGACGAGCGACCCGACGAGCAGAACCCAGTTCATTTTTGAGCCGCCAGCATGTCGATCAGCGCGGCGACCGGCGTCAGGTCATACCCGGCACCATTCGCCTTTTCGTGGAGCGATTGCGGCGCTTCGCCTGCCTTGGCGCGGGCCAGCGACCACAGCAACGTCGAGCGCGTGCCCGAGCGGCAATAGGCGAGCACCTTGCCCGACGCCGTGTCGAGCGCCGTGCCCATTGCATCGAGCTGAGGCTGCGAAAAGCCGCCGTGCCCGACCGGAATGGCGACATAGTCGAGGCCCGCCGCGCGCGCCGCCGCCTCGATCGCGGGGCCTTGCGGTTCGTCGGGCGCTTCGCCGTCGGGCCGGTTGTTGATGACCAGAGTCACGCCTTGCGCCTTCGCTTCGGCGATCTGCGCGACATCGATCTGTGGCGCGACCATGACGCGGTCGTCGAGCGTGCGAAACATATGTGCCTCTCCCGAACTCAATACTGACGCACTACGGCAAGAAATGCATCCCCATAAGCGTCCAGTTTGCGCGCACCCACGCCGCCGAGGCGGCCGAGTTCGGCGAGCGTCGACGGTCGCGCCGCCGCCATCTCGCGCAGGGTCGAATCGTGGAAGATGACATAGGGCGGCACGCCGGTCTCGGCTGCCAGGTCGCGGCGGCAGGCGCGCAGGGCTTCGAACAAGGGGTTGCCGACCGGATTGGCAGCGCCCTGCTCGCGACGTTTCTGCCGGATCGTCTTGGGCGGAATGGCGATTTCGAAGTTCGCCTCGCCTTTCAGGATCGCGCGGGCCGAGGGGCCGAGCGCAAGTCCACCATGTTCGGTCTGGCCAAGGGCGTCGCGCAGCAGCAGCGCGCGCGCGACGGGTTTGACGAGCGCTGCGTCTTCCCCCTCGACGATGCAGAACACGCTCAACCGGTCGTGCCCGGCCTTGGTCACCTTCTCGTTTGCCTGTCCGGTCAGCACCGCCTCGATATGGCCAACGCCGAACATCTGGCCGGTGCGATAGACCGCCGACAGCAGCTTCTGCGCCAGCTGGGTGAGGTCGGTGCGGGCAGGGGGCGACAAGCAATTGTCGCAATTCCCGCAATTTTCGGGCGGGCTCTCGCCGAAATGGCGGAGCAGGATAGCGCGGCGGCACCCGCCGGTCTCGACCAGTCCACCGAGCGCCGCGAGCCGCGCGCGTTCGCCTGCCTGCCGGTCGTCGGGAATTTCGGCCAAGCGCTGCCGCGCCCGGGCAAAATCGTCCGCACCCCAGAACAGGTGCGCCACCGCCGGATCGCCGTCGCGTCCGGCGCGGCCGGTTTCCTGGTAATAGGCCTCGATCGATTTCGGCAGCCCGGCATGGGCGACGAAACGGACGTCGGGCTTGTCGATGCCCATGCCGAAGGCGATTGTCGCGCACATCACCATGTCCTCGCTGGCGACGAAGGTCGACTGGTTGCGCGCGCGAACGGCGGGGTCCAGCCCCGCATGATAGGCGCGCACGGGGCGGCCTGTCGCGCCCAGGGCCTCGGCCATTTTCTCGGTCCCGGCGCGCGACTGGACATAGACGATGCCGGGGCCGGGCGTGGCGGCGACGAGGTCGGCGACCTGCCGCGTCGTGCCGCTGCGCGGGCTCATGGCGTAGCGGATGTTGGGCCGGTCGAAACCGGCGAGGATCAGTCCGTCGTCGGGAATACCGAGCTGGGCAAGGATATCGGCGCGCGTGTGCGCATCGGCGGTCGCGGTGAGCGCGAGGCGCGGCACATGGCCGAAGCGGTCGAGCAGCGGGCGCAGCAGCCGGTAATCGGGGCGGAAATCATGGCCCCATTCGCTGACGCAATGCGCCTCGTCGATGGCGAACAGGGCAAGGGTTGCGCGGCCGAGCAGATCGTGGAACCCGCCGCCCGAGGCGCGCTCGGGGGCGACATAGAGCAGGTCGAGCGCGCCCGACTTGAAGCGTTCGATGGTTTCCATCTGGTTGCTGTCGACGCTGGTCAGCGTGGCGGCTCGGATCCCGACGGCTTCGGCCGCCCGCAACTGGTCGTGCATCAGTGCAATCAGCGGCGAGACGACCACACAGGTGCCGGGGAGCGCCAGCGCCGGGACCTGATAACACAGCGACTTGCCCGCGCCGGTCGGCATCACGGCCAACGTGTTCTGTCCGGCCATCACCCGGTCGATGACCTCGGACTGGCGCCCGCGGAATGCCGGGAAGCCGAATGTGGATTTTAGGATCTCGAGGGGGGTGGGCATCGGATGCCCTTAGTCTTGCGCAGCGTGCGCCGTCGAGCAAATGTCTTCGTGCAACGGCGGTTTTGCTAGGGCGCCCATCGCAGGGTTGCCGAGGCAATATGCCAATGCAATTGGGCGGGCGTCGCGCCCTCGACGTCGTTGACGCGACGCAAGGTGTACCGCCCCCGGAAATGCTGGCGCCGGCCGTTTTTGAGCGTGGCATAAACCTCAACGGGAACCTCGACATAGATCGATCCGGCACCCGCATCGCCGAGAGAGGCAGGCCGCGTGACGACGCGGGTCCGCGCGGTTGCCGCGAAACCGTTTCTGAAGTCAGCATAGATTTTGCCGCTGGCCCGGCCCTTGTCGGCCCATAACTCGTACGCTGCTCGGAAAGCGCCTCGATCGAGCGCAGCGTAATAAGTCTCGATGACGCCACGCGCTGCCGTAGGGCTGCGATAATCCTGTTGGGCACTGCCAACGGATGGTTGTGCCAAGCAGACAAGGGCCACGGCAATTCGGACAGGATCGCGCGTCGGTACCTCCAAAGCGAGGTAAACGCGGACCGCGCGGGCCGGGTCCGCTGCGGCACGCAGTTTCAGGCCGCGGCCACCGCCTCGTCCTGCTCAGCAGCCTGACGCGCCCACATCTCCGCGTAGAGGCCATTCTTCGCGAGCAGCGCCGCGTGGGTGCCGCGCTCCGCGACACTGCCCGCCTCGAGCACCACGATTTCGTCGGCATCGACGATCGTCGACAGGCGATGCGCGATGACGATGGTGGTGCGGCGCTCGGCAATGGCCTTCAGCGTTGCCTGGATCTCGGCCTCGGTGCGGCTGTCGAGCGCGCTGGTCGCTTCGTCGAGGATCAGGATCGGCGGGTTCTTGAGCAACGTGCGTGCGATCGCGACGCGCTGTTTCTCGCCGCCCGACAATTTCAGCCCGCGCTCGCCGACCTTGGTCGCGTACTGGTCGGGGGTGGAGGCAATGAAGCCGTGGATGGCGGCGCCCCGGGCTGCCTCCTCGACCGCCGCCTGGTCGGCACCGTCGCGGCCATAGGCGATGTTGTAGCCGATGGTGTCGTTGAACAGCACCGTGTCCTGCGGGACGATGCCGATGGCGGCGCGCAGGGTCGACTGCTGGACCTTCGAGATGTCCTGCCCGTCGATCAGGATGCGCCCACCGGTTACGTCGTAGAAACGGAAGAGGAGACGGGCAAGCGTCGACTTGCCGGCGCCCGAGGGCCCGACGACCGCGAGCGTCTTTCCCGCAGGGACGGTGAAGTCGATGCCGTGGAGGATTTCGCGGCTCGGCTCATAGCCGAAGCGCACCCCCTCGAAGCGAACCTCGCCGCTGCCCACGGCCAGCGGCAGCGCGCCGGGAACGTCGACGACTTCGGCCTTGGTGTCGACCAGCGCGAACATCGCCGCCATGTCGATCAGCCCCTGCCGAATGGTGCGATAGACCATGCCGAGCAGGTCGAGCGGACGGAACAGCTGCGACAGCCAGGTATTCACCAGTACGACGTCGCCCGTCGTGAACCGCCCGTTGCTCCAACCCCACACGACATAGGCCATGGCGCCGGCCATCATCAAATTGGTGATGAAGCTCTGTCCGACGTTCAGCCAGGCCAGCGAGTTTTCGGATTTGACCGCGGCATTGGCGTAGCTGCGCGCGGCATTGGCATAGCGTGCGGTCTCGCGGGCTTCGGCGTTGAAATACTTGACGGTTTCGTAGTTCAGCAGCGAGTCGACGGCCTTGGCCGCCGCGCCCGTGTCCATGTCGTTCATCTGTTCGCGCAGCTTGGCGCGCCAGTCGGTCACGGTGCGGGTGAACAGGATATACGCGACGACCATGACCCAGGTCGCGACGACCATTTCCCAGCCGAACGAAAAGAAGAAGAAGACCGAAACCGCGACGAGTTCGAGCACCGTCGGCGCGATGTTGAACAACATGAAGTAAAGCATCGTGTCGATGCTCTTGGTGCCGCGCTCGATGACCTTCGCCACCGCGCCCGTCCGCCGATCGAGATGGAAACGCAGCGACAGGGCGTGCAGCCGCTGGAACACATGTTCGGCGAGATGCCGGGTCGCGTCCTGCCCGACGCGTTCGAAGATGACGTTGCGCAGGTTGTCGAAGAGAACGCCGGCAAAGCGCGCGCCGGCATAGGCGACGACGAGCGCGATCGCGACCTGCACCTCTGGCTTGAGCGCGGGCACCATGCGGTCGATGGCCGCCTTGTAGACGAGCCCCATCGAGAGGGTGACGGCCTTGGACACGACGACGAGCAGCAGTGCCGCGACGACGCGCAGCCGCAACGCTCGATTATCGGCGGGCCAGAGATACGGAAGGAAACGACGCAGCGTCGCAAACCCGGCGGGTGTTGCGTCACTCGTCTCGGTTACGGGCGGCATGATGAGCGATGTGGGGGGTCGAGCCCCTCAAGTCCACTGGTTCAGGGAAGATCGTAGACGATCAGCCGACAATCGGGGGCGGAGCTGTCCGCGCTGGCGCAGCGGCGCGGCGGCTGACGGACTGGCTGAATGCCGATCATGCGCGCGTCGATGGCATCGTTCTGCAAAACGATCGGGCGACTGATCGTTACCCGTGCCTCTGCCACGACCGCGGTACCCCCGGTGGCCGATGGGTCCGCGACCGGCGCGGCCGCGGCAGCGACGCTGCTGGCGGCAAAAAGCGCGGCAATTAACATCCTGGCAACCATGTTGCCGTGATGGCCCCGACGGCGCTGCCGAAGCGAGTCACGGGCGCCGAAGCAAACGTACCCGATCGGGAGCGAACCGCTTTGGGACGATTGTCGCGAGCATTGCCTGCGCGCTGGCGCGTGCTGCAGCGTCGAGGCGAGCCAAATGCTTGGTGCGGGGCGGCAGGTGCGCTAGGATGCATCCTCTATCTTAGGAGATTCCCCGATGACCCGTGCTGCGTCCGCTCTTTTTGCTGCTGCTGCGATCGCGCTTGCGGTGCCCGCCACGGCGGCGCTGCCCGTCGGGGCAACGGCACCCGACTTTTCGACGCAGGGCGCCATCGGTGGCAAAACGTTCCAGTTTTCGCTTGCCCAAGCGCTCAAGAAGGGCCCCGTCGTCATGTATTTCTTCCCGGCGGCCTTCACGACCGGCTGCACGATCGAGACCAAGGCGTTTGCTGACGCCAGCGACGATTTCAAAAAGGCGGGTGCCACGCTGATCGGCGTCGCCGCCGACCCGATCGAGACGCTGCAGCGTTTCTCGACCGAGGCCTGCCGCAGCAAATTCCCGGTGGCGATCGCCAGCCCCAAGATGATTGCCGATTACGACGTGAAACTGCCGCTGATGGGCCGGTCGAACCGCACGTCGTTCGTTATCGCGCGCAATGGCAAGATCGCCTATGTGCTGTCAGAAATGAAGCCCGACGGCCATATTACGGGCACGCTGACGGCGTTGCGGGGCCTGAACGGCAAAGCAGCCCTGAAATAAAACCCGGGCCCGGTTCAGGCGCGATGTTTACACTATCGAAACGACATCGATAACATAGCGCGATCCAGCAAATGGATCGGTATGATGAATCAGCCTGCCCGTCGCGATAACCGCTATGCTGCCCGGCTGGACGTCAAGCTGGACGCGCTTCTGCGCGAGCTCGGATCAGCAAACCGCTTCGAGATCCATGTGACCGACCTGTCGCTGACCGGCATCGGCTTCACGACAGGCTTTCGGCTGAACATCGACCAGCTTGTTGCCATTACGATTCCCGGACTGGCAGCGCTCGAGGCGCGCGTGGCCTGGGTCTCGGGCTATACCTACGGATGCGAGTTCGAACGCGCCCTGCACGTGGCTGTTTTCGACCATCTGGTCGCTCGCTATCGCAAGGTTCTTTAACCATCGGACGCTAACGTCGACGGGATGTGGCCGTTCACGACGCGCAGGATACTCGGAAACCGGTGGTGGGCGATCGCGTTCGTCGTGTTCGTCTGCTGGCAGGTGATCGACATGTTCGGCGATCCGCCTGCGACCGGCAACAATGTGGCCACCACGGACATCAGCGGTGCACCGGTCGATGACGCGCAGATGCGTCAGATGGTCGACACGTTGAACAGCGTCAGCAACGCGAACTGACCGGCGCTGCCACCCGTACGCGCCTTTTCCGGCGCGCGGCTCAGGACGCCAGCTTCCTCAAGACGTACTGCAGAATTCCGCCATTCATGAAATACTCGATCTCGTTGGCGGTATCGATGCGGCAGAGGGCCGTGAACGTGAATGTGGTGCCGTCGGCGCGCGTGACCTGAACTTCCACATCCTGACGGGGCGACAATAACGCGACGCCCGTGATCGTGAAGCTGTCGTCGCCGGTCAGTCCCAAGGTGAGCCGCGTATCGCCATCTTTGAATTGAAGCGGCAGCACGCCCATACCGACGAGGTTCGAGCGGTGAATGCGCTCGAAGCTCTCAACGATTACGGCCCGGACGCCCAGCAGATTGGTGCCCTTGGCCGCCCAGTCGCGCGACGAACCTGTTCCATATTCCTTGCCGCCGATGACGATCAGCGGGGTCATGTCGGCTTTGTGGCGCATGGCCGCGTCGTAGATCGGCATGACTTCGCCATTGTATGACGACATGCCGCCCTCGATGCCCGGCACCATTTCGTTCTTGATGCGGATGTTCGCGAAGGTACCGCGCATCATCACTTCGTGATGTCCGCGTCGCGCACCGTAGGAATTGAAGTCGGCCTTTGCGACCTGGTGCTCCATCAGCCATTTTCCGGCGGGAGAGTCCGCCTTGATCGAGCCGGCCGGCGAAATATGGTCGGTGGTGATCGAGTCGCCCAGGATCGCAAGCGGTTTCGCCCCCATGATATCGGCGACGGGTGCGGGGGTCATCGACATGCCCTCGAAATACGGCGGGTTGGCGACATAGGTGCTGCCCGCGCGCCACTGGTAGGTGTCGCTGCCGGTCACATCGATCGCCTGCCAGTGGACATCGCCCTTGTAGACATCGGCATAGCGCGCGCGGAACATGCTGCGGTCCATGCAGGCTGCCATGGTTTCGGCCACCTCGGCATTGGTCGGCCAGATATCCTTCAGGTACACGTTCGCGCCGTCGGAGCCGACGCCGATCGGCGTGTTGACGAAATCCTCGGTCACGGTGCCTTTCAAGGCATAGGCGACGACCAACGGCGGCGAGGCGAGGAAATTGGCGCGCACATCGGGCGAGACACGGCCCTCGAAATTGCGATTGCCCGAAAGGACGGATGCCGCGACGATGTCGTTGCCGTTGATCGCATCCGAGATCGGCTGGGCCAGCGGACCCGAATTGCCGATGCAGGTCGTACAGCCGTAGCCGACGAGGTTGAACCCGACCGCGTCGAGATGTTCCTGGAGCCCGGCCTTGTTGAAATAATCGGTGACGACCTGCGATCCGGGTGCCAGCGATGTCTTGACCCAGGGCTTGGGCTTCAGCCCGCGCTCGTTGGCCTTTTTCGCGACGAGACCCGCCGCGATCATCACACCGGGGTTCGAGGTGTTGGTGCAACTGGTGATGGCGGCGATGACCACGTCGCCGTCGCCGATGTCGTGGCTCATGCCTTCGACCGGTACCCGCTTGAAGCCGTCGTGCTTGTAGATCGAGGCAAGGTCGGCGTTGAAGGTATCGTCGACATCGGTCAGCGCAACCTTGTCCTGCGGGCGCTTCGGTCCGGCAAGCGACGGCACGACCGTCGACATGTCGAGCTCGAGCGTCGAGGTAAAGACGGGATCGGGCGAGTCGGCGAAGCGCCACAGGCCCTGTGCCTTGGCATAGGCTTCCGTGAGCGCAATCTGGCTTTCCTCGCGACCCGTAAGGCGCATGTAATCGAGCGTTTTGTCGTCAATGCCGAAAAAGCCGCAGGTCGCGCCATATTCGGGTGCCATGTTCGCGAGCGTCGCGCGGTCAGCCAGCGTAAGGCTGTCGAGTCCCGGCCCGTAATATTCGACGAAACGTCCGACGACGCCGTGCTTGCGCAGCATCTGCGTGCAGGTCAGCACCAGGTCGGTCGCGGTGATGCCCTCCTGCATGGTGCCGGTGAGCTTGAACCCGACCACTTCGGGGATGAGCATCGACACCGGCTGGCCGAGCATCGCAGCCTCGGCCTCGATGCCGCCGACGCCCCAGCCGAGGACGCCGAGACCGTTGATCATCGTGGTATGGCTGTCGGTGCCGACGCAGGTGTCCGGGTAGGCGACCGTTTCACCCGAGGCATCGACCGAGGTCCACACGGCCTGCGCGATATTCTCCAGGTTCACCTGGTGGCAGATGCCCGTGCCGGGGGGGACCGCCTTGAAATTGTCGAGGCTCTTCGAGCCCCATTTGAGGAAATCGTAACGCTCGGCGTTGCGGTGATATTCGATCTCGACGTTCTGTTCGAACGCCTTGGGGTGGCCGAACTCGTCGACCATGACGCTATGGTCGATGACGAGATGGACCGGGACGAGCGGATTGATCTTCGACGTGTCGCCGCCGAGTTTCGCAATCGCATCGCGCATTGCCGCCAGGTCGACGACGCAGGGGACGCCGGTGAAATCCTGGAGCAGGACACGCGCGGGCCGATATTGGATTTCGGAATTTCCGGTCGGATTCTTCTGCCAGTCGACCAGCGCCTGAATGTCGGCGGTCGACACCGTGAATCCGCCGTCCTCGAACCTCAGCAGGTTTTCGAGCAGCACCTTCATGCTGAAAGGCAGGCGGGACACGTCGCCGACCTTGGCGGCGGCCTTTTCGAGGCTGTAATAGGAAACCGTCTGGCCCCCGGCGGAAAGCGTGCTGCGGGTCGCGAGAGTATCTTGGCCAACGGCGGTCATGGCGGTTTTCCCTGCTCGGTGATGAATGAGTCGCAAAGCCCTTAGCAAGCAGGGGCGGCGAGGCAAATGCACGGCGGGCTGGGCAGGTACATTGTCGGGTGCCGTCCATCAAAAAAGGCCGCCCCCCGGGGGGGACGGCCTTCGTTGAATGCCTCGCGCTGAAGCTAGATCGCGGGACCGGCACCTGCAGCGACGCCGGATCCATCGCCAAGGTCGTCTTCGTAGTCATCCTCGTCGTCCGACAGTTTGCGGCCGTCCTCGTCGAGTTCCTGCCCGGCCTGCTGTCCGGTCGAGCCATGGTCGGTCTGCTCGGCCTGTGGCGCCCCGCCGCCGGTGGCCCCTGCGGCGGATCCGGCGGTGTCCGGAACCGTGCCCATGCCGCCGGCGATGTTGCCGAAGTCACCTAGGTCGTTGGTGCCGTTTTCGCCCATGCCATTGAAATTTTCGCCGGACTGCTGCTGCGCCGGGCTGTGCGGCTGGAGCTGGTCCTGGTCTTCACGTTGGCCCTGCATCATGCTGGTGCCCTGATCCGTGCCTTCACTCATCCTAACCTCCTGAAAAGTCACCCGCTTATGACAATGAACGAGGAGGGGCCGAGTCGTGTTCCGTGCTAATCGTCCTCGTCTTCGTACCCGACGAGATCGAGCGCACGAGCCTTGATCTGGTGGGTCATGCACCAATGAAGCAGTGCATCTTCGCGTCCATGGGTGATCCACACTTCCTTGGGTGCCACATCGCGGATCGTGGCGGTCAGCTCGTCCCAGTCGGCATGGTCGGAGAGCACGAGCGGCAGCTCGACCCCGCGCTGCACGGCGCGCTGGCGCACGCGCATCCACCCGCTCGCCATGGCCGTGATCGGGTCGGGCAAGCGCCTCGACCAGCGGTCGCCCAGAGCCGAAGGTGGTGCAATGACGATCGCCCCGCGCATTTCTTCCTTCGACGCCACAAGCGCCGGACGAAGATCGCCCAGCTCGACGCCCCAGTCGGCATATAGATCGCAAAGCTTTTGCATCGCGCCGTGAATGTAGATCGGATCGTCATGCCCCAGCGCGCGGAGCTCGGCGATCACGCGCTGCGCCTTGCCCAGTGCATAAGCTCCCACGAGCACGCAGCGATCGGGCTCGGCGCTGAGGGCATCGAGAAGCTTTTGCATTTCGCCCGGCGTATCGGGATGGCGGAACACCGGCAGGCCGAAGGTGGCCTCGGTGATGAAGATGTCGCAGGGCACCACCTCGAACGGCGGGCAAGTGGGATCGGCGCGGCGCTTGTAGTCGCCGGATACGACGACACGTTCGCCGGCATGTTCAAGAAGAATCTGGGCCGAACCGAGGACATGGCCTGCGGGGAGGAAGGTCGCGCGGACGCCGTTCAGATCGACGCTGTCGCCATAGGGTACGGCGATGCCGCCGGCCTGTTCGCCGTAACGCGCGGACATGATCGCGAGCGTTTCGGGCGTTGCCCAGACCGCGCAGTGGCCGCCGCGGGCGTGATCGGCATGGCCATGCGTCACCAGTGCGCGTTCGGTCGGCCGCGAGGGGTCGATCCACGCGTCTGCCGCGGGAATGAAGATGCCGTGCGGATGGGGTTCGATCCAGGAGCCTAGCCGTGCCATCGTCCCTATATGGATGCGATGCCAGACGATTCCCACTTGCCAAATGTCCTCGCCGACTGGTTTGCGGCAAGGGACTGGGCGCCGCGCCGGCACCAGTTGGAAATGCTCTCCGCGGCGCGGGCCGGGCGCCACGCGCTTTTGGTCGCACCAACGGGGTCGGGCAAGACGCTGTCAGGGTTCCTCCCGACAATGGTCGAGCTGGTGGAAGCGCCTGCGGTCGGTCTCGACACGCTCTACATTTCTCCGCTCAAGGCACTGGCTGTCGACATCCGTCGCAATCTTCTCGCGCCCATCGAGGACATGGGTCTCGACATCACCGTGGAAACGCGCACGGGCGACACGCCGTCGGATCGGAAGAAACGCCAGCGCGAGAAACCGCCGCATATCCTGCTGACGACGCCCGAGTCGCTGTCCCTGCTGCTCAGCTACCCCGATTCATTCCGCATGTTCGGCGACCTGAAGACGGTTGTGATCGACGAAGTCCATGCCTTTGCCACGGGCAAGCGCGGTGATCTGTTGAGCCTCTGCATGGCGCGGCTCACGGCGATCAATCCGCAGCTGCGTCGGGTCGCGCTATCTGCGACGGTTGCCGATCCGGACATGTATCGTGCCTGGCTCGGGCCCAACGGCGACATCGATGCGGTGACGCTGGTGCGGGGCGAGGCCGGGGCCGATCCCCGTATCTCGGTGCTTTTGCCCGAAGGGCGCGTGCCATGGGCGGGGCACTCGGGCCGCTATGCCGCCCCGCAGGTCATGCAGGAGATCGAGGCGCACGAGACAACGCTGATCTTTTGCAACACCCGCGCGCTCGCCGAACTCATCTTTCAGGACCTTTGGAAAGCAAACGAGAAACAGCTTCCGATCGGCATCCACCATGGTTCGCTCGATATCGAGGCGCGGCGGCGGGTGGAGGCGGCAATGGGCGACGGTCGCCTGCGCGCGCTGGTGTGTACGTCCAGCCTCGACCTGGGCGTCGACTGGGGCAGCGTCGATTGTGTCATCCAGATGGGTGCGCCGAAGGGGTCTTCACGCCTCCTCCAGCGGATCGGCCGCGCGAACCACCGGCTCGACGAACCGTCGGAGGCGATGATCGTGCCCGGCAATCGTTTCGAATATCTCGAGGCGCGGGCCGCACTGGATGCGGTCGAGGCAGGTGAACTCGACGTCGATATCTTCCGCAGCGGTTCGCTCGACGTGCTGGCGCAGCACTTGATGGCCTGCGCTTGTGCCGCGCCGTTCGACGAAGCGGCGATGCTGTCCGAAGTCCAGGCCGCCCTTCCTTACAGCGCTCTGGCGCCCGAACTTTTCGCCAATGTCCTCGATTTCATTGCCACCGGGGGGTATGCGCTGCGTGCCTATGACCGCTTCCGGCGTCTGGTAAAGGGGCCGGACGGGACATGGCGGATCACGCATCCCCGCGTCATGCAGCAACACCGGATGAACGCTGGAATCATCGTCGAGGCGGCGATGCTGACGGTGCGGTTCAAGAACGGTCGCCGGCTGGGGCGGGTCGAAGAAGGCTTCGCTGCGACATTGTCGGTCCGCGACACGTTTTTCTTTGCGGGCCTGAGCCTCGAGGTCGAACGAATCGATACCGAGGACGTGGTCGTTCGTGCGACCAGCCGCCCGGCGCGTATCCCCAGCTATGGCGGCGCGCGCATGCCGTTGACGACGCGCCTGGCCGAACGTGTCCGGCATTTCCTTCATGAACCGGCACAATGGTCGCGCTTTCCGCCCGAGGTCCGCGAGTGGCTGGAGATGCAGCAGCGGCGATCACGCCTGCCCGCACCTGGCGAACTTCTGATCGAGACATTTCCGCGCGAGGGGCGCCACTACATGGTCGCCTATCCGTTCGAAGGGTGGAACGCGCATCAGTCGCTGGGAATGCTGCTGACCAGCCGGATGGAGCGACGCGGGCTGAAGCCGCTGGGTTTCGTGGCCAACGACTATGCACTGGCCACCTATGCGCTGGAACCCGTCACCGACCCAAGACCCTTGTTTTCGGCCGACATTCTACGCGATGAATTCGACGATTGGGTGCAAGGCTCACATCTATTGAAACGCGCGTTCCGTGAGGTCGCGGTGATCGGCGGGCTGGTCGAGCGGCAGCATCCGGGCAAGCGCAAGACCGGCAAGCAGGTGACGTTTTCGACAGACCTGATTTACGACGTGCTGCGCCGGTACGAACCCGACCACCTGCTATTGAAGGCGGCGTGGGAGGATGCCCGGGCGAAGATGACGGACGTCGGCCGGCTGGCGGCGTTGCTCGACCGGGCTGAAGGCACCATCCTGCACGTCGACGTTCCGCGCGTTACGCCGCTGGCCGTGCCAGTGCTGGTGATGATCGGGCGCGAGAGCGTACCGCAGGGCACGGCGGACGATGCCCTGCTGGTCGAGGCCGAAGGTCTGGCGGCAGAGGCGATGGCTTAGCAGGCACCCAGATGAAAAAGGCCCGGCGCAGCCAGGCCTTTGTCGGGCGGGCAGCGCCGACTGTTGCGCGGCCGGAGCGGGTCTGCGCCTTTGCGCAGACCCGCTCCGGCCCGTGTTGCGCTTACGATTCGGGCGTAAGGTTCACTGCGGCGTGCTTGCCGCGACGGTCGACCTCAAGTTCGAACGACAATTTGTCGCCCTCGTTCAGCGAGCTCATGCCCGCCCGCTCGACCGCAGAGATGTGGACGAAAGCATCGGGCTGTCCATCGTCGCGTTGAATGAAGCCGAAGCCTTTCATCGCGTTGAAGAATTTGACGGTGCCGGTTGCCTTTTCACCCGTCAGCGTCCGCTGCGGCGCGCCGCCGCTTGCGCCGCCGTAACCACCGCCGGCAGGGCCACGCGGCGCGGCATCGCGTTCACGCGGCGGGCCTCGGTCGGTGACCGGCAGGGGTTCGCCCTCGATCTTGAGTTCGGTCGCCGAAATGCGGCCACCGCGATCAACGAGCGTGAAGCCGAGCGGCTGGCCTTCGGCCAGACCGGCCAGGCCGGCCTGCTCGACAGCGGAAATGTGCACGAACACATCCTCGGCGCCGTCGTCGCGGACAACGAAGCCGAAACCTTTCTGCGCGTTGAAAAACTTCACGACGCCGGTGCCTTCGCCGACCACCTGCGCGGGCATGCCGCCGCGGGGAGCGCCGCCGCCGGCAAAGCCGCCGCCACCGCCGCTGCGGAACCCGCCGCCACCGCCGCCGTAACCGCCGCCGCCGCCGAAGCGATCGCCGCCGCCGCTGTTGAAGCCGCCGCCACCGAAGCGGTCACCGCCGCCGCCATAGGTGCTGCCGCCGCCGAAGTTGTCATCACCGAACTTGTCGCGTCCGCGCCCGCCACGATCGCCGCGGCGTCCCTTGTCGAAACTCATGCCTAAATCCGTATTCCTGTCACTCGCCCGCCTAAATCCCAACGAAAAATCCATGCCCAGGACGACGGACACAGGCTTCTCGGGCGCGAATCGCTCTGCGCCAGTTCCAAGGCGTAATGTAAAAACGACCAACCTGCGAGCAGTTTTAGGTTTGATTACTGTCGGCTTAACCGCCGATGTCCATGACGGCGAAGCGTGACCGACTAAATCGGCGTTCCGCGCAGAGGGTTGCAGCGGACCGCACGGGGATGCAATGCCACCTGCAACAGTTGCGGAGAGCCCCTTTTGACCGTTCACCTTCACGAAGAAGACCTGCCGGCAAACGTGTTCGCGCCCGGCCCCATCGCGATCGATACCGAGACGATGGGCCTGCACCCCGGACGCGACCGTCTGTGCGTTGTGCAGATCTCCGACGGGCAGGGTGACGAGCACCTCGTCCGTTTTGCCGCGGGCGCCGATTATGCCGCGCCGAACCTGCGTGCGGTGTTGACCGATCCGGCACGGTTGAAGCTCTATCACTTTGCCCGGTTCGACCTTGCCTCGATCCAGGCCTATCTCGGTGTCATGGCCGAGCCGGTCTACTGCACGAAGACCGCTTCTCGGCTGGTGCGGACCTATACCGACCGACACGGGTTGAAGGAGATCGTGCGCGAATTGTTGGGCATGGAATTGTCGAAGGCTCAGCAATCGTCCGATTGGGGATCGCCCGTGCTGACGGACGCCCAAAAGGAGTATGCGGCGTCGGATGTGCGCTACCTGCACCGGCTCCGCGACGAACTCGATGTCCGGCTAGCGCGCGAGGGGCGGACCGAACTGGCGCAGGCCTGTTTCGACTTCCTGCCGCACCGTGCCCGGCTCGACCTCGCCGGGTGGCCCGAGATCGATATTTTCGCCCATGTCTGATGCAGCAAATTTCGGCCGCGATGCCCAGCGCGACCGGCGCTTGCGCTGGGCGCGACCGGGCAGCAGTCACGACCGCAACGTCCGCGTAGCGCGGGTCGCGCTGCCGGCGTTCGTCGGGGCGCTTGCGGCGATTCTCGCCATCGCCCCGCTCACCCAGCGCGCGGAAATGAGTTTTGTCCTCGCCAAGGACCGGGTCGACATGGCGACCGAACGGATGCGCGTGACGCAGGCGCGCTACCGCGGCCAGGACGACAAGGGACAGGCCTTTACCCTGAACGCAGGCACGGCAGTTCAAGCCACTTCCAAATCTCCCGTCGTCGAGCTCGGTAAATTGTCGGCCGAACTGGCGAGCGCAACGGGGACGTCGACCCTGGTCGCGCCTCAGGCCCGCTACAATCTCGATTCGGAAAAGCTCGATGTGAACGGGCCGCTGACCTATTCGTCGACCGACGGCTACAAGCTGTCGACAAGCAATGTCGGGGCGGACCTGAACACGCGGCAGCTTTCGAGCAGCGCGCCGGTGACGGGTGAAATGCCGCTCGGCCGGTTCAGCGCGGGCAATATCAAGGCCGATCTGGGTACGCGGACGGTGACGCTTGGCGGACGTGCCCGCTTGCATATTGTCCAAGGCGCGATCAGAGCGCGCCAATGATGTCGAAAGCTATCATTTCCCTTGGTCTGCTCGCCGCGGCGCCGGCCGGCGCGCAGGCGCTCAAGGGGCACAATGCCAACGCGCCGGTCGATTTCGAGGCCGACCGGATCGAGGTGCAGGACCGCGCCGACCGCGCCGTGCTCGCCGGCAACGTGAAAGTGCGACAGGGCAATCTGACGCTCGACTCGGCGCGGCTGACCGTCGCCTATACCGGCGCGATCACGTCCGGGAATCCGACCGTACAGCGTCTCGACGCGTCGGGCGGCGTCGTCGTGAAAAGCCCCAGTGAAACCGCCAGTGGCGAATTTGCCAGCTACGACCTCAACCGTCGGCTCATCACGATGGTAGGCGGCGTGACGCTCAATCAGGGCGCAAATGTTCTGCGCGGTGGCCGGCTCGTGATCGACCTGAACACGGGAAGGTCGATTGTCGACGGGCAATCGTCGGGGCGCACACCGGGCGTGACCGGTGGCAGCGGCGGCCGGGTCACGGGCCGATTCAGCGTGCCCCAGCGCAACAACTGATCGTTTCGGCGCACCGGTGCTCGCGCGGCATGCAATTATCCTGCCAATTGCGGCATCCGTAACCTTGGGTTAACGCCTGGCTGCGACCTGATGGAGCAACGATGTCCGACGCTGACACTCTCGACCGGCTGAACGATGGCCTCAACCACGGCACGGGCGGCGCGGGCCTCGACGTCGTGTCGATCGCCAAATCCTATGATCGCCGGGTCGTGCTGTCCGATGTTTCGTTGTCGGTAGGCCCGGGGGAAGTTCTGGGGCTGCTGGGCCCCAATGGCGCGGGCAAGACAACGTGCTTCTATTCGATCATGGGGCTGGTGAAGCCCGACTCGGGACGCGTGACGCTCGATGGTGTGGAGATCACCGGGCTGCCGATGTACCGTCGCGCCGTGATGGGGCTGGGCTATCTGCCGCAGGAGACATCGATTTTTCGCGGCATGACGGTGGCGCAGAACATCATGTCGGTGCTCGAGCTTGCCGAACCGGACAAGTCCGTGCGGGCCGCGCGGCTCGACCAGTTGCTGGGCGAGTTCCATCTCGACCGGCTGCGCGACTCGATGGCGACCGCGCTGTCGGGTGGCGAACGGCGACGCTGCGAAATTGCCCGCGCGCTGGCGGCGGACCCCTCGATCATGCTGCTCGACGAGCCGTTCGCCGGCATCGATCCGATCTCGATTTCCGACATTCGCGCGCTGATCATTCAGCTGAAGGCGCGGGGCATCGGGGTTCTGATCACGGATCACAATGTTCGCGAGACGCTCGACATCTGCGACCGTGCCTGCATCATCTACGACGGCCGCGTGCTGTTTGCGGGCACGCCACAGGCGCTCGTCGCCGACGAGAATGTCCGGCGATTGTACTTGGGCGAGAGCTTCTCGCTTTAGCCATGGCCATGGGTCCGCGCCTCGAACTGCGGCAAAGCCAATCGCTGGTGATGACACCGCAGCTGCAACAGGCGATTCGCCTGCTTGCGCTGTCGAACCTGGAACTCGAGGCAGTCGTCGCCGAGGAAATCGAAAAGAACCCCTTGCTCGAGGCGGGTGAAGAACGCGTGACGGTCGGCACCGACCGCGAAACCGATGGCGAAGCAACGCCCGACCCGCCCAGCGCCGACGACTTGATCGCGGCCGGGCATACCGACAGCGACGCACCGCTCGATGCCGATTACGCGGCGGACACTTTCCACCACGACTGTGCGGCCGACAGCAGCATGGGCAGCACCTCCGCGTCTGGAGAAGACATTGATTTCGACAGCTTCGAAGGCGCAGTGGAGACGTTGTCAGATCACTTGATGGCGCAAATCGGCATGGTGCTCGGCGGAACGGACCTGGCCGTCGCGCAGGTCATCGTCGATGCGCTCGACGATGCCGGCTACCTGACTGAAAGTCTTCGCGACATCGCAACGAGGCTTGGGCTGCCGCTCGCGCATGTCGAAGCTGCGCTGAGCGTGGTTCAGAACTGCGATCCGACCGGCGTCGGCGCGCGCACACTGTCGGAGTGCCTCGCGCTGCAGGCGAAAGAGGCGGACCGCTACGATCCGTGCATGAAGATTTTGATCGACAACCTCGAACTGCTGGCGGCCGGGCGCATTGCGCAACTCCAGCGGCTGTGCATGGTCGATGACGAAGATATGGCCGACATGATCCGCGAGCTGCGCGGCTATGACCCTAAACCGGGCTGCAGGTTCGGATCGGGTCGCGTCGAATCGGTGACGCCCGACGTCTATGTGACCCGCGGGGCAAAAGGGTGGCAGGTCGAGATCAACAGCGGCTCGCTCCCCCGCGTGCTCGTTGACCGCCGCTACCATGCCCAGCTTGCGGCAAGCGCCAAGGACAAGGCATCGAAGGCGTGGGTCGCCGACACGCTGGCAAACGCGAGCTGGCTCGTGAAGGCGCTCGACCAGCGCCAACGCACCATCGTGACCGTCGCGACCGAGATCGTGAAACAACAGGAGGCCTTTTTCCTGCACGGCGTCGCGCATCTGCGTCCGTTGGTGCTCAGGACCGTGGCCGAGGCGGTCGGCCTGCACGAGTCCACGGTCAGCCGCGTCACCAGCAACAAGTATCTCAGCTGCGCGCGGGGAATGTTCGAGCTGAAATATTTTTTCACCAGCGGCGTCGCGAGCGCGGACGGCGGCGAGAATGCGTCTGCGCTGGCCGTGAAGGCAGCGATCAAGTCGCTGATTTCGCAGGAGACGGCTGACAATATCCTGTCGGACGACACGCTTGTCGATCTGCTGAAGTGCCAGGGTTTCGATCTCGCGCGGCGAACTGTCGCGAAATACCGCGAAGCGATCGGCCTTGGCTCGTCGGTGCAGCGACGGCGCGCCAAGGCCATTGACGCCAAGGCAGCCTAGCCGTCACCATGTCGAAACAATCTGCGCGCAGTCGCCGTAAAATAGTCAGGGGACCCGCAACATGATCCGCATCGATCGCCGCCAGCTATTCACGACCGCCGGGTTTGGCATTGCCGGCCTTCTCCTTCCTGGCGGTGCCGCCATGGCCCAGACCCTGCTGGGGCTGACCGGATTTACGCACAACGTAGCGAGTGGTGAACCCGGCCCCGATTCGGTTCTGCTATGGACGCGTTACGTCCCGGTCGCCGGCGGCCCGGCAAAGCTGCGCGTCGAGATTTCCGAGAGCCAGGATTTTGCAAAGCTTGTCGGCGGTGGGCAGACGGTCACGGGACCGTGGCGCGACTATACCCCAAAGGTCACGGTCGACGGGCTCGCGCCGGGGAAATGGCACTGGTACCGGTTCATCGCACCCGATGGTACCATGTCGCCGGTCGGACGTACGAAGACACTTCCCGTCGGAAAAGCGGCCCGTTTCAACATCGCGATCTTTTCCTGTGCAAATCTCGGCTTTGGCGAGTTCAATGCCTATGGTCATGCGGCGGCGCGCAATGACGTCGACCTGGTCCTGCACATGGGCGACTATATTTATGAATATGGGCGCGGCGGCTATGACGGTGGCGCCAAGTTCGCGGCGCGGCTTTTCCCCGCAGGGGAATTGCTGACGCTCGCCGATTACAGGCTCCGTTACCAAAGCTATCGCGCCGATCCCCAGCTTCAGGCGCTGCATGCTGCTTTTCCGATGATCGCCAACCCTGACGATCACGAAGGGGCGAACGACGCCTGGGAAGGCGGCGCGCAGAATCATCAAGCCGACGAGGGCGACTGGACCAATCGCAAGAGTGCCGCGATGCAGGTCTGGCGCGAATGGCTTCCCGTCGGCGAGTTGCCGTGGAAGAGCTACGAGATCGGCGATCTCGCTACCTATTACCGGACCGATACGCGCATGATCGCGCGTTCGCGCCAGATCGAACCGGCGAGCTTCATGCACAGCGCGGACCCCGCCAAGGCGCTGGCCGAATTTCGCGACGGGCCATGGCGCGATCCATCGATGACGATGATGGGGACCGAACAGGAAAGCTGGCTCTACCATGGTTTTGCCCGCGAGAAGGCGACATGGAGCGTACTCGGCGTCGGTACGAACATGGGTTATAACTATGTGCCCGAGACAGCGATGGCGATGATTTCGCCCGCCTCGCCCCAGCGCAACCGCGATTACGTCATGGCCGGCGTTGCCCTGGGCAAGGCGGGCCTGCCGTATAATTTCGACAATTGGGGCGGCTATCCTGCCGCCCGGTCGCGCTTGCTGTCGGCTGCCCAGAGCCATGGGCGCGACCTCGTTGTCGTCACCGGTGACAGCCATAACGGCTGGGCCTTCGACCTGCCGGAGGGGGGCAAGCCCGCGGGCGTCGAATTCGGAGGGCACAGCGTCACCTCTCCGGGCTTCGAGCAGTCGACCGGGGGGATCGATCCGAAGGTCGTTGCCGCGGCACTGGTCAACAAGAAAAATCCGGAATTACGCTGGGTCGATACGTCGAACCGGGGTTACATGCACCTGTCGCTGACCCCGCAGGCGGCCACCAACGAATGGGTATTCGTCGACACGGTGCTCGACGTATCCCGCGCGACCAAGCCATCGTACAAAATGCGCGTCCGACCGGGGCGGCGGGTGCTCGAAACCGTCTGATACGCACCGTCGCGCGCAGCGCGGACGCGGCCGTATCGCATCGGCGCGACGGGTTCTTTCGCGCGCGCCTGCAGGCTGCTAGACGGGCCGTCATGAACCATGATCCCATAGTTATTGTCAGCTACGCCCGTACGCCGATGGGCGGATTCCAGGGCGCGCTCGGCAGCGTTACGGCGACCAGCCTTGGCGCGACCGCCGTGCGCGCGGCTATCGAGCGTGCGGGCGTTTCGGGTGAGGATGTGGACCAGATCGTCATGGGCTGCGTATTGCCCGCGGGCCTCGGCCAGGCACCGGCCCGTCAGGCCGCGCTCGGCGCCGGCCTGCCGCTGTCGATCAATGCGACCACCGTCAACAAGATGTGCGGATCGGGCATGCAGGCGGCCATGATGGCGCACGACATGCTGGCGGCGGGCACGGCCGATGTCGTGGTCGCGGGCGGCATGGAGTCGATGTCCAACGCGCCGTACCTGCTTCAGAAGCATCGCGGCGGCGCCCGCATCGGCCATGATGTCGTAAAAGATTCGATGTATCTCGACGGCCTCGAGGACGCTTATGACCCCGGCAAGTTGATGGGCGCCTTCGCCGAGGACTCGGCGCGCGATTACCAGTTCACGCGCGAAGCGCAGGACGGCTACGCGCTGCGTTCGCTCGAACGGGCCTCGTTAGCGATCAGTTCGGGCGCCTTTGGTGACGAGATCGTCGCCGTGGAAGTGGCGGGCCGTGGCGGAACTACCATGGTCGACACCGACGAACAGCCCGGCAAGGCGCGGCCCGACAAGATTCCGACACTGAAACCCGCCTTCGCCAAAGACGGTACCGTGACCGCTGCCAATGCAAGCTCGATCAGCGACGGTGCGGCTGCCCTGGTGATGACGCGGCAGAGTGTGGCAGACGCCAAGGGACTGACCGTCGTCGCGCGCGTCGTCGCACATGCGGCGCATGCCCATGAGCCGTCGAAGTTCACGACCGCGCCGGTCCCGGCGATCCGCAAATTGCTCGACAAGGCCGGCTGGACGGTAGCTGATGTCGACCTCTTCGAAGTCAACGAGGCGTTTGCCGTCGTGGCCATGATCGCCGCGAAGGAACTCGGTATTCCCGCCGAAAAGCTCAATGTGAACGGCGGCGCAACTGCTCTCGGCCATCCGATCGGGGCATCGGGCGCACGTATCGTCACCACGCTGCTCGCGGCACTCCGGGCACGCGGCCTGAAGCGCGGCGTCGCATCGTTGTGCATCGGCGGGGGCGAAGCAACGGCGCTTGCCGTCGAACTGGTCTGAGCCAGGATTTCGCCTCGATCGAGCGCGCGGCCCTGTCCGCTGCGCTTCGCCGGGTCGCGGAGGGCGACCGCGCGGCGCTTCAGGATGTCTACCGCCGCACCTCGGCGAAGCTATTTGGTGTTTGCCTGCGTATCTTTCCCGAAAAGTCCGATGCGGAGGATGCGTTGCAGGACGCCTATATCAATGTCTGGCAGAAGGCGGGGTCGTTCGATCCGGCGCGCGCCAGTCCGATTACATGGCTGGTCACGCTGACGCGCAACCGCGCGATCGACCGGCTGCGCGCATCGGGCAAACGGATGATGGCGCCCATCGAGGCGGCGCACGATGTCCCCGACGATTCGCCCGATGCCGAAGCCTGCCTGATCGCCACCGACGACCGTGCCCGCATCGCACAATGCATGGACATACTGCCGTCGGGGGATGCGGTCATGATCCGAACCGCTTTTTTCGAGGGCGCGACCTATAGCGACATCGCCGAACGCGCCGCTCTGCCGCTGGGTACCGTCAAGAGTCGCATCCGGCGCGCGCTCCTGAAACTGAAAGCCTGCCTCGCATGACCGAGGACGACGAAATCCTGGCCGCCGAATATGCGCTTGGCCTGCTGTCGCCCGAAGAGGCGCGCGCGGCCGAAGTAAGGATGAAGACCGATGGACCGCTCAGCCTTCGCGTTGCCTGGTGGCGCGACCAGCTGAGCCCACTGGCCGAAGAAGCCGGAACGGCGCCGGGCGGTCATGTGTGGCAGGGAATCGAGACGCGGCTGGGCGTGAACGACAATACGGTCGATGGCGCGCGACGCTGGAAATGGGCGACCGGTGGCATGGGCGCCGTAGCTGCGGCGCTGCTCGCCGTCATCGCCTTGCGCCCGGGGGCGGGACCGGTCCCTCCTCCGGCGACATTGCCGCTCCCGGCCGTCCCCATGGTCGCCAGCCTGTCGGGCGAACGGGGGATGGCGGTGACCGTCGCCTACGACATGACCAGCCGGCGACTGCTGGTCACGCCGGTGACCCTCGATCCCGGCAAGGGCGACGCCGAACTCTGGGTCATCCCGGTCGGGAAGAGCGTACCTGTCTCGCTCGGCGTGATTGATGCCAAGGCTGCCGGCAGCCGTCAGGTCGACGCTCCGCACGCCGCCTTGCTGGCTCCTGGCGCTACTTTTGCGATCTCGCAGGAAGCGCGCGGCGGCTCGCCCACCGGATCCGCTCAGGGACCAATCGTTGCGTCGGGAAAATTAATTCGGGTCTGACGCGCGTCGGGTGCGTCCGAATGCCGCCTGCGTGCGTATCTGGCCCGTAGCCCGCCAGAGGCTACCGCTAGATTTACGAGGAGTATCCCCATGAAGACCCTGATCCGTGCCGGCGTTGCCGCGCTCGCGCTTGCAACCGTCGCGACCCCTGCACTCGCCAAGAACCCGATGGTTGGCGGTGCCGCAATGTACCCGACCAAGAACATCGTCCAGAACGCCGTTAATTCTAAGGATCACACGACGCTCGTCGCGGCCGTCAAGGCTGCCGGCCTCGTCGATACGCTGTCCGGCCCCGGTCCGTTCACCGTGTTCGCACCTACCAATGCGGCTTTCGCAAAGCTTCCCGCCGGCACCGTCGACACGCTGGTGAAGCCCGAGAACAAGGATACGCTCACCTCGATCCTGACCTATCATGTCGTCGCGGGCCGTATGACCGCGATGGACTTGATGAACGCAATCAAGGCCGGTGGCGGCACGGCGACGTTGACGACGGTCAATGGCGGCACGCTCACTGCCAAGATGATGGGTAAGACGATCATGCTGACCGATGCCAAGGGCGGCATGGCACACGTCACCATCGGAAACGTCATGCAGTCTAACGGCGTCATCCACGTCATCGACTCGGTGTTGCTGCCGTAATCAGTTTGCGGGCCTGATCCTCCTGCCCGCATCGGCGGGGCCCGTCGGTTTCCTCCCCCCTGGAGACCGGCGGGCTCCGTTTTGCGTCGGCGCTTGAGTTTTGGCTGCATCACTGGTACGCGCGCCGCTCTTCACCTGCCCGAAACGGCGGGCGATTCTCTATTGCAGTTACGGAGCCGTCGTTTTTTTATGCAGATCATGGTGCGCGACAACAATGTCGACCAGGCGCTTCGGGCCCTGAAGAAGAAGCTTCAGCGCGAGGGCGTTTACCGCGAAATGAAGCTTCGTCGGCATTACGAAAAGCCGTCGGAAAAGCGTGCGCGCGAGCGCGCTGCCGCCGTTCGCCGCGCCCGCAAGATGGATCGCAAGCGCCTCGAGCGCGACGGCGTCAAGTAATGTCCGAAACCACGGCGGTTCCGATCGCCCCCACCAAGCGCAGCTGGTTGGTGTGGTTGGTCGGCGCAATTGCCGTAGCGGCCCTATTCGGCATTGTCCTGGCCTGGACGGGCACGGCAAAGGCCGTGGCCGAATCAGGGTCCGCCGAACAATTCCTTGCCTGGCACAAGGGGCGGCCTGGGGTCGTCACGACGGCCAGCGGCCTGCAATATCAGGTCATGAAAAAGGCCGAGGGCCCGACCCCGACCGACGCCGACGTGGCGCTGGTGAATTACAAGGGTAGCCTGCGCGACGGTAAGGTGTTCGACCAGGCGCAGCGTGCGCCGTTCCCAGTCACCGGCGTGGTGCCCGGCTTCTCCGAGGCCCTCAAGCTTATGCCGCGCGGCTCGAGTTATCGTGTCTGGATCCCGCCAGCGCTCGGCTATGGCGCGCAGGCGCAGGGGGATGCCATTCCCGCCAATTCGCTGCTCGTGTTCGACATCGACATGATCGATTTCAAGAACCAGGCCGAATTGCAGGCGCAGATGCAGGCCATGCAGGCTCAGGGCCAATTGCCGGGCGTCGGCGTTCCGCGCTGAACCCCCCCGACGCGGTTAATGGGTGTCGAGCGACCAGCCGAGTGTTGTACCGGCGTGAAACGGCACGATTTCCCTGTCGGCCAGCGGGAGCCGCTCAGGCACGCTGATTGAGCTTCGATTCAAGGTCACGACCGACTCATTGACCGGGAGGCCGTAGAACCGGGGTCCATGGAGCGAGGCGAAACCCTCGAGCCGGTCGAGCGCATGCTCCTCGTCGAACACGGCAGCATAGCTTTCGATTGCATGAGGGGCATTGAAGATGCCCGCGCAACCGCAGGCAGACTCCTTCGCATCGACGGCGTGCGGGGCGCTGTCGGTACCTAGGAAAAACTTCGGCGATCCCGACGTGGCCGCTGCTCGCAGCGCCCGGCGATGAACTTCGCGCTTGGCGACCGGCAGGCAATAGGCATGCGGTCGAATGCCGCCATCGAACATCGCGTTGCGGTTGATGTGCAGATGCTGCGGCGTAATCGTCGCCGCGAGTGTGGCCGGCCCGGCGTGTACGAAATCCGCCGCCTCCTTGGTCGTGATGTGTTCGAAAACCGACTTCAGTCCCGGAAAGTCGCGCAGCAGAGGCGCGAAGATGCGGTCGATGAAAGCGGCCTCGCGGTCGAAAACATCGACATCCCGGTCGGTCACCTCGCCGTGCACCAGCAACGGCATGCCGACCCGCTGCATCGCTTCCAGCACGCCCGTGATGTTGCGTATGTCGGTCACGCCCTGCGCGGAGTTCGTGGTCGCATGCGCAGGATAGAGCTTGCATGCGGTGAACACGCCCCGCTCGAACCCGCTCAAAATTTCGTCAACATTTGCGCCATCGGTCAGGTAGCAGGTCATCAGCGGCTGGAAGTCGCTGCCCATCGGCAAGGCGGCGACAATCCGCGCGCGATAGGCTTCGGCCGCGGCGACTGTCGTGACGGGGGGCGACAGGTTCGGCATGACAATCGCGCGCGCGAATTGCGCCGCCGTATAGGGCAGAACAGCCGCGAGCACAGCGCCGTCACGCAGATGGACGTGCCAGTCGTCAGGGCGGCGGATGACAAGTGTTTCGGTCATGTCGTCTCCGAAAGCCGCTTCCCGCGCCGACGTCAATGTCTTGCTCCAGACGAACCCGGGTCGCGGCGCTTGCGGTCGCCGATCAGTTGGGGATCGCCCGTCGCGCGCCTATGTAGGTCGAATGCCCGGAACCACCCTGACCGACCGTTCGATCGTCCGCCTTTCCGGCGACGGCGTTCGCCGCTTCCTGCAGGGCCTTGTCACAAATGACGTATTGGGTCCGCTGCCGGTCTGGGCCGGCCTTTTGACGCCTCAGGGAAAGGCATTGTTCGATTTCATTGTCTGGCCTGACGGAGAAGATGTGTTGCTCGATTGCGAAGCGGCCCAGGCCGAGAGCCTCGCACGTCGTTTGAAAGTCTACCGACTGCGCCTGCCGATCACGATTGCGCCCGAACCGGCGCTGGCGGTCCATTGGTCGCGTGACGCCGAAGCCGGGGTTCCCGATCCCCGCGACGCGCGACTCGGCCGCCGCTGGATTGCCCCGCCTGGCGACGCCGCCGCCGACTGGCACGCGCATCGCCTTTCGCTGGGGGTCGTCGAGGGGGTTGCCGAGCTCGGCAGCGACACGACGTTGTGGCTCGAGGCCAATGCGCGCGAGCAGCATGGGGTAAGCTTCACCAAAGGCTGTTACGTCGGGCAAGAGAACACGGCGCGCATGAACTATCGCCAGAAGGTCAACCGGCGGCTCGCGGTCGTGAAGGCGAACGCCGAACCGGATGGCGCGCGCGTCTTTTATCCCGAGCTCGGACTGGCCGTCGTGCGCGAACGCGTCGCCTGAAGACATTTTTCGATCTCGGCGATGAGGTCGTCCAAGCTTTCCAGCGCGTTCAGCTGCCCCGCGGGGACCAGGGTTTCGACCCGGTCTCCGCGCGCGATCAGTACTGCGGGCAGGGTGACCTCAGGATAAGGCGAATCGTCCCTGTGATAGAACAGGCTCGCGACGGGCAACGCGTCCAGCCAGCGCCGCCAGCGCTTGTCCATCGTGAACGCACCATGGGTGATGGCGCAGAGGCTGCAGGCGTAGGTCGAGGGCGATACGATCTTGTGGACCGAATCCATGATCCCCTGCGCGACCCCGCCGTCCGCGTTGTAGATGAAGATCAACCGGTCGGGCTGATCGACTTGCGGATCTGCCATAGTGTCAGAATTCCTATCACCATCCAGACGGCATTGAGCACTGCAGAGGGCAAGGCGCCGTTCCATCCGCTGTTGACGACGAAACCGGCGGAGCCCGCGACGTTCATCCACTGGTAAACCCGGGAGCGTCCGTCGAGCCGTCCGCTCGACAACAGGATATAGGCTGCAAGGATGAGCAGCGCGCCAGCCCATCCGGCGACGTCGATCAAAAGGGCAAATCTCGTCATGCTCCCGCCCTAGCATCTGGACGCGACCGCCGGAACCGGTCAGGTTGCATGAGCAAAAGGGGATTGGAAATGCGGCGAATTCTGGCGGTTGTGCTCGCTGTGGCCTTGTCAGGAGCTGCCAATGCCGCGCCGCGTTCGACGGAGCGTGCAGCAGCCGAATATGTGGCACGCATTGCAAGGATCGATCGCGCGGGGCCGCGGCTGAACAGCGTGATCACGGTCAATCCCGACTGGCAGGCGCAGGCGCGCGCGCTCGACCGGCAAGCGTCGAAGGGACCGCTCCACGGCAAGGCGATCCTGATCAAGGACAATATCGAAACTGCCGACCGAATGGCCACCACAGCAGGGTCGCTCGCCCTGGCAGAAAATATTTCCGGCCGCGATGCCCCCCTCGTCGCGCGGCTCCGCGCCGGGGGCGCGCTGATTCTGGGCAAGACGAACCTGTCCGAGTGGGCGAATATCCGGTCGAACCGCTCGATGAGCGGATGGAGCGCGGTCGGCGGCATCGTGCGCAATCCCTACGCCCTGGACCGGACGTCCTGCGGATCGTCGAGCGGCAGTGGCGCCGCCATTGCTGCGGGCCTCGCCTGGGCGGCTGTCGGAACGGAAACCGATGGCTCGGTCGTGTGCCCCTCGTCGATCAACGGGCTCGTCGGCTTGAAGCCGACGGTCGGTCTCGTTTCGCGCACGCACGTCGTGCCGATCAGCCACTCGCAGGATACGCCCGGCCCGATGGCCCGGACGGTGCACGACGCTGCATTGCTGCTTGGCGGCATTGCGGGCAGCGATCCGGCCGATCCGGCGACACGCGAAGCGGATTCGCACAAGACAGACTATCTGGCCGCATTGACCGGGAAGATATCGGGCGTACGGATCGGCGTGCTGCGCGCGGCCGTCGGCACCAATCCGGCCACCATCGCCGTCTTTGACGCGGCACTCGCCAAGCTGAAGGCGGCCGGCGCCGTGCTGGTGGAAATCGACAAGATAGACGCGCCCAAGGGGCTGGGCGAAGCGGAAGGAACGGTTCTCTACGCCGAACTGAAGGCCGATCTGAATGCCTATCTCGCGACGACGCCTCCGAGCGTGAAGACGCGGACGCTGGCAGAGATCATCGCCTTCAACAACGGCAATGCCGCGCGGGAGATGCCATTTTTCGGACAGGAAACCTTCATCGCGGCCGAAAAGACCAAGGGACTCGACGATCCCGCATATCTGGAGGCGCTCGCGCTATCGCGCGACGGCGCGCGCGCCACGCTCGCGCGGTTGATGGCCGACAACAAGGTCGCGATGCTGGTGGCGCCAACCTATGGCCCGGCGTGGCTGACCGATCCGGTGCATGGCGACCAGTATGAGGGGCCGAGCGCGAGCGGGCTGCCGGCCATGTCCGGCTATCCGCACCTGACCGTGCCCATGGGACGTGTCATGGGCCTGCCGGTCGGGCTGTCGTTCATCGGCCAACCATGGAGCGAAGCGACGCTCCTCAACGCGGGCGACGCCTATGAGCGCTTGCGCGGTCCGTTCCCTGCCCCCAGCCTTGCCGGCACCGTGGGTGCGATACTCGATATGCCGCGGCCCTGATCGCCGTCGATTTCGACTTCTATTTCCAGCATGTCCTCGCGCACGTGAAGCGAGGCGAGCGCAATACGGGTTTCGCGCAGGAACTGTACCATGGCACCCGCAAGCAAGGCGATGGCGACCACGAACAGCACGGCGATCGCGTCACCCAAGCTGAAATCGAACAGCTCGCCCACGAAAAGCGTGATGACCAGCAGACAGACCGCCAGACCGCTCGCGGTGCCCAGGTAGATCGACTGGCCGGCCAGCACCATGCGCCGTTCGAGGGTGCGCAGCTCTTCGACCAGATGGATCCGTTCGTCGCGTGCCAGGCCGCCGTGGAGATCCTCCAGATGACGCGACCGATCGACGACGCGGGCCAGCCGCCCTGCGATGACATTCATGAAGGCGCCGATGCCGGCGAGCAGGAACACGGGGGCAATCGCCAGCTGGATCGTGCGCGCCATGTCCGAGCCGGCTACAATTTCATTCATTCCGCCCTCGCGTCGAAGCTGGCAAGCGCAGCCCTGGCTGTCTCGGGCAGAGGGCGGGGCCGGTGGTCAGACAAATCGATATGGACCGCGACAAGCTCGATACTGGCGCGCAGGTCTTCGGTGTCTGCGCCGTGGATTTCAACGAGCGTCGTCATGCTCGTGTTGCCGAAGCGCGACGTGCGCGCCATCAGGTCGAGTTCTTCATCCGCGCGGATCGGCTTGCGAAAATTCACCTCGGCTTTTGCGACATGGCATTCGACGGGTCCCGAATCCCACAGGCCCGCGTCGCGAACGGCCCGCCAATATTCGGTCACCGCGATATCGGCATAGTCGAGATAGCGTGCGTTGAAGACGACGGCCTGCGGGTCGACCTCCGACCAGCGAACGCGAATTCGATAGGCATGGGCAAAGTCGCGCCGAGCCACGTGCTACGCCGACCTCGCACCGGTGTTCACGCCCATGCTTGCCAGATACTTGCGTACGTTGCGCGCGGCCTGTCGAATGCGCTGCTCGTTCTCGACGAGCGCGATCCGCACATATCCCTCGCCTTCCTCGCCATAGCCGACGCCAGGCGCCACGGCGACGCCGGCGTGGGTCAGCAGCTGCTTGGTGAATTCGAGGCTGCCGAGGTGCGCGAGCGCAGGGGGCAAGGGGGCCCAGGCGAACATCGAGGCGGGCGGGGCGGGCACGTCCCACCCCGCACGACCGAAACTTTCGACCAGCACATCGCGGCGATGGTGATAGAGCGCACGGTTTTTTTCGACGATGTCCTGGGGGCCGTTGAGGGCAGCGCAGGCTGCCGCCTGGATCGGCGTGAACGCGCCATAATCGAGGTAGGATTTCACGCGGGTCATTGCCGCGATCAATTGCTTGTTGCCGACGGCGAAGCCGATCCGCCACCCCGCCATCGAATAGGTCTTGCTGAGCGAGGTAAACTCGACGGCAACGTCGCTCGCGCCCTTCACTTGCAGGATCGAAGCCGTGGGGACGCCGTCGTAATAGAGTTCGGAATAGGCGAGGTCGGAGATGACCCAGACCTTGTTGTCACGCGCCCAGGCGACGAGTCGCTCGTAAAACGCGAGGTCGACCGTCTCCGAAGTCGGGTTGGACGGATAGTTGACGACGAGGACCGACGGCCGCGGCACCGTGAACTTCATCGCACGTTCCAGCGCCTCGAAATAACGTTCGTCGGGTGTCGTCGGCACGCTGCGAATCGTCGCGCCGGCAATGATGAAGCCAAAGGTGTGGATAGGATAGCTGGGGTTGGGTGCGAGCACGACATCGCCCGGCGCCGTGATGGCGGTCGCGAGGCTCGCGAGCCCTTCCTTCGACCCCATCGTGACGACGACCTCGCTGTCGGGATCGACCTCGACCCCGAATCGGCGCGCGTAATAATTGGCTTGCGCCTTGCGAAGGCCGGGAATGCCCCGCGACGCGGAATAGCCGTGGGCGTCGGGCTTCTGCGCAACTTCGACCAGCTTGGCGATGACATGAGGCGCCGGCGGCAGGTCGGGATTGCCCATACCAAGGTCGATGATGTCCTCGCCCGCTGCGCGTGCTGCTGCCCGCATCGCATTCACTTCGGCGATGACATAGGGCGGCAGGCGCTTCATGCGGTAGAATTCGTCGGACATCTTGCTCCCTTTCGAGAACTCGCCCCTACGCCATTTCCGTGCCAGCGGGAATCCCGTAAGGACGTGCCGCGAGAAGGAGTGTCTGATGGCCGTTAACCCGGCGCCTATTGCCGACGCGGCAGCGCTGCCTGTGCCTGATCTGAAGGCGGGCATACGGGCCATTCTCGACGGTTGGGGCGCGCTGCTCAAACCTGTGGCCGACGCGAATCGCGACAAGGTCGATCTGCGCGACAAGCGCTTCGCCGGACCCGAATGGGACCACCCCGTTTTCGACCTGATGCGGCAAGGATATGCGATCATGGCCGATAGCATGATGGCCGCGGTAGATGCCGTGCCCGGCGACGCCGATCACAAGGCACGGATGGCGTTCGCGATGCGCACGCTCGTCGAGGCGATGTCGCCTGCCAACTCGCCGCTGACCAACCCCGTCGTCCTTGACCGTGCGCTGGAAACGAACGGGGCGAGCCTTGCCGCCGGTTTCCAGAATCTGATGAACGACATGCAGCGCGGCCAGCTGACCCACACGGCACCGGCCGCCTTCGAGCTGGGGGTCAATATCGCGACCAGCCCGGGCAAGGTCGTGTACGAGACGCCACTCTTCCAGTTGATCCAATATGCGCCGGCGACGCCAACGGTCGCCCACACGCCGCTCATCATCTTCCCGCCCTGGATCAACCGCTTTTACATTCTCGACCTCTCGCCCGAAAAGTCCTTCATCCGCTGGGCGGTCGCCGAGGGATTGACGGTGTTCATGGTCAGCTGGAAATCCGCGGACGCGTCGATGAGCGAGATAATTTGGGATGATTATATCGCTGCGCAGATCGAGGCGATCGACCTGATCCGCGACCTGCTCGACGTGAAGTCGGTTCATGCCATCGGCTATTGCGTGGCGGGTACCACCTTGGCGGCCACGCTTGCGGTGCTGGCGGCAAAGGGCGAAGCAGATAAGGTCAGGTCCGCGACCTTCTTTACAGCGCAGGTCGATTTCAGCGAGGCGGGCGAGCTGCTCAACTTCGTCGATGACGCCAACATCGCAATGATCGAGCAATTGTCGTCTGCCGGTTACCTCGACGGACGCTATCTGGCGCTGACGTTCAACCTGTTGCGCGGCAAAGACCTGATCTGGAACACAGTCGTCAGCAATTATCTCCTCGGCAAGGAATATCCGTCGTTCGATCTGCTCCACTGGAATGGAGACACGACCAACCTGCCGGCAAAATGGCACAAGGCGTATTTGACTGATCTTTACCGCGACAACCGGCTGGCCGTACCGGGCGCGCTGTCCGCGCTGGGCGTGCCCATCGATCTGACGAAGGTCGAGACGCCTGCCTATATCCAGGCCGGTCGCGAGGATCATATCGCACCGCTTGCCAGCGTCTGGAAGCTGACCGAGCACTTCAAGGGCCCGCTTCGTTTCGTTCTGGCGGGGTCCGGCCACATTGCCGGCGTCGTCAATCCGCCTTCGGCACAGAAATACCAGCACTGGATCGACGGGCCGATGACGGGTCTCGACGATTTCGTCGCAGGGTCGACCGAGGTGAAAGGCAGCTGGTGGCCGGACTGGATCGCCTGGATTCGTGGATTCGGGGTCGAGGAAGTGTCCGCCGCCGGCGCTCGGCTTCCGGGCGGCGGCAAGCGCGCGGCCATCGAGGATGCGCCGGGGCGTTACGTCAAGTCCAGGTAAACACTGGACATTTGCCGGAAAAATGGACGTTCGACTGCGCAATTCGCACGTTATGTTGCAGTGCAACAAAATGCTTGAAATCCTGATTCACGGCGATATATGGTGCACTGCAACATAGATCAGGAGCGCCGTTGTGGCCAAAGTTCCGACATCGACCAAGCCCGTGACCAAGGAAAGCGCCCCCGTGGTTGCGAAACCGTCCAAGCAGGTGGCTGCAGCGCCGATCGCCAGCGCCCGGCCGGTGGCCAAGCCGGTCCCGGTGGCAGCGCCCAAGGCCCCCGCTGCCGCACAAACTCGCGTACCCAAGGCTGAAGTGCTCAAGGCTGAAGCGCCGAAGGTCGTCGCCAAGCCCGAAACCAAAGTCGAAATCCCCGCTGCCGCCGCTCCGGCTGCAGTGCTCTCCCCCTCGAAAGGAAATACCATGAACGACACCATCACGAACGCCCAGGCATCGATCAAGACCGCTGCCGAAGACATGCAGACCCGTGCCACCGAAATGTTCGGCGACATCAACACGCGTGCGAAGGACGCGATGTCCAAGGGAACGAAGGCCATCGAGGAGCTCGTGGAATTCTCGAAGGGCAATGTCGAAGCCATCGTCGCTTCGGGACGCGTTGCGGCCAAGGGCGCTGAAGAGATCGCGAAATATTCGGCCGAATATGGCCGCACCGCAGTCGAGAAGGCCAATGCGACCGCCAAGCAGTTCGCAGCCGTCAAGTCGCCGACCGAGTTCTTCCAGCTGCAGGGCGAAGTCGCCAAGCAGACGCTCGATGCCCTGGTTGCCGAAGGTTCGAAGTTCACCGAGAATTATCTGAAGCTGGTCGGCGAGATTGCCCAGCCGATCTCGAACCGCGTTGCGGTCGCGGCCGAGAAGGTCAAGTCGACCGTCGCTGCCTAAGCCGTAGCTTTAGCGTCGAAAGGGCCGTGCCGGGCGACCGGTGCGGCCTTTTCTTTTGCCCGCCGGCCGTCCGGCCCTTGTCGCGTGGCCCGGCTTTGCCATATTCTGACGAACGATGATTCCGCACATGGCCTCTGACGATCGATCGAGCGACGAAGGACGCGGCACCGGTGTCGGCGTCGCGACACGCACGCGCTCGAAAACGAAAAAGCCGCAGCCCTACAAAGTGCTGATGCTCAACGACGACTATACGCCGATGGAATTCGTCGTGCTTTGCCTGCAGCGCTTTTTCAGGATGAGCCTCGAGGACGCGACGCGTGTCATGCTGCACGTCCATCAGAAGGGCGTCGGCGTGTGCGGCATTTTCAGCTACGAGGTCGCCGAGACCAAGGTGACCCAGGTCATGGACTTCGCCCGCAGCCAGCAGCATCCGCTGCAATGCACGCTGGAAAAGGCCTAGACTATCGCTGCGCGCCATTCGGGTGTGACGGATAGAGATATCGATCATTAAATTCGCCGAGCGCGTAGAGCGCGGCAAGGTCATGGACCCGCACCACGCCCCCGCTGAAGCTGACGACGCCCGTTTCGCGAAGTTCACGCAAGACCCTATTGGCGTGGACGCTTGTCATGCCGCAGGCCGAGGCAATGTCGGCCTGATGCATGGGCAGCGCATAGCTCCATCCGTCGCTTAGGCCGACCATCTGCAGGCGACGCCCGGTCTCGGCGAAGAAATGGGCCACCCGGCCGGCGCCCATCAACCGACCCAGCCGGAATATCCACTCACGATGCATTGCCGCATCGAGCAGCGTGCTGAACCACAGGTGGCGCCCGAGTTCGGGATAGCCGTTCACCATGCGCTTGATCGTCTCATGCGGGTAGGTGGCGAACGTGCAGGCCGTGAGCGTCGCGACATCGTGATCGAGCTTGCGCAGCGCATATCCGTGCAAGTCGACGAAATCCCCCGGCATGTGCAGCCCCACGAGCTGCCGGCTGCCGTCGAGCCCGTCCATGTAGCGACAGACGAACCCCTCGATCAGCAACATGCTGCGGTCGATGGGTGTACCATTGCGGACGATATCGGTGCGCGCCGGAAAGGCGACGACCTCGCCGACCTCGCGCTCGATCACGTCGATCTCAGTCGGGCTCATTTCTTCGCGGTGACGGCCCATCAGGAATTTCTCGGTCAGCATGGTCTCACCCTATCCTCGTCCGGCCGCTGCCACTTGATCTATGTTGTTTATCCGAAACGGTTTTCGGGCAATTGCTCTACAACGCGCCAGTAAGGAAACGCTTCCGTGACGACGATTGACAAGCAATATTATTACGAGCGCGCGCGGCAGGAACGCGAGCGCGAGGCGGCGGCAACGACCGACACGGCTGCGCGTGCGCATGCCGAAATGGCCGAGGAATACGAGCGGCTTCTGCGCGAGAGCGAAGGCGAGCTCCAGCACTGATCCCTCGGCTTGCGCCGCTGCCGGTCCGCGCTTAACCGTCACGCATGGACCGTATTCTCATTCGCGGCGGCAACAGGCTGTCGGGCCGCATCCACATTTCCGGGGCAAAGAACGCCGCGCTGACGCTTATGCCGTGTGCGCTGCTGACCGACGAGCCGCTGACGCTCAGAAACCTGCCGCGCCTGGCCGACGTCGACAGTTTCGGGCATCTGCTCAATCAGCTCGGCGTTTCGACATCGATCGAAGGCGCCCGGCCCGAGGATTTCGGACGCGTCATGACGATGCGGGCTGGTCGCGTCACCTCGACGATGGCGCCCTATGACATCGTAAGAAAGATGCGTGCCTCCATCCTCGTGCTCGGGCCGTTGCTGGCGCGCATGGGCGAAGCAACGGTCTCGCTGCCCGGAGGCTGCGCGATCGGCACGCGGCCGATCGATCTGCACCTCAAGGCCCTGGAAGCGTTCGGCGCTGAAATCGAGATCACGCATGGTTATGTAAAGGTGACGGCGCCTGGCGGTCGGCTGCCGGGCGGTTCGGTGCGTTTCCCCGTCGTCTCGGTCGGTGCGACGGAAAACGCCCTTATGGCGGCGGTCCTGGCACGCGGCACAAGCACCATCGAAAATGCAGCGCGCGAGCCTGAAATCGTCGATTTGTGCAACTGCCTGATTGCGATGGGCGCAAGCATCGACGGCGCCGGGACGGACACGCTGACGATCGAGGGGCGCGAGCGGCTCCACGGCGCAACCTATGCCGTCATGCCCGACCGGATCGAAGCCGGCAGCTACGCCTGCGCAACGGCGATCACGGGTGGTTCGGTCGACCTGATCGGCGCCGACGCCGGCGAAATGGGCGCGACGTTCGCCGCGCTGCGCGAAGCCGGCGTCAGCGTGACGGTCGACAAGGACATCGTGAAGATAACGGCCGATGGTCGTCTTGGGCCGCTGACGCTGTCCACTGCCCCTTATCCCGGCTTTGCCACCGACATGCAGGCACAGTTCATGGCCATGCTGTGCAAGGCCGAGGGCGCGTCGATGCTGACCGAAACGATCTTCGAAAACCGCTACATGCATGTACCCGAACTTGCGCGCATGGGCGCCGACATCACGGTCAAGGGCCGCAGCGCCATGGTGCGCGGCGTACCCGTCCTCACCGGCGCGCCCGTCATGGCGACCGATCTGCGCGCGTCGATGAGCCTCATCATCGCGGGGCTTGCCGCTGAGGGTGAAACGCAGGTGCACCGTGTGTACCATCTCGATCGCGGGTATGAGCGGCTCGAGGAAAAGCTGGCGGCCGTCGGCGCCGATATCGAGCGGGACAGCGATGGGTAGCCGCTGGACGGGCGGCACATGTGACTGAAGCCGATTTTCTGGACCTGCTTCGTCCGCTCGCGACCCATTCCGCCGCGCGAGGGTTGCTCGACGATGCGGCGGTCCTCGGCGACCTGGTTCTGACGCACGACCTCCTCGTTGAAGGTGTCCACTTCAGGCCCGAAGATCCGCCCGGTGACGTTGCGTGGAAGCTGGTGGCCGTGAACCTGTCCGATCTGGCCGCCAAGGGCGCGGCTCCAATCGGCGTGATGCTGGGATATCCACTGGGCGATCCGGATTGGGACACCGCGTTCGTGCAGGGCTTCGCCGATACGCTGGCGCATTTCGATGTTGCCCTGCTTGGAGGAGACACGGTCAGAGGCCCCCGGGTACTTTCGCTCACGGCTCTCGGCCGATCCGCCAACGTGCCGTCACGAAGCGGTGCGCAGGTCGGGGACGGCCTTTGGGTGACAGGTGTCATAGGTCGTGCCGGGCTCGGCCTGGCAGGAGACCCCGCGCATCGAGATGCCTATTGCCGCCCCGCACCGCGTCTCGCGGCTGGGCAGGCGCTGGGCCGGATTGCCCACGCAATGATGGATGTGTCCGACGGGTTGCTGATCGATGCCCAGCGTATGGCCCTGGCGAGCGGTCTCGCGTTGGCCATAGACCTCGACGCCGTACCGGTCGTCGGCGACCGGATGGCGGCGGTCACGGCCGGTGACGATTATGAACTGCTGTTCGCCCTTGCCGGTGCGGCGGAGCCGCCGGTGCCCGCGACGCGCATCGGTATCTTCGCGCCGGGCCGCGGGATAAGCCTGCATGATGCTGAAGGCCCTTTGCCGCTCCCGGACAAGCTGGGATGGCTGCACGCCGTATAAGGTTGCCTTTCTCTGCGCCGCCCCCTTATAGCCCGGTTCGAAAATCCGTGCGGGGAAACGCTCGGGGATATCGCAGGGAAGGTTGTCCATGAATTTCGTTCTGATCGCCATCTTGTGCGGCTTTGCGGCTGTACTTTACGGCATTGTAACCAGCCGCCAAGTCCTGTCCGCCTCGCCGGGCAATGCCAAGATGCAGGAAATCGGTGCCGCCATTCAGGAAGGTGCGCAAGCCTATCTCGCGCGCCAGTACCGGGCGATCGCCATCGTCGGCGTCGTCGTTGCCGTGCTTGTCGGCGTATTCCTCGGGCGGACCCCGGCTGTGGGTTTCGTCCTCGGCGCGGTGTTGTCGGGCGCGACAGGTTTCATCGGGATGAACATTTCGGTGCGCGCCAACGTGCGTACCGCGCAGGCCGCGTCCGAAGGGCTGCAGCAGGGCTTGACCATGGCCTTTCGCGCCGGGGCCATCACCGGCATGCTCGTTGCCGGGCTCGCGCTTCTCGCGATCGCCGTCTTCTTCTGGTACCTGACCGGGCCTGCCGGCTATGCCCCCAATGACCGCGTGGTCATCACCGCGCTGACGGCGCTCGCACTGGGTGCCTCGCTTGTCTCGATCTTCGCCCGTCTCGGCGGCGGTATCTTTACCAAGGCTGCCGACGTTGGTGCAGACCTCGTCGGCAAGGTCGAAGCCGGCATTCCCGAGGACGATCCCCGCAACCCTGCCGTTATCGCCGACAACGTCGGCGACAACGTCGGCGACTGCGCCGGCATGGCTGCCGATCTTTTCGAAACCTATGTCGTGACCTTCGGCGCGACGATGGTGCTTATCGCCATCACGCTGGCAGCCCGCACGACAGCAGCCGAGTTGCTCGCCCTCATGTCGCTGCCGCTGCTTGTCGGCGGTGTTTGCGTCCTTACGTCCATCGTCGGGACCTATTTCGTCCGCCTCGGCAGTTCCAAGAACATCATGGGCGCCATGTACAAGGGCTTCCTCGTTACGGCAGTTCTGTCCGCCGTCGTCATCTGGTTTGCGACCGATGCAGTGCTGGGCGGTATGGAGACTGTCATCGGCGCGAGCGTCGACGGCACCGGCGGCTTTACCGGCCGGATCCTCTATTACTGCATGTTCCTGGGGCTGGTCATTACCGGCCTGCTGATCTGGATCACCGAATATTACACGGGCACCAATTACCGGCCGGTGCGAAGCATCGCTAAGGCCTCGGAGACGGGCCATGGCACCAACGTCATCCAGGGGCTGGCGATCAGCCTCGAGGCGACGGCCCTGCCGACCCTCGTGATCGTCGTCGGCATCATCATCGCGTTCAAGCTGGCGGGCCTGATCGGCATCGCCTTTGCCGCAACCGCGATGCTGGCGCTGGGCGGCATGGTCGTGGCGCTCGATGCCTATGGCCCGGTCACCGACAATGCCGGCGGCATCGCCGAGATGGCGGGCATGGACGACAGTGTCCGTGAAAAGACCGACGCGCTCGACGCCGTCGGCAACACGACCAAGGCCGTGACCAAGGGCTATGCCATCGGTTCGGCGGGTCTCGCGGCGCTGGTCTTGTTCGCCTCGTATACGGCCGACCTGCGCGAGTTCTTCCCGGACATGCAGGTGAACTTCAGCCTGGAGAATCCGTACGTCATCGTCGGCCTTCTGCTCGGCGCCTTGCTGCCTTATCTGTTCGGCGCAATGGGGATGACGGCAGTGGGTCGTGCGGCGGGCGAGGTCGTCACCGACGTGCGCGACCAGTTTGCCAAGAATCCCGGCATCATGACCTACGAGGTCAAGCCGGACTATGCGCGCACGGTCGACTTGGTCACCAAGGCGGCGATCAAGGAGATGATCCTGCCGTCGCTGCTGCCGGTGCTCGCACCTGTAGTCGTCTATTTTGCCATCTATGCGGTCGCAGGGCAGGCCGATGCCTTCGCGTCGCTGGGCGCGCTGCTCCTCGGCGTGATCGTCTCCGGCCTCTTCGTCGCCATCTCGATGACCTCGGGCGGCGGCGCCTGGGACAACGCGAAAAAATACATCGAAGACGGCAACCACGGCGGCAAGGGGAGTGAAGCCCACAAGGCCGCGGTCACCGGCGACACCGTCGGCGACCCGTACAAGGACACGGCGGGCCCGGCCGTCAATCCGATGATCAAGATCACCAACATCGTGGCGTTGTTGCTGCTCGCGGCGCTCGCGCACGGGGCCATGTAACCTCTCGCCTGGGCGATCCAAAACCCGTCGGCGACCGCGCCGGCGGGTTTTTTCTTGTCCGATACTTGCCAGCTTGATGGTGCAATTTATGATCAGCGCATCAAAGGGGAAGTAAGGGATGAAGCAGCTTCGGTACTTATGCGCCTTGGGTATGCTTGCCAGCGTCCCGGCGCTTGCCCAGACGGTGCCGCCGGCGGCCGACCCGGCTGCCGCGCCCCGGCGTCCCGCCGCCGACTTCGCCCAACTGCCCTATATGACCGATCCGCAGCTTTCGCCGGACGGTACGATGGTCGCAGCGAAGATTGCCGTGCAGGGCACGCAGGTTCTGGTCATTCGTTCGCTGTTCGAGGCGACGAAGCCACCGGCCGTCGTCGGCATGGGCGAAAATGAGCTCCTTTCGTGGGACTGGGTCAATGATGGCTGGCTGGTGCTCGGGCTGGGGGCCGTTGCGCAGGCTGAAGGTAACTCGATCTACCTCAGCCGGATTGCGGGCATCAGTTCAGACGGCAAGACGCTGAAGCCCATCGAATTCAAATCCGGCGGTCAGAGCGCCCGGGTCATATGGACGGCGCAGGACGGTACGCCACGTGTGCTCATGTCGATGCAGAAGTCGCTGTATATCGGCCCGGATTTCTGGCCATCGGTCAGCGAAGTGGATGTGTCGACCGGACGGGCGCGCACGCTGGTCAGCGGTACCACCAACGTCATGAGCTGGTACGCAGATCCCGCCGGGTCGGTTCGCATGGGGATCGGCTACGACGACATTTCGCGCACCTCGCGGCTGCTCTATCGTCCCTCGACAAAGGAAAGCTTCAAAACGGTGGATCGGGCGAACCTTCGCGCCAAGGACAGCCTCACGGTGCCGTTCCTGACAACCGATCCGTCCGCGCCTTCATGGACGATCAGCGGCCACGAAGGCTTTGATGCGCTTTACGAATTCGACGTGTCCAAGCTGGCGATCGGCAAGCGGATTTTCGGCGCCGACGGGTACGACATCGGCGGCGTGACGCGCAGTCCCGATGGCAAGGGGATCTCGGGCATCTACTACACCAGCGACCGATCGCACGTGACCTGGCTCGATCCCGCGCTCGCGGCCATTCAGGCCGATCTCGACAAGGCCGTCGCGCCCCGCGTCGCCACGATCGTGTCGTTGAGCCGCGACCACCAAAAACTGATCGTACAGGTGGGCAGTGCGAGTCAGCCGGGAAGCTATTATTATTATGACGCCGCGGAGGGCGGGGCGATGAGACGGTTTTCCTATGTGAACGCCGCGATCCGCGACGTTGTTCTCGGCCCTGTCAGCACCTTTCGGTACAAGGCGCGCGACGGGCTGTCGATCGAGGCGGTCCTGACCTTGCCGAAACGCGCCATGCCTAAAGGGCTGCCGCTGATCCTTCTCCCCCATGGCGGTCCGGAGGCTCGTGATTCCGCAGAATATGACTGGTGGGCACAATTTCTCGCCGACCGTGGCTACGCCGTCGTACAACCGAACTATCGGGGGTCGACCGGTTACGGGTCGGATTTCCAGTCCGCCGGTGACGGCCAATGGGGCACCAAGATGCAGGACGACCTCAACGACGCGGTCGATGCCCTTGCGTCGAAGGGCACGATCGATCCTAAACGGGTCTGCATCGTGGGCGCCTCCTACGGCGGCTACGCCGCGCTCAGGGGCGCTCAGCGCGACGGCGGGCGCTATCGCTGTGCCGTCAGCTTTGCAGGAGTATCGGACCTGAACGGGATGTTGCGCTACGACAGCCAGTTCCTGAATGCCAAAGCGCGAAGCGAGGGGTGGCGGCAATCGGCGCCCGACCTCAAATCAATCTCACCGATAAACTACGCTTCCGAATTCGGTACGCCCGTGCTGATCATGCACGGCAAGAAGGATCTCCGCGTTCCGGTCTCCCAGTCTCGGCGCATGGCAGATGCGCTGAAAACTGCCGGAAAGCCCGTAGAGTATGTCGAACAGCCGCTGGGCGACCACCATTTCAGCCGCCAGGCCGATCGTCTGCAATTTCTCGAAACGCTGGAAACTTTCCTTAAAAAATACAATCCAGCCTAGGGCCGTCGGCTTCGCCTTTTCTTTTTCACGCCTTGCGGCTATGGGGCCGACACTTTCGTGACACTGGTATGAAAAGGGCTGCATGGCCAAGGAAGAACTTCTCGAGATGCGCGGCACCGTGCTTGAACTCCTGCCCAACGCGATGTTTCGCGTGAAACTGGAGAACAATCATGAAGTGCTGGGCCACACCGCAGGCAAGATGCGCAAGAACCGCATTCGCGTCCTTACCGGTGACGACGTGCTCGTCGAAATGACGCCCTATGACCTGACCAAGGGCCGGATCACCTATCGCTTCATGCCGGGTCGCGGCGGCCCTGGTCCGTCCTGAACCCGCGAGCTGAGGCGCGGCCGGTGCGCCTCGTGCTTGCCTCAGCCTCGCCCCGTCGCCTCGACCTGCTTGCGCGGATCGGCCTCGCACCCGACGCGATCGACCCGGCCGAACTCGACGAGACGCCCCTGAAGGATGAAGCGCCGCGCGCCCATGCGCTTCGGCTGGCGCGCGCGAAGGCGCTTGCCGTGGCCGAGCGCCACGCCGGTTGCATCGTTCTGGCGGCAGACACCGTCGTTGGGGCGGGGCGTCGCATCCTGCCAAAGGCCGAGGATGAAGATACGGCGCGCACGTGCCTCGCTTTGCTGTCGGGCCGTCGTCACCACGTCTACACGGCGATCGCGATGATCGACGCGACAGGCAAGCTGCGCGAGCGTTTGTCAGACACGCGCCTGTCGTTCGCCGTCCTCACACCCGCGACGATCGACGCCTATGTCGCGGGCGGCGAGTGGCGCGGCAAGGCGGGCGGTTACGCCATCCAGGGGCGCGCCGAGGCCTTTGTCCGCGACCTTTCGGGCAGCCATTCGGGCGTCGTCGGTCTGCCGCTGTTCGAAACGCGCAACCTGCTGCGCAGCGCCGGGTTCGTCATTGCCTGAGTGGGTCTACGAGGATGGCATCGGCGAGGCGCGGGCCGCGCTGATCGAGCACGGAACGGTCGTCGAAGCGTTGATCGAGGTCGAAGGGGCAGGACCCCGGGCGGGCGCCGTGGTCGAGGGACGGCTGACCCGGATAGCCATTCCCGCCCGACGGGGGTTCGCGACGTTGGCGGACGGCACGGAGCTGCTCGTCGAACCCCTGCTGCGAGAATGGACACAAGGTGCGCGAGTACGGATTGCCGTCATCCGCGAAGCCGTTCCCGAGCGCGATCGCATAAAACGGGCAAAGGGGCGTCCCGCGCTTGATCAGGAGCTTTCGGCTGGCCCCGATCTGCTGAGGCGCTTGACGGCCACCGGGATGGGTGTCCGAACGCTCGGCACGCACGACGACGATGCATTCGAAGCTGCCGGCTGGACCGAATTGATCGAACGGGCACATGCCGGCCTTTGGCCATTCGAGGGAGGGGTGCTGCACATATCCGTAACGCCGGCAATGACCCTGATCGATGTCGACGGACACCTTGAACCCGTGCCGCTGGCGCTGGCGGCTGCCACCGCCGCGGGACAAGCAATCCGCGCTTTCGGCCTCGCTGGATCAATCGGCATCGACTTTCCAACGCTGGGCAGAAAGGACGCGCGTGCCGCTGTTGCATCGGCGTTGGACGCGGCGTTGCCGCCACCGTTCGAACGCACGGCGGTCAACGGTTTTGGCTTCATGCAAATCGTTCGTCAGCGCACCCGGCTGTCGCTGGTCGAGCATGTCCGGTCGGACGCCGACGGACACGCCGCGCGTTCGCTGCTGCGCCGGGTTGAACGCGAGGGTCGGACGGGTGCCGTAAAGCTCGTCGCCCACCCGCGGGTGATTTCCGTGCTGGAGGCTCATCCGAGCTGGCAGGAACAGCTGGCGCGCCATTTAGGTGGCGTGGTCGGGTTGCGCGCGGATGCGCGCATCGCCATGTCCGGCGGCCATGCCGAACCTGCCTAAACCTTGCCCTATCTGTGCGAAGCCGCCGGTGCCTGCACACGCCCCGTTTTGTTCGCAGGGATGTCGCGATCGCGACCTGCTGCAGTGGCTCGACGACGGCTACCGCATCCCCGGACCGCCGACCGAAGAGTCGCTCGACTCGCTTGGGCTGGACAGGGACGATATCGCGTCGCTATAGGCCCGCCTTCGCGACGCCTCGGCGACGTGTGCCCGGGTAGCTCAGTTGGTAGAGCATGCGACTGAAAATCGCAGTGTCGGCGGTTCGACCCCGTCCCCGGGCACCATTTGCTTTCGTGACGCATGACTTTGGGAAATCACCCTTGAGGCGCGTCGGGCTCGGCCATAAGCACGGTTGATGGACGCTACCACATCCCCGACCTGGCAAGGGCCCCTGGGTGGTATTCGCGTCCTCGATTTTTCGCGCGTGCTGGCAGGGCCTGCGGCTTCGATGGCGCTGGCCGATCTGGGTGCCGAGATCATCAAGGTCGAGCCGCCGGGCATCGGTGACGATACACGCGGCTTTCCCCCGTTTTCAGAAGGGCACAGCCTTTATTTTCTCGGCGTCAACCGGGGCAAGAAGAGCATCGTCATCGATCTGAAATCCCCGGACGGCGTCGCCTTGGCGCGCGATCTGGTCAAAAAATGCGACATCTTGATCGAGAATTACCGGCCCGGGGTCATGGATCGTCTGGGGTTGGGTTACGACATGCTGTCCGCGATCAACCCGCGCCTGATCTACTGCGCCATTTCGGGGTTCGGCATGACCGGCCCGATGCGTGACGACCCGTCGTTCGACATCGTGACGCAAGCGCTTTCAGGCGCCTTCAGCGTCAACGGCGAGCGCGACCGCGCGCCGACGCGCCTCGGCATTCCGTTCGGGGACCTGATCGGGGGCGTCAACGGCCCCATCGGCATTCTTGCCGCACTGTACGAGCGCAGCATGACCGGAAAGGGACGTCTAATCGACGTCAGCCTGCTCGACGGCCTGATCGGGATGCTTGCCTATATGCCGCAGGTTGCGCTGATGACGGGCGAGAATCCCCGGCCTCAGGGCAATCCTCATCCCACTCTGGTGCCTTACGGCGTCTTCCCGACCCGCGATGGCCTGATGGTGATCGCGTGTCTGTCGAACGGCTTCTGGGCAAATCTGTGCCGGGCGCTGGAGATCGACGACTGTATCGACGATGCCCGGTTTGCGACGATCGAACAGCGGCGTATCCATCGCGAAGAGGTCGAGCAGCTCGTTGCTGAGCGTACGATCCTGTCGAGCTTCAGCGAGCTCGATGAAAAGCTGCGCCTGCATCAGGTCCCCCATGCCCCGATTCTCGGCGTCCTCGACGCCCTCCGTCAGCCGCAGGCCGTCGCCCGCGACCTTGTCGTCGAGGCCGAGCACCAGGGGCTGGGCACGATCCCGATCGTGAACCGCCCGATCAAGTTTCCGAATTCGCCCCAGCCAACCCCGACCGCGGCGCCGGTGCTCGGCGAGCATACCAACGAGATCTTGGGTGAACTTCTGGGGCTGGACGCCGCCGCGATCGCGGCACTGCGCGCGTCGAAGACCGTCGCCTAGGCCTTCGCCAGGCCGATCAGGATTTCCGCCCATTCGGGGCGGCAGATCAGCAGGTCGGGCATGTAAGTATCGCGCTGGTTGTAGATGAGCGGCGAACCGTCGGCGCGGCTGACGTGCAGGCCGTGCGCCGCGGCGACCGCGGCCGGGGCACAGCTGTCCCATTCATATTGCCCGCCGGTGTGCAGGTAGATTTCGGCCTCGCCCCGCACAACGGCCATGGCCTTTGCCCCCGCGCTGCCCATCGGGATCAGCGCTGCGCCGATCGCTTCGGCTACCCTCAATGCCTCCGGCGCGGGACGGGTGCGGCTGATGACCATACGGGGCGGCGTGACGGCGGGGGGCAGGGGCGCGGGGCGGTCGCTGCGCAGGACAAGGTCGAGCCCGGGCAGCGCAACGGCGCCCACGGTCGCCACGCCGTCGACTGCAAGCGCGACATGAACGGCCCAGTCGGTCCGCGCCTCGCCATATTCGCGCGTGCCGTCGACAGGATCGATGATCCATACGCGGGATTTCGACAGGCGGGCATCGGTATCCTTGCTTTCTTCCGAAAGCAGCCCGTCATCGGGGCGCTGTTCGGCAATCGCGTGGATAAGATACTGGTTGGCAGTATTGTCACCTGCCTTGCCGAGCGCCTTCAACGACATCAGGCCGCAGGCGCGGACCTGCAGCAGCAGCTTGCCTGCGACATCGGCGAGGTGCGCGGCCAGCTCGGCGTCGGTCAGTCTGCTCATTTCAGCGGCATGATCTGACGGACAATATATTCGGCAGCTTCCGCAGGGGTCATCTGGACCGTGTTGACCGTGATCTCGGGCTTTTCCGGCGCTTCATAGGGACTGTCGATGCCCGTGAAGTTCTTGAGCTGCCCCGAACGCGCTTTTTTGTAGAGCCCCTTCACGTCGCGTCCTTCGGCCACCTCCAGCGGCGTGTCGACGAAAATCTCGATGAATTCTCCCCCGGGCAGCATCGATCGCACCATGTCCCGCTCGGCCCGAAACGGGCTGATGAATGCGGTCAACACGATCAGGCCCGCATCGGCCATCAGCTTGGCGACTTCGCCCACGCGCCGGATGTTTTCGATACGATCGGCCTCGGTGAATCCCAGGTCCTTGTTCAAGCCGTGGCGCACATTGTCGCCATCGAGCAGGAAAGTATGCCGGTTCATCAGGTTCAGGGCCTTTTCGACCTCGTTGGCGATCGTCGACTTGCCCGAACCCGACAGGCCCGTGAACCACAGCACGCGTGCCTTCTGGTTCTTGAGCGCAGCATGGGCTTCGCGCCCGATGTCGGTCGCCTGCCAGTGGATGTTCTGGGCGCGGCGCAGGCTGAAGTGCAGCATCCCCGCACCCACCGTGCGGTTGGTCATCTTGTCGATCAGGATGAAGCCGCCGAGCGTATGGTTGTCGGCATAGGGCTCGAAGACGATCGGCTTGTCGGTCGCGATCTCGGCCACACCAATGGCGTTCAGGTCGAGCGTCTTGGCCGCCATGTGTTCCATGGTGTTGACGTTGAGCATGTATTTCGGTGCCTGCACCGTTGCCGACACGGTCTGCGTGCCGAGTTTCAGCCAATAGGCGCGGCCGGGGATCAGCGCGTCGTCGGCGAGCCAGACGATCGTCGCTTCGAACTGGTCCGAAACTTCCGGCGGGCTGTCGGCTGCGGCAACGACATCGCCGCGCGAGCAGTCGATTTCGTCGGCAAAGCACAATGTGACCGACTGGCCCGCGACGGCTTCGTCGAGATCGCCGTCGAGCGTGACGATCCTGCTGATCGTCGAGGTCTTTCCCGACGGCAGTACGCGGATCGCGTCGCCGCGGCGGACGGTGCCGGACGCGATCTGGCCGGCGAACCCCCGGAAATCTAGGTTGGGCCGGTTGACCCATTGCACCGCCATCCGCAGCGGCTTGCGCTGGTCCGCCTCATTGTCGAGTGGCACGGTTTCCAGATGGGCAATCAGGGGCTTGCCCGCATACCAGGGGGTATTGGGCGAGTTGTCGGTGATATTGTCGCCCTTGAACCCCGAGATCGGCATCGCCGTGAAATGCGGGATGCCGATGCTTGATGCGAACGCGGTGTAGTCGGCGACGATGGCATCGTACCTCTCCTGATCATAGCCGATCAGGTCCATCTTGTTCACGGCCAGCACGATGTTGCGGATGCCGAGAAGCTTGGCGAGATAGCTGTGCCGCCGCGTCTGGACGAGGACGCCCTTTCGCGCGTCGATCAGGATGATGGCAAGGTCGGCGGTTGAGGCGCCCGTCACCATGTTGCGGGTATATTGCTCGTGGCCCGGGCAATCGGCGACGATGAACTTGCGTTTTTCGGTTGCGAAGAACCGGTAGGCGACGTCGATGGTGATGCCCTGTTCGCGTTCGGCGGAAAGGCCGTCGACGAGCAGCGCGAAGTCCATTTCCTGCCCCTGCGTCCCCATGCGCTTGCTCTCGGCTTCGAGCGTTGCAAGCTGGTCCTCGAAGATCATCTTCGAATCGTAAAGCAGGCGCCCGATCAGGGTCGACTTGCCGTCGTCGACCGATCCGCAGGTGACGAAGCGCAACAGGCTCTTGTGCTGGTGCCGGTCGAGATAGGCGTCGATGTCCGAGGCAATCAGATCGTCGGTCTTGTAGACAACGGGGTGTACCGAGGCGTCCGGCATCAGAAATACCCCTCCTGTTTCTTCTTCTCCATGCTGGCGGCCTGATCATGGTCGATTACGCGGCCCTGGCGTTCGGACGTGGTCGTCAGCAGCATTTCCTGGATGACTTGCGGCAGGGTTCTGGCCTCGCTTTCGACAGCACCCGTCAGCGGAAAACAGCCGAGCGTCCGAAAGCGGATCGACCGTTCGGTGATTTCGGGACGGTGCCCCATCACCCTTTCGAGCCGTTCGACATCGTCGGCCATGAACAGCTGGCCGTCGTGGACGAAGGTCGGGCGCGGAGCACTGAAATAGAGCGGGACGATCTCGATCCCCTCGAGATGGATATATTGCCAGATATCGAGCTCGGTCCAGTTGGAGATCGGGAAGACGCGGATGCTTTCGCCCTTGTGCTTGCGCGCGTTGTAGAGGTTCCAGAGTTCCGGCCGCTGGTTCTTCGGGTCCCAGCCATGGGTCGCGGTACGGAAGCTGAAGATGCGCTCCTTCGCGCGGCTCTTCTCTTCGTCACGGCGCGCACCGCCGAACGCGACATCGAAGCCGTATTTGTCGAGCGCCTGCTTCAGCCCTTCGGTCTTCCACATGTCGGTGTGGAGCGACCCATGGTCGAAGGGGTTGATCCCGCGTTCCCTGGCTTCGGGGTTCTGGTGGACGAGCAGCTCCATGCCGGCCTCGCGCGCGGCCTTTTCGCGGAGGTCGTACATTGCCTTGAATTTCCACGTCGTGTCGACGTGCAAAAGCGGGAAGGGCGGCGCCGAGGGATAAAAGGCCTTGCGGGCCAGATGCAGCATCACGGCCGAGTCCTTGCCGACCGAATAGAGCATGACAGGCTTTGTCGCCTCGGCCACGACTTCGCGCATGATGTGGATGCTTTCGGCCTCGAGCCTTTCGAGGTGTGTCAGGGTCTTGGTCATAACCTTGCTCGTCGCGCCCCTTTTGGCGGACCGTGCCGCCATTCTCACCGATTATTGCGTCACGGGATCGTCATGTCATCGGCGTCCGGCGGCACGGGTTCAAGTGAAGTCTTCTTTAGGGGGCGTGCGCTCGGGCTTGTCGCCGGCGCAGGGACGGCCCCAGGTGACCCTTGCTTGACTACAATATAACTATCGTTATTACCGCTGTCCTTATGGAAGAAAACCCGGGGTCGAAGCTGGCGGACGTGTCGCGCCTGATGCGGCGGTCGTTCGATGCGCGCGCGCGTAGCATTGGGGTGACGCGTCCGCAGTGGCAGGTGCTATCGCAGCTGCGCCGCCACGAAGGTATCAATCAGGGCAAGCTTGCTGATCTGCTCGAGGTGGAGCCGATCACGGTGTGCCGCATGGTTGACCGGCTGCAGGACGCCGATCTGGTCGAACGCCGCACCGACCCGGCGGACCGCCGCTCCTGGCGGCTGTTCCTCACTCCCAAAGCCCATGACCTGCTCGCCCAACTGCGTCCGCTTGCCGAAGAGATGATCGACCTGGCGTTCGAAGGTATCGATGAAACGGAGCGGGCGCGCCTGATGACGACGCTCGACCGCATGCGCCTCAACCTGACGCGCCGCCCGCCTGAACCGATGGTGTCGCATGGCTGACGCGGACCCCGGCATCGTCCGGGCGGATCCGACGGCGCCTGAAAAGCGCGCGCCCGCCCGGCGGCTGCGCAAGATCGCCCTCATGGCCGCCGTGCCGTTGCTGCTCGCCGGCGGCGCGACTTGGTATTATGTGGCGAACGATCATTATGTGTCGACCGACAATGCTTATGTCCGCCAGGACAAGGTGTCGATCAGCGCCGAGCTCAGCGGCCGAATTGTCGAGGTCGGGGTTAAGGAGAACCAGCCGGTCAAGGCGGGCCAGCTCCTGTTTCGCATCGACCCAGAACCTTATCGCATCGCCATGGCGCAGGCAGATGCGACGATCGCCGCAGCGCAGGTCAAGGTCATCGGGGCCGAAACCGAATATCAGACGACCGGCGTCGACATCGCCAGCGCGCGCGAAGGCGTGGCGTTCTATACCGAGGAATACCGCCGTCAGGCTGAGCTGATGCGCACCGGCTTCACCACCCGAGCCCGGTTCGACGCAGCCGAACATGCGCTGGCGGATGCCCGTGCCAAGCTTGCCAATGCCCAGGGCGACGCGATCAAGGCGCGCGCGGCGCTCGCCACGGGATCGGCGGCGCCAGGCGTCAATCCCGCAGTGCTCGCAGGGCAGGTACAAAAGCGGCAGGCGGCCTATAATCTGACCAAGACCGAAGCGCGTGCGCCCGTCGCCGGTGTCGTGAGCCAGGCCGACCGACTGCAGATCGGCCAGATGATGACGCAGGGGCTGCCTGCCGTCAGCATTGTCGTCAGCGACCGAAGCTGGGTCGAGGCGAACTTCAAGGAAACCGACCTCAAGAACATGCACGTCGGCCAACCGGCCGAACTGTCGCTCGACGCCTTTCCCGATGTCACGCTTAAGGGCCATATTGCCAGCATCGGTGCCGGAACGGGCTCCGAATTTTCGGTGCTCCCCGCCCAGAATGCCAATGGGAACTGGGTCAAGGTAACGCAGCGCGTGCCGGTGCGCATCGCCATCGACAGCCGGACCGACCGCCCCCTGATCGCCGGCCTGTCGACGCATGTCCGCATCGATACCTCGAAATAGCCCGACCGCCGCCGCGCCCGTGCAGGACGTGGCGACGCTGCCAAGCCGTCATACCGGCCTGCTGATGGTCGCCGTCATGGGCGTGTCGATCTGCCAGTTCCTCGACCTGACCATCGCCAATGTCGCGCTGCCCCACATGCAGACCAGCCTGGGCGCATCGATGGAGTCGATCAGCTGGGTGTTGACAAGCTTCATCATCGCGGGCGTGCTCGTCCTGCCGCTGACCGGCTGGCTGTCCGACCGGCTGGGTTCGCGCAACCTGTTCATCGGCGCGACGATCGGGTTCGTCCTGGCGTCGATGTTGTGCGGGGCCGCGACCTCGCTGACGCAAATGGTCGTCTTTCGCGCGCTCCAGGGCATTGCCGCCGCCTTCATCGGGCCGCTGTCGCAAACGATCATGTACGACATCAACCGCCCCAGCCGCCAGGCAAATGCGATGTCGATCTGGGGGATGACGGTCATGATCGCGCCGATCAGCGGTCCGTTTCTCGGCGGCTATCTTACCGAGACGCTGAGCTGGCGCTGGGTGTTCTATGTCAACCTGCCGATCGGCATCCCGGCACTGGCGCTGCTCTGGTGGCTGCTGCCGTCGCGGCCGATCGTCCGCCGCCGGCTCGACGTCTTCGGGGCAGCGATGCTGGGGCTTGCGCTGTGCGGCCTCCAGCTCATGCTCGACCGTGGGCAGCACAACGACTGGTTCGAAGCGCGCGAGACGGTGATCGAACTGCTGTTCGCGCTCAGCTGTTTCTGGGTTTTCGTCGTTCACACCCGGACCGTCGATCACCCGCTGTTCGAAAGCGCGATGGTGCGGAACCCCAATTTCCTCGTCGCGCTCGGCTTCATGGTCGTCCTCGGCATCACCAATGTCGCGCTGTCGTCGGTGCTGCCGACGATGTACCAGAACCTCTATGGCTATGACGTGATCGACACGGGGATGCTGATGGCGCCGCGCGGCATCGGGGTGCTGATCACGATGTTCGCCGCCAACCGGCTGATGGGCAAGGTCGACACCCGCCTTTTGATCACGACCGGCTATCTGCTTGCCGCCGCGTCGATGTGGACGATGACGCGCTGGTCGCTCGACATGGGGTCGCAGCAGATCGTCCTGTCGGCCTTCCTGCAGGGACTGGGGCTGGGCTTCGTTTTCGTGCCGATCAACCTGTTGGCATTTTCCACTCTGCTGCCGCGCCATCGCACCGACGGGACGACCCTGATGACGCTTTTCCGGAACCTGGGCGCGAGCTTCGGGATTTCGGCCATCGTTACCGTTCTGGCGCGCAACATGCAGACCAGCCATGCCGACATTGCCGCCAGCGTCACGTCCTATAATCTGCCCGTCGATCCGGCTTCGGTTGCCGGCCAGCTGGGGAGCATCGGCGATGCAGCCATGAGCGTCCTCAACGGAGAGGTGACGCGGCAAGCCGCGATGATCGCCTATCTCGACAATTTTTACATGCTCTTCTGGCTGCTTCTGGCCATCGCGCCGCTCGCCCTGTTGTTGAAGAAGCCCAGGCCGAAAGGCGGGCCACTGCCTGTCCACGATTGACGAACGTGTCGCAGGCCCATCGGCAAACATCGCTCGCGAACGGCGTAAATCGCCTTACTATGAGGGGGTGAGTAATTCCATGCACGACACCCCGCCCTTGCGCATGCGATCATGGCTGTTCGCGCCGGGCGACAGTGACAAGAAGATGGCCAGGGCTGCTGATGGCCCGGCCGACATCGTGATCTTCGACCTCGAGGATGCGGTCGCTGTCGAGAACAAGCCGCGCGCCCGCACGATGGTGCGTGATTTTCTTCAGTCCCATGCGGGTGACTGGCGTCGCCTCTGGGTGCGGGTCAATCCGCTCGACGGGCCGTGGACACTCGACGACCTGGCCGCGATCATGCCCGCGCGCCCGGGCGGGATCATGCTGCCCAAGGTCAACGGTCGCGCCGATGTCGACCGGCTCGACAATTATCTTTCGGCATTCGAGGCGGCGCATGCCATCGAGGCGGGATCGACGCCCGTCATCGTGCTGGTCACCGAAACCGCCAAGGCCATGTTCCATACCGGCAGTTACAAGGGGGCGCCGCGGACCGTTGCGCTGACCTGGGGGGCGGAGGATCTGGCGGACTCGATCGGGGCGAGCTCGAACCGGGATGCCGATGGCAACTACGAATTTACCTATCAATTGGCGCGCACGCTTTGCCTGCTCGGGGCGGCTGCCGCCGGCGTGGCGGCGATCGAGACCATTCATGGCGATTTCCGCGACATCGAGGGACTGCGCGCGCGGGCGGAACAGGTGCGCCGCGATGGGTATCGCGGAATGTTGGCCATCCATCCGGCACAGGTCGAGGTAATCAACGACGCTTTCAGCCCCTCGGTCGAGGAGATTGCCGAGGCGCAGGCCATCGTCGACCTGTTCGCCGCGAATCCGGGCGTGGGCACGATTGCTCATAACGGCGGCATGCTCGACCGGCCCCATCTGGCCCGAGCGCGGGCGCTGCTCGCGGCAGCGTCGGAACAATGACTTTCGTCACCGACGCCTCGCGACTCGATCTCGATCGATACCTGCGACGGGGCGATCGCATCGTCATCGGGCAGGCCTGCGGCGAGCCGACGACGCTGGTCGAGGCGCTGATCGCGCAAGGCGCGGCCATCGGCGATCTGTCTGCCTTTATTGCCACCAGCTTCTCCGGTCTGTTCACGCCAGACACATCGTCGAGTTTCGCGCTGGCGAGCATGGGCGCGATCGGCGCCTTGCGGACGATGGCGGCGGCCCACGAGCTGGGCATCATACCCTGCCACGTGGGCCAGATCGGTTCCCTGATTGAGGAAGGCGCGATCGGCTGCGACGTTGCCCTTGTCCAGGTCAGCCCGGCCGACGGCGCGGGCAACCACAGCTTCGGCCTGATTGCCGACCATATTGCGGACGCCGTGGCCAAGGCGCGGATCGTCATCGCCGAAGTCAACGAACTCGTACCCTTCGTTCCCGGCGACCGGGTGCTGGCAGCATCGAAAATCGATGTCGCGGTCCATGTGTCGCGCCCGCCGGTCGAGGTTTCCCCCGCCCGGATCGGCCCGACCGACGCGGCAATCGCGCGGCACGTCGCGGACTTTATCGAGGACGGGTCGGTGCTCCAGACCGGTGTCGGCGCGGTACCCGACGCCGTGCTGCGCCTCATCGGCGATCGCAAGGATCTGGGCGTTCATTCGGGGATGATCGGCGACGGACTCGTCGATCTCGTCGAAGCAGGTGTCGTTACCAACGCACGCAAGCCGATTGATACCGGCGTGTCGGTCAACGGCGCCCTGATCGGGACGAAGCGGCTCTACGATTTCGCTCACCGCAATCCGGCGATCAGGATGTGTAGCGCCGACTATACCCATAGTGCAGCGATCCATGCGCAGATCCCTCGGATGGTCACGATCAACTCGGCGCTCGAAATCGACCTGACCGGGCAGGTCAATGCCGAGCAGAGTGGCGCAGCCTATTTCGGAGGCACGGGCGGGCACGTGGATTTTGTCCGCGCGGGCAGCCGCTCGCCCGGCGGTCGGTCCATCATTGCCTTGCCGGCAACAGCCAAGGGCGGGACAATCAGCCGCATTGTGATCGCACTGTCCGGGCCGGTCACGACGGCGCGCAGCGAAGTGGATGTCGTCGTCACCGAATTCGGCGCAGCAGAATTGAAGGGGCAATCTTTTGCCGAGCGCAGCAAACGCCTGGTCGCCATTGCACACCCCGACTTCCGTGCGGCACTCGACCGCGGGGCGCATGTCATCCGACAGAGAGGATATTGAATGAGCGATGCGGTTCTCTTCGATGCGCGGGCCGATGGCATTGCGATCATCACGCTCAACCGGCCCGAAACGCGCAACGCGCTAAGCGCCGAAATCCGCGAAGGGCTGCGTGCGGCCTGGGACCGGTTCGAACGCGACGCGTCGCTTCGCGTCGCAATCCTGACGGGCGCGGGAGACAAGGCGTTTTGCGCCGGCGGGGACCTGAAAGCGATGGTCGCCGACGGCATGCAAGTGCCGCCGCGCGATTTCTTTCCGCTGCCCTATGACAGCATCGAACTGTCGAAGCCGACGATTGCGGCCGTGAACGGCGTGGCTTTCGCAGGGGGGTGGATGATCGCGCAGGCGTGCGACCTGTGTGTTGCCAGTACGACCGCCAAATTCGCGATTACCGAAGTGAAGGTCGGGCGCAGCTCGCCTTGGGCGGCGCCGCTGATCCACATGATCCCGCAGCGGATCATGATGGAAATTATTCTGACCGGAAATCCGATCACGGCCCAGCGCGCCTATGAGATCGGCCTCGTCAACAGGATTGCCGAGCCTGACGCGTTGATGGCGACGGCGCTGGCGCTTGCAGGGGAGATCCTCGACGGTGCCCCGCTATCGGTAAAGGCCGGGCGCGACACCGTGATGCTGGCGACTGAAATGGGCCGCAGCGCGGCGCTACAGGCGGCGCGTGCGGCCTCCGAATACACCTATATGAGCGACGACGCTCAGGAGGGACCGCGCGCCTTTGCCGAAAAACGCACGCCCCGGTGGACGGGGCACTGACCGAAGTGTAGCTCCCTAGAGCGCAAACCGCGCACTGACCCTGATGTCGCGGCCCGCGAGCGGGGCGAAATCCTTGAGAAAGCTGGCGTGGCGGCGCGCCTCGACGTCGAAGATGTTGTTGGCCGACAGGACGATGCTGGTGCGGTCGCCCTTGCCGCGCGGATGCCAGGCCAGGCTGGCATTGACCATGGTATAGCCCTTGGTCGGCGTTTCGAACGCGGCGACGCGCTTCTGGTCCGCGGTCCATTCGACTTCCGTCCGGGCGTCGATCTTGTCCGCTTGCGCTTCCAGGCCGCCGAGCAGGCGCAACGGGGGGATGCGTGGTACCGGGCCACGGCCGACGATGGTCGCGCGCGTGTAATCGCCGACGCCGTCGAGGTTCAGCGTGTAGCTGCCCAGTTGCGCTAGGCGGACCGACGCTTCGCCCTCAACGCCGAAATAGCGCGCGGCGGCCTGGCGCGACTGGAAAACGGGTAATTCGTCGCGAACCTGCCCCGTATCCTCTTCGTAAATATAATTCTCGAACCAGTTCTGGTAGGCTGCGAGCGAGAAGCTGTAGCCGTCGCCCTCGCCGCGCAGCGTCGCCTCGACGCCATTGCTGGTCTCCTTGACGAAGTTCGGGTCGCCGATCTCGAAAGCCTGCGTACCGGCGTGAGGTCCATTGGCGAACAGTTCCTCCGCGCCCGGTGCCCGTTCGGTGTGCGATCCGGACAGGCCGATCTTGAGCGCCGGGCTCAGCGCATAGCTGGCGCCGAGCGACCCCGAGAAGGCGTCGAAACGTCGGCTGTATGCCGGACTGCCGATGACGGTGCTGGCGTCCGCCTCGATTGCGCTGTGTTCATAGCGCGCGCCCAGCTCGGCCTTGAACGGGCCGAGATCGAACGACTGGAGGGTGAACAGGCCGGTCTGGTTCGTTGTATTCTTTGGTACAAACGCTTCGGCGCCGATGACGTTGAGATCGCGGATCGCGACCTGCACGCCGCTTGCGCCCTGCCAGGCGCCGCGCCTGGCCTGGACAAGTTCGAAGCGGCCTTCCCACCCCTTGTTGAGGAAGGTCGTGCCGATCGCACCGGTCGGATCGATCTCTGCATGCTTATAGTCCGCAAAGCTGCCCCGGAAACGGATCTTGTCGAGCAGCGCACCACCCACATTCACTTCGGCGCGGCCATCGACGCGCGTCTGGCGCACCTGCAGGCGCACGTCCTCGGCCACCACGTTGGGGTCGAGCGAATAGCGCGGCGGTACGCCGTAGAGGCTGTCGTAGTGGCTGATGTTGAAGCCGAGGTTGCCGCCGTCGGTAATCAGCGCTGCGCCTGCCCCGACATCCCAGGTGCGCGCCGCGCTGTTGAAGAGGGTGCCGCGCAACGCTGCCAGACTCCGTACGCCTGCATCGGCGCTGGCCAGAGCCTGGAGCCGGAGGGCCGGCGACAGGTTGAAACCGCCGGTGGAAAGGTCGCCGGTCTTCGAATAGCTGCCGTCGACGTGGAAAACGAGCTTTCCGGCGACCGGCACATCGACCGTGGTGCTGCCCGAGCGCTCGTCGGAGGCCGACGCATAGGTGGCGATGCCATCGACGTGAATCGCTTCGTCGGGCACCCGCCGCGGGATTCGGCTGTCGACGACATTGACGACGCCCCCGATCGCGGACGAGCCGAAAAGCAGCGCCGCGGGTCCGCGCAGAACCTCGATGCGGTCGGCGGTCAGCTGGTTGATGACGACCGCATGGTCGACGCTGGTGTTCGACACGTCGATGCTGCCGATGCCATCGGTCAGTACGCGGACGCGCTCGCCCTGAAACCCCCGCAGGATGGGGCGCGAGGCATTGGGACCGAAGGACGTCGCCGAGACACCCGGCTGGTGCGCCAGTGTGTCGCCGATGCTGGGGCGAAGGTCGCGGGTCAGGGCCGTCCCGGTCACCACCGAGGTTCCCGACAGGACGTCGGCGCGGTCGCGTTCGAACGGCGCGGTCACGATGATTTCGGGCGGTGCTTCGCTGTGATTGGCGGGCGGGGCGTCTTCGGCAAAAGCCGGCCCGGCAAGGGCAGTGATGGCGACGCTGGCGAACACGGCGGCTGTACGCATGGTTACTCCTGAAATCCTGCCTGCCCTTAAGCTTGATGATACATCATATCAAGCGGGTAACGAAGCGACCGGCGCGCGCAATCGATAGGCCGCTTGTTACTGTTACTTGCCTTTCGGCGCCTTGGCCGCGGTTGCCTCTATTTCGATGAGATAGTTCGGGCCGGCAAGTGCCGCGACCTGCACCGTCGAACGGGCAACAAGATTGGGGTTTTCCGCGGTCCCGAAGAACTCCTTATAGCCCGCATTGAAGCCCGCAAAGTCCATCTTGCCCCCGAGCTTTGGGTCGCCCGCGACGAAGACGGTCAGCTTGACGATGTCCGACATCGCATAGCCGAGCTTCGCGAGCGCGGCCTTTATCTTGTTCAAGGTACTGATCGTCTGCGTTTTCGTGTCGCCAAAGTCGTCCATTGTCGCGGCCTTGCCGTCTAGGATCGGATTGGCCAGTTGCCCGCTGAGGAAAACGAGCTCGGCACCCGGGGGAATAGTTACGCCGCCCAAGATGATTGCCGGGGGCGGGTTAGTGTGGCGGACGATCGGCGCCGCAGATGTGGACGTTGCCCACAGTGCCGCCGCGGCGAGCGCAAGCATGTCGATCCGTCTTGTCATGAGTCTCTCCTGTGTCTGGGCCAGAGCAGGCGCCGCGCCTGCCCTTCTCGAAGACCCGATCGTGACATAGGCCTATCAGCACCGCCACCCAACCATCGCTTCGCCGGGCGTCTTTCCAAGATCGCCGCAGCTTTCTTTGCAATGCCGGGCATTTCCCCCAGCTGTCGGGGCTTTTGCCTGGCGAACCCCCCAAAGGCTTGAGCAAGCTTTACCATTAGGCGGCGATCCGGCCGGGCGCGGTCAGCGCCCGGGCGCTGACCTGTTTAGTAAGCGCGGCAACGCTGGCGTGCGCCGACTGGATGCCGCCTTCCTGCCAGCCCGGCGTCTGGCTTAACGCCGCACTGGCGAAGAACACGCGACCCTCTGGCTGGCAGAGAAGCCGGAAGGCAGGCGTATCGATCCGCCCTTCCTGCGGCCCCTTTTTCTCCGGATTCCAGTTGGGCCAGGGACCAAGGCTGTAGGGCACCTTGATCCAATTGACGGCAAGCGGATTCACGCAATCGTCGCCATGCCCCGGGTGCGCCTTTTCGATGGCGGCACGCGCCATCGCGATTTGGTCGGCAAGGCTGTGCCGGGCGAATTTCGCGCCGGCCTCGCCCGAGCTGTAGCAGCCGAGGATCATCCCGCGTTCGCTGTGCAGCCCGGTGGACGGATACCAGATCAGCGACGTCTCGCCGCCGACAAAGCTGATGCCGCCGTAGATCTGCTCGCGCTCCCAGAAGCGCGGCGCCTCAAAGGCAACCTTGTTCGAATTGTCGTAGACGACGCCGGCAATGGCGGCAGAAACCGGCTTAGAGAAATTGCAGTCGATCCGGGCGAGCACCGGGAAGGGGATGGTGCACACGCAGTAGTCGGCCCTGAGACTCCGGCTGGTACCGCTCGCTTTGTCGGTGAAGACGATCTCGACGCCTTCGGTGTCGTGACGGATGCGCTGGACTTCAGCCCCGCGGATGGCACGGGTCTTCAGGTTGCGCTCGATGCCGGCCGAGATTTGGTCCATGCCGCCGACCGGCTGGAACATCGTCGCCTGCATGTAGAGCATGTCCTCGAACAGGGTCATCGGCAATTGCTCGTTGCCGAGCAGTGTGCCGAGCGGCTGCGCCCTCGACGCGGTTTCAAAGCTCGAGGTGCCGGCGCCGGGGGGCGTTCCGAACCCGGAACGCACGCTGCCCCCGAACGCATATTTTTCGTCGAGATCGCCGTAGCTTTTCAGGAAAGGCAGCAACTTGGCCTTGTCCTCGGCGGAAAGGGCCTGGTCGAGCGATCCCTGGTTCAAGGCCTTGGCCAGCAACTCGGAGATATGGCCGCGCGTGTCGTTGATCGCGGTCCGCATGCGCAGCCGGTCACCATCGTTCGACACGATATAGGCCGAGCGGCTCGAATTGATCTCGACTTCGAGCGGCACCCTGAATTTGCGGGCATAGCCCAGGATCAACTGGTGAAAGCTGGGCAGACGCGCAGGGCCAGCATTGAAATAGACGCCGTCGGAGAATCTGGCGGTCTGTGTCGCCTCGCCGTTCATCTCGATCTTGTCGCCGTCGCGCACGGTCCAGGCGCGCCCGCCAACGCGCTGACGTGCTTCGAGCACCGTAACGGAAAAGCCGCGCTCCTCAAGTTCATGGGCGGCGACCAGACCGCTGATGCCGGCGCCGAGAACGACGACGGACTTGCCGCTGCCAAAGCCCGCACCGGTGTCGGGCAGGGGAGCCGCTTCGGCGACCCCGAACATGCCCATCGCCTGCATCGCGCTGGCGGTAGCCGCGACGCCGCCGCTCGCACCCAGATGCCGTAGTATCGATCGACGCGTAATCATGGAGGTCCCCCGGGCCTATGAGCACGCTTTTCAGGAACATCCTTTGGCCGTGTCTTGCCTGCACGGGGCAAACCATCCGCCGCTTCATCGCCACACAAGCTGCGGATTACCGCTGCCTGCAACCTAATGTGCGGCGCAACCCGACCAGCCGAACAACTCGTTGGTCGTTGCCGCCCAGTAATGACAATGTAAAAGCGATCGATCGACAATTGCAATTTTTGCAATCATGAAGTCCAACGCCAAGCCGCATGGATCTGAAGAGCAATCCAGCGCACGATATTTGCATTCGACCGGATCATCCGGACGGTTTTGGCGCGATATCAGCGTCTTTGCAGGATTGCCGGAGGATTCACGCGTCTTGCTACTTGGCGCAGTACGAAGCTGCTGCGAATGCGCGAGACGTGCGGCAGGATGGACAGCTCCTGTCGGTAAATCGTGTCGTAATCGTTAAACGAGCTGACATGAATGAGAATGAGGAAGTCCGTGTCTCCTGACACGAAACCGCAATATGAAATCGATGGGCATTTCACGACTTCGAGTTCGAATTCCTGCAGAATATGCTCGGCCTGCGAGGCCAGTTCGATCGACACGACCACGACGCCGCTGAACCCCAGCTTCGCCATGTCGAGGCGAGCGTCATAGCCGGCGATAACGCCATTCTCTTCCATCGTCTTGCGCCGCCGGGCGACGGAACTGCTCGAAAGATGCACCCGTTCGCCGATGACAACATCGGACGCCCGCCCATCTTCCGACAGGGCTCGAAGGATTCGGTAATCGGCGTCGTCCAGCGACGGCCTGCCAGATTCTTTCACAACTACCCCCCGTTATGACGAAATCTTGCAACATATTGCGCCAAATCATCTCAATATGCGGAACACCCTAACATTCTTTCTGGTAGCTTCAATGCAAGAAACTGGCTGGGCAGGCGTCTGGGGAGATCGCCTGCCAACTGACCGGGCCCGTTGGAGAGGGAACCTGACCGAGGCGACACACGCGCCACTCAGGGGGACCCATGGCCAAGAAAAAACTTACGCGCGCACGCCTTCTTGCGGCTTCGACGCTTCTTTCGATCAGCGGCATGACGACGCCTGCCTTCGCCGAGGCGGCGCCTGCCGCTGGCGACGTTGCGGAAGCCACGCCCGAGGGCAGCGACATCATCGTTACCGGCACGCGCATCGTACGCGATGGCTATAATGCGCCGACCCCGGTGAGCGTCATCAGCATCAAGGAACTGAAGGCAGAGGCGCCCGCCAATATCTCCGATTTTGTGAACACCCTGCCCGCAGTCCGCGGCAGCGGCACAGCGGCGACCAGCAACGGATCGCTCAGCAATGGCGCAGCGGGCATCAATACGGTCAACCTGCGCAATCTGGGCGCGCAACGCACGTTGGTGCTGTTCGACGGCCAGCGTTCGGTCGCCTCCGCGACCACCGGCACGGTCGACGTCAACACTTTCCCGCAAGCGCTGATCGAGCGGGTGGAAGTGGTGACCGGTGGTGCCTCGTCGGCCTATGGCTCGGACGCGGTTTCGGGCGTGGTCAACTTCATCCTCGACAAGAAATACACCGGCGTGAAGGGGTCGTACGAATATGGCGTGACGACCTACGGCGACGGCGCGAACCACAAGGTCGAAGTGACCGGCGGCTTCAAATTTGCGGGGGACAAGGGCCATATCCTGCTGAGTGGCGAGGCGTTCACGCAAAAGGGAATCCAGTCGATCGATCGCGACTGGAACGATTCGGGCTTCTTCCAGATCGACAATCCGGCAGGTCTCGCCTCGGCAGGTCGCGCGGGCACCTGCACGGCGCCGGCGGGCTATGTCGCGGGCACGCCGATCGCCGGCTGCGGCCCGGCAAGGTATATCGGCGGGGGCATCGGCACGGGCCAGTTCACCCCCGGCGGCCTGATCAGCGCAGGGCCGTTCCGCGGCACCTATTTCGGCACGATCGACCCGAGCACGGGCCGCGCCACCGTCAACCAGCTCGCGTTCGGACCCACCAACGGCCAGTGGATGATCGGCGGCGACTATAATATTACCAGTGCGGGGCACCGGAGCAGCGCCACGCTGCTGCCCGCCGAAAAGCGGCTGAGTGCCTTCGGGCGACTGAGCTACGAATTCTCGCCGGCGATCGAGCTCTATGGCCAGTTCGCCTACAGCAAATACCGCGGGCAGAGCTTTTACCAGCAGACACCGACGACCGGCACGACCATCCAGGTCGCGCCCACGGCGGCGAACGGCGGCCTCATCAATGCCTATCTGCCCGCCGCCTTCGTCGCGAGCGTCAATGCCTATAACGCCAATCCCGCCAACACGACCAAGGTGTCGACGGTCGCGCTGGGCACGAGCAACATCGATATCCCGCCTCAAGGCAGCGATAATACCCGAGAGGTGTATCGCTTCGTGATCGGCGGCAGCGGCAAGTTCGAGGCAATCGGCGCGGAATGGACTTGGGACGCTTATTATCAAAAGGGTGTCGTCAAGACGAACGAGTTGCTGACCAACACGTGGAATCTGTCGCGGATGGCACTCGCCACTGACGCGGTGTTCGCGCCGGCAGGCAATGCGATCGGCGTGGCTGCCGGCACGATCGTCTGCCGCTCGACGCTGACGGCGCCGACGAACGGTTGCATTCCGCTGAACCGGCTGGGCATCGGCGCCGCGAGCAAGGCAGCGATCGACTATGTCCTCTACAACGGCCAGCAGCCGCTGCGAAACCAGACGCTGAAGCAGGACGTCGCGGCAATCAACTTTTCGACCAACAACCTGTTCGACATCTGGGCCGGTCCGGTCTCGCTGGCGTTCGGTGCCGAGTATCGCAAGGAATCGGTCGACGGAACGGTAGATCCCCTGTTCCAGCCGATCGTTGCCAACGGCGTCACGACGGGCACCTGGATCTATGGCAATTACCTCGCCACCAAGGGCCAGTACAACGTCAAGGAAGCCTATGCCGAAACCGTGGTGCCGATCATCAAGGGCATGGACTTCAACGGCGCCTTCCGCGTCACCAACTATTCCACGTCGGGCACCGTCACGACTTGGAAGGCCGGCCTGACATGGCAAGCCATCGAGGATGTGAAGTTTCGCGGCACGATTTCGCGCGATATCCGGGCGCCAAACTTGGGCGAATTGTTCGCCCCGGGCGTCGGCCGCACGAATACAGTCAATGTGCCGATCGCCGGTGGCGGCTTCCGCGCGGACCAGTTCAACGAATCGACGGTCGGCAATGCGGCGCTGGTTCCCGAAGTCGCGAAAACCTATGGTGCCGGCGTCATCCTCACGCCGCGGTTCCTGCCCGGCTTTGCGCTTTCGGTCGACTATTTCGACATCACGCTGAGCGGCGCGATTTCCTCGCTGACGGCGCAGACTCTCGTCGACCAGTGCTATTCCCAGGCGATTGCCAATGCCTGTTCGTTCATCTCGACGACGGGCGGGCGCGGCGTCACCACGCCGGGTCTGCTGGTGACGAGCATCGAGATAAAGCCGATCAACTTCGTCAGCATCAAGACGCGCGGCATCGATATCGAGGCGAGTTATCGTCGCCAGATCGGGCCGGGCACCCTAGGCCTGCGCGCGCTCGCGTCGAACGCCATCAGCCTCTACACGAACAACGGCGTCGACGTTCCGACCGAAGCGGCCGGCCAGAATTCGGGGAGCCTGCCTAATTGGACCTATCGCCTGTCGGCCGGCTATGATCTCGACAGCGGCCTCGGCTTCCAGGTCATCGGTCGCGGGGTCAGCGCGGGCGTCTATGACAACAGCTTCATCGTCTGCGACACCAATTGCCCCGTCTCGACCGTCGCCAATCGCACCGTGAACCAGAACAGGATCGCCGGTGCGTTCTACCTCGACTTCAACATCAACTATTCGTTTAAAGTCGACGGCGCCAAGGGGCAGGTTTTCCTTTCGGTGAAGAACGCGCTCAACACCGACCCCGTGCTTGTCGGCAACGGTCCTACCGGCAACAACACGCCGGCCTATCCACAAACCAACCGTACCTTGTACGACGTGCTGGGGCGCGTGTTCCGCCTGGGCGTCCGATTCAGCCTCTAGTTCGCGTAAAGGGCCGGCGGCGCGTCGCCGCCGGCCCACAGGTTCCAGTCTTTGCCAATCAACCGCCAGGGAGAGAAGAACATGCCCATCCGCAAGACCCGTTCCGTCAAAGGCCTGCTGCTCGCATCGACGTTGCTCGCGATGGCCGCACCTGCGCACGCCCAGGCCGATCCCGCGTTCAAGGCCGAAGTGGCCGCACTGATCGACGGCAAGGCCAAGCTTGTTCAGGAGATGGTCGATTCGGTGTTCAGCTTCGCCGAACCCGGTTTCCAGGAGTTCAAGACGCAGGAATATCTGACAACTATCCTCGCCAAGAACGGCTTCAAGATAACCAAGGGCGTCGCCGGCATCCCGAGCGCCTGGACGGCAACCTGGGGCGAGGGCGGACCGCTGATCGCCATGGGCAGCGACGAGGATTGCCTGCTCGGCGTGTCGCAATATCCCGGCATCACCTCCCTGAAGCCGATGGTCGAGGGCGCGCCCGGCCATGGCGAAGGGCATAATTCGGGCATGCCGTTGATCATCGCGGCCGCGCTCGCCACGAAGGAAGTCATGATCAAGCACGGGATCAAGGGGCGGCTGATGCTGTGGCCGGGGATTGCGGAGGAGCTGCTCGCGACCAAGGCCTATTACGTCCGCGAAGGCTTGTTCAAGGGTGTCGACGCCAACATCTTCACCCATGTCTCGAGCGATTTTTCCACGTCTTGGGGGCTGGGCGGCAGCAACGCCCTCGTTTCGGTCGAATACAGCTTCACGGGGACGACCGCGCATGCGGCCGGCGACCCTTGGGATGGGCGTTCAGCGCTCGACGCAGTCGAGATCATGGATACGGCATGGAACTTCCGCCGCGAGCACCTGCCGCTCAGCCAGCGCTCGCATTATGTGATCACCAACGGCGGCGGCCAGCCCAACGTCGTGCCGGACAAGGCGTCGGTTTGGTATTATTTTCGTCAGAACGGTTTCCAGCAGGTCCGCGACCTGTACAGCATCGGCAATACCATCGCGCAGGCGGCAGCGGAGGCCACCGAGACGACCGTGACGCATCAGGTGCTAGGCTATGCGGCGCCGAACTTCGGCAACAAGCCTATGGCCGAAGCGGCCTATGCCAATATCAAGGCGGTCGGCATGCCCAATTGGACTGCCGACGACCAGGCGTTCACCAAGGCGGTGCAGACCGGCCTGAAGCGGCCGATCAAGCCGTTGGCGACGACGGTCGCCGAACTCAACGGCCCGACTATGGAACGCGTGCCGACCGGCGGCGGCTCCGATGACATCGGCGACATCATGTGGACCGTGCCAACGATTACCATTCGCTTCCCGTCTAACATTCCGAGCATGATCGGCCACCATAAGACGTCCGCCATCGCGATGGCGACGCCGATCGCCCACAAGGGCGCGGTCGCGGGCGCCAAGGCGGTTGCGATGACGGTGCTCGACCTGATGACGACGCCCAAGCTGATCGCCGACGCCAAGGATTATCAGCAGAACGTCCAGCTGAAGGACCAGAAGTACGATCCTATCATTACGGCATCCGACAAGCCGGCAATCTGGCTGAACACCGAAACCATGCGCCGGCTGCGGCCGAGCATGGAAAAGTTCTACTATGATCCGAAAAAATACCCGAGCTATCTGGCGCAGCTCGGCATTGCCTATCCTGGCACGGCTCCTGCCAATTGAGTCGAGGCCGGACGCAATGCCGCTTAATCCTTCTCGCGACGCTCCAGTTGGGCGTCGCGGGACCCGCGCTGGCGCAACGTACGCAAGAAAATGTCGTTACCGGGGCAAGCGATGCGTTCGGCTCTGCCGTCGGCACCGAGAAGATCGGGCTCTACACGACTGACGATATTCGCGGGTTCAATCCGATCGAAGCCGGCAATGCCCGGATCGAGGGGCTGTATTTCGACCAGCAGGAGCGCCCTTCGAACCGGCTGATCGAGGGATCGACAATGCGGGTCGGCATTACCGCGCAGGGGTTTCCATTCCCGGCGCCAACAGGCATCGTCGATTACCGGCTGAAATTGACCGAACCGGCCCGTGGACTGGCGCTCGAATTCGAACGCGGCGCATATGGCGGGCTCATGGCCTCGGCAGAGGCCAATCTTCCGCTCGACCAAGATCGTCTGGTCTTGCTGGCGACCGCGGCCTTCCGTCGCACCGTGCAGCCGCAGGGCGGGCATATGAACACGCGGGCCTATGGCGCCTTGCTGCGCTGGCACCCCTTTTTGCGGGCCGAAGTCACCGCGGTCTTCGGCGGGTTCGGCCAGTTCGACGAGGATCCGGTGCCGACCTTCTTTCCGGCGGGCGACGCGTTGCCGCCGCAGGTGACGCGTGGCGTTTTCCTAGGCCAGGACTGGGACCGCAAGAGCAGCTATACCCAGCTGGGAGGGCTGATTGCCAAGTTACCGTTCGGCAATTGGCGGATCGAAGCCGGCGTCTTCCGGTCGACCAAGGTCACCGGCGCGACTTTCGCCGACCTGATGCGCGGCGTGCGGCCGGATGGCAGCGTAGCGAGCCGCACGATCATCGCCGATGCCGACAATGCCGACACGTCGATTTCGGGTGAAGTCCGGCTGGGCCGATTGCTTCGCACGGGTCCGCTGGTCCACACATTCACCGTGTCGGCTCGGGGGCGCGCCAAGGACCGCGACTTCGGCGGGCAGGCGACGCTTGCTCTGGGCGCGAGTACCGTAAGCGCGCCCGACCCGCGCACGCGTCCAGCCTATTCGCTGGGACCGAACGACCATGACAGCGTGCGCCAGACGACGCTGGGCCTCGGCTATGCGCTGAACTGGCCGGGGCGTGGCGCGCTCAGCTTGTCGATTTCGCGCGCCGACTATCGCAAGTCGGTGGATTTTGCCGCGCCCGCATCGCCGGACCTGCGCGTCGCCAGCACGCCGATCCTCTACAATCTGACCGGTTCGCTCGCGCTGACACGCCGCGTCACCTTATTCGGCGGCTATGTGAAGGGGCTGGAGGAAAGCCTGATCGCGCCCGACATCGCCATAAATCGCAACGAGGCGCCGCCGGCGATCATTACCGAGCAGGCCGAGGCCGGGGTTCGGTTCGCGCTGATGCCGAAGCTGACGCTCGTCGCCGGAGTTTTCACAGTGAGAAAGCCTTATTTCGGGCTCGATCCGGCCTTGCGGTTCGGCCAGCTCGGCACTGTCGACAACCGGGGCGTCGAGTTGTCGCTGGCAGGCACGCTGCTGCCCGGCCTTACCGTCGTGGCCGGGTCTGTTTTCCTTGATCCGCGCATCGCGGGCGAAGCCGTGGCGAGCGGCCGGATCGGGACACACCCGGTCGGTTCGGTCAGCCGACGCAGCGTGCTGAATCTCGACTGGAAGCCGATGGGACAGACGCGCTGGTCGTTCGATTATGCGATCGAAAGCATTTCCTCACGCATCGGCAATACATCCAACCAGCTACTTGCCCCGCCACGCACGACACTGGCGCTCGGCACCCGCTATCGCTTTAAAATCAATGACTCGGCGGCGCTCGTCCGGGTGCAGATGACCAACGTCTTCGACGAATACGGCTGGCTGGTCAGCAACAGCGGCGGCTTCACCTATTCGCCCGGCCGGGCGCTGATCGCGCAGCTTGTGCTCGACCTGTAAGACTCCACCTTTGCTATTTCGGCGCATTGCGCCTATATCAAGAAGGCTGAACGTCGCCTGCGACGGATATCGGGCCGCTTACGCCCCCCTTTGTCCCTAAACTTGCTTCACGACGCCGGGATGGTCCGCACTTGGCCCATGCCCGTCAATTCGGACTAAGGAATGCCCGATATGATTACCGGAACAGTCAAATTTTTCAACGCCGACAAGGGTTATGGCTTCATCGCGCCGGAAGGCGGCGGGGGCGATGCCTTCGTGCACATCTCGGCCGTCGAGCGTGCCGGCATGCGCACCCTCGATAAGGACCAGCGCGTCACCTACGAACTCGAAACCGACAAGCGCGGCAAGACTTCGGCCGTGAACCTGCAGTCGGCCTAACCGACTAATTCCGGCGGCGGCAGGGGCAGCCCTGCCGCCGCCGTTTTCTTATCTCTCTGTCTAAAGGATTCGACCCGCCATGAGCCCCCTCGAATTCTACCGCACCCAGGCGACCAAGGCCGCGACCGATGCCGCCGCCGCCACGCTGGAAAACGTCCGCGACCGCTGCCTGCGCGCTGCCGCCGCATGGGATGTAATGGCCGAACGAATCGAGCGCACCGAGGAAATGCGCGCCGGACGCCCGGGCAGCCGCTAGCTTCCCTTCGTTCAATTCCGCTTGGCTGAGCTTGTGGAAGCCCTGCTCTTCTTCGCTACCGAGTCAGAACCCAGGGCAGCCCTCCGACAAGTTCAGGGAAGCGAGTTCCTACCTTAGCGCCCTGATGACAGGTGATTTCAGGCATGTTGCCAGATCGCCCATGGGCTTTGCCGCGACCGGTTTCGCGTAGGGAGCGACCTCAACCGGCAGGCCGATGCCGACCGTGCCGAATCCGCGCTGCCCGCGACACTTCATGACTTCGGCCAGCAGTTTCGACGGCGTGTCCCACGCCTCGTAGCTAAGCCGGAACGTGCCCCAGTGCATGCCATAGGCGGTCGATGCGCCGAGCCGGTCGAACACTTCGGCGGCGTCGATCGGGCCGATGTGGCTGCCGATGCCCATTTGCCTCGGCACGAAGCGAAATGCGCCGATGGGGATGAGCGCGAGCCGGATCGGCCCGAGTTTGGCGGCCTCGCGCGGCCAATTGCCGTCGCCCATGCCGGTATCGCCCGCGAAGAAGACGTTGCCGCCCCGGGGCAGCACGATCGTGAAGCTCGACCACAAGGCGCGGTTGCGATCGGCGAACCAGCGGCTGCCCCAGTGGTGGTTGCGCGTGACGACGACCGACGCACCGTTCCTGAGCGGCAGGCGCGCTCCCCAATCCGCAGCCACGGCCCGGGCGCCGCCGCCCGCAATGACCCTGTCGTTCCCCAGGCTCGTGAGAATCAGGGGCTGGTCGCGCTTCCAGAGCCTTTGCAGCGTGCCCAAATCCATATGATCATAGTGATCATGGCTCACCAGAACGACGTCGATCTTCGGCAGGTCCTCGAACCGTATCCCGGGCTCCGCCACGCGACGCGGGCCGATGCCGAATGGGCCGCTGGTGTCCGCCCAGATGGGGTCGGTGAGGATGTTGAGGCCGTTAGTCTGGATCAACCACGTCGCATGACCCACCCATGTCGCGACCATCCGCTCGCCCTCGACGCGGGCTTCGGGCTTCACCGGCGTGACGCGCACCTTGTCGGGCCAGGCCGGGCGCGCGTCGCTGCCGGTGATGTACCGGAACAGGAAGTTGCTGCGGCTGGTCCCGCCCGGCGGTGCTGCCGTGTCCTCGCCATCGGGATTGAAGAACCGCGCGCCGTCGAAATGCGCGCTGGCCGGCCCCGTGTAATAGATGCGGTCGAGGACCTTCGGGACGATGACGACCGCCAGGCACAGCCCCACGACAAGCCACAACAGGCCGCGACCCACATAATCGATTGTGCGCCGCATCCTGCCTCACCACGTCTCACAGACGTGGCGGCGATAGCGTTTCTGGTTGCGACGGCAAGCGTCAACTAAGGCGCGAGCGCTCGCATCATTTCGCCGGTCAGCCTCGTCCGCTGAATCCAGGCCTCGCGATTGGGGGGAATGCTGTAGAGCGCGTGAAGATAGGCCTTGTCCCATTCGGTCAGGCCGGTCGGGGCCCTCGCCTTGTCCAGACCCGGCGAGAACAGCGCGAGGATCGAGGGAAAGCCGTTGAAATCCTTGAACCCCTTGATCTGCGCGAAGGAAACCATGGCGGCATATGACGCCACCGAATCGAGCGCGAACCCCGTAGCCTTGTTCACGTCCACGATCACGTAAGTGCCCTCGAGATCGACCTGGATATTCGTTTCGATCAGGCTGGAGCTATAGACCTTCGCCGTACTGGTGCCCGTCATGCCGTTCAGCCCCGCCTCGGTACCGGTCGGGCCCGAGGCAATATTGTCGCCGACTGACCCACCGCCGGGCAGGGAGCTGCCGATCGCATACCACCAGCGGACCGGTCGGCCATTGTCGAACAGCTCGCCCGTGCGGGCGGCGCTCCATTCGGTCAGCAGGTGAGGGCGCCGCTTCCGGATCAAGCGCATCAGGTGATCGGCGTCGGCTGTGAAGATCACCGTCAGGTCGGGCGCGCAGCGCGGGCGAGGGTCGGGCAATCCGGCTGCGCGGCCAGCGGCGGCGATCTGTGCCTTGACGCGTTCGACGTAGGCGCGGTCGATGCCGACGACGGCCGGGCAGTAGCCGGCATTGCGGCGTGCATATTGGCCCGCCTCGGGAACGACAGTTGTCTGTCGCAGGAAGTCCGTGACCTTGCGGCGCACTTCCTTGCGATCGATCTTGGCGCCGGTCACCGTCAGCGTCGCATCGGGGGGCGGGGATACACCGGCGTGGGCGGTTGTCGCCGCAAGGGCTGCAAGCAACACAACGAACTTCTTCATGGGCCGAGTATTGCGTGCACTGCACCGACGCGCAAGAACACAGCATGATGCGGATCGTTGCTCTTCTGATCGGTCAGGCGCTTCTGATGGGCAACGCCGGCCCGACGGCCCAGGCCTCGGTCGCGTTTGATGCCAAGCACATCGCAGACGTTCGCGTCGCAGGGATGGCGGACCGCGATACGGGGCGGGCCGTCAAAGGCGACGACCCGGTTCGCGTCGCCAGCGTTTCGAAATTGGTGGTGGCGCTGGGCGTGATGCGGCTGGTGGAGGCAGGGAAGCTCGATCTCGATCGCGACGCATCGGCTTATCTGGGCTGGCCGCTGCGCCATCCGGGCTTTCCCGAGGTGCCGGTCACGCTCAGGATGTTGCTGTCTCACACATCGGGCCTGCGCGACGATGCTGATTACGCGATCCCGCTGGGCGATACCGTTCGCGCGCGGCTGGGCGATCCGCGGGCCTGGGACGGCGAGCACAAGCCTGGCCTGTTCTTTCGGTACACTAATCTGAATTTTCCGGTTGTCGCGAGCGTGATGGAGGCGGCGACCGGCGAACGGTTCGACCGGCTGATGGCGCGACTGGTGTTCGTGCCTTTGAAGATCGACGCCTGCTATAACTGGACGACGTGCAGCGATGCCAAGATCGCGCGCAGGGTCGTGCTTTACGATGTCGGCGGGCCGGTCAGGACGGACGGCTTTTCGACGCTGCGGCCCGCGTGTCCGGTGCGCTTGCCGGCAGAAGGCGCCCGCTGCGACCTGTCGGGATATGTGCCCGGCAGCAACGGTGCGCTGTTCAGCCCGCAGGGCGGATTGCGCGTTTCGGTACGCGACCTGGCGCGGATAGGGCAGCTGTTCCTGAAAGGCGGAGCCGGGTTCCTAAAGTCGCTCTCGCTGGCCGAAATTGCCCGGCCGCAATGGGTGTTCGACGGGGGAAACGGCGAGACCGAGGGGGGCTTCTACTGCAGCTACGGTCTTGCCGTACAGACCCTGGCGACACCGAACATGCCCAATTGCCATGACGATCTGTTCGGCGACGGCGTGCGGCGTATCGGTCATGCGGGGGAGGCCTATGGCCTGCGCTCCGGCTTGTGGATCGACGTGAAGCGGCGGACGGGTGTCGCGTTCTTCGCCACCGGGGTGGCCGACGACACGCCGAAGGGCAGTTCCGCTTTCACGGCAATCGAGGAACAACTCGCCAAACGGGCCAAAGACGGGGAATGACGATGCGTAAACTGGCCTTGCTCGCATCGGTCGCGCTGCTCGCGACGGGCTCGGCGCCGCAGCCTGACTATGACCTGATCGTCCGGGGTGGAACGATCTACGACGGCACGGGGGGCAAACCCTTTGTCGGCGATGTCGCGATCAGGGGCGACCGGATCGTCGCCGTCGGCGTGGCGCGTGGAAAGGCCGCGCGCATGGTGGCGGCAAAGGGGCTGGCGGTCGCGCCAGGCTTCATCAACATGCTGAGCTGGGCCAATGAATCGCTGATCGTTGATGGCCGTGGGATGAGTGACACCAAGCAGGGCGTGACGCTCGAGGTGATGGGTGAGGGCAATTCAATGGGTCCGCTCAGCCCGGCGATGAAGGCGAACGCGGTCAACCGGCAGGGCGACATCAAATACCCGATCGGCTGGACAAGCCTGCGCCAGTACCAGGACTGGCTGACGGCGCGGGGCGTCACGCCCAACATCGCGAGCTTCGTCGGGGCGACGACGGTGCGCGTGAACGTACTGGGCGAAAACGATGTCGATCCGACGCCGGTACAGCTGCAAACTATGCAAGCGCTGGTGCGGACGGCGATGAACGAGGGCGCTCTGGGCGTGGGCAGCAGCCTGATCTACGCGCCCGCCAGCTATGCCGAGACGCCCGAGCTGATTGCGCTCATGCAGGCCGCGGCGCCCTGTGGTGGCCGCTACATCAGCCATATTCGCGACGAGGGGCCACGGCTGATCGAGGCGATCGACGAGCTAATCGAGATTGCACAAAAGTCGGGTGCCCCGGCTGAAATCTATCACTTCAAACAGTCGGGCCGCGCCAATTGGGGTAAGGTCGACGCGGCTATCGCGCGGGTCGAGGCGGCGCGGGCGCGCGGGCTCAAGATCACGGCAAACATGTACACTTACGCCGCGAGTTCGACCGGCTTCGACGCCGCCATGCCGCTCTGGATCCAGGAAGGCGGGCTCGAGGCCTGGATCGCGCGGTTGAAGCAGCCCGCGCTTCGCGCGCGCGCACTGACCGAGATGCGCGCGCCCACGGCAGGCGAGAACACCAGCCTCGTCGTGACCGAGCCCGACAAGGTGATCCTGCTCGCCTTCAAGAACCCGGCGCTGAGGCCACTGGTCGGCAAGACGTTGGGCGAGGTCGCGCGCGAACGCGGCCAGCGGCCCGAGGACGTCATGGTCGACTTGATCGTCACCGACGGATCGCGCATCCAGGTCGCCTATTTCTCGATGAACGAAGCCAACGTCGCGCGCGAGACCAGGTTGCCGTGGATGAGCTTCGGTTCCGACGCCTCGAGCCAGGCGAACGAGGGCGTGTTCATGCTGTCGAGCACCCACCCGCGCGCCTATGGAAACTTTGCGCGCGTGCTTGGCAAATATGCACGCGACGAGCGAACTTTGACCTTGGCGGATGCGGTGCGCAAGCTGTCGGGGCTGCCCGCGGCCAACCTCGGCATCGCCCGGCGCGGGACGATCAAGGTCGGGAACTACGCCGACCTCGCCATCTTCGATCCAGCGCAGATCGGTGACACCGCAACCTTTGCCAGACCGCAAAGCTACGCGGTCGGCATGCGCCATGTCTTCGTCAACGGGGTGCAGGTGCTGAAGGACGGCGAGCACACCGGGGCCAAGCCGGGGCGCGTCGTTGCGGGGCCGGGCACAGGCAAGTGCGTACCGGTGAGCGGCTGAACGATGTAGTCGGCCCCGGCTGCCACCCGGGCGACCGCATCATGCGACCGCCTTCTCATGCGCTTTCAAGCAACCGCTCTTCCCGGATCTTCTTCGACCACAGCTGTGGCGCAAGGGTGTGGACGTTATTCCCGTCGCTATCCACCGCGACCGTGACCGGGAAGTCGTTTACCTCGAACTCGTAGATCGCCTCCATGCCGAGGTCGGCAAAGCCCACGACCTTCGACCCCTTGATCGCACGTGCGACGAGATAGGCTGCGCCGCCAACCGCCATCAGATAGGCGCTCTTGTGCTTCGCGATCGCCTGGGTGGCGGCGGGCCCGCGCTCGGCCTTGCCGACGCAGGCGAGGAGGCCCTGGTCGAGCATCATGTCCATGAACTTGTCCATCCGCGTGGCGGTCGTGGGGCCGGCGGGTCCGACGATCTCTTCGCCGACGGGATCGACGGGGCCGACGTAATAAATGACGCGGCCGGCGAAATCGACGGGCAGCGGTTCGCCTTTCGCAAGCATGTCGGCAATCCGCTTGTGCGCGGCGTCGCGGCCGGTGAGCATCTTGCCATTGAGCAGCAGGCGGTCACCCTGTTTCCAGCTCTGGACGTCGGCGGCGCTCAGCGTGTCGAGGTCGACACGGATAGCCGAACTGTCGGGCTGCCAGTCGACATCGGGCCATTCGGCAAGGTTCGGGGCTTCGAGAAAGCTCGGGCCGCTGCCGTCGAGCGTGAAATGGGCATGGCGCGTGGCGGCGCAATTGGGGATCATCGCGACGGGCTTCGACGCGGCATGCGTCGGGTAATCGAGGATCTTCACGTCGAGGATCGTGGCGAGCCCCCCCAGCCCCTGGGCGCCGATGCCCAGCGCGTTGACCTTGTCGAAAATCTCGACGCGCAGTCTTTCGATGTCGGTGCGGGGACCACGTGCCTTGAGTTCGGCCATGTCGATATGGCCCATCAGCGATTCCTTGGCGAGGAGCATGGCCTTTTCCGCGGTGCCGCCGATGCCGATGCCGAGCATGCCGGGCGGGCACCAGCCGGCGCCCATCTGGGGAACCATCTCGAGCACCCAGTCGACGATGGAGTCGCTGGGGTTGAGCATCTTGAACTTCGACTTGTTCTCGCTGCCGCCACCCTTGGCCGCGACGTCGATGTGTACCTTGTCCCCCGGCACCATCTCGACCGACAGGACGCACGGGGTGTTGTCCTTGGTGTTCACGCGCGTGAACGCCGGGTCGGCGAGGATCGAGGCGCGCAGCTTGTTCTCCGGATGGAGATAGGCGCGGCGGACGCCTTCATCGACGACCTCCTGCAGCGACCTGGTCGAGCCGAGGACGCATTGCTGGCCCCATTTGACGAAGACCGTGACGATGCCTGTGTCCTGGCAGATCGGCCGGTGCCCCTCGGCGCACATGCGGCTGTTGGTCAGGATCTGCGCGATGGCGTCCTTTGCCGCCGGGCCCTGTTCGACCTTGTATGCGTCGCCCAGCGCGCGGATATAATCCATCGGGTGAAAATAGCTGATGTACTGCAGCGCGTCGGCAACGCTGTCGATCAAATCGGCTTCGGTGATCGTGACGGTCATGGTTGGCCCCGCTGGTTGATCGGTTGGCCCTAGAGCGGTGCGAGGAGAGTGAAAAGCCGGTGAGCAGCAACAATGCCCCTTCGGACCCCGAGCTCATCCGGTTCCTGCGCGAGGAGCTCGGCGAGGGCGCGCCGGACGGGAGCGACTGGGATTTCACCGGGCCGATATGGGTGTGGCGGGGGCAGGCCAAGGACGGCTCGCCGACCAAGACCGCTTGGTATTTCGTGACGATCGACGGCGATGTGGCGCAAGCGATCCGTGCCGCGGCGCCCGGCCGGACGGCGGCCTGGGGATCGGTCTATGTCAGCGCGACGATCGAGGGGACGGCGTGGCGGACCTCGCTGTTCCCCAGCAAGAACGTCGGTGGCTATCTGTTGCCGGTCAAGGCGAGCGTTCGCAAGGCGGAAAGGCTGGGCGAGGGCGACATCGTGACAGTGCGATTGGCGTTGTAAGGTCAGCCGACGTCCGGCGGCATAAATCTTTTTTTGTTCGTCGCCCGTTCCCTTGCGCAGGGCAAAATCGACGCGTCCCTGCCGCGTCGCTGCATTGCAGCATCGGCGAGCCGAATCGAATCCGCGATGAATTGATTGCTAATCCCGTAATTTACCCTCTTGCGTCTGAAACTGGTTGAGCCACTATAGCTAGCGGTTCGGGGCATGGGGCCGACACAACAGCTAGTGTATCATCGATGCGGACGTGAAGTCGGCGCCGGCGATGTGCGCGCTGTGGAAAACGGGTACAATTCCCGTTTTGTTCGCACCCGAACCTAAACATGTGTAATATCGGGGTTTGTCCCCGAGTCGGTTGTGGTGGTGAACTGCGGGTCGGCGGAACGGGGAAAAGGCGCGATGGATTTCAGAGACAATGATGGCAGGACGGAAAGCATGAGCGCGGACACGGCAACGCTGATGGCGGACGCAATGGCGAGCGCAGCGACCTCAACGGGCAGCGCGGCAACCGCCGACAAGCCGTCGTCGAAAGATGTCCATCCGCGCCTGTTCGCGGTCGAGGTCGATCATTCCCGCGACGCGCTCCTCACCGATTTCGGCAAGGAAACGTTGAAGGACCGCTATCTGCTGCCCGGCGAATCCTACCAGGACCTCTTCGTGCGCGTCGCATCGGCCTATGCCGACGACCAGCCGCACGCCCAGCGCCTCTATGACTATATCTCGCGGCTGTGGTTCATGCCGTCGACACCGGTGCTGTCGAACGGCGGCACGGGGCGCGGCCTGCCGATCAGCTGTTATCTGAACTCGGTTCCGGACAGCCTGGAAGGTATTGTCGAAACCTGGAACGAGAATGTTTGGCTGGCATCGCGCGGCGGTGGCATCGGCACCTACTGGGGCAATGTCCGCGGCATCGGCGAGCCGGTCGGCCTCAACGGCAAGACCAGTGGCATCATTCCGTTCGTGCGTGTGATGGATTCGCTGACGCTGGCGATTTCGCAAGGGTCGCTGCGGCGCGGCTCGGCGGCATGCTATCTCGACGTGTCGCATCCGGAGATCGAGGAGTTCCTCGAAATCCGCAAACCCTCGGGCGATTTCAACCGCAAGGCGCTGAACCTGCACCACGGCGTGCTGTTGTCCGATGCTTTCATGGAGGCCGTGCGCGACGGGACCGAGTGGAACCTGCTCAGCCCCAAGGACGGCAGCGTTCGCCAGACGGTCGACGCGCGCAGCCTGTTTCAGAAGCTGGTCGAGACGCGGCTGGCCACCGGCGAGCCCTATATCGTGTTCGGCGACACGGTGAATCGCATGATGCCGCGCCACCACCGCGAGCTGGGCCTGAAGGTTTCGACCTCGAACCTGTGCAGCGAGATCACCCTGCCGACCGGCAAGGACCATCTCGGCAATGACCGTACGGCGGTCTGCTGCCTGTCGTCGGTCAACCTCGAGACGTGGGACGAATGGAACGGCGACAAGATGTTTATCGAGGACATCATGCGCTTCCTCGACAATGTCCTGACCGACTATATCGACCGGGCCGAGCCCGAAATGGCGCGGGCGAAATATTCGGCAAGCCGCGAGCGTTCGGTCGGACTGGGCGTCATGGGTTTCCACAGCTTTCTCCAGGCGCGCGGACTCCCGTTCGAAGGGGCGATGGCCAAGAGCTGGAACCTGAAGATCTTCAAGACGATTTCGCAGCGCGCCGAGGAGGCGTCGATGCTGCTCGCCGCCGAGCGGGGCCCGTGCCCCGACGCGGAGGAACGTGGCGTGATGGAGCGGTTCAGCTGCAAGATGGCGATCGCGCCGACCGCCTCGATCAGCATCATCTGCGGCGGGACCAGCGCGTGCATCGAGCCGATCCCCGCGAACATCTATACCCACAAAACGCTGTCGGGCAGCTTCTCGATCAGGAATCCGTATCTTGAAAAGCTGCTGAGCGAGAAGTCGAAGAACAGCGATGCGATCTGGAATTCGATCCTCGAGCAGGGTGGCAGCGTCCAGCATCTCGATTTCCTGAGCACGGACGAGAAAGCGACCTACAAGACCAGCTTCGAGATCGACCAGCGCTGGCTGCTCGAGCTTGCCGCCGACCGCACGCCGTTCATCGACCAGGCGCAGTCGCTGAACCTGTTCATTCCGGCCGATGTCGAGAAATGGGACCTGCTGATGCTCCATTTCCGCGCGTGGGAGCTGGGCATCAAGTCGCTCTACTATCTGCGCTCGAAGAGCGTGCAGCGCGCCGGCTTTGCGGGCGGGGTAGAGGCCGACAACACGGCATTGCCGCCGGTGATCGAACTCGAGAGCAAGGACTACGACGAATGCCTCGCGTGCCAGTGATGGCGCGCGAGGCGGTGTCGCTTGGCAATCGAGCGGCGGAGGATCAGCTCTGCTGCTCTTCCTCTTCGAACGTCACGGCAACGTCGGCGTTGGCGGACAAGCGGACCTTGTCGCCCTCGACGCCGGCAATGAGCCCGGCCGAAATATAATGGTGGTGGCCCGAATGCTCACCGGTTCCTTCGACGACGTCGGCAGTGCTGTCCTTCTTGGTCAGCTTGATACGGTCGCCGTCCATGTGGTCGACGGTGCCGACATGAACGCCGTCGGCGCCGATGACTTCCATATGTTCGCGGATCTGGCTGGTATCGACCATGAAAATGGCTCCTTGGTTGGGGTGACGGGAACGCAACGCATGAACCATCGATTGGGTGCACAGGCACCGCGCGAAGGACCAAATGATGACTGCCCCCCTGTTGATGGCGCTTGTGGCGCTGCTGTGCGGGGGCGGGGCTGCGATTCTATACCTGCGGCCGGCAAGGAGCGAAGCCTCGATCTATCGCCACCGGATCGGCGCCACGATGCTGGCGGCCGCGGCGATCATCCTGGCAGCGTTCGCCTGGACTCTCCACGGCTGGGACGCCCTAAGCTGAGCCTTTTTTCGCCCAATCGTCACTCAAATCCCTTTTCTGCCGGAGCCTGAAGCCATGTCCCTCACCGTCGCGCGCAACCAGTACAAGCCGTTCGAATATCCGTGGGCTTATGACTTTTGGAAGCGCCAGCAGCAGATCCATTGGATGCCCGAGGAAGTGCCCTTGGGCGAGGATTGCCGTGACTGGGCGCAGAAGCTGACCGACCACGAGCGCAATCTGCTGACGCAGATCTTCCGCTTTTTCACCCAGGCCGATGTCGAGGTGCAGAATTGCTATCACGAACATTATGGCCGCGTGTTCAAGCCGACCGAGATCAAGATGATGCTCGCGGCGTTCAGCAACATGGAAACGGTGCATATCGCGGCCTATTCGCACCTTCTCGACACCATCGGCATGCCCGAGAGTGAGTACGGCATGTTCCTCCAATATGAGGAGATGAAGGCCAAGCACGACTATCTCGGCACCTTCGGCGTCGACAATGACGAGGATATCGCGCGCACGCTGGCGATGTTCGGCGGCTTTACCGAAGGGCTTCAGCTGTTCGCGAGCTTTGCGATGCTGATGAACTTCCCGCGCTTCAACAAGATGAAGGGCATGGGCCAGATCGTGTCGTGGTCGGTCCGCGACGAGAGCCTGCATTGCGAGGGAATCATCAAGCTGTTCCACGCCTTCACCAAGGAGCGGAACTGCCTGACCAAGGCCGTAAAGGACGACATCCTCGACTGCTGCCAGACGACAGTGCGGCTTGAGGACGCTTTCATCGACCTGGCTTTCGCCGACGGGCCGGTTTCGGGCATGACCGCCAAGGACATCAAGAAGTACGTCCGCTTCATCGCCGACTGGCGGCTCGACCAGATGGGCTTCAAGCCGATGTTCATGATCGACGAGCATCCGCTGCCGTGGCTCGCGCCGCTGCTCAACGGCGTCGAGCACGCCAACTTCTTCGAAACGCGGGCAACCGAATATTCGAAAGCGGCAACCCGTGGCAATTGGGGCGACGTCTGGGGCAGCTTCGACGCACGCAAGGGCGCCAAGGCGAAAAACGCTGCGGCAAACGAGGATGTGGTCCCCGGCGAAGTCGATATGTTCGGGGTGACGAGCGTGGCGGCGGAATAACCGAGCGGACGCGAAGCGCCGTCAGGCGGCGAGCAAAGTTTGGTTCCGGCCATTGTCCTTGGCCGCATACATGGCGGCGTCCGCACGCTTGAGCAGCGTGTCGACGTCGCGTTCCATGCCGGCAACGGCGACGCCGATGCTGACCGTGACGACGACTCGTTCCTCGCCTTCGACCGCGCAGGGACTGGCGGCGACGGCTTTGCCGACCCGCTCCATCATGGCACGTGCATCGGAGAGGCTGTTCCATTCGAACAGGATCGCGAATTCCTCTCCGCCCAGTCGGGCGACCAGCGCGTCCTCCGGGGCGTGGCGCGCAATTTCCTGCGCGACATGGCGCAGCGCGCGGTCGCCGACGTCGTGGCCGTAGCTGTCATTGATCGACTTGAAATGGTCGAGGTCGGCGAGCGCCAGGGCGACCGGCCGCTCGGCGCCCCCGACCGCCACGCGCTCGCGCGCGCGTCGGAAAAACGCACGCCGGTTCATCAGTCCCGTCAGGTCGTCGTGATCGGCCAGCCGGTCGACCTCGACCAGCAGCCGATGGTTGCGGACGATCAGCCAGACCAACGAACTGACGGCAATCGGCGCCACGATCAGCGGGACGACGACGGCAATCAAGATGCCTGTCCGTTGCGCCTCGGCGCCCAGTCCGGTGCTGAGGCTGGTCGTAAGGGCAACCGACCCGATGACAGACGCGACCACGACGCCCAGGCCAATCAGGAGCATCCTGAGCGTGAACCGGTCGATCGTATCAAGCATGGATTTGTTATAGCAGCGAAACGTGAATAGCTTGTGACCGTTGCTGCTGGCGGCGGTCGCGCAGCCCGTTACGCCCGTGTTCCCAGCACGAGCGCCCGTGCGTCGCCCCCCGCGTGAAAGCTTGCGACCAGCAGATAGACGCTGAGAAAGGCCGACCCGCCGACTGCCGCCAGAAACGCAAGCGCGAGCCCTCCTGCCGAATATTGGTGTCGCCAGGCGACCCAGGTCGCCGACAACGTCAGCATGAACATGAAGTCGAGGTTGAACTGACCGGGCCAGCCCATGGTGCCGATGTCGCCGAAGAAGACCGGCAACAGGTTCCATCCATGACGCGCGATCACGACCACCGTGTAGAGAAAGATGGTCAGCGCCAGCGCGGCCAGATAAGTCCTAAAAACCGCCATATCCGGTATTCCTTCCCGAGGTTTTGGGAAGTGTAGCGTGTGCTACATAGCTTGCAAGCGATTACTCGCTCGGTCCGCCTTGAGCGCTTTCATTTCCTTCGGCTTCTTGCTCCTCGGCGGGCGGGGCGGGCTCCGGCTTGGGTTCGGGGATTTTGGCGGCGGGCACGTCAAGCTCCCCTTGTGCCGCCGGTGTCCGGGCCACCGACGTCCGTGCCAACGTTGGCTGCCGCGCGCCCATCCACGAGACCGAAGGGGCGGGCGGCGGCGCACGCTCGCCGAACTTGAGCCGGCCGAACAGCCCCGCCTGATAGAGCCACGCCAGGGCCACGACGACGAGCGCTGAACAAGCGAAGAGGAACAGGGCGAGTGGGCGCACCATCAGCGACAAGGTGCTTGGCGGCAGCCCGTCGTCGATGGCACGATAACTGGATTGCCGTCCGCCGAGGTCGTGCTCGATCATCGCGGCATAGCTTTCATGCGCGTCTGCGTCGATCCGCGCCACCGTCAGCGGGCGGCGCGCCACGAGATTGCCGGGACCACGGGTGCGGGTCATGCTAAGTGGTTCGCATATCGGAGTTAATGAAGCGTGGATATGCAAACGGCGCGGGAGCTGTGCTCCCGCGCCGTTGCTTATCGTTCCAGGCCGGTCCGTTTGTCCGCGCCTACGCTGCGCGTGACGCCCGGGCGCAGCCGAGCGAAATCCGGATTAGAACCGGACGCCCACGCCCGCCACCACTTGGTGGCGATCGAGGTCGATGTCGACATTGGTCGAGCCGACGTCGAGGTTACGGTAGTTCGAGTAGCGATACTCCGCCTTCACGAAGCCCGACGGCCCGAACAGGTTGAACTTCTGCTCGATGCCGGCACCGATACGGTAGCCGTCGGTCGTGTTGCCGAAGTTCAGCGTGTTGCCCGCACCGTCATTGTAGATCGTCTTGAAGCGGGCATTGGTATAGCCGCCCTTGACGTAGAGCAGCGTCGACGGCGCAACCGCAACGCCGACGCGGGCGCCGATGTAGAGATCGCGATCGGTACGCAGGCCGGCGCTGTCGCCGATCAGCGCCAGGTCGGTCGTGCTGCCGCGCGTAGTCGAATCGGCATATTCGCCTTCGATCCCGGCAACTGCACCGCCGAGCTGGAAGTCATAGCCGGCGCCAATGCCATAGAGAAACCCGTCACGGCCATTGTCGGTACCACCGAGATGGTCATAGCCTGCAAGCGCCTCGACGTGCGGACCGGTGAACGGTGCGTCGGCAGCAGCGTCTTGCGCCAAGGCAGGGGTCGCGGCTGCCGTGGCGAGCAGGGCACCGAGAATGAGGTTACGCATAATCAACTCCGATTGTCATTCAGTCGTCATATTGTGGCGACGCCGCGCTCAATGATCGCTGCGGGCTCGGGTTGCATGAACCTCAGACAACAAGACGAACCGTTGCCACGTTGACATAACGCCGCCTTCGTCTTGCCCGTGCGGCCCGGCGCGGGCATAGGCCGGGGATGTCCCAGATGCTCAAGATCGCCCTTCCCGATGGCTCTATGCGCGAAGTTGCGCACGGAACGACGCCCGCCCAGATCGCGGCGGCGATCGGGCCGGGCCTCGCCAAGGCAGCGCTGGCGGCGCGCGTCGACGGCGAATTGCGTGATCTCGACCGGCCGCTCGAGGCCGATGCGACGCTCGCGCTGGTCACGGCGCGCGACGAAGCCGATGCACTGGAACTGGCGCGCCATGACTATGCCCATGTGCTGGCGGAGGCCGTGCAGAACCTGTTTCCCGGCACGCAGATCACCTTCGGTCCGTCGACCGATGACGGATTCTACTACGACTTCGCGCCTGCCGAGCGGCCGTTCACCGAGGAAGACCTGCCCGCGATCGAGGCCGAGATGCGTGCGATCATTGCCCGCAACGAGCCGCTGGTCCGCGAAGTGTGGAGCCGCGCCGACCTGATCGCGCGCTGGCAGGCCGACGGGGAGACCTTCAAGGCCGAATGGGCGTCCGAATTGCCCGAGGGCGAGGAGCTGACCGTCTATCGCGCCGGCAAGTGGATGGACATGTGCCGCGGACCGCACTTGCCCTCGACCGGAAAGCTCGATCCGGCGGCATTCAAGCTCACGCGTGTCTCGGGTGCCTATTGGCGCGGCGACCAGAACAATGCGATGCTCAGCCGCATCTACGGCACCGGCTGGCTCAACAAGAAGCAGCTGAGCGAACATCTCGTCCGGCTGGAAGAGGCCGCCAAGCGCGACCACCGGCGCATCGGCCAGGACATGGACCTGTTCCACTTGCAGGCCGAAGCGCATGGCAGCGTGTTCTGGCATCCCAAGGGGTTCCTGCTGTGGCGCCAGCTCGAGTCCTACCTGCGGCGCCGCCTCGACGCGGCCGGCTATGAAGAGGTCAAGACGCCGCAGTTGATGGACGTGCGCCAGTGGGAACGGTCGGGCCACTGGGGCAAGTACAGCGAGAACATGTTCGCCGTACCCGACGAGGTGCCGCAGGCAGGCGGCGAAGGCCCCGTGCTGAAGGGCGAGGGCGACATGATGGCGCTCAAGCCCATGAACTGCCCCGCCCATATCCTGATCTTCAAGCAGGGCCTCAAGAGCTATCGCGACCTGCCGCTGCGCATGGCCGAATTCGGTTGCTGCCACCGCAACGAGCCGCATGGCGCGCTGCACGGCATCATGCGCGTGCGGCAGTTCACGCAGGACGATGCGCACATCTTCTGTCGGGCCGACCAGCTGGTCGACGAGGTGCAGCGCTTCTGTGACCTGCTCGACCTCGTCTACCGCGACCTGGGTTTTTCCGACTACGCCATCAAGCTCGCGCTGCGCCCCGAAAAACGGTTCGGCAGCGACGAGATGTGGGACTGGTCCGAACAGTCGCTGCGCGATGCAGTGGCGGCGACGGGCCGCAACACGGCGGAATGGGGCTGGGAGGAACTGCCCGGCGAAGGCGCGTTCTATGCGCCGAAGCTCGAATTCCACCTGACCGACGCGATCGGTCGCACCTGGCAAGTGGGGACGTTGCAGACCGACACCGTGCTGCCGGAGCGGCTCGATGCAAGCTACATCGCCGAGGACGGTGCCCGGCACCGGCCGATCATGCTCCACCGCGCGATATTGGGCACTTTCGAACGCTTCATCGGCATCCTGATCGAGCATTACGCAGGCAAGTTTCCGCTGTGGCTGGCACCGGTGCAGGCCGTGGTGGCGACGATCGTGTCGGATGCGGACGGTTATGCCGGCGAAGTCGTGGCGGCGCTGGCTGCGGCCGGGCTGCGGGTCGAGAGCGACATCCGCAACGAGAAGATCAACTACAAGGTCCGCGAGCATTCGCTGGCAAAAGTGCCCTATCTGCTCGTCGTCGGCCGCCGCGAGGCCGAGGAGCGCACGGTCGCCATCCGGACCCTGGGCGAGGATGGACAGCGTGTCATGAGCCTCGCCGACGCGGTCGCCATGCTGCGCGACGGCGCCATTCCGCCCGACCTCCGCCCGCACGCTTGAGGCCGGACCCTGCCATGTTACCGATGCGCCTGATCCTTAATGGCAAGGCCGCCGACGACCCCCGTGTCGCGGACGCCCTGGCGGCCGTGCGCCAGACGGGCCGCACGGTCGACGTCGTCACGACCGAAAAGGCAGGGGATGCGGAGCGATTGACCCGGGAAGCGGTCGACGAGGCGCGGCAGGGCAAGGTCGGCACGATCGTCGCCGGCGGCGGCGACGGCACCGTCAACGAGGTCTTCGGTGCGGCGGTCGGCGCGAACCCGCCCGAAGGGTGCAGCTTTGCGGTCCTGCCGCTCGGGACGGCCAATGACTTCGCGCGCTCGATCGGCGTCCCGGCGGACGATCTGACGCATGCCATGATGATCGCCGCAGGGGAGACCGCGCGCCCGATCGATGTCGGCCAGTTCGACGGCAAGCCGTTCTTCAACATGGCGACCGGCGGATTCGGCGCACGGGTGACGGCGGAAACCGACCCGGACCTGAAAAAGCGGCTGGGGGGGCTTGCCTATCTCCTGACCGGCGTCTCGCGGTTCGGCGACCTCTCGGGCTCGACCGGCCGCTTCCGGGCCGAAGGATTCGAGTGGGAGGGCGCTTTCATCGCGGCGGCAATCGGCAATGGGCGGCAAGCGGGCGGCGGCGTCGTGCTTTGCCCGGATGCCGACCTCGCCGACGGCCTGCTGGACCTGACCATCCTGCCCGAAATGTCGGGCGTCGAGCGGGCGTCTGCGCTGCTCGACTGGATCAACCCCGTGTCGGGCACGGCAATCGCGGATGCCATGACGAAGACCGCGCGCAGCGCCTGGATCGAATTCACAAGCCATGAGCCGCTGTTCGTCAATCTCGATGGCGAGACCGTGGAGACCACCAAGTTTCGCGTCGAGGTGATGCCCGCCAAGCTGCTGTTGCACGTCGGACCTGACGCGCCCGGCTTTGCTGCCGTCGCCGTTCGGTAATCGTATAAGTCGTTGATTTGGTCCGCTTTACCTTTAGGTAAATGGAACATATAACGAACGAATGGCCCAACTCGATACCCGGCAGAAACTCGAAATCCTGGCTGATGCCGCGAAATATGACGCGTCGTGCGCCTCGTCGGGCACGAGCAAGCGGAACTCGAAGGATGGCAAGGGACTAGGGTCGACCGAGGGCATGGGAATTTGCCATGCCTATGCGCCCGACGGCCGTTGCATCTCGCTGCTGAAGATCTTGCTGACGAACAGCTGCATCTTCGACTGCCATTATTGCATCAACCGCAAGAGTAGCAACGTCCGCCGTGCGCGATTCACCGCCAAGGAAGTCGTCGACCTGACGATCGCCTTCTACAAGCGCAATTATATCGAGGGGCTGTTCCTGTCGTCGGGCATCATCGGCAGTTCGAACTACACGATGGAACAACTCGTCGAGGTGGCGCGGTCGCTGCGCGAGGACCACGATTTTCGCGGCTATATTCATCTGAAGACCATTCCCGATGCCGACCCCGCGCTGGTCGAGGCCGCCGGACTGCATGCCGACCGCGTGTCGATCAATGTCGAGCTGCCGACCGTCGGCGGCCTGAAAAGACTTGCGCCCGAAAAGTCGGTCGAACGGATCGAAGGCGCGATGGGCGAGATGAAGGCGTCGATCATCGACGCGCGCGACGCGCAGAAGAAGTACAAGTCGGCGCCACGATACGCGCCGGCGGGGCAATCGACGCAGATGATCGTCGGCGCCGACGCCGCGACCGACAGCGACATCGTGGTGCGGGCGAGCGGGCTGTATGACCGCTTCGGCATGCGGCGGGTCTATTACTCGGCCTTCTCGCCAATTCCCGATGCCAGCGCCGTGCTGCCACTCAAGCGCCCGCCGCTGATGCGCGAGCACCGGCTCTACCAGTCGGACTGGCTGATGCGCTTCTATGGCTTTGCGCCCGGCGAAGTGCAGGACGCGACCGTCGACGGCATGCTGCCGCTCGACATTGACCCGAAGCTCGCCTGGGCGCTGAAGTTTCGCGAGAGTTTCCCGGTCGACGTCAACCGGGCGCCGCGCGAGGCGCTGTGGCGGGTGCCGGGGCTGGGGACCAAGGCGGTCAAGGCCATCCTCGCGGCGCGCCGTTACCGCCAGCTGACGCTTGCCGATGTCGGTCGGCTCACTGTCTCGCTCACGAAGCTGCGGCCTTTCATTTCGACGAGCGACTGGCGCCCGACGGCGTTGCTCGACCGCGCCGATCTGCGCGCACGCGTGGCGCCGAAGGTCGAACAGCTGGAGCTTTTCGCGGCCTGATCGGTTGAGGGAGAAACCGGAGCACAGAATATGGCGAACGCCACGATTTTCGACAGCCTGAAGGCCGATCATGACCGCCATCGTACCATGCTGAGCATCATCGCCGAGGCGTCGGAATCGGATCGGCCGGGCCTGTTCGAACAGTTTCGTATCGACGTGTCGGCGCATGCCGCCGCTGAGGAGCAGACGCTTTATGCCACGATGATGGCCAACCCCGATCTTCAGGATGACGCGCGGCATTCAGTGAGCGAGCACAAGGAGATCGACGAGATGATCGTCGAGGTCGCCAAGGCCGACGGCTCGGACGACTGGCAACACGCCTTCGATGCGCTGCGGACCGAATACGATCATCACATCACCGAGGAAGAGGAAGAGATGTTCCCCGCCGCGGCTCAAGCGCTGTCGGATGAGGATGCCGCGCGACTCGCCACGGTGTTTTCGGAGCGCAAGCCCGAGGAGATCGAAAAAGCCGAGGCGATCGATCCGGCCGAAAAGGAAGAACGCGACTGACAACCACGTTGCACAGCGTCGTCCTTGCGGAACCCGACGATTTCGAAGGGTGGCGCGATGCGGCGCGTGCGCTGGTGCTGGCGGGTGTCCCGCCCGAGGGGGTCGTCTGGAACCAGGGCGAACCCGACCTGTTCGCGGACAACGACTTTCCGACCGGGCCGCAGAGCACGCTTTCGGTGCCGCGTGCCTTCGTCGAACTTGCCCGTAGCGTCGTGTGTCATTCGGACCCCGAACGTTTTGCGCTGCTCTATGCGTTGCTGTGGCGGCTGCAGGTGCAGCGCACGCTGATCGACGACCATGCCGATCCGCTGGTTCGCCGCTGCGACGAACTTGCCAAGGCCGTGCGCCGCGACATTCACAAGATGCGCGCCTTTCTGCGCTTCCGCGAAGTGCCAGTGTTCGACCAGCTGGGCGGCGGCATGCACGAACGGTTCGTGGCTTGGTTCGAGCCCGAGCACCACATCGTCCGCGCGAATGCCGGGTTTTTCGTGCGGCGGTTCGCCAGCATGCGCTGGTCGATCCTGACGCCCGAACTGACGATCCACTGGGACCGGCACACGCTGACCGAGGGGCCGGGCGCGGCAAAGTCCGACGCGCCCGACGGCGATCCCGTCGAGGAAGTGTGGAAGACCTATTATGCGAGCATCTTCAACCCGGCGCGGGTGAAGGTTGGCGCAATGCTGAAGGAAATGCCGCGCAAATACTGGAAAAACATGCCCGAAACCGCGTTGGTGCCGCAATTGCTGGCGGCGGCGCAGGCACGGGAGAGCGGCATGATCGAACGGGCGAAGGACGTGGGCAGCAACAGTGCGATCGCGTGGGACGCGCTCCGCGAGGAAGCGCTGGGCTGCACGCGCTGCCCGTTGTGGAAACCGGCGACCCAGACGGTGTTCGGCGAAGGACCGGTCGATGCGCCGCTGATGTTTGTCGGCGAACAGCCCGGTGACCAGGAGGACCTTGCCGGCCATCCTTTCGTCGGCCCTGCCGGGCAGGTGTTCGACAAGGCGCTGGCCGAAGCGGGGGTGGACCGGACGCGCGCCTATGTCACCAATGCAGTCAAGCACTTCAAGTTCGAGCAGCGCGGCAAGCGCCGTATCCATTCGAAGCCAGGCGCGGGCGAGATCGAGGCGTGCCGGTGGTGGCTCGACCAGGAACGCGACATCGTGCGGCCCCAGGTCATCGTGGCGCTGGGCGCGACGGCGGCGCGAAGCCTGTTCGGCAAGGTCATGACGATCTCGCGCGAACGCGGGCGCGCGCTCGAATTGCCCGGCGGCGGCGAGGCATGGATCACCGTGCATCCCAGCTATCTGCTGCGGATCGAGGACCGGGCCGCCGCCGAAGAGGAATATGCAAGATTCGTGGAAGACTTGCGGACCATCGGCGCGCGGGTTGCACTGGCGGCTTAAGCCGCCCACATGCGACTCATGCTGATCGAGACTGAAACCACACCCAATCCGTCCACGCTGAAATTCCTGCCCGGTCGCACGGTTATGGACATGGGCACCCGGGATTTCGCAACGCCCGAAGAGGCCGCAGCCTCGCCCCTGGCGGAGGCGCTCTTTGCCCTGGGTGACGTGACTGGCGTTTTCTTCGGCCATGCTTTTGTGTCGGTGACGGCAGCGCCCGGCGTGGACTGGACGCATCTGAAGCCGGATGTGCTCAATGTATTGCTCGACCACTTCTCGGCGAACATGCCGCTGTTCAAGCCTGCGAGTGCCGCGGGCATTTCAGTGCCGCGCGCGGACAGCTTTGCCGATGATCCGGCCGACGCCGATATCGTCGACCAGATCAAGGATCTCATCGAAACGCGCGTCCGTCCGGCAGTGGCAAGCGATGGCGGCGATATCGTGTATCGCGGGTTCCAGCAGGGCAAGGTCTATCTGCAGTTGCAGGGCGCGTGTTCGGGATGCCCGTCATCTTCGGCAACACTTAAGAACGGCATCGAATCGCTGCTGAAATATTATGTGCCCGAGGTGACCGAAGTCCTCGCCGTCTGACCCTCTCTACCCCGGAGCCTAAATGCCCAGACTCGACGATGCCGCGATCGACCAGCTGTTTCGCACCGCGCGTAGCTACAACGGATATACCGGCGAGCCCGTGACCCGCGGGGATATGGACGCCATCTGGGAAGTCATGAAATTTGGCCCAACATCGGCCAACTGCCTTCCCGCACGCCTCGTGTGGTGCGAGACCGCAGAGGCCAAGGCGCGGTTGGCGGCGCACGCCAGCGGCACCAACGGCCCCAAGATCCTCGCGGCGCCCGTGACGGTCATCATCGGCATGGACATGGAATTCTACGAACAGCTGCCCGAATTGTTTCCGCCAGCCGATGCGCGCAGCTGGTTTGCCGGAAAAGAGACGGCGATTGCCACGACCGCGATGCGAAATTCGTCGCTGCAAGGTGCCTATTTCATTCTCGCGGCGCGCGCGCTCGGCTTTGACACGGGGCCCATGTCGGGGTTCGACAATGCCGGCGTCGATGCCGACTTCTTTGCCGGCACCCCGGTGAAATCGAATTTCATTTCCACGCTCGGGCACGGGGACCCGGCGACGATCTTCGAACGCCTGCCGCGGCCCGCTTTCGATCGGTTCAACACAATTCTGTGAGGGTCCTGTCGATCGAGACGGCCATGGCTGCCTGTTCGGTCGCCTTGATCGAGGATGGTCGCGTTGTCGCCTCGGACCATGCTGCCATCGCGCGCGGCCATGCCGAGCGTTTGGTGCCGATGATCGCCGGTTTGCCGCAAGGCGGTCTTTGCGACGCAATTCTGGTGGATGTCGGGCCGGGCAGCTTCACCGGCATCCGGGTCGGGATCGCGGCCGCGCGCGCGCTGGGCTTCGCCTGGGGCGTACCCGTCCATGGTTATGCCTCGCTGGCGCTGCTCGCCGCGGCGGACGGTGGCCGCGCGGACACGATCGTAGTAATCGAAGGGGGGCATGGCGAAGTTTTCATCGGGCAATATGCGGGAGAACCTCTCGTCGAGACGATGGCGCCCCGGTCACTGCCATTCGATGAAGTCGTGACGCAGCTCTCGGCGAGGCGACTTGTCGGCAACGCTGCACATCGGCTAAGGGCTGCCGGCATTTCCGCCGAAGCCGTCGATATCCTGCCGGACGCCCGCGCCGCCATCCATTTGCCGCCGGGACTGTGCACGCTCTCGCCCGTGCCACTCTACGGGCGGGGGGCGGACGCCAAGCCCATGGCCGTCGCTTGATCACCATATCGCTCCACGGCATCGACGGGCTTGCCGACGTCATGTCGGTCATGAACTGCGCCTTCGATGCGCAGTTCGGTGAGGCCTGGACGGCGGCGCAATGCACCGGCGTGATCGCCATGCCCGGGGCGCAATTGCTGATTGCACGCACGTCGCATGCCGCCGGCTTTGCGCTTGTGCGCACGGTTTTCGATGAGGCAGAACTCATGTTGCTTGCCGTGCGTCCCGACATGCAGCGCCAAGGTATCGGCAGGGCGCTGTTGGAACAAAGCGTGGCAACAGCCAGAGCAGCCGGCGCGGCGAGTTATTTCCTCGAAGTGCGAAGCGACAATCCTGCACGCCGGTTTTATGAAGATTCTGGCTTCCAGCAGGTCGGTATTAGACCGCAGTACTACCGTGGTGCCGACGGACTTCGTCGTGATGCATTCACATATCGCTTGTCCTTGCGCTAAAATTGGATAACAAAATCTTTAGCTTATCGGTTACGCGTCGCGACTAAGCGCGGCGTTCTAGCGCGGATTGTTGTTCGAAGCTTTTACACAGGGAACGGACTGGCTCATGGCCGACGAAAACGAAATGCAAGAAACCTTCATCACGCTGACTGCGGACATTGTTGCCGCGCATGTCAGCAACAATAGTGTCGCAGTGAACGACTTGCCGACGCTGATCTCAAATGTTCACGGCGCACTTGCTGCGCTTGCAGGGCCTGTTGCTATTGCACCCGAGGCCAAGCAGGAACCTGCCGTTTCGATCCGCGCGTCGATCAAGCCCGATTACGTCGTCTGTCTCGAGGATGGCAAAAAGCTGAAGATGCTGAAGCGTCACTTGATGACGCACTACAACATGACGCCCGATCAGTATCGCGCGAAATGGGGTCTGCCCGCCGACTATCCGATGGTCGCGCCCAACTATGCCGAGCAGCGCCGCACGCTCGCCAAAAGCATCGGGCTCGGCACCAAGGGCCGCCGCAAAGCGGTCCGCTAAATCGAATGCGCTTTGCGGCGACGCGGGCTTTCGGCTAGCGTCGCCCCAATGCATCGCAGAATCGATATTGAGGCGTTGTGCGCCGAAAAAGGGCTTCGGATCACAGAGCAGCGTCGCGTTATCGCACGTGTTCTTTCCGATGCCGAGGATCATCCCGATGTCGAGGCGCTTCATGCGCGTGCGTCGGCGATTGACTCGGGCATCTCGATTGCCACAGTCTATCGCACCGTCCGCTTGTTCGAGGAAGCCGGCATTCTCGAGCGCCACGAATTCGGCGACGGACGGGCCCGCTACGAAGCGGCAGCGGAAGCTCACCACGACCATCTGATTGACGTCGAGACCGGGAAAGTCATCGAATTCGTCGATCCCGAAATCGAAGCGCTGCAAAAGCAGATCGCCGAAAAGCTGGGGTTCCGGCTCGTCGACCACCGCATGGAGCTTTATGGCGTCGCCATCGAACGGCCAGTTTAATCAGGCTCGGCTAGACGCGGCGGCGGGGAATCCGCCTGCGATTTCGGCGATCGGCTGGACCCGCATCGTCGTTCGCGGCCTTGGCATTGTCGTGATCCTGATTCCACTGGTGGTGCTTCACTATTTGTGGCGCGCGGTCCGCATCCCGTCGCCCTGGCCGCGATATTTCCTGGGATGGACCGGGTGGATTGCGGGCGCGCGCGCGAAAAAAAGCGGGACGAGCGTCCGCCGCGACGTCGTGTTCATCTCGAACCATATCAGCTGGATCGACATATTGGTTATCGCGGGCGCTAGCGGCAGTGCCTTCGTCGCGAAGGCGGAAATCCGCGATGCGCCGGTCGTAGGCTGGCTGTCGACGCTCAACCGGACCGTCTTTGTGTCGCGCGAAGACCGCGTGGGCGTTGCCGAGCAAATCGAGCGGTTGCGGGAGGCGCTGACCGATACGTGGTCGGTCACCATCTTCCCGGAAGGCACGACCGACGACGGCCGGTCGCTTCTCCCGTTCAAATCCTCCTTGCTGAAAATCCTCGAGCCGCCGCCGCCCGGCGTGGTCGTCCAGCCGCTGATGCTCGATTACGGGGCGGTCGGTCCCGAAATCGGCTGGCTCGGCAAGGAAAGCGGCGCCAACAACGCGCTGCGCGTCCTGGCGCGTCGGGGCAGTTTTCGCGTCGGCGTCGAATTTCTGACGCCCTTTTCCCCTGAGGATTTCGTCGGGCGCAAAGCAATCGCGGCCGAGGCGCGGGCGCGGATTGCCGTCGCCCTTTCGCGTGTGCTCGGTCGCCCGGCGGGCACGTTTATCGGGCACGACGCCTGGAGTTCGGGCGCCATTGCGAATTTCGACGAAAGCGGTTCAGCTTCCCCGGCAGTGGCGTTATGACGGACGCCATGGCCGCACCGCGCAAATTCCACGTCAGGTCGTTCGGCTGCCAGATGAACGTCTACGATGGTGATCGCATGGGAGAGTTGCTGCAAGGGGAAGGCATGGTCGCCGCTACCGGTGCCGCCGACGCCGATGTGGTCGTCCTGAATACCTGCCACATCCGCGAGCGGGCCGTGCACCGGGTCTATTCCGAAATAGGTTCGCTGCGTCGTGAAGACGGTACCCGCCCGATGATCGCCGTAGCCGGGTGCGTCGCGCAGGCGGAAGGCGCGGAGGTGGCGCGGCGCGCCCGCGAAGTCGATGTCGTCGTCGGCCCGCAGGCCTATCACCGACTGCCCGCCCTGCTCGCGGCGGCCAAAGCCAGCGGGAAGGCCCAGGTCGATACCGACATGCCCGCCCGGTCGAAGTTTGAGTCCCTGCCGGTTCGTGGTTCCGGGCGGCCTTCGGCGTTTTTGACCGTGCAGGAAGGTTGCGACAAATTCTGCACCTATTGCGTCGTGCCCTATACGCGCGGTGCCGAAGTCTCGCGGAGTTTCGACGCGATCATGGACGAAGCGCGCGCGCTCGTCGACGGCGGCGCGCGAGAGGTCACGCTTCTGGGCCAGAACGTCAACGCATGGGATGACGGCGGACGTGGGCTGCACGACCTGATCGTAGCGCTCGACAAGCTTCCCGGCCTCGCGCGCATCCGCTACACAACCAGTCATCCCAACGACATGCGTCAAGGCCTCATCGATGCCCACCGCGATGTCGAAAAGCTGATGCCTTTCCTCCACTTGCCGGTGCAATCGGGCAGCGACCGGGTATTGAAGGCCATGAATCGAAGTCATGATCGGGACCAGTATCTGCGGCTGATCGACCGGGTCCGCGAGAGCCGACCCGACATCGCGATTTCGGGCGATTTCATCGTCGGCTTCCCGGGCGAAACCGAAGCGGATTTCGAGGCGACGCTGGGGATCGTGGAGTCGGTGGGCTATGCGCAGGCGTTCAGCTTTACCTATTCGCCGCGTCCCGGTACGCCGGCTGCGGCGATGGGGGCGCAAGTGCCCAAAGCCGTGATGGACGAACGCCTGCAACGCCTGCAGTCGGCACTCAACGAACAGCAACATGCGTTCAACGTCGCGAGCGTCGGTCGTCGCACGACCGTGCTGATCGAACGCGCGGGCAAGTTGCCGGGACAGTTGCTCGGCAAATCGCCGTGGCTGCAATCAGTCCATGTTATTGACCCCCTGCTTGCCATCGGCGACCTTGCCGAAGTTGATTTGACTGCCGCCGGACCCAACAGCCTGACTGGAACCGCCCCGATGAAACTGGCCGCCTGAGTGCCCAAGAAGCCCGTGCCCGCCCAGTTGGGCGACCGCAGTCGTATCGAAGTCACGTTCGACAAACCGCAATTGCTGGCGCGGGTGCTCGGCGAATATGACCGTAATCTGGTCGCCATCGAGAACCGGCTCGGCGTCTATATCGCGGCGCGGGGCAACAAGCTGCAGATCGAGGGGGAAGCGGCGGCCTGCGCTCGTGCCCGCGACGTGCTGACCGGGCTCTACAACCGGGTCGTCCAGGGCCAGGACATCGATACGGGCGAAGTGGATGCGGTAATCGCCATGTCGGCCGAGCCCACGCTCGACGGCATCATTCGCCATGACGTCGCGTCGCCGCCCAGCATCATGATCCGCACGCGCAAGAAGACCATCGTCCCGCGTTCGGCCACGCAGACGCGCTACATGGAAGCGCTGATCTCGCACGACATCATCTTTGCGCTGGGGCCGGCAGGGACGGGAAAGACGTATCTTGCCGTGGCCCAGGCGGTGTCGCAATTGATCACGGGGAGCGTCGACCGGCTGATCCTCTCGCGCCCCGCGGTTGAGGCGGGGGAAAAAATCGGTTTCTTGCCGGGCGACATGAAGGAAAAGGTCGATCCCTACCTGCGGCCGCTGTACGATGCCCTGTACGATTGCCTGCCGGCCGAACAGGTCGAGCGGCGTATTGCCAGCGGCGAGATCGAGATAGCGCCCATTGCCTTCATGCGCGGTCGCACGCTGGCCGAAAGCTTCATCATTCTGGACGAGGCCCAGAATACGACGCCGGCCCAAATGAAAATGTTCCTCACTCGCTTCGGCCAGAATAGCCGCATGGTCGTGTGCGGCGATCCCAAGCAGACCGACTTGCCCAAGGGGCAGGAGTCGGGCCTCAACGACGCCGTCGACAAGCTGGAGGGTGTGGAGGGCATCGGCATGGTCCGCTTCGGCGTCGGCGACGTCGTTCGCCATCCGGTCGTCGGGCGCATCGTCGAGGCGTATGAGGGCAGGGAGTGATCGAAGTTGCGGCGCTTTGCGAGGCGCCTTGGCCCGACCTTGATTGGCAAGGTCTGGCGCAAAGCGCGGCTCAGGCAGCCATTGACGCCAGTCCGCAGGCCGCGCTCAGCGGGACAGCCGCGACGATCGAGATTGCCGTCCGGTTGACGTCCGACGATGAGGTGCACGTCCTCAACCGCCAGTATCGCCAGCAGGACAAGCCGACGAATGTCCTCTCCTTCCCGATGGTCCAGCCCGATCTGATCGAAAGCCTCGGCAACACGGACGATGGGGAGATATTGCTCGGTGATATCGTACTCGCGCATGGCGTTTGCGCGCGCGAGGCAGCGGAGAAGGACGTCCCGCTGGAAGCCCATGCCGCGCACCTGATTGTGCACGGGGTGCTTCATCTGTTAGGACATGATCACATGAACGACGTCGATGCCGACGCCATGGAAGCGATCGAGCGGGCCGCCATGGCATCGCTGGGTCTGCACGACCCCTATCAGGACTTTGAAACCCCCAAATGAAAGAAGGCGATAGTAGCCGCGACGCCCATGCTTCCGGGGGAGGCATTTGGAGCACGGTCCGCGCACTCTTCGGCGATACGCCCGAGCCCACGTTGCGCGAACAGATCGAGGAAGCGATCGACGATCACGAAGGCGACCCTGCGCCCGACGAGAAGGGCGACCTGTCCCCCGTCGAGCGCCAGATGGTGCGCAATCTTCTGAGCTTCGGAAAGCGTACGGTCGACGATGTGGGCGTACCGCGCGCCGACATCGTGGCCATCCCCGAGAATTCGAGCTTTGCCGAATTGGTTGCCGTCCTTGCCGACGCGCCGCACAGCCGCCTGCCGGTTTATCGCGACAGCCTCGACGAGGTAGTCGGCATGATCCACATCAAGGACGCCTTTGCATTGCTGGCGCGGGGCGAACCGTTTCCTGAGACGATCCTGGGGCTGATCCGCCAGCCGCTCTATGTGCCGCAGTCGATGGGCGTGCTTGACCTGCTTGCAGAGATGCGCAGTCAGCGCATTCATCTGGCGATCGTCATCGACGAATATTCGGGAACCGAAGGACTGGTCACGATCGAGGACCTGGTCGAGGAAATCGTCGGCGATATCGAGGACGAGACCGACGATGCCGTGGTTCCACTGATGATCCAGCTCGAGGACGGCATGTGGGAGGCCGATGCGCGCGCCGAGCTCGAGGACGTGGCGGAAACCATCGATCCGCGGCTCGCCGAAATCGACGAGGACGTCGATACGATCGGCGGGCTTGCCTTTGTGTTGGCCGGTCATGTCCCGCAACCGGGCGAAATGCTGCTGCATGACAGCGGATGGCGCATCGAGGTGACCGAAGGCGACGGCCGCCGTGCGACGCGGCTGCGATTGCATCCACCGATTATCGACACACAGGCTGGCGCGGCGGCCAAGTGATCGCCATATCGCGAGCATGACCCTTCGCGCCAAGATCCTGTCGTCCCTCCTGCTGCTCGTGCTGATTGGCGCGGGTGCGTTCTGGTACCTCACGCGCGGTGTGCCCGCCCAGCTACCTGTCGAAGCCGTGTCGGGTACCCGCCCGAAAATTACCGATGCTCGCCCGGAGAAAATTCCGACCGTCGGCCTGGCCCAGCCTGTCGGCTGGACCGGCGAAGCAAAGCCGGTGGCTGCCGCTGGGTTGAACGTTGTCGCTTTTGCCCGCGACCTCGATCACCCGCGCTGGTTGTACGAACTGCCCAACGGCGATGTGCTGGTGGCCGAAACCAACTCTCCGCCGCGCGAAGGCGGCGGGATCACCGGCTGGATTATGGGCGCCTTGATGAATTATGTCGGCGCCGGCGTGCCGAGCGCGAACCGGATCACGCTGTTGCGCGATACAAATGGTGACGGCGTCGCCGACCTGAAGACGCCCTTCCTGACAGGTCTCAACTCTCCCTTCGGCATGGCGCTGGTCGGGGACCAGCTGTACATCGGCAATCATGATGCGCTGGTCGTCGTGCCTTACACGACGGGTGAGACGAAGGTCTCTGCAACGCCGAAGAAGGTCATGGCTCTCCCCGGCGGCGGCAATCACTGGGCCAAGAACGTCGTCGCGTCGCCCGACGGGCAGTCGCTCTTCATCTCGGTCGGTTCGTCCTCGAACATCGGCGAGAACGGCATGGACGCCGAGACGAACCGCGCCAACATCCTCGAGCTGAACCTTGCGACCAAGGCCGTGCGGATCGTGACCTCCGGGTTGCGCAATCCGGTGGGCATGGCGTGGGAACCGCAGAGCAAGGCCCTGTGGACCGTCGTCAACGAGCGCGACATGCTTGGGGGCGACCTCGCGCCAGACTATATGACGCGTGCCGATTTCGGCGCCTTCTACGGTTGGCCGTACAGCTACTGGGGCGGCTACGAAGACGCGCGCGTGGAATCGCGGCCTGACTTGCTGCAATATACCCACCGTCCGGAATATGCGCTGGGGCCGCATACGGCTTCTCTCGGCCTTGCGTTCGGCTCGCTGGGGCCGTTCCAGAAGGGGGCGTTCATCGGCCAGCACGGGTCATGGAACCGCAAGCCGGTATCCGGCTACAAGGTGGTCTTCGTCGGTTTCAACGCGCTCGGCTTTCCCAAGGGTCAAATGCATGATGTGCTGACCGGTTTTCTGAATGCGAAGGGCCAGGCGCAAGGCCGCCCGGTCGGCGTCATTACGCGCAGCAAGGGCGACTTGCTCGTGGCTGACGACGTCGGCAACCGCATCTGGCGCGTGGCGGCAAACTAGCGCTGCAAAGAGAGCGTTGCATCCATGCGGAGGCGCCGTTAAGGGGTCCGGCTTCGCAGCGCTTCCCAAGGCGCGGCGTTTTCTGGTGAGGGGCTGTAGCTCAGTTGGGAGAGCGCGTCGTTCGCAATGACGAGGTCAGCGGTTCGATCCCGCTCAGCTCCACCAGACTTGCTCATTACGTGATTGCACCGCCTTACCATCTAGGCGGGCTCGCGGGTCCGCCGGCATTCCACATGCTCAAAGCGCGTATGCGACCCCCAAACGCACCGAAAGGGGGCGAAGCGGGGCCGTCTGATTGCGGGCCGAAATCGTCAGCGGATTACCGTAGGAAAACTGGTTGGCCCGGCTGTTCGTGATGTTTTCGACGTTCAGCGAGAAGCTGATTTTGTCGATATCCAGTCCTGCCCCGGCATTGACGGTGGCATAGTCGCCTTGGCTGGTATCGAGCAGCGCATTGGGGCCGAGTACCGAACGACCGGTATAGCGAAAGTCCGCAGCGGCGTGGCACGCGGCCGACCAGCAAGGCCAGCGATACCGCATGCCGGCGCCCATCGAAAAAGCCGGGGTGTCGGGCAGGCGCTGGTTGTTTCGGCCGGATTGCTGGACAAGCTGGCCGGTGAGGCGGCTGTGCGCGAGCAACATCGATCCTTCAGCAGACAGACCGTTCAGGATTTCCCAGTCTATGGACGCTTCGATGGCCGCAAGCTGCGCATTCCCCAGATTCACCGTGTAGGGAAGGCCCCGAGAACTGATCAAGTCGGCCTGGATCCCGGTCCAGTCGGCATAGGATGCGGCAAGTGACAGGGTCGGACCATGATGAAGCGCGCCGCGCCGCCGAAGGCCGACCTCTCCCATGACGATGGAATCGGGCTTGAAGTCGGCGACACGCCCCACGCCGCGCGCAACGGCAATGCCGCCCGTACGATAGCCGGTCTGCATCCGCGCGAACAGCGAGAGGCGGGGTGCCGCCTGCCAGGCGACGGCCAGCGTCGGGTCGACACGAGTCGTCGGCATGCCGCGAACGACCGGGGCGATCCCCCGGATGGTCGCCGGCTGACCATCGGTTCGCGAATAGGTGATGCGGGTACCGAGCGTCACCTGCAACCTTGGACCGATCGGCAAAGTCGCCTGCGCGAACCCCGAGAAGGCATAGGTGATGTTCGTCACCTCATCGAGCTCCACGGGCGCGTCGGGGATGCCGAGCGACCGCGCCTGAGCATCGCTTGCCCGCAGGAAACCACCGCCCACGACCCATGATCCGCCGTTGCGCCATTCCTTCAAGAGCCGCACTTCCTGGGCAAAGAGCGAAGCCGTACGCGCGATCGTGTAGACCGTTGGTCGAACCGCAGCGGACGTCGCGTCGAATGTGTCGAGCGAGCTTCGGCGCACAAGGGCTGTCGAGGACAGGAGTCTGAGCGACGCGCCCATGTCATGCCTGATGACCAGTCTGCCGACCTGGATCGTGCTGTCGAACGGCTGCGCCAGCCCGGCGGTCCGCATGCTTACCGGCGCGGTCTCGGCATATTGGCTGTTTTTGGCATCGATGGTCTGCGTCAGGCCGCTCGCCTCAACATCCCAGCTCGCCAAATTCAAGCGTGCCGCAAGACGCGCTCCCTCGATATCGACCTGATTGGGGAGCAGGCCGCGATCGCGTAGGTCGAGCACGCCGCCATCGCGTGTCCGGTAGGCGACCGCCCGGATGCCCAGCGTATTATCCACGATCGGCAAATTGGCCATGATCGCCGAGTCGAAACCGGGATCGGTCGTGATGCCGAGCGTAGCGCCCAGGCTTACCGTTGCAGCCGGCTGCGAAAGGTCGGGACGCTTCGGTTCGATCCGGACGATACCGCCGATGGCTCCCGAGCCGTAGAGCGTACCTTGGGGTCCCTCGAGCACCTCGATCCGTTCAATGTCAAAAAGCTTGATGCTGGGATTGGGGCTGGCAAAGCCGAGCTGCGCATCGCCGAAGTACACGCTGGTGGGTGACTGCGTCGCACCGTTGAAACTGCTGTCCGCGATGCCGCGGACGAACAGCTTGTTGCGCCCCTCGCCGAAGCTTGTCGACTGGAGTACGGGAATGGCACGGGCAATATCGTCGAGATCGCCCGGTCGCGACGCCGCGTCGTCCCTGTCGGTGTCCAGCGCAATGGTGACACTTCCAGGATATCGCGCGAGCGACTGGTTCTGCTTGCCGCCCGTGACGATAATCTCGCCGCCGAGCACCGGTTTCGGCGCTGCGCTATGTCTCGGCGAAGAAGGCGGGCGCCGGATGATCTGCCAGCCGCCCGCGCGCGCGACAGCCATATAGCCCGTATCGCGCAGCATCAGCTTCAGGGCGCGGTCCACCGATGTCGCGACGACGGCGGGAACCTGGACCCGCGCAAGGCCGGGTTCGATACTGACGATTTCGCGACCGCCCTGTGCAGCAAGAGCTGCGATGGCGCGATCGAGCGTCCCTGCCGCAATAGTGATCCGGGGCGCGGCCGACAGCGAGAGCGGCGTCACACACAGCGCCAGCGCTGCGGCAGGCTTAACGCGACTTCGATAAAATCCAGCGCGCCCCATCGTGTCGTGCGTCAACCCCAATCAGCGCGGCCAGGTGCGGCACGTCGCGGTCGGCATCGCCCGACACGCGCACGCTGCCGGTAAACGGCTTGTGCATCAAGTCCGCATCCATGTTGATGCGCGCGCCCGTCCGGCGTTCGACGGCGCCGGCAACGTCGCCAAGGCTGTCGGCCGAAAAGCTCAGCAAGCCGGCGGTCCAGCTGCCGACACTGGCAGGCGCCAGGTTACGCACGGCTGCTCTTCGCGTCGGCTGGTCCAGATTGAGTTCGCGCCCCGCTGCTAGGCTCACGCGCATCCCGTCCGGATCGAAGGTTACGCGACCTTCGGCCACGGCGACTCGCAATCCGGTATTGCTGCGGACGACGTTGAAGACCGTGCCGACATCCTCGATCGTTTCGCCGCGAGACGTGACACGGAAGGGGTTCGCGGCATCATGATGAACCACGAACATCGCCTCGCCGCTGGCCAGTTCGATCGTTCGCGGCGCAGCCCCCGCATACCGCAGGACAGTCCCGCCGTTGAGCGTCGCCCGCGACCCGTCACCAAATGCTACGGTGCGTACCTCCCCCGGACGCGTAGCAATTTCGGTGACGGGTTGGGCCGTCGGGGTGCCGATGACGACGGCAACTATCCCCGCTGCCACGGCGGCTCCGCCGATCATGAAGCGTTTCGCCCAGCGCCCGTCGAGCGCGGCGCGGTCCGATCTGAATAGCCGGCGGCGCGCGCCGACCACTACGGTGGCATCGTCGACGGCATCTATGCGCGCCAGCGCGACGGCATTCGCCGGGTCGGCGTCGATCCAGTCTGCAAATGCGCGCCAGCCCTCCGCATCGAGGTCGGGCTCGCGCAACCGCCAATCGAGCGCTTCCTCGAATGCCACAGACATCTGCGCATCAGTCATCGTCCGGCGCTCCTTCATTGATCAGACGTTGCGGACCGGTCCCATCCGCACCCCGATCCACCTTCAAATCAGCAAGAAGGCGATATGCCCGTTTCAGCAGCTTTTCGACGCCGCTCACGGTGATGCCCATAGTCGCGGCGATTTCGCGCTGGCTTCGTCCTTCGACCCGGAATTGGTGAAGCGCTTCGCGGGTGCGCTCTGGCATCTCGGCAATCGCGCGCTCGACCCGTTTGAGTTCGTCGCGCGCGATGAGATCCCGATCGAGGCTTGGGTATTCGGTGGCGCCGGCCTGGTGCTCGTGCCAGGCCGCGTCGCGGGATGCCGCACGGCCCTTCGAGCGACGACGGTCGCTGGCGAGATTGATTGCCATGCGGCACAAGAACGCAACGGGATCTGCGACCGGGCCCGACGGCGCCGCCTCAATCTTGAGCCACAGCTCCTGCCAAAGGTCTTCGGCGTCTTCCGGGGGGTCGATCCGCGCACGCATCAAGCGCACCAGCAGCGGGCGCTCGGCAATTAGCACGGCTTTCAGCCCAGTGAACTCGCTCATGGGTTCTTGTTCGACAGACCTTGCGACCGTGCAATGCCTGTCATGGAAAATAAATCGTTAAAACCGGGTGCGGTGCGCGCGGGTTTGCAACGTCTCTGACTACAAATGGGTCAGGGGCAAAAATGATTTTCGTGGGGGAATGGGGCGCGGCGTTCGCGAGTTGGCGCGCGCAGCAAATGATCGACCACCGCATCGATATTTTGCGCCGTGCCTGCCGCCGCTCGGGCAGTGCCATGTCGAAGTGGCTTGGCGTCTGCGCTTCGGCGGGCGTCCTCGGCATTGTGCTGTATGCGGCGCGCGGCATGGATTGGGCTGGCCTGCGGCTCGCGATGTCGGCGGGTGGCTTGTTCTGGCTTTTGCTGATCGTCACCTATTTCCATGCGCCCGTCGCTGACAAGGCCATGCTGGGACCATTGTGGAACCAGCCCAAGGGGCTGCTCGCGGCCGTGTGCCGCAAGCAGATCGTCAATGCCGTGGCCCTTCCGTATGCGGGCGACGGCCTGCTGCTCGCCTGGGCACATAAGCGCGGTCTTCGCGGCTTCGGCGCGATCAAGGACTCGGCCATCCTTTCGGGCATGGCTGGAAGCATCGTCACGCTCGCCATGGTGCTCCCCGTGTGGAAGGAGTTGTCGACAACGCTTGGCCTTGCGCCGTCGTCGCTTTTCGGCAGCCTCGGCCTGTTGTCGACCGTCCCGCTGATTGCGGTCCTGAGCCGTGCCAGCGTCTTCACGCTTGCCCGTCAGGACCTGTGCCGCATGGGCGTCATCCACACGGCGCGCTTTTTGGCGAATATCGCCTTGATGGCAGCATGCTGGCATTTGCTTTTGCCGGCCGAGCCGTTTCAGTCCTGGCTGATGCTGGCGGCCGCCAGAATGGTCGTGTCGCGCCTGCCACTGCTGCCCAACAAGGAACTTGCCTTGGCTGCCGTTGCGAGCGCCATGTTTCCCGGCACCCCCACGGTCGCGGCCGCGGTCATGGTGACCGGCCTGCTGCTGACGCTGGGACATCTTGTGGTCTGGTTTTCTCTGGCCGTCGGCAAGGAACATGACCGCTTGTCGAGCAAGCTTCCGGCATGATGGGGAGCGCATTGACGCTGGCCTTCGCGCCCGTCCTTCTGCTGAGCGCGGTGCCGGAAGAGCCCATGGGGCCTTTCAACATCGAAGCGGCCGCCAGCCTTCCGAGCGATCTCTCGGCGCCGTCGGGCGAAGCCGAGACCGAACACGAGATCGTGGTCACCAGCACCCCGCGGGGCGGGCGGGCCGACCCCTTGCGGGCCGTCAACGAGAAGTCGTTCGAGGCGACGGTCGCAGTGGATGACGCGGTGACGCGCCCCGTTGCGCTCGCCTATGCCCGTGCCGTGCCCGAGCCCGTGCGGCAGGGACTGCGCAACGTCCTCGATAACCTGGCGGAGCCGGTCACTTTCGTGAACTACATGCTGCAACTAAAGCCTTTGAGCGCGTGCAAGACCGTCGCCCGCTTCGTCATCAACTCAACGATCGGCGTGGCAGGATTGTTCGATATCGGCAAACGTCGCCCATTCAGGCTGGCACGCCACCGGACAGGGCTGGCCGACACCCTGGGCTACTACGGCGTCAAGCCGGGCCCGTTCTTTTACCTTCCCTTGGTCGGGCCGACGACCGTGCGCGACCTGTTGGGAGGCTTGGTCGACCGGGCTTTCTTGCCGCTCGCCGTGGGAAAGCCCTTCGGACGCGCCAGCTTCACGATCCCCGTCGGCGTTCTGAGCGCCGTGGACCGTCGCGGTCGAAATGACGGCCGCATAACGGCGTTACGCGCCGAAGCCGATCCCTACCTCGCTTCGCGCACGGCTTATTTCGAGCGGCGGAAAATCCGCATTGAAACGCTCAGATCCGGCGGCGAATAGCGCGCGTGCCGTAGTGCGCGCGAACGACACTTGTTGTGCCTGATCCAGCCGTGTCGCTTGTTTCCGCATCTTCCCCTTCGCCATCCTGAGCGCCTTGTGCCGTCGACAAACCGTTGGTTGATCGATCGTTGACGCGTGGGCTTGTTTCATCGCGGGTATCGGGCATCCTCGCGCGAACCCAACCGAAGGATACGGTCCGTGCGCTTTACTCTGGCTCTTCTCCTGTTCGCGTCTACATCGACCTTGGCACAGCAGCCCTCGACCGGCGTGTCGGACGGTCCTTCGCGACTGTTTTCGGGGAGCGACCTGTTCGGTCTGGCGATTGCCGCCGATCCGCAGATCAGCCCCGACGGTCGGACCATCGTCTATGTGCGGCGCACGGGCGACGTGATGACCGACCGGATGCAGTCTTCACTCTGGCTGATCGACGTGGCGAGCGGCAGGCAGACGCCATTTGTGGCGCAAGGCAGCAGCCCGCGCTGGTCGCCCGACGGCTCGCGGATTGCCTATTCGGCGCCGGATGGGGAGAATGCGCAATTGTTCGTGCGCTGGCTTGGCTCCGGGACGAACGCGCGGATCACCAGCTTGCCCGGCGATCCACAGGCGCTGTCCTGGTCGCCGGACGGCACCCGCCTTGCCTATATCGCCAACGTTGCCGGGGACGGCGCCACGCTTGGCAAGGCGCCCAAGAAACCCGAGGGGGCGAAATGGGCCGAGTCACTGATCGTCATCGACAAGATCAACTATCGCAACGACGGCCCAGGCTATGTGAAACCGGGTTACGACCATCTGTTCATTGTAAGCGCTGACGGTGGTGCGGCGCGGCAGCTGACCTTCGGGCGGTTCGACGACGGCGGGCCGCTGTCTTGGACACCTGACGGCGGGGCAATTCTTTTTTCGGCTATTCGCACACCTGATGCCGAGCGGCAGGTGATGAATACCGATCTCGTCAGCGTCGATGTTGCTTCGGGCGAACTGCGCATGTTGACGACGCGCGACGGGCCGGACAACGCACCGCGCGTTTCACCCGACGGCTCGAAGATCGCGTGGCTCGGCTTCGACGACAAGCATCGCAGCTATGAAAACGCGCAGCTCTACGTCGGCAGCAAGGACGGTGCCTCGCCCCGGTCGCTGACCGCGTCGCTCGACCGCGGCATTGAGAAGGTCGACTGGGCCGCCGACGGTCGCAGCCTTTACGCAAGCTATGACGATCACGGCCAGCGCCGTGTCGCCCGCATCGGTGTTGACGGGCGACTTACTCCGTTGATCGATAACGTCTGGGGCGGCGGGCTCGACCGGCCCTACACCGGTGGCGACTTTTCGGTCTCGAGAAACGGCGTCATCGCCTATACGGGCGGTGACGCAACGGGCCCGGCAGACGTATGGGTCATGGCGGGCGGAAAGCCCCGGCGGCTGACGACCCTGAATGCGGTCCTGACGAGCGGCAAGACATTGGCGGCGGTCCGCAAGATTGCCGTGACTGCTCCGGATGGTCGCGCGATCGATGCTTGGCTGGCAACGCCGCCGGGGGCCCGTGCCGGAGCACGTGTCCCGCTCATTCTGGAAATTCATGGCGGTCCGAACAGCGCTTATGGTCCCGGATTTGCGACCGACATGCAGCTTTATGCCGCCGCCGGCTATGCCGTGTTATGGACCAACCCGCGCGGCTCGACCTCGTACGGAGACGCTTTCGCAAACCTGATCGACAAGAATTATCCATCGGGCGACTATGACGACCTGATGGCAGCGGTCGATGCGACGATTGCCGACGGCATCGCGGATCCGGAGAATCTGTTCGTGACCGGCGGGTCTGGCGGCGGCGTGCTGACATCATGGATTGTCGGCAAGACCAACCGGTTCAAGGCAGCGGCGACGCAGAAACCCGTAATCAACTGGATCAGCGAGGCGCTGACGATGGACAATACCATGTTCACCTCTCGCTACTGGTTCACCAAACTGCCGTGGGAAGACCCAATGAGCTATTGGAAGCGATCGCCGTTGAGCCTGGTCGGCAACGTGAAGACGCCGACCCTGGTGGTTGTGGGCAGCGAGGACTACCGAACGCCGGTCAGCGAGTCCGAGCAATATTACGCGGCACTGCAGATCGCAGGTGTACCCACCGCCTTGGTCAAAGTGCCTGGCGCCAGCCATGGCGGCATCGCGGCGCGCCCGTCGCAATCCGCCGCCAAGGCCGCCGCGATCCTGGCGTGGTTCGATCGCTATCGTAAGCCGACCGCCACGCGCTGATTGCGGCCGGGAATCGCTCAAATGTCAGCCGTAGGGCGTGAGCAGCCCAGCTGCCGACCCGATGTCTTTGCTGCCGGCCCCGACGGCCGGCCTATCGTGCCCAGTTAGCGGCGGTGCTAGCCAGCGTCAGCTCAATGGCCGCCGCTGCTACCATGGGGATCGACAGTCATGTTGTTGCTGCCGTTTGCCGTTTCGCTTGACTCGTTGCCGCTGGCGTTTGTCATGGCGGCAGACATGTTGTTGCCGGCTGCGGCCTCGACGGGCGCGGTCGTGTTCATGGCCTCGGGCTTCTTGGCCTTCTTGCAGCCCGCCAACGCGACCAGCGACGTCGCGATCAAAAACCCGGCTACGATCTTCTTCATGATCTGCTCCCCCAAAAGTCGTTACGCATATACACCGATGACGTTCGCGATAGCAAAGCCGAAGATTGAGCAGGGCGTTGCGGGGTCAGCGACGCATTCAGAAATTGTCCGAAAGACCGGCGCGACTGGGACCGAGTGCACGAACTTCGCGCTCACCGAGGTCACAGCGGCGAACCGTGCCACCTGCAACCGGCGATCATGTCACCGCGGCACGCGCTCGATAGATGGGATCGTTCCAGCCGCCGCTTTCGAGGACCTCGCGGATCGTTTCAACGGCCTGCCAAACATCCGCATAGCGTGTGTACAGCGGCGCAAAGCCGAGCCGCAGGGCGTCGGGCGCACGGAAATCGCCTACGACGCCGCGGGCGACCAGCGCCCGGCAGATCGGCCATGCTTCCGGATGGGCAAAGGAGACATGGCTGCCCCGCAAAGCCGCATCGCGCGGTGACAACAGCGTGAAGCCCCAGCCGGCGCAGCGCGCCTCCATCAGCGCAATGGCATAATTACCCAGCGCGCGACCCTTTGCGAACAAGGCGCTGAGTGCAACGCCGTCGAACGTCGCCAGCCCTGCCTCGAGCGCGGCCATCGCAAGAACCGAAGGCGTTCCGCACAGGAACCGGTCGATGCCCGGCGCGGGGCGATAATCGTCTTCGAACGCGAAAGGCGCGGCATGGCCCATCCAGCCGGAAAGGGGGGACTGCAGCGCCTCCTGCAGATGCCGCGCGACATAGAGAAACGCGGGCGCGCCCGGCCCGCCGTTCAGATATTTATAGCCGCAGCCGACTGCCAGGTCGGCGTCGCACGCGCTCAGATCGACAGGCACGGCGCCGGTGCTGTGGCTCAGGTCCCAGATGACCATCGCCCCTGCCGCATGCGCCGCCGCGGTGATTGCGGCCATGTCGTGCATCCGGCCGGACTTGTAGTGGACATGCGTCAGCAGGAGGACCGCCACGCTGTCGTCGAGCGCCGCGAGAATCTCGTCGGCGGCAATGGCTGCGACGCGCGCACCGCGCATCGCGGCAACGCCCTGTGCCATGTACAGGTCGGTCGGGAAATTTCCTGCTTCCGACAGGATCACGTTGCGGCCGGGCCGGGCGGCAAGCGCGGCGGAAAGCAGCTTGAACAAATTGGCCGAGGTCGTGTCGGTAACGATCACTTCGTCGGCCGCTGCCCCGATCAGCGGCGCGATCCGCGCGCCCAGTCTCTGCGGCAGGCCGATCCAGTCATGCCGGGTCCAGCTTGAAATCAGGTCCTTGCCCCATTGGCCCGTCACGACTTCGCTCACGGCGCCGAGCGTCGCGCGCGGCAAGGCGCCGAGCGAATTGCCGTCGAGGTAGATTATGCCTTCGGGCATGACGAACTGCGTCCGCGCGTGTGCGATTGGGTCGATATCGTCGCGCGCCCGTGCTGCCTCGATCGTGAGGTCGCTCATGGAAGATCGCGCAATATGGCGCGGACCGGCGCCGCGTCGAGACCGCCCAACTTCAACGGCAGGGCGATCAGTTCATAATCGCCCGCCACGATATCGTCGAGCACGAGTCCTTCGAGAATTGCCATGCCTGCGTCACGGACCGCGAGATGGGCGTCCATCGACTTCGAGTCCTGGGCATCGAGCGACGGGCTGTCGATTCCGACCAGCACCACGCCCCGCGCGGATAGCCGGGCGATCGACGCCGCCGCCACGGTTGTGAACTCGGGCGCCCAAGCTTCGTGCGGGAAACGGTCGTAGGTGCGCAGCAGCACGCGTTCGCACGGTGTCGCCAGGGCGGGGGCCAGCATGTCGGGCGTGACGACACGTCCGCAGCCTCGCAGGTCGACGACCCGCGCGATGCCGACATAGGCGGACAGCGCGATCGCATCGATTGGCGCCCCGTCGGGATCATAATGCAGCGGCGCGTCGGCATGGGTTCCCGCGTGCGTCGACGCGGTGAAGCTTGAGACGTTGACCGGAACACCTGGTCCGTAATTCCAGGTGCGTGCGGCCGCAAAGGCGGTGTCACCGGGCCACATGGGCGTTGCCGTCGTCAGGGTTTGCGTGATGTCGCGCAGCATGGGCCCCTGATGGCCGTTTGGCGCTGTGGCTGCAACCTGATCGGCAACAGCTCAGATCCCGAGAGTGCCTCTGACTTTCGCGAACAAGCCGTTGCGGTCGATCCAGGCGGCATAGGTTCGATAGTCGATGTCGGCGCGCAAATGCCGCTCCTCGGTCATTGCCCGCCAGAAATAGACGCCACTGACCGCCGCCATGATGACCGTGTTTCGTGCTGAATCGGCAAAGCTGCCCGTGCTGACCAGAAACGGCAGGGTCGACAGCCACCAGAACGTGTTCTTCGACACATAGGCGGGGTGGCGCATCCAGCTGTACGGGCCGTGTGTCAGGATGCCGCGGTGCGTGAGATTGGAAAAGCGCAGTCCGAAAGCGACTGTCGCCCAGGCATAGATGCCCGTGAGAAGCACCAGCAGCGTGCCGTTGATCCAGAGCAACAGGGGAAAGCCGCGCAGCCAGTAGCTCCAGTCCATCGTCCCCTGATGATAATCGAGCGGTCCGCCGTTCGCCATGAGGACAAAGGGCGGATAGCAGATCAGCGCGGCTATCCACCCGCTGGCATAGGGCGTCGCCGAGCGGATATGCGCGTCGAGCGGCTTGACCGTCAGGATATAGCCGACGGTCGCCATCGTCATGTCGATGAGGAACATCACGGAGATCAGGAAATTGGCGAGCCCGACAGGATCCGTGAGGCCAGGGAAAGGCCGCGTGACCGTGTCATAGAAATTGCCGGGAAACCCCGACAGCATGAACGCCGTGAAGAACGCCTTGACCGCCCAGCTGCGCAAATGGTCGGCAATGGCACTGCGGTCGGCCCGGCGATCGCCCATTAGCCAGCACCCGAACGCCCAGCAGCCGTCGCGCGGGTTTTTGAGGCGGGCGTCGAGCCAAAGGATATAGGGCACCGAACCGGCAAAGAGGAACGGGGCCGCGTAGGCGAAGGACTTCATCGCGAAGGTGTAATTGCCGACCCAGTAGAATCGAGCGCTCGCATAGACGACAGCGATGATCGCCCAGGTTGCCCAGAGTCCGGCGAGCTTGGCCAGGCTGGTCTCGAGCGTTGCGGACAGCGGCGCCGGCGATGAACTCCAGTCGATCCCCGTGGTCGGATTGCGATGGACGCGGTCGACGAGCAACGACCAGGCGACCATCGGCACGCCGCAGGCAAGGGCCGCCGTGATCGCCGAAAAGGGCCCGTTCATCTGATAATGGCGGGCAATCGCCATCCAGAGCGCCAGGCCCAGCAGTCCCGCGATACCCACACCGGTAGACACAGCGGAGGCCGGGCGGGGATCGGTGACGCCTTGCAGCGGCTCCCACGCGTCTTCAGCGCGCGCGGTGAGCCGCGTCGCCGCCATTATTTGCCCTGTGCGCGCCAGCGCTTGATGACGCGCGTCAGGATTTCTTCCTCGCCGCCTGCTTCCTTCCACAATTCGGAGAACAGCGGATCGGAAGACGCGGGCCGTTTGATGTCCTCCAGCGGGTCGAAACTCACGCGGACCGGAATGGCGACGCCTTCGCCGCAGATGATGCATTCACGGTTGCGAAGCGCGGGGATGGTGTCGAGGAACCCGCGCGCGCCCTCGGGCATGGCCGCCTTCACAAAAGCCTGGTCGCGCTCGTTGTTCAGGCGCATCGCGAAGATCGTGCCGCACTGTGACAGCACGCCTTCCGCCAGGTCGGACGGGCGCTGGGTGATGAGGCCCAGCGACACGCCATATTTACGACCCTCCTTGGCGATCCGGCCGAGGATCTTGCCGACGGCGCTCTTCTGCGAATTCGCTTCGTTCGGGACGTAGCGGTGCGCCTCTTCGCAGACGAGCAGGATGGGACGCTGCGGCTCGTTGCGGCTCCAGATCGCATAGTCGAAGACCATGCGCGCCAGCACGGCGACCACCACGGATGTGATGTCCGAGGGCACACCCGAGACGTCGATGATCGAGATCGGCTTTCCGTCGCCAGGCAATCGGAAAATCCGGCCGAGAAAGCCCGCCATGTTGTCGGCGACAAGCATGCCTGAAAACATGAAACTGTACCGCGGATCGGACTTGATCTCGTCGATCTTGGTCTTCAGCCGCATATAGGGCGCATTGTCGCCGGCCTTATCGAGCCGACCCATTTCGGCCGTGATGAAATTCGTCAGGTCGCTCAGCAGATAGGGGATGGGTGAATCGACGGTCAGTTTGGAAATGCCCTCCGCCGCGCGGCTGCGCGCCTTGGCCGCGAGGAGGCATTTGGCCAGCACGTCCGAATCGGTCTGCCGGTCGGACCCTTGCGTGGTGACGAATACCTCGCAATGCTCCTCGAAATTCATCAGCCAATACGGCATTGCCAGATTGGTTACGTCGTAGAGTGCGCCATTCGTCCTGAACGCGGCGGAATATTCGCCGTGCGGATCGATCATCACGATATGCCCTTGCGGGGCCAATTCGCAGATGCGGTGAAGAATCAGCGCGGTCGCGGTCGACTTGCCGGTACCGGTCGAACCGAGCAGGGCAAAATGCTTGCCCAGCATCGCGTCGATATAGACGGCGCCCCGGATGTCGCGGGTCGGGTAAACGGTGCCGACTTCGATAAAGGCGCGGTCGTCGGCCGCATACATCTGCCGCATGTCTTCGCCGCTTACCGGGAAAACCTGCCCGCCCGGGGTCGGATAGCGCGTGATGCCGCGACGGAAGTTATAGATCTTGCCGGTCAGCCGTTCCTCGTCGCCTTCGCCCAGAAAATCGATGAAGCCGATGACGCCGTTTTCGCGGCTGGGGTCCACGCGCAGCGAGCGGACATTGGCGACCAGCCATGTCGAGCCGAGGCGGATCTTGATCTGGCTGCCGACTTGTCCGGCCGTCGACAGGCTTGGGTCGGTGGCGGCGGTCTGGCGGGCGAGCGCGGAAGCGTCGAACCGGACCTGCGACGACGACCCGGATATCTCGATTACCTCGCCTATGGCGCTGCTATAGGCGCCAACCATGCGACGACCGTCGCCTTCGCTGGCCGCAGCCTCAAATCCGCCCACACGCTCTATATCCACGCTGCTAGTTCCCACCTGAAAGGTCCACGGCCAGTCGTAGCGAAGAAATCGTTAAAAACAGGTCACATGCCAGACTGCTCGTCAGATGCGCCGGAACAGCGCGCCTGCCGCCCAACCGAATCCGACGGAAAGGAATACGGCGAGCAAACCGTATGAGACTGGCCAGTTCTGCGCAAAATTGGCGACGATCCGCTCGAATCCCTGTTTCCTGACAGTGATATTGCGTGTGGCAGCCGCAATCACCTTGCCGTCGCGAATCAGGAAAGTCTCGGCCGTATAGCGGCCGTCCGGTACGCGCGGGGGGATGGTCAACCGCGCGCGATAGAGGACGCCCTTCGAGATTTCGATCGACCCCGGCTGGGTGACGAAAAGTCCGCCGCGCCCTCGCAGATCGACGAAGCCGGTTTCGAAACGGTGCGCTACGTCCGGATCTGCACCCCCGGCAGGCGAGAGGTGGATGCTCCCGAGGCCAAGTTCGTAGATTGCAGCGGTGCGGTCGTCGACGAGTTCGCCGATGGGACGCGATGCGGCAATGGCGTAGAAAGCGGGTGCAGAGCGAAAGCGCGACGACCCGGCATTGGCCCAGATGACGCCGCCCACCTTCTGCTTTTCGCGGACGAGGATCGACTGCGGTGGCCCTTTCAACACGACCGCGACATCGGTGCGGCCGTCCGGGACCCTGCCGCCGGGATACAGGATCGCGCCGAACAGGAGGAGCTCGGCGCCGGTAAAGCTGTAGTGGATGTCGACTTCGCGCTGTGACACGTCGGGTACCAGCACAGGCGCGTCGTCGCTAGCGGCAGACAGCAGGACCAGCGAGAGAAGGGCGATCAGCGCACGCCTCACAGGATCTGTACCGTGTAAAGCTCCTCGGGCCGCCAGGTGAGCCCGATCGCCATGCGAAACGCGACCGTCAGCACGATCGCTGCAAGCAACAGGCGCAGATAATCGGGCCGGAAACGCGCCGCCAATCGTGTACCGACCTGCGCGCCGATGACGCTGCCCAGCAACAGGAAGAAGGCGAGCACGACATCGACTGCCTTGGTCGTGACGGCATGGACCATCGTCGTCGCCGCGGTCACGAACAGGATCTGGAACAGCGACGTGCCGACGACGACCCGCGTTGCCATGCCGAGGATGTAGAGCATGGCCGGCACCATGATGAACCCTCCGCCGACACCCAGAAGCACGGTCATGATGCCGGTGACGAAGCCCAGGATCAGCGGCGCCAGCGGCGAAATGTACAGGCCCGACGCATAGAACCGCCAGCGGAACGGCAATGCCGCGACGGCCGGATGATGGCGCCGCTTCTTGGCGGGGAGGGCCGTGCCTGAAATGGAAGCAGCCACGCTGTGTACCGCTTCGCGCGCCATCGGAATGCCGACGCCGAGCAACAGGACGACGTACAGGATGTTGATGACCGTATCGATTTGCCCGAACTGTTGCAGAATGCGGAAGATGGCAGATCCCGCCAGGGCACCGAGGATGCCGCCGGCCACGAGGACGCCCCCCATCGGAATGTCGACGCCGCCGCGCCGGTAATGTGCGAGTGCGCCCGAAACGCTGGCGCCTGTCACTTGCGTGGTCGCGGACGCGGCAGCGACCGTCGGTGGAATGCCGTAAAAGATCAGCAGCGGCGTTGTCAGGAAGCCACCGCCGACGCCGAACATCCCGGACAATAAACCGACACCACCGCCCAGCAGGACGATGACCAGTGCGTTGACCGACAGGTTCGCGACGGGAAGGTAGATATCCATCGACGATACCTGCCTAGCGCGTGCGTAACGGTGCCGAAAGGGCTGCGTCAGAAATCGGCGCCTAAAGTCACGACCGGGCCCGACCCGGGCGCGGCGTCGCCCGCCACGCGCTGCCGCCATTCGGCCGTCACGCGCAAAGCGTAGCCGCTCGGCGCAATGCGTGCGACCAGTTGTGGCCCGACGTCCAGACGCGCGATGCCCGGCTGGATGCTGGCCCAGCTGCCTGCGGCCAGCGACAGGGCGCCCCGCTGCGTGGCAAGGATGCGGCGCGCGACGCTTGCCGCGCCGTCGGCAAAACCATCGCGCCCGACGATTCCCGCCTGCGCATAGGCATCGAGCCGTGCGCCGAGCGGGAGCGGGACATCGGCAACGCCGGCAATAGCCGTGACCGACCAGTCGTTGCGTCCCCCCCGATCGAGAGCGAAACGGCGATCGACGATCACGGTCACGGCGCCGCGCCTCACCGCCAGACCGATTGCGCCTTCACTCTGCCGGCTGGCGAGCGCGGTTGACAAGCGCGCGGTGAGGGAAATGCCGGGGGCCAGGGTCCGGTAGATCCTGGCCCCCAGTTGCGATCCGCCCAGCTCACCCCGGCCAAAGCCCGCAACGGGGCCCGATTGCCCGCGCGACATTCCCCATATCGAGCCCGACCATATCGGTTTCCGGGGTATGGACGCCGGCAAAGACGTTTCTGCTGGCAAAGCCACGCCCGGAGACAGGTCTTCGCTTTCCCCGTCCGCGTCGAAACCCGCGCGTGACTGCCGTGGAAAGGGGCGTTGCGGGGACAGTCGGGTACCTCCCGCCATGAACCATCGACGCGTATGTCCCGAGGTCCGAACCGCTCGCAGCGCTGGTTGGCGAAACGGCGGCTCGCGGCGTCCGACTTGGGCAATCGGCGTCGGACGCCATCGATCCGTGGCCGTCTGTTCACGGACGTGCCCCGCGGTCGGCCGCGGTCCGGGGGATGTCGCCATCAGAAACGCAATGCGCCCGCCGATCCACAGGCCAAGGAACAGGGCCAGCGCTCGCAAAGGCCGGGCGGGACCCTGGGTCATCAGCGCGCCGCGGCAGGATCCACGGGAAAACGATGCCCCGTCTTGTCCCAGCGTACCACCCCGTCCCGCCGCGCCCGGCGATAGATGCCGACCGCGCGGCGCGCAGCCATCATGTCGATGATATTGGCGAGGAACGCGCGCGGTATGGAACGCAGCCCCTCGCGCCAGCCATGGATCCGCGAAACGAGCAGGGCACGGATCAAGAGCCGCCAGCCCAACAACACGGCCGAAGCGGCCAGCATCCCCGTGAACAATGGCGATGGTGGTGGACTCGGCACGGGACCCAAGGCCAACTCGAGCAAGATCGTCGCGACGTGCAGCCCCAGCGCAGCATAGCCCGCAAGCACGACCAGGGCGGCAAAGGGCGCTCGTCGATCGTTGATCCGCATCCATCGCTCGGCAAGGCTGCCCTCCCAGCCGAGCCGATCCCATCCGGACAAGGCAATACCTGCAATCCAGCGCGATTTTTGTGTTACCGCGGCACCGAGCGTTGCCGGAAAATGGGCCCGCACGCACACCGGCGGCCCGCCCGGCGCTTGGGGCAATCGCACGAACGCCGCCCGGCCCCCGAACTGCGACAGCCGGATGCCAAGTTCGTAATCCTCGGTCAGGCTCGTCGCGTCGAACGGCCCTTCGCGTCCCTCGCCGATCCGCGCGAGAACCTTGCGCGAGAAGGCGCAGCCGACCCCCGCCGCTGGGATCCCGGCGCCGACAGCTTCACGGGCAACCAGCGTCTTGCCGTGATGCACGGCGAATTCGTCGAGGTAATGGCCGCTGACCCAGCGTGAATCGGCATCGGTCAGCGGAACAACCGGGATCTGGACGAGGTCGAACCGGTCGATCAGGCTGTCGAAAAGGCGATACTCGGCGGCATGGACCACATCTTCGGCATCGTGGAGCACGACCGCCTTCACCGGGACGGCTTCGGTCGCTTCATCGGCCAGCATCTTTCGCCACAGGCCGTTCAGGCAGTCCGCCTTGGTCGTCGGCCCGGGGCGCTCTCCGACCACGACCCGTATCCGAGGATCGGCGAGCGACATCGCCGCCGCATGCGTTGCGGAATCGTTCGGATAAACGCCGACATAGACCAGCCAGCACCCTTCACCCAGGGCGCCGACCATGTGCCGCAGCATGGGTGCAAGAACGTCGCCCTCGTCCCAGGCAGGAACGAAAAACACGATCCGTCCCATAATCCCAGGCGAGTTTAAAGACCCCGCATCGGCACGAGCGTGGAAACGATATACAAAGAGGCGTCGCCATATGCTGCGGAGAGTCCATATGAGATCAGTCGCTGTATCGCTCGCGCCTGAAAAGAGGAACAGACTTGCCGCAAACAACGTCAATTCATGCACGGAATTGGTCAGCAATATGAAAACGAGTGTAATCATATTTTCGCATGCTCGTTCAATATTGATCCAAAACTGATCAATAGTCCTGCCCAGTCAAGCCCCTTCCCGTAAGTCGTTCATCCCTCTGGACTTGGTCGAACGCTTGGCGGACGATGTGCCCCGACAGGGAGAAGGACATGCGGATTCGGTGGCGGTGGCTGGCGATCGGACTGTGCGTGGCGCCGTTGGTCGCGTTCGGCGGCAGCGCGCCGCAGGTCGTGCTCGCGACGCCCGGTTCGGCGGGGTCGAACGGCGGCGCGATCGAACGGTTCACCATGCGCTTTTCCGAGGCCATGGTACCGCTGGGCGATCCGCGCGCGGCGCCCCCGGCAAAACTGACCTGCCCGGTGGGCGCCAATGGTCGCTGGGTCGATCCGCAGACGTTCGTCTATGATTTCGAAAAGGCGCTTCCCGGTGGACTGACGTGCAAGGTCGACCTGAACGACGGGCTGGCATCCGCCCGCGGCGCACAGCTCGAAGGAGCGCGCAGCTTTGCCATCGATACCGGCGGCCCCTCGGCCCGCGGGGTGCTCAGCGGCAATGATTCGAACATCGAGGAGGAACAGGTTTTCCTCGTCGCGACCAATGTCGCCCCGACCGCGGCTTCGGTCGGGGCCAACGCCTATTGCGCGGTCGATGGCATAGGCGAGAGAATCGCGGTCGACGTGCTCAAGCCTGAAGTCGCAGCCACGATCATCGACGGCCTGGGCCCCGACAATTGGCAGCTGCGCAATTTCCTCGAACAGGCCGGCCAGCCGCAGGCGCTCCCCACCACGCCGGCGGACAAGGCCAAGGCGTTGTCGACGATCGTTCCCGTAAAGTGCCGCCGCCCGCTTCCCGCCGGCCATGACGTCGCGCTGGTCTGGGATGCCGGCATCGCGAGTGCGGACGGACGCACAGCGGGCCGCCTCCAGCGCTTCGACTTCACGGTACGAAAGGCGTTCGAGGCGCGTTGGGAGTGCAGCCGGGTCAACCCGCAGGCCGGGTGCAACCCGGTGGGCGATGCGCATGTGCGCTTTGCCGCGCCCATTCCGATGGCGCTGGCCAAAGCAATCAAACTCACCTTCGCCGACGGCACCGTGCGCGAGCCGAAGATCGCCGACGGCGACCGCAGCAATCCGGAAATTGCCGACCTCGATTTCAAGGGCCCGTTCCCCGAGGCGCAGACCGCGACGCTCACGCTGCCCGCCGGCATCAAGGATGCCAGCGGCCGCACGCTCGCCAATGCCGAACGGTTTCCCCTGCAGGTGAAGTTCGATCCTGCGCCGCCGCTGGTGAAGTTTGCCGCGCCCTTCGGCATCATCGAATCGAAAGCGGGCAGTGCGCTGCCCGTCACGGTCCGCGCGGTCGAGCCGCAGCTCGCGATGAACATGCGCCCCATCCAGGGCAACATGCTGCGCGTCGACGGGGGCGACTCGCGCGAGGCGCAGGTCGCCGACTGGCTGCGGCGGCTCGACAAGGCGAACGACAACGACTTTCGTGACGAAGGGCCTGAAGACAAGGACGGCAATCGCAAGTCGGTCAACTATACCGGCGCGACCCCGCTGCTGAACGGCGGCGGCAAGCCCCTGCAGCTCGACCTGCCGGGCAAGGGCAAGGATTTCGAGGTCGTCGGCGTCGGATTCGTGCGGCCCGGTTTCTATGTCGTCGAATTGGCCTCGCCGATTCTCGGCAAGGCGCTGCTCGGGCGCGATGCCGTCCGTTACGTGGCGGCGGGCGCGCTCGTCACCAACATGGCGGTGCATTTCAAATGGGGTCGCGAAAGCTCGCTCGCCTGGGTGACCGCGCTCGACAGTGGCAAGCCCGTCGCCAACGCCGATGTGCGCATCACCGACAGCTGTACAGGCAAGCTCATCGCCCGCGGGGCGAGCGACGGCCAGGGCCGGCTGATGATCAAATCAGGCCTGCCCGAACCGCAGACCTATGCCAGTTGCGACGAAAATTCGGAAAGCCACGCCCTGATGGTATCGGCGCGGCTCGCCGACGATTTCAGCTTCACGCTGACCGAATGGGGTCAGGGCATCCGCCCCTATGACTTCGACCTGCCCTATGGCTATTCGGCGCGCGACGACATCCTGCACACGGTATTCGACCGCACGCTGATGAAGCAGGGCGAAACCGTCAACATGAAGCACATCCTGCGTAAACCGGTTGGCGCCGGGTTCGCGCTGGCGCAGGGGATCGAGGGGACGCTGCGCCTCTCGCACCGGGGCTCCGACACCCAATTCGACATGCCCGTTAAAATCGGCGCGGACGGCGTGGGCGAAACCAGTTGGACGGCGCCTGCCAGCGCCCCGATGGGCGACTATGACCTCAACATCATCGTCGGCGACAAGACGATCTATACCGGCCAGTCGGTCCGAGTCGACGAATACAAGCTGCCGACGATGCGCGCCAGCGTGACCGGGCCGAAGACGGCGCTCGTCCGCCCCAAGCTCGTGCCGCTCGACCTGTTCGTCGGCTATCTCTCGGGTGGTGGCGCGTCGAACCTGCCGGTAGCTCTCCGCACGGCCTTCTCGACCAGCTCCGTCGATCCCGACGGGTGGGACGGCTGGACCTTCGGCGGCGAAGCACTGAAGGAAGGCACGACGCCGCTCGACGGCGACGGCAACGCGCCCGACACGCCGCTGCCGCTGTCGCAGACCTTGCCGGTCACGCTCAAGGACGACGGCACCGCGCAGACCCAGATCGAGATCGCGCAGGCCATCGACGCGACGACCGCGATGACGGTCGAGATGGATTACCTCGACGCCAACGGCGAAACGCTGACCGCTTCGCGCACCTTGCTGCTCAACCCGTCCGCCGTGAAGCTGGGCATGAAGACCGACGGATGGCTGATGCGCGACAGCGACCTGCGCCTGCAATTCGTCGCGCTCGACGCCGAGAACAAGGTGAAGAAGGGCCAGCGCATCTCGGTCGACCTTTATACGCGTGAGACGATCACCGCGCGGCGGCGGTTGATCGGGGGCTTCTACGCCTATGACAACCAATCGAAAGTGACGAAAATCGGCGCGACCTGCTCGGCGACGACCGACGACAGGGGCCTGGCGTCGTGCAAGCTCGATCCCGGCGTATCGGGCGAAGTCGTCGCGGTCGCGACCACGACCGACGCCGACGGCAATGTCGCGCGGGCCGTACGCACCGTCTGGCTCGCGGGCGAGGACGACTGGTGGTTCGGCGGCGACAATGGCGACCGGATGGACCTGATCGCCGAGAACAAGGAGTATAAGGCAGGCGAAACCGCCAAGTTTCAGGTGCGGATGCCGTTCCGCAGCGCCACAGCGCTCGTCACCGTCGAGCGCGAGGGCGTGCTGTCGAGCTTCGTGACAGATCTGTCGGGCAAGGATCCTGTCGTCTCGGTGCCGATGCCCGCGAGCTATGCGCCCGACGTCTATGTCTCGGTCATGGCGGTGCGCGGGCGCATCGGTGGCTGGTCCCTGTGGTGGGCCGACCTCGCGCGGCGCTGGCACTTGCCCTTCATCAGTCGCGAAGGGGCTGAACCCACCGCGCTCGTCGACCTCGCCAAGCCCAGCTACCGCCTCGGCATCGCCAAGGTGAAGGTCGGCTGGGAGGGCCACAGCCTCGGCGTCAAGGTCACCGCCGACAAGCCGAAATACGCCGTCCGCGATACGGCGCAGATCGATGTCGCGGTTACCCAGCCCGACGGCAAGCCGGCCCGATCCGCCGAGATCGCCTTTGCCGCGGTCGACGAGGCGCTGTTGCAATTGCAGCCGAACGACAGCTGGCAGCTGCTCGATGCCATGATGGGTGACCGCACGCTCGACGTGCTGACCTCGACCGGCCAGACGCAAGTCGTCGGCAAGCGGCATTATGGCAAGAAGGCTGTCGAAGCGGGCGGCGGCGGCGGCGATGCGACGGCGATCACGCGCGACGATTTCAAGCCCGTCCTGATGTGGAAGGGGCGCGTCACGCTCGACGCCAATGGCCATGCGCGTATTCCCGTGCCGCTGTCGGACGCGCTGTCGTCGTTCAAGATGGTCGCGATCGCGACCTCGGGCAGCGACCTGTTCGGCACGGGCATGGCGAGCGTCCGCACGAGCCAGGACCTGCAGCTTTTCTCCGCACTGCCGCCGCTCGTCCGCACCGGCGACTTCTTCGGCGCCAGCTTCACGCTGCGCAATTCGAGCGACAAGCCGATGCGCGTGACCGCGACGGTCAAGGTCAATCCCGGCATTGCCAATGGCAAGCCGCTGACCGTCGACCTTGCTCCCGGCAGTGCCCAGGCCGTGACCTGGAACCTGACCGCGCCCGAGGGGCTCGCAAAACTCGACTGGACCGTCGAGGCAAAGTCGCAGGACGGCAAGGCAGTGGATCGCGTCGCAGTTTCGCAAGAGATCGTGCCTGCCGTTCCCTTCGAGGTCTGGGCAGCCACATTGGCGCGCGTGGGTTCGGGGTCCGGCATCCCGATCAGCCCGCCAGCGGGCGCGCTCGCCGGCAGTTATGTCGATGTGAAACTGTCGGACAGTTTGGCCCCGCCGCTTGCCGGGGTCCGCGATTACATGTCGGCCTACCCCTATAATTGCTTCGAACAGCAGCTCAGTCGCGCCGTCGTGCTCGGCGATGCGGGCGCTTGGGGTACGCTCGCCGGGGCGCTGCCGACCTATCAGGACGGCGACGGGCTGATCCGCTACTTCCCCGGCGAATGGCCGGGGTCGGAGGCGCTGACCGCCTATGCGCTGTCGATGACGGCGGAGGCCGGCTTCGCGATGCCCGAGGCCGCCAAGGCCAAGGCAGTCGAAGCGATGAAGGCGGTCATCGAGGGACGGCTGAAGCGCGACGCCTATGGTCCGGTGGACAACCGGCTCTTCAAGGTTGCGGCGCTGGCGGCGCTTGCCCGCAACGGCGCCTCGACCCCGGCACTGCTCGGTGCGATCGACATCGCACCTGCCGACATGCCGACAGGTGCGCTGGCCGACTGGCTGATCGCGATTGACCGGACGCCTGGCCTCAAGAACGCAGCCGCGCTGCGCGGCGTTGCCGAGGGCACGTTGCGGCGGCGGCTGGTCTACGAAGGGACGCGGATCGACCTGACCGACGCCAGCACAGCCCCCTGGTGGATGATGGTCAGCGACGACGAAATGGTGCTCAAGGCACTCGGCGCGATCCTGGGCCGGCCCGGCTGGGAGAGTGAGGGCCCGAAGATGATGGTCGGCGTCGCACTGCGCCAGCAACGCGGCCACTGGGATACCACGCCCGCCAATGCCTGGGGCACGGTCGTCGCGCGACGCTTTGCGGGGCTCTATCCGGCCAGCGCCGTGGCGGGCACGACGACCGTGGCGCTTGGCGGAGTCAGCCGGACGCAGGGCTGGCCGATGGCGGCGACAGCCGCCGCGCTGCGCCTGCCCGCAGTCGCGGGCCCGCTGACGCTGACCCAGTCGGGCGGGGCGGGCCCCTGGGCGATGGTGTCGGTCAGCGCCGCGGTGCCGCTGTCCCAGCCGCTGTACGCCGGATATCGAATGGAAAAGACGACCGAAATGGTCAGCCAGAAGGTCAAGGGCCGCCTGACCCGCGGCGACGTGATGAAAGTCACGATCACGGTCGATGCGACGGCTGACCGCAACTGGGTGGTGATCAGCGATCCGGTCCCCCCGGGCGCGACGATCATCGGTGGCCTCGGCGGCCAGTCATCGATCCTCGGCAATCTGACCGGCAGCGACGGGGGCAGCCCGAGCTATGTCGAACGCGGGCGCGACGCCTGGCGCGGCTATTTCGGCTGGATGCCGCGCGGGCGGGTGACAGTCAGCTATGTCGTGCGACTGAACGGGGTCGGCCGCTTCGGCCTGCCCCCGACGCGCGTCGAGGCGATGTATTCGCCCGAAGTCCGCGCCGCGCTGCCGAACCGGGGGATCGAGGTGGGAATGTGAACAGGCGGGCGGCCCTGCTGGCTGTCCCGCTCTTGGGGCTGCTCGCGCTTTTCCTGATCACGCTTCCCCCACCGTTGCCGGTCTACGGCCGCGTGGTCGCCGGCTGGCAGCCGTCCGAGGCCTGGCTTTACGATCGCAACGGGACGCTCCTCGACAGCGAGCGGGTCGCGTTCAAGGCACGGCGGCTGGCCTGGGTGCGGTTGAAGGACATGTCTCCCGCGCTTGTCGACACGGTCGTGGCGAGCGAGGACCGGCGCTTTCGCGACCATGGCGGAGTCGACTTTCTCGCGCTTGGCGCCGCCCTGCGCGCGCGCCTTTCCGGGGAGCGTTCGCGCGGCGCATCTACCCTTTCGATGCAGGTTGCCGGTTTCCTGGCGCCCGATCTCGCCAAGCCGGGCACAAGGGGGTGGCGCGACAAGCTGCGCCAGATGCGCGCCGCCTGGGCGCTCGAACGCCAGTGGACAAAGGACCAGATCCTCGAAGCCTATCTCAACCTCGCCGGGTTCCGGGGGGAGGCAGAGGGTATCGGTGCTGCCGCACAGGCGATGTTCGGCAAGCCGCCTTCCGCGCTGACGCGCACGGATGCGCTGGTCGTCGCCGCGCTGCTTCCCGATCCGCGCGCCAGCGTTGCGCAGGTCGCTGCGCGTGCGTGTCGCATCGGCAGCCTGCCCGATTGCGCGCCGATCGCCACGACGACCGCTACCGCGCTTTCTTCCGAACGCGCGCGCGCTCTCGACCCCGGCCTCGCCCCCCACCTTGCCGCGCGTCTCCTCGACAAGCCCGGCCTGCGCGTCACCACCACGCTCGACGCCGACATCCAGCGCGTCACGACCATCGCGCTCAGCCGCCAGCTGCAGGGGCTCGGCCCCGGTCGCGCGCGCGACGGCGCCGTCGTCGTGATAGACAATGCGACAGGGGATGTCCTCGCTTATGTCGGCGGCGTGGGGCTCGGCTCGACGGCCGCGCAGGTCGATGGCGCCAATGCCTATCGCCAGGCGGGGTCGACCCTGAAGCCATTCCTCTTTGCGCAGGTGATCGAAAAGGGCTGGCTGACGCCGGCGTCGATCCTCGACGATTCGCCGGTGCAGCTCGACACCGCATCGGGACTTTACGTGCCGCAGAATTACGACCGCAGCTTCAAGGGGCCGGTGAGCGTGCGGACGGCGCTGGCGGGATCGCTCAACGTGCCCGCCGTGCGGACCCTGCTCGTCGGCGGTGTCGAGGCCTTTCGCAATCGGCTCTGGGATACCGGCTATCGCGGCCTCGTCGAAGACGGGCAATATTACGGCTTTTCGTTGGCGCTCGGGTCGGCGGAAGTCACTTTGCTCGAACAGGCCAATGCGTATCGCAGCTTGGCGAACGGCGGCAGGTTCGCGCCGTTACGCCTGCGCGCGTCGGATCCGGTCGGGAACGCGCGCCGGGTGCTCAGCCCGCAGGCAGCATGGATCATCAGCGACATCCTGTCGGACGCGTCGGCGCGGTCGAGCACCTTCGGCGTCGACAGCGCTTTGCGCCTGCCCTTCTGGGCGGCGGTGAAGACGGGCACGTCGAAGGCGATGCGCGACAATTGGTGCGTCGGCTTTACCGACCGCTTTACCGTCGCGGTCTGGGTCGGCAATCTCGAAGGCGACAGCATGAAGGCCGTTTCGGGGACGAGCGGTGCCGCCCCGGTATGGCGCGACGTGATGATGGCGCTGAATCGGGGACGCCCCGGAGCCGCGCCGGCTCGTCCGCCGGGGCTCGAGCAGCGCCATGTCACGTTCGCGAACGCCATCGAGCCGCCGCGCACCGACTGGTTCCTGGCCGGCACCGCCCAGTCGCAGCAGATCGCCGCCCCCGATGCCGCGCGCCGGCCGCGCATCGTCAACCCCGTGACGGGCAGCGTGTTTGCACTCGACCCCGATATCCCGATCGACCGCCAGCGAATGGGCGTCGCCGTTACCGGCGCGGTCGCCGGGCACCGTCTCGTGCTCGACCGCCGGGATCTGGGCGATGCCGACGCGCGGCCACAGGTTCTGGCCGGCCCCGGCATGCATCGCCTTGCGCTGCTCGACCCGGGCGGGCGCGTGATCGACCAGGTCCGGTTTACCGTGCGCTGAGCCTGCGCTACCGATATGCCGGCCATGCTCCGCAAACTAACCCGCAAACCCCGTTCCGCGATGCGCGCCTTCCTGCGTTGGGAAGCAGCGGGTGGCCTGCTGTTGATGGGGGCGGCGGCGCTCGCCATGATCATCGCCAACTCGCCACTGGCGGAAAGCTATTTCCACGTCCTTCATCTTGAAACGGGGCCGGTCCTGACGCCGAAGCTGGGGCCGATGTCGGTGCACTTGTGGATCAACGACGGGTTGATGGCTGTGTTCTTCCTGGTCGTCGGGCTGGAGATCAAGCGCGAATTCGTCGACGGGCATCTGGCAAGCTGGGCCGATCGCCGGCTGCCGTTCATTGCGGCGGCGGCGGGGATGGTGCTGCCCGCACTCGTCTACCTGATCGTGACGGGCGCCGCCCCCGCCCTGACGCGCGGCTGGGCGATCCCGGCAGCGACCGACATCGCCTTTGCGCTCGGGCTGCTCGCGCTGCTCGGCAAGCGTGCACCCGCGTCGCTCAAACTGTTTCTGACGACCGTTGCGATCGTCGACGACGTGGGGGCAGTCGCGATCATCGCGCTCTTCTATACCGCCGCGCTCAACTGGCTGGCGCTCGGCGCGTCGATGATCGTGCTGGCCACCATGTTTGCGATGAGCCGCGCCGGGTTGAGGCACCCGCTCTGGTATTTCGCGACCTTTGCCTTGCTTTGGTACTTCATGCTGCTGTCCGGCGTGCATGCGACCGTTGCGGGTGTGCTTGCAGCATTGGCCATACCGATCACGCCCACGCCGGGTGCGCCCGATGCGAAAGGCTCCACCCTACACCGGATGGAACACGGCCTCCACCCCTGGGTCGCCTTCGCCATCGTGCCGCTGTTCGGCTTTGCCAATGCCGGTGTGGCGCTGGGCGGCGATGCCGCGCCTCTTGCGCCCCTGCCCCTGGCGATCGCACTCGGCCTGTTTATCGGAAAGCAGGCCGGCGTATTCGGCAGCGTCTGGTTGGCCGTGAAGCTCAAGTTCGCGACCCGACCCGCCAAGGCGAGCTGGTCGCAGATATACGGCGTATCGTTGCTCTGCGGCATCGGCTTCACCATGAGCCTCTTTATCGGCGGACTCGCATTTCCCGCGCAACCACAGGCGGACGCGGTCAAGATTGGCGTCTTGATGGGCTCGCTGCTTTCGGCGGTCGCCGGTGTCATGGTGCTACGCCTGAGTGCTGCCCCGGTCAGCCGGTCCTGAACACGACCGTGCCGCGGAAATAGCTCGCCAGCGGCTGGCCGTCCTTGTCCAGCGCCGGAGTGAAATGCGCCCGGCGCATCATCGCCTTGCACACCGTCGTATCGAATTCGGGCGGGCGACTCGATTGCTGGATGTGGCAGCCGGTCGGCCGGCCATCGGCACCGATGCTCAACCGGAAATTGACGATCCCCTGCGCGCCCCTGAACACGGCGCTTATCGGATAGTCGCTGTTGACGATCCAGCTCGCCGGATTGCCGGTCGGCATCGCACGTCGCGAAAGCGTCGCGTGCCGTGCAACGTCGATGCCCCAATTCGTCAGCAGATCATCCAGGCATTTGCCGAGCGCCGCCATGGGCGCCCGCATAGACCCCAGCGCGAACGTTACCGGTCGGCTCAGCGGCCGGCCGATCACAAGTTGATTCACGGCGGCGACGCGGGCAGGCGAAAGGGGCGGCGCGTCATCGCCCGACAACGCCCTGGCTTTGCCTGTACGGCCCGGCGCATTGTCCATGCGCAAGTCGCCCCGCAGGATCAGGGCCGGCAGGTCTTTGCTGTAATTGCCCGTGAAATAGTCGCGCGTCTGCACGCCTTCGTCCGGGCCGAAACGGACGCTCGCTTTTCCGCCGTTGGACACATAGCGGAATCTTTTGCCGCCCAGCGTCAGCTTGAATGACGGGCCGGGCGCAAATTGGTCGAAGACGACAACCGTCGTTGCATCGCCTGTACCGAACATCCGGGCAAGACGGCACGCGTCGTCGCCATAGTTGACGTTCCAGGCCGATGATGGCGTCAGTATTTCGGACGGGGGCGACGCGGCATGCAAGCTGGTCGCCAAAGTCATCGACGCCGCTAGCGAAAAATTGAAAAACCTTGATTTCATAATGACATAGCTAAGCAACAAACGGCCGGCATCAAGTCGGCGACGCAGGCGCCCGCTCGCCTATCCGGCGACGTTCAGAACGACGCGGAACCGTGCCTGGCCGCTCATCATCCGGTCATAGGCTGCTTGTGCGCGGTCGAGCGGATAGACCTCGTTCATCGACGCGACGCCCTCGACCGCACTGAAGTTCAGCGTGTCTTCCGAATCGATCGACGTCCCCGAATACCACCCCTTTACGGCCGCACGGTTCATCAACAGATGCATCGAATCGATATCGAGATTGCCCGCGGCACCAATGACCATCAGCGTGCCGTTCGGCCCCAGGCCGCCGACGGTCGAAGCCATGGCCGCCGCGTCCGTTACCGTGGCGATGATGGCGCGCGCACCCCCCATCGCACGCAACGCGTCCGCCGGGTCCTGCGCCGTCGAATCGATGTAGTCGTGCGCGCCGAGTTGCAGCGCGAGGTCGCGCTTGTCGGCGCCGCGCGCGATCGCCACCGTGCGAAAGCCGAGCCGAGCGGCATATTGCACCGCCAGATGCCCGAGTCCGCCGATGCCGTGGACTGCGACAAGGTCGCCGGCCTTGGCTCCCGAATTGCGGATCGCGTTGAAGGTCGTGATGCCGGCGCACAGCAGCGGCGCGGCCTCAACCGAATCGAGCGTTTCGGGCAAGCGCGCCAGGGCCGAGGCATGGGCGACCATAAAGTCGGCATAGCCGCCGTCGCGATAGACGCCCGTCACGTCATGGATGGTCTCGCAGGCAAAGGCGTTGCCGTGTCGACAGGCGTCGCACCAACCGCAATTTCCCGAATGCCAGCCCACGCCGACCCGTGTACCGGGCTGCCAGCCGTCGACGTCGGCGCCGACGGCATCGATGACGCCGACGACTTCGTGCCCGGGAATACGCGGCCAGCTGATGCCCGGCATATAGCCACCCACCGTGATCGAGTCCGAGTGGCACACGCCGCAGGCATGAACTCTGATGCGCACCTCGTGCGCCTTCGGTTCGGGGATCGGCCGCTCGACGAGAACGAGCGGACCGCCCTGTTGCTGAACTTCGACGGCGCGCATGGTGGTCATGACAATCTCCCTGCGCTTTCCTGGCCCACGCGTGTTACAGTTTCTCGGTCAGCTCCGGCACGATCTTGAACAGGTCGCCGACCAGGCCGATGTCGGCAACCTGGAAAATCGGCGCATCCTCGTCCTTGTTGATCGCGATGATGACTTTCGAATCCTTCATGCCTGCCAGGTGCTGGATCGCGCCGCTGATGCCGACGGCGACATAGACTTCCGGCGCCACGATCTTGCCGGTCTGGCCGACCTGATAGTCGTTGGGCACATAGCCCGCGTCGACGGCGGCGCGACTGGCGCCGACACCCGCGCCCAGCTTGTCGGCCAGCGGCTCGATCAGCGCGTGGAAATTCTCCGAATTCTGCAGCGCACGGCCACCCGACACGATGATCTTGGCGCTGGTCAGTTCGGGGCGCTCCGACTTGGCGATTTCGGCGCCGACGAAGGTCGACAGCCCGGCGTCGCCACCGGCACTCACGGCTTCGATGCTCGCGCTGCCGCCGGTCTTCTCGGCCTTGGCGAAGGCCGTACCGCGCACGGTCAGTACCTTCTTGGCGTCGGACGATTTCACCGTCGCAATCGCGTTGCCGGCATAGGTCGGGCGCACGAAGGTGTCGGCACCCTCGATGGCGACGACTTCGCTGATCTGCATCACGTCGAGCAGCGCAGCCACGCGCGGCGCGATGTTCTTGCCGTTGGCGGTGGCCGGCGCCACGAACGCGTCGTAGTTCGCCATCAGGCCCGCCACGAGCGGCGCGATGTTTTCAGGCAGCGCATGGCCATAGGCCGGGTCATCGGCCAGCAGCACCTTGGTGACGCCGGCGATCTTGGCGGCCTGGTCGGCAACGGCCGCACAGCCCGAACCGGCAACCAGCGCATGGACTTCGCCCAGTTGCGCCGCAGCCGTCACGACGGCGAGCGTCGCATCCTTCAGCTCGGCGTTGTCATGTTCAACGAGGACCAGAACGCTCATTCGACCACTCCCAAAACCTTAAGCTTGCCAATCAGTTCGTCGACATCGGCGACCTTGACCCCGGCCTGCCGCTTGGCGGGCTCCTCGACCTTGATCGTCGTCAGGCGCTTGGCAACGTCGACGCCGTAATCGGCAGGCGTTTTCTGCGCCATCGGCTTCGACTTGGCCTTCATGATGTTGGGCAGCGAGGCATAGCGCGGCTCGTTCAGGCGCAGGTCGGTCGTGACGATGGCCGGAGTCTGCAGCTTGACCGTCTCGAGCCCGCCATCGACTTCGCGGGTCACCGTGACACTGTCGCCGTCTACCGTAACGGCGCTCGCGAACGTGCCCTGCGGACGACCGAGCAGGGCGGCCAGCATCTGGCCGGTCTGGTTCGAATCGTCATCGATCGCCTGCTTGCCGAGAATGACCAGGCCCGGCGCTTCCTCCTCGACGACCTTGGCGAGCAGCTTGGCGACGCCCAGCGGCTCGACCTCGGTCTCGCTGACGATCAGGATCGCGCGGTCGGCACCCATGGCAAGCGCCGTGCGCAGCGTTTCCTGTGCCTTCTGCTCGCCGATGCTCACCGCGACGATCTCGGTCGCGACGCCCTTTTCCTTCAGGCGAATGGCTTCCTCGACGGCGATTTCGTCGAAGGGGTTCATGCTCATCTTGACGTTGGCAAGGTCGACGCCGCTGCCGTCCGCCTTCACGCGGGGTTTCACGTTATAGTCGATGACCCGCTTTACGGGGACGAGGATCTTCACGGGGCGTCTCCTGAGAATCGCTTTACGTTAACGTCAACTGTGGCGCATGTGGGCAAACCGCGCTCAAATATCAAGCCCGTTGCGGCCGACCTGCTTCTACGCTGCCTTGCGGACCTCGGCGACGATCTTCTTTGCGGCATCGCCCAGGTCGTTCGCCGCCACGATCGGCAATCCCGAATTAGCGAGGATGTCCTTGCCCTGTTGCACGTTTGTGCCCTCGAGCCGCACGACCAGCGGGACCGACAAATTCACTTCCTTGGCGGCCGCGACGATGCCGTCGGCAATGATGTCGCACTTCATGATGCCGCCGAAGATGTTGACGAGGATGCCCTTCACCGCCGGGTCCTGCAGGATGATCTTGAAGGCAGCCGTGACCTTTTCGGTCGAGGCGCCGCCACCGACGTCGAGGAAGTTCGCCGGGAATTCGCCGTTGAGCTTGATGATGTCCATCGTCGCCATGGCAAGGCCCGCGCCATTGACCATGCAGCCGATGTTCCCGTCGAGCTTGATATAGGCCAGGTCGTATTTCGAAGCCTCGATCTCGGCCGGGTCTTCCTCGGTCAGGTCGCGCAGCTCCGCGAGATCCTTGTGGCGGAACATGGCGTTGCCGTCGAAGGCGACCTTGGCGTCGAGGACCAGCAGCTTGCCGTCATCCGTGACCGCCAGCGGGTTGATCTCGATCTGCTCGGCATCGGTACCGAGGAACGCGTCGTAGAGCTTCGACGCGACATTGGCCGCCTGCTTGGCGAGATCGCCTTCGAGACCGAGCGCCGCCGCGACGGCACGCCCGTGATGCGGCATGAACCCGGTTGCGGGGTCGATGTCGAGCGTCTCGATCTTTTCGGGCGTATCGTGCGCGACGGCCTCGATATCCATGCCACCTTCGGTCGAGACGACCATGCCGATGCGCCCCGACGCGCGGTTGACCAGCAACGCCAAATAGAACTCCTTGGCGATGTCGACACCGTCGGTGACGTACAGGCGGTTGACCTGCTTGCCGTGCTCGCCGGTCTGGATCGTCACCAGCGTGTTGCCGAGCATGTCGGTCGCCGCCGCGCGCACTTCGTCGGCGGTCTTGGCCAGCCGGACGCCGCCCTTGGCATCGGGGCCCAGTTCCTTGAACTTGCCCTTGCCACGGCCACCCGCGTGGATCTGCGCCTTCACCACATAAAGCGGCCCGGGCAGTTTTTCGGTCGCCGCCACAGCCTCTTCGACCGACATCGCGGCATAGCCGGCGGGGACGGGGACGCCGAACTTGGCCAGCAGTTCCTTGGCCTGATATTCATGGATGTTCACGGGGCTTGCTCCGGTTGGCAGTTGCCACGGCCTAAAGCATGAGTTCGCCGCCGATGCCAAGCCTTAAGACGCGATCGCGCAGCCGAGCCCGGCCGTCGTGACGACCGACAGGATCTTCGGGTCGCCGAGAGCCGCCGTGCGGCGCAGGAATTCACGGACGGTGAGCTGGCCGATCTGCTGTTCCCGCAGGCCCGACAGCCGCGAAAGTCGCTGCAACTGGCCGAGCGACAGCCGATCGACCATGCGCTGAGCCATGCAACTGGCGATGGGGCGCGGCAGGCCGGCGTCGACCAGCGCCGTGCGGACGCGTGTTTCGGGCGTCGCGCAGGCACTCAGCGCGAGCAGGGGCATGGCGGCAAGGATAAGGCGCATCGTCGTTTGTCTCCGTAAGGCGGGCCCGGCTGTGATATCCACGCGTCCGCATTAACGCCCGCTTATGAGGATCAGCGACTCACGACACAAGTTCGGGCGCGACAAGTTCGGGCGCGACAAGTTCGGGGTGACGTCGCCCGTCTCGCCTCCTATATGGAGCTGATGTCCATCTTCCTCGGGGTCCTTCTTTTCTTTGCGACCATCGCCGCCATGGAAGCGGTCGCCTATGTCGCGCACCGCTGGGTCATGCACGGATTCGGCTGGTTCCTGCACGAAAGCCATCATCGCGCGCGCCACGGCATGTTCGAGCTGAACGACCTTTACGGGGTGATCTTCGCCATTCCGTCGATCGTCCTGCTGCTGGGCGGCGTACAGCTCGGCTGGCCCGCATGGACCGCCTGGGTCGGTGCCGGAATCGCGGGCTATGGCGCCATTTATTTCGGGTTCCACGATGTCATCGTGCACAAGCGGGTGCGCACGCGGTACCTGCCGAAATCGCAATATATGAAGCACATCATTCAGGCGCATCGCCTCCACCACGTCGTCGAGACGAAGCATGGCACGGTCAGCTACGGCTTTCTCTGGGCGCCCAAGCCCGAAGACCTGAAGGCCGAACTGAAGCGCCGCGGTCATGCCGGCGTCCGCGCGCCCGTGGGCACTTTCGGCCCGGTCTGACACGCACACCGGGCCGTTGCGCGTTACCGCCAGCGGCACGTCCGGATGCGGCGGTGATTGCGATAGCGCACCGTGCACACCTTGCGACGCTGGCCCATGTGCCAGCCGCTGTCGCGATGCGTCTGCGTCACCACGCGTCGGGTCGTTTCCATGCGGCGTTCGGTCCGGACGGGCGTACGCACGACCGTCGTCCGCTCAGCACCGCGGGGGGTTACGGTGGTCGTCGTGCGCGTCGTCGTCTGGGCACTCGCGGGCTGCGCCGTCAGACCGGCCAAAGCCAGCGTGGCTATCAGGACTAATCGTTTCATGTCGCTCTCCTTTTCGTTGCGCAGGCTTAACGCCACAGCACGGCAAATCGGTCCACATGACGACGGGGCCTGCGGAATGACGTATTTCCCTTGGGTTTTGCGGGCTATCTCCGTATAGAATTGACATGGAAACTACGCCTGCGAACGGCGCGGATACACCGCGCGACAATACGCCCAACGCAAATGAATATGGTGCCGACCAGATCAGGGTCTTGAAAGGGCTCGACGCCGTCCGCAAGCGTCCCGGCATGTACATCGGCGACACCGACGACGGGTCGGGCCTGCACCACATGGTGTTCGAAGTCAGCGATAACGCCATCGACGAGGCGCTGGCCGGGCATTGCGACAAGATCCTCATCCAGCTGAACCCCGACGGCTCGGTTTCGGTCGAGGACAATGGCCGCGGCATCCCGACCGGCATCCATAGCGAGGAGGGCGTGTCGGCCGCCGAAGTCATCATGACGCAGCTGCACGCTGGCGGAAAGTTCGAGAACACGTCGGACGAAAACGCTTACAAGGTCTCGGGCGGGCTGCATGGCGTCGGCGTGTCGGTGGTGAACGCGCTCAGCGAATGGCTCGATCTCACGATCTGGCGCGATGGCGAGGAGCATTACATGCGCTTTGCTTTCGGCGATGCCGTGGCCCCGCTGAAGGTCGTCGGTCCGGCTCCCGCGGGCAAGAAGGGCACGAAAGTCACCTTCTTTCCCAGCCCCGCGACATTCAAGATCACCGAATTCGATTTCGAAAAGCTCGAGCACCGCTACCGCGAGCTCGCCTTTCTCAACTCGGGCGTCCGCATTTTCCTGGCCGACGCGCGCCATGCCGAACGCGTCGAACACGAACTCTATTACGAGGGCGGGATCGCCGCCTTCGTAAAGTATCTCGACCGGTCAAAGACGCCGCTGTTCCCCGAACCGATCTCCGTCACCGGCCAGCGCGACGACATCGGCATCGACGTCGCGCTCGAATGGAACGACAGCTATTACGAGAACGTTCTCGCCTTCACGAACAACATCCCGCAGCGCGACGGCGGCACGCATATGGCGGCATTCCGCGCGGCGCTCACGCGCACGCTGAACAACTATGCCGACAAATCGGGGTTGATGAAGAAGGAAAAGGTCACGCTGACCGGCGAGGACATGCGCGAAGGTCTGACCGCCATCGTCTCGGTCAAGCTGCCCGATCCGAAATTCTCGTCACAGACCAAGGACAAGCTCGTCTCGTCCGAAGTCCGCCAGCCGCTCGAATCGCTGATGAGCGACAAGATGGCCGAATGGCTCGAGGAAAACCCGGCGAACGCCCGCGCCATCATCCAGAAGGTGATCGATGCCGCCGCGGCGCGCGAGGCCGCCAAAAAGGCGCGCGAGGCCAGCCGAAAGTCGGTGCTCGGCATCGCGTCGCTCCCCGGCAAGCTGGCGGATTGCCAGGAGAAGGACCCGGCCAAGTCCGAACTGTTCCTGGTCGAAGGTGACTCCGCCGGCGGCTCCGCCAAGCAGGGCCGCGACCGCCACTTCCAGGCGATCCTTCCGCTGCGCGGCAAGATCCTCAATGTCGAGCGCGCGCGCTTCGACCGGATGCTGGGCAGCAAGGAAATCGGCACGCTCATCCAGGCGATGGGCACCGGGATCGGGCGCGACGATTTCAACATCGAAAAGCTGCGCTACCACAAGATCATCATCATGACCGACGCCGACGTGGACGGCTCGCACATCCGCACGCTGCTGCTGACGTTCTTCTATCGCCAGATGCCCGACATCATCACCAACGGGCATCTCTTCATCGCCCAGCCGCCGCTCTACAAGGCGGCGCGCGGCCGCAGCGAAGTCTATCTGAAGGACGATGCCGCGCTCGACGATTTCCTCGTCGAAGGGGGCGTGGCGGTGTCGCGTCTCGAAGGGCCGCAGGGCGCGCGCACCGGTGCCGACCTGCGGACGCTGGTCGACCATGCCCGGCGCATGCGCAGCCTGATGCGCTATGTCCCGCGCCGCTACGACCCCGCGATCGTCGAGGGGCTGGCGCTCATGGGCGCGCTCGATCCGGCACTGCGCGACGACCAGCGTGCCAATGCGCTCAACCTCGCCGCCGAATGGCTCGGCCGGGCAGATCTCGAAGCGCGCTGGACCGCGAGCATCGGCGCCGATGGCGACTATGTCCTGCGTCGCCTGTGGCGCGGCGTGACCGATCATAACGTCATCGACGCCGCCTTCCTGATGAGCCAGGAGGCGCGCCGCCTGCACACGCTGGTTGCCGAACAGGCGGAAAGCTACGCGCAGGTCGCCCGGCTTGTCGCCATGCCGAAGGGTGCGGCCTCGGATGCGGCGGAAGAGGAACCCTCCGAAGGCGATGACGAACTGGCGGCGATTGCCGATACCAAGGGCGCACTGATTTCCCGCCCGTCCGACCTGCTCGACGCCATTTTGGCGATCGGTCGCAAGGGGCTGAAGTTCCAGCGCTACAAGGGTCTCGGCGAAATGAATGCCGAGCAATTGTGGGAAACGACGCTCGACCCCGAGGCCCGCTCGATGCTCCGTGTCGAAATCGCGCAGGCCGACGCGGCGGACGAGATCTTCACCCAGCTGATGGGCGACGTCGTCGAACCGCGCCGCGACTTCATCCAGGAAAATGCGCTGAACGTCGCCAATCTCGACGTCTGATCGCCGATCTAGAATAAAGGACTTCGTTGTAAATTTATAGCAGTTCGCTAGCGATTTTAGCGACTTCTTTGTTCGGTCTTGGCGTAAGTCGCCTCAGGCGTCGACGCGTTTAAGCGGCGGGTAAAGCAACATATCGAAGGCGCCATCCCGGCCGAGCTTATAATGTCTTCGCTTCCGCAGACCGCAGTAAGGCCGCTAGCTTCGATGTGCCAGGTGCGAGATGGCGCGCATATGCCAGCGGCTGCTTGGGGCTAGTCCAACGTAGCCCCTGCATGATTGCTCCAATGTCCAGTCCGGCCGCAAACAGATCTTGGTCGCAGCCTACACGAAGCGAATGTGAAGACGTCGACGCCACAATCTGAGCGATCTCCGCATCCGAGATTGAGCCATCTGCGCGTAGAGCAAGAAGGTGGGCCTCAAGGCGCATTTTGATTATCCGTGCACATGCTCCCTCCGCGAGGTGGCCGTCTCTTCCAGTTCGGTAAGACAACGAGCGAAAAACGAAGCCTTCAGTGATCTCTGACCATTCTAGCCATGCATCAATATGAGCGACCGAACGGGCCGACAGCCAAACTCTAGCGCCTTCGCCGCCCTGATCGGTCTTGGACCGAGGAATAAAGAGTGATGCCTCACCATTCGGCTGGCGCTCAACGTGCTCCACTTTTACCCGCACAACCTCGGATCGCCGAAGCCCAGCATCGTAGGCGGCTGAGAGAAGAGCCTTATCACGCAGCCCGGCTGGATCGTCGCCAATCGAGGCCAGCAGGCTCAGAAGAGAGACCGGACCTGGCTGATCTTCGATTACGTCGAGCGTATCGCCCTTTAATCGCAGCCCGCGAGCCTGCATCACTGCTCGTGTTGAAGATTTCCGAATTTCGCGCTGCTTCCAGCGGACCATCTCGTCAACGCAAGGCGGCAGCTTTGCAAGGTCGTGGATTCTAACGAGCGATGCGACCAATCTATCGATGGAGGCCTTCGCCTTTCCAAGCCATGCACGTTCCTCAAGGAGTGCGTAAAGATCGTGCGGCGCCATCGGAATCGCAGCCCGTCCCCCGCGACGCTGAAAGTCAGCGGCAATTCGAACGTCACTTCGCATTGCGCAAAGGGTGTTCAACGCCGCACCCGATGCCCACGCGCCAAAACGCTCGTGGATCTCGTAGTCGGGAACGCCGCCGCTGAAAACGATGCCCATCAATTCGGTACGGACGGAAATGGTCGGAGCAGGAACGGCTGCAGCAACCGAGATGTCTTGGAGCGATGCTTCATCCATATGATGACGATAACCTCGATAATCGCCAGTAGCAACGATAATGTCCTTTATCGCGCATACAGCTTGTCAGCCGCTTCCATTGGCAATTTATGCATTTCCGATGACTTTCCTTCCGCCGAACGACATTGCCTCGTTTCGTTCGTTCGAAACGTTCGAAAATGCTCTTCCTTCGGTGTCACTGCCACCCAAAAAGCGCATGAAAACAACCAGATATCGCTTTTTCAACAGCGGGGACTTGATGGGACAAAAACACTGGTTTTTCAGCACGAAAACAGCAAAATAGGATATTTGTAGATCCCTCTTGTAGGCACGACGCCGATCTGCAACGCTTCATTTGCCACCGTTCACAATGCGGTGGTGGGGCGTGGTAACCCCTTCAGCTGTCGGCCGGTCGCATCTTTGCGGCCGGGTGGCCGTCGCGCATGTCCAGGGCTTCGCCTAAAGGCGGTGGCGCTTGGAGCGACAGCCCAGGTTACCAACACCCGGCTTCTGCCGGTGCCCCCATCTCATTGGAGGGTGCCATGCGTAACCGAACATACATTAGTGAGCGTTTGAACGACCTTCCGTCAGATCAGCCAGATGAAGTCGGCGCGCGACAACGTGGCCCCATCTGGCCGGCGACTTGGTTCGACCCTGTTTTGAGTAATGAAAGGCATGGACGCTGGGAGCGGGCGGAACTCCGTACTCGCTTCTCCGAGCATCCGCCAAAGGAAGTTGCCGCTTGGCTCGTGCAGGCTGCGAGCGACCTTGTCGATATCGATGTGGCGACCGCTGTCGATCGGCTGGTCGAGCATATGTATCCCGGCTCTCGACGCAACGAGGCAAGTGCCCCGAATGCTTGGCCGAGCACTAACGCCGATCATGGTGAAGTCGATGACGCGTCGAGCGTCGCCACAAAAAAGGGGGGGTCTCGACATGTCGGATGACGTTCGACCAGAAATCCTGCGCCGTTGGATGATGAACTTTTTGTTAAAAAACACTGGCGACCATGCCTCGTACTTACAGATTCTGGAGCGACCTGGTTCGGTGCCGGACGATGCTCCGCTTAGCGACCCGGAACTGGATCGTGCCAGAATATTCCGTGAGCTGATCTCGGGGCTTATCCACCTTCTTGGAACTGATGAGGCAGTTGGCCGCTGGCTCACACACAGCGTTGTTTTCAGGCATTATGGCGACGCGGCCCCCATCGACTATCTGGAAGGTGGCGGCTTCTGGGCGCTCACCCTGCTCAGCGACATCGTCAAGATCGCCAAGGCTCATCCAACCGATCCCCTGGGCCTTAAGGACGAAGCCAGCTTCTGGGGGCGAGCCCCGGATGAAGACTTCGAGAACTACCTCGATCTTATCCCTGCCGCCTGGAGCATGGATGACGATACCTTCGAGAGGATGATTGGCGTTAAGAGCGGCTACCTGGATGCGTGGCGCAACCATGAAATCTCGATCACCGATGAGATACGTGGCCCGTTGCGGCGCGTCGCGAATTTTCATGAGACTTTGCGCTTACATGTCGCGCCGCGAGGGTACGCAAACTGGTGGCGACACTCTTGGGCGGAAACTAGCCCCATCGGCGCTCGATCTCCGCTACAAGTTTGGTCAGAAGACGGCTGGGATGGATTGGATCTGATATCCCGGTATTTCTGGGCCCAGTGTTGATCATAGGTTGCAATCGGCCTCCCACGGCGTCGTATTCGGCGCGCGAACGTCGACAGATCACGTCAGAAAACGCCAGCGTAGACACCAAGATGAGTTCCTTTCGGAGGGCAACGTCGATGCCGGTCCAACATGCGGCGATGCCGACGGGCCGTGCGCCAAGCGCCGAGGAGATGCACGGCCGCGCGATGGCGCGCTTTCCCAAGACGATGGCGCGCCTTGCCGGGCGAAGCATCTGCGTCCCTGTGCGTCCGGACACCCAAGATGGCGCGACGTCCGTGGACAAGGATTGACGAACACCCAGACTGACGCGCAGGCTCGCGTCATCGTCGCGCATCTTTACCCGTCCGCAGGTGATAGCCCCAATGTGTAATCACTATCGAAGTGATCCCGCGATGATGCGGCTGCTTCCGACGTGGCGCGAATACATTGCGTGGGAAAAGCGCCCCCTAGAGACCGAACCAGCAACCGATGTTTGGCCAAAACGACCTGCGCTGATCGTCCGGCGCGATGAGGATGGTGCGCACGTGCCCGACGTGATGCTTTGGGGCGTGCCGACCAACATTCCCGGCAAGCGGCCGGGCGTCATACTCGAAAAGCGTGTTACCAATGTGCGCAATCTGTCGAGCACCTTCTGGCGATCGACGCTCGTGCGACCGGAATGGCGATGCCTGGTGCCGTTCAAAACATTTGCGGAGCCCAAGATTGGGGCTGGTCGAGACGACCATTGGTTTAGTGTGCCGAGCGAGCCCGTTGCGGCCTTTGCTGGAATTTGGCGACCTAGCAGTGCCGGCAACGTATTTGCGTTTCTAACGTGCGCGCCAAATCCTTTGGTTGAACCGCTGCACCCAAAAGCTATGCCCGTTATCCTTCACCCGGACGATTATGGCCGGTGGCTGGATTGCGACGACGCCGCTGAATTGGCAGTGCCTTTTCCCTCCCAATTAATGGCACTCGCTTAACTGCTGGCAATTTTGCGCGCAGCTAACTCCGACTTCGCTAAATCAGTCGTTTCCGTTCCCGATTGTCGGCTATCGCCCATGCCGATGAATCTACCCCAAGCGGGCAGGGGGGTGGCTGCATCGGTCGTGGGCGGATTGGGGGCATTTCCATGTCGACGGCGATTGCAGAAAGCATGCATGGCTTTTCACCACACTGAGCGCACCGGAACCGATATGGAGCCACGTCGAGGGACGTGTTCCAACCGGCACTCGTGAAGAACCGAGCAATGCCATGCGGATCGAACGTCGCCGAATGCCCGCACTTCGGACACGACGCGCGAAGATGGACACCGCGCCCGGCCATATCTTCGATCCTGCGCAGCTTCACATGGCCCATGGGCGGCACGTGAACGAAAACAGAACGATTCGACAAGCGTTGAGTTCTTATGAAGCCCACTGGTCATCATTTTCGAAATCAGCCTTTGGTTTTGTGGCCGCTCAGCGGCCGTTGGCGCCATGCGGACAGGCAGGTTAAGCAACCAAATGCGCAAAGCTGCCGTTGGTCGAATCGGACGCCTGAACGACCGGAAATGGCCGGTTGCGGACAGTCTGCTTTTAGGCGACCAAGGGGAAGAAGCGGACGCTTTCATGTGCCTTTGCCTTAGCGCCCGCGTCGTTTGTAGCGTCCGCCCAACTCGGCTAGGTTCGGCCTATGAATGGCACGTTGGCGCTTTGGTTTGAGGGTACCCCCGCAACGTTCAGCGGGCCCACGACCCCGCCGACGATTCGGCTGCACGTCAACCTGTGGCGGGATCTCGACCGTCGGGTGAATTTCCTCGACATCGGATTCCTCCTGTCAGACGTCTCTTGCCTCGGCCGGCTCTACCTTTACCTTCCCGCCCCCATCTCCCTCCCCTCGGTCCTCGACCTCAGTGACGCCCTGAAGGACGCTGACACACTCAACGCCGTCTTCAACGAGGTCGCCACGATTGTACGCGAGGAGGACGATCACTTTGTGATCCAGCACGACGACGGATCCGAACGGTTCGTGCACTCGGTCAGCCCCGGCAAGGATATGACGGTCCACCGGATTAATGTGCCCGGTCGCGGTCAGGGAACCGTCATCGCATTGACAAGCGCACTGTGCGCCAGGATCCGACAAGGGGCAGGCGGCGCGGAGCACTACGTCCGGCTCCGCATTCTGCTCCAAGGGGCTTCGCGCAACCTGTTCACTACCGAGGACACTGGTGCCGGCATTGGGTTGTCCCTCACCCAGGACGTGCTGGAGACTACCGAATTCCGCCTGAACGAGCGCCGCAGCTTCCCTCCTACCATTCTGCAGCGTGCGACGGCCGGTCGCGTCAATCTCAGGTCGGTCCACTACTTCCTGATCCGCAGCAAGGACTTCCAGCTCGGCAGCCAGCATCAGAACTTTAGGAAAGTCCGCTATCTAGAGCACGACATCTGGACCGGCTATCTCGCCATCGGACGTACTGCCAAATGGCTGCCGCCACGCTCGCATGGTGCCGGTGGGATGGTTATCTATCAATGGCGCGAGTTGGCAGAGAAAGGCGGCAAAGGGCTGGACGACTTTATCGCATACGCCAGCTTTAGGACGGCACAACCGAAGATCATCGCCTATGTAATCGCGGTTCTGGCCATCGGCGTCGTCGGCAGCGCCATGTTGAACGTCGCGGTGACGGTCCTGCAACACGCGTACGTTGGGATGGAGCGCCCTGTCCCGGGCGCCGGCTGGCTGAACCTGTATGTAGCGCTCATCGGGCTGGTCATGGTGGCATTGCTCCCGATGCTCCATAGATGGCTGCGGCGTCGCTTCCGGTGAGGGTGCGATGTGCCCTTCCACCCAAAAGAGTCTCGGGTTAGTAGACGTCATGCTCGAACCGCTATCCCTCCACGCGACGCCCAAGATTACGGCATTCGGGCGCATTGCGGTCTCCGTCGAGGATGAGGTTGTCGAAAACGTCGTCTGGCCGACGCTGGCTCCGCTATCCGCAGTCTATCCCGGCTTCGAGCGGTGGTTTCGCGGCAAGGTCCACGTGGGCATCGCCGGTGGCCGACGCAGGGTCTTCGTCGTCGGCCCGCATTGGGCACCGTTGGCAATCGCCATCGCAAAGCGCGAGCGGGCGGAAAACAAGCTCTGTACCCTGTGGGTGGCTCCGCAAGCGAGGGGGAGCGGCGTCGGGTCCGATCTCGTCGAAGAGGTGTTCGACTGGCTCGGCGACCGCAGTCCGCTCCTGACCGTTCCCTCCGAGCGCTTCACCGAGTTCGGGCCGCTTATCCGTCGTTACGGGTTCGTCGAGACCGCACGTATGACGTCCCTCTACCGCCCAGGTGTAGTCGAGCACGTGTTCAACGGATCTCCAAGCTCCTTTAGAAGCTCGTGACCTCAGCCGCTGCGCGGATCGGAAGCTCGCCGATCCAGAAAGATGGACGAAGCCTCCTTGTCAGCATACATGCCCGCTACGCCGAGCTAATCCTCGGCGGGGAGAAGAGCGTGGAACTCCGGCGGCGCTTCGACATCTCGGCGGCCGGCTCTACGATCATCATCTACGCGACCCTGCCGACCGCGGCCGTCGTAGGATCGGCAGTGGTCGGCGCAATCGAACGACTGCCGCTGCGCGAGCTGTGGGACCGGCACGGCCCACGCACGGCGGTATCGGCAAGCGACTTCGCCAGGTACTTCGACGGCGCTCGTGAGGGCTGCGCACTGTTGCTCTCACGACCGACCCGATACGAGCGGCCCATTCCGCTGGCCGAGCTGCGGACCCTGCACGGCCTCAGCGCTCCCCAGTCATACCTGAAACTTGGCGACGCCCACCGCGAACTTGTCCTGCATGAGCAAGACTAGGGCGCTAATAGATACCAACGTGCTGATCGCCCTGGAGGACCCGGGCTGCACGGATCCTGTAGCGGCCAACTTCGCCCGCCGCTGTCAGCAGGGGGCCGTGACTATCTATATTCACCAGGCGACCCGGATCGACTTCGGTCGCGATCGCGACGAGCAACGCAAGGCCACGTCGCTCTCGCGCCTCAGCAAATTCCCTTCGTTGGCGGAAATCCCCTCGCCCGGCGAAGCACGACTGGAGGAGCTCTTCGGCGCGGTCCGCAACGACAACGACCGGACCGACGTGGCGCTCTTGCACGCGTTGCACGTAGAAGCAGTGGACGTTCTAGTTTCTCAAGACGAGGGCCTACACCGACGAGTTCGGGGAACGAGGCTAGAAGAACGCGTTCTGACACTCGCCGACGCGGTGGCTTGGCTCACTTCGCTGCAGGATCCCGTGGACGATGGTTTGGCCGAGGTCGATGACAAGCCGGCTTACGCAATCGATCAGAACGACGGCATCTTCGGCGGTCTTCACGACGACTATCCGGCATTCAAGCTATGGTGGCGCAAGTGCTGCGAAGAGCACAGGCCCTGCTGGCTTGTCCGGGGCGAAGGCGATTGCATAGACGGGCTCGTGGTTCGCAAGGACGAGAGTGGCGCAGAGATCGGGCTGCCCGCGCAAAAGCGTGTGCTCAAGCTATGCACCTTCAAGGTCGCGACGCACGCGCAAGGACACAAGGTTGGCGAACTCCTGCTGCGCAAGGCGCTATGGTACGCCCAGCTAAACGGCTACGACGCCGTCTACCTCACGACATTCCCGCGCCAGCGCATGCTTCTCGATCTACTCGCGCGATATGGCTTCGTGTCATCCGCCCGTCTCGGCGAGGACGAACTCAACGTCGTAAAACGGCTTAGCCGGGATAGATTGGAGACCCCGAACGGCGCGGATCTGGCCGAAGCGGCGCGGCTCGCCTATCCCCGCATCAGCCTGGACGAGCCGAGAGGGCTGTTCGCCATACCGGTCCAATGGCAATTCCACCGCCAGCTGTTCCCGGAGGCGGCACTTCTCTCCCCGCTACCGTTGTTCGCGGAACGCACGCTGTTCCAAACGCGCAGGGCCGCGGCGGGCAACACCATCCGAAAGGTCTACGTGTGCCGAGCCTCCACGAGGAAGATGAAGGGCGGCGACGTCGTCTTTTTCTACCAATCGAAGGACGACGCCGCCAACAATTCGCAGTCCATCACGACCGTTGGAGTAATCGAAGATGTCGGAGTGGCGCGTGACAGTCGAGAGCTATCCAGACTAACCGCTGGTAGGTCAGTCTTCTCGGAAGCGGATCTAGAGCAGCTCTGTCGAACATCGCCGCGGGGCGTGACGGTCATCGACTTCCTGCACGTGCAGCACCTCCAGCCACCGGTCGCGCTGTCGCGTCTCCGTGAGAGCGGCGTCCTGCGGGGCGCGCCTCAATCAATAACCGGGCTACCCAGAGCGAGCCTCGACGCGCTACGGCCGTCCATGAACTTCGGCTTCGCCCTGTGAGCGTCGGTCCCACAGTCGCGCTGCTCGGCGTCTCCGGCGCAGGAAAGACTTGGCTGGCGTCGCGAATCGCGGCGGTAAGGCCGAAATTCCTGAAGCTAAGCGCCGGCAAACTCCTCCGCGAGGCGCTCCACACCACCGGCAAGACGCTGAGGACAGCACCTAGTGGCGACGTGCTGCGCAATCAGAACAAGCTCGTGGACGTCCTGCAAGCGAAAAGGGCAGGGCAACTGGAGCGCCCCGTCCTGCTGGAAGCGCACGCATTCATCGACAACGATCATGAGCTCGTCGACGTGCCTGTGGAGGTGTTGCGGGCGTTGAACGTGACGGGCCTGCTCGTCTTGATGGTGCCCCCAGAAGCACTGCGAGCCCGGCGCGTAAAAGACTCCGACCGCCGGCGGCCGGATCGTACGACCGATGAACTCTCGCGCCAGCAGGACCATATGCTCGATCTGGCGCGTGACTACTCGCGTAAGCTACCCGCCAAGATGCTCATCCTAGACAGCGGGGATGTCGCGAGCGCGCTTAGCTTTGTGGATGAGTTCAGCTCCGCCTCCTCGGAATAGCGACCATGAAAGCCGGTCGGGGCACTGCGGGAGTCAGCCGCTCGCCGCGTCGAGCCGCACTGAGCCTGCGCCGAGCTACAAATACCGCTCGGCAATAGCGGACGGCGCAGCACCGGTCATCCGACGGCCGTGCGCGCTGCTTGGCTCCACCGTCGCGTCCCGACGGCTGAACGAAGGACGGTCTCATCAGTAGCAACCCTACAGCGAGCGTGCCGCTTTCCGTCAATGATGACGATTGGCTCGATGTGAAGGAATGGCCAATTTGGGATGGACGCCAATCTAACTGAATGACCGAAGTTGGGCGCGAGGCTGCCACCGGGCAATGGCGCATCTATGATGCGGCGAACGCGAAGGTAGTCCCGACGTATGACCTGACAACCTTTTGGGGCATAAGACGCAGCGCCTCCTGGACGAACACTTCGCCGGTGCAATGCATGGGAATGATGTAGGTTGGATCAATCTGGGCAAACTCGGCCACGGTGCGGCGAGCCTCGTCTTCGGTGCGAGGCCGTACAAGGTGAAAGCCGCCAATTACAGCGTGCACGCGTTCGATGCCTGAGATCGCCTGCGCCTGCCGGACCGAATTGAGCACGCCTCGATGACTGCACGAGGCAATGACAACCAGCCCCAGTCCTTTGACAGCGTAGCAGGTCGCTAGCTCATGCTCGCCATCGTCGGCCAATTGGCTCAGGCCACGCTTGGCAGGAGCAAGCAGGTTGCGATCGCATCCAACGCCCGGTCGCATTTGAGTTGGAATGGCCGCCCGCTCAAAACTGCGCAACGGTATTATGCCGGTCGTGAAGGCATGGTCAGCAATGGTCGCGGGGTCTGGTTGGATACGAACGTCATAACCAGCGCGCGACAGCGCATCGCGATCAAGGGCGCCCATGATGGGCGGCGGATCGCCGATTTGCGCGACCCGCTCGCAGAATGTCTCTTCCCCGCCGACGGTCAACGGCAGGTGCCTTGCGGCGGCATTGGTACCAAACAGGCCAGCGAACCCGCCGTAATGGTCGAGATGACCATGGCTGAGAACGGCGGCGCTGATTGTCGCCGGATCGACATTTAGGAGGGCGAGATTGTTGGCCAGCACTTCGGCCGAGTAGCCAAAATCGACCATGACTTTGCGATGATCGCCGCCGCGCGTTGACGTAGCGAGGAGCGAGAGGCCGAACTCGGCCATCAAGGCATGTGACGACATTCGTGTTGCATGAGGCGTGCCGCCGCCCGAACGGACGACACGCAATCCTGGCAACGAGAGATCGTTCAGAAACGGGCCGAACGTAGCGTTATCCGTGATAACCTGGATATCAAGGCTGTCGACCGTTGGAATTTGGAGTCTGCGTAACGTCGGCGGGAGCGTTGCTCCGACGAGCAGACCCACTGCGCCGGCGGCAAGCATTGCCCGGCGAAGAGGGTTAATTTCATCCACCGAGATTTCACATCGGGAGAGGCTGCCACTTCTATCCAGGCTATTTTCCATGGCCGCACCCCCACAAATGACGTCTAGTTATGGCAGGTGAAGACGAGAAGCAAAACGACGGCTAATAGGCGCGCAGCATACTGCTCACCGCAAACGCTGCTCGCCGCCGTTTTCAGAGGCATCGCAAAGGCGGAATGCTGACTAATTGCGAGAGACAGGACCAGCTAGTTCAGCCATGCTGTTGAGCGCCATTTCCTGGAAGCCGCGCATGATGCCTTCATAGACGTCGATACGGACGTCGAATGGCCGATGGCCACGCTGATTGGTGATGAGCTGGGCGGTTACTGCCGGGTTCTGCCCGGTGAGCGCGCCCCCAAGGGCTGCGCCCATTGCGCCACCTAGCGCGCCAAACCGGAAGCCACGCTGGACGTCGAGGTTCGCGATCTGCGTCCGCTGCCACACATCGGCACCACTGGCGAGATCGCGCAGGCGGTATGTCACCACGCTATGGTGGTGCACGCCCGCAGCAAGTGGCGTGATTGCCATCGACCGAACCTCGGCAGTGAGTTCGTATCGCGCAGTCTCCGGCTTTTTCGAGAGCAGTCCATTACGCTTCAACGCCGCGCGAAAAGTTCGGGTGAACCAGCCGTTGGCAGGTTCGGAGTCTGATGCAGACGTGAATACGACATTAGAGACTTCGGTTGGCACGACCTCACGAAGGCTCGGCCCCCCGCTTGCCGCACCTAACCTGATAGCGCCGACCAAATTGCTCGCCGCGACCGATAATGCCTTTGGCGGTTCGACGACTTCAATGATGGTCGGAGCGATCGCAGCGGTGACCCGTCGCCTTGTCACGGGAGCTGCCAGATCAACTTGCGGGGCGACATCATCTGAACGGGCCGCGCCACGCGGTTGCGTGGCGACTAGCGGCGCTACAGGCGGTGATGCCCCGACGTCCGTCAGTCGCGAACGCGGGAACATGGGCGACCTAGGCAACGGCTGTGGAACGCTTGCTTTCCCATCAAGCGGATCCGCCATTGCAGTTGCTCGTGAAACCCGCTCGGGGTTCCCGCGAGGCGCTGTCGCAGCTCTCTGGGTCAGTGCACTCGATGCAGTTAACGGTTCAACGGGCGGGGGTGGCGGCAACGGCTCCAATGTTGTCTGCGCGACGGCGCAAGTGCTTGCTACACCTGCAGCCAGCCCGAGCATTATTCGAGCGGAAAACTTCAATCTGCCCCGCACTGCTCTCTCCTCTTTCATTCGTCGGCGCTCAGGATGCAGGTCCTGGTTGCGCACTACCCTGACTTTTCGATCATCGATGTTCAGAAGCGGTAGCCAAGACCGGCGATGCCCTGATGGCGTTCGAACTTCACGCGCGTGCCGAAGCCGTCGTCATAGCTGCCGTAATTCGAGTAGCGGTACTCGACGAGGCCGAAAAATTTGCTCGTCAGCTTGAACTCGGCGCCGGCACCGAGCCGCCAGCCATCGACTGTCGTTTTTGCCACCAAGCCCGCAGACGTGGCTTTGACCTCGGCGTTTGTGTATCCGCCCTTCAGGTAGAGCGCGACAGCTTCGGAAACGTCAAATTTCAGGCGCCCGCCAATGTACAGGTCGCGACCCATTTTCACGGTGTCGCCGCCGCCGAAGTCCAGCTTTGCCGTGGAATTTGTCGCTTCTGCCTCGACCCCGAGCAGGCCGTATTGCATGACGTTGAAGTCATAGCCGAGCTTGACGCCATAGTTGACGCCGTCGAGCGTGTCCGACGCGCCGCCTCCTGAGAATTTGTTGCCGTCGTATCCAGTCACGATGGCGATATGTGCGCCGGCGCTGCTCGGCGGCTCGCTGTATTCGGGTTCCTGCGCAAAGCATGGCGCCGACGCGCACAGCAGCGGGAGTGCGACGAGTGCGAATTGATTTTTCACGCTAATTACCCCTGTCACGATCGACCACAACGATGCGACCGTCGAAAGCGGCAGTACTTTACTCGTGTTAACACTGAGTAACTTCGCGGCCAGTCGTGCGAGATTCGCAATGCCTAGTAGTTACGCGTCCGTTTCGAAATAGTCCGCCTCGATGTAGTCACCTTTTGTCCGAAGCTGACCCTGACGTTAAATCAAGCAGGAAAATTGGCACCCTCAGAGCAGTACTGGATACTCTGCGCCGCGACGACATACCGATCAGGTCCGAGCATATGGCTTAGCTTTTGATTCACCCGCCGGCTTTACTGGAAAGTACCTTTGCGAGAGCGTCCTGATGCCGATCCAGAAATCTATACTGAGATATTTCAGTCGCACGGCGGCGATTTTGGCAGCTGCGCTCCTTCTTGCCGCTTGTAACAATGTCGGTGGGTATTCGCGTGTCGTCGATCGGCCGATCGACCAGGTGCGCGAGGCGCTTTCCGATCTCGACATATCGGCGCAGCCAGGTGCCCCGGGCACGGACGCCTCGCGATCCGGCGGCGTGCTACCTGTGCTTCGCCTCGAAACCGCCGAAAGAGCGATGACCTGGTACGTCATGTCGGGCGACAAGGTTGCCGTGAAGATGACGGCGCTGCTGGAACCCATCAACGACGGCAAATCGACCCGGGTGACCACGAATGTAGAGCGCGGCGATGCACCGGATGATTTCGTTTCGCCAGCCTTTCGGTCGACAGGGCTCACGCTGGGGCTGTTCAACACCGCCGTGGAGGACGAACTCAATGACCTGGTGGCGCCGGTAGGCAATGCCGAGAATTGCGCCGCGTTGATGCAGCGGTTCGAGGATGAAAATCTTTCCGAGACCGACCGTCGCACGCAGACGGGCGGCGCGGACGCAGGAGCCGACGTCGCGAAAACAGTCATTCGCTTGAACGCAATGGAGGCTGAGATGCGGCGAAACGGGTGTCCTCTGAACAAGGGGTTTGAAAGCAAGTCCGTGGAATCTGTGATGACACCCTCAGACACACCAGCCTCGCCCGCGATGGCGCCTCCAATCGATCCGAAGTCCTATGGAAAGCCCATGGTCGATACCATGGGCCGTCCGGTGGACCGATAATGAAGCGCTGGCGGATTGTGATAGGCGTCTTTGTCGCCATGTGCACCGCGGCATGCGGCGAGGCAGTCGATCCCGAGCGGGCTCTGATTAACGCCCAAGAGCTGGTGACCGAGCCGCCAGCTCAAGTTTACGCAGAACTTGATGCAGCACTTACCAAAGTCGAGGATGCATCGAAAACGGCAAAAGCGTTGACCGACGATACCCGCCAGCCAATCAGCTTCGCTTTCGAACGCGACCCCGGAAAACAGTTGCGGCTTGTCGCGACTTCCGGCTTCCGCAAGCGCGTCGTCCACGTGTTTGTCGATCCTGGACCGTCGCCGAACGAAACCCAGCTGCAGGCCTATTTTGAAAACAAGTCGGTGCTGGACGAGGGCGACTCTGATTATCTCAGCATTGGGTTGGTCAATCTGATGGGCAAGATTCAAAGCGAGCTGCAGACCACGGGTGCAGTCAAATCACTGTTCAAGGTTACGCCCAGCCCTCGTGGCGCGAGCGGATTTGCCGAGTGCTCGCCTACGGACTGCGGCTAGGCGATCCGCGCACGGCAGCTTCTTTTGGACTAGGCTCTTGGCGCGCGCACATGAGACCAACCAGTGCGCTATCCATCCTTGAACGCGTTCATGAACGGGTGACAGCTATCGGCACGTGGATCGAGCCGCTAAACGTCTGGGGTTGGGCGCGTTGCCGCCTGTCAGTCTTGACAGGAGCGCAAGGTAAATCAGGGCTTAAGAGCTGCCTTGACCGCTTCCAGCCGGAGAAAGCGCGCCGCGTTATCGTGGAGGATATCGCGTTTTTGCTCGGCTGTTAGAAAGGGAGCAGTGCGGATCGTCTCGATTGCGACGGGAATGGCGTCTGGCCATACCATCTGGTCCGATCCGAACATGATCCGTTTGCCATATCCCGCCTCGACCAGGCGTTTAAGGTATCCATAAAACTCGGCGCGCGGCTGCGTAAAGCCGATCACCGCCGTGTCGACATAGACCTGTGGGTACTCGTACATCAGCGCGATCATGCGATCGATCATCGGCCAACCAGCGTGCATCACATACAGACGTAGCTTGGGGTGGCGGGCCAGGACAGACTCGAGCAACAAAGGGTCGCCAAGGCTCATCCTGTACTTCGGCGAACCGAGATAGGCAGCCCCCGGTGGCCCCGGCCCCATATGAATCGCGACCGGCAGGTCGAGCTCCTCGGCGAGTGCCCAGTACGGCTCGAGCCGGGGATCGTCCGGCGAGACCCCCTCATATTGCGTCAACACCTCACCGATCAGCTTGATCTGGCCGGACTTCGCCAGCGCGCGGATCGTGTCGGTCGACGGCGCATTGCTGATGCTAAGCTCCATGGCCGGAATGATCCGTTTGCCCCCCTCTTGGCGCCAACGTTCCAACCACCGGCCGCTGGTGACGGCAGTGATGTCGTGCCGCTGCAGGATGTCGAGCGTCTTTTGACGGAGTTCGTCGTCGGTCTTAGCTGACCAAATCGGGTGCGCGCATCGTGACACTTTGAACGTATCGACCGCATATTGCTCATCGCTCGTCCGGGGATCCCGGATCGGCATGTTCTCATAAGGTGCGCACACAACCGTCGGCGGCGGGCCCTGATCGTCAGCAGCGTACGCGTGCAGATGCATGTCGATGATTGGCCCAACATCAACATTTGGCGGGGAAGCCGCAGCGATAAGAGCCGACGCGAAGCTCAAGCATATGATGCGTATCGCCATGGCACTTCCCCCCACCGAACCATCCATGGTGTAAAACAAAAGCTCTGAAGGTCGCAAATTATCGGTGTCGCACGAACCCGCTGGCAGTCATGAACGGACGACCGCTTTCGGGCTCGTGGATCGAGCCACTAAACGACCGAGTCTGGGCGCGAAGTTGGCCGTCAGCTTCCGCCCCAGATAACGCCGTTCCGAAGCATTGGCGGCGTCCCAGGAAGCGGACGGTACGCTCATCGGGTTGAGGGCATCGCGCCATCTCCGTCAATAAGTCTGGGTGTGGTGGGATTCCGACGGTCTGTTGGCCGCTGGACTACGAACGGCGGGCTTGGAATTCATTCCTAAGCTTCACCGGGCGAGGCTCCATCTATTTGTCCTCACGAAATAACGGGATTTGTCAGCGTGGGGCTTAAAACGCGCGCGGCTGAGGAGCGCCCTGCAAGTGGCACTATTAATTTCGGGCGAATTGCTTGCGTTAATGATCTGGCAACGCGTGATGCGCTGCTCGGACCATTTGGATATTTTGGGAGAACAGCGCTGGCACAAATGTCAGCGCCAGCAAAGTGCCCGACCGACGCGCCGCTCTTCGGGATTGCCTCCGCCAAATTTGTCCCTCGTCGGCGGGGCAAAGACCGTATTGCCTTACCAAATAAGGCTGCGATCAGTCATTCCAGTATAGGGCTGTCGGATTGCCGACCAAAAGCTTGCTCTGAAGCGTTGCGCCAGGGGCAATGCGCGGGATCACGTCGACGAGGGCGCCATCGTCGGGAATGGCGTTCTGCATATTCGGGTGCGGCCAGTCCGTGCCCCAGAGCACACGATCCGGATAATCGGCAACAAGCGGCGAAACCGCATTGACGAAAGCGTCCCAGGGGGTGCCAACATCGTCGAGCCGGTCCGGACATGTCGCCTTAAAGTAGATGTCGCCGCGGCTGTCGAGCAACTCCCGGAACGCACGCATGTCGGCACCGTCAGGCCCTTGCGTCACGTCGGGACGCCCCATGTGGTCGATGACCAACGGCACGGGAATGGCGTTGAGGAACGGTCGCAGTTCCGACAGTGACTCGGCTTCGAAGTAGACAACGACGTGCCAGCGCGCAGGGAGGCGGTCGGCAAGTTCCAGGAAGGCGTCCTTGGGGGCATCGTCTACCAGACGCTTGAGAAAATTGAAGCGCACCCCACGTATGCCGCCGTCGTGCAGGGCCGCCAAATCGCGCTTGTCGATCGCGGGATGGACAACCGCCACGCCGCGCGCGCGGCCATCCGATTTCGCGATGGCATGCAGCGTGGCGGCATTATCCGTGCCATGACAGCTGGCCTGAACGATGACGTTACGGGCAAAGCCCAGCTTATCTCGCAGCGCGAAAAGCATTTCTGGGCCCGCGTCCGCCGGCAGGTATTTTGCCTTTGCGCTGAACGGAAACCGGTCCGCCGGGCCGAAGACGTGGCAATGGGCGTCGATCGCGCCCGGCGGAGGCACAAAGCGCGGTGTGGATGGATCGGGGTGCCAGCTGATGATTCGCTCAGTCACCCAAACACCATCCCGTCCATTAATTTGCGTGCGGTACGCAGGAGCGCGGCGGAGACCACGTCACCCCGCTCGTCGATGTCGAGAACACAGGTCATTTCGCCAGTGGGGTGTTCGACGGACAACGTTTTGCGTGCGCCGTCGGGCACGAGAGCAACACTGGCGGCGGGCGAGCCCGGGATCAGGCACGCCGTGGCCACGCTCACCGCGCCCAACACCCCAATACTTGCATGTGCGCGTTTCGGAATGAAGCTGCGAACAGTTATGGCGCCGCCGTCGCGCGGGGGAGCCACAAGCATTATTTTGGGCACGGACTTTTCCGCAACATTGCCAAGGTTCATAAGCGGCCCAGCCTTGAGACGAATTGCCTCGATCTTCATTTTGACGTTATTGCAAGCGTCCAGCGTCTCGCGATCTTCATAGCCGCTCGCGCCGACGTCGGCGGCCTTGATCACAATGCACGGCATTCCGTTATCGATCATCGTGCAGGCGACGCCCTCGATCATATCGACGGCATTTCCGGTCGGCAGGAGCGCGCCGCAACTCGACCCCGCCGTGTCGCGGAACTCAAGCGGGACAGGCGCCGCACTGCCCGGGACGCCATCGATGCGGGCGCCCCCTTCGTAGGTGACGATACCGCCAGGGGTCGCGACCGTGGCGACCGCAATTTGGCCAGTATTCTCCATGAAAATCGTGACGCGCGTCTCGTCGCCCGTGGCCGCAACCAGCCCGCGTTCCAGTGCGAAGGGCCCGACACCGGCGAGGATGTTGCCGCAGTTCTGCTGATCGGTGACGATGGCTTCGTCGACGAAAACCTGCAGGAACAGATAATCGACGTCCACGCCGGGACGCATCGATTTGCTGACCAAGGCAACTTTGCTGGTTAGGGGATCGGCGCCACCCATTCCGTCGATCTGGCGCGGATCGGGCGACCCCATGACGCGAAGCAGGAACGCATCGCAATCGTCTGGCAGGTCGTCCTTGAGGAAATAGCCGCCTTTCGACGTCCCGCCCCGCATCCACATGCACCGGACAGCACGTTCAGACATATTTCAGGCCCAGCGCGGCGAGTTTCTCGCGCATCTTGTACATGTCGAGGCCAAGTTCGCCGCTCGCGAGCCGTTCGCGCTTTTCACCCTCGTTCGACTCGCGCGCCTGTGCCCTAGCCAGCACATCGGCGGCATCGGCGCGCGGGACGACGCAGACGCCATCATCATCGGCCACGATGACGTCGCCGGGTTGGATCGCGGCGCCCGCGCAGACGATGGGCACATTCACCGAGCCCAGCGTGGCCTTTATCGTTCCTTGCGCGCTTACGGCTTTCGACCAGACGGGAAACCCCATTTCGGTCAGGTCGCGCAGATCCCGGACCCCTGCGTCAATAATCAGGCCACGACACCCGCGCGCCTTTGCCGAGGTTGCGAGCAGGTCGCCAAAATACCCGTCCTCGCAGGGGCTAGTCGGCGCGAGGACGAGGATGTCGCCTGGACGAAGCTGCTCGATCGCGACATGGAGCATCCAGTTGTCGCCGGGTGGCGAAGAGATTGTCACGGCGGCCCCCGCCACGCGAGCTCCCGTATAGATCGGGCGCATGTAGCTGGCGAGCAGCCCGGTGCGATCTTGCGCTTCATGGACGGTCGCAACGCCGCAAGCAGCGAGGCCATCGATGACCTCGGCTGGTGCGCGGGCGATGTTCTGGACGACGATGCCGGACATGGCGAAGACCTTTGCTCTGTGCGCCAAGTTCATAAAGGTGAAGCATGGAGCGGCAATTCGGAAGTTGCGGGTCATTATAAGTTTGAGCTAATCGTGTGAGATGCAACCCGAGGCGCTCAACCTTCGCCATCTGGCGGCGCTGGCCGCGACCGCCCGGCTCGGGAGCCTGTCCGCGGCGGCGCAGGCGATCAGCCTGACCCAGCCTGCGCTAACGCAGGGGCTCGCGAAACTCGAAATCGCGTTCGGCGAACCGCTGTTCGAGCGGCGGCCCGGGGGGATGATCCCGACGCTGCCGACGCAGGTTCTGGTCCCGCGCATCGAGGCTGCGCTTGCCTATATCGCGTCGCCGCGCGTGACGCTGGCGCAAATGCGCGCGCTGATCGCGCTTGCCGATGCCGGCAGCTATCCCGGTGCGAGCGTCGCGACCGGCTTGTCGCAGCCCACGCTCCACCGCGCGGTCGGCGATTTGTCGATCGGCCTGCGCCGCGCGCTGGTCGAGCGGCGTGGAAAGGGCATCGCCTTCACCGACGCCGGGCGGAAGACCGCGCGCGCCTTCCGGCTGGCACGCGCGGAACTCGTTGCGGGCCTGTCCGAAGTCGCCGCATTGCGCGGGCGCGAGACCGGGCGCATCACGGTAGGGGCCATGCCCCTGTCGCGGGCGCGGCTGCTGCCGGCCGCCGTTACCGCGTTCCACCGAGGGTATCCCGATGTCGAGATCCGGATCATCGAGGGATCGCATGCCGAACTGATCGAGCCGCTGCGCGATGGCGAGATCGACCTGTTGATCGGCGCGCTGCGAGACCCGGCACCCGGCGACGACGTCGTGCAAATACCGCTGTTCGAGGACCAGCCGGTCGTGATTGCCCGGGCAGGGCATCCGCTCGCCAGCGTGCGGGACTGCACGCCCGGGCGCCTTGCGGCCTATTCCTGGACGATCTCTGCCCCTGGCACGCCGCTGCGCCTCTTGTGGGAGCGCATGTTTGCACGTGCCGGCATCCCCTTGCCATCGGTACCGGTCGAATGCGGCTCGGTCATCACGATCCGCCAGATGCTGCTCGACAGCGATTTCCTGACCCTGCTTTCGCCCGATCAGGTCGCGGTAGAGCTCGAGGCAGGGTGGCTGACGCAGGTCGGGGCGCCACCCGCCGAACTGCGCCGGACGATCGGATTGACAATGCGCAGCGGCTGGCGACCGACAAGGATCCAACAATATTTCGTCGACGGCCTAAAATGATCAGTTAGCCAAACATTATAAGGGGCCTTGCTTTCCGATTGGCGCGGGGCGGCGAACGCTGGCTAGGCGTCGCCCATGGTCGCGAAAGTTGTTCTTATCGGTTTCGGGGAAGCGGGGCGAGGCTTTGTCGCAGGCGGGCTGCGCGCCGCCGCCGCCTATGACATCGACCCCGCAAAGCGCGATGGACTTGCCGCCGACGCCGACTTGGTCAGCGTGCTGGAGGGCGCAGGTGCGGTCCTGAGCCTTGTCACCGCCGATCAGGCGCCGGTCGCTGCGGCCGGGGCCGCGCCGCACCTGGCGATAGATGCGCTTTACTTCGACATGAATTCGGTCGCTCCCGATACCAAGCGCGCGGCGGCACTGGCCATCGAGGCGGGGGGCGGGCGCTATGTCGACGTCGCGGTCATGGCGCCGGTCGAACCCGCGCGGCTCGCGGTGCCTTTGCTGGTCTCGGGTCCGCATGCTGCCGCCGGCGCGGAGCTCCTGTACGCGCTGGGCTTTTCAAATATCCGTACGCTACCCGGCGATGTGGGGCGTGCTTCGTCGGTCAAGATGATCCGGTCAGTGATGGTGAAGGGCATCGAGGCGCTGACCGCAGAAATGATGCTGGCGGGCGACGCGGCGGGCGTTACGGGCGACGTGCTCGCGTCGCTCGGCAGCGACTGGTCGAGCAAGGCGGCCTATAACATCGAACGCATGACGACCCATGGCGCCAGGCGCGCGGAGGAAATGGAAGAGGTAGCCAAGACGCTGATCGCGCTGGGCGTGGACCCCGTCATGACGCGGGGCGCCGTCAAGCGGCAAAGGGGTATGGCGGCATGATCATCGACTGCCATGGCCATTACACCGTTCTGCCTGCCCCCCATGATGCCTGGCGCACTGCCCAAGTCGCAGCGTTCAGGGAGGGAAAGGCTGCGCCGCCCTATCCGCTGATTACCGACGACGAGATCCGCGCGACGATCGAGGCGAACCAGCTGCGGCTGCTGCGCGAGCGAGGGGCGGACATGACGATCTTTTCGCCGCGGGCCTCCGCCATGGCCCCGCATGTCGGCGACCAGAGCGTTGCGATCGCCTGGGCGCGGGCATGCAACGACCTGATCGCCCGGGTGGCGGGACTCTACCCGGCCGTGTTTGCGCCGGTGTGCATGCTGCCGCAGTCGCCGGGGGCAGACCTGTCGGCATCGGTCGCGGAACTCGAGCGTTGTGTGGACATGGGGTTCATCGGCTGCAACCTGAACCCCGATCCCGGCGGCGGGCACTTCCAGTCGCCGCCGCTGACCGATGCCTCCTGGTTTCCGATTTACGAGAAGATGGTCGAGCTGGACGTGCCCGCGATGATCCACGTCTCGGGCTCGTGCAACCCGGGGCTGCACGCGACGGGGGCCTATTACATTGCGGCCGACACGATCGCGTTCATGCAGCTGATCGAGGGCGATCTGTTCGCACGCTTTCCGACGCTGCGCTTCATCATCCCGCATGGCGGCGGCGCGGTACCCTATCACTGGGGGCGTTATCGCGGTCTCGCCGACATGCTGAAAAAGCCCGATCTGTCGGGGCATGTGATGAACAACGTCTTTTTCGACACCTGCGTCTATCACCAGCCGGGCATCGACCTGCTGGCCGAGGTCATCGACACCAAGAACATCCTGTTCGGGAGCGAAATGGTGGGCGCGGTGCGCGGCATCGACCCGACCACCGGGCATTATTTCGACGACACCAAACGCTATGTCGACGCACTGAATATCACCGCTGCCCAACGCCACGCAATCTTCGAGGGGAATGCGCGCCGCGTGTTTCCGCGGCTCGATGCCCAGTTAAAGGAACGCGGCCTGTGACCTTCATCCGCAACGCCTGGTACGTGCTGGGGTGGGACAGCGAGATCGACGTAAAGCCGCTCGCGCGCACGATATGCGGCGTGCCGGTCGTCGCGTGGCGCACGCTCGACCGTAGTGTCGTCGCCATGCGCGACGCCTGCCCGCACCGGATGCTGCCGCTGTCGATGGGCATCAAGGAAGGCGACTCGATCCGGTGCCGTTATCATGGCCTCAAGATCGGGCCCGACGGCGTGGCCGAGGAAATGCCGATCAAGACGGACCCCGTGAACAAGGGCGTCTGCGTCGAAACCTTTGCCGTCGCCGAGCGCCACCGCTTCGTCTGGATCTGGGTCGGTGACCTGGCACGCGCCGACCCGGCACTTATCCCCGACCTGTGGCCCTGTTCGGCGCAAGGCTGGACTTTCGACGGCGGCTATTACCCGGTCAAATGCGATTACCGGCTGGTCATCGACAATCTGATGGACCTGACCCACGAGACCTATGTCCACATGGGATCGATCGGGCAGCCCGAACTGATGGAAACCCCCATTTCGACCCGGGTCGAAGGTGACAAGGTGTTCGTCACGCGCTGGATGGCCGGGGTGGACGCGCCGCCGTTCTGGAGCATGGCACTGCGGCAGACGGGGCAGGTCGACCGCTGGCAGATCTGCGAATTCATCGCTCCGTCGGCTGTCATCATCGACGTGGGCGTCGCGCCCGTGGGCGCCGGGGCCACGCTGGAGAACCATGATCAGGGCGTACGCGGTTTCGTGATCGACGTGATGACGCCCGAGAGCGACACCACGACGCATTATTTCTGGGGCATGGCGCGCAACTTCGACAACGACGACCCCGGCTTCACCGCGCGGTTCAAGAAAGGGCAGGGCAGTGTGTTCCTCGAGGATGTCGAGATCCTCGAGGCGCAGCAACGTTCGATCGACGCCAATCCCTCGCTGAAACTGCGTGCCTACAACATCGACGAGGGCGGTGTCCGCGTGCGGCGCGTAATCGACCGGCTCATTGTCGCGGGAGCAGACTCATGACGCCCGACATCCACGCCTATCTCGCCGAGTTCGACGATATTCCCGGCACCCGCGTCTATACGGCCAAGCGCGCGCGGCAGGGGTTTCACGTCAACCAGTTCGCGATGAGCCTGATGAAAGCGGAGAACCGCGCGCGCTGGAAGGCTGACGAGCGGGCCTATCTCGACGAATGGCCGATGACCGACGATCAGAAGGCGGCAGTGCTTGCCCGCGACTACAATCGTCTGCTCGACCTCGGCGGCAACATCTATTTCCTTGCCAAGATCTTTGCGACCGACGGGTTCAGCTTTGTCCAGGCGGTCAGCACCATGACCGGCATGAGCGTCGAGGACTATCAGGCGATGATGGTTGCCGGGGGACGCTCGCCCGAGGGCGTGCGCTCGATCAAGGGAGGCCATTGAGATGGCGCGGCTGACCGCAGGCGTGGGATCGAGCCATATCCCCGCGCTGGGGGCGGCGATCGATCTCGGCAAGACCGGCGAGGATTACTGGAAAGGCGCCTTTGCCGGCTTCGACTGGACACGGGCTTGGGAAGCGGCGGAAAAGCCCGACGTCGTCATCCTTGTCTTCAACGACCATGCCTCTGCCTTCGACATGAAGATCATTCCGACCTTCGCCATCGGGTGTGCCGAGAGTTATGCGCCTGCCGACGAAGGCTGGGGACCGCGCCCCGTGCCGATGGTAAAAGGTCATGCCGACCTGGCGTGGCATATCGCCCAGTCGTGCATCATCGACGAATTCGACCTGACGATCATCAACGAGATGGACGTCGATCACGGCCTGACCGTGCCCCTGTCGATGATGTTCGGGCAGCCCGATGCCTGGCCTTGCCGGGTGGTTCCCCTGGCCGTCAACGTCGTCACCTATCCGCCCCCGACCGGCAACCGGTGCTGGCTGCTGGGCGAAGCGATCGCGCGCGCGGTCGAAAGTTTCCCCGAGGATATCAACGTGCAGATCTGGGGCACGGGCGGCATGTCGCACCAGCTTCAGGGGCCGCGCGCAGGGCTGATAAACAAGCCCTGGGATACGCAATTCCTCGACGACCTGACGGCGGATCCGGAACGGCTGCGCCATATTCCGCATCTCGAATATCTGCGCGAAGCCGGCAGCGAGGGGATCGAGCTTGTCATGTGGCTGATCATGCGCGGCGCGCTGGGGCCGAAGGTGCGCGAACTTCACCGTCACTATCACGTGCCCGCGAGCAACACCGCGCTGGGGCATATCGTGCTGGAGAAAGTCTGAAATCTCCCTCCCCCCAAAGGGAAGAGGGAGAAAGAGAGGGAGATGAGTATGAGAATAGCCCTGGCAGGCGCGGGCGCGTTCGGGGAGAAGCATCTCGACGGACTGAAACTGATCGACGGGGTCGAGATCGTTTCGATCGTCAGCCGCACCGCCGAGCAGGCCGCCGCCGTGGCCGCGAAATATGGCGCAAGGCACAGTTCGACCGAACTGGCCGACGCGCTATCGCGCGACGACGTCGATGCGGTCATCCTGTGCACGCCGACGCAGATGCACGCCGAGCAGGCGATCATGTGCATGGATGCAGGCAAGCATGTGCAGGTCGAAATCCCGCTGGCGGATTCGCTGGCCGATGCCGAAGCCGTGCTCGCCAAGCAGATCGAGACCGGCCTGACGTGCATGGTCGGCCACACGCGCCGCTTCAATCCGTCGCATCAATATGTCCACAACCGCATCGTCGCGGGCGACTTCGCCGTCCAGCAGATGGACGTGCAGACCTATTTCTTTCGCCGCAAGAACATGAACGCCAAGGGGCAGCCGCGCAGCTGGACCGACCATCTGCTGTGGCACCATGCCGCGCACACCGTGGATTTGTTCGCTTATCAGGCCGGGCCGATCGTCCAGGCGAATGCGATCGAAGGGCCGCACCACCCGGAACTCGGCATCGCGATGGACATGTCGATCCAGCTCAAGGCCGAGAGCGGTGCCATCTGCACGCTCTCGCTGAGTTTCAACAACGACGGGCCGCTCGGCACCTTTTTTCGCTACATCGGCGACAGTGCAACCTATATCGCGCGGTACGACGATCTGGTGACGGGCAAGGAAGAGCCCATCGATCTGGCCGGCGTGGCGGTCTCCACCAACGGCATCGAATTGCAGGACCGCGAGTTCATCGCCGCGATCCGCGCGCAGCGCGAACCCAATTCAAGCGTCGCGCAAGTGCTTCCCTGCTACCGGGTGCTCGACAGGCTCGAAAAGCAGCTGGCCGGATGAAGACACAGGTCGCGATCATCGGGTCCGGGCCGGCGGGTTTGCTGCTCGGGCACCTGCTTCGCGCGGAGGGAATCGAGTGCGTCATTGTCGAGCGCGCTTCGCAGCCGCGCGTGCTCGAGCGTATCCGCGCGGGCGTGCTCGAGCGCACGACGACGGACCTGCTCCACCGGCTCGGCATCGACGAGCGGCTGAACCGCGAGGGAATGCTCGAGGAAGGGTTCGCGCTGGCGGATGGTGAGCGGCTGATCCGGATCGATACGTTCGAGCTGACCGGCAAGCATGTGACGGTCTACGGCCAGACCGAAGTCACCAAGGACCTGATCGAGGCGGCGCCGGCGCGGGGCCTGGAGATCGTCTGGGAAGCGGCCGACGTGGCGCTGCACGATGTCGACGGTGACGCGCCTTATGTAACCTGGGGCGACGGGGGGCGGCTCGACTGCGACTTCATCGCCGGGTGCGACGGGTTTCACGGCCCCTCTCGCAAGGCCATCCCCGAGGAAATCCGGCGCGAGTTCGAGCGGGTTTATCCGTTCGGCTGGCTGGGGATCCTTGCCGACGTGCCGCCGTGCCACCACGAGCTGATCTACGCGAACCACGACCGCGGCTTTGCGCTGGCCAGCATGCGCTCGCCGACGCGCAGCCGCTATTATGTGCAGGTGCCGGCCGACGAGGACATTGCGCTGTGGCCCGACGAGCGGCTGTGGGACGAGCTGGCGGTGCGCCTGGGGCCCGAGGCGGCGGCAGGGATGACGCGGGGTCGGGCATTGGAAAAGTCCATCGCGCCGCTGCGCTCTTTCGTGTCGGAACCCATGCGTCATGGGCGGCTGTTCCTGGCCGGCGATTCGACACACATCGTGCCGCCGACGGGAGCCAAGGGGCTGAACCTGGCGGCGTCGGACGTGGCCTATCTCTCCGACGCGTTGATCGCCCACTTCAAGCGGGCGGACCCTGACGGGATTGCCGGCTATTCGGCCAAGGCGCTGGCGCGGGTGTGGAAATCGGAACGCTTCAGCTGGCAGCTGACCAAACTGATGCACCGCTTTCCCGAGGACGGGCCGTTCGAGCGGCGGATGCAGGTGGCCGAACTCGATTATATTGCGTCCTCGCGGGCGGCGCAAATGGCGATTGCCGAGAATTACGTGGGGCTGCCGCTCTAGCGGGATTCGCTTTCGACGCCGACCGGGCCGGGCGGGCCCCACCATCTTGAAAGCGATCGCAGGGCAATCGCAAGTGGCATCGCCTGCGCAATTAGGCCATAACTAGTTCGTACACAATGCGGAGCGGCTCGGTGCTGACGTCAATCGCTACGGTTTCGATCAGCGGTACACTCGAAACAAAGCTGCGGGCCATCGCTGCTGCGGGCTTCGATGGCGTGGAGATCTTCGAGAACGACCTGTTGTCGTGCCCCTTGTCGCCCGCAGAGGTCGGGACTTTGCTCCGCGATCTTGGGCTGGTCTGCACCGTATTCCAGCCATTTCGCGATTTCGAGGGAATGTCGGACGACCTACGTGAACGGACGTTCGACCGCGCGGAGCGCAAGTTCGACCTGATGGCGGCACTGGGCACCGACCTTATGCTGGTCTGCTCGAACTGCTCTCCCCGGTCGTTGCCGGATCGTAACCGGATAATCGACGACTTCGCCGAGCTGGGCGACCGGCTTGCCCGGCGACAGTTGCGCGTCGGTTATGAGGCGCTGGCATGGGGACGGCACATCAACGACCACCGCGACGCGTGGAGCATCGTCCGCGATGTCGCACATCCCAATATCGGGCTCATCCTCGACAGCTTTCATTCGCTGGCGCACCGCATTCCATCGTCGAGCATCGGTGATATCGATGCGGGCAAGCTGTTCCTCGTGCAGATTGCCGATGCTCCCTTGATGCAGCTCGACCACCTGTCTTGGGCCCGGCACTTTCGCAACTTTCCCGGACAGGGCGAGTTTCCGGTCGCCGAATACGCTGCCGAGATCATGCGGACCGGCTACACGGGCTATTGGTCGCTCGAGATTTTCAACGACCGATTCCGCGCCGGGTCGGCATCGGGCGTTGCGACCGACGGCTATCGATCGTTGCAGGTCATGCGGGATGCTGCCGCCCGCCTGCCGCGCGCGCCGATCGCGCCGGCGATGCCGCCGCCGGCCGACGTGTCGCGCGTGGCGTTCATCGAATTCGCTGCCGACGAAAGCGAAGCGTCGGCGCTCGGTCAGATGCTGGCGGCGCTCGGCTTCGCGCCGACGGGCAGGCATCGCAGCAAGTCGGTCGTGCGATGGCAACAGGGCGCGATCAACCTCGTGCTGAACACCGAGACTGTCGGGTTCGCCCACAGCCATGACATCGTCCATGGCGCGTCGGTGTGTGCCTTGGGCTTGGTCGTGCCAGATGTCACCGCGGCCATGGCCCGCGCGGATTTTCTGGCGATCCCGGCGTTTGCGCAAACCGTCGGGCCCGGCGAAATGCATATACCTTCGGTCCGGGGCGTCGGCGGCAGCCTCATCTATTTCATCGAGGCAGGACACGAAGACGAGGTCTGGGCGCGGGAGTTCGTGCCTATGGAGCAGGCCACGGCCGGGATCGGGCTGCAGGCCGTCGATCATATCGCGCAAACGATGATGTACGAGGAGTTCCTCGGCGCCCTGCTCTATTACGTGGCGCTGTTCGACGTAACCAAGACCCCGCAGGTCGAGATCGCGGATCCGCTGGGGCTGGTGCAGAGCCAGGCTGTTGAATCGCGGAACAAGTCGCTGCGGATCACCCTCAACGGATCAATGGCGCAGCAGACGCTGTCGAACCGGTTCGTCGCCGGCTTCATGGGGGCGGGCGTCCAGCATATCGCCTTTGCATGCCCGGATGCCTTTGTCGCCGCCGAAGCTGCACAGGCACGGGGGCTGTCGATGCTGGAAATTCCGCGCAACTATTACGACGACCTTCAGGCGCGTTACGGCCTTGACGACGCGCTGATCGAGCGACTGTCGGCGCTCGGCATCCTTTACGATCGCGACGGTGAAGCCGAATATTTTCAATTCTATAGCCGCGCCTTTGCCAAACGCATATTTTTTGAAATCGTCGAGCGGCGCGACTATGCGGGTTATGGCGCGGCAAACGCGGCCATCAGGCTTGCCGCACAGTCACGCTTCAAGAGCGACATGGCGGCCTAGCATGGCGAGCAACGGGGACGGGCATTGACGATCAAGAAAACCAGGGCCCAACTGCGAAACGACCTTGCGGAGACGACGCGTCTCAACATTCTCGAGGTCGCAATGAAGGAGTTCGCCGACAAGGGATTGGCCGGCGCGCGCATCGACGAGATTGCGGAGAAAACCGAGTCGTCGAAGCGGATGATCTACTATTATTTCGGCGGCAAGGACGGGCTTTACCGCGCCGTCCTCGAACGCGCCTATGCCGGGATCCGCGACCGCGAGGCCGAGCATAATTTCGACGCGATGGACGCGGTGACGGCGCTAAGGACGCTGACCAAGTTCACTTTCGATTATCACGACCAGCATCCCGAATTCGTCCGCCTCGTCATGAACGAGAACATCCTCCATGGTGCCCATGTTTCGGAAGTGGCGGGAATCAAAGAGCGTAGCCGCCGGGTCCTCGTAACGATCAAGACAATTCTCGACCGTGGCATCGCCGAAGGGGTTTTTCGCGACGGGATTGATCCTTTGGCTCTGCATTTGTCGATGAGCGCCATGTCGTTCTACTGCGTTTCCAATCGCTACACGATGAAGGCAAATTTCGGGCTCGACCTCGCCAAACGCGCGGCACGAACGGCCCGTTGCGACCAGATCGTTGATTTCGTCCTGGCGGCTGTCCGCCGCTGAGACTTGCCGTGCCCCCTTTGCTCGACTATGTACTAACCAGTTAAAATAAGGGGATGTCGATGCTTGGGAAGTCCCGGGTTCTATCATGCACGCTTGGGCTTGCCCTGAGCGCCGCTTCCATAGCGGCCCCGCCGCGCGTCTTTCCGGTCGCTGAAAAGCCCGTGCCGGGGGACGCCTATCCCGATCGCGTGACACGTTTTGCAGGCGGTGTGACCGGCCTGGCCGATATCACATACTCGTCGATTCCCGGCTATCGGCCGATGGTTGTCGATATCTATCTGCCGCCCAAGGCTGCAGTGCCGACTGCCAAACCCCTGATCATGTACATCCACGGCGGTGGCTGGATGGCAGGGCATACGCGACAGGCAGGCGCGCTGGCCGATTTTCCGTCGGTGCTGGCCAAGCTTGCAAGCGAGGGCTTTGTCGTCGCCTCGCTAGAATACCGGCTGGCGGGTGAAGCGCGCTTCCCGGCGCAACTGCAGGACGTTCGGGCGGCGGTCCGTTACCTCAAGGCGAACGCTGGCAAATATGGCATCGACCCGGGCCGGGTCGCCTTATGGGGCGGCTCGGCGGGCGGCCATCTGGCAGCGCTCGCCGCACTGTCATGCGGCGCACCCGGCATCGACGACAAGCCGCAGCCGGCGGGCACCGAATGTGTTCAGGGTGCCGTGATCTGGTATGGCGTGTTCGATTTCGCGCCGCTGATGGCGCGCGCCGAGGGCGCGCCAGTCGGATTGCTGGGTTGTGCAAGCGCAGAGGTATGTCCTGCCGAAAAGGTCGCGGCGGTCAGCCCCCTGACTTATCTCGATGCAAAGGACCCGCCGTTTCTCCTCATCCACGGCGAGGCGGACAAGACCGTGTCGGTGCAACAGTCGTTGACGGCATATGATCGGATGAAGGCGGTCGGCGTGCCGGTCGAGAAGATCATCTTTCCCGGCGTCGATCACAGCTTCATCGGCACGACTCCCAAGTCGACGCGCGACGCCACGCTGACGGCAGTCAACGCGACCTTCGACTTTTTTCACCGCCTGTTCGACAGAAAATGAAGACACCGATGAATATGAAGGTCCTGACTTTGGTGCTTCTGGTGCCTGGCGTTGCCCTCGCGGCACCGGCGCCGCGGAGCGCAGCCAAGTTTCCGCCCGGCCCCGCAATGGCCAAGGTTTCCACCGCCTGCAGCGGGTGTCACGCTCCCGATATCGTCCTGAATGCGCGCAAAAGCCGCGCACAATGGGAGAAGTCGGTCGATATGATGATCGATCGCGGGGCGAAGATTTCCGATGCCGAGTATGACGGCGTGGTCGATTACCTCGTTAAGAATTTCGGGATAGGGAAGTAGTTATTTCGCGGGGATCGGGTGCGGTTGAGGCACGGTTTCGCCGCTGCCCAGCGCCCATCTGATCCCTTCGAGATACATCGTCCGCACTCGCGGATCGTCCCAACTCGCATCGGTATGTCCCAAGCCCGAATAGAAGACGCGGCCCTTACCGTAGCTTTTGATCCAGGCCACCGGAAAGTCGGCGTCGGTGCGGTGGACCAGGGGCACTTTCAGATCGACACTGGCAGGATCGAGACGCGCTAGAACGTCGACCTTGCTTCGGTCGTAGGGTGCGCGCATCTGGTAATGCTCGTCGCGCAACATCATGCCGGTCCGCAATGCCTTCATTGCCGGAAATTTAGGGCGTTCGACGATTATCTTTGCGTTCGCAATCATCCACGGGTGATTGTCGAAGTACGCGCCGATCATGTCACCATATTCGGGCCAGCCAGTCGCGGTCGCCGTGGCCGTATGGACGCCGATGAAGCCTTTGCCAGAACGGATATAGGCAAGCAAATCAGCCTTTTGTGCGTCGCTCAGGCTAGTCTCGCCATTGGTGTAGAACAGCACGGCATCGAAATAGGACAGGTTTTTGCCGCGGGCCTGCTTCGGGCCGCCTTTGGCATAGTCGTTCTTACCCCAGGTCTCCTGCGCGGTGATCCAGTCCGTATCGGTGCGGATGAAGGTTACATAGGCACCCGATGCGCGACCGATCTGCTCAATCACGGCTGCAGCGTGGCTGACGGCCATGTGCGCACTCTGGTTGCCGGTGGACAGGTCTGCAATCACAAGCAACCGCTTCTTGCCAGCATAGGCATCCTCATAACCGGGTGGTGGCTTTCGCTCAGGCGCAGGCGCCTGAGCCGAGAGCGAAAATAGTGCGGCGGCGGCGACCAGCAGGCGTTTCATTGCGGCAAGCTCCCGGAAGGCAGGGCAAAGGCGGTGACCGTATCGCTCGTCAACGGGCTGTCGAGGAAGCTTCCGCCGGTCGAGGTCACGACGACATATTGTCGGCCGTCCCTGCCCAGATAAGTCGAGGGCGTGGCATGGGCCGAGGCATCGAGCTTGACCGCCCAAAGTTCCTTGCCGGTGGCACTTTCGAAGGCGCGAAAGCGGCTGTCGTCGGTCGCGCCGATGAAGACGAGGCCCGACGCCGTGGCAATCGCACCGCCGATGTTGGGACGCCCTGTATGCGCCTTGTCGGGCGGAAGATCATCTGTGACGCCAAGTGGGACTTGCCAGACGAGCTTGCCGGTCATGGTGTCGACCGCGCTCAGCCGACCCCAGGGCGTTTTCTGGCACATCATCTTGGGCTCGTCTTGCTGGAACCGCCCGCTTACCGGGCCGCGTGCATAGGGGAGCGGACCGTCGGAGGGCACGAGCGACGTCACCTGGCCAAGGTCGCTGGTATTGGTGAAGATGAGACCGGAGGTGGGATCATAGGCACTCCCCCCCCAGTTCGCGCCGCCTTGAAGCCCTGGAAAACTAATCGTCGGCTTGTCCAGCTTTACCGGCACGTACAGGCCGCCCGCCACCATCTTGTTATCGGCAATCCATTTTTCGCACCAGCTTTTGAGTTCGGGCGTGGTGTCGGCAACGTCGGTGCGCGGATCGAACGAAGTCCGCGCCAGTGGCGGTGTGACGGCCGGGATCGGCTGTGTTGCCGCGGCGACCTCGCCAGGCACGTCGCTTGGCGGAAAGGCCCGTTCCGTAACGGGGAGGATCGGCTTTCCGGTTACGCGGTCGAGAATGAACATCAGGCTGTTCTTCGAGACGATGGCGACCGCGGGGATCGTTTTTCCTCCGACCTTCGCGTCGAACAGCACAGGGGGAGCCTGAAGATCATTGTCCCAGATATCGTGGTGCACGACCTGAAAATGCCACAGGTATTTCCCGGTTTTAGCGTCCGCCGCCACGAGCGAGGTCCCGTAGAGATTGTCGCCCTTCCGATCGCCGCCATAGCGGTCGAACGCGGGCGCACCGAACGGCATGTAGACGATGCCGCGCGCTTCATCGACGGTCATGAAGCCCCAGACATTGACGCCCGAGCGGCCCTCGGCACTGCCCGGTTCCCAGCTGTCATGGCCGGCCTCGCCCTTGCGCGGAACCGAATGGAACGTCCAGACCAGCTTTCCCGTGCGCGCATCCCAGGCCCGTACGTCACCCGCCGCGCCCCTGGCAGGAAACTCCTGTACGGCAGAACCGGTGATGACCAGATCGCCAAATACAATGGGCGGCGAGGTCATGCCGTAAAAGCGCGCCTCGCCCGAGCCGATGACATCGGGGGTCGCCATATTGACGGTACCGCCGTTGCCGAATGTTGCAATCGGCGTACCGGTCTTGGCCTCCAGTGCGATCAGGCGCCCGTCGCGCGTGCCGAAGAACAGGCGGGGCGGTGTTGTGGCGTCGCCAGGCCAATATTCGAGGCCACGCAGGCTCGGCTGGCCGGGGCCGGCGATCGCGGTCGTCCAGAGCTCCTTTCCCGTGTCCGGGTCGAGCGCGACGACCCGCCCGTAGGGCGTTGTCAGGAACAGGCGACCGTCGATGATCAGCGGCGTTGCCTGCGAGCCTGAAAAGCGGCTGCGGCGGCGGGTCGGCGGGCCCGCCGCTTCGGCAGCGCGTTGGGTTGCGTCAACGGCTGTTGGAGCCGCTGTCACCGGATCGGCAGGGGGTTTCATGTGATAGACCCACGCCGGCGCCAGCCGGGCGACATTGCCGGGAGCGATCTGGGTCAACGGGGAAAAGCGCTGGCCGCCCTTGTCATGGCCATAGGTCGGCCAGTCACCGGGTGCGGCAAGGGCGCCGGTCGCGAACGTCAGGCATGTCACACAGGCCGCTATCGATGCGCGCACGCCGCTCTCCCTTATTGTTATGGACTAGTTCGTACATTTTTAACTTTCGCGCAACCTCATTCGTGGCTAGGCTGGCAAAAAAGGGGAGAGATCGCGTGAGCGGCACTATCGTCATATTGAACGGCCCGAACCTCAATCTGCTCGGCGAGCGTGAGCCCGCGATTTACGGGCACGACACGTTGGCCGATGTCGAGGCCATGTGCCGGGCCGAGGCGATGGCGCTCGGTTACGAGGTGGCCTTTCGCCAGACCAACAACGAGGGGGACATGGTGGACTGGATCCAGGCAGCGCGTAGCGGCGCGGCCGGTATCATCATCAACCCCGCCGCGTTCAGCTACGCCGCCTATCCGATCCTCGACGCGCTGAAACTATGCGATTGCCCGATTGTCGAGGTCCATATTTCTAACATCCACCGGCGCGAGGCCGAATGGCGGTCGAAGTCGATCATGACGCAGGTCGTCACCGGCATGATTTCGGGGTTGGGCATCAACGGATACCCGCTTGCCGTACGGCATATCGCGTGGCTCCGGAATCGTGCGTCGTGAAGGCCGGCCGCGTTCGAATCGGCATATTGGTCCTCATCACGCTTGCGACGATGCTCAACTATCTCGACCGTTCGGTCATGGGCGTCGCCAAGCCCGCGCTGACGGCCGAACTCGGTATCGACGCAGTGACCATGGGGTTCATCTTCTCTGCGTTCAGCTGGACCTATGCGCTGGCGCAAGTGCCGGGCGGCGCGGTGCTCGACCGGCTGGGGGTGCGGCTTACCTATGCTGCCTCGCTGATCCTGTGGTCGGTGGCGACGCTCGCGCACGGCCTGATGACCAATGTTGCCGGCCTATTGTCCGCACGGCTCGCACTGGGGCTTGCAGAAGCCCCCTGCTATCCGTCGAACAGCCGAATCCTCAACAGCTGGTTCCCGCAAAGCGAGCGCGCACGGGCCACCGGCGTCTATTCGGTCGGGCAATATGTGGGGCTCGGCTTCATGCTCCCGATCCTGGCATGGATCGTCGCCAACTGGGGCTGGCGCGCCCTGTTCTATATCGTGGGTGCCCTCGGTATCGTTTTCGGACTCGTCTTTTGGTCGCTCTACCGCGACCCGCACGAGCACGGGCGCGTCGGGCAGGCCGAGCTCGACCTGATCGCGAAAGGTGGCGGATCGACCGCAAAGTCCGCCCCGGTGCCCTTCACGCTCGCCAACGTCGGCAAGCTGCTTTCGAAACGCCAGATCGCGGGCGCCTCGATCGGGCAGTTCTGCAGCAACTCGACACTGGTCTTTTTTCTGACCTGGTTCCCCAGCTATCTTGCCGAAGAGCGCGGCATGACGTTCATCAAATCCGGCTTCGCGGCGTCCCTGCCCTATATCGGGGCGTCGGTGGGCGTGCTCATCGGGGGTTTCGTGTCGGACCGGATCATTCGTTCGACGGGCAATGCAACGCTGGGGCGCAAATTGCCGATCATCGCCGGACTGCTGATGACGTCGACCATGATCGCGGCGAACTACGTCGAAAGCAACGCCATGGTCATCGCGATCATGTCATTCGCCTTTTTTGGGCAAGGGATGTGCAATCTGGGCTGGACGCTGATTTCTGATGTCGCGCCCAAGGCCATGGTCGGTCTGACCGGCGGCGTATTCAACCTGTGCGCCAATCTGGCGGGCATCGCGACGCCGATCGTTATCGGTATCATCGTCCAGGCGACCGGCAGTTTCTATGGCGCCCTCGCCTATGTCGCGGCGCTCGGGCTGGTCGGCGTAGCGGCCTATGTGTTCGTGGTCGGGCCGGTCGAGCGGGTCGAGATTTGAGCCGTTCGCCCGCTGCCCGGCCATCGAAACCAGGGCAGGGGACCGCCAGGACAGCGCGCGACGCGCTTGACGTGTACCAGTTGGTTAGTTATTGAACGAAACAGATAGTAAAAAAACTGGGGAGAATGCTATGACTCGCGCGCGCCGACTCGGCTTGACCGCATCCGCTTTGCCTTTCGTCGTCCTCGCGATGTCGAGCGCGGCGATCGCGCAGACAAAACCTGCGCCTGCCGCCGAAGAGCCTGCACCCACCGAAGCCGAAATCGTCGTTACAGGATCGAGCCTGAAGGGCGTGGCCCCGGTGGGCTCGAACCTTGTGACCATCGATCGCGGCGACATCGAAAATCTGGGTGCGAACACGGTACAGCAGGTACTCAAATCGGTGCCCGCGGTCGTCGGCCTCAACAGCCCGGGGCAAGGCGGCTTCGGCAGTTTCGACGGGGCGGGGACCAACGCGCCGACGATCCACAGCCTGGGTGCATCGGCATCGAACTCGACGCTCATCCTGCTCAACGGCCACCGCCTGCCCGTCGGCGGTGCCAACCACGTGCTTGCCGATCCTAACATCGTTCCGCCGATGATGCTGGAGCGCGTCGAAGTGCTGTCGGACGGCGCGTCGTCCGTTTACGGGTCGGATGCGGTCGCGGGTGTGATCAATTTCATCACCCGTCGCAAGGTCGATGGTATCGAACTCAACGTCCAAAAGGGATTTGGCAAGCAATACAATACGTTCAACGCCGGGATCGTCGCGGGCAAAACCTGGGACACGGGATCGGTCGTATTCGGCTATGCCTATTCGAACCGTTCGAATTTGAACGCTGGCGACCGCAGCTTTACTGCCGCCAACCAGGTGGCGCGCGGCGGTTTCAACTTTGCCGACACAAACTGCCCGACAGCGACGATCGTCGCCAACGGCCGCACCTATTATGCGCCCTACACGGCAGGCGGCGCGTCCGGCGTACCCTATGTGTCGGGGTCGGTTGCCAACCCCATCGCCAACCAGAACGGCCAGTGCGACCTACGCCAGTATTGGGACCTTATTCCGTCAGAAAAGCGGCATAATGCCATGGTGTCTATCCAGCAGGAGATCGGCGACCGGCTGAAACTGACAGGTGATTTCATTTATTCACACCGCCGTAACGTGCAGAACACCTCGCGCGGCGTTGCGTCGGGCACCGTATGGCTGTCGGGCGCGCCTGTCGGCGCGTCGAACAATCCGTTCGCTGCCGCTGCATTTGCTGCCGTCAATGCAGCGGAAGCGGCTGCCGGTCGCCCTGCGATTACGAGCGCAACCGTCAACTTCAGCGGAGACACGCTGCTGGGCCGCGGCGCGCAAATCATCGGCGTCGACGAGACATTCTACGGACGTCTCGACGCCGAATACGCCATCAGCGACCATTGGCGCTTCAACGTCGGCGGCCTGATCGGGCGTGACAAATCATCCGTGGAAACGCTCGGTCGCTTGAATCCCAGCGGCTTCCAGCTGGCGCTCAACGGTCGTGCGACGGCGGTGCTCAACGGTATTTCGACGACTGTGTCGCAACCGCTGACCGTCGCCAATGCCATCGACGTCTTCGGTGGCGGCGGAACGCAGGCGGCAACGCTGGCCACGCTTTCCGACTCACGAATTTATCAGGTCGGTGACCAGACGATCAACAATTTCTACGGAAAGGTCGACGGCGATCTGTTCGATTTGCCCGGCGGTGCGGTCAAGGTCGCGTTGGGCGGCGAATACAGCAGCTACAAGATCAACCAGGACACGGTCCAGCCAAACGGTCTTGGCGCGGCCTCGTTCAACTCGCTGGCCTATAACCTTCAGTACAAGCGCAATGTGAAGTCGGGCTATGTCGAGGCTTATCTGCCGATCATCGGGCCTGAGCAGAACATCCCGGGCATCCGCAAATTCGACCTGAACATCTCCGGCCGTATCGACAGCTACAGCGACGTCGGATCAACCACCAATCCTAAGATCGCCGCAAACTGGGAAATCGTCGAAGGTCTGCGGGTACGCGGTAACTGGGCGCGGTCGTTCGTCGCGCCGGCGCTGACCAGCATCGGATCGAATGCACAAGGCCGCACGGGTGAATCGGGCTTCACCGGCGGGCCGGCCGTCACTTTGCCCTATGCGCTTTTCCCGACGGCGGCACAGATCCCGGGCTGTAACGCAGCCGCGGCGTCTTGTTCGGTCGGCGGGTCGACGGGCATAAACGGCATCCAGCTCAATGGCGGAAACGGCAACCTCGTTCCGCAAAAGGGCAAGGCATGGAGCATCGGTGTCGATTTTGCACCGGTGCAGGTGCGGGGAATGCGGATCGCCGTAACCTACTGGCATAACGAACTGCGGGGCGGCATCACGGCGCCGCAAATCGCGCTGGTCACCAACTCGGCAGCGCTGTCGCAATATCTGACAGTCTATCCGACGGGCGCAACGGCGGCGCAGATCGGTGCGTTGACCGCAACCCTGCCGCAGACCGGCACGGTTCTCTCGCCGACCTATTTCATCTATTCCAACCAGCAGCAGAATGTTCTCAACCTGACAGTATCGGGTATCGATCTGGACGCGTCGTATCGGATCGAAACCGCGAACCTGGGCAAGTTCACGCTTACCGCCGGTTTCTCGCGAAAGACGCAGTTCGACCAGTTCTTCGGGGCGAACGGCCAGACATTCAGCGTGCTGGGCGTGGCGGGCTACAACCTGACCTTCCCGTCGCTGAAATACGAAGGGCGCTACAGCATCGGATGGGATTACAAGGGGATCGACGCCAACATCTTCGTAAATCATACTGGCGGCTATATTAACTGGGGCAACCCGGCGAATGCTCGCATCAACACGGCGGGTCTGCCGACCGGCGGCGGCGATAATGTGAAGCCTTTCGTGACCGTGGACGCGCATCTTGGCTATACGTTCAAGGATGCCGGCCCGTTGAAGAGCATGCAGCTGTACGTCGATGCGAACAATCTGTTCGATGCCGCTCCGCCGTTCTACAACACGTTCGCGTTGAACGGCGCGGTCGGCTTCGATTCGACAAACGCCAACCCGATCGGGCGGGTGGTCACCCTTGGATTTCGGTCCAAGTTCTGATCGGGACTGGGTCCGCTTCCCAAGTCGCTTGGGTCGCGGATCCGCCTTCCGGGTCGCAGATAACAGCCTACCGAGAGTTTTACGGAGTCGTTCGAGTTGAAGCCTGCACCCTCGCCATTTGCCGACCGGGGAACCGGCATCCTGACGGGGCTGGTCGGGCGCGATATCCAGGCATCTCGATCGCCGTGGATGCACGAATGCGAAGCCGATGCGCAGGGGGTGCGGCTCGTCTATTCACTGTATGATTTTGCGGCGCGAGGGTGGGACGAGGCCGATTTGCCGCGCTTGCTCGACGCTGCGGCTCTGCTCGGCGTTGCGGGCGTCAACGTCACTCATCCCTACAAGCAGGCCGTCGTGCCGCACCTCGATGGGTTGTCCGAGGGCGCGCGGCGCGTGGGGGCCGTCAACACCGTCAAGTTCGCGGGTGGGAAGCGGATCGGGCATAATACCGATGTCATCGGCTTTGCCGAGGCGGTCGAGAAAGGGCTGCCCGGAGTCGCCAAAGCCTGTGTCGTTCAGATGGGGGCGGGCGGCGCCGGCTTTGCGACAGCACATGCCCTGCTAGACCTGGCGATCGAGAAATTGCATATCTTCGACACCGATCCCACAAGGAGCCGGGCCCTTGTCGCGAAACTGAATGCCGACTTCGGCGCCGACCGCGCTGTGATCGGCCTCGACTTACCTGGCACGCTGGCGCGCGCCGACGGCCTGGTGAACGCTACACCCGTGGGCATGGTGAACTATCCGGGCGTTCCGGTGCCGGTAGAGGCGTTGCGCCACGCCCTTTGGGTTGCCGACATCGTGTATTTTCCGCTCGAGACCCGGTTGCTTGCCGAGGCTCGGACGCGGGGGTGCCAGACTCTCGATGGCAGCCGCATGGCGGTTTACCAGGCGGCAGCTGCCTTCGACATCTTCACCGGCCTGACTGCCGACCGGGAGCGGATGCTCGACAGCTTCAAGGCGTTTGTCTCAGGGGACCAGGCAGAGGCCGCATGACGATTGCGGGGCTGAAGCTGGGTCATGTCAACATTCGCGCGGTGTCGCTGGAAGTTACGGTGGCGTGGTACGAGCGGGTGCTGGGGCTGCGGCGGTCGGTTTCGGACACCAATCCGGATACGTCGATGAACCTGTGGCTCCACGATGCAGCCGGAGCCCCCTGCGTGCACGTCAACCAGATGGCCCCGGGCGATGTCAGGCCGACGAACGGCCATATCGACCATTTTGCCTTCGACCTGGAGGATCGCGCGGGCATGGAGACGCGCCTCGCGACGCTTCGCGAGCCCTATCAGACCGTGCCTTTTCCCCATGCCCGCATGGTACAGCTCAACCTGCGAGACCCGAACGGGGTAAAGGTCGAGCTGACGTTCCGCAACCAGGACTAGTCGCTAGGCTCAATCCACCGGATTGCTTCCGCGGGGGCGCACGACGGGAGTCATCGAGGCCGGATGCGCGGACAGCCAGTCGAGCCGACTCGTCACGAGCTTCTCGGTCGCAATCGAGTCGCCGAACACGATCTTGCTCTCTGCCTTCGGCGTCCATCCCGACCAGCGCATTGCGGGCGTGTCGGGCGAACCGGTTGCGGCCATCGCGATCAGCGACCCCATCATCTTGGCCGACAATTCGCGATCCCACGGCGTCCAGTTCCGCGTCGGGCGAAACATGTTATAGGCGTCCTGCGTCCCGAAGAAATACGGGATATCAGCCGTGTGATAGGCGCCCACGGTCGCGGTATCCTGATCGGCCAGATGGACGCCCGGCACATAGGGGTGGACGCGGGTATATTCGTCGATCCATGCCGGCACCCCCATCTTCGCCTGCGCTTGCGCGCAATAGCGCGCGCTGCTTTCGAGCCCGGCCTCGGTCAAGGCGCGGCGGGCCGTGGCGGGGACATCGGCATCCGATTTGACGGGATAGAGCTTAAGAAATCCGGGTGCTGCATCGCCCCAAAGTTTTGTCGCGGCCGCGTTAAACTCGGCGACGGTCTTGGCGCCCAGAAGGGCCTCGAACCCGAAACTGATGTCGTTCGCGTTGTAGCTCGCAATGATCGGCACGCGGTTGATGCTGCCCGAAGCCAGCGCTGCCGCCTTGGTCGTCGGCAGCACATAGCCGTCGATGATCGGCCCGCCGATGCGGACGCCGGTCACGCTCAGCCCGAGCTGGCTCTCGCTCTGCGCGGCAAGTATCCGGTCGGCAGGGACGTTGCGGAGCGCGGCGAGCGAGCCCGCCTTGACATGCTCCTGCATCGCCAGCCCCGATTTCTCCGCCTCAGCCAGAGTTTGGCCCTCCTGGCGATAATTGCACCCGCTCGACATCACAGCGGCGCGGAAAAGGCCTTTCGACTGCGGGGAGAAAATATGCGCCATCACCGAAGAGGCGCCCGCCGACTGGCCCATGATAAGCACCTTGTCGGGGTCGCCACCGAATTTGGCGATGTTGGCACGGATCCATTTAAGTGCGGCGATCTGGTCCATCAGGCCATAATTGCCCGAATGGCCGCCCTGTTCTGCCGTGAGTTCGGGATGCGCCATAAAACCCATCGCGCCGACGCGGTAATTGAAATTGACAAACAGCGCGCCCGCCTTTGCCACGCTTTCTCCGTCATAGTTCGCCATGCCCGACGATCCGATGGTGAAGCCACCGCCATAGATGAATACGATAACGGGGAGCTTGGATGCAGGCGTCGCGGCTGTCGGTGCCCAGAGATTCAGGTACAGGCAGTCTTCCGACGTCGCCTCTTCGCCGAAATAATGGTTGATGTCGTGCGGGCGGAGCACCTGGATGCACGCGGGGCCTTTGCGGTTCGCGGGCATGACGCCTGCCCATGTCAGCGGCTGTGGCGCTGCCCAGCGGAGATCGCCCGTCGGCGGCGCCGCGAAAGGAATGCCCAGATAGGCGCGAACGCCCGAACTCAGCCGCGTCCCTGCAACACGGCCGCTGTCGGTCGCGACCGGGTCGCCGCCAACGGCCTGCATCGATCTGTCTGGCGCGGCTGCCAAAAGGGGCGCTGTCGATAGGGCTATGGCCAGCACCACGGACAAGGCGGCTCTCTGCATTCGGGAATCCTCTTGTTTTATGTACGAACTGGTTAGCATATGCAGCATCATTGTCCAGCTTTGGAGACGGGAATGACACTTGCCACAAATCGTCGCGACGCGATGCTGCTCGGGGTCGCTGCGGCAGCCGTTCCAGTTACCGCCCAGGCGGACGCGCCAACCGTGCCGTCGCTGACATTTGTCTTTTCGGCGAATGTTTTGGTCGCCGAGCCTCAGGAGAAGGGAATGATCGACGGCAAACGCAGCCGCTTTATTCCGATCACCGGCGGCAGCGTCGAAGGGCCCCGCTTAAGCGGCACGGTCCTGGCCGGCGGCGGCGACTGGCAGGCGATCCACCCCGATGGTCTGACCGAGGTTCTGGCGCGTTATACGGTGCAGGCGCAGGACGGGGCGATGATCGGCATCACCAACCCGGGCGTTCGCGTCGCCAGCCCTGACGTCATTTCTCGGCTATCGGCAGGCGAAAACGTCGATCCAGGCCTATATTATTTCCGGACCTCGCCGGTGTTCGATGTTGCTGACGGACCCCATTCCTGGCTGAGGCGCCAGATTTTTGTCGCGCGCGGGATTCGGCGGCCGCGGTCAGTTGAATTGCGCGTCTATGCGGTGGCCTGACGGGGCATGGCGGCCCGGCCGAAACGCGATGGGAGGCGGCATTTCGAACGCCTTCATGCTGCAGCAGGCTCGTCGAGCAGTTGGTTCAGACGCCTGCAATATTCTACAAGCTCCCTCGATTTTTCATCGTCCAGCAGATTGACGATCCGAGCCTCGTGCGCACGATGTGCCGCCTGGCTGTCAGCCAAGAGCTTCTGCCCTGCGTCGGTCAAATTAAGCGCGTACGATCGACGATCGGCAGCATTGGGGTCGCGGCGCAGCCAGCCCGCGTCGACCAGCCGATCGACGAGAGCGACCATATTCGGCCGCTGGATGTCCAGTGCATCTGCGACATCCTGTTGCTTGCAGCCCGGCGTCGTGCCGACCAGCAGCAAGGTCGCGTAACTTTGCGGTTTCAGCCCAAACGGCGCGAGCGTGCGGGCCAGGTCCTGCCAGACCGCAATCGATGCCTGCCTTAGCACGAAGCCGAGCTGTTCGTGCAGCCCGCTGGCCCTCAGAAAATCGCTACTCATTTAGGTATTGCTCATAACTATTTTGCTTGATAGTCAAATTGGGCGCAACGGCAATGAATGGCAAGCCAAGGAAAACAAGTGGCACTTGGAGCGGTATTCGAGAGGCGTAATCCGATGACGGGAGGCGTCGCCAGCGCGGCGCAAGCGATGTCGGTTGCCGAGGCTTGCAGCATCGCCGATGCCGCAGCGTCAGCCTTTCCTGCCTGGGCGGCGCTCGGCCCCAATGCCCGCCGCACAATGCTCAACAAGGCTGCGGACGCCCTTGCCGCGCGCGACATCGACATTGTGAGCGCCATGAAAGCGGAAATCGGCGCGACCGAGGGCTGGGCGCGATTCAACATCGGTCTGGCTGTCGGCATGCTGCGTGAAGCAGCCTCGATAACGACGCAGATTTCGGGGGAGGTTATTCCATCCGACAAGCCGGGGTGCCTGGCGATGGCGTTCCGCGAGCCGGTCGGAGTCATCCTGGGAATCGCGCCGTGGAATGCGCCCGTCATTCTAGGTGTCCGGGCGGTCGCAACGGCGCTCGCCTGCGGCAATACAGTCGTGTTCAAGGCCTCAGAGCTCTGTCCCCGCACACATGAGATCATGATCGAGGCCCTGCTCGAGGGCGGTCTGCCCGCTGGAGTGGTGGGGGTGGTGACCAATCCGCGCGAGACGTCGGGCGATATCGTCGGCGCGCTGATCGACCATCCGGCAGTCAAGCGGATAAATTTCACGGGTTCGACCAACGTTGGCCGGATCATAGCCCTACGCGCCGCGCAGAACCTGAAGCCCTGCCTGCTCGAACTGGGCGGTAAGGCACCCTTGTTGGTGCTGCACGACGCCGACCTCGACGAAGCGGTCAAGGCCGCCGCGTTCGGGGCTTTCATGAACCAGGGCCAGATTTGCATGTCGACCGAACGGATCATCGTCGTCGACAGTGTCGCCGATGCGTTCGCCGAAAAATTCGCTGCAAAGGCAGCGAGCATGCCTGCGGGCGATCCGGCGCTGGGCACGACGCCGCTCGGCGCCGTGGTCGATCACGCGACTGTCGTCCATTGTGACGCGCTGATTGCCGATGCGACCGCCAAGGGGGCTATCCAGCTGGCCGGAGGGCAGTCGAACGGCGTCGTGATGCCCGCGACCGTGATCGACAAGGTCACGTCGGACATGCGCCTCTATGGCGAGGAAAGCTTCGGTCCGGTCGTTGCCATCATTCGGGCGCGCGACGAGGAAGACGCCATCCGCATCGCCAACGACAGCGAATACGGACTGTCGGCTGCCGTATTCACCCGCGATGTTGCCCGCGGCCTGACGGTTGCGCGCCGTATCAAATCGGGGATGTGTCACGTCAATGGGTCGACTGTCCACGACGAGGCGCAGATGCCATTCGGCGGCGTAGGCGCGTCGGGATACGGGCGTTTCGGTGGCCGCGCCGGAATCGACAGCTTCACCGAGTTGCGTTGGATCACCGTCGATACGCTGCCCGGCCACTACCCAATCTGAGGACCGACGACATGGCCGAACGTACCGAGAGCGAAACAGCCAGCTTTGAAATTCGCGATCGTATCGCGTGGGTGAAGTTCGACCGCCCCGAAAAGCGGAATTGCATGTCGCCGCAGCTCAACCGCCGCATGGGGATGATTCTCGACGAGCTCGAATATCGCGAAGACTTTGGCGTGCTCGTGCTGACGGGAGAGGGGAGCGCCTGGTCGGCAGGCATGGACTTGAAGGAGTATTTCCGCGAGAACGAACACAAGGGGCTGGGTGCGGTGCGAAAGGCGCAACGCGAAGCCTATGGCTGGTGGCGGCGGCTGCGCTGGTTCCAGAAGCCGACGATCGCAATGGTGAACGGCTGGTGCTTCGGGGGTGGGTACGGCCCGCTGTTCGCCTGCGACCTGGCCTTTGCTGCGGAGGAAGCCCAGTTCGGGCTCAGCGAGATAAATTGGGGAATCCTGCCCGGCGGCGGCGCGACCAAGGTCGCGCAGGAGCTGCTCCCGTTCCGAAAAGCGATGTACCATGCGATGATGGGCGAAAATATCGACGGAAAGACGGCCGCCGACTGGGGCCTGGTCAATGAAGCTGTCCCGCTTGCCGACCTCGAGACGCGTGTCTTTGCCGTCGCCAACGTCCTGCTGAAGAAGAACCCCGTCGCGCTGAAGGCAACCAAGGATGCCATGCGCCGTGTTGGCGTGATGAGCTACGACGATGCGGAAGATTATCTGATCCGCGCGCAGGAAGCCGCCAACAGCTTCGACAACGAAGGACGCAAGGAAGGTATCAAGCAATTCATCGACGACAAGACCTTCAAGCCGGGTCTTGGCGCGTATGACATGAGCAAGCACGGGGCGTGAACCCGGCGGTCGACGCCGTTGCGACACATGGACGCGCGCGCGGCGACGCGCTGGCATTGGTCGATCTTGACACCGGACGACGCTGGGGCTGGGCGGACTTCGATCGCAGCGCCAACCGCGCGGCGCACTGGCTGATCGACATGCTTGGTCCGGCGAGCGGGTCCCGGGTCGCGACCATCGCGCGGAACTGCGCCGAACTGCTGATCCTGCAGTTCGGCTGCGTTCGCGCGGGTGCCGTATTCATGCCGTTGAACTGGCGACTGGCCGGCGCCGAGATCGATGCGATCCTGGTCGATGCCGATCCTGCGATATTGCTGGCCGATCCCGGATTTATGCGCAACGTCGACTGCGCGCATTACGACATGGGTGATTTCGACGCTTTGATCGCACCATTTTCGGACGCCGGGCCGACGCCCGGCGCGCGCAAAAGCTGGAGCCGTCCGTCGACTCTCCTCTATACGTCCGGCACGACCGGCAAACCCAAGGGAGTGAAGGTCAGCGAAGAGAATGCGTTCTGGGGTGCGACGAATTTCTGCCTGGGCAACGGCGTGTCATGCGACAGCGTCTTCCTTTGCGATATGCCTCTGTTTCATACCGCCGGGCTGTTTGCCTGCGCACGTGCCCCGATCCAGTCGGGCGCGACCCTGCTCGTCTCGCGGGGATTCGATGCCCAGACAACGCTTGCTAGGATTGCTGACAGGGCATTGGGCGTGTCCCATTATTTCTCCGTCCCCCAAATGGCGCAGATGATGTGGAACACGCCTGGCTTCGCGCCCGAAATGCTTGCAGGCCTGCAGGTCTACGCGACGGGCGGCGCGCCGAACCCGGCCGCTCAGATCGAACGATTCGTCCGCGCCGGGATCGCCATGTCCGACGGCTTCGGCATGTCGGAAACATGTTCCAATTTCGGCATGCCGGTCGGCAACGTCGACCTGATGATCGAAAAAGCCGGTTCGATCGGCCTGCCCTATCTGTCGGTCGAAGCAGGTATCGTCGATGACGCGGGTGCGGCACTCCCCGACGACCAGGTCGGCGAACTCTGGATTCGCGGCCCCAGCGTCACGAGTGGCTATTGGAACCAGCCGGTAGCGACCGCCGAGGCCTTTGCCGACGGGTGGTTCCGCACGGGCGACGTCGCCCGACGCGACAAGGACGGTTTCTATTTTCTGGTCGACCGGCGCAAGCACATGTTCATTTCGGGGGGTGAAAATGTGTACCCCGCCGAAGTCGAGGCCGTGATTACCGAACTCGTCACTGTGGCCGAATGCGCAGTCATCGGCGTGGCGGACGCCCGGTGGGGTGAGGTCGGGCACGCGTTTGTCGTGCCTGTTGCCGGGCAGCCGCTCGAGGCCGACGCCGTCCTGGCGCATTGCCGCGCACGCATTGCTGCGTTCAAGGTGCCCAAATCTGCCGCCATCATCGGAGCCTTGCCTCGAACCGCGTCGGGCAAGGTTCAAAAGCACATTCTGAAAGACCAGCTGTCGTCTACAGGCCTGTCGACCTGCTGGACCAGGGCCCAATGAGCACGATCGCGACCAGAGACCCCCGCACTGTGCTTGCCCAAGTACCCATGGGCCGCGTGCAGGTCATCGGGGTCGTCGTTTGCGTGATGCTGAACGCCCTCGACGGGTTCGACGTTCTGTCGATCAGTTTCGCATCGCCGGGCATAGCCAAGGGATGGGGCATCGACCGGGCAGCGCTCGGTTTCGTGCTGTCGATGGAATTGTTCGGCATGGCGTTCGGTTCGGTGCTGCTCGGCACCCTTGCCGACCGTTGGGGGCGTCGGCCGACGATCGTGACGTGCCTGATCGTGATGGCGGGCGGTATGCTGATGGCGTCAACCGCCACCAATGTCGTGACCCTGTCTTTGTATCGCATGATAACCGGGTTGGGGATCGGCGGCATGCTTGCGAGCACCAATGCCATGGTCGCCGAGCTCGCCAATGCCAGGCGACGGGCGCTGTGTGTCGCGATCATGGCGGCAGGCTATCCGATGGGCGCGGCACTCGGCGGCATTGTATCGGGTTATCTTCTCGGTCTGGGTGGCTGGCAGAACATCTTTATCTTCGGCAGCTTGTGGACAGCAGCGATGCTGCCCCTCGTCTGGCTGTTGCTGCCTGAATCAATCGATTGGCTGCTCGACAGGCAGCCCGAGAATGCGATTGCAAAGGCGAACGGCGTGCTGGCCAGGTTTCGTCAGCCCTTGTTGGTGGCATTACCGGATCGTGCGGCGAAACCAGCTTCCGGTCTAGCCGAACTTCTTGCACCACCCCTGCGCGCGACGACCCTGCTCATGACCGCCGCCTATTTCGGGCACATCATGACCTTTTACTTCGTGCTCAAATGGACCCCGAAAATCGTGGCCGACATGGGTTTCGCGGCGGCGGCGGCGGGCGGTGTGCTCGTGTGGGCCAGTTTCGGTGGCGCGCTCGGCGCCCTGGCACTGAGTGCATCGACGATCCTGATCGACGTCCGCAAGCTGGTCGTGGGGGCGCTGCTCGCCTCGACAGCCGCCATAGTCCTCTACGGTACGAGTGGCCCCGACCTGGCGCAGCTCTCGCTGTTCGCGGGTATCGCCGGGTTCTGCACCAACGCAGTCATTGTTGGGCTCTACGCAATGGTCGCGCAAAGCTTTCCTGCCAATGTCCGCGCAGGCGGGACCGGTTTCGTCATCGGCGTTGGTCGCACAGGGGCTGCGATGGGTCCTGTCGTCGCAGGGGTATTGTTCAACAACGGGCTGTCTTTATTGACGGTTTCGATGCTCCTGGCCTGTGGCTCGCTTGGAGCGGCGCTGGCGATCCGTCGCCTTGGACGAACCGGGCAGTCACATCTGGCCGGGGCGAAATAGCAAGCAATATGGGATCAGTTCACGCGAGCGTAGTAAAACGAACACAGAGCTTTCAATCGTAGCGGAGGACATCATCATGAATTGGTCAAACTTCTCTCAAATTCTCGTCGGCGGTTCGATTGTAATCGCAACGTGCGCGATCGCGGCTACGCCTGCGGAAAAGGTTGCAGTGCGCGAGGCCAACTACAAGCAAGTTGGCAAAGCGATGAAAGGCATCGGAGACGAACTGAAGAAAGCAGAGCCCTCGGTGCCCTTGATCCAGACGAATGCCAAAATCATTGTCGGTCTGGCGCCGCACGTGCTCAAATGGTTCCCCAAGGGTTCCGGTCCCGAGGCGGGGGTGAAAACCGGCGCTCTTCCCGTGATCTGGGAAAAATGGCCGGAGTTCAAGATTGCGGCCGTGAAGATGCTGACCGCAAGCAAGGCGCTCGACGCAGCAGCCGCAACCGGCGACCTCGGCCAGATCAAGCCGGCGGTCGGGGCGCTGGGCGGCACTTGCCGCGGCTGCCACGAAATGTTCCGCGCAAAGGAAAGCTGATGCCGGTCGAGTTGGCGACGGTGCCGGTCAAGCTCTGGGATGTGCCGGTTCGGGCCATCCACTGGGCCGTTGTTGTTCTGATGCCGGCCCTTTGGTGGACGGCCGAGTCGGGCGACATGAACCGGCACAAGCAACTCGGCTATGTGATGCTTGCCTTGGTGGCTTTCCGTTTGTTTTGGGGCTTCGCAGGCAGTTCCACTGCGCGCTTCGCCTCTTTTCTGAAAGGGCCACGTGCTATCTGTGCCTATGTGTCTGGCCTTGTCGCCAAGGAACGGGGGGTCGTGCTCGGGCACAACCCGCTGGGTGGCTGGAGTGCGGTGGCGCTGCTGTTGCTGCTTGCCGCGCAGATCGTCATCGGGCTTTTCGCCCAAGATGTCGATGGCATCGAGTCGGGGCCGTTGAGCTACCTGGTGTCATACGAGACGGCCGACGCAGCGCGTGGCTGGCATCATTTCCTGTTCAACGTCCTGCTGGGTTTCATCGCCCTGCATCTCGCGGCGATCCTGTTCTACGTGGTGGTAAAGCGCGACAATCTGGTCGGACCGATGATTACTGGGGCGAGAAACGTGGCAGCGGGGACAGTGCAGCCGTTCTTTGCGCCAGCCTGGCGGGTGGCGGCCGGCGTGGCTGGCAGCGCGGCTCTGGCATGGTGGGTTTCGGTGGGCGCGCCGCACTGAGGTTAAGTGGTCCGAACCTCGATCTAACGAGCTCAAGTATCCATGGCAGGGATGCCGCAGGGCAGGTCACGAGCTCGCCCGAAGACGACATTCAATAGCGTTCGCTTCGATTGCATCGACGCACGCGTTTCGTGTACTAAGCAGTTAGTAAACAAAAAACGCGCTATGTGTTCTGGAGAGGGAAATGGGAATGGTGCTCAGTCGCTATTGGCGTGCCGCGGCCTTGTTCGGGGCTTGTCTTTGTCAATCGATGCAGGCTTACGGCCAGCAGACCCCCGACCTTGGCTCGACGAGCGTCGTTTCGTTGGAGTCCGGGCAAGTTTCCGGCGTGCTGCAGGAAGATCGGGTCAAGGCATATCTGGGCATCCCCTTTGCGGCGCCGCCGGTGCGGGAAAACCGTTGGCGTGCCCCGCAACCGGTCAGCGCATGGAAAGGCGTGTTGCATGCCGAATCGGTGAAGCCCGAATGCCCACAGGGCCTGCGTTCGGCCAGCATCAACCACTATTTCGGCGAGGAAGCGGTTTCTGAAGATTGCCTCTATCTCAACCTGTGGGCGCCGCAGGCCGCAAAGCGGGGCGACAAATTGCCCGTGGTCGTCTGGATCTATGGTGGCGGATTTGCGGTGGGCTCGGCCTCGAGCCCGATTTATGCGGGCGCACCTCTGGCGCGCAAGGGCGTGATCTATGTCGCCGCCAATTATCGCGTTGGACCTTTCGGTTTCATGGCGCATCCCGAATTGACGCGGGAATCGGGGCACAATGCCAGCGGTAACTGGGGTTTTCTCGATCAGGTTGCCGCGCTGGAATGGGTCAAGCACAACATTGCCTCCTTTGGTGGCGACCCGGATAATGTGACGCTGGTAGGGCAGTCGGCCGGATCGATGTCGATCAACAATCTACAGGCGAGCCCGCTTGCCAGGGGTTTGTTCAATCGCGTGTTCGGCATGAGCGGCGCGACCGTGCGCGGCGGTCCTGGCGATGCGCAAGGCATGAAGCTGGCTACAGGCGAAGCGGCGGGTGTGAAATTGCAGCAAGCGCTGAAGGCCAATGACGTCGCGGCCATGCGCATGATCTCCTTCGACAAGGTGCTCGCCGCCGCCCAGCAGGGGGGTGTGCGCACGGGACCGGTCATCGATGGTTGGTATTTGCCTGAAAGCCCGCAGGCTATTTTCGAGGCAGGAAAACAGTCCGACGTCACTGTGGTGACGGGGTCAACGGCAGACGATATTGGCACGGCCACACCAATCCGCTCGGCAAGCACCATTGCCGAGTACAAAGAGAAGGCTGCTGCCATGTTTGGCGCAAGGGCAGCAGAGTTCCTCAAACTATGGCCGGTTCGCAAAGAGGCCGATGTGGCGGCCCAGGCCGAGGAGGTTTCGCGTGACAGCGGCTTTGGTCTGGGTGCGCGCAACTGGGCATCCCTGCAGGCCCAGCACGGCAAGCAGCCAGCCTATCTCTTCATGTTCGCTAAGGTACAGCCTTTCGTTTCGGGCGTGCAGTTCTCCGACTTCGATCCGACCCACGCCGGCGCGTACCATATGGGCGATGTTCCCTATTTCCTCGGCACGTATGAGGCGTTCAACCTGTTTCGCAAGACCCGCGACTGGACCGAACGGGATATCCGGCTCTCGAGCGACCTTCAGGACATGCTGGTCGCTTATGCGCGGACTGGAAATCCAACTACGGCGCAGATCCCTTTCGTGCGCTACGCTCTCAAGGGAGAGCAACGCCTCCTGATTGGCGAAGCGGTGAAGGTAGAGAAACTCAATAGTGAGGCGCTGGATTTCCTGATGGCATATCCTGCAACGTCCGTTGCGCCCGCCCCGCCGACTCCTGCAGGCGCGCCGCGACCGTCCGACCCGCTGGTCCGGCCGACCTTCTGAACGAGCTGTCGTACCGTCGCCCCGGCGAAGATGGCGGGGTCAACCGGGCGCTGTCGGTGCTGCCATCCTTGGCGCTGTCGCAATCTGTCTCGGCGACGACCGCGAGGGACACGACGAAGGCCGAAGCCCGTGCCGCAACCTAGTTGCGCAGATGACGGCTAAGGCCATGTGGAGTGAATTCGGGTCGGCAACGATGAGTGCGCAGGAGATCGTCGCTTCGATCGGCGACGGAGTCAGCGAAGCTCTCGCCACCCCCCAAAAGGTCCAGGGCAGCTTCTGGTGCCGCGAGGTCTGGCAGGCCGACCGCGAAGCGGAGGAGCAGTGGCTGGCCGCGAACATCGATGCCGCCCGCGCGTCCGGCAGGGCTCTCGTGCCGATGTCGGTAATGCTAATTTTAAGGGCATCGCGGTGAGGGATGTTATTCGCCATTGGTTGCCCAGCGACGAGACCTTGCCAGCCGCCAGCATCCGCCGGCGCGGCGCGAGCGGCCGGCTTCGCGTCTGATACAGCACCGAGGGCGAGTCGATCGCGGTAGGGGTGAAGATCTACGAATAAGCGCGACGACGAGCGCGAAAGCGAGTGAGCCGCGTTCGCCAATACTGCAGTCGTGCTCACTTGGTCATCGGTCGGCAATGGGGACTTATCTGGCAGTCTCACGCTTGCCATCGAGCGGTCCACGACCGTTCGGGTCGTTCAAGCAGATTGCGCGGAGATATTGCTTCTCGACTCACTCTTGTGTTGCGAGCTAGACTCGATCGACCCCGCAACGGTTCGGCCGATCGTGATCCGCGGTGCGTTCAACCTTCGTATGCCGGGGCAGCTAAAATTGGTCCAACACTTCACGAGGTTTTTGGCGCGCCCGACATGAATATGATGGGCACTCAAATCATTGGGAAATTTGCCTCCCGCGATGACCGAGAGCGCTGTCGCTGGTCCAACTAGCGCCTCGCAAGACTAGCGCCAAGGGCCCGCGAGACAAGGGTACGGGTTTGGGAAATCGAGGTGTCAGTGACGAGGGGGATGAAAAAGCATTCTCGGGTTCGCTGGCTTCACCCCAAGCTCAAGGCTTATACGAAATGTCTATTCTCTACGCCAACCAGACCCGAGCCACGCTCGTGGACGTCGCACCGCTACTTCGCATAGCGACTAAGGCCGCCCTCAAAGCAGCCCGTCTCGATCAAAGTTCGGTGCGGCCCGGCTTTATCGGTTACGGAGGCGTCGCCTTCGTTGTCGATACGCCGTCCCTACCGGTGGGCGAAGGCGCGGTCGAGCGTGTGTGCGATCAGGAGCAGCGAGATGGCGTGCGCCTGCGCATCGAGCAATTCGCAAACGGCGACCGCAAGCCGGTGATCGATCTCGTGCTACGCCAGGCGTACTCGTTCTCGTGGTTATACGATTACACACTCGCCGAGGCCTCTAACGGCGATTTTGTGTTCGTGCCCATGAATGGCGCCGGACCTGTAATCGAGCTTTGCCTCGGCGCGCTCCGCCGCGTCCGCGGCCAACAAAATGATCGCGACCGCGTGCTGTCGCTTGATAGTGGTGCACGGTTGTTGTCCTCCCTCATTCGGGGGTGCTGATCATGATCCTCGATCTGACCAGCGCACCGAAGGCGCTCGACTACAAGCCCGCCGCCCCGCTCAACGGAAACAGCTATGGTATCGCGACGCGCGAGCATGGCGACGATTTCAACACCGCGCATAGTGTCGTTATGCGTCGGCTGTACCCAATCGATCGACCAAAGGTTCCTACCGGTCCATGGACCCCAACATGCTACCGAGCGGAAACGCTGTTGCCGTCCCATGCGCCCGATGCCTGCCAATCAGCGCAAGTCCTTTGCAACCTATTCGAGGCGCAGGCGCCTGACCGGCTGGTCGACCTGGCGGTGATCGTGACCTTGCGGTTTGAGGCATACGCCCTGAGACACGAGGCGTGGGAGGTGCACCGCGCCTTTGCGAGGGAGTACTTCGTGCTTGAACGCAACCTGCCTGTCGTACTGGCGATGCACGTCCCCCAGCTTTCCTTCCGCCGCTATCGGCCGCACTCCCATCTGGTCGTGCTGTCGCGGCGTCTGCTGGGAAGCGATTTCGCCGACTTTGCCGACGATCTGTTCGCCGACGACGCACACGTAAAGTGCGCTGAGGCTTTCGCAGATTTCGCGGACCGATCGGCGTGATTGTAGTCGGCACTGCTAGGGGCCAGTGACATGACGGCTCGCACCGATGATCTTGACCCGCCGCAACCCGGCGTTGTCCGCGGAATATTCAACATCTGCAGTGCCTGGGGCCTGACCGATGCAGAGTCCCTGCATCTGCTGGGTGCCACCGACATCGCTGAGCTCGAAGCGTGGCGCGAAGGCGACATCGCCTCGACGACTGGTGAGACAACTATGCGGATGGGCCACATAATCGGCATCTACGGACTTCTTGTCGCAATCACGGGAAGCCATGAGGAGTGTGTTCGCTGGATGGGTGCCCCTAACGAGGGAGCGCTGCTCGATGGTGAGACGCCGCTTAGGTACCTGCTGGGCGGCGGCCGTGAGCGTATGGCGCGTCTGCGGCTGGTATTGCGAGATGTCTGGGAGGGAGTGGCTCCTTGAGCAAAGCTCTACCGCAGCCGTGTATGGCGGCTTTTGGGGCATTGCTGTTGGACCGCTTTGAGGCAGTCGGGCGTCGATTGCTGCCGTTCCGCTTTTTGGAAAGCTGCCGGTCGGCTGCCGCCCAGATCTCGCCGTTCCGGTGCCAAGACGGCGTCCCCAGAAGCGGACAAACCGCTATCCCGTCTGAGAGCGACGAGCTGGCTTGGTTGAATATCCTGAGCTGAGTGGGTCCCGACAGGCATCAATCGGTACCTTTAGCGGCTTCGTTCTCGAGTTTGCTGATCCGCGCATTTAGCAGGTCAATCCGCTTAGCCATATAGCCATAGGGGCCTTCCTCAACGGCCTCGATCGCTGCCTCTAGGGCTCTAAACCAAGACTTTATCAGCTCGGGCACCGGCATGGTCGGTTTCCTTTTATTGACAAGGTGTCAGGCGTAGCGGAGCGATATCGCCGCTGTCGGGGCAGTGTTTGCGGCGCGCAGCGCGCGGAATGCCAGTACGTGGAGCGTCATGGCGAGCGGGGCCATGAACCCGGGGATGTAGCTAAACGGGAACATCCCCATTGCGACGTTGGGTAGCTCGGCATGGACCAGGTTGAGCGGTCCGGGCGCGGTTAGCACGGCGCGTGAAGCAACGTTCAGGAGCGAGAGCAGGCCGACGACGTTCCAAGCGAGCGCGATGCGCCGACCCACTGCGCCGCGGGTCGCGATCAGCGCGATCACCGGAGCGCTGAGCCCGATGAGGATCTCTACATTTCCGCCGGCAAGTGTCAGCAGGCGCGTGGTTAGCCCGGAGTCGTGCAGCGACGAGAGGGTCAGCTCTACGCCAACGCGGAAGCTCTGCAGCGCGAAGATCAGTCCGAGCGGCAGGCTGCCGGCCAAATAGCGTCCGACTGGGGACCGCCCGAGCACGATCGCCACGAAGGCGATGATCGGCGTGAGCAACAGGAAGATGCCCGGCGGCATCCGGGCGGGGTCGCCGACGATCCCGGCGTAGCCCATGAATCCGGCATAGCCGAGCCAGACGCCGATCACCGCGATGCCGATGAGCGCCCGGCCAATGGGCAAGTAGCGCAACAGGACGGCGCCGACGATGGCGGCGACAACGCCTACAAAGGCAAGGAATGTCTGGGCCAAAGAAAGGCCGAGGAAAGCAGCGAATGCGGACATGATGGGTCTCCCGCCGGCGGCTCCCCGCCGGGCACATTAGGTTGATCTCAGGCGACGCGGAGCCGTGCGGTCGGTGTCGAGGGTTTGCCGCGATGGACTGCCATTTGCGCTGTATGCTCTTCGCGCCAGCGCGCATCTTCGATCGAAACTGTGGGGCGTGGCGCGCGGGGAAACGCCATCTGCTTGTCCCATTTGTCGAAGTTGGTCCCACGATAGAAAGGCGTCAGGTTGAAGTTCACAATGGCCTTCAGGCGCCTGCCGATGGTCTGTCTGGCAAACGGCAGCGCCGCGTAGCGCCGCGCGGTCGTCTCGAAGCTCTCGGCGGGCGTGCCCGTCAATTGCTCGACGACGTCGGTTACGCCGCCTTCGAACTCGAAGGTGCCGTCGCGGACATCCTGCATGTAATGGCGGATGCTGCTGATCTCGAACGGATCGACCCCCTGCTGCCGCGCGACCTTCGCGAGCAGCCAGACCGGCATGTTTATGCGCAGAACCGGGTGTCCGACCGCCGTCGCCACGATGCGCGCCATGTCGCGACCGTCCAAGAGCTCTGGCCCTGTCGGGCGGTACCTCTTGCCCGCATGGCGCTCGGGACCTTCGGCCAGCAGAACCGCAGCGACGCGCGCGATGTCCTCGTTTGATACCGGCGCGGCTTTGCCCTTCTTGGCGAGCACGGGATAGATGCCGAGCAGCGCGGCAAAGTCGGTCACGCGCAGGAAATTGTGTGCAAACATGCCTGGGTTCAAAATGGTGTGCGCGACGCCGGGGATCATGTCGAATAGCTGATCGACGAGCCAGGTTTGCCGCGTCATGTGGGCCTTGTGCGACCGGTGCGACGTCCACTGGCTAAGCTCGACGATGTGCTCGATGCCCGCCGCGCGCGAGGCGACGGCAAAGGCCGCCGCACTTTGCAGCATGTGCGGCCGGAACGGCGGCAGGTAAAAGGCGCGCTGCATCCCGCGCGCTGCGGCCGTAAGCTGATCGGGGTCGTAAAGATCGGCGACGACGATCTCGGCGCCGAGCGCTTCGAGCCGAGCGCTGCGCGCGTCCTTGCTGCGGACGACGGCGCGGACCGGGAGACCCTTGGCGAGCAGTTCGGCGACGAGCGGCGAGCCGACGCCTCCGGTTGATCCAGTGACGAGGATGCGGGGCTTGGACGAGGTTAGCATGAGCGTTCTCCTTTTCTGCAAAAGAGAAATAGCCCTGCTTCCACCTACCGACTATTTGCGATAATGTGCATTGGTAATGAAGAAAAACTTCACAATGCGCCGTGGCGCGCTTGATGGCGTCGAAATGTTTCTCGCCGTCGCGCGCCATCGCAGCTTTCGAAAAGCCGCAGCCGAACTCGGCGTAACCCCGTCCGCCGCGGGGCAGGCGGTGCGCGCGTTGGAGACGCGGCTCGGCGTCGCGCTCTTCGTCCGCACCACCCGCAGCGTCGGCATGACCGAGGCCGGCGATCATTTTCTGGCGCAAGCCGAGCCTGCCTACCAGGCTTTGGCCGCGGCAGGTGCTGCCGCGAGCGATCTCGGTGGCCGCCCCTCTGGGCTGCTTCGGCTGGCGGTGCCGCGCTCGGTGGTGCCGCTAATCATCCGGCCGATCCTCGCCTCGTTCGCATCCGCCTATCCCGACATCGAACTCGAGATCGCCGCCAGCGAGGAGTTCGTCGACATCGCCTCTCAAGGATTCGATGCAGGTATGCGCATGGGTCAGTTCATCGCCAACGACATGACCGCGCTGCGGCTGACCCCGCCGTTCCGAATGGTCACCGTCGGCAGCCCGGCCTACCTCGACTCCCGCGGAACGCCGAGCAAGCCGCAAGACCTGCAAGGTCATGCCTGTCTGCGGCTCCGGCGCACCATCGGTGGAGCGACGCCGTGGCGGCTCGTTGAGAAGGGCAAGCCGCTCGAGATAATTGTGCAGGGGCCGCTGATCGCCGGCGACTTCCCCACGCTGCTCGACGCCGCGATCGACGGCGTCGGTCTGGCGCAGGTGCCCGAACCGGTCGCGGTTGCCCCGATCAAGGCAGGCGCGCTTCGTGCGGTCCTCGTCGAATGCGCCCCTGAGACGCCAGGGGTGTTTCTCTTTTATCCCGACCGCCGTCAGGTGCTGCCAAAGCTGCGCGCGTTCATCGAGCATGTGAAGGCGCGCTTGCCGAACGCTCCAACACTTGCAGACCGGTAATGTTGACCATCCGGCGGCGAATACAATTTGAAGCCTGGCTGAACCTGCGAGCGGCGGCAATCGCCCCGCTTGTTGCCGTTCCGGTACCACAGCGCGAGTCCCAAAAGCCGACGATGCGTTTTTTTGCTGTCGGCGTGCCAAGCCTGCCCCGGCATATCCGTCAGTTGATCGATCTTGCCACGCGGAACCCCACGCCGCCGCTACGATACTCCCAATTGACGGGCCAACGCGGTGGCGGTGCCCAGTTTCGGAACGCGGGCCTAATCAACCGGGGCGGGTCACCCCACGTGCCTCCTCGCAGGACGCGGTACGGGCAATTCGCAGTTTCGACCGCCGACCCGTCCTTGGGAGCGCCGGCGTAATTCTCGACGTAGCAATCCTGTACCCACTGCCATGCATTGCCTTGCATGTCATACAACCCAAACGCGTTCGGCGGGAAAGAGCCGACCGGCGAGGTATACAGCCAACGATCGCTGCCCGATGCTAACTCTGAGCAACATTTCTCAGCACCGTAGTTGGCGCGCTCGTGGCTGGCTTCATCACCCCATGGAAAGGCCGTCGTCGATCCAGCGCGCGCTGCATATTCCCACTCCGCTTCGGTTGGGAGCCGGTACGGCTTACCCGTCCGTTTACGGAGCCAAGCGACATATGCCTGGGCATCGTTCCAGCTTACGCACACGACGGGGTGATCGGACGTTTGAGAAAAGCCGAGGTCTCGCCAAGATGCTTTTGCCGATTGGTCTTGCGGCAGACCGGCCCATTCGCAGCCCGCAACAACTGGACGTGCGGTTGAACTCACAAATTGCTGCCATTGGCGTCTGGTGACGTCGAACTTGGCTATTGCGAAGGACTTTATCGCCACCTGGCGCTGCGGACCCTCACTTGCGGAGTGACCCGCCTCCGAGGCCGGCGACCCCATCACATATGTACCTGCCGGAAGGACGACCATCTCGGAACACTGAACGCAGTCACGAAATAATTGTCCCGGTTTCGGCGGCGTTTTGGCGACACCAACCGAATTGAGCGATGCAGCAGCCACCATCGCCGACGCCCAGAGGATCAATACACGCTTCATCGGGCACGCTCCTTTGCGGTGTGCTTGATATCGAAAGATAGCTGGCAGCCGCAACGCTTGCTGTGGCTAAGAAAAACGGACTGGTTAAAGTGAAGAAAGGCACTCGATAAACATCGCCGAGCGTTTACACATTGGGTTCGAGCTTCCTGGAACCTGTTGCCTCAGATTTCGACCTGCCGGGGCCTTGGCTGCGTTCGAAATAGCCGACGGTAGGCCCTGCCATTCTGACCGCAACGCCCCTTCACCGTCGAAGTCTTTCCGATTGGCTGAAGTTTGGCGACCCTGGCGCGGTCGACCGTGTTAGCTGCCCTTGGTGGCGTGCAGAACCGGCATTCCCTGTTTGAACCACGCTCGGCGGATGCGACCGTCGCTTAACTCGTATATGCCGATGACGTCGAGCTTACCGACCCCTTCCGGAAAATTCCGCGTAACCACTTCGCGGTCCACCACCAGGCCACCAACGGCAACTCGGCTAAGCAATTCCGCAGACAGATCGGGCTCGTTGAATCGTTCGATATGGCGTGCACGGATGTCGGCTGCACCCGCCGCGACAAGCGTCGTAGGCCATGAATAGACTTCGGCGTCATCAGCCCAGAAAGACATGAAGGCTTCAATGTCACGCGCATTGTAGGCTTCGAGCTGCCGTCGCACGACATCGGCATCCTGAACCGAATGCACATCGATCGTCGACAATACGTTCATAGTCTTTCACATTGCTTTTGACGTCGGGTTTGCCGACGTCGGCGATCAGGAATGCGTTCAGTTACAGCCGCGACAGACAGCGAGCAATGTCTGCTTACATTGTGGCGATCCGAAACCCGATAGTCCGCAAACCAACAATCTTTCGAGGTACGTGGCCGGCTGCATTCGCCCAATGGCGGACCTTCCGTCGCCATTTTTCGGCGCCCGAAAGCGGCCGGTCGACTAAGCTCCCCTTGACGCTGCTGATGCAACTTCGTCGACGGCCTTCACGACGTCAGGCAGATTGGTGACATAAAGGTCGTGGTCCCCGTCGAGCACCTCTAACCGACCGCCGATGCCTGCTTCGGCGGTCGCTCTGGAGGCCGCGACGAACGCGACGTAACCCGACCCGCAAGCACCCGCAGCCGGGCACTGAAAACGCTCTGTGGAAATCATGATGATGTGCGGCAACAAGGCGCCTTGGCTGGCGTCGATCGCGCGGCTGAGATCGTTCACGTCGAAGTGCTCGTTGTTGTCCCCCGCCGCCCACGCTGCATCGGCGGCGCGTTCGGCTGGCGACATGAGTGGCGTTACCCATTTCGCGAATTCTGCGGCAGTGCCTGGCTGGTTGCTCGTCACGAAGCCGGCGATTTGGCGTGTGGCCGCAAAATTACGAACGAGTAGCCCACCCATGGACGTGCCGAAGAGGATGTAAGGACCCTTTTCGCCCGCAGCAGCCAGCGCGTCAAAGGCATCGGCAGTCAGTTCGGCCGCCTTACGCGGGAGGGGCGCCGCGGAGCTTTGGCCGACATTGCGCCTATCGTAAGCACAAACCCTGTATTTTGCCGATAGGGCTTCGAACAGCTTTGCCATGTGGGCACGGCGGCCGCCGTCACCGGGTTCCAGCAAAACGGTGAACTTGCCCCGGCCTTCGCAGTGAAGCGCGATCCGGCGGCCTTCGGACAATGGCACAACTCGATTGATAGCTGGCGGGTTGGCCATGTGCGCGCTGCCCGCGACGCCTATTGCTGAAACAAGGATCAGACCAGCGACTGCAGTGGGGCGCAAAAGCATTGTCTGAGGCTCGGGCTTCTCGCACCGAATTACAAGGTCCATGGGGCGACGCCGCCTGTGGTCAGGCGCTGCTGCGCCTGAGGCAGCCCCGACTTCCAAATGCACTTTTCTAATCGAGAAAAACGACTGACGAACGTTATGCCCTCTTGACCTTGACGCAGCGTCATCCTGCACAACCACACCATAACGATTCGGAGTTTGGGAATGCGAACTGTCAATCAGGTGGCAAAAGCGTCGGGCGTCAGCATCCGAGCCTTGCATCATTACGACCATATTGGCTTGCTGAAGCCTGAAGTCGGCCAGAACGGCTACCGTTATTACGGACAGGCGGAAATGCTGCGCCTTCAGCACATCCTGTTCTACCGCGAGCTTGGCCTGTCGCTTTCAGAAATCGCACGCATCCTAGACGATCCTGCGTTCAACACGCGCGCCGCGCTACTCGATCTGCGCCGCCGCGTTGATGAAGAGATTGCCCAGCGACGTGACTTGGCCCGGATAATCGACCAGACGTTGGCATTGCTCGATGGCGGCGGGGCCATGGATGATCACCGCCTCTTTAGCGGAGTGTCGGCCGAGAAGCAGGCCGAGTGGGAAGCGGAGATCGTTGTCCGTTTCGGCGATTTCGGTGACGCGGCGATGCGGAGCGCCAAAGCGAGCATCGAGGGACTGTCAACTGACCAACTGCTTGACTTCAAGGCTGAGATCGGTGCCATCCACGCAGATATCGCAACCTTGATCAAGGCAGGAGGAACGCCCTGTTCGGTCGCGGCACAGGGATTGATTGGGCGACATTATCGCTGGGTATGTCGTTCGTGGTTGCCAGACGCGGCGGCCTACGCGTCCCTTGGCCGGATGTATGTCGATCATGCGGATTTCCGATCGATTTATGATGCACTGCATCCACGCATGGCCGTCTTCATGGAACAGGCGATGACCTGCCACGCCAGCACCGCACTTCAGGGGAGTGTTCAATGAACCGCCGCGTCCTTCTCACCACTGTGATCGCCGGAGTTATATGCATGACCGCGACTAGTCTCGAAGCCGCCGCTCCGCAGGAGCCCGATGCAATCGTTACCGTGTTGGGCGTTGAGATCGTGTGCCGTTTTACAATGCCGCTTGGCGCGGCGCGCGGCGCGGTATTACTCCTGCCTGGATCGCTTTATAGTGATGTGGACGGCAACTATCCGTCGATGAATATGCGGCCCCACGCTTATGCCGACCTCGCGAGCCAACTTGGCAGCCGGGGCTTTATCGTCCTTCGCATGGCCAAAATCGGCCCCGGCACCGGCTCGCGCACCATTGATGCAGACGCTGCTCGCCGGCACACCGATTTTCTATCCCGCGTCGATGTAGCACGTGCCGGACTAGAGTTGCTCCGCCGCACCGCGTCGATAGGGCCGATCATCGTAGCCGGGCATAGCGAAGGCGCAGTCGTCGCCTCTTTGCTCGCAGCGGGCCAAGGTAATGCAGGAATTGATGGGGTTGTCAGCCTGTCCGGCCCAGCGCTGCCCATCTTGTCGATCATTCGAGCGCAAGTCGCCGCGATGGCGCCTCCTGGCATGGTGCCCGATATGACGGTCTACGATCGCGCAGCAGCAGCAATCCGCGAAGGCAAAGCTCCATCGGACGAAGCAAAGACTAACCCGCAGACTGCCATGCTTGCGTCCATGCCCGAACCTGCGCTTGCCTATCTGCGTAGTGCCGATCGCGTCGATCCGGTGGTTGCTCTGGGTAAGGTGAAAGTTCCGGTGCTTATCGTGCAGGGCGGTCGAGACGATTCCGTCCCGGCTGCACACGCCGAGTTGCTTCGTGCCGGCAGGGCTACCCTGCCTACGCAGGTCGCGATGTTTCCCAAGCTGACGCACTTCTACAAGGTGGCCCCAGCGGGTCTGCTGCCCATGCAATCTATGGCCTTGGAGTCGCAGAGCGATCCTGACGTGGCTGATGCGATCGCCGAATGGGCCGTTCACCTTGGCAAGTAGGCTTTCTCAATCGAGAATTGCGTGTATTATATCAATAATACACAGAGGTATTCACGATGTCAGCATTTTGGCTAACTTACAGTGTTTGGCTTTTGGGCGAAATTTACATCTGGCTGCGCGACCGACCAATTAGCGGGGCAGCGACTGCGGACGACAAAGGCAGCCGCGTCGGAATCGTGTTTGCGATGATCGTCAATATCACTGCCGCATTCGTTTTGACGCGAGCCGACCAGGACGCGCGACATGGCCTTAGCGAAATCGTTTACGGGCGAGCCTTGTCGGCTCGCCCGTTGTTGGCTTAACCCGGGGAAGCCGCCGACCCGGCAAGCAGGCCGCCGTCGATCGTCAGTTCGGTTCCAGTCATGTAGGCTGCATCGTCTGAGGCAAGCATTACCGCCAAAGCGGCTACCTCGTTGGGCATTCCAAACCGCTTCAACGGCGTGTCGGCGACTAGCGCCGCCATACGCTCGTCCCGCTCGAGTCCGATACCCAGCATGGGCTCCCAGATTGATGTTAGGATCGCAGCTGGATGGAGCGAGTTGCATCGGATGCGCCAACCTTGCTGCGCACAGTAGAGCGCGACCGACTTGGTGTGATTGCGGATAGCTGCCTTCGAGGACGCATAGGCGGCTGCGGCTGGAATACCGACCATGCCAGACCGAGACGACATGTTGATGATGGATCCCGTGCCGCGCGCCTTCATGGCGCGGATCGCATAACGGCATCCGAGAAAAGTGCCGTCGAGATTGACACGGTGAACCACCCGCCACGCCTCCAAGGTGGCGTGCTCAGGGTCGTGCGGAACAGGATTCTCCTCGAAACCGGTGATACCAGCATTATTCACAACCACCTCCGCGGTCGGCACACGGACAGCGAGGCGCTCCCAATCATCTTCGATGCTCACGTCCAGCCGCTCGAAGCGGCAGCCAATTTCGACAGCTGCCACGCGTCCCGCTGCCTCATCCTTGTCGGTGGCGACTACCGTGGCGCCTTGAGCGTGAAAGGCTTCTACAACGGCACGGCCGATGCCACGCGCCGCGCCGGTGACGACGCACGTCTTTCCAATCAATCTAGACATAACTATCCTAAAGGTTTGTGTTCCAAGGCGCGGGACTTGCCCGCCTCTGATTGTCGGCTCCGCCTTAGCGGTGACGCTGGACCACTGATCTCTTCCTCAGGATGTGGGCACAAATAAGCAGACCTACCCGCGACTTGCAACCAGGCGCAGCAAAGCCATGCGGTTTAGGAATTGAAAGCCGCCAAACGGCCGCCGCCCCATTATCGGTCATTGAATTTCCAGCTCTCCACTATCAAAGGCGGGCGCGGTAACGCCTGAGGCCGTGACCTGCTCCCCTTTTCTCCTCCACTCATAAGTAGAGTCCGGGGTTATCATCGTGCCCTTGCGGGCGGGGTTGTACAACCCGCCTGGCAGCATCGGCGGGCGTCAGCCCGCCTATCCCGCTATGCGGTCGCACGTGGTTGTAGTCGTCGCGCCAGTTGCTCAGCACCGAGCGGGCATGGCTCAACGACGCGAACAGCGTCTCGTTCAGGCATTCGTCGCGCAAGCGACCATTAAAACTCTCGACGTAGCCGTTCTGCTGCGGCTTGCCCGGCGCAATGTAGTGCCACTCGATCCGCCGGTCCTGTGCCCAGCGCAGGATCGCCAGGCTGGTCAGCTCGGTCCCGTTATCACTCACGATCATCAGCGGCTTGCCGCGAACCGCGATGATCGCATCGAGCTCGCGTGCAACCCGTGCGCCCGAGAGTGACGTATCCACCACCAGCGCAAGGTTCTCGCGCGTGAAGTCATCGACGACAGCAAGGATGCGGATCCGTCGGCTGCAGACCAACGTGTCGCTGACGAAGTCCAGGCTCCAGCGCTGGTTCGGCCCCTGTGGCAACGTCATCGGTGCCCGTGTTCCCATCGCCCGTTTTCGGCCGCGCCGGCGACGCACCCGAAGGTTCTCCTCGCGATACAGTCGCAACAGCTTCTTGTGGTTCATAACGATACCTTCACGCGCCAGCATGATCCCCAGGCGCCGGTAGCCGAACCGACGGCGTTCAAGCGCGATCTCGCGAAGACGCGACCGAAGGTCGCCATCATCATCACGCCGATGCGCATAGCGCATCGACGATCGATCCACGCCAAGGATGGTACAGGCCCGACGCTCGCTGATGCCGAAGAGCTGCCGAACATCCTCGACAGCCCTTCGACGAACGGCAGGCCTCACCAGTTTTTTGAGGCAACTTCCTTCAACACAGCGTTGTCCAGCATCGCGTCCGCCAGCAGCCGCTTCAGCCGAGCGTTCTCGTCCTCGAGCACCTTCAGCTTGCGCGCCTGTGACACGTCCATGCCGCCATAGGTCGCCTTCCACTTGTAAAACGTCGCACTGCTCACCCCGTGCTTGCGGCAAACGTCCGCCGTCGAAGACCCTGCCTCCTGCTCACGCAGGATCGCTATGATCTGCTCCTCGGTAAACCTGCTGCGCTTCATGGTCGTCCTCCTTCATGAAGGACTCTAGCTCAGAATGGCGGAGTTTCAGGGGAGCACGTCAGCCGCTACTTATGTCGAATGCCTACGACCTCGTTCTAGCCATCGTCCTGCTCGCAGCTCTTCCGGCTCTTGCCATCGGGCGCGAGGTTGCGGCTGTGAAGCAGTCTCGTCTCGCTCGATACTGCCAAGGAACTACAATCATTGGAGGGTGTCTTGCTGCCCTTGCTTGGCAGTGGCAGACTCAGCAACGGCCTCTTGTCGCCCTAGGACTGCCAATTCCGCTGACGATCGCAAGCTGGGGCCTGCTAGCCCTGTGGCTTGCGCTACTTGGGGCGATCGTTCTTGGAGGTCGAGGGCGCCCATTGCCCCAATCGATCCATGATGATGATAGCCCTCTCCCTCAGACCAGCACAGAACGTAAAGCCTTCTTCGTTTTCGGAATTGTCGCAGGAATCGGTTGGGAGGTGCTCTACCGAGGATACCTTCTTTGGTTCTTGACGCCCAATGTCGGTATCGTGGGCGCGGTTTGCATTTCAGCGACGGCTTACGGGTTAGCCCACGGCGTCAAGGACCATCGCAAGGCGGCAGGGAGCCTGGCATCGGCATTTCTTTTCACGATCGCGTTTGCCGCAACGAGCGACCTTTGGTGGCTAATGATCATTCACGCTGGGTTGCCCATGATCGCACTCGCAATAAGCGCTAGGACGCGGAAAGAGGAAAAATGAAGTGCTGGTTCCCGAGGCCAACACGTAAAGCTGCCTGCCAGCTTCCCACCGACTGCAGCCGTCGGGTGTTTTTTCGCCTGTTTCTCTATCCTGCTGCGGCAACCGGGGCCCAGAGACGTTCATCGAGGCCGCTGTCAACCGCCCCGCTGCAGTCGAGCCTGCACGGCGGTTCGATATGTCCTGCCAACCGGTGTTAAGCTTCCGTCCCTATGGAGTAGTTGATGTCCTCCACCTGGTTTGGGATCCAAACCCGCGACGTGCGCGAGATTGACGATGCTGCTTTTGTGAACGCGCAGGAACTGAGTGGGCAGCGACGCTCCCATCGCCTTCAGCGTCCCGTCTACTAGGAGGGGCCGGCGGCCAACCAACGAAAGTTCGCAGAAGTCGTCGGCAGCTGTGATGCGCACAATCTCTTGTTCGGGGATGCGGTGGATGGCAGCGCCGTGGCGAAACGAGACGATAGCACTGCCGGTCGACGCCGCATTTGCAAGCCGAGCCGTCAGCGCCTCGTTCCGTTCGTGTTCGCCAGCAAGCCGGGCATAGACTTGGCGCAAGCCGAACACTTGCTCTGCGACCAGCACAGCGAGCAGCGCAGCGAGGAAAAGGTAGTAGCCCCTGTCCAGGGCATTTTCCCGCTCCCAGACGAGCAGCGTAATGAAGAGCAGGGCCACCGCGATACCGGATCGCCCGTCGCGTCGATGGCGCGCTCCTACCGCGCAAACTAGGCAGATGACGGCTGCAGCGAAGAGACAAGCCCACGTCCTTGCGTCGAAAGACGGGAGCAGAACGCTGGCGGCGATCGAAATGGCCACCGACACCCATGCGATCCGGGTGCTTGCACGAGTTGAGAGCCGACCGGCGGCGTAGGCCACCATAAGCGCCGAGGTCAGCGCGGCGAGCAGCAGGATCGCCGCGATCCGTGCGATGTGCCACGGGTAGGTGTAATCGATGAATGATCGACTGGTCTCGACGGCCAGCTGCGCTGCCGCGCACGCGCTCACGCCTGCGAGGATCAGAGCCTCGCGTCGATCTCGCCCGGTCACTGCCGCCGCGCCGAAATACAACAGAGCGAGGATGAGCGCCCCTGCGGTTAGCAGCGCCGGCCAGTAGCGACCCGGATCGGTAGTCGACAGCCCTTCATAGGGTCCGATGATGACCTGCTGGACGGGGACGTTTACTGGCAACCAGCGGTGATGCGCTGACATCCGGATATCGACGAGGTTCCGGCCAGGCCGAACCAATTCCCGTGGCACGATAAGGGTCGCGCGGACGTGTCCGGCCGTCTCACTTGCCGCGTCTCTCCCAACCACGCCGTTCTGACCGATCTGCACTCCGTTCCACCGGACGTCCGAGGTCATGGTTCCTACAAGAGTGACCGCTAGAGGCACTGGCGAATTGATCATCCTCGCCGGAATGTTGACGACCTGGCGGATGTGGCTGATCGGATCACCAAGATTGATCTGTTCGGTGGTGGTGGGGCGGCACACGAATTCGTTGTCCGACGAGGTGCAAGCCTGAAGCGGTTCGAGCCCGAGCGGAGGCATCTGCGCAAGGGAGGCTGATGGCGCCAACGCCGTCAGGACTCCAGCGAGCAGCGCCGTGCAGAACGCACGAAACAGAGAAGAAAACTGTCGTTTGCCGGTCGTGAGTGTCGTTCGCCGGAAAGCGCTCGCGTCGGTGGCTTCGGTCTGGGACTGCATCCCTCCGTTAATGGCCATCGGAACCGCCAATGATCAAATTCCCCTGCCTGCCTATGATCTGCTTGGCCGCGAGTGCCATGGCGTTGGCTGCGGGCGCGAACGCCGCAACTGTGCGGTCCGACCATAGCGCGCCAAATCTGAAGCTAGAACCGATTACCTTCAAGCTCCGCGATGGAACTACCATTTCTGCCGAGCAGGGGTCATTCGATGTGCCTGAGCTACGGACTGATGCCGCATCGCGGCGGATCACCATCAGGTTCGTTCGGTTTAAGACGACAAGCGCGCGCCCCGGTCCGCCGATCGTCTATCTTGCGGGTGGACCAGGGGGGTCGGGGATAGACGCCGCACGGGGCCCTAGACAGCCTATCTTCCTTAAGCTGCGATCGGTGGGCGACGTGATTGCTCTCGATCAGCGGGGGACGGGCCTTTCCAACTCAATTCTGCCTTGCACCGCGGACCGGCCGCTCGACCCGGCAGGCAAGCTCAGTGAAGCGGGCCTGACATCGTATTATTCGCGCACCCTCAAGGCTTGCGTGGCGACTTGGCGTGGGGGCGGTGTTTCCATCGACGGATACAACACGCTTGAGAGCGCTGACGACCTCAACGATCTCACGCGGGCCTTGGGGGTTCCGAAAGTTCAGCTGTGGGGAATATCTTACGGCACCCATCTGGCGATGGCGACGATGCGCCGACATCCTGCGATCGTGGATCGCGTGGTGCTGGCGTCAGCCGAAGGCATGGATCAGACCGTCAAGCTCCCGGTGGCAGTCGATGCGGCAATTGCCAGGATCGCCGGGGCTTCACGCACCGACCTCGTCTCGACGATGCGGCGCGTGAACGATCGGCTGGACCGCACGCCGGCGTCCCTGAGCGTAGACGGTCCCACTGGACCGGTCCGCTTCACGATTGACTCGTTCGCGCTCCGGATGGTGATCGGCGCGATCGCCAAGAACCCGGACGGGATCGCCAACCTCGTCGGCATCTACGACGCCTTTGACGCCCGCCAGGAGCAGGCGCTGGCTCCGATGCTTTATGGAATGTTCTTCAAGGACCGGCTGGTCATGACCGGGATGCCCGAGCTTATGGACCTCGCGTCGGGCATCAGTCCCGCGCGGGAGCGCGAGGTCGGCCGGCAGGCGCGGACCGCACTTGCGGGCGATGCGACCAATTTCCCGATGCCGCAGGTTGCGGGCGATGTCCCCGGCATCGATCTCGGCGACGGCTTTCGCCGCGAAGTCCGGTCGGCCATTCCAACGCTGTTGTTCAGCGGAGATCTCGACGCGCGCACCCCGCTCGAGGAGCAGACAGCTGCGACCGCAGGTCTGCGTCGGCTTACGAAGGTCGTCGTGCACAATGGCGGGCACGACCTGTTCGAGTCCGACCCGGCGATCGCTGGTAGGATTGTGACATTCCTGGAAGGCAGGAAAGTGGCGCAAACATCGCTGACACTCGTCCTCCCCGCCTCCGTCGGCAAGAATTGACGTCGAAGGCAGGCCGCCAGTGAGCTTTCGCAACATCTCGTCATGGTCGATCCGCAACCCGGTCCCGCCGCTCGTGCTTTTCCTTGCGTTGACGATCGCGGGGTTGGTGGCGTTCGCCGGGATGCAGGTGAACAATCAGCCCGACATCAGTCTTCCTTTCGTGCAGGTGTTCGTCGCGCAGCCGGGTGCCGCGCCACCCGAGCTCGAGACACAGGTTACGCAGAAGCTGGAGGCGGCGCTCCGCTCGGTGAACGGCGTCGACAGCATCAGCAGCCGGGTGCAGGATGGGTCGTCGTCCACGACCGTCGCGTTCGGTATCGGAACGCCGATTGATCGCGCAGTGAACGATGTGCGCGATGCCGTGGCCAGCATCCGGGGCGACCTTCCCGACGGTATTCTTGAACCACGGGTGGAACGTGTGAACTCGGGCGGGGGTGTGCTGGCGTTCATCGCTGTCAGCGCGACCGACATGACACTTGAGGAGCTGAGCTGGTTCGTCGACAACGATGTGTCGAGGCAGCTTCTGTCGGTGCCTGGCATGAGCCAGGTCAGCCGCTCGGGCGGCGTCACGCGGGAGATGCGGGTAATCCTAGATCCTGCCAAGCTGCAGGCCGCAGGTCTTACCGCCAGCCAGATCAACGCGCAGCTGCGCGCGATCAACATGAACGGTGCCGGCGGACGGGCGGAGATCGCCGGGTCGGAGCAGTCGGTGCGTGTCGTCGGAAATGCGAGCGAAGCCAATGCGCTTGAGAATATGCGCATCAACGTCGCGGGCCGGTCGTTACGGCTTGGGGACCTAGCGATTGTCCGTGACCGTTATGCCGAGCAGCGTAACCTCGCCAAGATGAACGGTCGCCAGGTCACGGCCTTTTCCATAACCAAGGCGAGGGGCGCGTCGGACGTGACTGTCTACGATAAGGCGATGGTCGAGCTCAGGAAAATTGAGCGGCAGAACCCGAAGGTTCGATTCACCCAACTGTTCACGACCGTCGACGACACGCGGCAGGTCTACAAGTCTGCGATGGAGGCGTTGTGGGAAGGGGCATTGCTTGCCGTCTTCGTCGTGTTCCTCTTCCTGCGCGATTGGCGTGCAACCGTCATCTCAGCGGTCGCCATTCCGCTTTCGACGATCCCGGCCTTCTGGTTCATGTCCTTGATGGGCTTCACACTCAACGGGATCAGCCTGCTGGCGCTGAGCCTGGTGGCCGGTGTCCTGGTCGATGACGCGATAGTCGAGATCGAGAACATTGTCCGGCACATGCGCATGGGCAAGACACCCTATCAGGCGTCGATCGACGCGGCCGACGAGATCGGTCTCGCCGTCCTCGCCACGACCATGGCGATCGTCGCGGTCTTCCTGCCCGTCGGGCTGATGCCCGGCGTGAGCGGCCAGTATTTCCAGCAATTCGGCCTCACCGTCGTCGTGGCGGTGCTCGCGAGCTTAGCGGTCGCGCGACTGATCACGCCGCTCCTGGCGGCTTATTTCCTCAAGCCACACGGCACTGAGGCGCATGGGGGGCGCGCATTAGAGTTGTATTTGGCTCTGCTGCGCTGGACGATCGACACCACGAAGGCGCGGGAAGTCAAGGCCGCCGGGCGCCGCTGGCGGGCGCGACTGCACGACCATCGTCTTTGGGTTGTGGGGTTTGCCACCGTCACCCTTGTCGGCACTGTGATCAGTTTTGCAACGCTCGACTTCATCATCTTCCCGCCAGAGAACAAGTCCTTCAGCCAAGTGCAGATCTCGATGCCGCCGGGCACGACGCTGAAGCAGACCGTCATGATCGCCGACGAGGCGGCCGCGATACTGCGCAAGGAGCCGGAGGTTCTGGATGTCTTCGAGGACGTAAACGTCGGTGAAGGCAGCATGTTCGTGACGCTGCGCAAGGATCGCAACCGGTCGAGCCAACAGTTCGAGCGCCAGGTGGGACCAAGGCTGGCGCAGATTGCGGACGCCCGCGTGACCTTCCAGAGTCAGAGCAGCGGGTTCGGGCGCGACGTGACTATCATGCTTGCCGGCAGCGACTCAGACCTCGTTGAACGCACGGCGCGCCGAATCGTCGACGAGATGCGCGCCGCGCCCGAGCTCATGGCGCCCCGGATTGACGGGGACCTCCCGCGTCCAGAGCTCGTAATCAAACCGCGCCTCGATCTCGCGGCGGAGATGGGGGTGTCGACGTCGGCATTGAGCCAGACGATCCGCATCGCGACGCAGGGAGAAATCGACCAAAACGCCGCCAAGTTTAGTCTGAGAGACCGGCAGATTCCGATCCGCGTCATGATCGACGAGGACGCTCGCTCGCGGCTGTCGACAATCCAGAACCTACCGGTGCCGACCCTGTCGGGCGGAAGTGTGCCCCTGCAGGTGGTCGCCGAGATAAGTTTCGGCGCCGGGCCTTCGGTGCTGCGCCGGTATAATCAGAGCCGCCGCGTCGCGATCGGGGCGGACCTCGCGCCAGGTGTTGTCAGCGCCACCAAGGTGGTCGATGCCCTTCCGACGGTCAGGAACCTGCCATCGGGCGTGGAGCGGGTGGCGTTTGGCGAGAGCAAGCTTCAGGCCGAGCTCGTCACTAACTTCGTGACAGCCGTGCTGGCCGGAATTGCCCTCGTGTTCGCGGTGCTCGTCCTGCTCTATCGCCGCATACTCCCCCCGCTCGTGAACATGGGATCGCTCCTGCTCGCACCGCTGGGCGGGGCGCTCGCTCTGCACCTTTGCGGCTTCCCTGCGTCCATGCCCGTTATGATCGGGGTGCTCATGCTGTTCGGCATCGTTGCCAAGAACTCGATCCTGCTGGTCGATTTCGCGCTCGAGGAGATGGACAAGGGTGTCGATCGGGACACAGCTATCGTCGATGCGGGGCACAAGCGGGCTCAGCCGATCGTGATGACCACGGTGGCCATGGTGGCGGGCATGATCCCGACGGCACTTGCTCTGAGCGAGGGCGGCGGCTTCCGCCAGCCGATGTCTATTACTGTTATCGGTGGATTGATAATGTCCACCGCGCTCACGCTCATGATCATTCCAGCTCTTTTCAGTCTTGCCGTCGGGATCGAGGCGCGGCTGGGACCAAAGCTCAGGAATCGGCTGACGACTGGTGGGGAACATGCGCCAGCGATCGGCAGCACGTAACCATAGCATCACGGAGGAAGACCATGCGTCCAATAGCAGTTCTCGCCATCATGGCATCAGTAACGGCGACCGTTCCGGCGAGCGCAAAGGCCTCCACAGCGTCAGACGAACCGATCGTGGCGCTCGTGCACGCCTTCTCTGACGCCCGTGCGCGCTTCGATGCCAAGGCGCTAGATGCGCTGCTCACCCCTGATTACGTTGAAGTATCTCCTCGCGGCGAGGTCGATCGCCGCCCCGCCGTGCTGGGCTTCTATGCGCCGGGCAAGGCGACGCCGGTGCCGCAGATGACGCTCGGCACTGAAGACGTTCGCCGGTATGGCGATACAGCGATCGTGGTAGGGTCGGTCGAATACACGGTGCCAGGACCCGGCGGCGTCGCAGTCAAGCGGACCATCCGCGTCACCTACGTCGAACGTCGGCACAACGGACGCTGGCTGATGGCGGGGACGCAGTATACCGGCGTGCAGCCGGCCCAATCCGCCCCGCGCTGACTATGGCCAAGAATTGCCGGCCTATGTCACAGGGGCCACACTCCGCGTCGATCTTTCCCGGATCGGGATCGCGGCAGGCGAGACGGTGATGGTGCACGCGGCAATGAGCAGGGTGGGGGGCCTGCTGAACGGTGGTGCTTACATCGCGGGGTGGGGGACGTGAAGGGCTCGTAGGTCGCGCGCCGTCGCTTCTGGTCGATGCCCAGCCTATGTGCGCCTTCGCCATTTCCTGGCTGGAGCAATGGGCCGCTGATAGGCGATGACGACAATGGCTGCGAAGCAAACAATCAAGGCGATCATGGTCGATGTAGACGGCGTCCTCCTCGTCCAGCCGGACGTGCGCGGATGGAGCGCAAATCTGGACCGAGACCTGGGCATACCGGCTGCGTTGCTGCAGACAGCTTTTTTCGGGCAACACTGGGAGGACGTGATCCACGGGCGCGCCGCACTTCGCGAGCGCCTCGCACCCGTCCTGCGCGTCATCGCGCCTCAGGTGAGCTGCGACCAGCTGATAGACTATTGGTTCGCTAACGACGCACACCTGAACGGCCATCTCCTAGCAGAACTGGCGTCGATCCGTGCGACCGGGATCGAGCTTCATCTCGCTACGGTGCAGGAGCACGAGCGTGCCCGTTACCTGTGGGATGACCTCGACTTCTCCAGCAAATTCGACGGGTTTCATTATGCGGCGGCGCTCGGGTGCTCAAAACCGGCAGCAGACTTCTACAGGAGCATAGAGGCGAGGACCGGGTTCCTAGCCGAAGAGCTGTTCTTCGTCGACGACAGCAGTGCGAACGTCGAAGGTGCTCGCGCGTGCGGCTGGTCGGCGGCGCTGTGGACGGGTTCTGACAGCCTTATGTCTCTATTGCGCGTACACCGCCTGGATCCCGGATGCTAATCCGGCGCTTCAGGCCTTCCGACGCCGATGCGCTCGCGGGTATATTTCACGCCGCGGTTCATGGCGCTGGTATCCGTGACTATACGATGGAACAGGTCGCTGCGTGGAGTCCGGCACCGCCTGATCCAGAGGACTATCTGCGAAGGGCTGAGACTCGGGCCGTCTTCGTCGCTGAGGGAGCAGATGGCAGGCCGGTCGCATATGGAGACTTGGAAGGGGACGGCCACATCGACCACCTATATTGCCACCCGGATGTGGTCGGAACCGGCGTGGGATCGGCAATCTACGCCGCCATCGAGACCGCCGCGCAGGAGATGGGCCTGTCGACCGTTTTTGTTGAGGCAAGTGAGGGCGCGCGTCGGCTTTTCGAACGTCGTGGCTTCCTCGTCCACGCTCGATGCGATTTCCTCGTGGAAGGTGTCGCCCTCCACAATTACCGCATGTCCAAGGGATTGAGGTGAAGGTCTGACGGCCGGCTAGGAGGGTAATCGCCCCACATTTCGGCTTCCAGCATAGCGGTTCACCAACAGCGTGCGGTCGGCAATCGCCCCAATCTCAGTCATTCAGCGAACTCCCGCCTAATCCTGAAAGTGGACATCGACTGGGGCGCGAGTCTGACTCGACGATGGCAGCGGAGGAAGGCAAACTGGGGCATGCGGATCGGTGCCTTAAAACTCAAAGCGCAAAATTATTGCGGCGACATTCCCGCGATGGGGCCAGGCAAGGCCGACTTGCTCGAAGCGATCAACCGCGAAGGCTCGATTGCCGCTGCGGGACGCGCGCTAGGCATGAGCTACCGCCGAAGCTGGATCCTCGTCGACGAGATGAACCGCTGTTTCCGTGAAAAGCTGGTCGAGACGTTGACTGGCGGGGGCCGCGACCGGGGTGCGCGGTTGACCGAGACGGGCCGGAGGGTACTTGCAGCATATCGCGAACTGGACGCCGCGACGGCATTAATCGCTGACAGCACCGCTTACCGGACGGTCTCCGATCTGATCTTCGATCAGCCGCTTCCTGCAAAAACCAAGGCGCCGCCTGCGAGCAGCTAGTCGGCGGCTGAGGCGATGGGCTTGCATCCCGCGCCCCGGCCCCTGTAACGACCTCTATATTCACGCGAATATCGAAGTGACGTCGAGTCAGTGGCAGCTTTGCGATCATAAAGGGCTTGCATGCGTTCAATTGTGTTGGCGGCAACCTGCGCTGTGTCGATTTCTGGCGCCGCTGTGCCGGCCATGGCCCAAAATGTCGCGATCGGACCTGATGCCACCACGGATAGCGTAGCGGCTTCCGAAATCATGGTGACGGCGAGACGGCGTGCCGAAAGTGTTGAAGCCGTGCCGGTTGCGGTATCGGTCATCGGTCACGACCTGCTCGAGCGCTCATACACCATGAACACCCAGCAGCTGAGCTTACTCGTACCCGCGCTGAACTACAGCTCGGCAAACCCACGCAATACGGCATTTACGATCCGTGGCCTGGGCAGCAGCGTTGTCGCGGTCAGCCAGGCCAACGACGGCCTCGAGCCCGGCGTCGGCTTCTATGTCGACCAGGTCTATCACGCGCGCCCCGCGACGGCCGCGTTCGACTTTACCGATATCGACCAGATCGAAGTGCTGCGCGGGCCACAGGGGACATTGTTCGGGAAGAACACGACAGCCGGCGCGATCAACATCGCGACGCGCCTGCCGAGCTTCACGCCCGAAGCCAGTGAGGAGCTGTCGGTCGGCAGCTACAACTTCGTGCAGGCCAAGGCTTCCGCCTCCGGACCATTGTTTGGCGATACAGTGGCGTTCCGCATCTCGGGTTTGAGCACACGTCGCGACGGTGTGATCCGCAACGTCCGCACAGGAGCAGATCACAACGATATCGCCAATCAGGCGGTGCGGGGACAGCTGCTGATCAAGCCGTCCGAAGCGCTCCAGCTCCGGCTGACCGCCGACTTCTCCAATTTTGCGGCAAACTGCTGCACCCAGGTCTATCTACGCATCGCCTCGAGCCTGCGTCCCGCGGCAAGGCAATATCCCTCTCTTGCTGCCAATGCGCCCGGTGGCCCCTATGCCCCGCCTAGCCTCAATCCTTACGACCGGGTGACAGACATAGATGCGCCGCTCGCTGTCGATACCAACGAGGGCGGTGTCTCCGCGATTGCCGATTGGAATCTGGGGCCGGCGACGCTTACCTCGGTCAGCGCATGGCGCTTCTGGAACTGGGATGCGGCCAACGACCGCGACTACACCGGCCTGCCCATCCAGCTCATCCAGCACATTCCCTCGCGCCAGGACCAATACAGCCAGGAGCTGCGCGTCGCCTCGAATGACGATCATCCCATCACCTATGTCGCCGGCCTCTACTATTTTGACCAGAAGATCACCGGACGTCCAATCAGCATCTATGGACCGGCGGCGGCCTATTGGCTGATCAGGCCGACGACGGGGGCTGCCAACACGCCGGTGCCGGCGAACCTGCTCGACGGCTATGGCACCGACGGTGCGACCCGATTCAAAGTCGACAACTATGCCGCTTTCACCGAAGTGAACTGGAAAGTCTTGCCGCGCCTGACGGTCACAGCCGGGCTGCGCTACACCTACGAGAAGAAGTCGGGCGATTACAAAAGCTTCGTGTTCGGCGGCTTGGCGACGCCCAACACCGTACTGACAAACGCAAAGCTGTCGGTGTTGCGTCCGCAGACCTATTCGGCGCGCGACAGCGAAAGCAATCTCTCGGGTCGCGCCAACATTGCCTGGCAGGCGACTGACGACGTCTACCTCTATGCAGGCTATGCACGGGGCTTCAAATCGGGCGGAATCAACATGTCCGGCCTGCCGCTCGACAATCTCAACCAGCCTGCGCTTGCGACAGCGGTCATCCGTCCTGAGCTCAACACCACTTATGAGACCGGGCTGAAGGCTAGGCTTTTCGACCGGCGTCTGGTCGTCAATCTGGCAGGTTATTCGACAAGGGTCCGCGATTTCCAGGCGACGATCGTCGACAGCAGCCAGACCGTGGCGCTGCGCGGTTATCTGTCGAACATCCCCAAAGTCACCGTCGAAGGTTTCGAACTCGATGCCACCGCACAGTTCGGCCGCGGGCTGCAACTGCGCGCTTCCACTGCCTATGCCGATGGCAAATACGCCGACTATCCTGCTGGGCCGTGCCCGCTGGAGACACAGACGGCTGCCACGACGGCGTGCAACCTGACCGGCCAGCGTCTCGCCGGACTACCGCGCTGGTCGACGACTATCGGCGGCGACTATGCGCTGCCCGTTAGCCAGTCCGCCAGCCTGATCGTGCATGTCGATTCCAGCTTGAAGAGCGGCTACAACGGTGACCCGAGTTTGTCGCGCTTCACCTATATCGACAACTACAACGTCACCAATGCGAGCATCGGCATACGCTCCGACAATGGCTGGGAGCTCGCAGTGTTCGCGCGCAATCTCTTCGACACTGACTATATCCAGAACCTGACGATCCAGGCGGGCAACTCGGGACTGATCCTCGGCAACCCGAGTGATCCCCGCACGTTCGGGGTCACGTTTCGGGCACGGCAGTGATTTTACCGCGAAAGCAAGCGCTCCCTATCTTGCGACAGACGTCAGAAAGGCGTCGACTTTAGCCCAATTTGCCTCAACGCCCTTTGGATTGCGATCGGCGATCAAGGTCGACGATCCATGAACGCCATGTGCAGGAACATAAAGTGTCTTGCTCGTCGATGGCACTCGAGAAAAAATCGGCCGTGCGGCTGACAATTCTGACGGGTCGCCCGAGACAGCGACAAAGACGGGCACTGTCGTCTTGGCCGCCGCAGCTGCGACCGGATCTCCCGGGCCCAGATATTCCCCGGGTGAAAAGGCGAGAACCGCCGAAACCTCGGTGGGGTGCTTGGCTGCGAGCTGGAAAACGAGCGCCGACGAATAGCTGCTGCCCCACACGATTATCGGTAGCTGCATCGTACGACCCCAGTTGAGCGCCGCATCCAGATCATGCAGCGCATCGCCATAAGTGACTGGGGTCGTCAAACGAGCGGCAGTCTGGTTGGTCCCAAACATCGCACCACCCGAACGCTGGTCGACAGCCAGCACGCTATAGCCCTCTTCGACCAGCTTAGGTGCGATTGTGGCATATTCGTCCTTGCTCGAATTGGCCTGATGAAAGAGCAGGATGAGTGCTTTGGGCGCATCGGTGCGATAATAGCGGCCGCTGACGGTGAGTCCGTCGTCGGCCATGAAGTTCACAGACGTCACGGCCATCATCGCGGGCTGTTCGGGCATTGGCGAGGTCGCAGGCTGCTGACAGGCAGCGAGCATCAGCACGGACATAATCGGCAGAAGGTTTCTCATGTTCCTCGTCCCCCAAAGACTTCGTTCGATCAACTGCTGTCGCACGTTACAGCGTCATGGATTCTATCAATCTAAAGTACGGAGCAGCCGGATATCGACTGCTCGGTCGACATATTTCTATTCTTCTGTTGCACGCAGGCGGTCGACCATTTCCTCGAAATCGCCTGCATGCTCCGGCGCATATTCGAACCAGGTCAGGAAATCGAAAGGCTCCCCGATTTCACGGCTGTGGTGGAGCCGTCGCGATATCGCGGGCAGATAGTCCATGCCAATCCCGATATGGTGTGACCGCTCCTCCATGATTGCGCGCCGTTCGTCTTGAGCGAGGGCCCACCAAGCGTCGGATTTTCGAATGGGGATGAGCGCCGCACAAATCGCCTGCGTCCTGCCCAACCCTTCTTGTTTCCGGAAGAGTGCGTCCACCTCCGACCGCGTAGCGTAGCGCGTATTGCTGGTGACGCCTGGCAGATTCCACACCGCGGCAACAGGCGCGATCGGCGTATCGGTTCTGATCGACAATCTTGCCGCCAGAGATAAGCTTTCCCCAAAGACCGGGTCTATCCGGTCGATCAGCCAGGGACCGACAGCGCCCGCACAAAATGAAACCATCAGAGGACGGGCCACGATCGAAGACCTTTCGACAATTCGTCGGTTTTTACGCCATCGCCAGATGCCCAGGTATGCGAACTCTGGCAGGGTCGATGCCGATGAGGTTGTCGAGCGATAAACGCCCGCCACCATAGGCGATCAGCGGTAGAAGGATGGCGGCCCAGCTAAGATGCGTCGACCAGGCGTCGGGATAAACGAATGTCTGAATCGTCAACGTCATCCCGAGCAGGCCAATCGCGCCGAGACGGGTGAACAAGCCGAGCAACAGCAACATTGGGAATAGATGCTCAGAATAGGTCGCGAGGTGCGCCGCCAGATGCGATGGCAGCGGCACGCCACTATATTCGCTTTCGAACAGTGCATAGGTCGAATCGGTGATGTGCAGCCAGCCATCGACCTTGGTTCGGCCTGACAGGAAGAAGACGCTGCCAATACCGCAACGGGCGACCAGCAGGAGCAAGTCCGCAGGAAGCAAACGTTCGGCAAGCGCCGCAGCGCGGGTGTAGAGGCTCATATCGGATCTCCTGAACGTCGAATGTCAGGCGAAGCACCCAGCCGAAATTGTCCGCGCGAACACAACGGGGAGCGTGTCGCCCACCGCACCTGCCGCTACACCGAGCGGCACGCCGTTCGCGCACGCTTCGATGAATGCGGTCGCTGCAGGGGTTTCGACCGAAACCGCAATCCGGTTACCGGGCCGTGTGACAAGGACGCATTCAGCCTGCCAAACGATAGATTCGAACGCGTCCGCTGGGGCGTCGTCCTGATGGGCAAGCCACACACTTCCAGCAGGCGATGCCAACCGCGTGAGACGAACAGCGGGATGCAGGTCCAGCGGCGCGTCCAGATCGAGATTGCCAAACGACGCAGGATCGCGCGCGTCTACGTCGGCAGCGAACAGCGCCTCGATCACCAGCCGTTCGACCTGTGCAACATCCGCCAGATAGCGATAATCGGCGAAAGGGGTGTAGGCGTCGAGGAACGCCGCAAATCCGTCCCCGTAAACGCATAAGCGCGGATCGGCGGGTGGCGTGCTTTCGACGAATTCATGGGCGACCGCATCGAACGCCTCTTGGCCGACTATTGCCCGGACGACCGGATAATTGTCGCCAAGGGCGGTCTGCACTGCCTTGGCCGACGTATTGCGATGGACCGCCAGCGCGCGGGCAAGCGCTGGGTCGCCGCTTGCAGGTTGCGCAAGCGCGGCGCCGAACATCGCCTGAAAGGCGGCAGCCTCAGACATGGGCCGGCGCTGCGAGGATCAGATCGATCCGGTCGCGCTCGGACATCAGAACGTCGAATTCAGGAACGTCATCGTCGCGCTCGAGGAGCGTAGGACGGGCGCCGATACGGGCAATGGTCGCTGCGTACAGCTTCCATACCGCATCGGCTACCGGGGCGCCGTGCGTGTCGATCAGCAAACCGCTCTCGGGATCGCCATCGGGGCTGTGGCCCGCAAGGTGGATTTCGCCGACCAAGTCGGCCGGGAAGGCAGCCAGCGCCTCCACGGGCGAAAATCCAAGGTTGTGGGCGCTGACGAAGACATTGTTGATGTCGAGCAGCAGGCCGCAACCGGTGCGTCGCGCGAGTGCGGTCAGGAACTCACCTTCGGACATCTCATGCCCGCCGACATCGACGTAGAGCGACGGGTTTTCGACCATGATCGGTCGCCCCAGTACGTCCTGGACACGGGCAACGTTCCCGGCAGTGATTGCGAGTGCTTCAAAGGTGCGCGGAAACGGCAGAAAGTCGGCGTGATGCCCACCATTCCATTTCTGCCAGGCGAGATGGTCGGAAACCGCGATCGGATCGACGCGATCGACAAGCGTTTTCAGGCGGGCAAGATGATCGGCCGATGGCGGCTCGACGGAGGCGAGCGACAGGCCGACACCGTGCACGGAAAGCGCGAACCGGTCACGCAGCGCCATGAGAGCCGCGAGCCGGGGTCCGCCGTCGATCATATAGTTTTCGGCGTGGACCTCGAACCACAGACCCCGGCCTTGCGATGCCAGCGCCTCTTCGAGGTGCTCCATCTTGAAACCGAGGCCCGCAGCCAGCGTCATGGGCAGGATGGTCCGTAAAGACTGAAAGATCAGGCTTCGGTCAGCGAACCATTACCCTTAGGCGTCTTGATCTTGACGCACGTTCCGGCTGGAACGAGCTTCCAGGCATTGCGCTGATAATTGACCTTCGAGGTGCCCGCACAGCTGGTGCCGGCACCGGCCTTGCAGTCGTTCTTGCCCGCCAGGCTGACGCCATAGCATTTTTCCATGGCGGGCTTCGTTGCCTGTGCGTTGGCGACGCCGGTGCCGAGCGAGGTGAGCAGCAGAGCCGCGACGGCGGCCGAGTTGAGTGCGTTCATGGTGATTTCTCCAAAATACTGAATTCTGCCCCGAAAGCTGCGGCGGCCCGCAAGGGGTGAAACGGGCCGCCACAGCTCAACCAGCCTGAGGGCAAAGTGGCTGGTCTTGACCTGTATTTCGACCAAAGTTCAGACCCGGTTACAGTTTGTTTTCAAGTGCCCGTCGCAATACGTCCCATGATGAGCTGTAACGAAGAACCCCGCGCAGTCGGACAACAGAAAGATGCATGTGCGGCACGTTCGTGCGCGCATCTCGGAGTAATGATGTGAAGCCTCATGACGACCTGATCGATGCGCTGGCGGCTGACGTCCGGCCCGTCTCGCCGCAAGCGGTGGGTCGTCAGATCGCGCTGGCACTCGTCATCGGCGGCGGTGTTTCCCTCGTCGGGGTCATTACCGTTTTCGGAATCCAGCCGGGGCTCGACACTTTTGCTCATGGCGTCCCGCTTGTGGTCAAATCGGCTTACGCTATCGCGCTTGCCGGAATTGCCATTGCGTTGACGCTGATCATTGCGCGTCCAGGAGCCGGGTCAAGAAACGACTGGAGATGGCTCGCCGCGCCGATTGCAGGGCTGGCGCTGCTGGCGCTCGCTGAACTCGCTCGTGCGCCCTTCGACAATTGGCCCGACATGCTCATGGGCAAGAGTTGGTCCCAATGTCCCTGGCGGATCGTGGCGCTCTCGGTTCCGGTTTTTGTCGGGCTTTGTGTTGTCATTCGCCGTCAGGCCCCAACCGACCTGCGGGCAGCAGGCGCCGCTGCCGGCTTATTGTCCGGGGCGGTCGCCGCCACCGCTTATGCCTTGGCCTGCCCCGAAAGCTCGGCTGCGTTTATTCTTGTCTGGTATTCGGGCGGAATTGCCCTCGCGACAGCAATCGGCGCGCTGCTCGGGCCGAAGCTTCTTCGCTGGTGACGATGTAACCTGTCGAAAGATTGTTGCGAACCTTGTCATGCCACCCCGGCAACAACCCATTCGCTTAATTGAGGAAATAGCCATGATCACCACTCGCAACGCCATCAATCTCGCCACCGCCGCCGCCATGGTCGCGATCTCGGGCGCGCCAGTCGCCGCGATTGCCAAGCATCAAGGGTCTGCTGCTACGGTCGTCCATTGCTACGGCATCAACACCTGCAAGGGCACGTCGGACTGCAAGTCATATGGTCACGAGTGCAAGGGCCAGAACGAGTGCAAGGGCCAGGGCTTCAAGGAGATCTCGAAGAAGGCGTGCGCTGCCGCCGGTGGTTCGCTGTCCGAGAAGTAAGATTTACCGATGCCCCGGCGCTTTCGCATCGCCGGGGCATTTTCGGCTGGACCTCAGGCCATGACCATCGACCCTGTTTCTGCTTTCGGTCTCGGCATGCGGCGACCGCATTACGCCGCTTATCTCGACGGATCGGCATCGGTTGATTTCGTCGAAGTTATTTCAGAAAATTTCATGGTCGACGGCGGTCGCCCGCGCGAGGTCCTCGACCGCGTCCGCCACCATTATCCCGTCGCGCTCCACGGCGTTTCGATGTCAGTCGGTTCGGTTCAAGGCCTCGATGACGATTATCTTCTCCGACTGCGCGCGCTCGCCGACCGGATCGAGCCGATGTGGGTTTCCGACCATCTCTGCTGGACCGGTATCGACGGGATCAACAGCCATGACCTGCTCCCGATGCCTTACACGGTTGAGGCGCTCGATGTCGTCGCCGCCAATGTCGCGCACGCCCAGGAACTTTTGGGACGGCCCATGCTGGTCGAAAATCCGTCCAGCTACCTGACCTATGCCCGCGCTGACATGAGCGAATGGGAGTTCCTGGGCGAACTCTCGCGCCGCACGGGCTGCTATCTTCTGCTGGACGTGAACAACGTCTACGTCAGCGCCATCAACCACGGCTTCGATGCGCATGTCTATCTGCGCGGGATCCCCGCCGATCACGTCCGTCAGGTCCATTTGGCGGGTCATAGCGCAGGGCGCGACGGTCTGTTGATCGATACGCATGACGCGCCCGTGCCCGGCGGCGTATGGTCGCTGTTTGCCGAAGCGATGCGGCTGCTCGGTCCGGTCGCGACGATGATCGAGCGCGACGACGACATTCCCGACCTCGATGTCCTTATCGACGAAATGGAAAACGCACGGCGCATCGCGATACTGACCTGCGAGGCCGTATGAGCCTCGCCACGCTCCAGCGTGCGTTTCAGGCGCACCTGATGACAGGTAACGGCGACATTGCAGGGTTCGTCGAACCCGCCATGCAGCGCGGTTTGCCGATATATGCCTTTGCCTATCGGGAGACGCTGCGCGCTGCGCTGCGCGACACGTTCGAAAAGACTCTGCTCTGGCTTGGCGAAGATGCCTTCGCAGCATCCGCCACTGCCTATATCGACGCTGTTCCTTCGCAGAGCTGGACACTGGCCGATTATGGGAGCGGATTTGCCGAGCACCTGAGCAAGGCGATGCCCGACGACCCGGAAGTCGCGGAAATCGCGTGGCTAGACTGGGCATTGCGCGCAGCATTCACTGCCGCTGCGTTAGAACGGGCGGACCCGGCTAGGCTGGCATCAGTAGACTGGGAAACGGCGACACTGGCATTGGCGCCGCATCTGGCGTTCCGTAGCGTGGGGTCGAATGTCATCGAGGTGTGGAATGGCCTACCCGATGCGCCGGTCGCTGCAACGTTATTGGGCGCGCCGTTTGGTCTCATCGTTTGGCGCAACGCCCTCACACCCGAATTCCGGAGTGCAGATCTGCTCGAGGTCGATGCGCTGGGAATCCTGGCGCGCGGCCTGAGTTTTGCGACAATGTGTGCTGCGCTTGCCGAAAAGGGCGCCGACGTCGGCACCATCGGCACCTATCTGTCGCGCTGGTTAGGTGACGGGATCGTGTCAGTCCAAGCTTAAGCGATCTCGGCGTGGACGCCGTTGGTTGACGAGCGCGATCGTGGCCACGACGACCAAGGTCATGACCGTATAGGCAACGACCCCGGATACCGATCCTGCGGGGACCGAAGCGAGCAAAAGCGTATCGTTACCGCCCGGAATCATCGTTGTACCGATCGCCATCAATATGCCGCCACCTAGCGAACGGGCTACACCAGCAAATGTCGGCCATCCGGGCTTGAATACACGAAGGCGCAAGGCGGAAATCATGGCCCCTGTAGCTGTCAGCAATGCCGCGATCGCGCCGCCCCAGCCACTCGCCATCATCGCCATCGTCGGTGAAACGCCGCGTCGGACCGCGTCAGCATAGCTCCATCCGGGCTGCACGACATATAGCAAGGCACCGGCCGAGCCGAGAACTGCCATTGCAGTGGCGAGCGGCCAACGGTCGCTTTCGCGCAATCCATGGCGCTTCAGAACGAGCAGCGCCAGCGTGAGAACGACGCCCGATCCACCAATGACACCAAATCCAGCGGCGCCAGGGTGCACCAAAGTGCTGGGCGCCAGATGCGGTGCCAGCCCCCCAGGGATCAAGTTTGCGAGGATGAATCCAGCTGCCAGCCCCAGGGGCAACGCCAGCAAGCGCGTTTCGCCATTGCCGAGACGCCACAAGGATCCCAGCAGGCAGGCATCGTTTAGGACCGCGCCCCAGGCGAGCAGAACGGCGCCGATGAGAAGTCGCGGCCCGATCGGGGCCATGTCGCCAAAATGTGCTTGAGCCCCCGTGAGCCACAGCGCGGGAAGGCAGACGATCCCCGCTACCCCCGTTGCAACTGCAAATCCGGCAAACAGATCGATCCGCCGCCGCTCGACCAAGTTCCGCGCCGCCGCGACGCCACAAGTGCCACCCTGATTGATCGAATAGCCGATCACCAGCGCGCATATCCAGACAAGTCCAAGTTCGACGGTCATCATCTGCCCAAGCCCCGGCCGGTCAAACTGCACGTTGGGCCAGGCTTTGCAACGCAGCTTCCGACGATTGGCACAGCACAGGATGGGGTTCGCGCTGCGAAGCCTGTACGTTACACCCCTAGCTCGCTCAGTCCCGGGTGGTCATCGGGCCGTCGGCCAAGCGCCCAGCGAAACTTGCGCTCGGCCTCGACAATAGGATGTTCGTTGATGCTGGCGATGCGCCGTTCCATCAGGCCGTCCACGTCGAACTGCCAGTTTTCATTGCCATAGGCGCGGAACCACTGCCCGCCGTCATCGTGGTATTCGTAGGCGAAGCGCACGGCGATCCGGTTGCCGGCATGGGCCCACACTTCCTTGATCAGGCGATAGTCGAGTTCGCGCGCCCATTTGCCGGTAAGAAAGGCCTCGATCTGGTCCCGTCCCGTGATGAATTCAGCACGGTTCCGCCACTGGCTGTCGGGCGTGTAGGCCAGCGCGACGCGTTCAGGATCACGGCTGTTCCAGGCATCTTCGGCAAGGCGCGCTTTCTGGGCGGCGGTTTCTTCGGTAAACGGTGGCAGCGGCGGTCGGCTCATCGGGCTTGTCCTTTCAGGCGGGCGTTTTCGGCTTCGAGTTCGGCAATGCGCGTGTTCAATCGTTCAATGGCACCAGCGACATCGGCCGCATCAAGTTTTTGCGGAATGTGCTGCGGACAATTCACGTCCCAGGCGTCGACGGTGAACAGGATGGCCTGTTCGGGACGGGCGCGGTAGTTTTCGGGCACCAAGACGGCGATCACGCCGGGGTCATCCGACACGCGTGCGCGGCCCCAGATCTTGATACGGCGCCGGTGCGCGTAATCCATCAGGAACAGGAACGCCTTGTCGTTGTCGGCAAGGTTGCCCGTCGAGATGTATTGCTTGTTCCCGATATAGTCGGCGAAGGCGAGCGTCCGGTCGTCGAGAACGCGGATGAACCCCTTCGGTCCGCCGCGATGCTGGGCGTAGGGCTGGCCGGTGGCGTTTGCGGTAGCGAGATAGGCGGTGTCGATCCCTGAAAGGAAGTCGACGAGGCTGTCATCGACCAAAGTGCGAAAGCCGCCGCGGGCTTCCTGCCGCGCATAGGCCTCGCGAGAACCGCGCCTCGTCTGAAGCGCCTTGACGGTTGGCGTGAAGGCAATGTCGCTGGAGGGGAGCAGGGTCATCGTCATCACGCCTTTCGCCGATCAAGATGTCAGGCCGCTGCGGCAGTCGCGGCTTTGGCGCGCTCGAAATCCCCGTCGCTGTCGGCGGTCAGAATTGTCGGCTGGTACCGGATCACCTCCCGGTCGGTGACCCCGGCCTGATCGAGCCAGCTGTCCATGTAAGTCGACTGGTGATCCACGCCGAAGGCCGGCGACGGGAAGGCCTGGCTGAACGCGCCGCTGGTGTAGACGAGCGTCGCCTTCTTACCCTTGAGCAGGCCGAAATAACCGGTTTCGGGCGCAAAGCCGAAGGTCAGGCCCGGCTGGTGGATGATGTCGATATAATGCTTCAATTTGTACGGGATGCCGCCGTTCCACATCGGGATGGCAAAGAGGTAATGGTCGGCATCGGTGAAACGCCTCGCGATGGTTGTGATCTCGTCCCACAACGTCGCCTGGCTTCCCTCGTTGATACCGCCGCCAAAAACAGTCAGCTTGGCTTCGCTTTTGTTACCGTCGAACTCGGGCAGGCCGGCGTACCAGAGTTCGATGGTATCAACCTCGAGATCGGGCGTTTTGTCCTTCAGCGCCGCGAGATAGGCGTCGGCAACGGCAATCGACCGCGACGACCCGTGGCGCGGGGAGGCCTGGATGTAGAGCAGCTTGGTCATGTTGATGTCCTGACTGGGTGAGGTAATCCCGGGAGCATCTCTCCCGGGACAAGAGGGTGCTATTGCTTCGGCTTTACGTTCTTGTCGTAGAAGCTGACGATGTGGCTCGCGATGAAGGGGAGATTATCCTCGGTCGCGAAATGGCCAGCATTCAGGCGATGGATCTCGGCCTTGGGCAGGTCCTTGAGGAAGGCTTCGCCACCTGCAGGCGAGAAGAACGGATCGTTCTGGCCCCAGAAGATCACGGTCTTGGGCTGGTTATCGCGCAGGAACTTCTGCCACGTCGGGTAGAGCTCGGGGTTGTGGCGATAGTCGTAGAACAGGTCGAGCTGGATGCGCAGGTTCGTGGGGCCGGCGACCGACGCCGCATCGGACAGATAACTCTCCGGCGCGATCAGCTCGGGGTGTCCCGCACCGCCCAGATAGACGATGTTCTTGATCGCTTCGGGCGTATTGAACCCGGCGAGCGGCTTTTCGCTTGCTGCGTTACGTTCGATCCAGAGCGCCTTGCGAAAGCCATCCCATGCCGGCGTGAAGCCGACTTCATAGGCATTGCTGTTCTGGACGATCAGCCAGTCGAGCGCCTTCGGGTTGCGGCCGACGATCCGGAAGCCGACGGGGCCGCCGTAATCCTGAACGAACAGGCCGTAATGATCGAAGCCCTTGGCGGCGAGGAACTTTTCGACCGTCACCGAGATCGCGTCGAAGCTGTACTGATAGGTTGCCGGATCGGGATGATCGCTGTTGCCAAAGCCCTGATAGTCGGGGGCGATGACGTGGAAGCGATCGGCCAGCGCCGGGATCAGGTCACGATACTGGTGCGACGAGGACGGCCAGCCGTGTAACAGGACGAGCTTGGGAAGCTTGGGGTCGCCGGCTTCGCGATAGGCGATGTTGAGGCCGTCGATCTTGATCGAGCCAAAGCGAACCTGGTTCGTCGTGACGGGTGTCGTGAGGACAGATGCTGTCGGGGCCGAGAAGGCGGGCGTCGAGGCCGCAAAGCTCATGATCGCAACAGTCGCACTGAACGCGGCGGCAAAAAGACGAGACTTGAGTTTCATTTGGTGAGTCCTTTTCAATTTATGGGAAGGGTGCGGGCGCCGACAGGGGGAGGATCGGCGCCCGCTTCTCGGCAGGCCGGAAGGGTCAGGCGGCCTTGCGAGCGGTGACAGTCGGGAAGTCGATCTCCGTGCCGAGCGCCTCATTGACGTAGTTGGTGAAGGTGTTGATCGCGACGTGCATGATCATCTCGAGCACCTGCGCGTCCGTGTAACCGGCAAGCTTGACCGCCGCGAGATCAGCAACGCTGACCTGGCCGCGTTCGCGGACGATCTTGGCAGCGAAGCGTACGGCGGCATCGGCTTTGGGATCGTTCGACGCGCCGTTGCGGTTGGCGGTGATCTCAGCATCGTCGAGCTTGGCGAGGTTCTTGCCGAGATAGCTATGCGCCGACAGGCAATAGTCGCAGCCGTTCACCTCGGCGACGGCCAAGGCGATACGCTCGCGGGTCGCGGCAGGCAGGGCGCCTTTGCCGAGCGCGCCGGAAACCCCGAGATAGGCTTCGAGCGTCTGCGGGCTGGTCGAGATCAGGCGGAACATGTTTGGGACGACGCCGAGCTGGGCGTTGACGGCGTTCAGCAGCGGCTGCGACTTTTCGGGGGCATCGGCAATCGTCGCGGGGGTCGGGATACGGGACATGGGGTGATCCTTTCTTCGTCAGAAGGCCTTCATCGGCCGGTGACGCTGATTTAGGCGCTTCCTCTTTCGTCCAGTATCCGGTATTATAGAGAACTTTCCTTCCATTTTTTGGTAGATCAAATGGACCGGCTCGATGCAATGAAGACGCTGATTGCGGCCGTCGATGGTGGCAGTCTGTCGGCCGCATCGCGCGCGTTGAAAATGCCGCTGGCGACGGTCAGCCGAAAAGTGTCGGACCTTGAGGCGCACCTCCAGACCCAGTTGCTTTTCCGAACGAGCCGCAAACTGATGCTCACTGAGGCTGGCCAGGCCTATATCGCTGCTAGCAGGCGCATTCTCGATGAGATCGACGAAGCCGAGCGTGCCGCATCTGGTGAATATCGTGCACCGCGCGGGCACCTGACGGTGACCGCCCCAATCATGTTCGGTAGGCTCCACGTCGCGCCGGTTGTGCTCGATTTCCTGAAGGCATATCCCGAAATCACGGTTCGGCTGATCTTGTCTGATGAGGTGGTCGGCCTGGTCGAGGGGCATATCGACGCAGCGATCCGCATCGGCCGCTTGTCAGACAGCAATATGGTCGCAACGCGGTTGGGCAAAATCCGCTGGATAACGTGCGCCAGTCCCGAGTATCTTGCAGCGAAAGGTCGTCCGGAGGCGCCTGACGAGCTCGAAAATCATGACTCCATCATGTTTGAGGGCGTCTATTCTAGCAACCTCTGGACGTTCGGTTCCGGCGAGGAGGCAGTCGTCCAGCCGATAAAGCCGCGCCTCGCCGTGAACACCGCCGACGCCGCGATTGCCGCGGCAATTTCGGGTGCGGGCATTACCCGCGTGCTTTCCTATCAGGTTGCCCTGCCCGTGACCGATGGCGCACTCAAACTCATTCTCCGCCGGTTTGAACCAGACCCGATGCCTGTCCATCTTGTTCACGCCGGTCATACGCTATTGCCGTTGAAGCTGCGGGCTTTCCGAGATTTCCTGGGACCGCGACTCAAAAATCGATTGTTGGCGATCACCTGACCCCGTTGCCGGAGCGACCGGTAATCAGCCGGGCGCCGCGTTCGAAAGTCACATAATTCCAAAGCCAGTTGAGACCGACGACAAAACGGCTGCGAAAGCCCACCAGGAAATAAATGTGCGCCGTGGACCAAAGGATCCACGCCGGCAGGCCGCTTATCCGGCTCCATCCGAAATCGGCCACGGCGCGCTTTCGGCCGATCGTGGCGAGCTGGCCATGATCTCTATAGCGAAAGGGCGGTGGCGCTTTCTTTCCGGCGGCGCGTGCAGCGATAACACCGGCGACATAGCGTCCCTGCTGTTTGGCAGCGGCGGCAATGCCGGGAACGAAATCCGCGCCGCGCGCAATAGCCGCTGCATCGCCGATCACGAAGATTTCCGGCCGGTCAGGCACCGTCAAAGTGCCCGTCACCGCAACCCGACCCGAACGGTCGCCGGCAATTCCCAGCCATTGCGCGGCGGGCGAAGCCTTGACGCCCGCCGCCCAGACCGTCGCGGCTGTCGGGAGATATTCGTCCCCGATCGTCACGCCGCCTGCACCGATGTCTGTCACCCGGGAGTCGAGCCGAACCTCTACACCCAATCCCTCGAGGCTTTTTTGCGCCAACCTGCTCAAGGCTTCGGGGAAGCTCGCCAGCAGTCTAGGCCCGCTTTGGATCAAAACGACATGAACACAGTTTTTGGTAATGTGGCGAAAGTCCATTTCTGCCGCGTGACGCGCAAGCTCGGCAATAGCGCCAGCCATCTCGACGCCGGTCGGGCCGCCGCCAATGACGGCGAACGTGACCGGGGTGTCGCGGCTGGCAATGTGTTCCTGGCGCATCGTCTCGGCGCGCTCCATTGCCAGCAGCAAGTCGCGGCGAACGCGGATCGCATCGTCGATTGTCTTGATCCCCGGTGCATATGCCGACCAATGGTCGTTGCCGAAATAGCTGTGGCTGGCACCGGTGGCGATGACGAGATCGTCGTAGGGCAGCAGGGCGCCGCTGGCGAGGGCGACGGTGCGCGCATCCGCGTCTACCCCGGCCATTTCGTCCATCAAAACGCGCACCGAAGCGGCGTTTTTGACGATCGACCGGATCGGCGCGGCAATGTCTGCAGGCGACAGGCCTGCCGTTGCGACCTGATAGAGCAACGGCTGAAAGAGATGGTGATTTTGTCTGTCGATCAGGGTGATATCGACACGATCGCTTGCAAGCGACAGCGCGGTATTCAGGCCGCCAAAGCCGGCGCCGACGATTACGACACGCCGACGCGGCATGGCTTGGGATTCGAACATGGGCGGTAACTCCGGCTGCTGATCCTTGTTCGCACCGGAAAGGCCCTTCGTTACCCGTCGCATCATGCGCCACAGCTATGGACTTCATGCGGGATGCTCGCTTCCCCCCGCCGTGGGATGCGCTATTTGACATACATGCCCGAAACACTTGTCCTTGCTTTACGACTGGCCGAAGCCGCTGCTGCCGCGCCCGATTGGCAGCCTCTGTACGACAGCTTTGTCGAGGGTCTGCGGACGTTGGGGATTGGCAATACTGCACCACGCGTGGGCGACGAGTTTCCCGACTTTGCCCTTCCTGATGCACAGGGCCACTATCGGACGTTGAGCGATCTGCTCGAATCCGGCCCGATCGTGCTCAGCTTCAATCGCGGCGAATGGTGCCGCTATTGCCGAACCGAACTTGATGCATGGCATTGCGCCTTGCCCCAGCTCGATGTCGCGCATGGCCGTTTTGTGGCCGTGACCGGTGAGATCGGCGGGCGCGCTAAGGCATTAGGTACGATCTTGGGCGTTGGTGCCGACGTCCTTTGCGACGTCGACCATGCTGTCGCGATGACAACGGGACTGGCCTTCTACATCGGCCGGCCGATGCTCGAACGCTACCGTGCAATCGGCCTCGATCTTGCAATACTCTATGGTTCGGAGAGCGGTTTCGTGCCCGTCCCCGCCACCTTCGTCATCGACACCGATCGCACGGTCGCTTTTGCCTTCGTCGACGTGGATTTTCGGTTGCGTGCCGAACCTGGCGACGTTGTCGCTGCGGTCGCAGCGTTAGGCCGCTAGACCCTGCTGCCAGCCCCGCGCCCGCGATGCCCGGACGAATGCTTCGCTTGCGACCGAGCGCCGCCTCCCCGCGATCGCCGCAAGCACGATCGCGCGCGTGTCCGGCATGTCTGTCAGGCGCAGCCCTTTCAAACGGGCATCACCGGCAGGGTCTGGCATGTAGGCGCAACCCAAACCCGCCAGGATCAGCCTTAGGAGTTGCTGGGAATCGGTCGCGCGATGTCGAACGTCGAGAGCAATACCCGCAGCTTCCGCGGCACGTCTCGCACGGATGAACCCGTCGCCGCCGCAATCGATCCACGCCTCTCCCTTCACGTCTTCGAAAGCCACCGCCTCGCGCAGCGACAAGGGGTGCGTCGCGCGCACGACAATCCGATAGGCCTGATCGAACAATGTCCAGGCGTCGAAACGATCAGGTGCGTCCTCCGGCGATTCGACAATCAGGAGATCAAGCGACCCGGCCAGGGCAAGTTCGATGAGCTCTTCGGATGTACCGCTCTGTATGGTCAGCTGGAAGCCCGGAAGATTATCTCCAAGGTCGGCTAATACACCTTCGAGGGCTTCGGATGCGATGGTCGATGCAACGCCCAGCGCCAGTGGTGCTACTTGCGCCTTACCAACGCCGCGCGCGATTGCCTTTGCCGCCTGCGCACCGTCATAGGTGCGCTCGAGATGGGGCAGCATCATGCGGCCCAAATCGGTCAGGTGCGTTCGCGATCGTTCGCGCCGAAACAGCGGGCCACCGAATTCGTCTTCAAGTTTTTGAACTGCGCGCGTGAGGGAAGGCTGCGAAACGTTACATTCCTCAGCCGCCCGCGTGAAATTGAGCAGGCGTGCCATCGACAGGAAATAACGAACCTGATGCATTTCCATAGGGGTCTACTTTTAGCCGAAACCGAAACGACTGGCGACGACTAAATGCGAATTACATCATAGCCATCATCGCCGTGCCGACGATCGCGAAGCCGACGCTGAGCAGCGCGACAAAGGCCGATGTGGTACCGAGTAGCGGTAGCAAAGCCGAGATCTGGCGGGTCGATTTGTAGGTGGCGATCATCTTGAACTCCTTCGGGCGGCGCAATGCCGTGGCATCGACCTATCCGCTGGCGCGCCGCTTAGCGTTACGCTTGTAGGGGTTTCATACCCGCCGTGCATGGAACATATGCACGTCTGGTGGGTGGGCCGACTGGGCAAGCTTTGCGAAAAGACCCTTGCGACGTCCTATCGTGGACGTCGGCAGGGAGAGACCGACATGGCCCAACCGCTCGCGAAACCAGCAATGCCAAATTCGGAAACACAGCCAGCCGATCAATGGGGACAACTTATGGCGGCTGGTCAGGGTGGACACGGTGGCGCCTACCGCCGCCTGCTCTCTGAGATCGATCCTTGGCTGCACCGCTACTACGCGCGTCGCCTGCCGCCCCACATGATCGATGATGCGGTTCAGGAAACGCTGATCGCGGTCCACACCAAGCGCCACACCTATACGCCCGAGCGCCCGTTCCGTCCCTGGCTCGCTGCAATTGCGCGCTACAAGTGGATTGACCGGCTGCGCGCCATGGGCCGTGAGGCGACGGACATGCTCGACGACGACATGGGCGTCGAAGGCCATGAAAGCCGCGTTACCAGTGCGATCGTGCTCGCAGATTTGCTGTCGAAGCTGAAACCGGCGCAGGCAAACGTCATCCGCCTCGTCAAACTGCAAGGCTTCAGCATTGAGGAGGCAGCATCGGCGACGGGTCAATCGGAGTCGCTCGTGAAGGTCAACATTCACCGGGGTCTCGGCAAGCTGCAAGGCATTGTGAACGCGGCAGCTGCTTAAGATCGGCAAAGCAAATTTGCGTCAGACGGTAACCTTTCGCCATCGCTGACGAAAGAGTTGCAGACCGCAACAATGCTTAGGGCTCACCCGTGAAACTCTTCAACCTCAGCGTCGCTTTGGCGGCATTCGCCATGAGCGCCATCTCGACCGCCGGGCTTGCCGCACCGATTCAGCAATTTTCGAATGCGGCGCTGCAGGCGGCACAGCGGGCGGGCAAGCCGGTGCTCGTCGATGTGCATGCCGACTGGTGCCCGACTTGCCGCCGTCAGGCCCCGACCGTAGAAGCGATTTCGCGCGATCCGGCATTTGCGAAGCTCGTCATCCTCAAGCTCGACTTCGACGCGCAGGTTGCCGAAAGAACGGCGCTGGGTGTCCGCAAGCAAAGCACACTGATCGCCTATAACGGACGCACCGAACGGACCCGGGCAACCGGCATCATCGATCCAGTGCAAATCAGGGCGCTCGCTGCAACGGCACTGCGTTAGTCGTCATGGCCGACTGGCACTCGACCGGGCAGCTAGGCATTCTGGGCTCGGGCAGCGCGCTGCCCGGTGAAGCGGTTACGAACGATACCCTCATCGCCCTTATGGCCTCGCGTTTCGGCCTCACGCGCGACCGCGAAGCACGGTTGCTCGGCGAGCGGCTCGAAATCACGCATCGGCACCTTTCGCGCACGTTCGAACATCGTCACGAGGCGGCGCGGGCCGCACATACCAATACCGCGCTTGCGGCAGCGGCTATTGATCGTGCGCTGACTGACGCGGGCATGGATGTCGATGATCTGAGCTATCTGATCGGTCACACGGCGACGCCGGACCTCGTGCTGCCCTCGAACATTGCGCTGGTCGCCGACAGGCTCGGCTATGAAGGACCGCATGTCGAATTGCGACAGGCTTGCACCGGTTTCGCCAATGCGCTGATGATCGCTTTTGGTTTGCTCGCCAGCCCGAACGCGCGCGCGATCGCTATTGTGGGGTCCGAAACCGGATCGTTGCTGTTCGATCCCTGCGCAGCCGAGAGCGATCCGGAACAGCGCGTCAACATGATGCAGATGGGCGATGGTGCGGCTGCCGTCATCATCGGCCGGCCTCGGGATGGCGTCGATACGATCGAAGCGGCTTGGTTCGGTTCGATCGGCTTGGGCCGGACGCCCGGTCTTCGCATCGATACGGCGCGCCCAGGCGACAATCGCCACGACTTTGCGGGCATCCTGGCGAATGGGCACCAACTTTTCGAGGCAGGCGTTGCTGCAGCCGCACGATCTGGCGTTGCGATCAAGGATGTCGATCGCATCGTCCCGCATCAAGTCAGCGGCCGCATCGGTGTGCAGGTTGCCACTCACTTCGGATTCGATCCCTCCCGTAGTTTCGGCAATGCGAGACATGTCGGCAACACAGGTTCGGCGGCGATGTGGCTGGCGCTGGACGAGTTGCGCCAGGAAGCGTTGTCGTCAGGTCAAAGAGCGCTGTTCCTTGGCGCGGAAGCAACGAAGTACATGCATGGTGGCTTCGTCCTTGAACGTGCGTGACAGTCCGCAAACGCTCGTCGAGGTGAGGAGCCTTGCCAAGCGCTTCGGCAAGACGACCGTCATGCAGGACGTCTCGTTTTCCGTCGGACGCGGCCAGCTTGTCGGCCTTGTCGGCGCGAACGGCGGGGGCAAGACGACGACGCTCCGGATGATTGCGGGCCTGCTCCGCGCCGATGCGGGCAGTGGTCAGGTGCTGGGCAGCGACATCGGCGATTCCCGATACTCTCGCATCGGCCAGATCGGCTATATGCCGCAACGCATTGCACTTTATCCCGACCTTAGCGTCCGGGAAAATCTGGTATTCAGAACCCGCGCCCACCGGATTGCCAAACCGGCCGCGGCAATCGACGAAACCGTTGCCCGTTATCGCTTTGGCGACGTTCTCGAAAAACGGGTGGCCAACTTGTCGGGGGGCTGGGCGCGGCGCGTCCAGTTTGCCGCCACAGTCATCCATGCGCCCGCGCTGCTGCTCCTCGACGAGCCGACCGCAGGGCTCGACGTCGCTACCCGCAACGACATTTGGGCATGGCTCGGCGAACTTGCGAAAAGAGGATGCGGCATCGTCATGAGCACGCATGACCTCGCCGAAGCCGAACGATGCAACCTGATCGTTCCGTACCACGAGGGGCGCGTATTTATGGCGATGTCGCCGCACGCGTTCATCGCGGCGCAGGAATCGACGTCGCTCGAACAGGCAGTGCTGAAGCTGGCGCAGTCCCGGCAATGACCGGCGTCCTTGCCGTCGCCAGCGTCGAGATCCACCGGCTGTTGCGTGCGCGATTGACGCTTACGCTCCTGTTGCTTGTGCCCGCGATGCAGGTCGCCCTGTTCGGTTTTGCCATCCGGCCTGGCGCGCAGGTGATCGATGTCGCCATCGCTGCCGACAGCTTGCAGCTCGCTCGCGCGCTTGGCGAAAGGCTCGACAAAGAACCGCAACTTCGCCTCGTCTCGGCAAGGAGCCCCGCCGGGTCGGCGGCAGCGGCCGTACGCGCAGGCAGCGCCATGATCGGGATTGATGTCCCGGCAGTCCGCTCCTTCGCCAACCCGTTCGCGCCGATCCTGCCCGTCCGCATCACCGTGGACGACACCAATAACGAGGGTGCGACCCTCGCCCTTGCCCGCATCGACGCGCTTTACTGGCGTGATGCCGCCGAGCGCGCCGGCAATGGCGCTTCGGGGCCGCAAATCCGTATCGACCGCTTGTATAACCCCGAAGGTCGTACCGACTGGACGTTCATGCCGTCGCTTGTCGGGGTCACCGTGATGATCGCGATGATCATATTGGGCACGCTGGGCATCGCGCGAGAGCGCGAGAGCGGCACGTGGGAAGCCCTCGAGGCGCTCCCCCTCTCGCGCTTCGACATCCTTGCCGGAAAGATGCTGCCCGGCGTCGCGATCGGCACAGTTCAGGGCCGCCTTGTGCTCGGGATTACGATCGCACTGTTCGGCGTACCGGCGCGCGGCAGCGTCGTCGCATTGCTCGCCCTTCTCCCGCTTTTCGCGGCCGCGCACATCGCTCTCGGATTCGCGCTGTCGCTGCGTGCGTCGGCGCAGATCGATGCCTTGCAGGGGGCCATTGCCTTTTATCTGCCCGCCATGCTGCTTTCGGGCTTTCTCTATCCCTTTGCGACGCTTCCCGGCTGGGCTCAAGTCATTGGCAACATCTTTCCGCTGACGCATTTCATCCGTGCGACACAAGGCGCACTTCTCCATGGCGACAATGCGTTTTCAGTGCTTGTCCACGGGCTGCCCATTGCCGCCTTCCTCGTGGCGGCATCGGTTCTCGCACTACTCATGCCGCAACGTCAGGTCGATTGAGGCTTTGATGTAACGGCTATGACGAATGCCGCGAAGAAGGGAGCATGCCGCTTTGCGGCGCTGCTCCTGGAGAATACCCATGCTTCGCTTGCTGCCGCTGGCACTTGCTGCGCTCGCTGCCGTCGCACCGGCCCATGCCGCCGATGTACGCAAATTCGATGTCGCTGCATTTAATGCCGCCAAGGCGCAGAACCGGTCGATCCTCGTCGATGTAAAGGCGTGGTGGTGCCCGGTTTGTGCTTCGCAGAATCGCACGATCAAAAAGATCGTCGCCGATCCGGCGTACAACCAGCTCATCATTTTCGAGCTGAACTTCGACACGCAAAAGGCCGAGCTGCAGGCGCTTTCGGTCACCCGGCAGGCGACGCTCATCGGCTATCGTGGACAACGGCAGGTCGGCCGGCTGGATTTCGTAACCGACAAGGAAAAGATCGGCAGCCTCCTCGCAGCAACGGTGCGCTGAAGCCGTGGCCACCGACCTCAATCCGCTGCTGGCCTATGTTGCAGGCATACTGACGATCCTGTCGCCATGCGTCCTGCCGCTCGTGCCCATCGTTCTCGGCAGCGCCGCCCAGCAAAGCCGCTTCGGACCGCTTGCGCTCGCGGCCGGTCTTGTCATCTCCTTCACCGGAGTCGGCCTGTTCGTCGCCAGCCTTGGCGCAACTTCGGGCTTCGATCCCGAAAATGTACGCTGGTTCGGGGCAGCACTGCTTCTGCTGGCAGGCCTTGTGCTGCTTGTCCCGCAACTGCAGGCACAGGTCACGCGGCTCGCAACACCGCTTGCCGATTGGGCGAACCGGCGCCAGGCAGGCCTCGAACGCTTTGGTCTGGCGGGCCAGTTCGCGATCGGCGCGCTGCTTGGACTCGTCTGGAGCCCCTGCGTCGGTCCCACACTGGGGGCCGCAACGGTCCTTGCCTCGCAAGGGCAGAACCTGGGGCAAGTGACGATCGTTATGGCGGCGTTCGGCCTCGGCATCGCTTCTGTCCTGCTGCTCATTGCCGTCGCCACCCGCGGCTTCCTCAGCCGCTGGCGCGGCCGCCTGATGAGCGCGGGCGGCAATGGAAAGCGCGTGTTGGGCGGTCTGTTGCTGATGGTCGGCGTCCTGATCATGACCGGAGGGGACCGGGCGTTCGAAGCGGTCGTCGTTGCCGCGTCTCCAGACTGGCTGATCGACTTGACGACGATGTACTGAGGCCAAGGCCCGCCACCGGCCCGCCCGCCGCCAGGTCACGCCGTTGGCGCCAGCGACATTGTGCGCTCGATTCCCCGGGCAAAGGCTGGACGTGCCATTAGCCCGTCAAACCAGCGTTGCACATTAGGCGCCGTATCCAGCGAGACACCGGCGAACTCGCGCCGCCACAACCACCCGAAGTGCGCAATATCGGCGATGCTGAGCACGTCGCCAGCAACATAGCGATGCTCGGCGAGCACCACGTCGAGCACCCCCACGATGCGGTCGGCCTCGTTGCCGAAGCGATCGATGGCGAGCGGCACCGGTTCCGGCGCAAGCTTCCTGAAATAGCCGGCATTGCCGAACGCGACACCCAGGCCGGAGGCATGAAAGAAGAGCTGCTCGAACACACGGGCACGAGCCAACGGTCCTGCCGGAAGCAGCATCCCCGTCTTTTCGGCCAGGTAAACGAGGATTGCGGCGCTTTCCGTTAGCACGAAGGGAGAACCGTCTGCGCCATGATCGACAAGAACCGGCACCTTCGCGTTGCGATTGAGCGCGACAAAATCGGGCTGCTTCTGCCCGCCTTGGCGGATGTTGATGCTGTGCAAGCTATAGTCGAGTGCCATTTCCTCGAGCGCGATGGGCACTTTGACGCTGTTCGGCGTCGCGAAGGCATAAACGTCGATCATTTGGCTTCTCCTGGTGTCGGTGAAGGGATGAGGGTGTGGCGTGGCGATCGTTGTTGCGCCCGGACAAAACGCTTCAGCAGGTCCGTCGCGATGGCGAGGATGGCGATCGGCACGCTTGAGGAACGTCCAAAGGCGGAAAGACCGATGCCGACTTCTTCGTATGCGGTCAGCCGCAGGGTGGGGATCAGCGTCGTCATGCGGCCCTCCGATGCAAAAGGCTGTCGAGCGCCGTTACCGCTTCGGCCGGATCCAGCCGGCGGCGATAATCGGTATCGATAAAGGCAAGCGAAATCCGCCGGTCCTGCGCGATCACAAAGGTGGCCGGGATCGGCAGGCGCCAACTCTCGCCACCGTTGCGATCGGGCAGGGCATGGCCGAACGCGGTATATATCGGACGCAGCTCGTCTGCGAGGTCGAAGGCAATGCCGAACTGTTGGGCGACACGGCTGTCGGCATCGCTGAGCACGGCAAAGTCGAGCGCATTCTTCTCTGCCGTCGACAGGCTTTCGTCGGGCGTTTGCGGCGACACCGCAACCAGTGACGCTCCACGCGCGGTGAATGCGGGCAGCATCTGCTGCAGCGCCCGGAGTTCCAGATTGCAATAGGGGCACCAGCCGCCACGATAAAAGCTGAGCACGACGGGACCGTTAGCAAGCAGCGCCTGCAACCCCACAAGGGCACCGGAACCATCGGGCAACGAGAAATCGGGCGCAAAGTCGCCGGCTTTCAATGCGCGGTCGGCGATACCCGATGCCGCAAGGTCAAGATCGGCGCGGTCCATGACGGCGCGAATTTCGGGCGGCACTTTGCCCATGAAAGCGGCGCGAAACGCCGCAAGGTCGGCTTTGAGGGACATGGCTTTACTCCAGGAAGGGGGCCCATCTCCTCCTCCGGTTCGACCGGAGGAGGAGAGGTTGGCAGCGGTTCAGGCGGCGTGCTTCAGTACGCCCGGGGCCTCCCACTCTGCACCGTTCATGAACGGGTCGAGCGGCGTCGCGGCGAAGTGATTGGCGTAGTTTGAGATGAGCTTGGTCGCGGCAAGCACGAGCACATCGAGCATCGCGCGATTGTCGTAGCCGGCGGCCCTGAACGCAGCGATCTCGGCGGGCGTGATAACGCCGCGGTTGCGTGTCACCGTCGCGGCAAAGGCCCGCAGCGCTTCAAGCCGGGCATCGCTGATCGGCAGGCCGCTACGCACCGCCATGATGGCCGCATCGTCAACCTTGGCCATCCGCGACAGGTTGGTGTGCCCCGCCATGCAATAGCTGCACTCATTCTCGTAGATGATGGCGAGATAGACGAGATTTCGCTCCTGCGCGGTAAAGCCGGTCTTTTCGGCAATGCCCCACAGTGCCCCATAGGCTTCGAGCGCGGCGGGGCTTTCGGCGAGCACCCGGTGCAGATTGGGGACAAAGCCCCAGCCCTGCTGGACCTGGTCGAGAATTTCTGCGGCCGCAGGGGCGGCGGTTTTCGTGTCGTGAAGAATGAAGCCGTTGCTGGTCATGGCGAAGTCCTTGTTGAGGCGCCCTGATCGGCGCGCTTTTCAATTCGCTCATTCCACCGCTATAAATAAGACGGCCGTTCGTGATATTATCTATGCACCGAGGGAATGATTATGGATCGGTTTCAGGCGATGGATGTGTTCGTTCGCGTTGTGGACACCGGATCGTTTTCGGCGGCGGCGCGCGACCTGCGCATCGGCCAGCCGTCCGTGTCGAAAATCGTGGCGGGCCTCGAGGACCGGCTTCAGGTCCGGTTGCTCATCCGCTCGACCCGCCGCCTGACCCCTACCGAAGCTGGCATGGCGTTCTACGAACGGGCCAAGCGTGCCGTCGATGAAGCCATCGAAGCCGAGGCGACCGCACGTGGTCTTGGGCGCGGTCTCGAAGGCCGGCTGCGTATCTGCGCGCCGGTCACCTTCGCCCGGATGCACATCGCCCCCCACCTGTCGTCGTTTCTCGACCAGCATCCAAAACTCCGGATCGAGTTTGTCATGGACGATCGCAACGTCGACCTCGTCGAAGAGAATATCGACGTTGCACTTCGTTTGGGCAACTTGGCGGATTCAGCGCTGCGGGCACGAAAGATTGCGACGTCGCCGCGCCATGTACTGGCCAGCCCGGCCTATCTGGCGCGGCATGGCACGCCGAATGTGCCATCCGATTTATTGGGTCATGAAGCCGTCGTTTACGGCCAACCCCTCGGCACTGACGAATGGCGGTTCAGGCGCGGCACCGCCGAGACATCGGTTGCCATGTCCTCTCGTCTAACGCTCACCGCGGCAGAAGGCGTACGCGAGGCCGTATTTGCCGGATTGGGCCTGACGATTGCGTCACGCTGGATGTTCGCCGATGGCCTTGCATCGGGACGGGTGATCGAGCTTCTGCCGGAATGGTCACTGCCCGCCGTCGACCTGTGGATGCTCTTTCCGGCCGGTCGCCTGCCATCGACCAAGGCGCGTGCCTTCAGCGATTGGCTTGAGCAGCAGATCGAATTCAGATGACACGCATCGAGCTTAGCCGCTAGGTGGCCATCCCTTTGCTACCACCTTAAAGCCGACTGGCGGCATCGCCCCATAAGCGGCCTAAAACCTGCCAGTCAGCATTCCACCAATAGTCGCCGTTGTGGAAGCAACTTTTCACGATCGTGAAAGCTGCCGGTCGGCTTTCAGGCGTGATGCGCTCGTGGCCGCAGCACCTCTATGTCTGGAAGTGGTGGTTTGCCGACCGACAGCTAGTGGAACGGGTCGACGCAGTAGCTGCCTTTGATCAGCATCGTGCGATATATCGCCCAAATTGCCAAGATTGGAGCCGAACGGAACGTTGCGAGCGGGGTTTGCGCAAGGCTGACAGCATCAGCGATGGTGTAACAGCTTGCAAATCACCAAATGCTTCCATCGACGCCTGGGCGTTCAAAAGAGAAACGGCCGGGAAAGCCGAAACTTCCCCGCCCCGAATTCCAGTAGCTCAGTTGCCTTAGTACTTCACGCGAATTCGCGCATACCAGAGCCCGCCGTTCAAGCCGAATGGCCCGCCGTTACGTGGGTAAACCTGACCGTCTGCGCTGCCACCGACAACTGGGAACAGTGCGAGTGAGTTGGCATTGAGCTTATCCGGGAAGGTGTTGAACAGGTTGTTTGCACCCACGGTAATCGCCAGTTCCTTCGACACGTTGTACGTAAGGTCGAGGTCGGTGGTTGCCTTGCTTCCGAATTGCTGCAGCGGACCACCGTTGGCGCCAGCGGTACCCGCGCTGTTACCGTAATCGGTCGCGTTAACCCACGAGCCGTAGTAATTTTCGCGGGCCGTTAGGCTGAAGGGGCCGTTTGAGTAGCTCGCCGTAAAATGTGCAACATCATGCGGTGCCAGGTTGCGAATGTTGGCGATCTGCGCCCCGTTGATGACGTTGGCGTTCGCCCTCGTAACCTTGTTATTATTATGGTTGTAGGCCAGCGAGAGGTTCAACTTCCCGCCTAGGGCATCGGTTGCATAGGTTGCCACCACATCGACCCCCTGGGTAAGGGTTGAGAGGCCATTGGTGAAGTAACTGACGTTGCCGCCGGCCTGGCCGCCAAAGATCGTGTTCAGCGTCGGACTCGCCAGCAAGTCCGCTGTCGTAACTGTAAAGGACTGGGTAACAAAGATCTTATCCCGGACCTTGATATTGTAGTAGTCGACAGTAAATGTCAGCCCACGCATCGGCTCGGCGGTGAGTCCAACGCCGAAGTTAGTGGACTTTTCTGGGCTCAGCGCCTTTGAACCGTAATATATCGACGCCGGACTATCGACGGGGAAAGTCCCGGTCTGTATCGAGTTGCCGTTGATGAAATTGGTGGTCAGGGTCGAGTTGTGCTGCTGTCCGGGCGACGGAGCGTGGAAGCCGGTCCCGACTGAGCCGCGAATTGCATATCCCGGGGCAAATTCGAACCGGGTGTTGATCTTGCCGACTGTGGCCGTACCAAAGGTGTTGTAATGCTCATAGCGGCCGGCAACGCCGACAGTCCAGTTGGGCAATATGTCCGTTTCCGCGCCGCCATAGATAGCGACATTGCTCTGGCTCCAGGTTCCGGCCTGGCTCGGACTGACCCCGCCATAGCCGGATGCACCGCCTTGGGCATAGGCTTGAAAGTCTGACACAGTGAGCTGGTAGGTTTCCTTGCGGTATTCGAAGCCTGCCGACAAGGTTATCGGCTTGGCGAAGCCGACTTCGACCGGATAGGTCAGGTCGAGGTTGGCATTGGTTTCCTTCTGCGCTTGGCGACCGAAGTTGAAACTGGTCTGCGTCGCAGTATTGTACGGCGCTGCAGAGGCTGGATTGTTGGGGCTGAACGCCGTGTTGAGCGAATTGTACATGCTTAGGTCGAGCGTATTGCGGCTGCTCGATAGCGACACGTCATAGGTCAGGTCGCCGAAGGCGCCCTTGATCCCGGCCACGCCCCACAGCTGATTGACAACCCCCACGAAAATTGGGGTGAAGCCGGCCGGATAGAGATTACGGAAATAGGGGTCCTGTGTGGTCGCACAACCATTGGTGTCGTTGCCGGTGACCGGATTGTAATTCAGGAAGTTACGCGGGCACTGCACCATGTCGCCAGGCTGTCGCGTTGCGTGCAATGTGGTGCCGGTCGAATCGAGTATTGCAGCTGTCGAGGCGCGATAATTGAAGCTTTCGCTGCTCTTGCTGTGTGAGGCGTTGCCGATCACGTAAAAGGTGGCATTGTCCGAAAGCTCGAGTTCGCTGTTGAACAGGATCTTCCAGCCACTGCCGGGCGAATTGCCCCAGATCTGCGCTGGCAGCGGATAGAAGGGCAGCTGTCCGGCGTTTGACGGGTTATTCGTCGCATATGCCAGCGCCGTCGGCCGGGTCACGCCGCGACTGGTCTGGCCATCGTCGTAATATTCTCCCGACACGTTGACGAACGCGCGCTCGCCGAGGCCAAAGCCGGCATTGCCGGCAATCTGGTAGCTCTTGCCATCGCCATTGCGAAAGTATTGGCCGTAGCGACCCTGAAGCTCGATCCCGCTCTTTTCTCTACGAACGCCGTAATTCATCACGCCTGCAATCGCATCGGAGCCGTATTGGGCCGTTGCGCCGTCACGCAGTACCTGCAGGTTGTTGATAGCGATCGACGGTATCGAGCTGATATCGGCGCCTTGTGAACCATAGCCAAGTCCAGTGTCGCCGCCGGAATAGACCTGGACCAGCGCAGAGCGGTTGAGGCGCTTGCCGTTGATCATGACCAGAACGTTATCCGCCGGCAGACCGCGAAGCGACGGTGAGTGCACGAAGGTAGAGGCATCCGAAATGGCATTTGACGGCACAAAAAGTGACGGCACGATGTTTTTGACCACATCAAGCAGATTTGAGGCTGCCTGGGTCGAGAGCTCCGAGGTCCCGATAACGTCGATCGGTGAGGCTGAATTGATCGACGACCGGTCGGTGCGGCGCGTGCCGATGACGACAATGTCTTTTGTCTCGGTTTCGTCAGCAGCGGTCGTTACCGATTGTGCGTGGGCAACCTGAGCGACCCCTAGGGTTGCGAACCCAGTGGTTGCCAACAAAGCGGCGCGTAGTACGACGTTGGAGTTTTTTCGCACGTTATATCCCCCTTTTGTGATTTGACCGTTGCGTGGGCGTCTGAGATCGACCTGTAAACAGGTTTCGCAACCGAAATGACGGTGGCGGCTTTAAAAGCTCGCTGCTGTGACAATTATGCAATTATGCGTCGCCACTCGATGCCGGGAAACGGTTGCGACGGCAACGCGCCCACAACCCGCCATTCCGGCAACTTGTTTCGCCCGGCAACCGGTCATTCGTTCATGATGCAGGTTGGCAGCTTAGGCTCTGAGGCGAGCGCCATAGACTACTCAACTTCGGAACCGACTCGTGGGTCAGGCGCGAAGTAGAGCCCAGCAGGGATGACGAGAAGCAGTAGAGCCAATGGCTTGGATATAAAGGCTGCTGGGATCGCGAACATGTTTGCGAGGAGCGCCAGAGTGTTCTTGCGACGCCGGTCGGGCGCGATGTCGTCGACGATCCCCGCGCCCGCGTTGAGGCGGCTGAGCCGGGTGCCGAGGAGCCGATAGGCAAACGCGGTGAGCAGACCCAGCGTAGCATAGCTCGTAAGCGCAAGCGGCGCCGCTGCGGTCTTGCTCAGATAGGCGGTTGCGAACGGGAACAGCGAGAGCCAGAACAGCCACTGGATGTTGAGCCACATGGTCGCCCTGTCCATGCGCGGGTTCGAAAGCAGCAGGTGGTGGTGATTGACCCAGTAGATCGAGACTAGCACGAAGCTTAGTGCGTATGCTGCGAAAGTCGGCCACGTCGCCCACAGCGCGGAGATCTCGCCACGGTCTGGGGCATGCAGGTCGAGCACCATAATCGTCACTACGATCGCAATGACGCCGTCGCTATAGGCGGCCAGCCGTCCGCAGCTCATTAGGCCGCTGCGGTGTGGCACCGGTTTCATGCGGCGGATGCGAGCAGAGGCATATTGTGGTCGCCAAGTGCCTGCCGGACCCCGGGGTCGCGCTCCGCCTCGGCTCTGAAGCGTGCAAGCGCCGGATAAGGAGCGATTCCGCCCGGACCTTCGTCCACCCATCGCAGAATTACGTAGAGGTATGCGTCCACAACCGTTCGACGGTTGCCCAGCAGGAACGTCCGCGTCGCCAGCGTCGCATTCAAGCGCTCAAGCATGGGACCGAGGATCGCCCAGGCGCGAGTTCGCAGCGCCTGGAACTGATCTGGATCGTCGAGGAACCGCTGGGGCGTAAAGTGCGGCTTGAAGGCGACGTGTAACTCGCTTGTGAGATAGCTCATCGTCCTTGCCAGCCGGAACATCTCGTCAGGATGGTTGCCAAATCCCAGACGAGCATCCGGATGAACTGCCGCTAGATAAAGCAGGATGGCGGCTGCCTCCGTCAGCACGCGGCCGTCCAACTGCAGTACCGGCACCTGACCGCTCGGATTCAGCGCGAGATAGTCCGGCGTCCAGTTCTGCCCCGGACTCATCAGCACCAGCTCGAAGGGTTCGCCGATCCAGCGAAGCACGATCGCGACCGACACGGCGCAGGTTCCCGGCATACTGAAGAGCTTCATCTCGATCCTTTCGTCGCAGGCTCCAACACGCGCTGGAGATGGTTGAATGACGATCCCCAGATCATGCCTCCACCTGGACGAAGGCAACGTTGAAAGGGACGGGATCGACGTGCTTGGACAGCGCAGCGACCTTGCGGAGGTGGTTCCGCGCTTCCGCCGTCCCGAGCATGGCCTCGAGCGCCGCAGCGTTGCGCCACTGGACGTAGTTGACCACCCTGGTGCCGTCTGCGCTGGCGTGTATCGCTGTTCCGACGAAGCCCGGCAGATACCGCGCGTGCTGCTCGGTAAAGCGGCGTAGTTCTGCGATCAGCCCGGACTGGTCGTCCGGTGCAACGCTGAAGGTGTTGATCAGCGTGAAGCAAGCAGCATCGGTGTCGATGTGCATCGCCACTCGCTCAGCTCAGCTTGTCGATGATCTCTTCGCCCATGATCTGCTGGGCGACCTGACCTTCCGGGGTACCGAAGTTGTTCACCAGTTCGGTCACAGCCTGATTGATCACGGTGATTTGCGCGCCGTCTGCGCGCAGCCGGTCATAGGTGAGCGTGTCGCCAAGGTTGCTCGTCGTTCCGCAAGCGTCGGCGACGACCAGCACTTCGTAGCCGAGCCGTAGGGCGCTGCGCGCCGCCCAGAACAGGCAAATGTCGGTGGTGAGACCCGCCATGACAATCCGCTTGCGCCCAAGCGCCGCCACACCGTCGCGCAGGGCCGCGTCGTCCCAGCAGTCCAGTTCGCCACCCCGGGCATACCGCTTGGCATATGCATCGGGCGCGAGCGACTGAATGTCGGGGATCGTCTCGCCGACCTGCTGCTCCATCGTGGTGGTGAGCACCAGCGGCATGTCATAGGCGACCGCCAGCCGGGTTAACACCCGGCAGGCGGTGGTGACTGTCTCCTGAGGCAGGCTCTTTACCCATCCCAAGGTGCCAGTCTGATGATCAACCAGCATGACGATGCTGTCGGCGATGGCGAAATTCTTGGCGACCATGAGGCTCTCCTGAAACGGAAGGCCCTTGTAACGTCCGCGTCCATGACGAGAGTAGCCCGCGTTTGTGAGAAGCACCTTATCGCTGATGCGGTCTCAAAAGCCCTGCGCCTTCAGGCGCGCGCATGCAAAGTCAAAGAACGCTCGGGTTCGGGCCGGGAGAAAGCGCGACGAGGTGAGAAAGTAGAAGACAGCCGGTTCGAGCTGCCACTCCGGCAGAACGCGCTCGATTGGACAGTGATCATTGCCCTCGCTGGCCACCAAAGAGTTTAGCACCGCGATGCCGAGACCCTCGCCACAGAGGCGGCGTAGCATAACCAGATTGTTGATCTTCGCCGGTCCTGCCATCACGGTCTCGACGACCTCACCATCGCGGTGAAGTTGGGCGACACCGTTCATATGGGGTAGCGGGAGGCATTGGTGTCGCGCGAGTTCGGCGGGATGAGTCGGCTCGCCATTTCGTTCGAGATAGCCACGCGACGCGTAAAGGTACGCCGGCACCGTCGCGAACTTTCGCGCCGTCAGATCGGAGTCGCTCAAGGGGCCAACGCGGATCGCAGCATCAAAGCGTTCGCTATGGAGATCAACGCGGCGCGGGCTCAGATCAATCTCGAACCTGACCTGCGGGTTGTCGCGTCCAAACTCTGCGATGAGCGGCGACAAGAAAGGCGCACCAAAATCCGGACTTGCGGACAGCCGGAGAGTTCCATGCGGTGCCTGGTTCCGGTCGAGCGCGCGCGCGATCGCATTCTCCACTGCGTCCAACGAGTCGCCGATCTCCTCCCGGAAGGCCTGCCCATCGTCGGTTAGCCTGAATTGACGAGACGTGCGGTCGATCAGCCGCACCCCCAGAGTCGCCTCGAGCGCCGCCAAGCGCCGCGAGAGGCGGGCCACTGGAACCTTCCGCACGCGGGACGCAGCAGAAAGACCTCTTGCATCTGCGACCCAGCAGAAAACCGCCACGTCGGGGAGGCGATCCAGAAGACCGTCGTTCACTGCCACCTCCGCATGAACGCGCGGGTACAGGCGTAGCGATCTTTTTGCAAAACCAGCCAAGGGCATCAAACTGATTATCTATCTTCACGGTCAGCGCGGCTTGATTGCGTTAGCATTTCCATGACTCACATGTGGACGTTCAGTCCGTCGGTGGCACTTCTCAAGATTGGATGCTCAATCATCGCTCGGAAGGGGACAGGTAAGCGCGGTAGCTGACCGACAGTTACGTGCGAGGTTCCCGCCTGTGCATTTGGAAAAACGCCGTTCCAAGTCGGCATCATTTGCGGCATCGAATATGCAAAAGGCCTTTACGCAGAAGGCTCGGCTGCGGACGCGGAAAGTCCTTCAGGAGAGGATGCTTGCCCAGCGCTGCAGCCGGCTCGCTTAAGTCACGACTCGTTGCCGTCCGGCGCGGCACGGAGTACTGGGATCTTGTGACGCGACCGCAGAGCCGTGACATATTCGCGATACCAGCGATAGCCGTTGCCAGTGGTCAGACCGTTGCGGTCGGGCCAGCTTCCCAAAAATCGGTGTTTCGGCGCCTTGAGGTTTTTGCCAAAATATATCAGCACCTTAACTTAGATTTTCGTCAAACAGAAAATTGTAAAATTAGAATAATCAATAGTAATTTCCGCCAATATGTTTAACGTCCTTCCAGTCATGCGGGTGCGATTAATTGGGAATATTTGAAACTCAACGCCTAGTCGTTTCTGATCAATTTGAGGCGATGGACACGTCCAGCGAACAGCTATTTGATAGTTTAGCGGAACTAGCTTCGCTGGCCTTCAACGCACCTATTGCACTCATTTCTCTAATTGATGAGAAACGGCAGTGGATCAAGGCCCCAATCGGTCTCGACGTACGTCAGATTGTTCACGACATTTCATTCTGTCACTACGCAATCAACGCAGATAACGTGCTCGTTGTAAGTGACGCAGCCGTGGATGGTCGCTTTAGTGACAACCCCATAGTCACTGGCTCACCCCACATCCGCTTCTACGCAGGAGCCCCGTTGATTGCGCCCGACGGGCACCGTTTGGGCACCATTTGCGTCTTCGACAAGATGGCCAGAACATTTACCGAAGCCGACGTCCTGCACCTACAGGCGACAGCAAAAAGTGTCTCGGCAGCCTTGCTCTTGCGGCGCGACAGCGGTGAGCGCGAACGGCTCACAAATGTGGTCACGTTGCAGAACAGATTGCTTTCACTTGCTGAGGACATGGCGGGCGTCGGAACTTGGTCATGGGATGTGGCAGCTGACCGCACGACATGGTCGGATCAGGTCTACAGGATTCATGGTTACGAGCCCGAAGTCGAGCCACCAGCGTTGCAAGGGGTGCTCGATCGCTACCACCCCGATGACGCGACACTGCTCGCGGCGCATGTTCAGCGGGCGGTAGCGGAGGGCCTGGACTACGCCCTGCAAGCACGCGTCTATCGGCCGGATGGCGCGGAACGGCATGTCGTCGCGCGAGGTGCATGTCGCAAGGACGCAGACGGCCGCGTGAGTGCGCTCGTCGGAACATTTCAGGACATCACCGAACATGTCGCAGACGAGAAGTTTGTCCGCGCTCTGGCCGACAACCTGCCGGGGCTGGTCGGCTATTGGGACATCGAACTTCGCTGCCGCTTTGCGAACGCCGCGTACGAAGAATGGTTTGGGCGATCGCCGGAGCGCGTGCTCGGCATGAGCCTTTCACAGCTTTTGGGCGCGGAAGCATTCGCCGAAGTCGAAAAGTATGTCGTTGCTTCCTTAGGCGGCGAAATCCAGATCTTTTCCAGGACTCTCGTGAAGCCCGATGGCGCAGTCGGCCATACCCTGACGCATTACATTCCTGACATCAGTGCGTCAGGGCTGACACAGGGCTTTTTTGTGCTTGCCAGCGACGTCACGGATCTCAAGCGCGCAGAGGAGGAGCTGATCGAGGTCGCTGCGGAACGCGAAGAACTGATCGGTAATCTCATGGCGCTGAGCGAGATGCGCGATGACGCAAATAAAGCGTTGGCTGCAGCCAATAAAATCCTTGGCAATAACGAGGCTGCGCTCGAGGCGCTCGTTACGGAACGTACAGCTGCGCTCCGCACGGAGATTAACAATCGTAGGATCATGGCGACGGCAATCGCCCACGAACTAAATCAGCCGCTGGCGGCGCTCTCGGCCTTTTTGCAAGCCTTGACGCTGTTGGCCGAGCGCGGCGACATTTCTCCGGCCATGCTGACGACAATCCTGGACTTGTCTCAGCGGGCCGGCACTCAAGCCATCCGAGCCGGTGACATTCTGAAGATACTTCGCAACTCGATCATGCGTGACGACAGCGCCAGGACGGACGAGGATATCGGGACTATCATTGAAGAAGTGGTAGCGACGGCAATGGCGGACGCCGAAGGGCTCGACGTCACGCTTCAGTTCAACAGACCGACGAGCCGCGTGAGCGCAATTGTTAACCGGACCCAAATGCGCCAAGTTCTGAGCAACTTAATTCAGAACGCTATAGAGGCAGTGAGCGGCACTGACCTTCGCGAGGTGACGGTAAGCCTCCTCAACGACCAAGGGGCTGAGGTAGTGAGAGTTGACGTGGCGGATACCGGCCCGGGCATCTCGCCCGAAATGACAGATAGACTATTTATGCCATTCCTGTCGAACAAGCCCCATGGCATGGGCATCGGCTTGTCGATCAGTCGGGAAATCATTGAAGAACATCAGGGAAAGCTAACGACCCGGCCAAATTTAGGGGGCGGCGCAATATTTTCGTTCGTCCTGCCTATCGGCGAGCTGGTCGTAGCTGCGTGAAAGCAACGCTCAAGCTTTCACGAAGAGATTTTAGGCGAACTCGACGATAGCCCTTCGGCGAGGCTCAATCTTTCCGACGCGCGCGTAATTTCCGCCAACAAAACTGGCAATTTGACGGGTTTTTCCAGCATGGCTTCAGCCCCAACAACCACTGCCTCGGATCGTAACTCAGCGGACGCATGCCCTGTGATTAGTATAACCGGCATGTTTGATCCGCCGTTCTTGAGAAGCTGCGTCAGTTTAATGCCGCTAATGCCCGGCATGCGCACGTCGGAAACTAGTATTCCCGTTTCGGGCGAATCGCGTTTTAAAAAATCCTCTGCGTCAGCGTAGCTTGCCACTCGGAACCCGACGGTTTCCAACACGAAGGAAAGCGATGTTCGCACCGGCTCGTCATCGTCGACGATATGGATCATCCAAGGCAATGTCACGCAGCGTCTCGGTTAGGCAAAGAAATGTCCTGAGCAAAGCCGTCTTTTCTGCGTACGGACTTAATATCGACCGAGACAATGTCGGCAGAATCTAGCCCGTTGGCTGCCTTTCGCTGTCTCATATGTGCCACCTGTTTGTAGGATACGACCCGAGCAGCGGCCGTTTTATGGCGCGAGTGCACCGATGATATTGCTTCCTACGCCCATTTGACTGATTTCTCTCATCAATTCGGGTGGCCTCCGAGAGCACGATGGAAACATCGAATGGCAAGTTTGCTCAGCACATTGCATCTGCTTCAAGTCCGACGCCGGAAAGCTCGGCGCGGCGAACGATCGGTTCGTGCTCGTGCAACGACAGATCGGCGATACACGCTCGATCGCGGCCGGATGCCTTGGCCTGATAAAGCGCGCCATCAGCGAACTGGACGAGGTCCTGGCTTTGTCCCGACATAGAAGAGTCCGCGATGCCGAAGCTTGCGGTAAACACCGGCGTCTTTCCAAGTTTCAGGGTCGCCGCCAGTTTGCCGCGTAATCTGTCGATGATCTCGAGAGCCGCCATCGCATGGCAGTCATTAAACACTATGATGAACTCCTCACCGCCCCATCGGCCCGCCAAATCCCCTTCACGCACCGATGCGCGCAGTACGTCGGTAAATACGCGCAGCGCGGCGTCGCCAGTCGCATGTCCATGGGTGTCGTTCAGAAGCTTGAAGCGGTCGAGGTCGCACATCACCAACGCATAAGGCTTGCCGGAGGCGGTGATGCTGCGAAGTCGCTGTTCGACAGAGCGACGATTGGACAGCCCAGTTAGGGCATCGGTGGCGGCTTGAATCTGGGTTTTCTCGAACGCACGCACGGTCCCGATCCGTACACCCAGCTGAGCGCCCAAGGTGCCCAGTTGTTGCGCCTGTTCGGTTGACAGCGGCTGGTCAACGCCGCCTGTTGCATGAAGGACCCCGATCGCCCGGCCCATGAACGTGACTGGCACGCACACGGCAGACAGCGGGCCGCCGGTCCGCCCGCATAACTGCGCGCAGGCGTTCAGTTCGTCGCTGTGGTCGAAAATGACGACACTGCCACGGCGTACGGCGACACAGTCGTACGGCGAGCTTACACCACAGCCGGGGGCACCCGAAGAAGGATGTGCAACCGCTTGCTCCATCTGCGCTCGGCTCGAATCGGAGATCAGCAGTTCCATGGGATGCACTTGAGAAATCTCGGCCATAGCCCTCGCTGCAACGACAGACACATGTTGCTCGCGATCCGCCATTTCGAGCGCGTCGGCCAGCTTATGACCAAAGGTCGCCCGCCGCGCGTCGCCACGCATGTCGTCGATCATCCCGTTCAGGCTCACCGCCATCCTGTTGATCGCTGCTCCCAGCACACCCAACTCGTCCTGCGAACGATCGTTGGCGCGACAATCGAGATTACCGTCGGCGATCGCCTGGGCCGACCTCGCTAGCTCGGTGAGGCGCCGCCGAATGGCTATCGTTGTTGTAGCGACGGCTCCGCTGGCCAGAACGACAGTGAGAGCGCAAACAAACGCCATCCAGCGTCGTTGCATTTCGGCGGCGGCAGCACCGTCTCGGTTTGCCTGGTCAAGAACGGCACCAAGCTCTGTACCTTGTGCCGCGAGCTCACCCATCAGCACATTAAACTGGGCGGAAAAACCCGGTAGCGCCGCGAGCGCCGTGCTGCGGTCCTCCCCGGCTAGCTTGACGAGCTGAGCGGCAGAACCGGCATAAACGCGCGTAAGCTCATGGATATTGGAGACCCGCTTGGTGATTCGGGGCGGCAGCTTGGTGGCTGCAACTTTCTCCATGGCAGCATCCAATGCGCCGCTATCGTTAGCAACCTGGCGGGCTACATCTTCTTTCGTAATCGACGGAACCACGCCGATTAGCAGCGAAGCCATGACATCAGACCGCAGCGCGTCGTGAACCATGTCTGCTTGCTTGGCCTGAGCAAGCGCTTGAGAGAGTTCTGTCTCGCGCGCCTGAGCTTCGTCCTGCAATCCCGACATGCGCCAAGCTAGCAGAGCCAGCATGAGCAATGCCGCCACCACGATGATGTTGAGCAACGCCAACTTGGCGCGCAGCGTCGGTCGCCACAGAAAAGGTGAGCTATACATGCTCTCATAATAGGCCGGATGCGCTCAGTCTCGTTTCGATACCGCAATTTCTTTGTGTGACCATATCTGCAGCGGCCAAATATCGTCGAATATCGTTTGTTTAAATGCCTACCATGCTTGCTAAACGAACGACCGGTTCAAGTGCAACAGGTTGCGCGGTGGATGGCTGCCTTTGGGGCGCCAGCCGTCGGGCTACTTGATACTCCGCAATCTGCCGGTCGGCTGTCGGGCGCGTCGGATCGATCGAAGAGCAGGAACGGCTTGACCAGCAGACGCGGTCGGAGACGTTCCAATCTGCACTGGCAAACTTAAGTGGAGGCAAGGCTGGCTTACCCGCTCGATCGAGCGCAACGTGTGCCCGAGGGACAACAATGGTTGCTTACACGATCACCGGAATCAACGCGAAAGGCCGTGCACTGCGTGTGGCAACCGAAAGCAGCGCGTGGAGAGCCTGTCTGCGTTATGGAGAAATGGAAGCGCGCCATGGTCGTGCCTATGTTTGCGGGGCTGATGGGCGCGAGATCGATGCAACCGAACTCATGATCCGCGCGGAAGTTGAAGACGCCAAGTTAACATTATTGGATCGGAGATCGCTGATGCCCGGTGGTGCTACTGCAGAGACGGTTCAGAATTGCCGCGCGCATTCGGTCAGGCTGGCGAACGCCGCTTCGCGCATTACGGATCCCGCAATACAGGCGGAATATGCGTCATGGTGCGCGAGTGGGATCGGCTGGCAGTCATGGCGGAGTGGCAAATCAGCCATTCGGGCCCTGGTTTTTGATCGATCGGTTTGAGCGAAAACTCGACACAAATGGCAGACGCGGCCGCCTTCTTCATCCTGCGGGCTTCAAACCGAACTTCTAATTATTGATCGTCAGGTCGCCGCACGTGTGTGCTAGACCTGACGCGTTCCCCTGAAATTCAGCCATTCTGAGCTAGAGTTCTTCAACAACGAGGACGAAGATGAAGCGCAGCAGGATTACCGAGGAGCCAGTTATAGCAATCCCGAGTGAGCGAAACGCAGGTTATCCAAAGGCAGACGTAGTCACAATCCGTCCCGTCGAGAGACCTTGTCCAATTATCAATGTTTGACTTAGCTTATATGCGGTCCTTAGCGCTGACTCACGAACTCTGTCGGGGGATACAGTGCGTGATGGCCTATATAAAACTCGCGATCCTGATGGCGCTAGCAGCGCTCTTAGCGCTGCCTTTGTCAGGACAGGGAGATGCCGTCGCCATGTCAAAGGACCCGGCGCGACTGCATTAGTGCCCAAAACCAGTCGGACCATTTCCGACAATGATCCGTCCTTAGGCTTCGAGGACTTTATTAACGGATGGCCGCCTTCAGGAGCACGAAAGTGGATCCTTCCCGGCTGGAATTGAGGCGATTGCCGGCCATCGGGTTGTGCCTTCGGAGGCGCCATGCGCACGTTCGGTCTTCTGATAAGCTACCGACAGTTCAGTCGCTACTTCAGCTGAGCGTTTTCGATAGGCATAGGCAGCCGTGGTAGCAGCGGCGCGGCGGCGAGTAACGCAATACCGCGGAGAACTGGGACAAGGGCAATTGGCGTCTGAGAATCGTTGGTCCGCGCTCCCTCAAACGATTGACCGCTCTACAAAGGCCGGGCACGCAGTGGTGAGCGGTGACAGGGGGTTGCTTGCACGGTCGGGGGAAGTTTGATGAGTAAGCTGTGTATGGTGCTAGCGGCACTTCCCATCATGTGGGCTTCCCAACCAGTGATGGCTCAACAGCAAATCGAGAAGGGTGTCACCGTCCAGCGCGGTTGGTTAAACACTCGTACAGCGATTGAGCCGATTCAGGTCAAGAACCTCAACGGCAGCCAGATTAAGGGCATGCAGCGCGTTGCGATTAGCGTGTTCAACGTCGAGTTTCCCGACGAGTATCGGCTCGAGGCAAAAAGTTCTGGTTCGGCTGGCGGCATGATCAGTCAGCGTTCAGCGACCGTCGACACCAGGCTGGTAGGTATCGATCTTGCCACGCGACAGAAGATCGCGGATGTCGCCTACGCCGATTTTGTTGCCGAGTTGAAAGCCGCCGGGTTCGACGTCATGGATCACGCGGCGCTAATTTCAGCGGCGCCGGAGATGGCGAGCTGGGCCAGTTTGCCGAATGGTGCGCAGGGTCGATTTGGCACCTACGTTGCGCCAACCGGTTTCGTTGTCTACCCGATGTCGGGCGACACTAATAAGCGAAAGCCTGGCGGTGGCGGCATGTTCGGCCAGTTAAATCAGACGGTCAGCATGGCCGCAACATCGCAAGCCTATAAGCGATCGGCGTATGTTGCTCGAGACGCCAACACTTATGTCCTAGCCGTCTCAATGGTCATCGACTATGCGGTCTATTCCACGTCAGGCAATCGTCGCGGCTTTGGCAAACGCGTTTCCGCCGGGTTCGAGAAGGGAGCCACCGTTGCGGCTGGAACGATCGGCGATCCCGCTACTACCATACGTGTTTGGAACACTCATTCGGGCGGTTTTCCAACATTATTGACGCTCCAACAGCCGGTTATATCTGACGCTGACATCGGTCCCGAAACTGGCTCGCCCGGCGATTGGACGATCGCGACGTCACCGGCCTTATTCGCCCCTCCCGCGATTGACGTCATCAAGCGAGCTAACGGGGCGCTGGTCGGCGTTCTCGCCGCCGAAAGATAGTTTCGGCAAAACGGGTGGTGCGGTTTCATATAAGGCAGACTTGAACCGCAAGTAGAGCGCGAGGCACGCGCTTATGCGTGTCGGAAATGATGACCGAACGGCGGCTTCCAGGATTGCCATTCTAGATCACAAATGTCCGCGATTGGGGCGGTTCCCACCTGACCGCTTTCCGACAGCGACGACTCAATCTCGGACTTTCGGGGCGCCCTAGCCGCTTCCTAACTTCAGTCTCACGTTCATGTCAGAGCTGCGCCTCGGGGCCGAAATCTCGGCCGCTGCTGGCAGAAGTGGCAAGTGCAAATGAGACGGGCGCGAGGTGGCAACTCGGGATGAGTCAGAGTATGAACCCCTGACGGACGTGACTTAGTGCTTCATGGTGTCACCCGAGTCGCGAACTGTTGAGTACGCGTGTCCTAGGCTTGTATAAATCATGCCAAAGGGGAGCTTAGACGTGGCTTCAGAATTTCCACCGTCAGTTCGTCTCGCGCAGCTGCAGGCGATTTTTGACTCCGCTCCTGTCGGTCTTGCGTTTCTTGATCGAGACCTACGTTACAATATGGTGAATTGCAGGCTCGCTCAATTAAATGGACGCGAGATGGCCGATCATCTTGGCAAAACCGTGCCCGAGATGATCCCCGAGTTTTTTCCTAGTGTTCAGCAATATATCCAGCGCGCGCTCGACGGGGAGACTATTCTCAATTTGGAATTGACCAAGCCGTTCCACAACGAGGAGCCGGCACAAACAGTGCTTCTTTCTTACGCACCGGTCCGCAACGATGAAGAAGACATCGTCGGTGTTTCCGTGGCAGTCGTTGACGTAACCCCGATCCGGCAAGCTCAGGCGGCACGTCAATTAGCGGATGAAAACTTTCGGCAGATGATAGAGTTGTTGCCCCAAATCCCGTGGGTCATCGATGCCGAAGGACGCGCGCTCGATGTCAGCCAAAGATGGCTCGAGCTGACCGGAATGACCGGAGAGGAATGGAGGGGCTTTGGCTGGCTTGGCGCCTTGCATCCGGACGATCGGCAGCCAACAATTGACACGATGAGGCGATCATTCGAGACCAGTGATCCCATCGATCTGACCTATCGCGTGCGAAGTTCACCCACGAGCAACTGGCAAAGAGTTCGATCTCGCGGTTCGCCACGCGTTGGGTCCGCTGGCGATATCATTGGTTGGTATGGCTGCATTGAAGATACAGGAGAGGCGGAGCTAATTCATACCTCGCGCGTGAATGCGATGGGCACCATGGCCGCAACATTAGCACATGAGCTTCGTCAGCCTCTCACCGCCATTAACAACTATGTTGCCGTAGCGACGAACATGATCGAAAACTCAGGGCAAAAGGAGGTGATCGCGAGCGCCCTTCAAGGCGTAAAAAGGGCTTCCGATCGGGCGACAGATATTACGCGCATTATCTGCGATCTTACGGGACGGCGGCAACCAATCCGCGAACAGTTTGCTCTGAAAGGCGCAGTCGAAGAATGTATCAGCATCATAAGGTTGTCAGCTTCCCCCCTGGTCGAAATGTCGGAAAACATCGACGAGCCGATAATGTTGACGGCCGACCGAGTTCAAATTCAACAGGTAATTATCAATCTGGTCCGTAACGCCGTCGACGCTGTGACCTGCTCAACGAACCGACGCGTCCACATCTCAGCCCATACAACGGCAAACGATGTGGTCACGTGTGTTTCGGATACGGGACTTGGTATTTCGACTCCGACAATCTCGAGACTATTTGCATGGAACGAAACTAAAAAAACCGGCGGCATGGGTATCGGCTTGTCGATCAGCCGAACGATCGTTGAAGCGCACGGCGGCAGCATCTGGCTTGAACATACCAGCAAAGATGGCTCGACGTTCTGTTTTTCGGTGCCGAAACACAACGGCTCTTCTGACGAGGTCGTCAACTCATAAAGGCGATGACCTAGGCCACGACTCACTGCTGCATTGGCTTGGGTTCTAGAGGGAAACCTTCGCCGTGTTACTTCTCGATCACCGCGCCATCATTGCCACGTCGTGACTGCGGCAGGACCGCAACCAATGGCGGCTTGGGAGTAAATTTGTAGCCGGTTCAGATGACTAAACTTGGGGCGTTAGCCGGCCGACCACTTTAGGTGCCTATGGTCAGTGCGGCAGCTATTTTGGCAATGTCGCTCCATCCGCAAAGGCAGGATCGATAAATACGTTGTGGGTTGAAGCGATCCACAGCGCAGTCGGTCACGCAAAATCTTTCGTCGTGAACAGGCCCTGAAAATCGCCGCCCGGAATGTTTAGGGGAAACTTGTGCCAATCCATCCGCCGATGGATTTCGGGCAACCAGCCGAGCCGGGCTTCTATCCCGGATGTCGGCGGCTGGTCGGTGACCGACAGCATGATCTGCTTGAGTACGAAGCCCGGGCCGAAACTCGCTGCGAGATTTCCCGGATCGACCACCTCGAAGCTGGCCGGATCGGACAGATCGCGGAACCGGCCTAGCAAGGGATATTCAGAAGCGGGAAGCACGATCGATGGCCGTATTGCACGCAGTGCACGGCGCTCTTCCTGCCATTCGCCTGGCCCGAAAACTTCTGGCAATGGCGGCACCGTCTTAGCTCCGGCAGCCACGGCCCGCTTGACCAGTTTGGCGAAGAACGTTCCGCTATCGGTCCCGAGGCGACCGCGCAGTAAGGCGAACAGAATTAGGTTTCCTGGCAGATCGACCGCAATCGCCTCTCCCGCTAATCTGTATTCGACGCCGCCGCCGCCAGTAAAGACGATCCCCGATGAAACGTTCGACTCGACTACGCCGTATCCGCTTACGTCGCCCTGCGGGGTCTGGACATCAACCTTCACCCCAAAGCGCACGATCTCTGGAGGCTTTATCCCGCAACCTGCCAGTCCCGTCGCAGCAACGGCGGCAATCATCATTCGGCGGCTGAAACAAAAGTCGTTCATCGTAGCAACATCCCGCGCAGTCGTTAATATTAAAACTAGCATGGAAGCGGCGCCCTTAGGGGCGACGTTTTAGTTAACGGTTACTTACTCCGGAAATCGAGAAAGCTGAGCTGCTGAGCCAAGGTAGGATTAGCGGTGACACCCATTGTTGGATCGAGACCACCATCTGCATTTCGTCTAAGCCATCCCAACCGCTTCTCGATCGTCGTGGTCACCGACATGTCGGAAATCTCGACGCTGATGCGCTTGAGCTTCACTCCCGGCCCAAAGCTTTTTTCAAGCGCTTGCGCATCGACCCGCTCGACCGACATCGGATCGCGGATGTCGCGGAACGTAACAAGCAACGGATAGAGTTGCGGAAGGAGCGTGATCGTCGGACCGTCGACTGCGCCTTCACGCACGGCATTGGCGATCAGTTCAGCCTGATACAAGATGGTGTCGCCCCACTTCGCATCGGGTGATTTGAGCAGCGCAAACAACGTTTTACCCGGCGCAACGTCGACCGCTACGGCTTCGCCTCGCACCGAAAAACCATTGCCCGGAATCGCTTTCAGGGCATCGGGCTTGGGCTGATTGCCAATCTCGACGACTGCATAGCCGCTTCGGACGCCTTCCGCTGTTTCGACTTCGACCGTCATTTTTTGATGAAACTTGGTCGCTGGTTCGGAGCTACAGCCGAGCAACGACATTGCGACAATGCTCGCCCCGAGAGCCGCCATGAGCCTTCGCCGCGTCATGCCAGACCTCAACGCGGCGGCGAGCAGTGGCAAGGCGCCAAAGTCTGAAAACTCTCTGCGCAGCACGCAATGTACCTCCATTCAACTTCCAACTTATACATTGAAGGATAAGATGCAGTTTACGCGTCGAAGCGAGGGGTGCTTGGCCCCCGTGCGCGCGCGCGAAAGCTCCCGCGTGGAAGCTGCGATGGTCGCATACCGGGGCTCATTAGGCTGCTACCAAGAATCGTACGGTCGGCTTTCAAGGACGCCGATCTGACACTGGAACGTCGCAAACTGGGGCGACAGACGACGGGCCGTTTTCGCACCAATTGCGGACCTAGGGCGGCAGTGCCATCGTGCTAACAAGAATTGATTTTAACGCTTTCAGACGGCGCGATAGAAGGATTGTCAGATGCCTATCTTGGTTGGAGCCGTCGCATCTTTCATCGTTGCGTCAGCGCTCATGCAATTAGGAAATACCGCCAATCTTTGGACGATATTCGGCGTTGTGATGATAGTGTTGGGAGGGCTATCGTACGCGTTTTCGAGAAAACTGGAGGGTTACGCGAAAGCTTGCTCGGTAAGCTTTGCGATCTTTTCATTTTTTACGTCTTTTGTGTTTTTCGGCTCCATATTTACCGGTGCCGTTAGCTAGACCCATCCGCAGGTACGTACGATGCGGTGTGGACTTTTAGCGGCCTAGCAGCATTTGACGCCAAATCCGAGTGGCAGCTGCCGGCGTGGGCCGCACAGACTTAAAAGCGGCAGGTCGGCTTTCTGGAATTAAGCTATAGCCCGGGAACGACTGCAGTTGGGGCGGGTATCGTCAGGCAGCTTTTAGGCCAAGGCTGCAGATAAGCTTTACTATCGAACTGCTCATTGGTTTGTTAAATGGCAATGTGGCTGCAACCGTCGGCCTTTCTGTGTCGACGGGCTGATCGAATGTCTGGCGAACGGCGGCTAACCACCACGTTTATACAAAGGCTGCCGTGAAAGCGGTCCCCAAATGCGGACGGCCGGCAACGCCTCAACGGCATTCGCTATGGCGCAAGACCAGCTTATTGAAAGCCGACTTGCCGTCCGCCCCCAAACTCGTGCTGGCTCGCGGAGCGCCTGCCAAATACTCACAGTCGATGATGACTGGTCCGTACAAAAAGCGCGATTGATGAAAATCACTGCGAGGCCTAGCCATCGGTTGAGGATGTGCCTGTTGGTCAGGCATACTAGGCAGGGTGTCTTCAGCAAGGGGGGGGCATCAAAGATGCGGTACGGCGACGAGGTTGATTACGAGGGCTTCCGCCAAGGCGTGCGCGCCGTCTGCGGCACTGATGCATCCCTCCCAGCTTTAGGCGAACCTGCCGCTTGCATCTTGGGGCGAACACCCTTTCAGATGGGCATCATTCGCGGCATAGAACACGCCAAAGGCTGGCGCGAGGGAAGCCTTCTGCCGAAGTTCGAGGTCTCTGGCTGACGGCCGTGCGTGAGAAACTGCTCGGTGATTAGTCGAGGCAACAGCTTGAGAATTTAAAAGCTGGGCCTTGGCCCGCTCTAGGCGATCGCAATTTGAAGTGCAGAATTCTACGTCAGACCTCCAGGTCTCGCGTGAATTCATGCGGTTCAGACTGGCGACTTACGCATGTCGTCGATCGTAGCCCCAACGCATTCGTGAACGGAGGACCGCTCTCGCCGCGAGGCGCTGGCCGCGCAAATGAGAGCACTGAGTCAATGCGCCGTGGGGAATGTGCTGCGCTGCTAATGCTGAAATCACAGGATCCCGCAGGTTGCTTCCTTTCTTGCGATCTACATTCAAAAGTCCCTGAAAGTACCACAGTTCAGCACGGAACGGCGTAAATCGCTTCATTGAGCGCTTTGGCAGCGATGATCTACAAAGTTCTACGAAGGACGGCTAGTATGCGGCGATGAGCGCGCAACCTGATGCCCCAGACGCATTACATCTGGAAGATACTGTTCGATTAATCGAAAGACAGATATCAGGGATCGAGGCGGTATTGCGCGAACTTTACGCCGCTCGCGATATGACGGTCCGGCAGATCCAATCCGGTGGCCGACCGCAACCTCGATCTGATCGTATCGCTTATGGTGGCGTCAAGGACGAGATCCTTGCGCTGCTATCCACGGCAGCCACTTCTTTGACTGCGCGGCAGATAATCGCCGAGCTTCGGGTGCGGGGTGCGCACAACGAGCGGTCCATTCGCAACGCACTTTCACGTCTCAAAGCTGCCGGCCATGTGCAGCTTGATGGACGAAGCTACAGGTCGCAAACTCCAAAAAAATAACTCTTTGACATCATTAGTCACCATGAATACGATTTGGTTGCTGACAGGGAGTGTGCCGTGTTTGCCGATCGTATGTCTCATTTGGCAATGTCGTCGGGGGCCGCGATTGACGGCGGCTACAAATCGTTTGGACGGCTTCCCTAATGGCCGTGGGCCATCCTCTAAGGCTGGCTGTCGGAGACACGCTAATTGAAACCACATCCGACGGGGCGCGGCAGATGCACGTGGTTGTCCGTCGGCTTGCCTCATCCTATCGGCTCAAGTCGAACAAAAAGCGCGAACCTGATGAATGGACGGACGACAGACTTTGGCAACTGTATTGCGACGGTCGCCTCGAGCATTTTTCGGCCGACATCACGAAACTAGACGCCAAAATTGTCCGGCTACTAGAAGCCGGGTTTGAGTCTTGGCCCGAAAACCTTCAATTTCGCGCACGATGCAAAGAGAAATACTGCCGATACGTTGACAGATTAAGTCAACGCGGAGTGCCAATTATGAAGGCCTATGAGCGGGCAGCCAGAACCGTTTATCGACGCAACCACGCAGCGTGGAACAACATTGCAAAATTGTTTGCAGGTCAACGAAGTGCGAAAGAGCGAAAAAGGCGAATTCGCAAGGGCGTGTCGATCATTGGGCAACAGATAGCTTTCGAGAAATTGGCAGATATTGAAGTAAAGCAGCCGTCCCTACACGCTGTCCGACTATGGTATCAAAGATGGGTAAGCGCAGGCCGTGTCATAGATGTGCTAGTAGACCGCTACCATGATCGAGGAGATTTCCGGCCAAAACTTGAGAATCGCCAGGACGAGCAAGTCAGTGACGATAGGCCCTTGTGCATCTACGGCGCGATGGAATGGGCTGCAAGATACCAGTATCTTGCTACTCCACGTAAATCGGTCGCAGCAGCATTTCGGAAACTTGAAGAAAAATGCGAATCCGAAGGCATAGACTGTGTGAGTGCAACTACGTTCTACAGTTTTATAAGGAGGCGCTTTACAGATTTTGAGGAGTTTAAAGCCCGCTATGGCTGGAAAGCAGCCTATTACAAATTTAAAATCTTTAAACGACGGGAGGCGCCATCAGTTCTACTTGAAGAAGTAGAGGTAGATCACACACTTCTTGATGTTTTCGTTCGAGACGCCCTCGGACGGGTTGGAAGACCGTGGCTCACTTTGCTAATTTGTAGGGCGACCAGATGTATCGTGGGACTGCACATCGGTTTTGATGTGCCATCGTACGCGACACTCCAACGCGCTTTGATGCATGCCATCTGTCCAAAGGACCTTACGGGTCTAGGCTTGGAGCATGACTGGCCCTGCAGCGGCATTCCTCAGGCGATCATCACAGATCGGGGCGCAGAATTCCTGAGTGAAAGCTTTAAATCTGCCGGGCAAAGATTGGGCTTCGCAATAATAAATCTGCAAGGTCGGTGTCCACATTTGAAAGGAGCAATCGAACGCTTCTTCGGTACACTCAACGTGCGTGTTCTCAGCTATATGGACGGATCGACCAAGGCGCGAACGCCTCAGTTCTATGACCCAAAAGCCAAGGCCCGATTTTCATTAGCGGAACTGACATTGCGTATCGTGCGGTGGATCGTCGACGAATACCATCAAGAGCGCCATATCGCTATTGGCTGCGCTCCGGCCGAGCTCTGGGCAAAGCTTGAGGCGACGCAGCGCATTCCCCCGGTTCCAAACTTCAAGCTAATGGCGACGCTGCTAGGCGAGCGCGTGCCGCGCAAAGTATCGAATATCGGCATTCAATGGGCGGGCCACACTTACCAATCGCAGGAATTGGAGGAGCTGCGCAAGCGACGTGGCGCCATACAAAAGGATTGGGAAATCAGGTGCGATCCGTACGACCGAGGTGAAGTACTAGTCCTTGACGACACAGTACGGGTAAGCCGCTGGGTAACTGTCCCAGCCGTCCATCAAGCTACGGCGCGGGGTCTTACCAGCTATCAAGCTCGCACGCATCTTCGTGTAGCACGGCAACTCTTGCCAAAAGGCAATTACTTGACTGATGCTGTAATGCAGGAGGCAAAGGATATTGCGGACCAGCAGGCTCGCAAAGGAAATGGAAGACGTGAATTACGATACTTCGCTAACGGCGCCTTACCCACGAAGGTCATTGGCGATTTTAATTTTCTCGCGATTCTAGGCGGGGACGAGGCACCTATTCCGGCAGGAAAGCCGGAAAATCCGACTTTCCAAACGCCCACGGAGGTAACTGTCGCGTCAACTAGCCACGCAAATGAGTTGCTCCAAAAAATAATGGCTTGCGGGGAAGGGGCGTTCTGATGAGCCGGACCGCAAAAGCTCCTATGGTGTCACCGCAATCTGACGGGGACGAGGGGGCTTCGCAGGCTGAACCTTTCCCGAGTGCGCCAAGTCTGATCAGCACTGGAGTTGGCTCCGTAGAGGCGCGCATAGCAGCGTTGGAGCTTACCATCTTGCCCCACCCTACTCACAACCGGGCACTGGATGCACTGGAGGAGTGTGTCGCCAGGGCGATTGCGCGCGTCGATGGCAGACCCTTAAAGGCGAAAGCTCGACTGCTCTATGGGCCAAGCGGAGCTGGGAAAACAACTTTGCTCGAAGCGCTTCTCGAACGCTACCCAGACGTAGCTACACTGGATGGGGACATTCGCCGGGTGATTCCAGTGGAGATGCCAGAACAAGCCACCAAGCGTGCCCTAGTGGACGCCGTTTTGTTGGCAATGGGCTACCGAGCCCGATCTCACGAAAGCGCGAATGAAATTATAAAAGACATCGTGGACAAAGTGCAGCGTCTCGGCGTCATGGTGATCGTGATCGACGAGGGCCACCACGTGTTTTCTGGCAAATCCTTGGAGGCGGTAAGTGAGTTTCTGAAAAGTGTGCTCAATCGCGTCAAATGCGAAATCGTGATTGCGGGGCTTCCCGAGCTGAGACGGCTCAAGAACTACGATCAATTTAACCGCCGCCTTATGCCGGATATCGTGCTCGAGCCCTATGACTGGACGACGGTTGAAGGGCGCTTGCATTGGTTGGGTTTAATGGGGCGCTTCGAGAAGATTCTCGGCCTTCCAACATCGAGCGGCCTGTCGACAGAAGACTTCGCGATGCGACTGTATGTCGCCAGCGGTGGTGTCGTGGGAATCGTCTCGAAGTACCTGTCAAGGGCCCTAGAGCTGGCCACAAAACGCGCATTAGAAAAATTAGATCTGCCGTTGATGGCTGAGATTTACGCATCTTGGCACCCGATTGCACAGACTCCCTCGGTGATCGACTTCACCTCACGCATCCACATTCCTGAAGATGAGACGGTCGAATCTCTGCTCGCAAAGCTAGCAAAAGTCAGATTCGACCCGGCGACTAACCCTTTCACGGCTACGCCAGACCAATGCGCAGAAATATGGGCACGCCACGCGTCAGGTGACCAATCTGTGAGGGCCACAGCGCGTTTGATAGGAGGTCGCAGGAGAACACGAGCGAGCGGTCCGGTCGGACCCAAAGCGTTTTGACTTTCAAACCGTTACCTTTGCGCGTGCGGCCCATATTTGGAGAGCCGTCTTATGGGCTACTGTTGAGGCTTGCCGCTCGGCACGGCGAGCCTGCCACAGCTAAATTCGCTAATCGCATTGGCTTACCCTTCCGCGAGCTGCTGACCGGTCGTCACGCTGAAGCGATCGCAACATTAGCTGGCCTTGTGCCCAGGGATCTCGCTCGATTTTCACCCCGCGTCGACGCTGCGGCGCGCAACGTGTATGTAGCCGGGCAAGAGGTATCTCTCGGTGACTGGTCGACGACGTCTCGCCGCTTCTGTCTGGCGTGCCAAGCAAGCGACGCTGCTTTTGCAGCTCATGCGGGACTGGAGCGTTCATCGCTCACGGCGCACCGCTTGTTTTTGGACATCCGGTCGATTGAGCGGTGCCCATTGCACCGCTCGCCGCTGCTCAGCTGCTGTACAAACTGCGCATCAACGTTGGACTGGCGCTGTAGCACGCTCTGGAAATGCCCGAAAGGTTGCACTCTTCACGACGAGACCGAGGGTCAAGAGCTCCTTAGCGAGTTTGACGTTTATTTGGGTGCCAGGTTAGGCTTCGGGTCAATTTGCGACGAAAGCATCTTACGCGATTTTCGATTTCGTACGGTCGTGCAATTGTGCGAGCGTTTAGGCCAGCTTGAAACTGTCGGGTGGAGTCCGCATTTAGAGCGTCAGGGGCGTTTGGCAGATGCCAAGTCTCGTCGTTTCGGATTCTTAATGACACGCTTGTGGCCAACAGCGCTCAACAAAGCGCTCGACGCTATTCTCGCTTCATCCGCGAAAGAGGTATCAAATCGGGGTATGATCGCGCGTTACGGTTGGGTGTACTCCGACTGGCTTGCAGAGGAGCAAGATAAGGATCTTTTGGCTCTCATCGCTCCCGTGGTTCGAGCGCACGCTGTTCGAAATGGCGTCATATCGGCAGATGAGCCAATTCTGGGGAACGTCACTCGCGCGACAAAAACGCTTACGCAAGCGGCGCAAGAAAACGCTTTATGCGTTGCGAGCGCACGAAATTTGCTCCTCGCAGCCAATCTTATTCCCTCTGGATCACGTAGGGGAGTAAAGTTCACTCTTAGTTCTCAGCACATTTCGTCAGTTTTGGCGGCATCACGACGTATAGGCTGCTCGCGTCAGCAGGCGGCCGATAGGCTGGCGATCGGTCGGTCCCGTATAAAAGCCTTTTTGGAAAACGGGCTGATCGCCCGGAAGGGGCGCATGATAGACGATGACTCGGTCGAGGCCTTGCTGGTGGCGCTCAAAAAAATTGTCGAGCCAGGCCCCGCACCGCTGAAATCGGTAAGAATGGTTGCGGCGTGTCGCAATCGTGGCGTGTCACTGAGCGAGGCCTGCCGCCGAGTATTAGACGGTGAGCTACTGGCCTGGTTCAGTGGAACCGAGTGCGACATCGGTCATCTTTTTATTGTTCCGGCCGACCTGGTCGTTCCTCTGAAGCGTGAGTTGACGCTCATTGAGGCGGGTAAGTTATCGCGGTTGCATCCCCAATGTGTCGGTGAGTTGGTGCGTGCCAAAATTATTCCCCGCTCATCCAGTGGTGGTATTGAACCCGCCGCGCTGAATGCCTTCCTTTCGAATTACATTTCGGCCGCAGCGCTCGCCGACGAGATGACCGTTTCCCCCAGGGCAATCTGCAAAGCGCTGGAGCACCGAGGTATTGCCCCGGCGTTTGCGCCACCGGCGTTTCGCCAAGTTATCTTTCCCCGCTTGATTGAACCTCCCTCAGGGTTGTGCGTTTAACGCGATGTCACGGAACCACGACTTCACTGGCATTGCACAATTGCCTCTCAGGATCGTTCCCGGCCAATACGAAACGCCGATATCCGTGTTCAACCGACTTGCTATGCGGAGCGGTTACGCGACAATCCCGGAGCTACTTTCGCACGTTCCTAATCTACAACGGGGAGGGCGCCTCACTTTAGACAGAGCGCCGAAGCTAGCAGCTCGCTTAATCGGATGTGAGGAAGAAGCGCTCGCTCGATCAACCGTGTTTATATCAGGAAGTTCCTTCATCTTGGAAGGGGAGCGTGTAAATTCTGGGAGGTCTGATCGGCGAGGAAGAGTGTGCATCGATTGCTTGAAAGCAGACTTCCAATGTGCTTCTCCGGGGCAAGAAGCGTGGAGTCCCTTTCTGAGAGACTGGTGGCAAGTCGCTCAAATCGGCGCCTGCCCCACGCACCTTTTGCCGCTGATTCAAACTTGTCCTCAGTGCGGCGACGGCTTTGACGTCAGTAGATCTTCGGCGGCAAAATGCAGGTGCGGTTTTGACATTCTCTCAATGTCCGTGCCGCGTCTTGCCGCCGAAGAAGTGGCCCTTGATATTTATCTCCTCGGCCGGCTTTGCAGAGGTGAGGCCGTGGAAGTTCCCCTGCTCGACAATTTGTCTTTCGCGTCTGCGGCAGGCCTAGCACTGGCGATTGGAGGGGCGCTTGATCCCGCCCTACCATGGAGCAGGTCGTGGAATCCTGGTTTGGCATTGTCTCAGTACGGATCGCAGGGCTTTTCTAGCCTAGTTGCTGGTTGGGAGGGTTTTGATGCCGCTCTATCGATAATTAACAACAACAGCAGCAAAGCTTATAAGAAAAGTCGCAAAATCATAGGATATTATGGTCGATTGCAGCATTGGCTCGGAATAATGGCGCCTGCTGCCGAACTTCAGCCCTTCCGCGATAGAATGATCGCGCACTGACGTGCTCCCCTGAAACTCCGCCATTCTGAGCTAGAGTCCTTCATGAAGGAGGACGACCATGAAGCGCAGCAGGTTTACCGAGGAGCAGATCATAGCGATCCTGCGTGAGCAGGAGGCAGGGTCTTCGACGGCGGACGTTTGCCGCAAGCACGGGGTGAGCAGTGCGACGTTTTACAAGTGGAAGGCGACCTATGGCGGCATGGACGTGTCACAGGCGCGCAAGCTGAAGGTGCTCGAGGACGAGAACGCTCGGCTGAAGCGGCTGCTGGCGGACGCGATGCTGGACAACGCTGTGTTGAAGGAAGTTGCCTCAAAAAACTGGTGAGGCCTGCCGTTCGTCGAAGGGCTGTCGAGGATGTTCGGCAGCTCTTCGGCATCAGCGAGCGTCGGGCCTGTACCATCCTTGGCGTGGATCGATCGTCGATGCGCTATGCGCATCGGCGTGATGATGATGGCGACCTTCGGTCGCGTCTTCGCGAGATCGCGCTTGAACGCCGTCGGTTCGGCTACCGGCGCCTGGGGATCATGCTGGCGCGTGAAGGTATCGTTATGAACCACAAGAAGCTGTTGCGACTGTATCGCGAGGAGAACCTTCGGGTGCGTCGCCGGCGCGGCCGAAAACGGGCGATGGGAACACGGGCACCGATGACGTTGCCACAGGGGCCGAACCAGCGCTGGAGCCTGGACTTCGTCAGCGACACGTTGGTCTGCAGCCGACGGATCCGCATCCTTGCTGTCGTCGATGACTTCACGCGCGAGAACCTTGCGCTGGTGGTGGATACGTCACTCTCGGGCGCACGGGTTGCACGCGAGCTCGATGCGATCATCGCGGTTCGCGGCAAGCCGCTGATGATCGTGAGTGATAACGGGACCGAGCTGACCAGCCTGGCGATCCTGCGCTGGGCACAGGACCGGCGGATCGAGTGGCACTACATTGCGCCGGGCAAGCCGCAGCAGAACGGCTACGTCGAGAGTTTTAATGGTCGCTTGCGCGACGAATGCCTGAACGAGATGAACCGCGCCCGGTTTGCCGGAGGCTGTTTGGTTTGAGTCATGCAGCCATAGGCTGTTGTTCGATCATGGCATAGTATTGCTCCTCTGCTTCTGCGGGCGGGATGTTGCCGATGGGTTCGAGCAACCGGCGGTGGTTGAACCAGTCGACCCATTCCAGCGTCGCGTATTCGACGGCTTCGAACGATCGCCACGGTCCCCGTCGGTGGATCACCTCGGCCTTGTAAAGGCCATTAATGGTCTCGGCCAAAGCGTTGTCATAGCTGTCGCCGACACTGCCGACCGACGGTTCGATACCCGCTTCGGCGAGGCGTTCGGTGTACTTGATCGAGACGTACTGGCTACCACGATCGGAGTGGTGGATGAGACCGCCGCTGTGCGTCGGTCGGCGATCGTGGAGCGCCTGCTCGAGCGCGTCGAGGACGAAGCCGGCATGGGCTGTGCGGCTTGCCCGCCACCCGACGATCCGACGTGCGAACGTGTCGATGACGAACGCGACGTAAACGAACCCGGCCCAGGTCGCGACATAGGTGAAGTCCGAGACCCACAGCATGTCGGGCGCTGGCGCGCGGAACTGCCGGTTGACGTGGTCACGCGGGCACGGTGCCGAGCGGTCGCTGATCGTCGTGCGGACCGGCTTGCCACGGATCACACCCGCCAAGCCCATCACCCGCATGAGCCGTGCGACCGTGCAGCGCGCGACGTCGAACCCCTCGCGCTGCAGCTGCCGCCAGACCTTGCGCACGCCGTAGACGCGGTAGTTGGCATCGAACACGCGCCGCACCTCGATCCGAAGGGCAAGGTCGCGGCGCGTCCGCGCCGACAGGCGCAATGGATCACGACGCTTCGCCTCGTGTGCATGATAGGTTGACGGGGCGATCGGCAGCACCTTGCAGATCGGCTCGACCCCATGAACGGCGCGCTGGTCGTCAATAAATGCGATCATCGCTTGAACGGGCGGTCGAGCTCCGCCTGAGCAAAATACGCCGATGCCTTGCGCAGGATCTCGTTGGCCTGGCGCAGCTCGCGGTTCTCGCGCTCCAGCGCCTTCAGCTGTGCCGCGACCTCGGTGGGAACGCCGACGCGTCGGCCGCTATCGACCTCCGCCTTCTTGACCCACTCGTGCAGCGTCTGCGCCGCACACCCGATCTTGGCCGCAATCGATACGACCGCTGCCCAGCGCGATGCGTGGTCACGCTCGTGATCGAGCACCATCCGTACCGCTCGCTCGCGAACTTCAGGCGCATACTTGTTCGTTGTCTTGCTTGTCATCGCTCCACCTTCTCAGGAGTTGGAGCCTCCGACAAACCCGGCGCGGTTCAAGACGCTGTTCGCGTCGTTGAGCCATGCCCGCTCGGTGCTGAGCAACTGGCGCGACGACTACAACCACGTGCGACCGCATAGCGGGATAGGCGGGCTGACGCCCGCCGATGCTGCCAGGCGGGTTGTACAACCCCGCCCGCAAGGGCACGATGATAACCCCGGACTCTACTTATGAGTGGAGGAGAAAAGGGGAGCAGGTCAGCACGCCGAAAAGCACCTGGCAGTATCAGATCGAACCCGCATGTTCGGACTGAGCCTAAAGGGCGCGTCGCGCATCACAATGGACGCTGCGAGCAGGATTGTGGGTCGGCATCCGGGGCCGATCCACCGCGTGCTCAGAACTCTAAATCTCGCTCACATGGCCACGGGTGACAAGCGTACTGACCTTATCGCAGTCGATTGTCTTGAGCTCGTTCGTGCCAAAATCGATGAACTTTTTGTAACAGGCGAGGCTACCTCGCTCCTTGGTTGCAGCCGGGCGCAACTCAGGCGTTACGCTAGAAGCGGCTTGATCGCTAGGTTTTGTGATGGCGGTCCAACATCGCCCTCCTTTTACTTGAAAGAAAGCGTTGAACGACTGGCTAAGTTGACAGCTGGGTTAATGATCGTTTCGGAAACACCGCCAAATTTGGTTCGCCTGGGATCGGCCGCCGCGCTGTTGCGACTGGGGCCGGATGTGCCACTAATTATGCTCTCGAATGGCGAATTGCGCGCCCGAGCACTGCTGGTGGGGCAGGACGGCGTACATTCGTTGAGCAACATCCTCGTCAGTTTGGACGAGATAAGAAAGGCAAAACACAATCGATTAGTAGATGGTTTGTCTAACACGGCGGCAGCTTATTTTCTGAGGCTACCTCGCGACAGCTTAGGCAAACTCAAGGTTTTTATGTTCGAAGAAATTGGTCGGTCGACCACAGATCTCTTATCCATTGAAGATGTCCTGGCCATACGTAGTCGGTTCGTCCTGTGCCGTGAGATCACGGCGACTTATCCCCACGCAACCTTTAACCGCCGCAAATTTGTAGACAGTATGAGTGAGCTCGGCATCGACCCAGTCTTAAAGGGCCGATTGCGCACAACGGTATTCAATCGAGCGGAAATTGAAAAAGTGCTAGGCCCGATCGTTGTGGAGCCCCTGCGGAAATAAAAGGAGCTGGAATAACTTAGTCGCTAAATTTATGCGGCGCAGCCCGTTTGAGCGAGGTTTGAGACAATGAAGTGCTTTAAGATCCGCACCAAAAATGGCCGTTTTCCGTACAACGCATTTGAATGAAGTGGTTTACTCTAGAGCCGACGGGAATGGCCTTGCACAGCAACGGGAACGCCCCTTGAGCGGCACGCACGACCACGCCGGGCATTCGCACGCGGGGCATAGCCATGCGCCGGCAAGCTTCGGCCGCGCCTTCCTGATCGGGACAATCCTCAACATCGGCTTCGTGGCCGTCGAGGCCGGTTATGGCCTTGCCGCCAATTCGGTCGCGCTGCTCGCCGACGCGGGACATAATCTGTCCGATGTCCTGGGCCTGCTGATGGCTTGGGGGGCGGCGACCCTGTCGCAGCGCCGGCCCAGTGCGCATTTCACCTATGGCCTGCGCCGCTCGTCGATCCTTGCGGCCCTGTTCAATGCGGTCTTCCTGCTTGTCGCCGTGGGCGCCATTGCGCTGGAAGCGATCAACCGTCTCCGTGATCCCCAACCGGTCACGAGCGGGACGGTGATGGTCGTTGCGGCCATCGGCATCGCCGTCAATGGCGTGACGGCCTGGCTGTTCGCGAGCGGGCGGAAGGGCGACATCAATATTCGAGGCGCCTTCCTGCACATGGCCGCCGATGCGGCCGTCTCGGCCGGGGTCGTCGTGTCGGGGTTCGTCATCCTGCGGACCGGCTGGCTCTGGCTCGATCCTGCCACCAGCCTCGTCATCGTCGCTGTCATCATGGCGGGGACCTGGAGCCTGCTCCGCGACTCGGTGGCGATGTCGCTCGACCGGGTCCCTGCCGGCATCGAGCCGGGAGACGTCGAAGCATCGCTGGCCGCGCTTCCCGGCGTGACCCGCGTCCATGACCTGCACATTTGGCCGATGAGCACGACCGAAGTGGCGCTGACGGCGCATCTCGTCATGCCGCAGGGCAGCCCCGGCGATGCCTTCCTGCACGAGACCGGCGCGATGCTCCACCACCGGTTCGAGATCGGGCATACGACGATCCAGATCGAGCACGACGAAAACGAAGCCTGCGCCCAAGCCCCCGCCGACAGGCTCTGAACGAGCCGCTCGGAAACTATCGTTCCCCAGCGGCCCGCGCAGACCACCTTGTTCAGGTCAGAACGAGGCCCATGCATCGGCCTCTGCGCCGGCGGGCTCCGGCGCGCGCGCAATCGCCTTTGGCGCACGCGACATCGTCCGGTGACGCTGGCTGCCGACAGCCACGGCCGCGCTGCGGCCGGAAGCGCCGATGTTGAATCTTGCCGCCCGGTCGGACAGCGCCGCGACTTCGGAGGTTAGGCTGCGCGCGGCTGCCGAGGTCTCCTCCACCATCGCCGCATTCTGCTGCGTCGCCTGGTCCATGGCGCCGATTGCGGCGTTGATCTCGACAATTGCCGTCGACTGAGCCTGGTTGTCGGTCGCGATATCGGCCAGCAGCTTGTGGACTTCGCTGACATCGTTGGAGATGTTCAGCAGGGCACCGTCGATACCGTGGACCCGGTCCACGGCCGTGACGATATCCGCCTGCGTGGCGGTCAGCTGGTCGCGTGCGCGGCCCGCTTCTTCCTCGGCACGCATGGCAAGCGCCGACACGAGGTCGGCGACGACGGCAAAGCCACGTCCGGCCTCGCCGGCGCGACCGGCCTCGACCGCCGCGTTCATGGCGAGGACGCGCGTCTGGAAGGCGATCTTGTCGAGCCCTTCGATGACGCTGTCGATCCCCTTGGCGCTTTCGCTCACACGCGTCATTGCCTGGACGGCCTCATCGGTCGTGCCGCGCCCGCTGGCGACGCTCTTCATGGCGCCGTCTGCACGAACGACGGTGCGTTGGGCACCGCTCGCCGTCGCTTGCAGACGTGAATTCATTTGCGTGATCGCTGCCGACGTCTCTTCGAGGCTGGCGGCGTTGCTTTCGGTACGACGCGCCAGGTCCTCGCTGGCATGGGCTATCTCGTTGGACCCCGTGCTGATCGTCGCGGCACTTTCCGCCACGGATGCGATCAGCGTTCTCAGGCTCGTAACGGCGCTGTTGAAATTGTCCTTCAGCGACGCAAACGGGGGCTGGAGATGCGCCGTTACCTCGGCGGTCAGGTCGCCGTCGGCAAGCGCGGTCAGTCCCTGGCCCAGGCTGTCGACAATCAGCTGTGCCTGCGCCTGTTTCGACGCTTCTGCCTGCTGAAGCTGATTGCGGAAGGCAAGCATGGCCTGCGCCATATCGCCAAGCTCGTCCTGTCGCTCGGTCCCCGTCACTTCGGCCGCGAGATTGCCGGCGCCAAGCTCGACCATCGTTGCCGCAAGGGCTTCGATCGGGCGGACAACCCGCCGGACGGCCAGCAGCACGAATGCCATCGTCCCGACGACGCCCAGTGCCATGGCCACGATCAGGATGACGATCGCAAAGGTGCCGATGGATTCGCCGTTTTTCGTCGAGGCAACCGCGTTGGCTGCAATCGCGTCGGATGCGGCACCCATGGATTTTTCAAGAACGCGAAACTCTTCGAAGAACGCCGGCAACGCCTTTTTCGCGCGCGCGGGATCGGTGCCCGTTAGCCCGATGATGTTCGTCGCAGACTTCGCATAGGCTTCCATGGGGTCTGCAAGTTTCGACGTGGCCGCCTCTACATCGGCCGACCCGGTATAGGCGGCGTCGGCGGCAATGCCGGAGCGAAGGTCTTTCAAATGCTCATGGAAATCGTTCAGTATGTCCTCGTGCTTCAGCCCCGTCTCGGGGTCCAGCGACTGCAGGGCAGCCAGCACGTCGCTGCGCACAGCATCGTGCATCATGTCGGCCAGTTCATGGTTGGCCAGCAGCGCCGATGACTCGGACTGCCGATGCAACGCCGCCGACTGGACCCAGGCGGCGCCGATTCCGGTCACGCCACACAGCAGCATCAGAACGAGCAGGGCTGTCCCGGCGAGACGGATCGATCGATCCAGGGACATTCGGGATCCTGTCCCGGTCTTCGTCAACGTCGCCATGTCTGCCCCCGAATTTTCCTAAACTTCCGGTTCCATGATAGGTCGATTTTCGCCCCTGTGGTTAATTGGGCTCGAATAAACCCGATGAGTCGGGGAGATCGGCCCCCGGCGCCCTCGAGATTCGAAGCGGCGACGGGTGCGTCATCATGGCGTGACGATTGCGATCGCCGGCATGATCCGAACGCGCAGTCGACAGTAGGAAAAAAGGAAAATGGATGCCCCGCGATCATCCATTAAGTCCGTTTAACTATATGATATAGTTGCATTTTTTATAGAATTAGCAAAACTCTTCCCTCAATCTTTCCCACATAGCGAGGTTGGCTTTTGGGCTCAAAAAACATTATTTGGGGTGAAAGACTTGGGTCTTCACGTAGTACAGAGGCCGTAACGCACCACTGTACAGCCCCTGTCGAATGTTCCGGGACCGTCGCGACCACGATCAGTCTCGCATCTTGAACAATGGAAGTGCAACATTATCGCAATCGCCGGTAATAAAGTTCGAGACGGTGACGCCGACCAAGCGTATACCCAGCGCTAGTGGATAGGTGGATCGTAACAGCTCTAGACTCGCGTCGTACAGCAACGCTTGGGTGCTGACCGGATTAGAGAAACTTCGGCTCCGGGTGATCTGGCGGAAGTCGCCGAACTTTATTTTTACAGTGATGGTGCGCCCAAAAGACCGGGCCTTGTCGCACCAAGCCCAGACATCCTCTGCCATCCGCAGCATGCCCGCCTCAATGCGCGCCGTGTCGGTCACGTCTGTTTCAAATGTCGTTTCCGATCCAGAGGACTTTCGCACTCGGTCTGTATCGACCGGGCGCTCGTCGATGCCGCGCGCTATGGCGTAATACCAGCCACCGGAGCTGCCGAAATGCTGGCGCAGGAAGTCGAGAGATTTGTCGCGCAGATCAGCGCCGGTCGCGATTCCAAGCCTCTTCATCTTGGCGGCAGTCACCGGACCGACGCCATGAAAGCGCGCGACTGGCAGTGTCTCGATCCAAGCTAATGCAACATCTGGTGTCACTGCGAACTGGCCATTGGGTTTGCGCTGATCTGACGCGAGCTTGGCCAAGAACTTGTTGTATGAAATGCCTGCGGACGCCGTCAGCCCCGTCTCAACCAAAATACGTTCCCTGATGACCTTCGCCGTCTCCCAGGCGGTAGCCATGTGCTGCCGGTTTTCGGTGACGTCGAGATAAGCTTCGTCAAGCGACAACGGCTGGATGAGCGCCGTGAATTCGGCGAAAATCGCGTGGATCTGACGCGATACCGCGCGATAGACGTCGAACCGGGGCGGCACGAAGATCAGGCCGGGGCAACGTCGCGTGGCCGTAATCGAGGGTAAGGCAGAACGCACGCCGAACTGTCGGGCTTCATAACTTGCCGCCGCAACGACGCCCCTGGCAGCGGCATAGCCAACGGCAACTGGCTTGCCGCGCAACGCCGGATCGTCGCGCTGCTCGACGGACGCAAAGAACGCGTCCATGTCGACATGAATGATCTTGCGAACTCGCTGATCGGTCATGACGGGCCTCTATCTCGGCAGGAACGTTAAAGGAACAGTTTTCGTGTGGCACTGTCTGAAGGTGGAACTCACTCAACGCTTGGCGCATTGAAATCGCGGCCCCGAAAAGAGTAGCGAGCAATGGCAGGCGGTTGGACCCGTGACGGCGCAGTGCAGGACCAGATCGACGATACGATCGCCGATGCGGTTAACTTTGCGCGCACTCGGCTGCCTGCAGGTGAGGGCGATACGCACTGCGAGCTGTGCGGCGAAGCAATCCCTGACGCACGGCGCAAGGCACTCCCTGGCGCTCGCACATGCGTCGCCTGCCAATCAGGCAGGGAAACCAGCGCCGCGCGCTCGACTTTTAATCGTCGGGGCAGCAAGGACAGTCAGCTTCGCTAGCAAGTAAAAGGCGGTCTTCGCGCATCGGCGAGACTTTCTCAATGGCGGCTGCCCGAGCTAGACCGGTTCTGAGTGAAAGTCACCGCAACCAGCCTGTTTTCGAAATCGATTTCGTCAAGGTGGTCAATGATCGTTTTTTATCACTACCAACAGCGCTAATAGATCTTGCTGACACGGGCCCCTAAAAAGGGCACTCGCTCCACGAGGCCTTGCCGTTCTAAAGGTTCAGCGCATTATGATAAAAAGCTCATCTCTTAACTGATCGGAGCGCCCGTTACGCAGCTTCCAAGACTGCCCGTATCTTGAGGGCGAGGGCCTCGAGGCTGAACGGCTTGCCAATCAGATCGACGCCTTCGTCGAGCTTGCCGTTATGAACAACAGCATTCCGGGTGTAGCCGGTCGTGAACAGGATCTTGAGGTCAGGCCTTAACGAACGTGCGGCCTCGGCAAGCTTCGCCCCGTTCAGCTCTGGCATAACGACATCGGTGAACATGAGACTAATCTCAGGATGCTCTTCCAACAACTTTAGTGCGTTCGCAGCGCCGTCCGCCTCCAGAACGCCATAGCCGAGCTCGGTCAGCGCATCGACGCTGAACTGACGAACACCGGGCTCGTCCTCGACGACGAGAATGACCTCACGGTCTTCGCCGCGGACAAGACCGGTGTTATCGGCATCAGGCTCATCGACCGTCGTTCCGCCACGAAGTCGGGGCAGATAAAGCTTGATCGTCGTGCCGTGACCTTGCTCGGTGTAAATCTTCACGTGGCCGCCAGACTGCTTGATAAATCCGTAGACCTGGCTCAGGCCAAGGCCCGTGCCCTTACCGACAGGCTTGGTCGTGAAGAAGGGATCGAAAGCCTTCTCGACGACCTCAGCGGGCATGCCCGTTCCCGTGTCGGTCACGGCGATCATCACGTAATGCCCTGCGGAGACACCGAGGTTCGTTGCCGCGTAGCGCTCGTCGAGATGCGCATTTTGCGTCTCGATCGTAAGGTGGCCCCCGTCGGGCATCGCGTCACGTGCGTTGACCGCGAGATTGAGAATGATGTTTTCGAGCTGGTTGGGGTCGGCATGCGTACGCCAAAGTCCGCCAGCCAAAACAGTCTCGAGCTGGACGTCCGCCCCCAGCGAATGCCTCAGAAGATCGGACATGCCTGACACCATCTTGTTGGCATCAAATGCTTCAGGCTGGAGTGGCTGCTGACGCGAAAAGGCGAGAAGGCGTTGTGTCAGGAGAGCTGCCCGCTTCGAGGCGTCGGTCGCCGCATCTATATAGCGTTGCGCACGTGCATCGCCGTCCGACAGGCGTCGGCCCAGAAGTTCGAGCGACCCCATCACGACGGCGAGCATATTGTTAAAGTCATGCGCGATGCCGCCCGTCAGCTGACCTACCGCCTCCATCTTCTGGCTCTGTCGCAATGCTTCTTGAGCCACAGCAAGTTCGGCAGCAGCTAGGCGCTCAGCCGACGTGTTACGTCCGGTTGCATAGACCAGCCCGTCGTCGGACGACGCTATCCACGATATCCAGCGGAAGGTGCCGTCTCTGTGCAAACAGCGGTTCTCATAGGGTGCGAGTAGTGCCTTGGCAGCGTCCGCCAGCGCGGCGTCGCTGGCCAGGCGATCCTCGGGATAGACGAAGTCGAGGTGTTTTCGCCCCACGACCTCGTCGGGATGCCAGCCGAGCACCGTCAACCACGCCGGATTGGCGGCGCGGAACGTGCCATCGGCTTCGACCACCACCAGCAGATCCTGCGAAGTCTGCCAAAGCCGATCGCGCTCCTTCGCCTGCTGGGCAACCTTCAATTCGAGCGTCGCGTTGAGCGAAGCCAGAGCGGCGCGCGCCGACTTCTGATCCTCGATGTCCGTGTTTGTGCCGATCCACCTGGTCGGTTTGCCGTCACCAGCCCTGATCGGCACCGCGCGCGCCAAATGCCAGCGATATTCGCCATCGGCACGGCGTAGACGAAACTCGTTCTCATAATTATCGCCCGACGCCAGCGCCGCACCCCAACGCTCAATCGAAGACGGCGCGTCGTCGGGGTGAACCATCTCGGCCCAACCATTACCGTCAAGTTGGCCTGCGGAAAATCCGCCATATTGATAGACACGTTCGTTGAACCAGTCGAGCAACCCGTCGGGTCGCGAGGCCCAGACCTGATTAGGCATGGCCTGCGCGAACGTGCGGAACTCAGCCTCGCTTGCGATCAGCCTGGCGCGCGCGCTGAGACGATCGGTGATATTGATGAACGTGCAGATCGCGCCACGATGCTCTCCATCGACAATGATCGGCTTGGCCCAATACTCCACTGGAACAGGCGTGCCATCTAGCCGGTAGAACAGCTCGTCAGTTACATGCGCGGACGTCCCGCCAGCGGCGCATCGATAGATCGGGCAGTCGCCGACATCGTAGTGGGCGCCGTCCGGATGGGTATGGTGGATGACGTCGTGCAGCTTTCGGCCGATCGCGTCTTCGGCGGTGGCAAAGCCCATCATGTCGACAAAGGTCGCGTTGCATAGAGTTGTAACCCCGTCGCGGTCGATTGCGTAAAAACCCTCCGCACTGGAGTTCAACAGCAACCGGACGTACGACTCGCTCTCGGCGAGCGCGGCCTCGGTCGCCTTCTGGGCGCTGACGTCGGTGTTCATGCCGAACCAGCGCAGGACATGTCCCGAGAGATTCTTCAATGGCGTGACACGTGTCAGGAAAGGGCGGAAGATGCCGTCGGCCCCCCTGAGCGGAAACGTCATCTCGAACGCCTCCCCTGCCGCGATGCACGCCGTCCACCGTGCCATTACGTCGGGCAGGACCTCTGGGTCGTGGACCGACTGCCATCCCCATCCGGCCATCGCTTCGGGCGTGCTGCCACAATAGTCATGCCAGTTTCGATTGTACCACCAGATGGAGCCGTCGCCGCCGGCGATCCAGCATAGGGATGGCAAATTGTCAGCGAGCAGGAGCAGCTCCGCCTCGCTCGGCCGGGACGAAGTCGACCTTTCAAGCGGCAAGTCGGTCGGCGCTACCTGCCGCCAATATGCATCCGCGAAATTGAAATCCGCCCCATCTTCCTGCGGCAATTCGTGTCTCCATCCTCGAAGTTTTTCACACCTTGGGTATCAATGCCCGACCCGCCCCAGCAAATTTGCATGCAGCTGGCGCTAACGCAATCGCGAGCTGAATTCACATCGCGAGGGCAACTCTCATGCGAAGAGCCTGATGCGACAGACCGCTTTGGCTAAGGCTAAGCGGGTCGGTGGCATCAACCGGAGAGAAAGATCGACTTGCCGCGCACGACCCTTCAACGCGAAGAACATTGTGAGAACCGGCATGACAACATATTAGCCGATGGACATGACGACCCGCTCGAACCCCGCCCATGATCGCATCCGCGTCATCGATCTCGAGACGGCTGGGCCCTCCTCGCACAGCGTGTGCGAGATCGGTTGGCAGGACGTCGTCCGCGATGAGGACGGTCACTGGGAGGTCAACGAGGAGCGTGGTGCCCTTTTCGTCAACCCGGGTGGGCCAATCTCCACGCAGACTATGGCCATCCACCACATCGTCGATGCAGATGTGGCCGGAGCGCCATTCTGGAAGGACGCGGCGGGACCGATCCTGCGGCCGCCTGGCGGAGTAGTTTCCTTGGCAGCGCACCGCGCGACATTCGAGCAGCGGTTCTGCACACCCAGACTGTCCGGCGGAGCCCGGTGGATCTGCACATGGAAGTGCGCACTGAGGACGTGGCCAGCCTTGGCCAGCTTCTCAAACCAAGGCCTTCGCTACGAGCGCATGCCTGCTGGTCTGCATCGTGCGACGGGACTACCAGCGCACCGGGCGCTGCCGGACGCCTACGTGACGGCGCATCACCTACGCGACCTGCTGAATGCGACCTCGGTCGAGCAGCTGCTGGGGTGGAGCGAGCAGCCCGGCCTTCTGCCCCGCGTGCCCTCCGGTCCGAACAGAAAAGAAGCCATGGACCGAATTGAGCAACGAGGCGCTAGCCACCTATGCGAGGGATCGCGACATAGACATCCGCTTTAGCGCAGACACCGAACAGCGTCGTCGCGGCAGCCAAACTGCGGCCATGCCAAAAGTCCCGGTCCAGCGTTCGCTTCTCTGACGGTCGCTCGATTGCTCCGTGGCTTCAGTGGATATCCCCCCGCGCTTATCCGCAAAGCCGCAGTGGCGAGGACCTCTGTGGATAGCGGACAGTCCGCTTTTTGGCGCCAATCTGACGAAGGAATTTGCTCTGAGCGTTACGCTGAGCGCTGAATGCCATTCTTCTTAGGCTTCGCGTAAACCAGACAATCCCCCCGCCAAACTTCGCAAGCTTTCGGCAGCATTAGCGTCACGAGCGCAATCGCAGCTTGGTCGTCCTCCGCCTCTAGGTATTCGGGTGGAAGAGCTTGACCGTTCTTATCGGCGCAAAGCAGTCAATACTGCGTCAAGACACCCCCCCGGCGCGAGTCGGCAGACGTTATCACGGATAGGAAACAGAACAAAGGCACGTGCGCGGCGTAACATGCTCATTATTCGAGCTCGCTATAACTGACCCGTGGTCTCGACGTCGTTTGCTTGCCAAAGTTTTTTTGGTAGTCGACAGCACGGTCGCGACCTCTGTCGTCGAGTAGTTTGGAACGCTTTGCGCGCACAAGAATTAGAGCAAACTACGCTAATCATGGACGAGGACAACATGGCCCAGACCGACGCAGAAGCGCTCTCAAGTCCCAAACAAGCTGCGCACATCGCCACCGCAAACAACGACGCCAAGTCCGCCTCGGGCGTGATGAGGTTTGCGCAAAACGCCGTCAGCGCGCAGGCGGAGCGGGTGTCCGAAGTCTTGAACAGCGCCGCAGATGCGATCGACGGACTGGTCGGTGGGGCTAATTTGCCCCTGCCAGATGGGGCAAAAGGTTTCATCAGTTCAGCATCAGGCAAGCTGCGCGATATGGCCGACCGGACGAGCGAGGAAGAAGCCAGTAAAATGCTTGAAACTCTGCAGCGCACCGCGGCGGACCACCCCGCGGCGACGGCGGGGCTTGGAGCTGCGCTCGGGGCAGCACTCGGTCTGGCGCTAGCCAAGCTGGGCGGGCCCGCTTCGACGACCCCACCGAAGAACGAGCGTGAACCTGACTGACATTCAGATTAAAGGACATTTTCAATGGCGAGCTCCGACACTGCTGCAAACGACAGCATCAAAACATCGACTAAGCGCGCGTCCGCTAGCCGCGCCGCGCCCAAATCACGCGCTACAGCTCGCGCCAAGAGCCCATCGACGCAAGAACCACCTTTTACAAAGCGTTCCGATCAGTGGCCAAAATTGGCGACTGCGGGGGCTGTTGTCGCGGGCGCGATTGTCGCCGTCGGGGCAACGCTGTTCGCTAATCGTGATGCATGGCTCCCACGTGCGCGTAAGATCAGTGACCGGGTCGAAGACTCTGTCAGCGAGCAGGGGGACGTGTTTAATAAATCGGACGGCGCGCCCAATTTTGAACCTTCGGGCGCTAGCGCCGGATTTGAAGTCGGAGCTGCTGCACACTGAGGCTGCTGACAGCCGTCGCAAGACACAGTGAGCCACGTGCATGCAGTCGGCATTATGTCTTGCGGCACCAATGGGCGCTACACGGTCAAGTGAATTTCAGTGCAGATTTGGTAACTCGGTATACGCCTCGGATACTCACGAGCTGAATGATCTACTCATCCGCGCCGCAATTTTGCAGCTTTGCCATTTGCGCCAAGAGCGTGGAACGCACGAGGACTGTCGTTGCGAGAATGACAGCAGATGTCAGTGCGCCGATGGCTAAGAGGCCTGCGGACGTAACGGAGATGCGCAGTTCGAAGCTGCCGCTGCTGAACTTTACTTCTGCACCGGCATCCCGCGGTCTACCATCATGAGCAGATGTTTGGCGGGCGTTGTCGCCGCTGATCTTCTTATTTCTTGAGATGTTCGCGGACCTTTTCGGCAGTTGGGCCAACCGCATCGACGGCCTGCTGCAGGCGCTCGCGTGACACACCCAGAGTATTTACCCAGTCGCGAACCTCGTAATCCTCGGCCAAATTGATTCGATCGCGATCAGGCGAACCAGATTTGTTCTTGTTGTCAGCCAATTTTCATTCCTCTCAATGATGCTAAATCAATCAGAGGCTGCCCAGTTCCGCGGGCCAAACGCAACGATGGAGATGATCGGTTCGGTATTTGCTCACGAGCCACATCCGAGAAATAGGGTTTGCAAATACCGCCATACCTAAGTGTTTAGCGCTTAGTTGTCCGATCTTGAAATTGGTTGCTGGCGAAACCGAAGTGGGTGGCTTTGCGATTCCAACGGAACAGGCGATGCTGACGGCCTCCCTCAAGCTAAACGCGACCAGTCAGCAGACATTGCAGCTAATGGTCCCCGATATCCCTCCAGCCGTTCTCACTCACCTCAACATCATATTTCTTCGCCGAAGCCTTAATGCGCTTCCACGCCGCGTCGCGTTCGTTGTCGGTTACGCCCTCGACTTGATTGAAACGCGCGATGGCGTTCCGCACATGGCTGGCATTCTCGAGCGGCTCTTTCTCCTGATCGGGAAAGGCGAAGGATTTCTTGTCGAGTTTCTGTCGGTCCTTTGTGCTGAGCTTCGTCATCCTCATCTCCGTGCGCTGGTGCGCAACCACGCTAAGCGGGTGCCGATGCATCAACGTGCGCGCCGATAAAAAGTTCGACAAAAGCTCGATCGTCGCGCGGATGACGCCTACCCGATGTCCCCGAGATCCGAAGGCCGCAAGGGATAGTCGAGCTGCTCCATTCGACACTGGCGCGCGGCTTTGTCCGGGCGCCACCGGATAAGCCCTGTGCCATGGCGAAAGCGGCAACCGGTGACCCGGTCGAAGCTCACCTCGACGACGAGGTCGGGCTTGAGCGGATACCACTCACTTTCCTTTCCGTCGTTCCAACGGCTTGGACCGCCGGGCGCTTTACCGGTGAATCCCGGCGGCGCGATCAGCGTCTCCAGCCTTTCGGTAAGTTCGGCGCGATCCTGTTTCGCGAGCGCCGATGTGAAGCCGACATGGTTGAGCAGACCGGCGACATCGTAGAGTCCGAGCAGAAGCGAAGCGACATGCGGCGCATCCTTTGCCCGGCGGAAACCACCGACCACGCAGTCGGCCGTCCGGTGCTGTTTGACCTTCAGCATCGCGCGTTCGCCAGCGCGATATTCCTCGTGGAGCGACTTGGCGATGACGCCGTCGAGCGCACCACCGCTTGCCGCGAGCCACGCCTGCGCACCAGCGAGATCGGGCGCAGATGGGGAAAGCAGGAGCGTCGGCGTTCCGTCACGCGCATGGAAGCGCTCGAGCGCGGCGCGGCGATCAGCAAGCGACTGGCTTATCAGGACGGTGCCGTCGATCGCCAGGCAATCAAACAGGATCAGCTGCGCCGGTGTCTCGTTGGCCAAGCGCCTGATCCTGCTCTCCGCAGGATGGAGGCGCGCCTGTAGTGCGTCGAACGATAGCACGCCGTCGACCGGCAAGATCAGTTCACCGTCCAGCACATAGTCGACCGAGGCGGTGTTTTGCAGCGCAGCGACAATCTCGGGAAAATAGCGCGCGAGCGACTTGCCCGATTTCGACCGCAGCTCGACATGTGCCCCTAGTCGCGAGGCAATGGCGCGGAAGCCGTCCCACTTTGGCTCGAACTGCCAGCCATCTTCGGCGGGCAGTTCGTCGACGAGCTTGGCTTCCATCGGCTCGGTCTCGGCAAGAGGATGCGGCTTGCCCGTCATGTACGGCGCTTCCGCTTGGGCTTGTCGGCGAGCTCGATCCATACCGGCGCGTGGTCGCTTGTCTTTTCCCATCCGCGTACCTCGCGGTCCACCTGCGCATCGACCAGTCGGTCGGCCAGACCGGGGCTCAGCAGAAAGTGGTCGATGCGCAGGCCGGCATTGCGACCGTAGGCGTTCCGAAAATAGTCGAAGAACGTATAGATCGTCTCGTCGGGATGGATAGTGCGCAGCGCGTCAGTCCAGCCCTGTCCTGTCAATCGGAAGAAGGCCTCGCGCACTTCGGGCGCGAACAGCGCGTCCTCGAGCCAGCGCTCCGGCTTGTAAACATCCCGCTCGGTCGGCATCACGTTGAAGTCGCCGGCAAGCATGACAGGCAGACCGGAATCGAGCAGCCCGGCAGCGTGCTCGATCAGCTTCTCGAACCAGCGCATCTTGTAGTCGAACTTGGGTCCGGGCCGCGGGTTGCCATTGGGCATGTAGAGGGCGCCGATCAGGATGCCGTTGACCGCGGCCTCGATGTATCGGCTCTGCGTGGCATCGGGATCTCCCGGCAGTCCGCGCCTTGTCTCGTGTATCTCGCCGACGCGGCTGAGCATCGCGACGCCGTTCCAGCTCTTCTGCCCGTGCCAGATCGCGTCGTAGCCCAGGTCTCGGATTGCCCCTTCTGGGAATTTGTCTTGCGGTGCTTTCAGTTCCTGGAGCACGACGACATCAGGTTGGCTCTCGGCGAGCCAGCGCAACAGTACCGGCAAGCGGCCGTTGACGCCGTTCACGTTGTAGGTGGCGATCTTCACAGGTCCGGCAGCACCTGGTCGGCGCGCCCCCAACCGGACAGGCCCTTTGACCCCGCACGCTGCAGAAGCTGCGCCGCGTTGCCGATGTGGAAGTGGTTTGGAGCATCGATCGTCTCCATCTCCTTCCACGTGATCGGCACTGCCACGGGCGCCTCGGGTCGCGCGCGAACAGCGTATGGCATTACCGCCGTCGCGCCGCGCTGGTTGCGGAGGTAATCGACGAAGATGCGGCCCTTGCGCTGGACCTTGGGGAGTGCGGCCGTGAAGTTGTCGGGATCGGTCTGCGCGACAGCCTGCGCCAGCCGGTGCGCAAAGTCCTTTACCTCGGGCCACTCGGCCTTCGGCACCAGCGGGGCAATCACGTGCACACCCTTGCCGCCGGTTACCATCGGAAAGGTTTCGAGCCCGATCGACTTCAGGATCTCGCGGAAGTGGAAGGCTGCCTTGCGCACCGCCTCGAAGTTGAGGCCTTCGTCGGGGTCGAGGTCGAACACCAGCCGATCCGCCTTTTCGACGTCTTCGATCCGCGATCCCCAGCCATGGAACTCGATGGTGCCCATCTGCACGCAGGTCAGGAGGCCGTCGGCGGTGTCGAGGAACAGGTATGGCTCCTCGTGCCCATCCTTCTCCATGATGCCGACGTGCCTGACGGTATCGCCGAAGCTCCCCGCATCGTGCTTCTGGAAGAAGCACTTCTTCGCCCGCCCCTGCGGACAACGAACAAGACTCACCGGTCTGCTGCCGACCCATGGCAGCATGATTGGGGCAACAGCGGCATAATAATCCGCGAGCTCGCCCTTGGTGATGTTGGACTCGGGAAAAATCACTCGATCGCGGTTGCTGATCCTGACCTTGGACGCCGCTGGCGCTGCAGCCTGGTCGACCGGCTGCTCGACTTCGAGGACCACCGCTTCTGGCTTTTTGTCGGCGCGCAGCTCGAGGTAACTTGGATGCCGCAGCGTTCCATCTTTGGTCACCTCGGTATACGCGATCTCGGCGACCAGCCTCGGCTTCAGCCAGTGTGCGCCGCGAACCTCGGCGCGCGGTGCCTGAACTGTCGGCTCGGCCTGCTCGAGCGGCTCCATTGTCGCCATCAGCCGCACGATCTCGTCGTTGCCGAACCCCGTGCCGACTTTGCCGGCGTAGCGCAACACGCCGTCCTCGTGCACGCCGAGGATAAGCGATCGGAACAGCCGCAACTTGTCCGATGGCGTCCAGCCGACGACGACAAACTCCTGCCGTTTTATGCACTTGGTCTTTAGCCACCGGCCCGACCGCGACCCGACGTAGCGCCCATCGGCCGTTTTCGAGATCACGCCCTCGAGGCCGGCGTCGCAGAAACTGTGCAGCAACTTTTCGCCGTTGCCCTCGACGTGCTCGGAATAGCGGAGGCGGTGACTGCCTTCGGCGAGGATCGCCCTTAGTCGCGCCTTGCGCTCGGTCAGCGGAAGGCCAGTGAGATCCTCGCCATCGAGCTCGAGCAGGTCGAATGCGACGTAGTCGATGGTGGCGGGCGCGCCCTTCAACGCGCCCTGCAGCGCCTGGAAGCCCGAGCGGCCATCCGCATCCATGACGACGGCTTCGCCGTCGAGCAGCGCCGAGCGCAACTTCAGCGTTGCCGCCTCGTTGACGATCCCGGCGAACTTCTCCGACCAGTCGAGCCCCGAGCGCGTGTAGGCGCGTGCCGATCCGCCGCCGACGGCGACCAGCAGACGGTAACCGTCATACTTGATCTCGTGCAGCCAACGGTCGCCAGTGGGCACCGTGTCGACCAGCGTCGCGAGCTGGACTGGCTGAAACGGCGGTGGCTTTAACGTCCGTCGGCCCTCTGGTACCGGCCGCTTCTTTCGGTGGGATGTTGCGTTACCGGCCATCCAAGATAGACGCTTTTAACCTCTACTGGTTCCTTCGAACCGTACGCGCAAACCGGCCATCAGTCCGACGTCTCGCGCTCATGACGCTCACTTCACAGACTACACGACAGTCGATTCAAAGCGTATCGACCCGACGTGGGCATCCGGGGTTCCGATGCCGAAATACACGCTCTCGATGTCTGCCATCGGCTAGTCGAGTCACGACTTTGACACCCGGAGTTTGTCCTGGTGGCATTCTGCCGAACCTCGGAACCCATTTCTCGCAGACGCATTGTGCCATAGGATGTTCGCCTTTGTCGGTCCGGACATCGCAGCGGGGGGCGCGACAGGGAGAGTATTCATGATCAGGACAACGCTTTTAACACTTGCCCTATGTGCGACATCGACTGTCGCACTGGCCCAGCCGATCCCGGCTGCCGCATATGTTGCCAAGGCGGGCGCAAGCGACCTGTTTGAGAGACAATCCGGAAAGTTGATGACGACGTCGCAGAATCAGGACGTGCGAAATTTTGCGACAATGATGATTCAGCATCGCACCCAGAGTACGGCAGACGTGAAGGCTGCCGCGAAAGCCGCTCACCTTTCGGCAGCGCCGCCTCGTTTGTCGGCAATGCAGGCGCGTGACCTTGCCGCGCTCGGCCGGACCCGTGGCGAACAGCGCGACCGACTTTATGTAGATCAACAGAAGGCGGCACATAGGGACGCGCTGATGCTTCAGCAGGGCTACGCAACCGAGGGTCGCGTCGCTCCGCTGCGCAAGGCTGCTGGCAAGATCGTGCCGGTCGTGCAGCAACACATCGAGATGCTCGCGCGCATGTGATCGCCCCGAGATCGTCGGGACTGCTCAATTCAAAAACAACGCGTGGCTCTCGTTTCTGTCGGGACGCCAAGGGCACGCGTTCGCCAGGAGTCCGTGTTCAGTGTCCCATCTTCCTGTTGGCAAACCCTTGCTGCTTTGCTTTTCACATCTCCGCTGGGACTTCGTGTTTCAACGTCCTCAGCAGCTCGTGACCCGCCTCGCAGAACGCTATCGAATTATATTCTGGGAAGAGCCGATTTTTGCTGGTGAGAATGCGCACGTCGAGCGCCGAATCGATCGATCTGGCGTCGAGATCGTCGTACCGCACTTGCCCGACACGACGTCTCCTGGCGAAGCAGACACGTTGATCGCAAAGCTTCTGACGAGCGCAATTCCGGAGACTGTTGCCGTCCGTTGGTTTTATTCGCCGATGATGCTGCCGCCCGCGCGAGGGTTGGTTTCGGACTGCACCGTCTACGATTGCATGGACGAACTTGCGAACTTCCGCTTTGCGCCGCCGAACCTGCTCGCGCTTGAGGATGAGCTGTTCGCCACGGCTAACATCGTTTTTACAGGCGGGTACAGTCTGTACGAGGCCAAGCGTGGACGCCACGCGGACGTGCGACCGTTCCCGTCAAGCGTCGACATCGCACATTTTTCTGCCGCGCGACGAAAGCCCGTCATGACGCGACGCGGTGTGCCGAAACTCGGGTTCTACGGTGTGATCGACGAGCGCATGGACCTCGACCTGCTCGAGCGCCTGGCTACCGCCCGTCCCGAGTGGGACATCGAAATCGTCGGGCCCGTCGTCAAGATTGCGCGCGAAGATCTGCCGGTTCGCCCTAATCTCCACTATTTGGGCAGCCGCAGCTATGACGAGCTAGTCGATGTCCTTGCGGGATGGGATGTCGCGTTGATGCCCTTCGCAATCAACGAGGCCACCCGTTTCATCAGCCCCACCAAGACGCCAGAGTATCTTGCCGGCGGACGCCCCGTTGTCTCGACCGACATCGCCGATGTCCGCCGTCATTATGGGCGCCTTTCGGGGGTTCGTATCGCTGCCGACGCCGACACCTTCATCACGATGTGCGATGAAGCGCTTGCCATGGGGCGGAGCGACGAGCGATGGCTGGCGGAAGCAGACGTCGCGCTTGCTGCCATGTCTTGGGATGTCACGACTTCGGCTATGGCCGACGCCATCGAGGCGGCGACCGCGCGGCGGAAACCAAAGTCGAAACATTATGACGTGATGGTCGTGGGCGCGGGCTTTGCCGGCGCTGTAATGGCCGAACGACTCGCGCGCGATGCCGGGCTGAAAGTACTGGTCGTGGACAAGCGGCCGCATATCGCGGGCAATGCCTTTGACCGGCTTGATGCTGCCGGCATCCTCATTCACCAATACGGTCCGCACATCTTTCATACCAACAGCGATGAAATCGTAGACTATCTGTCGCACTTCACCGAATGGCGGTCGTATGAGCATCGAGTGCTTGCCGATGTGGACGGCAAGCAGGTGCCGATGCCGATCAATCGAACGACGCTCAATCGTCTCTATGATGCCGGATTAGCTGATGATGATGCGGCGGGTGCGTTTCTGTCGGCGCGAGCGGAGCCGGTCTCCGTTGTCCGCACGTCGGAGGACGTCGTCGTAGGCGCTGTCGGACGCGATCTCTACGAAAAGTTCTTTCGGGGCTATACGCGCAAGCAATGGGGCCTGGACCCGTCGGAGCTCGACAAGAGCGTGACGGCGCGCGTGCCGACGCGCACTAACATCGACGACCGCTATTTCACCGATAGTTTCCAGGCCATGCCGGTCGAAGGCTATACGGCGATGTTTAAGCGCATGCTTGACCATCCCAACATCGAGGTGCTGCTCGGCGTCGAGCATAAGGCTGTCCGGGACCTTGTGGATATTGATCACCTCGTTTTTACAGGGCCGATCGACGAATATTTCGGTCACCGGTTTGGCCGACTCCCTTATCGCTCGTTGCGGTTCCGACACGAGACGCTTGCAAAGGAGTGGCTCCAGCCCGTTGCAACGGTCAACTACCCCGAAGAGGCGGTGCCATATACCCGGATAACTGAATACAAACATCTCACGGGGCAGTCCGCCCCCGTCACGAGCATCACTTACGAATACCCGACCGACGACGGCGATCCCTATTACCCCGTACCGCGCGCTGAAAACCAGGCGCTCTTCAAGCGCTACGAGGCGCTGGCGGATGCCGAAGACGGCGTGACGTTCGTGGGGCGGCTTGCAACCTATCGATATTACAACATGGACCAAGTGGTCGGGCAGGCGCTGGCGACCTATCGTCGACTGAAGGCAACCTTGACAGCGACCGATGACGCCATTGAGGAGGTCGCCTGACACCGTTGCCCGCCCGGAGTCCGTTCGTCAGTTTTTTGATGGGCGGATTCGAATGCGCCAGTCAACGACGGCGTGATGGACGGCGAGTCGATGTGATCGCCAGTACACGCCACGACACGCTGGCCGCCGACGACTATCGCCAACTCGCAACGTACGGCATGCGCACCGTTCGCGATGGCCTGCGCTGGCATCTGATCGAGGCCGATTCCGATCGGTTTAATTGGGAAAGTGCCGATCCGATGCTAGCAGCTGCGAAGGCCACAGGCACACAGGTCATCTGGGACCTTATGCACTATGGCTGGCCCAATTGGACAAATCCTTTCGACGCCGATTTCATCGAACGCTTCTCGCGCTTCGCCGAAGCGGCGGCGATCAGGATCGGCCCCGGCGGTTGCTATATTGCGATCAACGAGATCAGCTTCCTTGCGTGGGCGGGCGGCGAGGTGGGTTATCTCAACCCGTTCGTCTGCGGACGCGGTGAAGAGCTGAAAGGCATATTATGCCGCGCCGCAATTGCCGCAACCCGGCGGATTCGCGTCGTCGATCCGGCCGCTGTCATGGTTGCCGCCGAGCCGCTCATCATGGTGCACCCCACCGACCAGCGTGAATCGTCATGCGAAAGGGCTCGAGCACTCACCGCCGTACAATATGATGCTATCGACTGTCTTCTTGGGCGACGCCACCCTGAGTACGGGGGACACGAGGCGTGCTTGGACGTCGTCGGCGTGAATTATTATCCGCACAATCAGTGGCTGGCATCGGATCCGCCGCAAACCGTATCGACGGAGGCGGGCGATTCGGTCTCAAAGTTGCTCGTTAAGGCGCGCGACCATTACCAGAGACCATTGCTTATTTCGGAAACAGGCTGCGAAGGGGAAGCTCGCGCCGATTGGGCAACAATGATCCACGATCAGGTCAGAATAGCCGAGTGCGCTGGCGTCGAGGTGCTGGGGGTGTGCTTTTATCCTATTCTCGACCATCCAGGGTGGGACGACGAGCGGCACTGTGAGAATGGCTTGCTGTGCGGCTATAGCGCTGCCCCACGCCCGGTCTGCCCGCCTCTGGCAATGGCATTACGCGCTTTCCGTACCCGCACTGAAAGTGACGTTTGCGCGACCGTATTTAGCGACCTTCCTGCGGCAAAAAACGATCGGGAACGATGGCTGGGTGGGGCCTCCGAAGCCGACTCTTTAACGGCCTTGTCCAGTTGAAAGCACAAGGCTGTTTTAGAATATCTCGCGCGCCTCAATCGCTTCACAGCCCGCTTCCAAATCGGCGTGGTGCAAGGGGGGCCTGGCGAGAACAAGCACGTTTACGAAGCAATCCAAGGGCGATGTAGCATTCCTCGTCAATCCACGTCGTCAGCAAGATGTCGGTCGCGCATAGCAGCACCGATCGAATATCCGAGGTCGACATCTCCTACAACGCCGCTGGTTTAATCTTTGAACTCGTCGTGCCGACAGCGCGAGCTAAAGTACCGGCTTAAGATTCTCGTTAGCTGACAATTTACAGTGAACCAAATTACAGAGCTGGCTCGCATTGTAGGGCTTGGGTAGGAATGTACCATCATCTGGCAACTCATCCTTTGCGAACCGCTCCTGACCCGATGTCAAAACAAGTTCGATGGCCGGGCTAAGCTCATGAACACGTCTTAATAGCGTCAGGCCATCAATGGTGCCCGGCATATTCACGTCGGATAATACGAGCGAGATGTCGTCGCGCTCCGCCAATATACGGAGCGCTTCATCGGCATCCTGCGCTTCGAGCACCGTGGCGCCGCAAGCCGACAACATGTCCGCCGTCGCTAGCAAGATGAATGGTTCGTCATCGACCACTAATACTACTGGGGGTTTTGCGGACGTCATGATGGGCAAAACGGCCATCAGGGGAACGCGTTCCTAAAAACACGTATGCGATTGACTCAAATCTCACATTTTTAGTCTTTGGAGCTGATTTGACCTGCTCCCCTTTTCTCCTCCACTCATAAGTAGAGTCCGGGGTATCATCGTGCCCTTGCGGGCGGGGTTGTACAACCCGCCTGGCAGCATCGGCGGGCGTCAGCCCGCCTATCCCGCTATGCGGTCGCACGTGGTTGTAGTCGTCGCGCCAGTTGCTCAGCACCGAGCGGGCATGGCTCAACGACGCGAACAGCGTCTCGTTCAGGCATTCGTCGCGCAAGCGACCATTAAAACTCTCGACGTAGCCGTTCTGCTGCGGCTTGCCCGGCGCGATGTAGTGCCACTCGATCCGCCGGTCCTGCGCCCAGCGCAGGATCGCCAGGCTGGTCAGCTCGGTCCCGTTATCACTCACGATCATCAGCGGCTTGCCACGAACCGCGATGATCGCATCGAGCTCGCGTGCAACACGTGCGCCCGAGAGCGACGTGTCGACAACCAGCGCAAGGTTCTCGCGCGTGAAGTCATCGACGACAGCAAGGATGCGGATCCGTCGGCTGCAGACCAGCGTGTCGCTGACGAAGTCCAGGCTCCAGCGCTGGTTCGGCCCCTGTGGCAACGTCATCGGTGCCCGTGTTCCCATCGCCCGTTTGCGGCCGCGCCGGCGACGCACCCGAAGGTTCTCCTCGCGATACAGTCGCAACAGCTTCTTGTGGTTCATAACGATGCCTTCACGCGCCAGCATGATCCCCAGGCGCCGGTAGCCGAACCGACGGCGTTCAAGCGCGATCTCGCGAAGACGCGACCGCAGGTCGCCATCATCATCACGCCGATGCGCATAGCGCATCGACGATCGATCCACGCCAAGGATGGTACAGGCCCGACGCTCGCTGATGCCGAAGAGCTGCCGAACATCCTCGACAGCCCTTCGACGAACGGCAGGCCTCACCAGTTTTTTGAGGCAACTTCCTTCAACACAGCGTTGTCCAGCATCGCGTCCGCCAGCAGCCGCTTCAGCCGAGCGTTCTCGTCCTCGAGCACCTTCAGCTTGCGCGCCTGCGACACGTCCATGCCGCCATAGGTCGCCTTCCACTTGTAAAACGTCGCACTGCTCACACCGTGCTTGCGGCAAACGTCCGCCGTCGAAGACCCTGCCTCCTGCTCACGCAGGATCGCTATGATCTGCTCCTCGGTAAACCTGCTGCGCTTCATGGTCGTCCTCCTTCATGAAGGACTCTAGCTCAGAATGGCGGAGTTTCAGGGGAGCACGTCAACGTCGTTAGGAGCCAGACTTGGGGGTGAGGCATTCAGCAGGGGGGAAGCTAACAATAACAGAACAAAGAGCATGACGCAGATTACCTCTTTTCCCCGCCTATACAATGCCGGTCACCGTCCCAGTGGCGATCGGTTGCTGAATGTCTCGACGCTCTCCATTGCAGTCGCTCGCGTCAATCGCCATCCAAGCTTAATGGACCGACTTGATTCATACCGTTTTCGTAGGCCGGCTCGGACGTTGGGCCTCGTAGTCCTATTGCCTCTTTCGTTGATACTGACGGCAGGCACCAATCGCGTGGCTGGACGCTTGCTGATGGTACATCTGCCGTCCATTGCTTGGATCGCGACGGCAGCGATCCCTTCGTTCCTTCTTATCGCAAGCCTTTACGTTTTGTTTGGAGACAAACGATCACTGTCCTGGCCGCGTAATGAAATAATACGTCAGCGCTCCGTCATCGGCCTAGCCGTCGCTTGGCTGCTCTCGTGGCTTTCAGGAAGTTTATTTTGGGCAATTACCACGGGCCATTGGACGACCTATGCGCGCGGCTGGCCGCTCATTTCGGCATTTTTGCTATTCGGACCACTGGGAGAGGAGTTGTTGTTTCGAGGACTGATCTATGGCTACGCGCGCATGATGTGGCCGTCATCAGCGACCATAGCGATAATGATTTCGACAGTAGCATTTAGCCTTCACCACATCTCGCTCAATTCGGCACCACTTGGATTGGCGACAGCGCAACTCGTTTTCACCGTTCCAATGGGCATTGTGCTCGCTCTCCTAAGAGAGCGGACAGGCAGCCTTTGGCCAGGCTTTCTCGTTCATGTCGCGACCAATTTTCCTGCCACCTTTTGATTTGGTCGATTGGAATGGCAGCTGACCGATCCGATTGTCTGCAAGCTGCCGGATCGTTTTCCACCGAGCCAAGACATTCGACAGCGCTTGCCCGACGCCCGCGTAGCTGCGAGCGGACGGTCGGCTTGCAGGAACGCTGCGGCCGCCGCAATGCCGATACCTGGGCGGGTAGTTGCCTGGCAGCTACCGTCCTAACCGCCGACCATTGCAGCTTGCCTGCAAATCTCGATGAGACAACAACCGCACGCACAACGTAAACCGCATGGGAGAGCATTGTGTCTGCTGACAACATCGCCGTTATCATGGGGCTCTACGACGCTTTCGGCGTGGGCGATCTGCCAGACGTTGTTGGCCGAATGAGCTCTGACATCGTCTGGAACGAAGCCGAGAACTTTCCTTATGCCGATCAAAATCCCTATCGCGGTCCGGAAGCGATAGCTGCAGGTGTGTTCGCCCGCTGTATCGGCGAGTGGGATGGATTTGCCGTCGTGATGGAAGATCTCATTGACGGCGGTGATCGCGTGGTAGTTTTGGGTCGTTATCGAGGTTCAAACAAGGCCACGGGCCACAGCATGAACCCGCAAGCTGTTCATGTTTGGACCCTAAAAGATGGTGAGGTTATCGCGTTCCAGCAGTATATCGACACGCTCGATGTCGCGCGGGCAATCGGGAAAGTCTAAAGTATAAAGTCTAAAGGCTTATGGCAGCTTTCCACCAGCTCCGTCATCCAGAGTGCTTCAACCTTTGTATGAACGCATGACCGCTTTCGGGCTGGTAATTCAGGTCGTTAGACGACCGGGTTTTGGGCGCATTGCTGCGGTGTAGGCCGAGACGATACCAGCGCGCCGTAAGGCAGCAACGACCCCGCTACTTATCGACGGGCACGGCGTCGGGGCTCGACCATGTCCACGCTTGAATTTTCCAATCAGCGCTCTGCTTAACGAGAGCGAATGTCAGGGTGCCCGTTTCGCGCATGGTGTGTTCCGCTTGCTGAAAGGTATAGGTCGAGGGCACAACGACGTAGGCGTGATCCCCCATGACCGATGCCCGCGTAAGCGTGCCGAGGAAAACTTTGCCGCCGGTTTTGCCGGAGTCAGCTTCCGATTTGGCAAGAGCGGCAATCCAGTCGTCGAAAGCCGTAGGCCCCGACCAGCTGAAAGGCACCGTCGGCTCATCTAAAATCATCGGTGCTGGGACATGGGTCGATTTGGCGAGTGCAACGTCGCCCTTGTTAAAAGCCTCGACCATAATTCGGATTGGCGCTTCAACGGCCGGGTCCGCGGCAAGAGTTGGAGAAGCGCTTGCCAGCGCCACAGCCGCAGCCAATATGATCCGGATTCCCATCTCCGCAATTCCCTCTATTGCTCCACTATTGTTGTAGCGACGAAACGAAAATTTGGAAGAGCTGCGATCGCGTCTGAAACGTCGACGACCGGGTCAAAGCTGCCAGACCACTTCCGCCCCAGATCTTGCCATTCCGGGGCTGCGTCTGCGCTCCTGAAAACCGACCGTCCACTTTCTATCACGCGCCCGCCGCGCTGACTCCGCCGAATGTCTATATCCGGTGGCAAGCAGTGATCGAACAGGATAGGTTCGGGCAGTGAGCCTCCGATCAAATCTTCTGCTATCGGTGCTGCTAATCGCTGCGCTTTCCCCAGCGCACGCGAAAAACCAAGAAATTCCCGATTGCTACGATGCTGTCGTTGTTGCCAAAATCATACAGCAGACGCCCAGCGTGTTTCCCGACAGTAACGACGACTACATCGTCATGGTGTGGCCTTGGTTTTTAAAGCTCGAGGTGCGGCGTGCGGTGAGCGGAGCCGTTCCGATCGGACCCCTTACTGTGCAATCAATGCAGCATACCAACTTTGTGAAGAATCTCGGATCACGACGCTGGTGGCTTCGCCGCAATTCAATGGGCGGCTTTAACCTTCTGAGGTTTGCGGAAACTGAGGGGCTTTCGAAATGCCCCGCAGATGGACACCTAGCCGAACCATACATTCGCCCCGGCCCCGGCCAAACTATCGACAGTTTATTGATGGACGGAGAGCGCGCGTACCGCGCACGACCTTAACGCTAGAGGGCAGCCCTGTCTGGCGGCTGTCGCCCCAAATATTGCCGTTCAATCGCGAACTGGACACTCTTGTAAGCCGCCGGTCTGCTTTTCACACCAATCGCATTAAAGTGTCATCGTCTCACCATCGAGCCCGTAATCGGAACGGGCTGCCGGTGCGTCAGTGCCCGATCAGGCTGGGCAGCATGCCGATGTGAACCCGTAACATATCCGAGTTAGGCGTACCGGCTGTCGACATTGAAAGGTGGCTTGGCATCACAGGGCATTCCGTAGCTTCCTGCATAGAAGGGTAAATCATGTACATTCGACAGTATTGGCGATTGGTGGTCGCTCTCTTCCCGGCCATGCTGATCGGGACTGTCGTTTTCGATTATCTCCGGAAGCTTGGGTGGGACCAGCTCGGTGCGCGTGCGGCGCAGTTTGCGGCAGCGTTTGCTTTTGGCATTGCGATTCTCTGGGTTTCAGAAAAGCTGTTGCCGTCAAAGCGGATCGACCGCTAGCGCCCCAAAACTTCGCCATTCTGGACGCAGGTTCCCGACCCTGGAAGCCGACGAACGGCCTCGAACTGCGAGGTCGTCGCACTGGCACAGCTATACTCTATCGGGCGTCCTCGTGTTGGCGCGGTTCTCCCTGCGTCGACCCCGCAAGTTTCGCTCTATTTGCCGCAACAAGCATCATCATGGCATTCGCGACGCCGTCGATATCATAGGCACGGTTTTCGACGGATGCGACGACATGCTCGCGCATTACGAGAGTGATAGCCTGGATCGCGACATCCTGCGCGCCGCTGGTATCGGCCGTGGGTTGGCGACAGTCCACGTCGGCGCGCGACGATGCTTCCGACACAGCGCTGATCGTGACACGGCACGGAACCGTACGGCGATCACCAGCACGGTGGATTTTGATGAGAGCCGTGTGACCCAGCGTGTCGTCCGGCGCAATCGTCAGACTGCCCATGCCCGTGCCCTCGACCACCCTCTCGGCGCTTGATAGCCGCTCAAGCGCTTCGGATGCCGGGTGCGCAAGGACGACACCGTGGTCGGACCCTGTAGCGTTTGATACAGCCCAGACCGCGCCGATCGCGCAGCAGCCAGCCAGAAGGCGAGCAGACATTTAATCGCGGCTTAGTTACTGTTCGCCTGTAGGCGCTGGGCTTCGTCGGACCGCTGAAGCGCCTCGCGCTGCATGCCGCCCATGTTGTGCATGACCAGTGCCATTTCCTTGTTGTCGACGATCTGACGGTCGAATGCCCGCTTCTGCAGCGTGGCATCGATATATTCCTCGAACATAGGCGCCCTGATCGCCATCTCAGTGTTCGCAATGGCTGAACTCGAGTTCGGGGCCCCGCAGTCGGCATTGACGCGCGTCTTTGCCGGCTCGACGACGGTCAGCACCGCGTCGCAGGCGAGGACGGGCGTGTTCGCGTCGCCGTCGTTGTAAGTCATTTTGAGCGCGACGCCGCGATCGGAAGTACCATCGCCCCAGATCCGGATTTCCCCATCCTTCGTACGCCGAGGCATCTTCAACTCTGAAGACGCCAGCATCTCTTCCACTTGCGCCTTGGAATACGGGTAAATAGCCGGGTCATGGTTCATCACCGTATAGCCGACATACCCGCCCACACCGAGCAAGCCCATTCCCATCACCAGTTTGGCCAGCATCGTCGCCCCCGCTTTATACAGTGCCGCCCTAGGGTCTACGGGTTAAAACGGTCCTAAGCTTGGCGTTTTTCGCGGAGCTTTCACCTGCAGCTCAATTGGCAGTTGATCCGGTACTGGTCACAAGCTGGTCCGGTGCTGCCGTTAGGCCGCTTCAGTTCGGCCAAAAACCTGCAGCCAGCAAGCTATGCAGACTGGATGGACGACAACAATTAGCTCTGGCGTCATCCAATTCCTCTGGTATGTTACGTGAACGTAACAATAAAAAGTGTATTCCATGTTTAATGAATTCAAAACTTTTATCATGCGCGGGAACGTGCTCGACCTGGCGGTCGCCGTGATCATCGGCGCTGCATTCAGCAAGATCGTGACGTCGATGACCGACGATCTGATTATGCCTGCTGTTGGCTGGATCTCCGGTGGCTCCGACTTTTCAAGTCACTTCTTTCGGCTCGGACAGATTCCGGCAAAGTTTGCAGGCGACATGTCGAGCTATGCCGATCTTAAAAAGGCCGGCGTGGCAATGATTGGATATGGCGCCTTTCTCACACAGGTCGTCAATTTCGTGATCCTGGCTTTTATCATCTTCATGCTGGTGCGCACCGCTAATAAGTTCATGACGCAAAAGGTGGCGGCTGCCGACCCAGCCGATATCATACTTCTGCGCGAGATCCGTGACGCACTGAAAAAATGAAAGAATGATCGAGAGTTTTATCAGCCCGGCAAAATCTTGCCGAGGGTCGGTCGGATGCTAACGTAGGAAAGGAACTGACTTATGGGCATTATTAATTTCGTTGAGGAAGTGGCAGGCGCTTTTGCTGCTGACAAGGCCCTCGAAGCTGTAGACCCTAATGCAGGAATACTGGCGAAGGCTGCAGCTGCCGTTGCTGGTTTTGAAGGCGTCAAGATGGTCAAGGAACACATGAACGCCCAAAGCGATCAGCCCGCTGACGCTGTATCCACTGGTGATGATCAACCCGAGGCGAGCTCTTAAGCGTTAGCGACGCGGTGTCTTCAGCAGGAACACGCCGCGTCGCTTGCCAGCGGGCAGTTCGACCCGACGACACATCACGTTGCCGGCAACATCGCTAATTTGGAACAATCCCAAGGAGGAAAATATGCTTCGTCTCGCACTTGCTTTCGCAATTACGTCGCTCGCGATCTCGCCAGCTTATGCCGCCCCCTGCAAAGACGCCAAAGGTAAGTTTACAAAGTGCCCGACGGCGCCGGCTAAGGCGGTTCGCTGTAAGGCTGCCAACGGGAAGTTTGCCAAGTGTGGCACGCCCGGAGCCAAGCCGATCTAAATGGTTCTCGGCAGATCTTATCAGCCAACCCTTCGCAAACGATTGTTGGCTGCCCTCCCCCTTTGCACTGCCCGGAGGTTGATCATGGACAGGCGTTGTCTGTGGTTGGCAATGACGTTAGCCAACGGTGCAAGCGTCTGCTCCGCGCAGACACTGCCCGAGTTAGGACAGACACAAGTAATCAAGGGGATCTCGAGCAGCCTTGCAGGCCCGATTTTGCCCAACGTCGCATCTGCAAGCTTGGGAAATGTTACCGGCGTGCTGGGCTATTGCGTCAAAAATAAGCTGATTGGTGACATTGGAGCCACGTCTGTGCTGAAAGCTTTGTCGGGGCGCAGCGCCGTAGCATCCTCGAAGGATTTTGTACTTGGACGTACCGGTCAATTGCAGACCGGCGTCGGAACTATGTCTCTCGGCAGTGTCAAAGAAAACGTGCGCTCCAAAATATGCGATGTTGTGCTGCAGCAGGCCACGAAACTGCTTTAGCTTCTGCTGCTCTAGGCATCGAGAATCTACCGTCAGGAGCGGATCACCAATGCTAACCCGCTCAACGATACCAATCCGTAGACGCCGAAAAGAACCCAGAAGAGAATCGGCCTGGCCTTGCGGGTAACCGGTCCGTTTGGCCACTGCATCGGCACATAGCCCTCGGCCAAGCTCCAGATCATCGAGATTACCGACACTAAAAAAATGCCCGCGCCTATGATCTCAACGATGTTCAATCGATTATTTTCGGGGCAACGTTTTGCTTCGCAGATGCCTTCAGCATCGGGGCTTGGAAAATGCCGATGCGATCGCATTGGAGGCCCAGAGAGCCAATCTCGGACGCTGATCGTTTCGGCTCAAATCTCACTCGCTTGGTTCCTGCGCAACAGAGTTATAACGTGCCCGATCGGCAAACGATGGTCGACCAAGATGCCTTCGGGAAAATGGCGCAATAGCAGCGACGAAAATTGGTCATGAAGGCGCTTGCCTTCTACACCTTTGAAGCAGCGTCATTGCCCCTACGCGGCGCACAAGAGCTATGCCAGCTCGTGTTTTTTCGGTCCTCGGGGCGAGCAACATTTGCCGAGATGTGGGCGCAGACCCGCTTAAATTCAGCCTCTTCGGTCCGGTTGGCGCGCTGCCATCCGTAATAGCCGCGAACCATCAGTTGGCGGCAGTGCCCGCAGATTGTCCAGTTTTCAAACCTTTTGCTTTTCCGCTTATGCCTGAGCGGTCGATGGCCGCGAAGTCGGCACCACACTTGTTTCATGAGGCTTGTCCGTCAAACATTCGTGAGGGCTCCGATAAGCTCCTCGGAGCGCAATAGGGTGCTCGCTTGTGGATGACTATCCTCGGCTGCACGTCTTGATGCTCGATCTGAGACACTCTAAGCGCTTGACAGTCGCCGACTTCAAAACCGCGCGAGAAACATCGCACTTTTCTTGCTTTAGATCCCGCAAACCGTCAATTTTGGGCCATCAACCGTCATTCCATTTCGGGCTACAGCGCCACCTGAGATTCATCCGCCGTCGGAATGAGTGACTTGCCCAGGCGATCGTTTTCGCAGCGCTGCACAACAGCAGCAAATTCTGGCTTCAGACGTAAATCGGATCGCTTTGCGCGCACGTATCTACGTCTGCTTTCGGGCCGATTCACAGTGCGCCTAAATGGCCGGGACCGCCCCAGATATCGCCGTTCCCGTGCCACGGCGGCGTTCCCGAAAGCCGACAGGCCGCTTCTCATTCGGATCGCGTAACCCCCCGCCGTCGAATGTCGGTGCGAAGTGGGAACAGACGATCCGGTTCTCGAACATTGAGAGCTGCGCGGCTGCGTTTCGCAATAACTAGTCAGGGCTCGCGCATGGATGGGCAAGCCGAAACGTATCAAGTAGCTTTTCGATTTCCGCGACCTCTCTGGCCGTTCCGGTCGGCAAAACGGTCCAGTTGCAGTGCGGATGTTTGGCCGGATCGCGCACTTGCACGGGGCCTAATGCAATACGCCACCGCCTTGGCGAGCCTCCTGAACTCCGTACTAGAGACGTGACCAGCCGATCCTGGATTTGGCTGGCCGTATACATCGATTAGCACGCCCCCACCCCAGCGCCGCAATTCATCGAGAACACTGCAGCACGCTGGTGACAGCGTGGGTGAAGTCGGCGCTGTAGGCAAGTTCTGCATTTGCCCACCGCCAGCGGCGGGCGAGAATCGTTCTCGACATCTCAGTCCAGATTTTCTCAAACGCCGATGATGCTATCCGCGCATCTGTCGCGACTTGCTTCCCGCCTTGTTCAGTACGTCTGCCGCTTCGCTCGCCTCGCGCTCTGTGGAAAAGACGACATCAATCCACCGGTCGCGAGCCTCGGAATAGATGCCCCATTTCCCGCTCAGATCATTTTCGGGGCGCTTCATGACGAATACAACGGGAGCTTCGAACATCATGGTTCTGTTAAACCCGTGTCACCGTATTGTCACGGATACGCAAACGCTCGCCATTCCGGCGCCATCGATCGACGCAACGAGCCTGACAGCGGACCGGCAGGTTGCCGTCGAGAAAGTCGTCTGGCGCCCCCCCAATGTCGCCGTTCTGCCGGTTGATTGCGTTCCCTGAAGCTGCCGCTCAGCGGTTGGCGGTCACTATAGCGTTCCGGCATGGAAGCCATGCAGCAATCGGATTTCCCATCAAGCGGCCAATGGCCGAATGATCGGTCATCGGCCCATCGGAGATTGCCTCATGTTCGTTCGCCCCATTTTTTTCGCGCTCGCCTTGTCGGGCTCCATCGGCGCCGCTGATGTGGTTCAAGCTGCACCTGCGGCGCCAGCGCAAATTGGCAAAGCCGACGGGGTTGCGCGGCTTCGCAGCAATCACGGATTCGATGAAACGGTCGCTGGTTTGAAGGCCGCAATCGCCGCCAAAGGTGTCCGTTATTTCGATGCGATCGACCAGCAGGCGCTGGGTAGTGAAGCCAATCTCACGATCGGCAAATCGGTGATCGTACGTTTCGGTAATCCACCGCTCGGCGTCCAGTTCCTGCAGGCCAATCGCTATGCCGGGCTCGACTGGCCAGTGCGAATGCTCGTCGTCGAAGAGGCTGACGGCAGCACCTGGCTCGCCTGGACCGACTTCAAGTTCATGGCGGAGCGCTACGGCATCACGACCCAGGATGCGCAATTTAAGATGGCAAGCGAAGTCGCGGCTTCTATTGCAGCGGACGCGGCTCGATAGCCGTCGCATGAATAGGATTGCCATCGCCAGCATCGCCTTTGCGATCGCGGTCGTCTGCGCCGGGCTGATGGGCTACGCCATTCAGCGCGGCGCGACGTGCCTGGTCGCGGCTATCGATGAGCTTGTGACGCAACGACGTGCAACGCGGGTGTTGGCGCTGATCGAGGCTGGTGTGTGGGTTGCCGGCGGTCTCATTGTTGCGCATTTGCTCGGCGGGCTCAAAATGTTTCCCGTCGGGCATCATGTCGGTGTGATGAGCATCATTGGCGGCGCGCTCCTTGGGGTGGGTGCGCTGACAAACCGGGCATGTGTTTTCGGCGCGATCGCGCGTCTCGGGTCGGGCGAATGGGCCTATGCGCTAACGCCCGTCGGATTTTATATCGGGTGCCTCATTGCGGGGATTTGGATGAGCGCAACGCCAGCCATTATGACACCCTCGCCACTGTTCGCTGCGGCATCGGCGCTCGTCTTTCCACTCGCTGCGTTTGTTGCATGGCGCGGGATTGAAGCGTTCGGTGCAGTCAGACGGCGTGAATTCGCAGCGCATATCTGGTCGCCGCATCGAGCGACGATGGTCATCGGCCTTGCCTTTGTCGTGATGCTGCTCACAGTCGGTAGCTGGGCCTACACCGAGGCGCTCGCTTCGTTTGCGCGTGGCATGTCGAGCAATACAACGGCCAAATTGCTGTTGTTCGTCGCGCTGCTCTTGGGCGCTTTGCTCGGAGGATGGACGGCAGGGCGCTTGCGATTCATTGCTCCGACCGCCTCCGGGCTGGTGCGTTGCCTGATCGGCGGCGCGTTGATGGGGATAGGGAGCGTGCTTATCCCTGGAAGCAATGACGGCCTCATTCTCTTGGGGCTACCTCTGCTAAACCTCTATGCGCTGGTCGCGTTGGTGAGCATGACGCTTGCCATCGTCGGCGGCATGTTCGTCGAACGGCAATTGCTGCGCCGCTAGCCAGTAACCTCCTTTGCCATTATGACGAATAGCTTATCGCGGATGGGGGCCGTGTCCGATGGAAATGCAGCAGGTCCGTTACTTCCTGGCGGTTGCGCGTACGCTGAATTTCACCCGCGCGGCCGAGGATTGCAACGTGACGCAGCCCGCGCTGACCCGCGCGATTAAACAGCTCGAGGACGAACTTGGCGGCGAACTTATCCGTCGCGAAGGACGTTTGTCGCACCTTACCGATCTGGGCAACCGGATGCTTCCCTTGCTCCAGCAGTGTTTCGACGCTGCGCTCGCTGCGAAATCCATCGCGGCCAAGGTAAAGAAAGGCGAAGTTCCGACGCTTTTGCTCGCCGTCTCGCGCACGCTCGATCTCGAAAACCTGATGCGTCCGTTGACCGAAATGCACCGCAGCTTTGCCGGGCTACAGATTAAGCTGCGTCGCGGCACGGGTGCCCAAATCGCCGCAATGCTTAAGAATGGCGAGGTCGATCTCGCGATTGGTGGGCCAATGGGCGAAAGCTGGGACCGGCTGGAAAGCTGGCCGATGTTCAGCGAAGCCTTCGACCTCGTCGTCGGTGCAGATCATCCGTTAGCGATGCGCAACGAGATCGATCTCGATGTCGAGCTGATCCGGGACGCCCGCTTTCTAGTCCATGCCGACAGCGACATGGCCGAGTTCGAAACAGGCTGCCTCGACGCGACCGGCATATGCCTGGACCACGCCCATGAGGTCGATTCGGATCGCGACCTGGAAGCACTCGTCGTCGCCAAACTCGGGTTCGCGATCATGCCGGCGAGCGCCATGAATTCCGCGCGTGTCCGCCATCTGACATGCTCGGCGCTCGATCTGCGGCGAACGGTGGCGATCTATTCGGTCGCTGGCCGTACTCGGTCGCGGGAGGCAGCGGCGTTGCTCAATCTAGTGCGCTCAGCGGATTGGTCACGCCGTCTAGCTGTCGAGGCGCTCGAGAACGCGTAAGATATCCGTGAGCTCCATACGGCGGCGATAGTCGGGATCGACGTGACGCGCGATGATACGACCGTCGGTTCCCACGATGAACACCGCCGGGATCGGCATGATCCAGCCCTCGGTGCCCTGATATTCGGGAATATCGATGCCCGATGATGCGATCAGTCTGGCCATTGCATCGTCAACCCAGATCGCCAGGTTCAACGAGAGCGCGTAACCGCTGCCTACGTCGCTCAAAAAAGGAAAGCCGGCCCCGGCGTCGGATCTAATCATTCGCGTATATTGCTGGCGTTCGGGCGAAATCGCGACGAGGCTATGTGGCGCGATGCGCGCTTCGATCTCGGCAATACCCGCCATATTTAATTGGCAATAGGGGCACCAGTGGCCGCGATGGAAGACGATGACGGCAGGCCCGTCGCGCAAGAGCCCATCGAGCATAACCATCTGACCGTCCTGATCAGGCAGCATGAACTCGGGCATTTCATCGCCGACACCCGGCGCGCTCGCACCCGAATCGACGGCTTCGAGACGGTCGACGAACACGTCGACGGCGTCGGCATATACCGGGCTCATATCGCGCACCCGATCAGCTACAAACCGCAGGCGCGCGCTTAGCGGAACATCCCGGCTGCGCGCTTCGACGACGGCAACACCGAGCGCAGCGATGAGCGGATTGGACATACGGTTGCTCCCCTTGCCAACAACCTAGCACGGCGCGCTGCGCCGTGCATCGTCGGGCAGCTACATTTTGGCTGCGACCGTTTCGACCATTTCGCCGGCACATGCTTCGTGCAAGATAAAGCCCTCGCTGGGATCGACTTCGGCACGCCAGGGCGCTTTTTCTAGCGTCTCGCAGGTATGGCGATATCCGGCTTCCCAACGCTGGCGGATGCCGTCGGAACTGAAATCGATGTCCTTAGCGTGATCCTCATAATCGAGGGCGGGGGCAAGCAGGCGGATGACGTGCATCTGCGTCGTGCAGCCATAGCCTGTCAGGCCGCGCTGCTTCAGGCTGGCAAGCGCCGCTTCGGGGATCAGCGCCGACATTTCCGCGATGATGTGGCGCATCTTATGAAGCTGACGCTGGCGCTTGATGTGCGATCCGGCGCGGCTTGAGTATTGCACGTCTTTCTGGCGGTTCATGACCTCCCAAATGGTCTCGGGTTCCGGGCCGTGCGGGTTCCAGAGATGAACGGCGAATACCATCGCGTTCTTTCGCGGGTTGTCGTCGAACACCACCTCGACGGGCGTGTTCGAAAGGATGCCGCCGTCCCAATAAAGCTGGTCGTCGATGCGCACCGCCGGAAACGCAGGCGGGAGCGCGCCCGAGGCCATGATGTGGCGCAGATCTATCGCCTGGTCGCGGCTGTCGAAATAGGTCATCTCGCTCGTCTGCACGTTCGACGCACCCACAGTGAGCCGGATCGGCCCCTTGTTGATCTGTTCGAAATCGACGAGCTCGGTCAGCGTGTCGGCAAGCGGCGCGACCGAATAATAGCCCGCGCTTTCCGCACCCAGCGGCGCGTGCGAGCTGACGAACGCCGCTGGATTGGGGCGGAAGAACGCGGGAACGCCGGTCGTGACGGACATCATGTTGCGCGCCGCTGCCGCAAACCAGCTTGGCAGCGGCATCCCCATGAACTTGTCGTTTTCAACGCGTTTCCAGAAAGCGCGAAGCCGGTCGAGACCCTCGTTCGCCGGGCCGCCCGCGATCAGGGCAGCGTTGATGGCGCCGATCGAAGTCCCGACGACCCAATCAGGGGCAATTCCGGCTTCGGCAAGTGCCTGATACACGCCGATCTGATATGCGCCCAGGGCGCCGCCGCCCTGCAGCACTAGAACGATCTGACCGTAGCTCGAAATCTCTTCGTGAAGGGTTTTCATGGCATTCTCTCCTATTCGGCAGGTTGAAGCGCGGGCCGGGCGGCATGGACCGCCGGGACTTCGCCGGTGATGAGGCGCGCGTGGCGCGCGAACGTCAGATAATTCCAAAGCAGGTTCCACCCGACGGCAAGGCGGTTGCGATAGCCGACGAGGAAGTAGACGTGCGCGACCGACCACAGCATCCACGCGGTGAAACCGGTCACGTGGACGCGACCGAAATCGATCACGGCACGCTTGCGCCCGATCGTGGCGAGGTTGCCATAATGGCGATAGCGGAATGGCTTGCACGGGACGCCGCTCAGCGCCGCGACGATCTGCTGCGCGACATGCTTGCCCTGTTGCTTTGCGACTGGCGCGATGCCCGGAAGGGCGCGCCCATCCGAACCTTCGCATGCCGCCGTGTCGCCGATCACGAAGACGTTCGGGCAACCTGGCACCGAGAGGTCGTTGCCGATGATTACGCGTCCGGCAGCGTCGCTCGCAAGACCGAGCCACTCGGCTGCCGGCGACGCGCGTACGCCGGCAGCCCAGATCGCCGTAAAAGTGGGGATCGCCATGCCACCTATTTCGACATGATCGTGCGCGACGTTGGTGACGCGTCCGTAAAGGCGCACCTCGACACCGAGATGCTCCACCGCGCGCTGCGCCGCCGTCGACAAATCCTCGGGGAAGGCGGCAAGCAAGCGCGGGCCGCCGTCGACGAGCACGACGCGCGAGCAATGTGGTGTGATGCTGCGGAAATCGCGGCTCGTCGAGCGGTGGGCGAGTTCAGCAATCGCGCCCGCCATCTCGACGCCGGTGGGTCCGCCACCGATGATGACGAAAGTCAGCAGCGCCTTGCGCCGCTCTGGATCGGTTTCGGTCTCGGCACGCTCGAGCGCGAGCAGCACCTTGCACCGCACGGCCGTCGCGTCGTCGATCGTCTTTATGCCGGGCGCATGTTCGGCCCAAGCGTCGTTTCCGAAATAGCTGTGGCGCGCGCCCGTCGCGACGATCAGCCAGTCGTAAGGCACGGCACGCCCGCTTTCGAGCCCAACTTCCCATGCAGCCTTGTCCACACCCGTCACGCGCTCCAGGAGCACCCGTACATTGGGCATGTTGCTGACCATCGAGCGGATCGGGCCGGCGATGTCGGCGGGTGACAGCGCGGCAGTCGCGACCTGATAAAGCAGTGGTTGGAACAGGTGATGATTGCGCTGATCGATCAGCGTCACCTCGACATCCGCCCGCGAAAGCTCGCGCGCCGCCGCCATGCCGCCGAAGCCGGCACCGAGGATCGCGACATGCGGGCGCTTAGCGGTCACTGTGCGGTCCAGCCGCCATCGACTGGAAGTGCAGTCCCGGTGATCGATGCGCCACCAAGGCCGCACAGGAACACGGCGAGTGCGCCGAGTTCCTCGACGGTCGCAAAGCGCTTGGTCGGCTGTGCCGCAAGCAGCACGTCGCGAATCACCGCTTCGCGGTCGATGCCGCGCGCGGCGGCAGTGTCCGAGATCTGATTTTCGACCAACGGCGTCCATACGTAGCCGGGGCAGATCGCGTTACAGGTGACACCGAACTGCGCTCCTTCGAGCGCGACCGTCTTGGTCAGCCCGAGCACGCCGTGCTTGGCCGCGACATAAGCGCTCTTGAAAGGCGAAGCGACGAGTGCGTGCGCTGATGCCACATTGATGATGCGGCCATATCCAGCTGCTTTCATCGGCGCGAACGCGGTGCGGATCGTGTGGAACGCCGCCGACAGGTTGAGCGCGATGATTGCGTTCCATTTGTCGACCGGGAAATCCTCGATGGGGCAGACGTGCTGGATACCCGCGTTGTTGATCAGGATGTCGACACGACCGAAGGCCGCGATACTGTTCTCGACAAGACCGGCAGCGCCCGCAGGATCAAGAAGGTTCGCGCCGTCGTAAATGACGCGCCCGCCATGCGCCATCAGCGCGGCACAAGTAGCGTCGATCGCATCCAAGTCGCCCAAACCGTTGACGACAATGTCAGCGCCCGCCTCCGCGAGTGCATGCGCGATACCAAGACCGATGCCGCTGGTCGATCCTGTGATCACGGCGACGCGTCCAGCAAGGGACTTGGCGGCTTGAGGATTTTGGGCAGCGGGCATGTCCACGATTGGCGTCCTTTTGGAGAAGTGATGCCATTGAAATGGAGGATCGCGCTTGCCGTTAGAAATGCCGTTTCGGCATGGACTCGATACGCAGAAGCGATTGGGCGGACACGGCGCGGTTGCCTAGATTTGTGAGGCGTCAGGGAGCCGGTTGGTTCGGCATTCCCGGCTCCGAACTCGCAACGACAGGAAGACCGACCATGATCCATCCTACCCTAAGCCATGCAGCGTTCGCGCTTCTGGCCGCCGCATCGTTCGCCAGCCCCGCGTTCGCGGGCGAATGCCCCGCAGGCAAAAGCGGCGTGAACGACCTCGCCAATCACCCGACAATGCCCAAGGGCGTGACCGACATGGTCATCGGTTCAGTGGATCTCGGCACCGAAATCGGCGTGGC
>CBDFKZ010000002.1:0-25490 GCA_965248965.1 Sphingomonas sp.
TCCGAAGATGACGGAATCGATTTCGAGGGGGAGTTCGGCATCATCACCGATGCGGTGCCGATGGGCGTCAGCCCGACCGAGGCGCTCGGCCATATCAAGCTCGTCGTCCAGCTGAACGACTGGTCGCTGCGTGTGCTTGCCCCGGCCGAGATGAAGACCGGGTTCGGCTGGATTCAGGCCAAGCCTGCCTGCAGCGTCGCTCCCTTTGCTGTTACGCCCGACGAACTCGGCGATGCATGGCGCGATGGCCGCGTCTGCCTCAACCTAGCCGTCGATTGGAATGGCGAGCGGTTCGGCAATGCGCATGGCGCGCCGATGGCTTTCGGCTTCCACGAACTGGTGGCGCATGCGGCGCGGACGCGGATGCTGCCCGCCGGCACCATTATCGGTTCGGGCACCGTCTCAAACCCCAACTATCGGGAAGTCGGTTCGTCGTGCATCGCCGAACGCCGCGGGATCGAAATGGTCGACGAAGGCGCCGCCCGCACCGGCTTCATGCGTTTCGGCGATACGGTTCGCATGGAAGCGTGCCTGCCCGACGGCACGCCTCTGTTCGGCGCGATCGACCAGCGCGTTGTCCCGTTGGCAAGTCTTGCATGACCGGCTTGCCGCCCATCCGCCGCGTCGTCACCGGCCACGATCCGGATGGTCGGGCAATCCTTCGCGCCGACGAGCATTTTACGCCTCAAATCATCCCCGGCGGCGATGCGGCATTCGCGCTCCTCTGGACCACGGCGACGGTTCCCGCCGACAACAATGACGAAGCCGATGGGCGTACGCGCGATGCGGGCCTGACCCTGAACCAGGGATCGGTCATCCGCATCGTCGACATGTTACCCGGCGGCGCATCGCCGATGCACCGATCGAACAGCATCGATTACGGAGTTATCCTGTCAGGCCAGGTCGAGCTAGAGGTCGACGACGGGGCAAAAACACGGCTCGGTCCCGGCGACATCGTGGTGCAGCGCGGCACGGTTCACCTATGGCGAAACCCCAGCGCGACCGAAACGTGCCGCATCGCATTCATCCTGATCGAGGCATCGGCTTACCGGCAAGGGGGTGTGGATCTGCCCGAAATCCATCCGTGACGACCAACCGGGGTGTCGGTGTCGGGATTTTCTGCTGATTGCAGATATAGTGAACGAGAATCCAACCTGACTGTGGGCTAACGCCATTTGCCATGACGACGGTGTTTGGGTGCATAGCGCCATGCAAACAGAAGGGATCAACGGCTGCTTAACGCACACGAGCCCTTAAAACCGGACTGTCGGCAACGTCCAACTTTTCCGACGTGCGTCGCGGCTCGCCTTGCTCAAATTTCTCTGCGTGAATGGAGCAGAGAGAGGCGCTCGAGGTTGATTTTATTAGATCGAAGAAAGGAACATGCTATGAACGCCTTGCAGCTCAAGGTGATCGAAATGACGGACCGCAGACCTGACGACACACGCTCATCGCAGCGACCGGAATGGTCGGGCTTCGCTGAAATCGATCGGGCGATCGCTGAGAATCGCTTGACTTCGTATCGCTGGCAGAAGGCTTGGGCCGACCCGTTGGCGCGCATTGCGATATTGAGCGTTGTGCTGGTTCTGGTCGCTTTTGTTGCGTTCGTTGTCGTCTACGATGTGCTCGGCTGGCGCTGACATCACCATTCTTTGACTTTGTCAGCAGCCTCGGCGCTCGCCCCCGTTGCGTCACGAGTTGGTCCGACGAGGGCGCTGCCTACAGCGCCAATTCGGCGACGTCCTGAAGCTTGAGTATCCCCCACTTCTCGAGCAATACTGTCTACGTTGGGCTTGCCCGTAGGGCGGTCAGTTGGTTCATCCCTGACATTAGAACCCGCCGAGCTTCTTATGGAACCAGCGCTTAAGGTAGGCGGCCGGTTAACGGGCGCGAACGGCGGCAGTTCGAGATCGCTCTCAATGCCTTTCTGAAGTGTATCTCCGTAGCTTTGCACGAAGCGCGCTTGAAGCTCCTGACCTTGGCTACTGAGCTGGAAATCAACATCGTCGAAGCGCGCATTGCCATAATAATCGCGGTTTGCATCAAGCTCACCGAGGCCCCACTCACGATAAGCTTGGCTGAGATTGAGCGAGCCGGATGCGCTGTTTCCGCTGAACCACGATGCTTGCTTCTCCAATCGAGCGGCCTTCTCTTCCGCACGACGTGCCTCCGATGTGAAATTTTGAGACTCGGTGAGCGAGTTTGTCAGCCCGCTAGCGCTGGTTGATACCGCCGAATTGGTGTCAGTCGAAACGCTTCGCACAAACCCCTCACGCGTGCTCGACCAATTGCGGCTATCTGACATCTGTCTCAGGCTTCCCATAATTCTGGAACGATCTTCAGAGGCGATGCCGATATCGCTATCTGTCCAGCTTTGGTTACGACCGCCTTTGACGCCTATGCCCGCTTTCGCTGGCCCCCACCCTCCGCTCAATCCTGCTGACGCGTCGCCGTTTAGGAACCATGAGGTCGTGATGTCGTCGCTAGCCCGACGTGACAGTCCAAATTGTCGCTGCAACGTGCGCGATGCATTGTCGACCTCGCTGAAGGCAGTCTGGACGCTGTTGCCGGTATTGGTGCCCGTTGCGGTCTCGCTCGAGTGCCCGCTCGAGTAAGCGTTCCTGAGCTCGCGGAACCGGGTGACCGCCGCGCTGGTCGATTGCGCAGCTAGGTTGGCATAGGTTTCGCTTTGTGTTCGGCTCTGGCTGGCGAGCGTCGACAGGCGCGACGTGAATTCCTGCCCGAGGCTCGGCGTGAACGGATAGGACGAGTTCGGAACCTGATCGAAGCTGTTCTCGCCGAAACTCGTCGTCTGGGTGCCGCTGGCACTGAACCCGCGTGTCTGCGCCGCGCCATAGGTGAACGACGGGGCAGTGCTCCCCTGCCCGAATTGCCTGGTCAGGGCATTGCTCGTCTCGATGCTCGAATTGCCGATCCCCACATTGCCGGTCGAGGCTTCGCGGGCGGCCTCCTCGGCAGCATTCTGCGAGGGGTTGAGGTAGGAGACGGCCTGTCCGGAAATCGCCATCGCGCCCTTGGCGACGCCGCCGGCAAGAAACGGGACGGAGGCGATCAGATAGCCGGCGAGCAGGCCGATGTCGCTGTTGACCTCGGACATCCCGTTGAACGTCGCGAGCGTCAGCCCGGTCGCGCCGGTCGCGGCGCTGACATCGCCCGCGCCCTTCCACATCAGGATCATGTGCAGGATGACGAACAGCGGTCCCCATGCGGCGAGGTAGAAGAAGCCGGTGACATAGCCCTTCAGCGCGGCTGGGCCGCTTTTCGGCAGCAGGAAGAGCGGAAACAGGACCGGGAACAGCGCGTAGAAGAGGATGGTCAGCACGATGTTGAGCAGCGGCACCCATTTCATCGCGTTCTGCGCGATCGAGCCATAGGTGCGCTCGGTCTGGATATCGGAGCGGGTCTGCGCATAGACATCGACGCTCGATGCACCCGAACTGCCCGACATGGCGTGCATTGCCGCGCCCATCGCGTTGATGGTCAGCACCTGCTTGAAGATCGACGCGGCGTTCGACGAGACGCCGGTCAGATATTGATAGGCGACAGGCAGATCGGCGAACAGCTTGGCCTTGGCCAGCGCGGCCGTCTCCTTGGGATAGAGCTGGCGACCGAAAACGGTGCCCATGTCGTCGACGAGTCCGACCCATTGCTGATTGAGCGCGGTATAGGCCTCGCGGCAGGTGACGATGGTCGACGTCACGGTACCCCCCTGATCGCGCGTCAGGAATTTCTGCGCGCGCGCCTGGCTGCCGGGTCCGATCACGCTCCAGATGTCGGGGGCATCGGCCAAGGTCTTCATCGACGTGCGGCCGAGCAGGATATCGTAGAACACGCACTGGCGGAAATGCTCGTCTAGGTTGGCGGCGAACTCCGGGTCCGAGATACGCAGGCCTCTGGTCGCATCGAGCAGCCGCGCGCCATAGATCATGCCGTTCTTCGAATAATTGAGATCGCCGGGCAGCCCGAACACCACTTCGGACGCGCGGACGAGATAGTCGCCGACCTGGCTGGTGAAGCTCGCCATCAGCGCGAGCCCCAACGGAACGCTCGCGACCGTCGCGGGTGCGAGGCCCGGATCGATGCGGTCGGTGACCTTCACGTCGAGGCGAGGCACCATCAGGCACGAGTAGATGAGTGTCGCGCCCAGAAACCAGTTGAGCCAGGCACGCCAGTCGGCGTTGAACGCGACGGTCAGCGTTGCCAGCGCCAGACCCATCACCATCACAACCTGAAGGAGGCTCTTGTAGCCACCGTCACCCGTCCAGGCGGCGACGGCGTTGAGCGCGTTGACGAGATAGTCGCCGCCGCCGACCGTGAAGATCTCGACCATGGTTTTGCCCTTCTTCGATCAGTGGACAAGGGCGCGGCTGGTCACACCGCGCGACCAGTCGAGAGATGCGGCCATGCCCGGCGACATCTGCGCGGCGAGCACGTTTTCGAGGAATGCCGTCTTCTCGATGATCTGCATGATCGCCGTCACCCGCGCGGTCGTGTTCGCCTGCTTGTCGGCGAGCGCGGTCTTCACCGCATTCACCTGCGTCTGCCACATCGCGATCTTGGCCTCATCGGCCCCGATGAAACTCGACATCGACCGGCCTGCCTCGCCGACGATGCGGTCGAGCAACGCGTAGAGCAGATCGACCGAGGCGATCTCCGACAGCGTCGCCCGGTCGTCAGTCGGCATCCCGCGGCCGTAGGCCGCCTGCACCGTCAGGATCTTGTAGAGCGGCACCGAGGCGACCTGCAAAAGCTCCTTCTGCGGTTCGGTAATCGGCGTATCGGTGCGGATCGCTTCGACCATGCCGTCGATCAGTGCCGAAACGCGCGGGCGCAGCGCCTTCGACGTCGCGATGTTGAGCGTCTTGAACGTCGGGTTGAGGCATTTGTCGGGCTCGTCACAATCAAATACCTTGACGCTCGTGCCTTGCGTGCCGTCGAGCAGAGCGGTTACCAGCGTCGACGACGCGTCGCCCGCGAACGGCACGAACTTGCCGGGTTCGCTGTCCTTGGGCGGCACGTAGATGATCGTGCCGATCAGCGTCATCGCATATTCGGCAAGCTCGCGGTCGAAGGTACCCCCTGGCGAGAAAAATGCGGACTTTTTGAGGATCGTCCAGGTGTAGTTGCGCGGCACGCCCGGATTGACGTCGTCGTATTTGCCGGAGCCCTGCGAGGTCGTCGAAGCCCGCTGGCCGCGCGTCCCGCAGCCGTGCTTGGCGGCGGCATAGTCGGTGAAGATGCCTTCCGAATTGCCGATCGCCTCGCAAATCGCCTTGTCGGCAAGATCGCCCTTGGGCCAGATGCCGCCGACCAGCCCCTGCGCCAGCTCGCAGCTGTTGATGTTGAGGTTGTTCATCAGCTGGGCCTTCTGGCTGAACTCCTGCATGATCTTCGAGCATTCGGGGCAGACGGTGTCGATCGCCAGACTGAAGGCGAAGCCGACCGCATTGTTGGCAACCGCCTTCAGCATCGCGACGATCTCGCTCGCGTTGATGAAGCTGAAGCTGCCGGCAAACAGATCGATGCCACCGCAACCGGCGCGCGCCGAAGGCAGCTGCAGGTTGGCGATGTTCGTCGTCTTCTGCGGGAAGCGTGTCCACACGTTGCCGAGCGTATAATAGCCCGCGGACTGGCCCTGGAACGCCGTCGGCCCGGTCACGCGCGCAGCGCCCCCGACATCGGTCATGAAGCTGTCCATCGACTGGCCGACGTCGGCGATGGCACTGGTCGATGTGGTCGACATGAGGGCGAGTGCGGCAAGTGCCGCACCGAATCTCTTAGTAATCATGGCCGGCCTCGCGTTTGGTCAGGAGGAAGATGCGGTCCTGGAGCTCGTCGGCGGACATGACGCCGTAGCCGATCGGGACCGGACGGTTGGTGGCGCTGTCCCAGAGGACGACGGCAGGGGTGACCTTGCCTTCGAGTCCCATGCGCGCGCGCTGATTGGTCTCGACGGTATAGCGGGGAAAGGACTTCGACGGGCCGCCGTCGGTCGAGATCGCCCGGACCGTGATGCCATAGGTATCGGCGACCGACTTCACGATCGGCGACATGATCTCGCACGCCGCACAGCTCTGCGCGAAGAAGTAGAACAGCCCGTAGCGCTGCGACAGCGCGCGCAATGTCGTGTCGCGCTCGGCGGCGCGCGCGTCGGTCCAGGCCCGCTTGCCGAGCGTCGAGACCGGACGCTGCAGCGTATAGTCGAGCTCGGGGTCCTGCCACAAAGCGCGCTGCCAGACGTCGGAGAACAGCGAGGCGCGGTCGAGCTGTGCGCGCTGGAAGCGGACATAGGCTGTGACGTTCTCGGGACTGGGTTCGAGGATGGCGCGCGCCTTCAGCTCCCTGAGCTCGGCTGTCACCGCGTCCATGCGGGCGGCAGCGGTCGGCGGTGGCTTCTGGGTGTCGGGTTCCGGATCTGCCTTTTGCTTCGGCTTGACGCAGTAGAACCAGCTGCCGAGCCTGCGCTCGCGGCAGTAGAAGGCGTCGTCACCATCGTGCGTGTCGATGGACGCGGCCGCATCGGCGGCGGGCGCGGCGTGCAGCGGCATCGCCGCTGTCGCGAGCGCGACAAGGACGAAGGCGTCAATTGCGGTGCGCGGCATAATAGGCCTCGATTTTCTGCTGGATCTGGGCGGTGGCCTCGAGCTCGTCGGGGAGCTTTGCGGCGTCGGTAAACTCGGCATAGACTTCGGAGAAATCCATGCGGCTCAGGTCGAGCCGCGCGAACTCGTCGAGCGTGAAGCCGCGGCATTGTTCGGTCTTCGGGCTGGCCCAGCGCTTGCCGAGCTGCGTGCGCCCCTGTTCCTGCAAAATACGCGAAAGCTTCGATTCAAAGCAGCAATAGACCTTGCGCTTGGTCAGGCAGATGCCGAGGAAACTCTCGCTGCAATAGGGGCCGACATAGGCACACAGCCCCTTGCGGTCGCGCTCGTCGAGCAGCGCCTCCTCGCGCGCGCAGCCGAGCGCCAGCAGGATCGGCCCGCCCGGAAGCAGCGGAAATGCGCGGCCCCGGCAGCAGTCGAGCAGCCCGAACACCGCCTGTTTGCAGCTGTTGCGCGTTCCCTTGAACAGCTGAAGATCGGCGGGGTCGAATTCGCGGCGTGCCTGGTTCGCGGCGTTGAGCGCCGTGACCGCGTCCTTGAACTCGTCGTTTGGCTCGCGGTCGATCGTTTCGCAGGCGCCGTCGATGCAGTAGACATCGCCGTTGCAGATATATTGCTGTGGCGCGCCGGCGGCGGCTGGGACCGGACAGTCGTACTGCCGCTCGAACGATTTGCACGGCTCCTCGCCGGTCAGGCAGGTCTCGGTCAGCAGCCGGCACTGACCGTTCGCCGCGAGCGCATCGCAATCCTGCGCGGGCGTCTCGGTCCGGCACTGGTAGCTCCGCGTCCAGGCCCAGCACGGCTGTGTTACGGCGACGCCATCGACAGTGCGCGTGACCGGATCGCTGTCGGTGCAGGTCTCGCCCCCCGCCGTGCAGGTCGCATCGGAGGTCAGCGCCGTACATGCGCTTTCCTCGCGCGTCGTTGTGATCGCCGTGCGCGGAGTCACGCTCTCCGGTGTCTGGCCCGGTACCGGCGCCGAGCAGGTCATCTCACGCACCGGGTCGCCGGGCTCGGTGCACCAGCGCCTGCCACCGACATCAGCCCATTGCAGGCATCGCCCAGGCCGCATCCCGGTCGAGCGACACATCGGCTCTTGAAAGAGCTCGCAGTCGGCTTCGCCGAGGCCGCTCTCCGAGCACAGATAGAGATATTCGGTCGTCGTCATCGCCCGGGCGACGAGCGCGACTGGGCAGAGCTTCGTGCTCTCCTCGGCCTTGTACCCGGTGTTGCAGGTGGCGGTGTAGCGCGCGGCCCCGCCGTTCCCCGGCGGCAGCGGCACGCAGCGACCCTGTCCACCGCCCGTGCTCATCCCGCTGGTATAGGTCATCGGGTCCTGCGCGATCGTCCTGCCGCGCTCCGTCATCAGCGCAATATCGCCGGGCGCGAACCGCGCGCGCGTGTCGATCGACGACCGCATCGTGCGGTAGCCGTCATTGCCCGAGGCGGTCCGCCCGGCATCGACGGTCATCCGGTCGGGCGCATCGAAGTAGCGCGACTGATCGGGTACGCCATCGAAATTGGGCAGACGTTCGGCGGTCGGTTCGGTCGTTGCAGCGGCCTGCGCGGCAGGGGCGACGCTTGTCCCGAATGCCTTGCCGTCGGCACGCGCCGCGTCGGTCGTCTGAGCGCGGGCCGGTTGAACCGCGGTAAGGCTGCAGAACGCCAGGGTCAGGATGAGGCGCATCATTGCCGGTCTTCCTTTGCCAGGCGCGCGAGATGGAGCGCGGCCAGTCGCGCACCGGGTCCGCCGCCGCGCGCAAAGCTCTCGAGCGCATAGCTCGCGGTCACATTGCCGAGCATCCGGTCGTGCGGGGGCACGGCGGTCACGCAGTCGAACCCGTCGCACAGGTCGAAATCGGCGCTCGTCATGACATAGGCCGGCACCACACCGACACCGAAGGCGCGGAACAAGCGCGGATCGATGCCGACGCCATCGAGGCGCTTGCCGGGCTCGACCAGCGCGGCCAGTGCGCTCGTAAACGTCCGGAAGTTCCCGCCCGGGAACCCGCGGAAGACGACCGTCCCACCCGCCGCAGGCACATCGCGCAGCATGGCGCGGAGCGCGTCCTTCGGCATCGACAGACTGGCGAAGGCGATGAAGCGCGGTGCCGATCCGAGCGACGCCTTTTCGGCATCGCTGATCCCGGCAACGAGCGCGTCGAAGTCGAACGGCCCCGAGGTGCCTGCGGCCTTCGTGCTTCCGGCTGCAGCGGCATAACGCGACCGAGCCGTCCGGGCGGCTTGATCCACCCCGCGCGCCTCGTCGCGCAACTGGTCCGCACGCGCGCGTGCGCTGGCAGCGAGCGCCTCGGCATCGGCAGTGGCGTTCTTCGCACGCGCACGGATCGCGACAAGGTCGAGATCGCCAGTGGCTTCCTGCGCGAGCGCGAGGCCGCAACCGCCAGCGAGCGCGGTGGCAAACAGGAGAATGTGGAGCCTGATCATAATGCGCAGCAGTTCCGTTTGCGCCAGACCAGATAGCCCATGTCCTCGCCGATGGCGGGATAGACCTGGCCTGCGCTCATGAAGGTGGTCGACGTGCCGATGGGTGCGCAGGCGTGCCTGCCCCGCGTCTGCGGGTTGGGATTGGTCGCCTGGAAACGGTATTGCTGCTTGCGCATCACCGGCATCAGATATTTGCCGCACAGGCCCTTCTCGCCCATCGTACCCCAGGCGACGAGTTCGCGGTGGAGCTTGTAGGCAAAGCGGGCGAGCACGAGACGGCTCGCCTGGACATGCCCGATCGTTGCCGAGACATTGCCGTTGAGCGGATACATCCCGCCCTGGCAGCCCGCACACCAGAACAGCTGGTCGCTCGGTAGTTTGGTCGTCGCAAGAACACAGTCGGCGGCGCAGGCGGCAAGCGCCAGCGGATTGGCAAACAGCACGGCTTCCGGATTGATGATCGTCGTGAGTTCGCTGTCCTGCCAGAGCGGATCGATCTCGGTGATGTAGAGAATATCGATCGAGCCGGACTCGAGGCAGAGAAAGTCGGTCGCGATCTCCATCCAGTAGATGAGCGGATAGGCGTACCAGTGGACGTGCCAGCTCGAATTATACTGGCTGATGCCGCCGACCGCAGAGGGGCCTGCCATCGTCTTGAACCCGATGTCGAACCCGGGATCGAGCTTCATCCCGCCCAGATTGACGAAGCACCACGGCTTCATGCTGACATCGGCGAGCCGCACCGGCTCCCAGAAGCCCATCGCGATGCCGGGCCTGACCCCGCACAGACACACGGGCAGATCGGGGTTGTCGGTGTCGGGACGCCCGGCGAGCGACGGCCAGATCTTGAGACCGCCGACCGACAGCGGAAACAGGCACGACCAGCAGATGTCGGTGATCGGGTTGACGAAGCGACCCGTGCACCGCCCCGGCGTCCCGCCTGCACGTGCCGGTGTACTGGCGATCAGCGTCGCCAGCAGACCGAGCAGCACGACGAGCGCGACCCATGCGACGCGACGTTTCCGCCGCTCGCGGAAGTGCACTTGTGCCGAGGCGAGCCATGCACGGTTCGACGTCGCGCGGATCATCGGGCAAGGTCCTTCGTCGAAAGGGCAATCTCGCGGACCCGCAGGCTTCGTCCCTGCTGATCGACGACAGCGGGCACCGCGCGAATCGCGAAATGTGCGACGAGCTTGCCGCCCTGGTCGAAATAGAAGCGGCGTTGCCGCGTTTTCATGAGGTCGAGCGGCGCGCCATTGGTGAGGATGAGCTTTGCAGCAGCCGGGCCATAGGTGGCCATGGCCCAGGCGAGCTGTCCGGCGTCATCGCCGTCGAGGAACACGAGGGGGGTCCGCAGCGGCACCGTGTCGAGCGGATTGACGCGCGTTCCCTGCGGCCAGATCACGCGTCCCTTGTCGTCGGCGATGTCTGCCGAGACGGTGATCGTCGGATCGATCGTCCAGCTGCGCGGCGTCGTCGCTGCAACGAGCCCGGCCACCGGCACCGGGCGGTTGATGCGCGCGATCGTGCGACGCTTCAGCCCCTCGTTGAGCCGGTCGATCTCGCCTGTCGCCTGCAAGCGGTCGAGGCGCGCCTTGATGACGCCGAGGAGGTCGGGTTCGACGACCGGCCAGACCGCGCCCGCCTGACCATAGTCGCGGGCCAGCGCGGGGTGGACTGTCATGCCAGAAAGCAAGGCGCAGAAGAATGAGGCGCGCATCACAGCACCGGCCGCGCGACGCCGAGGATCTGCCGGGCGCACACCCAGCCGATCGCCGCGTAACGGCTGTCGAGCCCGTCCTTGTGCTCGGTGCCGACAAAATAGCAGCCGCGCGGAATCGTGCCGACCGGGCCGAGCGCAAGCGGTTCGCCCCGCGTGCTGACGGGCTTTGCCACCGCGACGGGGCGATCGTTGACGTAGAAGGTCCGGCCTTCGCGGGCGACGACATCGCCGGGCATGCCCCAGATGCGCTTGCCGAACGGATGCGGTTCGGGGCCGAAATGCCGTGCGATCAGTGCGCCCGGGGGCGGCATGAACACGATCGTATCGCCGCGCACCGGCACGCGCTCCCGGTCGATCCACAGCGCCCAATAGGGAAGACTGGGCGAAACGTTGATCAGCAGCGCGTGACGGCTCGAGAAACCGGCGAGTGAGGCATAGGCCATCCCGCAGGCAACGAGCCCGCTGAGCACTGCCCAGCGTGTCGCACGGGTCAGACGCGCGGTCTCAGCGGCGGGCATCGTCGCCTCCACTCACCGCGCGCGCCACCTTCGCACGCACCGCCTCGGTCATGTCGGGCGCACCGCCGCTGACGACCGCCTCGGCAACAAGGACCGTGGTACCATCCTTGCCGAGTGCCGCGACCGCGTTTTCGGTCGCCTTCAGATAGGCAGCGATCCGCGCCCGCATGGCTTCGGGGTCGCGTCCGCTGCGCGCTTCGGTTTCGACGAACTCGCCCATCACGCGCGCCAATTGCACCGTCACGATCCGGCGGCTCTGCAGCTCGAGGATCATATGCGTTGCCCAGGCTCCCCAGGCGAGGTTGGCCGCCGCGACGACGCCGAGCACCAGGGTGCGGTATCTCAGGACCGGTCTGGTCGGGTGTGCCATCGGATCGGTCATCGGCGGGGCTCCCGGGCAAGCGTGGTCACCAGATCGTCGACGAAGCCCGGCAGGCGCACGAGCGCGATGAGGCCGGTCGCGACGGTGAACAGGACTTTCAGATCGGCGCCGAACTCCAGGCGCCGCGCCGCATCGGCGGCAACGAAGCGCGTCGCGAAATTGTCGATCTGCGCGAGCGCGAGGTTGAGGTCCCAACCGACCAGTAGAAGAAAGGCGAACGCGGGAAGCCCGAGCGCCATCAGCACGGTCGTCGCTGAAAAGCCCGCCGTCCTCAGCAGCGTATAGGCGGCATCGCCCGCGATGCGACGGGCGACTCCGGGCCACTGGACCGGTTCACGGGGCTCGGGCGGGGGCATATCGTCGATGAAGGTCGAGAAGTTCGTCGGCATGAGGTCAGCTTTCGGCAGGCGTTGCAAAGGCGACGCGTTCGATGGCTTCGTGGAGCGGCAGGCCCGCTTCGAGTCCGGCATCGATCGCGGCATAGGTGGCGGGCGACGACGAGAAGACCGTCGCCGAATAACGGTCGAGCACGAGGCGCCCGAGCGTCTCGACCTCGGGGCCCTTGATGAACACCTCGCTGTATTCGTCGCCGTGGCGTTTCAGGCTGCGGATCAGCGTCTCGGTGCGATCGTCGATGTCGAGCCGCGCGCTTTTCCTGAAATCGGCAATCGTCTCGGGCTTCTGCTGGAGCACCAGCAGCCAGTCGCTGTTCTCTAGCGCCGCCGTCGCGCCGTCGGACTTGTAGTAGTCGTTGAGCGACTGGGTCGCGGTCGCAAGCGCGCCGCCATATTTGCGGCAGGTCCGCGCATAGGTCTCGACGAACGCACCCATCGACCCGCCCTTGAGCATCGCCCAGGCCTCGTCGATCAGGAGGAGTTTGCGGACGGTGCGCGGGCTGCGCATCATCGCCTGGCTCGTCAGGAACATGACCGCCGACAGGATAACCGCACGCAGATCGTCGCGCCCGGCAAGATCCGACATCTCGAAGACCGTGAAGTCGTGCGTCAGATCGAGCGTTGCCACGCCGTTGAAGAAGGCGCCGTAGCTGCCCGCGCTGGTGAACGGGGTCAGCGCGGTCGCGAGATCGGCCCCCACCGGATTGGCGAGACCTGCAAGTTCGGTCGCGATCGCGTCGATCGACCCCGAAGTGCCGGATTTCTCCCAGACCCGGTTGACGCTGGCATCGATCAGCCCGCGCTCGGTATCGCTCAGCGGCGCACTGCTGCGCGCCATCTGTCCCACCATCGCCTTGACCATCCCGAACGCATCGAGCCGGTAGTCCTCGTCGGCCGCCGCGCGGTCGGCATCGATCATCGAGAAGGGGTTGAGGCAGAATCCCGATTTGAGCGTGAACTCGACGAAGCGTCCGCCCTGCAGTTTGACCGAATGCTCGAAGCTGCGGCCATCGTCGATGACGACGACCTTGGCACCCGCGCCGCGCAATGCCGCGCACAGTTCCTGCAGCAGGACCGACTTGCCCGAGCCCGACTTGCCGCAGATCGCGACATTGTGATTTCCCGCCTCGTTTTCGAACGGCGACCAGAAGAAGGGCTGGCCACGACGCCCGACGAACAGCAGGTGCGGCTGATCGGAGCCGAGATACTCGCCCTGCACCGGGGCGACGTTGGCGGCGCTCGTCGACAGCAACGTCCGGAAGCGCTTCAATCGCTCCATGTCGGTCGCAAGGCCATCGGCGAGCGCGAGCGGCATGGCGGCGAGCAGCCCCTGGATCTGGAGGTAGCGCTCGTCGGCGAGGTCCCAGCCACAGGCCTTGTAGATCGACTTGACCGCGCGCTCATGCGCGTCACCGAGGCCCAAAGGCGAGTAAGTCGTCACCCCGTAGAACGCGCGGACGATGCGACGACCCTGCTGGAGTTCGGATTGGACATGCCGCCATTCGGCCGACTGGTCGGCAAGCTGCGGCAGGAAGCGCGCACTCTTGCTCCCGGCAAGGCTCGTCGTCCGCATGAACTTGTAGCCCGCCCGCGCCGAGGCTGCTTCCTGATCGGGGTAATGGAGACAGAGCATCGTCGCGGCAGGGCACGGGAAGCGCAGCTTGTCGGTGAACATGTCGCCGATGAGCCTTGCGCATTCCCAGGGCGCCCAGCGCTGCGGCATCGCCCGCACGCCGAAGTGGCGGACGTCGAAGGCATCGGGATAGATCGCGCCGATCTCGGGCGCGCCGCCCTCGTCGCGCCCGGTTGGCCGGAAGCGCTCGGTGCGCAGCAGCAGCCGGTCCTCATGGACCTCGAGTTCGATATCGCGGCGGACACACTGGTCGGCGATCGGGTCCATCGCATTATACGGAACGACATCGTCCTGCGGCGCGGTCGTCGGCGAAGTCAGATCGTCGACAAGCGCGATCAGTCCCTGCGGGCCGACGTCGAGTACCTCGATGCTGAGCGCACGCAGCGTGCCCGTGAGACCTTCGCGCACGGCGGCGAGCGTCGCCTTGTCGACCGCGCTCGATGCCGGAACGCCGACCGAGACAAAGACCCGGTGCTGGCGCGCATGGAACGGCGCATCGCGCGATCCCGAAGTCCAGACGAGATCGTAGAAGCGCTGCGCGCGGTGGCGCGCGATCGCCTCATAGACGCCGCCCTGCAGGTAGCGCGGCGCGAACCACGGCGCGATGCAGCCGGCGATGCGGGGGCTCGCGAAATGGAGAAGCTGGACGCACGCGCCCGCCGGCAGGCCCTCGGACAGGAATTGCCCCAGGATATCGGCTGTCCGCTCGTCGGCGCCGATGAGCGGGCTCAGCTCGAGGACGAAGCCCGTGCTCGCGGCGTTGAGGTAGAGCCGCGTCGCCGGGTCATAGGCACGCCACGGCAGATAGTCCGACAGCATGTCGAGCATGAGCGGCGGGCGCCCGGCTTCGGGCGTCTCGGCGTCGCCGACGAGGCCTGCCAGCAGCCGGTTCTTGAGCATGGCGAGCGAGACCGCCATCACTTGCGCTCCGTGCGCGGCTGCGCGGAAGGGCGGATCTTGCCGCGTAGCCTGGCGGCGTCGATCGCCGCATCGCTCGGCAGGTCCGACGGGTCGAAGGACCGAGGGGTTCGCGCGCCCAGGGGGGGAGACGCGTCGAACCCCTCGATCTCCGGCGCGGTGGCGCCGGCAATGGCCTCACGGGGCGTGGAGGGGGAACCGTCCCGCGTGGCCAAAGACGAAAGCGAGAAATCGATGTCGGGCACATCGCCGAACGATGAGATGCGCGGCGCGGCGGGCGATGCCGTCCGTCCGCGCTTCGTCACCGCCCAGTCGGGCCCCTCGGCCACGGCGTAGGCGACCGCTTCTTCGTGCAGCGTGCCCTGCGCGTCGACATGCGCGGGAAAAACGATTCTCAGCACGCGCTCGCCGGTGCGCGCGGTGTCACCGCCGGGGGCGGCGCGCCGGGGCAGTGCCGTCGCGTCGAGCGTCGACGTCGACACATTGCCGGTCGCGCTCTGATCGATGACCGAGGTCGGGGCGCAGTTGCCCTTGGGCGCCGTGCAGTTGAAGCGTCCCGAGACATTGCTCCCGAGCGTTGCGCAGCCCGACAGGCCGAGCAGTGCGACGGGCAGGCAGGCGAGGACCGGGCGCATCAGCGGGCGTCCTTCTTGGCGAGCCACGCGCCGATCGTCGCCGCGTCGCGGTAGCCCTCGAGCACGGCGCCGTCGCCCGGCCGGATCAGGATCGGCGTCCCGCCGAAAGCGTGCGCCTTGGCGAAGGCCTCGTTCGCATCGAGACCCTTGGTCGGGCACGGGTGACCTTTGGCGACCGTGCGGCCTGCGTAGGCGGCATGGAGCGCGGCGGCGGGATCGGGCGCGCAGAGCACCTGCTCGGCGAGCTTGCGGCTTTCCGCGCCGAAGATCGAGATCGGCCGTTCCTCGACGCGCGCGCCAAGCTTGACGAGCTCGTCGGACAACCGGCGGCAATAGCCGCAGTGGAAATCGGAAAGGACGATGACCTTGGGTCCGTCGACCGGACCCCATGTGATGGCACCGTCGTTTGCGAACCCGACGCCGGCAACGCGCAGCGTGGCGGTCGTCGCGGGTGCCTGCGGCTCCTGATCGGCGCTCTTGGCGGCCCCTGCCGCGAGGAGATCGGGATTGAGCGCGAGCAGGCGCGCGGCCGTCAGGTCGCTGCGCGCTTCCATGTCGTAGACACGACCGACAATGAGGTAGCGCGCGGTCCGGTCGACGTAGAAGATGGTCTTCTTCGAGACGACTTCGCACAGGCCGCCCAATGCCTCGCAATCGAGGCCGTCGATCGGCGTCCGTGGCAGCCGCAGTTTCAGTGCCGCCCGGACATCGGCGAGGGCCGAAGCCGCGATCGCCTGCGTCCCGATCGTCGCCGCTGCGATGCCGGCTGTTGCGCCGCCGACCGTGATCAGTCCGGCGAAGAGCGCCGTCCGGATATGTTTCCGCGTCATGAGTTTCTTCATCAGATTCACCTTTCGTTCCGCACATAAGCGCCGTCGAGAAACACGATCTCGACATCGATGCCGGTCGGCATCTCGACGACGGGTTGATATTGTTCGGCGCGTTCGATCAGATATTTGCTGACCGTATCGGCGGCGTCGCCCGCGCCCTGGCCGAGCCCGCCGCCGACGATGTCGCCTGCCGAGAGCTTGGGCCGGGTGCCGCCGGTCCCCGACGAGAGACCTGAAAAGACACTGTTGGCGTTCGCCGAGAAGCCGCGTCCGAACCCGCCGACCACACCGGCAAGCAATGCCTGGGTGATGAGATTGCCCTCGCGGCTGACGACACGGCCGCGCACGCCCGACTTGCCGGCAAAGCTGATGAAGCCCTTGACCTCGCTGACCGCGACACGGCCGCCGGGCTGGTCGCAGGTCATCTTGGCGAGCTTGACATAGACCTTCTCCGACGAGAGATCGCCGCGTGCCGCGCCGTTGACGACGCAGCCCTGAATGCGTGTCGTCAGCACCTTGCCGTCCTTCACGACCGAGCGCGCGGGTCCGGTGATGCGCAGGACGACCGGCAGCGGGTCGGTCTGGCTGGAGACGCCTGCCGAAGCATCGACGCCGACGATCACACGCGCCGGGGCGTAGGAGTTGGGCGGCAGGTAGTTGGGCGAATCCTCGACCACGAGCGGCGAGACTTCGGGCCGTGCCGACCGCGCGCCGCCACCGGGCTTGTCGCCGCCGAAGGCGAGCAGTTTGACTTCGGCGGGGGCAGTCGCTGGTTCGCCTGCGGTGGCGCTCGCGCCTGGCGTGCGCGCGTTATAACCGCCCGCCGGCCCGTAAGCGGGTGCGGGGGCTGGCGCCGATACCGGCGGTGCGGCGAGCTGCGTCCTGAGTTTCGCGTTCTCGGCCGAGATCGCGTCGATCGCCGCCTGACCGTCGGTGCGCATCGCCTGGTTCTCGGCCTTCATGGCATCAAGCTGCGCCTGCAGATCGGCGGCAGGCTTGACGCCGTCCTTCAGCGCCTTCTGTTCGCGTGCCATCGCGTCGAGTCGATTGCCATAGACCGCGACGAACTCGCGCTGCGAGAGATCGCGGTTGACGAGGCCGGCGGTCTCGATCGTCGACCCGCCTTGCGCATCCTTGGCCTTGTCGGCGCCGTCGCTGCCGAACAGCCACCAAGCCCCGCCGACGAGCATGACTGCACCCGCACTGGCGAGCAGCATCTTCTGACGGCGAGCGACGACTGCGTTGAGACTGGTCAGCCCTCCTGCAGGTGTAGAGTGGTCGCCCGTGTCGCCGGAATTCGCGGACATCAGCGTGCCTCCCCGTTGGCGATGACGAAAAAGGCAGTGGTCTGACCACGCGGCGCGAGCACGTCCTGCCCGACACTGAGCGCAAGTGCGCCTTTGGGCGCGAGATCAGCGGTAGCGAGCGTCGTTGGTTTGCTGGCGCGGTTGGTGAGGCGGACGACCTTGCCGGTCAGGCTGCTGCCGCGATATTCGGCGAGCAGCTGCACATCGAGGTCGCCGGTGCGCACCGGCGCGGCGGCGCTTTGCCGGACTTCGTATCCCGCAACCGTTCCCTGACGCGCCATCGCCTGAATGAGGCGCACCGCCGTCGCCTCGACGGGGGTCTCGGTCTCCCAGGCGGCGGCGTCCGCAGTCGCGAGCGCCGGATTGGTGATGAACACCTGCTGCGCCGGCGTCTCGGCCATGTCGCAAGCGAATTTATAGACATAGCCCTTCTTCGTGGTGGCAAAGAAGCTGACGCCGCGCGGGCCATAGGCATCGGGCACCGACAGATAGATGTCGCCGCGCACGGGTTCATGGGTCACCGCAAAATCATTGAACGGCGTCCCGCTCGAAATCTTCGAGACGCTCGCGAACTGGTCGCCGATCAGCGCGATGCGGGTCAGCTCGTGGCGCGACAGCGTGCAGGCGATGCTCGCGCTGTCGGCCGCCTGCTTGTACTGATCGGCCAGTGCCGGCGCTGCGGCGAGCGCAAGGCCGATCCCGATCAGCGCGGCACCCAGTGGGCGCAGGCCGGGGTCGGGGCGGCGTATCGTGCCACAACCGAACGCTGTGGCTCCCGTCGATATGAAGAAGGCACAAGGAAACAGGGCAGCCATCACCGGCGCTCCTCGGGTTTGTCGTTGAGGGGAAGTTGTTCGAAGCCGGTCAGCGAGAGCCGAAGTCCGGCATAGGCCCAGGTGAAGCGGAACCTGCGGTCTTCGCTCGCGATCACCTGCGCGCCGACATAGGTCTTGAGCGTACCGGTCACATCGGAGGTGAGCGCCGCAGGGTCGACCGTCATCGCCCGGATGACGAAAGCCTGGGCGACGTCGGAACCGCGCTGCTCGGTCACGATCTTGACGAGATCGGCCTTGAGCCTGCCATAGGCGCTCGGATGCGCGAGTTCGAGGATCGCGCCCATCCAATAGTCGAGGCCTTCGGGGCTGCGATTGAGCAGCATGAGCGCGGTGTCGCGCGTCACCAGTTCGAGATAATCGCGTGGCACACTGCGGCTCGTCAGTGTCAGCGGCGTCCGCACGGTCGGCACAAGCACCACCTCGCGGTCGCGTGTCACCGCCGCCGAAATCGCAACGGTCGCGACGAGGGCGAGGACGGCGGAGGCGATCGCGAGCAGGTTGCGCTGACGCAGCTGCGACTGCGCGCGGCGCTGGGCGATATCGGAAAGCATGGGCCTTATCCTTCAGCCGGCAAGCAGGCGGCAGTGGGAGGGCGGCGTGATCTTCAGCCCGAGGAGCGAGCCCGGCAGATACCAATAAGCGGCGTGGAGAACCCAGGCGCTGGCGCGACCGGCTTTTGCCTTTCGCAGGACGTACCAGGTTGCCATGGCAAGACCGATGCCGATGAAGATATGCTGCGCGAGAATGCCCCAGGCGAACGGCACGATCATCCCGGCGAATTCGTCGATCGTCCACAGACCGATGAGCTCGGGGTCGTCGAGGTGACGCGGGATGATGTACCGGTCGGTCATGGGATCAGCCGCCCTTCCAGAACACCCGGTTTAAATGACCGCGGTGATGACGGAGGTGACGATCGGGACGCCCGTACCAACGCCGATGCCGACGCCGACGGGGACTGCGATCTGCCCCAGAGTGAAACGCCCCGAGGCCATGCCGATGAGACCGGCGGCGAGGCTCAGGATCGTGATGATCTTGCCGCCCGAGCCTTCGAGGAAATCGGTGAACTTGGTCAGCGCCGGCGCGAAGGTCGCATCGGCACCGGCATGCGCCACTGTCGCGATTGCGAGCGCGGCAATTGCGGGAACCAGATAGTCGACGGCGCGCGCCGACTTGAGCGGGAGAGACGGGAAACGCATCGGGAGTGCTCCGTGAACCAGGGGTGGCAGCGGGCCGTTTTGACCGCTGTGTCATCTTGGTGCCGGGGCTCGGTCGATGTAGGAAAACGGAAATCGCACTAGGAACATGCCGATCCGCCTTGGTCACGAGGATTGGGCCCTCGCCGCGCCGCGGGGAACCCGCTTCTGCTCTGCGCAAGACCGCTCTCGCGCCGAATCGGCGCACCGTCGCGCCATTGTGGCGCGAATCATCTCGGTCGTATTCTGCTTTGTGTTCTTCTTATGTTCTTTTTGTTTTCCTACACCCTAGGCTCCTGCCTATCTGAGTCGCGAAGGAGCGACTCACATGGATTTGATTGATCGCAAGGATATTGACCGACGTGTCGTAACCGTACTCGACGCGGCGGTCCGCGCTTCGGGACTCTCGCGCCGCGAGATCGCCCGCAGCAGCGGATTGCATAAGGATGCCCTGTTACGTGTCCTGGCCGGCAAGCGCCCGGTGACGACGCAGGAAGCCCTCGACATCTTTGCCGCCGCCGGATTCGAGCCCCGCCCGGCACTCATTCTCGCGCTGCTTGGCCAGGAAGCCCTCGGGTTCGAATGGGCCACAACCAATATGGCGCCCTTTCTTGACGCGCTTATTGCAGCACTACCCAATGCCCTTGCCGAAGCTCTCGGCGAGGACATTGCCGAAATCAGGCCGCGGTGGGGCGCAGGAACCGCCCGCATGATTGCCAAATCTTTGGCCGAGCATGTTGCCGAACTGTCGCGCCGCGAAACCGCTTTCGGCCTCAACTAGGAGCGAGCGGTGAAAAACGAGGCGACAACAGAAAAACCGATGCGGGTGTCATCCGACTTCGAGCCGATTACCGTAAGGATTCAGGTGGCAGTGCGCATGACTGGGATCGGGCGTTCGAAACTCTACGAGTTGATCAAGGCCGGCGACGTTGAAATCGTTAAGATCGGAACCAGCACGCTGGTCAAGGTTGAAAGCCTGCGACGCCTGCTCGGCGATCGAAGTGCCGCACCCTTTTAAATTACGGCCAGGCAGTTCTCTGTTGTCTCAACTGGATGAGCGCTAGCCGCCTTGCAGATCGTTCGGTGAGCTCTGACTGGTTGTTTTGCGCGCGGTGCGACGTCCGGCTTCGATTGACGCTCTCAGCGTCAACGATTCAAGCATGAGCCCTACAGTCAGGTATCAGGACCGAAAGCTGCCCGGCGGCAACCGCCCCACTCTCGGTCGTAGGGCGGCGAACGACGGTTGCCACAAAGCCGACGTTGGTTCAGGTTCGGCGCATGGGGTCAGGCAACTACAAGGGTGTGAAGGCGGGCGCTATCGCGTCCGGCTTCGTCGTCGCGGCCACGTCCTTTTTGGTGCTCTATTTCGTTGCCGTGTTCTTCGTAGTCGCGCCGGAAGGTAGGCCGGACGATGTAGATCGCGCAGGTATAACTTTCGACCTCTGTTTGATCGCGAGTGCATTGATCGCCCTATGGCTTGGCTGGCGAACGAAGCGGTATTTTGATCGGCGAGCAGGTCGCCAGTAAATCCGGTTAGAAGGTGCCTTCACCCGAAAGCCGACAGACCCCTTTCCACCATTTTCCCCGTTTGCGTGCCAACTATGTGCGAGACCCGCCTGAAAGCTGAAGGGCAGGTTCCAGGACAAAAAGCCGCCTGACGGCAACCGCCCCAGATGTTGCCGTTCCGACCCCCAATCGGCATTTTTGAAAGCTGACTGGCAGCTTGACTAAGCGACCACCCTTTGCGCCATAAAGCCGTAGCCTCGCAACAAAGCTATCATCAGAAACGGACCGTGGCCGAAACGCGCAACTGGCGTGGCTCGACGGGACGTATGTGGCGATCCTCGATGCCCCCCGCAGGTTCGCCAGGCAGACGTGACGCATAGAAATACTCGATCTCATTGTCTTTGGCGTTGAATACGTTGAGCAGATCGGCGGCAAGTTCGACGCGCCCAAGTTGATATTCGACGCGCGCGTTGACGACGGTAAGCGGATCAGCGCGGACGCTGTTGTCCTCGATGAGACTATAGCTGCCAAAATGGCGTGCCCGGACGGCGAATGACGCCTTGCCATATTTGGCGACGACGCCGCCCGCTATGACGGTCTCAATCGCGCCGGGAATGTAGTTGGCACCGTCAGGCAGGTCGGTGAGCCGGCCGCGTGATTGGGTATATTCGGCATCGACCGTCAGCCAGCGCGCAGGCTGATAAAAGGCGCTGAGTTCGAATCCACGACGTTTTGACGGCCCTTGGGCCTCGGTCGTGCCGCCATCACCCAGAAACAGCAGCTCCGATTTCAGATCGAGCCACCAGTAAGTGCCCGTCAGCGTCAGGCCATCGACTGGCCTGATCCGGACACCGCCTTCGTATCCTGTTGCAGACACGAGTGCGTCGACGCGGTCGGCGGCACTGCCGGTGTTCGGGTCGATGTTGATGCTCGTGCCGCGCGCATCGTTCGAATGAAAACCACGCCCGTAATTCGCGTAGAGTTCAAGTCGGTCGATGGGCGCCCAAGCAATCGACGCCTTGGGGCTGACGCGCGTCGCGCTACTCTTGCCGCTGTTGACCGCGAGGTCGGAGCGGACGTCAAAGGTGTAGTGATCGACGCGTCCCCCAAGCAGAACGCGGATTGTCGATGTCGGGTGAAGCGTGGCGTCTGCAAACAGCGCCCCCGAACCTTCGGTTACTTTGTCGCTGCGCACGGTCGACACCACGCGGCGCGCATCGGTGCGATACAGCACGACGGGATCGATAAAATCATACCGGCCTTCGGCTCCGACCAGCAATTCGACAGGGACGCCGAGCTTGAAATTGAAGCGTTTGTCGACACGACCGCCGACGACAAAACGGCGATCCTGCTGTTCGAACTCGTCGCCATTGACCGGATCGTCGAGGAAATAGGTGAAGTTCGACGTGAGCCGGAAGTCGTAATAATGCGCATAGGCAAGCAAGTTTAGCGGTGCCTTTGAATCATTCGTCCAGTTGAGCACGCCACCGATACGCGTTGTCTCCCCGCCCAGATCGCTGTCGAGAAACCCAAGCCGACGGATCAAACCGCTTTGGATCGCACGCAACGGCACCTGTTCGGGCGAACGGAACTTGACGTGATAGCCTGTTGCGCTCGCCCGCAACGTGCCGCCCGCCAGCGGCCCGGTCCATTTGGCGAAGCCGCTGACCAGCTTCAAATCCTGCGGCAGGTCGAACGGCCCGTCATCATAGCGCGTTTCGATGCCGACCAGCAGATTGCCCGCGCCCAGCTTCGTCGATCCGGCGGCGACGATCCGGTAGAAATTGCTGGTGCCGACTTCGGCTTTCACGAAGGGTGCTTCGAGCGTGTCGACTGTTTTGAAACGGCCCGACCCTGCAGTCGCAAAGTCGCCGTTTTCGGCGCGGTAAGGTCCCTTGGCGAAAGTGAGCGTGTCGATCAGTTCGGGAATGATGAAATTGAGATCGAGATAGCCCTGGCCGTGGCCGTGCGTGCGCATATTTAGCGGCACGCCGTCGTGGAACACCGCAAAATCGGTGCCGTGATCGAGGTTGAAGCCGCGCAGGAAATACTGATTTGCCTTGCCACCACCAGAATGTTGGGTGGCGATGAATCCTGGAACAGTTTCGAGCAATTCAGCGACGCGCTGGATCGGACGAGCTTCCAGGTCGATCCGGCCAACGATCCCTTCTGACGCTGCCCCTGCAACGCCGATCAGGTCGGTCGCGCGGCCGGTCACGACGATGTCACTCGACCTCGCACGATCCGCGTCGGGGCTTTCGTTCGGCGCAGCATTTGCAGCCTGGATGAAGAGCGAGCACGATCCCGCTACGACCAGCACATTTGCGCCCAGACGGGGGACGGACCTAAAGTTCATGACAGTCCCTCGTGGTAAGATATTTGCGCAATATCTGCTTACGTCGATTGTTCCACAGCTACGAGACGGTCGGAAGTAAGGATGCAATCAGGCGATATAATATTTGAGGAAGGTAGGAGGCATCATGCAACGCGTCACATTCTCGCTCGATGAGGACATTGCAGCCGATTTCGACGACATCGTGAAGGCGCAGGGCTATCAGAGCCGTTCCGAAGCTGTCCGCGATCTTATTCGTCGCGAGGTGGATAGCCGCAAGCTGCAGCAAACTGGTCAGCAACTGTGCGTGGCCAATCTTTCATATGTCTACGACCATCACGTGCGCGCGCTGGCAGGACGGCTTTTGACGTTGCAGCACGAGCACCATGACATCGTGGTCTCGACGACTCACGTCCACCTCGATCACGATAATTGTCTTGAAAGCACGATCCTCAAAGGTCCGATCGATGCCGTGCGGTCATTGGCAGACAGCATTCAAGCTGAGCGAGGCGTGCGTTTTGCGACGACGAACCTCGTGAGTCTGTCGGAGGGGTAACGGCAATCAACCGGGTCAGCTGTTGGGATCGACCGATGTAGCAGTGAATGAAACCATAGGGCGCACGGTCGCCTTTGTTTTGGTTGCACGGATGTCCGTTATGGGCGGTCGATGATCCGAAACCTGCCATTCCGCTGTCCACCAAACATCGTCGTAGAGCCGGTCTCCCGCGCAACTCGAAAACGGTCATTCGGTCGGACGTTCGCCGCAGAACGGCCTTGGACGGACGCTTGCCGATCCCTGCCGCTGGACGGTTTTTGCCAGGCGCTTAGTACCAATGTTTCATGACGAGGCTCTACAAGGTTACAGAAGCTGGCCGACGTCCGCGGGATTTACTGGTTCACTTCAGACTTTCCGCGACTTTGCGCTTCGTACGCCGATTGGAAGTTGGCGGCACCACACAGTACCGTCCCCACGCGTCCACCAGTTCGCGGCGCATTTCGATGAAGTTTGTTCTTTTGTAGGCGGCGACGACCTTGTCAGCCACAACGTGCGCGAGCGCTGCCTCGGCGACGGCATCCGGTATTTCAGGCATGCGCTCGGCTGCCCAGTCCCGGAAGGATGAGCGAAATCCGTGAACCGTTTCGAGCCGACCTGCAGTCCGCAGCGCCTTTGAGAGAGTCATGTCCGACATCGGCCGATCCCCCGTCCCGGCGAAGACCAGGCAATCGCTCTTGCTTGACCGCCTCGCCGCGGCAGCCTCAAGGATGCCGAGCGCCTGCGGCGACAGGGTGACACTGTGCGCTTCGCCCGTTTTCATCAGCGCTGCGGGCCGGACCCATAGCTTGCGCGCCAGATCGAGGTGCGACCATTTCATCGCGCGGACTTCGCCCGATCGCGCTGCTGTCAGGATCGTGAACATCAGCGCCAGGCGGCCGCTTGTGGCGTCGCTCGCGCCGAGCTTGCCGACAAGTGCGGGAACCTCTTCATAAGGAACGGCCGCAAAATTGCCTGCCTTCGCCTGCTTGGCCAAGAGCGGTCGCAGACCGTCGCGCGGCGCGCCGCTCGTCCGCCAGCCCGAACCTTTGGCATAGTCGAGGACGACGCCGATCCGCTGGCGCAGCTTGCGCGCGGCCGAAGGCTTGGTGTGCCACAACGGGCTGAGCGTCGCGACGATGTCCTTCTCATCGACGCTATCCACCCGCAGCCTGCCGATGACCGGATAGACATGAAGCTCGAGCGTCGCGAGAAACGCCTTGGCATGACGCGGGGCCCAACCTTGTTCACGCGCTTTGTGGCAGGCTTCCGCCGCTTCGCGAAACGTGGGGATGACGACGCGCTCCTTGTCGCGCGCCGCGACAAGATCGGCGCCCGTTGCGGCCAACTTCCTTAGCTCTCGAGCCTTCTCTCGCGCTTGTTCGAGACCGACATCGGGGAATCCCCCGAGCCCCAGATCGCGGCGCCGTCCCATACGTTGAAGGCGAAGGACCCAGGAGCGCGAGCCACTCGGCTGGACAACGAGACACAGCCCTGGAACCGTACCGTCGAAGTGGCGGCCGGCCCCGGCTTTCTTGACCCGGAGGTAGTTTAGAAATCCCCTTTGGATCCCACTTTTCCTTCCCTCATTCTTTCCCTCAATCGAACGCGGATTGCGCCGATCAGCGAAAAACAGCAGTGGAAAACATAAGCAGAACACCGGCGGAAAAGCAAGACTT
>CBDFKZ010000003.1:0-2027500 GCA_965248965.1 Sphingomonas sp.
CACCGACAAGCTGCGCTTCCCGTGCCCTGCCGCGACGATGCTCTGTCTCCATTACCCCGATCAGGAAGCAGCCTCGGCGCGGGCGGGCTACAAGTTCATGCGGACGACGAGCCTTGCCGGAAGCAAGAGTGCGCGCTTCCTGCCGCAGCTTGCCGACCAGTCGGCCGAATGGCGGCATGTCCAATCCGAACTCCAGCAGGGTCGTCGCATCGTCCGCGCGTTCTACGGGGTGACGACTTACTCGCCTTTGGGCCTCGGTGACGCGCATGAGCGCGCGGTCAAGTCGATCTACAAGGCCTGTGGCTGGGACCTCGCCGACGAGCGCTACCTCCAGATCCAGGGGCTGCTCGCCGCCATGCCGCTCGCGCTCGCCGATGGCCTTGCGACCGACATGGAGCGATTGAAGCGCTTCCGGACGTTGCTGTCGACGAGCGCCGCCAACGTCGCCCCGGTGCAGGGCGAGTATCTCGGCTCCGATCAGCCGCACCTGCTGTTCGTCGGGCGTCGTGGCCAGCCCTTCTTCTGGTCGCCGTTCGAAAACGAGGCGGGAAATCACAATGTCGCGATCTGCGGCAAGTCGGGCTCGGGCAAGTCGGTCCTGCTGCAGGAACTGTGCGCGGCATTGCGCGGCGCGGGTGCCAAGGTCGTCGTCATCGACGATGGCCGCAGCTTCGAGCATTCGGTCAAACTGCAGGGCGGACGCTTCGTCGAGTTCACGCTCAAATCGGGATTCTGCCTCAACCCCTTCTCGATGATCGATGCCGACCGCGCGGCGGCCGACGAGGACTACCGGCTCGATGCGTTCGGGATGGTCAAGGCGATGGTGGGACAGATGGCGCGCAGCAGTGCGCCGCTGAGCGATACTGAGCGCGGGCTGATCGATGCCAGCGTCAACCGGGTCTGGGAGAAATCCGGCACTTCGGGGTCGATCGACGCGATCGCGACCGAACTTGCAGGTCTCGCCAATCCGGTGGGGGCCGATCTCGCGACCGCGCTGACCCCGTTCACCAGCGCGGGCAGCTACGGCGCCTTCTTCAACGGCGTGGCAACGCTCGATCTGACGCACGACTTCACGGTCTTCGAGATGTCGGATCTTGCCGGGCGCGACGATCTGCGTGCGGTTATCCTGTCGGCGGTCATGTTCCTGACGAGCCAGGCGATGATGCGCAGCCCGCGCACCGTCCGCAAACTCCTCCTGATCGACGAGGCCTGGGCGATGCTCAAGGGCGGGTCGATGGGTGCGTTCGTCGAGACCTATGCGCGGACCTGCCGCAAATATGGCGGCGCGCTTGCGACCGCGACCCAGTCGCTCAACGACTATTACAAGTCCGACGGCGCGACGGCGGCGCTAGAGAACAGCGACTGGCTGCTGGTGCTCCAGCAGAAGCCCGAGACGATTGCCGATTTCAGGAAAAGCGCGCGGCTCGACATCGACGATCGCACCGAGACGCTGATCCGCAGCCTGAAACGCCACGGCGACGAATACAGCGAGGTGTTCATCAAGGGCCCCGAGGTCGAGACGCTCGGGCGCCTCGTGCTCGACCGTTATTCGGCGACGGTCTTCTCGTCGTCGCCCGCCACCTATGCCGCGATCGATGCCGGACTCGAAGCGGGCCTGCCGCTCCACGAAGCCATCGAACGCGTCGCCTTTGCAACGCCTGCCGAAAGCTGACCTCATGCCGACGAACTTCTCGACCTTCATCGACGATATGCCCCCGCCCGAGCCCCGTGAACCGGTCCAGTGGCCCGGAGTCGCCCGTCGCATCGCGGGCGATGCCGCCTATACGCTGCTGAGGACGGCGGGCTTTTCAGCGACGACCGTGCTGATGGCGCTCGGGCTTCCCGCGTTCGCCTTTCTTCTACTGGTCGGTTGGGACCTCAACCTCGCGCTCGCGCAGATCGACAATTTCGCGACGCGCTTCGTTGCCGCCGATGCGGCGCGGCGCCTGGAGTTCGGCGCCGATCTGAAAGTCCTGTTCACCGTCGCGACCGGCCTCATCGCGCTCGTGCGCCTGCCGGGCTTCGTCGACGATCTGGTGACCACGCTTGCCCGGGAGCCCCGCCGATGACCGATCCGATGGCACACCCGACCAGACCGGTCCTGAGATACCGCACCCTGGTGCTCGGCGTCGTCGCGGCGGCCAACCTCGCCTGGGGAGCCTGGGCAACGCATATGATCCTCGAGCTGCAGAGCCGCCGGATCGTGACGGTGCAATTGGCGCGCGTGATGGGCGAGTTCGTCGAAACCGAAGCGCGCAGGCGGACGCGACCCCGAAGCCATGCGGGCGCGGATCGCTGCCTATCTGAAGGCGACCGAAAACGCGGTCGCGGCACTCGGCAAGGATGGTACCACGGTCCTTGTTGCCGAGGCGGTCGTCAGCGGCGGTGCGCCCGACATGACCGAGGCGGTGTGCGTGCGAAGGTGGCGCGCGCGGTGAGTGGAGGCGACGATGCCCGCCGCTGAGACCGCGCGTCTGACCCGTGCGACACGCTGGGCAGTGCTCAGCGGGCTCGTTGCCTGCGGGATGGCCTATGCCTCACTCGCCGGTTTCTCGAGCCGTCACGCGCTGCTGATCAACGTTTCGCCCAGTCTTCCCTATTGGGCGCTGTGGATCGACCGGGAGCGCGTGCCGGTGCGCGGCGATACGATCGTGTTCATGCCGCCCCCGGGCGCACTGATCGCACGGCATTTCGGCCCCGAACCGCATCCGTTCGGCAAGCGCATCTGGGGCATGCCCGGCGATGTCGTCGCCCGCGAAGGCCGGACCTTCTACGTCAACGATCGCCCCGTCGCGGTGGCAAAGGCCCGTCAGCACGCGGGGCGAACCGCTTGCGCTCGGCCCGGTCGGCACGATTCCGCGCGGCTGCTATTTTGTCGGCACCGAGCACAAGGACGGGCTCGACAGCCGTTACGCGGCGATCGGCTGGGTGTGCGCCCGGCAGATCCTCGGCGTCGCGCGGCCGGTGATGTGATGCGCGCCTCATTCTTCTGCGCCTTGCTTTCTGGCATGACAGTCCACCCTCGCGCTGGCCCGCGACTATGGTCAGGCGGGCGCGGTCTGGCCGGTCGTCGAACCCGACCTCCTCGGCGTCATCAAGGCGCGCCTCGACCGCTTGCAGGCGACAGGCGAGATCGACCGGCTCAACGAGGGGCTGAAGCGTCGCACGATCGCGCGCATCAACCGCCCGGTGCCGGTGGCCGGGCTCGTTGCAGCGACGACGCCGCGCAGCTGGACGATCGATCTGACGATCACCGTCTCGGCAGACATCGCCGACGACAAGGGACGCGTGATCTGGCCGCAGGGAACGCGCGTCAATCCGCTCGACACGGTGCCGCTGCGGACCCCCCTCGTGTTCCTCGACGGCGATGACGCCGGACAGCTCGCCTGGGCCATGGCCACCTATGGCCCGGCTGCTGCAAAGCTCATCCTCACCAATGGCGCGCCGCTCGACCTCATGAAAACGCGGCAACGCCGCTTCTATTTCGACCAGGGCGGCAAGCTCGTCGCACATTTCGCGATTCGCGCGGTGCCCGCTGTCGTCGATCAGCAGGGACGAAGCCTGCGGGTCCGCGAGATTGCCCTTTCGACGAAGGACCTTGCCCGATGATCCGCGCGACGTCGAACCGTGCATGGCTCGCCTCGGCACAAGTGCACTTCCGCGAGCGGCGGAAACGTCGCGTCGCATGGGTCGCGCTCGTCGTGCTGCTCGGTCTGCTGGCGACGCTGATCGCCAGTACACCGGCACGTGCAGGCGGGACGCCGGGGCGGTGCACGGGTCGCTTCGTCAACCCGATCACCGACATCTGCTGGTCGTGCCTGTTTCCGCTGTCGGTCGGCGGTCTCAAGATCTGGCCGTCGCTCGCCGGGCGTCCCGACACCGACAACCCCGATCTGCCCGTGTGTCTGTGCGGGGTCAGGCCCGGCATCGCGATGGGCTTCTGGGAGCCGGTGCGGCTCGCCGATGTCAGCATGAAGCCGTGGTGCTTCGTCAATCTGGGCGGGATGAAGCTCGATCCCGGGTTCGACATCGGGTTCAAGACGATGGCAGGCCCCTCTGCGGTCGGCGGCATCAGCCAGTATAATTCGAGCTGGCACGTCCACTGGTACGCCTATCCGCTCATCTACTGGATGGAGATCGCGACCGACTTTCTCTGCCTCGAGTCCGGCTCGATCGATATTCTCTATATCACCGAGATCGATCCGCTCTGGCAGGACAGCGAACTCACGACGATCATCAATCCGGAAGCCGTGCTGTTTGCCAATCCGCTGGCGCTTGCCGCCTGCGCCGCCGACTGTGTTCTTGCGACGACCAAACTACCGAGCGACAAGCTGTTCTGGTGTGCGGGCTGCCAGGGCGGGATGTATCCGCTCAACGGCAATGTGTCGGCAACGATCGGCCACGTCCAGGCGAGCCGTCTCGTGCTCGCCCGCTTTGCCTACAAGCTTCACCGCGAACTCGTTGCCTGGGGCACGATGGGCGAGAAAGGCCTGTGCGGCAAATATCTGATGCCGGTGATGCGCAAGCAGCAATACCGGTTCCAGGCGACCAATCCCAACCCGCAGACGCGGGGCAGGCACGCCTGCGCACCAATCGGCACGTCGACCACCTTCATGAGCGCAGGCCAGGTCTATCCCGCCATCGGCGAGGACATGGGCTATCTGGTCTGGCGCAAACGGAACTGCTGCGCATTATGATCAGGCTCCACATTCTCCTGTTTGCCACCGCGCTCGCTGGCGGTTGCGGCCTCGCGCTCGCGCAGGAAGCCACTGGCGATCTCGACCTTGTCGCGATCCGTGCGCGTGCGAAGAACGCCACTGCCGATGCCGAGGCGCTCGCTGCCAGCGCACGCGCGCGTGCGGACCAGTTGCGCGACGAGGCGCGCGGGGTGGATCAAGCCGCCCGGACGGCTCGGTCGCGTTATGCCGCTGCAGCCGGAAGCACGAAGGCCGCGGGCACCTCGGGGCCGTTCGACTTCGACGCGCTCGTTGCCGGGATCAGCGATGCCGAAAAGGCGTCGCTCGGATCGGCACCGCGCTTCATCGCCTTCGCCAGTCTGTCGATGCCGAAGGACGCGCTCCGCACCATGCTGCGCGATGTGCCTGCGGCGGGTGGGACGGTCGTCTTCCGCGGGTTCCCGGGCGGGAACTTCCGGACGTTTACGAGCGCACTGGCCGCGCTGGTCGAGCCCGGCAAGCGCCTCGATGGCGTCGGCATCGATCCGCGCTTGTTCCGCGCCTTCGGTGTCGGTGTGGTGCCGGCCTATGTCATGACGAGCGCCGATTTCGACCTGTGCGACGGGTTCGACTGCGTGACCGCCGTGCCCCCGCACGACCGGATGCTCGGCAATGTGACCGCGAGCTATGCGCTCGAGAGCTTTGCGCGCGGCGGCGGACCCGGTGCGCGACTGGCCGCGCTCCATCTCGCGCGCCTGGCAACGGAAGACCGGCAATGATGCGCCTCATCCTGACCCTGGCGTTCTGCAGCCTTACCGCGGTTCAACCGGCCCGCGCGCAGACGACCGACGCGGCGCGTGCCGACGGCAAGGCATTCGGGACAAGCGTCGCCCCTGCCGCGCAGGCCGCCGCAACGACCGAACCGACCGCCGAACGTCTGCCCAATTTCGAAGGCGTGCCCGACCAGTCGCGCTACTTCGATGTGCCCGACCGGATGACCGTCGACGCCGGGCGGACTGCCCCGAGCAATGACGGCTACCGCACGATGCGGTCGTCGATCGATACACGCGCGCGGTTCGCGCCCGGCGATATTGCGCTGACGACGCAGCGCGGAAGGACGATTGCGCAGGACCCGATGACCTATACCAGCGGGATGAGCACGGGCGGTGGGCAGGGTCGCTGCGTGCCGTTGCCGCCGGGGAACGGCGGGGCCGCGCGCTACACCGCCACCTGCAACACCGGGTACAAGGCCGAGGAGAGCACGAAGCTCTGCCCGATCGCGCTGGTCGCGCGGGCGACGACGACGACCGATTATCTGTATCTGTGCTCCGACGGCGGCACGCCCGGAGGCGATTGCACGGCATTCCAGATACCAAGCTGCACCCATACCGGGACCCGCCCCGGTCGCTGTCTGCAATGGTCGGAGATTGATGGGCGGCGCTGGTGCACTGAGCCCGGCGACCCGGTGCGCGAGATGACCTGCTCGGCGCCGGTACCGGGCCAGACACCCGAGAGCGTGACTCCGCGCACGGCGATCACAACGACGCGCCAGGAAAGCGCATGTACGGCGCTGGCCTCCGATGCGACCTGCACGGCGGGGGGCGAGACCTGCACCGACAGCGATCCGGTCACGCGCACGGTCGATGGCGTCGCCGTGACGCAGTCATGCTGGGCCTGGACGCGGACCTATCAGTGCCGGACCGAAACGCCCGCACAGGATTGCGATGCGCTCGCGGCGAACGGTCAGTGCCGGCTGCTGACCGAGACCTGCCTGACCGGCGAGGAGCCGTGCAAGTCGTTCGAGCGGCAGTACGACTGCCCGGTGCCGGCCGCCACCGGCGCGCCGCAGCAATATATCTGCGACGGCGATGTCTACTGCATCGACGGCGCCTGCGAGACGATCGACCGCGAGCCAAACGACGAGTTCAAGGACGCGGTCACGGCGCTCAACGCCGCGAACCAGGCACGCCGCGAATTCGACCCCGCCGATCTTCAGCTGTTCAAGGGAACGCGCAACAGCTGCAAACAGGCGGTGTTCGGGCTGCTCGACTGTTGCCGGGGCCGCGCGTTTCCGCTGCTTCCGGGCGGGCCGATCCTGCTTGCGCTCGGCTGCGCGCGCGAAGAGGCGCTGCTCGACGAGCGCGACCGCAAGGGGCTGTGTGCCTATGTCGGCCCCTATTGCAGCGAGAGTTTCCTCGGCATCTGCCTGACCAAGCGCAAGGTCTATTGCTGCTTTGAATCGAAGCTCTCGCGTATTTTCCAGGAACAGGGGCGCACGCAGCTCGGCAAGCGCTGGGCCAGCCCGAAGACCGAACAATGCCGCGGCTTCACGCTCGACGAGTTCGCGCGGCTCGACCTGAGCCGCATGGATTTCTCCGAAGTCTATGCCGAGTTTACCGACGCCGCAAAGCTCCCCGACGAGCTCGAGGCCACCGCCCAGATCCAGCAGAAAATCGAGGCCTATTATGCCGCGCACCGCAATTGACGCCTTCGTCCTTGTCGCGCTCGCGACAGCGACGATGCCGCTGCACGCCGCGCCCGCCGCCGATGCGCCCGCGTCCATCGACACGCACGATGGTGACGACGCCTTCTACTGCCGCGAGCGCAGGCTCGGCAGCTGGTTCTACTGCGTCAAGCCGAAGCAAAAGGCAGATCCGGAACCCGACACCCAGAAGCCACCGCCGACCGCTGCCGCCCGCATGGACGCGGTGACAGCCGAGCTCAGGGAGCTGAAGGCGCGCGCCATCCTCGAACCCAGTCCCGAGAACGTCACAGCCTATGTCCGCTTCCAGCGCGCACAGCTCGACCGCGCCTCGCTGTTCTCCGACGTCTGGCAGCGCGCTTTGTGGCAGGACCCCGAGCTCGACTATACGCTGCAGCGTCCGGTCTCGACGCTCGGCAAGCGGGCCTGGACCGACGCGCGCGCCGCCGAGCGCGACACGACATTGCGCGCGCTGTCGCAGCGCTACGGGCTGTTCTACTTCTTCGCGCAGAGCTGTGCGGCGTGCGAGATCATGTCGCCGATCGTGAAGTCGGTCGCCGATACCTATGGCATCACGGTCCGGGCGATCTCGACCGACGGCGGCCCGTCGAAGTCCTTCCCGCGCTATACCGTCGAGACCAATCAGCGCGCGCGCATGGGACTCGAAGGCAAGGTCACCCCTGCCGTCGTCCTCTGGGACAGCGCCACCAACCGTCCGGTCCCGATCGGCTACGGCGTCATGTCCGCCGACGAGCTCCAGGACCGCATCTTCCTCCTGACCAAACGCGAGGCCGGCCATGATTACTAAGAGATTCGGTGCGGCACTTGCCGCACTCGCCCTCCTGTCGACCACATCGACCAGTGCCATCGCCGACGTCGGCCAGTCGATGGACAGCTTCATGACCGATGTCGGGGGCGCTGCGCGCGTTACCGGGCCGACGGCGTTCCAGGGGCAGTCGGCGGGCTATTACACGCTCGGCAACGTGTGGACACGCTTCCCGCAGAAAACGACGAACATCGCCAACCTGCAGCTGCCTTCGGCGCGCGCCGGCTGCGGCGGCATCGATCTGTTTGCCGGCAGCTTCAGCTTCATCAACGCGAGCGAGATCGTCGCGATGCTGAAGGCCGTTGCCAACAATGCCGTCGGCTTCGCCTTCAGTCTCGCGATCGACACCGTCTGCCCTGAATGCTCGAAGATCATGCAGGAGTTCAGCCAGAAGGCGCAGTTGATGAACAACCTCAACATCAACAGCTGCGAGCTGGCGCAGGGGCTGGTCGGCGGCATCTGGCCCAAGGGCGATCTGGCCGACAAGGCGATCTGCGAGGCGATCGGCAATTCGGAAGGCATCTTCACCGACTATGCCGCCGCCAAGCATGGCTGCGGGACCCGCGGCCAGCGGGCGTCGACCAGTACGCAGGGCGGCGGCAAATACGACGACGTCAATCCGGGCGTGCCGCGCAACTACACCTGGACGATCCTCAAGAAGTCCGCATTTTTCTCGCCAGGGGGTACCTTCGACCGCGAGCTTGCCGAATATGCGATGACGCTGATCGGCACGATCATCTACGTACCGCCCAAGGACAGCGAACCCGGCAAATTCGTGCCGTTCGCGGGCGACGCATCGTCGACGCTTGTGACCGCACTGCTCGACGGCACGCAGGGGACGAGTGTCAAGGTGTTCGACTGCGATGAGCCGGACAAGTGCCTCAACCCGACGTTCAAGACGCTCAACATCGCGACGTCGAAGGCGCTGCGTCCGCGCGTTTCGGCACTGATCGACGGCATGGTCGAAGCGATCCGCAGCGACACGCCGATCACCGAACCGCAGAAGGAGCTGCTGCAGGTCGCCTCGGTACCGCTCTACAAGATCCTGACCGTGCAGGCGGCGTACGGCCGCGGGATGCCGACCGACGACCGGGCAACGCTGTCGGAGATCGCCTCGGTCGATCTGCTCTACGCGTTGCTCGACCGCATCGTCGGCGAGGCAGGCCGCTCGATGTCGAGTTTCATCGGGGCCGATGAGGCCAAGATCGCGATGTGGCAGACGCAGGTGAATGCGGTGAAGACCGCGCTCGCCGACAAGCAGGCGAACACGACGGCGCGGGTGACGGCGATCATGCAGATCATCGAGAAGACGGCATTCCTCGAAAACGTGCTCGCCGCCCAGATGTCGCCGGGCATGGCCGCATCGCTCGACTGGTCGCGCGGTGTGACCAGCCGCGCACTTGTCCACTGATCGAAGAAGGGCAAAACCATGGTCGAGATCTTCACGGTCGGCGGCGGCGATTATCTCGTCAACGCGCTCAACGCCGTCGCCGCCTGGACGGGTGACGGTGGCTACAAGAGCCTCCTTCAGGTTGTGATGGTGATCGGTCTGGCGCTGGCAACGCTGACCGTCGCGTTCAACGCCGACTGGCGTGCCTGGCTCAACTGGTTTCTGGGCGCGACACTCATCTACTCGTGCCTGATGGTGCCTCGCCTCGACGTGAAGGTCACCGACCGCATCGATCCGGGCCTCGCACCCGCGACGGTCGCGAGCGTTCCGTTGGGGCTCGCGCTGATGGCGAGCTTCACCAGCCAGGTCGGCGACTATCTCGTCCGCGCGTCCGAAGTGGTGTTCGGGCTGCCCGGCGATCTCAATTATTCGAAGAACGGCATGATCTATGGCGCGCGGCTGCTCGATGCGACCAGAGGCCTGCGTATCTCGGACCCCGAGTTCGCCGCCAACCTCGACGAACATTTCCGGCAATGCGTGTTCTACGATGTCTTGCTCGGCCGCACGTCGATGAAGACGTTGGCCGATGCCCCCGACATCTGGAGCGTGATCGGACCGGGCAGCCAGGCGCGCGCGCAGAAATTTCTGACGCGCGATCAGGGGGGCACCGTGACCTCGACGATCGTCACATGCCGCGAGGCCTATACCTCGCTCAATCAGCAATGGGTCGGCCTCGTCGACGACATGGGCACCATCTTCGGTCGCCAGCTCTATCCAAAGGAGGCGGCCGCGCTGGCCAAGGCCAAGCTGTTTGCCGATCTGCCCGTCGCCTACCAATATCTGACGGGCGTCTCGTCGAACGCCGCGTCGATCTTTAAGCAGGTGCTGACCATCAACGCGATGGGCGCGGCGATGCATGCGATGTCGGGCAGCTCGGGCGCGTCGAGCGTGGACGTCTATGCGCAGACCCGCGCCGATATTCAGACCGAGCGCACCTATGGCTCGATCGCGCAGAACGCCATGAAATGGGTGCCGCTGCTCAATATCGTGCTGACCATCCTGTTCTATGCGCTGTTCCCGGTCCTGTTTCCGCTGTTCCTGCTGCCGAAAAGCGGCCCCGCCGCGCTCAAGGGCTATGTCACCGGCTTCTTCTATCTCGCTGCCTGGGGACCGCTGTTCGTCATCTTGCACATGATCCTGATGTGGAAGGGCGCGGGCGATGTCAGCGCTGCGACCGGCACGAACGGCCTCACGCTTGCGACGTTCAACGGGATGTCCGAGGTCAACAGCGACATCGGCCTGCTCGCGGGCTATCTGATCGCCTCGGTACCGTTCCTCGCCGGCGGTGTTGCCAAGGGCGCGATGGCGATTTCCGGGCAGGCCGTCTCGTACCTCAACCCCTCGCAGAATGCCGCCGAGGAAGCCGCCCGCGAAGCCTCGACCGGCAATGTCGGGATCGGCAATTCGAGCATCGAGACCAGCAATGCGCTGACGCGCCAGTTCGGACAGGGCACGACCGCACCGTCCTTCACCTACGGCGCGGCGCAGACGCGCGGGTTCAGCGCCAACGGCACCCAGACGACGAGCTTTGGCGAGAACAGCTTCGATCAGGTCCCGAACTCGTCCTACCCATTCACGCCGAGCCTCGGGCAGGAATTCACGTCACGCCTGTCGACGCTCGCCAGTCAAAGCCGCACGCAGAGCGAAACCTATGCCAACCTAGCTGCGCAATCAACGAGCGCGGCGGTCACCAGGTTTCGAGAATTGCGAAACGCCTATTCGACAGGATCATCAAGCGAGACGGCAACCGGCACCAACACAGGCAACAGCATTCAGACAGCCTTTAGCGAAGTAGACAATGCGTCGCGCACACTTCAACGGCAGTTCGGCCTATCTCGTCGTGCCAGCGACGATATCACCACATCATTTTTCTTAGGAGGAGAAGCCGGAGTAAAAGCGGGCGTATCGGCCGGACCCGGCTCGGCGTCGGTGGGATTGAAGGGTGGCGGTACACGGTCTTGGACGGACAGCGACATCGGTATCGCGTCGGAAGATCGATCGAAGATCGTTGGTAGTCTGCGTCAGCTTTCGGACAGCCGAAACTGGTCGAGCACGCGCGATGGCTTTGTGCGCAACGTTTCTACGGATTCCAATTCAGCAAGCTCCACCAGTGCGAGCGGGCTGACTAATTCCCTGACGGAGGCGCAGACATACACGCGTGAGGCGCGGCGCGCCGAAGAAACAGCAGCAAGGCTCGAAAGCCAGGCATCTTGGATGAGCGGCAACAGCGTGACGGGTTCTCTCAATCTTAGCCAAGCGTATCGCGAATGGGGGCTTGGTGAACTTGAGGCCAACCGCGACTTCTACGGCAACGCCAGGTTCGACGACATCGACTTTCAGCTCAGTGCCAAAGGTCGGGAGATGCAAGCGCGCTTCGTTGAGGGTTATGCGGATAAATTGCATGACGAAATAGAGAATAGCCTCACGCTGCCCAAGTTTGCACCTGTTGCCAGACCGACAGTGACAAGCGCGGGCTCAATCCGGAGTTCGGCTGGAGTGACCCCGAACCCTGCCCCACCGGCAGTCTCGAGCGACAACGGTGCAGTTAGGTCGATTGAGACAGAAGTCGGTAATGCACGGGCCAACGGCAAAAGACGCGTTGGCGCATTTCAGGGAACGCTTAGCGCCGGCACTCGAGATGCACGTGGTGCCAGCGCAGAAGCGGCGGATGCTGTTAAAGAATGGTGATCACCAAAGTTGCATGCCGGCACCGACCAAATATGCGAAGCCTGCTCCGATCACCGCCAAAATTGCGAACGTTGCTGCGCGGTTCCACGGATCAGCCCAAGCCTTTTTCCAGCGATATGCTGTTAAACCGTTTTCAGCGATCGCCCGATCGATTTCAGCAAAGCCTGACCATTCGGAACGCTCTGGTGAGCGCGGATCACTAGGTCTGCGTTCGGTCATTTCGATCACCCTGAGCTGCAAGGCGTTCATAGCATGTTCCCTTCGTCGATGGAATGAAATCATTCTCGCGAAGGCGTCTCTCTGCTCCTGCGGTATGGTGCGTTTTGAGCTTCCCATCGCTCGACGAAGAGCGGAAAAGTTGGACGTTGCCGACAGTCCGGTAAATGGAAAGCGATGGGGGTAAGCTGCCGTTTGTTCAGTCAGCCGTGTGGGAAGGCCCGCTTCCGCCGGCCTGATCGAGACAAGCTGCCATTCGGCAGGGTGTTTAAACGATTACCCTTCCGGTCGACCGTGAGGTAAGTTGCCGACATGATCGAGCGCGACGAAATCGATACGCAGGGAGAAGTTCTCGGCGTCCACACTGCCCATGTCGAGCGCGACTATGTGTTCGGCTGGTTGCTCAAGGCATTCTACGAAAATCCCTACCTTAGCCAACTGCTTGTCTTCAAAGGCGGCAACTGCATGCGCAAAGCGTATTATCCCAATACGCGCTTCTCCTCAGATTTAGATTTCAGCGTCACATCCGCTATCGACCCAGAACGATTTCAGAAGGAGATCAACGAAGCATGCCGTGCAGCGCAGGATGCCTGCGGAGTGGTGTTCGACACGGAGAAAAATAGTTTCATTGCAGACCGGATGATCGACGCCCAGCGGCAATCCTTCAAGGGCAAGGTCTACTTTCGCGATTTCTACGGGGCACGAGGCGATCTCACCATTAGCGTCAAACTTGATGTTACTGAGTTCGACAGGCTCTTGCTGCCGACTGTTGTCCGCCCCCTGGTGCACCCCTATTCCGATGCGAGCGATTGCCGGATCGGAGTCGTCTGCGTCTCGCTCGAAGAATTGCTCGCGAACAAGCTGAAGTGTCTCCTGCAACGGCGACACTCCTTTGATCTGTACGACCTAGTCTATGCGACGTTTCTGGAGCGATCAATCGCAGTCGACCGATCCCTTGTCCTCAGCACGTTCCTGCGTAAAACTATATTCGAGCGAAGCCCCGGCTCAGCGAAACGGATCCTGCTGGGACTGCCGATGGCGTTTTTCGGAAGCGTCTGGAACAAATATATCGTCTGTCCTGCGGCGAGCCGGTTCGATTTCGACCGCGTTACCGAGGGATTCAATGCCGCGATCGAGTTTATCTTCGGCAATAGCGACACGGCAGCATGGGGTCCCGATCCGTTTTATCCAGCAGAGTATCGTAATCTCATCTTGGATGCGGGCGCCCGTCGTTGCCTGATGCGCATAACCTATGACGGCACGGAGCGTGTGATTGAGCCGTATTCACTAGCGTACAAGCGTCGCCAAGACGGGCATGCCAGCGAATATTTCTATGCGTACGACCTGACCGGCGGTGCCCGCTCAGGCCCCGGAATCAAATCATTCCTGCACCCGAAAGTGGAGACGCTCACTGCTACCGAGGATAGATTCGAACCGCGTTTCGAGATCGAGTTGTCGAAGGCAGGGGAAGCGCCGCAAAACCAGTATTTCGGAAGACCCTTCAAGGGTAATCCGGGCGGAGGTGGGGGCGGAATGTCCATCGCGTCGCGTCGCGGCTCCCGGACACGAGCCGCCAACTACACGGTCGAGTGCCCCTATTGCCAGAAGCGATTCAAGCGCACCAAGGCATCCACGATGCTGAACGCGCACAATGACAGCAACGGTTACCGGTGCTCGGCGCGCCGAGGCTATCTGGTCTGATCCAAATTCGGTCCGGCCTTCGATCTTGACCTCGCGTGTAGGGGGCGATTTCGCCGGAGGTTTCTAGTCGGCAGAAATGCGCCCTATGATCGGTCGTTGCGCGGTGCCCGGAATGCACTCGATAGCGACGACTCGCTCATCGACGAAACCCGCTCCCGCGCGTGCATCGTTAGTATTGGATCGGCCGGTCTGATCATAATGCATCAAAGGCGCCGTTTCGCGCGAAAACAGTCAAGGCGCTTGGACGCGTATTAATCATTAGGTTGAAAATACGGAAAACTTGTCACCTCTGATATTGCGCAGTAGTATCTCGCAATTGGAACTCGATGCGGGCGCACCATGAAATTTTGTCAATTTCTTGTGGCCGCGTTATTCGCAGCGCTGGTTTCCCGTGACTAGTTTCTCCGTCGTTACCTCCACGCAACGGGATGTCGAGGCGCTGCCCGGCGTGACCCTGCAGCGGGACAATTGGAACGATTTCAGCTTCATTACCCAATATCATGTGTTCGTGAACCTGGCCGAGGCGAAGGTCTATCTCGGCGACGTGAAAGTACTGCGGCGCGGTCAGACGTCGACCGACAGCCACCAGCTCGAGATTGGTGCGCTTGGTCCACTTGGTGAAGATTTCTGCTCGTTGGGCCAGAGTCTCGATTATTACCAGCGCCTCGGCGAGCTGCCCCTAGCGCTGCGGACCGAAATCCTCACGCATTTGCGCGACTGCATTTTCATCCCAACCCTGGCCGTCGAGTTCGCCGACGAGGATGGCTGGCGGATCTCGATCCTGCGGTACATCGACTGGCCGGTGTTTCGCCACGACGCGGGCGGGCTGCTGGGTCTCGGAATGCCTGGTCGTGTCGAGATGGGCATGACGTTGCGCTTCCAGGTCAACGGCTGGGATAATCCGCTCGACCTGTTCTTCCACAAATCCCTAGTCCAGCCGGCCCAAGTGCCGCCCGACGTGCGGCTGCCGTCACGTATTTCGGTGCTCACGGGACGCAACGGGTCCGGCAAGAGCACTCTGCTCGCCCGACTCGCGCGCATCCTGCATGCGTCGCAGCGCGACCGTGCGTCCGCAAACTTGCAGCGCTTGGGGTCAGTGATCCCCGACGGGATCGGCTTCACCCGCATCCTCAACATATCGTACAGCGCGTTCGATTCGTTTCAGATCCCGGGCGTCGATTCTCGCGAACGCCGACAGATTGCCGACGACCTCAAGCGGGGTAGCGGACGTTATCATTTCTGCGGCCTGCGCGACATCGTCCGTGAGCTCGAGGAAGGCTTGGACGCTGTCGAGACGCCGAGCGATGCGGAACTCGACGCCGTGCTCAATGACCGCCAGCGCCGCACTTATCTCAAGCCCGTCGACGAGATCGCGCGCGAATTCCAGACGATCGTCGGCAAAATCTTCGACGACAATCGCAGCGATCTGTTCAAGCGTGTCGTTGAAATCCTCGCAACAGATCCATCGTTCGCCGATTTGGGCCCCATGCCAGCCTCGACCATATCTAACCACCCTGTCGAAAATTTCAGTCGCTGGAGCACCGGCCACAAATTCGTGATGCACGCAGCGGCGTCGATGGTCGCGTTCACCCAGCCGGACTCGATCGTGCTCATCGACGAGCCAGAGACCCATCTCCATCCGCCGCTTCTTGCCGCGTTGATGCACGCAATCCGCGTCATTCTCGACGAGAACGGGTCGTTCGCCGTCATCGCGACGCATTCGCCGGTGGTGGCCCAGGAAACGCTCGGCGCCAATGTCTCAGTCGTGGTGCGGCACGGCGACACGACCGCGATTAGGCCCCCGCGGATCGAGACCTATGGCGAAAGCATCGGCGAGATCACCGACGAAGTCTTCGGGTTGAACGCCAACGCCACCGACTATCACGCGACTTTGTTGTCTCTTGTCGCCGCCGGCCTCGACTTGGCAACGATCGAGGCCATGTTCGAGCGCGGGCTCAGCCTTCAGGCACGCGCTTATGTGATGACCGAGATTGCACGCCGGAGCGGTTCCTGATGTGGACGCTGGCCCAGCCTCCGGTCGATCTGGTCGACGAGCAGCTGACCAAGGCGCTTACCTACGCCAACGGACAATTGGTTTATCCTCTGTCGCTCCTCGAACGGCAGGCGATCCACGCCACTTACCAGCTTTATGAAGCACTGTCCGGCGAGGCGTCCGCGACGCTCAAACCAACCGCGCTCGATGCCTGTCGGCCGGCAATGATGACGGCGTATGGCCAGGTCCAGATCGGCGGTCGCCTGACGTCGTTGCGCGCGGCGCTCCTCGCGAGCACAGGCGTCTGTCCTTATTGCGGCTTCGGCGAAGTGACCCAGCTCGATCACTACCTGCCGATCTCGGAATATGGCGAGCTCGCCATCTATCCGCGCAATCTCATCCCGAGCTGTGGCCCTTGCAACAATGCCAAGCGCGCGGTCGTCGCTGGCGGCGCGTTCGCGGGTTTCATTCATACATATTTCGAGCCCCTGCCCGACGCGACGTTCCTGCACGCCGACATCGTGTTTGCCGACGGCACGCTCGACGTCGCGTTTCGCATCTTGCCAGGCCTCGTGTCAGCGGCGGTCGAAGCGAAGCTTACCTACCAACTCGAGCGACTGAAGCTCAACGCGCGCTATCAGAGCCAGATCAACAAGTTTCTCTCCGAGCAGCGCACGTCGATCACGATGATCAGGCAAGGGTTGGTTGGATCACTCACGCTAGCGGAGTTCCTCGACCGCTCCGCGGCTGCTTTGGCCGTCAACTTCGGGCGCAATGACTGGCGTCCCGTGATGTTGCAGGCGCTCGCGCTGAACGGTGAGTTTTGTGATCAGCCAGAGCTGTATCTTGGCGAACGAGTGCTCGCGCGTGAAGAATAGACACGGGGTTTCCGACGTTTGGCGCGCCAACATGGCGTGCCCCGGCTCGCCGATATCCGGAATCAGGTCACGCCGACGCAAAGGCAGCTAATCGATCAACGCCCGAACAGCCCGGCCAGCCGGTGCCAGAAACTGCTGTTTTGGCGCGGCTGATCAGGCCCCTCATCGGTAGACACCGGCTCCTGCTTCTCCTCGAAAAGCCTTCGTCCCTCGTCAGCGTCCTTGCGGCGAACGGCGTCGATTTCGGCCTTCGACCATTTCCTAGACCATCTGACTTGGTCCTTCTCGATCCAATAATGCGAGAGGCAAGGATAGCTCCAATTGCCGATCGAGGGGTAAAGCGACACCGATCGGCCATCATAGGTAATGGCCCACTGCGCCGGCGACAGCGGCGTCACGACTTCGTTGCCGCAGCCGCACGCGCACAGATGGACGGCGGTGTCGAACTCCAGAGCGATGTATAGCGTGTCCGGTTCGACCTTATCGGGCACATAGTCGACGAAGGCGTGCTTCATTGCTGCCTGTCGCCCGCCGAATAGGCATTGATGATCACATTCCCGTCGATCGGGTAAATCGAATGGAGCTCCTGTTCGAGGTCGAGGTAGAACCCCATGAGCTTTTTCCATTTGATTACCGCGAGCGTCGCGTTGAGCGCATTTAAATCAGCGATTTGAATGTTCCGCGAATACATATCCTCATGATCGTCGGCGAAAGGTATCGCACCTCGCGTCCAGATATGGTCGGTCTTGCCCGGCAGCCCAGTCGTGAGCCGAACCTGTCCGGTCAGCCCGGAACCGGTCTCTTCGACACCAATGCCGCAGTCGATAAACGGGACCAATTTCTCGTCGAGGCTGCGAACGAGCCATTTTTTGTCCTCGCCGGCATCGATCGCGACAAACGCAAAATCGATCCCATCGAGCTCGTCGCTTCGCGCCGGGCCAATATAATACGGGTGCGCCACGATGCCGCGATGCATCTTGGCATATTGCTCGGCGAAATAATCGACTTTGAACTTCTGCTTTTCGAGCTCTTCGATGCTTGCAGCGCCCGGCGCGCGAAAAGCGTTGTGCGAGTGAAACCGGTCGCCGTCGAACAGATGGATTTCATGGATTGGCGTCTTAGCGATTAAATCGAGGATATAGGATCCGGTACCGCCGAGGCCGAAGATGGCGACTTTCTTGAGTTCTAGCTTCCGGCCGAGGGCCGCGATCCCGGCGCGACTGGACGCCGTGTCGTGATACGCGAACACGGTCTCTTCGGCGTCGGATGTAATCGCGGCAAAGCGCCGGGGTGAATTATTCGGATCGAGTGAACAAGCCGGTGCCGAGATGATGTCGGCATAGGTCACCATCTTGTGGTGATAGTCCCGATAGCCCTCGGGTGGCTTGTTGGAAAAGGACCGGTCGACCAAGATATCGTGGTCGAGCGCCACGGCGCCCGTCTGATGCACGATCTGCTGGATCGGCGCGCCATCCTTGTGACACGGTTGCTTGCCGATGAAGTAGACGACGTGGTCGTTGGGCTTGAGTGTGGTTTCGCCGCTCAGGCTGAGCGGCGAGACGAGCGTGCCCTGTTCGACTGTCTTTTCTTCGGTGACATAGGGAATATGGTGCACGAGTAAGAACGAGCGCCTCACTTCCACCGTGAAGCCCTCGTCCCTCAGCGCCTTCAGGTCGAGGTTACGATCGATTAGTCGCTGAGACATTGAATACGGTCCCGTCCTTCACCTTGATCGAATCCCCCGCCACCATCACGCCCTCGGGTCGATGCTCGTTCCCGCCCTTGCGATACGTAACAGAGAAGATCGTATCATTGCCGTGCGGCGGAGTGTCGAACCCGAGCGCAATCACATCGTCGAAGGTGATCTCCTTTGACGACCATTGCTTGGGCCTCCCATTCACGATTATCGCGACCGACTTGTCCGGGCCGCCCTTGTGCGATCCATCATCAATATTCGACATGCCAACCTCCCGTCCTTAGGTAGTTGCACAACTGCAATCGATACGACATATACGATCGCTCAAGGCGATTGCAAGACTGCAATGAATTTGATTTTTGAGATTCCCCATGGCCGAGCAGTTTGACACCGAAGCCTTTTACTCCGCGCTTAATCTGGTGCGCGCCAAGCGCCGACTGCCGTGGAAGGACGTCGCCAGCCAGGCCGGGATCAATGCTTCGACACTAAGCCGCATCGGCCAAGGCAAGAACCCGGACATCAATGGGCTTGCGGCCCTGCTCGTCTGGTCGGGCCTGAAGGCGGAGATGTTCATCCCCAAGACGCGAACGAGCGCAGTTGAAACCGTTCCTGAGATATCGTCCATCATCCGCCGAGATCGCTCTTTATCGCAAAACAGTGCGCGACTCCTCGAGAACATCGTCATCACGACTTACGAGACGCTAAGGAACAAACAGGAAGGCTGACATGACGATCGCGAGTTGCCTAGTGATGGCCGAAGGCGTTATCTTCGGGGCCGACAGTACAACCTCGGCCGATCTTGAATACGGATATCATTATTTAAACCACAATCAAAAGCTGTTTGAGATCGGCGAAAATAGTTCGCTGGCCATCATGACGTGGGGATTGTCGAGCTTTGGCGACATCAGCTACCGCACATTGATCGCCCGCCTGGCGGATGAACTTGCAACAAAGCCGCCGCAAAACGTGGCCGAGGTCGCAAATCGATGGTTGTCGAGCGTCTGGGACGCCTATCAGACCAGCCTTTCGACAGAAATCGCGGAATTTCGTGCCCTGGAAGTAAAACAGATATCCGCCGCCGCATCGAAGCCGGATGACCGGTCGCTGGAGGATGACGAACGATATCTCGCGATGAAGGATAACCTCTTCGTCGGCTTCTGCATTGGCGGCTATTGCCTGCCCGACCGCGAACCAAGGGCATATTGGTTCGAACTGGACCCGACGCTCCGCTCGCCCAGCTCGCCGCTGCCGGTGGAGGCCGAACTCTTCAAGGGGCAGCCAGATGTATTCCGGCGGCTATACGATGGGTTTGACTATCGCACACGCGAAACGATCCACAAGAGCCCGTTCTGGTCGGGTACCGAAAGCGATCTCGACGAAATTCTGGGCCGCGAAATGTATATCCCACCGCAGATGACGGTCCGCGACGGGATCGACTTCGTGCATTTCAGCATCTACTCGACGATTAAGGCGTTAAAGTTTTCTGCCAAGGGGCAGGTGTGCGGCGGTCCGATTGAGCTGGCCGTGATTACTACCGATCGTGCGTTCAGATGGGTGCGGCACAAAACGTGGGATTCCGCCGTGGGATACGATGGCCCGTGACGGTCGTCCCTCGCGGGACATGTCGTCAGAGATCATCTTAGCACCTGCGAGTACGCCCGGCTGGTCGACGAATGAGTCGGCACTGTTGGCCTCAGCATGTAAGAATACGGCACGCGTTCGACGTGCCGAACGAAGGCCTCGTTGATCTATAAGGCGACCGGCAATCTGCGGGCGGTGCAGATCCTGCTGGGCCACACCAAGATCGAGAATACCGTTCACTACCTTGGCGTCGATATTGATGAGGCCATCACCCTCGCGGAGCGCTCGGAATCTGATCGGGACAGCTCCTCGCGTTGCGGGGGGGCGGTTTCGACGACGATGAATGTACGGCAGGTGGTAGGGTCGTCGATCTGCCACCTGACGGTCCGCAATGTTGGCGGTTGCCGACGGGCGGCTTGCGATCCCGAAACCATTCTGTCGGGTTTCAGGCGCGTCGTTCGGATCGATGGCGCGGGAACGGAGAAGGCTGGTGGTTTGACGACCGTCTGGTTTTGGATCAAGCGGGGCCAAAGCCGCCTTTCAAGCGATTTCGTAGATACCTTCGCGCATTATCGGCACCACGGCGCTTGTGCCGATTTCAAGGGCTACATCCACGTCCTCTTCGTATCCTTTTTCGGAGAGTTCGCGCCCAGACATGCTATCTCGCACCACGTTGGCAAGGCGCGTGTTCACGGCCTTGAAAGCGTCTGCTGCCAATTCCGCTTCTGCGTTCGATTCCCCCGCCAAAGCTTCAATAATAGCACCCGCTCCAAGCCAGTCTTCAATCGCTGGCCTTAACGTCTGATCAGGCCACCTTTCGCCTGCCGGGATTACGGCGATCATGCCGTTACCCGCGATGCCGCTCGCCGTTTCGGCAACCGCGCGAGCGTTGCGCAGACACCCGCAAATCGTGGCAACTCCGTCAGTCGCAACTGAAAGGCGAGAGCCGTTTGGCGATGGCAACAGTAAGCGCGACCCCGGCGCGAGGCGCTTTAGGCTTACTGGAGAAAGACTAAACTGCCCTCCTCCTGCGGTTCGCGGCTTGGCTAAGATTGCCCCGCGTCGTGCGGCTTCGGCCGCTGCCGCTGCCTCATCACCATACGCAAACGGAATTACCGTGGCGCCTCGTTCAACCGAAACGCTGACGGCCGTCGAGAAGGACAGCACATCGACGATTATGAAAACACTCGCGGACGCTTTCCAAGCGTCGATCCCCGCCGAACCCCATTCACAGATCACCTTTGGCATGGGCAGATGATGCCAGAGCCAAAAGCCAGCGCCAATACAGCGCGTTCAAACATCCACTTTCAGGACCGGCGTTCATTCCTCCGAACGGCAACAAATGGGGCGGTTGCCGCTTTGACTCTGCTATTTCTGAAAACGGACCATCAGCATCCAATGTACTTTTCGCCGTTCGCACCCGATTTGCCTGTTTTACCGTTTCTCGATACCGAACGAGAGATGCAGATCGTTGGGGAGCCGCATGTGCGTCGTTCTTTTGCGGACGGACCGGGATGGTAAGACGGGTGCCGGCTGCGGCGGAGAGTACTATGTTCTCAGCCAACGCTTGAGTTCGGCGACCGGATCACGGCAACCGTCCCGCGCGAGCTACCGCCCTGTTGACTGCTGAACGCTGTTTTCTACGACACCCCCGCCTTGAGATATCTCGGAGTCGCCGGAAGATCACCGGCGATGAACGAAAGGCAGATTATAGGTAACCAAACATGGTCGGGGAACGTCTGGTTCGTTAGCGCATCAGGACATATTCATCACCTACCCGCGACCAACGTCGAGACAATCGCACCATTGGCGCGCTTGATGACATCAAGAGCTGGGGGAGTGAACAATGCTGGCGTGGTGGTGATGGTCCAATCGCCGGGAACGCCCTCGTCAGGACCGATTTCGGCGTCCGAAATCACCGGTTGCTGAAGGGTGAGGAGCGTCGGAAACCCGCCCGAGTGCGTGTTCCAGACGCGAACGGTGGTGGCCGGATCGATCAAGGTTCCGGCAGCGACTGCCGCCCCCTTTTCATAGCCAGCCGATACCCGCTTGCCGAACCCTCGTCGATCACCCGAAGTGCTGTACACCGCGTAATCAACGACCAGCGAAACCGCGAGAACATAGGTATTTGCATCACGAGCAACATAGGCCGAGCGCTTATACGCCTGCGACGTCGCTGCCATATTCACGATCAGGTTCATCTGGCGAAACATGCCAGAGCTTTCGCGCTGTTTAGTATCGCCCGACATAGGGTAAACCGACATCCCGGTTGGTGCCACATAAGTGCCGAAGCGGCCTTGGGATCCGTTTGGCTGCGTGGTCCAGGTGGAGATCTCTGGCGCTGCGGCAACTAACGCAGCATGATCGACAACCTCGAACCCGGCCGCCTTGAGCTCGTTAACAAAATCGGCATAGGCAGCATCTGCAATCCGTTGCCGCGACGCCAGATCCATCCCGACCAGTCGTGTCGTCAGCTTGGCTGTACGAACACTGGCCATGGAGCCCGCCTTGCCCGAGCTCCTTGCTTCCAGATTATATTCGTCCGGAAACTCCACGTTGAACACGCTGATGGCGACCCGCTGCATCCCCTTTATCTGGCTGCCGTTTAGGTTTTTGACCTGGATCGGCTCGATCGCGGTGCGCGTGTTGAGCCAGCCATGCTGGACGGTGACCCCGTGTTCGACTTGTTGGGCGGCCGCCGGTTGCATCGGGAGCCATGCGAGTATGCCAGCGGCAACGATTGAGCGATGATGCATCACATTTTTCCTTCGGTGACGAACTGCGGTGGGTCGTTGCGCGCTTCAGAAAGTTGGCCGCTTGGGAATGCGCTTCTTTCGGGTTCTGAGCAACGGACCGAGCAATTTTCCTTCGGTGACCGCAATCCTCAATTTGAACAGCCCTCAGAAGAGGATTTTGTAACTGACCGCGCCGCTGAAATCGGCGTCCTGCCCGGCGGTCGACACATGGCCCGATAGCGACAGCACGCTGCGCGACCCGAATTTATGATCGAGGTCGATCCCGATGCGTCCCCAGTTCTGCTGCGTGCGCCCGCCCGCAAAGTTCGCGGCGATGTTGGTGACGCCGAGCACATTGGCGACCGCGATCACCCCGCCATTGTCATCGAACCGGTGCACATATTCGGCATTCAGGCGCAGCAAGGTGGACGGGCCGATATCGGTTGCGGCTGTCAGACCGGCGCGCACTTCCTGTTGCGTATGGCCGTGCCGCGAGAAACTGGCGGGCGCGTTGCCGCCGGTTTCCTGATAGGCGTCCATGGTTGTGCGGGTCAGCGTGTACATCACGACCGGGCTGAACCGCACCGCGCCCATCGTCAGCGCGTCGTGCCAGTCGAGCCGTCCGCGCACACTGTAGACATCTACATGGGTGCTGCCCGCCGAGAGCGTCGACCCCGCTACGCCATAGCCCCGCGACAGATCGGCAGCGAACCGGCCGTAAAGCCCGAGCACCGACGCGATGACCTGGCTCCCTGGTATCTTAAAGTCGGCCTCGCCCAGCACGTAGGTCCCGTCGAGGCGGGTCCGCCCGCCGAACGACTGATCCTGACGCAACCGGCTGGCGCCGATCGCCGCGCCTAGCCGCACGCTGTCACCGATATTGGCGCAGCCGCCGAACTCCGCTGCAAAGACGTCGCCATGACCGCCCTGGCGCAACGCCCCGCCATCGACGGTGCCCCAAAGGCAACCGTGCGCGGCCATCGTCGGCTCGTCCATCAGCGTGTGATGATGCGCGCCGCCTAGGGTCAAACCGATCAGGGTGCCCGTCTGCGTCACCGCCTGGGTCGTCGCCGCGAGGCTGCTGGCAAGATCTGTCAGCCCAACCACGCCGTTTCCTGCGGTCGCGATAGGCGCTGGAGTTGGAGTAGGGGTTGGCGTCGGTGTCGGGGTCGGGGTCGGAGTTGGAGCTGGAGCTGGAGCTGGAGCTGGAGCTGGAGCTGGAGCTGGAGCTGGAGCTGGAGTGGGTGTCGGACTGGGCGTCGGGGTCGGGGTTGGCGTCACCGCAGAAGTCGCCGCACCGACCCGCGCGATATACGCTTGATTAAGGCCGTTCAGAGTGCCGCCGCCGACTACGACATTGCCATTAGCGTTGACGCCGCCGACCGAAGCGAACGACCAGCCGGTCGTGCTTACGCCGCCCGCGTTCAGCCAATCCTTGATAAGTAAAGCGGTGCCGCCCGACGCATTGGTCGAGCTGTCCTTTTGCCAGCGATAGGCTCCGGTGCAGATCACGCCGCAATTGACGTTGAAGACGACGACGGTGCCGTCTGCGTTGACGCCCGTCGCATCGGTACTGGCAGTTGCATCGAAGCTCGAATTGCTCGCCCCCGGCGCGCTCAGGCTCACCATGCCGGAGGCACTGGTCCAGCGCCAGGCCTCGATATGCGTGCCGATGTTCGAGTTGCCGATTACCGTCGTTCCATCGCCTGAAACACCAGTGGCAAAGCTGCTGTTGAAAATACTGTTGGGATCGCCGCCAAGCACACCGAGGTCGGCCATCCCGCCCGCCGCCGTCCAGCGATAGGCGCGTGTGTAACCCCGGTTATATCCTGACTTGCCGACAATCACGCTGCCGTCGCTCGACACCCCTGTGGAATCGCTGCTGACCCCGAAATCGGTGCCATGAGCACCCGCTGCGATGAAGCCGAGGCCGATCAAACCACCGGCCTGAGTCCATCGCCAACCCTCGACGTGGCCGGTGGTGGTCGCCGTCGTCGACCTTGACGACGTACCGACGACGACGCTGCCATCGAACGACGCGGCATTTGCTTTGCTAGTCGTATCACCAGCCAGCTTGCCCAGATCGACCATCCCGCCAGCCTGCGTCCAGCGAAACGCATGATACGGCTGGCTCGACGGATTCGCCTGCAGAGCCGCGAAGCTGATCGAGTTGCCGACGACGACATTGCCGTCGCCGGATACCCCGACCGCCTCGCTATTGTCATCGCCTGCCAACGTACCCAGGCTGACCATGCCGCCCGCCGCCGTCCAGCGCCAGGCAACGTTGCCGGTCAAATCAGGCGTTGCCGATCTTCCCACCGCGACCGTGCCGTCGGCGTTGACGTCCTGCGCTGCGCCGCTGGCGTTCAGTGCTGCATTCGGCAGCGCGCCAAGCAGCGATACTGCCCCCTCGGCATGGGCAGGCGCAGGGGCAAAAAAGGGCACGACGATTGCCGCCGCCGTCGCCAGCAGGGCCAACCGCAGCTGCCGATCAATACGCGACGCATGAACGTTGCGCGTAATCGAACGCGCCTGTGGATTCGTAACCATGATTTTTTGCTCCCTGTGCGGAAGCGATTGGAACACACAGGGCGGCGCCGGCAGCCCCATTTGGGGTATGGCATGGCGAAATAATTATTCTGCGTCAGCAACTTGTAGATGCGGACTTCCCGCGATGTCCGCAAGGCGGATGCGGATAAATCCGATGAACGAACGACAGGTACCAGATAATCAATTCTCAGGCCGCAATGTCTGGAAAGTTGGCAATTCAGCCCTGCGATCAAGGAGCGCGCGGCACCACAATGGGTGCGATGATATCTGAAGCCTCGGGGCGCTGTGGTCCCGAGTTGGTGTTTTGGCCTGCAATGACCTGCCATTTGCGATTCTGTCGGCGAACAATCAGCGTCATTAAACCATAACGCACCGGTGTCGGGTCGCCGTTGCTGTCTTTTTCCCCATCAATCCGCCAGCTCCAACGAACAAAGGCCAAATCGACTCCAAGAAACCGGACGTCTTCGGCGAGGGGCGTAATGGTGGAGGTGGCAAGGCGGCCGCTCAAAATTCGCGAATGGTACTTCGCAAAATCCGCTTTTCCGTGGAGCCAGATGGCTCCGACGTTCACAAAATCGACGTCGTCGGAAACCAGCTCGCCAAGTTCCTCGCCTCTGTGGGTCGCCCATGCTGCCGAGAATAACGTCGGAAGGCGCGCCACCGCCGCGCGATCACCGGTGGTTTGCGCGGTGGCGGGGAAAGCAATGCTTGCAACCACCAGTGCTGAAGCAGCTATGTAGTGACGCATCAGCTGTCTCCAACAAAGTGTCTGCGGGCAATATCACATTGCGCCTGAGGTCCCAACGCTGGCGAACGACCTCAACGGGAAGCGGCCGGCTGACGCAATGAACGAAGGGCAGGTTCGGTGCCTCGCAATGTGCGTAACAAATGTCCACAATGTTTGGCGGGAGCCGCCTTGCCTGGTTTCCAACGTTGGTTCCCAACCAGCAACAGTTCGATTGCGGACATTGATCGCTTATGCAAACTGGCGGGAGTGGATTGGGGCGTTGCGATGCAATTAGAGGCAGCACAGAGGGCGATTCGCACTGCTCACGTTAGCGGGGCGCCCGGTGTTCTTGTCTCGGGCGTTGTCTGGGTAGTTGCCGGGCTGATTTGGGTACGCGCTGACGTGGCTCAAGCCTTTGTCGTGCTCTTTTTCGGCGGAATGGCGATCGTGCCCGGCGGTCTCTTTATCGCGCGGGTTATACTGCGCGCGCCGAAACCTGTTGAGGGAAATCCACTCGATCGCCTTGGGCTCGAGAGCACATTTTCATTGTTCGCTGGACTGCTGATCGCCTACGCGCTGCTTCGGATCAGCCCAGCCTCCGTGTTTCCAATCATGGCAATCACGATAGGTGCTCGCTATTTTATATTTCGCACCATTTACGGCGAAGGAGTGTTTTGGGCACTCGGTACAGCATTGACCGCTGTTGGCGTCACCGCATTGCTCGGGTTGGTAACCTGGCCGACCAACATTGCTGTGGTGGTAGGGTTGATAGAACTCGCTTTTGCGATCGTGCTTTTCGTCCGGTCTGGACAATCTGCTCAGTGACACCTGACGTTACGGTATCGACATTTCCGGCAATTCAGCTTGGCCTGAACCGATGGCAGCTTTTGACGCGTTCGATGCCACGGCTGAAGGTCCGCATTGTCGGCGAAATCAGTCACATTCCTCCATCTGAATGGGCAATCGATTTCGGCAGGCGACCGCTTGGGCGCTGAACGCCACTCAATGAAGTCAAGACTGAAAGGCGGACGGCGTCCATTGCGAGCCCTGCTGTCGTTTGAACAAGTTGAACGCCCGACCGCGACGCATGCGTTCGACCGACTGAAATACGGTTGGCCGATTAACCGCCAAGTCTTGTTCACTACTTGTTCCGAATCACATTGGCGACGCATATCGGCCGGGTGGGTGCCAATCTCAGTCTCGAATCGCGTCGCCGTCTCGAACGACGACAACGCGCAACGGAGCTATCAGAGCTCTTGGTCCCCGGTTGGACCCTGAACGCTGACGCGACAGCGTTCGTCGATGTGCCGACCGTACTCGGGCACTGGCAGCGTGGACAGTCCGTGCTGCTGCGCTGCTCGAAGCGGGACTGTCGGCGCAGAGTGGAGCTCGATCTCCGCGCCGCCGTCGACGCCGGTCTCGGCGACCGCACCCTCCCGGAAATCGTCACCTTGCTTGCGTGCCGGCACTGGAGCGGCTGTGCGCTGGGTTTCCAGCACGCGACTTATCCCGAAGGCGTGCCGCTCATTTCCGTTCTCGCCCATCCCGACGCGTTGATTGCCGTCACATGCGATGGCTGTGCCGCCCGAACGCTGCTGCCGCCGCGCCGTGTGATCGAGCGCCTTCTCGCCACCGGACGCGGCAACGGGGCGACCGGCATCCTCGAACTCGGGAGAAAGGTTCGAGGGCCCTGCCGCAAGTGCAGCGGTCGGCGCTTTACATCGACGCTTGTCTGGCCGGGCGCTCCGCCCAAGCTGGCTGGACCGTCGAAGATCTGACGCGGCACCGAGCGGCCCTGTCATGCCGGGCGTGGACATCTCACGGTCGCCGCGCGATAGTTTTGGGCATGTGCAACCGCTACCGAATGTCGGCGAGCCGCGTCGAGATGCTGGCGCGATTCGGCGTGCACGTCATTCCCGAGCCCGATCGTGATGTGCCCGGCGAGCTGTTTCCCAAACGCTGGGCGTGGACCGTACGCGAGACCGCCGAAGGACGCATCCTCGAGCCGATGCAATGGGGCTTTCCACCACCTGCCGTCGCTCGCGCACCGGTGACCAATGTGCGCAACCTTGCTTCCCCGTTCTGGCGGACGGCGATCGGACGTGCGGATCGTCGCTGCCTGGTGCCGGTTACGAGCTTTTGTGAGTGGGAAGGCGAGAAAGGCAGCAAGACGGCGCGCTGGTTCGATGTCCCGAGCCGTCCGATCTTCGCCTTCGCCGGCGTCTGGCGACCGACCGAGACCGGCCCGGCAATGGCATTTCTGACCTGCGAGCCGAACAGCCTCGTTGCGCCGGTCCACCCCAAGGCGATGCCGGTCGTGCTCGACGACGATGGCGAGGCGGCCTGGCTGCGCGGCGACGATGCCGTCGATCTGGCACAGCCGTTTCCGGCGCAGCTGATGACGATGGCCTGATGCCGCGCGGAACCCGGCACCGTCTGACCGGGCTGCTTTTCACCGGCAAGCTCGGACCTGTTCTGCAGATCGACGGGGGCGGCGGATGGCGGCTCGACTGCGATTGCTGTTATGAGCATCTGCTTGGGCGGCGCGTGGACGTCGACGGTATCCGCAGCGATTTCGACCTGCTGTCGGTGGAGCGCATCTGGCAGCACGGCATGCCCGAGCCAGCTCCGCGCACGAGCATTCTGACGTCGATCTTACGCATGTTCGGTCGCTGACTTGGTTTCCCGCGGGCGTCATGGTCAGGCGAGACGGCGTTTACGACCGGCATCGATCGGGAAACCCGGGCAAGCCGGGCCGGAGCCTGTCGCTGTCTCCACTGGGCGCGCCGCATCATGACCGCTGAAGTCGATATCGAACGTTTCGTCACGGCGCAGGAAGCCGACTATCATATCGCGCTTGCCGAGATCCGGCGCGGCAGCAAGCGCTCGCACTGGATGTGGTACATCTTCCCGCAGATCGACGGGCTCGGACACAGCCCGATGTCGCGTCGCTACGCAATCCGCTCGCTCGACGAAGCACGCGCCTATCTCGACCATCCGCTGCTCGGGCAAAGATACCGCGAGTGCGTGGGCGCACTGCAGGACCTGACCGGCACCACTGCCGAGCAGGTCTTCGGCACGGTCGATGCCGCAAAGCTGCGGTCGTCGCTCACGCTTTTCCAGGCAACCGGGAACGAGCCGCTGTTCGGCGCGGCACTCGATCGCTGGTTCGCCGGGCAACGCGACGCGCGCACGCTCGCGATGCTCGGTCACCGCGACGCGCGCTGAGCTAATCCGGCGCTTGCGGTCGCAGCTGGTCGAGCCGCGCTGCGATCGCCTTCCAGACCTCGACGCCGTCATGGTCGCCGTCGAGGACGAGCGCACCGATGCGTTCGGCGACATGGACTGGCGCGCGATCGCCATAGCGACGTTCGACCGCGAGCGCGCAGGCCCAGAGCTCGCGGTCGCTTATCGGCAAAGCCGGTCGCCGCCGTAGCGTCCCCAGCGCAGGACGGTCCCGCCGCGCACCAGTGCACATGACAGGTCGCGCCCGCCGGGCAATTGGCACAGGGCTGCCGTGCGGTTGCCGCGCGCCGACCCGAACGACTGGCAGGTCAGGAGTGGCCCGGCGACGCGGACGTGCCCCGATCGGAGCGACCCCTTCGCCCCGCCGAGCAGAAGCACCAGCGCATTGCGCGCCTCGACGCCCGATGCCGCTGGGCAGGGCTGACCGTCGCGACAGCTGCCGTCGATCTCACGCGCGGCAATCCCCTGCAGCCGGACGTGCGGCCCCTCAGTGCACCAGATCGGGCCGTCGCCGTCCCAGACCGCCGTCGGCGTGCAGGTGAAGCGCTCGCCCGGAGGAATGATCGGCACGGGCTGCGGCCGCGCCGCAGCCGCTTCAGCAGGCCCCATGGAGAGAGCCAGCAACGCCAAGATCGCGCTGCAGCTCGCCGCGCTCGATACGCTTGGCAAATCAGCCTCCATTCGAATCGAGATAGGTTTCTACCTTTCCAAGCGTCCGTCGTCGCGGTCGCCGTCCCATTCGCAGGTCGAGGACGAAGCGTGGGTCGCCGACGGCACGCCGGCCGAAGCGCGTCGGCGTCATATGGGTGTGGCGCAGATGCGCCTCGATACGTTCCAACAATTCCATAGCGTTCGACTCGCTGCTTGCGTTCCTACTATGTTCTTATTAGGTAGATGCCTAAGCTGTCTAGGGTGATTCCTAATGTTGATACTTGATGAGCTGCCTGCGGGGCCGCGGCGGGAGCTGCAGCGGATGATCGCCGAGCGCGGCGAGGATTATTCGAGCCTGTCGCGGCTGCTGGGCCGGAACGCCGCTTATATCCAGCAGTTCGTGAAGCGCGGGGTTCCTCGCAAGCTTCATGAAGATGATCGCCGTACGCTCGCGCGGTACTTCGGCGTCGCCGAATCGCTCCTCGGTGGGCCCGACCCGCGCGACGTGCCGCCGCTGGTCGAGGTCGCGGCTTTTGCGGTACGCGCTTCGGCGGGCGCGGGAGCCATCGCGGGGATGGAAACGCGCGCCTCCCCGTTCGGCTTCGATGCCCGCTGGCTGAAGCGCCTGACCGCGAGCCGACCCGATCATCTCTCGATCATCACGGTCATGGGCGACTCGATGGAGCCCAGCCTGTCGGATGGCGACGACGTGCTGGTCGATACCAGCGACACCGTGGCGCGTCTGCGCGACGGTATCTATGTGCTGCGCCACGACGATACGATTCTCGTCAAGCGGATCGCGATCGGACCGAAACGCCGGATCGATATCGTCAGCGACAACACGGCCTATCCGCGCTGGGAGAACGTCGAATCTGCCGATCTGACCGTCGTCGGTCGCGTTCTCTGGATCGGGCGCAAGGTGCGCTGACACCAGCTAGAGGCCCATGTCGAATGGCTTGTTCTTCGCGAGCTCGGGCGCCTTCTGCGGTACCGGAGGGGATTTGCCCGCTGCGACACCTTGGGCCGCTGCCGCCTGAAGCTCGCCGACAGCTTCGAGCGCAGACGTTTTCGCGCCCGGGTTGCGCGCGATCGCAGTCTCGAGCCGGGACGCATTGTCGACGAACAAGGTCACTCCGTCACGGAGGCGCGTGACCGTCACCAGAAACGTCTGCTGGTTTGACAGATTGCGCTCGCGGCTGTCCATGACCGCGATGCCGCGATCCGATGTCAGCCCCTGCGCCATATGGGCATTGAGCGCATAGGCGAGATCGACGCGCGACAGCATCGGATCCTGCGGACCCAGCCGCTGCATCTGTCCCGTCGAGGTCCGGATGCGGACCCCCCAGGGCTCGACGGCCTCGACCGTCGCGCGGTCGGCGTTCAAGAGCCCACGTGCCGGGTCGTTCGCGGTCCAGCGGATGCGGTCGCCGTCGAAGATCTCGACATCGCGGCGTTCGTGAAGCGTGAGCTGAGCGTCCTGACCATGGCTGGCGAGCTTGCCGGGCACGAAACTGTGTGACCGCCCGCGCCTGTCCTCGAGCTGCAGCTCACCGCGCTTTGCATCGATGCCGGTGACCTCATAGCGCCCGCGCGACAGCCGCTGCGCGCGGACGCCACGCTCGACCTCGACGATCTGGCCCGGCTGATAGGTCCGGATATGGCGCAGTTCCTCGCGGGTCGCATCGACCCTTGCGAGCGTCGACAGGACCATGCCGCCGCCCTTGAGTTCGCCGTTCGCTCTCAGCCCGGTCTGGACGGCCGCATTGATTTCGCCCCGCAGCCGTCGACCCGAGGCATAGATCGCCGTCGCCGCACGATCGGCGGGGGCAAGCGCAAGCCAGGCCTTGGCGGCCGCGAGAGCGCCCTCGCCCGGCACTTCGACGACATGATCCTTCAGCGCTTCCAGCGCCGCACCCACATTGCCGCGCTGCGCCGCGTCCTGCGCCTCGCGTAGGCCGGCGTCGCGTGCGCGCAGGTTCACCGTCATTTGCGCGGTTTCTATCCCTGCGGCTTGGACCAGGGCGAACGGCTTCCCGGCATCGACGGCGCCGAGCTGCTTGTGGTCGCCGACGAGCGCAAGCCGGTCCACCCGGAGCAGATTGGCGAGGCGCACGAGCTGTTCCTTGGCGGCATTGCCCGCCATCGAGGCTTCGTCGAGCACGAGCACGGTGCCGCGCATCGCGGCGCGCGCCTCGACAAGCGCACCCGCATCATTGCCGGTAAGCAAATGGCCGTTGGCGTGAAGAAAACGCGTCAGCGTCATCGACTGAATGCCCGTGTCACGCTGGAGCATCTGCACGAGCGTGTTCTGGACCGCGAGACCGATCACGCTATGCCCCTCCTCGCGCAGAAGTTCGGCAGCGGGCCGCAACAGGCTGCTCTTGCCAGCCCCCGCCACGCCCTGAATCGCGACGATGCGGTTCGCCGAGCCGAACAACAGCCGTCCGGCACCTTCCTGCCCGGTGTTCAGACGCATCCCGTGGTTGAGCTCAGCCACCGCCTGGAGCCGCCTCGCGGCGGTGTCCGCATCGAGGATGGGACGCACTGCGCCGCGCCCTGCCTCGACCTCGCGCAGGATTCGCGCTTCGCTGGCGAGCGCATGCGGGGTCGTGAGCAGCGATCGTTCGTCGCCCTTGCCGCGCGCGAGGGCACCTCGGGCAAGCAGCCGGTCGACGCCGGCTTCGACCCTGTCGATCGTCGTCCGCAAGCCGAACCCGAGCGCGGCCCTGAGCACGTCGTTTCGTCCGAATGCGGCCTCGCGTTCGGAGAGATGCCGGACGGCCGCCGCGACCGCATGCGCTGCCACGAGCCCGTCGGGACCGCGCCGCGCGGTCGCGCCGCCGAGCAGCGGATCGTCGGTCCGCAAGCCCAGGCGTTCGGCGAGCCGCGCCGCCACGGCGCGGCCTGCACCCACGATCGCTGCCAGTTCGCGGCCCGCCCGGGCCGAGGGCGAAGCGTCGCGCGCCGCACGTGCCTGTGCTTCGCGGACAACCGCTGTCGCCTCGAAGCCGATAGTCTTCGCGGTCGTCGCCCAGGTCTCTCGCAACGCGTCGCGGTCGGCGCTTGGATCCTTTCTGGCGCGCGTCATTAGCGTTGCCGCATCATGCGCCTCGGGCGTGCGGTGGCGCATCGCCGCGACCGCCGCGAGCACCTCGGCCCGCCGGCTACTGAACGCCATGACGGTCTCGCGCGAAATCCCCTCGGCTTCGAAATTGCCATGCTTGCCCGGCTCGGTCGTGCGGTAGCCGAGCGCCTCGACCTTTTCGCGGAAGCGCGCCATCGCGATCGCGTTCAGGAGCGTGTTCGCGTCCCAGAGCTTGTCGTTGCGCAGCGCCCGCCACTTGCCGTCGGGCCCTTGCGTGACGTTGGCGACGACCGCATGCAGATGGGCGTTCGGCTCCTGGTTGCGGTTGGTATCGTGCTGGAACAGCGCGACGGCGAGGTTGCCGGTTGCAACGACTTTCTCGCTGCCGCGCACCTCCATCCGCGTCTCGGCCGCGTTTCGCTCAGCCCAGCCGAGCGCTTCCTTCACGCTCGCGCGATAGGCCTCAAGGATGCGGCTATCGCCGCCGACGAGCGCGATCAGCGACCAGCTCTTGGGCATCGAGAAGGTCAGGTCGGTACCCGCACGGTGGCGACCTTCCTGCCCGACCCGCGCGCCATCGGGCAGCTCGCCGCGCAGCAGTGCCTCGAACGCCTTGGACTCGACCTGCCCCTCAAGGCCCAGGCGTTCGGCACCCTTGCCGAACCATTCGCCCGAGCGATCGGCATCGGCCTGCGCATAATAGTTGTCTGCAGCAAAATAGGTTGCCGCACCGCCCGCCGAGCGGACATTGGCCATCGAGAGCATGTCGCGTCACAGACCGATATCGAAGTCGCCGGGCTCAAGGGGCGGCTCGGGCGCCCCACCGCGCAGGAAGTCGAGATGGTCCTGTCTCGGTGTTCCAAGCGGGGTAATGCGCGCGCCCGACCGGTCGGGCCCGAGCTCGTTACGATCGCCTGTCGGGGACTGCGGCAGGTTGCGCGCGGACGCATTTGTCCGGGTGTCACCCGTTCCGGTATGGGCAGTTGGTTCATTGGACTCGCTGCCGCCCGAAGCCCTTCCGGGCTGACGACCCGTGACCGCGGTGTTGGCACTTCCAGGATCGAGCGGCAGCGTTTGCTGGGCGGAGCGTAGGGCCTCCCCCTTGGCTACCGCCCGCCGTGACACGGGCTCGCTTCTGGTCGGCCCCTCGCGGTCCGGCGCGCGGTCGGCGCGGTGTTTCGGCGTGATCGGGCGACCCGCGCCGTCGTCCGACGGGGGCGGCGAACCTGCCGCTTCGGTATCCCCAAACCAGTTCGTTTGTTCGTCATCCGGTGCCGGGGTTCCGGACCTTTCGGGGCGCTCGGTCGCGCGCCGGATGAAGGCTTCGGCGCGCTTGGGAAAGTCGCGGTAGCGCAAGCGGACGGGCGCAGCGGGAAACCCGTCGGGGAATTTGATATAGCCCGAAAGGCGCGGCAGATTCATCAGCTGGTCGGGCAGCAGCAAGGGTTCGATCTGCCGCCGGGGCGTCAGGCTGACGGCGTCGCGGGCGTTGTTGTAGCCGTAGCTGAACCCTTCCTCCATGTCGCGGATCTGGCGATGCCCGATGAAGTCGGCGCACCAGGTTGCGGTCTCGCGGTCGGCGGTCGCGAGGATCAACTTGGTCCGCGCAAGCGACGACAATGTCATTGCCATATTCTCCCCGTAGATCTCCTTGAGCTTGGCATAGGCGTGGATGCCGGTGACGATCGCGCCGCCGAAATTGCGAGCGGTCTGCAGCCCCTTTTCGAGCGCGGGCAGCCGATGCAGCGCGCCCAGTTCGTCGAGCAGAAACCACATCCGCAGCTCGCGGCTTCGCTCCATCGCCATCAGGGTGTTCATCGCCGTGTCCATCCAGACGGTCAGCAATTGCGAGGCGATGCTCATATCGATGTAGCGCGCCGACAGGAACAGGATCGACCCATCGCGGGCATCCGATTGGACCCAGTCGCGCACCGAGAAACGCGGGCCGGTTATGGGCAGAAGTTTGAGCGCCTTGGCGTTCGCGTTGAACACCGCACGGATCGATTCGGCCATGCGCGCGGCTTCGGGCGCAGTCAGTGGATCGGCGACGGTTCCACGCATCATCCGGTGAACCTGCGCGAGATCGGCGGTCATCAATTCGCTCGCGAGCGCCGCGTTCGTACCCCTGCCATCGCGCTGCAGGCGCAGGCACATCTCGACGAAAAGCATCCGCGCGGCGAGCACCCAGAATTGTTCCGTCCCGCCACCGTCATGGGGCACGAGCGCTTCCGCTGCCGCCGAGAATTCGGCCTCGTCGCGGCAGTCGTCGAACACGCTCCACTGCGGGCAGCGTGCATCCAGCGGGTTCAGGATGATGTCGGTCGCGGGATCGTAGAAGGCCTCGATGAAGGCCCCGGTCAGATCGAACACGACGATGCGCTGGCGGCGCGCGCGTGCCTCGGCAATGAGGTCGCGCAGCGCCACGGTCTTACCCGTTCCGGTGGTGCCGATGAGCATGGCGTGGCTAGCCTCGAGCCGCCACGGGTAAGGGAGATCGGCGAGCTTCGCCGGGGTGTAGAACCCTGCCGCCTCGAGGTCGCGTGCGCGGACGGACCGGCCACGCCAGCCGAGCATGTCACGCAGCTCGCGCCTGCGCTCGCGGGTGTTGTGATCCTCGAGTTCGCGGGCGAGCGCGTCGTACGTGACGAGCATGGCGCCGCGCTCGTGTTTGCGCTCCTTGGAATGGCCGCCGAAGCGTTCGGCAAACCAGTAGAACAGCACGAACAGCGGTGCGAGAATGACGAGGGTGGCGAAGGCGGCGGCGCGCAATGCGTTCAGAAACTTGGCCCAGGCAAGGACGACCGGGGGGAAGTCGACCATCATCCTGATCGGCAGTTGCAGATGCCCGCCGCCCGCCATCTCGAGTGCCACATTCCTGGCAGGATCGAACTCCATGAAGCGGTAGCCGAGCGCATAGAGGCGCATCCAGACAAGATACTGATCGTGCTCGGTGAGCCGCGCGGAAAGCGTCGAGCAGAGGATCGCAACGAGCACGACCACGGCGACGATCAGAGGGCCACGCAGCCCCGCCGCGAACATGAAGCCGAAATGGCCGAGCAGCTGGCTGCCGCGCGTGAAGTTGCCGAGATTACGCTTCATCGCCGTCGCTCCCCAGCGCGGGGTTCGTCAATGCGCGGCGCTTCAGCTTGCGCGAGAATGCCTTCAGCGTGCGGTCGCGCAGCCCGCTATCTTCATTCGCGAGCAGAAGGGCATCGAGCGCGACTGTAGCAAAGATGAGATCGCGCTCGATGCGGACGAGCGCTGCCTCGATTTCGGGATCGCAGGCGCGCAGAACGGCGTTGCGCAGCCACCCGCTGATCGTGTCGCCGGTCTTCTGAGCGGCCTCACGAACCTGGCTGTCGATGTCGGGTGGAAGGTAGATCTGGAGCGGTTGACGACGTGACATGTCGATTGATCCCGGAAAGGAGCCCGGACACGTCCTGCGAAAGGCAGATTTGTTCTACGCTTGTTCCGCGCGCTCTTCAAGGACGGCGCGCGTGGCGGATTTCTGCCGAAATCGTGGCTGATGCAATTCGCTGTGACGTCGCATGAGCATGCGCAACTCACATCGACGTCGCCGACGACATCTTGCGTAATTCAGCATTTCTGCCAATTAGCCCAGACACTTAGACCTGCGAGCTCGCCGCGTAGGGTGTGCCATGAAATGGTCCTTGCAAAGGCTAGTTTTGAGCGCTTCTAACCCGGTCGTTTTTGGACGATTTGGAAGTGGAAACGCTCGGATTTCCTAGCCTTTCCGGCGCTTGATGGCTACCTAAATTCGGTTGCTTGTCTCTCGATATGCTACCGCGTTTCCGCTCTGGCGACCACATAGCCATTTTTTCCGGAAAGAATGCCGCCGCGCCAAATGATCAATCGCAGCAAATTCGATCTTCGGGTAAAGTTGACGAGGGGGGTGATCGAATGAAGAGTTGGTTTCCTTTTGCGGAGTACGAATTCTACGCATATTTGTCGGCTGGAATGCTGCTGATCGCCGCTATCGACTATTCATTTGGGGGTAGCGTCCTCATCAACCGGCAATCTTGGACGGTCGCCGCAGTCGTGTTTTGGATCGTGATCGCCTACTTGATTGGCCATCTCGCCGCAGGCTGGTCGGCGTCATTTCTCGATCAATTCGTCGGGCGACGATTGTTTATTTCGAGCTCGGATATGCTGCTTGGATTGAAGGCATCAAGAACACGGGAACGCCTTCTTGCAGCACTGTCTGGAGCGACTGAGTATCGACCGATGTCGCCCTCGCTCTCCAGCTCGATTTTAACCAAGGTCGCGACACGCGTCGGCTCGAATGCAAATAGCTCTATCGATGGCGACGCGGCTTTCGAGGCAGCCTTCCCATTGGCTAGGCCGTAGACTCATAAGCGCGCAACCACAGGCGCATTGAAGCCAGTTTGACCATGGCGAGGAAGTTGTCGGCGAGCTTGTCGTAGCGGGTTGCGATGCGGCGGAAGTGTTTGAGCTTGCTGAAGAAGCGTTCGACCTGGTTGCGTTCGCGATAGAGCGTCTTCGAGAAGCAGGGCCGCCACTTGCGATTGGACTTTGCCGGGATGTTCGGCACTGCGCCCTGCGCCTCGATCAGGTCGCGGATGGCGTTGCCGTCGTAAGCTTTGTCGCCGAGCACGATGGTGCGCGGCGCGAGCCGGTCGAGCAGCGCCAGCGCGGCGGGGGCGTCGTGAGCCTGACCCGCCGTCAGGCCGAGCCGGAGCGGGAGACCTTGGCGATCGACGACCGCGTGGATCTTGGTCGTGAGCCCGCCCCGGGAACGACCGAGACAATGATCTCGACCCCCCTTTTTGCGGTCGCAGCCTGCTGGTGCGCCCGTATCGAAGTGCTGTCGATCATTTGGATATCGCCATCGTAAGCCTCGGTGATGGCATCCATCAGCCGGTCCCACACACCTGCCCGTCGCCAGCGCACAAAGCGGTTGTAGCACGTCGTCCTCGGCCCATAACGCTCGGGCAGGTCGCGCCACGGCGCACCCGAGCGCAGCACCCAGAAAATGCCGTTCAGAACCCTTCGGTCATCAACACGTGGCACACCCCTCGGCTTGTTCGGCAGCAACGGCGCGATCACGCGCCACTCGAAATCGGTCAGATCATAGCGGCTCATGCCGCCACTCTGAATCAGATCAACAACGCTTTGGGAATCCCGTTTATGGGTTCACGACCTAGAACGTCGCCAGATACAGCCGCTCGTCTGGATCGCTTTCTGAATGCCTATGGCCTCTGTCGCAACGTGTCCTTTGTATCTTTGATTGCGGTGGGGTTGCTGGCAGTCGCCGGTTTGCAGCGAGGAGACGCCACTTGCGGCTGGCTTTCATTTGCCGCGTTAATATTGGGTCTGGGGATGTTTGGGCGCTTCAAAAAATTCCATGCAGCTTACGCGCGTGAGGTCTTCCGAACGTTTGATCGGCTGGCGGACGCCCCATGAGCACGATAGAAATCTTTGACGTTCAGCACGGGCAATGTTCGCTCGTGACTAGCACCACCGGCGAACGAATGCTCATCGACTGCGGCCACAATTCGGAAACCGGATGGCGTCCCTCGACCCTTTTGCGCCAACTCAACGTGGGCTGGTTGGAGCAGCTTACGATCACAAACTATGACGAGGATCACGCTAGCGATCTGCCGGGGCTTCGTGCGGCCGTTGGCATTGGCATACTCGCTCGCAATCCATCGGTGTCTGGCCCTCAAATACGACAATTGAAGGCACATGGCGGAATTGGAAACGGCATTGCAGCGCTTGCCGACATGACGGCGGGTTATGGCAGCGCGATCACAAACCCACCCTACTTCGACGGCATGACTGAACAGCTTTTCTGGAACGTATATCCGACCGATTTCACTGACGAAAACAATCTCAGTTTAGTTGCGATCTTGAGCTGGCCTGACATCGCAATTTGCTTCGGGGGCGACATGGAGGTCGCCGGTTGGAGGAAACTGCTTGAGCGGGAAGATTTTCGAGCAGCGATGCAAAACGTCACGATTTTCGTAGCGTCTCATCATGGCCGGGAGAACGGTTATTGCCCTGAGCTGTTTAGTTGGACGGGACTAAATCCACAGCTGATCGTCATTTCAGATTCCGGCATTCAGCACGCTACCCAAGAAACGGTCGCCGCCTATCGCCAGCACGCAGTGGGAGTTCATCTGAATGGCGGAATGCGTCACGTCCTGACGACCAGGCGCGACGGCAGAATCGTTTTCGACATGTTGGCCCGCCAAGTGTGGACAAACCAGTAGCTGCGCTTTGCGCCTCTGCTCATGCCCTTCTATGAGAACAGAAAAGGGGTGCGGCTTGTCCGATTCTGCGTTGTTTATGTCTGGGTCGCTGTTCACGACCGATTATCTCGTCGAGGCGGTAGCTGCGACGCCCGCGTACCGTGCCGTTGCTGTCGCCGATCTCCGCGCCAAGCTCGATGACATTGCCGCCAAGTTTCCCAAAAATGCCCGCACGAACGAAAGCCAAACCGAGGACGATTTTATCTGGCCGGTGCTGGCAGCGCTCGGGTGGTCGGAGTCGCTTCGGCAGCAAAACTTGACCGTCGCTGGTCGCGATGATGTGCCGGATGGTCTGCTATTCGAGGATGCCGCTGCAAAAGCGGCGGCGAACGCCCAGGGCGATCAATATCGCCGATACTCGCATGGCTTGGCCGTTGTTGAAAGCAAGCGTTGGGCGCGTCCTTTGGACCGCGCATCGGGCCGCGATGAAGCGACTGCACCATCGACCCAGATGCTTCGCTATCTGCGCCGGATCGACGATCTGACGACCGGCAAATTGCGGTGGGGCATCCTCACCAACGGCACCAAATGGCGGCTCTACTGGGCCGGTGCGCGGTCCGTGTCCGAAGAGTTTCTAGAGGTCGATCTCGGTCGAGTTCTCGGCTTTGATAGCGACGATCTGTTCGCCAGCGATGCCGACCGCGACCACTGGCTAAGCGTCTTCGCGGTCATGTTTGCGCGCGATGCTTTCATCAAGGACGGGGCCGATAATCGCTCGTTCCACGAACGGGCGCGGGCAGCGGCGGCGTTTTATGAGGAACGCGTTGCCGCTAGCGTGTCGAAGCTCGTCTTCGAGCAAGTCTTCCCCAACCTCGCTACGGCGATTGCCAACGCTGCACCGCAAGCGCCGCTCCAGGACGTGCGCGAAGCGGCGCTCGTGTTGCTCTACCGGCTGCTGTTCCTGCTCTATGCCGAAGACCGCGACCTGCTCCCGGTCACCGACAAACGCTATGACGATTATGCGCTGCGACCCTTGCGCCTCGATGTCGGTAAGCGGGTTTCGGAAGGCGATGCCATGTCATCGTCGGCGGCGCGCATCTGGGGCCATATTTCGGACCTGTCGCGCATCATCGACAAGGGCGACGCGTCGGTCGGTATCCCGCCGTATAATGGCGGTCTGTTCGCCAGCGACGGTGCATCGCTGCTCGATACGATTCGCATTGCCGATAGCGTTATGGCTCCGGCGCTCGACGCGCTGTCCTATGAACGCTCGTCGGGCGAGCGCCGCTATATCAACTACCGCGATCTGTCGGTTCAGCAACTCGGGTCGATCTACGAACGGCTGCTCGAATTTGAGATTTGCCGCGATGATGACGGCGCGCTCGAAGTGCGCCCGAACCTGTTCGCGCGTAAGAATACGGGTAGCTACTACACCCCCGACGAACTCGTCGGGCTGATCCTCGATGAAACGCTCGAACCGCTGATAACCGAACGGCTCGAAGCGTTCTCGGCGGCGCTCGCCAACCTCGATCCGAAGGACGCCGAAGACTATCGCCGCACCCTGTTGCGCGATGCCGATCCGGCGAACGCCATCCTGTCGCTGCGCGTCTGCGACCCGGCGATGGGGTCGGGTCACTTCCTTGTCAGCCTCGTCGATACGCTTGCCGATCATGTGTTGGATGCGATGGCGGAAGCGGCCTCGCTCGGGGCCGATCTTGAATACACCTCACCGCTGGCGACCAAGATCGAAGACATCCGCGCGACCATTACGAAAAACGCGCGGGCGGCAAACTGGACCATCGACGAAGGCCAGTTGGACGATCGGCATATCGTCCGGCGCATGGTGCTCAAACGCTGCGTCTATGGCGTCGATAAGAACCCGATGGCGGTAGAACTCGCCAAGGTCGCGCTGTGGCTCCACACGTTCACGGTCGGCGCGCCGCTGTCTTTCATCGATCATCATCTCCATGCTGGCGACAGCCTGTTTGGGCTGTGGGTGCGTGATGCCATCGACAAGGCTGGAAAGCTCGGCGGCGAACTGCTGTGGAACGAAGCCCTCCGCAACGCGCAGCGCTCGGCGGAAGCGATGAAGACCATCGAAGCCCTCACCGACGTCGAGATTGCGGAAGCGCACCGCTCGGCGGCGATGTATCAAGACGTCGAGCTGATGACCGGCGAACTCGACGGATTCGTCAGCTTCATGCACGCCCTCGACTGGCTGAACCTCAACACTGCCGACAAGGGACTCGTGCGCTTGTGGCTCGATGGCCGGTTCGGCGATCCCGTGCCGATAGCGCGCGGCAAGAAGACACCCGAAAGCGGGAAGGCCAAGGCCGATGAAGTCGAAGCATTCACCTCGATCTGGGAACGTGCTCGCGCGTTGATTGGCGAAGAACGGTTTCTCAACTGGCAAATCAGCTTCCCCGGCGTCTGGGACAATTGGGCGAGCAAGGGACTGGAAGGCGGTTTCGACGCCGTGGTCGGCAATCCGCCTTGGGACAGGTTTGAATTTGAGGAAGTTCCTTGGTTTGAAGCAAGAGACCGCTCCATCGCTCTCGAACCTAGCGGCGCGAAGCGCAAAGCTAGAATCAGCGAGCTGCGTAAGTCCGAAAGTGCCCTTTGGAACGACTTCAAGAAGGCCACCGATCGGCTCACGATGGCAACCGCGATAGTCAAGTCAGGTCAAATTTTCAGTCGGCTCAACACCGGTAAGCTAAACCTCTTCAAGCTGTTTGTTGAACGCGCGCACCAGCTCGCGAAGCCCAATGGGATGGTAGGAGTGCTCGTCCCGAGCGGAATTGCTGGCGATCTCTCATCGAGCCGGTTTTTTAAAACGCTGGCAACGGGGGGCAACATCAAGGCGCTTTACGATTTTGAGAATCGTCGAAGCAGATTTGGTCTTGGCCCATTTTTTCCAGACGTTGATACGCGATTTAAATTTTGCAGCTTTATTGGCAGTCCGACACGAGAATTCGTGTCAACTCAATGCGGGTTCTTCTTGCAAGACGTGTCGGAAACCCGCGATCCCAACCGCACGTTTCCGTTGAAAGCACTGGATTTCGCCAAGGTAAACCCGAACACTGGAACGGCTCCAATCTTTCGGTCACGTCGTGAGATGGAGCTTACAACTGGTATCTATTCCCGCCTACCAGTCCTGAATGACAAGTCATTCGAGCGTACGGCTTCGGATTGGCCTTTGAGATATTGGCAGGCTATCAATCTGACATCGGACAGCCATCTATTTCGGACGCAGGCTGATTTGGAGGAAGGCGAAGGAGCTTGGGCCGTCGCTGGAAACCGTTTCCAATCACCTTCTGGCGAGTGGGTGCCACTCTACGAAGGCAAGATGGTTCAGGCGTTCGATCATCGGGCCGCCAGCGTCGTGGTCAACCCTGACAACGTTAATCGTCCGGCGCAGCCGCGACCCGCCACCGACGAAGAACATGAAAATCCAAACTGGCTGCCGGGTCCGCAGCATTGGGTTCAGCCGCAGCCAGGTATCGTTTCCGCGCCCTACGCACTTGGATTCAAGGACGTAACGTCGCCAACGAATATGCGGTCAATGATCGCTGCGATCCTACCGAGTGGCGCTGCTGGCAATTCGCTGCCTTTGATCGAACTGGAACACGATCCGGGGCAACCCGCAGCGGAAAGTTTGGCGCTGCTCGTCGGCAACCTTAATTCGGTGATTTACGATTTCACTGCGCGCCAGAAAATCCAAGGTCAGCACCTCAACTGGTTTATTGTCGAACAACTTCCGATAGTTCCGCCAGCAAATTATACCCGCGCATTCGGCCCCAAAGCGGTTGCCAAAATCGTCCGCGAAGCCGTCCTTGAACTCACCTACACCGCCCACGACCTCGCCGCCTTCGCCCGCGATATGAAATATGTTGATGGAAGCGGGGAAGTGCTGCCTCCCTTCGCGTGGGATGAGAAACGCCGCCTGATGCTGCGCGCAAAGCTCGATGCGCTCTACTTCATCCTTTACGGCGTCTTCGACCCCGCCAACACTTCTGCAAGTCGCGACGACATCCGCTACATCTACTCCACCTTCCCCATCGTCGCCGAAAAAGAGGCGGAAAAATGGGGCAGCTACAAAAGCGAAGAACTCTGCCTAGCGTGGATCAATGCGCTGATGGCCGGGCAGCCGGACGCAGAGATTGGAGTTTAAATGGCACGAATTCGAGCAATTGAAGTCAGCAACTTCCGTTCGCTGAAAGAGTTCGTTTGGTTCCCATCTGCTGGGATCAACTGCTTGATCGGCCCCGGTGATAGCGGAAAATCCACCGTTTTGGATGCCATCGATCTTTGCATGGGTGCGCGTCGCAACCTCCAAATCAGCGACGCGGACTTTTACAATCTCGATAGCGACACGCCGATTGTGATCTCCGTGACGATTGGCGATCTCGATGACGGCCTGCGACGCATCGACACCTATGGCTCATTCCTTCGAGGCTTTGATGCTGCATTGTCGAACATCGAGGATGAACCCGAAGCGGGAATGGAAACCGTCCTGACGCTTCGGCTAACGGTGACCAACGATCTTGAGCCAAGTTGGACACTGGTTTCTGATCGTGCAGCCGCTGCGGGGATGTCGCGCTATCTGACTTGGGCTGATCGCGTCAGGCTGGCCCCAACGCGGGTCGGGGCGGTTGCCGACTATAATCTTAGTTGGCGGCGTGGTTCTGTGCTCAATCGGCTTTCTGAAGAAAAAGCCGATGCATCGGCGGCGCTTGCAAAGGCGGCAAGGGAAGCCAGGAATGCATTTGGAGCCGATGCGGGCGCGCAATTGGTCGAAGCACTTGCCAAGGTGGCAACCGTAGCCAAGTCGCTCGGTGTTCCCGTCGGAAATTCAGTTCAAGCCATGCTAGACGCTCATTCGGTGTCTTTCGGTGGTGGGACAATTTCGTTGCATAACGAGGCCGGGATACCGTTGCGAGGGCTTGGGACCGGATCAACTCGTCTTCTGGTCGCAGGGTTACAAGGTGAAGTCATCGACCAGTCTAGCATCATCCTTGTGGACGAAATTGAGCATGGTTTAGAGCCGCATCGGCTTATTCGGTTTGTTGGCTCAATCGGTGCAAAAGAAGCAAATCCGCCCCTGCAAGCCTTTGTCACCACGCACTCGCCAGTAGCGCTACGGGAACTTTCGGGCGATCAATTGTTCGTGTTGCGTCAAGCTAGCGGCAAGCACTCGGCTAAGCCGGTCGGGTCCGATGATGCAGTTCAGGGGACGATCCGCAAATTTGCGGAAGCCTTTTTGGCACCGTCGGTCATCATTTGCGAAGGCGCAAGCGAAGTTGGGTTGGTTCGGGGGGTGGATCTCCATCGCGTAGCGCAGGGCTCCACCTCGATAGGGGCATGTGGTGTGGCCCTCGTTGATTGCGGCGGCGGCGGGCCGGATAAACCGTTCGAGCGGGCTTCTGCTTTTCACGCCCTTGGCTATCGGGTTGCCGTGATCCGCGACGATGATAAGCCGCCAACACCTGCGGTCGAAGCCGCGTTCTTAGCGGTCGGCGGCACAGTTACAAAATGGGAAGCCGGTCGGGCATTGGAGCAAGAGCTTTTCTCCAGTCTCGCGGAGACCGACGCGATGTTGCTCTTAGACAAAGCAATTGAGTTGCATGGGGCTGATCTGGTCGACGCGCATATCAAATCCGCATCCAACGGCGCGAACTCGTTGAAGGATATTAAGATCTCGGCGATCATTGACGGGGTCAGCGATCAACAGCGCCAAGCGCTTGGTGCTGCCGCGAAGTCAAAGTCGGCAGCATGGTTCAAGTCTGTCTCTTTAATGGAGGCCGTCGCGCTGTCGGTGATCGGGCCAGGTCTTGTGAATGCGACACCTGAATTCCGCCGGAAGGTGACTGAAATCTTCGCTTGGGCGGAAAATGGCTGAATCCCAGCCAGACATTCTGGCAATTAACGGGGGGACGATTACCGCTCCTGCCGGGTGCGGCAAAACTCACCTTATTGCGAATGCACTCACGAGGCACTCGGAGAGCAAGCCAATTTTAGTGCTAACTCATACCAACGCGGGCGTAGTCGCGTTGCGCGGGCGATTGGATCGGGCCGGCGTCGCTACACGGTTGTATCGTCTGTGTACTATAGACGGATGGGCGATGCGGCTGATTTCAACTTTCCCGGCGCGGTCGGGACACGACGCCAAAATTCTTGAATTGAAAACACCGAAAACGGACTATCCAGCGATCCGTATTGCCGCCGCGAAGTTGCTGAAGGCGGGGCATGTCGCCGACGTGCTGAAGGCGAGCTACGCTCGTCTGATCGTCGATGAATATCAAGATTGCTCAGTGCCACAGCATGCCATTGTCTATTACGCGGCGCAGTCCTTACCAACTTGCGTCCTTGGCGACCCCATGCAGGCCATTTTTGGTTTTCAGGGAAATGAGCTTGCTGATTGGGAAACCCATGTCTGCAAACATTTTCCCTTGGCAGGTGAGTTGTCCAATCCTTGGCGCTGGACGAATGCAGGGAACGAGGGATTTGGACGCTGGCTACTTGATGCTCGCGAGCGGTTGCGAACAGGAAAGGGAGTCGATTTCCAGTCATTCCCACAGCATGTTCATTGGGTGCATCTAGACGGCGCGGAGGATCATAAAAGGCGCCTTAAAGCTGCGCTTGTGTCCTGTCCCCAGCCTGACGGACGTGTTTTGATCATCGGCGAAAGCACCAGCCCTCCCAATCAACGACGGATCGCTAGCCAGACACCCGGAGCGGTTGTTGTAGAAAGCGTAGACCTGAAGGACCTTGTTGCCTTTGCCGCTAAGCTGGATTTCAACTCTCCGACAGCCTTCGCACAGATGGTCAGCTTTGCTTGTGATACGATGACAAACTTGGGGGGCGCAGAGTTGATTCAGCGGGTCAGCTCGCTACGGGCCGGGACTGCTCGAAAGCAGCCAAATCAAGTGGAAACCGTAGCGCTTCATTTTTGTGCGGCTCCAAGCCTAAGGTCAGCGCTCGACCTACTTGTCGAAATGAACCGGCAGCCGGGGGTCAGTGTTCACCGACCGGCGGTGCTGCGGTCTTGCATGGCAGCATTGAGAAACGCAGACGGTTCTATGGGAAATAGCTTTTATGATGCCGTAGTCGCCGAGCGGGAAAAAAATCGCCTGATTGGTCGCCCACTTCCGAGACGTGCAGTGGGAAGCACTTTGCTCCTAAAGGGGCTGGAATCCGATGTGGCAGTCGTACTAAACGCCGATGAACTTGACCGGCGCAACCTATATGTCGCCATAACGAGGGGGGCCTCAAAATTGCTTGTCTGCTCAAAATCGGCGGTGCTGAATCCGAGCCTTTGAAACGCCATCAGCGGCTGAAGTTCTGAATTAATTTCCCTACTTGTTCTGCCGCTTCTAAAACCGCCCCGTCGTCAAGGTGCGCGTAGCGCGCCGTCGAAGCGATCTTGGCGTGACCGAGAAGCTTGCCGATCATCGGCAGGGTTTCGGACATGCTCGCGGCGTGGCTTGCAAAGCTGTGGCGAAGGTCGTGAATCCTGACTCCCGGCAACCCGGCCTCGTCGCGCCATTGGTTCCAGTAATGAGCAAGCGAGAGCGGCGCTTCGCGCGTCTCGTCCCAAAACACTTCGGCGCGGTCGCGATGTTGGGGCAAGGCGTCGAGCAATGCCCGCACCTCCGCGCCTATCCACACGGTGCGCGGGCCGGTCTTGCTGTCGGTCAACAGCAACCGCCGCCCTTTGATCTCGCTCCATTTCAGCGTGAGGATTTCCGATAGGCGACAGCCGGTCAGAAGCAAGGTGAGAATGGCGGTCGCGTGTTGCGGGTGTGTTTGCCGCGCGGCGTTCAATACGTTGCCTAGCCGCGTAAGTTCGGCGGGCGACAGGAACCGCTCGCACTTGCGGCGGCGGTTCATGCGAATGCCGATGCAAGGGTTGGTGTTCTCGGCGCGAACGCCCCACGCCTCGGCCTTATTGAACAGGGCGCGGACGATCTCCAGACACGCATTGCCCGCGCCGGGGCCGCTGCGATCTGACACGCCGACGAACCAGCGCAGCACATCGGCTTGCTCGATCTCGTCGATGAACATCTTCGGGAACGCGCCGTCGATATGCTTGCGACGATAAAGTCCGCTGTTCTTGCGCGTGGATGGTTTCCAGCTTGGCGCAATCTTGGACCAATACTGCGACAGGAAGTCTTCGAAGCGCGGTGCGCTGCGCCTTCGCTTCCGGGCTTCTGCGGGGTCCTCACCGACCTGCGCACGAAGCAGGATGCGGCGCGCAACCGCAACGGCTTCTGCGTCGGTGAACAGCGCGGCATTGCCGATTGTCACCGTCCGCGTCCGTCCGCCCATGTGCAACTGCACGATATAGACCTTCCGGCCCCGCCAATAATGGCGGACCCCAAAACCGGGCAGCGTTTGCGACCAAGTCGTGAGGCGCGGTGCGCCCCATGCCCCAAGGCCGCGCTCGGTCCCGATGCCGACCGACGCCAGTTCTTCCGCCACGATGCGGGTAAGGCTGTGCGCGGTCATGCTGCCAGCCCCAAGGCGGACACCAGCGACGTGCAGACGCGCTCGGCGGCGTCAACGACCGCTTCGTCGGCAAGGTGCGCGTAGCGCGCCGTTGTTTCGGGCAACGCATGGCCGAGCAGCTTGCCGATCAGGCTCAACGATATGCCGTCCATGATCGCGACCGACGCGAAGCTGTGACGCAAGTCGTGCAACCGCACGTCGGGCAGCGCGGCAAGCTGGCGCAGCTCGCGCCAGTCCTTGTCGATCTTGGGCAGTATGTCGGGGGCATCGGGTGACGCGAACACATAGCCGGTCAGGCGCGCGGGAAGACTGTCCAGTACGGCCATCGCGGGCGCATTGAGATAAATGATCTTGGGACCGGTCTTGCTGTCGGGAAGAACGAGGCGCGGTGGCTGTACATATTCCCAGCGTAGCGATGCGATCTCGCCTTGCCGCGCACCTGTGTAAATCAGCAAGCGCAGCGCTGCGACGACCTCGGACCGCTCGGCCTCCGCTGCGTCGAGTGTCCCTGCAAGGCGGCGATACTCGGGCGCGGTCAAATACCGCTCGTGAACTTTGGTTTTAAAGCGTGGCATTGCCTTGCAGGGATTGGAGCCTCGGCGACGATGGCCTAGCTGCTCGGCATAGGCGAGCATGACAGCCAGCACCGGTAGCGCGCGGTTGAAGGTGCAAGGCTTCTGATTGAGGCCGTCGCGCCAGCGCACAATGTCGGCGCGGGTGAAAGCGCTGAGCGGTATGTCACCGAACGATGGCACAAGCTCCTTGCGGATCACCCAGAGGTTGCGGGTTTGCGTCGAGGGCTTCCAATGCCGCGCATAATCGGCCCAGAACGCATCGACATAATCGCGAAACAACGGCGGACCGCTGCGTGACTTCGCGGCGGGGGGCTTGGGCAAGCCGTCGAGGCGGTTTGCCACCAACCGTTTGCGCGCCTTGCTGCGCGCTTCATTCGCATCGATCTTCCCGACCCGCCCAAGCGTAACCATCCGCTTGATCCCGCGCTCGCGGAAGCTAACAATCCAGCACTTGTAGCCGCTCGGTCGCATCCGTAGCCCGAAGCCGGGGAGCAAGTTGTCCCAAAGCACGCATGGCTTCTTCGGGCAGGTTCGACGCGCAACGTGGCCGTTCAACCTGAGCGTCGTCATTGCGTGATCTTCCCGATTCGAAGCACTCGAAGTCAGGATAGCTTGGGCGGGCGCGGGGCCATTGTCTCGGGGTAGAACGGAAGCATATCTGCGGCGCTGTTTTTGGCCGTTTTCCGGGCTTTTCTTCTTCTTAATTGCGATTGATCGCGTAGGGTGTGCCGTCAAGTTCCCGATTTCAGGATCGTGTCCCGGTGATTCTCGCGTTCGAATACTGGGGCATAAAAACCCCTTATCTGCGGACGTTTACGCCGGTCGCGGCGTCCGAGCGAGCTTCAAAAATACTGGTTACGGGGCGAGCGAACCGCGCATTTGTTCCTGATCTGAACCGGATTGGGGACCAAATAGCCATCACGAGAATAGCGACTCGAAATGGCGGGCCCGAAGTGCGAAATTCGGGAGCGAGCATGACAAAACGGGAGGCCGAATCCCCCCGTTTCGGTTAGTCTTCGTCGCTGCGGTTCGACCGGATGGTGAAGACGATCTGGTCTGTGAAGTCGGGCAAGTCGGCTCCGTAGTCGGACTCGTCCGCGACCCAATAGTGGCCGTGCGACGACCTCACGACGTACTGGTCGAAATAGCTGAACTGGGCCCTGACCTGGGCGTCGGCACAGGCCCTGAGATACGCATCCGCGTCGTGCTCGAAGTAGGCGTCGGCGAGATTTTCGAGTATATTTGAGTGATAGGCCATGGACGTTCTCCCTTCCTGATTAAGACGGGGAAGTCTGGCGACAGTGCGGGCGAGCGGGGGTCAAGGATCGCGCCTTTTGCGCGACCGCGCAGCGGCGATGGGGGTAACGATTTTTCTGGCCGCCGCACCCAAAGTCACGGCTTGGGTGCGGACGTTTGTCAGCCCAAAAAATGGTGGGGCCCCGTCGTCCTTGAGGCCCGGGAGAACGTGCTGTCAGGCTTGGATAGCCCCCGGTTGTGGAGGCACAATCAGAATCGAAGCCATGCGATTCTTGGACAAGCTTCTGCGAAGCGAAGTCATTGCTTGAATTGATCATTAAATCGAAGGACATAATAGCCGATAGTGCCTGCCTCCCCACCGTTCACTCCCGGCAAAGTCCACATGATACGCGTGGCATCGCTGCCGACCGGGTTCGTCGACGAGCTCCGGTGCGAGTTCGAGCGAAATGGTAGCGTGCAACAGACGGCTCGAAATCCGATGCTGCAGGAAGCCTTGGCGAGTTCGTCGCCCGCGCTGCTGGCGACTCTTCTCGATGATTCGGTGGAGCAGCGGCTTGAGGTCACCCTCGCAATCGCCAAGTATGGCTTCCGGATCTCGCAGCGACCGACCCCGTTCGGAGGCTTTGCGGCGGTCGGCACGATGGGCGTCGGCAAGACAGGTTCGCTGATGATCGAGGATCCGCAGAACGCGACCCGTGTGGCGCGCCTATCCGGTCCTGTTCTTCAATTCATGGCTCACTGTGCCTCGCGGGCCGCAGCGGAGATCCTCCGCGATTCGCCCGAGGAAACGCTGCAGTCGAACGCCAGTCTCTGGCGAAGCCGCTCCGGCTACAAGTTCGTTGAATTACAGCCGCAGAGAGAGGGCGCGGGTTACATCTCCGCGATGATCCCTGAAACGGAATCGATCGAGTTCCTGCTCGACAGTCTGGGTGCTAGCCCGGCACGGGCTTGCGATCTGGTCTCGGCTCTGGAGAAACGGTTTGATTGCCGGTCTGACGACGCCTGGGATTTGGTGAGTGGTCTCGTGGTTGCCGGCGCTGTCGTGATGACGGACCGGCAGTGTTCTCCGTTCGAAACGTCGTCGTCAACCTCGTGCCTCCAAAGTCGCCATCTGCGGGATTGGATAGAGGTCCTCGGAGCGGCAAGCCGCAATCCTCAGGGCAACGTTGAACTGTATCGGCACGTACAGTCCGCCATCAAGGCAGTTGCACCTGAGATAGCGGCACATGACCATCTGAACGTTACGCATGTCCTGTCCACAAGCGAAGCCACGCTGGCATCGGATCTCGTAGAACGGATCGGGCGAGACGTGCGGGACATCCTGCCACTCCTCGTCGATCGAGGCGATGACCGCTTGGCTTCGTTCGCTCGCAGCCTCGAGTTTCGGTATGGGAGCCGGCCGATACAGCTTATTGAAGCCTTGGACAGCGAACAGGGGTTGGGATTCGGCCACTTGCCGCCGCGTTTGGATTCAGTCGTGCCGCCGATGCCCTCCAGTGCGATCGATGGGGGAGCGAAGCTGGACCGAAGGACTTCGCTGCTGCTCTCCATTGTCTCGGAGGCGGGACGCGCAGGCTCACGTTCCGTAGAAATTACCGACGAGCACCTAGCGTTGGTCGAACCGATCGCGGAACTCGAAGAACTGGGGCTGCTCGGCTCTCTTCTGGATGCGGGACGGAAATACCCAAGCTTCGAACTTCGCAGCCTGTCGCCAGCTTGTGGAACTGCTTTTTTGGGCCGTTTCGAAGATTGCGTGCAACCTCTATCAGACCAGCTCCGGCAATTCCGCTGCGACATGGGTGCCACTCGCGCCTCGGCACAGGTCGTGGATGTCATCCACCTTCCCCCCGGTAGATCAGCCGACGTTGTCTCCGGGCCCAGTCAAGGTTGTCCGTATATCGACCTGATGGGTGGGATGGATCATTCGGATCCGAACTGCATCCCCATCAGCAGGGTTTTCATCCTCGCGCAGAGCGGAGAGCTGGTCTTGCTCGACGATGAGGGAAGGCCGTTAATTCCCCGAATCGGTCACGCTTTCTATGGGGATACCGACGGAAACATCCCCGCGTTCCGTTTCCTGAGTGCGATGCAGTCGTCCGAGAAGGGCCGTCGACGAGGCATCTGGGACGATCTGCAATCCACGTGCCGATGGTTTCCGCGCCTGTTCTACAAGTCTGTTCTCATCGCCCGTGAGCGTTGGCTCCTAAGCGCGAAGGAGTCTTCAGCGATACGTCAGCAACTCCTCTCGGGAGGACGGGAGTTTATCGCGCCAGGTTTTCCCGGACGCATGCTCGATCGTGTCCGGCTAGTGCGCGGCGACAATTTTCATCTTCTTGACCTTCGGCACTCACTTGATCGTCAGATTCTCCTGAGGGAATTGGGGCGGCCGGGCATGCACGTGCTAGAATGCCATGACGACGATCCCGCGTTCGCGCTCACACCGGAGGGTAAGCGTCACAGTCACGAAGTTGCAATCACCTTGCTAGGCTCGAACAATGTAGTGGCGGCGCTGCGGCCGGCACGATTCGACATGACGTGGAAGGCGCAGTTGCATCCTCCAGGGGGTGAGTGGCTCTACTACAAACTGTTCTCCGATGAAGAGAGTCTGGAAAAGACGACGATCGATCTGTTTCAGATCCTGAAGCAAAAACCGGCCTCCCAAGCGATCAGATCGTTGTTCTTTCTAAGGTATGGCCAAGGGGCCGAAAGGCATTTTCGTCTAAGGGTCCGTTGCGAAGACCCTGACAGCGCTCGGCTTGTCGAGAGTGCCGTCGTCGAGCAGTTGCGTGCGGCTGTGAAGCAAGGAACAGTCGACCACTTCGACGCGTCGACTTATCAGCCCGAAATCCTCCGCTACGGCGGCCCGCGCGGCATCGCAGTGTCGGAGCATATATTCTCGATTGATTCAGCCGCTGCGATCAAGATCCTCCCGCTTTCCGACCGAGTTCCTCGGTGGAAGGTCGCCTTGCTCTCGATCTGGCGCATGGCAAGGATTATGATCAAAGAACATGAAATGGCGCGTATACTGGCCTCGATCACCACGTCCTATGCTGCGGAGTTCGATCTCGCGGGGGAAAGGTTGAGGGCGGTGGACCGTCAATACCGCGAAATGCGCGGCACGATAGCAGCGATCATGTCTGGTCAGGCGGAAGATTTGCGATGTTTCGAAGGTATCTTCGAAGAACGTGACGCCGAGGTAGCGGTGGCGGTGGAAGGTCTCGAGGGTCTACCCGTCATGAGTGACCAATACTTCTTCTCCAGCCATCTCCACATGTGTGCAAACCGCCTGCTTGGAGCAGACAGCAGGATGCAGGAGGCGATCCTTTTTAACTACATCCATCGAAACCTACGATCGTTGCGTGCTCGCAACAAGATCGCGATCGCCGGGTAGATGAATCGGGACATATACGTTAATGCATAATTATCACTAGTTCGGGCTTGTTTATTGAATTGACGCTGATAATCTGGCCTTCCCACTAGTAGGAGGCGTACCATGTCAAGTACTGATATAGAGTTCTCTTCACGTTCCCCCTTCATCTCGTCCGTCCGGAAGATTGAGATGGGCCGGGTAGACATCGCGGCTGGGGGATCGCACGCCCGCAAGGGCGGCGGCGGCACCGACAATCAGGGAAAAGACTTCACGCAACCAACGCGCTGAGCCTACCGGTTCGGAAAGGGCTTGGGTCGCCCCGAGCCCTTTCCACCTCTTCGTGCCCGCGGTCCTGCGCTGTATGCATAACGCGTATGGCCTCATTCGTCATTCTTTGCGTCGCGCTACGAAGGCGGTGGATGTAATGCCTCATCATAATCGGCACGCCTGCGGGGCATGATCAGCCTGCTCGCGGATGTTGGCAGTCTCGTCGCCCCTATCAATGCTATTGGCGACCGACTGACGTTCGGACGGAGCTTTCTAGAGCCGTTCAAGTCCAGACTGATTTGCTGTTCCCACAGAGAACTGGACCGAACGAAGGTGTTCTGGGTGGGCGAGTCTGAATATCCTTTTGCGGACCTGGGCGATCCGCCCCCCGCCTCGACCGTTCGCGAGTACGAGCAGCACGAGGGCGCCCTCGTCGTCGTCTCCGAGTCGCACGGTCGTCTCAGAGTTCAGTTGTCCCGGACATCGACAGGATGCACTCCCATCTACGTCGCGCTTGGCGACCGGGGTTTCGTCGCGTCTTGGCGATTCGAGGAGGCGGTCGCTGCCCTGCCCACCCTCAAGCCGGACGAAGACGCCTGTCGCCTTTATCTGGAGCACAATTCCACTCTGAGCAGGCAACAGATCTTCAAAGGGCTGTTCATGGTCTGGCCGGGCGAGACCGTGGACGTGCAGGACGGCACGATGACGTTCACGGATGCGTCCCCACCCCTCATCTGCCTCGAAGGCGTCATCGACGATCAAGCCAGAGTCACGGATTACTTTCTGGAAACGCTCGCGACATCGATGCAGCCGTTTGTCGAAAAGCCGATGAGGGTTCTGATTGAGGTCAGCGGCGGCTACGACTCAACTTGCGTTGCGCTTGCGGCCAAGATGCTCGGCACGCAGGCAAGCTCGTATGGGCTCATCCACAACGGATCGGTAGGACGCCAGCAGTTGCGGAGACGGTCAGAATTGAACGCGCTTCTGGGTTTCAGCGATCTAGAACATCCCTCATACCTGTCAGGACCTCTATCAGGGCTAGCGAGCCTGGAGGCTCGTCTGACGCCGAACGATGACAACCACAGAATGTCATGCGCCAACGCTATAGACGCGCACGCCGATGGTCCCTTCGACGTCGTGCTTACAGGGGTTGGTGGCGACGAGCTTGTGATGACTGGCAGCTTCCGGCGTGAGCCGTGGGAATTGACAGGCAGCATATGCCCCTCGGGACTGGTCACGGCGGTGGCACGATCCGACTTGTTTATGCGGCGAGGTATCTGGCCTAAGAATCCGCTTATCGGTCAGCACGTTGTGGACTTTTGCCGCTCACTCCCGGACGTCATGCGCAATTTTCGGATGCTCAACATTCTTACGCTGGCCAGGGCAGGACTCAGCGATGGCTTCATCTTCCCACGCTATATCGAGCACTATGGACCCGCGATGCAATCCGAAGCGTCGCACTTCGACTATGATGCCGCCATCAACGAGTCGATCCTCCTCGAGCTTGGGATCAAGGACATTACCCCCCTGCTTAGAGAAGCTCGAGATGGCCATTACAACGGCTTTCCCTTTCCTCTGATCGGCAGGCTGTTCAATCTCGTGAAACTCGAGAAGGTTCTCGGCCATTACATGGCCTGAGAAGATTGGACGCTCGTGGAAACCTATGTTTGCGAGAATGCACGATGACACCGTCGATGTTCGATACTGACTTCCTAGTAATTGATGACTTTCTAGAACGTGCCACCTTCGCGGCGATATGGAACTCTTTCGGGGAGAGCGAATTTGTCGACGTCCACAAATTCGGCTTCCAGAAAGCGTTCGGTTTCGGTGATGGATCTGCGTTCAGGAGCGAAACAAACAGCCACTACGAGCGGATATTCGACGCCGACACCCAGAGATGGCGCATGGTGTTGGACGACACGCACAACCTGACGCCCTTACTCGTATCGATGCTGAACGATCAGTCTGTCGGCCAGTTTCTGGATGGAGTTGGTGAATGGACTTCGGTCAGCCTCCATAGCTACATTTACCCACCTGGCGCAGGCCTGAGCTGGCATACCGACCGCGGAAAACGGGCTGCCTTCATCTACTACGCACATCCGGAATGGTGCGCCTCCTGGGGAGGGGAGCTCCTAGTTGCTACTCGCAAGGACGGATCTCCCAATCTTCCAGGCTACTCGACCAGCAGGTTCGACGAGTTCCACAGCGGTCCCCATAGCGGCGACTTCCGTGTTCCCAGTACCGGAATCTTCATCCAGCCGATGCCGAACCGGCTCGTCCTCGTAGCTGGTGGAACCCCCCACGCGATCAAGAAGGTCGAGCCTTTAGCGGGCATCGCTTTTCGCGCTTCTGTGTCGGGGTTCTTCTCCTGACCCTCGATCGTAACTCAATCCCATCGTTTCCGCAATCGAACCGCCCTCCTTCGGCGGCGCTTGGGACCGGGAAGAACAGTCGGACGGACCTATGACCGAGCGAAACAGGCCGAGGCCGGACGCTTGCGTTGAAGATAGCAATCAGCCCCTCCGTCGAAGCGCCATCAGCATCAGCCTCATGACGGCGGTGGATCACCGGGCTGCTATGTGGCTCGCCAGCGCCACTATCTGCATCGCATTAAGCGGCGCAGCGGCAGGTCTTACCCCGCTGGCCCTCAAGCACCTGATCGACACGCTAGGTTCTACAGGAATGTCCGGAACCGCCTCGGGTCTCGCGAACGCCGTAGCGCCGCTTGTGGCGGCGATCTTCCTCAATCGTTTCGGCGAGGACTCGCAAGCATTATGCTACGGCCGCGGAGAGCAGCTGATTACCAGGCGCTTTCAGGACGCCGCTTACGCGCACGTGTTGGCGCTTCCGTTCGCAGGCCATATGGAGAGACGGCCTGGAGATCTGTCGCAGGCCATCTCGCAAGCCGCCGCAGGCATCAGCCTGATCGCAACCGCCTTGGCGGTGAGCCTTGCTCCGATAGTCGTTCAACTAGCCATCTCCGCCTACGTCATCAGCCACGTTGCCGGCAATCAACTGCTAGCCGTGCTCGCCGTGTCCCTTTGCGCCTACTGCGTCTGTTTCTTCGTGACCGTTAAACGTCTCACCAAGCCGATTGCCGCTTACTCGGCCTCCAAGATCGCAATTGGCGGAGAGCAGGTCGGCACTCTGGTAAACATAGAGTCAGTAAAGAGCTACGGAGTTGAAGACGTGTTTGCAGCACGGCATCGCAATCTACTGATGCGAATGGAACGGCACTGGAATGAGTATCTCAAATGCCGCTTCAGCAATGGACTACTTACGTCCTTGGTATTCTCCTTGACGGTGAGCGCAGCCATGTTCAGCGCGGGCGCGCAAGTATTGGAAGGACGCCTCTCCACTAGCGGCTTGATCCTCATCGGGACGTATGTGATCCAGCTCGTGCGGCCCATGGAGACGATCGGCTACGCACTCCAAGACATAAAACAGGGTTTTGCCTTCCTGAAGGAGACGTCTGATCTCCTTTCCATCCGCAAAGAGGACGTAACTCGCGATTCGGCGTCGACAAAGAAGGAAATGCGTCAGAAGCCCGCCGCGTTCAATGTGCACAAGGTCAACCTGCATCTAGGTTCGCGCCACGTGCTGAAGGACGTGTGCCTCACAGGCGAGCCGGGATCGCTAATCGGTATCGTCGGACCTTCAGGTGCTGGAAAGTCGTCGGTAGCAAAGATGCTGCTTCGCTTCTATTTGCCTGACAGCGGCGAGATCACCTTGGACGGGCGCAGCATCCAGAACATTCGGTTGTCGCAACTACGAGAGGAGATAGCTCTCATCAGCCAGGAAAACCTGCTGTTCAACGGCACCATCACCGAGAACGTCGCTCTCGGACGACCCGGCGCGACCGAGGAAGAAATCCTAGCCGCCGTTCGTCGCTCCGGCCTCGACACAGTCGTGGCCCAACTACCGGAAGGTCTGTCAACACGGGTCGGCGAACGAGGAACCAGATTGTCCGGAGGTGAAAAGCAGCGCGTCCTAATCGCCCGGGCGACTCTGAAGATGGCTCGCCTGCTAATCCTCGATGAAGCGACCGCCTCGCTGGACCCGATTTCCGAGCGGCAGGTGCGCGACGCTCTCTTCCAACTAAGTGCTGGAGCCACCACGATCGTGATTTCTCATCGTTTGGCGACCATCAGAGCCGCAGACAGGATCTTCGTGCTCGTCGACGGTCGGGTCGTGGAGGAGGGCGTCCATGATGAACTCTTGAGAAGGGGAGGAGAGTACTTGCGGCTCTGGCGTGCACAGGGCGCCGAATGACTGTCGCGACGCATGCCTCCCAGATGTGTTTCGTGTGTAGCCATAATCGGAAGTTGGTGCTGGTGGTACAAAACACGAGCACCAGACGCGGCAACGTGGGCGACCGCACTGACCAGTCGAAATTGGAACATCATCGGACGCTAACGGTTTTTCCGAGGAACTTCGATGAGCGCGCATGTGATCGGCTGCAAGGCCATCTTGTGAAATTCGGAAAGAATACTTGATGGTGCGGCTGCAGAGAGACTGGCCGAAGTTGCCCTTTTTGGCGCTTGCTGGGCTTGGGGTGGGGTTTTCGTGCGCGGCAGCCGCCCCGCAGACGTCGCCGGATCGAAACGGCAGCGAAGAGCAGATTGAGAACAAAAGTTCCGATAATGACATTGTCGTGATTGGTAGCCGTGTCTTCGGCACGGCCATTCAAGATACCTCCCCCGTCGCGGTCCTTGACCAAGATGCCCTCCGCTCGCTCGGTGCAACCGGCCTAAATGCGGTGCTGGACCGATTGAAGCCGCTTACCGGGTCTGCCAACGGCGGCGAACCTGTCGTTCTGCTGAACGGCCGCCGGGTGTCCGGCTTCGGTGAACTCCGAAGCCTGCCACCCGAAGCGATCGACCGGACGGAGGTGCTGCCGGAACAGGAGGCCGCGCGGTTCGGATTCGCGCCAACAGTTCGGGTTCTGAACTTCATCACAAAGAAAACGTACCGCGCCACCACCGTGAGGCAACTCGCAGGCACCACAACGGAAGGTGGCGGGGAGACAAACTTTGTCGAGGCATTAACGGCCAACATCAACGGCCGGCGCCGGATATCGCTCAGCGTATCCTATTTTCGGCAGAACCCGATCTTGCAGAGCGATCGCGACATCGTGCCCGACGCGAACGCGCTCTACGCGACCGGCGGCAACGTCGTTGGGGTAAACGGCGGCAGCCTCGATCCCTTGCTGGATGCGCTGGTTGGCGCTCGTGTGACAACGGCACCAGTACCGACCGATCCAACGTCGCGCCGCCTGCTGCAAAGCTACGCTAGCCGGGCGAACGACCTCGCGGTGACCGACATCGGTCGATATCGCACGATCCGGGACCAAAGCGATCGGATCAACGTGGACGGCACGCTGGCGGCGCCGATCGGCAGCAGCATGGACGGCTCGATTAACCTCGCCATGGAAGCGCAGCGGTCCTCGGGCTTGAACGGCCTGGCGCCGGCGCTGCTCGCGGTGCCAGCCAGCAACGGCAATCTCCCGTTCGCGAACGACGTGCTACTCTATCGCTATATTCCCAACGCGGTGCTAAAGCAGCATAGTGATAGCCTCAACCTGCATGTCGGGGGAACGCTACAGGGCGGTATCAGACGTTGGGGTTGGAACGTCACTGCCAGCTACGATCGCCTGAGAAGCCGGTCTGCATACGGCCAGGGCTATGACCTGACTGGTCTTCAGGCGGCCATCAACGCTGGAGGCGATCCGCTGGCGACTGTAGACCCAACGCGCACAGCGCCCCTGGTCGCGCGGAGCGAGACAGTTACCGGCACGCTGGTCGGCAAGGCGGTGCTGAACGGACCGCTGGTCATGCTGCCCGCCGGCGAGGCGAGGGTGACCGCGACAATGGACTTCGCCCGCTCCAGTAGTTCTGGACGGCAGCCCGACGTGCTGGCCTCCACGCTCGATCTGACCCGCACCACGTCGGTCGCCCGCGTGAGCGCCGAGCTGCCGATCAGTTCCCCCGACCGCGACGTGCTCGCTCTCATGGGGCGCTTGTCGGTCAACGCAACAGTCGGCATCTCGGACGTGTCCCGCTACGGGCGCCTAGCCAGCTCGACTTTCGGCCTCAATTGGACGCCTATAAAGCGCGTACAGCTGACGATCTCGCTGGACGACGCCCGCACCCCTCCGGACATCGCACTGCTAACGAGCCCGATCGCCACATCGCCAAATACGCCCTTCTTCGACTTCACGACGGGTACGAGCGAGCTGGTCACGATTGTCGCGGGCGGGAACCCCGACCTCGCACCGGAGCGCCGACGCAGGACGACGGTCGCGCTGTCGGTGCAGCCGATAAAGGCGAAGGAGATCCGCTTGAACGTCGAATACGTCAACGCGCGCATTTCAAACCAGACAACGACACTCGGCAGCGTAACGCCCGACTTCGAGGCGGCCTTTCCGAACGCCTTCCAGCGCGACCAGGCGGGTCGTCTCGTGCTGGTCGATCTGCGAGCGACGAACGTCGCTTTTGAGCGTGAGCGACACGTTCGCGCGACTTTCAGCCTCTCGATGCCCATTGGCCCTAAGCCGCCCCCTGCCTCGGACAGCGCGCCGAAGGACGGTCCGCCTCTAAGGGCCTCCCCCCCGCGTCCGACGATCAGCGCGACGATTGGCACGACCTACATAATCGACGACGTTGTGTCCTTGCGTTCAGGTTCACCCGTGCTCGATCTGTTGAACGGTGCGACGCTGACGGGCACCGGCGGACGACCGCGTTGGCAGAGCGACATCGACATTCGCGGCACCTACCGCTCGGCGAACATCGGACTTTATGGCCGTATTCAGGGGCCAACCCGCATACGAAGCGACTTGGCCACCTCTGATCTCCGCTTTTCCGGGCGGGTCTGGCTCGTCCCCTATCTCGACATTGGGGTAGAAAAGATTGTCAATCGACCTTGGGCAAAGCAGTTGTCGCTGCAGTTGACGATCGAGAACGCGCTGAACGACCGCATCAAAGTGCGTGATCGAAACGGGGCGACGCCCGACCGCTTCCAGAGCCCGTACATCGATCCCGAAGGTCGGTCTGTACGTTTGGGAGTTCGCAAAATCTTTTAGACAGGTGTGTGGTAGTTTACAAAACCAAAGTTAAAAAGCGATCTTAAGGCGAACCATCGCTCGGTTGCTTTTAGCGCCGCCGTCCAATGTCGCAGTTTCGGCCACCAGCCCGGCCTTAACGCCGTTAGCAATTTGAGTTTCTGCGCGCGGCGCGGGTTGATCAGCCGGCCCCGATAGCGCCTTGAGCCGCTGGTCGCTCGATCTGCCGCAGACGATTATATCGTTCGTGTCCGTGTTTGTGGGGCACCTCGGAACCGCACTCAAAATTGACGGCACCGCTATCGGCACGGGGAGCGCCGTAGCGGCAGCCAGCACAATTATGTTCACTTTAACTTCTCCGTCACCAGCTTCCCAGCGTCTCATGGAAACGGTCGTTATCGCCGTAGGTTTGAAGCTCGCAGTGGCAGCTTTGCATGTGTCGAGTTTTTTCGTTTCGTCTATCACCGTGGTAGTCCCATGTGAATGGGACTACGGATAGGTAGCATGCATCCACGAAGCCGGCGACCCCGGGCCGAAGAAGGTGAGTCCAATGGACACTAATGGGCCGCCTAAATGGCTGATATTGAGCGCGATGGTGATGGGTCTGTGGATCGGCGTGCAAAAAGGACCCCCTTAGCGGGGTGATCGGCGTCTAAAAGGGACTTCTCATTTCGATGGTTTAGGCAGCGGTCTGGGTATTTCCAGGCGGCGAGATCGGGATGTTGGTGGTGGAGACGGTGCTACGGATTCGGCGTGAGTACGCCGGTGGCAAGCCGATCCACGCTCGAGCATAAGGTCCAGTAACCGCTTCGCGAAGGGTTGTATGCGTTTAGGCCAGCCTGTCTTGATAAGCTCGTCGGGCGTCACGACACTTTGCGTTGCATCGCAGGCCGCGTCCAGAAGCGCGCTCACCTCTTTCAAGCTCGCCCTCTCTTGGACGGTGAGCGCACTGTTCGGCGGCATTTCGTCATCTTTATGATGTGGAACCCAATCGTAGAAGCCCATGAAATCCTCTGTGGGCCACTCCCTGAGCACTCCGTCGTCACCCTCTGATAGCATGTGAAGACTTTCGATGATCCTATTTCGGAGACGTTGATCAAGGAGGCGATCTGAGGGTTTCTCGTCCATGTCCCTCGTGAACACGGTTGATCAGTGTCTGCAACTGGGAAACGGAGCCGGAGCCATGCATGCCCGCAAGTGGGGCGGTAGCCGACCGGCAGCTTTCCAAAAAGCGGAACGGCAGCAATCGACGCCTGGCTGCCAAAAAGCCGACCGTCCGATAACGCGCATTAGCCGACCATCATCCGCTCTATTGCCGCACCTATTTGCTCGGCGGCATCAAGCACATGGGCGTCGTCCAGATGCGCGTAGCGCGCGGTCGATTTGTTACTGGCGTGTCCAAGCAGCCGCCCGATCATTGGCAGCGTCTCCTTGTTCATAGCCGCATGGCTCGCGAACGTGTGCCGTAGGTCGTGAAGGCGCACTTTCGACAGGCCTGCCGCATCTCGGACTCCGTCCCAGACATGGTCGATCGTCGCGATCGGACGCCCGAGCTTGGCATTCCAGAACAACCAAGGATTGTTGCGATAGCGCGGCAGCGTATCGATCAGTGCGCGTGCGTCATTGCCCAGCCAGACAGTGCGTGGTCCGGTCTTACTGTCGCGCAGCTTGAGCCGGTTGCCGCGCACGTCCTGCCACTGGAGACCGAGCACTTCGCCGCGCCGGCATCCGGTCAGAATGAGCAGCGTGATCGCTGTGGCTGACGCTGCTCTCGTGCGATCCTCACCTGCGCGGGTTTCGTTGAGTACCTCTCCTAGCCGAGCGAGTTCGACAGTGCTCAGGAACCGCTCGCACTGCCACCTGCGGTTGGGCCGGATGCCGCGACACGGATTGGTGTTCTCAAGCCGGTAGCCCCATGCTTCGGCTTTGTTGAGCATGGCCTTTAGAATTTCGAGGGTGCGGTTGGCAGCTCCCGGTCCAGCACGGTTATTGAGATCGGCAAACCACTTGGTCACATCGGCTTCGTTGAGCGCATCGATGAAGATGCCCTGAAAGGCAGTGTCGAGATACAGAGCGCGATACCCAGTCTGCGTCTCATAGGTCGATGGCTTCCAGCGCGGTGCCCATTTCGCCCAATATTCGACAAGGAAGTCGTCGAAGCGCGGTGCCGAGCGGATGCGCTTGCGGTCGGTCGCAGGGTCCTGACCGACTTGGGCGTAAGCGATGATGCGCCGCGCCACCATCGTCGCCTGATGCCGCGTGAGCACTGCCGCCGACCCAAGGGTTACAGTCCGCAGCCGTCCCCCCATCCGCGTCTGCACGATGTAGACGTTTCTGCCGGTCGCATAGTGCCGGATCCCGAAGCCGTGCTCGATCCCGAGCCAGGTGGTCGAACGCAGTTTGCCGCGCGGCACCAGCAGGAAGCTGGTGTTCGCCCCAACCTCGGCGAGCGCCTCTTCGACGATGCGCTTGAGACCGAGCGCGGTCATGCGTGCAGACCGATCGCACTGGCGAGCGAGCCCGAGATGCGCTGTGCGGCGTCGCCGATCACGTCATCGGACAGATGCGCGTATTTGGCGGTAGTTTCAGGGAGCGCGTGTCCGAGCAGCTTGCCGATGGTCGCGAGCGGAACATTGTCCATGATCGCAGCAGACGCGAAGCTATGCCGCAGATCATGGATCCGAACGTCGGGCAACGCACAACGCCGCCGGAACGGGATCCACCAGTTGCCAACCAGGATCGGCTTGTCGCCGCGCTTGTTCGGAAACACGAAGGGGCTGCCTTCGCGGCGCGGCACGCTTTCGAGGATGGAAAGTGCCTGACTGTTCAGCCAGATGATCTTTGCACCGGTCTTGCTATCGGGCAGCATCAGGCGCGGTGGTTGTACCCACTCCCATTGCAGATCGTTGATCTCGCCGACGCGCGCGCCGGTGAACAACAGCAGCCGGATTATCGCGACCTGTGCAGGCCATGCGGCTTCCTCCTCGCGCAGGGCATCGGCGATACGGCGATATTCGAGCGGGGAGAGATAGCGCTCGACCGGCTCGCGCTTGTAGCGGGGCATTCCGCGACACGGGTTTGACCCCTTGCGGCGCAGCTTCAGCTGCTCCGCGTATTTGAGCAGCGCCGCCAGCACGGGCAGCGCGCGATTGTAGCGAGCCTCGCGAGAGACGACGCAGGCGTCACGCCAGCGGACCACATCAGCCTTCGAGACATCGGCCAAGCGGAATTCGCCGAAGACCGCGCAAAGGTCATGCCGCCATGCATCCCAACTCCGCTTCGCGGTCGATGCCTTCCAGTAGCGCGCAATCTCGGACCAATAGGTATCGACGAAATCCGCCATGATGGGAGTCTCCTTGACGACCGCGCGCTTCGGCAATCCGTCGAGTGCGACTTCGGCCAGCAAGCGCCGCGCCTGCGTTCGCGCGAGCATCGCATCGACCTCGTCGGTACGCCCCAGCGACACCCGGCGATGCTTACCGCGATGGCGCAACCGCACGAACCAATAGGTGCGCCCAGAAGGGCGCACGCGCATCCCGAACCCGGCAAGCTCGCTGTCCCAAATGCAGTATTCAGAGGGCAGCAGCCGGTGCTTGCGGCGTGCGAAATTGCCGTCGAGCAAGGCCCGTCTTCCGGGCTTTTGCCGGTTGGGGACCATATGGCCATTATCATTAGCAGAACTGCCGCCAGAAGTCGCCAAAATCAGCGACTTATCGGGGACCGCACAGCCATCGCCAGCACCCGCCCCGCGAAGCGCAACCAGCATCTCCTGCACTGATTTTATTGCACTTTTTCCCATAACTGCGGCTTAAGCCGCGTAGGGTGTGCAATCAGTCCCCCTCCACAGCAGCAAGGTTCCAGGCGTTGGTCTCGTTCGTTTCAGGAGAAATTGGGGTGCTGTTCGCGACAGAATCCGGCCGCCGTCGACCGGCCTGTCGATCCGTGTTTTCTGGAGTCGAGCGAGCATAAAAAGAGGGAAGAGACCGCGCTGGCCTCCTCCCTTTTGGACCTCAATATTCGTCGAGCAGTTGCCCATGAACCGTGTGCACCACGCGCTCGATGAGGTGCGCCGGAAGTGCGTTGTAATCACCCTCGTCGATAGCGACGTACCCGGCCTCATGGTCGCTCAGAACGTGCTGATCGTAGTAGCTGTGAAGCGCCCGACGTTCGGCGGTGCTGACCGCTGCGAAGTAGGCATTCGTGTCTGCGGCATCGTTGTAGCGCTGGGCAGTGAGAGCGTTCATGATTTCCTCCTGATCGTCGCTTCCACGCGACGCAAAGGTCGCTCCTGATGCGGTGAGGCCGGGCGGGTCAGGGACCGCGCAGCGGCCGCCGCTTGGCGGCGATGGGGGTCACGATTTTTCCGGCCGCAGCACTGCGGCAGAGGTTATGGAACAGCGCTAGCCCGGCCGGAAAAATGGTGGGGCCCCGTCGTCCTTGACGCGCCCGGTCTCGCCGCATCACGCTTGGCAGACTGTGAGAGAGACTTGTTTTCCTACAGGGCAATGTCTGTGGCACGTGTGATTTCGGAGGGGTTCAATGTACGACAGGACCATCCATGGCACGCAAATCACCGACTGCGCTGGACGCATTGCAGAAGCTCCGGAGCGAGCGCCAGGAACTCGAGGCGCGCGAAGCCGAAGCACGGCGGGCAGCGGCACTCGAACTCGGCATGATCGCGCTCGATGCGGGTGCCGACCGCCTCGACTCCGGTGTCTTCAGGACGACGATCGCGCAGGCTGTAAAGGCAATCGCCAGCCCCCAGAGCGCTCGCCTCGAAGGCTGACCGACCGCAGGACAAGCACAAGAAAGCCGCCGGTGGCGGGTACCACCGGGGGCTGGATTTTTGAGGCGCGCGGCGTCATTCGTCGATCGGCGGCGCGTCCTCGTTGTTGCTGTCGCGGCCCTTGGTGAGGAAATCGACCTCGTCGGCAAGGATCTCGCAGCCGTAGCGCTTGACGCCTTCGCCGTCTTCCCACTGGCTGTAGTGGATGCGGCCCTTCACCGAGACCAGCTGCCCCTTGGTGCAGTATTGCGCGACGTTCTTGCCGAGCCCGTTGAAACAGGTGATGCGGTGGAACTCGGCGTCCTTGACGGTGTAGCCGCGGTCGTCCTTGTAGGTCTTGCCGTCCTTGTTGCGGGCGGGACGGTCGGTGACGACCGAGAGGGTCGTGATGTCGGTGCCACCCTGCGTCTGGCGGGTCTCGGGATCGCGGGCGATGCGGCCGACGAGAAGAACGATGTTGGTCATGGTGCTCACTCCTGATGGGCAACCGGGACTGCCCCGGCTGCGAACCGTCGAGAGAAGCGGGACACGGGGCTGCCGCACCGGAAGCGAAGCTGAAGGGGAACGCCCGCGTGCCGGGTGGTGCGGGCAGCGGCGCAGCCGCAACACGGCCGGCAAACGCGGCGCGTTGCGCGCAGACCCGTGGCCAGCTTCAGACGGGTTCAAGCAGAGCCGGGGTGGTCCTGGTGGCCATGGAGAGGCCTCTGATCCCTCGCTATCGGAAGGATGTTCCCGCGGTCTAGAGTCTCCCCGCGGACAGCATATGGCACCGTTCACTTGTCCTATTCTGTTGCTTCCCGCAGCAGCTTGCGGACGGTCACCGTCGAGGATTTACGCCGTCAGTCGGGCAGATGTTCAGCCCGGGCATCTGTCGGGCCCGGGTCGTTGCCAATAATGATCAAGGGCGGCACGCCGAAGTCTGCCGCGTCGAAATTGGCCATGATGGCGTCATAGGAGCCCAGCGCCTCTGCGGTCTGCCGGCCGAGGACCACGAAGTCCTCCATGGCCGCATAGGAAACGGGTTCGCCGTCGCCCGTGAACACGACGCGCTCGGCATTCCACGCACCCGGATAGCCGTCGCACCAGCGCACGAACGGCAGGGCATGAGCGACACAGAATCGCTCGAGGTCGTCGAACTGCCCGCCCGGCACCTCATGGGCGAACAGCGCGAGCGGCGCGCCCGGCGTGAGGCCGTTGCCGTCGAATGGCGCGGCATCCCATTCGAGCGCAAGCCCGTGGTTCGCTGTGATGTCGACAAGTGCGGGGAAAAGATTGGCAGTAATCTCGCCCCCGATCTCGATGCTTGCAGAAACGCGGTCAGCCACTTGGAGTCTCCTTGAATACGCTGCCGCCAGCGCCGTCTCCGCTCCCGTTCGAGCGGAACCAGCGCCGCTCACGGAGCGGCGCTGGCGTTAGCGCCTCAGGGTTTTGCGACGGTCGCGCAGCCCGGGCGCGTGCCCAGCGGACCGCGCCGGTCGACGACCGTGATGCGCTTGGCCTTGGCATCGATCACCAGCCTTTCGACGACCCCGCTGCCGGGAAACGCGACGACATAGCGCGGGTCGAGACCGAGCATCTGCTCGTTTCGGCGGAACGCGGCGCGGCTGCCGAGGCGTGCATCAAGGCCGAAGCTGATCTGCGGCACCTTGTGCCGTTCAGCCCAGGAGGCCGCGAGCCGGTCGAGACCCTTGCTGTCGCCGCCATGGACAAGAACGAGATCGGGAACCTGGTCGCGGACCTTGTCGAGTGTGGCCCAAACATTGTTCGCAAAGATCTTGCAGTCGGCGTCCGACGCTTCGCGCATCCGGCCCCCGGCGAAGACAACCGGTGACCCTTCGGGCATCGCGGCGCGGCGCTTCGATTGCGCCCGGGCCCGCACGAATTCGCGTCCGGCAATGAGGGCCGAGGTCAGCATCGACCCGTGATTGAGCCGTGAGCTCGTCGTCGGACGCCATGACGAACCGGTCTCGTTGAGATAGAGAAGAGCCGCTTCTTCGCGCAGCTGCTCGAGCGCCAGCATCGACTCCTCGGCAGCGCGCGCCCGGTCGATGCGCTCCTCCAGATCATGGGTATGCACCTCCGATCCATCGGCGGTTGCAAGCAGCAGGCGGACCTCGTCGGTCTCGCGGTCGAGCAGGTCGGACTTCCGGTTCGCGGCACGGTGAAAGAGGTTGACGAAGCCCCAGGCAAGGTCCTCGACATCGGGCTCGAGTGCCGTGTCGACGAATAGCGAGAACAGGTCGGACCAGACGGCGGACAATGTCTGCGCGACTGCATCGGCCGGTGGAAACGGCAGGCCTTCAAGGGTCGGTTTGACGATGGCGAGGTCACCGACATCGAGTCCGGCGAGCTGATCGGAAAAGGACGTACGCATGGCAATATCTCCTGACTGAACTGCCAGCAGAAGTGCCGCTGGCGAGCGCCCGTCAGGCTTGCTGCGAGGGTGCCGCGCACCGCAGGGAAACGCCCGGGCAAGGCCGGCGCGGGCAGCCCGTCAGGGCAACACGGGCCGCAGCCCGGCGCGTTGCGCGGTACCTGCGGCAAAGCCAGGGCCTCTCGCGCCAGCTGCATCGATGCTGGCTAATCAGGAGCTGCGGAGCGTCATCCCGAACTGCTGCGGCGTGAACACGAGATGATCCGTCGACGGAAAAGCGGCGAAGGCGACCAGCGCCCCGCGTTCGTAGCGCAGCTGCCAGGTCCGCATGATCACCGGTTTCGACGTGAAGACCGCAGGATCGAACACAGCGACATTGACGCCTGTGGGCCGGTCCCGCGCCGAGAAGCTGCGTAGCAAGCCAGCGCCGGCGGCACGCGCCGCCGTTGCGACCGCCTGACATTGCCGATAATCACGAGGGTCGATCCAGTCGTCGGCCTTGGCGTCGAACGGCGGCTGCGTCAGGTCGAGCGCATCGGCGCAGTCGATCGCGACCTTGTAACTCGTATGCTCGACACCCGCGCTCGGCGGGACAAAATCGCGCGACGCGGCAAAGAAACGCAGGCGCCAATAGGCGACCTCGGTCAACGCGGTGGTCTCGCGCTCGCTCGCATAGAAGATGCCCGGCCGTTCATCGGCACGGCGGAACCGGCTTGGGGTGCGGTGCCCGTAGCGGAACGGTGTCGCCAGCAGATAGTGGAGTTGTCTTGCGGCTTTGGGCAGGTCGGGCTTGGCCGTTTCGATCAGCTCTTCGAGACGCGTCTGATCGGCGGCGCTTGCCGCCAGCCGGTTGGTCGAGATGCGGTGCTGCCCCTCGACGATCCGCCAGACGCTTGCCGCATAGGACCCGAACTCAGACGCGAGCGCGGAAGGCGTCCACATAATCGCACAGAGTCATGAGGCCCTTGAAGCTGTCGAGCAGGTCGACCGGGTGTGCTTCGAGATCGTCGTTGAACGCCACGAGCCAGCGTCGCGCCGCCGCGTCATCGCTGCCCAGTATGGCATCCAGGCTGCGGAACAGCCACGACAGATATTGGCCAGCCTCGAACGATTTCGAGGGCGGTTCGATGATGGCGGTACCGGCCCGCAGGCGCGAAACCGACGTCGCGGAGAGACCGACAATCTGACCGAGCTTGGCGTTGGTCAGACCCCAGAAGTCCCCGATACGCAGCACCGCCTCGGTGATGATCCGCGCATCGTCCTGCGGGTGCTTGAGCAGCTGCGTCGCCATGACTAAATCTCCAGATGGACGATATATGCGTCTTTCAACCATTTGGCAAGGTGACGCCATACATGTCGGGCCGTGAGGTCTCGAATTCGTCGGCAAGCGCGAGCCGCTGTCCGATGGCCCATTCCGCCGTCAAAGAAGCCGCGACAGCGCGGCCCTCTTCGAGACAATGGGTCTCGCCGAAATATCCCCAGCAGCTGTCGAGATGTTCGCCGGTCTCGCGTTCGACGACATAGCCGAACACGTTTCCGGTCAGGTACTGATCGTAGGTTTCGACCTCGCTGCGCATCAGCGCCGCGGCGGCCGCGCGCAGCGCTCGCGTCAGACACCTTGCGCTTGGCGATGCCAGCGTCGCGAGGATCTGACCCCGCGTCATGAAGACGAAGCCGACCTGGCCCGCGTCCCATCGGTCGTTGAACGGATAGCTGCACGCGGTGCTCATCGTGATGCCGCTATGGTCGTAGAGATAGAGCGGCAGCCAGACGATGTCTTGGCAACCAGCAAGGGCCTGAGAGAGGGTGGCTGGATCCTCGAGGTGGTCGCTCCGCCGTGATCGGCGAGCGCGGCTCGCGCGCACCGCGTCGCGCAGGCGCGCAGGACCATCGGCATCGCCAAGGCGATAACGGCGGTGCCAGCACGCCATCGTCGCCAAGCTGTCGAAGTCGGTCCGAGGATTGGAGGGCTCGGGATCGATGACGATGCGCAGGCGCACGGCACCGATGGCTTCGCTGTGAACGGTCAAATTATCGGTCATGACGTGGCCTCGGCGTCATCATCGGTGGCAACTTCGCCGACCAATCCGCGCCCCCCGAGGGCGAGCACCAGATTTGCAGCTTCCTCGGCGCGCGCCGCAGCGGTCAGTATTGCGCGGGGGTCGTCCTTCAGGAGGGCGATCCATTCGGCGATGTAGCTTGCATGATCGTCGAGATGGGCGACCGGCAAGCCGAGTTCGGCGCCGATGATCGCGCTCGCGAGTTCGGCGACGAGCTCTTCGGCGGCATAGCTCCGGCTTCGGAACCCACCACCCATGTCGCGGCCGAGGCGCGCCGGGTGCCCCGTCCAGTGCGCGAGTTCATGGGCACGCGTCGCGTAATATTGACCGAAGCCCGTGAAGCGCTCGACGGGCGGGAGCGTGATGCGGTCGGCGGTCGGCTCATAAAAGGCGGCGTCGCTCTCGTGGCGCACCAGCGCCGGAACGGACTCAAAGAAGACGTCAATGTCGGGACGTCGCCCCTCGGGCAGCGATGCCGAAAACACCGGTGGCGAAAAGGGCGCGGGCAGGTCTGCGCACTGGTCGGCATTGAACACCGGATAGGCCCGCAGCACGCGGCGGGTCTCGGCTTCACCTTCCTCGTTATCGCGCGCGTAGCTCTTGTAGAAGATCGCGACCGAGGCCTTCTCGCCGGCACGCACATGGCCACCCAGCGCCTGGCACTGGCGGTAGGTCAGCCAGCGCGGCGCCGCAAAGCCGCGCATTTCGGCGACCAGCCAGAGCCAGAAAACGTTGATGCCGCGATAGGGGGTCCCGCAACTGCGCAACGGTCGGGTCGACGGTGCTGTGGTCCACGGCCGCACCCAGGGACGCGTTCCCCCTTCAAGGCGCGAGACGATGGCGTTGGTGATTTCTGCGGCGACGTCGCGCCGCGCCGGTGTCGTGGTTCGCATGATGAGTCTCCCGATCCGGTCCACGCCTGTTGCGGACCCGGACGGACACGCGCCACCTCCGCTCCTCGGCTATCGGGGCGGCACGCGAACGGCTGCCCCGCTCGCGCGGGACAGCCGTTCTTCACCGGAAGGGTCGACCTGTCAGGAGGAGGTCAGGCCGCCAGTCCGGTTTGGGGTTCGTCGTCGTGGTCGACGACGGAAGGCGTTGCGTCTTCGGCGGCAGGTTCCCCAGCCCCGTTCTCGTCGCGCTGATGTGCGAAGCGCATGACATCGGGTACCCAGGCAATCGCCGCCTGCTTCGTCTCGATTTCGGCAATGAAGTTGCCCGAGAAGATGCGCTCGGCTGCTGCCGCCAGTTCGGCCTTCTTCGACCCTGCATAGCGCGACGCGAGCTCGGGACCGCCGACCTGCGACAGCGCATCGAGGATCGTCGCCTTGGAGACGCGGTCGAAGAAGTTGGCGGCAGTCGGTCGCCACCAGGCGGCCACGTCGATGCCGAGCAGCGAACCGAGCAGATCGTGGAACGCGCAGCCGCGCGAGCCGAACGCTTGACCGATGTTCAGGCTTGCCTCGAGCGTCCGCGCGACCACCATGCCGAGCCAGGCAGCACGCGCCTCGTCGGGCAGCTCCCGGAAGGCGACGAAGCGCTCGACCCTGGTGTCGCCAGCGCACCAGCTGATGTCGAGACCATTTCTTGCCTCGGCGAAAGCGGCCGTCGCGGGTGCGTCGGTCGCCTCGAACCCATGCACCGGTCCCGATGCCGCCGTTCCGCGCAGCGTCGTGCCCGAGGGTTCGGATCGCCCGGCGCGGCTGTCGTCGGCGATCGAGAAGACGGCGACGTCAAGCGCGAGCGCCGGATCGTTCGCCAGATGCAGGGCGAGGATATCGCGCCGCTGCATGGCGAGTTCGTCGACGAGCTTCTGCGACAAGGTGGCGCGCTTTGTGTCGTCGGTGTCATGCGACTCGACGACGGCGACAGCGTCGTCGGCTGCGTCCTCGTTCGCGACCGGTCTCGCCGTCATGAACCACGCCTGTTCGAGCCTTGGGATGCCGTCGCGTCCCAAGAGCAGGAACGTCCCCGCATCCGCCCGGAGTTCGTCGGGAAGAACGGGCGGCTTGTGGCGGATTGCCGCCGTCTCATGGTCGATCCGGGCAATTGCGGCTTCGGAGGCAGCACAAGCTTCGGAGTCGGCCTCTTCGTCCTCGAGGACTGCTGCATGCGCGTCGTATTCGGCGTCGAGCACGGCAAGGCGTTCGGTCTCTTCCGGTGTGGGATCGGGCGCGCGCAGCGGCAGACGGGTCAGTCCGTCGAGCGTGCCATAGCCGAGATAGCTCTCGAGCGTCGGCCGCACCCAGGCGAGACCCTGTTCCTGGGCGGTGCGCGCAGCGGTCGCTGCCATCGATTCGGTCGCGAGGCGTTCGAGCAGTGCGACCTCGGTCCAGGACTCGCTGGCCTCATCGTCGAACAGCTCGCGATCGATGCGTCCGCCTGCGGCAACATAGGCATCGCGACCGACGAGTCGGGCGCGCGGGTCTGCACCGGTGACCGTGGCGGTCAGGACCATCCGCCGAACGGAGTCGACGGTCAGCCGGTAGGGCGATTGCACGACCTCCTCGAACACCGTCGCCTGGCGCTCGATATCGCTCGTGGCGCCGAATGCCTTGGCAAGGTCGAGCGTGATGTCGCCACTCGCGAGCGCCTCGAAAACGACGGGCGCGAGATTCGCAAGCCGGAGGCGCCCCTCGACGAAGCGGACGGTCAGGCCGAAGCGGCGGGCGACGTCCTCGACTGTCGCCCCGCTGTCGATGATGGAGGCGAACGCAGCTGCCTCATCGGCCGGATTCATCGCGAGCTTGTGGAAATTCTCCGCAAGGCTCGCTTCGCGTGCATCGCTCTCGTCGCCCCCCAGGACCAGACAGCTCACCGGGTGCGTGCGCGGGAAATGCTTCTCTGCTGCCAGCGCCGTGAGCGCCTTGTGCCGCCGTCCACCTGCCTCGACCTCGAAGCGGCCCTTGTCGTTCTCGCGAACAACAAGGTTCTGCAGAAGGCCGCGCGCTGCGATATCGGCTTTCAGCTGCGCATCGGCCAGATCGTCATGCCGCCGGCGAACGTTGCGCGGACTCGGCACGAGCTTGTTCAAGGGAATGTCACGGAACATAGTCTGTCTCCTGATTTGGAACGAGCCGTCGAACCGGCCCGACATGGCAACAGCCTCCTCTCCTCCCCTCCGGTGGACGGGGACGGTGCAGCTGTCAGGGTTCAGCGCTGGATGCGGCCGAGAACGGGCGCGAAGTCGTCGACGGGGACAAACAGCCGCGTCTGGTAGCGGATGATCTCGGTAAAGCAGCCTTGCGCCTTGTACCAATCGAGCCGCCCTGCCGAAAAGCCGGTCAGCTCGAGCCGCTGCTGCCCGTTGACGAGGCTGCGCCGGACATGGAGCGCCTCTGGTCCCTTCAGCGGCATGGGTTTGCCGGCTTTCAGCACAAGCGCGCCCAGATCCTGCGGGGACAGCGACAGGTCGATGTCGAGCCCGAGGGCAGTGCCAAGGGCCGCGACTTCGCCGACCGGCACTTCGCGTCCGATCAGCGAGCGACCGTCGCTGGCGACAAGGCGTGTGACGCGGACGTGATCGGCAGGCAGCTTGTCCCAGATCGGCAGGAGCAACCCCGTCGCAAGCTGTAGCCGCTCGCGCTTCAATCCCTCTGCCGCGGCACATTCGGCGGCCCAGTCCGCCAAGAAGATCGGCTGTGCGATCGGCTCCCAGCTGCTTTCGTCTAGCGCGTCGCGAGTCATGTAGTCACGGGCGAGCGGCCGGATCAGCTCGACGCGCTCGATGATCGCCCCGTCATCGGTCATGAGCCGCGTCGCTGGGACGACGAGCGCGACCCGACCCGAGCGTGCATTGCGCATGGGGATGTGACGCGGGGCGTCGATGCCGTGAAACCTGTCGAGGCGTTCGGCCGTCAGTGGCCGGACAATATGCGCGATCTCGACCTCCAGCAGGTGCGTCCTCGCGCCCGACGGGTCGGTGCGAAGCACGCGGTCGTGGACGATCTCGAAGCTCTCGACGGCCACGGTCTCGACACCGAGGTCGAGCGTCCCGGCCTGACGCGCGGCATCGACGCGTGCCTCGACGAGCGCGAGATACTCGTCGAAGATCGCATTCTGGAGGCCGATCGGAAGCGCCAGGATGCGGTTGAGCCAGCGCTGGATCGGCGGCAGATCGTCTATCAGGCCACCGTCCGGCCGGGTCAGCGTCAGGCCGGTCAGCTGCTCGAAGCGCCCAAGCGCGACGGCGCTCAGTTTTCCCGCGCACAGCAGGCCGAACCAGCGGTTGAGCGCTTCCTTGGCATAGCCGCTTTCCAGATTGTCCGCCGGATCGAACAGATTCTGTCCTCCAGTTTGGCGCTGACCGCGGGTGAGGGCACCGAGCGTGTCGAGCCGCCGCGCGATCGTGGAGATGAAGCGACGTTCGCCCCGGACATTCGTGGTGACCGGACGGAAAAGCGGCGCCGAGGCCTGGTTGGTGCGGTTGGTCCGACCGAGCCCCTGGATGGCGGCATCGGCGCGCCACCCGGGCTCGAGCAGAAAGTGGACGCGGCGTGCCTGATTACGGACGTTCAGATCGGCGTGATAGCTTCGCCCGGTACCGCCCGCGTCCGAGAAGATGAGGATGCGCTTCCTGCCGTCCATGAAAGCCGCAGTCTCGGCGACGTTCGACGACGCTGGCCGCGCGTCGACGCGCTGGGTCCCGTCCGGCCCGATGACAAGGCGGCGCGTGCGGCCGGTCACTTCGGCAACGGCATCGATGCCGAAGCGCTCGATGATGGCATCAAGGGCAACGGCGATCGGCGGCAGCGCGCAGAGCTGCTCGATCAACGAATCGCGTGCCGCGAGCGCGCGTTGGCAGAGGACCGGATTGCCGTCGGCGTCCGACATCGGCTGCGAGCGCGGGTCGCCATTCTCGTCGGTAAAGACCTGCATCATGCGCGTCGGGAAGCTTTTCACGAGATAATCGACGACATATTCGCGGGGGGAGAGGTCGATGGTCAGCGACGCGCGTTCGGCGGCGTCGAGATCGGCAAGCCGTCGATCGAGCATTGCTTCGCCGGTCGAGACCAGCTGGATGACGGCAGCGTGGCCCTCGGCGAGCGCCGCGTCGATCGCGGGCAAGAGGCTCGGCAGTTTCATAGACAACAGGAGTTGCGCGAAGAAGCGCTGCTTGGTGCCTTCGAAGATCGACAGCGCCGCTGACTTTGCACCCGCGTTCAGCGTTGCGCCATTGGCCTCATCGACGACGCGTGTTGCTTCGAGAACGTCACGAAGATTGGCGTGGATGATTGCCCAGGCCCCGGCATAGGCATCGTAGACCGCGATCTGCTCGGGCGTCAGCCTGTGCTCGAGGACGTCATATTCGACCCCTGCGAACGAAAGCGCCCGCGCGACGTAGAGGCCGAGCGCCTTCAGATCGCGGGCGACGAGTTCCATCGCAGCGATGCCACCGGCGCGGATGTCGGCCACGAAGCGTTCGCGGCATTCGAAGGCCGTCTCGGGACCCCACAGCCCGAGCCTTGTCGCATAAGCGAGATTGTTGACGTCCGACGCCCCGGTCGCGGACACATAGATCACCCGGGCGCGCGGCAGCATGTTCTGGAGCCGCACGCCTGCAATTCCCTGTTCGGACCCTTTGGCCTTGCCGCCGCTCCCTTCGCCGCCTGCCGCGTTCGCCATTGCATGGGCTTCGTCGAACGCGATGACGCCTTCGAACTCGGCACCGGCCCAGTCGAGGATCTGCTCCAGACGCGTGGTCTCGGCGCGGCCCGAACGCAGCGTGGGGTAGGTCGTGAAGAGGATGCCTTCAGGAAGTGTGATCGGCGTGCCCGGCTTCCAGTTCGAGAGCGGCTGGATGTCGAGCGCAATGCCGCCGAGCGCCGCCCAGTCTCGACGGGCATCCTCGAGAAGCGTCTCGTTCTTCGAGATCCAGATGTGTCGGCGGTTGCCGTGCAGCCAGCAGTCGAGGAAAACGCTTGCGACCTGGCGACCCTTGCCGGCACCCGTGCCGTCACCGAGAAAAAAGCCCTGCCGGTAAAGCATGCCATCCTCCTGCGGCGTCAGCGAGCAGCCGCCATCGAGGGGTACGTACCGCCCGGGCAGGTCGCGCGTGAAGGCGTCACCTGCATAGATCAGCGTCTCAAGCTGCGCGTCGGAGAGCGCGCCTTGCTCGACGAGACCTGCCGGAAGGCGTGGCCGCGCCGTCGGACGTGGCGCCGTGATCGAACCCATCGCGAGCGATTCCACAAGCGCTGTCGGATGCCGGACTGCGGAAGGAATGGCGATCCGGCTTGGACGATAGGGAAGGTAGATCCCGACCTGCTCGTCGATGCGCGCCGGCGCCTCGAGGACTTCGAAGGCGAGGTCTGCACTGGTTGCGATCGCGCGCGACTGCGGCGGGGCGAGCGTTCTCAGCGGGATCGGGCGTAGCGGCGCGATCACAGGCAGAAGACGCGGGGCGAGTGACTTGAGGGGAGCGCGTGCCGGGAGCGCATCGATGGCCGCGATCAGGTTTTCGAAATTCGGCGCATCGAGGCAGCAGGGTGTCGCGTCGGCTTCGCTCTTGTCGACGACGAGCAGGCGCGTGGTGATGCCGGTGCCCATTCGGGTGAACGCTCCTTCTATCCGTGCATCGACGCGGAGCCGGACCGCAAATCGCAGTCGCTCGGTCAGCGCGGTGCGATCGAATTTCTCGGGCACGACAGCGACGAGGCGACCGCCTGGTCGAAGGGCGCGGAGCGCGGCGCGCACGTGGCGGGCGCAGGTGCCGACGTCATAGCCTCGCTCGAGGCCATGGACGAACGGGGGGTTCATCAGGACGACCGACGGCCGCGCCGAAGAGCCGAGGAATTCGTCGATCAGTTCGCCGTCAAAGGCGGTCAGCGTTGCCTCGGGAAAAGCATAAGCGAGGGCGGACCGTCGTTTCTCGGCGATCTCGTTCAGGTGGAGGTTCGATCCCGCGCCTTCGGCCCAAAGCACGAGCTGACCCGTCCCGGCAGAAGGTTCGAGGATGAGATCGTCGGGGCGAAGCTGTGCTGCCCGGGCGGCAGCCCAGGAAAGCATCGGCGGCGTCGAGAACTGGTCGAGCGCCACTTGTTCTTCACTGCGGCCTGTGCGCGTGAACAGCAGCTGATCGAGCTGTTCGAATGCCTGCAATGCGGCAACGGCACCGGACCGGACCGTGATGTCGCTCGTGTCGCGTAGCCAGAGCAATTGCGCGAGCTCGACTGCAGTATGCATTTCAATTTGTCCCCAGCCGCCCGCCGCATCGGTCGCGCCGAAACAGTCGGTGAGAACTGCACTGACGTCGCGTCGTTTAAGGAAAAGTCCGGCGGCGAGATGTGCGGCGAGGCGCTCGGCGACGAGAACAATGGGCGTTCCCGGTTGCGTGAAGTCGAGCTGAAGGGCAGGCTGTGGCATGGCGGTCTCCTGAAGATCGCGCGAGCCATCGATCGACCCGCGACACCAAGACCGCTGCCGTCTCTCCTCTCGATCACGCTCGGGTCAGCCGGGAGTTCGTCGTGCGCGCAGCGCGTCATTCCAATCTTTGAAGGGCGCTTCGGGCCGATGCGCGATGATCGCCCGTCCGGGCCGCTTGTGCCGGGCCCGGGCGCGCGCTTCGGCAAGGTCGCCGCCGGCATCAGCGTCAAGGAACAGGTGCAACTCGGTCACGCTGTCAGGGATGGCGACAATGCCGAAGCGTTCGTTGCCGAGCGTCGCCCAGCAAGGGACCTTTCGAAGAATATGGGCCGAGAGCGCGCTTTCGATACCTTCGGCGAGACCAAGGTGCCCGGAAAGCGGTGGATGGAGCCTGACTGACCCTAGGCCGTAGCGACCCAGCCCGCGCTTTGGCCGCTCCAATCCCGCAAGCGTGGCAGCCGGCGTCAGGAACGTTCGCTGAATCGCGATAACGCCCTCGTCGGTCCTGAGGGCGGCGACAAGTGCGGGCAAATAGGTTGCGCGTCCGCGTGGTCCGAGCGGCGTCGTTTCAAGATAACGGAGTTCGGGTGAGCGGCAGTCGATGGCGCGAGAACTCAGATATGTGTCCGCGACCGAGCCATTCACTGGCGCTGCCTTGCGCCACAAGCGGACTGCATTCGCGTCAGGGCCCTCCGGCGCGGGTATCGGGCAGATTTTATTCGCACTTCCATCGAAGAGGTTCCGGGTCGGGATGCCGCTCCTTGCGAGCGCGGCAAGAACATCCGCAGTAGGGCAGCCGGCAAAACAGTGCAGAAGGATGGCGCGCGACCCGAGGCGCAGTCCGAGCGATGGGGTGCGGTCGTCATGCGCGGGGCAACGGCCCATTCCTTTGCCACGCGACCAATGGCCACCCAGGGCTTCGGCGAGTTCGCAACCGCGTCGGTCCAATGTGCTGTTCACTTCACCATGCTCCTTCGCCGAACTTTTCGCCGCCTTTCCTCTGCACGTCCGTCCGCTTTCCTACAGCAGTATGTTCCTTTTATGTTCTGACAATCGGCAGCTGTAGGAAAGCGCTATGTGGATCCGGATAGGTTGGATGCTTCTGGTCAGTGCGGCACTGGCAACGCCCGTATTGGCCGCGGACGACGGCGCGCCGCCGGGGATGAGCCGAACGGGCGCGCGCGAAACCGAGTCCGTCGGGTTCGCCCTGATCGAGCACAACGTCTGGCCTGTCGCCCCACAGATCATGAGCGATGCTCAAGTCGTAACGCCATCGCAGCGGCGCACGCGCCCCGGCCCACGCCAACGAAGTGCCTATCTGCCCGCGATCTACGGCGCCGAGGTGCGCCACAGTCTGCCGCCGGGGATTCTCGACGCGCTGATCTGGGCCGAATCAGGCTATAAACCTTTTGCCGTTTCTCCGGTCGGGGCGGTCGGGCTGGCGCAGCTGATGCCAGCCACCGCAAAGGACCTGGGCGTAGCAAACCGGTACGATCCGTCAGCCAGTATCAACGGCGGGGCGCGCTATCTGCGGCAGATGCTGGACAGGTTCGGCTCGGTCCATCTCGCGTTAGCTGCCTATAATGCCGGCCCGGGCGCGGTTCTGCGCGCCGGCGGTATTCCGCTCAACGGAGAGACGCCCGGCTATGTTGCCCGCGTCATGCGCCGGTGGGTGGCTCGCGACAGGACGACTGATTGACGAGGCAACGCCCTCGCACGGCGCGACGCCGACGGACGCTGTGCGCGCGCTTGCCGTGCGCCAGCGCGCGGCCGGCAAGGAGAGAGGCGAGAGCGTTGCGCGGGTCAGCGCGAAGGAGCCGCGCCCTCGCCGCACCGCGGCGAGAGCGCGACAAAACCTGCCTCCCGCAGCTTCGAAGTGCGTCTCGTCGTACCCGATTTGATAGGTTGAGTGAGTTAGCACGCAACAGAGCAATTCTGCGCGTCTGGGTCATCATGGTCGAGTTTCGACGTCCCGGCGATAGGTGTAGAAAAACACGCCGGTTCTCACGCGGCGATGAACTCTCGCACGGCGCGTTTCGAGGCCAGCAAGATTGAGGATGATCGTTCGTCCGCGACTGACAACAGGTAAAGCCGGCAGCCAGGAAATCCTTTCGTGCGGCAACTATGATCGGAGAGGCTTAACGACGAACGTTCCGAGAGAATCCCCGGTCCATAAAAAGCTTGGTATCGGCGCGGCGGGGCAACGCCGACAGGGCACGACTGCGCCCCCCCGATGCGCCATCCATCCCGGCCTCGCGAACAAGGCAATTGCCCGGAGTCTCGTCCCTCGATGACGATAGTATGCGATCCCTCGGGCCTTCGAAGGACGGGCGATAGACCAAGAGCGGACACAGCAAGTAAACGACATCTGTGTGCACGTCTCGATCCTGCTTCCAAGAACACCACTTTTGTACTGTAGCCGGTCAGCGTAACCGATAATCGCTGAACAAAACCGGATGGCTGCCGCCGGGCGTTAGTGCTAGCGTTGGACCGACAAAATCTATTTCCAAACAAGTTGAAGCTGTATGTCAAGAATCAAGAATTTCCTGCGCGGACGGCGCGGCGCCCAATTGACCACGCCCGAGCGCGAGGCACTAGAAAGCACGCTCCAGGCGATTTTGTCGATCTACATTGGTACCCCCTGCAGCGTCTTGATCACGATGTTGCATCTCTGACACAGGTGTCGCTGGCGTTCGCGCCGCACGAGAAGCTGACAGCGGTCACACAAGCATACCCTCATTTGACGCGCATGTTGTGGTTCAGCACCTTGCTCGATGCCGCGATGCACCGTGAATGGATATTCCGGCTCGGTCGCCTAAATGCATTGGGGCGCGTCGCGCACTTCATCTCCGAAACGAATTGCCGTTTGGTTGCGACGGGCATGAGCGACGGTCGCGCGTTCAGGCTACCATTAACACAGACCGATATTTGTGAGGCGTGCGGCCTCACCAATATCCATGTCAGCCGGATGCTACGCGAGCTGCGCGACCGCGGCGCGGCCACAATGACGGACCAGGTCGTCGAAATTCTAGACACCGCATCCTTGCACGCGCTTGGCGAGTTTGACGCAAAATATTTGTATTTCGATGACGGTATTTTCGTTCCTTGATGGCACCCGCCGGCGCTTTCCGCGTTTAATGCAGCGGAGGCTTTATGAACAACACCACGGTCAACACGCGGGCAGCCACGATCGCGGTTGAACAGCACGTCATCCTCTTTGATGGACCGGGGGGCGCGATCGTCTCGCTCACACCCGAGGCGGCTGCCGAGACGGCGGCGCGGCTCGATCAGGCAGTCGAGTCATTGAAGGAGTCGGACGCGTTAATAAAGCAGGTAGATGAGCACCCTTTAGGCGACAAATCTAATCTGCGTTAGCGTGCCGCCGCTGGGCGCCGGACCGGTTCGCACCGTGCCGCCGAGCTGTTTGCCAAGCGAATGCATGATAACCGAGCCTAGACCGAAACCGTCTTTTTGCGGCTTGACCTCCGCTGACGTGACCCCCTGGTTTCCACCAGCACGGATTAGAGCCCGGCAGCGTTGTTGCGCATGAGCGCGGGTTGAGCGATGGCCTACGCAGCGGAGCCCGTAGGGCGTAGCGAAGCAGGCCATCGCTTATCCAGTTCAGCGGCGAACGCCGCCGGGGTTGCGTAGCCAAGGGATGAGTGCGGTCTCTCCTGATTGTAGTCTTGCACCCAAGCCGCGATCTCGACCCGGGCATGTGCGAGGCTGAGGAACAGCGTCTCGTTGAGCAGCTCGTCGCGCATGCGGCCGTTGAAGCTCTCGACATAGCCGTTCTGCATCGGCCTGCCGGGCGCGATGTAATGCCACTCCACGCCGATCTCTCCACACCATGCCAGTACCGCGTTGGAGGTGAGCTCGGTGCCGTTTTCGCTGACGATCATGCCTGGCTTGCCATGCCGTTCGATCAGCTCAGTCAGTTCACGCACGACACGGCGCCCCGAGATCGATGTGTCGGGCACCGCTGCAAGACACTCCCTGGTCACGTCATCAACCACGTTAAGCACCCGGAACCGCCGACCTGAGGCCATCTGGTCGTGCACGAAGTCCAGGCTCCAGCGCTGGTTCGGTAGAGCAAGCACTGGAGCCGGCGCCCTCGTGCCCACAGCACGCCTGCGGCTGCGTCGCCGTCTGACCGCCAGTCCCTCTTCGCAATAGAGCCGCTGGGTCTTCTTCCGGTTGATCATCACGCCCTCCCGGCGCAGCAGGATATGCAGACGGCGATAGCCGAACCGACGACGCTGGTTGGCCAGCTCGCGCAGCTTCTCGCGAAGCGCGGCATCGTCACCTTGGATAGAACGGTAACGCACGCTCTTGCGATCGGCATCTATGACACGGCACGCCCGCCGTTCGCTCGTCCCGTGGCAAGACTGGAGATGCGCGACAGCTTCCCGCTTAGCGGCGGGCGTCAGAACTTTTTTGCCAGGAGATCCTTCAGTGCAGCTTGGTCGAGCATCGCGTCGGCCAGCAGCCGCTTCAGCTTGGCGTTCTCATCCTCGAGCGCCCGCAGCCGCCTCGCCTCGGACACCTCCAGGCCGCCATACTTCGCCCTCCAGTTGTAGATCGTAGCTTCCGACACGCCATGCCGCCGTGCCAAGTCGCCGGTCTTGGCTCCCGCCTCGACCTCCTTCAGCACCGCAATGATCTGCTCTTCCGTGAACCTCATTCGCTTCATCGTCCGTCCTTTCATAAGGCCAGACTCTAATCACGCTTGGAGGAAAATCAGGGGGTCACGTCAATCACAGACGCAGTAAGAGCTCGACTTTTGTGCCCGACACGGCATTGGTCCCGACATCGAGTTAAACGATATTCACGACATTAACGACCGCTACGAAAAGGTCGAAAAGGCAAGATTCGCTTGCGATATGTCATCGACATGGCCTTGCTGAAGGTAAAGATGGCAGAGGAGCAACGCGCTTATGCTGACGCCTGAACCAGTCCGGCAGACGCGCTATCAGGTCACGCTCGACGGCCGTTACTTCGTTGTTCGTGGCCGGCTGTGGCGAACGAGCGATCCACGGCTCGACCCCTGTCGACGGGCGGAATCTATCAGCAAGTTAATGCAGATGCGACGCGCTGTCGGCGTCGTCCGGCGCGCGGGTGACGCAGAGCGACAAGCGCATGATGCAGTCGATCATGCCAAGATCGCGCTCGGTGAACGCGGGCCCGTCTGGTGGGATGGTGGCGCACCCGACTTCACCCGACATATGGTCAAAAATACGCCCTATGCCGATTGGTTTGCTGCTCTCCTAGATGCCTCGGCCGATCTGGGGATCGTAACCGGGCCTACTGGCAGATTTCGGCATGGAACCATGTTTTTGCGCAGGAATTTACGCCGTGCGTCGGCGATCGGGCCGTCGCGCTTCGGAGCCGAAAACATGTCCATTCTCGACAAGGCAATAGCTGCAATCACTCCTCCCGAAAGCGATGAAGCACGCGCGGAAGCGCGTGCCAAAGCCGAGGCGGCCGCGACGCCAGGCGACTGGCTTTCGATGGTGCTCGATCATCATCGGCAAATCGACGCTGCATTCGATACACTGGAACGCGCGGGCGATTCCGCGTCACGGGCCGCTGCACAAAAAGCGTTGGGCACAATCCTCACCGCACATTCTATAGCCGAGGAAGTCGCATTGTATCCTGCGCTCGCTGCGGACCATCAGGTCGGACACGCCGAACTCGCCTATCAGGAACAGTCGGCCGCAAAGATGGAAATGGGCCTGCTCGAGCGCCTCGATCCGATGAGCCAGGATTATGAGGACAAGCTGGGGCACATTCGCGGCGCCGTAATGCACCACGTCTATTCGGAAGAAGGGACCTGGTTCCTCGACCTTGCGGAAAGCCTGCCTGCAGATGAACAGGCAAGGATCGGCGCGCGCTACAAAGAAGAGTTCGAGCGCTACATGGGTGACAACGCTTCGCTGGCTGCCCCGACTTACCAGCCAAGCATGACCTGACCGCTTGCGGGAATGACGAAATCGATCCGGTCAGCGCTCCGAAGGCGCGGCCGGATACGATCACCTGCAGCCGTGCTCAATGTAACCTTGGCTAGTGCCGCGCGCCCCTGTCTTACCACGCTGAAGCGCGCGACACGCGTGCTGCCGCCCTCGATACCAAAGCTAAGCGAGCGGGCGGATGTCCGCTCGCTCGTTGCCGGAAAGTGATCGCAGAAAACAAGGAACGGCGCCCCCTCGACGAGGTGGAACGCTCGGCTCGCAAAGACAAAGGCCGCACCCGCGCCATAGATTTCCTGCCCGACCTGCCCGGCAGGCTGCCCGTCACCATAAAGATCCTCCAGCGGGAACGACAGATTGCGATCGATGTGGCCGTTCCTAACTTCGGTCGCAAGCACCTCCGGGGGTAGTGCGTCGGGATAATAGAACCAGGCGCGATCGAGGGCATATTTGCAATATTCGCTGATTAACATCCGGACCGCGGGGTCGAGATCGGGGCCGCTATCCTGCAGATAACGTTCGAACGCTGCGAAGCTGTCGAAGCATTCGTAGATCGCCATATAGGGTGCGTCGTGGAGGGAGGTCGCGCCAAGGAAGTTGCGATAATGCCGGGCATTAGCAATCTCCGACTCCCAGATTTCGCAGTTATGAAAGAAACTCGCCAAATACACGTAACTCTGCCGCATGTAATATTCGCGGTTAGTGATGCGCCACAAGCGCAAGCACGCCGATGCACCCCATGCGGTGAGGTTCGCCTGGTAGTTAAGCTCAAACCGCATGCCGCGCGCCGCGTCGATGGCCGCCCGTGCCTCGTCGAGATACCGCGCCTCATCGGTCAGCTCATAGGCCTGCAACATGACATAGGCGTAAATGCCGCCGACGTCGGTCTGGCCCAGTCCGTCATCGTTGCGAGCTGCAACGATGGCGTCGAAGCTGTCGACCTTGAATTGGATCGGCCAGGCATAGCCGAAGTGCCTTGCGGCCTTGATCGCGTAGTCGAGCGACCCGAGAAAGAACCGGCGGGCACGGGCATCCCCGTCCAGCGCCAGCCGCCCAAGATTGAGCAGCGGGTGATAGAGGTACCAGCTGTCGACGGCCAACTTGTCCTTGTCTTTGCCGACGTTGGGCAGATAGCGCCGCATCGTACCAAGGGCGGTGTCGTGGAACTTGACGAGGCCGCGCTCCAGCTCCTGCCCGAACGGCACGATCGCCTTTGTCCAGGCCGCATAGTCGCGCAGCGCCGAGATGACCGACATCTGGACCATGACATCGGGATACTCGGTCGCCGTGTACGGGTGGACATAGGTATGACCATAATGGCGGATCGTTGCTTCGGGCGCGGTCTGAAGGTCTTGAAGTGTTTTCTCGGCGCGACCGGGCCAGTCGCGGTAGTCGGTAGGTGGCAGGTCGAGCTGACGATAGGCGTTGCCGAGCATCTGGAGAAAACGCCGCGCGCTGTCTTGTTCGTCTCGGGCCGGGTCATCGTGAAATACCAGAATGGCGTCGCTCATGGTCACCGGCTCGCCCTGCGGCAGCGGATCGATCGCGGGCATGCCGGTTTGCGGCGGTGTTGGGGGTAGGTAACCGAGTTCGGGCCACCGTCCGCCGACTGCGGTGTCAGGCGTGGTTTTGGTCGCACGGAAATAGTCGTTCAGTGCGGTCAGGTTCTGGAAATACAGGACAGTGCCAAAGGCAGGTTCGTCGACGTGGAAATAACAGATGCCCGAATTGACGCCACGCTGGGCAGCCTCGACCTGGCCCTTGGTCCCGAGCGGGTCGTCCTCGTTATCGAGCAGGTAGAGGTCACGCGGATGAAAAGGAACCAGCAGGTCGGCCGCCGGTGTCAGCTCGACAGTGGCGCGCAAGACGCCGAGATCGAGTATACTTCCGCGCAGCACAATCGAATATCGACCAATCGAGCCTTCGATATGAAGCCGCATTTTCTCACCGCTGAGCGCGCGCACCTTTCGGCACTTTGTCGGACCGCCGGGACAGTGCGCAAGCCGGACCGCGAGGCCCCCTTTGCCGGGTCGCCGGACAATCGCCCAGATCGCATCGGTACCGGCAAGCACCTCGATCTGGCGTTCGCCCATCGCAAAGGCGCCGAGCATGCGCATAGAAGCGCTTAGCTCACTGCGTAACGCGAGAACTGCAGCGCTCGCTGGTCCGACTTTTTGAGAAAGAATGGAACTCGTCATTGCTGGGCCCCCGTGGTCAAGTTAAACGTTTCGGCGACGCAAAGGTGCCGGATATCCGGCATTATCTCATATGCTTGTACCGGCTTGGCGTGGACGTCGATCGAGATCAGCTGAAGGTACTGCGCTCGTCGACCATGCCCAGCCGATCCTCATTCGCCTAAAGTTTGGCCAGGTAGAGTAGCTCCAATTGGCGATGTGCGGCTGCGATCTCGCTACTGGGTGCCGCTTTTGCTCGTTTTGCTTCGTCCTGTGCCCTGCGCTCAAAATAGTCGCGCGACGCTGTCTCCATGATCGATCTCCCCATTGAAAATTAAAAAGACCTAGGCCCGCCCATTTTTAATGCGCGGCGCGACGCGAAACTGCCATGGGGAACATCGGTTCCCCTCGCGTCCATGACGCTCTTTTCGTCCCTCGATCAGTTGATGGGGGAACCTTGCGTCGGACAAATGCTTGATCGGAAAACGATGGAGTGACGTGTTATGGCCATCCTCGCCCAACCTGTTTTCCGCAATTTGGCAGACGCCCATACGGCGATGCCGCCGCTTGCTGGCCGCAAGGCCATCATAACGGGCGGCACGACCGGGATCGGACGCGCCATTGCCGTCCTGCTCGCGTCGGAAGGCGTGAAGGTCTTTGTCTGTGGCCGCGACCCGCAGCATCTCGGTGACGCTCTCGACCGCATCCGCGAGGTAGGCGACGGCGATGGCCTTGCGATCGACCTGGCGGACGTCGCTGGCGTCGACACGTTCATGGCAGCCGCGCGCGCCTGTCTGGGCGATTTCGACATCGCGGTCGTCAACGCAGCCATCCCCGCCAAAGGCATCACCGACATGACCCAGGACGAGCTTCGCTACGCGATCGCGGCCGACTTCACCGCATATCTGACGAGCGCTCATGCCGCTTCGGAACTGATGCACGATCATGGCGACATCGTGTTCCTCGGATCGATGGCTGCCCATGTGCTGGGCCCGGGGTCCAGCGTCTACGCTGGCATGAAGGCAGGCGTCGCCGGTTTTTCCGAGGCATTGCGCAAGGAACTCGGTCTAAAAGGGATCAAGGTCTCCAACATCGAGCCAGGCAAGACCGGTGCTGATTTCCAATACGAAAGCTTCAGCGCCGAAGAGCAGGCCGCACAGATCAACAAGGATTGGATGTTGCGCGCCGAAGACATTGCTGTTGCCGTCCATTACGTGCTCACTCAGCCGCGGCGGGCCGTCGTTCAACAGGTGACCATCGCGCCGCGCACTTAGGAAACCGAATAACCAGCTTCGAGACCGACCGCCTCATCTTCACGCCCGACGACGTAGATCTTGCGCGTTCGCCGCTGGCGGGACACTTCGATGCTGAGACCTATGTCCTCGGCGCGTTCAACCCCGCACTGACCCGGCTGCCGAACGGCAATCTGGCCATGTTCGTGCGCGTGGCTGAGGCTTTGCGCGAGCCGATCGTAGGCGGCAATGTTCATGCCATCCGATGGGAAAACGGGACCTACGTGCTCGACGCTTGGCCGGTTGCGCTGTGCGACACGTCCGACCCGCGCAAATTCTTGGTCAGCGGCAACCAGTGGCGCGTTATGGCGCTGACGTCCTTGTCATGGATATTGCCCGTGGAGCTTGCGCCCGACGGGCTGAGCGTACTTGCGGTGCATTATGACAAGGCGATCGCGCCGCAGGGAAGTTTCCAGTGCTACGGCGTCGAGGATGCCCGCGTCTCGAAAGTCGGCGACCAATGGCTGATGACCGCCTGTTCAGTCAGCCCCGAACGGCATTCGACGGCGCTCTATGCGTCCGACGACGGCCTCGATTTCACCTTCGCCGACATCGTCCTCGATCACCAGAACAAGGACATGCTGATCTTCGAAGGCCTCGTAGACGGCGCGTATTGGGCGCAGACCCGACCGCTCGGCGACCTCTATTTCACCTATCCACCGAATAGCGAATGGCGCAGTGGTCCGGCGATCAATCTGGCGACATCACCCGACGCACGCCACTGGAAGCCGCACCAACAGCCCGGCATCCGGCCGCATGCCTCTACTGTCGCCACGGCGCGGATCGGCGGCGGCGCGCCACCGATTCTGACAAACGACGGCTGGCTGACCTTGTGGCACGGTGTCGAACCAAAGGAGATCGTCGGCATTTACCGAACCTACTGGTCCCTTCTTGATCGACTTGACCCGTCACAGACCGTCCGCGAGGGCGCCCAGCCCCTTCTCGAAGCAGCGCCCGACCTGACTGCGCCACTCGACGACAAGATGTATGTCCGCGATGTCGTGTTCACGACAGGAATTGCCGACAGTGGCGATCATTATATCGTCGCCTCAGGCGAAGCCGATCTTGCTTGCCGAATCACGCACATACCCAAGTCGGTGTTCGGATTATCCGGGAACGAACCTATGCGCTGATCGCGGGCGGCCGGAACGACTAATAGGCGAAACTTGGACACATGCTTTCCAGCCGGGTGTGATCGTCCACTGTCGCGCTAGATTTGCATTGCAACCTTGCCCCTGGACAGTCGATCCAAACGGCGGCCGGGCTTGGAAAAGGACGCAGATTGGAGCTTTCATCACCCATTTTCATCGGCACCGCAGGCTGGAGCATCCCGGTCAACGGTCGCGACGCGTTTCCAGCGACCGGAAGTGCGCTGCAACGCTACGGTCAGGTCCTTCGCGGCGTGGAGGTGAACTCTTCATTTTACCGCCCGCACCGTGCGTCGACCTGGGCACGCTGGGCGGCAGCGGTTCCAGATGACTTTCGTTTCAGCGTGAAGGTTCCAAAGACGATAACGCATCAGGCCAAGCTCATCGACTCCATGGGTCTGGTGGCGCAGTTCGTAAAAGACCTCGCGCCGCTTGAGCAAAGCTTGCGGTCCTCCTCGTCCAACTTCCGCCCAAGCTCGTGTTCGACCCTGTAGTTGGTTCGGCTTTCTTCGCAGACCTTCGGGCGATGACGGATGTTCCAGTCGCCTGCGAGCCACGTAACATGGGATGGATCGGCACCGAAGCTGACGAGCTGCTTGATAAATTGCGTGTCGCGCGCGTCGCCGCCGATCCCGCTCTCGATGCGGCAGCCGCACAGCCAGGCGGCTGGCGCGGGCTCACATACCGGCGGCTGCACGGCTCACCGCTCATTTATCGGTCCCCCTATTCGGACGAAACGCTCGACGTCGTTGCACGCAACGTCGCCGACGAAATTCGACGAGGTGCGGAAACCTGGTGCATCTTCGACAACACGGCGGGTTCGGCCGCGATGGGAAACGCACTTGATCTCGTCGGCAGACTCGCTTCCCGGGACAGCCGCTAGGCAATCAAAGCGGCGACGCAAACGCGCATGAAATAGCTGCTCGCGCGGACCGATGACGATATCGGACTGATCGGCGGGGGCATCCTTCAAGACCCGGTCCTGTTTCTGCCCGCGCGTTGCCAAGGCCAGCAGCCCTCGATCTCGGCCTCCAGCGAAAAGCTTAGAAATGTCCGGATTAGGATGATGCCACCCAGCAACCCAACGCTTTCGAATGTCAGCGGGGCAGTGATCGTCGAAATGATATCGGCGCCGACGAGCAGTTCGAGCCCTAACAAGATGCCGCGCCCGAGATTGGAGCGGCACGTTGCATAAGCCGCCTGCCACTCGCCATCCCGCAGCCCTGCCCGCACAAACACGCCAGCCGCAAGAAGCACGCCGATGATGATGATCGCGACGCCGGCAAGCTCGAGCAGTTTTGCCAGGCCATCGACGAACCCGTGCACCAGTTCGGTGGTCATCGCGTCAACTCCCCGCCGCACGCCAGCGTGCCAGCGCCTTGTCATATGCCTTGAGCGTGTTGCTCACGTCTTGCTCGAGTGTCGCTGCTTCGTGGTCCCATTGAGCGTCGAGCGCGGCAATCTCCTGCTTGAGGACGTCGATCTGCATCTGGATCTGTGCGCGCGCCGTATCGGCGTTGCGCTTGCCCTCGCTCAATCGCACTTCTGCATCATCGAGCGCGGTGCGCTTCGGACGTGGCAGGGCCCGCCTCGGGACTTCGGGCGGCGACGCGGCGACGTGCTTTTTCGGTTTCGGGACGTCGGATCGGTCAGCAGGGAGCGCGGCAAGTTGCTGTGCCATCGTCCCGCGCGAAATCTGGATGACCGTGCCGGGTTGCGCGAGGGGCGCTTTGCACAGCGCAGGATCGGTGACCTGCTCGGCCTCGCCCAACGCGAATAGGTTGCGCGTGCTGCCCCAGGCTTCGAGTGCCGCCTTCTTTGTCGGCGCAGCAACATAGGCGTCGCGAAAACCGGCAACCGTACGAAAAACCTTGAGCGCTTTAGGCTTAGTCATGATGCTCATCCGGCTTTCATGACGAGCTCGTGAAACGATGGCATTTGATCGTTAGACTCCTCCCAGCCGCGTACATGGTAATCAACGCAGCTTTAGTTAGCTTGGCCGCCCGCGCGGGCCCCAGCAACAGTTATCGAGCCACATCCTGGCATTGCGGCCTTTGGCGTTCCGAGAGTAATGCCAGGACGAATAGATCACGTCGCAGGAATACAACTTGTGCGCGATTTTCACACGACTGAAAGTAGCTGACGTGCGCCAGGGGATCTACCGCTCACTGCTAATGCCTTCGAGGAGCGAAACGATCCGATCGCCTCGTTCACGAACGTCCGAGATCGCAGTCTTGAGCACGAAGCGTTCGCCGGATGGTGCCAGCCCGGCCTCGTTCCAATTGTCGGTCGATGCACCATCGCGCGGGGTCAGCGCGACCGCTGCCGGGCCCGCATCCAGGCGCGCCACGCCGGCTTCGCGTGCAAGGACGCGAATACGCGCCGCAAGCAGCAGTGTATCGACCGGTTCCGGCAGCTGCCCGAACCGATCCGACAATTCGTCCTCGATCGCGTCGATGGCGTCGATCGAAGTCAATCTGGCTAGTCGAACGTAGAGCTGGATGCGCAGGTCGGCGTCGGCGATCCAGTCGGCCGAAAAGCTTCCCGACAGTCCGAGGCGTAGCTCGGGCTGCCAGTCCTCGACCGCTTCGCCCCGCGCAACGCATAACGCCTGCCCGAGCATATGCTGGTAAAGATCGATCCCGATCAGCTGCATATGCCCGGTCTGGTTTTCGCCGAGCAGATCGCCTGCACCCCGAATGTCCAGATCGCGGGCACTGATCCCAAAGCCGGCCCCCAGACGGTCGAAGGCCTGCAGCGTCCGCAGGCGTTTCAGCGTCGCCTCGGCAATGCTGTGGTCGGCATCGGTAAGGAGAAGAATCTGTCCGCGCCGGCTGCCGCGACCGACACGGCCACGCAACTGATGAAGCTGCGACAGGCCGAAGCGGTCCGCGCGCCAGACAATTATCGTGTTGGCACGCGGCACGTCGAGCCCTGCCTCAATGATATTGGTCGCGAGCAGGACATCGGCGCGTCCAGCCGCAAAGTCGGTCATCGCAATATCGAGGTCGCCCGCCGGCATCTTGCCATGCGCCTGGATTATGTCGCCTTCGGGCAACAGCTTGGCGAGTCGCGCAGCGATGTCGGCCATATCGGCGATCTGAGGGACGACAACGAAACTCTGGCCGCGCCGCGCGCGCTCGCGCATCAGCGCGGTCCTGACGCGTGCATCGTCCCAGCTATCGACTGTCGTACGGATCGGCTGGCGACGCGCGGGGGGTGTGGCAATAACCGACATCTGCTGTAATCCGACCAGTGCCGATTGCAGCGTCCGCGGAATAGGCGTTGCCGACAACGACAGCACGTGACCATCGTGCAGGCCACGCAGCTTAGCCTTGTCGGCAGCCCCGAAACGTTGCTCCTCGTCGATTACGACCAACTGCAGATTGGCATAAGCGACTTCCTTTGATGCCACGGCGGCAGTGCCGATGACAATCTGTATCGAGCCATTGGCCAGACCTGTTTTCGCCTGTTTCTTCTCGGAACTGATCGACAAGCGTGACAGCCCGACGACGCCAATTCCGGTTCCTTCGAAGCGCCTCTCGAACAACGCCAGGTGCTGGCGGACGAGGACGGTGGTGGGAACCGCAAGTGCCACCTGTCCGCCCGCCAGGGCAACCATCGCCGCCGCACGCAGCGCAACCTCGGTCTTCCCATAGCCAACGTCGCCGATGACGAGCCGGTTCATCGGCTTCCCCGACGCGAGGTCCGCGCGTACCGTTGCAATGGCACGCGCCTGATCGGGCGTTTCGGTGAAGGGAAAGCTGCTCGCAAATTGTTCGTAGCGCGCAACGTCGGGCTCGATCTTCGCCACCGTGCGCTGCTCGCGTTCGGCAGCAAGCACGATCAGTGCATCGGCGGTCTCGACAAGCGCAGCGCTGATCGTTGCGCGACGCTTGGGCCACGACGACCCGTCAAGCTTGTCGAGCGCGACAGCATCGGCATCGCCGCCATAACGCCACAGCCGATGTGCATCGAATGCCGGTACGAGTCGGCGCGTGTCGCCTGCGAACGCCAACGCAAGAGCATCGCTGTCTTCGTCGCCCGGCATCGGCTCGATGCCGGACAAGCGGGCGATACCAAAATCTTCGTGCACCACCACATCGCCGACATGCAGGTCGGCAACACTTTCCAGCACCGAAGCCAATGGTGCTGCCGCGTCATCGATCAGCGCACGGCTGCCGAGCAGATCGGCTGCGGCGACGACCATCAATGATGCCGACAAGAAACCGGTGTCCGCCGTCGCTTCGAGCGTCAGGACTGTTCCCGCAGGTGCGCGATCAACGTCGGTCCATTGACCGACTGCATCGACATTGCATTTAAACCGCTTGGCCAGGCGTGGCGCCAGGAAACGCAGGTCGCGTGCACTGCCGATGATCACGAGCCGGCCGCCGCTGTCGAGTATCGGCTGCGCCTTGCGGTACAGGTCGGCAAGCGGCGCGCGCCGCTCCACGAAGCGTTGAACCGCATCGACCGTATCCCGCGACCAGTCGGGCGTTTGCCAGGCCGCCGCTTCTCTGGTCCAGCGATCCGGCGCAATCGTCGTGCGCGCCGCTCGACCGAAGCGCTCGGCATCCTCGGCAAGTCTGAGGAAGCTCTTCCGGCGAGCGGTCACGCGGGACTCTTCGATCAGAACGGCGGGCTGGAAGTGCGCAAGCAGGCTGATGCCGCCGGTTGCGTCGGGCTCATGGGCGAGACCGATTTGGAAACGATCAAGGTCTTCCAGGGTACGTTGATCTACCGGATCATAGGTCCGCAACGCGGCGATCCGCCCTTCGACGACTTCGATCCGAACGGGCAACGCTGCATCAACCGGAAAGATGTCGGCAACGCTGCCATGGGCGGCCACTTCGCCGGGCTCGTCGATACGGTCGTCGATGATATAGCCCAGTTCAACACACGAAGCTTCGAGCGCCGTCAGATTGACGGTATCTCCGCGCGCCAACACAGGCGGGCGGCTAATAAAGGCTTCGGGGGGCGCGTAGAGCTGGGCCGTCGCCTCGGCGCCTGTGACGCACACAAGTGGCGTGACCTCGCCGCCTGCATACCACTGGCGCAACCGACAGAGCGCCCCGACGCGCTGTCCCGCAACCAAGGGCGACGAAGGCGCATCGTCACCGGGGAGCGCATCGCCCGCCGGCAGGTGCAAAACAGTCGCAGCGGGAATTAACTGCCTGACGATTGTCGCGAGCTTCGCCGCTCGGTTGTCGTCATCAGCCACGTAAAGCACGGGCCGATCGCCCAGCTGCTCGACGATCCGAACGGCAGTGCGCAAGAGGGAGCCGAGCGCCGACCGCTTCGACGTCTCCGGTTGGTCGATTGTGTGGGGAGCAACCGAAGTTGACGCGGCGCTTGTTACGCCGGCAGCTTTCAATGTCATAACTACGCGCTCGCGACCGCGAGGTTCGGCGCGCGCATCTCTATCGCTGGCTCGGGGGCGATCTCTGGCCACTCAGTCTCGTTGATCGTCGGGAGCGCCTCGATTTCGGCCGCACTTAACGAACAGCGAATGCCGTCGGCATCGATCGTCAAGTGCCGGGGGCTAACGGCGCGCAACCTTTCTCCCGCGCCGGCTATGCCGCCCCGCGCCACGACGATGTAGTTCAGCTGCTTGGTATCGCACGCGAGCATCGTATCGATGATGGTGCCCAGCGATTTGCCGTCCCGGTCCTCCACTGTCTTACCGATCATGCCGCCACCAGAAAACAATGTCGGCACGTGACGATGCTGATGGCTTTTTTCGGTCGCGGCGGCACTCCCCTGTTCATAGCGCGCCTGCCGCCCGAGCCAGCGCCATACGCCGAAGAGATTTACCGCAAAAAGAAACGCGTTTGTGATCAACAAACTTGTTTGGCCGCTCGACAATCCCACGGCCGCCCAAGCAATCGAACCGATCGTGAAGACGACAAAACCCCAGCCGGTGACGCGCGTGCCGAGGTTCGCTGCCGTCATCGTCGCGGCTATCATCGTCGCTGCGGATGCGACCCAGCCTGCAAACATCTCCAAACTGGCGCTCCCCCGTTGTATGATGACCAGGCCTGCAAGTCGGGCGTGTCTGAGGCCGCCGTCCCGTCAGGCTTCCGCCATAAACTGTCAGAATTAGCAGCGGTTCCAGACTCGGGAAGGCGTCAAGGCGATCAAGAAGATGCTTGATCCGCAGGCAATATCAGAGGCCTGCATTGCACCGGTCCCGCAGCTAGCGGTGCTCTGCGCCCCGATCCGGTCAGTTCTTCGAACCTCACCGATCACGACGCACTAGTCACCTCGACCAAATTTTCATCGGGTGATCCTTTTTGCCGAAGTGCACCCGCCACCAACACTGTTCAAAAGCGTTGACAACGATGGGTCGTTCGGCTGCTGGCCTTGAAAGCGCCCGTATAGCGCGTTGGTGCCGCTCACGAAAAAAGATTTACTACCGGATTTCTTACCTTTCTCACCGGAACCGAGCATCGGCTAAGTTTGTTGCCTACGGGCAACAAAAGGATCAGCTTATGGCGACCGCAGCAACGACCACGAAGTCCAGAATCACGAAGGCAAAACCCAAGACTGGCGCCCGCGCGACGCGCAAAGCCAGCAGCGCGGCCGCGAAACCTGCGGACGCGATCAAGCTGCTGAAAGACGATCATAAGGAAGTTAAAACCTGGTTCGAAGCGTTCGACAAAACCGACGTTGATGCCAAGAAGCAGGAGCTCGCCGACAAAATCTGCAAGGCGCTGACCGTGCATGCTCAAATCGAAGAGGAAATCTTCTATCCGGCTGCCTACGAGGCGCTCGACGAGGAGGGCGATGACATGCTCGACGAAGCCGAGGTCGAACACGCCAGCGCCAAGGAACTGATCGCCCAGATCGAAGCATCAAAGGTGGGTGAGCCGCTTTTCGATGCCAAGGTCACTGTGCTTGGCGAATATATCAATCATCACGTTGAGGAAGAAGAATCCGAACTTTTCCCCGAGTGCCGCGCCAGCGACATGGATCTGAAAGAACTGGGCGTTCGTCTCGCTGCACGTAAAGCCGAGTTAATGGCGGTGATGTAATAACAAGGGTGCCGGTTCGCCGGCACCCTGCTTGACCGATCTCTTTCAGAGACTGCGGACCGGGCTACCAATGGCCTCGAAATATTCTCAGCGAGACCGCCTCAGCAGCACGCGCGCCCAGACAGTCGAAGACATCCACCTCGACTTGCAGTCTGATACTCAGCGAGTGCGGTCAGCGTCGCGTGCCGTCGGTGCGGTCGTCAACGAACGTCGAGGAACGCCCTTTAAAACAACTTTTCGCGGCGCAAGGCCTACCGCCCTAAAGCGATCTTGGCGCGGGCTGACGCTAACTAATAACGTGCTTCTTAGCGCGAGCCGAGGCGCCGCTTGTTGGCCCGAACCTTTTTCGAATAATGCCTTATCGTCCTCTTCGCCACGACGGCAGGCGTTGTCCCGAGGCCTCCCGTCATCAGCGCGGTTTGCAACTGCGCCGCTGCGCTCATTTTTTCGGCGACCATCAATTCCGCTTCGGCTGCCCCGGCGGCGCCGCCCGTTGCGATTTTGGCAAGCCGGAGCCCGATGACGCTGTTCGCGTCCATACCGAGCTGCCAGGCATCTAAGCCTATTCCCATCCATGTAGTGAACGGCGAACTACGCATTTTCTGGCTTTCTGCTGTTGTACGACGTCGGTGTTGACCGGCGGGGGTAGTCGATGGCGAGCTTAATAAACCGTCCGGACGGAAGGCTCGCGGGTCCAAATCCGACCTCCACCGGCAGTCTCGAGATAGCCGGCCGCGGCTGCTTTGCTCGTTAGCGTCACGATACCCTCGTCAGGAAGAACGCCCGCCGCATCCAGAAGCGGCTGGGCCTCAGGCGTCTGAGCGATGACCTTGAGATGCTGGAACGCATCGTGGACCCATGCAACCGCCGCCGCCTCCCCAAGCAGCGCCGACGTTCCGGCTTCGGACGCAACGATCGCGACGGTATCGAACAGCACCGAAGGACCACCGGCAAGCTGAAAGTCGCCAATAAGCGCGCTACCGTCGTCAAGCTTCACGCCGCCGAGGCGCGGCGCGACGATCTCTACCGACGCACCTGCGGCCTTGACCCCGGCAATTAACGCGCCGACCATTTTCGACGACGCGCCGTCAGTGACCAGGATGCCGATCAGCCGCCCGGCCAGGGTCGGGGGGCCGTTGGCAAGAATGCTTAGCTTGGGCGACGGTTCGAGGTCTGTCCGCGTTGCTACTGCCGCCTTGGCAGGGACGATCGGCTTCCCATGATTGAGTCCCGTCGCCACACGCTCGCCAAGCGCTTTCTCGATATTGACCAGATGCCCCAACATCGCCTCACGGACGATGGGCATTTCCACCTTGCTGAGCTCGAAGATCAGTGCCGACACGATATGGTCTTGCTCCGGCTTGGTCTGGCTCATGAAGAACTGCCGCGCCTGACTGTAATGGTCAGCAAAAGTTTCCGAACGCTCTCGGACCTTGCTCCCTTCCACCGGTGCAGGGAAGCTCTTGAACCCGGTCGCCGGATCCTCGCGCGGCCCAGAAGGGTCAATGAGGCTCGGCGTGTAAGCAACGCGCGTGCCCTGTGGCCGCGTCTGCATGTGGCCGTCGCGCTGCATATTGCCGAAGGGGCATTTGGGCGCGTTGATGGGAATTTGTGTGAAGTTCGTCGAGCCGAGCCGCGACAACTGCGTATCAAGATACGAAAAATTTCGCCCGTGAAGCAGCGGGTCGTCCGAGAAATCGATTCCCGGAACGAGGTTCTGCGTGCAGAACGCCACCTGTTCGGTTTCGGCAAAGACATTGCCCGGATTGCGATCGAGCACCATGCGACCGATCGTTCGCAGCGGCACGACTTCTTCGGGAATAAGTTTGGTCGAGTCGAGATGGTCGAAGTCGAACTTGATGGCATCTTCGTCGGTGAACAGCTGGACACCAAGGGTCCATGCCGGATGCTCGCCATCCCGAATCGAAGTATACAGGTCGCGGCGGTGATAATCGGGATCGGCACCGTTAATTTTTACAGCTTCGTCCCACACAACCGACTGCATGTTCAATTCTGGTGTCCAGTGGAACTTGACGAAGGTCGATTGCCCTTCCGCATTGACGAGCCGGAAACTGTGAACGCCGAACCCCTGCATGAAGCGCACTGAACGCGGAATCGTTCGGTCGGACATTTGCCACATCACCATGTGCATGGCTTCGGGCGTGCAGGCGATCCAGTCCCAAAAGGTGTCGTGCGCGGATTGGGCCTGCGGAAAGCCGCGATCGGGCTCTTCCTTGACTGCGTGCGCGAGGTCAGGAAACTTGATCGCGTCCTGGATGAAGAACACCGGAATATTGTTACCAACGAGATCCCAGTTGCCCTGCTTGGTATAGAATTTGACCGCGAAACCTCGGACATCGCGCGCAAGGTCGGCGGAGCCGCGATTGCCCGCGACAGTCGAAAAGCGCGTGAACACCGGCGTGCGTTCGCCAACTTCGCCAAGCACCAGTGCCGTCGTCAGATCGCTCAGGCTGTCGGTCAGCTCGAAATAGCCGTGCGCCGCCAAACCGCGCGCATGCACAACGCGCTCAGGAATGCGCTCGTGGTCGAAATGGAAGATCTTTTCGCGGAGAGCGAAGTCCTCGAGGAGCACCGGCCCGCGTGGTCCTGACTTCAGGCTATTGTGATCGTCGGCGATCGGCATGCCGTGATTGGTCGTCAGCACGGGCTGCCCGTCGGACGCAACCTGATGAAGCTCGTCACCTACGCCGCGCGTTTCTAGTGCCTCGGGCAGAATGGCCGGCTTCGTGGGCACCCGTTTGGCTTTCGTGCTGCGAGCAGACATCTTATTCCCTTTGAACGTCGGATGGGCATGGTTTCAGAACGGAGAACTCACGACCCTGCTTTCGGATGCAGCGATGTGGAATAAATGCCCGGTACTTTCGTCAGTCGGCGGCTTCGTCCGTCATCACGGCTTTTCGTTCGGCGAGCGGACGTTCGGCGCCGGTTGTCGTATCGACTGCGATCTGAATTTGGCTCTGGCTGTTGAATCCACCTAAGTAGCAGCACAAAAGCCGATAATTTGCGCCACGTGGGCAGAAAGCGGGCTCGGTCTTCGAGCTCTCACACTGAATCCCCTTCGAGCTCGTGTCGATGCGCGTGGTCTGACCAGCCGTGATAAGAAATAATAAATCGCGATTTTGGCATCGATGCAAGGCGCGCTAACATGCGCTGCGACTTGAAGCGAAGTGCGGCGGCGGGCGAAGATAAACGTTTATGGTTAGAGCGAGAACAGAGGCGCTTGAAGCACTACTAAGCCGCATGCGCCTGCGCCTCTACCGCTCGGTGGAACGAAAGACCTCGCCTAACGATTACGCTTCGCCTGCCTATTCGCACGGCGATCGGCGGGAGTAGGCTATGCAGATTGTCGGCATCGGCGCCTCAGCCGGAGGAATCGAAGCATTCAGGCTATTTTTCGAGGCGACGCCGTCCGACAGTGGGCTCGCGTACATTATCGCTCTGCACATGTCCGCCGATCGCAAGAGCATGCTTCCCGAGATTATTTCTCGGTGGACCAAGATGAATGTCACGGAAGCTGTCGACGACGAGACCGTCGAAGCAAACCATGTCTATGTCATTCCACCCGGTCATGTCGGGACACTGCAACAAGGTCGGCTCAGGCTGCGCGCGCTTGCGCCGGAAATTCCGCGCGAAGCGACGCCGATCGACGAGTTCTTCGATAGCTTGGCGGCCGATATCGGCGAGGACGCAGTCGGTATTGTGCTCTCGGGAACCGGACACGATGGTGCGCTCGGATTAAAAGCGATCCGGGCAGCGGGCGGCTTGACGCTGGCTCAGGGCACCGACGGCACCGGGCCTCAGCATAGTGGCATGCCGAATAGCGCAGTGGCGACCGGCGCAGTGGACCTGATCATTCCCGTCGAGGACATGCCACGCCGAATTGTGCGCATAAGGGCTCCGCACGACGATCCATCGCCCGACGCCGCCAGCACGCTCAGCAAGGACACGCTGCGCCTGAGCATTTGCGAGATCTTGTTCGCGCGCGTCGGTCATGATTTTAGCGGATATAAGGAGGCGACGTTTCTTCGCCGCGTGCAACGCCGGATGCAGGTTCTTGGCGTGTCCGGGATGCCCGAATATGTGGTCCGGCTTGAGGAAGACCGCCACGAAGCAATGTTGCTCTTCCGCGACTTGCTCATCGGCGTGACGACCTTTTTCCGCGATCCAAGCGCCTTTGCTGCCGTCAAGCAGGTCGTCGTTCCCCGGCTGTTCGAGGGTAAAAGCCATAAGGATCACGTGCGCGTATGGGTGCCGGGGTGCGCGACGGGGGAAGAGGCTTACTCGCTCGCGATCCTGTTGAGCGAGCAGCTCGACGGCATGGTCGATCCGCCAAAGGTGCAGGTCTTCGCGACCGACATCGACGAGCCGGCGATTGCGACCGCGCGGGCCGGACGCTACCCGGCGACGCTGCTGCAAGGGCTGTCGCCTGAGCGGCGCGAACGCTTCTTTGTTCGCGATGAAAACAGCTACGTCGTGGCGAAGGAGATTCGCGACCTTTGCACCTTTTCGGCCCACAGCCTGGTGCGCGACCCACCGTTCTCACGGATGAGCCTCGTCTCCTGTCGAAACCTATTAATCTATATGGATATTGAACTGCAGGCGGCCGTAATCCCGACGTTTCATTATGCGCTTCAGCCCGGCGGCGTGCTGTTGCTGGGAAGTGCAGAGACGGTTGCACGCCATGACGCCTTATTCACGCCGCTCGAAAAAAAGCACCGCATCTTTCTCCGACGCGAAGGGCCGACACCGATGCTCAAGATGGCGTCGCGAGTCTCGATCCCGGCGTTCTCAGCTCCGGAAATTCCTAGCGAGGAGCCGAGCACCCGTACCGATTGGCCGCGCTCGCTCGCCATCGCCAACAGCCGTGTCCTCGAACGCTTTGCCGCACCTTTTGTGGTCGTGACGGAAGACGGTGCTGTTGCGCACTATTCGAGTCATGCCGGAAGTTTTCTGCTCCCCGCGCTTGGTCCGCCCAGCCGCAGTCTTTTCGATATGGTCCGCCGTAGTCTTCGCCAGCCACTTCGCACAGCGCTGCGGTCGGCGGCAGAGACAGGGCGCACCGTCGAGCAATCGGCGCCGGGCGACGCTGACGGCGGTGCCGTCACCCTGATCGTGGAGCCGCTGCCCGGCCACGAACCCGACCGGCCTTATCTGGTCGTTTTCCAGCAAAAAAATGCCTTAAAGTCGAGGCCGACGAAGGCTGCAGGCAAGGCGGAGGCTGATGGCATCGCCGCGGAACTTGAACGCGAACTTCGATACACGCGCGAGCACCTGCAGTCGCTTGCCGAGGAACACGAGACAGCGCTCGAAGAGTTGCGCAGCTCAAACGAAGAGCTGCATTCGGTCAACGAGGAATTGCAGTCGAGCAATGAGGAACTGGAGACCTCCAAGGAAGAGATCCAGTCGGTCAACGAGGAGCTGCATACCGTCAACGCCCAACTGGCGAACAAGGTCGACGAACTCGACCGCGCGAACAGCGATCTGCGGAACCTCTTTGAGAGCACCCGCGTGGCCACGATCTTTCTTGACGAACACAAAGTCATCCGCGCTTTCACGCCTGCAGTCGCCGACATCTTCAACCTGATCCCGAGCGATGTCGGCCGTCCACTGACCGACATCGTCAGCCGCCTCGATTACGATGAGCTTCGCGAAGACGTCGATCACGTTCTGCACGTTCTCGAACCGCTTGAGCGTCGCGTGTCGCGCAAGGACGGCGCGGTGCATTACCTGCTGCGCATCTTGCCGTACCGCACCCCCGACAGCAGCGTGGATGGGTCATTGGTCACGTTCGTCGATGTGACGCAAATCGTCGCCGCCGAGCTGCACCAGAACCTGCTGGTCGACGAATTGAACCACCGTGTGAAGAACATGCTGACCGTCGTCATCTCGCTCGCTACCCAGACGCTGAAGCGCGCGGGGACGCTCGAGGAATTTTCGGGCGTTTTTCTTGGGAGGGTTCACGCGCTGACCGCCGCCTATGCCTTGCTGAGCCGCCAGAGCTGGACCCCCGTGCAGCTTGATGAGATCATCGCCGAAGAATTGCGGCCGTTCATGGCGGGCGACCGGACGAATTTAATTTTTACCGGACCCACCGTGCTCCTGGACCCGCGCGGTGCGCTGGCGTTGGGCATGGCCATTCACGAACTTGCGACGAACGCCGCGAAATATGGTGCACTGTCAGTGCCAGAAGGAGACGTAAAAATCAGCTGGGAGATCGTATCCGCGAGTGCTGGCGATCAGCTTCTTCTCCATTGGGTTGAACAAAATGGTCCTTCGGTGACGGAGCCCGTAAAGCGGGGTTTTGGGAGCACACTTATTGAACGGGCGCTCAGTCACGACCTGAACGGGAATGCCCAAATCGAATTTCGTGCAGAGGGCGTGCGGGCGACAGTGCGCGCGCCATTGCCGAAAACGGCAGGCGATCTAGGGGAAATTGCGTGATCTCTCCCGAGTTGGCCGGAAAACGTGTGCTTGTTCTCGAGGACGAAGTGCTTGTCGCGCTCCTTATCGAAGACTCGCTGGAAGCAGCCGGTTGTGTCGTCGTCGGCCCTTTCGCGCGGGTTGCCGAAGCTCTCGCGGCGATATCGACGGTAGACATCGACGCGGGACTTCTCGACGTGAACTTGGCCGGGGAAAAGAGCTTGGGCGTCGCAGAATTGTTGGAGGAACGCGGCGTCCCGTTCCTGTTTCTCACTGGCTATGGGGAGGCGGCGTTGCCACGGGACCGACCGCAATGGGAGGCCGTAGTCAAACCCTTTTATTCGGATCAGCTCATCGAGCGGCTGGCGCGCAAGATCGCGGCAGCTTCAAACTGCCTATAGCGGCTTGCGGTGCATGCCTGCGACTACGGACCCAGCAGTCAACGTTTGGAAGCCGCACACGTTCAGTCGTTTGTCAGCGCTGAGCGCGGTTACCCTTCAATTTTCCGGCGGCCGTGTTGAGCTTTTCACGGTTGCTTCCCACCTTCGCAATAACGTCGCGCGCCTGCGCAGCGCTGAGACCATGTTTTGCGGCAAAATAGCTGACTTCGTAACCTTCGTTGCTAGCAACGCGGTTGCGATCTAATTTGCCTTTTTTGGATTTGTCGTCCGCCATTGTGCATCTCCTCAGGGTTGAAACACTAGTCGACTCGTTTGGTTTCACCGCCAAGCTTTCTCGACGCGCTGCTAAGTTTTGGTTGGTTCAGCAAGAGCAGAGTCGCGCGAGTCACCTGACCGTGACGTTGGGCAACGCTCATGCCTCGCCGGTCACCTGCAGGGCGCGCGGCGGACAATCGCGACCGTAAGTAGACGCTTGCTTTTGTCCGGGTGGAGTGGACGCGGAGCGATACCGATCGCGTTACTTCGACGGCCGCCGGCCAGTGTGGCGATGGGCGGGGCCAACGCGCAACATGTCAACGGCCCGAGCGCTAACCGACAAGCTCCCCGGACGGCTTGCACGAATGCATGACGAAAAGCAGGTTGAGTTCGCTCCCCTAGCCGCTGACAATAAGTAATTCGGGCGGCTCTTTGCTACGCTCGGCTAGCTCTCTGTATCGGGCCGCCATCTCGCGATGTCTCACGGCAGCACATTTATCTGCCGCGTTTGCGGCCAGCCGCTCCGCTTCTGCAGCTCTGCGAACATAATAGTCAGCGTCGATATTCTTCATCATCGATCTCCCGCTTCGTTTTGATTCAGCAAGGTCAGTTGGGTTGTTACTGCTCACGCGACGCTACCTACGGACGAAGCAGAAGAATTTGTCGCCGCGTCCATGGCGGGGGCAATCGGACGGCGGGCCGCTAATGGCACGATTATTTCGCACACAAGGCCGGTTGCCTCATAGCTGAGAGCGACTGCTTCCAGTCCGCGCTGTCTTGCTAATAGACGTTGCCCTAGCCCAGACCGAACGGGGGCCCGAACAATGGGGCCACCACTTTCGACCCAGCGCAGGGTACAAAGGGGTTCCCGAGATGATGTGCTCCACGACAAGTGGACGTGGCCGGTATGCGCGGTGAGTGCACCATATTTGTGGGAGTTTGTCGCAAGCTCGTGCAAGGCCAAAACAAGCGGCTCGCAACACAACGCATCGAGTCGCAGGTGCGGGCCACTTAGCGTCATGCGGTTGTCGCCGGAGGAAGGCGCGAGCGCCGCCTGTGCCGTTTCGGGCAGAGAACAATTTTCAAATTCCTCGGCAAAAAGAACCTTACTCGCCTTGGCAAGAGCGCCAATCCTGGCTTCCAGAGACCGATGAAAGTCCTCGACGTCGGCCGCCTTCCGTGACAGGTAAAAGGAGAATGATTGGACGACAGTGAGCGTGTTTTTAAGCCGATGCTGAAGCTCGCTTTTCCTTGCCGACTCCGCCAGCTTCGCTGCTTGAAGTGCAATAAGCGCCTGTCGTAATTCGTGTCCGGTCAGCAGGATCAATGCACCACAAGTGGAGAAAAGTGCGAGCGCGGCTAGGCCCTTGCTTCCAGACAAAAATGCGCTGGAATCGACGAACAGAACGCTGGCGGCCACGCCCGATGCAACAAGAACGGCTAGTCCCCAACGCCATCCCCACAGCATCACGGACACGAGAACTGCAGGAAAGTAGGTGGCGAAAGGGAGCGCGGTACCGAGTGGTTCCGTCAGCGCCAGGCGGACTAAGGTCGGTAGCGCAACACATGCTACGCCGCCAGCAACTGGCTCAAAAGGATTGATGCCCTTGCGGGCCACAAGATCGCGCAAACGTTGCATTTCATCGACCGTTCAGCCCACAACGAAATTACAAAAAGTAGCAAGGTGAGTCAAGATTGGGCCCCGATTTCACCAGCATGCAGGCCCGCATCGACATCGTCGACGCCTGCCAATCGCAGGGAAACCTACATTAGCGTTGAGTTCAGTTTTACGCGGCAAGCGGAGGTGCGCCGTTGATGTCATCACATGAAAATGCGCTCTTTGCGCCCTCGGCCTTCAATTTGCCGCCGATGCGCGAGACTAGGGGCGATCGGTCCGCGCATCCGCGGGGCTTCAAATAGATGCAAAGGCCGTGCGTCGTCGTGGCATAATGCCGCCAGTGCGCGCCTTCATCGGTGACCGCCGCAATGTGACCGATACGACGAACAATGCCGAGGCGACGAAGTTGATGGATGATCCCGCGAACGCGCTGACAATCGATCTTGAATGCCAAATCGAACGGCGAACCGCTGCGCTCAACGCCGCCAATATGCAGCTCACCCGAGCGATCGCCGAACGCGAAGCAGCGCAGGACGCGCTCGTCCGTAGCCAAAAGCTTGAAGCGATGGGTCGGCTCGTTGCCGGAGTTTCGCACGACTTCAACAATATTCTTGCAGCGATTCTGAGCGGACTTAGGCTCCTTGAAAGAAAGGTCAGCGATCCGGTCGGCAAGCAGATAGTTGAGATGAGCGCCAGTGCTGCCAACCGAGGCGCTGGACTGGTTAGGCAATTGCTCGCCTTCTCGCGTCAGCAACCTCTGACGCCCGTAGAAGTGGACGTGGTCGGGTTGCTCGACGAAGTGAAGCCCCTGATCGCCGTTTCATTGCCAAGCGGCATAATCCTGAAGATCGACTATCTTGACAATTGCGGATCGGTACTCGCCGATCCTTCGCAGTTACAAGCAGCATTGCTCAACCTTGCAATTAATGCCGGGGACGCCATGCCCGATGGAGGGACGCTGACGCTTCGGGCACATTGCGACCCCGTTCAGTTAAACAACACGGATAGCGAGAACCATCAGTTCGTGACGATAACGGTCACCGATACCGGCACGGGCATGACACCGGAGGTGCTCGCGCGTGTGGCCGAACCTTTTTTTACGACAAAGGAAGTTGGCAAGGGAACCGGGCTAGGCGTGGCCACGGTGCACGGGTTTGTTACGCAATCGGGCGGCCAAATGAAGATTGAAAGTCAGGTGGGCGTCGGGACTACCGTTACGCTGCTTCTGCCCCGCGCCGACCGTATCGCCCGGCCCCCTGCCAACGACATCCCACAGTTTAAAACCAGGGAAAGCTTGCGTATTCTCGTTGTCGATGATGATCGAGACCTGCGCGGCCTTACCAGCGCGACTCTTGGTGACCTTGGGCATGCGGTGTTTGCAGCAGAAGACGCAGACGTCGCTTTAGCGCTTTTGGACTCGACGCCGATGGATCTGGTCATAACCGACCTCGCAATGCCCAAAACCGACGGTATGGAACTGGCACGCCGAACTCGGGCAAAAGACGATCGGATCCCCATCCTGTTTATGACGGGCAATGCTGATAGAAGCGTGCTCGCCGGCGAGATCGTGCTGGAAAAGCCCTTCGATGTCAGCGATCTGAGAACAGGCGTTGACGCGGCGATGAAAACGGTCGGATTGCCAAGGCGTCCCGTAGGGGAAGTTTTCGCATTCGACTGAGTTGGTTAGCGCAACTGTCATAACCTCGCCGCAAGGTGCCGTACCGCATTTTGCGAACTGCAAACGCATCACAAACGGGACTTCGGTGGCCGACGATGCTCGCGATCCCGGCAGCCCAGGCACGCCGCATGACGAGAAACATCTTCAGGTTGCCGGAAATGCCACGGCCCTGCGCGCACCTTGTCGTCAATCCGGTGACAAGTTACTAATGGAGGCTCGCTGGACCAGCCTAGACCTGGTCGAATGCTGCAAAGGTTGGGTTCTACTGGCAGCCGATGGCCGCCTCAGCTCCAGGTTCCCCGCCGATCAGGGGTAGGAGGGCACGCCCCACATCTTCATTCACGAAGGGCTTTTCCAAGGTAGGGCGACTCTGCCACTGACTTGGCAAGTCTCCCGCAAACGAACCAGTCGCAAACACGAAAGGAAGTCCGCGATCAGCTAGAATCTGGGCGACAGGAAAAATAGCCTCGACGCCAAGATTGACATCAAAAATAGCAGCGTCAAAATCGATACAGGTGTCGTTTGCCATTTTCAACGCCTCGGTGAGATTAGATGCTGTAGCTGCAATTGTGCAGTTATATCCAGCAAGTATGTCTTCAATGAGCAGCAAGATCAGCTCGTCATCTTTAGCGATAGCTAGTCTGATACCATTTAATTTTTGGGTGTCTGCAATACTCATCGATCGCTTACGTGCAAACTGTTGAATCGATTCTGCGACTTTCATGATTCTATGCAGCCCATGAAAATATTTATCAGCTATGGCACTTTTGCAAATCTAGAGAATATCTGTTTGGCTTAGGTGGGGCTACCGCCCGCGGTCGCCATGCGGAGGCCCGTGCGAGCATAGTGCGTACATAACCTGTCATCGTCTTCCTTTTCGCCATGTCTTGGGAGTCGGAGTGCGACGCGTCGTCGACGTGGGCAACCACTACGCGACAATTGGGGCGCATTGGTTCGCGCGATAATTCCAACAGGAGGCCTACCGATGATGCCGGAAGATCGTTGTCCGCAACAGGAAACGCATCGTGCAACACTTGCTGGAGTTCGCTGAGCATCCACGATGCAGAGGTTGAACCATCGCATTCCTTGCTATCCATGCCTTCCTCCAATGCCCCCAAGGCGCGGACACGGCGCACCGAGTTTCGAGGTGGAATTTCAAATAAATGTACGGCAAATTTGTTCCGCGCCTGTGACGTTAGTGCGTGCATCAGGGAGATCAGGGATCAGGCCCATGCAACGCACCCGCGATGGTCACTGCGGCAGCCGCATCTCGTGGATCACGATGTCCGTGCGCTTAAAAAAAGGTCTGCCCTGACACAGCGCCGCGACAGCGACCTTGTTGCTGCTGGCGTTCTAGAAGTCCGTTGCCCCCGCGCTGAAATGCGGTATCGAAACTCATGCCGAACATGCCAAAAAACGCTACAACAGTCGAGTACGAGAAATCGTCTTCCGCACGATCCCTCAAGCCGGTAGGGCTAACTGCGACGCTGTTTGATGCCGAGGGTCGTGACCGCGACGTCGACATGGCCACAATGGACCCGGATGAAATCGAGTCGAATCAGCTACTCTGGGTGAACTGCACGCAGGCTGGCAAAGTCGAAATTGGATCGCTTGCCGCCAAGCTAAAAATTACGCCGCGGTTGTTGGAACTCGCGCAATTCGATCGGCAAGAGCAGCGCATCGATCGGTACGAAGGCCATTTTACCTTCGCGCTCGACAGCTTCGCCGGCGAGCGGACTGCGGACCTCAACCGGCCGCTGCATGAAGTGCGCTTCATTGTTGGCGAACGCTGGCTTGTGACGCTCGCCGATACGCAAATTGACTGCATCGCCGCGTTCAGGCGTCAGGACAAAGGCGAGAGCCAGGTCGGCATGCTGACGCCGCCAACTCTGCTCGCGAGCCTTCTTGATAGCCATTTGGGCCAGTTCTTCGGGATCGTGTCGAAGATCGAGGAGCGGATCGACACGCTCGACGAGCGCATCGTCAAGCAGCCCAAGACGCAGGACGTCCTGGTCGAGATCGTTGCCATGCGACGGTCTATCTCCAAGCTGCGTTCGGCGCTCGCGCAACAGCGTGCAGTTTTCTACGGCCTTGGACGACCGGATTTCGCGATCCTCACCGGGCCCGACGCCGAACGACCCTTGGCGGCGCTTGCGGCACGCTTCGATCGCGCGCTCGACGAGGTCGAACGCAGCCGCGACGTGCTGATCGGCAGCTTCGATCTGTTTTCGTCAATTACGGCCAACCAGACCAATGAACTGGTGAAGGCCTTGACCTTCGTGACGGTCGTTCTCGGCTTGCTGGGCGCGATTGCGGGCGTCATGGGGATGAACTTTCCCGACATGGCTTTTTTCAAGACAGGGGCGATGGGGTTCGAGGAAACGATCGCGACGATGGGTGTTGTCGTTATCTTGAGCATCCTCGTCGCCCGCTGGCGAACCTGGATATGATGCAAAGTGAAGGGCCTAATAATCTAACAAGGGACTGCATGTGAAGTTGCTGATTTTGGCAGGCGCAGCCGCTCTTGCACCTCCGCCAATAGCGGTCGAGGCGGTGCCATCGACTTACTTCGTGATCGACGAACTGCACGTAAACCAAGTCGACGGCGCCATGCAGGTCGATGGCCGTATCTGCAGGCGCTTGAATCGTTCAGCGCTGACGCCCGCGCGACTACAAGTCGAGCGCATTGGGGCCGACGATACCATCGTGGACACGCAATTTGCCTATCCCCCTTCGCTGTCGCGCCGGGCCGACCAGCGCTGTGGAAGCTGGAGCACCAAGCTCAAGGCATCTGAAGTGCCGGTTATGCGCGTCCGTGTCTGCCTTGCCCGAAAGGCCAGCTGTCCAATCAGGGACTAACACCGACCGCTTCCCTGACTTTGCGCAACAGCGACCGCGCCGCCGTGACGGTGAAGCGGACGCCAATTACGACCGCGTTGCCAATGCTGCGGTCGCCATTGGGGTGAACGACATATTGGGCGTCGGGCTGAATGCTGAGCCATTCGTTCAGATTATAGCGGTAAGTGAGTTCGTAAGCCGTCTCCGAACTTTGCATGGGGGTTCCAGGCGAGTCGAAAGGCGCATCGGTAATGGCGTGGCTAATTGCAAAACCCAGCTGGTCCTGTGGGCGCTTCCTGAACAGCCCCGAATAGACGACGCCGCCACCGATGTAGCCGTGAACGCGCTGAACGACGGGATCGGCAAGGCCGACACGCACCCAACCGGCCAGGCCGCGTTCCGGATCGTCGGCAGGCGTGAAGAGAGGGGCTTCAAGTGTTGCATAGGCGCCACGCGCGCGCCGCTCGCGCAAGGGCGTGCCGTCGCTGGCGAACTCGCGTACCGAGTCGAGCGTCGAAGTATAGACCCAACCGCCCGCTTCGAGACGCAGGCCATTGCCAAATCGTCGCTCAGCCTGGACGATCGCGAACAGGCCGTCCGAACCTGAAAGATGGATCGCCACAAACGCGTGGGGGTGTGTCGGGCTCCCCGCCGTGCCGTCGAAGATTCCGCCGCGCAGCGTCCAATTACCGTTTGGTCGCCAATATCCGGTCACGCCCACCGCGGTCACCGGAAAGATCGACGGGCCGTTGAGCCCGGAATGCGACAGCTCAGGCCCGACACCGTTCGAACTGTTGAGGAAAAGCGCACCGACTTCCTGGGTGTCGAAATCGGTATTGAGATCGATCAGCCCGCCCTTCCAACCTTTCTCATTGTCGTAGTCGCGTGAAAGCCAGGCTTCGTAAAGTCGGACCGCACCCGGAGCCTCGATATTGTCGGCACCTTGAATGTCGCCGACATTGTCGGCTGTTAGATGTCCGCCGGCCACATACTGAATGCTGACGAGGCCGGAAAGCCCATCGTGGCGAACTTTGCGTCCATCCCACGCAGCCGACAAGGCGAGCTTGGCAAGCGGCTTCGCCCCGATAGTCTGACCGCCCGCGAGGTCGGCCAGAAGGTCGCCGGTCAGTACGCCCGTGAAGCTCCAAGGCCCGGCTTCCGCGACCGGCTTTACCGGCTGTTGCGGTTGCTGGACAGCGCTTGGTGATGGGGCCGGAGGGGCTTGTTTCTCGGTCGGATTAGGTTCGGACGGCGGCGCAGTCTGCGCCCAAGCTACGCTTGCTAGCGTGACGACGAGCGCGCCACCTGTCAATTTGCCACCAAGTGCACTCACCATGCTTAACGCTCACCGGCGATCTCTCTATTGTCAACACTTGGTCGAACCGGCAGCAAAATCATCGATCCGGCGCTGATCGGACGCTTTTGGACTGCCATGGAACGGTCATCCAGGGGATCTGACCGGCGTTGCTCGACGCCGTGGCTCGATCGCGCTAGCTTCCCGTCTTATGGACAGCACCAAGCCTATTGAAAAGGCGCGGCCGCGATCTTCGATCTGCTGCGTTGCGAGGCCGCGGCCACCAATCGCGGCGTGTCTTTTACGTTCGTTCCGTTGAACACGCTCGGCTTTGCAACTGTAGATGTTGTCGCCGGTGCCATGCCGGACGCCCTTGAATCGCAGCCCATGCGCGCCAGTTGCCGACGCGCGCATCCTCCAAAAATGGTCGCTACGTGTCAGGGCACCAATGAAGACGCTGATTGCGATCGGCCTTGCCGAGCTGACCGTCGCCTCAACGGCGTCGCTGCCGTGAGGTCCGGTCAATGTCGTCAGCCTTGGCGAAACCCTGATGCTGGCCCCGTGACCGTGCGCCCGCTTGCGATCGTCGGGCGCCGTCTGACCCTCGAAACCGTTCGGCCTGTCCGGCTATTCGCCGATCTCATTCATCCCGGCAATTGTCGTTTCGGCTCCCGCATCGATGGACCGCATGGATCAACACGAGTTCGGCGCGGTTAACCGAAATGCGCGTCCGCCCCAACGGTCGGCTAGCACTTTTCGCGACGGTGATGCTTGCACGTCTCGCAAGCGGTGCCCCAGCCCAAAGGGCACCGGCAACCCATCCCGCGACCATCCTTCTGGGACAATCCTGGCTGGGACGCTGGCAGGACGATAGGCTGATTGCCCAGGTCGCTGAATATGACTGGCAATTCAGCGCTGTGCGGCTCTCGTCCGACCGCCAAACGATCGAGGTCGCCGCCTATCCCGCCAATCGCGATCTGCTGGTCGATGACACAAGCGTTCGCGTTCTGCGCTTCGACCCGGTGACCCTGCGCCGCGTCGATATCGAAACGGACGTGGCGGCGGTGCAATGGATGCTGATGGGCACTCCGGTGCGCGCGGGGGACGGCGGGCCTTCCAAGATCGAAGGTGCCCCGCGCAACGTCGTGGCGATTGCGCCCGGTATTGCGAGCGCCTCGGTCGATCGCTTGCCGCGCCCGCGCTTTCTGATCGTGCGCGACCTCCAGGGGCGCATAATCGGGCGCTCCATCCCTCTTGCCGCAAATATCGGCCGCGTCGCGCTGTCGCCCGATGGCGAGCTGGTCGTGACATTTACGCGGAAAAGGCCTGACTCTGGTATCTGGCGTGGGCAGGTCCGCGTGGTGCGCACGGGCCGAGAACGTCCCGCGCCGGGCCTTGCCATCGACATCCACCAACGCCGCGACCCGCTTGTCGATCGCGGCATCGCTTGCCTTTTACCCGGCGGCAATGGCGCGATCATTACCTATCTCGGCGCCCCCGCCGACAGCTATTCGAAATATCTGCCTTTTAAGCGAGGGCGTTCAAGAACACTTGACACGCCTTATGTGAGAACTTGCATAGTCGCTCCGCTATGATGCAGCCGGGTCAATGGTTTCTGGACGCACGTTTCCAAGAGGCGCCACGACGGCTTGGATAAAACGATCAGTTCAGTGGCCACACCCGACAAGAAAGTCGCCGTTCCCGGTCCGAATTGTGCCCATCAGAACCTGCCATAAATTCAGGTGCTGACCGTGCAACGCGCACGGCAAGAAGTGGGTGGTTTACGGAATGGCGGCTTTAAGGATGCCGGTGGGCCAAAGCGGACCTTCCTTGAGCTGCATCATCGCGAGCGGTGTCGAGCAAACTTAGGCCGCTCCCTGATCGGGATCTAAATGGCGGCTCCTTATCGACCCGTCCTTGTTGGCGAACACCATGACCGCTGGCTGACGGCCTTCAACGACGCATCTTCGACCGGTATCGGACTGCTCAACCCGAAATGAAAAACGGGGCGCTTCGCGTACACTCAGAAATGGCTGGATGGACGCGGCTTGTTGGCTCCTCATCGCCAATCAGCGGCTGGAATCGCTGAAGCGTTCGTCCACTTGGCCAGCAGGCTGCTTCAAAGGTCTGAAAGCAGCCAATCGCTCATCGTGGCTGCTTCCTTCCCCGCATAAACATGTGTAAATGCTCGACCGGAAGTCCGATTGTTGCATTGCTGAAAGTCTCCCCCACTGCCGGAGCGCTGACAATGAAACTGACACATGGCATTTTATCTGGGCTGGCGGTCATCTCGGTCGTGCTCATCGGGGCCGCGCCCCAGAAAGCTCCGACCGACTTGGGTAATTTCTCGGTCAGCCTGACAGTAAAAGACCTCGAGGCATCTAGAGCATTCTATCGGAAGCTTGGATTTGTTCAGGTTCTCGGTGACGCCAGCAAAGGCTGGGTGATCATGAAAAACGGCAACGCGAATATCGGGCTGTTTCACGGCATGTTCGAAAGGAACATTCTGACGTTCAATCCAGGCTGGGATCACAATGGCAAGCCAGTCAAAAATGCCACCGACATTCGGACCATCCAGGCGCATTTGCGAGCCGAAGGAATCGACGTCGGCAAAGAGATCGGCGGGAGTAAGGGACCAGCTGGCTTCACCATCAGCGATCCGGATGGCAATCCGATTTTGATAGATCAGCACATTTGACATTCTTATTTAAGCGACCCCAGAAACCCAAAAGACTACATCGGGAGATGATGTAGGCCGTCATGTACTCGATATGCCCCAGCGGAGCGATTTCCGGTGACGTGATGCTGTGGAAAACCCCTGCACGAGCATAGCTGTGCAATGATGTCGTCGTTGAGCCATGTGTGGACCTCGGGTGATCGCGGGGAGCGAGTCGATGTATCGATAGTGCCGCGATCCGGGCGCTGTGCCCGGTGGTGAGCACCATTGGAGGGTTCGATGCCGCACTCGGTAGGATTGGATGTTTCACAGAAGACGACCGCGATCTGCGTGGTCGATGCAGAAGGGCGACGGGTCTGGATAGGAGCTTGCCCGACTGACCCTGGTCAGATCTCGCAGCATGTCTTCAAGCACGCGGGCGCTGACGCGAAACTGGGTGTCGAGACCGGTGCTATGACGCCGTGGCTTGTCCACGGCCTGCGCGCCGCCGGTCTTCACGTTGCCGTCTTGGACGCTCGCCGGGTGAAGGCGGCGCTGCAGATGAGGTTGAACAGGACCGACCAGAATGATGCTGAAGGGCTGGCGCAGGTGGTGCGGACAGGCTGGTACCGCTCAGTCCACGTCAAGTCGCTGGATGCTCATCAAGCTCGGTCCCTTCTCGGCGCGCGAGCACAGCTCGTTGGCATGAGGACGCGGCTCTCCAACATGGTGCGCGGCGTGCTTAAAACCTTCGGTATGCTGCCGGGTGCAGACCGCGGCCTCAGGTTCGACCGCCGTGTCGAGGCGATGATCGAAGATGTTCCAGAGGTCGCGTTGATCGTGCGACCGCTCCTTGTCACCTGGAGGCAGCTTCGCGAGCAGATCGCAGTTTTTGATGCCGTCGTCCAACGCCGGGTACGGGCTGATGCGACCTGTCGGTTGCTGATGACGGTGCCCGGCATCGGTGCCCTGTCGGCGCTCGCCTTCGTCAGCACGATTGAAGATCCCAGCCGCTTCTCGCGCTCTCGATCCGTCGGAGCGCATCTCGGCCTCACGCCACGGCGCTACCAGTCGGGTGAGATCGACCGAAGCGGGCGCATCTCCGGGTGCGGCGACGTCCTGGCGCGAACACTAATGTACAGGCTGCCATCGTGATCCTGCACCGGGTAAAACGAGCGCTGCACCTGAAGGATTGGGCGCTGGCGATCGCCGAGCGAGCCGGGCCAGGCAAGGCGCGGGTGGCACTGGCGCGCAAGCTCTCGGTGATCCTGCACAGTGTGTGGCGTTCGGGTGAGCCGTTCCGGTGGGACCCGATTGCCCTCGCCGCGTAATACCAGATCATCTGGCTCGAGCCGGATGTACGTGTCGCCTCGGGCGAGGTGCGGGCGACTGCGCGGTTGGGGCCATGGGCACGTGATTTGACGTCAGCCCGTTGTGGACCTTGCAGCGCTCGCGCTTTTCCGACCGGACCAGATGCTGCGGCAGCTCATGTCGACCGCGAAGAGAACCATGACCCGGAAGGCGACAAAGAAGAAGTTGACGAAGGAGGCGCGATTAGAGAACGACCCCTGCGGTGCAAGAGCATTTTTTGCAGCGATGAGCACCGGTCGGGTGCATCCATGTGTTCGGCCTGTTCGTGAACCACCACATGGCTGCTGGCGTGCAAGAAGTCCGCGGATCGGATCCCTAATCACGTCATCGCGCTCGAAGCGCACTGCTCCCCAGGGGTTTGTTCGATCCCCGGTCTGACCGGTTTGTCATCCCTACTCAGCTACTCTTACACCATCCTGCCGCCGGCTTCAGCCTGCGACGAGGACAGCGGTCACGCGGCAGCCGCCGCGTAGACCTCCTTGCGCGTCATCACCGCCCAGGCGATGCGCGCTGTCTTGTTGGCGAGCCCGACGGTCGCGATCTTCACTGGCTTGCGCTCGAGCAGCTGCGCCAGCCACGGCTGGCGGCTCGGGTCTTTGCGCGCCATGCGCATCACGGCGGTGGCGCCGACGACCAGCAGCTTGCAGAGATACCCATCGCCCTGCTTGCTGATGCCCCCAAGGCGCTCCTTGCCACCTGAGCTATTGGCGCGTGGGGTAAGGCCCAGCCACGCCGCGAACTGGCGACCGGATCGGAACAGCGATGCATCGGGTACTGCTGCGGCGATCGCCGATGCGGTGATGGGACCGATGCCGGGGATTGTGGCGAGCCGACGGCTCGTGTCATCGGCTCGGTGCCAGGCAAGGATCTGCGCCTCAAGTCGATCGACCTCGCTTGCCAGGGATCGCAGCTGGGAACCGATGTCATGAAGCGCTGACCGCGCATGCATCGGAAGCGTCTCCTGCCCTTCATGGAGCAGCTTCATCAGCGCGGTAACACCACCAGGCCCCTTGCTGGTGACAATACCGTACTCCGACAGGTGAGCCCGCAACGCGTTGATCAGCGCGGTACGTTGGCGGATGAGCAGATCGCGGGTCTTGTGAAGCATCAGCACCGCCTGCTGGTCGACGCTCTTCACCGCGACGAACCGCATTGTTGGTCGCGTAACCGCTTCGCAGATCGCTTCTGCGTCGGCGGCATCGGTCTTGCCGCGCTTTACGTACGGCTTCACATAAGCTGGCGGCATCAACCGCACGTCATGGCCAAGCGCGAGAAGCTCGCGGCCCCAATGATGGGCCGATGCACATGCTTCCATCCCGACCAGGCACGGCGGCGACGCGGCAAAGAACTTCAAAACCTCAGCGCGCCGAAGCTGTCGCCGGACCAACACTCTGCCATCGACATCGATAGCGTGGACCTGAAATACGTTCTTCGCCAGATCAACACCGACAGTCACAACTTCCTGCTGCATGGATCGACTCCTAGACGTGGCTCAACGACCACATCATTGGACAACTATGCTCGTGCAGGGGTCGTCCACAGCATCACGTCAACGCGTCCGCGCTCAAGCCCGAGCAGTACGGCAGCGCGGGCCTCATTGTCGGCAAAACTCACAGCAATATCCTAGGTCCCGGGGTCGGTCCCCGCCGAAATATTTGCCAGCGCATGGTACGTCCAGGAAACGCGCTGACCTCGGCGATCATCACCCGTTGGTGACGTGCTCCCCTGAAACTCCGCCAATCTGAGCTAGAGTCCTTCGTGAAGGAGGACGACGATGAAGCGCAGCAGGTTTACCGAGGAGCAGATCATAGCGATCCTGCGTGAGCAGGAGGCAGGCTCTTCGACGGCGGACGTGTGCCGCAAGCACGGGGTGAGCAGTGCGACGTTTTACAAGTGGAAGGCGACCTATGGCGGCATGGACGTGTCGCAGGCGCGCAAGCTGAAGGTGCTTGAGGACGAGAACGCGCGGCTGAAGCGGCTGCTGGCGGACGCGATGCTGGACAACGCGGTGCTGAAGGAAGTTGCGTCAAAAAACTGGTGAGGCCTGCCGTTCGTCGAAGGGCTGTCGAGGATGTTCGGCAGCTCTTCGGCATCAGCGAGCGTCGGGCCTGTACCATCCTTGGCGTGGATCGATCGTCGATGCGCTATGCGCATCGGCGTGATGATGATGGCGACCTGCGGTCGCGTCTTCGCGAGATCGCGCTTGAACGCCGTCGGTTCGGCTACCGGCGCCTGGGGATCATGCTGGCGCGTGAAGGTATCGTTATGAACCACAAGAAGCTGTTGCGACTGTATCGCGAGGAGAACCTTCGGGTGCGTCGCCGGCGCGGCCGAAACGGGCGATGGGAACACGGGCACCGATGACGTTGCCACAGGGGCCGAACCAGCGCTGGAGCCTGGACTTCGTCAGCGATACGCTGGTCTGCAGCCGACGGATCCGCATCCTTGCGGTCGTCGATGACTTCACGCGCGAGAACCTTGCGCTGGTTGTCGACACGTCGCTCTCGGGCGCACGTGTTGCACGCGAGCTCGATGCGATCATCGCGGTTCGTGGCAAGCCGCTGATGATCGTGAGTGATAACGGGACCGAGCTGACCAGCCTGGCGATCCTGCGCTGGGCGCAGGACCGGCGGATCGAGTGGCACTACATCGCGCCGGGCAAGCCGCAGCAGAACGGCTACGTCGAGAGTTTTAATGGTCGCTTGCGCGACGAATGCCTGAACGAGACGCTGTTCGCGTCGTTGAGCCATGCCCGCTCGGTGCTGAGCAACTGGCGCGACGACTACAACCATGTGCGACCGCATAGCGGGATAGGCGGGCTGACGCCCGCCGATGCTGCCAGGCGGGTTGTTCAACCCCGCCCGCAAGGGCACGATGATAACCCCGGACTCTACTTATGAGTGGAGGAGAAAAGGGGAGCACGTCAGATCCTCCAAAGCACATGTCGCCGCGGCCGCGGGATGAATATAGCCACGGTGCGCGAGAAAGCCGCCGGTCGTGACAGCTGCTTCGCCTTCGACCCGGCACAGCGGAAGATCGCCAAACCGCCATAGCTTTGAAAAAAGGCTTCGATTGCCACGCTCATGGCATCGTGGCACTGTGGGCATCCGGAAAATGCGAGTAACGTATCATCATTATTTCTCGCAATCTTAAACGGTTAGAAGACGATACCCAAAAGGTAAGACCATAAATTGATGATTTCCGACAGTCTGGTCATTTCGAATGGAGATCTGGTCGCCGCTATCAATCCCATCGGCAGCGAACTCGGCCGACTGACCTTTCGCGAAGACTATGATCTCCTGTGGAACGGCGATCCGGCGATCTGGAGCGGTCAGGCGCCGATACTGTTCCCCGTTGTCGGAATGCTTGTCGATGGACGCTACCGGCTCGACGAGAGTACTTACGATATGCCGAAACACGGTTTTGCCCGTACTTCAACGTTTGAGACGATCGAGCATCGACACGATACAATCGTGTTGCGGCTCGACGCCAACCCGGCAACACGCGCAATTTATCCATTCGACTTTCGCCTCAACCTGACATTTGAGGTTGCGGCGGACACCCTCTCGATGCGCGCCGACATCTCCAATCGCGGCAACCGCACGATGCCGATGAGCTATGGGTTTCATCCCGCCTTTCGCTGGCCGCTTCCGTTCGGCGAGGCACGTGGCGATCATCGAATCACCTTCGACGCGGCGGAATTTGCACCGATACGGCGCATGAATGCCCAAGGGCTGTTGCTGCCTGACGTTTGCCCAAGCCCGGTTGAGGGCAGAACACTATCGCTATGCGACAGTCTGTTCGCAGACGATGCACTGATTTTCGACGCTTTGCGATCGCGCCGTTTGACCTATGGCGCTCCCGGCGCGCCGTCGCTCGACATCGCCTCCGAGCATTTGCCCGATCTCGGTCTCTGGACAAAGCCCGGTGCGAACTTCATCGCGATCGAGCCATGGCAGGGCTATAATGACGCCATCGGCTTCAGTGGTGATTTCCGCGACAAACCCGGTGTTATCCAAATTGCGCCCGGCGGCGCGCGATCGTTTTCGATGACTGTCGCTGTGAAGGATCATGACAATGATTGAAGCTGTGACGCGGGTCGCCTTTGTGACGGGCGCTGAATCGGGCATCGGTGCCGCTTGCGCCGTGGCGTTGGCGCGCGCCGGATGCGACGTCGCCGTGCTTTATTTCCGCGACGCCGATGCTGCCGCACGAACGCTAGCGCTGGTCGAAGCAGCGGGACGCAAAGGGATGGTAGTGCAAGCCGACGTTGGGAACGAAGCGCTTGTCGAGGACGCTTTCGATCGGATCAACACGACGCTTGGCGTACCCGACGTCCTCGTCAATTCGGCGGGATTGAACCAGTCGGGTGTCAAGGTCGCCGATATGAGCTTGGCGCAGTGGCAGCGGCTGCTGGACAGCGACCTGACCGGTCCCTTCCTGACGTCGCGGCGTTTCGTCCGCGACGCGGCGAAGCGCGGCGGGCCAGGCCGGATCATCAACATCTCTTCGATCCACGCCGAGGACGTCCGCGCCGGTGCCGCCGACTATTGCGCCGCCAAGGGGGGCTTGCGAAAACTCACCGAAACGATGGCGCTCGAATGCGCGAGCCTCGGGATTACCGTCAACGCAATCGCGCCCGGCATGATCCTGACCCCGATGAACGCGAAAGCGGTCGCCGACGCGGCTTACCGCAAGGGTCTTGAAGCAAACATCCCGCTCGACCGGGCCGGCACGCCCGAAGAGGTTGCCGCGCTCGCGGTTTATCTGGCATCGGCCGATGCGGCGTATATCACCGGGACAACGGTGACCATCGACGGCGGTTTGTCGCTCGTCCTCGCCCAAGGTGCCTGAACATGACGACGCTGGATTTTAACGTCGAGGCAATCGACTCCGTCGTGCTTCAGGCAAGCGGCGCGCTTGCCGAACGCGACCTGATGAGCCCCTATGTCTGGGAACTCGATCAAGGCCGCTTCGGGCTACTCGTTCGAGCCGTCCCACGTGTGCCGTCCGAAGCAACCGACACGGGGACGATCTGGTTTGGGACGAGCCAGGACGGGCTCAACTTCGTGATGGACGAGCATCCGATTCTCACTCCGGGGCCTGACCCGCTCGACATCGGCGGATGCGAAGATCCGACACCGGTGCTGTTCGAGGGACGCTGGATTGTTTATTACACCGGAGTCGACGTTACCCGGTCGTCCGGCCAGATGCTTTATGCCGAAGGGCCGTCGCTCGACGCCCTCGAGAAAAAAGGTGTGGCGCTCGCCTCGTCGAAAACCGAAGGCAATACCAAGGAAGCCACCATCGAGCGGACTGCCGATGGACGCTGGCGACTTTTCTACGAATTTGCCCGCGACGACGCCTCGCTCATCGGCCTTGCTCTGGGCCACGGTGTTGCCGGACCATGGCACGAGCAACCTTCCCCCTTTTCGCCGCGCGCCGGCGAATGGGACAGCTGGCACCTATCGACCGGCCCCATGTTGACGATCGATCCCGATGTCCCGGTCATGTTTTACAACGGCGCGACGCGCGACGCACGCTGGCGGATCGGCTGGGTCGCGTTTGACCGTGACTGCACGAGGGTGGTCGATCGCTGCATCGAACCGCTGATTGCACCGCCGCCGCCCGACGATCGCTCAGGTGCGGATATTGCTTTTGCTGCATCAATCCTTGTTCGCGATGACTGCGCGCATCTCTATTATTCGCTGGCCGATCGCACGCTGCGGCGCGCGACTGTGCGACGGTTTTCGGAGCGCTAACCCGAATCTCGGGGCGCGGGCGATGTGCTGCGCCAATGTGTAGAACGGAGGTGGCCGATGCGGTTGAAACGATTTGCCGCGTGGGCTTTGCCGATCCTTGGCATTATCTTTGCCGGGCGATTTACTGGTTGCTTTACGACAATCGCTTGCCGACGACGGGGGCTTTTCCCTTGAACATCGGCGAAGTCCGTGCGGAAGCGGCGAAGACCGCCGGGCCGCGACCGACACGTGTTCAAGTCGAGATTTTGTCGCACACCTTCCACCCAAAAATTGCGATGGTTGCGGGGTCCGAATGGAAAAATGTCGATGAGGTCCGCGCCAGCTACCGGATCGTATTTCCGAACGAATCGATCATCGTCGATACCGGTTATGACGCTGCGGGCGCGAAGGTCGACGGCGCCTCCAGCTACGATGCCGACGCATGGCAGCGCATGCAAACGGCGATGCTCACCGCCTCCAAAATTGTCGTCACGCACGAGCACGGCGACCATATCGGTGGCCTTCTCGCGAGTCCGAACTGGCAACGGGTGATGCCAAAGGCAGTCCTCAATCGGGCACAATTCAACGATGTCGCTCTGAGTGCGCCTGCTGGCTGGCCTCTGGGAAGCCGGTCAGTCTTCACGCCAATCCGATACGACCGACTTCTCGCCATCGCGCCGGGCGTCGTGCTCATCCGGGCCGCAGGTCACACACCCGGATCGCAGATGATCTACGTGCAGCGTGCCGATGGACAGGAATATATTTTTATGGGGGATGTTGCCTCATTGGCCGACAATGTCCGCCTCATGAAAATCCGGTCGCGACTGGTTACCGACATTATGGGGCATGAAGATCGGGACGCGGTGATGCTCGAAACAAAAGCGTTGCATGACCTTGCCCGGCTCGAACCAGGCATTGCGCTGATCCCCGGACACGACTGGGCCGCCATTCAGGCGTTTGAACGCGAAGGCCTACTGCATCAGGGATTTTTGAAATAATCGGAGCAGAGGACCGTTGGCAGCCTCTTGAAGAACGAGTCTGTAGAGGTGCTAAATAAGAACAGCTCGCTATCCGGTTGCAGCGCGTTTCATCGGGCTGCCCGCGGGAGCGTTCAACGTCAGCCAAGGCAGTGCCCTTCATTGGCAAGACCATAAGTGCACGCGTGAAGTCGCGGAGTGCGCGGTGCGGCCTTGGTCAACGATGGTGTCGATTGCGAACGGCTACACGGGACTTGGGTCGCGGTTGTGCCTTGTGATGCGACTTTCTGGTTGCGGGGGATCGGGATTTGCGGTCATGACTGCCGGCAGGAGAATGCCCCATGTCTAATAAATCTTTCGCGCTCGCCGTATTCGCTGGTCTGGCGCTCGTATCGTCCGGAGCGCCTGTCAACGCAAAAGGCTGCATCCGCGGCGCAATTGCGGGCGGGGTCGCTGGCCATTATGCACATCACCATGCGATTGCTGGCGCGATGGCGGGCTGTGCTGCGGGCCATTATTACTACAAGCACAAGGCAAACCACGCCGCCGCCGCCAAAGCGAAGCCTGCCCAACCAGCCCACTGACTTGCACCCTTTTTTCAAGCGGTTGCGCTGAGCAAGAGGCGAAACAAGCGCTTGCGGCGCAAGATGGCGACTTGCCGGGAGTCACTACATGGAGGTGCGCCCCCAAAGACATGTTATGAACCGTATCGCTGTCGCAACGTTCTTTTTGGCGCTCGTCGTGACCCTGGTGTTTGCCTGGACGCCGCACCCACCGGTACTGATTGCGTACGACAAGGCGCAGCACGGGCTGACATTTATCGTGCTTGCCATCTTCGGTCGCATCGCTTTCCGCGACGTGCCTTGGCAGTTTCTCGGTCTTTCGCTGGCCGCGCTCGGTGCAGTTATCGAAATCATCCAGGCCTTCCCGCAATTACACCGGACCTGCGATGTTTACGACTGGTATGCCAATGTAGCAGCAATATTGCTCGGTCTGACGTTGCACACGATGGTCGCGCTTTGGCACTCCGCCGCCGAAGAAGCGTCAGTCCGCGAAAGCTGAATCGTGAACTGGTGCTGCAGATCGGCAATCGTATTGTGAATATTGGTCTTGGTCGTGCCCGTGCAGCCATGACGATTGCATAATGTCGGACCGATCCTATTGTTGTAACAGGGTCACAACAATCTCAATAGGACCGAGGAGAGGCGCCATGTTTCATCTGATCTGGACCGTATTGATCGGCTTCGTCGTAGGGCTGATCGCAAAGATGATACTGCCCGGCAAAAATTCCGGCGGCTTCATCATGACGGCCATCCTCGGCATCGCTGGCTCATTCGCTGCCAGGTTTCTGGGCGAGCTGCTCCACCGCTATCGGCCGGGCCAGCCTGCCGGGTTCATCGGCTCGGTAATTGGCGCAATTACCCTGCTTGCTGTCTATCATTTTATCCAACGTAGCCGGGCGGCGTAAACGAGCAGGACGACTGTTTGCTTTGCTCGTTGTGAGCCGTCACACCGACCCGGATGCTTAAGGAGAAATACCATGAAACCCATTGTAGCCGTGTTTGCCATGTCCCTCGGTGCGACTTTTGTGCTGCCGTCTAATCCAGTCCACGCCGCACCCGCCGCGCGCACTTACGACTGTTCGAAACCGGGTAACGCAACAAATGCAGCGTGCAAGGGAGCTGCTCCCACTATTGCAGCCAAGCCCAAAACCGTGCCCGCGACTGCAGCAAAGACCGTCGCAGCGCCGAGAGCTATGAAATATGATTGCGCCAAGCCCGGCAATCGGACCAAGGCTGCTTGCAGGGGAGCGACTGCGGCGACATCTACGCCCGCAATGGCTGCCCCTGCCGATCGTCCTGCGCCGCGTGTCGCTACCACCCCGCCTGCCGCTCCCAAGATGGCACCGTCCCCGAGAACGATGGCACCTGCGCCATCAGGCGGTGGGCGGATCGTTGCCTGGACAGAAAAAAACGGAAAAGTCGTCCACTATGATTGCTCAAAAGCGGGCAACGCAACCAAACAAGCGTGCAGGCAACGATGACACCGGTTGGCATCCGATGTTCCGTCTTAAGACGGGGAATCGGATACGAACCGCCGTTTGCGATAGGCGATCCCATACACAACGTTGGAGGCAGGCCACCCATTGCCGGCTATGGCCATCGAAAAGCCGGACGGTCGCATAAAGCGGCACCGCAGGTAGACGCCTGCGCCTTGAACGAGGGGCGGCTTGCCGCCAGTTTTCGGTTCTAAGCTGCCTGTCCAGAATCTCCGCAAACCAGTCGTCCCACGGACGCTGAACGGGCGGCCGGTTCGAGCGGACGCAAAACGCTGATCGAATGTCCGAAAATTTGGCGGTTGCCGTCAGGCGGCTTTCTGTCACGGAACCCTTCAATTAAGCTGTTCAACGAAAGCTGGCTTTAGGGATCGCCGACCGTTGAGCCGATCAACCGAGAATGCACGCTACGAAGTCAGCGCCATGTTAAATGGAAGGGCTGCAAATCTGCGGCCTCGATCAATATTCGGGTGGCTCAGCCGGCCGATTAAGCAATTTCGGACCCCATTTGAACAAGCCGAAGCCAATGCCGAACGGCACACCTCCGACGACCAGCGGAAACAGTATTAGCGCCGGGGACCGCAGCGCCTCGGGGAACCCAGCAACGATAACATAAAGCGAGCAAAGCCCTGAGCACGTCATGACCAAAATGCCGATGCAAAGCAGAAGGCCGCCAAACATTGTCCTCATAAATGGCTCCTTGCGCGAGTGACCACGTCGGCGCCCTCCGCTCCACGACGATAAAACGTGTTGTACGTATCGAAAGGTATTGTCTGCCCGCCTGGCGTTACAAAGTGCACACAGCTGCGCTTCACAGTGGCAAGGTCGAAGTTATAGCGATCGAGAAACTGCATGATCACGACGCGAAAGCTGTTTGCGTAGCTGAGTTCGGCCGGCACCAACGCCTGCGGCAAGCAGCAGAGGATGCCAGCCAGCTTTTCCTCGGTGTTGCACTGGGTGGTCGCAAGGCTGAGCAGGTCGACGACCGCTTGGCGCAGAGCCGGATATTCTTCGTAGCTGACCGTATTGGGGCCTTTTAGAATCAGGTCGCGCGGCAATAGCGATGTTATTGGAGTGACGGCCTTTCCGTCGCGTAGCCCGTAGCCAATGCAAATTTGATCCGGGTTGCAAGGAAGCGGGATCATGTCCTCTTCACCGAATACACCGGCTTTCACTACCTCCCGTCGGATTTGGGTGAGCAACATGCGATTGGCCTTCGGGTCGAAGCCATCATTGCGTCCGGCGTCTTGCACCGGCTGGAAGGTAACGCCGCGCACGCATGACCACTCGAGTGCGTGGGTCACGATGCCGGCTACCGCAGCATCGTTCACCCCGCGTTTGACCACGGCGACAAGAGTCGTCGATAGTCCAACTCTTTCCAGTGCTGCGAGGGCATCTCGGCGAATGCGCGATAGCCGTGCCCCGCGCAGATCGACCAGCGCGTCGTTGTCGAGGCTATCGAATTGCAGGTATACTTCAAGTCGCGGCGCATAGCTTGCGAGCCGGTCGACGAAGGCCGGATCCTGTGCGATGCGCACTCCGTTAGTGTTGATCATGACATGTCGGATCGGGCGGCGTTTCACCGCGTCCAAAATCTCGAAGAACTGGGGATGGATCGTCGGTTCACCACCTGACAATTGAACGAGGTCAGGCTCGCCTTCGCTAGCGACCAGCGCGTCGAGCATCCGCTCGACCGTTGCGACGGGCAAATGGTCTCCGTGCACATCCTGCGCACTAGCAAAACAAACCGGGCACGCCAGATTACAGGCTGAGTTGATTTCGATGATGGCCAGGCAGCTATGCTGCTCATGGTCCGGGCACAAACCGCAGTCGAATGGGCATCCCGCCTCGGGCCGTGTCTGGGCCGTCAGGGGGCGATCGCCGGGTTTCAGCCAGTCGTTCTGGCCCTTCCAATAGGCAACATCGTCGCTGATCTGCGTTTTCTGAACGCCGTGTTCGCCGCAGCGCTTCAGATACCAAACGGCCGCATCTTCGATGATCACTTTGGCCGGCACTGGCACGAGACAAGTCTTGCACAAGCTCGTCGTCTGGCCATGAAAAATATACGGGGCGGCCTTACGATCCGGCGGGCTTTGTTGAGGCGTTCGCGAGCGATCCAGATAAGAGCATAAAAGCTAAGTCCAATCATCACGAAGTGGAACAGGTTGAACGGGCCGACCAACAGTGGATAGGGCTTCAGAAATTCCCATGCAAATCGCTGGAATGCGTAAGTAAGTACGAACGCGTGGAAGCCGTTGCGAACGGCCCAAGGCTTTCCTCGGACCAGCGCGCGCCAATATATGGCTACAAAGAACGCCATCGTGATCGATTCATAGATTTCGACCGGATGGCGCGGCACCCCGTCCCCAAGGTCCACCGCCCATGGAACCGCTGTCGGGATACCGTAAGTTTGATCGGGAAGTCCTGCGAACAGGCAGCCCCATCGCCCCACCACGATACCAATACAAAGCGGGATCACGAATACACCGCCGGTCGATACCCGTATCCCTTTGGCGAATTTCCACAAATCAACAGCCACGATGGCACCGACCAACGCGCCGGCAATCGAATGCGAGAGTGCCGGTCGAGTTTCGCGCAGCGTGTTGAGCGAACCTAGTAGCCAGGCGCCAATCGCCCCGCCCACCGCAAGCGATACAAAATAGCTTGGCGCGGTTTGCCTTGCGAAAACATCGACACTCTTGTGGCGGTGGAAATACACCCAGCGCGCGCCAATAAATGCGGCGATCCATGCCGCAAAGTCGCCGAGGTAGTGAAACCAAGGCGCGGTAGGAACAACGATCACGGTCTGATCTATAGCAGTTCGATCCTGATTGGTAAGCGGTGTTCCGCGCCCACCTTGTAGGGGATGGCGGTTCGGGCAGATTGGACGGCGTGGAAGACGTCTTGCCTATGAGCGCACTGGACACGCGCACTGGAGTTGGTCTGGAGCCGGTGTGGCGCGTTGAGCTGCCGACTGGGATGGCCGGACGCCGGCGCTCGTGGAGCCTGGAGCAGAAGCTGGCGATCGTGTCGGAGGCCCAGGGGTGCGATAATCTGACCGAGCTGGCCCGGCGCCACGATATTCGTACCTCTCAGCTCTACACCTGGCGTCGCGAGCTGCGATACGCGCTGGAAGCGGCCGGGACCACGAACACGATCATCGAGCCTCACTTCGTTCCGGTCGTGGCGGATCGTGAGGAGAGCCACAGGCGCCACGTGAACCAATGGGGTCGTCTAATCGCGGGTCGGAACGCAAGCACTTTGTGCGTTGGATCGTTTGCCGGGTGCAGGGTCGTCTTCGCGGTCGGCAACAGCCGCCGCATGATAGGTCTTCGCGGGAGGAGCTCCAGTGTGGACGCCGCACTCTGCTGCAAACAGCGGTGCACCCCATCAGGCGGAATGGCTCAGCCCACGTCCCGGCAGGGACGTACCAGCGCGTCCGTGCTTCGGACGCAAACCACAAATCAGATCATACCGCAGCTCCCGCCTTCCGGTCGAACATCTCGCCGGACCGCAGCATGGCATGCATCGTGACGGCTAAGCGCCGGGCGACGGGGACGGCCGCGCGTATGAAGCCAACGCGCTCCCTCAATTTGAGCCCCCATGTTCGCAGCGTGCTGTCGGCTGAGCTGCGCGTGAGGATCACGGTTGCCGCCTCGTAGAGCAGACTGCGCACATGGGTGTCGCCACGCCTTGAGATGTGGCCGTCATAATTGACTTCGCCCGAATGATATCGCCTGGTCGTGAGGCCAAGCCAGGCACCGACCGAACGCGACTTTCGGAAGTTCTTGGGATCCTCGATGGCGGTGGCGAAGGAGGTTGCCGTGACCGCGCCTACTCCCGGGATCGACATCAGCAGCTGGCAAGCTTCGCTCCGGCGGGCATCGGCAACCAGCTGCCGGCCCAGCTCTGCTGCACGCAGACGCATGCTGCGCCAGACGTCCAACAGCGGCAGGAGAATTGAAGCAAGATCGGCATGATCGGCCAGCAACGAGCGGACATGCTTCTCGAACTTGCTGCCCTTACCGGCGGGCACAACCAGACCGAACGTCTTCATCATGCTCCGGATCTGGTTCGACAGCTCGGTCTTGATCCTGACCAGCCGGGTCTTTGCTGCAACCAGCGTGCGGGTGAGCATGCTGTCAAAGCCTTTGACGCGAACTTCGCGGTAGATGTTGACTTCGGCCAGCTGGGCAAGTCCGTCTGCATCATTCGCATCCGTCTTGTTCACCGCCACGTCGAGCGCAGCCTTGGCGTGCCGTGCATCGATGCAGATCGCCGGCAAACCTTCCGCTGTCAGGGCGTGGTAAAACCAGACCGAGAGCGGACCAGTCTCGAATACGACCTTGGTGGCCGCGGGCGCATGCCGTCGCAGCAACGATGCAATCGCGCCCGGGTCAGAGGCGCATTTACCGCGCCAAACGCGCTTGCCATTGCGCCGAATAGAAATGGCGGTCTCTTTCATCGAAACGTCAAGCCCGATATACTCTTCCATGGTTGTTCTCCGTTAGATGCTTGGGCGCGGCTTCCAGTCGTGAGCCCGTACTTCCATCTTATCGGGGAACAGCCACCAGCTTCCATATCATGACTGCAGCATGGCGACTCGCTCCCGCGATTATCCCATGTGGATGGCTCCCGCTTACGGCATCTCGGTGCCAATATGAGTTGCTGTCATGCAAACCCGAGCAAAGGAGCCACCCACCAAGGAGATTAGCACAATCGGCCTCGATTTGGCCAAGAACGTTTTTCAGTTGCACGGCGTCAGCCCGACCGACGAGGTTGTGGTCCGCAAGACACTGCGACGGGCCCAGATGCTGGCGTTCTTCGAGAGCTGCCGTTGTGCCTCGTCGGCGCAGAGGCCTGCGGGACATCGCATCACTGGGCGCGCGAGTTGACCCGGCTTGGTCACGAGGTGCGGCTGATGCCGGCGACATATGTGAAGCCCTATGTGAAGCGCGGCAAGAACGATGCTGCCGACGCCGAGGCGATCTGCGAGGCGGTGACGCGCCAGACGATGCGGTTCGTGCCGATCAAGTCGCGCGAACAGCAGGCGGCGCTGGCGCTCCATCGCGTGCGCAGCCTGTTGATCAGGCAGCGCACAGGGCTCATCAACATGGTGCGCAGCGTGCTTGCCGAGCTTGGCATCGCGATCCCGATCGGCATCGAGAAGGCGCCGCAGATGGCGCGGCGGATCGTCGACGGCGAGGCCGAGCTCGACCTTCCCGCCGAGTCGACGAACGTCGTCGCCCTGTTGGCGGATCATCTGCTTCAGCTTCACGCCAAGTTACGCAAGATGGATCTGCGTCTTGCCGCCCTGCAGCGTAGCAACGACATGGCGCGCCGGTTGGCAACGATCCCGGGTATCGGCCCGATCGGGGCGACCGCGCTTGCCGCGTCGGTGACCGATCCAAGCCAGTTCGCATCAGGTCGGCAGTTCTCCGCCTGGTTGGGACTTACCCCGCGTCAGAGCTTACGCGGCGGCAAGGAACGCCTGGGGCGGATCACCAAAATGGGCGACAAATATCTGCGACAGCTGCTGATATGTCGACAGCCGGTACGCCTAACTCGGATATGTTACGGGTTCACATCGGCATGCTGCCTAGCCTGATCGGGCATTGGACGCACCGGCAGCCCGTTTCGATTACGGGCTCGATGGTGAGAAGATGCCATTTTAATGCGATTGGTGTGAAAATTAGACCGGCGGCTTACTAAAGTGTCCAGTTCGCGATTGAACGGCAATATTTGGGGCGGTTGCCGTCGGGTCGTTTCGGCCTCACTTGCCGATCCGATCGGAAGCTGCTTTGCTCGACGAATGGCAATGGTAGTGGTCTTGATCGTGTTCGCGATCCTCGCGGTTCCTGCGTCACTGATTACTGCTGTTCTGGCACTGCTCGCGAAGCGCAGCGGCATCGTTTCGCGCGCGCCAATAACTAGTTTGATAATCGTTGGAACAGTTATTCCTGCGCTGATGCTCGCGGACGGATTTCAGCTCTCTTGGCCTTGGCCTTGGATCAAACTCAGACGATGCACGACGGCTTCCCGCTCGGGCCTTTATTTCTCATGGCAGCATTGCCGTCTTGGGCGATGTGCCTTGCAGTAAGCCGGTTCGTGATGCGGCGCTGAACAAGGTCCGCTTTCTAGCACCCCAAGACGATCCATCTCTTCGGTTTGATGTGAGCCGCGCAGAAAGCAGTCGGTCGGCTTTCAGGAGCGCCGTTATTGCGCCAGAATGGCAAGAACTGGGGCGGTAGCTGCTTGACCGCTTCGGCCCGACGTGCAGACATTGCGCTCCGTGATGATTTGGCTCAGTTTTCATTGTTGAACGAACTGAGAGGGAAATCCGATGACACATCAGGGTGCTTGCTTCTGTGGGGCGGTGACGATCGAGACGAGCGGCGAGCCTGAGGGCATGGGCTACTGCCATTGCAACTCGTGCCGATCATGGTCGGGCGGGCCCGTCAACGCTTTCACTTTGTGGAAGCCCAATGCCGTGCACGTCAGGTCGGGCGAAGACGATCTCGCGACGTTCATCAAGAATCCTATGAGCGAGCGCAAATATTGCGCAAAATGCGGCGGTCATCTGATGACCAACCACCCCGGCCTCGGGTTGATTGATGTGTTCGCTGCGACGCTCCCAACTCTCGCGTTCGTACCCGGCGTGCACATCAATTATGCCGAGACGGTCCTGCCGATGAAGGATGGCCTTTTCAAGCTGAAGGACTTCCCATCGGAGTTCGGCGGTTCGGGTGAAGCGATCCCGGAGTAAGTGCGCGACGACGGCGCTCCTTAACACAAAACTATGCGCAAGCAGTCCGGTGCATCGCAGTAGCTTGGCGCTAGTTTCCACAGCCGCAGACCACCCCCGCGAGAGCGCACGGGACGCACTGATCGCCCATCTCAAGCTGCAGATCGCCAAGCTGAAGCGCGAGCAATACGGCGACAGCGCCGAACGCACGCGACGCCTGCTCGACCAGATGGAGCTGCAGCTCGAAGAACTCGAAGCCGATGCCAGCGAAGACGCCCTTGTCGCCGAGGCCGCCGCCGAGAAGACCGCCAGCGTTCGCAGCTTCGGGCGCAAGGCTCCGGCGAGGAAGCCCTTTCCCGAGCACCTGCCGCGGACACGCGTTGTCGTGCCATCGCCGTGTTCATGCCCGGCCTGCGGCGGCGCCAGGCTATCGAAGCTGGGCGAGGATATTACCGAGACGCTGGAAGTGATCCCGAGGGCGTGGAAGGTCATCCAGACCGTCCGCGAGAAGTTCGCCTGCCGGGATTGCGAGAAGATCACGCAGCCGCCAGCACCCTTTCACGTTGTGCCGCGCGGATGGGCCGGCCCCAGCTTTCTCGCCATGCTGTTGTTCGAGAAGTACGGCCAGCACCAGCCTCTCAACCGTCAGGCCGACCGGTTCGCCCGTGAAGGCGTACCGCTCAGCATATCGACGTTGGCGGATCAGGTCGGCGCCGCTGCCTTCGCCCTGATGCCGATCTACCGGCTGATCGAAGCCCACGTCCTTGCCGCCGATCGGATCCACGGCGACGACACTACCGTGCCGGTGATGGCAAAGGGCAAGACCGATATCGCCCGATTGTGGGTGTACGTGCGCGATGACCGACCGTTCGCTGGCCCGGCACCACCGGCGGCACTGTTCCACTATGCTCGCGACCGCCGTGGCGAGCATCCACGCGCCCATCTCGCGTCATGGTCGGGGGTACTGCAGGCCGATGCCTATGGTGGCTATAACGAGCTGTACCAGCCTGATCGTCAACCCGGCCCGGTGCTCGAAGCCGGCTGCTTTGCTCACGCCCGCCGCAAGTTCTTCGAGCTTGCCGATGTCGAGGGTGCGGCGCGCAAGAAGAGCCGCAAGGAGCGAACTGGCCCGATCTATCCCATCGCGCTCGAAGCCGTGCAGAAGCTTGATGCCCTGTTCGAGATCGAACGCAGCATCAACGGTCTCAGCCCAACCGAGCGCCTGGCTGTCCGCCGCGCGCACAGCGCGCCGTTGATGGATGACCTCGATAGATGGCTCCAGGCCCAACTCGCCAAGCTGTCGCGCAACCACGATCTGGCCAAGGCGATCAACTACATGCTGCGCCGCTGGCCGGCGTTCACTCGCTTCCTCGATGACGGACGCGTCTGCCTCAGCAATAACGCCGCCGAACGCGCCCTGCGCTGTGTGCCTCTTGGCCGCAAAGCCTGGCTGTTCTGCGGTTCCGACCGCGGCGGCGATCGTGCCGCTGTCCTTTACACGCTGATCCAGACCGCCAAGCTCAACAACGTCGACCCGCAGGCCTGGCTCGCCGACGTCCTCGCCCGCATCGCTGATCATCCCGCGCAGCACCTCGACGCGTTGTTGCCGTGGCATTGGAAGGCGGCACAAGCCGCGCCGTTCGCAAAAGCCGCCTGAGAGGAACACCTATTGGTATCAGCAAAGCAACTCGTTGAGCGTTTCTACGACGAGGTCTGGAACCGGGCAGACGAGAACGTCGCGCGATCGATCCTGGACGCTGACTTCCAGTTCCACGCCTCGCTGGGGCCGCAGACGCGCGGGCCGGAAGGCTTCATCGCCTATATGCGGCTCATCCACGCGGCACTTGCGGACTACTCGTGCGAGATCGAGGAGATAGTCGAAGACGGCCAGCGGGCTGCGGCACGCATGCGCTTTTCAGGACAACACCGCGGAACGCTGTTCGGCGTCGCCGCAACAGGGCTCCAGATCGCCTGGTCCGGAGCAGCCTTCTTCACAACCAATGGCAGCGCGATCACCGCCCTTTGGGTGCTCGGGGACATCGATTCAGTCAAGCACCAACTCGGCGTTAGCAACGAGATCAAAACCCCGTAGCCCGCCACATCGACCGGAAGAACTGCCCCTCGCCGCGGTCCTAACCGGATGGATACCATGAGACTCGCGCTGCGCTCGATGAAGCTGCAGCACGAGTTATTGCAGTCGCTCGGGTTCATGAACGCCTTCACAAAAGTGACAAGCTCGGGGTTGTTGCGTTCGGTGACTACCTGACAGACCTTTGTCGCGACCTGGCGAGCTCGATGCGTCGGGCCGATGTCCAGCTGGACTGTCGGACGGTTGCCGTCGAGCTGCCAGCCGAAGACGCGATGTCATTAGCCCTGGTCGCAAACGAACTCGTCACAAACGCATTCAAGCATGGCTGCGCAGCGGGTGCGACCAAAATTTCAGTTGAGCTATTCGACGATGAAAGGGGATTCACGCTTATCGTCGCTGACAACGGCGCTGGAATTCCCGCAATCCCAACAGGTCAGCCAGCCAGTCTTGGCTTGAAAATGGTCAATGCGCTGTCGCGACAGCTAAAAGCGGAGACTTCCTTACCATCTCCGGGCATGCCGGCGACCTTCTCAGTTTCGGTCAAGAGGTAATAAAATTGATGCGCGCAGTATGCGATGTGAATTGCACGCTGCTTTAAATTTGAGGGGGCTCCTCAAGCGGTCGCGACTTGCCGAGTTCCGTCAGTCAATTTCTCCTTCAATGCTGCCATATCGATAACGCGCGTGGTGATTGTGGACACTCGGTCGGACCGGGATGGGCGTCCCGGTATTGCCCGTCGCAACAGCGCGCGGCTGCACATCGACGCAAGGCACGATCGCTGCGCCACCAACATATGGCGATAAATGGAACTTCATTCGTGTCGAATTGTTGCACTCCGGCAATGCTCTGTGTGCGTCCGGGGGTGCTCTTTGAGAAATGCCAGTCAGCTGCGGTAGGAGGACGCGATGTGAAATCATCTCAGCGACCGCAAGGCGCGCACTCCCGAGGGAGTTTAATATGCGACTCTTAGAATTCGAAGGGTGGCGGGTAGAATTGAGTTTTGCCGCTGCAATTAAGCTCGTCACCACCTTTTAGCTGAATCATACTTCGCGAGTCTCACGCGATTGGAAATGCAATGCGTATTAGAGTTTCGGCAGAGGGTGCGCACAGATACCGAGCCCTTGCCTGAAGTGAGAGGGCGGTATCGTCACTCTGAACGCGAGTGTCGCCAATGTTCTGAATTCAGGTGCTGCCCTGTCTGGCCATTTAGCCGTTTTGCTGCGAAAGTCTCGTTGATCGTATGTGCGAGCACTAATCACACGTTCCACTTCAAAGCTTAGTCAGCGTGGTATCGGACCGTAGATCATGTTGGCATGGATTGTTCGTTGTCGGCTCACTAGGGTGATCGTTCGGCTGAGTTCAACGACCTTGGCGATCGCAGGCGGCGTCCCGTGCTCTCCGTCGGAACTCGACACTCCTGATATGGTTGGACCTGTTGTTCGCATAGCAGCGACTAATGCCTCGGCGTTCACTGCCTCGAGTTTACCTCGACGAATATCAACGCGAGCGAGTCGATCATTCTTTGCCACAAGCGCTGTCTAGGCCGCTGAAAGCGAGGCTGCAATTAGTGGTGGCCTGAGCACAATCAAATTTATTTCCCGACCCTGCCAGTTGGCTTTTAAGAATGGCCCATTTGTCGAGGAAAAAAGCACGGCGGACGGTCGTGAGGTGAACCCCACCGCTCCATTTAGCGTTGAGCGGCGCGATTGTACTTCCCGAGCGTTTCATTCGTTTGTCGACGCTGCCGCTTCTCATGAACGGTTGGTCTTCTGCTCGGCCAAAAAATAGGAAGCCATGCAAACATGATTCCTTTTCCAGTTATTGCGTGTTGACCTGCTCCCCATTTTCAGGCCGGTGATAACTTAGCTTCGTCGCCCATATGCCCCTGGCGGGGGCGGTTGGTAAACTCGGCGGGTGCCAACCCGCCAAGGCTGCTGTGCGGACGCACGGTGTTGTAATCCGTCCGCCATGCCTCGATGATCCGTCTCGCCGCAGCCAGCGATGGGAACAGATGCTCGTTCAGGCACTCGTCGCGCAAGCGACCATTAAACGATTCCACGAAGCCGTTCTGCTGCGGTTTTCCGGGTGCGATGTAATGCCACTCGACGCCGGTGTCCTGGCACCAGGCGAGGACCGCATGACTGGTCAGCTCGGTGCCATTATCGCTGACCACCATGCACGGCAGCCCACGACGTTCGGCGATCGCGGCCAGCTCGCGCACGACGCGCCGACCTGACAACGAGGTGTCGACGATGCACGCCAGGCACTCGCGGCTGTAGTCGTCGATCACGTTCAACAGTCGGAACCGCCGGCCGCAGGCCAACGCATCAGACACAAAGTCGAGCGACCATCGCTGGTTCGGCTCCTGCGGGATCGCCATCGGTGCCCGTGTGCCCAGCGCGCGTTTGCGCCCGCCACGCTTGCGCACCGTCAGTCGCTCCTCGCGATAGAGCCGATAGACCTTCTTCAGGTTCATGCCCTTGCCCTCACGATCGAGCAGGATCGCCAGCCGCCGATAGCCGAACCGGCGGCGCTCGTTCGCGATCTCGCGCATCCGCAGACGCACGCCATCGTCCTGCCCGCGAAGCGGCTTATATTGCCATGCCGACCGGTTGACCCCGATCAGCCTGCAGGCACGACGCTCGGAGAAGCCGTGATCGGCCATCAGCTTCTCCACTGCAGCGTAGCGCTCCGCAGACCGGGTCAGTTTTTTCCCAGCAGATCCTTCAACGCCGACACGTCCAGCATCGATTCCGCCAGCAGCTTCTTCAGCCGTCGGTTCTCGTCCTCCAAAGCACGCAGCCGCGCCGCATCGGACACCGTCAGCCCGCCGTACTTCGCCTTCCAGTTGTAAAACGTCGCATCGCTGATCCCGTGCTTGCGACAGAGCTCAGGCGTCTTCACGCATGCCTCATGCTCGCGCAGAACCCCAATGATCTGCTCTTCGGTAAATCGACCTCGTCGCATCACTCGTCTCCATCTGACGAGCTAACTTACCAACGGCATGAATTCTGGGGAGCAGGTCAGTGTTAGCTTACGCGAACCGCACCTTTGTCGTTACATGGCGACGACGGGAAATACTGAATCGGCGGCAGTTGACCTATTGGCGGGTGCGAATGCGGGCTTCACTGCGATCGTTTTAGCGACCGCGCGGCATCCAAGATGTGCGCGACCACGTACGGCTTCAGAAACAACAAGCCGCCTTCGACGATGTCAGGGGCTTGGCTGCTAAAGCCGGTCGCGTAAATCACTGGCAGTCCAGGATTCATCTGCCGCGCCGTTCTCGCCAGTGCCCATCCGTCTAGATCTCCCGGCATTCGAATGTCAGTGAACAGCAGATCGATGTCTGAATAGCGTTCAAGGGCAGCGAGAGCAGCTTGGCCATCGGCCGCGACAATAACCTGGAAACCAGCATCTTCGAATTCCGCCTGGGCGAGAGCCAGAATGAGCGGCTCGTCTTCTGCTATGAGCACCTTGCCGCGTACAACCGCTGTCAACTAATTTCCCCAGTTTGTTGAAAGCCAGATCAGCTTGACTGTCACACAGCCGCCAAGCTGACTTTCGGCTTCAATATCACCGTGTAAGTGTCCCGAGGGATCGTTCGTTTGGCTCAGTTAATGCCTTGCGTCCCGCCTTGACCGATCACGCGAATAGCTGAATCAATAACGCTGGCCGATGCTGTCATGCGTATGAAGTCGACGAGTGCACAATAGCGGAGGCCAACGCCCGAAATGGCATTTTCAGTTAGCGCAAGACCGACGATGAGACAGAGGCTTTCAGGCAAGACATATCTGATTAGGCCACCGTTTAACGAGCCTAGCGCGTCACAGTCTAACGGCTGCCCTTTCGGGCAGCCGCCAGATTTTTGAGCTAGACGCTCATACCAGTGCCGTAAAGCGAGCGCTCGCGAGTAACATCCTCCCCGGAATACGCCGGTGCTTTCTCGTCAAACCGCTCCCAGCCATCTTTCCGGTACGCGCTGCCGCGTGTGGCGGCATCGACCCCGTGGCTGCTGTGCAGCGCGGCTTCAGCACGCGCCACCAACGACTCGTCAACGCGTGCGCTGACGAGCGTGCCGCCACGCCGCACCCCTTCGGAATATACATTGGCTTCATCTTCCGTGTGGCCCGCGTCCTTCAAAGCGCCCACGATGGTGCCTGTTGCACCACCTCCGATCGCACCAAGGCCAGCGCCTGCGGCTGTCGCTGCAAGCCAGCCTGCGGCCACAATGGGGCCAAGCCCCGGGATGGCCAACAGTCCCAAGCCCGCGAGCAAGCCGCCGACACCGCCCAGCGCTGCGCCGGTAGTAACGCCACGAGTGATATCACCGTGACTGTTGGGATCGGTGCCATCGCCAGTCGCATGAGCGCCGTGGCTCCCATCTGCATTGTTCGCGAGGATGCTGATGTCGTCATGCGAAACGCCCAGCGCCTCGAGCTCGTTTACGGCATTTTCGGCATCGCTGTAGTTATCAAACAGGCGAGTTACGGTCTTGGTCATTGGATATCTCCGCTATTACAAACTGGCGTTTTAACGAGCAGTGATGTTGCCCTTGTAGTCGAGGGCGATCGGGAAGGTTTTATTCCCCTTGCTCGCTGTGCCCATCCACGCACCGCTGCTGCTTTTCTTCAACTTGGACACGCTGGTATATCCTGCCTTGGCGAGGCGTCCCCGAGCCTGGTCTTCGGTAAATGAAGAAATGCCCTTGGCGGGCGCTGTCGTCGAGTGCGGCGTGCTGTCTTTCAGCGCGGGGTTGTGCGAGCCGGCTGTAGCAGTCGGCTGCGCGGCGAAACTCAGGCCAGGCGCTGCCAACAGCGCGACGCTTGGCAGAAGAAAGTAGATCTTTTTCATGGCTGCTCTCCGTGGGTCGAAGCACCTTCAACGTCGCAGCCGGAAGTTCGTTGCTCGATAAACCGGAGATCTGCGACGTTCACCGATGGGCCAGTGATTTGTGGCGCTAAGTGGCGAGTCATTCGGGGCGCGGCGCTGAACGACGGCCACTTCGCTCCAATGTCGCCGAGCATTCAGACCAATAACGGCCCTGCTCTTGCAAAGTAATCTCGTGTTTAACGCGCGGCGAGTTTTTTCGCGCGGCACTAAAATCGAACTTTGGGAACCCAAACGATAACAAGTACGCTGCTCACCATGTCCTTGCAGATTGTCTGTTACCAAGGCATCAGAGCACGGGGGGGTACTCGATGGCAGATCGCGTCGAAGCGTTGATCCTGCGGCTCGCGCCGCAACCAATCTGCGACGCATGTATCGCTGCCAAGCTTTCCCTCGGGGGACCTCATCAAGTGCGAACGCGGACGCGTGCTCTCGCCGGCAGCCGTCGCTTCGAGCGGCTGAATGCTGCTTGCGCGACGTGTGGAGAAACCGGTCTGGCGATACGGGGGTTGGGTCTATAAACCGAGCAATCCTGACGAAACGTCGCGTGCCCCAGACTCCACAAGATCGATTGCCCGCCACCCAAACACATTTAGGTGATCGCCGGGGGCTAGATCGGCTAAGTCATGGGCAGCAATTACAGCTGAAGGTACATCTGGTTTCGGGGAGAGCTCGATCCGTCGGTCCTACCAACTTCGGGGCGTTGCCGTAGGGCCGCTGTCTATCCCGGAGTCTGCATGTCGGCATTAAGGCGCATGTGAACGAGCGGCGGAATCGGTGCCGATCGGCCCAAGAAGGTTGCTCATTTGCAAAGGCGCGACTAGCTACATAGCCAGATCGGAGACGATCGTATTGTTGCCGCTGCTAACTTCCGGGGCGCTTAGAAACGCAGTCTCGGTCAGTGAGGAACTTCAATGACCCTAGCGATCAACGCGCACAGTCAGCTGGAAGCCCTGTACGGTTCAGCACCAGGCTTCATCGCAATGTCGACCGGCCCCACCCACCTTTTTGCATTCGCGAATGCTTCATATAAGCAATTTGTCGGTCGCGAAAATCTCGTTGGGCATACCGTCGCCGAAGCTCTGCCGGAAATTGTGGCCCAAGGCTTCGTCGCTATCCTTGATAGCGTCTACAAAAGCGGGGTTCCCTATCGCGGCACCAGCGTTCCTTTCGACATTGTGGACGACTTCACCGGCAAGTCGATCCGTCGATATGCTGACTTCGTGTACCAACCAATCTGGGACGAGCATGGCACCATCACGGGATTGTTCTGTGAAGGCTACGATGTGACTGAAGGGCGCGAGGCCATAGAGTCCTTGTCACTGGCGCGCGCTGAACTGATTCACCTCTCGCGCGTAAACGGTATGGGCACGATGGCGCTTACTTTGGCGCATGAACTCAGACAACCGCTGAGCGCCATCACACATTACGCAGCCGGTGGATTGCGGCGGCTTGACCATATGGCAACGGTTGATCACTCGCTCGCACGTGCCTTGCAAGGCATTGAGGAAGCCTCGCAACGCGCCACTGATATCATTCGCTCGCTGCAGGACCTGACCACGCGGCGCGTAGGCGACGTTGCACCATTTGCGCTGAAACCGGCGGTCGAAGAATGCATCAGGCTCGTGCGTGCTGCCACCAGCCCGAGCATTGAAATACGTGATCAGACGCCGGCAAACCTGGAGGTGTCCGCAGAGCGGATCCAGGTCCAACAAGTTATCATCAACCTCGTTCGGAACGCCTGTGAAGCAGTGCTGCAATCAGACAAAAAATTGGTGGTCGTCGACGCGAGACTGGAGGACGGCCAGATCGTGCTGTGCGTGAAAGACACTGGCGGTGGAGTGTCAGAGCAAGCGGCAGCAAACCTGTTCGATTGGAGCCACTCGACCAAGGAAAGTGGCATGGGTCTGGGTCTCTCGATATGCCAGACAATAATCGAAAGCTTCAAAGGCCGAATCTGGCTGGAGAGCAGTAGCGGAGCGGGCGCGACCATGTGCTTTTCGCTGCCCGGTAGATTGCTCGCCTAAACTTGCTGCGAGATCGCGCTAGCCACCGTGCTGTTTTAGGAGGGTTTGCCCACGGGAAAGGCCGATGGCGGCTCTCAGAGCCGCCACAATCGTGTCGGCCGTCAATGCCTACTTTAAGTCGCAAAAAAAAGCGACCTTGTCTAATTCGCACTTCGCGTATCTTGCATAGCGAGTGCAACTGAGTAGCCTTGGGCGATCTTTCGGGGGAAAAATGCCTTACCGTCGCGCGCCCTGGTGGCTGTTAACCCTGTTCCCACTTAATGGGATCGCATTCTGGCCCGGCTATTGGGGACAACTCGGCAAGGCGCCATTCGCCCTTCACGCGCATGGAATCACCGCCACGGCCTGGTTGCTACTTCTGACTGCGCAAAGCTGGTCGGTTCATGCACGTAAGTTGCCTTTGCACCGTTTGGCTGGCCTTGCCACGTTTCTGGTACTGCCGATGTTTGCCGCGGCGGGGCCATTGGCGCTTCAAGGGATGGCTGGCCTTTGGCGGACGAACGCCGATCCTTTTCATGCGGCATACGGCGCGCAGCTGGTGATTGCCGATATGATCGCGGGGCCGGCCGTCGTCGTAATGGCCGTTTACGCCTTCCTTCATCGACGACGAGTGGTGATACATTCTTCAGCAATGTTGGCAACCGCGCTTTTGGTTCTCCCGCCGATCATCGGCCGCCTCTTTCCCGCAATCCCAGGTTTTCTGCAGGGCGGCTGGGCCGGGTTCGGCGGGTTTCGGCTGTCATTTCACCTCGGCGAGGGGGTCGCGCTCGCTATCGCTGTATGGCTAGCTAGTCGAAGGCCGGATGCCCGTTTTGGCTTCGGCTTTGCGGCCGCAGCGATAGCTGCCCAGATGGTCGGTTTCGAGACCATCGGGAAAACAGAGCTGTGGAACCGGTGGGTTATTTTACTAACTCAATTGCCAAGCGCCCTGATGGCCTTTGCGGCGGCTGCCGCTGCCGCTGCGCTGTTATTGTGGGCTTGGCAGAAAGCGCCGGCGCGAATTGTCGATGATGTGCAACCGGCCACGCCCGCTACCGACCGGACGGTTGCGGTTTGAATTAAAATATGACGTGTGCTTGTTTTGCACTACGTCACAAATATCGCGACCACTTCACAATCAAATTGCTGCGATACCCAGCAATCGGCAGCTTTCAAAATCGCGGGCGAAGGCCCGGAAGAGCAATGCCTAAGCCGAAAGCCCTCACGCAGCTTCACGTCGCGGAACGTGCCGGTCTGCTTTCAGCCTTCGCTTCGATCGGCGGCGTGCGAACGGCGCGAGGTGTGGAAATTTAAACGATGGCTTGCAAATTGTGGGTACGCCGCGATCCAAATTCTGGCATCGTGTTTTGTAATGCCGGTGACCAGAGCGGCGACGCAACTGACCGAGCCGAAGAGGCGGTTTCGGGCGTCAGTAGCCGAGAATTTCACGCGCCTTACGCCGGACGTAGCGCTCGTGCTCGTTCGTGAATGTACCGCCGTCCGCTTCCAACAAAGCAGCTGCCTCTTCCTTCAGCGCAAGCGCGCGTTTCAGTCGTTTGTCCGCCATCGCGGGCGTGTCGCGCATGCCGAAGTCGCGAGCCTCATAGAAAGTGCGATTTGAATTGAATGGAAGAATATTTTCCTGCGGAATGCTCCCGTGCACCTGTGCGAACGCAACGCCCGGGAAGAGAACAGCTGAGAGCATAATAGGTCTTTTCAAGTTAACCTCCCGATACACACGAAAAATGGGCAATGCCGCCGATTGAAATATGACCGATTGCAAATTTCTTGTCCATGCTCATCTTAGGTCGCCCGCTGCCGCGCGGCTAGCTCGCGTCGTGTTACATCTGCCAGCTGGCCACACGAAGCGGGTTACGTCTGAGTCGAGCCGGCGCATTTGCTCGCAGTTAGAAATTCTAGCTGTGATTTAGGTGCGTCGGGTAGTAAATCGCGCGGCGACGAGATCTGCCTGAAAGCCAACCGGCAAGATTCAGGACGGTAAGCGGCCCAATGGCTGACCGACCCAAAACTTGTCGGGCGGCTTCTAGAAATGTCGGATTGATAGACGAGGGAGGAACAGCGAAGATTGGGTGGATTTGCGACGGTCGGCTTTTGGCGGGGTTAGTGGCAGAATCAGACGTTTTCGGGGTCAGCACAGCTCGACGGCGACGCGCCCGGCTTTGGGAGCCAAAGCGCGACTTTCGGAGAGACGCGTCCTCCCAAAATCTCTGTGTGGTTCGTTGCTAAAAAAATCCCGCCGATTGCGGCGGACACAAGCCAAATCCGCTAAAATGGTTGAAATACCAATAGATCGAGACGGCGATGGCTTTCATCTACATTGCGGACGACGACGAGCTGATGTGCGACATCGTCAAAGCAGCGCTTCGCGACTGGGGCCACACCGCTGGTTCAGTTGAAAACGGCGATGATGTCTTGACCGCAATTCCGATCAAAAAGCCCGACCTTGTTATCCTTGATTGCAACATGCCCGGCACCCCGGGCCTGTTGGTCCTTCGCGCACTACGCAATTCGATGGAGTTCTGCGACTTGCCCGTGATCATGTTGACGGCACGCGCATCAGCGGCGGACGAGGTACTCGCGAGGCTGGAAGGTGCAAATGATTATATCAGAAAGCCTGCCGATCCCGATTTGGTCGCTTTTCGAGTAGACGAACTGCTTGCACAAAGGGCGCTCTACGCATGCCGATGAAAGTGCGGCCGCTTGCTGAGGGCGAAAGCCCGCTCTTGCCCGTCACGTCGGAATTTGCGGCGCCGAAACACCGTGTTGCTTCCGCCGAAAGCTTGCGCATGGCATCGTTGCGCGATCATGCCGTGCTCGACACCCCTCCCGAGAAACGCTTTGATCGGATCGTTGAACTCGCTGCGGCGTATTTTCAGGCCCCGATCGCACTGATCTCGTTGGTCGACGATGATCGTCAATGGTTCAAGGCCTGTATCGGTCTGGCAGTTGCGGAGACGCCCCGAGAATGGGCATTCTGCGATCATACCATCCGCCTCGGCGCGCATTCCGTCCTCGTCGTCCCCGACGCACTGAACGACGCACGATTCGCCAATAATCCGCTCGTGGTCGGTGTGCCCTTTATTCGCTTTTACGCTGGCGCAGTTTTAACGACGGACGATGGACACAATCTGGGTACGCTGTGCATCATCGACACAAAATCGAGACCGGCCCCCAGCGACGTTGATCTGAAATATCTTGTTACGCTTGCCAGTCTGGTGGTCGATCAGCTCGAACTTTCGAAAGCGCTCGGCGTTTTAGAAGAACAACAGCGTATGCTGAAAAGTGCGGAATCGATGTCGGGTGTTGGACATTGGCGCTTCGATCAGGGCACGCAGATCGTCTCGTGGTCAGACGAGGTTTTTAAAATTCATGGCATTCCTCGCGAGGCCGCCGTTCCTCCATACGAGGTGATTCAGCAACTCTATCACGAGGAGGATCGGAAGACACTGTCCCAAGCGGTATCACAAGCACAGGAGACCGGTAAAGGATATCAGTTTCAATTAAGAATTCGACGGCCAAACGGCGAAATCCGGCACACGACCGCCAAAGCGGAATGTTCGCTTGATCACTCTGGCAAGACCATATCCATATTCGGTGTCTTTCAAGACATCACGGATCAGCACATCGCAGCCGCCGCACTTGCCGCGAGCGAGCAACATTACCGGCTGCTTGCTGACAATGTCAGTGATGTTATCGCTGTCTATAACGTTGACGGAACTTTTCGCTACGTATCACCATCTGTATTCCATTTGCTTGGCTTTACACCCGAAGAATTGCTTGGCCGAACCACCTTCAGTTTAATTCATCCCGACGATCATGACCGGGTTGCGCGTGAGTTTAAAATTGCGGCGCGAGCGGGCCATGGAGCGGCAGTGGAATACCGTGCATCAACTAAAGGAGGTGATATAAAGTGGCTCGAGGCCAAGCCAAAATTCCATTACTACGATGCCGGGAATCTTGCAGAGATATCGGACTCCGTCCGGGACGTGACCGAACGACGCATGCGCGAAGTTGCATTGCGACAGGCGAGCCTCGATGCGGAGGCAGCTGATAAAGCGAAGGCAACATTCCTGGCTAACATGAGCCACGAGATTCGCACACCGATGAACGGAGTGCTCGGCTTCGCAGAGCTGCTACTGGCGAGTGATCTCGACGCTGAAAATCGACTTCAGGTACAGCTGATTGCCGAATCCGGGCGGGCAATGATGCGGCTTTTGAACGATATTCTCGACATTTCGAAGATCGAATCGGGGCAGATGCAAATTGCCGCAGAGCCGATCGACCTGAGACACCTCCTGCGCTCGGCGGTAAAGCTCATGGAGCCCGGTGCTATTGCCAAGGGCGTCGACATTTCGGTCCGTATCGATCCCTCGCTGCCCCGTTACATTTCCGGTGACCAGTTACGGATGCGGCAGATCATCCTGAATCTGATCGGCAACGCGATAAAGTTCACGGAAAGGGGCTGGGTCGAACTTTACGCTGTGGCCGAAGAAGGCAGCGACGGCGTGTGCCTGCTTTGCATCGAGGTGAGGGATTCGGGAATCGGCATTGAAGCGAGCCAGCTGGACCGCATTTTCAAACATTTCGCGCAGGCCGACGACACGATCGAACGCCGTTTCGGAGGAACCGGGCTTGGCCTGCCGATTAGTGCCGAACTCGCTCGGTTAATGGGGGGAGGCATCGGTGTAGCAAGCGCACTTGGAAAGGGTTCAACCTTTACATTGCGAATGCCACTTGTCGAAGTGGTCGCTGAGGACCAGGTCCCCGCGCTCCATGGCGAGGCGGCAGGCGCGTGCACGGGAAGGGAGCATCGCCCCCGTGTACTCGTCGCTGAGGATCACGACATCAATCAGACGCTGATAACCGCGATGGCGACGCGAGTTGGACTTGATCCGATCATTGCGCGGGACGGCGCCGAAGCAGTCTCGATGGTCATCGCAGCAGCCGCCGACCATCGACCATTTGCGATGGTACTGATGGATATTCAGATGCCAAAAGTTGATGGGCTCGAAGCGACAAGACAGCTAAGAGCCGCCGGGTTCGATGCAAAAACGCTCCCGGTCGTCGCTTTGACCGCCAATGCCTATGCCGAAGATATTGCCGCTTGCATGGAGGCCGGGATGCAGGCGCACCTCAGCAAGCCCGTCCGGCTGCGAGATCTAAAGCACTTGGCGAACCTGCTAAGCGCCCCGCTAGGGCCCGAGATAGCCGCCGTGCAATCCTCGATCCCCGATGAAGGCCTGGCTAGCCGTTTTGCCCTGAGGCAAAAACAGTTGCTCCATCTCATGGCCGAGGTCGTCCATGACGGACAATTGACCGCCGATGGATTTGAAGCGCTTCTGCAAATGTTACATCAGTTTGCCGGCACGGCAGGATATTTCGGCCAGCATGCGCAAGGTGGTGCCGCTGCTGCACTTGAAAAGGCTTTGCTTAAGGCAGGGCCACAATGCGCAATTCCGCTTCTAATCAACGCCCGAAAAGCGCTCGATGCGGCCGCTTCAGGTCTTGGTTGAAAATCCAGCCATAACAAACTGACGCATTACCCGAACAAGGCATACGAAGGTGCCGATCCGAGGCGATCTGGCTGGCAAGCTGCCGGTCGGCTTTTACGATCGCAGCTAAAGCATCGGAACGGCAATATCTGGGGCGAAAGCCGTCCGACTGCTTTCGCTGCTGCGGGGTCCAAACTCCGATTTGCGCCCTTAGGATTAGCTGCGACAAGCCTATAATAAGCTACCTTGCCGTTCATCGCGTTCCGGGGGGGCTGCCACACTAACCTCGCACCTTTCGTAAGCGTGGCCTGAAGGCCGCGGAGCGATAATGACTGGTGGAAAGTGGATGCGAGCCGATCAGTAGCTTAGCACGATCCAGTATTTGGGATCAGCCTGAAGGATGGCCACCAGATCGAGATATCGCGATCGGGCTTCAGCATCTACGGGTGCCGCCTGCTTCCACGCCGAAAAGTCCGATGGCCTAATGATCGTATCGCCTTCAGAATCTTGGGTGTGAACCGCTGGCAGCGATTTGATGAGGGTCGCGATGTCGCGGTCCGGACCTCGCCTTACTGGATCCCATGTGGGATGTTCTAAGCCGTCGGTAGTCTCGACGACAATGTTCAGCCCCATTGCTGCACTCCCGAACGTCTACGAGAGGGAAATAGGCGTAATCGACGAACGACCGCAACAGGGGCGAATTGCGACATTGCCTATGCGGCTTCGGCGATCGTGGGGAAGTCGGGACGCCAGTTCCACGGCATGAGCTCGTCCCAGTGCGCGGCTGGCCAGTCGCCGGCGATCTTCGCGATGACGTCGGCGATATAAGCCTGCGGCTCGACACCGTTGAGCTTGCAGGTCTCGATGACGGTGTAGATCGCGGCGGCACGTTCGCCGCCTACCTTCGATCCGGCGAACAGCCAGTTCTTGCGGCCGATCGCGATGCTGCGGATCGCGCGTTCGGCGATGTTGTTGTCGATCTCCAGGCGGCCGTCGTCGATGAACTGCGTGAGCGCCGTCCAGCGCTTGCGGCCATAGGCGATAGCCTTAGCCATCTCGGACTTGGGCGAGAGGCGTCGCAAGGCGTCGTCAAGGGTAGTGCGCAAGGCCTCGATCAAGGGCGCCGTTCGTTCCAGCCGGCCTCGTCGACGGACGTCTGGCGGTGCCCCTCGGATCTCGTCCTCGATCCGGTAGAGGGCCCGGATACGCGTCAGCAGGTCGGTGGTGAGCGATGTCGGCTTGGTCGCGTGGATATCGAAGATCTTGCGCCGGAAATGCGCCCAGCAGGCGACCTCGGTGACGCGGTTGGTGCTGTAGAGCTTGTCGTAGCCGGCATAGCCGTCGGCCTGCAGGAACCCGGTAAAGCCGGCGAGCTGTTGTTGGGGGTGGCTGCCCGTGCGATCCTGGGTGAACTTATACCAGACCAACGGCGGTGTGGTGGCACCCGAGGCGCGATCATCGACGACGTAGGTCCAGATCCTGCCGGTTGCGGTCTTGCCGCGCCCCGGATCGAGCATCGGCACGGGCGTGTCGTCGGCATGGATCTTGGTGGCGGTGAGCCCGATGTCACGGATGCGGCTGACGATCGGATCGAGCAGCGCTGATGCCTGACCGGCCCATCCGGCGAGCGTCGACCGATCGATATCGATACCCTGCGCGGCCATCATCTCCGCCTGGCGGTAGAGTGGCAGGTGATGGTCGAACTTGGCGACCACGACATGGGCGAGCGTTCCGAACGTCGCCTTGCCGCGCGCGATCGCCTTTACGGGTGCTGCTGCCTGCACGATCTTCTCGCAGGCGCGGCAGCTATACTTGGGGCGGATGGTGCGGACGACCCGCCACTGGACCGGCACCGCGTCGAGCATCTCGTCGCTATCCTGCCCCAGTGGGCGCAATGTCCCGCCGCAATCGGGACAGGTGCAGTTGCCATGTTCGGGCTCGATCCGCTGTTCTTCACGCGGCAGATGATCCGGGAGCGCGCGAACGGGTGCCGTCCGGTCGAGCTTGGTGAAATCCGTGCGCCGCGCACTCACCGTGGCGGCTTCGGCCTCGAGCTCTTCGAGTGCCAGCTCAAGTTGGGCGATCTCGTGGCTGAGCTTCTCGGACGCCTTGCCGAACTGCATGCGCTTGAGGCGGGCGAGCTGCACGCGCAGCGTATCGATAAGGATATCGCGGGCGGTTATATCGGCGCGCGCGGTTGCCAATGCGGCTTCCAGCTCGGCGATCCGAGTATCCTTATCAGAGGCGGGAAGGGCTGCGTCCGACACCGCGAATATATAGCACAATGGGCACCGGCGAGCCAGAAAAAGCGCAGGAATCCGGGCGTTTTTAGCCTGCGAGTGACGGTGTATATGTGCGCTCCGGCCGCCGCCAATCGATGCCTTCCAACAGCATCGAAAGCTGTGCTGCCGTCATCGCGACCGAGCCAGTTGCGGTCGACGGCCATATAAACCGACCCCGGTCCATGCGCTTGGAGAACAGGCATAATCCCTGACCATCGTACCAGAGCAGCTTGACCAGATCGCCACGCTTGCCGCGGAACGCGAACAGCGCGCCGGAATGCGGACTCTGCTGCAGTGCCTGCTGCACCAGCACCGCCAGGCCGTCGAACCCTTTGCGCATGTCGGTCGCGCCACACGCCAGAAAGATCCGCGTCAGCGGGGGAAGCGGGATCATCGTGCCAGGACACCGATCACCCGCGACAGCGCCTCGGCATCGACTGATGCGTCAACGGTCAGCCGCACGCCCGACGGTAGCTCGATCCCGATCTGCCCGCTGCCCGGCCCGGCCGACGGCGGCGCCGGCAACATCGCTGTGGGCTCGCTGATCTGGACCTCGGCAAAGCTCGGCACCGCTGGCTTGGTGATCCCGGTCAGCGCCCCCGACATCGCCTGACGGCGCCAGGTATAGATCGCGCCGCTGCCGACCTCATGGCGCTCGATGGCCGCGCGGACTGAGCCCTCCGGCCCAAAGGCATCGCGCAGGATCGCCAGCTTCTGCTCGACGGTCCAGTGCCGTCGCCCTGACACCCGGGCGACAATCTCCATCCGAGTAGTCATACGAGACCTCGTATGACTACTCGCTCCATCGTCCGCTGACCCAATCTCGTCCGACATGAATGCCCCGCTCAAAGAGCGGCTATCAGCCCGTCGATGGCCCCGCCCGCAAGGCGGCCTTCAGGCCCCGCTTACTTCGGTACCTGCGGGTCTTTGGGCATGGAAGCCTACAAAAAAAGACCCGCTCAATCTCGCAGGGGTCATGGGAGAGCGGGTCGGGAGTTAAGGAGGATTTCTCAAACGCCTCACTCGATGGGCAATCTCCTTTAAGGACAGATGGATCAGTAAGATGGCGTCGTGTCGGATGCAGGCGGTGGGCCTTCCCAGCGTACCCGCAGCTCTGCACGCGCGGCCTCGCGCTCATCAGCACTCATTAGCCTATCATGGTTGGCGTCAGTGGCGTCGAACCTTGCCAACGGACGGGCGAGAATTTCATCTACAGTCAGCTTACCGACGTACTTCCTATCGATACGATCAAAGCGAGCAGCCGCGACGCTGCCGGCGGTGCGTGTGTCTTGCCACGAACTTCGCCCACGCCGGTCATTCATGCCCATCATCATCGGTGGCGCGGCAATAAATTCGCTGCGGGTCAGAATACCGTCGTGATCTGTATCGGCGCCTACGAACCAGTCGCGAACGCTAATCTCGAGCGACGCCCTTGTCGAACTTTGTGACTTGGCCGACGTGTCGGCCATCGCGACATAGCCCGGCGCAAATGCGAACACAGCGACGATAGCCAAGCCCATTAGGGCGCCAGGTATCCAGTCTCTGTAGATCATCGGCGAAGTCCAATCGTCGTCTGGTTGAACAGTCGACGAGCCCGAGGGGCCTCGCTTTGAAGGGCTGATAAGCCGACCTGCCGACTGTCCAGACGCCTGATTAGACACCCAGCGTGACGCGCAAATTTCGATCCTGACATTTTGGCGCAATCAAGTTGCTATGTGCCTACCTCGTCCAATCAGCGTCCAAAACCTTGCCGCGAAACAAGTGAGCCTTGCGTACAAACGCGCAGTTACCCTGATTTTCATTTCTGGTCGGTCGGTATGCGGCCGCATTGATCAGCGTGAGTGCAACCGCTGCACTGCGTGCGATTGCCATGAGAAGATCAGTACCTCGTTCGCAGCTACGAAGTCGAAACTTTCTACCCGCATATGTAGGTGCACCGAAACTCGGCTGGGTAGAATGTCATCGACCGCATTTGATTGCGTGACCTGCGGACACTTCGAGCCGTTCCGACATCGAAATATTTCAAGTTCGAAATTTTGGAGACATCTAAGCGCCCCAACGCCCCCAAAGGTCGCAACTCGAACATAGCACGGCAGCCGCCGCGCGATTATCTGTGGGATAAAACTTTATGGCCGCAACGCAGCTCAAATTCATCGACGATTACGAGCCCCGCTGGCCACTTCGCACTTTCGCAAGACTGATATGCACCACGACAATAGTTCTCGTGCCCGGTGTGGCGCTTGCCGACTGCGTCCCCGACCAGAGCGGCTTGATCGTCACGTGTACTGGGACGTTGACAGGGTACACTAACTCCTCTCCCGGTGTCGCCGTTTCTGTCGCCACGGGCACAACAATATCCGGGCCTGTCATCGTTGGCGACAGCGGTTCGGTGAACAACGCGGGCTCGGTGACCGGTACGGCAGGCGTGCCGACCGTGCAGCTGGGTACCAACGGAGTCATCCTCAATTCCGGCACGATCAGCTCGACCGGAACGACCGTTGGATCAGCGGGGGTAGCGTTTGGCGACAACGGGACGGTCACAAATAATGGTTCGCTGACAGGGATCGCTGGAACCAATGTCGCCCAGTTCGGGAGGGGTGGCACCTTTATAAATACGACGAGCGCCACGGCAGCGGTGACTGGAAACATCTCGTTCGGACCAAGCATTGGCGCCGATGTCAGTACGTTCAGTAACACAAACGCGGCCCTCGGTTATACCGGCACAATTTCGTCGAGCGGCAATACGGTCGTCTACAACAGCGGAGCATTCACCGGAAATATCGTCCAGGCCGCAACCGGCGGATCGGTCACGATTACCAACGACTCCGGCGGTACTTATGCCGGACTTATGTCGATCGGTGATCAGACTACGCTGATCAACAGCGGCACGATGAGTTTGGGAGGCGCGAGCTCGCTGGGCACCGCGCGATTGGGAATTAGCAGCTTTTCGAACCAGGGCACGATTACGATCGGCACCGCAGCCGTCCCGACCCAACTCGCCATCTACGGCTCGTTCAGCCAGGCAGCGTCCGGCATCCTGAACATTGGACTAAAGGGAAGCACCACGGGCTTGCCCGTCGCTGGATCGACCTACAGCCAAGTCTACGCAATCGGGTCAAATGGTAAGGCTGTGCTCAGCGGCACGCTCAACCTTGTTCCTGTTGCTGGCTTCTACCCGACCGGATCAACGTACAACGTGGTTCTAGCCGATCGCGGTATTACTGGCAGCTTTGCCAGCGTCACCGGCAATACGCTACCGTTCATCACCTTTGCGCCCGTAGGGATCGTCACGATTTCGGGTACGCAGCAGGCCTACCAGTTTACTGCTGTGCGTTCGACCACCTACGCAGCAGCCATTGCCTCAGTCGCGACCCCCAATCAACTGGCGGTCGCAGCGGCTTTCGAGCCCATCGTGAACACGGCCAATGTGACGCCAACAGGCGACGCCGCTGCGCTGATAGGCGGCCTCGACCTGCTGACCGTTCCTCAGGCCCAGACCTTTTTCGATCAGGTCAGTTCGGAAGGCTATCTCGCGTATGCAACGGCGATGCGGGACCAGATGGATCTGTTTAATCGGCAGGTCGCCTTGCGCCTGAACGACCAGAACAGTCACTACGCCGAGCACGGATGGTGGATGAACGGCGGCGGTCAGGGGAGTTTCGGTAAAACTGGAGCTTATGGCAGCAAGGCCAGCATCATCACGGTCAACGGTGGGTATGACTTTAGCGGGCCTCGATATGTGGTCGGGGCCTCGGCAGGATATTCCACAGCCAGCCTGACCTACGCGCCGGGCGGACTTACCGGTCATAATAATGCTTATGTGCTTGGAGCTTATGGCGGCTACAAGCTCGGTCGGCTGACGGCGAACGCGCAGATTGCCTACGACCTCGGCAGTATTACAACGCGCAAGGTCCTAACAATCGGCGCTGCGACCCGCACCGCAAGCGCCACTGCAAATGATCACCTCTTCAAGGCTACCGGCACTCTCACTGTCGATCTGGGCAACGACAATCTAACCATCGCACCCTTTGCTGAGATTGACTATGCCAAGGGTGCGATAAACGGCTTTACCGAGACGGGAGCGAGTACGGCCGACCTTACCGTGTCAGGCTTGTCCGCTGATCGTACCGATGTCCTCGGCGGGCTTTATGTCACCAAAAAGCAGGGCAAAATCCGACCCTATTTGCGCGCTGATTATCGCTCGGAACTGGGAACTGGCGCAGGATCACTCGTTACGGCATATCTGAACAACGATCCGACTACGGCCTTCACGCTGACAGGTACGGCTGTGCCACGCAAGCAGGTCGACTGCGACGCCGGGGTAAATGTCTTCTTCGAAGACGAGGGCGTCATCTTTATCGGCTATCAAGGAACCTACCGAGGCTCGGTGAGCGCGCACGGCATCAACGCGGGCATTCATCTGGAGTTTTGACTTCGGGAAGGCACACGGGACCCGTTGACTTATGCTCTGCCCTAGCTTGGGCCGCACCAGCCAGGTAGGTGATTGCTGAACGGCCCGTGCGCGAGGCTCAACGCTTTTTCGGTTGCTTTCTCAAAGTCGCTGGCGATGGCTTTTGCCGTGATACGCTGACGCAGGAAATCCGCCCATAGGAACTCCGAATAGGGCGTCTGGCTCTTGGCATAGCCCCCGGCGCGCCGAACCGCTCCAGACAACGAGCGGTACGGATCGTCGGTCATCTTTGCCAACCTCTTCGGCAAATCAGCATAAGTGCGCCGTTGCCCCTTGGCATCGAACGTGTGCAGCCAGTTGCGATTGTCCATGAAAGTCAGAAACGAGCTGCGATCGAGATGATCCAGCCGGGCGACGACGCTCGTCAGCACATCCTCTACACCTTCCTCGAGTAGCGCCACTGCGAGATGGTGATGGTCGATCAGCCAAGGTACTTGTTTGGGGCCGATCACGACCGGAATCATGTGACTGCCGAGAAACTCGGCACCGCTCGAGGCGACGCGGGCACGCCAGTCGTGGCGTTTGCGCGCTACCTCGATCATCCCGACGGTCATCTGCGTAGGGCGCAAAACGGCGAGAGGCACGGCATGAAGCTGGGGCTCGAGGCTGTTAGGCATGAGGCAGATCCTTGTTATGAATGACGATAAGAACCGTGTCGGCCACACTAAAACCGGCGTTGTGGGTGAGACGGGGGAGGCCGGCCGCATCGAGCACCGAGCGGGCGCGATCGTGCAGTCGAGCGAGGAAGAGCGGCATCGAACGGGCGGCGAGCGCTTTCTGCAAGTCGCCTAGTGCTTCGACCGCTGAACTGTCGAGATCATCGCTCTCCTCAAGGCTCAGGACAATAGCCGTGCCGATCGCAAGCGCTTCGCTATTGCGGGCTACCTGCCCAAGCGCGGCATCGGCGTTCGCGAAGAATAGTGGAGCGTTGGGCCGGAAGATTGCGACGCCGGGTACCGGCCTGGCCTCGGGATGTTGTTTCAAATCGACAAAATCATGGCCCGTCCCGATCAGTCCAAGCTGGCTGACGACTGGCCGGGCCAACCGTTCCAGAAGTGCGGCTAACGACAGCATTACGGCAAACAGCATACCATTCAGCACGCCAAGCAAGATCACGCCTACGCCCGCCGCGATGGCAATCCACTGATCTCGATCAATGCGGAACAGGCGGATGATTGGTGCGGGCGTGAGCGCATGCGTTAATGCCGCAATCACGATTGCTGCGAGTACTGGCTCGGGTAGGCGCGCGAATGCCGGGCTCGCGAACAACACCATCGCGCTCAGGCCCAGCACGGCAAAAACGGCTGTCAGCTTGCTTGTCGCCCCGGCGGCTTCGCTGGCCGATCCTGCCGAAAAGCCTGCGCCGACTGGCATTCCTTGCGCCATTGCCGACAGGAGGTTGGCGCTACCCAACGCTAGCAACTCGTGATTGGCCGACAGTCTGTCTCCATGCCGCAACGCCAGTGCGCGCATCGTACCCCAGCTCTCGGCAAATAGAATAAGCGTCAATGGAAGCGCGAGCTGCGCGATTTTGGCCCATTGCTCGAAGCTGTACATGGGCAGTTGGAGGAGTTCCGGCGTGATTGAGATCGTGCCGACCAGCGTCACGCCTTGAGCGGGTAGATCGACCAGGAATGATAGCGCTACCCCGGAGATAAGGACGATGAGCGCGCCGGGAATGGCCGACCAGCGGCGCAGCGTCAGTAACAAAGCCAGCGCTGCGCCTTCAATCGCGAGGCTTGCAAAGTTAGTCTTGCCGATATCTGCGGCGAGATTTGCAAGGAGGGCAAATAAGTTCGGCGCTGTGACGTGCAGACCCAGCACGGCCGGCAATTGTTTTAGGATAATCGTCACAGCGAGGCCAAAGGCAAATCCCCGCAGCACTGGCCGTGAGATGAATGCCGCAACACTTCCAAGGCGCAGTGCACCCATCACAACGAAGGCGCCGCCAACTACCGCGACGATTGCCGTTGCCAATATTCCCTTGGTGCTGACACCAACCGACATCGTCGCCAAAGCTGCGGCAAGTATCGCTGCCGACGAAGACGTCGGGGCAATGATCGCAAACCGGCTGCGCCCGAGTGCCGCATAGCCGAGGCCTCCTACGATGGCGGCAAGGATGGCGCGCCCCGGCGGCAGTCCGGCGATCGCCGCATAGGCAACCGCTTCGGGAAGCATCAGTCCCGCGACCGACAGTCCGGCGATGCCGTCGGACTGCCAGTTGCGAGGGGTCGAACTCATACGTCTTCATTGCCGTCAATTACCGGCACGGCAAGGACGTGGCCCGCTTCTCGGCTACATTCAGGCCTGAGCGACGTGGCCATCCTCACCATTTTCGGCGCCCTCGCTCGACTCTTGAGCGGGGCTGGCGGATTCATTCGCGCTTTCGCCCAGATGCTCCTTGAGCATGGCGACGCCCTCGAAGCCGGCTACTGCTGCTGCTACCTTCGTCAGAAAGCCGGCATTCGGGTCGACGGCTTCAAGCGCCTTGTCGCCGGCAAATGCGCCGGCTGCTTCTTCGACAAAATTGATAATTCCCATGGTCGGCTCCTTAAAAGTCTCGCTCTCGTCGAGCACGTGAGCCTCATTGGCAGGCTGTGCCCGGTTTGCTGCTAGCGCTGCTAAATCACGCGAGAATTTCAATGATGAAATGTTCGATTGGCAGTCGTTCGGTATGATCAACTGAGCAAGGGCGTTAAAGTATGTACTATGCTTTAAAAGCTTCGCGCTTCGTCAAACGTTCCGCCCCGGGGCCTCGGAGAATAGCTAGTGTCCATAGGATTCCTAGCTCGAAGCAGGTCGATAACATCACCTTGTCAGAAGGCGTCGGGTTCGCGACAAGCCATCCTTTGCGCGGATCGTTAATGTGTCTGTAGCGCCTCTCGTCAAATAGGAGCAGGCGCCGCGCGTCGCCGCTCGTGGTGAGCGCGCAAATACTTTGTTCGAGAGGCCGTTCGGCCATTACCTCCACATCGACCGCCCCGGTTGCCTCTTATGTGTTGGCGCAAATCGTTGGCCTCGCTGGCGGCTGGGTGAGTCGACGCCTCGTGGCTAACGATCGCTGCTTCGATCGCGGTGGCGGATGGGACGTAGGTTCTAGAAGCTATCCACTGCGAACGAATGTCCGCTAATCGAGGATATCGCCTAAAAGCGGCCGGTCAGCTTTCCACCCGATTGTGTTGAAGAAGTCGGCGCTGGGGTCGAGCAGATAGCGAGATGTCGTCGGCGCGAACGGCGGCATTTCGCTTCAGGCCGGGACCGGATGCCTCGGCATCGGGATGATCTTGGCCATCTTGCGCAGGTTCTGGGCGGTGGCGGCGAGGATAAACTCGTCTTTGGCACCGTTCGGACCCCGCAGACGCAAGCGGTCGAGCTTGAGGATGCGTTTGAGGTGCGCGAACAGCATCTCGACCTTCTTCCTTTGCCGCCGCGAGGTCATGTAGGCGTCGCTGGTGGCGATATCGCGGGCCATGTTGCGCGCGCCTTCGTGGATCGAGCGCAGGATCTTGCGCTGCGGCCCGTCCGGACAGCATTGCGGTCGGAGTTGGCAGGCATCGCATGTCGCCTTGCGCGCACGGTATTTGTAAAAGCCATCGACTGGCGGCTGCTCCTTTGCCGCGCGACCGGCATGCCAGTAGCGCCGCAACTCTTCGCCGCCCGGGCAGGTATAGACATCGCGCCGAGCGTCATAGCTGAACGCCGAACGCTCGAAGGTGCCGTCGGTGCGGGCAGATTTGTCGAACACCGGGATGTGCGGGGCGATGCCCTTGTCCTCGACCAGCCAGGCAAGGTTGGGCGCATCGCCGTAGCCGGCATCGGCAGCGAGCCGCTCGGGCCACAGACCGAACCGGTCATGTGCGCGTTCGATCATGCGTCGCTGTGCGGTCACCTCGGCCTGGCGGATCGAAGTCGTCGCCTCGACATCCACGATCACGGCGTGATCGAGGTCGATCAGATAGTTGGTCGAGTAGGCGAAGAAGGCCCGCTCGCGCGATGCAGCAGTCCACCGGGCGGCAGGATCGGCGACTGCCAGCTGTTTGGGCGGAACGGGCGTCGCCCCGCCAAACGCGGCATCGTCGAGTACCGCGAGATACTCGCGCACCGCGTGGCTGGTGGCTTCGCCCGGCAACTGCTCGGGTCGGTCGACGGCATGCTGCCGGTTCACGTCCGCGCGGATCAGGCTGGCATCGACCGCAAAGCCTTCACCACTGACAAGGCCCTCGGCCATGCACCGTGCGACCGTCGTCTCGAACAGATGGCGCAGCAGGTCGCTGTCGCGGAAGCGGCCATGGCGGTTCTTCGAGAAGGTCGAGTGGTCGGGCACGTCGCCTTCAAGCCCAAGCCGGCAGAACCAGCGATACGCCAGGTTCACATGCACCTCGTCGCACAGCCGCCGCTCCGAACGGATGCCCATGCAATAGCCGATGATCAGCATCCGGATGATCAGCTCAGGATCGATCGAGGGACGACCGGTCTCGCTGTAGTACGGCCGCAGATGTTCGCGAATGCTCGACAGGTCCACGAACCGATCGATCGAGCGGAGCAGATGATCCGCCGGCACATGTCGCTCAAGGTTGAAGCTGTAGAACAGCGCCTCCTGCGCCACCGTCCGCTCGCCCATCATCGGCTCGTCTCCGCATCACCGCAGAAACATTGAATCAGCTCTTCAAAGGGACTTCAAGAGCGAGTTTTTCAACAGAATCCACCCAAATGTTGCCACCGCACTGAAGCCGAGTTGCATCAATATCGTGTCTGGTTTCGGGGACCAAGGATCGATGGACAAACGACCGCAATGTTGTCGATTGCCGCCGGTAGGCGACCAGCCCGCGATCGCGCTCAAAACCGGGGCACATCCGGCCCGTTCACATTTGTTCTCGCTTAGCGTTGTTTACGGAACAATGTTTGCGGTGACCTCAATTCGGACTTCAGGCGTTACAGCTCGCCGTTCCCGTATTTATTAACCCCGCTCGGATAACGTTAGACAGGCCCCGGGGGTTCGATGGTGCGCGGAAAGATTTGCATAGGTTTTCTGATTATGGCCACCGGATGTAGTGCCCCTGTGCCCGGGCGATACCAACTGCCGGTCGATCAGATTTATGCGCGCCTTGCCCACAATGATCTGAAGGATTTCAAGCTGGACCGGCAGTGCGGGCTGCTACTCGACATCACGCCCGATGGAATGCCCAATCGTTCCGTGATCTGGCGCGTCACGAGTAGCAATGTGGACATCGTTCAATTCGCCGCCATCCTGACACCGGTTTCTCAAACCGAGACCCAAGTCGACATCCAGGTGCTGCAACTGGCTGACGACCCCTATGATGGAAGGCACCCTGCGTTTCAGCAACCGATCCGGCCCGCAATCGCGGAGGCGGTGGCATCCGCGATCGAACAGCGAGAATTCGACTCGTCGCGGGTCGAAAATAAAGATTTGGCTATCATCAAAGTCGAAGATTCGCCCGAACTCAAGAAGCACTTGCCTGCGGTGTTGGATGCCAGTGGGTGCCTGCTGCAGCGCAGTTCGATCGAAGCAGGAATCGGTCATTTCGAAATCGGCGATGAACCCGGCCAATCTCATGATGACTGATAGTCGCCTGCCGTTCGCGTTTTGGCTAGCAGCGATCGTCGGCCTGGCACTTGCAGGCTGTGCTCGACCGGGTGTTGTCTACCAGGTTCCGATTGCGGACGCGCATGCGGCTCTCGAACGGTCCGACGTTCCACGGATCATATTCGGCGGGGCGCAAGTTGAAGTGCAGATTCTCGAACAGGGCCCCTCACGGGTCATCTGGCAAATCAACGAAGGCGGAGCTGAGCAATTGCACTTCACAGCCGATCTCGCGGCTGTCGACGGACAATCGACACTGGTCACGATCGCGGTTGCGGGGCCGGATTCCGGACCGCATGTTGTTAACAAACAGCGGCTCGACTCTGCACCCACTATCGTCAACCTGTATGCCACCGCGATGGAGGAGCAGGTGGCATCGGTACTCGAACATCGCGCGTTTGATAAGCAGCGGCTTTATCCGGCATTAGGCGTTGCTACATTCGCCAACTTGCCGACGCTGTCGCATGAGATGGGCGAAGCAGGTGTGGATCAGCGTCACCGAGAGCGTGCCAACATGGAAAATGGATACGCCAACGCAGCGAAGAGTCATTGACAAGGCGTCTGCTTTTAAGCCGACTCGATCGCGAACGGAGCGGCTGAAAAGTCGTCGATTTCGACCGCAGTAATCCGGCTTGGGGGATTGACTGCTTCCGACCAGATATCGCCGTTCGTTGGCTCTAGCGGGAACGTCTCGCCTTGACGCAAGCGGTCGTCCACGCGTTGTGTACCTGCCAGTCGGCAGTCGCCAACATGCACGAACCCGCTACGCGGGATTGGCATTGGCGTTGAGTGAGCGGCGTCGCCTGAAGGGTTGAGCCCTGCGGAGTCGTGGGCGGACGGTGAGGTTCTCTTCAACCAGAGGACCTTGCCATGGACACGATCACGACCACCGCCGCCTCCAAGCCGCTGCGTCAGCGCATGCAGCAGGACATGATGATGCGCGGACTGCTGCCACGGACGCAGGAGCAGTATGTTCGCCACGTCCGCCGGTTCGTCAGCTTCTTGGGTCGATCCCCCGACACGGCGACGCCTGAGGATCTGCGTCGCTTTCAGGTGCACCAGCACGAGAAGGGGGCGAGTGCGGCGACCATCAACGGCGCGGTGTCGGCGTTGCGGTTCCTGTATACCGTGACGCTCAGGCAGCGGGAGCTTGCCCGAGGCCTGGTTGCAACACGCCGCCCTGACAGCATGCGCGAAGTCCTTAGCGTCGAAGAGGCGGCACGGCTGCTCGAAGCGGCACCGGGCATCAAGTATAAGGCCGCGCTCAGCGTAGCTTATGGCGCGGGCCTGCGTGTGTCCGAGGTCGCGCACCTGAAGATCGACGATATCGACAGCCAGCGCATGCTGATCCGCGTCGAACAGGGTAAGGGTGGCAAGGACCGCAACGCGATGCTCTCGCCGCAGTTGCTCGGGCTGCTGCGGCTGTGGTGGCGCGAAGGCAAGCGGCGCGGCGTAATGTTCCCGCACGGCTGGCTTTTCCCGGGGCGCAGCTACACCGATCCGATCTCGACCCGGCAGCTGCACCGCGCCGTCCAGGAAGCCGCCGAGGCTGCGGGCATCCGGAAGCGCGTCGGACCGCATACGCTGCGCCACAGCTTTGCGACCCACCTGCTCGAGCAGGACGTCGATATCCGCATCATCCAGGTGCTCCTGGGACACGCCAAGATCGATACGACCGCCATCTACACCAAGGTCTCGACGCGCACGATCCAGGCGGTGGCGAGCCCGCTCGACCGGCTGACCGCAATGATGGAAGGCCAAGAGCGAACGGTATCCCCGCCCGGCTGAACAGATGGGTGCCTCGCTTGAGGTCGCCGACATCTTCCGCGCCGCCGGGCCTGCCTACCGGAGCGCGCATGCCGGGCATCTGAGCCTGACCCAGCTCAAGGTGATGACGGCGATCGAGACCTGCCGAACCGCTGCGTTGGGCGGTCATGTCGAGGCCTGCACTGACTGCGGACATTGGCGGATCGCCTACAACAGCTGCCGCAACCGGCACTGCCCCAAGTGCCAGGGCGCGGCGGCGCGCACATGGCTTGCCGAGCGCGAGGGCGACCTGTTGCCGGTCGGTTACTTCCACGTCGTGTTCACGCTCCCCACCGAGGTCGCCGATATCGCGTTCCAGAACAAGGCACTGCTCTACGATCTGCTGTTCAAGGCGGCGTCGGAGACGATGCTGACCATCGCCGCCGACCCCAAGCATCTGGGCGCGCGGATCGGGGTCACCGCCGTGCTTCACACATGGGGATCGGCGATGACCCATCACCCGCACATCCACATGATCGTGCCGGGCGGCGGCATCGCGCCCGGCGGCGAGCGCTGGATATCGTCGCGCCCAGCGTTCCTGCTCCCGGTCCGGGTGCTCGGTGCGCTGTTCCGGCGGCTGTTCCTCACTCGACTGATGGCGCTGCACGCGATTGGCAAGCTCGGCCTGTTCGGCCACCTCGCGCACCTTGTCGACCGCCGTGCGTTCCTGCGTCACCTGTCGCCGGTGAAGAAGAAGCGCTGGGTGGTCTATGCCAAGCCGCCGTTCGCCGGGCCCGAGGCCGTGCTCGCTTACCTGTCGCGCTACACCCACCGCGTTGCGATCTCGAACCGGCGGCTGATCGCGTTCGATGCGAGCAGCGTCACGCTACGCTACAAGGACTATCGCCGCGACGGACCCGAACGCCAGCGCGCCATGACGCTCACGACAACAGAGTTCATCCGCCGCTTCCTGCTGCATGTCCTGCCACGCGGCTTCCACCGCATCCGCCATTATGGCCTACTCGCGGCATCGTCGCGCAAGATCAGCATCGCGCTTGCCCGGCAGTTGCTCGACGTCGCGCCACCGCCGCCCGACGACGAACCGATCGAACCCGACGATGTCCGCCTACCATGCCCCTGCTGCGGCGGGCACATGGTCGTGATCGAAGCGTTCGAACGCTGGCAGCAACCGCGCGCGCCGCCATCGCCGCCGTCGCCGATCCGGGAGTTGCTGCCATGATCCGGCATGGCTCGTCCCGCAATCAGGTCGCGCAAGACAAGCGTCGGCCACAGCACAGACGCGCGACCAGCCGCGCGGCCGCCACCTCACGATCGTCGAACACGGCAAGACCCACCGCCGCGCAACGCATCACCGCTATCGCCAAGCGCCCAACTCGCTCGTTGCAAGCGCACCGAACCGCGCTCCACGCCCGCAATCCGGCCGCTCCAAAGCCACTTTACCCATAGCCTCAGTAACCGTTGACCGCGGGTTCCTGCATGTTACGATTTCGTACGCAAGCGCCCGAAATCCTTAAACATTGCGGCCATTCAGCCAAGGCTTTGGTTACGTCGTTAGCAGCCATTTGTTCAGCTCGCGATCAAACAGCAGGATTGGTGGTTAGACAAGGGCGACATTCGATCGAGCGCTTGGTAGCGTTTTCGGCTGGCAAGCTGGCCACCGGCAAATTCTTCCGGCAGGGTTGCGAGATGCTTCGAACTAAAACTGTACTGATCCTAGGTGCGGGATCCAGTTGCGAGCTCGGCTTTCCTGATGGCAATACGCTGTTAGGCAAGATTGCTGAATCGCTTGGTATGAAATTCGAGCGGAATGGCCAAATAGCAGGCTCACCGAGCTTGCTTGAAGCCTTTAAGCGGCACCATGCCGCCCATGCGCCGCAATCCGAAATCAATGGATATCTATCGGCAGGATGGAGACTTCATGACGCCGCCATCATCGCCCGTTCGATCGACAACGCCATCGACCAAAACGATGGCGACGATTTGGTAGCTACGGTCGGCAAAATGGCGATCGCACATCAGATCGGATTGGATGAGGACACATCAAGGCTTCGGCGAACGTCGCACGAGCCGCACATCTTCGAATGGGACCCGCTGCGCGAGACGTGGCTTTTTCCGTTCGCTCAGATGCTGACCACGGATGTCCGTCGGTCCGAAGTCGAGCGCATCTTTGATAATCTCAGCGTCATCTCATTCAATTACGACCGCAGCTTCGAAGCATTCCTGCCGACGATTCTGCATCATGCCTACGGTATCCATGCGGTGGAGGCGCAAGCGCTTTGTGCGCGTTTGGAAGTACTTCATCCCTACGGGAGCTTGGGACCGCTCCCTTGGCAATCCCAGACGCCGGAGGCAGTAGAGTTCGGCGCGGCATCCACGCAGCCAATTGAAAAAATTTCTGCAACGCTACGTACATTCACCGAGCAAGTAGCGAGCGACGGGATTGTAGGCCGATTGCAACAGATGATCGCCGAAGCAGGCAGCCTTATCTTTTTGGGATTTGGCTTCCATCGGCAGAACATGACCCTGCTGACCCCCATGGTGGACTCCGATATCCGGCGTGTTTTCGGGACGGTATACAAGGAACCACCCGCTGCGGTGTCGATGACCGTCGGGCTCTTAAACGTGCTCTGTGGCTCCGGGCCGTCAGGCAACAGAGGACCTGTGCCGGAGCTTTTAAATTCGACATGCTTTGAATACATGAAGCAGCATTTTTCCCCGATAACTGGATAGCGAGAATGGGTCACTCAATGTGGCCTGCGCGTCGGTACGTCGACATTTGAACGCACAGGGTACGGCAACCGCCAACATTCCTGACTTTCATGAACCCGAAGTACATCGCTAAAAGCTGCCCTTCGTTAAGCCTCGACCGGACAGCGGGAATGTTAGGGATTTGGGTCGGCTTTTCGCTCACTGCCTTGGCAGCGTCCTTCGCCTAATCGTCATCGAGAGGCCATACTTGGAACGCAGCACAGCGCTCTCAAATTCGATCGGGCGGTCATCGGCTGTCTCGAAGGTCAACGATTGGAACAAGGTCGCCAAAACAGTTTGTGCCTCGGCCAGCGCGAAGGCCATTCCCAGACATATGCGGGATCCGGCACCGAACGGCATGTAGGAATATCGGTGCTCGCGGCCATTGAAGCGACCATCCATGAAACGATCTGGGTCGAACACATTTGGTCGATCCCAATACTTTTTGTGGCGGTGCAATGCGTAGATCGGGATCAAGATCATGGTCCCGCGTTTCACGCGCTCGCCTTGTAGGTCGGTGTCCTCAAGGCAGTCTCGCGCCAATTGGGGTCCGGGAGGAAACAGACGTAACGTTTCCATGATCACGGCACGGGTAAAAACGAGCCGGTCCAAATGGCGGGCCTCGACGGCACCACCGCCGGTCACGGTGTCGATCTCTGCGACCAACCGGTCAAAGGTTGGGCGATGTCGGGCGACGCAATAGATTGCCCAGGCAATCGTTAGCGACGTCGTGTCTCGTCCCGCCGATAGCGAACCTACGATATTGTCTTCGAGCCGGTCTGACGACATCTGCCGTCCAGTGTCCGGGTCCTTCGAAGTGGCCAGCATCTGCAGCAGCGATGGCTTTGCGGTCGCGGGTAAGGTCCCATCCGCAAGGACGCGCGCCACATAGGCATGCAAGGCCCCCGCTGGGGTATCGAGCGTGGTTCCGAAAAAGCGGCGGGTCCAATCCGGCAGATTGAAGATATCAGCCAAGTTCAGTCTGCCGATGATCGCGCTCATCGATTCAGCTTCGGCGAGAAACTCCTCGACGTTCGCACCTTTGCCGCCGTCCAGAAGGGCGTCAAAAACTACGTGTGTTGCAAGATCAGCCAAGCCGGTGACGATATCGATTGGGGCGTCGGGCACATCAAGCCAGCGACGTGCCAATAGAGCAGCGGCGCGTGTTGCGTGGGGGATCACGAGATTCGCGGCTGCGGGCGTAAATGCCGGCGCAGCGGCGTGACGTTGCCATCGCCAATCCTCGCCTTGCGACGTCAGAATGCCGTCCCGCCAGATGGGCTTCACAATTCTTCGGAAAACGGCGCTTTGCGGAAAGTTTTCAGCCTTGGTGACAAACACCTCATGCAGGGCGTCACGGTCCATGACCATCAACATGGGCATGAGGGGAATACGGTAAAATCGGGCTTCGTAAGCGTCGTTGGTCCAGTTGCTCATGACGCAATCGCGTGCATTTTTTAGCGACTCAATCGACAGGCGCAGTTTTTCGACGGGTCTTACAAATGGAGGTTCAAACGCTTCGGACATCACACCGCCCCCCGGGCTACAATCGTTGTCATAGCGTCAGTTTGAGTGCGGAACAGTAGTTTAAAGAAGAGTGGCGGGGATCTGGAGGCACGGTTCAACGCGTTCTCTAGAAGGCTAGGTATTCACGCACCCTTGGCTTAAGGCGACCAAGCACGGGGGTGAGGATGCCGAACAATCGCAATTTGTTGGCGCTGGCGCTGATCGTGTTCATCGACACTGCCGGAATCGGGTTGATCGTGCCTGTCATGCCGACGCTTATCGAAGGCCTGACCGGGCGGGGTATCGACCGTGCGGCGGAAATCGGCGGATGGCTGCTCTTTGCCTATGCAGCGATGCAGTTCATTTTTGCGCCCGTCATTGGCGGGTTGAGCGATCGATTTGGTCGCAAGCCAGTGCTGCTGACCACCCTTGCACTGCTGGGCGCCGATTATACGCTAATGGCTTGGGCACCGACCATCGCCTGGCTGTTTGCGGGGCGGATCATTTCGGGAATCATGGGGGCAAGCTGGGCCGCTGCGAACAGTTGCATCGCTGACAGCATCCCGCGCGAGCGACGCGGCGCGGCCTTCGGGATGCTGGGTGGCGCAGGCGCTGCGGGCTTTGTTCTTGGTCCAGCCATTGGCGGGGTCATTGGCCAGTTCGGTGACCGGTTGCCGTTCGTCGCAGCGGCGGTGATGTGCTTTGGCGGAGTAGCGTTCGGGCTGGCGGTCTTCAAAGAAACCCTACCGCCCGAAAGGCGTCGTTCCTTCGACCCGTTTCGTGCCAATCCTTTCGGCAGCATTGTTCGCATGGCACGCGTCCCTCTGGTCATCGGCTGCCTCACAGCAATTTTCTTCATGCAACTCGCCAGCCAGTCGCAATTGTCGGTCTGGGCCTATTACGGCGCGCTCAAATTTGGTTGGACGCCTATCGTCATCGGATTGACGGTGACCTTCTTCGGTATGTTGCTCGGCGTCACTCAGGGCTTGCTCTCGGGTAAGAGCATCGCCCGCTTCGGCCCGGTTCCCACCGCGACCTACAGCCTGATGTTCGCGGTACCATCGTTCCTGATCCTCGCCTTCGCGCCCAGCACTTGGGTGGTGCTGGCGGGTATGGTCGTGGGCGCCATCCCGGGCATGTGCTTTCCCGCAATGCAGCAACTGATGACCGAGCGCGTTAACGACGACGCGCAAGGCGAATTGCAAGGCGCAATTGCCAGCACGATCAGCCTGACAGCGATCGTTGGACCACCTGTAATGACCGGGGTTTTCGGCGCTTACGCCGATGGACTGGGCGTGTTCTTTCCCGGTGCGCCATTCGTCGTAGCTGCATTGCTGATGGTGGTGGCTGTCATCGTTCTTGCGAGCACCTTGCGGCGCCATGCCCATTCTGTCAGTCGGTAAGCCCCCCAAAACACGACGCTCAGCCGTCCCGTCAGCGCTCGCCGAAAGGGGACTTGTTCATCTCTGTCGTACAACAGGCTTTCTTTGCACAGCGCTCAAAGCCTTTCCTCTCGGCGTTTAGATTTAGCGAAGCTATATCGGCGTACCGCAGCTGGAAATCGAGGGCACGGTGGTGACGATCAAGGGCAAATGCAGGTGCGGCGCGTGCAGCTACGAGATCGCGATCGACGAATTGCCCCGTGTCTATGCGTGTCACTGCCACGTCTGTCAGCGAGCGTCAGGTAGCGCGTTCAGTGTACAAGCGCTGGTGGCAGAGAACCGGCTCGCCGTGGCCGGGCCGATCGTCGTTCATGAGATTACCACTGAGGACCGCACCTCGGTCCAGCGGTTCTGCGGCAGCTGCCACTCTCGCATCTACAACACGAACACGCGGCGACCGGGGATCGCAGTGGTCCGCGCCGGGACGCTGGATCGATCAGAGGAACTCAACTGCGTCGCGCATATCTTTACGGCATACCGCCAAGCGTGGGTCGTTATTCCGGCAGACGTGCCAAGCTGGGCAGAGGCGGCGCCACCGGCGGATTTCGTGCGGGCACTAACGGATTGATGCGCTCCCGAAAGATCGCCTTCCTGCTCGTCGCTTCTCGCCAAACAATGTTGCCGTTCATGGGCCTTGGCGGCGTGCCTGAAAGCCGCCGTTCCGCGTCCCACCTGCCTTTGAAATTGATGACAGCCCTTCCCGCTCTCACGCCTTGATGAGCCACCCGCGATAGTGAACGAGTTTGCCGATCAGCGGTAAAGCAATCGGAACGTCGAAGTGGAACTTGTCGTCTTCCTCCCATTCGCGTGCGCGCGAGCGCGGCGCTAGGGCAAGCGGCAAGGGGACCGCGCCAAACCACCAGCGGCGCATCACCATCGTCAAACCGTCGGAATCAGACGCTAGGTCGAACCCAAAGCGCAGCGGTCCAAATCGCTCCACGAGCCAGGGGCCGCGTTGGCTCAGGCGGCTGAGGAAACGATTGCCTTCGAAGTCACGCGTCCAGCACTCGCGGCCTTCGCGCTCGGTGGATTCGACGTGGAGCGCGTAGGTGCCAGATCGAGGGAATCCAACGATCCGTGCGATAACAGCGGCAAGTATATTTGCGGCACCCGTCACCGTCGCGTGCCCAGATGCGCCGCCATCGCGCAGGATGTCATGCATAACACGGACAGCGGGAGGGAGCGCATCAAAGCCCGCGCCCATCACTCGCGCGTAAAGCGGCAACTGCACATCGATATCGACAACTTCGTGGACGATCGACAGCCCGTTGAACGCGGGTTGATAGTCGGCAAGGGTCAAGCATTGACCAGCGTCGCGCGCGCCAGGTTGCTGACCCCCGGCCAGAATTTGGTCGACCAAGGGCGCGATCGACAGCGCCGGGATTTCCGGGCCGTCGCCGTCGCTGGCGATCAAGGTCCAGTGACGTTCGAGCCGACGCTCACCGATCCAACCGAAGATGCGGACTACCATGGCTGACCGATCGGTTCCTGCACGGGCAGTCAAGCGCTGCAGAGGCTGTAGCCACGCTGCAAGCGGCGTCAGGTTGCGAAGCAGACCGCAGCGAACAAGCCAGCTCGCCAGCCACAGGCTGATATTCTGGATGCCGAGTTCAGTCCCGGCTCGGAAGGCGATTGCCGGACGGCCCGGGAGCCGATCAGGAAGCAGTGCAAGGTCTGGAACATCAACCAATCCAACCAGTCGATTTTCAATCCCAGTCTGGCCGGTCAGCTTGAAACGTTCCTTTCTCAGCCCCTGCCAACCAAATCGACGCAGCCAGCGCTTACTTTGCCAGATCTTCAGCGGCTGGCCGACTTGCGAGAGGATAGAAGCCGCAACGGCAGGCCCCGCCGCTGCGCTGTTGGATGCGCTGATCACCATTTCGACTGCGCTGACGCGCGTCATGTCGGTGACGAGGTGGCGGACAACGGCACCGGATAGCGCTGGAACGCTGGAGGCACCGGATACAACCGTGACCCCGGCGGCCTGTGCGGCTGCGTCCAGTATCCCGATGCCGCAAACGAAGTCACGACCGTCGGCGATATCGAGATAGTGCACCCCGGCATCGATACATGCCTGCGGAACGCGATAGTCCATGGCCTGAAATGGCCCGGAGGCATCGACGACGATTGCAGGTCGATCCTTATCGAGAGCCGCGACAATGCCCGATCGATCCATTTCAGTGGGAACGAGCAAGGGTTCGTCGCTGCAGAAAGCATGCGCGCGCGCTCGATCGCGGCCCGCGACGAGAACCTCATGACCTTCGCCCGCCAGCCGCCTAGAAATCCGGCCCCCGAAACCGCCGTAACCACCCAGGACGAGAATGCGCGTCAAAGAACGCGCGCACGCTGCTCAGGGGTCGGTACCCAGCAGGTCTCACGCTTGCCGAAGATGCGGTACCGGTTGCGGGCAATCCAGCGGTAGACCGGATCACGCATTGCCCGGGGAACATGCTTGAAGATGGTCAAAGCACGCCATGGCCAGCCGAGGCCATGCCAGATTCCAAGCACCGCATCGCTATTGCGCAGCACCTTGTCGCCATGGCACACTATCAGGGTATCCGGGTTTGACGGATCGATGCCGAAGCGTCGGTAAAGTTCCGTACCGACAGCGCCTTGCATCGAAGCCAGGCAAAAGACGCCTTCCCGGTCGAAGCGCAGGACGAATTGTGCATTTGCCGAGCAGAGCACGCACAGCGCGTCGAAGACGATAATCGATTTGCCGACGGGGCGGTCCGGGTCGTCGACTTCACTCATGTCGCCGGCAGCATTTCTTGCGCGGGGGCCGCCGAAAGAGAGGTGGATAACCCAAGCGATCGAAGCGGATTGCCGATCAGTCCACTGACCATGGCGGCCTGAATCCATGTCGCGGGCCACACGGCAGAAAGCGGGCCGACCAGTCCGTCGCGGAGCATCGGCAGGACGCGACTGTCCGACTGGTAAACCGGTGTGAACATCGCGCTCAACCATTGATACAGCCTGACGTGGCGACGCCGCATCGCGATCGCCCGTTCGAGGCCGGTCTGCACGTCGATGGCACCGCGCAGCCCTGCGGCCAGCGCCCACGCATCGAGAAGCGCCATGTTGGCGCCCTGCCCGAGCTGGGGACTCGCCGAATGCCACGCATCGCCGATATGGATGAGCGCAGGTTCGGCGGGGCGCGACAGCGTCCGGTGGGCGTAGTGCGCAAACGTCATCTGCTCGGCATGGTGAATCTGATCGAGCAGCGGAGCCGTGTCGGGCCACAACGCACGTACATCGGCCTTCCAGGACTCGAGGCCTGCCTTGCGCCAGCTCTCGAACTGATCTGCGCGGAGAGACCAGAAGAACGCCGCCTGACGCGCGTGCTGCCCGGGGGGCATACCAATGGGCAGCACGCCCGCCATGGTGCTTGCGCGGCGATATCGCTGTTCGAGCGCCGCGTCGTCAAAGCGGGAGCCTTCGGGCCAGTCGAGGTTCGTCCAAAGCGCGCCGTAAGTGAGGGACCGCCCCGTCGGCGGTGCCAATGGCGTACGCGTGCCAAGAGCATCGACGACCAGGTCGAACGGCTGTGATCGATCGCCGTTATCGAAGCCCAGGTCGCGACGGTCTTGCCGGAAGGATGTCTCGCAAACGGCCCGACCAGTCGCGATAGAGATACCTGCCGCTCGCGCTGCGTCGTACAAGATGCCGAAAAGGCTGGCGCGGTGAATGCCGATCCCATGGCCCGCGCGCCGACCCAAGGCCGCATAGCGGACATCCAGAACCGTTCGTCCGCTCGCGCCGGTTTGCCCGAATAGCCGTTCGACCCTCGCGCCGTTCCGCCGGATGTCATCCCCGACGCCAAGCGCGTCAAGAACGGCGAGCCCGGTGGGTTGGATCATCAGCCCTGACCCAACTGGCTTTGGCGCAGCGAACCGCTCGAATATCGTGATCCGATGACCCTCGCGATGCAGCAGCAAGGCGGTAGCCAAGCCAGCCGGTCCGCAACCGGCAATCGCGATATCTAGCGCCCGCATATCCACTCGTTAGCGGTGAATGCGTTTACGACCAATTGATTGCACGAAGCGTCGCGATCGACAAATGACAGCAACCGCTCCACGGTCGGTCGTTCGCTCGACGTCACATCTCACCTCTAAGCGGACGGTGGCAAAAGCAGCTTTTTGCGAGGTAGGCTGCGGACTGGGTTCAACGACGGCCTTGGACTTATCGACCTTCTAAATTGTGCCTGCCGGGTCCTCGAACGCCGAACAGCTGGTCGTGTCTCGCGATTTATCCCGAAAGTCAGTGCGAAATTCGGCATCAAGATTTTCGATTTGTGCACGCACGCGCCGATATTCGCTGACGGACCGGGCCAAATCCGGCGGGTGAAACGCTCCGTCCGTCAATTTCTTGCCGGTCGCATCAATTACACTGAATGCCCAAGTCCGAGTTTTATAGAGATCGCGCAAGATTGAGCCTGTGGACAAGCCGGCACTTAACCCGCCCGTTTTTCCATCTTTCCCGGTATAGCGCCGCACCTGTCTCGCGCTGAATAGCTGTTCAGCGCCAACATAAATCCCGTCGCCCCAGAAATAGACATAGTTCGGACCAACGGCTTCTGTGTGCCACTCATAGCTTATATGCACGTAGTCGGGGCCCTCCCGCAACACCTCCGCCTCGTTGCGCCCCCTCATCGATGGGAAGGCTTTACCGTCAGGGGGGAAAGTTTCTGGGCGCGGATCGATTGTCCAAGTGGTGCCGTGGGGCTCCCGATCGAATGACTGGATAATGTAAGGATTGATAGTTCCAGAAGCGTCGAAATCGCGCCACATGCTAACACGTTGCCCGTCAACCTCGAACTGCCCACTACAACGCCAACCCCATTCTGGAGGCGAAGATTTCATCGGCGGCACGGTTGCTTCGGCGCTGCGTCCCAACGCTATATCACTGGAGAAACAGGTGCCCATGGCCAATGTAGCAGCCGTCAGCCAAAGTTTTGGAAAGGCGGGCTTCATAAAGAACGATACCAAGCATCAGTTCTGCTTTCCAGCTCAGTCCGCCCCGCAGCAGGCCGTCCGCCGTCCACCAGGCCAAGCCCTTTCCGGGCTTTCGATCGACGCGACACGTCTAAAATCCGACCGGCGGGTCTCGGGGCAGATAGCAGTCTGACGGCAACCGCCAACATTGCGGACGTTCCGAAGGGCTGCCAGCTGATGTAGCAGCTGCCGCTCATTCAGGTGTCAGAACCGTTCGGTTTTGACACTGCCAGCTATCGCCTGTTTTCATTCCTTAGATCGATCAGCATGGCAGTGGAAAACCGGCCATTCGAGCCACTTTCCGTATTTCCGCTTCTTCATGCCCAATTCGGGAAAACTCAATCGAGGAGTTTTTGGGAAGGCGTGACCCGGAAGGCGCAGCGTGTGTCGCAAAAGCGGTGCCCGTCTGACCTTCCCAATCGGAAAAGTCCGCCCTGCTGTGCTAGAACCGCAAGATCGGTCGAGCGCGCGATATCCCGGAGCGCCTAGCTGGTGTCGCCACGGAGGAGAGGATGATGAAGGCGGCGCTTGAAAACTACCATGGCCGGATGCAGCGGGTGCTGGATTACATAGACCAGCATCTCGGCGACGATCTGGATTTGGAAGCGGTAAGCGGCGTTGCGGCGTTCTCAAAATACCATTTCCATCGGCAGTTCACGGCCATCTTCGGGCTGTCCGTGCATCGCTATGTCCAACTCGTCCGCATGAAGCGCGCTTCGTACCGACTGGCGTATAGGGACGCCCAAACCATCACCGACATAGCGATGGATGCCGGTTATGACGCGCCCGATGCCTTCGCCCGTGCCTTTCGGCAACGGTTCGGGCAATCGCCGTCGTCGTTCCGGAAATCTCCCGATTGGGAGCCGTGGCTTGCGGCCTTCGGGCCTCTCAACAATGCGAGGAGCAAGTTAATGCAGACCATCTACAACCACGATGATGTGACGATCCGCAACATGGGCCAGACGCCAGTGGCGATCATGGAGCATCGCGGCGATCCGGCGACGATCGGCGCGACCATCCAGCGGTTCATCGCCTGGCGCAAAACGACCGGGCTGTCGCCGAAGACCAGCCCGACCTTCAACGTCTTCCATTCCGATCCGCGTACCACGCCTCCGGCGGAGTATCGGATGGACCTGTGCGTCGGCACCGATCAGCCGATCGCGGCAAACGGCGAGCGCGTCGAGGCTGGCACCATCCCGGGAGGACGCTGCGCTGTGCTGCGCGTGGTCGGCAACACCGACAATCTGGAGCCCGCCGCATTGTATCTCTATCGGGATTGGTTGCCCACCAGCGGTGAGGAGGCACGAGACTTTCCGCTATATTGTCAGCGCCTCGCCTTCTTTCCCGAGGTGCCGGAGCACGAAGCGGTCGCGGAGCTTTTCCTGCCGCTGCGGTGACATGTCGCACCGGCTCCGTACTCCTGCAACACCTAATCCAAGGGACTGGATATGAACATGTTTCACGCTGCCTTCATGGTGGCGGGCAGCTTGCTGTCAGCAACAAATGCGCCGGTACCCGATGAGGCCGCCGCGCAAGCACAGCCTGTCGTGGATGCCTTCTACACGGCCGTTGTCGCGTGCGGTCGCAGGCCGTCGTTCAGGCCGATCGTCAAACTGGCGACATCACCGGGAGCAACGCGTTACGACCCGCGTGAACGTGCTGTCGTGATCGTCCCCTATGACTTCCTCCGTCCCGGCCGACGCGCCGCTATGGAACGCTTTGCGTCGATCGGCAAGCTTGGTCTTTCGGGGCGTGAGCAATATGTCGAGGTCTTCAACACCCTGCTCGTCGCGCACGAACTTGGCCACTGGCTTCAGGAGATATCACGTCGGCCGTTGACGCGATGGCAAGCCGAGTACGAGGCCAACAGGATGATGGTGGCCTTCTGGCGCGATCATCCCGGTGCCGTTTCTTCCGAACTGCGGCTGGCAAATTTCGTTGCGCAGCGATCACCGGTCGCCGACCTCGTACCTGCGGGAACAGCCGTTGGAGAAGCTGAGTATTTCAATGCCAACATCGCAAGTATTGAGACCGACCCCATTCGCTACAGCCTTTATCAAAAAAAGATGGTCCGGCTTGCAACAGCGGAGCAGCCAGCACCTTCGTTTTGCCAGACCGTGAAGGTGGCTTGGCCGCACGAGTGACCTGAGCCGCTTTGCACTTGGCCCCCTGCTGCGTATTGTGTCAGCAATACAGTAAGAGGATAACGATTATGAATTCCGCCGACTCTGACCTGGATCGCCGAATTGCCCGTCTCGAACGCAAATATCGCGTCGCTTTTATCACCGCAGCTATTAGTTCAGCATGCGGCATACTCGCCATCGCTGGGGCCGTGGGGAGTCGCGCTGTCGCAGCGCCAACCGCACAGCCTGAGCCCAAGGTCATGGATGTGCTACGCGTTCGCGAGCTGAACGTCGTCGATAATAACGGCGTTACCCGTGTGAGGATCGGCGCACCACTGCCACATGCGGTAGTCAACGGTAAGCAAAATAAAACACGAGGCGGTCGCCCTGAGGACACGATGTCGGGAATACTCCTTTTCGATGCCGAAGGCGTAGAGCGGAGCGGTTATGCAACGGTCGATCATGGCTATTCGAATGTGCTGTTAACATTGGATGACAAGAACAAGCAGCATGCGATGTTCATTGCGGAGCCGACAGGGGCCACTACGCTTCGCCTGTTTAACGCCGACACAAAGGACCGGGTGGACGTTGCTATCAGCAAAGACGGTCCTTCTATCTCGATGATCCGCCGAGGGAGAGAGATTTACCGTTTCCCATCGGACTGACTGATGGGGAGCTTCGGCCATCGGCCTTTTCCGATTGGGATCATTTGCGGGAAGCCGACTCCGGACGCAACGGCGCTATTCGCCGTAAACCTGGTGTCATAACCGGTCGGTTGTGACACTAACGATCGTTGTATGCTCATCTGCGGGGTTGCGGGTGCCACAACCCCGCGTCGTAAGTGACGTGCTCCCCTGAAACTCCGCCAATCTGAGCTAGAGTCCTTCAAGAAGGAGGACGACGATGAAGCGCAGCAGGTTTACCGAGGAGCAGATCATAGCGATCCTGCGTGAGCAGGAAACAGGCTCTTCGACGGCGGACGTGTGCCGCAAGCACGGCGTGAGCAGTGCGACGTTTTACAAGTGGAAGGCGACCTATGGCGGCATGGACGTGTCGCAGGCGCGCAAGCTGAAGGTGCTTGAGGACGAGAACGCGCGGCTGAAGCGGCTGCTGGCGGACGCGATGCTGGACAATGCGGTGCTGAAGGAAGTTGCGTCAAAAAACTGGTGAGGCCTGCCGTTCGTCGAAGGGCTGTCGAGGATGTTCGGCAGCTCTTCGGCATCAGCGAGCGTCGGGCCTGTACCATCCTTGGCGTGGATCGATCGTCGATGCGCTATGCGCATCGGCGTGGTGATGATGGCGACCTTCGGTCGCGTCTTCGCGAGATCGCGCTTGAGCGTCGCCGGTTCGGCTACCGGCGGCTGGGGATCATGCTGGCGCGTGAAGGTATCGTGATGAACCACAAGAAGCTGCTGCGGTTGTACCGTGAGGAGAACCTGCGGGTGCGTCGCCGGCGCGGCCGCAAACGGGCGATGGGAACGCGAGCACCGATGACGTTGCCACAGGGTCCGAACCAGCGCTGGAGCCTGGACTTCGTCAGCGATACGCTGGTCTGCAGCCGACGCATCCGCATCCTTGCTGTCGTGGATGACTTCACGCGAGAGAACCTGGCGCTGGTGGTCGACACGTCGCTCTCGGGTGCTCGGGTTGCACGCGAGCTCGATGCGATCATCGCGGTTCGCGGCAAGCCGCTGATGATCGTCAGCGATAACGGGACCGAGCTGACCAGCCTGGCGATCCTGCGCTGGGCGCAGAACCGGCGGATCGAGTGGCACTACATCGCGCCGGGCAAGCCGCAGCAGAACGGCTACGTCGAGAGTTTTAATGGTCGCTTGCGCGACGAATGCCTGAACGAGACGCTGTTCGCGTCGTTGAGCCATGCCCGCTCGGTACTGAGCAGCTGGCGCAACGACTACAACCATGTGCGACCGCACAGCGGGATAGGCGGGCTGACGCCCGCCGATGCTGCCAGGCGGGTTGTGCAACCCCGCCCCCAAGGGCACGATGATAACCCCGGACTCTACTTATGAGTGGAGGAGAAAAGGGGAGCATGTGTGGACGACCCCTGCGGTGCAAGAGCATTTTTTGCAGCGATGAGCACCGGTCGGGTGCATCCATGTGTTCGGCCTGTTCGCGCAGCACCGCATGGCTGCTGGCCCTGATGAAGTCCGCGGATCGGATCCCTAATCACGTCATCGCGCTCGAAGCGCTCTGCTCCCCTGGGTTTGTTCGATCCCCGGTCTGACCGGTTTGTCATCACCACTCAGCTGCCCTTACACCATCCTGCCGCTGGCTTCAGCCTGCGACGAGGACAGCGGTCACGCGGCAGCCGCCGCGTAGACCTCCTTGCGCGTCATCACCGCCCAGGCGATGCGCGCTGTCTTGTTGGCGAGCCCGACGGTCGCGATCTTCACTGGCTTACGCTCGAGCAGCTGCGCCAGCCACGGCTGGCGGCTCGGGTCCTTGCGCGCCATGCGCATCACGGCGGTGGCGCCGACGACCAGCAGCTTGCGGAGATACCCATCACCCTGCTTGCTGATACCGCCTAGCCGCTCCTTGCCGCCGGAGCTATTGGCGCGTGGCGTAAGCCCCAGCCACGCCGCGAACTGGCGACCGGATCGGAACAGCGATGCATCGGGTACTGCTGCGGCGATCGCTGATGCCGTGATGGGACCGATGCCTGGGATGGTGGCGAGCCGGCGGCTCGTGTCATCGGCTCGGTGCCAGGCAAGGATCTGCGCCTCAAGTCGATCAACCTCGCTTGCCAGGGATCGAAGCTGAGAGCCGATGCCATGAAGTGCCGATCGCGCATGCATCGGAAGCGTCTCCTGCCCTTCATGGAGCAGCTTCATCAGCGCTGTGACACCACCAGGCCCCTTGCTGGTTACGATACCGTACTCCGACAGGTGTGCCCGCAACGCGTTGATCAGCGCGGTACGTTGGCGGATGAGCAGATCGCGGGTCTTGTGGAGCATCAGCACCGCCTGCTGGTCGACGCTCTTCACCGCGACGAACCGCATTGTCGGTCGCGTGACCGCTTCGCATATCGCTTCTGCATCGGCGGCATCGGTCTTGCCGCGCTTTACGTACGGCTTCACATAAGCTGGCGGCATCAACCGCACGTCGTGGCCAAGGGCGAGAAGCTCGCGGCCCCAATGATGGGCCGATGCGCATGCTTCCATCCCGACCAGGCACGGCGGCAAAGCGGCAAAGAACTTCAAAACCTCGGCGCGCCGAAGCTGTCGCCGGACCAACACTTTGCCATCGGCATCAATAGCGTGGACCTGAAATACGTTCTTTGCCAGATCAACACCGACGGTCACAACTTCCTGCTGCATGGATCGACTCCTAGACGTGGCTCAACGACCACATCATTGCACAGCTATGCTGGTGCAGGGGTCGTCCACCACATCACGTCAATGGGTGGAAAACGGCCTGTCCGCTTTGGAGTGCTAAGTTTACGTAAGCGGCCCTTCGTTCAGGCTCGGCTGGTCAGAGGGTATGCGTCCTGTAATCGGACTTCCAAGAGTTTTTTGCGTAATCCCAAAAGCTGGCGCTAGAGTTCTGACGGTTAGGTGACTATCGTCGTCGAAGATTGTTTAAGTCTTCGTTACCATAGCTTCTGCGATGCCCGGTTGGCGCCCAAGCCGCCTTCCTTGGGCACGTTCAAGTGTCAGTTATGCCGAAGACCGTAACCTCGCTAGTTTCACCTCGCTCGAGCGCGGTTGCCCTGAACCCGATTACATCGCGTTCCCACATGGCGCGCTGGACCGGCCCCGATACCTGCGCGTCGACGACGTCGTTCTGCCATCCGGCCACTGTCAGCTCGCTTTCCGAAGCATCGGCCAACCCTAAGGCGTTCAATATCGCCCGACGGCACGCATGAACTGCTGCGGGCGCTCGATCTGGCGTGAACGCCTCAAGGTCGACATTGGTACCGAATTCATAGTTTGGCCCTCCGCATGCCGCTGAGCCGACTGCCGCCACGCCGCCCGCCAGATTAACGAAGACATTATTGCAGAACTTCAGAGTCCGCGCCTGCAGGTCCGCAACGACCGTGCCCCGACCCGCGCGCCGCAACCGGTCGAACATTTCGAAGCCGACCAATATCGCATCCTCCCACTCCCAGTAGCGGCTCCGTTCGACTTCTAGGCCTGATACGAACGTCTCGATACGCTTAAGAAAATTGAAGGACATATCGGCACGATCAGCGAACAGCGCCGCTGGCCCGACCAGATTCGCCGCGGGTGCCAGAGCAGCGATCCGCACACCTTCGGCATGTATCGCCTTAATCACCGCCTCCTCGACAATCTGGGCTCGTGCACCGTCCTCGACCTCATCCAGGTCGGGGTCGCTCTTGCGCTTGCGGCCCATGAGCTTACGCAGGACGGGCGACCAGCCAAGCTTCGCAGCGAGGGCCAAATGCATCACGTCGTGGAATCGATAGCCGTCCTCCTGGTAAGCGTTGTTGGTCAGATCGTCGCCGAGCCGCCTGCCGTCCAAGTACATCCGCGACCGCCCCAACCCGACCGTCACGAACGAGATCTCGAACCGCCTGGGAAGCTGTTCACTCGCCGGACGACACTCGTCAGGAAGGGGAGTTGGCTCTCCTCTGCCGAAGCGGCGCTCAAGCTTCGAAATGTTGCGGCGAGCGACATCGCCAAGGTCGAGGGAGTACAGGCTCGCGAGCGCCGCGATATGCCAGATCGTCTCACCGAGCACGGCTTGAAGGGGACGGTCGTGCAGGCTCGTATTTAGTTCCCGCTCTAACTCCGGCAGCTTCCGGCGCAGCAGCTCGGCGGTGAGCTGCTGAAGCACGGCGAGGCTCACCTCGACCAGCTGGTCATCCTTAGTGCGCGAGGTGAGGAACGCCAAACCACGGTATGCGTCGAGCGTGGCATACCCCCGTTCCCAGCTACCCAGGAATTCGGGTGCGGCATCCAGAAACGCTTGGGCGTTAGGCCCCAGCACCTCGCGGATGCGCTTCGACCGGTCTTCGGTACCGCCGACCTCGGCCACGAGGGCGCGGATGTCGGACGCCAAGAACGATCCGTCCAGCCCCTCGGCCACGGCGACAGCGAAGCAATACCACAGCGAGTCGCCCAGCTCCTCCACGATCTCGTCATTTGGGACGCTCCAGTTCCTTCGACCGGCGGCAAGCAGCCGCTTCTTGATCGCGGCGACCAGGGAGCCGATCTCGCCAACCAACCCGTAGATGGCGATGTCGACGCGGGCCTCCGGCCTGTCCTTCGACAGGTCGGTCCGGGCCACGAAGTCGGCATAAGCCCGGATCAGCATGCTTGCACCCGCCGAGGGCAGGTCGAGGGCGGCGCGATGACCGCGTCGACCACGAGATCCAGTGCCGACCGCGTCATCGGGTGACACCCGCGAGGAAGCCCGCCTTGCCGCCGTAGGCCGGATGCCGCACCAGTTTGCATGGGCGGTCTAGCCCTCGCGCCGCGTCATGCGCGTCATTGCCGATGGCCACGATGTGTTCGGGGTCGACCATCGCGACGATCGCGCGCGTGAGGTCCCAGCACCCCTCCCGCTCGGCGCGCGTATGCCGGCGGTTCGAAAGTGGCTCGCCGCGCTGGTGGCAATGGAGCGGGAACACGTTCCAAAGCAGCACACGCCCCGGCAGGCTCATCAGCGCGCCCCAGACTATGCCGGCCGTCTGCTCCGTCTCCGGTCCGGTTACGGTCGCGCGGGCGATGTCGGGCAGCCCCCAGCGTCGCGCATGGTCCGCCAAATGCCGATCGTCCGTCATCGCCAGCCCGGTGCGCCGTGCCCCCCGGTGCCCCGGCTCGAGAGCAATCCAGACGGCGTCGACACCGGCCGCAGCGGCCTCGAACGTGGCGAGCAGATTCGATCGCCGGGTCGCGGCAGCGTCCGCGCGGTCGTGTTTGGGGCAGAGGTGCGCATAGGGGTTAAAAGTGTCGGGGAAGCTGAGCTCGGCAAGGGCCGCCACCGCCTGTTGCGGGCTGATCGTCGTCATCCGATATCCCCGGCGTTTGCGGCGTCGACGTCGGCGGGTGCCTGCCCGTTCTGGACCGTGGGTACTGTTGCTCCGGCGATCGGCTTGCCGATCTCGCAGCCGGTGATTGCGATCCTGCGCCTGTCTGTGCCGTCCCCAACTGTTAGCGTTCCGTAGACGCGACCCTTCTCTCCGCCCGAGCATGGATCTTGCCTTGGCGTCCATCGACTAGCCACGTCGGCGACGAGGATCGCCGCCTGGATGACGCAGAAGCACCCAAGCCAAAGCACAAGCGCTCCTGCTCCCGCAGAGGCGGAGGACACTTCCCGCCTGCGCCCGGCCAGGCGGATCGGACCCTCAACCGCGCGCGCACCGAGAATGAGGAACACGCTCAAGGTCAGCGCTAGCAGCGGCTGCAAGACGGCAACACGTCCTTGGCCTTCGGGGGGCAGGAGATTGCAGAGGACGATCAGTGCCAGGACCGCCGCGCAGCAAGCCGCAAGCGATGCGGCGAAAACACGATGCGACTCCGTCAGCCGCTCCAGCTTTCTCTCTTCTTTTTCGTCGTCCGTCATGAACCAAATCCTCTGGCGGCATCTGCTAAGCCTAACTGAGCGAGCGTACCAGCAGGCCGACGACGATGCTGAACGCCAACGCGAGCGCCCACCGCAGGATCGCGACCTCGCGCTCCACCGCCTGAAGGCGGTCGTCTAGTTCGTCCTCAACCTCGTCGATGCTTTCCTTGAGCCCCGCCAGCGACTGGACCTCACCCGCTATCGGCGTGATGATCTCCGAGGGAATGTGCAGGAACCGCTCCTCCTCGCGTCGGGGCTTGACGGTCTTCTCATCGAGCCATGCGAAGGAGATCGTGAACAGGTCGTCACCGCGCCGCAGGTGCACATCGCCCGGTCCCGCGTTGAAAACGGCGAAAATCAACCGGCCATGGTAGCCCGGGTCGGCATGAAACCCGGACACGTTCACCAGCCCCTTAAACTTGGTCCTGGTCCGCAACGCGATCAGCGCGAACGCTTCTGCGGGCACCCTCACAACTTCCTCGCTAAGCAGGAAGGCGAACTGCCCCGGCGGGATGAAGAAGGCCTCCCTCGGCTCCAGGAAGGTGACGCTCGCCTTGTCCTTCGTCTTAGCCGGCGAGATGTAGATCTCCCCGCCGACCGCGAGCCGGTAGCTTGCCGGGTCCAGGCGTCTCTCGTCGAACAGCGACTCGTCTTGCTCGTCGCAGAATAGCTTGTGGGTGTTGGCGCGCGCCTCGATCGTCTGCCGGCTCCAGATGCCAGATGGCAGCGGACGCTCGGTCCCGTGTCCATCTTCGGCTTCACCTTGCCGCTCCGGTTTCGTGGGTTCGGCCGGTCGGGCGCGGTCGGTCCTCGCTTCGCCCGGAACAGCCGCGCGCCCGCCAGTCATCGCCGACGCGTCGATGGCGGATCCGGTCGAGACTTCGGCAACCTGCCATTTGGCGTCGGACGACTCCGCGGGCCCGGATCCGCCGGTCTGCGCCTCGCCGTCCCGGCTTTCTCCAGGCGCCATCGGCGTTACCGGGTCGTTTCCAGCTGGCGCCGCAGGGGACGCGGCAGAGCCGCGCGCTCGTAGGTTTGCACCTCGGTCCTTCCTCCCAGGAGTCACATCGCTCACAGCAGCGCTCCCTGCCTCGGCGCATATGCCACGGCGGAGTAGTCCGGAACCTTCAGCCCCCATCGCGGCGGAAATATGGGCTGGGCCTGCTGGCCCTCACCCGAGTAGGTCTGCTTGATGCGCGTGCGACCGCTGCTGCCGCTGATCTCCGGATGCGCGACGCGAGAATACTTGCTGATTTCGCAGAATAGGTTTTGGCAGTCGATCGGCTGAAGGCGCCGCCCGAACAGGCCCGGGAAGGTTAGCCCGAGCCGCTCGAAGTGGCCCTCCTGCTCATCCACCATCATGTGGATCACAGTCTCCGCGTCGTGGCCGCCGGTGGACGAGAAGCACTTCGCGATTCCATCGAGGGCACCCGGCCCCGCGACCACGAAGGCACTCTCGTCGAAATTGAGCATCGCCGAATAGTTCAGATCAATGGCATACTGGAAGGCAAGGAACGAGCCTAGCCCGGGCCACGGCTTCAGCAGTTCGTAGACCGCGGAAAGGCTCGACGCTCTTTCGACCCGTGCGGGAAGGCCTTGGTCCATCATCGCGGCGAGCAGCTTCAGGTGATTTACGTGCTTACGCGCTCCGCCAAGATTCGGCGAGGGCATGATGTATGCCGCCGAGTAGACCGTGGCTCCGCGGCGCAGCGCACCGTCCAAAACCCCAATCATCCCGTTTAGGTCGGCGGTCTGCCAGGAAATCGGACCCAATTCTCGTTCGACCAATTCCCAAGTTTCAATGCGATTGAAGAGCTTGAACAGTATCGTGCGGAAGAACAATTCAGCCGGAGCTTGCGACCGCTCTTCGCGATACTGTACCTCCCGTAAAAGGTACTGGCTGACCCTGTCGGCCACTCGATAAGTGTTGGTGAAGCGGTAGGCACGGAGGATCGGATCGTCCGTCCACGGCCCCGCCGGATGCGCGAGACGCTTGAGGTAAACGCTAAGCCGCTCTGCAGCGAAACGCCAGTAGCTGTCGAAAACGATCGTTCTCTTCACACCCCAGCAACCATTCCCTTATCTCCCCACCTGTCGGCATACGCTGTGCAGCAATGTATACACGTTCGAACGGTCACGCCATCGCTAAGCCGGTTTGCGTGGCCATCTCTCCCGCGGCGGAATGCCGGCCGCGAAAGGTCGCGCCCTGAGGTAAGAAACGTAGGCTCCCAACCATCGCAGCTACGCCCCTTTCGGCGCCGTCGTCAAAGTTCAAAGAAGACCTTGCCGGCCTTCGTCGGGATCGTTCGTAAACGCTTCTAGCACCGCAAAGTCTTCGGCCTTTGCCGGAGGGTCGGCATTATCAAAGATGATAAGTTGCCCCCGAGAGGACAGAGAGGAAAGGTGGGCGAACATCTTCTGCTTGAGATCGGAACTCGCGATCACGTTTTCGTCAGCGCTGAGCGGGCCAGCCTTCGACCGCATCGGATCTCGGTAAGTGATTAGCGGTGTGTCCAAAACGAGAAAACCTGGATGGGGAAGGTTCCGGGTTTTGCAGAATGACAGCAGGGCCACTTTGAAAGCAGCGTGGGTTATTGCCCTAACGCCCTTACCATTGTTGCTCCGCTTTTTTCCGTCAATGATCAGGTCGAATGTTCCGTCCAAATCGAAGAAGGTCCGGCACTCGCCCGGGAAACCCCAAGCCAGCAAAATCTTACCCACCTCGCCGGCGAACTCCTGCGCCGTGGTCGTTGATACGCCCAACTGCACATTTGACGGCGCCACAGCCCGTTTGCCTTTTGCAACAGTGTCACGCTGCTTCGTCAGCGTATCTCTACGCAGCAGAAGCTCGAGCCCGCGCTTCACCCGATCTCGTTTGGGGATGACCTCAGACAGCATGCGCATATTTGCGTCGGAGTCGGGAAGGGCAGCAGCCAATTCTACTTCGAGGAGATTCAACTTTTCTCGGTTCGAGAGCAGGCGATCGCCGGTCTTCGCGAGCTCGGCTGTCGTGTCCTCGATCGTTAAAGCGAGTTCACCCTGATGGGATTTGATTTTCCCGATTTCAATTTCTGCCGCCGCCCTCGCGGCTTCAATTTCACCTAACGCGTGCTCATGCACTTGTGCTTCAGGAGGAGCGCCGCAAACCGGGCAGGTTTCGTTTGCGGTCAGACTGAGAAGGAAGCCTGCTTCCTCAATTGCCTCCAGACGTAGGACGTCACTGCGATAAACCGCGAGAAGCTGGTCAAAGTTTTCTAGGGTAACGGCTATATCGTTGACCCGCTGCTGATCGCGGCTGACTTCCGCGATCAGGCTCTTTTTCCGTTCGAGCTTCGAACGAACGGAGTTACGCGCAAACGATATCTCGTTCTCAAGACGATCTAACTGATGTTGAATGTCTTCTAGCTTTGCATCCAGCTCTTCACTGTCAGGGTAATTATCCTCAATCTCTGCGTTCACTTCAGACAGCATTTCATCAAGCATGCGGACTTGGGCGGATCTACCGGTCGAAAAGTCCTTTTGTTTCACCTGCGTGATCAACGCAGAATCATCCTCACCCGTCAGCATGTATTTGAAAATGTTTTTTTCTGCGGGAGCAAAGCTTGGATTGCCGCTCAACGCCGGGGACGTCTCTGACTGAATGCTGGTCTCGTCTGTGATGCACAATCTCACGACATCGCGAAAGCTCAGTGATCGCTTAGTCCCCGATTTGTCTATGGCGATAAACTGCCCATCCATCCCGAGGTGCTTGAGAAGAAAATTCGACAGGTTGTCATCGGCATCTCTGTTATGCCGGGCGCTTAATATCTTCGAGTTCCCGCCATCTCCACGGATTTCGAAATCACCCCCGACGATGGCCCGTTCGAGGACGACTTCATCATTTGGAGATAGAGTGAGCCCCATTTCCAAACGTCGATAAGGCCGTCGTTCGGTGATATCCGGAAGCTCTTTGCTTCCACCCAGCATGAAGTCGATCGCCTTCACCGCAAAAGACTTGCCTGTGTTTGATGCGCCATAAATGAATGAGAACTTTGGCGAGAAATCCAATCGAGTCCGCGCTTCTCGGTCGAGGCTGGAGAAAGCCAAATTATTGATAGTGATTGAGGTCTTGTTCATGCTGCCGAGCCGGTCTGGAATTCAATACTCCATCGCCCAATTTTGTCGTTAATCAGCCTCGCGAATTGGACGGCATCGACATTGAGCACATAGCTTGCCAGCCAGTCTGCGCGATCCTTCAGAGCCTTCCCATAGGAACTGCGGACAAGCTGAGCAAACAGGCTTGTATCATCGGTCGCTGAATAGGTTACGCCATCATCAGAATAGGCAGTTCTGACCAGGTGCAGCCGGCGCATCAGAAGCAGGCCCTCTTCGACATTCTTTCTTCGGACGATTAACTCTCCGTCTCGCTGCGGCACGTCGGGGTGCAAGCTAGGCGGGCCACCGACGTCCGACGTATGTACCACTAGATGATCGAGCCACGTCAGGTGCGTTAGGTCGAATGCTCTCGGCCGCGCTGCGTTCAATAACAAAGCGCTCCGAATGCCTGTTTCGAGTGGGCTGTTAAACAGCTGCACCGGGCTCGATGGCTGGACGGTCATTTGCTGCCCTTCCATTCGATGTCGCCATCGTTCACGAGGTGATGCACAACACCCTGACGCACCGGCACCGAGCCGTACTTTGCCAGCGGGCCAGCAGGCATAATGGTGGCCGCGTGAGCCATTGTGGAATCGACGCGGGCAAGCTGGTCCTTGGCGTCCTCTTTCAACTTATCGCGGACGCCGAAATAGATCTCTTTTCGAAATGCTGCGATCGTTTCAGGAGATGAATTATCGCGATAGAATTTTTGGAATCCGTCAGCCTCATAAAAGCGCGACCGATGCACCCTCATATCCTCGCCATGCTTCGCGTCGGAAAAAATCTCCTCGTGCGAGGCAAACCTTCCACTTTCACGTTCATTGTATGCGCCGTGAAGCGCCTGAAGATAGACTATTTCCCCAGGCTGCAATTCGACCGGTATCGCGGGCGCAGGGTATTGACCGGGGTCGTGTCCGAATAGCTCGACAAGCAGGGGCGTGGCCGCTGGGTCAGCAAGAATCTCATCGACATCCAGCGTTTTCACATTTGCGAAATCGAATTCGTTGATGGCCTGCTCAAGCCCGCGATCCATAGGGATCGTGGTGTTCACGATTATCTTTTTCGAACAGTTTGCATCCCAACTATCAAGCAGCGCTTTGCGGAAGCACACCGGGCTGTTGACCAAATCAAGCAGCGGGCCGACCAAGCCTTTAGGAGCAACAAGATAGAAGTAGCGGGGAACGGTGAACGATTGTCTTGAGGCCCAATACAGAACCTTTCCTACCGCGAGCAGGCCTTCGGACTTTCCCAACTTCGTCCGATACTGCTTACATTGATAATTATCCCATTCGCCGTCGTGCCGAGCAGGCGTGCAAAAGCCTACGACATCTCGTCCCTTGTCGCCCGCGCCTCCAAAGCGCTTGACCTCAAAATATCCCGAGCGTCGCTCGGCAAACTGACGGCAAAATTCCTCGAGTTCGGAATCTTCCATCTGTAGGATCAATCGATCAAGTCTAATTTTCATAGTTGATGACAAGCGCCGTTCACGCACATCCCCCTGGCGTCTTGCTATCAGCACGGCCTTGACCGTTCAATCGGCATCGAAGAGCAACATCCATAATGACTTACCGTTCGCGTTGACCGCGAATAATCCGGGGGGCAGGCCCGCGGCCTTGGGCCCGAGCTGTTCCCGCAGCTTGTCGGCGATGCGGCGGTTGCCCCAGGTCGTGGCTCGACATGCTAAATGCTCCCATTCGGGCATAGGGACGAAGCCCGGAGGTCGCTATTTCGTTATTTCGTTATTTCTTGTTTTCTTGAATTCCATTTATATGGATTGCACGAAACCCAGAATTCGATATTCATACCGCCCAATGGCGCGCCAAGCGCAAATCGCGGGGGAGGGATGCGAATGGCCAGCGAAGACACTGCTGCCGCGACAGACGCGAACAAGTCGCTCAACTTCAAGGTTACTCCCGACTTTAAAAAGCAGTTTAAAGGTTTCGCCGTTGCGCACGGAATTACGATGACCGAGCTGCTGAAAGAGGGCTTTGCCCTGTCTCAGAGAGATAGGCAGAAATGAACGGTCGCACGACGCTGACCTCTGGAACAAGTGCATGACCTTGCATGCGTCGAGCGCTGCGTTCGCCGGCGCGCAATGGCTGTTCGCGATTGGCGAAGGCTCAGATCTGCCACGAGTCGACGGACTCGTCGCAGTCTCCGGTTTCGAGCCCGCTGGCGAGAGGCCTGAGGTAGTCGCCATGATCGAGCGCGCGAGCGCATATGGCGCGCGCGCGGTCTTTTTCGAAGCACAGCGACATGGACATTCGCCGGTCGCTCAGGCTTTCATATTTGACGCTAAGAGCCATCCCGATGAGCGTCGGTTCGCTCAGCTTCACAAACGGCTATGGAGTTGGGGCGGCGTGCCGTTGGTCTATCGTGCTGCGCCTGGCGTGATCCAGCTGTTCCGCTGCGCCCACAAGCCTGACTTTGCCGGTCACGACGGCGTGCCCGTGTACAATCCGATCGAGACCTTGCGCATTAGCGCCGAAATCGCTCAGCTCGACGTCTGGTGGGACGCGGCGCGGATCCGCAATGGCGCCATTTGGGACGACCCCGGCGCATGCGAGCGCATGCTCTCGGCAACCAAGTCCGCGCATCGCAAGCTGGTGGCTGGCGTGCGCGCGCTCGCGAACCAACTTGCCGACAGCGAGCTCTTGAACGCCAGCCTGCGCCGACGCTTGTTGATCCTCTCGCTGCTCATTGCGTACCTCGAAGAGCGGTTGGTGCTGCTGCCTGAGGATTTTAGCCGCGCCATGCCCGGCGCGACCCGATTTTTCGAAGTGCTCGCTAACGGTCCCGCGCTGGTGAAGCTGCTTAGGACGCTCGAAGACCGGTTCAACGGTCATGTCTTCCGGCTTGGTGAGAAGGAGCGCGAAGCGCTGGTCAACAGCATCGAGTTGTCGAGTTACGCGCGGATGGTCCAGGGCGATGAGGATGAGTCGGGTCAGCTGAGTTTCTGGCGGCTCTATTCATTCCGCGATCTTCCCGTCGAGCTGATCAGCAACATCTACCAGTTGTTCGTCAAGGACGCTGCCAGCTCAATCTATACGCCGCCCGCACTGGTGCGGCTGATGCTCGAAGAAGTGCTAAGCTGGGAACGGATCGACGAGTTAATGGCCGGGGACGGCGTCATCCTTGACCCTGCCTGTGGCTCGGGCGTTTTCCTGGTTGAGGCCTATAAGCGCCTCGTCCTTCATTGGCGCTCGCGCAACGGCTGGGCTCGCCCCGGGGTCAATGAGTTGCGCCGATTGCTGCAGCGTGTGCACGGCGTCGATCTTGAAGAAGCCGCCGTCGAACTAGCCGCGTTCAGCCTGTGCCTCAGCCTATGCGACGCGCTGGAACCCGAGGAAATTCGCGCGAGCATCAAGCTATTTCCTCGGCTTGGGGGCGAAACGCTTCATGCCAGCTGCTTCTTCGAGGCCAAGTCGCGGGGCCTGATCAATGCGCCGGTTGCGATCGTCGTCGGCAATCCGCCGTTTGAATCGGCCCTATCGACACACTCCGCAATCAGTGCCGCGCGCGACTATACGAAGGCTCACGGCAAACTTGCCGATAAGCAAGTCGCCTACCTGTTTCTCCACGAGGCCATGAAGCTGCTCCGAGCCGATGGCGTGTTGGCGATGATCGAGCCGTCAGGGTTTCTGTACAATCGGCACTCCTTAAGCTTCCGCCAGGCTTTTCTCAGCCGCTGGAACGTGCGCGAACTGCTCGACTTCGTGTCGGTTCGTGGACTGTTCAAAAAGGGCAATGCCGACCCCAAGATCGTTGTCGTCGTGAGCGAAGCGAAAGCCCCTGACCCCAATAGCCGTCTGCTACACGCGGTATTCCGTCGCAATGGCCGCGCAACCGCTGAACAGGGCTTCGATATTGATTATTACGATCTACACTGGATCGACGGCGCTCAAGCTGCGAAATCGCGCGACATATGGCGTGCCAATCTTCTCGGAGGTGGGCGCGTACATGATTTCATCACAAGGCTTCGCGGCTATCCGACGCTTCGCGACTATGCAAAAAAATTAGAGTGGGATTTCGGCGAAGGCTATATTGCCGGGCAGAAGGGCATTTCGAAGCCGGCCGACCATATCGTAGGCAAAGCGCTGCTGCCCACCACTGCACTTACTTACCGGGGGATCAACACGACCGCGCTCGACATCGTGCCCCTGCAAGCGATCAAGGACGTCAAATCTGCACGCCGCTTCACGCCCCCGCTTCTACTCATCAAGGAGCATGAGAACCTCTACCATGGGCTGTGGAACGGCCATTATCTGACCTACAAGCACGAGATCGTCGGACTTGCCGCGCCGCGGGCACAGCTTGCGCAGCTCCAGGCGGTCGAGCGCTGGCTTGAGCGAGAATCGGTAGTGCTGCGTGCATATGTCGCTGCGATCAGCCCGCGCTTGTTTACGCAACGTGCCACGGCGATCCTCAACGACGACGTTCTATCCCTGCCCTATCCCGAAGACCAAGATCTCGACCTGTCCGATAACGAACGCATAATCGCTTCGGACATCGTCGATCATCAGCGTGATTTCATCAGGCTCGGCACCAGCGCGCCGATCATGCAAACCGTGACACCAGACGCCCTCGATTCTTTTGATGCTATTTTCACGCGGCAGTTCGAAGGGATATACGATTACGCTCCAATCTGCGCGCTTCCGGTGCAAGGTTGGTCAGGTTCTATCTGTAAAGCTTATGCTTTCGGGAAGGGTGCGGTTGACTGGTCGGGGGCCGCTGAGCTGCGCGGCAAGCTCGACGCGCTGCTGCGCGAGAAGCGCGGCACAAGCTTGACGATCATGCGCATTGTGCGTCTTTACGACGAGAACTTCCTGTTCCTGCTCAAGCCCGATCGACATCGTTTTTGGACCGGCTCGGTGGCGCTTCGCGATGCCGACGATGTCATGGCCGATTTGCGGGCGCAGGGTCATTGAATGCTTGCGGACGGGAGTAACAATCTAGGTCATGCCGGTGCGCTAGCTCCAGGAATCCACCTGCCGGGCGAGTGGCTAAATTCGCTGATCAGATTCATTGCGAATGCGCTGCCGAGCTGGCGCGATGATCTCGATCGTGACCCTGCTGCCGGTGAAACCAGACTCACCTCTCAGTTGTGCGCACGGCTCGCCAGCCTCACCCGTCACACACCTGGCTGGGATATCGTGCAGTTTAGACGCGAAGAGCAGGACGAAAACGATCGTCGGCGTGCCATCGACCTGGCGGCGGCGCCTTGCGGCGAGACCATCTGGATCGCTGCACGTCGATATCGCGACTACGACACGATCCTGCCAATCGAGTGCAAGCGCCTGCCGACGCCCGCTGGCAGGGAGCGTGACGAGCGCGAATATCTGATTGACAAGTACAAAACCGCCGGTGGTGTGCAACGGTTCAAGGCGGGCCACCATGGGGCCGCGCATAGTCGCGCCGCCATGATCGGCTACGTTCAGAGTGAGGATATTCAGTCTTGGAAGAGGCGGCTCGACCAATGGCTTGAAGGCATCGTTGCCGAGCCCGTCGAGGGGTGGTCAGTCAGCGACCGACTGGCCATAGTCGAGCACTTGGACGCCCTTCGCGTCGCCGCGCTGAAATCCAGCCATATTCGCAAGGCGGGCTTGTCGCCGATTCAGATCGACCATCTCTGGATTGAGATGTGAGGCCGGCAAGTGCGGTCTGCTAGCAATAACCATTCGCCAGCTATTCACTGGGCGTCCGCTGTCCCAAATTCCAGCCGGAGGCCAACCACTCTCGAAGCTCCGTACTGTCGAGCGCTACCTCCTTAAAGTCGGCAAGATTATCCAACAGAAGGCTTCGGGATGATCAGCCGCTTAGCCGACGACCGCCATTTGGGGCTCAGCGGTCAGGTACGTCGCGATGACCGACTGTCCGGTTTCGGGGAGCGACAAGCGTGCCGCGAGTGACTGATTATGGGTCAAAGTCTCTTGGCACTATGATGAACCAACGGAAGCTTATCGCTGGTGATCCTGCAAGACCGGACTGTCGGCAACGTCCAACTTTTCCGCCGTCTCTAACACGAGGTGACGCTCAAAACGCCGCGTACGCACGGAGCAGAGCGACGCCCTTCCAGAATGATTTCATTACATTGGCGAAGGGAAAATGCTATGAACGCCTTGCAGCTCAGGGTGATCGAAATGACTGAGGAAAGACCTAACGACTCACGTTCGGCGCGGCGACCCGAATGGTCGGGTTTCGCTGAAATTGATCGGGCGATCGCTGAGAACCGTTTAACAGCATACAGCTGGAAAAAGGCTTGGGCCGATCCTTGGCATCGGAACCTAACAATAGCGTGCTCGGCATGCATAGTGGTGGTGTTTGGCTATTTGCTTGGCGCAGGGCTGCACTGGTGGTGACTACCATTCTTTCACTGCGTCTGCTGCTTCTGCGCTCGCACCACGCGCGTCACGAGTGGCAGCACTGAGGTTGCCTTGAACGGCGCCAAGGCGTCGTTTGCCGTTTGCCCGAGCATTACCGACTTCTGTCGCAATCGACTTTGCGGCGGTATTATCCCTCGAGGCTCCCGGTGGAGCAGAGACCGAACTTACGCCAGCCGAACTCCGGATCAAGCCCGGCCCTGTTACTGACGGTCGAGCTACCGGTGCGAACTCGGGAAGCGCGAGGTTATTTTCTATTTGGTCATGCAATTTATCCGCGTAACCCTGGACGAAACGGGCCTGCATTTCCTGACCTTTGGCGCTGAGCTGGAAGTCGATGTCGTCGAACCTAGCGTTGCCGTAAAAGTCGCGGTTGCCCTCAAGCTCACCAAGCCCCCATTCGCGATATGCTTGGCTAAGATTGAGAGAACCCGTCGCGCTGTTGCCGCTCATCCATGATGCCTGGCTCTCCAGCCGTGCTGCTGTTTCTTCGGCGCGCCGCGCCTCACGGGTGTATGTTTGCGCCTCCGTGAGGGAATTAGTCAGCCCGCTCGCACTGGTCGAACTTGCTGAGCTTGTGTCTGTAGACACGTTGCGAACGAAGCCATCGCGCGTGCTCGACCAGTTTCGGCTGTCCGAAAGCTGACGCAAACTACCAACGATCTTTGATCGATCTTCCGACGCGATGCCGATGTCGCTGTCCGTCCAAGTGCGCGTCCCACCTCCTTTCGCGCCCAATGACGCAGAGACGGGTCCTTTTCCGACCCCCAGCTTAACTCCCGCTTCACCGCCCAAGAAGAAGGACGTCGATATGTCGTCGCTAGCCCGACGTGACAGTCCGAACTGTCGCTGTAGCGTCCGCGATGCATTGTCGACTTCGCTGAAGGCAGTCTGGACGCTGTCGTTGGTGTTGGTGCCTGTCGCGGTTTCACTCGAGTGCCCCGACGAATACGCGTTCCTGAACTCGCGAAACCGCGTGACCGCTGCGCCCGTCGATTGAGCTGCAAGGTTGGCGTAGGACTCGCTCTGCGTGCGGCTCTGACTGGCCAGCGTCGACAGGCGCGACGTGAATTCCTGCCCGAGGCTCGGCGTGAACGGGTAGGACGAGTTCGGGACCTGATCGAAGCTGTTGTCGCCGAAGCTCGTCGTCTGCGTGCCGTTGGCACTGAACCCGCGCGTCTGCGCCGCGCCATAGGTGAACGAAGGCGCCGTGCTGCCCTGCCCAAATTGCCTTGTCAGCGCATTGCTCGTCTCGATGCTCGAATTGCCGATCCCCACATTGCCGGTCGAGGCTTCGCGGGCGGCCTCCTCGGCAGCATTCTGTGAGGGGTTGAGGTAGGAGACGGCCTGCCCGGAAATGGCCAATGCGCCCTTGGCGACGCCGCCGGCAAGAAACGGGACCGAGGCGATCAGATATCCTGCGAGCAGGCCGATGTCGCTGTTGACCTCAGACATGCCGTTGAACGTCGCAAGCGTCAGGCCGTTCGTGCCGGTCGCAGCGCTGACATCGCCCGCGCCCTTCCACATCAGGATCATGTGCAGGATGACGAACAGCGGTCCCCAGGCAGCGAGATAGAAGAAGCCGGTGACATAGCCCTTGAGCGCGGCGGGGCCGCTTTTCGGCAGCAGGAACAGCGGAAACAGGACCGGGAACAGCGCATAGAACAGGATGGTCAGCACGATATTGAGCAGCGGCACCCATTTCATGGCGTTCTGCGCAATCGAGCCATAGGTGCGCTCGGTCTGGATGTCGGCGCGGGTCTGCGCATAGACGTCCACGCTCGACGCACCTGAGCTGCCCGACATGGCGTGCATTGCCGCGCCCATCGCGTTGATGGTCAGCACCTGCTTGAAGATCGACGCGGCGTTCGACGACACGCCGGTCAGATATTGATAGGCGACGGGCAGATCGGCGAAGAGCTTGGCCTTGGCCAGCGCGGCCGTCTCCTTGGGATACAGCTGCCGTCCGAAGACGGTGCCCATATCGTCGACGAGTCCGACCCATTGCTGGTTGAGCGCAGTATAGGCCTCGCGGCAGGTGACGATGGTGGAGGTCACGGTGCCCCCCTGATCGCGCGTCAGGAATTTCTGCGCGCGCGCCTGGCTGCCGGGTCCAATCACGCTCCAGATGTCGGGGGCATCGGCCAAGGTCTTCATCGACGTGCGGCCGAGCAGGACGTCGTAGAACACGCACTGACGGAAATGCTCGTCGAGGTTTGCAGCGAATTCGGGGTCCGAGATGCGCAGGCCTCCGGTCGCGTCGAGGAGCCGCGCGCCGTAGATCATGCCGTTCTTCGAATAATCGAGATCGCCGGGCAGCCCGAACACCACTTCGGACGCGCGGACGAGATAGTCGCCGACCTGGCTGGTGAAGCTGGCCATCAACGCGAGCCCCAACGGAACGCTCGCGACCGTCGCGGGTGCAAGGCCCGGATCGATCCGGTCGGTGACCTTAACGTCGAGGCGCGGCACCATCAGGCACGAGTAGATGAGTGTCGCGCCCAGGAACCAGTTGAGCCAGGCACGCCAGTCGGCGTTGAACGCGACGGTCAGCGTTGCCAGCGCCAGACCCATCACCATCACGACCTGAAGGAGGCTTTTGTAGCCACCGTCACCCGTCCAGGCGGCGACGGCGTTGAGCGCGTTGACGAGATAATCGCCGCCGCCGACCGTGAAGATCTCGACCATGGGTTTGCCCTTCTTCGATCAGTGGACAAGGGCGCGGCTGGTCACACCGCGCGACCAGTCGAGCGATGCGGCCATGCCCGGCGACATCTGGGCGGCGAGCACGTTTTCGAGGAACGCCGTCTTTTCGATGATCTGCATGATCGCCGTCACCCGCGCGGTCGTGTTCGCCTGCTTGTCGGCGAGCGCGGTCTTCACCGCATTCACTTGGGTCTGCCACATCGCGATCTTGGCCTCATCGGCCCCGATGAAGCTCGACATCGAGCGGCCTGCCTCGCCGACGATGCGGTCGAGCAACGCGTAGAGCAGATCGACCGAGGCGATCTCCGACAGCGTCGCCCGGTCGTCAGTCGGCATCCCGCGGCCGTAGGCCGCCTGCACCGTCAGGATCTTGTAGAGCGGCACCGAGGCGACCTGCAAAAGCTCCTTCTGCGGTTCGGTAATCGGCGTATCGGTGCGGATCGCTTCGACCATGCCGTCGATCAGTGCCGAAACGCGCGGGCGCAGCGCCTTCGACGTCGCGATGTTGAGCGTCTTGAACGTCGGGTTGAGGCATTTGTCGGGCTCGTCGCAGTCGAACACCTTGACGCTTGTGCCCTGCGTGCCGTCGAGCAGTGCGGTCACCAGTGTCGACGACGCGTCGCCCGCGAACGGCACGAACTTGCCGGCTTCGCTGTCCTTGGGTGGCACGTAGATGATCGTGCCGATCAACGTCATCGCATATTCGGCAAGCTCGCGGTCGAAGGTACCCCCTGGCGAGAAAAATGCGGACTTTTTGAGGATCGTCCAGGTGTAGTTGCGCGGCACCCCCGGATTGACGTCGTCGTATTTACCGGAGCCCTGCGAGGTCGTCGAAGCCCGCTGGCCGCGCGTCCCGCAGCCGTGCTTGGCGGCGGCATAGTCGGTGAAGATGCCTTCCGAATTGCCGATCGCCTCGCAAATCGCCTTGTCGGCAAGATCGCCCTTGGGCCAGATGCCGCCGACCAGCCCCTGCGCCAGCTCGCAGCTGTTGATGTTGAGGTTGTTCATGAGCTGCGCCTTCTGGCTGAACTCCTGCATGATCTTCGAGCATTCAGGGCAGACGGTGTCGATCGCGAGACTGAAGGCGAAGCCGACGGCATTGTTGGCAACGGCCTTCAGCATCGCGACGATCTCGCTCGCGTTGATGAAGCTGAAGCTGCCGGCAAACAGATCGATGCCGCCGCAGCCGGCGCGCGCCGAAGGCAGCTGCAGGTTGGCGATGTTCGTCGTTTTCTGCGGGAAGCGTGTCCACACGTTGCCGAGCGTGTAATAGCCCGCCGACTGCCCCTGGAACGCCGTCGGCCCGGTAACGCGCGCAGCGCCCCCGACATCGGTCATGAAGCTGTCCATCGACTGGCCGACGTCGGCGATGGCACTGGTCGATGTGGTCGACAGGAGGGCGAGTGCGGCAAGTGCCGCACCGAATCTCTTAGTAATCATGGCCGGCCTCGCGTTTGGTCAGGAGGAAGATGCGGTCCTGGAGCTCGTCGGCGGACATGACGCCGTAGCCGATCGGGACCGGACGGTTGGTGGCGCTGTCCCAGAGGACGACGGCAGGGGTGACCTTGCCTTCGAGTCCCATGCGCGCGCGCTGATTGGTCTCGACGGTATAGCGCGGGAAGGACTTCGACGGTCCGCCGTCGGTCGAGATCGCCCGGACCGTGATGCCATAGGTATCGGCGACCGATTTCACGATCGGCGACATGATCTCGCACGCCGCGCAGCTCTGCGCGAAGAAGTAGAACAGCCCGTAGCGCTGCGACAGCGCGCGCAATGTCGTGTCGCGCTCAGCGGCGCGCGCATCGGTCCAGGCCCGCTTGCCAAGCGTCGAGACCGGACGCTGCAGCGTATAGTCGAGATCGGGATCCTGCCACAAAGCGCGTTGCCAGACGTCGGAGAACAGCGAGGCGCGGTCGAGCTGTGCGCGCTGGAAGCGGACATAGGCGGTGACGTTCTCGGGACTGGGTTCGAGGATGGCGCGTGCTTTCAGTTCCCTGAGTTCGGCTGTCACGGCATCCATGCGGGCGGCAGCCGTCGATGCTGGTGCCGGCGCTTCGGGAACCGGGGCAGGTTCGGGCTTCGGCTTGACGCAGTAGAACCAGCTGCCGAGCCTGCGCTCGCGGCAATAGAAGGCGTCGTCACCATCGTGCGTGTCGATGGACGCGGGCGCATCGGCTGCGGGCGCGGCGTGCAGCGGCATCGCCGCCGTCACGAGCGCGACAAGGACGAGCGCGTCAATTGCGGTGCGCGGCATAATAGGCCTCGATTTTCTGCTGGATCTGGGCGGTGGCCTCAAGCTCGTCGGGGAGCTTTGCGGCGTCGGTGAACTCGGCATAGACTTCGCAGAAATCCATGCGGCTGAGATCGAGCCGCGCGAACTCGTCGATCGTGAAGCTGCGGCACTGTTCGGTCTTCGGGCTGGCCCAGCGCTTGCCGAGCTGGGCGCGCCCCTGTTCCTGCAGGATACGCGACAGCTTCGATTCAAAGCAGCAATAGACCTTGCGCTTGGTCAGGCAGATGCCGAGGAAACTCTCGCTGCAATAGGGGCCGACATAGGCACACAGCCCCTTGCGGTCGCGCTCGTCGAGCAGCGCCTCTTCGCGCGCGCAGCCAAGCGCAAGCAGGATCGGCCCGCCGGGAAGCAGCGGAAATGCGCGGCCCCGGCAGCAGTCGAGCAGCCCGAACACCGCCTGTTTGCAGCTGTTGCGCGTTCCCTTGAACAGCTGAAGATTGGCGGGGTCGAATTCGCGGCGTGCCTGGTTCGCGGCGTTGAGCGCCGTGACCGCGTCCTTGAACTCGTCGTTTGGTTCACGGTCGATCGTCTCGCAGGCGCCGTCGATGCAGTAGACGTCGCCGTCGCAGATATATTGCTGCGGCGCGCCGGTGGCGGCCGGAACCGGGCAGTCATACTGCCGCTCGAACGACTTGCATGGCTCCTCGCCGGTCAGGCAGGTCTCGGTCAGCAGCCGGCACTGACCGTTCGCCGCCAGCACATCGCAATCCTGTGCGGGCGTCTCGGTCCGGCACTGATAGGTCCGCGTCCAGGCCCAGCATGACTGCGTCACGGCGACGCCATCGACCGTGCGCGTGACCGGATCGCTGTCGGTGCAGGTCTCGCCCCCCGCCGTGCAGGTCGCATCGGAGGCCAGCGCCGTACATGCGCTTTCCTGGCGCGTCGTTGTGATCGCCGTGCGCGGAGTCACGCTCTCGGGTGTCTGGCCCGGTACCGGCGCCGAGCAGGTCATCTCGCGCACCGGGTCGCCGGGCTCGGTGCACCAGCGCCGCCCGTCGATCTCCGACCATTGCAGACAGCGACCGGGGCGGGTCCCGCTATGGGTGCAGCTTGGTATCTGGAATGCCGTGCAATCGCCTCCGGGCGTGCCGCCGTCGGAGCACAGATACAGATAATCGGTCGTCGTCGTCGCCCGCGCGACCAGCGCGATCGGGCAGAGCTTCGTGCTCTCCTCGGCCTTGTACCCGGTGTTGCAGGTGGCGGTGTAGCGCGCGGCCCCGCCGTTCCCCGGCGGCAACGGCACGCAGCGACCCTGCCCACCGCCCGTGCTCATCCCGCTGGTATAGGTCATCGGGTCCTGCGCAATCGTCCTTCCGCGCTGCGTCGTCAGCGCAATATCGCCGGGCGCGAACCGCGCGCGTGTATCGATCGACGACCGCATCGTGCGGTAGCCGTCATTGCCCGGGGCGGTCCGCCCGGCGTCGACGGTCATCCGGTCGGGCACATCGAAGTAGCGCGACTGGTCGGGCACGCCTTCGAAATTGGGCAGACGTTCGGCGGTCGGTTCGGTCGTTGCAGCGGCCTGCGCGGCAGGGGCGACGCTTGTCCCGAATGCCTTGCCGTCGGCACGCGCCGCGTCGGTCGTCTGCGCGCGGGCCGGTTGAACCGCGGTAAGGCTGCAGAACGCCAGGGTCAGGATGAGGCGCATCATTGCCGGTCTTCCTTTGCCAGGCGCGCGAGATGGAGCGCGGCCAGTCGCGCACCGGGTCCGCCGCCGCGCGCAAAGCTCTCGAGCGCATAGCTCGCGGTCACATTGCCGAGCATCCGGTCGTGCGGGGGCACGGCGGTCACGCAGTCGAACCCGTCGCACAGGTCGAAATCGGCGCTCGTCATGACATAGGCCGGCACCACCCCGACACCGAAGGCGCGGAACAAGCGCGGATCGATGCCGACGCCATCGAGGCGCTTGCCGGGCTCGACCAGCGCGGCCAGTGCGCTCGTAAACGTCCGGACGTTCCCGCCCGGGAACCCGCGGAAGACGACCGTCCCACCCGCCGCAGGCACATCGCGCAGCATGGCGCGGAGCGCGTCCTTCGGCATCGACAGGCTGGCGAAGGCGATGAAGCGCGGTGCCGATCCGAGCGACGCCTTTTCGGCATCGCTGATCCCGGCAACGAGCGCGTCGAAATCGAACGGCTCCGAAGTACCCGCGGGCTTCGTGCTTCCGGCCGCAGCGGCATAGCGCGACCGAGCCGTCCGGGCGGCCTGGTCCACCCCGCGCGCCTCGTCGCGCAACTGGTCCGCACGCGCGCGTGCGCTGGCAGCGAGCGCCTCGGCATCGGCAGTGGCGTTCTTCGCACGCGCACGGATCGCGACAAGGTCGAGATCGCCAGTGGCTTCCTGCGCGAGCGCGAGGCCGCAACCGCCCGCGAGCGCGGTGGCAAACAGGAGAATATGGAGCCTGATCATAATGCGCAGCAGTTCCGTTTGCGCCAGACCAGATAGCCCATGTCCTCGCCGATGGCGGGATAGACCTGGCCTGCGCTCATGAAGGTGGTCGACGTGCCGATGGGTGCGCAGGCGTGCCTGCCCCGCGTCTGCGGGTTGGGATTGGTCGCCTGGAACCGGTATTGCTGCTTGCGCATCACCGGCATCAGATATTTGCCGCACAGGCCTTTCTCGCCCATCGTGCCCCAGGCAACGAGTTCGCGGTGAAGCTTGTAGGCAAAGCGGGCGAGCACGAGACGGCTCGCCTGGACGTGTCCGATCGATGCCGACACATTGCCGTTGAGCGGATACATCCCGCCCTGGCAGCCCGCACACCAGAACAGCTTGTCGCTCGGCAGCTTGGTCGTCGCAAGAACGCAATCGGCGGCGCAGGCGGCAAGCGCCAGCGGATTGGCAAACAACACGGCTTCCGGATTGATGATCGTCGTGAGTTCGCTGTCCTGCCAGAGGGGATCGATCTCGGTGATGTAGAGAATATCGATCGAGCCGGACTCGAGGCAGAGAAAGTCGGTCGCGATCTCCATCCAGTAGATGAGCGGATAGGCGTACCAGTGGACGTGCCAGCTCGAATTATACTGGCTGATGCCACCGACCGCGGAGGGGCCTGCCATTGTCTTGAACCCGATGTCGAACCCGGGATCGAGCTTCATCCCGCCCAGATTGACGAAGCACCACGGCTTCATGCTGACATCGGCGAGCCGGACCGGCTCCCAGAAGCCCATCGCGATGCCGGGCCTGACCCCGCACAGACACACGGGCAGATCGGGGTTGTCGGTGTCGGGACGCCCGGCGAGCGACGGCCAGATCTTGAGACCGCCGACCGTCAGCGGAAACAGGCACGACCAGCAGATGTCGGTGATCGGGTTGACGAAGCGACCCGTGCACCGCCCCGGCGTCCCGCCTGCACGTGCCGGTGTACTGGCGATCAGCGTCGCCAGCAGACCGAGCAGCACGACGAGCGCGACCCAGGCGACGCGACGTTTCCGCCGCTCGCGGAAGTGCACTTGTGCCGAGGCGAGCCATGCACGGTTCGACGTCGCGCGGATCATCGGGCAAGGTCCTTCTTCGAAAGGGCAATCTCGCGGACCCGCAGGGTTCGTCCCTGCTGATCGACGACAGCGGGTACGGCGCGGATCGCGAAATGTGCGACGAGCTTGCCGCCCTGGTCGAAATAGAAGCGGCGTTGCCGCGCCTTCATGAGGTCGAGCGGTGCGCCGTTGGTGAGGATGAGCTTTGCCGAAGCCGGGCCATAGGTGGTCATGGCCCAGGCGAGCTGTGCGGCGTCATCGCCATCGATGAAGACGAGGGGGGTACGCAGCGGCACCGTGTCGAGCGGATTGACGCGCGTTCCCTGCGGCCAGATCACGCGTCCCTTGTCGTCGGCGATGTCTGCCGAGACGGTGATCGTCGGATCGATCGTCCAGCTGCGCGGCGTCGTCGCTGCAACGAGCCCGGCCACCGGCACCGGCCGGTTGATGCGCGCGATCGTGCGCCGCTTCAGCCCCTCGTTGAGCCGATCAATCTCGCCCGTCGCCTGCAGGCGGTCGAGGCGCGCCTTGATGACGCCGAGGAGATCGGGTTCGATGACCGGCCACACCGCGCCGGCCTGACCATAGTCGCGGGCCAGCGCGGGGTCGGCCGTCATGACCGACAGCAGGACGCAGAATGGTACGGCGCGCATCACAGCACCGGCCGCGCGACGCCGAGGATCTGCCGGGCGCAGACCCAGCCGATTGCGGCGTAGCGACTGTCGAGCCCGTCCTTGTGCTCGGTGCCGACGAAATAGCAGCCGCGCGGGATCGTCCCGACCGGGCCGAGCGCAAGCGGTTCGCCCCGCGTGCTGACGGGCTTTGCCACCGCGACGGGGCGATCGTTGACGTAGAAGGTCCGGCCTTCGCGGGCGACGACATCGCCGGGCATGCCCCAGATGCGCTTGCCGAACGGATGCGGTTCGGGGCCGAAATGCCGGGCGATCAGCGCGCCCGGGGGCGGCATGAACACGATCGTATCACCGCGCGCCGGCGTGCGCTCCCGGTCGATCCACAGCGCCCAATAGGGAAGACTCGGCGAGACGTTGATCAGCAGCGCGTGGCGGCTCGAGAAACCGGCGAGCGCGGCATAGGCCATACCGCAGGCAGCGAACCCGGTGAGCACCGCCCAGCGTGTCGCGCGGGTCAGACGCGCGGTCTCAGCGGCGGGCATCGTCGCCTCCGTTCACCGCGAGGGCCACCTTCGCCCGCACCGCCTCGGTCATGTCGGGCACACCGCCGCTGACGACCGCTTCGGCGACCAGAACTGTGGTGCCATCCTTGCCGAGTGCAGCGACCGCGTTTTCGGTCGCTTTCAGATAGGCAGCGATCCGCGCCCGCATGGCTTCGGGGTCGCGGCCGCTGCGCGCTTCGGTTTCGACGAACTCGCCCATCACGCGAGCCAATTGCACCGTCACGATCCGGCGGCTCTGCAGCTCGAGGATCATATGCGTCGCCCAGGCGCCCCAGGCGAGATTGGCCGCCGCGATGCCGCCGAGCACCAGGGTGCGGTATCGGAGGACCGGTCTGGTCGGGTGTGCGATCGGATCGGTCATCGGCGGGGCTCCCGGGCAAGCGTGGTCACGAGATCGTCGACGAAACCCGGCAGGCGCACGAGGGCAATGAGGCCGGTCGCGACGGTGAACAGGACTTTCAGATCCGCGCCGAACTCCAGGCGCCGCGCCGCATCGGCGGCGACGAAGCGCGTCGCGAAATTGTCGATCTGCGCGAGCGCGAGGTTGAGGTCCCAGCCGACCAGCAGCAGAAAGGCGAACGCGGGAAGCCCGAGCGCCATCAGCACGGTCGTCGCTGAAAAGCCTGCCGTCCTCAGCAGCGTATAGGCGGCATCGCCCGCGATGCGACGGGCGACGCCGGGCCACTTCACCGTCTCGCGCGGCTCGGGCTGGGGCATATCGTCGATAAAGGTCGAGAAGTTCGTCGGCATGAGGTCAGCTTTCGGCAGGCGTTGCAAAGGCGACGCGTTCGATGGCTTCGTGGAGCGGCAGGCCCGCTTCGAGTCCGGCATCGATCGCGGCATAGGTGGCGGGCGACGACGAGAAGACCGTCGCCGAATAGCGGTCGAGCACGAGGCGCCCGAGCGTCTCGACCTCGGGGCCCTTGATGAACACCTCACTGTACTCGTCGCCATGGCGTTTGAGGCTGCGGATCAGCGTCTCGGTGCGATCGTCGATGTCGAGCCGCGCGCTTTTCCTGAAATCGGCAATCGTCTCGGGCTTCTGCTGGAGCACCAGCAGCCAGTCGCTGTTCTCGAGCGCCGCCGTCGCGCCGTCGGACTTGTAATAGTCGTTGAGCGACTGGGTCGCGGTCGCAAGCGCGCCGCCATATTTGCGGCAGGTCCGCGCATAGGTCTCGACGAACGCACCCATCGACCCGCCCTTGAGCATCGCCCAGGCCTCGTCGATCAGGAGGAGTTTGCGGACCGTGCGCGGGCTGCGCATCATCGCCTGGCTCGTCAGGAACATGACCGCCGACAGGATAACCGCACGCAGATCGTCGCGCCCGGCAAGGTCCGACATCTCGAAGACAGTGAAGTCGTGCGTCAGATCGAGCGTTGCCACGCCGTTGAAGAAGGCGCCGTAGCTGCCCGCGCTGGTGAACGGGGTCAGCGCGGTCGCGAGATCGGCACCCACCGGATTGGCGAGACCTGCAAGTTCGGTCGCGATCGCGTCGATCGACCCCGACGTGCCGGATTTCTCCCAGACCCGGTTGACACTGGCATCAATCAGCCCGCGCTCGGTATCGCTCAGCGGCGCACTGCTGCGCGCCATCTGTCCGACCATCGCCTTGACCATCCCGAACGCATCGAGCCGGTAGTCCTCGTCGGCCGCCGCACGGTCGGCATCGATCATCGAGAACGGGTTGAGGCAGAATCCCGATTTGAGTGTGAACTCGACGAAGCGTCCGCCCTGCAGTTTGACCGAATGCTCGAAGCTGCGGCCATCGTCGATGACGACGACCTTGGCACCCGCGCCGCGCAATGCCGCGCACAACTCCTGCAGCAGGACCGACTTGCCCGAGCCCGACTTGCCGCAGATGGCGACATTGTGATTGCCCGCCTCGTTTTCGAACGGCGACCAGAAGAAGGGCTGGCCACGACGCCCGACGAACAGCAGGTGCGGCTGATCGGAGCCGAGATACTCGCCTTGCACCGGGGCGACGTTGGCGGCGCTCGTCGACAGCAACGTCCGGAAGCGCTTCAACCGCTCCATGTCGGTCGCAAGGCCATCGGCGAGCGCGAGCGGCATGGCCGCGAGCAGCCCCTGGATCTGGAGGTAGCGCTCGTCGGCCAGGTCCCAGCCACAGGCCTTGTAGATCGACTTTACCGCGCGCTCATGCGCGTCACCGAGGCCCAAAGGCGAGTAAGTCGTCACCCCGTAGAATGCGCGGACGATCCGGCGGCCCTGCTGGAGTTCGGACTGGACATGCCGCCATTCGGCCGACTGGTCGGCAAGCTGCGGCAGGAAGCGCGCACTCTTGCTCCCGGCAAGGCTCGTCGTCCGCATGAACTTGTAGCCCGCCCGCGCCGAAGCCGCTTCCTGATCGGGGTAACGAAGGCAGAGCATCGTCGCCGCGGGACAGGGGAAGCGCAGCTTGTCGGTAAACATGTCGCCGATGAGCCTTGCGCATTCCCAGGGCGCCCAGCGCTGGGGCATCGCCCGCACGCCGAAGTGGCGGACGTCGAAGGCATCAGGATAGATCGCCCCGATCTCGGGCGCGCCGCCCTCGTCGCGCCCGGTTGGCCGGAAGCGCTCGGTGCGGAGCAGCAGCCGGTCCTCATGGACCTCGAGTTCGATATCGCGGCGGACGCACTGGTCGGCAATCGGGTCCATCGCATTGTACGGCACGACATCGTCCTGCGGCGCGGTCGTCGGCGAAGTCAGATCGTCGACAAGCGCGATCAGTCCCTGCGGGCCGACGTCGAGCACCTCGATGCTGAGCGCACGCAGCGTGCCGGTAAGACCTTCGCGCACGGCGGCGAGCGTTGCCTTGTCGACCGCGCTCGATGCCGGGACGCCGACCGAGACAAAGACCCGGTGCTGGCGCGCATGGAACGGCGCATCGCGCGACCCCGAGGTCCAGACGAGATCGTAGAAGCGCTGCGCGCGGTGGCGCGCGATCGCCTCATAGACGCCGCCCTGCAGGTAGCGCGGCGCGAACCACGGCGCGATGCAGCCGGCAATGCGGGGGCTCGCGAAATGGAGAAGCTGGACGCACGCGCCCGCCGGCAGGCCCTCGGACAGGAATTGCCCCAGGATATCGGCTGTCCGCTCGTCGGCGCCGATGAGCGGGCTCAGCTCGAGGACGAAGCCCGTGCTCGCGGCGTTGAGGTAGAGCCGCGTCGCCGGGTCATAGGCACGCCACGGCAGATAGTCCGACAGCATGTCGAGCATGAGCGGCGGGCGCCCGGCTTCGGGCGTCTCGGCGTCGCCGACGAGGCCTGCCAGCAGCCGGTTCTTGAGCATGGCGAGCGAGACCGCCATCACTTGCGCTCCGTGCGCGGTTGGGCGGAAGGGCGGACCTTGCCGCGCTGCCTGGCAGCGTCGATTGCCGCATCGCTCGGCAGGTCCGACGGGTCGAAGGACCGAGGGGTTCGCGCGCCCAGGGGGGGAGACGCGTCGAACCCCTCGATCTCCGGCGCATTGGCGCCGGCAATGGCCTCGCGGGGCGTGGAGGGGGAACCGTCCCGCGTGGCCAAAGACGAAAGCGAGAAGTCGATGTCGGGCACATCGCCGAGCGATGAGATGCTGGGCACGGCGGGCGATGCCGTCCGTCCGCGCTTTGTCACCGCCCAGTCGGGCCCCTCGGCGACGGCGTAGGCGACCGCTTCTTCGTGCAGCGTGCCCTGCGCGTCGACATGCGCGGGAAAAACGATTCTCAGCACGCGCTCGCCGGTGCGCGCGGTGTCACCGCCGGGGGCGGCGCGCCGGGGCAGTGCCGTCGCGTCGAGCGTCGACGTCGACACATTGCCGGTCGCGCTCTGATCGATGACCGAGGTCGGGGCGCAGTTGCCCTTGGGCGCCGTGCAGTTGAAGCGTCCCGAGACATTGCTCCCGAGCGTTGCGCAGCCCGACAGGCCGAGCAGTGCGACGGGCAGGCAGGCGAGGACCGGGCGCATCAGCGGGCGTCCTTCTTCACGAGCCACGCGCCGATCGTCGCCGCGTCGCGGTAGCCCTCGAGCACGGCGCCGTCGCCCGGCCGGATCAGGATCGGCGTCCCGCCGAAAGCATGCGCCTTGGCGAAGGCCTCGTTCGCATCGAGACCCTTGGTCGGGCACGGGTGACCTTTGGCGACCGTGCGGCCTGCGTAGGCGGCATGGAGCGCGGCGGCGGGATCGGGCGCGCAGAGCACCTGCTCGGCGAGCTTGCGGCTTTCCGCGCCGAAGATCGAGATCGGCCGTTCCTCGACGCGCGCGCCAAGCTTGACGAGCTCGTCGGACAACCGGCGGCAATAGCCGCAGTGGAAATCGGAAAGGACGATGACCTTGGGTCCGTCGACCGGACCCCATGTGATGGCACCGTCGTTTGCGAACCCGACGCCGGCAACGCGCAGCGTGGCGGTCGTCGCGGGTGCCTGCGGCTCCTGATCGGCGCTCTTGGCGGCCCCTGCCGCGAGGAGATCGGGATTGAGCGCGAGCAGGCGCGCGGCCGTCAGGTCGCTGCGCGCTTCCATGTCGTAGACACGACCGACAATGAGGTAGCGCGCGGTCCGGTCGACGTAGAAGATGGTCTTCTTCGAGACGACTTCGCACAGGCCGCCCAATGCCTCGCAATCGAGGCCGTCGATCGGCGTCCGTGGCAGCCGCAGTTTCAGTGCCGCCCGGACATCGGCGAGGGCCGACGCCGCGATCGCCTGCGTCCCGATCGTCGCCGCTGCGATGCCGGCGGTTGCGCCGCCGACCGTGATCAGTCCGGCGACGAGCGCCGTCCGGACTCGCGTCCGCGTCATGAGTATCTTCATCAGATTCACCTTTCGTTCCGTACATAAGCGCCGTCGAGAAACACGATCTCGACATCGATGCCGGTCGGCATCTCGACAACGGGTTGATATTGTTCGGCGCGTTCGATCAGATATTTGCTGACCGTGTCGGCGGCGTCGCCCGCGCCCTGGCCGAGCCCGCCGCCGACGATGTCGCCTGCCGAGAGCTTGGGCCGGGTGCCGCCGGTCCCCGACGAGAGACCTGAAAAGACACTGTTGGCGTTCGCCGAGAAGCCGCGTCCGAACCCGCCGACCACACCGGCAAGCAATGCCTGGGTGATGAGATTGCCTTCGCGGCTGACGACACGGCCGCGCACGCCCGACTTGCCGGCAAAGCTGATGAAGCCCTTGACCTCGCTGACCGCGACACGGCCGCCGGGCTGGTCGCAGGTCATCTTGGCGAGCTTCACATAGACCTTCTCCGACGAGAGATCGCCGCGTGCCGCGCCGTTGACGACGCAGCCCTGAATGCGTGTCGTCAGCACCTTGCCGTCCTTCACGACCGAGCGCGCGGGTCCGGTGATGCGAAGGACGACCGGCAGCGGGTCGGTCTGGCTGGAGACGCCGGCCGAAGCATCGACGCCGACGATCACCCGCGCCGGGGCGTAGGAGTTAGGCGGCAGGTAGTCGGGCGAATCCTCGACCACGAGTGGCGAGACTTCGGGCCGTGCCGACCGCGCGCCGCCACCGGGCTTGTCGCCGCCGAAGGCGAGCAGTTTGACCTCGGCGGGTGCGGTTGCCGGGTCGCCTGGCGTGATACCGCCACCGGGCGTGCGCGCGTTATAACCGCCCGCCGGCCCGTAAGCGGGCGCAGGGGCTGGCGCCGACACTGGCGGTGCGGCGAGCTGCGTTCTGAGCTTGGCGTTCTCCGCCGAGATCGCGTCGATCGCCGCCTGACCGTCGGTGCGCATCGCCTGGTTCTCGGTCTTCATGGCATCAAGCTGGGCCTGCAGATCGGCGGCGGGTTTGACGCCGTCCTTCAGCGCCTTCTGCTCGCGCGCCATCGCATCGAGCCGGTTGCCATAGACCGCGACGAACTCGCGCTGCGAAAGATCGCGGTTGACGAGGCCGGCGGTCTCGATCGTCGCGCCGCCTTGCGCGTCTTTGGCCTTGTCGGCGCCGTCGCTGCCGAACAGCCACCAAGCCCCGCAGACGAGCATGACTGCACCCGCACTGGCGAGCAGCATCTTCTGACGGCGAGCGACGACTGCGTTGAGACCGGTCAGGCCTCCTGCATGTGTAGAGTGGTCGCCCGTGTCGCCGGAATTCGCGGACATTAGCGTGCCTCCCCGTTGGCGGTGACGAAATAGGCGGTCGTCTGAGCACGCGGCGCGAGGACGTCCTGCCCGACACTGAGCGCAAGTGCGCCTTTGGGCGCGAGATCGGCGGTGGCGAGCGTCGTTGGTTTGCCGGCGCGGTTGGTGAGGCGGACGACCTTGCCGGTCAGGCTGCTGCCGCGATATTCGGCAAGCAGCTGCACGTCGAGATCGCCGGTGCGCACCGGCGCAGTGGCGCTTTGCCGGACTTCGTAACCCGCAACCGTTTCCTGACGCGCCATGGCCTGGATGAGGCGCACCGCCGTCGCCTCGACGGGGGTCTCGGTCTCCCAGGCGGCGGCGTCCGCAGTCGCGAGCGCCGGATTGGTGATGAACACCTGCTGCGCCGGCGTCTCGGCCATGTCGCAAGCGAATTTATAGACATAGCCCTTCTTCGTGGTGGCAAAGAAGCTGACGCCGCGCGGGCCATAGGCATCGGGCACCGACAGATAGATGTCGCCGCGCACGGGCTCATGCGTGACAGCAAAATCGTTGAACGGCGTGCCGCTCGAAATCTTCGAGACGCTCGCGAACTGGTCGCCGATGAGCGCGATGCGGGTCAGCTCGTGGCGCGACAGCGTGCAGGCGATGCTCGCGCTGTCGGCCGCCTGCTTGTACTGATCGGCCAGTGCGGGCGCTGCGGCGAGCGCAAGGCCGATCCCGATCAGCGCGGCACCCAGTGGGCGCAGGCCGGCGTCGGTGCGGCGTGTCGCACCGCAACCGAACGCGGTTGCCCCCGCCGTTATCAAGAAGGCACTGGGAAACAGGGCAGCCATCACCGGCGCTCCTCGGGTTTGTCGTTGAGGGGAAGTTGCTCGAAGCCGGTCAGCGAGAGCCGCAGTCCGGCATAGGCCCAGGTGAAGCGGAACCTGCGGTCCTCGCTCGCGATCACCTGCGCCCCGACATAGGTCTTGAGCGTACCGGTCACATCGGAGGTGAGCGCCGCAGGGTCGACCGTCATCGACCGGATGACGAAAGCCTGAGCGACGTCGGAACCGCGCTGCTCGGTCACGATCTTGACGAGATCGGCCTTGAGCCTGCCATAGGCGCTCGGATGCGCGAGTTCGAGGATTGCGCCCATCCAGTAGTCGAGGCCTTCGGGGCTGCGGTTGAGCAGCATGAGCGCGGTGTCGCGCGTCACCAGCTCGAGATAATCGCGCGGCACACTCCGGCTTGTCAGCGTCAGCGGCGTGCGTACGGTCGGCACAAGCACCACTTCGCGGTCGCGTGTCACCGCCGCCGAGATTGCGACGGTCGCGACGAGGGCGAGGATGGCCGCGGTCAGCGCAAGCAGGTTGCGCTGACGCAGCAGCGACTGCGCGCGGCGCTGGGCGATATCGGAAAGCATGATTGTCGTCCTTCAGCCGGCAAGCAGGCGGCAGTGGGAGGGCGGCGTGATCTTCAGCCCGAGGAGCGAGCCCGGCAGATACCAATAAGCGGCGTGGAGAACCCAGGCGCTGGCGCGACCGGCTTTTGCCTTTCGCAGGACGTACCAGGTTGCCATGGCAAGACCGATGCCGATGAAGATATGCTGCGCGAGAATGCCCCAGGCGAACGGCACGATCATCCCGGCGAACTCGTCGATCGTCCACAGACCGATGAGCTCGGGGTCGTCGAGGTGACGCGGGATGATGTACCGGTCGTGCATGGGATCAGCCGCCCTTCCAGAACACCCGGTTCAGATGACCGCGGTGATGACGGAGGTGACGATCGGGACGCCCGTACCGACGCCGATGCCGACTCCGACGGGGACCGCGATCTGCCCCAGAGTGAAACGCCCCGAGGCCATGCCGATGAGACCGGCGGCGAGGCTCAGGATGGTGATGATCTTGCCGCCCGAGCCTTCGAGGAAATCGGTGAACTTGGTCAGCGCCGGCGCGAAGGTCGCATCGGCACCGGCCTGAGCAGCCGTTGCGATTGCGAGCGCGGCAAGTGCGGGAACCAGATAGTCGACGGCGCGCGCCGACTTGAGCGGGAGAGACGGGAAACGCATCGGGAGTGCTCCGTGAACCAGGGGTGGCAGCGGGCCGTTTTGACCGCTGTGTCATCTTGGTGCCGGCCACCGGTCGATGTAGGAAAACGGAAATCGCACTAGGAACATGCCGATCCGCCTTGGTCAGAAGGATCGGGCACTCGCCGCGCCGCGGGGAACCCGATTCCGCTCTGCGCAAGACCGCTCTCGCGCCGAATCGGCGCAACGTCGCGCCATTGTGGCGCGAATTATCTCGGTCATATTCTGCTTTATGTTCTTCTTATGTTCTTTTCGTTTTCCTACACCTTAGGCTTCTGCCTATCTGAGTCGCGAAGGAGCGACTCAGATGGATTTGATTGAACGCAAGGACATTGACCGACGTGTTGTTACCGTACTCGACGCAGCGGTCCGCGCCTCGGGACTCTCGCGCCGCGAGATCGCCCGCAGCAGTGGATTGCATAAGGATGCCTTGTTGCGTGTCCTCGCCGGCAAGCGCCCGGTGACGACGCAGGAAGCCCTCGACATCTTTGCCGCCGCCGGATTCGAGCCCCGCCCGGCACTCATTCTCGCGCTACTTGGCCAGGAAGCCCTCGGGTTCGAATGGGCGACGACGAATATGGCACCCTTTCTTGACGCGCTTATTGCAGCACTACCCAATGCCCTTTCGGAAGCTCTCGGCGAGGACATTGCCGAAATCCGGCCGCGTTGGGGCGCAGGGACCGCCCGGATGATTGCCAAATCGCTGGCCGAGCATGTTGCCGAACTGTCGCGCCGCGAAACCGCTTTCGGCCTCAATTAGGAGCGAGCGGTGAAAGACGAGGCGACAACAGAAAAACCGACGCGGGTGTCACCCGACTTCGACCCGATCACCGTAAGGATTCAGGTGGCAGTGCGCATGACTGGGATCGGGCGTTCGAAACTCTACGAGTTGATTAAGGCCGGCGACGTTGAAATCGTTAAGATCGGAACGAGCACGCTGGTCAAGGTTGAAAGCCTGCGACGCCTGCTCGGCGATCGAAGTGCCGCACCCTTGTAAATTAAGGCCAGGCAGTTCCCTGTTGTCTCAACTGGATGAGCGCTAGCCGCCTTGAAGATCGTTCGGCGGGCTCTAACAGGTTGTTTTGTGCGCTGTGCGACACGCGGCTTCGAGTGAAGCTTTGAGCGTCAACGATTCAAGCATGAACCCGACAGTCAGGTATCAGGACCGAAAGCTGCCCGGCGGCAACCGCCCCAGAGTCAGCCGTTCGACTGGTCCAAATCCGCCTCCGAAAGCGGACAGCCGCCCAGCTATCACACCGCAGACTCAACGATGGCTGCGGCCTTTTTTCAACCAATTAAATTACGCGGCCCACCTCATGAAGGCAGGGGCTCACGCAGTAAGATGCTTGATCGTGACAAGGTATCTGCGAACCTAACTCCTGTGCTGATAAAATACATTCTTCACTAAATGCCGTACAATGCATCGGTTCCACATGTCGCAAGAGATTGCGATGGCGTCATTACCGACTCTATAGAAGTCAGGACGTACTCGGTCATTTCTGCTCCCCCATCCCCATTTCCAGCCATCACCTAATTTATATCGCTGATCCATGCATGCTGCCGCTATCTTGTCAAAGCCTCCATCAGTCGAATACTCTCGATGACTGCTCTTCTCGCAGCCTACAGGCCAAGCATAATCCGCTGCATTTATGTGCGGATTTTGGAATGGTCCCCGAGGATGACCCCAGTCGATGAACATCTGGGCCGGAATGGCAATTGCCGAGCCGACGACCAGAAACAATACCAGTGCAAAATGGGAGGAGACAGGATATATTTGAAGCCGACCCAGCTTCCACGCTGGATCTATTTGCTCTGTCCCCTCGCTATCGCTCAAATCGCCATCCTAAGTCTTATTCCAATCACGCAGCTTCCTAGTCTTGGACGGATCGCGACTGGACCGCACATGCTTAGAACCTGCCCACACCACATGATCCCAAGCGATCAGATCGTCCATTAGCATAGGGACCTTACCGAAAGGCGACTAACCGCTTTCCATCAAACATCGTCGTAGAGCCGGTCTCCCGCGCAACTCGAAAACGGTCGTTCGGTCGGAGGTTCGCCGCTGAACGGCCTCGGACGGACGCTTGCCGATCCCTGCCGATGGCCGGTCTTGGCCAGACGCCTAATACCAATGTTTCATGACGAGGCTCTACAAGGTTACAGAAGCTGGCCGACGTCCGCAGGATTGACTGGTTCACTTCAAACTTTCCGCGACTTTGCGCTTCGTACGCCGATTGGAAGTTGGCGGCACCGCACAGTACCGTCCCCACGCGTCCACCAGTTCGCGGCGCATTTCGATGAAGTTTGTTCTTTTGTAAGCGGCGACGACCTTGTCAGCCACGACGTGCGCGAGCGCTGCTTCGGCGACGGCATCCGGTATTTCAGGCATGCGCTCGGCTGCCCAGTCCCGGAAGGACGAGCGAAATCCGTGAACCGTCTCGAGCCGCCCCGCCGTCCGCAACGCCTTGGAGAGGGTCATGTCAGACATCGGCCGGTCACCCGTTCCAACGAAGACCAGGCAATCGCTCTTGCTTGAGCGCCTCGCCGCGGCAGCTTCGAGGATGACGAGCGCCTGCGGCGACAGGGTGACACTGTGCGCTTCACCCGTTTTCATAAGCGCTGCGGGCCGCACCCATAGCTTGCGCACCAGATCGAGGTGCGACCATCTCATCGCGCGGACTTCGCCCGATCGCGCTGCCGTCAGGATCGTGAACATCAGCGCCAGGCGGCCGCTCGTTGGCTCGCCGCCTTGGAGCGATGCAACAAGCGGTGGCACTTCGTCGAAAGGAACCGCTGCGAAATTGCCGGCCTTGGTCTGCTTGGCCAAGAGGGGCCGAAGTCCATCGCGCGGCGCGCCCGTTGCCCGCCAGCCCGAGCCTTTTGCGTAATCGAGCACCACACCGATCCGCTGACGGATCTTGCGCGCAGCAGCTGGCTTGCTCTGCCAAAGCGGAGACAGAACCGCGACGATGTCCTTTTCGTCGACGCTATCGACGCGCAATTTGCCGATTGTGGAATACGCGTGGAGCTCCAGCGTTGCGAGGAAGGCCTTGGCGTGACGCGGTGCCCAACCGCGCTCGCGAGCCTTGTGACAGGCCTCGGCAGCTTCTCGGAAGCTCGGAATAATGACGCGCTCCTTGTCGCGTGCCGCGATCAGGTCTGCGCCGGTTGCAGCGAGCTTTCTGAGCGCCCGAGCCTTGTCGCGGGCTTCCTCGAGACCGACGTCCGGAAAACCGCCAAGCCCCAGATCCCGCCGCTTGCCTACACGCTGAAGTCGAAGCACCCAGGAACGCGAGCCGCTCGGTTGGACAACGAGGCACAGTCCCGGAACCGTCCCGTCGAAGTGGCGGCCGGCCCCGGCTTTCTTGACCCGGAGATAGTTTAGAAATCCCTTTTGGATCCCACTTTTCCTTCCCTCATTCTTTCCCTCAATCGAACGCGGATTGCGCCGGTCGGCAAAAAACAGCTGCGGAAAACATATGCAGAACACCGGCGGAAAAGCAAGGCTTTTTCAGCTTGGCATGGACTGTGCTGGATGGGTTGCTGGATGCCCCGCGAGGATTCGAACCTCGATAAACGGTATCAGAAACCGTTGTCTTACCATTAGACGACAGGGCAGCGCCGAGGCGCGCGTGTAGGTCGAATCGGCGGGCGAAGTCAACGCGGATGCGGTATCGACGGGCGTTCTGGTGGGCAACGGTTGCCGCGACGTGGCAGTATCGCTACACCTGCATCCAAGTGCTGCGGCTGGTTTGCCTGCAGCGATTGGGCAGATATTCGATGGCCGACCATCACGGTTCAGCCGCCTCTGCCGCCGAGGGCGCGAGGCAGCACAATATATCCGGCAGCTGGCAGCCGCGGCGAACTTATGCCGCGCTCGATCTGGGCACCAACAACTGCCGTCTGCTCATCGCGCGTCCCTCGGGCAATGACTTCATCATCGTCGATGCCTTTTCGCGGATCGTGCGGCTGGGTGAGGGGCTGGCGGCTTCGGGTCGGCTGAGCGACGTCGCCATTGAGCGTGCCCTGGGCGCGTTGTCGATCTGTGCGGACAAGTTGATCAAGCGCGGGGTGCACCTGTCGCGCGCGGTCGCCACCGAAGCGTGCCGTCGCGCCGAGAACGGTCGCGAATTCGTCGACCGGGTCTACCGCGAGACCGGCATCGCGCTCGATATCATCGACCCCGGCGAGGAAGCGCGGCTGGCGGTGCAGGGGTGCCACGCGCTGCTCGAACCCGGCGACGGCCCCGCGCTCATCTTCGACATCGGCGGCGGGTCGACCGAGCTGGTCGAGCTGCTGCCGGGCGACGGCCCGCCGCAGATCGCCGACTGGATCAGCGTGCCCTGGGGCGTGGTTTCACTGGCCGAAAGCGAACCGCAGGGCGTCGGTGACCGCACCGAGCGGTTGGCAAGCTATGAACGCATGAAGGCCCGCGTCGCCGACGCTCTGGGGACGCTCCACCTCCCCGAAGGCGCGTTGCGGCTGCTGGGCACCAGCGGCACGGTGACGACGCTCGCCAGCGTCTTCCTCAACCTGCCCAGCTACGATCGGCGCGCGGTCGACGGCCTGCACGTGCCGGTCGGCGACATGCGCCGCATCGGCCGCGAGCTTGCCGCCATGTCGATTGCCGAACGGGCAAAGGTCGCCTGCATCGGCAGCGAGCGCGCCGACCTCGTGGTTGCCGGATGCGCGATTCTGGAGGCGATCCTCGATCTCTGGCCGGCGCCCCGCGTCGGTGTGGCCGACCGCGGCATTCGCGAGGGCATCTTGCGCTCGCTCATGGCCGGCGCTGCGCGATGAGGCCCGTCCGATGAGCCCCAACCGATGAGCCGCGGCGGGGGCGCCTCACGCACCCGGGTGAAGACCGCACGGGGGCGCACGGCCCAGTCGAACCGCTGGCTCGCCCGCCAGCTCAACGACCCCTATGTCAAGCGCGCGCATGCCGAGGGTTACCGCAGCCGTGCCGCCTACAAGCTCAGCGAACTCGACGAGCGCTTTTCGATTTTGAAGGGCGCGCGCTTTGTCATCGACCTCGGCATCGCGCCCGGGGGTTGGGCGCAGGTCGTGCGCAAGCAGGCACCGCGTGCACACATCGTCGGCATCGACCTGCTGCCCGTCGATCCGATTGACGGCGTGCACATCGTCCAGATGGATTTCATGGCGGACGCTGCGCCCGACTATCTGATCACCGCACTCGGCGGCGCACCCGACCTCGTTCTGTCTGACATGGCCGCGAACACGACGGGCCATCCACCGACCGATGCGCTCCGCACCATGGGCCTGGTCGAGGCCGCGACCGAATTCGCCGTGCAGGTCCTGCGTCCGGGCGGCGCCTTCGTCGCCAAGGTTTTCGCCGGCGGGGCGGACAGCGCGCTCGTTGCCGAGCTGAAGCGGAACTTCAGCCATGTGAAACATGCCAAGCCGCCGGCCAGCCGCAAGGATTCGTCCGAATGGTATGTGGTCGCCCAGGGGTTCAAGGGGCGCCCCGAAACGCCGCCCGAAACGGTCTAGCGTGCGGCGACCTGAAGGCGCTGCGGCTGCATCGACAGGATATTGTTCAGTTTCGCGCGGAACGCCGCGAGTTGCGCCCCTTCGAGGATCGACCGCGATTCGAAGCTGACACCCGACGGGTTGACCGGTGCCCCGTCGCGATAGACTTCGAAATGGAGATGCGGGCCCGTCGACAGCCCCGTGGACCCGACATAGCCGATGATCTGGCCCTGGCTGACCCGCGCGCCCGGCGCGACCGCGATCCGGCTCATATGGGCGTAGCCCGTGCCCAGTCCGCTCGGGTGCTTCAGCTGGACCATGTTGCCATGCCCGCCATGCCAGCCGGCAAAGCTGACGATGCCGTCCGTGACGGCCCTGATCGGCGTGCCATAGGCCGCGCCGTAATCCGTGCCCTGATGCATCCGCGAATAGCCGAGCAGCGGGTGCAGCCGCCAACCGAAGCCGCTGGTCTTGCGGGCATTGGCGACCGGCATGACGAACCCCGCGTGGCGCTCGCCGACGCCTGCGGCATCATACCATTCGCTCCGGCCGTCGCCCGAGACATCCCACTGGATCATGCGCGTGGCCCGGTTGCCACGGTTCAGGCCGATGTAGAGCAATTTGCCGTAGCGGACTTCGCCAGTCGCGGCGCGCTCCTGTTCGACGATCAGGTCGAACCGGTCTTCGGGGCCGATGTCTTGCATCGCGACATGGGGCGCGAGCGCGCGGATATAGGTCTGGATGGCACCAGCCGGCGCACCGGCCGCCCGGGCCGACGCATACAGGCTGTTCCCGACCCGCCCTTCGACACGCAGGGGGCTGGAATCGACGGCAATGGGCAGGCGTTGCATCGACAGGGCATTCCCCAGCCGCACGAAATTGACGCGCATGTCGAAGCGCGCCCGAAAGGCGAGGGACTGCAGCGGCCGCGCCTCGGCCTTGTTGGCCCGCCGGCCGAGCGTGACGGCAAGCGCGGTACCGGCCGGGATCGCATCCGGATCGACGACATCGGATGTCATGTCGGCAATGCGGCGCGCCTCCGCCCCGCCGACACCCGCGCGTTCCAGCGCGCGGGCCAGCCCATCGCCCTCGCCCAATGTGGCCGTAAGGTCGATCTGGGGTCGCTCGGGCGTATCGGCCAGCGGCTGGACGGCATCCGTGGCCGCCATGCGACGACCGCTGTCCGCGCCCCAGGCGAGCGGGGAAATGCTCTGTGCGCGGCTTTCTTCCCATGCTGCCGCCGAAATCGGCGGCGCGGCAGGAACGACCAGCGGCCTGAAACCCGGCGCGAGTGCGATCGTCGTGGCGCAAAGGGCGATGCACGCGGCAAGACCTTGCCACCACTGGCGACTGCCGACATCGACCCCCAGATCAGGCAATACATCGATGCTGAAGCGTCCGCCTTGCGGACGGGTCGATCGGGCGCGACCGAAGGACAGGGCGCCTCCGGGCAGCGCACGGTCGAGCGACAGCATGGCCGTGCCGGCGCCGCCGAATCCGCTATCGTTCGCCTGAAACAACCTGTTTCCGCCCGCCTCAGAGTGCAACCCGCCCGGCCGTTCTTTGACGACCACCCGGGCCCGAGCGTTGTGGAGCGACAGGGTTAAAGTCAAACTAACTTCTGGCAGGCGGTCTGCCGCTTGCGGCGAACTGTGGGGTTTCGGCGGCGGGCGCCCGCCATGCCCGGAACTCAATTGCCCGGTTGCGCAGGGCGTGCGCACAACCGATGTAGGACCGATGTCGCAGCCGCGCCCCCATGTGACGGCGGTCCTCGGGCCCACCAACACCGGCAAGACCTATCTCGCCATAGAGCGGATGTGCGCGCATTCGTCCGGCGTCATGGGCTTTCCGCTGCGCCTGCTGGCGCGCGAGGTGTACGACCGCGTCATCGCGCTCAAGGGACCGAAGGAAGTCGGGCTGCTGACCGGCGAGGAGAAGATCCTGCCGCCGGGCGCGCGCTGGCTGTTGTGCACGGCCGAATCCATGCCGGTCGACCGCGACGTCGCCTTTGCCGCGATCGACGAGGCGCAGCTGGGTGCCGATCCGGAGCGCGGCCATGTCTTCACCGACCGGTTGCTGCGCGTGCGCGGGCGCGAGGAGACGATGATCCTCGGTTCGGCCAGCATCGGCGGTCTCGTCCGCGCGCTGGTGCCCGAGGCGGAGATCACCCGCCGCCCGCGCTTTTCGACGCTCAGCTATGCCGGCGCGAAAAAGCTGTCGCGCATCCCGAAACGCTCCGCCATCGTCGCGTTCAGCGCCGAGGAAGTCTACGCGGTCGCCGAGATGCTGCGCCGGACGCGCGGCGGCGCGGCGGTCGTGATGGGGGCGCTGTCGCCCCGCACCCGCAATGCGCAGGTCGCCATGTATCAGGCGGGCGAGGTCGATTATCTCGTCGCGACCGACGCCATCGGCATGGGCCTCAACATGGACATCGGCCATGTCGCCTTTGCCAGCCTCACCAAGTTCGACGGCCATCGGCTGCGGCGCCTGACCGTCGCCGAAATGGCGCAGATCGCCGGGCGGGCGGGGCGCCACCAGCGCGACGGAACCTTCGGGTCGCTCGGCTCCGAAATCGGACCCTCGGCATTCCGGCCCGAAGAAATCGAGGCCATCGAAGAACATCGTTTCCCCCGGCTCGACCATTTCTACTGGCGCGAGGGTGCGCCGGACACGGCCTCGCTCGACACGCTGATCGAAAGCCTCGAGACGCCGCCGCACCATGAAAAGCTGCGCAGCGCGCCGCAATCGGTCGACCTCGCCGTGCTCAAGCGCCTGGCCGAAGATCCCGACGTGCGGGGCCGCGCGCGGGGACAAATGGTCGCGCGGCTGTGGGCGGCGTGCGGCGTGCCCGACTTCCGCAAGGTGGGCGCAGACCATCATGCCCGCTTCGTCGGGCGGCTGTTCCGCCACCTAAGCGAGGGGTCGGGCCATGTTCCCGTCGCCTGGTTCGCCGACGAATTGCAGCGCCTCGATCGCGTCGACGGCGATGTCGAGACGCTCGGCGGCCGCATCGCCGGGGTGCGGACCTGGGCCTATATCGCCCACCGCGCCGACTGGCTTGCCGATCCGGGGCACTGGGCCGCGCGGACGCAGGCCGTCGAGGAACGGCTTTCCGACGCGCTGCACGCGCGGCTCACGGAACGCTTCGTCGACCGCCGGACGTCGGTGCTGATGCGCCAGGTCGGGGGCGACGTCGGGTTGCTCGCGGTCGCGGTAGACGACGACGGTGCCGTCATGGTCGAGGCAGAGAGCATCGGTCGGCTCGAAGGCTTTGCCTTCAGTGTCGACCCGTCGGCGCGGGGCGTCGATCGCAAGCGCCTGATCGCCGCCGCAGAGCGTTTCCTCGTTGCCGAGCGGGCAAAGCGCGCCGCCGCGCTGGTTGCTGCAGCCGACAGCGCCTTCCGGGTGGACGGCAGCCGCAGTCCGCTCACGCTCGAATGGGCCGGCCGCGTCGTTGCGACGCTCGCCTGCGGCCGCGCGCTGACACCCGACATCCGTCTCGACCGGGCGCTCGATGCGCTTGATGCCGGCGACCGGACGCGGGTCGCGGCACGGCTGGCGAGATGGCTCGATACGCAACTGGCGCGCTATTTGGGGCCCTTACGCGACATGGAGGCGGCACGCGCTTCGCCGAAAACCCCCGCGCCGACGCGTGCCGTCCTGGCGCCGCTGATCGCCGGGGGCGGCATCGTGCCCCGCGCGGATATCGACGGCGCGCTCGGCGGCTTGGGCAGCGACTTGCGTCGCGCGCTCACTCGCTCGGGCCTCACGATCGGCAGCCTCGATGTCTATGACGCGCGATTGCTCAAACCCGGCGCGCTGTTCTGGGCGAACGCGCTCGATGCGGTGCGGGCGGGGACGCCGGTGGCCGATACGCTCAAGCCCGGCGCGACGACGGGCAGCGGTCGGGTGGCGCGCGGCTACCGGGCCTTCGGCGATACTCTCGTGCGGCTGGACCTCGTCGAACGCATCGCGCGCGCGACCCACGACCTGCGCACGGCGCGTGAAGCCTTTGTCCCGGACACGGCGCTCGCCACGTCCTTCGGGATCGATGCCGCCACTTTCGCCGCCATCCTCGCCGCGCTCGGCTTTCACGCCGACGCGGGGGGGCTTTGGTCGTGGCGCACCCTGCCAAAGGCGCAGCGGCCGACCAAGCCTTCAAAATCAAATGCCTTTGCCGCGTTGGAGACCTTGCGCCTTGGGTGACGCCGGCATGCGGCTCGACCGTTTCCTGTGGTTTGCGCGCCTGTCCGCCTCACGCAGCTTTGCGCAATCGCTTGCGACCGCCGGACACCTTCGCATCGATGGTCGCCCGATCACCAAGCCGGCGACGCTGGTGCGGGTCGGGAACACGCTGACATTTGCGACCCATCGCGGCGACATCCGGGTCGTTCGGGTCGAGCAGCTGCCGACCCGGCGCGGCCCGCCATGGGAAGCGCGCGCCTGCTATACGGACATGATTGACGCGCCGCCGCCCGAAAACTAACGCGGCGCGCATCGAAGAACCGGAGCGCTCTACCCAATGACCTATGTCGTCACCGACGCCTGTATCCGCTGCAAATACATGGACTGCGTCGAAGTGTGCCCGGTCGACTGCTTCTATGAGGGCGAGAACATGCTCGTCATCAACCCCAGCGAGTGCATCGATTGCGGCGTGTGCGAGCCCGAATGTCCGGCCGAGGCGATTCTGCCCGATACCGAAAACGGCCTGGAAAAATGGCTCGAGCTCAACACCACTTTCTCGGCGCAATGGCCCAACATCACGCGCAGCCGTCCTGCGCCGGCCGATGCCGACGCCTTCAAGGGCGTCGAGGGCAAGTTCGAGGCGCATTTCTCGCCGGAGCCCGGTCAGGGCGACTGACCCGTTTGAGGACAATGCACCGGTTCGGATGCATTGTGACAAAGGGTGGTAATTTTGTTGCGAATCTGTTAAACGCTGTCCGCACAGGCGGACGGCTTCCTCGTCCGCGTGGGAAGTGCACAACCGGAACCATCCCTGCACCGCCGATTTGACCGTGCCGCATCCGTGCGGCCTGCGAAGCCGCCTTGCACGCTGATGGTCCACGAAAGGATAAAAATGGCCGCTGCACCTGCGCTGCTTTTCGACGTTGGCGATTATGTCGTTTACCCCAAGCACGGCGTCGGCCGTGTGGTCGAGCTCCAGAAATCGGAAATCGCGGGGATGGCGCTCGAACTCTATGTGCTGCGCTTTGAGAAAGAGCGGATGACGCTTCGCGTTCCGACCAACAAGGCCGAAAGCGTCGGGATGCGCAAATTGTCTTCGGACAAGACGATGCGCGAGGCTCTGGCGACGCTCAAGGGCAAGCCCAAGGTCAAGCGGACCATGTGGTCGCGCCGCGCCCAGGAATATGAAGCCAAGATCAATTCGGGCGACCTCGTGTCGATCGCCGAAGTGGTCCGCGACCTTTTCCGTGCCGATGACCAGCCCGAACAGAGCTATTCCGAGCGCCAGATTTTCGAGGCCGCAGCCTCGCGTCTCGCCCGCGAGCTGGCCGCAATGGAAGAGCTCGACGAACCCAGGGCGCTTGAAAAGCTGCTCGAAATCCTGCGGGCATCGGCCGCGATCTACAACAAGGTCGCCTGACCCGCCTTGCACCCGTTCTTCCAAAACTGTATTGCATCGACAATACAGTTTTGGAGAAACGTCATGCGCCTGTTCGTTGCTGCTGCCGCCCTGGGGACTGCCCTTGCCGGATGCGCTGCCTTCGCCGACGTGGGCAAGGTCGAATCGCGCAGTTTCGCCGTGTCCGGTTTCGATGCGGTCCGCGTGGGCGGGTCCGATACGGTCAATATCGTACGCGGCCCGACCGCGGGCGTCGTCGCGCGCGGTCCCGCCAAGCTCCTCGATAATCTCGATATCCGGACCGAGGGCAGCAAGCTGCTGGTTGGTCACAAGCCTTCGATGGGCATGGGCTGGTCGACGAACCACGACGTGGTCATCACGGTGACTCTTCCGACCATTCGTGCCGCCGAACTGGCGGGCTCGGGCGATGTCAGCATCGACCGCGCCGACGGGGCCGAATTCGAGGCCAATCTTTCCGGCTCGGGCACGCTGAAGATCGCCGACATCGCTGCGGCGACGACCAAATTGGGCCTGCGCGGGTCGGGCACGCTCGACGCCCGCGGGACGACGGGGGCGCTCAGTGCCGATCTCGTCGGCTCGGGCGATCTCAAGGCAGAGGATCTGAAGGCCGACACGGCGGCGATTGCCGTCAAGGGGTCGGGCAGCGCTTGGGCCTTCGCGCGCAGGTCGGCGTCGCTCACGCTGACCGGATCGGGTGACGCGACGGTCAAGGGAACGCGCGAGTGCGCCATCACGTCTCGCGGCTCCGGCAACGCACGTTGTACGGGCTAGGTAGCGGGCAGCGCTTGCTCCGCCCTTCGCCGACGCTCATGCTGGACGCATGATCAAGTATTTAACCTTGCTGTCGCTCGCCTGCGCGGCTCCCGCCGTCGCCGCCGAGCGCACCTTGTCCCTCACCGACTTCGACCGCATCCACGTTGAGGGCGGATTTATCGTCGAGGTACGTACCGGCGTCGCGACAACGGGACGAATCCTCGGCACGCAAGCAGCAATAGATGTGGCCAGCGTAGAGGTGCAGGGCCGACAACTGACCATCAGGCGCGACCGTTCGACCTGGGGCAGCGACGCCGGTCATGAGCCGCCCGCCGCCACCGTTCGCATCACCTTGCCCGCCCTGTCCAACATCTGGGTCAGCGGCCCGGCAAAGGTCTCGGTCGACCGGCTGAAGGGCCTACGTGTCGCGGCGTCGCTGGAAGGGCCCGGATCACTGGCGATCGGCGCCGTCGCTGCGGACAGGATGGACATCGGCGCGGTAGGTTCGGGAACGCTGGTCCTTGCCGGGACGGTGTCGACGCTCAATGCAACGCTGCGCGGCGCCGGCACTCTTGACGGTGCGAAGCTTGTCGTCGCCGACCTGAAACTCACCAGCGAAAGCGCCGGCGCCGTGACGCTTTCGGTCAAGCGCGCGGCCAATGTGACGATGACAGGTAGCGGTGCCGTGACGATACTTGGCTCGCCTGCCTGCACCGTCAAGAATGTCGGCAGCGGCACAGTCAGTTGCAGGTCAGATCAACCCCAGCGCTGACAGATCGCCCACCAGCTTTGCGGGAAGATCGTCTGCGCCCTCGCCAGTCAAGAGGTCGAGCGGCGCATCGGCGGCGTCGAGATAGCGCCAGCCCTGATGGGCGCGTCGCGCGACCGGCCGGACCCGGACGATCGCCGTGCTGACGACAATGTCGGTCTTGCCGCCTTCGGCCTCTTCGAATCCGAGGATCTCGGTGCGCGCGACCAGCTGGTGCTTCAGAATCCAGAACAGCGATCCGCCGACGAGCTCGTCCGCGCGCTTGGGCTTGTAGCGTGTCGTTAGCCGCGCCTGCGGGCCCCGGTTTTCCCACCAGCCGAGCATCTGGTCGAGCGATGTCGCGCCGAACGCGACCTTCGTCAGGTGAAGCATGCTAACCGGCAAGGCCGGCGAGAGCCGCCAACCCCAGAAAGCTGAAAAAGCCCATGACGTCGGTCATCATCGTCACGAAAACGGCCGACGACACGGCGGGATCCACTTCGAACTTTTCGAGGGTCACCGGCACGAGGATACCCGACAGGCCCGCCACCAGATTGTTGATGACCATCGCCGACCCGATGACCAGCCCGAGTACGGGATTGGCGAAGATCAGCCCCACGGCGCAACCGATCATGAGGCCAAGCGCGGTCCCGTTGGCAAGCGCGATCCTGAATTCGCGCAGGATCATGCGGCGGGTGTTCGAACTGGTCAGCTGGTTCGTCGCCAGCGCGCGCACGACCACGGCCAGTGTCTGCGTACCCGCATTGCCGCCCATCCCCGAGACGATCGGCATGAGCACGGCGAGCAGCGCAAATCGCGCGATCTCGCCCTGGAAAAGCCCGACCACGGACGCCGCGAGGATCGCCGTTCCCAGATTGACGACCAGCCAGGTCAGGCGCGTCCGCACTGTCAGCAGGATCGGCTGGTTGATGTCGCCATCGCCGGCACCCGACAGGCGCAAAATGTCTTCGCCAGCCTCTTGCTGGATGACGTGCACGATGTCGTCGACGGTGATCATGCCCGCCAGCCGCCCGTCATGGTCGACGACGGCGGCTGAAATCAGCGCGTATTTCTGGAAGCGCAGCGCCACTTCCTCCTGGTCCATGTCGACCGGGATCAGCGTCTGCTCGCGCTTCATCACATCGGCCATCGCGATGGTGCGCGGGGTGCGGAGGATCCACGACAGCTGACAGGTGCCGATCGGCTTGTGCGCCGGATCCACGACATAAATTTCCCAGAAGTCGGTCGTCAGGTCTGCATTGTCGCGAAGATAATCGATCGTCTGTCCGACGCTCCAATGCTCGGGCACCGCGATCAGCTCGCGCTGCATCAGTCGGCCGGCTGATTCCTCCGGATAGGACAGCGCCGCCTCGATCGCGGCGCGGTCATCGGGGTCGAGCGCCCGAAGGACGGCGGCCTGATCGGCGTCGTCCATGTCCTCGATGATGGCGACCGCGTCGTCCGTATCGAGCTCTGCCGCGATATCCGCGACCTGATAGGGCTCGAGCTGGTCGATCATGCCCTCACGGACGTGATCGTTCATCTCCGCCAAAACGTCGCCGTCGAGCAACTCGCCGAAAGCCGTCGCCATCGCTCCGCGCCGGTCCTCGGGCGCGAGTTCGAACAGGTCGGCAAGGTCCGCCGGATGCAGCGGCGCGACCAAAGTTCGCGCGCCCTCGTCGTCGCCCGCATCGACGCGGGCAAGAACCTCGCGCACGAAGTCCGGTCGCAGCCGGTCGTCCGCGTCCATGCGGGTATCGGGGGCTGCATCGCCCCGATCGTCGGCGCGCAGCTCGGGGCGAGTCTCCGGGCGGAGATCGGTTTCGCTCATCGCTGGTACCTCCTCTCGCTCGGGCTATGGTTTGCGCATCGGGTCAAAGGCCCGTCTGATGCTTTTGTGGGTAACGTCAAGGCCGGGGTCGCAATCCACACCCGAACACCTATCTCGGAAACATGTCCTATCGCCTTTCCGTCCTCGACCAGACCCCGATTGCCCAAGGATCGACTGCGTCCGAAGCACTTGCCAACACGCTCGATCTGGCGCGGCATTGCGACGCGCTCGGCTACGACCGTTACTGGCTTGCCGAACATCATGCGTCACCCGGGCTTGCGGGGGCGGCACCCGAAGCGCTGATCGGTCCAGTGGCGCTCGCCACGTCGCGCATCCGCGTGGGATCGGGTGGCATCATGTTGCCGCACTATTCGCCCTTCAAGGTTGCCGAAACTTTCGCGCTCCTGTCGGCGCTCGCGCCGGGGCGGATCGACCTAGGGGTAGGACGTGCACCGGGCAGCGACCAGCGCACGGCCTATGCCCTGCAGCGCGACCGTACACGCCGCATGCCGGTCGATGACTTTCCCAACAATCTGGCGGAAATGATCGCCTATCTCGACGGGACGATGCCTTCAGATCATCCGTTCGCCGGCCTCCAGGACAGCTTGCCCTCGGGAGGCGGGGCCCCCGAAGTCTGGCTGCTCGGCAGTTCGCAGGATTCGGCAATCTGGGCGGCGGAGGCCGGGCTACCCTATTGCATCGCCGACTTCATCAATTCGGACGCCGCCCCGCTGGCGCAGCTTTACCGGGCGCGGTTCAGGCCGGGACGCATAGCTGCGCCGCACGTGATGGTGGCGACATGGACGATCGCGGCGCCAACTACGGCAGAGGCCGAACGTCTGGCCCTGCCGTCACAGATGATGTTCGCGCATCTGTTGCGCGGCGAGCTTATCGCGGTTCCCTCGGTCGAGCAGGCGGCGGCATGGGCGGCAACGCAACCGGTGGCGTCCGTCCGGCGTCGCCGGGCGCTCGGCTCGCCGGGTGAAGTGCGGGCGCAGCTCGACGACGTGGCCTCGATCTACGGGGCGGATGAGCTGATGCTCGTCAATATCCTTCCCGATCATGCAGCCCGCGTACGCAGCTATGCCCTGATTGCCGCCGAATATGGGCTGGCAGGATTGGCGAAGGCTGCCTAAGGGCGGCAAAGTTTTTTTGAGAGGACCGACATGGCCGACACCCTGACCCTGACGCTCGACACGGGCGATGTGACCATCAAGCTCCGGCCCGATCTCGCGCCGGGGCATGTCGAACGGATCACGACGCTGGCGAACGAGGGATTCTACGACGGCGTGATTTTCCACCGCGTCATTGCTGGCTTCATGGCGCAGGGCGGCGATCCCACGGGTACCGGCATGTCGGGGTCCAAGCTGCCCGACCTCAAGGCGGAATTCAGCCGCGAGCCGCACAAGCGGGGGGTATGTTCGATGGCACGGACGAATCAGCCCAACACGGCAAACAGCCAGTTCTTCATTTGCCTCGACGACGCCACGTTCCTTGATGGCCAGTATACCGTGTGGGGCGAAGTGACGTCGGGCATGGAACATGTCGACGCCCTGCCGAAGGGCGAGCCGCCGCGGACGCCCGGCAAGATCGTGAAGGCCGTGGCCGCCTGACCCCGGGGTCGACGGCTATGGCCGCCGGGTGACGCTTCAGTCGTTCGACGCGGTGGTCATCGCGCCGACCAGCCAGTCGTGGAACAGCTTTACCGGGCGCGTCTCCAGCGCGCGGGGTCGGCAGACGAACCAGTAGCTGTACGGACTTTCCACTTCCACGTCGAAGACGCGGGTCAGGCGCGGGTCCTGCGCGCTCGACAGGTGGCTGCCGTGCATGAAGGCGACGCCCAGGCCCTGTGCCGCCGCATCGAGCATCAGCTGCCCCGAGTCGAACAGGTCGATGGCCGCGGGCTCGGCCTGCATCAGGCCGACCGCACGGCGCCACTCGTCATAGGTGTCAGGCATGTCGCGATGGATGAAGACGGTCAGGCCCTTGAGCTGTCGCGGCTCGGTCAGGGGCGCACCGTCGACCATCAGGTCGGTCGACGCGATCGCGAACACTTCGTTGCGGTCGAGTCGCTTGGCGTAGAGCGAGGGGTCGATGTCGCGGGCGAGCACGATGGCCGCGTCGATCCCGTCGCCGAGTCGCGCCGTGGCATGACCACCCGTATCGATGTCGAGGTGCAGCGACGGGTGCGCGGCGCGCAGTTGCGGCAGCCTCGGCATCAGCTGCTGCGACGCGAACAGCGGCAGCACCCCGAGGCGCAACCGCATGATGCCGCCGGTGCCCGCGACTCGCTCGATGGCATCGGACAGCTGGTCGATCGCCGGCGCCACAAGCGCGAGCAGGCGATCGCCGTCTGCATTCATCGCCAGCGCGTGGTGCCGGCGTTCGAAAAGAGGCTTGCCGATGAAGCGCTCGAGCGATTGCAAACGGCGGCTGAGTGCCGGAGACGAGAGCGACAACTCCTCGGCAGCCGCCTTGACCGAACCCGTGCGCGCGACTGCGACAAAGGCTTCGACGCCCGAAAGCGATGGCAGACGACGCATCGTCCCGTTTCCCCATTCCTAACGCGCCGCGAATCTATGCCGCGCTGCACCATTTGCATTGAGCCCGACAGAGGCAGAACTTGCAAGATGCAATCAACGCAATCTCGATTATTCTTTTCGCACTTGCGAAAGGTTTTGCTGCACTGCACATAGAGCAGGCCTTTCAGGCATCCTCTCCTAAACCTTTCAAGGCCCGGTCGGAAACGACCGGGCCCTTTTTTTATTCGCCGCGCAGTTCGGGCGACTTGCTGAGCCGCAACACCGCATAAACCATTAAGATCAACGACATGGCTGCCGCAGCGAGATAGGGCAGGGGTCGCCACACCTCATAGAGTCCGACGCCGATCGAGGGGCCCAGCACGAAGGACGCGCCGTTGACCGACGTGACTCGCCCCGCAACCGCGCCCTGGAGCTCGGGCCCGACCGCGAGCGACGATCCTGCCGTATATCCGGGCCGGGCGAATCCGAAGCCGGCCGACGTCAGCCCGAAAGCGACGGCCAGACCGTACAGCGTCGTCGACGCGCTGACCATGAGGCACCCCGCACCGCCCAGCGCGAGTCCCGTGATGACGAGCGCGCGCGGCGCCATGCCGAGCAACGGGATCAGGCCCCATTGAACGAGCAGTGCGGCAAAGGCACCCGTCATCAAGACGAGCCCCACCGCCTGTTGGCCCTGCGTCGGATCGACGCCCAGACGGTCGAGAACGAGGAATCCCATCGCCTGTCCTGCCATCGCCTGGGCATGGCCCATGACCAGCCCGACGAGCATCCACGGCCAGATCCGGCGATCGGTCAGCTTGAGGATCGCCGTCGACGGGTCGGCCACGGCCGCCGTGACGCTCGCGCCCGTCGGATTGCCGCCGATCGACGGATAGCTCGTCACGGCCCCGCGTGCGGTACTGCCGGGCGCGTCATTGGGAAGCAGGATCCAGGTCGTGACCAGGACAGCAAGGCCGCACAGCGAAAAGAAATAGGCGGGACCGGCGAGCCCGACCCCGGGCAGCACGAAGAACGGTGCCAGGGCCGGTCCCAGGATCGTCCCCAGTCCAAAGGCCGAGGCCAGCAGCGTCAGGGCTTTCGTCCGCTCCTCGCGCGTTGTCCGCGATGCCAGGATCGCCTGGGCGGCCGGCGGCGCGGCAGCGCCGAACAGACCATAGATCATCCGCGCGACGACGAAGGCGCCGATCGTCGTGATCGGCCCGATGAGACCGTGGATGCCCATCGTCAGGAACATGGCGCACAGCAGGACGGACACCGAAAAGCCGGCAAGGCCGGTCAGCACCATGCGTCGGCGCCCCGTCTGGTCGGATTTGCGCGCCCAGATCGGGGCGGCAATCACCCAGACGAGCGCCGACACCGAAAAGGCAATGGCGATGATGCTGTCGGGAATCTTGAGCGATCGGCCGATCGCCGGCATCACCGACTGGAGCGCCGTATTACCCGCGCCAATGACGAGCATCACCATGAACAACAGGGTAAAGTCACGGTCCAGTCGAGTGCGCGCGGCAATTTGCATGCCTGCCGATAGGCGCAGGAAACGGCGTTAGTCGATACCGACGTTCATTCGGCGGGTTATGTTGGGGTCGAGCACCGCCACGAGAAAGTAGCAGAACGCATTGCGCATGCGGTCGGGAATGCTGGCAAGGCCGCTGAACTCGGCCGGCAGTCGTTCCCGCGAGTCGGCAATTTCGCCATCGATGTACGAACGCATGGCGGCCGCGAATGTCTTGTCGTCGATCCTGAGCATGATCTCGAGGTTGAGGAACAGGCTGCGCGGGTCGAAATTGGCGCTGCCGATGTGCACGATGTCGTCGATCACATAGAGTTTCGTGTGAAGGCGGCATGGCATGTATTCGAAGACACGCGTTCCTTTTCGCAACAGGCCGGGAAACGTGAATCGCGCCGCGCCGATCGTTGCATTGTTATCGGTCTTGCCCGCCGTCAGCACGCGCGCCGTGCCGCGCCGCGCGATCCGGTCGATCAGTCGGGTGAAGCGAAGGGTCGGCGCAAAATAGGCGGCGACCAGCGAGGCGTCGGTGGCGCGCAGCAGGTCGTCGCGCATTGCCCGCAGCCAGGGAGACAGCCGGCGTACGGGCCCGCCGTGCAACCAGCGCACCGGCCCTTCGGGATTGCTCCACTGGCCCAGCGCATGGCGGAGATCGCGCATCCGGGCCTTCGGCGTGCGGGTCCAGGTCTGCAACGTGTCGAAATAACCGGCGAGCCCCGCCGCCGCCGGTCCCTCGATCCGCAGGCCCAGATCGCGCCAGGCCAGCTCGCTGCCGCCGGGGCCGTCGTAATCGGCGAAATAGGCATCGGCGACATTGAACCCGCCGACCAGCGCACGGTTCGCGTCGGCAAGTGCCAGCTTTTGATGATTGCGCAACAGGTAACGCCGCCCGAATCGCGGGATGAAAACGCATAGGTCGATCCCGGCATCCTTCAGCGGCGCGAGGAAGTCGTCGTCGCCGGTTGTGTCGCTGCCGAACCCGTCGACGATCAGCCGTACCGAGACGCCCCGATTCGCGGCATCGATCATCGCCTCACGCACGCGCAGCCCCGCCACGTCGCGCGCGAAGATATAATAGAGCAGCCTGAGCGATGTGCGGGCGCCCTCGATCAGCGCGATCAGCGCATCGAGTCGCTCTTCCCCGCGGGTAAGCACGGTCAGCAGGTTGCCGTCGACGGTCTGGCGGATGGGCACGGTCGCGGTCTCGCCTGTCACGTGCCGGCTGGCAAGGTCGCGTTGAGGTTGCCTTTCGGGCATACGGCTGCTAGGCGCACGCGCTTTCCTGCATCACCAGACCTTGAGGATTTCAGCCGATGGCGCGCGTCACAGTCGAAGATTGCGTCGACAAGATTCCCAACCGCTTCGATCTCGTCCTGCTCGCGGCACAGCGCGCACGGCAGATCTCGGGCGGCGCCGAACTGACGCTCGACCGGGACCGCGACAAGAATCCCGTCGTCGCCCTGCGCGAGATCGCCGAGGAAACGGTGGTTCCGGAGGAGCTGAAGGAAGCGCTGGTCGGCAACCTGCAAAAGGTCCAGGTCGATGACGACGACGCCGTCGACGAGATGGGTTCGCTGAGCCAGTCGGCCGAAGCGCTTCGCCTGACGGCAGCGGCGCCGCCGCGGAATCAGAATCTCGGTGCGGACTACGACGGGTAAGCGCGCGTAAATAGCGGAGCTATTTACGAGACGCACCCGTCCGGCCGGCCTCGCTGCGGCGAGGACCGACGACGGCACGGCTTTGCCGGGCCGGGAATCTGGATTTTGGAAAGACACGACATGGCAATGCCACGGCGCTGGTCGTCGCCTGAGCGACGCCGGCCGGGCGCGCCTCGTTCGGCTGTCGATAGCTGCGCTAACGCCTAGCCTGGCGCGCCTAAGCCACTGCCTTGAGCTTCACCCCCTCGAGCGGCTTCACGTCCTCGGCATGCGCCCAGCACAGGTCGTGCAAGTCCAGCACGCGGCCGTCGTGCGACAGAATGCTGATCTGGCGAATCGGCTGCTGGTCGCGCAGATCGACGAGGACCGGCGTTGACGGCACGCCCGATTCCCACTTCTCGCCCCACTGGCGCAGCGCCAGCATCGCCGGCAGCAGTTCGGCGCCCTTTTGCGTGAGCCGATATTCCACCTTGCGCCGGTCGTCGGCCATGGCCTCGCGCGACAGGATGCCGTGATCGACAAGCCGCCCGAGCCGATTTGCGAGGATGTTGCGGGCAATCCCCAGGGTCGACTGGAATTCCTCGAAATGGTGCAGCCCGTTGAACGAGGCGCGCAGGATCAGGAACGACCAGCGCTCGCCCATGGCCTCCAGCGCAGCGGGAAGCGCGCAGTCGGCAAGCTCGCGGAGATTTTCTTTCAGATGTCCCATCCTGCTCTGAAACCTATCGTAATTTTGCTGTCGCACAACACCGAAAAAATATTGCAGTGCCGCAACAGTTTCTGGTTGCAACTTAAAACCTAGAAGACTAGGTAGTGATTCGCAACTGGAAATGAAAGGACCTCCCCATGTTCCGTTCCAAGACCCTGATTTCGCTCGCAACCGCTGCTCTTTCGCTCGGCGTTTCCCTTCCTGCTTCGGCGCAGACCCCCAGCTACCGCGTCGTCCCGGTCGCCAAAATGACGGTCGCCAGCAACGTCGTCATTGGTGAAACGCTGTGGAATTGCGGCAGTGCGGGATGCACCACGTCTAAGGCGACGTCGCGCCCTGCCATCGTCTGCGAGCAGACCGCCAAGAAGTTCGGCAAGCTCGAGAGCTTCACTGTCGGCGCCGACAATTTCGACGACGCCGCGCTGGCCAAGTGCAACGCCAAGGCCAAGGCCTGATCAAGCTTCGCGTATCTGCTCTCTCCGATACGCATGCTGCGGGGTCGCGACCATTGTCGCGGCCCCGCTTTCTTTATAGGCGCGGCACATGGAACGCGTGGGCGGGGATGAAACGATCGAAGGTGCGTTGCGCGGCAGTATCGTCGCGCTCGGCAACTTCGACGGTTTTCACCTTGGGCATCAAGCGGTTGTTGGGCGTGCCGTAGCGCTGGCCCGGGCGCAGGGTCGCCCGGCTGTCGTTGCGACCTTCGACCCGCATCCGGTGCGCTGGTTCAAGCCCGACGTGCCGCCGTTTCGCCTGACCACGCTCGACCAGCGGCAACGCCTGTTCGGCGCGGCCGGTGCCGATGCGATGCTCGTGTTCCGCTTCGACGGTGAACTGGCCGGCGTGAGCGCCGACGCGTTCATCACCGACCGGTTGATTGCGCGCGCAGGTGCTGCCGGCGTGGTGACCGGCGAAGATTTTACCTTCGGCAAGGGGCGTGGCGGCAATACGCGCGTGCTTGCCGCAATCGGCGCGGCGCATGGGCTGACTGTCGAAACGGTTGGGCCGGTCAGCGAAAGCGGCGAGATTATCTCGTCGAGCCGCATCCGCGAGGCTCTTCAAGCGGGCGACTGCGCAACGGCAGCCCGCCTGATGACGCGGCCGTTCACGATTCAGGGCATCGTGCAGCACGGCGACAAGGTCGGCCGCACGATCGGCTATCCGACCGCGAACGTCGACATGGGTGACTATCTGCGACCCCGATACGGTATCTACGCCGTGCGCGGGCGGCTGGCGGACGGTCGCGTGCTCGACGGCGCGGCGAACCTCGGCGTGCGGCCGACCTTCGACCCGCCCAAGGAATTGCTCGAGCCGTATTTCTTCGACTTTGCGGGCGACCTTTACGGGCAGCAGATCGAGGTCGAACTGCACAGCTTCATCCGGCCCGAGGCGAAGTTCGACAGCATGGACGCATTGACGGCGCAGATGGCGCGCGATTGCGAAGAGGCGCGCAGGATCTTGGCCCCTCCCCTTTAGGGGAGGGGTTGGGGCGGGGCCTTTCCCCGAGAACTTGGCCTCGGCTCCTGCGGGCAACCCACCCCAACCCAGTTCGGCCTGTCTTGGGTCTGGGCAGGTTTGGGCCGAACTCCTGAAGGGCAGGGGCTAGAGTATCGACCGACCTTCCTCTAAGCGCCCTCACGACATGACCGACACCCCAGAACTGACGCGCGACTGGCGCGACACCGTCTTCCTGCCGAAGACCGACTTCCCCATGAAGGCGGGGCTTCCCCAGAAGGAGCCGGGCATTCTCGCCAAATGGCAGGCCGACGGGGCGTATCGGCAACTCCGCGCCGCGCGCGCCGGTCGCGAAAAGTTCATTCTCCACGACGGCCCGCCCTACGCCAATGGCGACATGCACATCGGCCATGCGCTCAACCATATCCTGAAGGATATGGTCTGCCGCACGCAGAATCTGCTTGGGTTAGACGCACCCTATGTGCCCGGCTGGGACTGCCATGGTCTCCCGATCGAATGGAAAGTCGAAGAGGCGTACCGCAAGAAAAAGCTGAACAAGGACGAGGTGCCCGCGCCCGAGTTCCGCGCCGAATGCCGGGCCTATGCGCAGCACTGGGTCGATACGCAGCGTGAACAATTGAAGCGGCTGGGCATCAACGGCGACTGGGACCATCCCTATCTGACGATGGATTTCGATGCCGAGGCGACGATCGTTTCGGAACTGATGAAGTTCGCCACCAGCGGCCAGCTCTATCGCGGCGCCAAGCCGGTGATGTGGTCGCCCGTCGAAAAGACCGCGTTGGCCGAGGCCGAGGTCGAGTACGACGACATCGTCTCGACGCAGATCGACGTGGCGTTCGAGATCATCGAGTCGCCGATACCCGAACTGGTCGGCGCGCATGCGGTGATCTGGACGACGACGCCGTGGACGATCCCGGTGAACCAGGCTTTGGCTTATGGGCCGGAGGTTGAGTATCGTCTTTGCCGGAAACGTAACGACGACGGGCGCCAGTATCTCATCGCGTTGGAGCTTCTCGGTGCGACTGACAGCCGCCTCGATGATGAACTGATACCCGTCAAGGCTATCAAAGGCGCTGACCTCGCCGAAACCATCGCCCGCCATCCGATGCACCACCTCGGCGGATTCTTCGCCAAGCCCCGCCCCTTCCTGCCCGGCGACTTCGTCACGACCGAACAGGGTACCGGACTCGTCCATATGGCGCCCGACCATGGCGAGGACGATTTCGACCTGTGCAAGGCGAACGGCATCGACCCCGTCTTCGCGGTCGAAGGCGACGGGAAGTACCGCGCCGACTGGGCCTGGCTCGGCGGGCAGGGCAGCGTCATCAACGCGAAGTTCACCGCGCCCGATGGCCCGATCTGCGAGGATTTGCGCGCGGCCGGGGCGCTGCTCGCGGCGAGTGCGGACTACAAGCATAGCTACCCGCACAGCTGGCGGTCGAAGGCAAAGGTCATCTTCCGCGCCACGCCGCAATGGTTCATCTCGGTGGATGCGCCGCTGCCCGACGACCACTGCGAAAGCTTTGCCGAGAAGCGCTGGGATGGCGAAGGCGGGGCGCTCGGCCAGGGGCCGACGCTGCGCCAGCTAGCCCTCCGCGCCATCGCCGACACCCGCTTCGTGCCCGACAAGGGCCGCAACCGCATCGGCTCGATGGTGGAGGGCCGCCCCGACTGGGTGATCAGCCGCCAGCGCGCGTGGGGCGTGCCGATCACGCTGTTCGTGAAGAAGGGGACCAACCAGTATCTGACCGATCCGGCGGTCAATGCGCGGATCGTCGATGCCATTCGCGCACAGGGCGTCGATGGGTGGAGCGCCGAGGCCGCGCCCGCGCTGCTCGGCCCCGATTACGACGTCGCCGACTACGAACAGGTCACCGACATCCTCGACGTCTGGTTCGACAGCGGCTGCACCCACGCCTTCGTGCTCGAAAGCGGCAAATGGCCCGACATGCGCTGGCCGGCGGATTTGTACCTCGAGGGGTCCGACCAGCATCGCGGCTGGTTCCAGTCGTCGCTGCTCGAAAGCTGCGGCACGCGCGGGCGGGCGCCGTACGACGCGGTGCTGACGCACGGCTTCACGATGGACCAGAAGGGCATGAAAATGTCCAAGTCGCTCGGCAACACCATCAACCCGCTCGACCTGATGCGCGATTACGGTGCGGACATCCTGCGGCTGTGGGCCTTGTCGGTCGATTTCACCGAGGACCACCGCATCGGGAAGGAAATCCTCCAGGGGGTGTCCGACCAGTATCGCAAGCTGCGGAATACGTTCCGCTATCTGCTCGGCGCGCTCGACGGATTTTCCGAAGACGAGCGGGGAGACGTGGCCGACATGCCCGAGCTCGAGCGATATGTGCTTAACCTTCTTGTCGACCTCGACACCAAGCTGCGCGTCGCCGTGAACGATTTCGACTTCAACAGCTACACGCGGCTGCTCAGCGATTTCGCAAACAACGACCTGTCGGCGTTCTTCTTCGATATCCGCAAGGACTCGCTCTATTGCGACGCGCCGACGTCAGCCAAGCGCCGCGCCTATCGTACCGTACTCGACACCCTGTTCCACGCGCTGGTCCGCTATGCCGCGCCGGTTCTGGTATTCACGGCAGAGGAGGTATGGGGGACGCGCTATCCGGAGGCGGGGTCTGTCCATCTGCTTGAGTGGCCGCAGGTCGATGCGGAATGGCTGGACCCGGCCCTGGATGCTCAATGGATCAGGTTGCGCGAGTTGCGGCTAATGGTCAGCGCCGAGATCGAGCCGTTGCGCCGTGCGAAGGACTTGGGATCCAGTCTGCAGGCCAATGTCACGCTTGGCATCAGCGATGTCGGCGACCGGCCGACGCTGACGAGCGAAGAACTTGCCGAATTGTTCATCGTGGCTGACGTCGGCACCGAGACGGTCGAGCATGGCCCGGTCGCGATCGTGCACCTGACGACCTATGACAAGTGCGGCCGTTGCTGGCGGCACCTGCCCGAAGTCACCGAAGACGGCGCGTTATGCGACCGCTGTGCGGAGGTCGTGGCGTGAGCGCGCTTCGCGCCAATCACCGCGCGCTCGGCCTGACAATCGCGGGCTGCGCCTTTGCAATGGACCAACTGGCGAAATGGTTCGTCACCGTTCCGCTCGACCTGAAGACCATCGGCCAGATCGTGCTGCTGCCGATCTTCAACCTGACATGGGTCGAGAATTATGGCGTGTCGCTGGGGCTGCTCACCGCCAGTTCTGCGCTCGAGCGCTGGCTGGTGACGGCGCTGACCGCGCTGATCGCGACCGTTGTCGCGGTCTGGCTGTGGCGCGAAAAGAACCGGCAAGACGTGTTCGGGCTTGGTCTTATTCTCGGTGGCGCGCTCGGCAATATTCTCGATCGGGTGCGGTTCGGCCATGTCGTCGACTTCGCCGACCTGCATTTCGGGGAGTTCCGTCCCTTTCTGGTGTTCAATATCGCCGATGCCGCTATAACGATCGGCGTGTTGATCCTGTTTCTCCGCGCGCTGTTTGCGCGCGACAAGCCGAAGGTTGAAGCCGATGCGTAAACTGGTCCCCGTTCTCCTGATCGCTACGACATTGGCGGCATGCGGCAGCAGTCGCGGTGTTTTTGCCGGGCGCAGCGGCCCTGATGCGTTGGCCGTCGCGCGTGCGGCACCCCTGGTGGTGCCGCCCGACTTCGCGCTGCGTCCGCCCGTTCCTGGCGCGCCGCGCCCGCAGGAGGCCGATTCCTCGACGCTTGCGCTGCAGGCGATGTTCGGCGGGCCGGCCGATCGCAGCAGCGCTGAGAAGGGCGCCCTCAATGCGGCAGGCGTCGCACGCGTCGATACGGGCATCCGGTCGACGGCCGGCGATCCTGCTACGACAGTGGTGGACAAGGGTGCCGCGACGCGCGACGTGGTTGCCGCTCCGGCGAGTGAAGGCAAAGGCGCCCGGGCCACGACGCCGAACTGACCCCCAACGAAAGAGGGCGCTGGCCGAAGCCAGCGCCCCCCGACTGCCCACCCCGGCAGCCAATGACGTTCCGATGGTGAAAGTCGGGAACGCCCCGCCCGTCGGAATGACCTCGGTCGTCGTTTAGAAGCTGGCCGTCAGGCTGGCGACCACGCCGCCTTTCGATACGTTCTTGCCGGTGGACGACAGGAAGGTCGCGTCCGTGTCGACATAGGACACGCCCAGGGTCAGCGCCTTGTGCGTCAGCGACGCACCCAGTCCCCAGTCGGTATATTCTTTCTTGCCGTTGGCATCGGTCGCGAGCCAGCTCGGGCCGAAGCTGTGGCCCAGATGCCCTGTCAGACCAAGGGGCGTGCCCGGGATCGACGCCGACAGATCGCCGGCGAGGTAGACGTTACTGCGGCTTGGGCCGGTCGCCTGATCAAGCTTGAGGCCCTTTTGGCTGAACGCCCAGTTGACGGTACCTTTTGCCGTCACCGGGCCGAAGGTGTGCGAGATACCGAGGTACGGCTCGAAAAAGTCGCTGGACGAAACATCGCCGGCCAACTTCGTGCGCGGGTAATAATAGTAGAGGACGCCGACATCGAAGGTCGTGCCGCCGACCGTCTTCTTGTATCCGGCGATCAAGTCGAGTTCGACGCTCGCCGTTCCGCCGGCGACGACATAGCCGTTGACCGAGGATCCCCAGACCGAGGCATAGAAGCCCGATTGGTGGCTGACCGTGATCGACCCCTGGATCGCGGCATTCTTGTCCGTCTGCGACACGCCGCGAAAGCGGTAGTCCGACACGACTGCAGCGGTACCGTTGATCGTGACGGCCGGGGCCGGAGCGTCTTCGGCGAGGGCCGGCGTGGCCGCTACCAGAGCGATGGCGCTGCCGAGGCAGCCGAGAAATATGCGCATGGACTTCCCTTTGTCATGACGGGCGATGATGCCCTCGGGTCGTCCCACCTGCCTGATCTGCGCGCGCCTCTGAAAGCCGGGCGGCGTCATAATCACCTTATTTGTGACGCGAAATGGTGCAGCGCACAACAATAATCGACCAGAAGCACCGCTGGTTCACCACCGACTGTTGCGTACGCGCAACAGTTTTCAGATCCGATCGAGTGCCTGCGCCAAGTCTGCGATGAGATCACGGACATCCTCGAGCCCGATCTGGAGGCGTATGAGTGGACCCCCCTCCCAGGGCTGCGCGCTACGGCAACGCGCCGGGTCGGCCGGAAGGGCAAGGCTTTCATACCCGCCCCAACTATAGCCGATGCCGAAATGCTCCAGGGCATCGACGCAGGCGTTCGGATCGCCGGTTGCGAGGGTGAAGGCGAACAGGCCCGTCGCGCCCTTGAAGTCGCGCTGGAAAATCTCGTGCCCGCGACAGCCTGGAAGCGCGGGATGCAGGACATGCGCGACCTTGGGATGGGCGTCCAGCCAGCGGGCGATCTGGAGCGCGCTTGCGCCATGCTGTGCCAGACGGACCGCCAGCGTGCGCAGGCCGCGTGTCGCGAGATAGGCATCGTCGGGACTGACGCAAAAGCCCAGAACCTGCGCTGTCAGCCGCAGCGCCTTCCAGGTCGCGGCACCGCTCGTGACCGACCCCATCATCACGTCCGAATGACCGACGATATATTTGGTGCAGGCAATGATCGACATGTCGACGCCCATGGCCATCACCGGCAGGTAGAGCGGCGTGGCCCAGGTGTTGTCGATCAGCGTGACAAGACCCCGCTGCTTCGCGACGGCGACGATGGCGGGCACGTCTTGCACCTCGAACGTCAGGCTGCCCGGCGACTCCATGAAGATGGCGCGCGTGTTGGGCTGCACCAGCTCGCCGATGCCGCTGCCGATGCACGGATCGTAATAGGTCGTCGCGATGCCGCGCGGGGCAAGATAGGCGTCACACAACCGGCGCGTGGGGTCGTAGGCGCTGTCGGTCATCAACAGGTGATCGCCTGGTTCGAGAACGCTCAGCAGTGCCCCGGCTACCGCGGCCGCGCCCGAGGGATAGAGCATCGTCCCCACTGCCCCGGGATCGAGTTCGGTCAGCGCTTCGGCAAGCGCCCATTGCGTCGGCGTGCCGCGCCTTCCGTAAAACCAGTTGCCGTCTGCGTTCGATCTGAGGCCGTCGTTCAGGGCGGCGGTATCGGGGTACAGGATGGTGGAGGCGCGCCACACCGGCGGATTGACGACCGCGCCGGTCCATTCCGGGCGACGGCCGCCCTGGACGATCGTCGTGGCAGGGCGGGTTTCCCCGTCCTTCTTCACGCTGCCCCGATCGCCTTGGGCGTATCGGGATGGGCGCCCCACTCGCTCCACGATCCGTCATAGACCGCAACCTTGTCGTTCCCCAGCAGGTGCGCGGCGAAAGCGACGGTGGCCGCCGTGATGCCCGATCCGCAGGTCGCGGCGATCGGCTGCATCGGGTCCACGCCCGCGGCGACGAAAGCCGCCTTCAGGCCTTCCTTCGACTTATAGGTGCCGTCGGCATCGAACAGCTCCGTCATCGGCAGGTTCCTGGCGCCCGGCATGTGACCCGGGTTGACGCCGAGACGGGGCTCGGCCTCGCGCCCCTCGAACCGGGCGGTGCTGCGCGCGTCGACGATCTGTTCGCCCTTCGTGTCGAGCAGGTCCTTCATCTGGTCCATCGTGCGGATGAAGCCCGTGTCCTTCCAGACGGTGAAATGGCGGTGGCGCAGCTTTTCCTTGCCCGCTGCCACGGCGTTGCCATCCGCCTTCCACTTGGCGAGACCGCCGTCGAGGATGGCAACGGCGTGCGCGCCGAAAAGGTGCAGCATCCACCAGGCCCGGGCCGAAGTCTTTTGTTCGGAATTGTCGTAGAGCACGATGCGGCTGCCGTCGCCGAGACCCAGCGACTGCATGCGGCTCGCGAATTTTTCCGCGCTGGGCAGCATCATCGGCAATTCGGTCTTGTCGTCGGCGAGGCCGGCGAGATCCATGAACACGGCGCCGGGGATGTGTTCGGCTTCATATTCGGCGGCGGCGTCGCGCGTCGTGTCGAGGAACCAGGTCGCATCGACGATCCGCAAGTCGGGCGCACCCATTTCACTGGCCAGCCACTGGGTTGATACAAGCGCGTCCATCGAGTCTCTCCGTAATCTTCGTGAGTCGTCCCTAGTAACCCTTGGGCGCGGCGTCGAGACGTTCCAGAAAGCCCGCCGCCTGGCCGCGCAGCGCGTCCTGCGTCGCGGCATCCATCCGGTCCCAGTTGCGATAGACCATCGACAGCCGCTGGTTCGATCGCAGCTTGTCCTCGTTGCGCGCCAGAAAGTCCCAGTAGAGCGCGTTGAACGGACAGGCATCGGGGCCGGTCCGCTGCTTCACGTCGTAGCGGCAATGACCGCAATAGTCGGACATCCGGTCGATATAGGCCCCCGACGAGGCATAGGGCTTCGACCCCAGCAGCCCGCCGTCGGCGAACAGCACCATCCCGCGCGTATTGGGCTGTTCGACCCATTCATAGGCGTCGGCATAGACCTCGAGATACCAGCGGTCGACGTCGTCGGGATCGGCGCCGATCAGCAAGGCAAAGTTGCCGGTCACCATCAGCCGCTGGATATGGTGCGCATAGGCGAGATCGAGCGTCTGGCCGATCGCCTGCGACAGGCAATGCATGTCGGTGTCGCCGGTCCAGTACCACGCGGGCAGCGGCCGCCGGGCGTTCAGAAAGTTGCGCGTCCCGTAATCGGGCCCCGACCACCAGTAGATGCCGCGCACATATTCGCGCCAGCCGATGACCTGGCGGATGAACCCCTCGGTCGCGTTGAGCGGCACGCGTCCGGCGCGATATTCGGCCTCGACCGCGCGGCACAGGTCGAGCGGATCGAGCAGCCCGGCGTTGAGGTAGAACGACAGGTGCGCGTGGTAGAGATAGGGCTCGCCGGTCAGCATCGCGTCCTGGAAATCGCCGAAACGGGGCAGGGCGTGCTTCAGGAAATGGGCCTGCGTCACGAGCGCGTCCGCGCGCGTCACCGCGATGCCGAAGTCGTCGAGGCTGCCGACATGGCCGGCGAACCGGTCGGCGACCAGCGCGAGCACGTCCTGCGTGATCGCATCGGGCGGAAAGTGCGGCAGCCGGGGCATCAGCAGGTCGCGCTGGGCGGGTTTGCGATTGTCCTTGTCGTAGTTCCACTCGCCGCCCTCGGGCCTGGCGCCGTCCATCAGCAGGCCCGTCTTGCGGCGCATGTCGCGATAGAAATACTCCATCCGCAATTGCTTGCGTTCGTCGGCCCAGGCCTGGAACTCGGCATGCGTGGCGATGAAGCGGGTGTCGGCGCGGATCTCGACCGGCATGCCGAACAGGGTTTCCCATGCCTCGAGCATGGCCCGGACCCGCCATTCGCCCGCCTCGGTCACGACGATGCGCGACGGATCGTGCCGCGCGACCGCGCGCGCGATCTCGCCGGTGAAGCTGCCGGTGTTGTCGGGGTCGTCGAGCGTCACATAGTCGACCGTCCAGCCCGCCGCGCGCAGGGCATCGGCATGATGGCGCATCGCCGACAGGATATAGGCGATCTTGCGCCGGTGGTGCCGGACATAGGTCGTCTCCTCGGCCACCTCCATCATCAGGACGACCGACGTCGCCGCATCGGCCCCGTCCAGCGACGACAGGTCGAGCGACAGCTGGTCGCCGAGAACGGGGATCAGCGTCGTCAAAGCGGCCGTCCCGGCACGTCGCCGAAGGTCACAAGTGTCGCACGATATCGTCGCGAGAGTCCGTCGAACCGTGGCATTTCATCGACGAACCGAAACGCGGGCAAAGTAGTTCGGGCAGCAGCCATGAGTCGCTGGTTTCACATCCCGCCGCTGTAGGACAGCGGGAAATACGCGCGGCCGTCACGCAGGCTTTCCGTGAAGACGGCGGTCGTCGATCCGGCCGCCGTCACCGGGCCCGGATGAACGCCCGGATGTCCGCGCTCAGCTTGGCCCGGTCCTGGTCGCGCACGTACATCATGTGACCGGCGTCGTAATAGTGGAACTGGATGCGGTCGGCGGGCATGCCCATGCGCGACAGCGAATATTCGGCGCCGAAGAAAGGCGTGGCGAAGTCGTACCAGGCGGCCCCCACGAAGACCTTCACGCCGCTGTTTTCGCGCAGGGTGCGGCCGATATAGGGCGCGACGCTCATATAGACTTCGCTGTCGCGCCCGCCGCGCCCGCCCAGTTTCCAGTCCCAGCCGCTGACGCCGCCGATGGTGACGTACTGGCGCTCGGTCTTGAAGGCGAGGTCGCCGCGCGCATAGGCGTTGAACGCGGCGGTATAGCCGCCGTCGATGCCGTAGAAGGCAGGATCGTTGTCGGGCTCTTCGCCCGCCGCGTCGAGATCGACACCGGTATAGCGCGTGTCGAGGCGCCCGACGGTCAGTTTCCGGTCGCGCAGCAATTCCTTGTAGAAGCGCCCCGGTGCGACACGCAGGTCGGCATTTTCCAGATATTGCTCGGACAGGCCGGTAAAGCGCGAGAGCTGCTTGCGGATCGACGCGCGCTCCTCACCCGACAGCCTGTTGCCCTTGAACAGCGCCGTCAGATAGGGCCCGCCGGCAAAGGCCCGCGCCTCTGCGGCAAAGGTCGCGACATCGGCGGGCTTGTCGGCCACCTTGTTGTGGTACCACGCCGTGGTCGCCATCGTTGGCAGGTTGACGACATAGGACATCTCGTTGCCCGGCACTTCGGCCGGCGCGCCGAAATCGAGGATCGTCGAGATGAGGATGATGCCGTTGAGCGCGACGTCGTTGTAGCTGCCCTCGAGCTCGTTCGCGACGGCGGCGCTGCGGGTCGTGCCATAGCTTTCGCCGCCCAGATATTTGGGGCTGTTCCAGCGGCCGTTCTCGCTCAGCCAGATGCGAATGAATTCGGCGATCGACTTGGCGTCGGCGGTGACGCCCCAATAGCTCTTGGCCTCGGTCTTGCCCAGCGCATGGCTGAACCCCGTGCCGACCGGGTCGATGAACACGATGTCGGTCACGTCGAGAAGCGAATCGGGATTGGCGACGATGGGATAGGGCGGGGCGCCGTCATCGCGCGCGTCGCTGGGGATGGCGACCCGCTTCGGCCCGAACGCCCCCATGTGCAGCCACAGCGAGCCCGAGCCGGGCCCGCCGTTGAACAGGAAGGTGACGGGGCGGGTGGGATCGTTGCCGTCCTTCACATAGGCGGTCGAAAAGATGCTGGCCTTGGGCGTGCCGTCCTCGGCCTTGAGATAGGTTTCGCGCGCGGTCGCCGTATAGGCGACCGAGACGCCGCCGAACGTGCCGCTGTGCTTCGTGATCGAGACGAGCGGCGCATCGATCTTCTCGGCAGCCTTGTCGGCCGCGGGCTTGTCCGGCGCGGGCCTGTCCTGGGCATAGGCGGGTACGGTCAGGCAAACGGCGGCCAGCAGCCAAGCAAAGCGAGTCATAGCAATCCCCTTTTGCGCGACCCTAGCCGAACCTCTATGGCGAGCAATATGACCCCGAAATATCTTGGCCAGAACAGTGCCCTGCCCGCGACGCCGGAAGAGGCCGCGCTCGACTATGTCCCTAACCCGCGCCCCGGCGCGCTGTACCTCGTGCGTTTTGCCGTGCCCGAATTCACGTCGCTGTGCCCCGTGACCGGCCAGCCCGATTTCGCGCACCTCGTCATCGACTATGCCCCGCGCGACACGATCGTCGAATCGAAATCGCTGAAGCTGTTCCTCGGCAGTTTCCGCAACCATGCCGCCTTCCACGAGGACTGCACCGTCGGCATCGGCCAGCGGCTGTTCGACGAAATGGCGCCGCACTGGCTGCGCATCGGCGGCTATTGGTACCCGCGCGGCGGCATTCCCATCGATGTCTTCTGGCAATCGGGCGAGCCGCCCGCGGCGCTGTGGCTGCCGTCGCAGGACGTGCCGGGGTATCGCGGTCGCGGCTGAGACGTTGGTAGCGGCGTTAATAACATTGGTGTAAGCAATCCGGATGTCGCGCACGCTTGCCCATCCGATTCGCATTTTGCCCGATGACATCGATTTCATGGGGCACGTCAACAACGCGCGCTACCTGAACTGGGTGCAGGATGCGGTCGTCGCGCACTGGCAGAAGCTGGCGCCGCCGGCGGCCGTGGCCGAGCATCTGTGGGTCGCGCTGAAGCACGAGATCACCTATCGCAAGCCCGCTTTCCTCGACGACGAAGTCATCGCGACCGTCGTGCTCGACAAGGTCGAGGGCGTGCGTGCCTTTTATTCGACGCTGATCAAGCGCGGCGACGAGCTGCTCGCCGAGGTCCAGTCGAGCTGGTGCTGCCTCGATGCCAAGACGCTGCGCCCGGCGCGGATCGCCAAGGACATCGCCGCGCATTTTTTCGGCAAGGGCGACTAGCCGAACAGCTGCAGCGCGGCCTTGATGTCGTGCGCCGCAATCCCGATCCGGTTGTACGCGGGCGATGTCGCGCGCACGCGCTGATTCAGCGTGCCGGCACCGAGCCGACTGCCTAGCTCTTGAACAGGCCGCCCAAAATACCGCGGACGAGCTGGCCGGCGATGCCGCCGCTGTTCGACCGGCTGCGGCCGCCACCGAAGACCGCCTTGCTGACCTCGTTCGCGATCGACCGGGTCACCGTCGAGGTCGCGGTGCGCGTGGCCGATTTCAGCACGCTGTCCATCATCGTCGGCTTGGCAGCCTCGCGCGCCGCGATCGCGGCCTGGCGATCGGCCTCCTTCTGGGCAGCAAGCTGCGCGCGGGCCGCTTCCTTGGCGGCGAGCGCATCGATCTTCGCCTGAGCGGCAGCCGCCTTGGCCGCTTCGTCCGAGGCGCGGGCCTGTGCAGCGGCCGCCGCTGCCTCGCTCGACTTGGCGGCCAGGACTTCTTCGGCCGACTCGCGGTCGATCAGCGCGTCGTACTTGTCGCAGATCGCGTCGGTCGCGATCATCACGCCGCGCTCCTTGGGGTCGAGCGGGCCGACACGGCTGGCGGGCGGCTTGATCAAGGTGCGTTCGACCGGAGTCGGCGAGCCGTCGGGCTGGAGCAGCGAGACCAGCGCCTCGCCGATCTTGAGTTCGGTGATGACGGTCGCGACGTCGACGCCGGGATTGGCGCGGAAGGTTTCGGCCGCCGCCCGGACCGCTGCCTGGTCGCGCGGGGTGAAGGCGTTGAGCTTGTGCTGCACCCGGTTGTTGAGCTGACCCGCGACGGTATCGGGGATGTCGATCGGGTTCTGGGTGATGAAATATACGCCGACGCCCTTGGAGCGGATGAGGCGGACGACCTGCTCGATCTTTTCGAGCAGCGCCTTGGGCGCGTCGTTGAACAGCAGATGCGCCTCGTCGAAGAAAAAGCAGAGCTTGGGCTTGTCCGGATCGCCGACTTCGGGAAGCGTCTCGAACAATTCGCTGAGCAGCCACAGCAGGAAGGTCGAATAGAGCTTGGGGCTGGCCATCAGCTTGTCGGCGGCGAGGATGTTGACGACACCGCGCCCGCTGTCGTCGAGCTTCAGCAGGTCGGTGATGTCGAGCGCGGGTTCGCCGAAGAAATGCTCGCCGCCCTGGCTGCGCAGCTGCAGCAACGACCGCTGGATCGTGCCGACCGACTGTTTCGAGATATTGCCATAAGTGACGGTCAGCTCGTCGGCCTGGTTGGCGCATTCGGTCAGCATGGCCTGGAGGTCGTCGAGGTCGAGCAGCAGCAACCCTTCCTTGTCGGCGACGTGGAAGGCGATGGTCAGCACGCCTTCCTGCACGTCGTTGAGGTCCATCAGGCGGGCGAGGAGCAGGGGCCCCATCTCGCTGACGGTGGTGCGGATGGGGTGGCCCTGTTCGCCGAACAGGTCCCAGAACTGAACCGGATTGTCCTTATAGGCCCAGGCGGTATCGCCGATGTCGGCGGCGCGGGCAGCGAACGTCTCGTGCATCTTGCCCGTGGGCGAGCCCGCCATGGCGAGGCCCGACAGGTCGCCCTTCACGTCGGCGACGAAGCAGGGAACGCCGACCGCCGAAAAGCCCTCGACGATCCCCTGCAGCGTGACCGTCTTGCCGGTGCCGGTGGCGCCGGCGATCAGGCCGTGCCGGTTGGCGCGTTTCAGATTGAGCATCTGCGGCTGGGCGCCGCCACTTGCTGCCCCGATGAAGATGCTGTCATCCGCCATGAAAAAACCCCTGCCCGAACTGGTCGGACAGGGGTCTAGCGCAATCGGATGCGACCCGAAAGCGGGCTTCGCGGCGGGCCTATTGCCCGTCGTTCAGCCGAACCGGAAGGTAGCGCGACGGCGTATTGCCGCGCTGGACGCTCAAAAGGACGCTGGGGCGGCCGGCAGCCTTTGCCGCTGCGACGCCGCTGGCGATGTCGGCCGCGGAGCCGACCGGGCGCTGGTTGATCGCGGTAATGATGTCGCCGCGCTGCAGACCCTTTTGCCCGGCATCGCTGCCCTGGTCGATCGAGGTGATCACGACGCCCTTGACCGGCGACGGCAGGCCCAGCGCCCGGGCGATGTCGGCCGTCATCGGCGTGACCGAAAAGCCGAGCGTGTCGCGCGTCGCCTTTTGCGTGGTCTTGTCATCTTGCGGCACGGCGGCGTCGCCGTCGGCGCCCGACAGCGCGGCCAGCTTTTCGTCCGAAGGCCGTTCGCCCAGTACGGCGGTGACCGACTGGCGCTGGCCATTGCGGATCAGTTCGATAGGGATGCGCGACCCGACGGGCAGGTTGGCGACGATGAACGACAGCGACGATTCCGGCGTCACGTCCTGGTTGTTGACGCGCGTGATGACATCGCCCTGCTGGATGCCGGCGCGCGCGGCACCTTCGCCGGGAACGACGCTGGCAACAAGTTCGCCGCGATCCTTGGGCAGGCCCAGCGATTCGTAGATTTCCGGCGTCATCGGCTGGAGCTGGATGCCGAGATAGCCACGCTTGATCTTTGCGCCGCCGCGCAGCTGGTCGACGATCGGCTTGGCCTGTTCGGCGGGAATCGCGAACCCGATGCCGACGTTGCCGCCCGTCGGCGTGTAGATCTGCGAATTGATGCCGATGACGTTGCCGTTCATGTCGAACATCGGGCCGCCCGAATTGCCCTGGTTGATCGAGGCGTCGGTCTGGATGAACCGGTCATAGGCGCCGCCCTGTCCGGTCACGCGGTGCAGCGCCGACACGATGCCGGCGGTCACCGACGAGCCGATGCCGAACGGGTTGCCGATGGCGATGACCCAGTCGCCGACGCGGGCGCGGGCCGAATCGCCGAAGCGGACGAACGGCAGGTTCGTCGCGTCGATCTTGAGCACGGCGATATCGGACGCGGTGTCGCGGCCGACGATCCGGGCCTTGTATTCCTTCTTGTCGGTCAGCGTGACGGTGATCGATTCGACCACGGCGGTGCGCGTGCCCGCCGAGATCACATGGTTGTTGGTCACGATATAGCCGTCGGGCGAGATGATGAAGCCCGAGCCGAGCGACTGGCCCTGTCGCGTGATCGGCCGGTCGTCGCCGCCACCGGGTGCGCCGAACAGGTCGCCAAAGGGCGTGCCGGCGAAGGGGTTGTTCTGTTGAACCGTGATTTTCTGCGTGGTCGAGATGTTGACGACCGCCGGCTGGAGCTTGGCGACCATGTCGGCAAAGCTCATCGGTGCGCCGGGCCGCGGTGGCGTGACCGTGATCGCGCCGGGCTCGTTCTGCGCGGTCTGCGCCGCCGATGGCGTCTGGAACACCATCGTCGCGGCAGTGCCGCCGATCAGCAGGGCCGTTGTCAGGGCATAGACATTACGCACGTGTGGTCTTCCTCTCAGGTCTGCAATAAACCTTGCCACCGCCGATGGCGCAGGGTGGCTGAACGCTGTTTGAATGAACGCGCTTAACGGCTCCCGCCACGGAATTCCCTCAGATAGTCGTTGCCGGGCGACAGGATGATCGACGACTGGCCGGTCGGGTTCGACCCGTCGGCACCAAACGTGTGCTCATAGGACTGCATCGCGCGATAGAAGTCGTAGAAGCCGGGGTCCTTGCCATAGGCGGCGGCATAGATGCCGGCGGCTTCCGCATCGGCGTCGGCGCGGATGATCTGCGCCTGGCGCAGCCCCTGCGCCTCGATCGTGCGCGCTTCCTGTACCCGCGCGCTGCGCATGCGGGCATAGGTCGCGTCGAGCGGCGCGCCCTCGGGCGGGTCGGTCTTCTTGATGCGGACGTCGACGATCTCGGCCCCATATTGCCGCGCCTGCACGTCGAGCGCGCGGCGGATATTCTGCATGATGATGCCGCGTTCGGGGCTCAGCAATTCGGCGAACTGCCGCTTGCCCAGTTCGTTGCGGACGACCGACCCGAGGATCGGCGACAGCTGGTCGGCAACGCGGTCCTCGGTCCGCGCCGAGATGTACATCTGCAGCGGGTTGGTGATCCGGTACCGGGCAAAGGCGTCGACGTTCAGCCGGTACTGGTCGGTCGACAGGACCTGCTGGCTCGGCATGTCGACGTCGCGCACGCGCTTGTCGATCCAGATGATCGAATCGGCGAACGGGAGCATGGCGAGCAGGCCCGCCCCCGATGCACCGAACTGCTGGTTCGGCTGGTAGCGGTTCACCAGCGCGACGGGCTCGCCGAAGCGGAGCACGACGCCTTGCTGGGTTTCCGGCACGACTCGAATCGTGTTCGCGACCAGGAAGAGCAGGGCAATCGCCCCGATCCCGAAAACCATCGGATGGCGCATGAATCGATCGATCAGGGTCATTGTCCGCCTCCCGTCGCGGGCTCGGGCGCGCGCTTCAGCTCGCGCAGCGGCAGGTAGGGCGTGACGCCCGGTGCCTCGACGATGGTCTTGTCGACCTTCGACAGAACGCGCTCCATGGTTTCATAATACATGCGGCGGCGGGTGACCTCCGGCGCAAGCTTGTACTGGGCATAGACGCGGTCGAAGGCACCGGCCTCACCCTGGGCCTTGGCCAGGACCTGCTGGGCATAGGTCCGCGCGTTGTTGACCGACGTCTGCGCGTTCGAACCGGCAGCCGTCACTTCCTTGAACGCGTCGACGACGGCCTCGGGCGGGTCGGTCTGCTTGATCGTCACGCGCTGGATCGAAACGCCGGTGCGATAGCTGTCGAGAATCGCCTGCATCTGCTGGCGGACCTCAGCCTCGATCGTGTTGCGCCCCGAGCCGATGGCGACGTTGAGCGGCATGTTGGCGATCGAGGCGCGCATCGCGCTTTCGGCCACGCTCTTGATCGTCGCTTCGGGCTCGACCGACTGGAACAGGAACAGCTCGGGATCGCGGATCTTCCAGCCGATGGAATATTCGAGGTCGATGATGTTCTGGTCGCCCGTCAGTACCAGCCGTTCGCCGCTGCCGCCGGGAATGTCGATCGTCTGCAGGCTCGACACGTCGATGGTCTGCACCCGGTCGATGGGGGCGGGCAGCGTCAGGCTGACGCCGGGGCTCAGCGTGTGCGAATAACGACCCAGGCGTGTCACCACGCCACGCTCGGCAGGTTCGATCTGGTGGAAGCTGGTCATCGCGATCCACAGCGCGAGCAAAGCAAGCACGCCATAGCCGATCCACCGGACGGGATCGCTGCCCTCGGGCAGATTGCCCTGCACGCCCTTTGCGCGCCGCAGGAATTCGTCGAGTGCCGACGGTGTGCCGCGCGGACGGTCTCCCTCGGGAGGTTGATTCCACGGGTTGCGGGGGCCGCCGGAGCCGCCACCTGAATCGCCGCCACCGCTGCCGGAACCACCCGATCCCCCGGAGCCCTTGCCGCCGCCGCCCCACGGCCCGCCGCCTTCGTTGAACAGAACGGCCATGGCCGACCGCATCTCGCGTATTGTTTTCATGGAACCTGTTATAGGTAGCGGCGGCGCGATTTACAGTGGGTAAGCGTCGATGGCGGTGTATGAGCCCGCTCAATGACCGAAATATCCGCTCTCGAAGCCGCCATCGCCACCGTCGCCGCCGCTGCCGGACGGGCAGGCCCGCCCCGATTTGCCGACGGCAGGGCCAGCCTGATCCTCGACGTCACCGGCCTCGACAGCGGTGCCCGCGAAGCGCTCGACCATGACCTGAAAGCTGCGCTGTCCGCCGTTGCCGGGGTCGACAGCGTGCGCATCGCCCAGACCAGCCAACGCACCGGTCGCCGGTTGATCGCCGTGGCCAGCGGCAAGGGCGGCGTGGGAAAATCGACGCTGTCGGCGAATCTGGCGATTGCCCTTGCGCGCAGCGGCCACCGGGTCGGCCTGATCGATGCCGACGTCTACGGCCCGTCGCAGCCGCGCCTCATGGCAACCGAAGGGGCCAAGCCGACGGCAAAGGACGGCAAGCTCGAGCCCGTGCCCACGCGTTTCGGCATATCGATGCTGTCGATCGGACATCTGGTCGAACCCGGCCAGGCCGTCGCCTGGCGCGGTCCCATGGCGGGCAATGCGCTGGGCCAGATCATCGATGCCGACTGGGGCAACGCCGACGTGCTGATCGTCGACCTGCCGCCGGGCACGGGCGATGTGCAGCTGTCGATGATCTCGAAGCACAAGCCGGCGGGTGCCGTCATCGTGTCGACGCCGCAGGACCTGGCCCTGATCGACGCGACGCGCGCCATCGACCTGTTCAACCAGGCCGGCGTGCCGCTGATCGGGATGGTCGAAAACATGAGCGGCTATGCCTGCCCGCATTGCGGCGAAGTCAGCGATCCGTTCGGCAGCGGCGGCGCGCAGGCAGCGGCGGCAGGCATGGGCCTGCCGTTCCTGGGGCGTATTCCGCTCGACATCGCCATCCGCACGGCTTCCGATGCGGGCGATCCCCCGGCGGCAGGGAACAGCGCCCAGGGACAGGCGTTCGCCGATGTCGCGGCCAAGGTCGCCGACTGGCTGAAGGATCACTGACATGCCCCTGACCACCGATGCCGAAATTGCCGAGCTGCTGTCCTCGGTCCGCACGATCGCCATGGTCGGCGCGTCGGACCGCCCCGAACGCCCGAGCTATACGGTCATGAAGTTCATGCAGGACCATGGTTACCGCGTGATCCCGGTCAATCCGCCGATCACCGGCGAGCACATCCACGGCGAGTTCGTGTGGCGCGACCTTTCCGAAATCGGCGACCCCATCGACATGGTCGACATCTTTCGGCGCAGCGGCGAGGCGGGGGAAGCCGTGGATCAGGCCATCGCGGCCGGTGCGAAAGCGGTATGGATGCAGTTGGGCATCGTCAACGAGGCCGCCGCCGCCCGCGCCGAGGCCGCCGGGCTGAAGGTCGTGATGGACCGTTGCCCGAAGATCGAGATCGGTCGGCTGAACATTCCGCCGGTCGGTTAGCCGGCAAACGCCGTCGTCGGCGGCTGCTAGGCGCTGCTCTAAAAATGGGCTAGATATCCGCAGATTGGGGGCTGCGGTGAGCGTTTGGCGTCTGGCTGTCCGGCTTAACATTGCGCTTGGCGCAGTCGCGATGCTGTGCGGCGCTGCTGCGGTTCAGGCACAAGGCGCGGACATGGCACCCCAAAGGCGTGTCGGCGACGCCTTTTATCCCGCCTATCCGCGCCTCGTCCTTCAGTCGCAGAACCTGGGCGGCCAGGATGTCGCGGCATGGACATGGGACGACAAGTTCGTCGTGACCGCCAATGCCTTCGGGCGCACGGTGTTCGTCTGGGAAGTCGCGACCGGACGGCTGATCAACAAGATCGCCTTTCCCGGTCTTGCGGCGAACGACCTGGTCGAACCCTGGCAAATGGAAATCGACAAGGCGGGCAGGATGACACTGCGCGTCAATCTGCGGTCGAACGACACGGGTTTTTGTCGCAACGCGGAATTCTATTATCCGCTGGGCAAGGCCGGGATCTGGACCAGCAAGGTGTCCGCCGAGGAGGGCGCGCCGTGCCTGGAGGGGTCCGACGAAGAATTCCCCAAGTCGCACAATGGCTTGATGAGCCTGTCCAGCGGCGGGGGGACCGGCGGCCTGCTGGGCGCGCTCGCCGACGACGGCTTGCTGGTGCTCGACGCCAAGGGGCATGTCGTGCGGCGGCTGCAAAAACCGCCACCGCTTGCCTTTCGCCATGCCGCGCTGTCGCCCGATGCCCGGAAAATGGCCCTGATCGTCGATGCGGCGCCAATCGGCGCCATCGGCCTGGTCGCGACGCAAGCGGGCATCCCGGCTGCCGCCAAGACGCAAGTGATGCTTTTCGAGCTGCCCACGTCGGCCACGCTTCGGCCCGTCACTGTCGACGGCTTTTATTCGCATGTCGCCTGGCTCGACGACAAACACATCCTGCTGACGCAGAATTATCAGGCGAATGCGCGCGCCGAATCGAGGGAGCGGACCGGCGACCTGCGCCCACCGACACCGGCGCGCATCGTCGACACGACGACCGGCAAGCAGACCGGCGCGGACATTGCCGATCATTGCTATGTCGCTCCCTTGAAGGGCGATGTTCTCGTCGGCGCGGGACTGTCGAACTGCTGGGACGACGCAAGCGGTGCGCGCGGGATCATGCGGTACGATCCGGGCACGGGCTGGCGGACGCTGGACGAAGCGAGCTTCAAGGGTCGCCATGTGCTGAAGCTGGCGCCATCGCCTGATGGCGGCCGTGTGGCAGCCTTGAGTGAATCGCCGCCCACCGCGACAGTATCGGGATCGCTCGATCTCGCGATCTTCGATGCGACGACGGGTGCAACCATCGCACGAACGCCGCTGCCCAATTACGAAACCAGTGCGCAACTGGCCTACGCACCCGACGGACGCTCGGTCGTGGCGATGCTCGACGGGCGCTACTTCGTCTGGCAGCCGGGCAGTGGGCCGAGGGAACTTGGGCCAAAGACGCCACCCCCCGTGGCGTTCACGCAGCCGGTCGTGACCCCCGACGCTGGGGATTGGTATGAATTCAACGAGGCCGACATGCGCGTTTCGTCGATTAGCCCGAGCGAGGGTCGCGGTCCCCTCGCGCGCCTCATGTTCGACAATGTCGTCGCCGCGGGACTGATGCCCGACGCGCCCGTCTACTGGGCCGCGACGTCGATCGACGGCCTCAAATTCTGGTCCGCATCGGCCAGGCCCAACAGTGGGCGGCTCGACACGATTTCGACGTGGCTGATCCCCGGCGGCCATTATTTCACGATGACGCCGGACCGCCGCTACGACACCGATCTCGGCGGAGACACCGACCAGTTCCGCTGGATCGTGACCGACACGCCGTTCGAGTCGCTGGGGCCGCAGACCTTCATGCGCGACTATTTCGAGCCGCGCCTCGGCGGCCGCGCCCTCTCTTGCATCCGCGCCGCGGATTGCGACCGCAACTTCAAGGAAGTGCCTTCGGTCGTGCAACTCAACCGGGCCTTGCCGCAGGTCGAGATCACCGGCGTCAAGCCGGGGCCGACGCCCGATACCGCATGGGTCACCGTCGCCGCGCGACCCGGCAGCAAGCCCGAAGCCAAGTTCGGCAAGACATCCAGCGCGATCTACGACCTCCGCCTGTTTCGCGACGGCAATCTCGTCGCGCGGCTGCCCGGAACGCCCGACCGCGCGGGGCTGTCGCTCGACGCCTGGCGCGCCGCCAACCTCGTCCCGACAGGCGCGGACGGGGTCGCCCGCCAGTCGCGCCTCGTCGCGCTGCCCACCGCGACCGAAGCCAGGCAGGTGCGCTTCAGCGCCTATGCGTTCAACGAAGACCGCATCAAGAGCGAGACCGCGTCCCTGGCCTATGACCGCGCCGCGACGCCGCCGCGGGCGCGCCGCGCCTTCGTCCTGACCATCGGGATCGACGCCTATGAGGACGCGCGCCTGCGACTGCGCTTTGCCGCGCGCGATGCCGATCTGATCGCGACCCGGCTTGCGGCGATACCCGGCTTCGCCCCGGGTGACGTGCGTGTCACGGCCCTGACCGCACCGGTGGCGGCCAAGGGTACTTCCCGCCGCCTGTCGAAGGAGGTCATCGCCGCGGCGCTCGGGATTCTCGCCGGTGCGCCGCGCGCGCCGCTCGTCGATTTGCTTCAAAAGGCCGGCTTCGACAGCGCCGCCGCACTCGATGCCGCGCGCCCCGACGACATCGTCATCATTGCCTATGCCGGGCATGGCTGGGCCGACAAGACCGGGAATTTCTTCCTGATCCCGAGCGACGCCAAAGCGATCGACCCGTCGACGCCGCCCGACACGTCGCGTTTCGTGTCGGCAATCGACCTCAGCAACTGGCTGCGCGGCGTCGATGCCGGCGAGATCGCGTTCATCATCGACGCCTGCAACTCGGCCGCAAGCGTCGAAAGCGCAGGGTTCAAGCCCGGCCCGATGGGCGACGCGAACCTCGGCCAGCTCGCCTTCGACAAGGGGATCCGCATCCTTGCGGCAACGCAGAATGCCGATGTCGCGCTCGAGGACGAAAAGCTGGGCCATGGCCTGCTGACCTGGGCGCTGGCGGCAGAGGGAATCGGCGCCGACGGCTTCGGGCGTGCCGACCTCGACAATGACGGCGCGATCACGCTTGACGAATGGCTGCGCTATGCGACCGAACGGCTGCCCGGACTGAGCGACGACGTCCGGCTGAAGCGCTATGCGTCGCTCGGCACGCGCGATTTCGACCTGGTGCCGATGGTTCCGGTCGAAAAGCCCAAGCCGCAGGAGCCGGCGCTGTTCGACTTTACCGGGAGACCGAGCAGCACGGTGCTGAGGAGACGGACCCCGTGAGCCGCGTGCTGCTGTTCCTGCTGGCGTTCGTGCTGCCGTTGCGCGCCGAGGCCGGGACGATTCGCAGCATCTTCGTGGGGATCGACCATTATCGCTATTCGCGCGACCATGGGGGCGACAACGACTTCGACGATCTCGAGGGCGCGGTCAGCGACGTCGGGCGGATCAAGGCGGCGTTGAAGGCGGCCTATGGGATCGACACCGGCGTCGCGGGCGAGCGCGGCTGCCCGCGCAGCACGGCGGTCTCCGTCACGCTTTTGAACGAGTGCGCGACGAAAAAGGCGATGCTTGCCGCCCTCGACCGCCAGATCGCGCTCGCGAAGAAGGGCGACACGGTGATCTTCTTTTTCGCCGGACACGGCTCGCAGACCGACGACGGATCGTTGCGGACGCAGGTGACGGGCCGCAACAGCACAATCCTGCCCGTCGACGCGCGCAGCCCCGACGCCGTCGAGCAGGGCGATATTCTCGACTACGACATCCGCGTCCTGATCAACGGGGCGGTGCGCAAGGGCGTGAATTTCGTGACGATCTTCGATTCCTGCCACTCGGGAACGGGCGCGCGGGGGATGGGCCCGGTCGGCCGCGCGCGCGGCGCACCGCCTCTGCGACGCGCGGCGCCGCCCGACCTCGAGGTGGCTTCGGGCCCGGGTTACTGGGTCCACTTCGGCGCATCGACCGATGACGAGAAGTCGTACGAAGTGCCGATGGCCGGGGGACGCCATGGCGGCGTCTTTACCGACGCGTTCGTGCGCACCATCGCCCAGCCGCGGCTGGCCGGCGCCACCTTCGGCGATATCGCGACGGCGGTTCAGCTCGCGGTGCGCGATACCGGGCGTACCAACCAGCACCCGCAGGTCGAGGGCGCGATCAATGCGTCGCTCGGCGGCGCCAACAGCAATGTCGCGCTTGTCGACGTCGAGGCGAACGGTCTGGCGGGAAAGCTGATGGGCGGGCGGCTTGCGGGCGTGACGATGGGTTCGGTCTATGCGCTGTTCGCGGATCGTGCGGGCGCGATTGCGACGACCTCGCAGCCGTTGGCGACGGGCCGCGTCACCGCGGTGGACGATTTTGCCGCCACGCTGGCGCTCGACCGCCCGGCGACCGGCCTGTTGCGGGCGCGAGAAACCGACCACGCCTTCGGCGACCGCCAGCTGCGGCTCGGCCTCGTGATGCGCGAGGACGAGGCGGCGGCGTTCCGAAACGACCTGTCCTCGCTGCCGTTCGTCAGCTTCGACGGGCCGCCGCAGCTTGTCCTGGCTTTCGCCCCGGGGGGCGAAGGCACGCGGTACGTGCTCACGACGCCCGACGGCGTCTATGTCGAGACGCTGCCCGAACTCGTACCGGCTATGATCGAGGGCAGAATCGTCGTCGAGCGCAGTCGCCTGATCGACGCGTTGACGGGCGCCCTGAAGCGCGTGGCGCGGGTCCAGGCGATGCTCGCGCTGCGCAGCGATCCCGGCAAGGGCGACATCGACTTCTGCCTCGACAACCAGGCGCTGGGCGCCGCGCCCTGTGCGCCGGTCACGGGGCGCTACGGGCGCGTGCTCGAAAGCGGCAAGCCGGTCCGCGTGCGCGTCGTCAACGCCACCGACCGCCCCCGCCATTTCTACGTGTTCGGCATCGATGCCCAGTTCAACGTCCGCCAGATATTGCCGATCGTGGGGGTCATCGACGAAGCTTTGCCGGCGCGACGCCTGTTGCCGCAGAACCAGCAGATCACGCCCCGCTCGACGGGCAATTACCTGTTCATGGTGCTGGCCAGCGACACGCCGATCAACGCCGCCGCGCTCGAGCAGGGCGGCGATACGCGCAGTGCCGAAAGCTGCGGTTCGACGCTCGCGCGATTGCTTTGCGATGCCAATGGCGGCACGCGCGACGCGACCTTGCCGGCGGTCGGCGACTGGAACGCGATCGTGCTGCCCGCGATGGTCGTTGCGCCCGGCGATCCAATGCTGAAAGAAGCACGGCCATGAACCGTTTCGTGCTTGCCCTGGCGCTGACGCTCGCCACGCCGATGGCGGCACGGGCACAGTCGAGTCCCGAGGTGCCCGCGGCGGGACCCGACACGCCGCCCGACCCCGGCAACGGCCGCGTTGTGGGCGGCGTCCGTGCCGTTCCCGGCAGCGCCCCGTGGCAGGCGCAGATCTTCACTGTCATTCCCTACACCCCGGCCGAGATCGAAGAGGACAACGGCCTCGTCAAGATGAACGCCGACGCCGGGTTTCACCTGGGCGTGCGCGCGCCGTGGGACCGCGACCATCGCTGCGGGGCGATCTATATCGGGGACGACTGGCTCCTGACGGCTGCGCATTGCGTCATCCGGCCGGACGTCGATTTCCTGAAGGCGCGCAAGGTGCGGCTCGGCACCCAGACGATCAGCGGCAATCGCGGCAGGGTGTTCGCAGTGGACCGCGCTGCCTATCACAAGGATTATGTGGCCGACGGCAGCTTTCCCAACGACATTGCGCTGATCCACATCGCCCGTCCGCGGGGCAGCCCCGCGTTCGACCCCAGGGTGGTGCGCAAGGTCGCGTTGCCGACGCCGGATACCCGACCGCTGGCGGATTATGACAGCCTGCTCGTGACCGGGTGGGGCATGATGCAGGCGATGGATCCGGGCCGGCAGATCATGGCGCGCGACAACCGGACGGTGAACGTCAATTCCGCCGAGCTCCAGCAGCTCGCGCTGACCGCGCTGCCAGGCGCGCGCTGCAACATCGTCGTTCAGGGCATCGATCCCCAGCGGACGGTCTGCGCCGGCGTCGTCGATGCGGCCAGGACCCTGCCCGGGGGCAAGGACGTCTGCGGCGGCGACAGCGGTGGCCCGCTGACCCGCGATCCCGACACGCCCGGTGGCGAACGCGTCCTCGTGGGGATCGTGTCGGTCGGGCACGGCTGTGCCCTGCCGGCCTATCCGGCGGTCTATACACGCGTATCCTATTACCTCGACTGGATCGCGCGCGCCAAGGCAGCGCCGCCCGGCAAGGTCTCACCGATGTGAGCGATCCAGCCGGTAAGACGATCTTCATCAGCTATGCGCGCGCGGACCGGCCCCGCGTCCGCCCGATCGCCGATGCGCTGACGGCGGCCGGATGCGAAGTCTGGTGGGACGTCCTGATCGAGGGCGGTGCCGCCTTTGCCCGGACGATCGGCGAGCAGTTGCAGGCCGCGGATGCGGTCGTCGTCGTGTGGTCGACGACGTCGGTCGTCTCCGACTGGGTGCGCGACGAAGCCGACCACGCCCGCCAGCGCGGTCGCCTGGTTCCGGTGCTGCTCGACGGCACGCCGCCGCCCCTGGGATTCGGCCAGTATCACGCGATCGACCTGTCGAAATGGCGCGGCAACGCGCGCGCGCCCGAAATCGCGAGCATCGTCGCCGCGATCGCCGAGGTCAGCGGGAGCGGACCGCTGCAGCGCCCCGCGCCGAAACGGGGCCTGGTGTCGCGGCGCACGGCGCTGGTCGCCGGGGGCGCGGCGGCGGCCGCAACGGCGGGGGCCATCGTGGCGTTCAATCCCTTTGCCGAGCGTGTCGACGCCAACAGCGTGGCCGTCCTGCCCTTTGCCAACCTCAGCGGCGACCCGGCCCAGGCCTATTTTTCCGACGGGCTCGCTGAGGAAGTGCGCGCGGCCCTCGCCCGCAACGGCCGGCTGAAAGTCGCGGCGCGGACGTCGTCCAACATGGTCCGCGACCTGCAGGACGACGCCAAGGCCGTCGCGAAAAAGCTCGACGTCGCGTTTCTGCTCGAGGGCAGCGTGCGCAAGGCGGGCGATGTCGTCCGCGTCGGCGCCGAGCTGATCGACGCCCGCACCGGCTTCAGCAGCTGGTCGCAGACCTTCGACCGGCCGCTGGCGAACGTGCTCAGCGTCCAGTCCGAGATTGCCGATACCGTGGCGCGCGCGCTTGCCGTGCGGGTCGATCCGGCGTCGAAGGCAAAAGGTTCGACGAACGACCCCGGCGCCTATGATGCCTATCTGCGGGCGCGGGCGCTCTACAACGCCGACGCGGGCGAGGCTTCCGACCGGGCCGCGCTGGCGCAGATCGAGGCGGCGATTGCCCGCGACGGCAATTACGCGGCGGCGCTGGCTTTGAAGGCGCGCATCCAGGCGCTGATCGCCGATCAATATGCCAGCCCCGGCGGCCTGCGCGCCGCCTATGATGCCGCCATTGCGACGGCGCGGCGGGCGGCAGCGACCGCGCCCGACCTTGCCGATACGGAGCTCGCCCTGGGCAGCACCCTGTTCAGCGGGCGTGTCGACGTCCGGGGCGCGCGCCGCCCGTTCGATCGCGCGGCAGAACTGGGCGGCGGCGATGCGGACGTGCTGATCCCCTGCGCCTTCTACTTTGCCATGACCCGGCGCTTCGCGGACGCGCAGCGTGCGGCGACGCGTGCGCGCGCGCTCGATCCGCTCAACGCGCGGGCGTGGCGGATCATGGGCACGGTCGATTATGCGCGGCGCGCCTATGAATCCGCGATCGAAAATTACGACCAGGCGATCCGGATCGCGCCCAAGCTCGGCTTTGCCAGGGCGATGAAAGCAAACGCGCTGCTGCTGCTCGGGCGCGCCGCGCAAGCGCGGGACGTCTGCGCGCAGGAACCCATCGACCTGTTCCGGCAGACCGGCCTGGCGATCATCGACCGCAAGCTCGGCAGGAACGATGACGCCACGGCCGCTCGAAACGACCTGGTGGCGCGCCTAGGTGACAATTCGCTGTATCAGCAAGCCGAAATCGCGGCCCAATGGGGCGACGGCAACGGTGCCGTGGCGCTTTTGCTGCGCGCGCGGGCGGCGGGCGACTCGGGTCTCAGCTATCTCGCGACCGATCCGCTGCTCGATCCGGTGCGCAACCGGGCCGAATTTTCGGCTTTGCTAAAGACGCTGGGGTTTGATTAACTGCGCGGCGTAACCTTGGGGAGCAGGTCATGAGAAAATTCGCTGCGGGATTTCTGATCGCGACGTCGCTGGTCGCACTGGCGGGATGCAAAAAACCGAAGGCGCAAGACGCCGTCGTTCCCGCGACGACCCTGCCGACGACCGAGAACAACATGTCGGCTGCGGCGACGAACACGAGCGACAACATGACCAACGCCAGTGGCAACATGGCCAATGCCAGCGGCAACATGACGGGCACCAAGGCCAAGGACAAGGTCGATATCCACGGCAGCAGCGGCGGCCATTGATCCCGATTCAGCCCGGTAGGGCGAGCGGCCGGGCGTGGTAGGTCTGTAGCCAGCTGTCCAGATCGGCGGTCAGCAGATCGGTCGCGCGACGGACGCGCCGGCGAAGCGTATCGAAATCGAGGGCATCGGCGTCGACGGCACGGCGCAGCGGGACGAGATGGTCGACGAGCGCCTCGTTGCGCTCGGCAATGCCGGCGAACTCGCCCTGCATCCGGATGCCGTAGATCGCGGCGCCCATCGCGGGCAGTGCCGCACTGCCGATGGTCAGCAAGGTCGCGATCGAATGTTCGACCGGCTCTGCGGCAAGGTGCAAACCCATGCCGGATGCGGCTTTCAGCGTCAGCGTGAGGACACAGATCAGCGCGGTCGCGCCAAAGAGAAACAGGCCCAGCCGGTGCAGCCGGTGTTCGAGCCGATGCATGCGTTCGGCCTCGCCCGACAGATAGGTAATTTGCCCGTCGATCAGCCCGACAAGCGCGTGGCGCAGGCGCGCGAGGTAAGCCGCATTGACCCGCGCCGACGGCAGTCCAAGGGCGCGTGCGGTTGCGCGCACCTGCCAACCGACCCAGTCGCTCGACCGCGCGCTGTCGGTCCGCAGGTCGAGATCGCCGAGTTCGCAGGACAGGCTGAGGCAACGCAGCCGTTCGGCCAGATTGCGATTGTCGAGCCAACGCCGGTGCCAGCCGGCCCGATTGCCCGCAAACGTCACCGCCAGGATCGTCCCGATGGTGGCCAGCTCGAGACCGACAAGCACCGGCTTTGCGCCCGCCGGCAGCACGAAGCTCAGGAGTGACAGGATGACCGCCAGCGCGGCCAAGGTGAAGTTCATGACATAGCCGCTGCGGAACAGCTGCGCCGCATGGGCCGCCGCCGCATCTGCCCGTGTGAAATGGGGATTGAGGCGGGTCTCGATACGGCCGCGCAGGCCCTGCAGCGCCTGCGCGTCCCCCGCCGCCACGGCGCGTGGCCGCACGATGTCGGATCGACGGATGCGGCGGATGCCCAGCAGCATGAGAAACAGGGGATAGGCGAATCCGATCGACCAGCGGGGCGCCGTCGCGTCGGACGGTCCGTCGTCATGCGGCCTGTCGACCAGGCTGCGGATCAGCGCATCCAGCGCGTCGAGTCCCTGGCGCGGCACCGTGTCGACCGTGTGCTGCCCAAGGTCGTGGTCGTCGAGTCCCGACCAGAGCAGTTCAAGCGCGTCGGGCGCGCGCGGGTCGATGCGCACGACCGGAATGCCGGCCGCCACGGCCTCGGCGACGATCTGCGCCGCGCCGCCACGCCCGCGCAGCGGTTCGCCGTCCCAGACCGCGATCAGGATGTCGCTCTGCGTCAGCACGACCCGCCCGGCGCGCTCATAGGCGACGGCAGCATCGCCGTCGGCATCGCGTTTGCCCGGCAGCTCGAACACCGACCGCGCCGACGCCCGCTCCTGTTCGAAGGCGGTGCGCGCCGGTCCGTCCGCAAAATCGCCGGCATAGTCCTCGGCGCTGAAGGGAAGGACCACATCGAGCGCCCAGCCGCGCGACAGGGCGGCGCGCGCGGCGATGCTATCGGCGCCGTCGGCAATGCTGCTGATCATGACGAGCGTGGGGGCCCCATTGCCGTCGGCGGCCGACTGGATGCGCTTTAGGACGGTCGTGATCGCCGCGTCGAGCGGGCCGGTGTCCAGATCGCCGAGCCTTTCGAGCCGATGCCCGGTGACGCCAATGTTGAGCGCAGGCCGGCTGGGCACGTCGCGCGGCGCATCGTCGCTGTCGCTGTCGCTTCGGGCATGGGGTGTCGGCGCAGCAGTCACCGGTGCACCGTAGATACCCGGACAAGGGCGGGTCAATCGTCACGCGGGCTTTGCCGAGAAACGTCACGCGGGCGTGACGGCCGTCACGCGTACCGCGGTCCGCCCCGGCCTAGATCGGTGTTCGCCACCCCGGCACCACTCGAGCAAAAGGACCACGACAATGACCAACACTTTCAAGAAGCTGACCCTCGTCGCCGTCGCCATCGGCACTTTCGCCGGCCCGGCCCTGGCCCAGTCGACGCCCGAGGGCGTGACGTCGGTCGAAGTGACGGCCTCAGGCTATGATCTTTCCAGCCCGAAGGGCGTCGCCACGCTGACCCGCAAGGCCCGGTCCACCGCGGCACAGATCTGTCACATGGACGAAGACCGCGATCTCGGCCGCACGATGGCTTCTAAGCGCTGCTACACCAAGGCCGTGGCGGATGCGACGCGCCAGATCGAAGCACTGCGCCTGGTCCGGACGGCCGGACGCACCGGCCAGCAGGTCGCCATCGCCGACATGAGCAAGCTGCCCAGCGGCAAGTAAGCAATTCGAGCTACCCGGTGGAGTCCATCGGGGGAAGGAGTCTTGCCGCGCGACCCGGCAAGGCTCCTTCGATTCGTCATGATCGTCGCGTTTTGCTAGCGCCGTCGACAAGAAGCCCATGCCATGCCCCTGATCACCCCTTTCGGCCGCACGCCCAGCCTGTCGGCAATCATCACCGCCGCCCGGGCCGGCAGCCTGGACCATGCGCAGGCCATGTTCGTCGCGGGCGGCTATGGAGAACGCCACGACGATCCGGCCGCCCTCGCGGTGAAGGGACGCCTGCTCAAGGACCTGGCGCTCCGCTTGCCTGCCGAAAGCCGTAGGGAGGTCTTCGCCACCGCCGCTGGTGCCTATGCCGCTGCCGACGCGCGCGCCCCGCAGCCCTATACGCGCATCAACGTCGCGACGCTGACGCTGCTGGCCGGCGACCGGACGAGGGCCGCCGCGCTCGCGCGCGAGCTGCTGGACTGGCTCGCGGTCGACACGGCGATCGCCGAGACGCCCTATTATCTGGCGGCGACGCGCGCCGAGGCACACATGCTCTGCGGCAATGCGATGGCTGCCGAGGCCGCCCTCGACGCGGCCTTCGCCGCGGATCCGGACGGCTGGACCGACCATGCCTCGACCCTGCGCCAGTTGCGGCTGATCCTGGCCGAGACCGGTGCACCGAGCGAGTGGCTCGACCGGTTCCGCCCGCCGCGCTCGCTGCATTTTGCCGGGCACCTGGGCGTTGCCCCCGACAGCGACCTCGGCGACACGGTGGCGCGCGTGATTGCCGAAAACCGCATCGGCTTCGGCTATGGTGCTCTTGCCGCCGGCGCCGACATCGTCATTGCCGAGGCGCTGCTGGCAGCCGGGGCGGAGCTGCACGTCATTCTACCCGTCGCGGTCGAGACGTTCCGCGCGCAATCGGTGATCCCCTATGCGCCCGAATGGACCGACCGGTTCCGGGCGTGCCTCGACGCCGCGACCAGCGTGCGCGCGCTTACGCGTGTCAGCGGCGGCTATGAGCCGCTTGCGACCGCGCTTGCCGCCGACGTCGCCATGGGATCGGCCGTGCTCAACGCCCGCATGCTGGACAGCGAGGCGAGGCAATTGCTCGTCGTCGACGAGGGACCGGCACCGTTCGGGTCGGGCCTTGCGACGGCGCGTGACGGCCTGCGCTGGGCGGCGACGCAATGCCCGCAGGACATCATCGTCTGCCCGCGCGATGCCGGGGTGGCGGCTTCGAGCATGCGGGCGACGCCGGAAGGGCGGGCCGACCGGCGCCTCGCCGCGCTGCTCCTGATCGCCTTTGCCGGTCTCGACAGTCTCGACGACGGTGCCTTTGCGGACATGGTCGACGCGACGCTGTTCCCGCTGTCCACCACGATCAGCCGGATGGATGTGCAGCCCGACATCGTCCTTCCGGCCGGCAATGCCCGGCTGCTGGGCTTCGAGGACCCGGCTGCGGCCTGGACATTCGCACAGGCGCTGCTGTCGAGCCCCAGTCACGCCCTGCCGATGTGCGTGGCCGGACATTATGCGCTGGCGCACAGGCTCGACGCGCCGCCGGCCCTGGTCGGCCCCGCGATCGTCGAGCTGCAACGCATTTCAGCGCGCGCGATGCCCGGTGTTGTGACGGTCAGCGAGACATTCGCCTCGGCGCTGTCGATGAGCGCCGCCCGGGCGCCGCATGCCGAATGGATCGGCGAGCTCGAGGATGGCGCCCGGCTGTTCGCGCTGACGCCTCAGTAGATCAGCGCCTCGAGCCGATGGGGCGCCACGATCGTCAGCGCATGCTCGTCGCGCCGGATGATGCCGCGCTTTTGCAGCGCGCTGATCGCGCGCGACACGGATTCGCGCGTGCTCTGCACGGACAAGGCGAGCGACGCGAGAACCGGGGCCGGGCGAATCGTCATGTCCGGGCTTGCGCGTGCCAGCCTGAGCAATTCGGCATGGACGCGTCCCGATGCCGACAGCGTCGCGCCTTCGACAAGCCGGCGGGTCGTCGCGCCAAGGCGCGCGACGAGCAGGCGCGAGACCGCCAGCGCGATGCAACTGTAATTGCCCATCAGCGCCAGAAAGACGTGGCGCTCGAACGCGCCCGCCTCGACCGGATCGACCGCCGCAACCTCGTGGATGTCGACCGCGCCCTCGAACAGGCTGCCCTCGCCGAAGATTGCCCCGGTCGTGAAATCCTCGATCACGACCAGCCGCCCGTCGAAGGCATAGGCCAGCATCCGCGCGCGCCCGGCGATCAGGATAAAGAGCTGGTCGGGCAGCGCGTCGCTGCCGATGATCGTCGTGCGCGCATCGTAATGGCGATAGGCAGCTTTGGCGGCGACGACCCGCGCCAAGGCCGCATCGCACCCGAGCGCGACAGCGACGACGGCGGGTGCGTCGACAGGCATGACTTCGGCCATCGCCGTGGAGTTGAGCACCCGGCGCCGGCACCGGTCAAGCCGGATCGCTCGGGACGATAGCGGCAGATGACGATCGCACGGCCGGAGACAGCGAGTCAGGGAACGCGCGTTGCCCGCCGGCGACGATAAAAGTCCAACGCAAAAGCGAAAACGCAAACGCCGCCAGTATGTCCACCGGCGGCGCTGCAAAGCCTATTTGTTATGGTCAGGCAAACGACACAGCGGGGCGAGCGCGGCGACGCATTGCTGCGCCGACCATGCCGAAGCCAAGGATCATCATCGCCCATGTCGCAGGCTCGGGCACGGCGGCGGTCACATTCAACGACCCGATCTTGAAGCCGTCGACTTTGTTGTCGATGACATTGTATCCCGCCCGTGATGCGCCGATGACCCAGACGTTGCCGTACCCGGACGTGTTGAGACTGGTCGAATAGCCCGCACCCAGATTACCGGTGACATTCTTGGCATTGGGGTTTGTGTTCAGCGTCGACCAGATGGTGCTGCCGAGCGGGAGGGCTGTCGGTGTAACGCCATTATACGCGCCGTTGAGTGTGCCAAAACTTACCCAGGCGTCATTGTCGAGAGCATTGCCACTGACGCTGAACGGGGTGAGCACCGCCGAAGAGATGTTGACCGCGCGATCGAACACGAACGCGACAAAATCGCTCTGGCCGAGATTATCGACCGTATGCGAATTGCCGCTGGTGCCGTCCCCCTCGTCGTTGTTCGTAACGCCGAGACCGGAGCTGAACTGGCCGAGCCAAGCTTTCTCGAGCGTCGTGCCGTCATACGAGAAGGCCGTCGCCTGAACGTTGATTCCGCCCGCTGTAAAGGAGCGAATATTTCCGTCGGGACCGTCCAATGCCGAACTGCCCGTAAGATTGATCGTCGTGCCCGCCATGGCAGGTGTCGCTGCCAACGCCGTCGTCAGCAAGACAACTCTCAGTATTCCGCGCATCCCATGGACCCCTTATCTGCTAATGTCTGTCAACAATTATGCAGCCATGCGATAATTATGATCAACACGATGATATCCTTAACGAAATCCCAATTTGAAACATGATTACACGTCGCATGATACCCGGTTCTGAACGGTTCGGTCGCCGAATCTTGGGTTCTGATCTTCGGCGTGAGCGCAGCGTCGACGATGCTTTACGATAAAAATTAACCATGTCAGCCGGCTGTTCTTAAAACTTGGGCTCGGACACTTTGGTCGTGGATCATGCTGCCGGACGCCATGCGCCCGCAAGGCCGGTGATGACCCGCCCCCGAGGGGGAAAGTCTATCGTCCACTAAATCACTGAAAAATGGTGCTGCCGGTGAGGATTGAACTCACGACCTCAGCCTTACCAAGGATGCGCTCTACCACTGAGCTACGGCAGCATACCGGCGGGTGTCATTGCAGGTAGGCGCGGGCCTATGAAGAAAGCGTGTGGACCCGTCAAGGCGCGTGGGGTTATTGTGCGCTCATGGCCAAGGCAGATCCCGACGCGCTTGCAGCGGCACTTCGCGAAAACCTGCGGAAACGCAAGGAGCGGATGCGTGCCGCGCAGGAAGGCGGCGCGGCGATCGAGACCTTTGGTTCGGACGAGGAAGGCGATGTGCCCATGCCCGAGGACGGCGCGCGCCCCGGGGCATGGGTCAACATCGGATCGAAGAAGACCTGACTCGCGTAGACGGGCTCAGCGCGGCGCCATCCGGATCGCGCCGTCGAGGCGGACGTCCTCACCGTTGAAATAGCTGTTCTCGATCATGGTCAGCGCCAGATGCGCATATTCCTCGGGCTTGCCGAGCCGCTTGGGGAAGGGGACCGAAGCCGCCAGCGCGTCCTTCACCTGCTGCGGGGCACCCATCATCAGCGGCGTCTCGAAAATGCCGGGCAGGATGGTGTTGACGCGAATGCCCTCGCTCATCAGGTCGCGGGCGATGGGAAGCGTCATGCCGATGACACCCGCTTTCGAGGCCGAATAGGCGACCTGGCCCATCTGGCCGTCCTCGCCCGCGACCGACGCCGTGTTGACGATCGCGCCACGCTCGCCGTCGTCATTCTGTGGCTCGAGGGTCATCATGCCTGCCGCCGACAGCGCGACGCAGCGGAAGGTGCCGACGAGGTTGATCTGGATCAGCCAGTTGAACGCATCCGCCGGATAATGCTTGATGCTGCCGTCCTGCTTCGACCGGCTGGCGGTCTTCATCGCGGCGCCGGTTCCGGCGCAACAGACGAGCACGCGTTCCTGCCCATGCGCGGCGCGGGCTTTTTCGAACCCGGCCATGACGCTCTCGTCGCTGGTCACGTTCACTTCGCAGAAGACGCCGCCGATCTCGGCCGCGACAGCTTCGCCCTTTTCGGCCTGCAGGTCGAAGATCGCGACCTTGACGCCCTTGGCGGCCAGTGCGCGGGCGGTGGCGGCACCAAGGCCGGAAGCGCCGCCTGTGACGACAGCGGAAACGGTGTTGTCGAGGATCATGTCTGGTTTCCCTTCAAGAGTTTGCCCCTCTCCCCTGCAGGGGAGAGGGAGGGGCCCGCGCCGAAGGCTTGGGAGGGTGAGGGGATGGTCGCGAAGTGCCCTCACCCTGACGCTTCGCGCGTGTCCCTCTCCCCTTCAGGGAGAGGGGGGATGCGTTAAAGCCGCTCGATGATCGTGACGTTGGCGATGCCGCCGCCTTCGCACATCGTCTGCAGGCCATAGCGCCCGCCGCGGGCCTTGAGCGCATGGACCAGCGTCGCCATCAGCTTGGTGCCCGATGCGCCGAGCGGATGGCCGAGCGCGATCGCGCCGCCGTTGACGTTGAGCCGGGCATGGTCGGCTCCGACATGCTTCATCCAGGCCATCGGCACCGGCGCGAACGCTTCGTTCACTTCGTAGAGATCGATGTCGTCGATGCTGAGTCCGGCGCGCTTCAGGGCACGATCGGTCGCGAAGAGCGGCTCCTCGAGCATGATCACCGGGTCGCCGGCGGTCACGGTGACATTGTGGATGCGGGCGAGCGGCGTCAGCCCGTGCGCCTTCAGCGCTGCCTCGCTGACGATCAGGACGGCACTCGCCCCGTCGCAGATCTGGCTGGCGTTGGCAGCCGAAATGCTGCCGCCTTCCTGCAAGAGCTTCACCGAGCCGATGCTCTCGGGCGTCGCGTCGTAGCGGATGCCCTCGTCGGTGCGGTGGACTTCGGAACCCTCGGGCGTGTCGATGTCGAGCGGCACGATTTCGCCGTCGAAGGCGCCCGACTGCGTCGCGGCGGCGGCCCGGCAGTGGCTCTCATAGGCGAACTGGTCGAGCATCTCGCGCGTGAATCCGTGCTTCTTGACCATCATCTCGGCGCCCGTGAACTGGCTGAACATGATGCCGGGGTATTTTTCCTCGAGACGCGGCGACTTGTAGTTGCCCATGCCCTCTTTCATGTGGAGCATCATCGTCGAGCCCATCGGGACGCGCGTCATGCTCTCGACGCCCGCCGCGATGACCATGTCCTGCGTGCCCGACATCACGGCCTGCGCGGCGAACTGCATCGACTGCTGCGACGATCCGCACTGGCGATCGATGCTCACGGCGGGGACGCTGTCGGGCAGATGGCGCGCGGCGAGCACGGCGTTGCGGCCGACCTGGCCGGCCTGCTGCCCGCCCTGCATGACGCAGCCCATGATGACGTCTTCCACGGCGCCGCCGTCGATGCCCGTGCGTGCGACGATGGCGTCCAGCGTGGCTGCGGCCATGTCGACCGGGTGCCATCCGGCCAGCTTGCCGCCGCGCTTGCCGCCGGCGGTGCGCACTGCATCTACGATATAGGCCTCGGCCATCCTCTCGTCCTTTCCGTGAACGTAAACTTTGCGCTTCAATCGCGCGTTCGGCTAAGCGACGCAAGACGGTTTCGATTGAGGGGCGCGATATGGACGTAAGCGACGCTGTGGCGGCAAGGCGATCGGTGCGCGGGTTCCTCGATACGCCGGTCGACCTCGATCTGGTCGAGCGTCTTGTCATCCAGGCGTCGCGCGCGCCGTCGGGCGGCAACCTCCAGCCCTGGCATGTCGATATCGTTGCGGGCGACGCGATGAACCGGCTGAAGCAGACGATGATGGCAAGGCTCGCGAGCGGGCAGGAAGAGCCGGAATACGACATCTACCCGAAGGAACTCGTCGCCCCCTATCGCGATCGCCGCTTCGCCGTGGGCGAGGCGATGTATGCGCACATCGGCATCCCGCGCGAGGACAAGGTGGCGCGGCGGATGTGGTTCGCCCGCAACTTCGCCTTTTTCGGCGCGCCGCTGGCGCTGTTCATGACGGTCGACCGCCGCATGGGCCCGCCGCAGTGGAGCGACATGGGCATGTTCCTGCAGTCGTTCATGCTGCTCGCGGTCGAGGCGGGGCTGGCGACCTGCGCGCAGGAATGCTGGGCGGTCTATCCGCATACGGTGAAGGCGTTCCTCGGCACGCCCGACGACCGCATGCTGTTTTGCGGAATGGCGGTGGGGTACGAAGACACGGCGGAGCCGGCGAACGCGCTCAGGACCGAGCGGGCGGACGCCGAGGAGTGGCTGCGGGTGCTAACCGATTGAGATGTAAAAAATGACCGAAAGTGGTGGGCGCGGTTCGGCACCTTACGGGCAAATCGGTCTGGAAACCGGTCACTCGACGACGTAATCGGGTGCTCGGGGGTGACCGGGTGCAGAGGCGACACGACAAAATCATTGCTGCTGCTGCGAAAGGGCCACTGGTCGCGCTCGGGTTGGTTCGACGTGGCGAATCCCGCATTTGGCTTGCGGATCATAGGTGGTGGCTGGCGGTAGTCGAGTTCCAACCGAGCTCTTGGAGTAAGGGCTCATACCTGAATGTCGCCGCTCACTGGCTTTGGTCATCTTCTGGCGTCATTAGCTTCGACTATGGTGGGCGGACTGGTGGCTTCGTCGAATTCCAGAATGACTCGCAATTTACGGCGGACATTATCGGCTTGGTCGACCAAGCTGCAAATGCGGTTAAGCAGCTTGAGGATCAATTCTTCTCACTGAGTGCGACCGCAACGGTGTTATCGACCGGCGCACAAACAGGCCACCTGGAGACAAATCCTGGACATCCGGGTTGGACGGAGTTCAATGCAGGCGTTGCACTGGCACTTGACGGCCGCGAGCAGGACGCGGCGGCCATGTTCGACGCCATACGGAGCAGCCCAACACCTCCTGGATCGGTCCTCCACATCGAAGCGGAACGGTTCGCGCGGATTGTGTCCGATCAGGCGCAGTTGCGACGCGAAATTAGGGGCCTCATCGACCATCAGCGAAGCGCGTTAAGGCTTGCGCCGCTGGATGGTCCCCCGTTTTGAACGTCAGCTTACGGGCCGAACGTCGAAGCGGCTCAAGCTTCGCCTCTGGGGCGAAAGCTGCCGGAGCCTGAGGCGAGAAAACGCGCTTTCTTACACAGTCGTGCAGCGGATACCCCCCCCGCTGATCGGCCTGGAGCCTAATGCGCCTTGCCTCGGGCCTTTTGCACGCCGCTTACGACCGCCGCAATCACGCCACCGATGACCAGCCCCACCACGCCCGAAAACCCGGCATCGGCCAGCCAGTGCACGAAGCCGCTGCCGCCGCCGACTTCTTCGATGACATGCGGCATCGCGTGCAGGCCGTGGACGATGATGCCGCCCCCGACCCAGATCATCGCCGCCGTGCCCAGCGCCGACAGGAAGCGAAGCAGCCAGGGCATCGCTTCGACGAGCCCGCGGCCGAGCATGCGGAACGGCGACAGTTTGTTCCGGGCCAGGTGCACGCCGATATCGTCCATCTTCACGATCAGCGCCACGACGCCATAGACGCCGGCCGTCACGGCGAGCGCCACCAATACGAGGCTTGCCGCCTGCGCCCAGATCGACTGGTCGGCGACTTCGGCGAGCGCAATCGCCATGATCTCGCCCGACAGGATGAAGTCGGTGCGGATGGCGCCGGCGACCTTGGTTTCCTCGAGCAGCGCATGATCGTCGCCGCCGTCGGGCGTCAGCTCTTCGCCCGCATGATGGCCGGTAAAGACATGAATGACCTTTTCCGCGCCCTCGAAGCAGAGATAGGCCCCGCCGATCATGAGGATGGGCGTGATGAGGAACGGCGCGAAGGCGCTGAGCACAAGCGCGGCCGGCAACAGGAAAAGGATCTTGTTGCGGAGCGACCCGACCGCGATCTTCCAGATGATCGGCAGCTCGCGGTCGGGCGTGAAGCCGGTCACATAGGTCGGCGTGACCGCGGTATCGTCGATGACGACGCCGGCGGCCTTGGTCCCGGCCTTGGCAGCGGCGGCGCCGACATCGTCGATCGAGGCGGCGGCGAGTTTGGCGATGCCAGCGACATCGTCGAGAAGAGCGGCGAGACCGGACGGCATTCTGGGTCCTCTTGAATATCCGTGTCGGCCATAGCCGAACCGGATTGTCGTGCCAGCCCCGGCGCCGCTTGCCAAACGCGGGGCCGCGTGGGAGCCTGACGTCAGATGACCAGCAGTGCCATGCCCCTTTCGCCGGCAACCGGTGCGGCCGACGTTTTCGGCCAGCCGCGCGGCCTGTGGGTGCTGGCCGCCACCGAATTCTGGGACCGTGTCTCCTTTCACGGGATGCAGGCCCTGCTGGTGCTCTACATGGTCGGAGCGCTGCTGTTGCCCGGCCATGTCGAGAACATCGCAGGGTTCGCCCGCTACCGCGCTATCGTCGAGGGCGTGACGGGGCCGTTGTCGGTGCAGGCGCTCGCCGCGCAGACCTTCGGCCTGTACGTCGGGCTCATCTATTTCACGCCGGTGTTCGGCGGTTCGATCGGCGACCGCGTGATCGGCCGGCGTGCCGCCGTGACGCTGGGCTGTGCGCTCATGGCGTGCGGGCACTTCGCCTTGGCCTTCGACCGTTCCTTCCTGATCGCGCTGCTCCTGCTGATCCTGGGGGCCGGGCTGCTGCGCGCCAATCTCCAGGCGCAGGTGAAGTCGCTCTATGCCGACGGCGACCGCCGGGAAGCCGACGCCTTCCAGATCTATTATGTCGCGATCAACATCGGCGCGTTCATCGCGCCGATCGTGACGGGGGCGCTGGCCGTCGCCTATGGCTGGCATACCGGGTTCGGCTTCGCGGGGCTCGGCATGCTGGTCGGTCTCGGACTCTATCTTGCGGGAGGCCGTCACCTGCCGAAGGACCCGGCCCGCTCCGCGTCGGTCGTGCGCGCGCCCCTGACGACGGTCGAGCGCGGGCAGGTCGTCGGCCTGTTGCTGGTGTGTCCCTTTCTCGTCTGTTTCTGGATCGCCCAGACGCAGGTGTGGAACGTGTACAATTTGTGGGTGCGCGACCATCTGCAGCTCGGGGTCGGCGGCTTCCAAGTGCCGATCCCGTGGCTGCAGTCGCTCGACGGCGTCGCTCCCATTCTGGTCATGCCCGCCTTTCTGGCCCTGTGGCGCCGACAGGCCGCGCGCGGTCGCGAGCCCGACGCCCTGACCAAGATCGCCATCGGCTGCCTGATCTTCGCCGCAGGGACCTTGTGGCTGGCCGCAGCGCCCCTGGTCTCGGGGCCCGACGGCCGTGCACCGTTGCTCTGGGCCGTGGCGTTCCACCTGATTTCGAACATCGGCTGGCTCTACGTGGCGCCGATCGCGCTCGCCCTGTACGCGGCCGAGGCGCCGGAGAAGGTGCGAGGCATGATGATGGGCGTCGTCCAGCTCAATGTCTTCGCCGGCAGCGTGATCAGCGGGCGCATCGGTGGCGCTTATGAGAGCGTCAGTCCCTCGACGTTCTGGTTCATCCATGCCGCGGTGGTGGCCGGGGGCGGCATCGGGTTGCTGTGCGTCGGCAATTTGCTGAGGCAGTTGTTTTCAACGGCTGGCGCGGACCGCGCGGTCGCGATAGCGTGATGGCATGAAGGTTTTTCTCATCCCGTCGCTGGCCATGCTTGCCGGCCTGGCCGCCACGCCTGCCATCGCCGGACTGACGCCGGCCGAAGCGAAGATGGCGGCGCACGTCGAGACCATTTACGAACCGTCCGTGACCCTGCTCCAGCAGCTCGTCGACGTGAACAGCGGATCGATGAACTTTGCCGGTGTCGAGCAGGTCGGGCGGATGATGCGCGCCGAGCTCGAACCGCTGGGCTTCAAGGTCGAATGGAAGCCGATGGCCGCTGCCAATCGCGCCGGGCACATCATTGCGACGCACGTCGGCAGGCCCGGCACCAAGCGGCTGCTGCTGATCGGGCATCTCGATACCGTGTTCGAAAAGGACTCGCCGTTCCAGAAATTCGTCCGGCGCGGCGAACAGGGCGAGGGGCCGGGCGCGGCGGACGACAAGGGCGGCATGGTCGTCATCCTGATGGCGCTCAAGGCCATGAAGGCGGCGGGTACGCTGGCGGCAGCCAATATCGAGGTCGTGCTGACCGGGGACGAGGAAGACTCGGGCGACCCAATCGAGGTGGCGCGTGCCGACCTGATCGCGGCGGGCAAGCGCGCCGATGTGGCGCTCGACTTCGAAGGGCTGGTGGTCCAGGGCAGCCGCGACATGGGGTCGATCGCGCGGCGCTCGTCGAATTCATGGACCCTGACCGCCACGGGCAAGGCCGGCCATTCGTCGGGCATCTTCAGCGCGAGCGCGGGCGACGGCGCGATCTACGAACTGGCGCGGATCGTCGCCACGTTCCGCAAGGAGTTGCCCGAACCCAACCTGACTTTCAACGTCGGGCTGATCGCGGGTGGCCAGAGCGCGGCGTTCGACGCGGACGGCGTGCGCGCGACGGCGACGGGAAAATCGAACATCATTCCGGGCATCGCGATCGCCAAGGGCGACTTCCGCACCTTGTCGGACGAGCAGACCGCGCGGGTGAAGGCGAAGATGACTGCTATCGTCGCGGCACATGCGCCGCTGACCGGTGCAGAGATAAAGTTCGACGCGGGCGGCTATCCCGCCATGGCGCCGACCGACGGCAACCGCGCGATCCTTGTTGCCCTGAATGGCGTCAATGCAGATCTGGGCCTGCCCGAGATGCCGCCGCTCGACCCGCTCAAGCGCGGGGCAGGCGACATTTCGTTCGTCGCCAATGATGTCAGCGGGCTGGCGGGGCTCGGTCCCGCGAGCAAGGGCGACCATGCGCCGGGCGAAACCGTCGATCTGGCGAGCATGAAGCGCCAGGCGAAGCGCGCGGCGATCCTGATGACGCGGCTGAGCGCGCAGAAGCGCTGAGCCTAGGTCGCAATCGCATCCAGTGCGGTAAGCGCCCCGTCGGGCAGGTCCAGCAACGCGGCGGCCAGATTTTCCTCCAGATGCCCCAGCGATGACGTGCCGGGGATCAGCAGGATGTTGGGCGCGCGGCGCAGCAGCCATGCGAGCGCGACCTGCATCGGCGTCGCCCCGAGGCTTGCTGCCACCGCCGAGAGCGCATCCGACTGGAGCGGGCTGAACCCGCCGAGCGGGAAGAAGGGGACGTAGGCGATGCCTGCCGCGCCGAGTTCGTCGATCATCGCATCGTCGCCGCGGTGGACGAGATTATAGTGGTTCTGCACGCAGGCGATCGTGCACCGCGCTCGACCATCCGCGACCTGCTTGGGCGTCACGTTGCTCAGGCCGACATGCCGGACGAGGCCCTGCCGCTGCAAATCGGCGACGACGTCGAGCTGTTCGTCGAGCGATCCCTCCGCAGGGCTCATCGAGCTGAACATGCTGCGCAGGTTGACCGCATGAAGCTGGTCGATGCCCAGCCGGCGCAGATTGTCGTGCACGGCCTGCGTCAGCTGTTCCTTCGACATCGCGGGCCGCCATGACGCGTCGTCCCCGCGTACCGCCCCGATCTTCGACACGAGCACCAGATCGTCGGGATAGGGGTGCAGCGCCTCGCGGATGATGTCGTTGACGACGAACGGCCCGTAATAGTCGCTCGTATCGATGTGGTTGACGCCCGCCTCGACCGCGCGGCGCAGCACGGCGATCGCGGCCGCCCGGTCGCGGGGCGGACCGAAGACGTGCGGCCCCCCAGCTGCATCGCGCCATAGCCCATGCGGCGGACGCTGCGGTCGCCGAAGGTGAAGGTGCCGGCACGGTCGATCTGGGCCACGGGGTCAGCCCTGGTGCGGGATCAAGGAAGGTTCTTCGGCGCAACGCGCGTCAGCCGGGTCTGGTTGCGGAACGCCCAGCTGTTCGCACCGACGGGGCTGACTTCCTTGACTTCGAGCAGCTCGTCGCCCGTCCGCGTCTCGGTTACCCGGATATCGGCAGGCTTGTCGTCGTCGCTGCCGGTCTGGCGATAGACCAGAGTCCAGTTCGTCGGCCCCGTATAGCGGGCGACCTCGACCGTTTCGGTCTCCGGCTCGACCTTGCGGCCCGCCCGGTAGCTTGCCGACGTCACGGTGCCGGCCTTGGCATCGTCGAGGCTGACGCTCGTGATCCACACCGGCTTGCGGCCCGGCCCCTCGTCGAAGCGCGATGTGCGGATCTGGGTCAGCCCGTCGGGCACGCCGTCGATCCGCGTCTCGACCGCAAGTTCGGTCAGCTTGTTGGTTTGATAGTCGCGGTAGCCCAGCGCCCCCTTCCACGCGCCGGCGAGCCCGGCGCGCAGCATCGCCGCCGACGGGGGCGACTCCTGCGCGGACACCGGCACCGCAAGCGCGGAGAGTGCGACCGCAACGAGGACGCTGCACCTCATAGCTTGCGTCCGATCAGCTCCTTCATGATCTCGTTCGTGCCGCCGAAGATCCGCGTCACGCGCGCACCGCGCCACATCTTGGCGATGGGATATTCGTTCATATAGCCCGCGCCACCGTGGAGCTGCAGGCATTTGTCCATGACTTCCCACTGGAACTCGGTGTGCCACAGCTTGGCGGCGGCCCCTTCCTCGGCGGTCAGTTCCTTTTTCAGGTGCCGTGCGATCGCCCAGTCGAGATGGGCCCAGCCGACCTGCAGCTTCGACTTGAGATCGGCTAGCGTGAATCGCGTGTTCTGGAAATCGATCACCGGCTTGCCGAATGCCTTGCGCTCGCGGACGAAGGCGACCGTCTCGTCATAGGCGCGCTGGGCGGAGGCCTGTGCGCCGATCGCGATCGACAGGCGCTCCTGCGGCAGCTCGCTCATCAGGTAGATGAACCCCTTGCCCTCTTCGCCCAGGCAATTGGTCATCGGCACGCGCACGTCCTCGAAGAACAGTTCCGACGTATCGGCCGCGTCCTGCCCGATCTTGTCGAGGTTTCGCCCGCGCTTGAACCCGTCGCGCTCGGCCTCGACGAGGATGATCGACACACCTTTCCAAGCGGGCTGAACCTCGGTGTCGGTCTTGGCGCAGACCAGGATCAGGTCGGCGTTCTGGCCGTTGGTGATATAGGTCTTGCTGCCGTTGATGACATAATGGTTGCCATCCTTCCTGGCAGTCGTGCGGATGCCCTGAAGGTCGCTGCCGACGCCGGGTTCGGTCATGGCGATGGCGGTGACGACTTCGCCCGAGACGAGCTTGGGCAGCCAGTGGCGCTTCTGCTCTTCGCTGCCGTAGCTGACGATGTAGTTGACGACGATGTCCGACTGCAGGCTGAAGCCGAGCGCGGTGCCGCCGTACGAAATCTCTTCGTCGATGATCGCGTTGTAGCCGAAGTCGAGGCCCAGCCCGCCGTATTCCTCGGGCACGGTGGGGCAGAGCATGCCAACGGCACCGGCCTTGGGCCAGATCGCCTTTTCGACGATTCCGGCTTCGTCCCATTTGTCGATATTGGGTACGACTTCCTGCTTGATGAAGCTGCGGACCGTGTCGCGAAAGGCTTCGTGGTCCTCGTTATAGGCAGTGCGTCCGGCGACATCGAGCGTCATGACAATCTCTCCAGCTTTACGTTTGCGTAAGGGTTAGCGGCGGCGAGGCGTGCCCGCAACGCGTTTTCGAGCGTTGTAATATTGTTGCGCGCAGCTATTGCTCGGCCGGTAGGAGAACCGCGTGTCCGAGTCGTCGCCCCCATCCGGCCGCCCCAATCTGACGCCGCTGTCGCTGCACGTGCCGGAACCGCAATTCCGGCCTGGCGACGAGGCTGAATTCGTCAGCGTCGAGGTGCTGGCAGCGGGTATCACGTCGCGCCCCGATAGCGCCGCCGATGCCGGCACGATGCGCGACCTGGCTTATGGCCTCGTCCGCGTGCTCGACGACGAGGGCAGGGCGATAGGCCCCTGGGACCCGCGTCTCCCCCCCGATTTGCTGCGCCGGATGTTGCGCAGCATGGCGCTTACCCGCGCCTTCGACGAGCGCATGTTCCGGGCGCAGCGGCAGGGCAAGACCAGCTTCTATATGAAGTCGACCGGCGAGGAGGCCGTGGCGGTGGCGGCCACCTATGCGCTCGACCGCGAAGACATGTGCTTCCCGAGCTATCGCCAGCAGGGCATTCTCATCGCGCGCGACTGGCCGATCGTCGACATGATGAACCAGATCTATTCGAACCGCGCCGACCGGCTGAAGGGTCGGCAGCTGCCCATCATGTATTCGACCAAGGAAGGCGCGTTTTTCTCGATCTCGGGCAATCTCGCCACGCAATATCCGCAGGCCGTGGGCTGGGCGATGGCGAGTGCGGCCAAGGGCGACACGCGCATAGCGGCGACCTGGTGCGGCGAGGGATCCACCGCCGAGGGCGACTTCCATTCGGCGTGCATGTTCGCCACCGTCTACCGCGCGCCCGTCATCATGAACGTGGTCAACAACCAATGGGCGATCAGCTCGTTCGCGGGCTTTGCCGGCGGCGAAGCAACGACCTTTGCCGCGCGTGCCGTCGGCTATGGGATTGCCGGGCTGCGCGTCGACGGGAACGATCCGCTCGCGGTCTATGCCGCCACCGCCTGGGCCGCGGAACGCGCGCGGATGAACAAGGGGCCGACATTGATCGAGCACTTCACCTATCGTGCGGAGGGGCACAGCACCTCGGACGATCCGAGCGCCTATCGCAGCGCGGACGAGGCGACGAAATGGCCGCTGGGCGATCCGATCGCGCGGTTGAAAGCGCACCTTATCGGCCTGGGCGAATGGGACGAGGACCGCCACGCCGCGCAGGATGTCGAGCTCGCCGAAATGGTAAAGGCGGCGCAGAAGGAGGCCGAGAAGAACGGCATCCTCGGCCACGGCCTCCACCAGCCGTTCGACACGATGTTCGAGGACGTGTTCGAGGAGATGCCCTGGCACCTGACCGAGCAGCGCGACCAGATGCGCGCCGAACGCGCCGCGGCGGGGATCTGACATGCCGCGCATGAACATGATCGAGGCGATCAATTCCGCCATGGACGTCTGCCTGGGCGGCAATCCCGATGTCGTCGTGCTCGGCGAGGACATCGGCTATTTCGGCGGCGTGTTCCGCGCGACGGCCGGGCTGCAGGCCAAGCACGGCAAGACCCGCGTGTTCGACACGCCGATCAACGAATGCGGCATCATCGGCGTCGCCGTCGGCATGGCGGCCTATGGCCTGCGCCCCGTCCCCGAAATCCAGTTCGCCGACTATATCTATCCCGGGCTCGACCAGCTGGTCAGCGAGGCCGCGCGGCTGCGTTATCGTTCCGCCGGCGAGTTCGTCATGCCGATCACCGTGCGCTCGCCCTTCGGCGGCGGCATCTTCGGCGGACAGACGCACTCGCAATCGCCCGAGGCCATGTTCACGCACGTGGCGGGCCTGAAGACGGTCATCCCGTCGAACCCCTACGACGCAAAGGGGCTGCTGATCTCGGCGATCGAGGACAATGACCCGGTCATCTTCTTCGAGCCGAAGCGCATCTACAACGGCCCGTTCGACGGGCATTACGACCGGCCGGTGCAGCCCTGGTCGAAGGTCGAGACGCCCGACGTGCCCGAAGGTCACTACACCGTGCCGCTGGGCAAGGCCGCCATCGTGCGCGAGGGGTCGGACGTGACGGTTCTGGCCTATGGCACGATGGTCCATGTCGCGCGCGCGACCGTCGAGGAAAAGGGCATCGATGCCGAGGTGATCGACCTGCGCACGCTGCTGCCGCTCGACATCGGGACGATCGAGGCCAGCGTGAAGAAGACCGGGCGCTGCGTGATCGTGCACGAGGCGACGCGGACGAGCGGCTTCGGCGCGGAGCTCGCGGCGCTGGTGCAGGAACGCTGTTTCTACCACCTCGAGGCGCCGGTGACGCGCGTCACGGGATTCGACACGCCCTATCCGCATTCGCTCGAATGGGCATATTTCCCGGGGCCGATCCGCATCGGAACGGCACTCGACCAGGTTCTGAAGGACTAAACATGGCGCTGTTCAAGTTCCGCCTGCCCGACATCGGCGAAGGCATTGCCGAGGCCGAGATCGTTGCCTGGCACGTCAAGGTCGGCGACCGGATCGAGGAGGACGCCAACCTCGCCGACATGATGACCGACAAAGCGACCGTCGAGATGGAATCGCCGGTGTCCGGGGTCATCGTCGAGCTGGCAGGCGAAGTCGGCGACATGGTGCCGATCGGGAGCACGCTCGCCGTGATCGAGGTCGCGGGTGAAGTCGAGGCGGTGGAAGCCGAGGCCGTCGACGAGCGTGTCGATGCGGAAAATCCCGATGCCGAATCGGTCGAGGAACTCCTTCCCTCTCCCCTCCGGGGAGAGGCAGACACGCGCGAAGCGCGGCGGGGCGAGGGGGCGGTGGTCGAGCCGACGCCTGCTCCGGCCCCTCACCCGCCCGCGCTGACGCGCGAGGCTCCTATTTCCCATGGGGAGAAGGACATTAAGCCCGTCCTCGCCTCGCCCGCCGTCCGTGCGCGCGCCGCCGATCTCGGCATCGACTTGGCCCATGTGAAACCGTCCGAGGACGGTCGCCTGCGCCATGCCGACCTCGACGCCTATCTCCGCTACAACAGCGCGCAGGGGTTCGGCGTCGCCGCCGCGCCGCGCGCCGACGAGGCGATCAGGGTCATCGGCATGCGCCGCCGCATCGCCGAGAACATGGCCGCGTCGAAACGCCACATTCCGCATTTCACCTATGTCGAGGAAATCGATGTCACCGCGCTGGAGGCAATGCGCGCGGACCTGAACGACAATCGCGGCAACCGCCCCAAGCTGACGATGCTGCCGCTGATGATCGTCGCGATCTGCAAGGCGGTGCCGCAATTCCCGATGATCAATGCGCGCTACGACGATGAAGGCGGCGTCGTGACGCGGTCGGGGGCGGTGCACCTCGGCATGGCGACGCAGACCGACGCCGGGCTGATGGTACCCGTCATCCGCGACGCGCAGGCGAAGAACGTCTGGCAGCTTGCCGTCGAAATCACGCGGCTGGCCGAAGCGGCCCGCACTGGCAAGGCGACGAGTGCGGAGATGTCCGGCGGGACGCTTACCATAACGTCGCTCGGCCCGCTTGGCGGCATCGCGACGACGCCGGTCATCAACCGGCCGGAGGTCGCCATCATCGGCCCGAACCGCATTATCGAACGTCCTGTCTTCGACGGCGACGACATCCGCCGGGCTAAGCTGATGAACCTGTCGATCAGCTGCGACCACCGGGTCGTCGACGGCTGGGATGCAGCAAGCTTCGTGCAGGCCGTGCGCAAGTTGCTCGAAACGCCGGTATTGCTTTTCGCCGACTAGGCTTTTGCGGCAGCGCAGCATAAGGGCTGCCGAATGAAAATGCCCGGCCGCGTCGAATTCATCGCCATTATCGCGTCGATCACCATGTTGATCGCGTTCGCGATCGATTCGATGTTGCCGGCGCTGCCGCAGATCGGCCGGTCGCTCGGCGTCGTGACGGAGACCCGCTGGTCGCTTGTCATCACCATGTTCACGATCGGCTTCGGGATCGCACAATTGTTCATCGGCACGCTGTCGGACCGCTTCGGCCGACGGGTGATGATGCTGGGGTCGCTCGTCGTCTACGCCGGGACGAGCCTGCTGGCTGCGGCCTCATCGAGCTTCACGCTTTTGCTCATCGCGCGGGCGACGCAGGGGATCGGCGCCGCCGGGGGGCGCGTTCTCGTGCAGTCGGTCGTTCGCGACCGTTTCGAGGGACGCGAAATGGCCCAGGTAATGAGCCTGGCCGCGGCATTGTTCATGGCGGCGCCCGTCGTCGCGCCGTTTCTCGGCACGGCCATTCTCGAGGCCGGCCTGTCGTGGCACTGGATCTTTGTCTTCCTCGCCGTGCTGGGCGGCCTCAGTTTCACCTGGGTCTTCGCGCGGTTGCCCGAAACGCTGCATCCGGAGTTTCGCCGGTCGATCTCGGTTGCCAGCATCGTCGATGCGGCCCGCATCGTCATGGCCGACCGGCAGTCCGTCGGCTATACGATCGGGACGTTGTGCCTGACGGTCGCGATCCAGGGTTTCCTGACCACGGTAACCCTGATTTTCAAGGACACGTTCGGCCGCGGCGACTTGTTGCCCTGGGGCTTCGGCATCATGGCGGGGTCGATGATGGCGGCGAGTCTCGTCAATGCACGCATCGTCATGCGATTCGGCATGCGACTGATCGGCCATGCGGCGCTGATCGGCTTCACGGTTCTTGCCGCCCTCCACGCGCTGGTGTCGCTGGCGGGCATCGAGACGCTCGTCCTCTATATCGTCCTGCAATCGGCAATGATGGTCTGCTTCTCGCTCTGCGCGGGCAATTTCGGCGCCATGGCGATGGAGCATATGGGGCCCGTCGCCGGCACGGCGAGTTCGGTGCAGGGGTCATTTGCCGCCGTTTTCGGCGCCATCGGCGGCGCGCTGATCGCGATGAGCTTCGACGGCACGACCTTCCCGCTTTATGCCGGGATTACGCTGGCGGGCGTGATCGCCTTGGCGGCGGCAATGTGGGCGGAGGGCGGCCGGTTGTTCGTCGCCCGCCATGTCGAACCGAAGAAGGTGTAGGGGGGAAGTCATGGCCTATTGGCTGGTGAAGTCGGAGCCGCACAAATACGCCTGGGACGATCTCGTCCGCGACGGCCGGACGATCTGGGACGGCGTGCGCAATCACACGGCAGCCATCCACCTTCGCACCATGAAATGCGGCGACCGCGCATTCTTCTACCATTCGAACGAGGGCAAGGAGATTGTCGGCATCGTCGAGATCGTGCGCGAACATTACCTCGATCCCAAAGACGTTGCGCAGCGTTTTCCGGCCGTGGATGTCGTGCCGGTCGAGGCGCTGGCGTCGCCCGTCACGCTCGCGACGATCAAGGCCGATCCGGCGCTCTCCGCGATGGAACTCATTCGCCAGTCGCGCCTGTCGGTCGCGCCCGTACGCGACGCCGAATGGGCACGTATCTTGGAGCTGGGGGCGGGCTAAAGCCAGACGTCGATGGCGTGGAGCGTCAGGCCCACCAGACCGCCGACGACCGTGCCATTGATACGGATATACTGCAGGTCGCGGCCCACGGCACCTTCGACCCGGTCGGTGATGGTCTGTGCGTCCCAGCCCCGCACCGTTTCGGAGACGAGCTTGACGATCTGGTCGCCGTAGCTGGCGGTAACGCCGACCGCCGTCCGACGCGCGAACCGGTTGATGGTCGCGCGCAAGTCGGGATCGGCTTGAAGCGTCTCGCCCAGCTGACGCAGGGCGTCGCCGAACTTGCCCGCGAGCGCCTTGTCGGGGTCGCGGGCGGCGCGCAGCATGGCGGCGCGCGCCGCTTCCCACAGCCCGTCGAGCCAGCGCCGCATGGCCGGGTTGCGCATGATCTCGTCGCGAAGCTCGGCGACGCGCGCGCGCATCTTCGGATCGTCCTGAAGATCGATCGCCAGATGGGCGAGCCCCTCCTCGGCCTTGGCCCGTAGCCGGTGCTCGGGGTCCTCGGCCATTTCCGTCAGCATCTTGTTGAGGCCGTCGATGATCTTGTTGGCCAGCGTCTCGTCGAGCCCAGTCCAGCGCATGACCGATCCGGCCTGCTGGCGCACGATCTCGCGGATCAGGTCGTCGTTGCTGTCGAGAAGTTTGGCGCCCCATCGGACGATACCGTCGAGCAACGGCCGGTGGCGTCCCTCGTTGATCGCAGCGGCCAGTGCCTGCCCCAGAAGGGGCGACAGGTCGAGTTCGGCAATCCGGCTGGAGATCGCACCCTTCACCATGCCGCCGAGCCGTTCGGGATCGAGCGCCCCGAGCATGTCGGCGGCCAGGCGCGACGCGCCTTCCTTGAGCCGGCCCCCGCGATCGGGTGCACCGCTCAGGAACTTGCCCGTTGCTGCTGCAATATCGATCTTGCCCATGCGGCGCGCGACGACGCGTGGGGTGAGGAAATTGTCGCGAAGAAAGACTGCCAGCGTATCGCCGATGCGGTCCTTGTTGCGGGGAATGATTGCCGTGTGCGGGATGGGGAGGCCCAGCGGGTGCCGGAAGAGCGCCGTGACGGCAAACCAGTCAGCCATTCCGCCGACCATCGCGGCTTCGGCAAAGGCCTTCAGGAAACCGAGCGGCGGATAGAGCGGCTCGTAAATGCGGGTGGCGAGGTAGATTGCCGCCATCGCCACCAGCAGCCCGGTCGCCACGCGGCGCATGCCGGCCGCGCCCCCCTGGACAGGAATGGCGAGCGCGAAGCGGTTGCGTCCGAGTCCGGGTGTCGCCATCAGACCGAAACGAGCAGAGGCCGACTTAGGTTCACTCGGCAGGAAGCGGCGCAGGCTTCGGCGCTCCTTCGCCGCCGTTGGTCAGCTTGCGCGACAGCCATGGCCCGATTTTCTGTTCGATGCCGACGGCGAGGCTGAAGCTCGCCGGCACGATCAGAAGTGTCAGCACGGTGGAGAGGGCAAGGCCGCCCATCACGGTGATCCCCATCGGGGCGCGCCACGCCCCGTCGCCGGTCAGCGACAGCGACACGGGCACCATGCCGGCCACCATGGCGACGGTCGTCATGACGATCGGCTGGGCACGCTTGTGGCCGGCATCGGCAATCGCAATCATCTTGTCCACGCCCTTGTTCATCTCCTCGAGCGCGAAATCGACGAGCAGGATCGAGTTCTTGGCGACGATGCCGAGCAGCATGAGGAAGCCGATCAGGACGGGCATCGATACCGCATTGCCGGTGAGCCGCAGGGCGATTGCGCCACCGAGCGGCGCCAGAAGAAGCGACCCCATGTTCACGAACGGCGGCATGACCCGCTTGTAGAGCAGCACGAGCACCGCGAACACGAGCAGCACGCCCGCGATCACGGCGATGACGAAGTTGACGAACAGTTCGAACTGCCATTTCGCCTGTCCCAGGGTCAGGCGCGTCACACCCTGCGGCAAGTTCTTCAGGGCCGGCAGATTGTTGATCTTGGGCATGGCATCGCCCGTAACCAGTCCCGGCGCAAGATCGACGCCGATCGACGTCCGTCGGATCTGGTTCGTCCGCTGGATTTGCACCGGACCCGCGCCAAAGCTGATGTCGGCAACGACCTTGAGCGGGACGGATCCGCCCGCCGATGTCGGCACGGGCAAATTCTCGATCGTCGACAGATTGCGTCGCGATTCCTCGCTCAGGGCGACGCGGATCGGTATCTGCCGGTCCGACAGCGAAAACTTGGCGCTGTTCTGGTCGATGTCGCCCAGCGTGGCGATCCGGATCGTCTGGCTGAGCGCCTGTGTCGTGACACCCATGGCGGCAGCGAGGTCGAGGCGCGGCTTGATGACGATTTCGGGACGAAGGAGATCGCCGTTGAAACGCGGCGCCCGCAGTTCGGGCAGGTCGCGCATCTGCTCGACGATCTTGTTCGCGGTCGCGTTGAGCACGATCGGATCGTCGCCGCCCAATGTGATCGTGATGTCGCGACCGGTGTTGCCGGGGCCGCCATTCTGCTGCGACTGGAAGGTGATCCGCGCGTCCGGGACGGCATTGAGCCGCGGGGCCCAGCTGCGTTCGAACTCGACGCTCGTCATCTTGCGTTTTTTCTTGAGCGTCAGGTTGATGTTGGCGCTGCCGACGCCGATACGCGAAAAGGCATGCTCGACTTCGGGAGCGGCCCCCAGCATGTTGCGCACCCGGGCGGTCACTTCCGCCGTCTGGGCGAGCGTGGACCCCGGGGTAAGTTCGATCCGGACCTGGCTATAATCGGTGTTGACCGTCGGCTGGAACGTCAGCGGCAATGGCTTCATCAGCCCGAACGGCAATCCCGTGAACATGATGACCGTAAGGACAAGGCTGGCGCCGCCCATCGCCACCGTCTTCCAGCGGTTTGCCAGCGTCCAGTGCAGCAGCGCCATGTACCGGTCCATCAACGGACCGCCGCCATGGTCGGCATGGCCGTGCGACTTGAGGAAATAGGCCGCGATCATCGGCGTGATGAGGCGCGCGACGGCAAGGCTGAGCAGCACCGATACGACGATCGTCAGGCCGAAATTCTTGAAGAACTGACCGGAAATGCCGGGCATCAGCCCAACCGGCAGGAAAACCGCGACGATCGCCATGGTCGTCGCGAGCACGGCGAGGCCGATCTCGTCGGCAGCGTCGATCGACGCCTGATAGGCAGTCTTGCCCATGCGCATGTGGCGGACGATGTTCTCGATCTCGACGATGGCGTCATCGACCAGCACCCCGGCGACCAGGCTGAGCGCGAGCAGGGACAGGCCGTTTAGCGAAAAGCCCAGCAGATCCATGAACCAGAATGCCGGGATCGCCGACAGCGGGATGGCGATCGCGGAGATGATCGTCGCGCGCCAGTCGCGCAGGAACAGCAGCACGACCAGAACGGCGAGGACGGCACCCTCGATCATCGCTTCGATCGCCGAATGATATTGGCTCAGCGTATAGGGCACCGACGTCGACAGCAGGGTGAACTTGACCTTCGGATTTTCCTTTTCGAGCGCCTTCATCTTGTCGAGCGCGCCTTCGTAGACGCTGACGTCGGATGCGCCTTTCGCCTTTTCGAGGCTGAACGCCAGGACCTGGCGCCCGTCCATCATGCCGATGGAGCGCTGCTCGGCATAGGCATCGCGGACCGTGCCGAGATCGGCGAGCTTGATCGTGCGCCCGTTTCCGGCCGAAATATTCGTCTGCGACAGTTGAAACGCGTCCTTGGCATTGCCCAGAACGCGGACTGATTGCTCTGATCCCGCGATTTCGGCACGGCCGCCGGCGGCATTCAGGTTGACCGAACGCAATTGGGCATTGACCTGCGACGCCGTGACGCCCTGGGCCTGCAGCTTCGCCGGATCGAGTGTCACGCGGATTTCCCGGCTGACGCCCCCGGTGCGCGTGACCGCCGCCATGCCCGAGACGCCGAGCAGCCGCTTCGACACGGTATTGTCGACGTACCAGCTCAATTCCTCGAGCGACATGTCGCGCGATTCGGCGGAAAAGAAGCCGATCGGATCGCCCGAGATGTTCACGCGGGCGATCTGGGGTTCGAGAATGCCCTCGGGCAAGTCACTGCGGATATTGGCAATGGCGTCGCGCACGTCGTTGACCGCTCGATCGACCGGCGTCCCGATGGCGAACTGGATGAAGGTGCTTGAGCTGCCTTCGCGGACGCCCGAGTTGATCTCGTCGACGCCCACGACATTGCGGACCGCAGCCTCGACCTTTTGGGTGACCTGGGTTTCCAGCTCCGTCGGTGCGGCGCCGGGCTGCGCGATCGTGACCTGGGCTGCCGGAAATTCAACGTCCGGGTTGTTGTTCACGTCCATTTGCATGAACGCCATGACGCCTGCCAGCAGCAGCGCGATGAACAGGACGATCGGGGGCACCGGATTGCGAATTGCCCAGGCCGAGATGTTCCGAAAACTCATGAAGCGGCAGCCTTAACATGGATACCGCCGGACGGCACGACTCACTATCCGGCGGATTTGATCCGCTTGGGGTTAATCGACTCGCCCGGATTGAGGAAGGCCCCTGCGCTGACGACGACGGCTTCCTGTCCGGTGAGGCCCGACAGGACCGTGACACCCGCATCCGTCACGTCGCCGACCGTGACGTCGCGACGGACGACCTTGTTCTGCGGTCCGACGATGTACACGTAGCTTCCCTTGGGATCGCTCTGGATCGCAGATTCGGGCAGGAGCGGCACCGCGGCCGCGCCGCTGACGATCTTTGCCGAGGCAAAGCCGCCCGGGCGAAGTGCCTTGTCATAGGCAAGCGAGATGCGGGCGACGCCCTGGCGCGTCTGCGGATCGATGACGGGAGAGATCTGCCAGATCTGCCCGGCGAAATTCTGCGAACTGCCGACGGGCGTTACGGTCGCACGCTGGCCGACGCTCATGCGCGCCAGATCGACTTCGCCCAGGCGCGCGAGAAGCTCGAGCTCGCCGCCTTTTGCCATGCGGAACAACACGCCCGATCCCGGCGACACGATCTGGCCAGGCTCGGCCTTGCGTTCGAGGACGAGGCCGGCAGCCGGTGCGCGGATATCGAGCCGCGACGTGCTGGCCAGCGCCTGCTGGTAGGTTGCGCGCGCGACGTTCACCCGGGCCCGGGCAGCGTCGCGAATGGCCGTCTTGCTCTCGACATCGGCCTTCGACACGAAGCCGCGATTCACCAGCTGCATCGCGCGATCGAGGTTGGATTGCGCAATGCGGGCGTCAGCCTCGGACACGGCGATTTGCGCCGCGAGCGAGCTTGCCTGCTGCGCCTGCACGCGGCGATCGATCGATGCGAGCACCTGGCCGGCACCGACCCATTGGCCGGGCTCGACGAATACCTGTGATACCATGCCGCCTTCGCCGGCCACGCCCACGGGCATTTCACGGCGGGCCGCGATGTTTCCCGTGGCCGATATGATGCGATCGACCGTCTGGCGGCCGGGCACCGTCACCGACACGGTCGGCGCCTGTTTCGCGCCGCCATCCGCGCCTCCGGCGGCCGTGGTCGAAGGACGCATCGCCCAGGTGGCGACGCCGATGATTGCCAGGACGAGGAGGGCGATGCCGGCGATCAGCAGCCAGCGGCGGCGCCGGGGCGCACGTTCACTGTCGTCCGCGATGTCCAGTTCCTCGCGCTCGCGGGAAAAGCCGGTCTCATAATTCATCGTACGCATCCGTTTTCCGCGCCTCGGCACCGCGTCAGCGGCTATTGCCGAAGTGTGTTACACAAGTAACTCACCAAGCTCAAGCGATGATTGCTATGGCGCGGTAATGGACGCGACCTTTGTCGTACGCAAGTGTGGTTTGGCGCAAGCTGCGCCTCGCACCTGCCGCAACATGGCAGGTGCGTGGGTGCCGGGACCGCAGGGTGTGCGGTCCCGGCGGGAACTCAGCGAACGGTGCCGCGACGGACGAGGTTGACGATCGCCAAAAGGACGATCGCGCCGAGGAAGGCGCTCAGATACGGTCCGACCGAACCGGCACTCCCCAGCATCGGTCCGAACAGGAAGCCGCCGATATAAGAACCGACGATGCCGACGACGATGTTCAGGAAAATGCCCTGCTGGCCATCGGTGCGCATCACGATGCTCGCGAGCCAGCCGATGACGCCGCCGATGATGAGCCAAATGATGAAATTCATGGGTAGTCCTCCTGTTTCCGACAAAAACCTGTGTCGGATTGCAGGGGTCCAGACGCACGAAGGGCCCGTGCGGTTCCGCACGGGCCCTTTGCCTCCCCGACTTTGTCACGCCCACGTAACGGGCGGTGACAAAAAAAATCAGTATTTCTGCTGGCGTTCGTACAACGACTTATAATGCTGGATACGCGTGACACGCAGACCCGGCATGCCCGACCGGTCGACGGCGCGCTGCCAGCCCGCAAATTCTTCCAGCGTAAGGCTGTAGCGGTTGCAGACATCGTCGACCGACAGCAAACCGCCATTGACCGCTGCAACGACTTCGGCCTTTCGCCGAACAACCCAGCGGGTCGTCGACGGCGGAGGAAGCGAATCGAGCGTCAGTGGCTCGCCGAGCGGGCCAATTACCTGTGCGGGACGTATCTTCTGATTCTCGATCATTCTTACCTCGACAACGGGTCCCTGATTGACCCGGACCGTGTTCTTGAAATCCACTGATAATCGCCCGGCATTGAAAGAACGCTAAAATGCCAAGGTAAACGTCGTCTTCAGCTTCGTTGACGAGGCCTGAAGATCTCGTGCGACAATTCGGCAAACGACGCGGGCAGTTCGGCGAAGCCGGAGATGGCCTGTCCCTCGGCAAAGAGCGCGATATGGGGATCGGCCGGATCGCCGTGCGTGGCGGCCGTATCGAGACGCGTCTGCGCCTGTGCCGTAGGACTGGCGCTCTGCATCACCGACGTACGCGCCAACAGCGCCGAAAGGTCCACGACAACGGAGCGTCTGCGCGGCGGGAAACTCATATCCATGAGGACACATATGCCGCGCAAAGGTTGATAAGCGGCAAAGCATGGCGCGGTGCTTTCGCGCACCCTATGTGCGCGTCATGACCATGTCCGACGAAAACCTCTTCCAGCTCGACCGGCCTGCCGGCGCGCGGATCGTCGTTGCCATGTCGGGCGGCGTGGATTCGTCGGTCGTGGCGGCGCTGGCGGCACGTTCGGGCGCCGAAGTCATCGGCGTCACGCTTCAGCTCTACGACCATGGAGAAGCGACGCGTCGACCCGGCGCGTGCTGTGCGGGACAGGATATCCGCGACGCGCGTGGCGTCGCCGACGCCCTGGGAATCGCGCATTACGTGTTCGATCACGAAAGCCGCTTTCGCGAGTCCGTCGTCGATCGCTTTGCGGACGAATATGTCGCGGGTCGCACGCCCATCCCCTGTGTCCGGTGCAACATGGGCGTCAAGTTCACGGACCTGTTCCGGCTGGCGCGCGAGCTGGGCGCCGACTGCCTGGCGACGGGCCATTATGTGCGGCGGGTGGTTGGACCGCATGGCCCCGAACTGCACCGCGCAATCGACCCGGCGCGCGACCAGAGCTATTTCCTGTTTGCGACCACGGAGGCGCAACTCGACTATCTGCGTTTTCCGCTCGGCGGGATGGCCAAGTCGGCCGTGCGCGCGATCGCGGCTGAGATGGGCCTCGGCGTCGCGGCCAAGCCCGACAGCCAGGACATCTGCTTCGTGCCTGACGGCGATTATGCCGGGCTGGTCCGCAAGTTGCGCCCCGATGCCGGGCGGCCCGGCGATATTGTCGATCTCGACGGCCGCGTCCTTGGCACCCATCAGGGCATATTGGGCTTCACCATCGGACAGCGCCGCGGACTCGAAATCGGCGGCCTGGCCGAGCCCCTCTATGTCGTCCGGCTCGATGCGGCGGCGAACCGGGTGATCGTCGGCCCGAGAGCGGCGCTGGCCGTGCGCGCGGCACGCCTGTCGGAAGTCAACGCCATCGGCCCCTTGCCCGCCGGTCCCCTGACCACCAAGGTCCGCTCGACAGCTCACCCCGCGCCCGCGCGGATCGAGGGCGACCGCCTGATCTTCGAAACGCCCGAATACGGCGTTTCGCCCGGCCAGGCCGCGGTGCTCTATGCAGGCGAGCGCGTTGTGGGAGGCGGCTGGATCGAGGAAACCGAAGCCGCGGAACTGAGCGTCGCCTAAAGGCGGAACACGCCTTCGATCACGGTCACGCATGTGCCCGACAGGACGACGCGGTCCCCGGCGATCCTGCAGCCCACATGCCCGCCACGTACGCTCGCCTGATAGGCCGTCAGCGTGTCGCGCCCCAGCCGGTCCGCCCAATAGGGGACGGCAACGGCGTGCGCCGATCCCGTCACCGGGTCTTCGGGTATGTCGTAAAAGGGCGTGAACACCCGGCTGACGAAGTCGGTCTGCTTACCGAGCGCGGTGGCGATGGCGACAATGGGGCCGAGCGCGCGCAGCACCAGCATGTCGGGCGTCAGCGCGCGGACGGCCGCCTCGTCGTGCGCGACAATCAAGGCGTAGCCACTGTCGTGCCACAGGGTTTCGACCGGGTCGGCCAAGCCGAGCGCCGCCGCGATGTCGGGCAAGGGACGCGGGGTCGCCACCCAGGCGGGCAGCGTCAGGTCATAGCCGTTTTCGCCGCGCGCAACCGTCAGGATACCCGATTTGCGGGTCCGGAACGTCACCTGTGCGCGCTCCAGCGCGGCGTCCAGGATATAATGTCCGCTGGCAAGGGTCGCATGGCCGCACAGGGCAACTTCGGCGGCCGGCGTATGCCAGCGCAGCTCGTAATCCGCCGCGCCCGTCGCATCGGGGACGATGAAGGCGGTTTCGGACAGGTTGTTCTCCTGCGCGATCGCCTGGAGGACATCGTCGTCGAGCCAGGCGTCGAGCGGCATCACCCCGGCGGGGTTGCCCGTGAAGGGGTGGGTGGCGAACGCATCGATCTGGGCAAAGGGTATCTTCATCACGCGCCTTCGCTTGCCAGTACCGCCGGCAACACGCCATTGGTATCGACATGATTGTCGGGGTCGACGTGGATCAGCACTTCGGTGCCGGGGAATTCCTGCTCCAGCATGTGCTCCACTTCGTCCATCACCCGGTGCGCCTCGGCCACCGTCATGTCCGGGGCGACCCAGACATGGAACTGCACGAAATCCTGCGTCCCCGACGACCGCGTGCGGAGGTCGTGGATGCCCGACAGCTCCGGATGGCGCGCGGCCACGGCGAGAAACTGCTGGCGCTTTTCCTCGGGCCATTCCTTGTCCATCAGCTGGTCGATGGCATGCGTCGCCGCGCGCCAGGCCCCGACCATCAGGGCGATGCCGATGCCCAGGCCGAACACCGGGTCCGCCCATTTTATGCCGAGATACTGGTCGAGCCCCAGCGCCACGATGACGGCGAGGTTGAGCAGGATGTCCGACTGGTAGTGGACATGGTCGGCGCGGATCGCGACCGACTTGGTCTTCGAGATCACGAACCGCTGGTAGGCGAGCAGCGCCAGCGTGGTCGCGACGGCGACGAGCGACACGCCGATGCCATAGTCGGCATGCGCCGTGGTTTCGCCCTGCATCAACCGTTCGATCGCGCGCCAGATGATGCCGAGCGCGGACAGGATGATGACCATGACTTGAAACAGCGCCGACAGCGCCTCCGCCTTGCCATGGCCGAACCTGTGGTCGCGGTCGGCCGGCTCGGCCGCCTTCTTCACGCCCCAGAGAGTCACGAGCGAAGCCAGCAGGTCGAGCGCGGTATCGGCAAGCGAGCCGAGCATCGCGACCGAACCGGTTTGCGTTGCCGCCCACAGCTTCAGCCCCAGCAGGAAGGTCGCCATGGCGATGCTGGCGAATGCCGCGCGGCTTGTCAGCGTGGCGCGGGCATCGGCATTGGGGCCGTGATGATGGCTACCGCTCAAGGGTAGAGCAGCCCTTCGCTCCAGCCGGTCTCGGTTCGCGTGAACAGTCGACGGTTGTGAAGCCGGTGGGCGCCGTCTTCCCAGAATTCGATCGTCTCCGGGGTCACGCGATATCCCGACCAATGCGGCGGCCGCGGCACGTCCTGCCCCTCGAAACGCGCCGTCACTTCGGCCAGCCGTGCCTCGAGCGTCGACCGATCGTCCAGGGGCGACGATTGGTCCGACGCCCAGGCTCCCAGCCGCGACAGACGTCCGCGCGTGGCAAAATAGGCATCGGCCTCGGCATCGTCGACCGATGTCATCGGCCCTTCGATCCGGATCTGCCGACGCAGTGATTTCCAGTGGAAAAGCATACCCGCCCGCCCATGGGCGGCAAGGTCGTGCGCCTTGCGGCTCGTGCGGTTGGTGTAAAACACGAACCCGCCGGGAAACCCCGTGTCATGCCCCTTGAGCAGGACCATCCGCACCGAGGGCTGGCCGCGCGAATCGACGGTCGCGAGTGCCAAAGCATTCGGGTCGTTCGGTTCGGTCGCTTCGGCTTCGCCGAGCCAGGATTCGAAGAGCGCATGGGGATCGTTGGTCATGCCGACGCCTCTAGGTCTACCTGGCACCCAAGTCGAGTTCGTGTTGCATTGCGGTACGCGCTATGGTCTTTGCCCATGGCAGGGGCACCAGCGGGGCAGGGCAGATAATGGGGTATGGCCGTGGCTAGCACAAAGCCCCATCCTGAAGACACCATGGCCATGGCACGCGATCTCCTGTCCGGCTACCGTGCCCGCGTGCCGCGCGGCGACGCGGCATTGGGTGACGACGCGATCTGGGCGCCGATGCTCGCCGAGGTCGCCGAGGCGTCGGGGGGCGACCTCTCCGCGCTGCGGCTACGCGCCGAGCGGCAGGCCGACGACATCGGTACCAGTTTCCGGGTCGCGGGCGAGGAAGAAGAACGGCGCTGGCCGCTGTCGCCGCTCCCTCTGATGATCGGCGAGCGCGAATGGCGCGGGATCGCCGACGGCATCGTCCAGCGCGCCTCGCTCATGGAAACCCTGCTGGCCGACATCTACGGCGCGCAGCGTCTTGTCGGCAACGGCCTGGTGCCCGCCGCGCTTCTCAACGGCAGTCCCAACTTCCTGCGCCCGATGGTCGGCCTGACGCCACAGGGCGGCTGCCACCTCCAGGTCTATGCCGCCGACCTGTGCCGGGGTCCCAGCGGCGAATGGCGGGTGCTGGCCGACCACACGCGCAACCCAGTGGGGGCGGGTTATGCCCTTGAAAATAGGCTCGCGCTCTCGCGCGTCTTGCCCGGACTGCAGGCTCGGCTGCATGTCGAGCGGCTCGCCCCCTTCTTCGCCGACCTGCGCGAAGGCATTGCCGCCGCCTGCAAGCGGTCGGAGCCGCGCATGGCATTGCTCACACCCGGGCGGCTGAACCCCAGCTATGCCGAACAGGCGCATCTGGCGCGCTATCTCGGCATGTTGCTGGTCGAGGGCGAAGACCTCGCGACACACGGTGACCGCGTCTATCTGCGCACGATCGAGGGGTTCAAGCGCGTCGATGCACTGTGGCGGCGGATCGATGCCCGCCTGCTCGACCCGCTCGCGTTCGATTCGCATTCGAAAATCGGGGTGGCCGGGCTTATCGATGCGATCGCCGCCGGCAATGTCCTCGTTGCCAACGCGCCGGGTGCCGGTGTCCTCGAATCGGCGGCCTTTGCCGCGTTCCTGCCACGGCTTTCGGTCCGTATGACGGGCGAGGACCTGCGGCTGCCCAACATTGCGACCTGGTGGTGCGGGCAGGACGATGAATGCGCGCGCGTCCGGCGCGACCTCGACAAGATGGTCATCGCGCCCGCCTTCGGTGCGCCGCCGCGGGGACTCGGGGCCATGGGCGCGCGGCTGGGCAGCGCGTTCAGTCCCGAGGAACGGGATGCACTGTTCGCCGACATGGACCGGCGTGGCGTCGACTATGTCGGGCAGGAAGTGGTCAAGCTGTCCACCCTGCCGACAGTCGGTGCCGACGGCCTCGAGCCCCGTCCTTTCACGTTGCGCGTATTTGCCGCCCGCGATGCTAGCGGCGCATGGAGCGTCATGCCCGGCGGCTTTGCGCGCATCGGTGCCGACGGCGACGCGCGGGCTGTCCTGCTCGGCGAAGGTGCATTTTCGACCGATGTCGCGATCGTGGCGGATCGTCCGGTCGCGCCGATGACGTTGATGCCGCATGCCGAGGACGTGGCGATCCGGCGCAATCCCGGTACCTTGCCGTCGCGGGTTGCCGACAATCTGTTCTGGCTCGGTCGCTATCTCGAGCGCGCCGAAAACATCTTGGCGCTCGTGCGCGGCGGGCTCGGGGGATCGGCCGATGTCGATGGCGGTGCCTCGCTCGGCGCCGACACGGCGGCGCGGCTCGATGCCATGATCGTCGCCAGCGGTGCGATGCCGGCTGGTGCGGGGACCCTCGGCGCCGCGTTCGGCGATATTGCGCAACCATCGAGTGTGGCATCGCTCTTGAATGCTGCACGCCGGATCGGCGCCGGTTCGCGCGAACGCCTTTCGGCAGACGTCTGGCGGCTGCTCGACAAGCCCGTGCCGTCCGAAGGGCCGCTCAGCGCACGGGCGGCCGCGCTTTCCGAGCGGCTTTCGGCACTTGCCGGACTATCCGCCGAGAACATGGGGCGCACTGCGAGCTGGCGCTTTCTCGATCTCGGCCGACGGCTCGAACGCGCCATCGGCGTCTGCCGCCTGCTCAAGGCCTTCGGCGTCGGCAACCCGAGCGCCGACGACCTGTTCCTCTTGCTCGACCTCTCGTCCAGTGCGATTTCCTATCGCCAGCGTTACCCGGGTGGTCTCGCGGCAACGGCCGTGCGCGATCTCGTCGCGCTCGACGGATCCAATCCGCGCAGCCTGGCGTTTCAGGTGGAGGCGCTCAGTGCGCATCTGGCGGCACTGCCCCGGCTCGCCGACGACGGCATGGCCGAGCCACAGCAGATCGAGGCGACGGCGCTTGCTGCAAATCTTGCCACCTTCGCCGCGGCGGCGCTCGACGGCCATGCCGTCCAAAGCGTCGAGAACCGGCTGATGAAGCTGTCCGATTCGCTCGGCCAGCGCTTCTTCCTGCGCGGCGGCGAACCCTTGCGCGCGCCGGGGCTGACCCTGGCATGAGATACCACATCCGGCACGAGACGCGATTCACCTATGCCACGCCGGTGCGCTTCGCCCGTTGCAACCTGCGGCTGAAACCGATCCTGTGGTCGGGCCAGACGCTGGTCGACCATGAATTGTCGGTGGAGCCGGATGGCGAGGTGACGCTGGCCCGCGCCGACGCCTCGCTCGCCAATGTCACGCGGCTGGTCATCCCCGACGCGGTGACTCGCCTGAAGATCGTCAGCATGGCGCATGTCGATGTCGAGCGCGCCGTTCCTTTCGCGAGCCCCGACGACCTCGACATCGCCACCGTCGCCCGTCTGGCGCGGGCCAGTCGCGACGTCACGGCCAATGGTCCGACCAATTATCTCTTCGCCTCGCCGATGATCGAGCTGACCCCGGATATCGCCGACTGGTGCGCGGCGGAGCTGAGCCCGAATCGATCGATCATGGAGGCGGCAATCAGTTTGGCCCGGCGGATCCAGCGCGAATTCGACTATGATCCCGACGCGACGCATACGGCGACGCGTCCGGCGGAGGCCTTCGCGCATCGCCACGGGGTCTGCCAGGACTTTGCCCAGGTGATGATCGCCGGGCTGCGCGCCCATGGCATCCCCGCCGCCTATGCTTCCGGCTATCTGCGGACGTTGCCGCCGCCCGGCAAGGCACGGCTGGTGGGGGCGGACGCCACGCATGCCTGGGTGCTCGTCTGGTGCGGGCCGCAGCGGGGGTGGGAAGGCGTCGATCCGACCAATGGCATCTGGATGGCGGGCGACCATATCGTCATCGCCATCGGCCGCGACTATTCGGAGATCGCGCCTATCGACGGCGTGTTCCTGGGGACCGGGGCGCAGACGATGACGGTATCGGTCGATGTCGCCCCCGACGATGAACAGTTGTCGGTTGCCGCGCCCGCGCTTACCTGACGCGCCATGGCTGATCCATATACCACTCTGGGCATCGCACGCGGGGCGAGCGACGCCGACATCAAGAAAGCTTATCGCAAGCTTGCCAAAGAGCTCCACCCCGACAAGCATCCGAACGACCCGTCGGCGTCGGACCGGTTCTCCAAGGTCACGTCGGCATATGACCTGCTGTCCGACAAGGATAAGCGCGCCCGCTTCGATCGGGGCGAGATCGATGGCGACGGCAATCCGGCCGCGCCTTTCGGGTTCGGTGGCGGCGGGCCGCGCGGGCAGGCCGGCGGCTATACCAACGGCTTCCAGGGCGGTACCGCGGACTTCGGCGATATTTTCGAGGGGCTGTTCGGCGGCCGCGCCGGGGCCCGGGGCGGCAGCCCCTTCGGCCGCAGCGCTCCTGCAAAGGGCGCCAATATCGCCTATCGCCTGGCGGTCGGCTTCGAAGACGCCGCCACGCTCAAGCCGCAGCGAATTACGCTGGGCGACGGCAAGACCATCGACGTGAAGCTGCCTGCCGGCGTCGAAACGGGCACGCAGATGCGCCTGTCGGGCAAGGGAGAGGCCGGCGCGGGCGGCGCGGGCGACGCGATCATCACGATCGAGGTCGGCACGCATCCCTTCTACAAGCGCGACGGCGACAATATCCGCCTGGACCTGCCTGTCGCGCTGGCGGAGGCGGTGCTCGGCGGCCCGGTGAAAGTGCCCACCGTCGACGGCCCGGTGATGCTGAACGTGCCGGCCGGCAGTTCTTCCGGCAAGGTGCTTCGGCTGCGCGCGCGCGGCTTCACCAGTAAGTCGGGCGCACGTGGCGATCAACTCGTCACCTTGATGGTCGAAGTGCCTGCGGATGACAGTGCTCTGAAAACATGGGCTGAATCGGCGACGCCCGGCAACCCGCGAGCCCGGTTGGGCGTTTAGGGCGCAATGCTCGACGCTCCCTCGCCCGTTTCGCCCGCCGAGCGGGAAAAGAATCTGGAGCAGGGTGATCACGATACCATCGTGCGCCGGCTCGACCATTTGCCGCTCGTTTCCCGGACGCTGGAAGTGGCGCGCCGCGTCCTCGTCGGTGTTTTCAACGACGGATTCATCCACGCCGGGAATCTTGCCTATCTGACGCTGCTGACGCTTTTCCCGTTTTTTATCGTGACCGCAGCGCTGGCCAGCCTGTTCGGGCGCAGCGAGGACACGTTGCGCGCGGTCAATTCGGTTTTCGTCACCCTGCCGGCATCGACGCAGGATGTACTGCGCCAGCCCATCCACGACGTGCTGACCGAACGCACCGGCGGGCTGTTGTGGATCGGCGCGCTGATCGGCCTGTGGACCGTCGGCAGTTTCATCGAGACGATCCGCGACATCCTGCGCCGTGCCTATGGTACGCGCTCGTCGCTACCGTTCTGGCAATACCGACTCCGCTCGATCGGCATCATCATTGCAGCGGTCGTCCTGATGATGGCGGCGTTTTCGATGCAGGTCTTTCTGACTGCGGCGGAGCAGTTCGTGTTCCGCCTGTTTCCCTTCGCAGACGATGTGGTTGGCTGGATCCAGCTCTCGCGGTTCGTGCCGTTGCTGATCGCCTGGGGCGCGATCTATCTCATCATGTGGACGCTGACGCCGGGCAAGTTCCGGGTTTCCAAGTCACCTAAATGGCCGGGCGCCTTGCTTGTCGCCCTGTGGTGGTACGGTGCGCTCGCGCTGCTTCCGGTCGTGATTGCCCGCCTGTCGAATTACGACCTCACCTATGGCAGCTTGGCGGGCGTGATCATCACGCTCATCTTCTTCTGGTTCGTGGGGCTGGGCTTCACGATCGGCGCGCATCTGAATGCCGCTCTTTCGGAAACGCCCGAACCTGCGCTAGAGGGCGCGGCCAAGGAGTAAGTTTATGACATTGATGCAGGGCAAGCGCGGGCTGATCATGGGGCTCGCCAACGACCGCTCGCTGGCATGGGGCATCGCGAAGAAGCTGGCCGAGGCAGGCGCAGAGCTTGCGTTCAGCTACCAGGGGGAAGCGCTCGAAAAGCGGGTCCGGCCTCTCGCCGCTGAACTGGGCAGCGATTTCCTGATCGACTGCGACGTATCCGACATGGGGGCGCTCGACACGACTTTCGAGACCCTGGCCGCGCGGTGGCCCACCATCGATTTCGTCGTCCATGCGATCGGCTTTTCGGACAAGAACGAGCTGCGCGGCCGCTTCTATGACACCAGTCTCGACAATTTCCTGATGACGATGAACATCAGCGTCTATTCCTTCGTCGCCGTCGCCAAGCGCGCACAGGCCATGATGCCGAACGGCGGCACGCTGTTGACCTTGACCTATTACGGCGCCGAAAAGGTCATCCCGCATTACAATGTCATGGGCGTCGCCAAGTCGGCGCTCGAGACAAGCGTCAAATATCTTGCGGTCGACCTCGGCCGCGACGACATCCGCGTGAACGCCATTTCGGCCGGGCCGATTAAGACGCTGGCGGCGTCGGGCATCGGCGACTTCCGCTACATCCTCAAATGGAACGAGCTCAACGCCCCCCTGAAGCGCAACGTCACGATCGAGGATGTCGGCGGCGCCGGGCTCTATCTCTGCAGCGAGCTGTCGTCGGGCGTGACCGGCGAAATCCATTACGTCGATGCGGGCTATCAGGTGGTGGGCATGAAGGCCGAGGATGCGCCGGATATGACGCTATCGTGAGCCACAACAGCTTCGGCCATCTCTTTCGGTACACGACCTGGGGCGAGTCGCATGGCCCTGCGCTTGGCGCGGTCGTCGATGGATGCCCGCCGGGGCTGGCCCTGAGCGAGGCCGACCTCCAGCCTTTCCTCGACAAGCGGCGTCCCGGCACGTCGAAGTTCACGACGCAACGCCAGGAAGCGGACGCCGTGCGAATCCTGTCGGGCGTGTTCGAGGGGCGGACGACCGGCACGCCGATCAGCCTGATGATCGAGAACACCGATCAACGGTCGAAGGATTACAGCGAAGTGGCCAAGGCCTATCGCCCCGGTCACGCCGATTATGCCTATGACGCAAAGTACGGCTTTCGCGACTATCGCGGTGGCGGGCGCAGTTCTGCGCGCGAGACTGCCGCGCGCGTCGCGGCCGGCGGGGTGGCGCGACGGGTGATCCCCGAAGTGTCGATCGTGGCCCATGTGGTGGAGATCGGCGGCGATCGCGCCAATGTCTTCGATGCCGCCGAGATCGGCAACAACCCCTTCTTCAGCGCCGACGCCGCCGCGGCCGCGCGCTGGGAAGTACTGGTCGATGAGGCGCGCAAGGCGGGCTCTTCGCTGGGTGCCGTCGTCGAATGCGTGGCGACCGGCGTTCCTGCCGGATGGGGAGCGCCGCTTTACATGAAGCTCGACGCGCAACTCGCCGCCGCCTGCATGAGCATCAACGCGGTCAAGGGCGTCGAGATCGGGGACGGCTTCGCGGCGGCACGGCTGCGTGGCGAGGAGAATGCCGACGCGATGCGGCCAGGTGCCGAGGGACCCTCGTTCGCCGCCAATCATGCGGGCGGTATCGCGGGCGGCATCTCGACGGGACAGCCGGTCGTCGTTCGCGTCGCGTTCAAGCCGACGTCGTCGATCCTGACTCCGGTGGAGACCGTAACCTCGTCCGGCGAGGCAACCGACATCGTTACAAAGGGGCGCCACGACCCCTGTGTCGGGATCCGGGGCGCCCCCGTGGTCGAGGCCATGATGGCGCTGGTGCTGGCCGATGCCAAACTCATGCATCGCGGCCAGACCGGCCGCTAAAGCTTAGCGGCAGCGCTTCTTGGCGGTCATCGAGCGGTCGATGGCCCGGCCCGCAAGCGCGCCGCCGACGGCACCGACGACAGGCCCAAGCACGCCGCCGCCGATCACCTTGTCGCCGACAACCGCGCCGCCGACGCCGCCCGCGATCAGGCCGGTCGTGCCGCTCGAATAGCGGCAATTGCGGTAGTAGCGCTGGCTTTTGCCACGGTAGGTCTGTGCCTTGCGTGCCTCGGCCGGGCTGGCAGGCAGCGCGAAGGTGGCCGGGATGGCAAGCGAAAGCGCAGAAAGCGAGAGAATAAGACGACGCATGTTAAAGTCCCTTTGTGTCATATGCAGAGGCGTAACGATCAGCCGACGTGCAAGGTTGCGTGAACCTGCAATAACAAGCCGTTCAGCCGGGGGCACGCCTTTCGCCATCGGGCGTTAAGGCTCGCACGCGCCATAGGATGCCGTTGCCGTTGCGAGCGAGTCCCGATGCCTGTCGTTCCCTCCCATCGACGCGTCCGAATATGGGCATCCGTGCTGGTAGCGGTGATTGAGGCCGTGCTGGGTTACGCGATATTTGCAAGCTGGGCGCCGGGCTCGTCGATCCGGACAAGCGCCGACATGACCACCATCCGGCCGACCGCGATCAAGCCCCCGCCCCGATCCAATCCCGCACGGCCCCATAGCGCGCACAAGCGCGGTGCGGCCTCACCGCCCAACTTGCGCGCCGACCCGACCGAGATCGTTGCCCCGCCGCCCGTCCTGCCCGTCCTGCCGGTGCCCGTGGTGACTGCGCCCAAAGCGGGCGCGGGGCCCGATCCGTCGGCAGGCGCATCGAGCGTCGCGGGCCCCGGAACTGGCGCCGGTGGTATCGGAACGGGATCGGGCAGCGGCGGCGACGGCGATGGCGACACGCCTCCGCGCCAGATCAAGGGGCGCCTGAAGAACTCCGATTATCCGGCGGCGGCCGGGGAAGCGGGCGTCGGCGGCACAGTCTCCGTCCGTTACGTCGTCGAGGCGGACGGCCGCGTATCGGCGTGCGAAATTACAAGGTCGAGCGGCAGCCGCATCCTGGACGAGACCACCTGCCGCCTGATCCGCGAGCGCTTCCGCTTCAGGCCATCGATGGACAGGCAGGGGCGACCGGTCGCCTCGGCGATCGTGGAGAACCACAGCTGGTACGTCCAGCACGAGGATGCGCCGCCCGATCAGCCGCGATAGGAGGGGATCGACAGGCCCCGGGCAATGGCTGCCGCCCGCAGGCCGAAGCCCGCCACGGCGCCGACCGGTGCCGCAATCGCGACCGGCAACCCCAGGAGGACAAGCGCCACGAAGGAAGCCGCCGCCAGTGCCGCTGCCGTGACATAGATCTCGGGTCGCAGCAGGATCGACGGAACCCCCGCAAGCACGTCGCGGATGATGCCGCCGACGCACGCCGTAATGACGCCCATCATGACGGCCGGAAGCGCCGGCACGCCGAGATCGAGCGATTTCGCTGCACCGAAGACGGCGTAGACGGCAAGGCCGACGGCGTCGAACCAGTCGATCGCGCGCCCTGGCCACAGCTTGCGCGGCAATACCCAGATGGCCAGCGCGCTTCCCATGCAGACGGCAGCCACGCGCCAGTCGTGTACCCAGAATACCGGCGCCCCGATCAACAGATCGCGGACCGTCCCGCCGCCCACGCCGGTGACAAGTGCGAAAAACGCGAAGGTCACCAGTGTCTGCCTCGCCCGGGCTGCCGCCAGCGCGCCGGAAGCCGCAAACACGGCGATCCCGATCAGATCCAGCGTTTCAACAGCAACGGGCGCCACAGCGACAATGGGTGAAGCCATGCGCGCCCGCCGTGCTTAAGCCGCGAGCTTCGCGCGGCTCGCTTTCTTGCGCTCGTGCGGGTCGAGGTAGCGCTTGCGCAGCCGGATGCTCTTGGGCGTCACTTCGACCATTTCGTCGTCGTCGATATAGGCGATGGCCTGCTCGAGCGTCGCCTTCTTGGGCGGGGTCAGGCGGATCGCATCGTCCTTGCCGCCCGACGCGCGGAAGTTGGTGAGCTGCTTGGCCTTCATCGGGTTGACCTCGAGGTCGTCAGGCTTGGCGTTCTCGCCGATGATCATGCCCTCGTACAGCGCCTCGCCGTGCCCGACGAACAGGATGCCGCGCTCTTCGAGCGGGCCGAGCGCGTAGGAGTTCGCTTCGCCGGCCCCGTTCGAGATCAGCACGCCGTTCTTGCGACCCTCGATATTGCCCTTGTGCGGGCCATATTTCTCGAACAGCCGGTTCATGATGCCGGTGCCGCGCGTGTCCGACAGGAACTCGCCGTGATAGCCGATCATGCCGCGGCTTGGCGCGCTGAAGGTGATGCGCGTCTTGCCGCCGCCCGACGGGCGCATGTCGGTCAACTCGGCCTTGCGGATGTTCATCTTCTCGACGACCGTACCCGAATATTCCTCGTCGACGTCGATGATGACGGTTTCGTACGGCTCGGTCTTGTTGCCGTGCTCGTCCTCGCCGAACAGCACGCGCGGTCGGCTGATGCCCAGCTCGAACCCTTCGCGGCGCATCGTCTCGATCAGCACGCCCAGCTGCAGTTCGCCGCGGCCGGCAACTTCGTACGAATCGCGATCGGCGGCCTCGGTCACCTTGATCGCCACGTTCGATTCGGCTTCGCGGAACAAGCGGTCGCGGATCATGCGGCTCGTCACCTTGGTGCCCTCGCGGCCAGCCATCGGGCTGTCGTTGACCGAAAAGCGCATCGACAGCGTCGGCGGATCGATCGCCTGCGCGTGCAGCGGTTCGCTGACGCTCGGGTCGCAGATCGTGTTGGACACGGTCGCGACCGCCAGGCCTGCCAGCGAGATGATGTCGCCGGCATTCGCCTCGTCGGTCGGTACCCGCTCCAGCCCGCGGAACGTCATGATCTTCGATGCCCGGCCGGTCTCGACGATCTTGCCGTCGTTGTCGAGCGCATGGATCTGCTGGTTGGTCTTGACCGAACCCGAGAACACGAGGCCGGTCAGGATGCGTCCCAGGAAGTTGTCGCGGTCGAGCAGCGTGACCAGGAACTTGAACGGACCATCGGGGTCGGCCGACGGCGGCGGCACATGGTCGACGATCTTCTGGAACAGCGGCCGCAGCGTGCCTTCGCGCGCATGGTGATCTTCGTTGGCATAACCGTTACGGCCGGATGCATAGAGCACGGGGAAGTCGAGCTGTTCGTCACTCGCTTCGAGGCTGACGAACAGGTCGAACACTTCGTCGAGCACTTCCTGGATGCGCTCGTCGGGACGGTCGACCTTGTTGACGACGACGATGGGCTTCAGGCCCAGCGCCAGAGCCTTGCCGGTGACGAACTTGGTTTGCGGCATCGCGCCTTCCGACGCGTCGACCAGCAGGATGACGCCGTCGACCATCGACAGGATACGCTCCACTTCGCCGCCGAAGTCGGCGTGGCCGGGCGTGTCGACGATGTTGATCCGCGTGCCTTCCCATTCGACGCTGGTGCACTTGGCCAGAATCGTGATCCCGCGCTCTTTCTCGAGATCGTTCGAATCCATCGCCCGCTCTTCGATGCGCTGGTTGTCGCGGAACGTGCCCGACTGACGGAAAAGCTGGTCGACGAGGGTGGTTTTGCCATGATCGACGTGCGCGATGATGGCCACGTTCCGCAGGGGGGGTGGGCGGAGGCTCATTGGATTTCCTGAATGTACGAGAGCGATGTTGCGCGCGCCCCTAGCGCAAATGCGGCGCTGCAACAACCTTTGCCGTCACGCGTTGCTTTCACCTGTCTCAGGAGAACCGCCATGCCCCGTGGATCGAAGGACGCCTATACCGACAAGCAGAAGCGCAAGGCCGAACATATCGAGGAAGGATATGAGGCCCGCGGCGTGCCCCGGGAGACCGCCGAAGCGCGTGCCTGGGCCACCGTCAACAAGGAAAGCGGCGGCGGCAACAAGTCGGGCTCCGGACGTGGCAAGGCCGACACCCATGTCGCGTCGTCGCGGGGCGGCAAGGCGCAAAAGCCTGGATCGCCCGAAGTGCGCTCGGCTGCCGCACGCAAGGGTTGGGTGACGCGGCGCAAGAAGGCGGGCGGATGATGCTTGCGCAGGCGCGGCGCGTCGGAGCTCCTGTAGGTCCACGCACCTCGGCAGTTCATCTCAGGCCGTCCGCTTTGATCAGCGGGCTCCCAGCCAGCAGGATAGCCGAGGCATCGGCCGCTCGCGCTTTATCGAGCGCGTAGGTATCTTACCGCAGACTCCAAGTTGCGCGTGCTACTCGACGTGATGCGCGCGCCCTTTATCTCGTCATATGGCGGACAGAGGTAAACGTCGGCGTATCGGGCGTGCAGCCACGAAAAGGCCGCCGCGACTGTGCGTGGCGGCCTTTTCAGTTCAGCGGAGGCTCAAGCCGTGGCGCGCGCCAGCGAATTGTTCCGGCGACGGGCGACCGAACCGATCGCACCAAAGCCGAAGATCATCATGGCCCAGGTCGCCGGCTCGGGAACGGCCGTCGCGTAGACGCGATCGACGCCGAAGTCGGCCGCGGTGACGCCGAGCCCGTTAAAATCGAGCGCGAGCGTCGCCGGTCCGCTCGCAGATGCCACGAACGACGTGTTGAAGTTGAACCAAGTTTGCGCGGGCGTTCCGGTAACATTTCCGGCCGTCAGCGTGGAACCGACTTGCGTCCCGTTGATCCTGAACAACAGGCTCGCGTCGTTCGGATTTGCGATGCCATTCGCTGGTGCATAGTAATCGAAGCCGAGAAAATATTTCTGGCCTGCGACCAGCGAAATCGTCTGCGACAGCGTGTCGGGCCGCGCGGTATCCGACGAGAAATAGACGAGCTTGGTGCCCACGGCGTCCGGGCTCGCACTGGCAACGCTGTTCGGAAGAATTGCTTCCCCGAATGCGCCGTTAGGATAGTTGCTGTTCGTCCCATAGTCGATGACGACCGGCGCTGTTCCGCCACCGGTATTGCTGAGTGTCCAACCCGCAAAGCCGCTTTCGAAGCTGCCGTTTGTAACCAGATTTGTTGCGGCCGAAGCCGGGGCAGTCATGGCAACGGCCACGGCTGCAAGCGCGATAGCTGATTTAAACATGATGTACCATTCCCGTCTTATTGAATAGATGGGAAAATATCATCGCCATTTTCCAGAATCGAGCGTTCATTTCTGGTTAACCTTGGAGTCGTCGTCCCATAGCTGGACATACTTTGGTTAATAAGACTCGCGGGCTAGTTGAGATGGCGTGGCGTGCAACAAACGTGTTCTCAAAACCCCGGCGGCTATTAACCATTGGTGAGTTACGTCTCTGCAACCGGTGCCTTCCGGGTGTCATGCTGCGATCAGGCGGAGGCGTCGTGCGCACGGGCGGGCAATGCGCCCTCAAGGACTTTCGGTCCTCCGCTCGTTTCCGCCGTCGACTGGGTCAGGGCTTCAAGAGCATCCGGATCGGCCATGCCACCAGCGCCAGCGCGACCACGCTGCCCGCCCAGATGGCGACCAGCCAGCTGAGGCGCCTAATGGTCGTGCGCATGGTAGCCGTCGTCGCCGACCTTGCCGCGGAACACCCAATAGGCCCAGGCAGTATAGGCCAGGATTAGCGGCAGCATGATCGCGACGCCCACCAGCATGAAGATCTGGCTGTCATAGGGAGCGGCAGCTTGCCAGATCGTCACCCGCCCCGGGATGACATCGGGCCAGATCGAAATCGCGAGGCCCGCCATCGACAGCGCGAAGATCGCCAAGGCCCATAGGAACGGTGCATTGTCCTTGCCGGTCGCAACGGCGCGCCACAGCATCAAGGCTGCGCCGCCGACGAGGAGCGGCATCGGAATGGTCACGATCATGCCGGGGAAGGCGAACCAGCGCTGCCAATACTGCCCCTCGAGGAAGGGTGTAGCGAGGCTGACCGTGCCGAGGGCCACGAGAAGCGCGGGTGTCAACCATTTGGCAAAGCCACGGGCTTCGGCGTTCAGCGATCCTTCGGTCCGCCAGATCAGCCAGCACGCGCCAAGCAGCGCATAGCCGACCAGCAGGCTTGCACCGCAGAGCAGGCTGAACGGCGTCAGCCAATCCCACCAGCCGCCGCCATAGCTGCGCCCGGACACCTTGATGCCCTGAAGCAGGGCGCCGAGCGTGATCCCCTGGGCGAAGGTCGCGATCACCGATCCCGCGCAAAACGCCGCATCCCACAGCGCCCGATGCCGCGGGTCGCGCCAGCGGAACTCGAAGGCGACGCCGCGAAAGACGAGACCGAGAAGCATCGCGATCAGCGGCGCATAAAGCGCCGGCAGCACGATCGCATAGGCAAGCGGGAAGGCCGCGAGCAGCCCGCCGCCGCCCAGCACCAGCCAGGTCTCGTTGCCGTCCCATACCGGTGCGATGGCGTTCATCGCCCGGTCGCGGTCGTTGCCCACTGCAAAGCGCGGAAACAGGATGCCGATGCCGAGGTCGAAACCGTCCATCACGACGTACATGGCAATGGCGACGGCGATGATACCCGCCCAGATGACGGTCAGGTCGAACGAGACAGCCATCACGTGCCCTCCATGGCGGGCGTGGTACCCGCCGTGCGGATCGGCCCGGCGACATTCTCGGGCTCGCCTGCGCGCGGCGGCTGCGCCATCAGCTTGAGGATGTACCAGGTGCCCGCCGAGAACGCCCCGAAATAGACGATGACGAATGCCGTGAGCGAGCCGATCATGCCGGGTGTGCCGATCGCGGATGAGGCGTCCGCCGTGCGCAGCAGGCCGGTAATCGTCCAGGGTTGGCGCCCGACCTCGGTCGTTGCCCATCCGGCCAGTACCGCGACGAACCCGGCCGGCCCCATCGCAACACCGGCGCGGTGCAGCCAGGCCCAGTCGTAGAGCTTGCCGCGAAACCGGGCCAACAGGCTCCACAGGCCGAGGCCCAGCATGGCGAACCCGATGCCGACCATGACACGGAACGTCCAGAACACGACGGCGACGGGCGGCTGGTTCTTGCGCGGCACGGTGTCGAGGCCGGCAAGCGGCGCGTTCGGGTCATGCTTGAGGATCAGCGACGACATTTTCGGGATCTCGACGCTGTAGCGCATCGTCTGGGCGTCCTCGTCGGGGATTCCGAAAAGGATGAGCGGCGCGCCGTTCGGATGGCTCTGGAAGTGCCCCTCCATCGCCATGATCTTGGCGGGCTGGTGCTCAAGCGTGTTCAGCCCGTGCATGTCGCCGGCAAAGATCTGAATCGGCGCGACGATCGCCGCCATCCACATCGCCATCGAGAAGCTGGTCTTGGCGGCATCGGTCTTGTGGCCCTTCAGCAGGTGCCACGCGCCGACTCCGCCCACGGCGAACGCCGTCGTCAGATAGGCGGCGATGACGGTATGCACGAGGCGATAGGGGAAGCTCGGGTTGAAGATGATCGGCAGCCAGCCGCCGGGGCCGGGGATGAACTGGCCGACGTTATTGACCGCCCAGCCCTGCGGCGTCTGCATCCAGCTGTTGACGCTCAGGATCCAGAAGGCCGAGATGAAGGTGCCGAGCGCGACCATCAAGGTCGCGCCGAAGTGCAGCCCCGGCCCGACCTTCTTCATGCCGAACAGCATCACGCCCAGGAAGCCGGCCTCGAGGAAGAAGGCAGTCAGGACCTCATAGGCCATCAGCGGCCCGATGATCGGTCCTGCCTTGTCGCTGAACACCGCCCAGTTGGTTCCGAACTGGTAGGACATGACGATGCCAGACACGACGCCCATGGCAAAGGCGACGGCAAAGATGCGCAGCCAGTAGCGGAACAGGTCGAGATAGACCTGTTTCTTCGTCCACAACCACAGCCCCTCGAGCACGGCGAGATAGCTTGCCAGCCCGATCGAGAACGACGGGAACAGGAAGTGGAAGGACACGGTGAACGCAAACTGCGCGCGCGCCAGCAGGAGGGCGGTTTCGGCGGTTTCCATGGCATGCATGTAGAGGGTCCCGGCGTGCATCCCAAGCATCATTCGCGTGCAGATCGCATGCATGTTTTGCATGTTCCGCTCGGGCGGCTTACTGTATCACTTGAATAAGACACCGCCCTCGCCCTATCTAGGCGCGGAGCTGGAGGAATTAGCATGGCGAGCACGGTTACAGATACGGCCGAAATGACGCTGACTGCGCCCGATCCCGTCGCGCCGATCGCGGCCGAAAAAGCGAGTGGGCTGGTGCCGCTCGAGGACGCGCAGAAGACGCAGCTGGAGGCCAAGGCCGAACAGTTCGTGGCCGACCTCGTCGCGCAGGACGCCAATTCGCCCGAGTTCGGGCGACGCGTCGATCTCATCGCCGACATGGGTCGGAACGAGATCGCGCAGGCCGCCGGCCAGTCGAACCGCTTCCTCGACCGACCCGTGCGTTCGATGGACAAGGAAAGCGGCGTGGGCAGCGACCTCGCCGAACTGCGTCGTACGATCGAGGATCTCGATCCGGGCAAGCGCGGCTCGCTGACGGCGCCCAAGCGCCTGTTCGGCATCATCCCGTTCGGCAACAAGATGCGCGACTATTTCGACAGCTATAAGTCGTCGCAGCAGCACATCGCCTCGATCCTGACGCGCCTCGCCTCGGGCAAGGACGAGTTGCTCAAGGACAATGCCGCCATTGCGACCGAGCGGCAGACCTTGTGGGCCGCCATGGGGCGCCTCGAACAGATGATCCATGTGTCGAAGGCACTCGACGCCAAGCTCGAGGCGAAAGCCAACGAGATCGAGACCTCCGATCCGGTCAAGGCCAAGGCCATACGCGAGACCGCGCTGTTCTACGTCCGCCAGCGCACCACCGACCTGCTTACCCAGATGGCGGTGAGCGTGCAGGGCTATCTCGCGCTCGACCTCGTCAAGAAGAACAATGTCGAGCTGATGAAGGGCGTCGACCGCGCTTCGACGACGACCGTCTCGGCGCTGCGCACCGCAGTCACCGTGGCGCAGGCGCTGACCAACCAGAAGCTCGTTCTCGAACAGATTACCGCGCTCAACACGACGACGGCGAACATCATCGATTCGACGGGTACTCTCCTCAAGTCGCAGACCGCTACGATCCACGAGCAGGCTGCCAGCTCGACGATCCCGCTTGAGACGCTGAAGCGTGCCTTCCAGAACATCTACGACACGATGGACCAGGTCGACGCGTTCAAGGCCAAGGCGCTGGTGTCGATGAAGACGACCGTCGATGCGCTGACCAGCGAAGTCGAGAAGTCGAAGGGCTATATCGCGCGCGCCGAGGGCGCGGCCCAGGGGCGCCTGAGCGGTCCGATGGCCGACAATCCGCTCGCGCCGGTATCGTGAGCGCCTGAATGACCGCCGACGAAATCATCGCCAAAGCCGAAGTGCTGATCCAGCGGCATTCGGAGGGCCGTCGCCTGCAGAAGCGCGCGCGCGAACGGATGCGGCGCAACATCGGGCGACGAATCTCGCGCATGGCCGTGGCCGCGGCAGTCATCCTGTTCGCGCTGGTTGCCGTCGGGCTCGCGGGCTTTCCCGTCGGGACGACCGGCGTGATGCTGGCCGGTCTTGCCATCATCGCGACATCGCTGCTCCTCGCCGTTTTCCCGCAGGACCGCGAACCCAGTGCCGAAGCGCTGCCGACGACCCAACTCGCGCTCCTGCCGCTCAAGACGGAGGAATGGCTGTCGACCCAGCGGCTCGCACTTCCGGCACCTGCGGCGCGACTGGTCGACGGTATCGGTGTCCGGCTGGAAGCACTGGTGCCGCAGCTCGCAACGCTCGACGAACGCGAACCCGCCGCTGCCGCCGTCCGCCGCCTGATCGGCGATGAACTCCCCGAACTCGTCAAGGGCTATACCCGCGTCCCCCAGGCGCTTCGCCGTGTCGATACCGACGGCATCGTCCCAGAGAAGCAGTTGCTCGACGGGCTTGCGGTCGTCGATACCGAGCTGAAACGGATGAGCGAGAACCTTGCGCGTGGCGATCTCGAACGGCTGGCGACGCAGGGCAAATATCTGGAACTGAAGTATCAGGGCGACGGGCTGGGCTAGACCTTGCACGCCTTTATCGCTCCGGGCTCGGGGCGTTCCCCGTTCGGCTCGAACGCGGCCAGATAGCCGCCGGCCGCCGGCATCACCTGAAAGTCGACCTCCCTATAGCCGACTGCCGCAAACTCGCACTTGAGCAGCGCGGGCGGCGTGCCGTGCCGGTTGGTCGGCCGGTCGGCATCGACCACGATGACGCGGCCGCCCGTCCTCGTGGCAGGGCGCAGGTGCCACAGAAATGCGTAAGGGCTTTCGATCTCGTGGTACATGTGCACCAGGAACACGCGGTCGAAACTGTTTTCGGGCAGGCCGGGATTGTCGGGCGTGCCCAGTTTGACGCTGACATTGTCGCGCCGCTCGCGCGTCGCACGCTCGGCCAGCGCGTCGCGGACCTCGGGCACGATATCCTGCGCCAAAACGCGGCCCTTGGCGCCGACCCGCGACGCAAGGCGGATCGTGTAATAGCCTTCGCCCGCGCCGATGTCGGCCACGGTCATTCCGGCCTTCACGCCGGCGCGGTCCATCACCTCGACCGATTCACCTGCCTTGTCGCGGCTGTCCTCGTCAGACCAGCGCGGCGACACGATGGCGGCGACCGGGCGGGCAGGGGCGGGGAAAGCCGATGGCTTGGGGGTGGTCGCCGCCGGTGACGAATTGCAGGCGGCGAGCAAAAGGCAGAGCATGACCGCATGGGTAAGCTTGTCGAAGTCCGGCCCTCCTTCGCGACCTGCGACGGACGAAGGGCAGCCCTTCGAGGCGTTCGGGGATGCGGCGTCCTTGCCCACTAGTCGACGTCCTCTACGACCACTTTCTCACCGGTCACCCGCTGCGACAAGGCGGCCGCCATGAATCGGTCGAGATCGCCGTCGAGCACTTGGTCGGGCGCCGTTGAAACCACGCCGGTGCGCAGGTCCTTCACCATCTGGTATGGCTGCAACACATAGCTGCGGATCTGGTGTCCCCAGCCGATGTCGGTCTTCGACGCCGCGGTCGCGCTCGCCTCTGCTTCGCGCTTTTGCAATTCGGCTTCGTACAGGCGCGCGCGAAGCTGGTTCATCGCCTCCGCCTTGTTCTTGTGCTGGCTCCGCTGGTTCTGGCACTGGACGACGATATTGGTCGGGATGTGCGTGATGCGCACGGCGCTGTCGGTGGTGTTGATGTGCTGGCCGCCGGCGCCCGACGCGCGATAAGTATCTATGCGCAGGTCGCTTTCGACGATCTCGATGTCGATGTTTTCGTCGACCACCGGGTAGACCCAGACGCTGGCAAAGCTGGTGTGGCGGCGCGCGGCGCTGTCATAGGGGCTGATCCGGACGAGGCGGTGGACGCCGCTTTCGGTCTTGGCATAGCCATAAGCATTCTCGCCCTTGAGCAGCAGCGTCGCCGACTTCAGCCCCGCCTGTTCGCCCGAATGGCTGTCGATCAGTTCGACCTTCATCCCGTGGCGTTCGGCCCAGCGCTGGTACATGCGCGCGAGCATTCCGGCCCAGTCCTGGCTTTCGGTGCCGCCTGCACCCGCGTTGACCTCGACATAGGTGTCGTTGCCGTCGGCTTCCCCGGCCAACAGCGCGGCGACCTTGTCGCGCTCGGCACGTTCGGCGAGCGCCGCGAGCGACGCCACGCCCTCGTCGACGAGGGCCTCGTCGCTTTCGGCCTCGGCCATTTCCATGAGCTCGACCGTGTCGTTCATCTCGGTCTGGATCGCGCGCGTCGCCCCGATCGCTTCGTCCAGCCGTCGCCGTTCGCGCATCACGAGCTGGGCCGCCTTCGGGTCGTTCCACAGCGCCTGGTCCTCGACCATGGCGTTCAGTTCCTCGAGCCGGGCGAGCGCCCGGTCCCAGTCGAGGAAGCGGCGCAACAGCGCGAGGGCGGACTTGATCTGCTCGATATGGGCTTGCGCTTCGGCGCGCATAGGGTGTTCCTCATCGGGTTTGGGACAAGGCAGCGCCTGTCCCGGCCCCGTCATGCTGAACTTGTTCCAGCATCCACCTGTGCGCCCGAACGACTGTGCGGGCGAAAGATGGACCCCGAAACAAGTTCGGGGTAACGGCATTGATTGTGCGGGGCGTTAATAGATGCCGCCCTGCCTTTGCAAGAAATCGCTGTCCGGTCGTTGTTGCGTCTGGCCCGTCGGGGCCGTTTTCTTGACGACAAGCGAGGCAGGAACCTCGTCGCTGCGGATCGAGCGGCGGGGCTCGCTTTCGGGCTTGAACGCCTCCCAGATCACGGCGGGCTTTGGATCGCTGTCGTTCGGCCAGACGCCATAGACGCGCTTGCCGGACCGGCGATCGATGCGCACCATGCGGATGCCGGGCGGAGCGCGGAAGGGGACGACGGCCAGGCCCTCGAACGCGGGCTTGGCGAAGGCCTTGAAGATCGGCGCCGCAATCACGCCGCCTTGTGCGCCGCCGCCCATGCTGCGCGGGCGGTCATAGCCGAGATAGACGCCGCCGACGAGGTCGGCCGAGCCGCCGACGAACCAGACATTGGTGGGCCCGGATGTCGTGCCGGTTTTGCCGAACAACGGGCGATTGAGATCGCGCAGCACCGTGGCGGTCCCGCGCTGGATGACGCCCTCGGTGATATGGACGATCTGATAGGCGGTCATCGCGTCCATCACCTGTCGCGTCCGGCTGGGCGGGCGGGGCATCGGCTTGCCATCATATTCGGCCATGTTGCAGCGGTCGCAGGGCCGCGTGTCCGCCCGGAACACGACCTTGCCGTGCCGGTTCTGCACGAAATCGATGAGCGTCGGCGTCGTCGCGCGACCGCTGTTGGCGAGGATCGAATAGGCGTTGACCATCTTGGCCACCGTCGTGTCGCCCGCCCCCAGCGCAACTGCCAGAACGGCGGGGTAGGGCTTGCCGGGATCGCTGATGCCGACGGCTTCGGCCATCTTCACGACATTTTCCATGCCGGTCTGGCTGGCGGCCCGCACGGTCATCAGGTTGCGCGACTGCTCGACGCCCCAGCGCATCGTCTGTGGCCCGGCGCCGCTCGCATTGCCGAAGTTGCGGAAGCACTTCCGGCCCAGCGCGGCACCCTGGTACACGCAGAACGGCCCGTCGACGATGATTGACGCCGGAGTCATGCCATGGTCGAGCGCAGCGGCATAGACGAACGGTTTAAAACTTGATCCCGGCTGTCGCAGTGCCTGGGTCGCGCGATTGAAGCTGCCGAGCCGCGCGTCGAAGCCGCCCTGCATCGCGAGGATCTGGCCGGTATGCGGGTTCTGCACGACCATGCCGCCCGAAATTTCGGGGACGCTGCGCAACGACCAGTCGCTGCCTTCAGGTGCCACGACAATGATGTCGCCAGGGTTCAACCAGTCGTAAGCGGCACCGCCGCCCTTGCGCGGCATGGTGGCGGCGTAGGCGGGCAGGCGGCCTTGTGACCCGTCAATGAAGCCGATCTGCGCCGCGCCATTGCCCTTGGCCAGCACGACGGCCGTCCGCCAGTCCTTGTAAGCGACGCCGATGTTGGCCCCGGCAAACGCCTGCTGCCAATTGCCCGAGACGTCGATCTTTCCCGATGGTCCGCTCCAGCCGCGCCCGCGATCGAAGCGCAACAGGCCCTCGCGCAGGGCGTTCTCGGCATAGCCCTGCAGCCGCGGGTCGAGCGAGCTTCGCACCCATAACCCGCCCGAATAAACCGAATAGGGACCGTCCTGGGCATTCTCGCCGAACTTGTCGATCAGCTGGCGGCGGACCTCTTCGGTGAAATAGCCGCCGACGACGTCGTCCTTGACCTGCACGCGCGGGACCGTGCCCAGCGGCGTCGCGATGGCCGCGTCATGCTGCGCCCGGTCGATGAACCCGTTGCGCAGCATCTCCCCCAGCACCCAGTTCCGGCGGGCCATCGCCCGGTCATAGAAGCGCTCGGGGCGATAGTTCGACGGGCCCTTGGGAAGGATGGCGAGATAGGCCATTTCGGGAAGGGTCAGGTCCTTGGCATCCTTGCCGAAATAGGCGAGCGCCGCCGACTGCACGCCAAACGCGTTCCGGCCGAGCGCGATCTGGTTGAGATAGAGCTCCATGATCTGCTGCTTGGTCAGTGCAGCCTCGATCCGATAGGCGAGCAGCGCCTCCTTGACCTTGCGCGAATAGGTAACCTGGTTGCCGATCAGCAGATTCTTGGCTACCTGCTGTGTTATCGTCGACGCGCCGATCGGGCGGCCGGAGCGCGTAAGGTTGGTGAAGACGGCACGGATCACGCCCGGGTAATCCACACCGCCATGTTCAAAGAAGGTCCTGTCTTCGGCCGCCATATAGGCCTTGACCAACAGCGGCGGAAACTCGTCGTAGCTCAGCTGGACGCGCCGTTCGCGCGCATAGGAATAGACGGGCGTTCCGTCGACCGACCGGATGTTGGTGGGCAGGGGCGGTTCATACTTCAGCAGGGCCGTCGCGTCGGGAAGGCCGCGCGCGAAAGCAAACCAGAATGCGACATAGGCAAGAAGCAGAAAGCCCAGCGCGATCAGGCCACGACGCCCCCAACGGCTCGTCCAGATGCCCCGCACCCGGTCCATAACGGCCCCTCCCCGGCGGTTCAGGGTCAGGCGCAAATTCTCGGGTTCGGCGGCTTCGGTCATTCCCATCGCGTGTAATGCGCGATTCCGGTTCGGGAAAGCCGCCTCTTAGCGCGACGCCATGCGGCGGGCGAAATGCACGTCGACGGCACGGCGCAGCGAACTGGCAATGGCCCGCCGCCCCTCCGCCGACGTCAGCCGCGCGACGTCGCTGGCACTGCTGATATAGCCGGCCTCGAACAATATGGCCGGCATGTCCGGGGCCTTCAGCACGGCGAACCCGGCCATCTGGTGATAGTCGCGCTTGAACGGGACAGCGCTGCCCTCGCGCTTGAACAGGTCGGCAAAGCGCGCAGAGGCATTCATCGTCTCGCGCTGCGCCAGGTCGATCAGGATCGACGAAACGTCCGACGATTCGGCGCCGAGGTTGACGCCGTTGATGATGTCCGCCCGGTTTTCGCGGGCCGCGAGCGCCGCCGCCGTGCGGCCGGAGGCGACCTCCGAGAGCGTGTAGATCGTGGCACCGGACGCTTCGGTGCCTGGTGCGCTATCGGCATGGACAGAAATGAACAGGTCGCCCTTGATGCTGCGCGCGATCTGGGCGCGTTCGCCGAGCACGAGGAACCGGTCGTCGTCGCGCGTCAGCGCCACGCGCACGCGGCCGCCGGCCAGAAGTTCGTCACGTATCGACTTGGCGAGCGCGAGGGTGACGTCTTTCTCGCGCGCGCCGTTCGCGCCGATCGCGCCGGGATCATGCCCGCCATGCCCGGCATCGATGACGACCAGCGGGCGTCCGGAAGGTCCCAGGATGCGAGGACGCGGCAGGCCGCGCTGCATGGGCGGAATGTCGATCGTGACACTGTAGCGGCTGCGCGGCGGGGCGGCACTGTGAGCCTCGGGCGGCAAGTAGAGCTGCCGCGGTGCCGCGATGGCGCGTGCGATCGCGCCGTCCTCGAGCGGTGCCAGATCGAGGGTAAGCGACAGGCCGTCGTCCGAAAATTGTCCGCGCCGCACGGCGCGCGGCGCGTTGAGGTCGAACACGACCCGTGTCGTGCCAGCCGTGTAATTCGCTTGCCGGATGCGCGTGACGGGCCCGGCGGGTACGACCGCCCGGCCCGGCGTGCCGCCTTCGATATCGAGGGCGATGCGGTCGGGTCCGGCGAGGACGAAGCTGCTGGCGCCGATCACCGGGTCGTCGAAGCGCACGATAATCTGATCGTCTGCGATGTCGACGCCGGACACCCGACCCGCGTGGGCCTGCGCTGCGATCGCCGCCAACAATGGCAGAAGTGCGGACACGACAACTCTTTGCCGCGGAAAGGGTGGCGCGGTCCAGACATAATGCATGGTTAACCGGCTTCCTGAAATAACCCCGTCGGTCGGCAGATTTTCACCTGCGTCCCAGGCAGGATCTAGGCGAATTTGGTTAACGAACTCTTCATTCGAACAGCGACGCCGAACCCGCCGTATGCGCAGTTGCCGTTGCAACGGGGGACTGCTACGCTTGCCTCGGGACCGCTGCGGGCTTTCGCCTTTTCGTGCAGCCGCCCAACAGGTTGACGTTCTCATGATGCATGACATTCCGCACTGCGCATTTTCCGGACCGGGTGTCCGGGCGCGTGGGCGGACGTCTTTCCCGGCGGCATTCGCCGGGCATGCCGTGGGAGCAGACGCGCTCACTGACCACCAACCAACCCGCAACAGCGGTGCGCGAGGAGCCGCGCCCATGAACTGTTGCCGGACATATGGCGCGCCCGCACGGCACCCGACCGGGATGCTTTCGCGGCGGCTGCGCGCCCGGAGAAACCTACATGACAATGCGTATGCTGATCGATGCGCGCCACCGGGAAGAAACCCGTGTCGCGGTCGTCAAGGGTAGCCGGATCGAAGAATTCGATTTCGAATCGGCCGAACACAAACAGCTCAAGGGCAATATCTATCTCGCCAAGGTAACCCGCGTCGAACCGTCGCTACAGGCGGCGTTCGTCGATTACGGCGGCAACCGGCACGGCTTCCTGGCCTTCGCCGAAATCCATCCCGACTATTACCAGATCCCCAAGGAAGATCGCGAAGCGCTCCTGCGCGAGGAAGCCGAACACGCCGCCGAGGAAGAGCGGCTGCGCGCGGCTGAGGACGATCTCGAGCCGATCGACGGCCATCACGACGACGACGGCCGCGACGACGACCGGCCCGAGGGTGAAACACTCGACGGCGACGGCGAGCATGACGACGACGCGCCGCCGCCCTCGACGGCGAGCGGCAACGGCATCGATGAAAAGGCCGCCGAGAATCTCCGCCAGAAGCGGATGAACCTGCGCCGTCGCTACAAGATCCAGGACGTCATCCGCCGCCGCCAGGTCCTGCTCGTCCAGGTCGTGAAGGAAGAACGCGGCAACAAGGGCGCGGCGCTCACCAGCTATCTCTCGCTCGCAGGCCGCTACTGCGTGCTGATGCCCAACACGTCGCACGGTGGCGGCATCAGCCGCAAGATTTCGAACGCGGCGGATCGCAAGCGCCTGAAGTCGATCATGGCCGACCTCGCGCTGCCCAAGACGATGGGCTGCATCGTCCGCACTGCTGGCCTGCAGCGCACCAAGATCGAGATCCGCCGCGACTTCGATTATCTCGCCCGCCTGTGGGACGAGATCCGCGACAAAACGCTTGCCTCGGCAGCGCCGGCGCTGATCTACCAGGATTCGGACCTCATTAAGCGCGCCATCCGCGATATCTACAACAAGGATATCGACGAGGTCGTGATCGAGGGCGAAGAGGGCTATGCCCAGGCCCGGCAGTACATGAAACTGCTGATGCCGAGCCACGTCCGGCGCGTGAAACCCTATTCCGACGTCGTGCCGCTGTTCCAGCGCAACAATGTCGAGGATCAGCTGGCCGCGATGTACAATCCGGTCGTTCAGCTGAAATCGGGCGGCTACCTAGTCATCAACCCGACCGAAGCACTGGTGTCGATCGACATCAACTCTGGTCGCTCGACCCGCGAACACGGGATCGAGGCGACTGCCGTCAACACCAACCTCGAAGCCGCGCACGAGATCGCACGCCAGTTGCGCTTGCGCGACATGGCCGGACTTGTCGTCATCGATTTCATCGACATGGAATCGAATGGTAACATACGCAAAGTCGAAAAGGCGATGAAGGCTGCGCTCGCCGACGACCGCGCGCGCATCCAGGTCGGGCGCATCTCGTCGTTCGGCTTGCTCGAAATGAGCCGCCAGCGCCTCCGCACCGGCGTGCTCGAGGCGTCCACGCGCCAGTGCCCGCATTGCGAGGGCACCGGGCTCGTCCGCACGGCATCGTCCGCGGGCCTGTCCGCACTCCGCATGCTCGAGGACGAGGCGGGCCGCGGCCGTGGCACCCGGCTCGTGCTCACCGCCAGCAAGGAAGCCGCGCTCTACGTGCTCAACAAGAAGCGCGCCGAACTTGCCGAGATCGAAGCACGTTATGGCGTGATCATCGAAGTGGCGTCGGACAACGAGGACGAAGGCGCCCGGATGACGGTCGACGTCTCCGGTCCGCCGCCCGCCTTCACGCCGCGCATCGAAGCACCGGTGTACGTCGAGGAGGAGGATGACTTCGTCGAGGAAGAGATCGACGAGGAGGAAACCGCCGAAGAAGACGAAGAGCCGCGCGGCGAACGTCGTCCCCGCGAGGCCCGCGAGCGCCCCGAAGGCGAAGGCGACAGCGAGGGCGGTCGTGGCCGTCGCCGCCGTCGGCGCGGCCGTCGTGGTCGTCGGGACGAAGGACCTGCAGGCGAAGCGTCGGATCAGCCGACAGCCGATGGCCTCGACCCCGTCGAGGGCGAAGCGCCCGAGGCGGAAGCCGAGGCACCCGTTCGAGAAGAGGGCGATCGCAAGCGTCGCAATCGTCGGGGCGGTCGCCGTCGGCGCGGCCGTGGCGATGCCGACCGGACACCGGCGGAAGTGGCAGAAGACGCCGCCGCTGACGCTGCAGAAGCCGCCGAAACAGCCGGGGACGCGGTCGCTGAAGCGCCGGTAGAGGCCGAAGCCGCTCCCGAAGCGACGACCGCCAAGCCCAAGCGTACCCGCAAGGCCAAGGTCGCGCCGGAAACCGAAGCCGACGTCGACGCAGAAGTCGTGGCAGCGGAACCCGCGCCGGAGAAGCCGAAGCGCACGCGCAAGGCCAAGGTCGCCGAGCCTGAGGCGGCGGCGGTCGCCGAGGCCGAACCGGCACCCGCCGAAAAGCCGAAGCGGACGCGCAAGGCGAAGGTCGAACCCGTTGCCGAATTGGCGGCGGAGGTCTCGGCTCCTGCCGAAACCACATCAGCTGGCGAAGCTGCACCGGAAGGCGAGACGACCCGGCGCGGCGGCTGGTGGCAGCGCACTTTCGGGGCCACCGAATGATCCTTGGGGCGGAGTGTGGACGGCGTTTCAGGCGCCGTTCATCCTCCGCCCGCAAAGGGGGTGGGTGATGCGCGTGTTCCGAAAACTTGTGGCGGCCGCCCTGGCTGCCGCGCTCGTTGCCCAGCCCGTGCTGGCGCAGTCGATCCTGCGCGATGCGGAGACCGAAACGCTGTTCCGCGACATGTCGGCGCCGATGATTGCGGCCGCCGGGCTCAATCCCAAGAGCGTCGATATCGTCATGATCGGCGACGGATCGATCAACGCCTTCGTGGCAGGCGGACAGGTCGTCTATATCCATTCGGGGCTGATCCAGGCCGCCGACAACGCCAATGAGGTTCAGGGCGTGATTGCGCACGAACTCGGCCATGTTGCGGCCGGCGACGTACTGCGATCGAGCGCGGGGGCAAGCGAGGCGACCGGAATTACCCTGCTCAGCCTGTTGCTGGGGGCTGCTGCCATTGCCGCCGGGGCCGGCGATGCCGGGGCAGGCATATTGATGGCGGGGCAACAGGCGGCGATGGGCAAATACCTCGCCTTTTCGCGTTCGGTCGAGGCAGGGGCCGACGAGTCGGCGCGCCGCTACCTTTCGGCCAGCAAAATCAGCGGCAAAGGCATGATTTCGTTCTTCAAGAAATTGCGCGCCGAGGAATATCGCCTGAGCCAGGACAAGATTGACCCTTACGCCGTCACCCATCCGCTGAGCGGCGATCGTGTTGCAGTCCTCAGCGAGCGCATGGCCGCCGATCCGGCCTGGAACACGCCGACCGATCCTGCGATCGAGGCACGATTCCAGCGTATCAAGGCGAAACTGTTCGGCTTCATCAACGAGCCCAAGGACACGCTGAACCGCTATCCGCTCTCGAACCAGTCGATCCCGGCGCGCTATGCTCGTGCCTATGCGTTTCACAAGCAGTCCTTTTCGGACAAGGCGGTGGCCGAGACCGACGCCCTGCTGGCCAGTGTGCCGCACGACCCCTATTTCGAGGAATTGAAGGGCCAGATCCTGCTCGAGTCGGGCCGTCCGAAAGAAGCCCTGCCAGTACTGCGCGATGCAGTGCAGCGCACCAATTACCAGCCGCTCATCGCCGCGCTTTTCGGGCATGCCCTGATCGCCACGGAAGACCGGGCGAATTACCCCGAAGCCAAGACAATCCTGAAAAACGCCGTCCAGCGCGACGGCGAGAATCCTTTTGCCTGGTTCCAGCTGGGTACGATCTACGCCGCCGAGGGCGACAACTCGCGCGCGGCACTGGCGTCTGCGGAGCGCTTCAACTTGACCGGCGAAGCACCGAAGGCGCTGTACAATGCCCGCATCGCCATGGCCGGCATTCCCAAGGGGACGCCTGACTGGCTGCGGGCGCAGGACATCGTCATGGTTTCCGAAAATGACGTCGACAAGCATGGCAAGCACCGCAAGAAAAATGGCCAATAGGGGGCGCGACGTCATGATCGGAATACTTGCAGCGGCGCTTGGCGCGGCCGCGGCTCTTGCCGCAACGACGGCTGCGCCGTCTGTCAATGTCGCCGACAAGGCGGCCGTCGAAAGGATCGTTCGAGACTATATCCTCGAGCATCCCGAGATCCTGCCCGAAGCCATGGAACGGTTGCAGGCGCGCGAAACGACAAAAGCCATCGCCGCCAATCGCAAGCTCATCGAGACACCCTATGCCGGCGCTTGGGAAGGCAATGCCGACGGCGACGTCGTGCTCGTCGAATTCTTCGACTATGCTTGCGGTTATTGCCGTGCGAGCCTGCCCGATATCGACCGGCTGTTGAAGGAAGATCCGAAGCTCAAGGTCGTTTACCGCGAGATGCCGGTGCTGGGGCCTGACAGCACGGCAGCCGCCGAACTCAGCCTTCGCGTCGCGAAGACCGGCCGTTATAGCGCATTTCATCGCGCGGCCTATGCGACGCGCCCCGATGCGGCGGCGCGCGCGCGGTTGGCGCAAAGCTTTGGTATAGATCCCAAGGCCAAGGACCCTGCAGCAGAGGCCGAAATCACGAGCAACTTGCAGCTCCAGAACGCTTTGCGCCTCACCGGCACGCCCAGCTGGGTCGTCGGCGACAAGGTACTAGCCGGTGCCGTGGGATATGATGCGCTCAAGGCTGCGATCGCCGAGGCCAGGGCGACGAAGAAGTAGTTCGTACGCGTCTGGCGCCCTGCCGGGTGTTGCCGTCTTCAGGACAATTGTCCGGTGGAAAGCATTTTCGCCGTAAGTTATTGTGCGCTGCAGCAACCAGCCGGCAAGCTGATCGTTGAGCCTGTGTCATTATCGTGATCGGACCGTTTCGATGTACACTCGCCGCCGCCAGGGACTGCCGATGTGGCAGCCAGGCACCATGTCCGGACTGGTGCCGGAAACCGGCAGCGCGCGGACCGCGTCGTCGCTTCTCGTCGGGTTCGACTTTTCGCCCAACCCCGGCAACCTGGGGGCCAAGAAATTCGTGCCGCCCCAGATGGCGCCGAACGCACCGCTGGTCGTCGTGCTGCACGGATGCACCCAGACGCCTGAGGGCTATGACCGGGGAACGGCCTGGACCATTCTCGCTGCCCGGTTTGGGTTCGCCGTTGTCTTTCCGGAACAGCAGCGCGCCAATAACGCCAATGCCTGCTTCAACTGGTTCGAGCCGGGCGACATGCAACGCGGGGCAGGCGAGCCGGCGTCGATCAAGGCAATGATCGATCAGGCCGTTGCCGACCATGCTCTCGACCCGTCGCGCATCTATATCACCGGGCTGTCGGCGGGCGCCGCCATGGCAGGCGTCATGCTTGCGACCTATCCTGAAGTGTTCGCGGGAGGCGGCCTGATCGCCGGGCTCCCCTATGGCGTTGCGACTACCATGCCTGCCGCGCTCAGCCGCATGCGCAGTCGGGGCCGCGAGAGCGACGCGCAACTCGCCGATCTCGTCCGCAATGCGTCGGCGCATGATGGGCCGTGGCCGAGCATATCGGTCTGGCACGGCACGGCCGATGGCACCGTGCACGCAGGCAATGCCGATGCAACCGTGGCGCAATGGCGCGGCGTCCACGGGTTGACGGCTGCCCATCCGGCGGAGGACGAGCGCAACGGTCATCGGCACCGTGCCTGGCGCGACGGGGACGGACGGACCTGCGTCGAGGAATATCAGCTTGCCGGCATGGGCCATGGCACGCCGCTCGATACCGCGAACCTTGAAAATGGCGAAAACGCGGGCGCGTTTCTGCTCGATGTCGGGTTGTCGTCTACCCAGGAACTCGCCCTCGCCTGGCAATTGATCGACCCCGCCGCATTGCGCGATGCCGCACCCCCGGCGAAAGAAGCGGCCGCAGCGTCACCGCCGGCGTCCGGTGCGCCGTTTGCCGGTTCCGCTATGGATGTGCAGAAGATAATAGAGGATGCATTAAGGTCTGCAGGCCTTATGCATTGAACAGGGGGGTGCCGCCATCTGCTTGACCTGCAAGTATCTTTTACCCCACCTAGGTGGGGAGGGGCGCATGTGGTTGACGGGGATTCGGCATGCTTGAGTATCTGACGCGCCTGCTCGCAGAGCGTGGACTCGCGCCGCATGGCTACTGTCTTTTGTGGGATCCCAAGCTGGTCTGGACCCATGTCGTTTCCGACCTCCTCATCGGTCTTGCCTATTTTTCCATTCCCGTCGTGCTTGCCAGTTTCCTGGCCCGGCGCCGCGACGTGCAGTTCGGCTGGGTCGTCGGGTTGTTCGCCGCGTTCATCATGGCGTGCGGGCTGACGCACTTCATGTCGATCCTGGTGCTGTGGGTGCCCGCCTATGGGATCGAAGGTCTCATCAAGGGTGTCACGGCAATCGTCTCGGTCGGAACGGCCATTGCTCTCTGGCCTTTGTTGCCCAAGGCAATCGCCCTGCCATCGCCGGCCCAACTTGCCGTTGCCAACGCGGACTTGGTCATGCGGGTGGGTGAGCGCGACGACGCCTTGGAGGCGCTCAAGCGTGAAACAGCGGAGCGCGAGCGCGCCCAGGACTTGTTGCGGCAGGTACAGAAGCTCGAAGCCGTCGGGCAGCTAACGGGCGGCGTCGCGCATGACTTCAACAACCTGTTGATGATCGTTGCCGGTAATCTGGAACGGGCAGGCCGACTTGCTGCAGGTAACGATCCGATAAAGGCCACGCTCGCCAATGCGATGGAAGGCGTCGATCGCGCTGCCAAGCTGACGCAGCAACTCCTTGCCTATTCCCGACGTCAGCCGCTGATGCCGTCGAGCCAGAATCTCAACGAACTGGCCGGGGAGACGGCGGAACTGCTGAAGCGTACCCTGGGTCCCGAGTATCGCCTTGAACTCGACCTCGCACCCGATTTGCCCACGGTCGTCGTCGATCGGTCGCAAACCGAAAATGTCATCCTGAACCTTGCCATCAATGCCCGCGATGCCATGGAACAGGGTGGCCGCCTCGGGATACGAACGTGGAGCGAGGGGAACGACGTCTTTCTCGCCGTTTCGGATACCGGTACAGGCATCGATGCCGAAATCCGCGACCGTATCTTCGAGCCGTTCTTTACGACAAAGCCGGTCGGACGCGGCACAGGCCTGGGACTTAGCCAGGTGTACGGCTTTATCAAGCAATCGGGCGGAGACATTGCGGTGGACAGTGTACTCGGCGCGGGTACGACAATTACCTTGAAGCTGCCGCTTGAAGGCCGTTCCGAACCATGTGAGGACTGAATTTTGGCGACGATTCTTATCGTTGAGGACGAACCCATGATCCTCGCCATCGCGCAGGCGGAGTTCGAGGACGCCGGTCACGTCGTCCTCGAGGCGGCGGACAGCGACAGTGCGCTGCAAGTGCTGCTCAACAATCCGGAAATCGCACTGATGTTCACCGATGTCCGGATGCCCGGCGGATTGGACGGCTGGTCGTTGGGGCGCGCGGCGCGCATGCTGTCACCAAGGCTGCCGATCATCTATGCCACGGGCTTCAGCGAAGAGACGCCACGCCCCGTCGAAGGGGGGATCATGTTCACCAAGCCCTATCGGCTATCGGATGTGGTCGAAGCGGCGCACAATCTGCTCGCTGCCGCCTGAGTGCGCGTCCTTCGAACCTAACCGGAGATGCGGCAGCCCCGCACCCTTGCAATTCCCCGCAGAAAACCGCGGCGGGCAATGCCGGCGTCGACGGCCGCGTCCCACTCTCGCTGGGCAGCGGCGGCGCCGGTCACTTCGCGGATGACACCCCGAAACGGGATGAAGCTCTGGACGACCGATTTGCCGACATTTGCCGCCTGGCGCCCGCGATTGGGACGGCGATCTTCGGGCGCATCGAAATCGGTTCCCAGCACTTGTGAGAGCGCGGCAATTTTCTGGTTGATCGACGCGCAGCTTCCCACCCCCGCCATGTCGTAGGGGCCACCACGTGCAAGTTCCAAAACCTCCGGGATGCGCTTCTTCTTCAGATTGGTGTCCTGAAGCGGCGTCGTGATGATGTCGCCCATGGCGCGACCGGCCTCATTGCCCGTCTTGCCCGTTTCGGCGGGCGCCGACTGCGACGCGCGCTGTGGCTCGGTTTTCAGCGTTTCGGCTGCACGGGCATCGCCCTTTTTCGGGTCTTGCTTTGGTTGCGCGCCGACGGCGCTGCTGACGAGGCTGAGCGTGCAGAGGATCACCAGAGATCGCATTAGTCTTCCCTTTGTTGTCTTAGTGAAACGTCCGCGGGCCGAGATGTATCCGTGCGGGTTGCAGGGCGGCATAAAGGCGCTAGCACCGAGCTGTGTCGATCACCCGCTTATCTTTGACCGACTTTCGATCCTATGCCGACGCACTGATCATGCCGGGCAAGGGACTTGTCGTCCTGACCGGCGACAATGGAGCCGGTAAGACCAATGTGCTCGAGGCGATCTCGCTGCTCTCGCCCGGCCGCGGGCTGCGGACGCAGTCGCTGTCGGACATGGCGCGGCTGGAAGGTGCAGGCGGGTTCGGGATAAGTGCCCGGCTTGGCGATGTGGAACTGGGAACCGGCACGCTCGCAACAGCACCCGAACGCCGGATCGTCCGCATAAACGGCGCCACTGCAACCGCTACGGCGCTGGGCGATTGGATCTCGCTGGTATGGCTCACGCCGGCGCAGGACCGGCTCTTTACCGATAGCGCCGGCTCTCGCCGGCGGTTTCTCGATCGGCTGGTCCTGGCTATCGACCCTGCCCACGCCCGTGACGCCAGCCGATATGAAGCAGCGATGCGACAGCGCAACCGCTTGCTAGCGGGATCGAAGCGCGACCACGATTGGCTGACGGCGCTTGAAGCGGCGATGGTCGTGCATGGCGGCGCCATGGCTGCCAGACGCACGGCCCTTGTCGAACAGCTCGGCAATGTGCTGGCCGACGAACCGGCGGGTCCATTTCCGAACGCTAAGCTTGGGCTCGACGGTTTTGATCCTGGTCGTGACCTGGCTGATGATCTTGCTACCGGACGTGATCGCGATACGGCGGCCGGGCGCACGCTTTCGGGGCCGCACCGGCAGGACCTGATCGTCGAACACCGGGCCAAGGGGGTGCCGGCGGCCCTCTGTTCGACGGGCGAACAAAAGGCGCTCCTGATAGGCATCGTCCTGGCCCACGCCGATCTCGTTACGCAGTCGCATGGCCGACGGCCGCTGCTGCTGCTGGATGAGGTGGCAGCCCATCTCGATCCGGCGCGCCGCACAGCCCTGCTCGAGCGTCTCTCGACGCGCGGCGGGCAGGCCTGGCTGACCGGGACGGAACGTGACCCGTTCGTTTCAGCCGGTGAGGGAACCACCTGGCTCAACGTCCAGCATGGTAGCGTGGTCGAGCTCTAGCGGGGCGTCCGATACGGCGTGAAGTTGCCAAGCACGCAAAATGGTCCCGGAATATTGCCCAAGCGCGAAACCGTGCGAACGACGTCACCGCGGCAGAGTTGGCTGCCGTGTACTTCATTTATGAAGATCGGATCCGAATCGAACGAAGTGCACCCCTTTGACTCGTTGACGTACGTCAGCCTTCGACTGGCACGATAGACGAGCGCGTCCATGTAGATTTTCGTGCTGCGCGCTTCGTCCAGCGGGATGCAGGTGCGGGGCTTTTCCGCGACCTTCCCCGCCAGCTCTTTCGCCAGATCGGCCGTATCGTCTCGCTGGACGCCCATGGTCGCGCAGGCGGCCACCACCAAGACGAGCGGAAAGGCCGCCGCCAGCCGGATCACAGGAAATTGTTGGGCCATATCATTGTTCGCCACATATGCGCGACCGGTGAACCATCGAAGCCCAACCCTTGTTCCGGCTGGCGGAAACATCGCCCGATGACGTCGAGCAGCGGTTCGATCGGTGGCGTGGTCGTGTCCTGGAAAAAGTAGATATCATAAAGTGTGACGAGGCGCGCGGTCATATACCATTGGTGGCTGCGCGCTTCCTCCGCCTCGCGTCGGATGTAGTCGGGCGGGACATAGTCGGGACCGAAGAAGCGTATGTAGCTTTCCGGATAGGCATAACCCGCAGCCTCATCGGCGAAATAGCGCAGGGCCTGGTGCTTCTCGACAGCCCAGGCGATTTCCGCGTCGACATAGGGCGCGATCATCTGTGCGCCCCAATAGCCGTGGTCGGCGCGGATCAGGCACAGGTTCGAGATGTCGTGAAGCAGGCAGGCCATCACCACCTTGTCATCATGCCCGTCGGCGGCCGCCCGGGTCGCGCTCGACAACAAGTGGCGCACCGTAATGTCCGATCCGCGCCGCTCGAAAAAATCGACGAGCGTCGGACGCGCCGGCATGACCGGCAGGGCAGGGTTGTCGCCCATCATGAAAACCGTGCCGGGCTTCAGTCGCGCGAGCAGTTCGGCCTCGTTATTGTTTATACCGGTACCGGTCGTCGCAATGGGTTGCGGCATGACGAGATATTCGTCGGGGCCGCACATTTCCCGGCTCAGCCCCTGAACGCGTCTTTGGCCGACCGTCGTTCGGCCAGCACATCTACAGAAGCGGCCCGCATGAACGGGTTGGTCGCTTTCTCTGCGCCGATCGTCGTGGGCACGGTCGCCTCTCCGCGGGCACGCGCCGCATCGACTTGTACCATACGCGCGATCAGCGCGCGGTTGTCCGGCTCCGCGACCAGAGCGTAGCGCCCGTTCGACTGGGTATATTCGTGCGCGCAGTAGACCACGGTCTCGTCGGGCAGCGTGGCGAGTTTTGCCATATTGTCGAACATTTGCGCCGCCGTTCCTTCGAACAGGCGTCCGCATCCCATGGCGAACAGGGTGTCGCCGACAAAGACGGACCGGTCGCCGGCGAAATGATAGGCGATGTGCCCGGCGGTATGCGCCGGTACGTCGATGACAGCCGCAGTCCTGCTGCCGAACGTCACCGTGTCGCCACCCCTGACCAACACATCGAGCGTCGGAATGCGCTCGGCCTCTGCCGCGGGTCCCGTGATCGTGCAGCCGGTCGCTGCCTTTATCTCGGCATTCCCGCCGGTGTGGTCGGGATGCCAATGGGTGTTCCAGATATCGGTGATCGTCCATCCCCGTGCGTCGGCTTCGGCCAATACCGGCCCAGCCACCGCGGGATCGACAACCATCGTCGCGTCACTTTCGGGGTCATGGGCCAGCCAGACATAATTGTCGCTGAGGACCGGAATGCGAACGACCTCCAAGGGCACCTTACCAATGCCCGCTGTTCGGCATCGAAGCCCAGGGCTCGGCGGGTGGCAAATGGCCGTCCTGCAACAGCTCGACCGAGATGTTGTCGGGCGAGCGCACGAACGCCATGTGCCCGTCGCGCGGCGGCCGGTTGATCGTGACGCCGGCGTCCATCAACCGCTGGCAGGTCTCGTAGATATTGTCGACGCGATAGGCGAGGTGGCCGAAATTCCGGCCTTCGCCATAGCCGCTCTCGTCCCAATTGTGCGTGAGCTCGACCTGCGCGTCCTCGTCGCCGGGGGCCGCCAGGAAAATAAGGGTGTAGCGCCCGGCCGGGTTGTCGAAGCGTTTCAGTTCCTTCAGCCCGAGAAGTTCGAAGAAGCGGATGGTCGCATCGGGATCCGACACGCGGATCATGGTGTGGAGATATTTCATGGCGCCAATCTAGAGCGTCCGGTGAAAAGGGGGAACCTCGAATATCGGCCATCGTTCGGCTTGTTCGAGGAGACGCCCCCATGACCGACTTTCAGCCCACCGAAAAAATCATTCCGCCGACCCACGAGGAGCCCGGCATGCCGGGCAGCGAAGCGGCGCTCGAGCGCCAGCCCGAATGGCTGCCGCGCTATCCCGGCAGCGGGCGCCTGGCGGGCAAGGTGGCGCTGGTCACGGGCGCCGATTCGGGAATCGGCCGGGCCATTGCGGTGTTGTTCGCCCGCGAAGGTGCCGATGTTGCGATCGTCTATCTGAACGAACACGAGGATGCCGAGGAAACGCGCCGCGCCGTCGAGGCGGAGGGGCGGAACGCGACCCTGTTCGCGGGTGACCTCGGGGATCCCGCCGTCGGCCGCGCGGCCGTCGACCATGCCGTCAGCGAGCTCGGCGACCTCGACATCCTGGTCAACAATGCGGGCGAACAGCATCCCGACAAGGACATCCGCGACATCACGCCGCAGCAGCTGCAGCGGACGTTCCAGACCAACATCTTCGCGATGTTCTACCTGACGCAGGCCGCGCTCGATCACCTCAAGCCCGGTTCGGCGATCGTCAACTGCACCAGCGTGACGATGTACCAGGGCGAGCCCGAACTGATCGACTATTCGTCGACCAAGGGCGCGATCACCGCCTTTACCCGGTCGCTCTCCGAAAACCTCGTCGGCAAAGGCATTCGCGTCAACGCGGTTGCGCCAGGGCCGATCTGGACGCCGCTCAACCCCTCTGGCGGGGCGTCGCCGGAAAAGCTCAAGACCTTCGGCGAAGACACGCCCATGGGCCGGCCCGGCCAGCCGAACGAGGTGGCGCCGGCCTTCCTGTTCCTGGCCTGCGATGACTCGAGCTACATGTCGGGACAGGTCCTTCACCCCAACGGCGGCACGATCGTCAACGGGTAGACCGGCCTCAGGGCTTGGGCGGATCGAGACGCGCCAGAGCGTCGGCCGCAGCCTTGCCGGCGGGGCTGGCAGGACCGTTTTTGACGGCCGCCTGCCACGCCGTGCGCGCGGCGTCGTCATGGCCGCTGAGGATGGCGACGTTGCCGGCCTCCAGCGCGACCTGGGCGTCGTCGGGCGACCGCGTCGCCGCCTCCGCGATGTCGGCCTGCGCGCGCGCAAGGTCTCCCGACTGCCGGGCGAGCGTTGCCGACAGCAACCAGGCCAGCGGATCGGCGGGCACCAGCTTGAGCGCGGCATCGATGTCCTCGCGGGCGCCCTTCTTGTCCGCCAGCGCAAACCGGGCCCTAGCCCGGTCGAGGTAGATCTCGCCGAGGTCGGCCTGGACCGCCTGCCCACGCGCCAGCGCCGCATCGAGCGCCGTCCGCGCGCGCGCGGGATCGCCGGCGGCCAGCGCGGCATTGCCGGCCTGCACCCAGAAATTGGTCGAGCGGCCGTCGCCCTTGTTGTCCGCCTCCTTGGCCGCCGCCTCGAATGCCGTCGCCGCCGGAAGCCAGCGTCCTTGCGCGACATAGGCCAGTGCTTCGCAATGGCGGGCGAGCAGCCCGCCCCCGTTCACGCGCCACGCGCCCGCCTGATCGAGTGCGCGGGCGGGATCGCTGGCGACAAGGGCGGCACATGCCTCGAACCGTTGCTGGTCGTTGGTCTGGACCGGTCCCGCCGCCGCGGGGCTGGCAGCCTGGGCCGCGAAAATCAGCAGCGAAATGATCATGACAGGCTTTCGATGGTCGAGACGAGCAGGTCGATGTCGCGCGGGCGCGACAGGCGATGGTCCCCGTCCTTGACCAGGATCACCTGAACGTCTGCCGAACGGAGCCGTTGGGCAAGAACGAGTGCCTGTTGCCACGGCACGTCGGCGTCCGACTGGCCTTGCAGAAGCCGGACCGGCACATCGAGCGCGATCTCGGCATCGAGCAGCAGGTTGCGCTGGCCCGCTTCCCAAAAGCGCTGCGTCGTCACCATCGGCGGGCCGTAGGGAGAAGGCTCCACCAGACGCCCGTCGGCCGCCAGCGTCGCCTTTTGCGTTTCGTCGAACCCCCATTGGGTAAAGTCGGGTGCGGCGGCGATCCCCACCAGCGCGACGACCCGGTCAGGCCGTGCCAGCGCGGCGAGCAGCATGATCCAGCCGCCCATCGACGATCCGACGAGGACGACGGGCCCGACCGTCGCGTCGATCACCGCCAGCGCATCGTCGCGCCAGTCCTCGAGCGTGAAGTCTTCGAAGGCGCCCGCGCTTTCGCCGCAGCCGCGATAGTCGAATCGGACGAACGCCCGCGCGCAGCGCGCCGCCCAGTCGTCGAGCGCCTGCGCCTTCGACCCCGCCATGTCGGAGGCGTAGCCGGGCAGAAAGACGATGGTCGGCCCGGTTCCGCCGCGGCGGCGGACTGCGAGCGTCGGCGATGGGCGCGATTCGCTCATGGCCGGGCCATCGCCCGCCCGACGAAGGTCACAAAGGTCCCACGGATCAATGTCGGCAGTCCGTTCAACCGGTCATTTCGCGCGACGAACCGAGAGGCGGTGAACGGTGCGTGGTCGACCATGGACGCCGCGTTCGCACAAGACGGGGCTGTAGGACAGCCCGATCAGATCACCCATTCGACGCTGAGCATTTCCATCGTCGCATCGCGCTTGGCGCCGCGTTTCTCGACCATGATCGTGTGCAGCCGGCGGATGGTGTCGCTGCCGGCAGTCTCGAACGCGTTCGGCAGCACGGCGTGGACCATGGCTTTCAGCCCGCCGCCGATCATCGCGACACCGAAGGACCCGGCGACCCGGAAATGCTCCCAATAGCTTTCGCCGACGGTCCGCGGGTGTGCCAGGAATATGCGGTCGATCATCAATGAGCTCCGTGACTGGAGGGGGCGTGGACGGTGTCGATCGGGGTCGGATCAGCCTTGCCGAGCTGGCCTTCCCACTTGGCGACGACGGCCGTGGCGACGGCATTGCCGACGACGTTGGTGCCGGTACGGCCCATGTCGAGGAACTGGTCGACGGCAAGGATGAGGACAAGGCCTGCCTCGGGAAGGCCGAACTGCGCCATCGTGCCGGCAATGACGACCAGCGAGGCACGAGGCACGGCCGCCATCCCCTTCGACGTAACCAGCAGGGTCAGCAGCATCGTGATTTCCTGCTCGAACGTCAGGTGGATCCCCGCGAGCTGCGCGATGAAGATCGACGCGAAGGTCATGTACATCATCGAGCCGTCGAGATTGAACGAATAGCCGAGCGGCAGAACGAAGCTGGAGATGCGGTTGGGAACGCCGAACTTGTCGAGCGCCTCGAGCGTGCGCGGATAGGCGGCCTCCGACGACGCCGTCGAAAACGCCAGCAGGATCGGGTCGCGGATATAGCGCAGGAGCTGGACGATGCGCGGACCGATCACGACGAAGCCGGCAAAGATCAGCGTGACCCACAAGAGGCCGAGGCCGAGATAGAAGCTGCCGATAAACTTGCCGAAGGTGAGCAGCACGCCCAGCCCGTTGACCGCCACCGCCTTCGTCATCGCCGCGAAGACGGCGAGCGGCGAGACGCGCATGACATAGTTGGTCACGACCAGCATGACCTCGACGAGCGCGTCGATGCCCTTGACGATGGGCGTTCCCTTTTCCCCCACGGCCGACAGGGCGACGCCGAAAAAGACCGAGAAGATCACGATCTGGAGCATGGTCGTGTTCGCCATCGCTTCGAAGATCGACTTGGGGAACATCTCGGTGATCGTCGTGAACATGTCGACGTGCTTGGCATCGATGCCCGAGCTGCCCACGGCCTTGGCAAGGTCGAGGCCCGAATTGACGCCGGGCTGCAGGGTGTTGACCAGGATCATCCCCAGCGTCAGCGAGACGAGCGTCGCGCCGAGGAACCAGACCATCGTCTTGGCGCCGACACGCCCCAGCGACGCCGAATCGCCCATGTGAACGATGCCCGCGACGAGCGTCGCGAACACCAGCGGCGCCACGATCATCTTGATCAGGCGAAGGAAGATGTCGGTGATCATCTTGAACCACTTCACCGCCTCGGTGACGGCCTCGGGCGTCATCTGCGCGTGCATGACCGCGCCGACGAGGATGCCGAGCACAAGGCCGATCATGATGTAGACGGTCAGGCGGTTGGCCACGCGATAATCCCCTTTTGCGCCGTTCTAGGCGGAAGCGAGCGCGCCGAGCAACCCGGCCGCAAAGTCGCTGAGCGTGTCGTCGCGGGCCCCCATGACGACGAGGCGGTCACCGGGACGTGCGAGCGCGATCAGGCGTTCTCCGCAGACTTCGCGGCTGGCGATATGTTCGGCCTGTTCGCCGATCGCTTCGACCAGGGACTCGCTGCCGACTGCCCGGTCGACGGTGCCGCCGAAATAAGCCGGATCGCTGACGATCAGCCGGTCGCCGGCCGCAAGATTGGCGCGAAAGGCATAGGCCAGTTCGCGCCCCATCTGCTTCAGCGGGCCGTAGCCGTGCGGCTGGAAGAACACGAGCAGCCGCCCAGGAAAGGCGTGCAGGGCCGACAGGGTGGCTGCGATCTTGTCGGGATTGTGCCCGAAATCGTCGATGACCGTGACCTCGCTCGCGGTCCCGACGATATCCATGCGGCGCCTGAGCCCCTTGAAGGTCGCGAGCGCCGCAGCGGCATCGGCCAGTGAAATGCCGATCGAAAGCGCCGCGCCGATCGCCGCCAGCGCGTTCGACACGTTGTGACGGCCGGGCACGGCAAGCGTCACCGCCGTGTCGTTCAGCACGAAGTCGACGCCGTCCGGCCGCTCGACCAGGTCGGTCGCATGCAGGTCCGCCGGTGCCGTGATGCCGAAGGTCAGCGCCCCGCCGGCCAGCGCCATCGCTTCCATATTGTCGGCGTTGACGACGGCATGGTCGGCAGCGGCGAGAAACCCGCCGAACAGCACGCGCAGCTCCTCCATCGACTTGTGATCGATGGCGACGTTGTTGAGCACCGCCACCGTCGGGCGATAGAGCGCGATCGACCCGTCGCTCTCGTCGACCTCGCTGACGAACACGTCGCCGCGGCCGATCCGGGCCCCGGTTCCGTAATTCTTCATGATCGCGCCGTTCATGATCGTCGGCTCGCGGCCCGCCCGATCGAGAATCCAGCCGACCATGCCGGTGACGGTCGACTTGCCGCTGGTGCCGCCGACCGCGATGCTGAACGGCGCGGCGTTGAAAAGTTCCGCCAGCAGTTCTGCCCGCGTCAGGCGCGCGCAGCCGAGTTCGGTCGCGCGAACGATATCGGGGACGGTCGGTTCGATGGCGGCAGAGGCGACGACGACCTGATCCGCCGAGACGATCCCGCTGCCGTCCTGGGGGTGGAGCGCGATGCCGCGCGCCGCCAGCCCCTCGAACTTCCTGCCCAGCCGGCCCTGGTCGAGCGACCGGTCGGACCCCGCAACCGACGCGCCCTGTGCCGCGACGATTTCGGCGAGCGGCATCATGCCCGACCCGCCGATGCCCACAAAGAAATAGGATTTGCCCACGCGGTCGCTATCGTGACTTACCTTCAGGGGAGCAAGATGCGTATCGCCGTTGTCGCACCGTCGAACACCGTTTCACCGCAAATCCCGGCGCGGATCGCGGCGCTGGCCGCCGAACGATATGGCAGCGCGGCGCCGGACATCGTCTTTCATCGCCAGTGCTTCCTGTCGGAAGGCCATTTCGCGGGGCCCGATGCAGCCCGTGCCGACGCGTTGGTCGAGGTCGCGAACGATCCGGCGGTCGACGCCGTCTGGCTCGGTCGAGGCGGTTATGGCGCGAACCGCGTTGCCGAGGCGGCGATCGCGCGCATGAACGACGCGGCGCGCGACAAGATCTTCCTCGGCTACAGCGACGGCGGCTTCCTGCTTGCCGGGCTGCTGGCACGCGGCGTGGGCAGGCCGATGCATGGCCCGATGGCGAGCGACATCGTTCGCGAAGGCGGCGACGCCGCCATCGTCCGTGTCCTCGACTGGTTGCAGGCGCCCGAACCGGCGCCGCGGCCGCAGGCCGCGTTCAACCTGACCGTGTTGTCGAATCTGCTGGGCACGCCGCTCGAGCCGGACCTCGCCGGCCGTGTCCTAATGATCGAGGAAGTCGGCGAGGAGATGTACCGGATCGACCGGATGATGTTCCACATCACGTCGAACCCGTCAGTGCGGACCTGTGCCGGGCTGATGCTCGGTCGCTGTGCACCCATTCCGGAAAACGTGCCTGATTTCGCGATGGGCGAGGAGGAAGTCGCGCGTCACTGGTGCGTGAAATCGGGGATCGAATGGCTGGGCCGCGCCGACATCGGCCATGATGCCGGGAATGCGATTGTCCCGTTCCGGTGAGGAGCGCCGCCGCTTCCCGAAGGCGAGGACGCCATCGGGAAGGGTACGCAAAGCAACTACTCGTCCGGGGGGGTGGACTCGGCCTAAAACGTCGCAGGCGGCTTCGGGTTCCGCCGCATTTGAAAAAAATTTGCCGTGCGTGCGTCGATGGGCAAAAGCACGCGCCATGCGATTAGCATATCTGTTTGTCTTTGCCGCTCTCTTTGCCGTCGGACCGGCCGATGCGCGGTCGACCCTCGGCACGTTCGACGGCTGGGCGGCATTTCGTGACGAACAGCCGCTGCGGTGCTTCGCGATTGCCCAGCCGGTGCAGGGTGGCGGCGGCAGGTGGCAACCGTTCGCAAGCGTCGGGACCTGGCCGCAGGCCGGCGCCCGCGGACAGTTCTACCTGCGCTTGGGGCGCGAACGGCGCGTCAACGCAAGCGTGACGCTGATCGTGGGCGAGCGGCGGTTCGCCCTTGTCGGCGGTGCCGTCGACGCTTGGGCGCCGGATGCCGGCACCGACGCCGCCATCGTCGCCGCGATGCGCAGCGCGCGCAGCATGAGCGTGGCCAGCGTTGCGGCAACCGGCGCAGGCTTTGCCGAAACCTATGTCCTGAAGGGGGCGGCGACCGCGATCGACGCTGCCGCGCTTGGCTGCGCGCGCCGTTAGACCTACATGGGCGCCATGACGCCCCTCATGTCCAGCCCCGGCAACATCGATCCCGTGCCCGTCTCGCGCCCTGCGGAGCCGCGCCCCGACGGCAGGATTGACCTCGTCGGCCTCAGCAAGGCCGAAATGCGCGACGCGCTGACCGGGGCCGGCCTCGACGCCAGGGGCGCGAAGCTGCGTGCCAAGCAGATCTGGCACTGGGTCTATAATCGGGGTGTCACAGATTTCGCGCTGATGACCGACATCGCCCGTGCCCAGCAGCCGTGGTTGGCCGAGCGCTTCGTCATCGGTCGTCCCGAAATCGTCGAGGCGCAGGTCTCGACCGACGGCACGCGCAAATGGCTGTTGCGCACGCCCGACGCGCAGGATTTCGAGATGGTGTTCATCCCCGACGCGGACCGGGGCACGCTGTGCGTCTCGTCGCAGGTCGGTTGCACGCTCAACTGCCGGTTCTGCCACACCGGCACGATGCGTCTCGTCCGCAACCTGACGGCGGGAGAGATCGTCGGACAGGTCATGCTCGCCCGCGACGCGCTGGGCGAATGGCCCTCGACGCAGGACGGGCGCCTGCTGACCAACATCGTGATGATGGGCATGGGCGAGCCGCTGTACAATTTCGACGCGGTGCGCGATGCGCTGAAGATCGTGATGGACGGCGACGGGCTGGCGCTCGGGAAGCGGCGGATCACCCTGTCGACGTCGGGCGTCGTCCCGATGATGGCACGCGCAGGCGAGGAAATCGGGGTCAATCTCGCGGTCTCGCTGCACGGCGTGACCAAGGAAGTGCGCGACGAGATCGTGCCGCTCAACCGCAAATACGGCATCGAGGAACTCTTGCAGGCCTGCGCCGATTATCCCGGTGCCAACAACGCGCGCCGGATCACGTTCGAATATGTCATGCTGAAGGACAAGAACGACAGCGACGCCGACGCGCACGAGCTCGTCCGGCTGATCCGCAAGTACAAGCTGCCGGCCAAGGTGAACCTCATCCCGTTCAACCCCTGGCCGGGCGCGGCGTACGAAACCTCGCTGCCCGAACGGATCAAGTCGTTCAGCAACATCGTGTTCGAAGCCGGGATCTCGGCACCGGTCCGCACCCCGCGGGGGCGCGACATCGACGCGGCGTGCGGGCAGCTGAAGACCGCGAGCGAGAAGAAGTCGCGCGCCGAACTCGACCGGCTCGCCGAGGAGAAGCAGGCGGCACTGGGGTGATTGCCGACGCCATTCGCAACCGCATCATCGGCCAGGTCCGCGCGGTCTTCAACGATCGGTCGCGCGGCGAAGTCCCCATCGCGCGCTCGGACAGGGCGATGCTGCCGCCGACGTCGGTGGCGTGGCGCGTGCACGGCGACGTGACGACGATGATGGTCGGCGGCGTCTCGGGACTGCTGCTCGAGATGCTTCACCCGACGGCGCTCGCCGGGGTCTGGGATCACAGCAATTTCCGCACCGACATGCTCGGCCGCCTGCGGCGCACGGCGCGCTTCCTCGCGCAGACGACCTATGCCGACCGCGACGAGGCCGAGGCGGCGATCGGTCGCGTCCGGCGCATCCATGCGAAAGTGACGGGGCAGCTGCCCGATGGCACGACCTATCGCGCCGACGACCCGCACCTGCTCGCCTGGATCCATGTCGCCGGCGCGCGGTCGTTTCTCGATGCCTGGCGGCGTTTCGGCGAGCCCGGCATGTCGCGGCTCGACCAGGACCGCTATTTCGCCGAGGTCGCCGAGGTCGCGATCATGCTGGGTGCCGATCCGGTGCCCGTCGACCGGACGCAGGCCGACCGGCTGATCGATTCGTTCCGCCACGAATTGCAGGCGACCGACCGGTCGCGCGAGGTTGCGCGGATCATCCTGACGGCCCGCCCCCCGGACATGCGGGCACTGCCCGTCCAGGCGGTGATCGCGCAATCGGCGATCGACCTGCTGCCCGACTGGGCCCGCACGATGCACGGGGTGCGCAGTTCGAGTCTGGCCCGCCCCGCCGTCGACGCCGCGACCTTCGGCCTGGCCAGCACGCTGCGCTGGGCCTTTGCCGCCGGCTATCGCCAGTGACCGATCGCCGGACGTGATCGAACAGGCGATGCTTGCCGCGGCCGCCGGCCTTGTCGGCGGTGCCATGAACGCGCTGGCGGGGGGCGGCACCTTTGCGACCATGCCGGCGCTCATCGCTTTGGGTTTGCCGTCCCCGGCCGCCAACGCCACAAGCAACGTGGCGCTGCAGCCCGGCGCGATGACGGCGGCCTGGGGCTTTCGCGAGGGCCTCGAGCCGCTGGGGGGCGTGTCGATCCGGACGCTTTCGGCGATCACGTTCGTCGGCGGCCTGCTGGGCAGCCTGTTGCTCGTCGTCACGCCGACGCGAACGTTCGACATCATCATCCCCTGGCTGCTGCTGATCGCGTTCCTGGCCATCGCTTTCGGCAAGCAGGCCACGCAGGCATTGCGCGAGCGGGTGACGATCGGCGTGCGGACCCTGCTTGTCGCGCAGAGCCTGCTCGGCCTTTACGGCGGCTATTTCGGCGGCGGCGTCGGAATCATGACGACGGCGACCTACGGCCTGCTGGCCGGCATGCCGCCGCACCGGCTGATGGCGCCGCGCACGCTGATGCTGGCGATCGCCAACACGGCGGCGGCGATCGTGTTCATCGGCTTCGGCATGGTGCGCTGGTGGGCCTGCCTGCCGATGCTGGCGGGCGCCATCGTCGGCGGCTGGGTGGGTGCGAAAGCGGGCAACAGGCTGCCGCCCGCGGCGATCCGGATCTGGACGCTGGGCGTGACCGCCGCGACGACAATCGTGTTTTTTATCCGCGCCTACGCGTAACCTTTTCGTGCTTTACCCCGAAACGATCCTGGGCGATGCTGGCGCACGCCATCAAGGGGCAGTCCGATGATCGAAGCGACGACGGTAACGGGCGGCGAACTGGTCAAGCGGCATCGCGTCTCGACGCGTGTCTGGCACTGGATCAACGCCGTGGCGGTGTTCGTCATGCTCATGTCGGGCCTGATGATCTCGAACGCCCACCCGCGCCTCTACTGGGGCCAATATGGCGCCAACCTCGACCGGCCCTGGCTCGATCTCCACAACTACCTTCCCGGGGGCCATTTCCCGGGCTGGATCACGATCCCCTCGACCTATAATCTCGCCCTGTCGCGGCACTGGCACCTGGCCTTTGCCTGGGTCTTCGCGTTCGGGCTGCTCGCCTATCTGATCACCAGTCTGTTCAACCGGCACATCGCCCGCGACATTTCGCTCAAGAAAGGCGAACTCGCGCCCCGGCACCTGATCGAGGAAGTGGTCCATCACGCCCAGCTGAAATTCCCGACCGGCGCCGCGGCGCTCAGCTACAACACGCTGCAGAAGCTGACCTATATCATCGTGCTCTTCGGCCTGTTCCCGCTCGTCATCCTGACCGGCATGTGCCTGTCGCCGGGCCTGTCGCCGCTGACGGGCTGGGCCATCGACCTGTTCGGCGGCCGGGCCACCGCCCGCTCGGTGCATTTCCTGTGCGCCATGGCGATCGGCACGTTCATCGTCGTGCACCTGCTGCTGGTCGTGCTGGCAGGACCGTATAACGAGATCCGCTCCATGATCACCGGCAAGTTCCGCGTCCCGCACGACCGCACGCCGAAGGGTCAGGCCGATCCGGGCCCCGAATTCGCCGGAGAACCGGCATGAGCGCCATCCTCACCCGCCGTGGGCTGATCGGCGGCATGGCCGTCGGCGGCGGACTCCTGCTGTCGGGTTGCGACAAGCTGGGGCAGAGCGAGCAATTCCGCGAGGTGCTCAAGCTCGGCGAAGACGCGAATTACGCCATCCACCGCAGCCTGCAGGACCGCATGGCGCTCGCCAAGGAATTCGCGCCGAGCCAGCGGTCGCCGGTCTTCCGGTCGAACGGTACCCGGCTGCCGGTCGGCGACACCTATGCGCGCCATATCGCGACCGAGTTCCGCGACTGGACCCTTGTCGTCGACGGCCTTGTGGCAAAGCCGCAAATCCTGCCGATCAATCAGGTTCGCGCGATGCCGGCGCGCACCCAGATCACGCGCCACGACTGCGTCGAGGGCTGGAGCGCGATCGCGAAATGGACGGGCGTGCCGGTCAAGCTGCTCCTCGACCGGGCCGGCCTGCGCCCGGAGGCGCGCTACATCGTCTTCCATTGCGCCGACGCCAATGACGGAACGCCCTATTACGAAAGCTTCGACCTGCTCGACGCCTATCACCCGCAGACGATCCTCGCCTGGAACATCAACGACCAGCCGCTGCCCGTGATGAACGGCGCGCCGCTGCGCCTGCGCGTCGAGCGCCAGCTGGGCTACAAGCAGGCGAAATATGTCCAGCGCATCGAAGCGGTGGCCAGCCTGAAAGGAATCTATGGCGGAAAGGGTGGCTTTTGGGAGGATGGCGCGGGATATGAATGGTATGCAGGCGCGTAACGCCTGACCAACCGTCTGGAATTGACTGAATGTCCTTGCTCGATACGTTTCTTGCCAAGCTCGTTAACCATGGCACGCTGACCGTCACCGACCATCTGGGCCGGGTCAGCAAGGTCGGTACGCCGACCGAGGGTTATCCCGACATCGCCATCCGCCTCGCCGACGCGAAGGTCGCACGCGACATCGCGCTGCGCCCCGAACTCGGCGGCGGCGAAGCCTATATGGACCACCGGCTGATCGTCGAGAACGACGACATCATGGGCCTGCTCAGCCTGCTGCGCCTCAACAGCCGCTGGGAAGAGGGCAAGGGCATCGACGACGCGCGCTGGACCAGTCGCGCCTGGGGGACCATCGCCGGCAAGCTCGACCGCTGGAACTGGAACGCCAAGTCGAAACGCAACGTCGCGCATCACTACGACCTGGACGATCGGCTCTACGATCTCTTCCTCGACGAGAACCGCCAGTACAGCTGCGGCTATTTCACCGACCCGGCCAATTCGCTCGACCAGGCGCAGCGCGACAAGATGGCGCACATCGCCGCAAAGCTCGACCTGCGGCCGGGCATGCGCGTGCTCGACATCGGGTCGGGCTGGGGCGGCATGGCCTTTTACCTTCACCAGAATTTCGACGTCGACGTCGTCGGCATCACGCTGAGCGAGGAACAGATCAAATATGCCCACGCCGACGCGGTGAAACGCGGCGTGGCGGACCGGGTGACCTTCGAACTCGTGGATTACCGCGACGTGACCGGCCAATTCGACCGCATCGTTTCGGTCGGCATGTTCGAGCATGTCGGGCCACCGCATTACCGGGCGTTCTTCCGCAAATGCCGCGACCTGATGACCGACGACGGCGTAATGCTGCTCCACACCATCGGGCGGATGGGGTGGCCGGGCACGACCGACGCCTGGGCGTCGAAATACATCTTCCCGGGCGGCTATGCCCCGGCGCTGAGCGAGATCACCGACGGCAGCGAGCGGCAGAACCTGATCCAGACCGACTGCGAGACCTGGCGTCTGCATTACGCCTATACGCTGCGCCACTGGTACGCGCGGGTGATGGCGAAGCGCGCCGAGATCGAGGCGATCTACGACGCGCGCTTTTTCCGCATGTGGCAATTCTACCTGGCGGGCTGCACCAGCGCGTTCGAGCACGGCGTGCTCTGCGTCTACCAGCTGCAATATGCCAAGAACCGGCGCGTGTTGCCGATCACCCGCGACTATATGGCGGCGGCCGAGGCGAAGTTGCACGCCCGCTAATCCCTCCCCCGAAGGGGAGGGATGTCAGGTTCAGCTCACTTTCGCGCGCCAGGCACCACGCTGGGCCTTGCGCTCTTCGGGGGTGAGCTTGCCGTCCTTGTTGGTGTCGGCGGCGTCGAAGCGCTCGAGCGCCTTTTTCACCGCGTCCGCGATCACGATTCCCTTGCCGTCGCCTTCGGCCATGATCATGTCCTCGCGTCCGCCCATGAACATCATGCGCGTATGCTCACGCATCACCTGCTTGCCGTCGATGGCCGGGGGCGGCGGAGGCGGCGGCGGCGGCGCGACGCCGTCGGGGCCGGGAGGGGGCGGTGGCGGTGGCGGCATCATGCCGTCGGGGCCACCGAAACGCTCGACCCGGACGATCTGCCGGTCACCGCGCTGCGCCTGCCAGGCATCGAATTCGCTGCGGCTGATCGAGCCGTTCTTGTCGGTGTCCATCGCCGCGAACTGGTCGTCGGCACGTGCCGCCATCCGCGCCTTGGCGAACGCCATCATTTCGTCGCGCGAAACGATGCCGTCCTTGTTCGCGTCGAGCTTGCCGAGTCGGTCCCTGACCCGCGCCTCGACCTCGGCCCGCGTCGCCGGGCTTTCCACCATCTGCGCGACGGCAGGCAAGGTCACGCCTGCTGCTGCCGACACCAACAAGATCTGCCAGATTTTCATTGCTCGTCTCCAGCCCTGATGAACAAACAGCAAGTTTTTCGCGCGTCTTGCATTTACGCAGGTTGAACGGATGCTAGGGTTTGCAAAAGGGCTGAGGGCGGGACGTGACAAGCGGATTGGAAGCGGCAGGCGACGCTGTGACCGGCATGGTCGTCGGGCGGGCGTTCGAACCGTCGCACGGCGAGGGCCGCGGCGCGGCGCATGGGATCTGTCTGAATTGCGGCGCTTCCTTCGTCGGCAATCATTGCAATCATTGTGGACAGGCCGCGCATGTCCATCGTTCGCTGATGTCGATCGGGCACGACATCCTGCACGGCGTGTTCCATTTCGAAGGCAAGATCTGGCGCACCTTGCCGATGCTGGCCTGGCGTCCCGGCGACCTGACCCGGCGCTATATCCATGGCGAGCGCGCGAAGTTCGTCTCGCCGCTCGCACTGTTCCTGTTCAGCGTCTTCCTGATGTTCGCGGTCGTCGACAGCCTGGCGGGCGAGGCGCACATACCCGTCGATACCGTGCAGCCTCACCTAAAAGAAAAGTCGCTTGCGGAACTCGAGCAGGGGCTGAAGGAACAGCAGGCGATCAAGGTCCGGCTCGACCAGCAGATCAAGGCGGCGCGAGCTGCCGGGACCGACCCCGAGGCCCTGGAAAAGCAGCGCGACGGCATCGAGACGGAAATCGACTTCATCGACACCGCCCGGGACGTGCTGAACGGCAAGAAGTGGACGGTTACCGATATCAAGTCGGGCATTCCCAAGATCGACGAAGCCATTGCCAAAGCCAACGAGAACCCGAACCTTTTTCTCTACAAGCTGCAGTCGAGTGCCTATAAATACAGCTGGGCGCTGATCCCGCTGTCGACGCCGTTCATCTGGCTGCTCTATGCGTGGCGGCGGCGGTTCAAGGTCTACGACCATGCGATATTCGTCATCTATTCGCTGTCGTTCATGCTGCTCCTGGTCGCCACGCTGTCGGCGTTGGGCTTTATCGGCATCGGCGAGCCGTTCGTGCCGCTGCTGGCGCTGTTCGTACCGCCGCTGCACACCTATCGACAGCTGCGCGGTGCCTATGGCAGCAGCCGCATCGGTGCCCTGCTGCGGACCGTGCTGATCATGATCTTCGGTGTGCTCGTGCTGACGCTGTTCACCCTGCTGCTCGTGGCGCGGGGCATGATGGGCTGACGGGGTCAGCCCTTCGCCGCCAAGGCCGCAACGGCCAGTTCCTCGAGAACGCCGAGATCGACGTCGGCCAGCCGCTTCAGGTACAGGCAACCCTTGCCCGTCGAATGCTTGCCGAGCCGGCCGAGAATGTCGGCGTGGTCCTGCACGCCCATCCCGTACATCACGGTCTTCCCCTTGCGGGGGCTGAACCCGACGCGACAGATTTCGCCTTCGCGGCCGGATTCATAGCGATAGCGGTGCGTCCCGAAGCCGATGATCGACGGGCCCCACATCTTTGGGGGATCCCCCGAAGCGCGTTCGAGCAGGTCCAGGAGCACGGCGGCGTCGGCGCGCTGCCCCGCATCGGGAATGCCGGCGACGAAGGCGTCGACGTCGGCATCCGTTTCCATGGTCTTGTTCGTGGCCATCCTTCCCTCCCCGAGTCGGCGACCCTATGAGGCGACCACGAATCACGGGAGTTGCCAAGTGCCGGGAACCGACAAAACCAACATCAAGCGGGTCGTGCTGGCCTATTCGGGCGGCCTCGACACCAGCGTCATCCTGAAATGGCTGCAGCAGACCTATGGCTGCGAGGTCGTGACGTTCACCGCCGACCTGGGGCAGGGCGAGGAACTGGAGCCGGCGCGGGCCAAGGCGCGGCTGATGGGCGTCAAGGACGAACATATCTTCATCGACGACCTGCGCGAGGAATTCGTGCGCGACTATGTCTTTCCGATGATGCGCGCCAATGCCTTGTACGAGGGGCTCTACCTGCTCGGCACGAGCATCGCGCGCCCGCTGATCGCCAAGCGCCAGATCGAAATCGCGAAGATGGTCGGGGCGGATGCGGTCAGCCACGGCGCGACCGGCAAGGGCAATGACCAGGTCCGCTTCGAGCTCGGCTATTATGCGCTGTCGCCCGACATCAAGATCATCGCGCCCTGGCGCGAATGGGACCTGACCAGCCGCACCGCGCTGATTGCCTTTGCCGAACAGCACCAGATACCGGTGCCGAAGGACAAGCGCGGCGAAAGCCCGTTTTCGACCGACGCGAACATGTTGCACACCTCGTCCGAGGGGAAGGTGCTCGAGGACCCGTGGGACGAGGTCCCCGACTATGTCTATTCGCGCACCGTCAACCCTGAGGATGCGCCCGACACGCCCGAAGTCATCACCGTCGATTTCGAGCGCGGCGATGCGGTGGCGATCAACGGCGCGGGGATGTCGCCGGCCACGGTGCTGGAGACGCTGAACGATTACGGCCGCCGTCACGGCATCGGGCGCCTCGACCTCGTCGAAAACCGCTTCGTCGGCATGAAGTCGCGCGGCATGTACGAAACGCCGGGGGGCACGATCCTGCATCTGGCGCACCGCGGCATCGAACAGCTGACGCTCGACCGGGGCGCGGCGCACCTGAAGGACGAGCTCGCCCCGCGCTATGCCGAGCTGATCTACAACGGCTTCTGGTTCTCGCCCGAGCGCGAGATGCTTCAGGCCGCCATCGACCATAGCCAGGCCAAGGTCAGCGGCACCGTGCGGCTGAAGCTCTACAAGGGCAGCGTGATCGTGACCGGCCGCAAGTCGCCCAATTCGCTGTACAGCGAAAAGGTCGTGACCTTCGAGGACGATGCCGGCGCCTATGACCAGCGCGATGCCGAGGGATTCATCAAGCTCAACGCGCTGAGGCTGCGCCTGCTCGGCCGGCGCGACCGCTGATCGCGCGGACAGGGATCGATTTGAAACCCGGCCGACTGGACGACCGCACGCCGAACTGGTGGGGCAGCATGCCGGTGCTTGCGGCCTGCGTGCTCCTGTCGTTCGTGCCGCTGTTGACGCCCGGCATCCCGCCCCTCGTCGACCTGCCGGGCCATATGGGGCGGTTCGCCGTCCAGCTGGACCCGGCCCCCTTCAAGGCATTCTTCAGCTTCCACTGGCAGCTGATCGGCAACCTGGGCGTCGACCTGTTGATGGAGCCCCTGGGGCGCCTGTTCGGCGTGGAACCGGCCGCCAAGCTGATCATCATGACGATCCCGCCGGTCACAGTCGCGGCGATGCTGTGGATCGCACGCGAAGTGCACGGCGAAGTGCCGCCCACCGCGTTCTTCGCGCTGCCGCTCGTCTGGGGCCATCATTTCATTTTCGGATTCATCAACTTCTCGCTGTCGATGGCGCTTGCGCTGCTTGCCTTTGCGCTTTGGCTCCGGATGGCGCGAAGCAGCGCGCTCAAGTGGCGGCCCGCGGTTTTTCTGTTGCTGTCCTGTGTCGTCTGGGTGGCCCATACTTTCGGCTGGGGCGTGCTGGGTCTGCTGTGCTTCGCCGCGGAATTCTATCGCCAGCGCGACCTCGGACAGGGCTGGCTGGCGGCGGGGACGAAGGCCGTTCTGGCCTGTCTGCCGATGGCGCTGCCGCTGCTGCCGATGCTGCTCTGGCGCGCGAGCGCGAACGACATGACCGGCGACTGGTTCAATTTTTCGAGAAAGGTGCAGTGGTTCCTGCTGGCCCTGCGCGACCGCTGGCAGATGTTCGATATCGTCTCGATCTTCGCTTTGCTCGGGCTGATCCTGGTGTCCATGCGCAATCCAAGGCTGGAGTTTTCACGTTCGCTCGGCCTGTGCGCGCTGATTTTGCTGGTCGCCTTCCTGATGCTGCCGCGGATCATCTTCGGGTCGGCCTATGCCGACATGCGCCTGATCCCCTTCGTCATCGCCACCGCCGTGCTCGCCATCCGGCCGAAGCCCGCCACGTCGCGGGCCTTGCTGGGCACGCTCGCCGTTCTGGGCCTCGCCTTTTTCGCGGCCCGGGTGACGGCGACGACGGTCAGCCTGAGCCGCGCGTCGGCGCGCGCCGACCGGGCCCTGCAGGCGCTCGAACACGTGCCGGTCGGCGCGCGGGTCGCCACGTTCGTCGTGCGCAGCTGCACGCTCGAGTGGTCGACGAACCGCATGGAGCATCTCGCCGGGATCGTGATGGTGCGTCGGCACGGCTTCTCCAACGACCAGTGGGAAGTGTCCGGCGCCAACCTGATGTCGATCGTCAAGAAGGACGCGCCCGGCTTTGCGTTCGACCCCTCGCAGATGGTCGTGCCGCGCCCGTGTCCGCAAACAAGCGAATGGAAGAGCCTCGACAAGTCGCTCGTCAGCCTGCCCCGCAACGCCTTCGACTATCTCTGGCTGATCGACATCCCGCGCCATGACGAGCGGCTGACGGCGGACATGCGGCGCATCTGGAGCAACGGGCCCGACCAGCTCTATCGCATCGATCACAAATGACGCGCTGGTGGCAGCGGGGAGGGGCGGTCGCGGGCGCCGCGGTAGCAGCCACCGTGCCGCTCTGGTTCGTGCAGCTGCCGCCGCTGATCGACCTTCTCGGTCACATCGGCCGCTATCATATCCAGCTCAATATTGCCGACAATCCGGTGCTTGCCGCCAATTGGGCGTTTCGCTGGCACTGGCTCGGCAATCTTGGCGGCGACCTGCTGATGGAGCCGCTGGGCCGGCTCTTCGGGGTGGAGCGGGGCGCGACCGTGCTGGCCGCCGTCATTCTTCTCGTCATGATCTCGGGCATGGCCCGACTCGCCCGGGCAGTGCACGGAACGCTGCCCGCGACTGCCTGGGCCGCCTTTCCCTTCGCCATGGCCTACCCCTGGCAATATGGGCTGGTGAACTACTGGCTGGGTGTCGCGCTCGCCTTGCATGCGGCCGCCTGGGTGTGGCCGATGGCGCCGACATGGCGCCGGACGGCGCTGCTCGCCGTGCTCTCGCTGCTGCTGTGGACAGCGCATATCTACGGCTGGGCGGTGTTTGCCGTGCTGATCGGCGCGCAGGCGCTGACGCAACTGACCCGACGCAGATGGCTGAAGCTGCCGTATCTGGCCGGCCTGGGCGCACCGCTGCTGCCGATGCTGCTCCTGGGCTATGGCGCCCGCGGGACCCGCGAGACCTATGGCTGGTTCATGTGGATGCGAAAGCTGGACGCGTTGCACTTCACGCTGCGCGACCAGTGGGAGATTCTCGACACGGCCACGCTCGCCGCAGCGATCGCGCTGCTCTTCTGGGCGCTTTGGTCGAGGTTCCTGCGATTCGACCGCGCCCTTGCGACGGCGACCGTGATCCTGTTGCTGGCCGTCGCCATCGTCCCGTACCAGCTGTTCGGATCGGCCTTTGCCGATGGCCGCCTGTGGGCCGTCGTCTTCATCGTCGGGTTGCTCGCCCTGTCCCCGAGCGCGGCCGCCCCTGCCGCCTTGCCGCCGCTGCTCGCGACCATGGCGGCGGCGCTGTTCGCCGTCCGCATCGCCGTCACGACCGTGGGCTTCCAGGGGTATGACGCGGACTATAAACGACATCTGGTGGCGCTCGACCAGGTCGCGCGCGGCAGCAAGATTGCGGTATTCCTCGACTTTCCCTGCAAGGTGAGCTGGCGACGGCCGCGGCTCGATCATCTCGACAGCCTTGCGATCGTGCGCCGCGATGCCTTTACGAACGGCCAGTGGGACGTGCCGGGCGCGCAGCTGCTGACGCCGCTCGGCGCACTCGGCACGCGCTACAATGCCGATCCCTCGCAGCTCGTGCGGCGACCAGACTGCCCCGCCGACCTTCGACCCGTGCTGGCGTACAGGATCGCCACTTTTCCCCGCGATCGATTCGACTATGTCTGGGCCATCGGTTTCGACCCTGCCTCCCTGCCGCCCTATCCGGGGCTGACGCCGCTGTTTGCAGATGACGAGACCGTCCTCTACCGGATCGCGAAATGACCCCGCCGAAACTTTCCCTCGTCGTTCCCTGTTATAACGAGGCTGCCTGTCTCGCGATCCTGCACATGCGTCTCGGTGCCGCGGCACGCGACGCCGTCGGCGAGGATTACGAGATCGTCCTGATCAACGACGGTTCGCGCGACGCGAGCTGGTCGATCATGGCGGATCTCGCCGAAAACGACCCGCATCTCGTGGCGCTCGACCTGTCGCGCAATCACGGGCACCAGCTCGCGCTGACGGCAGGCCTCGACCTGTGCCGGGGCGACTATATCTTCATCGTCGACGCCGACCTGCAGGATCCGCCCGAATTGCTCGGGCCGATGATGCAGATGATGGCGCGCGAGGGCGCCGATGTCGTCTATGGCGTCCGCACCGAGCGCGCCGGCGAGACCGCGTTCAAGAAGGCGACGGCCGCAGCCTTCTATCGTCTGCTCAAGAGCGCGACCGACGTCGATATCCCGCTCGATTCGGGCGATTTCCGGCTGATGACGCGCCGCGCGCTGTCGGTGTTCCTCGCCATGCCCGAACAGGCGCGCTTCGTTCGTGGCATGGTTGCCTGGGGCGGGTTCCGGCAAGTGCCGTTTCCCTACAGCCGGGAAGCGCGGTTCGCCGGAGAGACCAAATATCCGCTGTCGAAGATGATCCGCTTCGCGCTCGATGCCCTGACCGGCTTCTCGACGGCCCCGCTCAAGCTGGCCAGTCATGCGGGCCTGTGGCTGGCGGCCGGATCGCTGCTGCTCGTCGTCTATATCTTTGCATCGTGGCTCGCGGGGAAAGCGATCGCGGGCTGGACGTCGCTGATGCTTGTCGTGGTCGTCCTGGGCGCGATCCAGATGTTCGTGCTCGGCATGATCGGCGAATATATCGGCCGCCTGTATACCCAGGCGAAGAATCGGCCGCTGTACATCGTCCAGAACATTGCCGGTGGTCGCGTCAGCCGGGCGACGCTGGGGATCGACGCTTCCGCGCCGGCCGTCCTACCCCCCGTAGGTCCACCGCCGGTGCATCCAGAAGGTGGCCAGCGGGGTTAGCACGATATTGGGCACGATCGGCCACCAGGTGGGCCCGTGCAGATATTTGACGAGCAGCCATACGAAAAAGCTGTTCATCGCAAAGCCGAACAGATTCACGACGATGAACCGCGTGCTCATCTGCGCGTGATTTTCGCGTTCGCCGTGCCCGGCAAAGCTGATCCAGCCATGCGCGAAATAGCCGACGATCGTCCCGATGATGAAGGCGATGCCGATCGAGACGTTCGGGTCGATGCCGAACCATTCGACCCCGAGGTAATAGATCGCCTGCCCGCCGGCGGTGATGAGGCCGCCGACGACGGCATAGCGCAGCAGCTGCCAGAAGGCGGCTCGGGCCGCAGGGTCGGTCGGGAAGGAAAGGTTCATGACTGTGTTGCCCGGGCGTTAGCGACCGTTGTCGTGCCGGGCCAGCAGCGTGCTGCGTCCGGCCCGGTAAGCGCCTATCCCGCCCGCCCGCGGACCCGTGCCTCGACGCTCGCCTTGACCATGGCGACCGGCTTGACCAGGCCGGCAGGAATCAGCCGGACCATCGCGCGCCGCGCGTTCCAGGCGAAATCGCCGCCGATCTCGAGCGGGCGGCCGTCCTCGACCCGGGTCGCCAGCACCTTGTCCGACAGTCGCTGCTGGCCGGTCTCGTTGGCGTAGAGATAGCTGTTGAACCTGTACCAGCCCTTGACCTGTTTCTGATCGGCCAGGCGCGGGCGCAGAAAGTCGAACGCGGCATAGCCCTGCTTGCCGAACAGCTGGCGCCAATATTCGGGCGGCTGTTCGTTCACATGATGCTCGCCGCCCTGGTGCGGGACGGCGGCCGAGAACAGGACGACATCGCCGTGCCGGGTCAGCGTCTCGACGAAGGTGGCAGCGCGGGCATGCGGCAGGTGTTCGGCCACTTCGAGACTTTGCACGAGATCGAATTTTCGCCCCAGATCAAGCGGCAGGGACAGGTCGGCCGCGCGGAAATTGGCGGCGGGGATGACGAGCTGGTCGGGTTTCACATAGTCGCCGTCCACCGCGAGGACGTCGGCAACCCCGGCCGCCATCCATTCGGACGCCCAGGCACCGTGACCGGCCCCGACGTCGAGCAGGCTGTCGATCGCCATTTCGCCCAGCAGCAGCGGGGCCACGGTGCGCGCCGACGACCGACTGCCATCGTCGATATAGTCGTAGAAGTCGGTATTGTAGACGTGGTCGCTCATCGTTCCGGTCCGCGAGTGTCGGGGCATAATGCCCGCGCTATGCAGCGGCACCGGTAGAGATTATGCGCCGCTTCGTCGAGAAGTAAGGGCGCCGGGCGGAAATGAACGAATTGGACAGCAGAACACCCGGAGGGGCGACGACGATCGCAGCGCGGCTCGACCGGCACTGGCGGGCGCTGGTCGCCCTGGCCTGGATCCTGACGATGGCCGTCCTCGTCAATCTTCGCTGGGGCATGATCCGCTGGTTCACGCTGCCCGATACCGACGACAACATGCGGATGTCGCAGGTGCGCGCGCTGCTGGCAGGGCAGGGATGGTACGACCTGCGCCAGTACAAGCTGAACCCGCCCCTCGGCTTCAACATGCACTGGAGCCGGCTCGTCGATCTGCCGATCGCGTTGCTCGACTGGGGCGCGCGGTTCTTCGTCGACGGGCCGACTGCCGAGCGCTTCGCCGCGGCGCTTGCGCCGATGCTGCCCTTGGGCCTGACGCTGTTCGCGCTTGCCCTCGCCGTACGGCGGCTGGTCGCGCCCAATGCGGCGATGCTTGCGGTCGGCCTGACCGTGACCTGCTGCATGGCCGCCCTGTCGATGTTCATGCCGATGCGGATCGACCACCATAATTGGCAGCTGACCTTCCTCGTGCTGGCAATTGCCGGCATTGCCGACCCCCGGGCACGGCGCGGCGGCATCGTCATGGGGCTGGCCAGCGCGGCATCGCTGACCATCGGCCTCGAACTTCTGCCCTTCCTCGTCATCGTCGGGGCGGCAGCGGTGTTGCGCTGGGTCTGGCAACCCGAAGATCGCGACCGCCTGTCGGCCTATGGCCTGTCGCTCGCCGTCGGTTGCGCGGCCGGCTATCTAGGCTTTGCCTCCTATGCCAACACCGTGCCTCGCTGCGACGTTTTGTCCCCGGTCTGGCTCGGGACCATGGTGGCGGCCGGATGGCTTGCCTGGCTGCTGCCGCAACTGCCGCGTGACGACTGGCGGCTGCGGCTCGGCGCCGCGGCGCTCGGCGGGGTCGTGCTGGCGACGGGCTTCGTCCTTCTTGCCCCGCAATGCCTCGGACGTCCCGAACAGGTATCGCCCGAACTCTACAATAGCTGGCTGAAGAACATTAACGAATTCAAGCCTCTGTACACAAAGGACTGGCAGGTCGTCGTCGGCACGCTGGCGTTGCCGCTGGCCGGGGTCATCGGGGCGATCGTCGCCACGCTGCGCGCCCGGGGCACGGCGATGTTTGCGGTATGGGCACCGGTCGCGCTGATCAGCCTGACCTCGATGCTGTTGCTCCTGTGGCAGACGCGCATGGGCGCCGCCGCGCAGCTGACGGCCGTGCCGGGGGCGACGGCGCTGATCTGGCTCCTCGTCCCGCTGCTTCGCCGCAGCACGTCGGTGCTGACGCGCACGATCGGCGTCGTGGTCGTCATCCTGCTCGTTTCGGGTCTCGGCGTGCAGTTCGTGCTCGGCAAGATTCCCGGCAACAAGCCGACCGCGCGCAGCAAGGCGATCGACAAGGCCAATGCCCGCTGTCCGACGCTGCCCGCCATGGCGCCGATCGCTCGCCTGCCGGCCACGACGATCTTCACCTTCGTCGACCTCGGCCCGCGCCTGATCACGGTCACGCCGCACAAGGCCATCGCCGGGCCCTACCACCGCAACGGCGACGCGATTCTCGACGTGCACCACGCCTTCGACGGGACGCCCGACAACGCGCATGCGATCATCAAGCGCCATGGGGCGACCCTGCTGATGACATGTCCCAACATGAGCGAGTCGACGGTCTACCGGTCGCGCTCGCCCAAGGGATTTTACGCGCAGCTGGCGTCGGGCAAGAAGTTCGACTGGCTGGAGCCGGTGCCCCTGCCCAAGGAATCGCCGCTGCTGCTGTGGCGGGTGAAGTGACGGGCTAGAGGAAGCTCGCCTTCACGCCGTCGATCACGAATTGGGCCGCCAGCGCGGCAAGGATGACGCCGAGGACGCGCGTGATCATCGCTTCCACCCGGTTGCCGAGCAATTTCATCAGCGGCCCGGCCAGCAGCAGCGACACCATCGTCAGCAGCAGCGTCACCGCCAGGGCCGCGAGGACCACGCCGCGCTCGGCCCAGCCGTCGGCGCGCGACGTCAGCAGCATGGCCGAGGCGATCGACCCCGGTCCGGCGATCATCGGAATGCCCATCGGAAAGATCGAAATGTCGTCGTGCTCGGCGGCCAGCACGTCCTGCGCGCGGTTTTCGCGCCGTTCGGTGCGCTTTTCGAACACCATGTCGAGCGCGATCAGGAAGAGCATGATGCCGCCGGCGATGCGAAACGCATCGAGGCTGACGTGAAGCGCGGACAGGAAAGCCTTGCCGCCCAGCGCAAAGGCAAAGAGGATGAGCGAGGCCACCATCGTCGAGCGCAGCGCCATTGCGCGGCGGTGGGCGGTGGGCGTGCCGTTCGTGAGGCTGGCGAAGATCGGCGCGCAGCCGGGCGGATCGATGACGACGAAGAAGGTGACCAGCGCCGAGATGAAAAGCTCGGTCACTTGAGCCCGATCGTTTCATAGACGACGAGCTTCCACCCTGCCGGACCGCGCCACTGCCAGACGCGCAGGTCGTGCGCGCCCGCATGGCCGCCGAGCAGGGCACGCGAGGCCCAGGCGAGCGTCCAGTCGTCGGCATGCCCTGACGCAATGGCCATCCCGAATTTTGTCTTCGGCAACGCCGCCGGCCCGGTGGCGGGCATCATGTCCTCGGCCTGGACGAGGACGTCGCTGGCCGCGCTGGACGCAAAGGCAGCTGCCCCGTCGACTCCCGCCCGCGCCGCGACGCCGGCGGCAAGCTTGTCATATTCGGCTTCGCGCGTGGCGGCGCCGGTCGGGTCGCCGGCGCAAACGGGCGCGATCACGGCGGGTGCATTGCCTGCCGGCACGAATCGCGGTGTGGCGCGGCCATGGTCGAGTTGCCAGCGATAGCCCGTCGCGATGCGCTTCCAGATGGTCGAGAACGTTCCCTGGCCGCCCGATGCGGCGCGGACCCAGGGGCCCGTCGAAAGCGCCAGCGTGCCGTCGCACGACGGCGCGATCGTGCCCGGCCACCACATGACGGGTACGGCAGGCTCGGTCGCCCCGGTGAGCGCCGCGGCAAGGGGCCGGGCATCGGGCACGAACATGATCGCGTCGGGGGCCGCCGTCAGCCGGAACGCCTTCCATTGTCCTTCGACCTGCGCGCGCCGGGCGAAGGCACGCTCGGCAGCGGCGACGGCGTCGGCCGGCCGCGCGACGGGCAGAATCTGCGGACGCGGCTGCGTGGTCGGCGGGCTCGGCGCGACGGCAGCGGCCGCGAGCAGCGGCAGGACGAGCATCATCCGGCATCCTTTATCTGGCGGCGCTCGGCCGACGTCAGCGTGTTGCGCAAGAGGCAGGCAATCGTCATCGGGCCGACGCCGCCGGGCACCGGCGTGACAAAGGCGGCGTGGGCGGCGACCTCTTCGAACGCGACATCGCCGACCAGCTTGCCGTCCACCCGGTTGATCCCGACGTCGATGACCGTGGCCCCGGGCTTGATCCAGTCCCCGCGGATCATTTCGGGCCGTCCGACCGCCGCCACCACGATGTCGGCCCGGCGGCACAGCGCGGGCAGGTCGCGCGATCGCGAATGGGCGATGGTGACGGTCGCGTTGGCACCGAGCAGCAGCTGTGCCATCGGCTTGCCGACGATGTTGGATCGCCCGACGACCACGGCGTCGAGCCCGGACAGGTCGCCCAGCGTATCGGTCAGCAGCATCAGGCAGCCCAGCGGCGTGCACGGCACGAATCCGGGCAGGCCGCTCGCCAGGCGCCCGGCATTGACCGGATGAAAGCCGTCGACATCCTTGTCGGGGTCGATCGACGCGATCACCGCATTGGGGTCGATGTGGCCGGGCAAAGGCAACTGGACCAGGATACCGTCGACGGACGCATCCGCGTTCAGCTGTCGCACGAGGTCGAGCAGCGCAGCCTGGGTCGTGTCGGCCGGCAGGCGGTGTTCGAAGCTGGCCATGCCGGCTTCGCGGCAGGCCTTGCCCTTGGCGCGGACATAGACGTTGCTGGCCGGATCTTCGCCGACCAGCACGACGGCAAGGCCGGGCGCCCGCGCCAGCCGCGCCACGCCGCCCGCCACCTTGTCGCGCAGCGCCTGCGCGTGCGCCCTGCCGTCGATGAGCGCGGCGGTCATGCGGGCGTGTAGGCGATCTGGTTGGTCAGCAGGATGTTGAGGATGCCCAGGATGACAAGCACGACGATGGGCGACAGGTCGAGCGCCCCGAAGTCGGGCATGATCTTGCGGATGGGGCGATAAAGCGGTTCGGTCAGCCGGTCGAGCGTCGTCCAGACCTGCCGCACGAAATCATTGTGGGTGTTGATCACGTTGAACGCGATCAGCCAGGACATCACGGCCTGGATGATGATGACCCACCAGACGAGCGTCAGCAAATAAAGGGCAATCTGGATCAGGGTATTCATTTGCGGGTCCCGGCGTCGTTACGGCTTTGCCTCCAGATAGCGAAGCTAGGCCGCTTTGTGAACCAGCGTCCCCGCGCCGCGCGCCGTGAAGATCTCGACCAGCATGACGTGCGGCACGCGCCCGTCGAGGATGACGGCGGCGTCGACACCGGCCTCGACGGCAGCAATGCACGTCTCGAGCTTGGGGATCATGCCGCCGGTCACCGTGCCGTCCGCGCGCAGGGCTTCGATCCGGACCGGGTCGAGGTCGGTCAGCAATTCGCCGGACTTGTCGAGCACGCCCGCGACATCGGTGAGCAGGAACAGGCGCGACGCGCCGAGCGCGGCCGCGATCGCGCCCGCCATGGTGTCGGCGTTGATGTTGAAGGTCTGGCCGCTGGCATCGGGCGCAATCGGCGCGATGACGGGAATGACGCCGGCCGCCGACAGCGTGTCGATGATCGTGCGGTCGACCTTCACCGGCTCGCCGACGAAGCCCAGGTCGACATGGCGTTCGATGCCGCGATGGGGATCGGCCGGGCGTGAGACCTTTTCGGCGACCACCAGCCCCGCATCCTTGCCCGACAGGCCGACGGCGCGTCCGTCCTCGGCCGCGATCCATCCGACGATCTGCTTGTTGATCGCGCCCAGCACCATTTCGGCGACATCGGCGGTCTCCTTGTCGGTGACGCGCAACCCGCCGACGAATTCGCTGACAACACCCAGCTTTTTCAGCATAGCCCCGATCTGCGGGCCGCCGCCATGGACGACCACCGGATTGATGCCGACGGCCTTGAGCAGGACGATGTCTTCCGCGAAATCCTCGGCCGCCGCCGGGTCGCCCATGGCATGGCCGCCATATTTCACGACGAACGTCTGTCCGGCATAGCGCTGCAGATAGGGCAGCGCCTCGACGAGCGTCTCGGCCTTGGTAAGCAGGCGGCTGTCGGGGTCGTGGCGGCTCATGCGTCGAGCCTGCGGCCGAGCGCCACGAAAACATAGACCATGGCGGGAACAAGCAGCGCCGACAGCACGATCTTGGCGATCATCTGCCCGACCAGCAGCTGACCGATGGGAAACACGCCGTAAAAGGCGACCGTCACGAAGATCAGCGTATCGACGATCTGGCTGGCGATCGACGCGATGCCCGAGCGCAGCCACAGCAACTTGCTGCCTTCCCGTCCCTTCAGCGCGCTGAAGATCGTGACATTGAGCGTCTGCGAAATGCCGTAGGACAACAGGCCGGCAATCATCAGCCGCGGACTCTGTCCGACGACGAGCTGGAAGCCGTCGCGGCGCGCGGCTTCCATTTCCGGAGACGCGGGCAGCACCAGAACCAGCTCGAACAGCGCGAGCGACACCAGCAGCGGCACGAATCCCCATTGGACGATCCTGTTCGCCCAGGCGCGGCCGTGCAGTTCGGCCACCGCGCTCGACATCATGACGAGCGTCAGGAAAGAGAAGATGCCGGCTTCGATCGTCAGCGGGCCGATGACCACCTGCTTGTTGCCGAGCACGCTGCCGATGACGACCATGCCCCCGTAAAGCAGCGCCACGGCGAACAGCGAGCGCGGAATGACTGGTGTCGAGGTGTCCATCGCGCGGTTGCTACTTGCTTTTGCCCGCAACGCAACCGCATCGTGCGCCGAAAGAACCCAGGGGCTCATGTGCAACGCATTCTGATCGGCATCGCAGGAATCGTCATCATTCTTGCGATCGCAGTGCTGCTGTCGTCGAACCGGCGCGCGATTCGCCTGCGCGTCGTGGGGGCCGCATTCGCTTTGCAGGCCACGCTGGCCGTGCTGGTGCTCTATGTGCCCGCCGGCAAAGCGGTGATCGAAAGCATGGCCCGCGGCGTCAGCGCGCTGCTCGGCTATGCCGGCGCCGGCACGCAGCTCATCTTCGGCAAGCTCGCGACCGACCCCAATTTCGGCACGGCGTTCGCCTTTTCGGCGCTGCCCGTCATCGTGTTCTTCGCCTCGCTGGTCGCCGTGCTCTATTACCTCGGCATCATGCAGTTCATCATCCGCTGGGTCGGCGGCGGGATCGAATGGGTCGTCGGCGTCTCGAAGGTCGAGGCGCTGTGCGCCGCGGCCAACATCTTCGTCGGCCAAAGCGAATCGCCGCTGGTGATCCGGCCCTATCTGGCGGGCCTCGCCCCCTCGCAATTGTTCACGGTCATGTCGGTCGGCATGGCGGGCGTGGCGGGCACGATCCTTGCCGCCTATGCCGCGCTGCTGGGTCCGGCCTCGCTGCCCTATCTGCTGGCCGCCTCGTTCATGGCGGCGCCGGGCGGGCTGCTGATGGCCAAGATCATCATGCCCGACGATCCGGCAAACACGGGTGCGCTGGCCGATTCCGCGCTGGCCGTGGCACCGGTCGACCCCGAGGAGCAGCCTGCGAATCTGATCATGGCCGCCGCCATGGGTGCCCAGACCGGCGTCAAGATTGCCGTCGCCGTGGCCGCCATGGTCCTGGCGTTCGTCGCGCTGGTCGCGCTCGCGAACGGACTGCTCGGCGCTGCGGGAAGCTGGATCGGTTATCCCGATCTCAGCTTTCAGATGATCCTCGGCACGATCCTGTCGCCGCTGATGTACCTGCTCAACATCCCGGCGAACGAAACCGCCGCGGCAGGCGGCCTGCTCGGCACCAAGGTGGTGCTCAACGAATTCGTGGCGTTCATCGACCTCGGCCAGATGAAGAACCTGTCGCCGCGCACCGTCGCCGTCGTCACTTTCGCGCTCTGCGGCTTCGCCAATTTCTCGTCGATCGCGATCCAGATGGCGTCGACCGGCAGCCTCGCCCCCAATCAGCGCCCGATGATCGCCAGACTGGGATTGAAGGCGCTGGCCGCCGGCAGTCTCGCCAATTTGATGTCGGCGGCGCTCGCCGGCTTGCTGATTCCCGCCTAGGCTTCGGCTTTCCGCCGCCCGAACCAGCCCGTTTTCGGCGCGCCCGATTTGAGAACGCCGATGCGGAAGCGACGGGCGGCGATGCGGATGATGATGAACACCCACAGCCCCTGCCACGCCAGGGCGAGCAGGTGCGGCCAGAGCGACGCCTCCTGCGCCGCGCGCGCGATCATCGTGATCGGCGACGACAACGGGAAGATCGCGGCGAACAGGCCGAGCGGCGAGTCGAGGCTGGCGACGACCCCGGACCCGAGCGCAAAAATCGCCAGCTGCATCATCGTGACCGGCATCGACAATGTCTGGACGTCGCGCACCGTGGCCGCCTGCGACCCGATCCCGATGAAAATGCCGCCCAGGATCATGTAGTTGCTGATGTAATAGGCAACGCCCAGCGCGATCAGCATCGGCCAGCCCATCGGCGGCGCGGGCAGCCCCTGCGCGCCGACCGTCGCGACGACGCCGGTTCCGACGGCAACGCCCCAGATGGTGATGCCGGTTATCGACACGGCGAGCATGGCCACCAGCTTGCCCAGGAAGATCGCGTCGACCGGCACGGCGGCCGTCAGCACCTCGATCACCTTGTTCGATTTTTCCTCGACCAGGTTCGACAGCAGCATGCCGGCGAGCAGGATCGTCAGCATGAACAGCATCGTCTGCGACGCACGGGCGAGCAGATGGCGATTGGCCGGCGACGAGACGGCGACGGGCCTTGTGGCCACCTCGGTCACGGCGATCACCGGTCGCTTCTCGCCCGCCTTCGTCAACTGCATTTCGAGCGCGGCTTCCTCCGACAGCATTTCCACGTCGGACACCCGGTCCTTCAGCTGCGCTTTCGTTCCGTGCAGGCGCAGCGGGCCGGGCCAGCCGGTCAGGACGACGGCCGGGGCCTGGCGCGGCTCGGCGAGCAGGGCCTGCGCCTGCCGGACGGGGTCGCCGTTCGGAGTCTCGAGCCGCAGGGCCGGAAAATCCTCGATCCGGTCGTCCAGACGTTGCTGCGCCGTGCGGAACGCCGTCATCGCCGATTCGGGCGCCACCACCGCGACCAGCGGCTTCATCGCGATCTCGTCGGCCTTGCTGCCGATGCTGCCGATCACACCGCCGAAACCGAGCGCGATCATCGGCGTCAGCAAGAACATGATGAACGACCTTGACCAGACCGTGGCGATATAGTCGCGCCGGGCAATCACGGCGGCAGCGCGCAACAGGCGGCGGGTGCGGTTGACGCTCATGTTCACAGCGAAGCTTCCTTGGCGGTGGGTTGATCGAGCGCAGCGGCGGCTTCGGCGCCGGCGATGGCGACGAAGGCGTCGTGCAGGCCGGGGCGTTCGATCGACAGGCTGTCGATCCCGGCATTGCCGTCGACAAGCGCTTTCAGCAGCGGCTCGATGCCCGAATGCGGCAGTTCGAACCGCCAGTCGGGACCGGATCCTGCGCTTGCCGGCAGTGCTGCGCGCCAGGGGCCATCGGTCGCGCGCGTCCGCAGCCGCACGACGGGGCGCAGGCGGCTGCGCGCCTCGTCCACGGCGCCTTCGAAACGGACCTTGCCGCCCGCAATGATGGCGATGCGTTCGCACAGCCTTTCGGCATGGGCGATGACATGCGTCGAGAACAATATCGTCGCGCCGGCTGCCGCCTGCCCGCGAATCAGCGTTTCGAGCCGGCCCTGGTTCAGCGCGTCGAGCCCGGAAAAGGGCTCGTCGAGCACGATCAGCTGCGGCTTGTGGATCAGCGTACCCAGCAGCTGGACGGTCTGCGCCATCCCCTTCGACAACGTACGCACCACTTTCTTGCCGGCATGGCCGAGGCCGTATTCCTCGAGCAGCGCATCCGCGCGCCGCCGCCCTTCGGCGAGCGACAGGCCGCGAAGCGCGCCCATGAACGCAATCGCCTCGCGCGCCGTCATCGACGGATAGAGTCCGCGTTCCTCGGGCAGATAGCCGACGAGTGGGGCGGCTTCGAGCGGGCGCTCATAGCCCAGAAGCTGGCGATGCCCCTCGTCGGGATCGATAATGCCCAGCAACATGCGCAACGTGGTCGTCTTGCCGGCGCCATTGGGTCCGAGGACGCCATAAATGCTGCCGGCCGGCACGCTGAGGTCGATGCCATCGACGGCGCGCGTCGTGCCGAAGGTCTTGACGAGGCCATGGGCTTCAATGGCGGGTGGGGCAGGGGTTGTCATCATCACGCGGGACATAGGCGGTTCGGCCCATTCTTGTCGAAGCACTGTTTTTCCTTTGTCACGGAACCGCTAGACATCAATCCGTGTCTAGCGCGCTATCCCTCACCAAAGCCCTAAAGGGAGAAGCCGCCAGGCTGGGGTTTGCGGCCTGCGGCATAACCGGCGCCGACGGGCACGACGGTACTTCGGCGTTGGCCGGCTGGCTGGAAGCGGGCCATCACGGCACGATGGACTGGATGGAAGCACGCGCCGATCAACGGCGCGCCCCGCAGGCGCTGTGGCCCGACGCTCGGTCGGTCATCGCGCTGGGCATGAGCTATGCACCGTGCGAAGATCCGCTGCGTCTGGCAGGCGAAACCGATATCGGGCGCATCTCCGTCTACGCGCAGGGGGGCGACTACCACGATGTCGTGAAGCGCAACCTGAAAGCGCTGGCCCGCTGGCTCGTCGGACAGGCGGATTGCACGCTGAAAGTGTTCGTCGATACCGCGCCGGTCATGGAAAAGCCCCTCGGCGCATTGGCGGGCCTCGGCTGGCAGGGCAAGCACACCAACCTGGTGTCGACGGACGACGGCAGCTGGCTGTTCCTGGGCTGCATCATGACCACGCTGGAGATCGGGCGCGACCTGGCGGCCGACACCCCGCATGCGGATCGCTGCGGCAGTTGCGATGCGTGCCAGCGTGCCTGCCCGACCGACGCCTTTCCCGCGCCCTACCGGCTCGATGCGCGACGCTGCATCTCGTACCTGACCATCGAGCACAAGGGACCGATCCCGGTCGAATTTCGCCGGGCGATGGGCAACCGTGTCTACGGGTGCGACGACTGCCTGGCCGTGTGCCCCTGGAACAAATTCGCAGCGACCGCGCGGGCGAACATGGCCTTTGCCCCTCGCGCCGAACTGGCCGCGCCGCCGCTCGCCGATCTCCTGGCGCTCGACGATGCGTCCTTCCGGGCCATTTTCGCGGGTTCGCCGATAAAGCGCATCGGGCGCGACCGCATGGTGCGCAATGCGTGCATTGCCGCGGGCAACAGCGGCGATCGCGTTTTCTCGCCCGTCCTGCAGCGTCTTGCGGGCGATCAGAATCCCATCGTGGCCGAGGCCGCGCATTGGGCGCTGGCCGAACTCAACGCGCTTCCTTGCGCCGCGTAAGGGCGGCGACGCAGCTGGCGCGATCGATGTCGCGGCCGTCGGGCTGGCGGGCGTCGACATAGCTGACTTCGCTCTCGGCGCCGGGATGCGGCGGGTAGAGATAGGCATCGAGGATGCAGATCGGCCCGGCGAACTGCAAGCGCCGCGCCCCTTCGGCCTCGCGGACGTCCTGGTCGGCCTCGCCGAACAAGGCCGTCAGGCCGCGGACGGTCTGACCCAGCACGCGGTCGAGGCCGGTCTTGATCATCGGGGGGCTGCGCGTGGCGGCCAGCGGCGGCGGTGGCGGCGAAACGGTCGTCGCGCACCCGGCGACGAGCAGCGGCAGCAGAACAAGGGCAATGCGCATGGCACCGTGCTGACGCGTACCACCCTTGCCGTCAACTGGCGCTGCGGCTAGGCGGCGCGCTTTCGGGACGGAGACGGTATGAGCATGAACGCGCGCTATGATGTGGTGGCAATCGGCAACGCCATCGTTGACGTGATCGCGAGCGCGACGGACGACTTCATCGTCAGCGAGAACCTGTCGCGCGGGTCGATGCAGCTGATCGACACGGCGCGCGCCAACGAACTTTACGGCAAGATGGGCCCCGGCCGCGAAGTGTCGGGCGGATCGGCTGCCAACACGATCGCCGGCATGGCGGCGCTCGGGCGCAAGTGCGGCTTCATCGGCCAGGTTGCCAGCGACCAGCTGGGCGACGTCTTTGCCCATGACATCCGCGCGATCGGCGTCGACTTCACGACCCCTGCACGCGACGCGGAGCCGCCGACGGCGCGCTGCCTGATCCTCGTCACGCCCGACGGCCAGCGTACGATGAACACCTTTCTGGGTGCTTCGCAGTACCTGCCCGCCGCGGCGATCGACCGCGACCTGATCGCCGACAGCGCGATCCTGTATCTCGAGGGCTATCTCTGGGATCCCGAAGAGCCGCGGGCGGCGATGCGCGCCGCCATCGACATCGCGCACGGGGCCGGGCGCAAGGTCGCCTTCACATTGTCCGACGCTTTCTGCATCTCGCGCCATGGCGATGATTTTCGCAGGCTGATCGACGACGGCATGATCGACATCCTCTTCGCCAACGACGGCGAGGTCCACGCCCTGATGGGCACCGACGACGTGGCGAGCGCGGTGACTGCGCTGTCGGCCAAGGTGCCGACCCTCGTCGTGACGCACGGCGCCAACGGGGCCGAGGCCCATTCGGGCGGCGAGCATGCGCGTGTCGCGGCCGAGCCGATCGACAAGGTGGTGGATACGACCGGCGCCGGCGACCTGTTCGCCGCCGGCTTCCTCGCCGGGCAGGCCGAGGGACGCAGCCTTCAGGACAGCCTGACCATGGGGGCGATCTGCGCCGCCGAGGTCATCAGCCACTATGGCCCGCGCCCCGAGGCGGACCTCAGGGCGCTGGTCGACGCGCGGCTCAGCTAGAGCCGCGCCGAGTTCAAGCCTGGGTGCCGACCGGCCCCGGGAACTCGCTCATGTCGGGGCCCTCCATCTCGTCGAGGTCCTGCTGCAACCGGCTGTTGTGGATGCCGTAGGCGAAGTACATCACGATCGCGATCAGCGTGTACCAGCCGAAGAAGACCAGGACGCGCGTCTCGACGGTGAAGATCAGCGCGATGCAGGCGATGATGCCCAGCGCCGGCAGCACCGGGAACAGCGGCACCGTGAACCCGCGGACGATGTTGGGATGCGTCCGGCGCAGCCAGATGACCGACAGGCAGACGATCGCAAAGGCCGCAAGCGTGCCGACCGAGGTCATGTCGCCGAGCGTGTTGATGTCGAAGAAGGCAGCCGCCACGCCGGTGATGAGCCCGACGAGGATGGTGTTGATCCACGGCGTCTTGTAGGTCTTGTGGACCGACGCGAACACCCGCGGCAGCAGGCCGTCGCGCGCCATGGTGTAGAAGATGCGCGTCTGCCCGTACATCAGCACCAGCACGACCGAGGTCAGGCCGATGATCGCACCCGCTTTGACCAGCTTGGCGAACCACGCCCATTGCGGCCCCAGGGCATCGACCGCGACCGCCACGGGATCGGGCACGTTCAGCGTCTTGTAGTTGACGATCAGCGTCATCACGATCGAGACGAGGATGTAGATCAGCGTGCAGACGGCAAGGCTGCCGAGCAGGCCGAACGGCATGTCCTTCTTGGGGTTCTTGGCTTCCTGGCCGGCGGTCGAGACGGCCTCGAAGCCGATATAGGCAAAGAACACGATCGAGGCGGCGCGCAGGATGCCGCCCCAGCCGAACTTGCCGTCCTCGCCGGTCGCCGGCGGGATGAAGGGATCCCAGTTGGCTTTCAGCGTGTCGATGTGCGCGATCACGAAGCCGCCGCAGATCAGGATGAAGGCGATGATGACGGTCAGCTTGATCGCCACGATGATGTTGTTGACCTTGGCGCTTTCGGAGACGCCGATGACGAGCAGCGCCGTCATCGCCATGCAGATCAGGAAAGCGGGGAGGTTGAAGAGATAGGTGATCGGCGCGCCGTTCACGAGCACGGGGACAAGGTCGTTGCCGTTGCTCTGCACGATCGTGTGACCGGTCGGTCCCGTCAGGGCGACGGGGATGACGATACCGAAATCACCCAGCAAACTGACGACATAGCCGCCCCAGCCGACCGCGACGACGGAAGCCGCAAGGCCGTATTCGAGCAACAACAGCGCCCCCATGATCCACGCGGCGAACTCGCCGATGGTGGTATAGCTGTAGGTATAGGCCGAGCCGGACACCGGCAGGGTCGACGACAGTTCGGCGTAGCATAGACCTGCGAGCGCGCAGACGACGCCCGCGATCAGGAACGACAGGAGCACGGCCGGTCCGGCATGAAGCGACGCGGCGCTGCCGGTGCGCACGAAGATGCCCGCACCGATGATGCAGCCGATGCCGAGGAACATCAGGTTCCACGAGCCCAGCGTCCGCTTCAGTTCGCTCTTTTGCGTTTCGCGCTGGACCTGCTCGACCGTCTTGCGGCCCCACATGCGCGAAAAAAAGTCCGGTTTCGGACGTGATGCCATCGAAAATCCCCTTGGCCGCCGGTTTCCGCGGCGTAAATTGCTTGAAGGCGCAGAACCTAGCCGCAAATCTAGGCGGCGCAAGCGCCTATCGCCCCGCTAGCGCGGCAGCATCGCCCCGAACTGCCGCCCGCCAAAGAGGTGGACGTGCAGGTGCGGCACTTCCTGGTGCCCGTGCCGGCCGATGTTGGCGAGCAGGCGGTAGCCCGGTTCGACCAGCCCCGCTTCACGCGCGACATGGCCGACCGCGCGGACGAACCCGCCGATCTCCGCGTCGCCCGCCTTGGCCGTGAAATCGTCCCACGACACATATGGCCCCTTGGGGATCACCAAGATGTGGACCGGCGCCTGCGGGTTGATGTCGTGAAAGGCGAGCGCGAAGTCGTCTTCGTAGACGGTCCGGTTCGGTATCTCGCCGCGCAGGATCTTCGCGAAGATGTTCTGGTCGTCATAGGGCGCGGTGGCGTCGATGGGCATGGTCAGGCCTTTCGCGCGGCTTTTTCGGCGATCCCCGAGACTCCCTCGCGCCGCTCGAGTTCGGCGAGGACGTCGGCGAAGGCCACCCCGCGCGCCTCAAGCAGGACGAGCAGGTGGAACATCAGGTCCGCACCCTCGGCGATCAGGTCGCGATCGTCGCCGGACAGTGCCGCGACGACGGTCTCGATCGCTTCCTCGCCCAGCTTTCGCGCCGCGAGGGGCGGGCCCGCGGCGAGCAGCTTGGCGACATAGGACGAGGCCGGATCGGCATCGCGCCGCGCGGCGATCGTTTCGGCAAGGCGGGTCAGGGCATCGGTCACGCGACCGTTAAGCGGGCGCATGCAGGTGCGGTCAACCCCCGCCGACTAGACCTGGGCGTCGTCGTCGTTGCTCGGGGCGCGGCGCGAGGCGTGCCGTCCGACGATCAGTCCCACGACCGCCACCAGGAACAGCGCGGCGTCGCCGGGCTGGGGAATGCCGATCCCGCCATGCTGGGCCAGCGCCGGAGACGCCGTCGTCAGGAACAGGGCAAAGGCGGTGACGCGAGGGGCCAAGTCGGCGACTCCGGATGATGTTGACACGGCTCGTGCCAGAATGCTGCACCGCCATATAGCCGATATATGTCATTTTACGTACCCAATTCGGGACAATTTACAAAGCGTTACGAACGGGGAATCCGGCGGCGTGCAGCGCGCGGTGCGCATCCGCGATGCGCGCCTCGCCGAAATGGAAGATCGAGGCCGCGAGCACGGCATCGGCATGGCCGTCGCGCACCCCGGCGACCATGTCGTCGAGCGATCCGACTCCGCCCGAGGCGATCACCGGGACCGCGACGGCATCGGCGATCGTGCGGGTCAGATCGAGGTCGTAGCCGCTTTTCGTCCCGTCGCGATCCATCGACGTGACGAGCAGTTCGCCCGCGCCGAGCTCGACGAGGCGGACGGCATGCGCCACGGCGTCGATGCCCGTCGCGCGCCTGCCGCCATGGGTGAAGACTTCCCAGCCGTCGCCTGTTTTGCGCGCGTCGACCGAAGCGACGACGCACTGGCTGCCGAAGCGCGCGGCGATGTCGGCCACGAGTTCGGGCCGCGCGACGGCGGCCGAATTGACCGCGACCTTGTCGGCGCCCGCCAGCAACAGCGCGCGGGCGTCGTCGGCACTGCGCACGCCGCCCCCGACGGTCAGCGGCATGAAGCAGACTTCGGCGGTCCGCCGCACGACGTCGATGATCGTCTCGCGTCCTTCGTGACTCGCGCCGATGTCGAGAAAGCACAGCTCGTCCGCGCCCGCCGCGTCATAGGCGCGCGCCGCCTCGACCGGGTCGCCGGCATCGCGCAGCTCGACGAAGTTGACGCCTTTGACGACGCGTCCGTCCTGGACATCGAGGCAGGGAATGACGCGGACGCGGACGGTCACGCCGCCGCCGCCATCGCAAGCGCCGCCGCCAGGTCCAGCCGCCCGTCGTAGAGCGCGCGTCCGGTGATCACCCCTTCGATACCGTCCTTGGCGAACAGGCTTAGGATGCGGATGTCGGCAATGCCGGCCACGCCCCCGCTCGCGATCACGGGAATGTCGGTCGCCCGCGCCAGGTCGACGGTCGCCTGGACGTTGCACCCTTTCAGCATCCCGTCGCGGCCGACATCGGTGAACAGCAGTGCGGCGACGCCCGCATCCTCGAAGCGGCGCGCCATGTCGAGCGCCGGCACGTCGGACACGTCGGCCCAGCCCTGCGTCGCGACAAAGCCGTCGCGCGCATCGACGCCGACGACGATGCCACCGGGAAACGCCTCGGCCGCGTCGCGCACGAGCTGCGGGTCGGTCAGCGCCGCCGTGCCGATGACGACGCGCGCCACGCCGCGGTCGAACCAGCCCTCGACCGCCGCCATGGTCCGGATGCCGCCGCCCACCTGCACATAGCCGGGAAAGGATTCGACGATCGACGCCACCGCATCGCCGTTCACCGCATGGCCCGCGAATGCTCCGTCGAGATCGACGACATGCAGATGCTCGGCCCCGGCGGCCGCGAACAGCATCGCCTGCGCGGCCGGGTCGTCGCCGTACACCGTGGCGCGGTCCATGTCGCCCTCGGCCAGGCGAACGACCTGGCCGCCCTTCAGGTCGATGGCGGGGAAGACGATGAGGGTCATTCCCCCTCTCCCTGAAGGGGAGAGGGAAAGCGTGCGAAGCACGCAGGGAGAGGGGCCTTGCCTGTCACGTCGTCCCCTCTCCCTGGCGCTGCGCGCCTGTCCCTCTCCCCTAGAGGGAGAAGGAAGATTATGGCCGCCATTTCAGGAACCTCTTCAGCGTCGCGATCCCGTAAGCCTGGCTCTTTTCCGGATGAAATTGAACCCCCGCCATATTGTCGCGTCCGATCGCCGCCACGACGCTGCCGCCATGATCGGTCGTCGCCAGCACTTCGCTGCCCTTAAAGGCGTAACCGTGCAGGAAATAGGCCTCGCCCGGCTCGATCAGCGGATGCGCGTGGGTCGGCACGACGTCGTTCCACCCCATGTGCGGGATCTTCAGGCCCGGCGCCGCCGTCATCGGCGCGACATGGCCGCGTACCCAGCCGAGTCCCCTGGTGATACCGTGCTCATGCCCCTCGTCCGCCATCAACTGCATGCCGACGCAGATGCCCAGGAACGGACGACCACGCACAACGACGCTCTCGGTCAGCGCGTCGACCATGCCTGGAATGGCCGATAGCGCCCCCATGCAGTGCGCGAAGGCACCGACGCCGGGAAGCACGATGCGCTTGCCCGCCATCACTTCGCCAGGGTCGGCCGTCACCGCGATGTCGCTGGCGCCGGCTGCCTTCAGCGCATTGAGCACCGACTGGAGATTGCCCGCGCCATAATCGATCAGCGCGACGCCGCTCATGGGGACCCCCGCCCCGCCTGCGGGGCGGGGAAGGTCACAATATGCCCTTGGTGGAGGGGATGTTGTCCGCCTTGCGCGGGTCGATCTCGACCGCTTCGCGCAATGCCCGCGCCAGCCCCTTGAACGCGCTTTCGGCGATATGGTGGTTGTTCGACCCGTACAGCGTCTCGACGTGCAGCGTCAGTCCCGCGGTCTGCGCGAACGAGTGGAAGAAATGCTCGAACATCTCGGTGTCCATCTCGCCGAGGCGCTTCTGCGAGAATTCGGCCTTCCAGACAAGGAACGGCCGGCCCGAGATATCGAGCGCGACGCGGGTCAGCGTCTCGTCCATCGGGCTCAACGCATCGGCATAGCGGCGGATGCCGCGCTTTTCGCCCAGCGCCTGCGCGATCGCTTCGCCGATGGCGAGACCGGTATCCTCGACCGTGTGATGCTGGTCGATGTGCAGGTCGCCGACCGTTTTCACGTCGAGGTCGATCAGCGAATGGCGCGACAATTGTTCGAGCATATGGTCGAAAAAGCCGATGCCGGTCGAAATGCTGTACGCGCCGGTGCCGTCGAGATCGACGCGCACGTCGATGCTCGTTTCCGCCGTTGCGCGATGAACCGTGCCTGTTCGCATGATGGGCTGCCTATAGTCGGCTTCGGTGGCAGCGCAACGCACCTTGACCGTTGGCCGCGCGCCGTCCACCAACGCGTCGATGAGCCAAGAACAACCCGATAGCCTGATTCCCTATGACGAGATCGTGCAGGAGGCGCTGCGCGCGGTCGTCGGCCGGGTGCTGGGCCAGATCGGCCATTCGGACATGCTGCCGGGCGCGCATCACTTCTACATCACCTTCAAGACCGGTGCGGCGGGCGTCGACATCCCGCAGCATCTGACGGCGCGCTTCCCGGACGAAATGACGATCGTCCTGCAGAACAAATTCTGGGACCTGAAGGTTCACGACGATGCGTTCGAGGTCGGCCTGACCTTCAACGGCATTCCCGCGCGGCTTTACATTCCCTTCGCCGCCGTCACCGCTTTCGTCGATCCCGCGGTCGACTTCGCGTTGCAGTTCCAGGTCTCGGGCGACGGCGAGGGTCCTGCCGAACATGATGCCGCCCAGAACGACGGGCCGATCGCCGAGCCGATCGAGGATGGATCGAACGTCGTCGCGGTGGATTTCAAACGCAAGAAGTGACTGTCCTTCGGGGCGGTCACCCCGACCTGTTCCAGCGTCCGTCCATCGGCTGTGGCCTTCGCACCGGTCGAGACATGGATGCTGCGACATGTCCGCAATGACGGAGTGATGACGTGGCCACCCGTACCGAAACCGACAGCTTCGGCCCGATCGACGTACCTGCCGACGCCTATTGGGGCGCGCAGACCCAGCGCAGCATCGAAAATTTTCCCTTCGGCGCGCGCGAACGCATGCCGGTCGAGATCGTCCATGCGCTTGCGCTGGTGAAACAGGCGGCAGCGCGGGTGAACCGCGCCCATGGGCTCGACGCAAAGCTTGCCGACGCCATCGACTCGGCGGCCGCATCGGTATCGGCAGGCGCGCACGACGACCAGTTTCCGCTCGTCATCTGGCAGACCGGCAGCGGCACCCAGGCGAACATGAACGTCAACGAAGTGGTGGCGGGCCTGGCGAACGAAGCGCTGGCGGGCACGCGCGGCGGCAAATCGCCGGTGCACCCCAACGATCACGTCAACATGTCGCAATCGTCGAACGACAGCTTTCCGACCGCGCTGCACATCGCCGCCGTCCGCGCCGTCACGGCGCGCCTGCTGCCCGCGCTCGACGTGCTGCGCGATACGCTGAGCGACAAGAGCCTGGCCTGGCGCGACATCGTCAAGATCGGACGCACCCATTTGCAGGACGCGACGCCGCTCACGCTCGGACAGGAATTTTCGGGCTATGTGGCGCAATTGCAGGCTTGCCGGACGCGGATCGATGCCGCGCTCGACGATTGTCTCGAACTCGCGCAGGGCGGGACGGCGGTCGGCACCGGGCTCAACGCGCCCGATGGGTTCGCCCGGGACATGGCGCGCGAAATCGCCGCGCTTACCGACCTGCCGTTCCGGCCCGCGCCCAACCGCTTTGCGGCGCTCGCGGCGAACGACGCGCTGGTCCAGCTGGCGAACACCCTGTCGACGCTCGCCGTCGCGCTGACCAAGATCGCCGGTGACATCCGGCTGCTCGGCTCCGGCCCCCGTTCGGGGCTCGGCGAGCTGAGCCTGCCCGAGAACGAGCCCGGCAGTTCGATCATGCCGGGCAAGGTCAACCCGACCCAGTGCGAGATGCTGACGATGGTCGCCGCGCAGGTCATCGGCAATGCCCATGCCGTCACGCTGGGCGGCATGCAGGGGCATTTCGAGCTCAATGTCTTCAAGCCGCTGATCGGTGCCAATGTCCTGCGGTCGATCGACCTGCTTGCCGTGGGCATGACGAGCTTTGCCGAACGGTGCGTCGAAGGTCTCGAGCCGAATCGCGCGCGCATCGCCGAACTTGTCGAGCGCTCGCTGATGCTGGTGACCGCGCTCGCACCGGAAATCGGCTATGACGATGCCGCCCGGATCGCCAAGCAGGCCCATCACGACGGGACGACGCTGCGTCAGGCGGCACTGGCGCTCGGCCTCGTCGACGTCGCGACGTTCGACCGGCTGGTCCGGCCCGAAGCGATGATCGGTTCGCAGGCGGAACCTTCGTCCCGATAATTCGTAATGCTCCGGACAATTAGCGGAGAAATTGCGTGAGCTTGAGTACGATTATCGGCGCGGCGATCGGCAGCGCGATCGACGGTTCGGACGGCGACGACAGCACCCTCGACGGTGCGCTGGGCGGTGCCGCCGCGGCGCTGGCGATCCGGACGATTGCGCCCGTCGTTCTGACCTATGCCGCGGGATGGTTGCTTCTCCATGGCATCGGCAAGGCCAGCGAAGCCGTCTTCGGCACGCGGAAGGACGCAGCATGATCGGCAAGATCCTGGGCGCGGTGATCGGCAGCCGCATCGATCGCAGCGACGGCGAGGGCGGGCTGAAGGGCGCCGCGCTCGGCGTGGTCGCGGCAACGGCGCTGCGCCGGCTCGGACCCCTGGGCCTGGCGCTCGGCGGCGCTTACGCGGTCAAGAAAGCGATCGATCGCCGCCGCGCGCGTTGACGCCTCGCGCGCGGGACGCCATGAGCGGCCATGCCCGCGACCCTGCCGTTCACCCGCCGTGGACTCCTTTTCGTCCTCTCCTCGCCGTCAGGTGCCGGAAAGTCGACAATCGCGCGCAAGCTGCTCGCGTCCGACGACAATCTTGCGATGTCGGTGTCGGCGACGACCCGTCCCATCCGCCCCGGCGAGGTCGACGGCGTCGACTATCATTTCGTGACGCTCGACCGGTTCCGCGAGATGGTCGCGGACCATGAATTCCTCGAATGGGCGCATGTCTTCGGCCATCGCTACGGCACGCCCCGCGCGCCGGTGGAAGAAATGCTCGCCCGCGGGTGCGACGTGCTGTTCGACATCGACTGGCAGGGCGCCCAGCAATTGTTCCAGCAGGCGGGCGGCGACGTCGTGCGGACCTTCATCTTCCCGCCCTCGCTCGAAGAGCTCGAGCGGCGCCTGCGGTCTCGCGGGACCGACAGCGACGCCGTCATCGAGGCCCGCATGGCCCGCGCGGCGAACGAGATCAGCCACTGGGATGGCTATGACTATGTGCTCGTCAACGACGATGTCGACCGCTGCTTCCGCGACGTGGCCTCGATCCTCGAGTCGGAACGACTGAAGCGCAGCCGCCAGACCAGCCTCATCGGCTTCGTGCGCAGTTTGACGCGCCACGGCTAAGCGCTACTCTCCCGCCATCAGGGAGAGACGTCATGGTCCGCATTTTCATCGGCAGTCTTGTCGCCGGTCTCGTCCAGTTCATCGTCGGCGCCATCGCCTGGGTCTCGCCGCTCGGGGCACTCGCCTTCAAGAATCTCGGCGAAACCCAGACGGCGCAGGTGCAGGCCGCGCTGGCTTTCGGGCTGACGGCAACGGGCAGCGGCACCTATTTCATTCCGTCGCCCGAAACACCGGCCGGTACGGTGCTCTTCGGCAAGGGGCCGGTGGCGCTCATCCATTACAACGCGCATGGTTTCGCGGCGGCCTTTTCGGGTCCGGCGTTGCTGACCGGACTGGCGATGTCGGTCGTGACGATGCTGCTCGTCGGCCTTGCCGTGCAGCGCCTGCCCGACTTCAGCAGCAGGATGCAGACGACCGGCCTGTTCGCGGTCGCGACCGTGCTGTATTTCGTGCTCTCGCTGCCGGTCTATAATTTCTACATGCCATGGGCATGGTGGCTGTTCCTGGGCGTGCAGGAATTCGTCGCCTTCGCGCTCGGCGCCTTCGTGCTGCTGCGCTTCTTCATGCCGCGCCAAGCAGCGACAGCATCCGCGCCGAATTGACGAAATCGGCCCGCCGCAGCGCGCGTGCATCGGCGGCCATCCATTCCTCGCCCCAGAGTTCGGCCTGCCACAGCTCGTCGAGGTGCGTGGCGTCGAACGCCGCATCGGGCGCGATTGCCCCCTCGGCCAGCATCAGCGCCACGACCAGCGACCCGCCGATGCTCACCACCGGCGACAGCGCGGCGAGTTCGAACGGACTGCGCGCGGCAATGGCGCCCGACAGGCGGACCAGTGTCTCGGGCGGTTGCGCGTGGTGGACGATACCGGCCGTGACGCCGAGCGCGATGTCATAGCGCGTGCGCGCCCAGTCGAGCAACGGATCCCAGATCTCGGCCTGGCGCGCGGCGAGTTCCGGCGGGTTTTCCGCCCGGTAGCAGAGCAGGTCGGTCTCGCCATAGCGCGCAAGGCCCGCCGCGAACCCCGCGACATCGGGCGCGACCTTGTCGATGGCGGCGTTGCTGAACCCGGTCAGCGGCATGGCGCGGGGATCGATCCTCTCGCCGACCGCACGCCATTCGTCCGCCACGGCTTGGGCAAGCGCGCTGGTCGGCAGCACCAGGGCCGCCCGCGCCGGCGTACGCACCGCGCGTCCGTCGAGCAGGATCGCCTGTCCCTCGACCGCGACGTCCTTCCAGAACCGTTTCACGGCCCGCTGCGCCAGCGACGGACCAGGATGGTCGGCAGGATCAGCACGTCGACCATCGCCACGGCGAGCAGCGCGCCGCCGATGATCTCGGCAGGCTCCACCCAGCGCTTGGCGATGATCGAGATGCCGACGAACGCCAGGATAACGCCGCCGAACCGCAGCATCGAGAGCAGGAAGAAGCGCTTCTTCGCCAGGTCCTCGTTCATGCGGCCTCCAGCAATGCGGACAGGTCGGCCGGGCGCCGCGCAATGGCATGGGCGCCCGCCCGCATGAGATCGGCGCTTTCGTGATAGCCCCAGGCAACGCCCACGGCCCGCGCTCCGGCATTGTGCGCCATTGCGATGTCGAAGCTGGTGTCGCCGACCACGACGGTGCCGTCCGGCGCCGCGCCCGCTTCGGCCATGGCGGTATGGACCATCGACGGATGCGGCTTCGACGGATGCCGGTCGGCGGTCTGCAGCGAAACGAAATGCCCGGTCAGGCCATGGTGGTCGAGCACATGGGCCAGGCCGCGGTCCGACTTGCCCGTCGCCACGCCCAGCAGCCAGCCAGCCGAGCGCAGGGTGTCGAGCACTTCGGCAATGCCCTCGAACAGCGGCTCGTCGACCAGCCCGTTCGCGCGCATCGCCTGGAATGCCCGCTTGTAGTCGGCCGCGACATGCGCGTGCAGCCCATCCTCGGCGTCGGGCAGCAGCACGGCAACCGCTTCGACAAGCGACAGGCCCACGATCCGGCGTATGGCGGCACGCACCGGCGGGACGATACCCGACGCGGCAAAGGCTTCCTCCATGGCGCGGCAGATGTTTGCCTGGCTGTCGACCAGCGTCCCGTCGCAGTCGAACACGGCGAGGCGGATCATGACGACATCGCCCGCGACAGGGCGCCATCGCCCAGCGCCGCCACGACGCCGGCCCGGTCGGCATCGCTCTTGTTCTGGCTCAGCTTGCGATTGCCGCGGATCGCGCTGACGCGCAGCTCGAAACAGCGCAGCGCCGCGAGCATTCGGTCGCGGTGCCCGTCGTCGACCTTCGCCATGGTCCAGGGTTGCTTGGGCAGCAGACGCGCTTCGTGCAGCGCCGACAGCGCGTCGACCTGTTGCATCAGCGCCTCGCGGTCGAGTTCCGCACAGACGCCCTCGATCTCCACCGAGACGTAATTCCACGTCGGCACCTGGTTGTGCGGCTCGGCATACCAGTCGGGACTGATGTACCCGTTCGGCCCCATCGCGCTCGCAAGCACCGTTGCGCCGTCGAGATGCGCCGCGATCCGGTTGCTGCGCGCCAGGTGAAAGCGAAAGTCGCCCTCGGGCGTGGGCGTGACGGGGGCATGCGCGACCATCGGGCCCTGCCGTGTCGCGGCAAACAGATGGACGACGCCGATCTCGAGCACCGTCGCGCGCAGCGCAGCCGGGTCATCGGTCCTGAATTTCGGGTTGGGGTGCATGCCGGCGCTACTTCGGGCGAGACTGCCCGCGCGACCGGCGCTCGCCCTTGCGTTCCTTGCGCGCGGCCTTGGCGATGTTCGACGCCAGGCGCTTCTTGCCCTCCGGCGTTTCCGAGAATTTCACTTCGTCGAGCGGGAGCGCGTCGCCGTGTGCGATCGTGAAGCCGAGGTCGGTCATCGTCGCGGCAAAATGCTCGGGCAGTTCGGCGCGCACGTCGATCTGGCCGCCATCGGGATGATCGACGCGGATGCGCCGCGCATGAAGGTGCATCTTGCGGCTGATCGTGCCGGTCAGGAACGCTTCCTTGCCGCCATATTTGCCGTCGCCGACGATCGGATGACCGATCGCCGCCATGTGGACGCGCAGCTGGTGCGTGCGCCCGGTGTGCGGCTGCAACTCGACCCAGGCCGCGCGGTTGCCGACGCGGTCGACGACGCGGTAGCGGGTGCGTGCCGGCGACCCTTCCTTCTCGTCGACATGCATCTTCTCGCCGCCGGTGCCCGGCTGCTTGCCGATGGGCAGGTCGATCCAGCCGTCGTTGACCTCGGGAATGCCGACGACGATCGCCCAGTACACCTTGCGTGCGGTGCGGCTGGAAAAGGCCTTGGCGAAGTGCGCCGCGGCACGTGACGAGCGCGCCACCAGCAGCGCGCCCGAGGTGTCCTTGTCCAGCCGGTGGACGAGTTTCGGCCGCCCCTCCGCGTCGAACATCAGCGCGTCGAGCAGGCCGTCGACATGCTCGGTGGTGCCGGTTCCGCCCTGCGTCGCCAGACCCGGCGGCTTGTTGAGCACCAAGGCTTGCGCATCGCGGTGGATGACCAGGCTCTGGGCGAAGTCGGTCTGGTCGGCGGTCAGCGGATTGACCGGCCGCTTCGGCTTCGGCGCGCGTTCAGTCTGTGCGGTGCCGTCGGCGGGCGGGACGCGGATGACCTGTCCCGTCGCGACCCGGTCCCCCGGAGTCGCGCGTGCGCCGTCGAGTCGCAGCTGCCCGGTCCGCGCCCAGCGCGAGACGATGTTGAAATTCGCTTCGGGCAGATGGCGCTGGAACCAGCGGTCGAGCCGGATGCCATCGTCGTCGAAGCCGACCGTGAACTGGCGGACGCTTTCGGAAGCCTTGCTCATGCGCCGCGCGCCAGCATCAGGCCGACGCCCGTCAGCGCCACCGCGCCCATGACCGAGACGGCGACATAGGCGAAACCGCTGGCCAGCTGGCCCCGCTCGACCATCATCCAGGTCTCGAGCCCGAACGCCGAAAAAGTCGTGAACCCGCCGAGAACGCCGACGCCGAGCAGCAGGCGTGCCTGTTCGCCGCCGGTGCTCGCGCGTGCCAGGACGCCGACCAGCAGCCCCATCAGCAGCCCGCCGATCAGGTTGACGGCAAGCGTACCCCAGGGAAAGCCCGGCCCGGTCGCCCGCAGGAGTGCGCTGCTGACCAGGTAGCGCGCGCCGGCGCCGATGGCGCCCCCGACCATTACTGACAAAATTCCGTTCATCCGCCTGCCGTAGCGCGTGGCGGCCCGCGCGGCTAGCGGCCCCGGTTGCTCGCCAGGTCGACCGCGCTGCCGCCATCGGGCGCCGTGACGCTGGCGACGAATGCCGCGCCGTCCGCGGCTCGCGCCGCGCTGATGACGGTGGCCGGGCCCAGCTTGCGTTCGCTGAGCGCATAGCCGCCGGCCTTGGCGATGCGCCGGTAGACGTCGGCGGCGGCCTCGGGACCGGTCGGCGTCGAATAGGCGATGAGCCGAAGGGCGCAGCCGGGTGCGTCGCTGCCGCCGCCTTCCGCAACGCGCGCCTCGGTCGGGAGCGCGAGATCCCCGGGCAAGCGCGCCGCCCAGCCATAGCTGTAGCGCACGCCGAAGTCGCACCCCCGGAAATTCCGGTCGAGCAACGGGCGTGTGCGGGCGAGGACCGTCGGCGGCGCGTCGCCGCGCAGCGGATCGGGCATGCCGGTGGGAATCATCGCTTGATAGGGCTGGTCGGCAGGGCGTATCGCGCCGTTATTCGACTGCCCGTCGAGCCGGGGATCCGCCATCAGCGGGTCAGCAAGTGCCGACGTCACGGCGGGATCGGTGTCGGCGTTGTTGGCGCGCGTCGTCGGCGACGAGCCGCATCCGCTCAGCAGGATCAGGGTCAGCGCGGTTGAAAGGCGTCTCATGATCGACGCCTAGCAGAGCCGCGCAGACAATGCGCCGGTTTGTGAGCTCAGAGGATGTTGCAGAGCTGGTCGTAGGTCAGCGGTTCGACGAAGGCGATACCGATGTGGCCGTCGCGCTGCCACGCCACACGGGCTGCCGTGCGCGCGAGGCTCGCCATGCTCACCGATACGGGACGACCTGGTATGAGCTGCACGTCGAGCTCGGCCATGAAGCCATGTGCCGAAATATTCTGCACGATGATCTGGAAACTGCGCCCGGGACCCGCCTCCAGAGTCGCCGGCAGCCGAACTTCGGCCCGCCGCGAGCGGCGGTCGTCGGGCTGTGTTGCTTTGGCATTTGTGGTCACGAAATCGATCTCCCCATCTGATCGAAGACGTTATCTAGCCGCAACTAATGAATAATTTCAGAACGTATCAGATTTTGACAAACCCGAGGGGAAGGCCGTCGCGCGGCTTGGGTATGGGCCATGCCTGCCACGCGACGCCCGAATCGGCGGGAACATCGATGCGATGCGTGCGCAGCATGTGCCACAGCAGGATCTTGACCTGCATATAGGCGAAATGCAGCCCCAGGCACATGTGCGCGCCGCCGCCGAAAGGGGCCCAGGCATATTTGTGCCGGCCGCGCGACTCTTCGGGCGAAAAGCGCATCGGGTCGAACGTGTCGGGCTCGGGCCAGTGTTCCGCCATGTGGTGGACGAAGTGCGTGTTGATGCCCACGAACGTGCCCTTGGGGAACTTGTGGCCGCGGAATTCGAAATCCTTGATCGCGCGCCTCGGGATGGACGGCACGGGCGGCATCATCCGCATCGATTCCTTGAACGCATAATCGGCAAGGACAAGGTCGTTCAGCCGGTCATAGGGCAGGTCGTCGCCGTTGACGCCGAGCCCCAGCATCTCCTCGCGCAGCCTGTCCTGCCATTCGGGATTGCGGCCCAGCAGCATCATCAGCGACGTCGCCGACGACGTGATCGTGTCGTGCGCCGCCATCATCAGGAAGTTCATGTGATCGACGATCTCGTCGACCGACAGCTGCGAGCCGTCCTCATGCGTGGCGCGACAGATCTGCGAGAACATGTCGTCGCCATTGCCGGCGCGCCGCCGGGGCACTTCGTCGCCGAAATAGCCGACCAGGAATTTGCGCCCGGCGACCCCGCGACCCATCGCCGTGCCCGGGATGGGCGCGCGGATGACCGCGATCGACGCCTGCACCATGTCGACGAACGCCTGGTTGATCTTCGCCGCCTCGGGCCCGAACGGAATGCCCAGGAAAGAGGTTGCCGCCAGGTCGAGCGTCAATTCCTTGATCGCGGGATAAAAGGCGAAATTCTTGCCCGACCATTGCGCGACGCGCGTGCGGATGCCTTCGTTCAGCGCCTCGGCGTAAAGCTTCATCGGCTCGGGCTTGAACGCCACCGACAGCGTCCGGCGGTGGACCCGATGCTTCTCGAAATCCATCAGCATCAGACCGCGCGGAAACAACAGGTTGAGCATGGGGCCCCAGCCCTGTTCGGACGAAAACACCTTGTCGCGATCGAACAGCACCAGCTCGTTGGCGTCGGGGCCGAGCAAGGTGACATTGCGGCCGCCGAAGCTCTTGTGCCGATACACGGGTCCGTATTTGGCATGCATCTGGCGGACATAGCCCGGCGGGTCGGCCAGCAGCTTGAGCGTCGTGCCCAGAATCGGCATCCAGCCGTCCTCGCCGGGAATATGGTCGAGGCTTTTTGCCGGTTGAAGGGGCAACCAGTGCGGATTCGCCTCGAACCTGTCTGCGCGTGCCATGATCTGCCCCTTACTTACATCCGTATAAATAGGCGTCGTGGCGTGCGAAGCAATCACTATCGCTGGCGCGGGCTACAGACTTGATTATGATGGGATCAATGCGCGTACCATCACCCCCATCGCTTGAAGGCCGTCGTGCAGTCCGAAAGCTGGTGACCATACCGGCGCATCTGCGCGAGCACGGCGGGTCGCGCCTCGACGTCGAGGTTCAGGATCTGTCCCGCACCGGCTTTCGCATCGACTGCGTCTACAACGTGCCCGAGGGGGCACGGGTCTATCTCACGATCCCCAGCTTTTCGGCCATGGAGGCCGTCGTCGCCTGGCGTGACAAATCGGGGTTCGGCTGCAAGTTCGTGCAGCCGCTGCACCCCGCGGTCTTCGACATGATCGCCCGGCGCCATTCCGGACTCTAGCGCGCCCGACCGCTACCGGGCCGTGCAGTCGGCGGCGCGAATCGTCCTGGCGATCGCCTATCTCGTCGCGGGCATCGCCCATGTCGCCACGCCCGGCGGCTTCGTGCGGATCACGCCTGCCTGGGTCCCGTTTCCGCATGAGGTCGTGGTGGCGACCGGCCTGTGCGAGATCGCCGGAGCGCTCGCGCTGCTGTTCGTGCCGTCGCTGCGTCGCGCTGCGGGCCTGGCCCTGGCGGCCTATGCGGTCTGTGTGTTCCCGGCGAACATCAATCACGCGGTCAACAACATCGCGCTGGGCGGGACGACGCTGAGCTGGTGGTACCACGGCCCGCGCCTTGCGCTGCAGCCGGTGCTCGTCTGGTGGGCGCTGTGGGCGTCCGGGGTTACCGACTGGCCGTTTCGCCGCCGGCAGCGTGACTGAGCGGTCGGCGGTGACGAGGCCTTGGCCCCGCCACCGCGCCGCCTTTCGGCAAATCAGCCGATATGCTTGCTGACCGCAGCGGTCATCTTGAACATCGAGATCGGCGCCGTGCCGATCACCTTGCCCAGCGTTGCATCGGGATTGATCGTGCGCTTGTCCTTGGCGTCCTGCAGATCGTGCTTCTTGATGTACTCCCACACCTTCGACGTGATCTGGCTGCGCGGCATCGGCCCCTGGCCGGTGATCGTGGCGAGATCGGCCGAAACCTTGACAGGCGTCATCAGCGCATTTGGTTTCTTGTCAGCCATGTGTTCTTCCTCCCTTACGAACTTTTCGCTAGAATACAGTCAGGCACGGTGCCTGAGTAACCATGCTGGCGCACTCGTAGTGCGAATACAAGACGTTGGCGATACCCCTGCGCCCAGAGAGCGCGTTCGACGGTGACAGATCAACTCGCCAAGGGGCAGCGATTGCCCTACAGCGCTGCGCAGAGGAGAAGCCGGATGGCCAAAAGCCAGAAGAAATCGAACAAGGAAGTCCGCAAGCCGAAGGCCGAGAAGCCCCCGAAAACAAATGCTTCCAATCCATCGAGCAAGACCGGCAGTTCGGGTCTCGTGACGATCAAGTAAAGGACAGGTGGGGGGCATGTCCGGCGAAGATTATGTTTACGACGAAGTGAGCGGGGACTGGGTCCCGGCCGGCGAAATCGTCGCGGCGACCGCCGGCGACGCGGTCGAGGTTCGCGATGCCGTCGGCAACCTGCTCGCCGACGGCGACCAGGTGACGCTGATCAAGGACCTGACCGTCAAGGGTGCGGGGCAGACGCTGAAGCGCGGGACGCTGATCAAGTCGATCCGCCTGACCGGCGACGCGCAGGAGATCGACTGCCGCTATGACGGCATCAAGGGGCTGGTCCTGCGGGCCGAGTTCGTCCGCAAGCGGTGACCCGCGTCGAACCGGTGGACGAGGCTCCCGGCCTTGCTGCGCGCGCCGTCCGGCGGTTGCTGATCGGGCTCTACCGCCATGGCAAATGGACCTCGGTCGGCACCGTGCCCGAGCCGCAGCGCTTCGTCCTGATCGCCGTGCCCCATACCAGCAACTGGGATTTCCCCAATTTTCTCGGCGTGACCCATGCGCTCGGCATCCGCACGCATTTCATGGCCAAGGCCTCGCTGTTCCGCTGGCCGATGGGCGGGTTCATGCGGCAGGTCGGCGGTGTCCGGCTCGACCGTGCCAAGGCGCGCGACACAGTCCAGCAGATGGTCGACGAATTCGCCCGGCGCGAAGCCTTTGTGCTGACCATCGCGCCCGAGGGCACGCGCGGCGCGGTGGCCAAGTGGCGGACCGGCTTCTACCAGATCGCGCTGAGGGCGAACGTGCCGATCGTCTGCGGCTTCATGGACTATGCGACGCGAACCTCAGGCTTGGGCCCGGTCATCGTGCCGACCGGCGACTATGACGCGGACATGGCGCCGGCCTTCGCCTTTTACCGCGACATAAAGGGCAAGCATCCGGCTCGCCACAATCCTGCCTGACATGCGCCGGCTTGCACCGTCCCCGTCATGTGATACGCGTCCGGAATGACCGGCCGGCTTTCGCTCGTCGAATTCTCCGACGAACGCGCACCCGAATTCAGGCGCATCAACGCCGAGTGGATCGAGGCCATGTTCGTCATGGAGGCGACCGACCGCGACGTGCTCGACAATCCGCGCGCGCGGATCGTCGAACCGGGCGGGGCCGTGCTGTTCGTCGCCGTTGACGGTCTCGGCATCGTCGGTGCCTGTGCCCTCAAAAAGACGGGGCCGGGCGCGTTCGAGCTTACCAAGATGGGCGTCACCCAGGCCGCGCGGGGCCGCAAGGCGGGCGAATTCCTGCTCGCCCGGGCGATCGACCGGGCCCGGGCCATGGGCGCTCGCGAACTGTATCTGCTGACCAGCCACAAATGCGAAGCGGCAATCCATCTCTATGAAAAGCTTGGCTTCGTGCACGACGTCGGGGTCATGGAACGCTATGGCGCGACCTACCAGCGATGCGATGTCGCCATGGCCTATCCGCTTGCCGGCTGACCGACTGCCGCCGGCGCGCGGCTTTCCGCCATCAGCTGCGAGGGAAAGGGGTCGACGAGGCCGCGTGCTTCCGCCCAGTCCGCATTCAGCCAGCGGTCGTAATCCCAGGGGTTGAGGATCACCGGCATCGCCTTGGGATGGACGGCGCCGACCATCGGATTCGGCTCGCAGGTCAGGAAGGCAAAGCTCGCCACCTCGCTGTCGCGCCAGATCCCGGCAAAGGCAAAGACCGGTTCGGACGGCACCGAGAACCAGTGCTGCGTCCGCGCGCCCTTGACCCCGCCCCATTCCATGAAGCTCGTCACGGGGACCAGGCAGCGAAAGCCGGTGTGCCGCAACGTGCCCACCCAGAACGGCGAGTCGAGGTTGCGGACATTGTGGACCGGCCGTCCGCCCTCGGCCGCGATCTTGGGCGGCGGCGGTACGCCCCACAGGCGCGGCACGAGGGCGCGGCGGTCGCGCCCCTGCACGACCACGGGCGCGAACTTGCCGGGTGCCACGTAATTCGGCTGCCACGGGTCCGGCCCGGGATCGGCGTCGAAGGCCGCCGCGATCTGGTTGGCCGGGGCGTCGAGGCGATAGAGCAGGCACATGCCGCCACCTGCGACGCAACGGCGACGCAGGTCAAGCGCCGCGGGCCGACCGACTGCCGCGCCAATACGTTACCGTAATGAAACGGTAATCAGGGCAAAAAAACGCCCGCTCCGGTCGGCCGTTCTATAATTGAAAAGTGTTGCAGTCCGAAATCTCGCCGGCAGCCCTTGCCCCCGTCGAAGCCCGCGCTTCGGAACGTCGGCGCGTGGCGATCCGCGCGCTGGTGCGCGAGGCGGGGTCGTTTCGCGTCGACATCGACGTGATCGACCTGTCGGCCAGCGGCTTCCGCTTCGAAAGCGTCTATGATTTCGCCATCGGCGCGCGCGTCTTCCTGTCGGTGCCGACATTGGCGGCGATGGAAGCGGTGATCGCCTGGCGGAAGGGATCGGCTTTCGGCGCCCGGTTGATCCGGCCCCTGCACCAGTCGGTCTTCGAAATGCTCGCCGAACGCTACGGCTAGTCAGCCGAACAGCCACTGCCCGAGCAGCCGATCGAAGGGAAACGTGAAAAATCCCGCGATCAGCAGCGCACCCGTCACCATCGCCCGCACGCCGTAGCGGTGGCGCTTCACATTGTGCGTCCGCGCGCTCCACACGATGATCGGGACCTGGATCAGCGTCCACACCGACAGGATGTGGATGATGCTGAACCCGCCATGGTTCACGTTGCGAACGAACAGGCTGAACAAGGCGGTCGAAAACATCGCGACCACCCAGACCCAGCCGAGCCGGCGGTGCGCCCTTGTGCCGCGCGGCCTCAGCAGCATCACGGGGGTCAGGGCCACGGCGACCATGATCGTCAGCAGGTGCGGCCAGATCAGGACGGGCACCGCCGCCCATTGGGCCCGCCCCCGCAGGATCGCCGCCACGACGCAGGCCAGCAGGACAAGGGCCGCGGCGGACAGCAGCTTCTCATAACCGTCGGGCGCCAGCGACTTTGCATAGGCAGGCCGCGGTCGGGCGTCGCTGACTGTCGCCACTCCAAATACCCCCTTTATTCGCCCCGACTTTGGGCTAGCTTGTGGCGATGCTCAAGCCCCTCCTCGCCGCCTTTGCGCTGATCGCCGCCCTTCCCGCTTCGGCCAATCCCGCGACCGATCTGAAATCGGTGATCGACGCGCACTGGCAATGGGCGCTCGCCAATAGTCCGGTCTATGCCTCGATTCTGGGCGATCGTCGCGGCGACGGAAAGCTCGAGGATATCTCGCTTGCCGCCGCCGACCGTCAGGCCCGCGAGGCAAGCGCCTTTGTCGCGCGGCTCGATTCGATCCCCGACGCCGGGCTTTCGGTCCCCGAACGCACCAACAAGGCGATCCTGCGCCGGCTGCTCGACGAACAGGTCCAGGGCAACACCTTCGGCCAGCGCATGATGCTGTTCAGCACCTACGCCGGCTGGCACCAGAATTTCGCCGGGCTGGGGGAAAATTCGCCGTTCAACACGCGAGCCGACTACGAAAGCTATCTCGCGCGGCTCGCGGCCTATCCGGCGTATAATGCCGAAGCGCTGAAGATCACGCGTGCCGCGGTCGCGGGTGGCTATGTCCAGCCGTGCGCCGTCCTGACGGGCTTCGAAAAATCGATCACCGGCGTGATCGCGCCGACGGTCGAGGAATCGCGCTTCTGGAAGCCGTTCAAGGGCGCGGCGCCCCAGGGCCTGTCGGCGGCCGACTGGACCGCGATGAAAGCGCGCGCCGCAACGCTGATCCACGACACGGTCGAGCCCGAATATCGCCGGTTCGCCGATTTCTATACGACGGAATACAAGCCCAAATGCCGCCAGACCGTGGGGGCGTCGGCCTTGCCGCGTGGTCGCGACTATTATGCGCTGCAGGTGCGCGTCCACACCACCACCAGCCTGACGCCCGACGAAATCCATGCAAAGGGCCTGTCGGAGGTCGCGCGCATACGCGCGGCGATGGACGATGTCGCGAAACAGGCCGGCTATGCCGACCGGGCGACCTTCATCGCCAAACTGCGCACCGACCCCGTCTATTTCGCGAAGACCCCGAACGAACTGATGGCGGCCGCCGCACTGCAGGCCAAGACGATCGACGGCCTGCTGCCCAGATATTTCGGGCGGCTGCCGCGCCTGCCCTATGGCATTCGCGCCATTCCCGCCGAAACGGCGGAGGGCACGACGACGGCCTATTACAACCAGGGATCGCCCGCCTCGGGCATCTCGGGCACCTATTACGTCAACACGTCGAAATTGGCGCAGCGCCCTCTGTGGGAATTGCCCGCGCTGACCGCGCATGAGGCGGTACCCGGCCACCACCTGCAGATCGCACTGCAACAGGAACTCGACCTGCCCGAATTCCGCAAATACGCCGCCGGCTTCACCGCCTTCGTCGAGGGCTGGGCGCTTTATTCCGAAAGCGTCGGCGCCGAAATGGGCCTCTACGACACGCCGGAAAAGCGGATGGGGCGCCTCAGCTATGAAATGTGGCGTGCCTGCCGGCTGGTCGTCGACACCGGCATCCATGCCAAGGGCTGGACCAAGGAACAGGCGATCGCCTTCATGCGCGACAATACCGCGCTGACCGACGCCAATATCGAGGCGGAGGTCAATCGCTACATTTCATGGCCGGGGCAGGCGCTCGGCTACAAGCTCGGCGAACTGAAGATTCGCGAGCTGCGCGCGCAGGCGGAAAAGGCGCTGGGCCCCAAATTCGATCTGCGCGCCTTCCACGACCGTGTGCTGGGCGGCGGCGCCGTGCCGCTCGACGTGCTCGAGCGCGACATGGCGGAGTGGATCGCGGCAAGATAGCGGGCGGAACATCATTTCTGCCGCGCAACTTCCGCACCCGGCATTGCCCGGCTAGGCTGGCCCGCAAATCAACGGGGGGCTGACGATGGCGCGACGGATCTGGGCACTTGGCGCCGCACTGGTGGCCTCGACGGCTGCTGCCGCCCCCGCGGATCTGCCCAGCCTGCCGGGCGTCGGCGCACCCGAACTGGCACGGCCGGGTCCGGACGGCGTCGGCTTTCGCAGCGTGACATTCGTCAACCCCGGCCAGCCCGACCTCGCGCGGGCGGACCCGAAGACGGGCAAGGTCGTGCTGCGCGACCGGACGCTGCTCGTCGACATCTGGTACCCGGCGACCGTCGCCCGGGGCGCGCGGGCCGTGACCTACCGCGACAGCCTGTGGGGAGAGCCCCCGCGCGCGCCTGTCGCTTTCACCCAGGCCGGCCTGGCCGTCGCCGGCGCGGCGCCCACCGGGCGGGGCCATCCGCTGGTCGTCGTCTCGCACGGCTACAGCAACAATCCCGCCGTGATGACCTGGCTGACCGAAAACCTCGCGTCGAAGGGCTATGTGGTCGCTGCGATCCACCACCGCGATCCCAATCCCTATGTGATCGCAGCGACGGCACGCGCGGCACCGAACTACGATCGGCCGCACGACATCGCCTTTGTCACGGCCCGGCTGCGGGCGACCCTGGGCAGCCAGATCGATCCCGCGCGCGTCGCCCTCATCGGCTATTCGCAAGGGGGCTATGGCGTGCTGACGGCGGGCGGTGCCGGCCTCGACCCCGGCCATCCCAATATGACGCTGGTCGCGGGCGGATGGCTCAAAAAGGATGCGCGCGACGCACCCGGCGCCGCCGCGATCGTCGTGCCCGGTGTCAGGGCGATCGTGGCGCTAGCGCCGGGCGGCGGCGGGGAACGCAGCGTCTGGGGCGCGGCGGGTCTTGCCGCACTCAGGGCGCCACTTCTGCTCATTGCCGGCGATGCCGATCCGGTCGTCGGCTATGTGCTGGGCGCCAGATCCTTTTTCGATCAGGCCATCAACAGCGACCGGTACCTGCTGACCTACAAGGGGGCAGGGCATTCGATCGGCCTCAACCCCGCACCCCCCGCGATGCGCGGGTCGGTGTGGGATGCCGACTGGTTCGAAGACCCGATCTGGCGAACGGACCGCGTCAACGCCATCAACCTGCATTTCATCACCGCGTTTCTGGCGCTGACCCTGCGCGATCAGCCCGGGATGCGCGCCTATCTCGACGTGCCGGTGGAAAATTCGGACGACGGCGACTGGAAGGCGCCCGATGGCACCCCCTGGGGCGCAGTCAGCCCGGGCGGTCCCGGCATCACCTTGTGGAAGGGATTTCAGCGCCGCCACGCGCGCGGCCTGCAGCTCGCGCACCTGCGCGCCACAAAAGGGAACTGACCGGCGGGTCGGCCGTCCGGCCCGGAACCCGTTCGAGCGGCCGGCACCCGGCTTCTCGTACTGCAGACAGCGAAAAGCCGCCGGCCTGGTGGGCCGGCGGCTCGTCACTTCGATCTTCGCTGACCGATTACGCTATGGCGCCGTCGGTGATGCGCTTGATCTTTGCGTCGAACTTCTGGTCGGAACGACGCTTGGCCGCACGCAAGGAATAACCGACGGCACCGAAGCCGACGATCATCATCGCCCATGTGGCGGGCTCGGGCACGGCCGGGTTCGGATTGGTCGACTGGTTGTTCGATGTCAGGCGGAAATCCTGGAACGTCCATGCCTGGCTGGCGGTCAGGCTGTCGGCCTGCAGGCGAATGCCCAGCGACGACCAGCCGTTGGAGATCGCGGTATTGAACGCGCTGGTGATGTCGAAGCTGAAGATGTCGCCGACATTCGTCGTCGCGGCACTGACATTGAACGTCCCGATGGTGGCAAACGTCGTGGCCTGATAGTCGCTGATGTCTTCCAGGTTGTTGCCCTGATAGGCGAAAATCGTGATCGGGCCATTGAAGGGCGTATCGTTCGTGCCCGCGAACAGGCCGCCCTTCTTGAACACGTCGAACGTGACGAACGCCGATTGGGCTGCCGTCAGGCTGGCCAGATTATATTCCGAAAGTCCGCGAACCGTTTCGGTCGAGAACCGGCCGACTTCGGCCTTGCCCGCCGGATTGCCGAAGGCGCCCCCGGTGTTCGAGTGATAATGGGTGCCCGTTGCCGGCGCGCCGCCGCCGCTGGCGACCGCATAGGTGAAGCCGTTGGTGATCGTCTGGGCCGAGGCCGGAAGCGCCGTAAGCGCAAGTCCGCAGGCAGCCAGCGCCGCGATCGGTTTGATGAATGACATGAGAAAACCCCTATTGCACGAGTGACAGGCTAGACCGGTGCAACCCGCTTGAGACTCGGAGTTCTCTTAACGCCCCATTAAGTTATGGGGGGGCTTCGTCAAGCGTCTTGCTGAATGGCTGTTCCAAAACAGGACGATGGCGCGCGAAGCCATCAGATCGAATATTTCCCGCTTCTGCCCGCCACAAGATGCAATCTGGATTGTGGAAACTCGAGTTTCCTTACGCCGGACGGCGATGACATCCCTGTCACATGGGGCGGCAGTTCTGAACATTCCGCTGTCCTACAGGCGACCGATCTGCAACTTCGGACCTTGCGCCCCGCCATCAGGCAGCGCGCGGTGGCTCTTTCTCAACTTTATCTGAAATCGCACCCGTGCTGGTGGCAATCGGTTCGTCGTACGCAGGCAACGCTCGGACGGACTCTTCACACTTTATCGTGTGACACTTGTGACCTTTGAAAGCGGATCGCAGACGCGTCGCAACACGATGTTTCGGGTCGCCGCCTGCCGAGTCGCGGCCGTCGCGGCGCACCGGTCGCCGGGGCAAGTCTACCGTTGGGGGACGCTGCTCTCGACTGCATCCGACTGGCGCTGCCGCTTGGCATCGCGCATCTGCTGCGCCCAGCAGCCCGTCCAGCCCCCGGCCCCCACGGCCGAACAGCTGCCGGTGCCGCTCGAGGCCCCAGCGTTCAGCGTATCGTTTGCCTTGGCGGCCCAGCTCTGGTTCTCGGGTGTGATCAATATGGGGCTGCGCAGTTCCTTGGGAATGCGATAGCGCTCGCTCTCGGGGCGCCGCGAACAGACGACGATCTGCTCGCCGCTCGCGTTGGTCGGGCATTTGTCGTCGCCGTACAGGATCAGCACGCGGTCGGTCTGCTGCGCCTGCGCAGGGGCTGCCAGCATGGGCGTGGCGACGGTGGCGATGCCAAGGGCGAGAGCGAGAAACCTGTTCATAGTGTTCATCCTTTCACGCGCCCGATGAACGCACGATTGCCGCTTTGGGTGCCATGGCCCAACTCAGATCCGCTTGGAAGCCGCAATGGCGACGCGGCACCCCAGCCGGATGGCGGCCGTCATCAGCGGATAGGCGGGCGCCCGCTCGGCGCCGGCGGCCATGGCGGTCGCCTTGTGTTCGACTTCATCGGCACGAAAGTCCGCGATCGCCTCGGCCAGTTCGGGGTCCGACTCGCCGATCTCGTCGAGCTGCTCGCCGTAATGCTTGTCGATCTCGGTCTCGATCGCCGCGGTGCAGGCCATCGCCGCCTCGGGCCCGATCAGCGCGGTCGCCATGCCCAGCCCATAGCCGGCGATGTTCCAGAACGGCTGGAGCAGCGTCGGACGAACGCCGCGCCGGGCGATCATCGCGTCGAAATGCTTGCGGTGTCGCTCTTCCTGCAGAGCCATGGCGGCGATCGCGCGCGCTGCCGGGGTACGTGTGCCCATCACCGCCAGCTGCCCGGCATAGATTCGCGTCGCGCCATATTCGCCCGCCTGGTCGACGCGCAGCATGGCATCGGTGTCGGGCTTCAGGCTGTCGGATGTCATTTCGCTTTCCTCACAAGCGCCAAGATGGCGATGCCGCCGGCGATTGAGAAGAGCGCGTTGAACCCGGCGAGCGAAATACCGCCAAGCGTCCATTGCGCGGCGTCACAGCGGATCAGCGGCGCGCGCATGATGTCCTGCAGGCTCGTGCCGGCGGCGGTCGACGAACAGGTCGTGATGCCCTGCCACCAATGATATTCGACGCCCGCGTGAAAGACCCCGATCGCGCCCGACGTCAGTACGGCCAGCGCGGCCAGCGCGACCATCACGTTGCGGGCGGGGGGCTTTGCGGCAAACGCGAGCAACGCCAGCGCAATCGCGGCGTAATGCGGCCAGCGCTGCCAGTGGCACATCTCGCACGGATAAAGCCCGCCGATGAATTGCGATCCCAGCGCGCCCGCCATCAGCAGGCCGGGCACGGCAAGGGCAAGCGCATTGGCGCGGGCAAGGCGACTCAACGTCGTGCTGCCACCTTGGTCGCGCCGGGCAGGCTGGCCAGTCGCGCGATCGACTTCAGCGCATAGTCGAGCTGGAAGTCGGTCACGCCCTTGGCCTTGAGCTGTTCGGCGGTCATCGCGAAACGCGGGTCGGGCTTGGTGTCGTCCTCGAGTACCGAATTGTCGACCTTGGCTTCGTTGATCAGGTGGCGGCGCAGATCGGCCTCGCGGAAGCGCGGCCGCGTCTTGTAATCGGGGTCCGACAGCTGCGGTACCTTCAGGTCGGGCTCGATCCCGCCTTCCTGGACGCTCCGCCCCGACGGCGTGTAGTAACGGGCCGTCGTGAGCCTGAGCGCAGTGGTGTCGTCGAGCGGGATCAGCGTCTGCACCGATCCCTTGCCGAAGCTGCGCTCGCCCATCACCAGGCCGCGATGGTTGTCCTGCAGCGCGCCGGCGACGATCTCGGCAGCCGAGGCCGAGCCGCTGTCGACCAGAACCACGACGGGCAGGCCGTGCGCGGCGTCGCCGGGCTTGGCGAAGTAGCGCTCGATGTCGCCCTTGCCGCGCCCGCGCTGCGATACGATCTCGCCGCGCTCGAGGAACTGGTCGCTGACCGAAATGGCTTCGTCGAGCAGGCCGCCCGGGTTGGAACGCAGGTCGACGACGTAGCCGAGCGGCTGATGGCCCAGCGCCTTGTCGATGCCCATCAGCGCGGCGCGCACGCTCAGCCCGGTGTTCTTCGAAAAGGCGTTGATGTTGATATAGCCGACCTGGCCCTTCACTTCCCACTTCACCGGCTTCAGCTCGATGATCTCGCGGGTCAGGGTCACGTCGAACGGCTTGTCGCGACCGCTGCGGACGATCGTCAGCTTGATCTGGCTGCCGGGCTTGCCACGCATCTGTTCGACCGCCTCGTCGAGCGTGCCGCCGAAGATGAGGTTACCGTTGAGGTGCGTGATGAAGTCGCCCGCCTTGATCCCCGCCTTGAAGGCCGGCGTGTCCTCGGTCGGTGTCACGACCTTGACGGCGCCGTCCTCCATCGTGACGGTCAGGCCCAGCCCGCCGTAATTGCCGTCGGTCTGCGTGCGCATCTGTTCGAAGTCGCGGGCGTCCAGGTAGGACGAATGCGGATCGAGCGACGCCAGCATCCCGTCGATCGCGCCCTTGATCAGCTTCTTGTCGTCGGTCTTGTCCACATAGTCTGACCGCACCCGTTCGAACACCGCCATGAAGGCGTCGAGTTCCTTGTAGGTGGAATTGTCGACAGCAGCAAAAGTCGCCGTCGTGGCAGGAATGAAGGCCAAGGCGGATACGGCAAGCAAAGCACGAAGGGGCAGGCGGGACATGGCAAATCCTTGGAGTCTGGGCATGGGATAGCGCGGGCAGGGGGCCGCGGTAAAGCTATCCCGCAAGCTTGGCGATATCGACGGGTGTCCCGCGGCGACGCAGTTCGACGGTGATCGTCGGCCGGTCGGGGCCTGCCCGGCCGATGGGGGCGCCCGCATCGACCGTGTCTCCTACTTTGACATCGAGCGCGGCAAGGCTGGTCAGCAACGTGGTCCAGCCCAGGCCATGATCGATGACGACGATATTGCCATAGCCCCGGAACGGTCCCGCGAACGCGATGCGACCCGTGGTCGGCGCGACGACCTGGGCGCCCGGTCGCGTCGCGATCGTGAGACCGCGTGCCCGCACACCTGCGTCGGAAATCTCGCCGAGGCCGGTGACGACCTGGCCGATGACGGGCAGCCGATAAGCCGGGATGGATCCGGTCGCCACGGCTGTCACGGTCGGCAAGCTGCGCGCGGAAGAGGGCTGGGCAGGGCGAAGCAAGGGCCCCGGCAGCGCCTCGAGCCGCGTCCGGATCGCCGTGGCATTGTCGATACCGCTCATCAGTTGGGTGATGTCGCGTGCCTCTTCGCCCATGGCGATGGCGCGGTCCTGTTCCGTGAGCGCGCTGCTTGCAAAACGAGACGAATCAATGCGCTTGCGCGCCTCAAGCGCAACAAGTTGCTGGCGTTGCGATATCAGACGCGACTGGGCCGTCCGCTCGGCGGCAAGGGCCGCATCGGCGGCGACGCGCAAGGCACGTCCGCGTTCGATATCGGCGCGAAGGCCCGCCGTGCGTGCCTGCACGACGGGCATGATCGAGTCGAGAACCGCATGAACATGGACGATGTCGCGCACCGAGCCCGGCTGCAAAAGCGCGAGCACCGGTGGCCGCCGGGCCATGGTCTGCAGCGCCGCGACGAGGCGCACCGTAGGCTGCTGCTTTTCCGCGAGGCGAGCACGCTGCGCGGCGCGCAACCGCTCGATGACGGCAACCCGCGCTTCGGCGGCGTCGATGTCGGCCTCTGCAGACTGGATGCGCGCGGCGACGGCAGTGACGGATGCACGCAGCCTTGCCGCCTCGTCGCTGGCAGAGTTCGCGGCCGTTTCGAGACGCGACGCGCGCTCGGCGGCACTGCGTGCGGCCCGTTGCGCCCGATCGAGCGCAGCGCGCTCAGCCTGCAGGTCCTGCGCCGTTGCCCCGACCGTCAGCAGCGCCAGCAGCGCGAGGCCGATGGCTGCTTTCAAAGGGCGCCTCCGAGCAGCTTGCCGAACTTCGCCTCGAAGCCGGCAATGTCCCCGGCCTCGAGCAGCTGGGCCTGCTCGACCCAACTGTCGCGGACGATACGGCCGGAAAAGACTCCCAGCCGGGCATCGACCGCTGCGATATCGTCGTGCGACCAGGCGGCGATCTGGCGGTAATTCGTGATGCCCATATCCATCAGCGTTCGCGCAAGCTTCGGTCCCACGCCCTTCAGCCGAAGGAGGTCGTCGGGCTCCACGTCGGGGCCCATGTTGACGGCGAAAGGTAAGGGCGCTTTTGCCATGTCTTCGCTTTCGGACAGGCTCTCCCGCGCCGTTCGGGCCAGGGTCTGCGTCGTGCTCTGGCCGATCTCTATGGGGGGCAGCTCGACATGGCGCCGCGAACCCAGAATCCAAAAGCCCGTTGCGGCGCCGATGATCGCCACGATCAGAAGCAAAACCCAGTAAGAAGCAATCAGGTCGGCCATTCTTATATGCTTTCGAAGATGCAGCTAGCTAAGTGGCGGGCCAGCTAGTCGAGCGCCTTGCCGATTTTCCAGATCAGCCACGACGCAGCGAGCCCCATGAGAAACGCGGCGATAGTCAAAGCAAGTACTTCGGTCCATAAGTCCACGCTGTCATTTATCCCGCAGGGGAGCTTTGCGCGACCGACAATATGTCACCGGTCTCGCCCCGCGATGCGCGACGAATAGCCGTTCGCCGCGCTTTCGGTTGCTGACCACCGCACGTCGGCAACGCCAGAAACATTCTGGGAGATTTGCATAGCCGCCCGGCGATCACTTGCCGAAACCTTTCCGGACAGGACCATGACGCGCCGCAAGGACGGCGTGTCCAGAACGGCGACGTCGACATCGTCCAATCGGTGCGCGTCCAGATCTGCGCGCACTTGCCGCTGCAACCTGTCGACGTATCTGCGGCCGAAACCCATCGGACCGAAAACAAGTGCGGTAAACAGAAAGGCCGACCAGCCGCCAGCCGCCAGCTTATATACCTCGTGCCGATTCAAGCGAGCCCCATCTTTCGCGCGGATTACCTATATCCAGACGTCTCGATAAGTAACAGGTCTATCTCTGATGTAAATAATCGAGCTTAAAACGAATGAACCTCAAAGTTCGTTTCGATCTAGTTCCCGCCATCCGATGTCGCGGCGACTATAACCGTCCGTGTATTCGATCGTTGCTAGCCTTGTATACGCACAGTCTCGTGCTTCGCGAAGTGAAGAGCCGACGCCGGTAACCGCAAGGACCCGTCCGCCAGACGCGACGCAGACCTCGTCTCTGGCGGTCATGCCGGCGATGTACACAAAGGACTCGCCGTCGGCAGCGGGCGGGACGACGACTTGGCCGCCAAGCTTCGGCGCAGCCGGATATCCTGTGGCGGCAAGCACAACGGTCAATGTCGTTACGTTATCAAGTTTGGGGATGCTGGCGCCGGCAAGGTCACCAGTAGCGGTGGCGAACATCATCGCGGCGAGATCGCCATTTACGCGCGGCATGAGCGCTTGTGTTTCCGGATCGCCAAAACGGGCATTGTACTCGATGAGCTGCGGCCCTTCCGGCGTGAGCATCAGGCCCGCGTAAAGCACGCCGACAAAAGGTGTTCCGGCCGCCGCCATCGCGGCTACGGTCGGTCGCACGATTTCGTCCATCGCCCTTTGTTCGAGCTCGGGGCTCAGCACGCTAGCGGGACTATAAGCTCCCATCCCCCCGGTATTGGGACCTGCGTCGCCCTCTCCAATGCGCTTGTGGTCCTGCGCGGTGCCGAACGGGACGACAGTCGTCCCGTCAGATATCGCAAACAGGCTGACTTCCTCGCCTTCCAGGAACGCCTCGATGACGACTTCATGGCCGGCAGCGCCGAACGATCCGTCGAACATGTGACTGACGGCGGCACGCGCATCCTCGAGCGTTTCGGCAATGACCACGCCCTTGCCGGCTGCCAGTCCGTCGGCCTTTATCACGACCGGCAGGCCAAAGTCCGACAGGCCTGCAAGGGCGGCGTCGCGTTCGACGAACCGACGATAGGCCGCGGTCGGGATACCGGCCGCCGCACACAGATCCTTGGTGAAGCCCTTTGACCCCTCGAGCCTAGCGGCCGCACGGCTGGGACCGAAGGTGGGAATAGCGGCCGCTGTCAGGCTGTCGGCGATGCCGTCGACCAACGGGGCCTCGGGACCAACCACCACCAGACCGACGGCATTGTGCCGACAAAAGGACACGACGGCAGCATGATCCGTCAGATCGAGCGCGACCAGTTGGGCATGTGCCGCAATCCCGGGGTTGCCGGGCGCGGCGTAGAGCGTATCGCAGGAGGGCGATTGCGCCAGCTTCCACGCCAGCGCATGTTCACGTCCGCCCCCGCCGATCAGCAGGATATTCATGCCCCATCCCCAGGAATTGGAAAACAGTGCGCTGCTAGCCGACAGCGGCCCCGGCGACAATTCCGCGCCCTTCACAGTTACGGAATTATCCGGGCGGCTGAAGCGCCACGTCGAGGACGGCTTCGGCCATGTGCGCGTGCGTGGCGAACTTTCCGGCTGGAAGCGGGTTGCCTCGGGTCATTGCTACATGGCGCTGAAGGATGACGGCGCCGCGCTTGACGGCGTCATGTGGAAAATGGCGGCGGCGCGCCTTGGCTTCGCACCCGCCGATGGTGTGGAGGTGATCGCGACAGGCAAGCTGACGACGTATCCCGGCCGGTCGAAATACCAGATCATCATCGATCGCATGGAACTTGCGGGCGAAGGGGCGATGCTCGCGTTGCTCGAAAAGCTCAAGGCGCGATTAATGGGCGAAGGGCTTTTCGCCGTCGAACGCAAGCGACCGTTGCCCTATTTGCCTCGGGTTATCGGCGTCGTCACCTCGCCAACCGGCGCGGTCATCCGCGACATCCTGCACCGCCTCGCCGACCGGTTCCCGACCGAGGTCGTGGTCTGGCCGGTACTTGTCCAGGGCAACGGCGCTGCCGAGCAGGTGGCCCGAGCGGTGACCGGCTTTTCCGAAATGGCGCCCGGCGGCGTGGTGCCGCGACCGGACCTGGTCATCGTCGCGCGGGGCGGCGGTTCTGTCGAAGATCTGTGGTCGTTCAACGACGAGGCCGTGGTGCGCGCCGTTGCGGGCTGCACGATCCCCGTGATTTCGGCCGTGGGCCATGAAACCGATACGACCTTGTGCGACTTCGCCGCCGATGTGCGGGCGCCGACGCCGACCGCCGCGGCCGAAATCGCCGTGCCGGTCCGTCGCGAACTGCTGGCCACGATTGAAATGCTGGGCAGCCGGACGTTACGCTGCGCGCATCGCTATCGCGAGCGCGGCAACGAGCGGCTGACGTCGCTGACGGTGCGCTTGCCAAGGGCGGAAACCTTGCTCGCCGGTCAGCGCCAACGCACCGACGAACTCGGCGAACGGTTGCAACGGGGGCTTGGAAAAGCGCTCGCCGACGCGCGCGGGGACCTCGCTCATGCGTCGGCCTCGCTGCGTCCGCCGTTGCTGGCCGCGTGCGTGGCGCGCGGACGCGATCGCCTGAATGCCGCACGCCTGGACCAACGTCTTATCGTTCGCCCCCTGGCCGAAGCGCGCGAGCGCCTGGACCGCCTCTGGCGAATCGCGCATTCGCTCAATCCGGACCGCGTCCTGCAGCGGGGCTATGCACGCGTCGAGGGTCGCAGCCGTGCTTCGATCACCACCGCGGGCGACGCGCGTCGCGAAGATGCACTGACCCTCGTGTTTGCCGATGGCCGCATCGACGTGCGGGTTGAGCATGGCGGCAGCGATGGTTATCTTGCCGCCAAGCCAGCACGGGCTCGATCCAGCCGTGATGTCCCCGGGCAAGGCAGCCTGCTCTAGTAATCACAAGGCTTGAAAATGTTGATGTCTCCTTCAGGCCGCCTGGCGCGGCTGCACTATATGGCAAATGGGTTCCGCGTCATTGCGCCGGGAGACCATGTCGTGTGCGCTGTCAGTGGCGAACGCATCGCCATAGAAGATCTGCGCTATTGGAGCGTCGCCCGGCAGGAGCCCTATGCAAGTGCCGCGATCGCCACGCACGAACTTTCCGCTGCCTCTTGATGGCATGAACGGCGCACGTATCCGTCGTGCCGGTGCAGCAGTCGCTTTGCTTGCTGGCTGTCTGGGGGTGCCGTCATGCCGCCTTGCCGTGGCAGCCACGCCACCGCCGCTGCATGTCGCACCACCGGAGCTCGAGCCACGATATGCGCAAGAGCACAGCGGATCGATCATGGTCGCAGGCAGCGCCGTTCAGGGCGGAATCCTGATCGGACATGTCGCCGCCGGGACGATGAATCTCACGCTCGACGGCCAGCCGGTGCGAGTCGCTCAGGATGGCCAGTTCATCATCGGTTTTAGCAGCGACGCGCCTGCGGCATCGGTGCTTCGCGCCACGGGCCGCGAAGGTCGTCTCGTCGAATTGCCGCTCAAGGTCGAGCCGCGCGCGTGGCGGGTCGAAACGATTGCGGGTCTGCCGCGCTTCGCCCAGCCCTCGGCCGAATTCGCCCGTATGCGCCCGCCCGAACTTGCCCAGATCGAGGCTGCCCGCCGCTTTGACAGCAACGCGGCCGGTTGGCGACAGCGCTTCGTCTGGCCCGTGAAAGGCCGTATTTCAGGTCTGTTCGGCTCCAGCAGAATATATGCCAACGGCGAGAAGGGTGCGCCCCATGCGGGCGTCGACATCGCGCAGCCAACGGGAACGCCGGTATTCGCGCCTGCCGACGGCGTCGTCATTCTGGCAGCGGACAAGCCTTTTACGCTCGAAGGCAATTTGTTGATGATCGACCATGGCATGGGCCTGAACAGTGCTTTCTTGCACCTCTCCCGGATCGACGTGAAATCAGGCGACCGCGTGCGCCAGGGGCAGCAAATCGGTGCGGTCGGCATGACGGGCCGCGCGTCGGGGCCGCACCTCCACTGGGGAATGAAGTGGCTCGATCGCCGGATCGACCCCTTGCTGGTCGCCGGCCCGATGCCGGGATACTAGTCAGCCCACGCGCTTGGCCTGGACACGTCCCCCCTTTTCGACCGTGACGAAATAGGCACCAAGTGAACCGCGTTCGATCAGCACCTTGCGACCTGGAGCCGGGTCATTGAAGCGCATGTTCGCCTCGACGGTTTCCCAAACCGCGCCGCCCTCGACCGTAAAGCGCCATTTGCCATAACCGATCGTGCGCGCGTTGGTGATGACGGTACTGAGTTGCTTCTCGTCGGCCGCGTCCTCGGCATTGCCGGGTTTGCCCGACAGGAAGTCTATGCGTGGGAGAGTGAAGCCGAAGAGCCCTTTGCGTGCCTTGCGCACCTCTGTACGCTCGACGATCACGACATCCCCGCTGGCTGTCGCCGCACTGAGCGCGTCGACCGCACGATCATAACAGGCCAGCCGCGCCGCCGCATCCGAAACCGTGCGACATGCCTGCAGGTCCACGACCGATTTTGCCGACGCAGCAGGCGGCGCGGCACCCATTGCGGGCAGGGCGAGTGCAGCGGCAAAGGCGGGCAGCAGGAAGCGATTCATCGGACCGATCTCTCCAAAGTCGTCGATCCGCACCATGTCCCAGGGGCGTGCCGATGACAAACCTGTGTCAGAAATGCAACAATCGGGCGTCAAAGCGGCTCGAACCGCACGCGCAACGTTGCAATGCGGATGGCCAACCCCGTAGACACCGCTCATCCGGCAGATCGTTCTGCCCGTTTTTGTTCGCAAAAACGTCGAGACACAGGGTTTAATGCGGTGGCGCAGGCTACCGGAACTAGGGGAAAAGACCACATGGTTACCAAGGCTCTCCGCCGCAATCTGCTGGCGACGACCATCATCGCGGGGACGTTCATGTCCACCGCCGCGTTCGCGCAGGGAACGACCCCGGCCGCAGATGCGCCGAAGGATGAGGACACGATCGTCGTCACCGGGTCGCTGATTTCGAACCCGAACCTGGCGCAGTCGTCGCCGGTCGTGGTCACGACGGCCGAGGAAATCGCCCTTCGCCAGAACAACGTCGCCGAGGAAGTGCTTCGCGACATTCCGGGCATCGTTCCCAGCATCGGTTCTGCGGTCAACAACGGCAACGGGGGCGCCTCGTTCGTCGATCTTCGCGGCCTCGGCTCGAATCGCAACGTCGTCCTGCTCGACGGCAACCGCATCGCCCCCTCGGGCCTCGTGGGTCGCGTCGACCTCAACAACATTCCGCTGGCGCTCGTCGAGCGCGTCGATGCGCTGACCGGTGGTGCTTCGACCACCTACGGCGCCGACGCCATCTCGGGTGTCGTCAACTTCATCACCCGTCGCGACTTCGCCGGCGTGGAAGTTTCGGTCGGCGAAAAGATCACGCAAAAGGGTGACGGCAACTATCTCCGCACCGACGTGACGATCGGCGGCAACTTCGACGATGGCAAGGGCAACGCCGTTCTCTCGATCGGCTACCAGGAATCCGACCCCGTCTATCAGGGCGACCGCGACTTCTCGAACAACAACATCAGCTCGTTCTCGGGGACCTTCGGCGGTTCGGGCACGGCGGTTCCGGCGCGCCTCACCGGCACGCGCCCGAACAACGCGGCGGGTATCCCGAACCCGCTTACCGCGGTCGTCCAGACGGGAACCCGCCTGAACGCCGACGGAACCACGACTCCCATCCTGGCGAACCAAACCGGTGGTGCCGCGAACGGGGGCGCGCGCCAGATCGACCCGACGACCGGACGTGCGGTAACGACCTTTGCGCCGTTCAACTTCAACCCGTACAACATCTTCCAGACGCCGTTCCGTCGCTACAACATGTACGCGGCGGCGCGTTACGAGATTTCGGACGCGGTCGAGGTGTACACGCGCGCCATGTTCTCGAAGAACACCGTCAACACGATCATCGCGCCGTCGGGCGTGTTCGGCTCGCAGGTCACCGTCCCGCTGAGCAATCCCTATCTGCCTACGGCTCTGCGTAACCAGTATTGCGCATTCAACGTCGCTCCGACAGTGACAGGTGTCGACGCTGCCGGAAATCCGCTTTCAGGGCAGACCACCTATACGCCGCGCATCGACCCAACGGCCTGCGCCGCTGCCGCTCTTGCGACGTCGCCGACTGATCCGAACTTCCGCACGGCGACGTTCAACCTGTCGCGTCGTACGGTTGAAACCGGCCCGCGTACGAGCGAATTCGCCACGACCATCTTCGACTATCGAGCAGGTCTCCGCGGTGCGATCACCGACACGATCAACTGGGATGTCAGCGGCGCGTACGGCGAATCGGAAAACCGGTCGACCGTCGGCGGCTATGTGCTGACGTCGCGTGCACGCGCTGCGGCCTATGCGACCAGCACGACCGCTTGCCTCGCATCCGGTCCGAATCGTGCCGGTCCTGCCGGCACGGACAACATTGCCGGTGCCGCAGGCTGCGTGCCCGTCAACTTTTTCGGCGATGCAGGCTCGATCACGGCGGCCCAGGCTGCCTACCTCGTCCAGCCGTCGACCGTGCTGGTGAAGACCTCGCTCGCCCAGGCGCGCGCGGTCATCAACGGCAACTTCGGCCTCACCATTCCTTCGGCGACCGACGCCGTCGATTTCGCGATCGGTGGTGAATACCGCAAATACGGTGCGTCGCAGGTTTCCGACTCGCTGGCGAAGTCTGGCGATCTCGGCGGTGCCGGTGGTGCGGCGCCGGACATCAACGGTGGCTATGACGTGTACGAAGCGTTCGGCGAACTCATCGTGCCGCTCGTCCAGGACAAGCCGTTCTTCGACGAACTGACCGTCAAGGGCGGCGTCCGCTACTCGAGCTACAAGGTCGACGCCGCGACCTCGCCGAAGTACAGCACGACGACCTACAAGGGCGAACTCACTTGGTCGCCGGTTCGTGACTTGAAGTTCCGCGGTGGCTATGCCCGCGCGGTTCGTGCGCCGAACATCGCCGAGCTGTTCAACCCCGTGACGACCGGCCTGACGTCGCTTGCGACCGATCCCTGCGCGGGCGCGGCCCCGACGACGAATGCCAACCTGCGCGCTGTCTGCATTGCACAGGGCGCTCCGGCCGGAACGATTGGCAGCATCACCAATCCGACCGCGGGTCAGGCGAACAATACTTCGGGCGGCAATCTGAACATCAAGCCGGAAGTGGCCAGCACGTACACCGTCGGCGCGGTCATCACGCCCAGCTTCGTGCCGGGCCTGAACTTCACCGTCGATTACTACAACATCAAGGTGAACAAGGCGATTACCTCGCCCTCGGCTATCGACGTGCTCAACAAGTGCTTCCGTAACATCACGGCGTCGAGCGCAACCGATCCGGCCTGTAGTTCTTCGGTCATTTCGCGCAGCGCCACGACGGGTGGTCTCGACGGCGATACCAACGTCGTAAAGGGCGTGATCACGCAGCTGACCAATGCCGGCCGCTTGTTCACGGACGGCATCGACCTCTCGGTCAACTTCCGTCACGACCTGGGCTTCGCCAAGCTGGCGCTGAGCTTCACCGGCAACTACACCTTCCACTCGAACTTCCGTTCGGACGTGGCCGACTCGGCTTCGGTGGATCGTGATTGCACCGGCTATTTCAGCACCAACTGCGCCTCGATCCAGCCGAAGTTCCAGTGGAGCCAGCGGACGACCTTCTCGTTCGACGACGTCGACTTCTCCGTCCTGTGGCGGCACATCGACAAGGTCGCTTACGAAGGCCAGGCGGCTGACTACCTTGCGCGCGGCTTCACCGCCGGTAACCGCAACCTGTTCTCCGGTACGCTTCCGGTGCAGGCTGGCGCTCCGCTGTCCGGCACGGGTCCGTACAACTTCAACTTCATCCGTGCTTACGACTATATCGACCTGGCGGCTCGGTTCGGCGTCACCAAGAACCTGGATCTGACCCTCGGTGTCAGCAACCTGTTCAACGTGAAGCCGCCGCTCACCGGCACGAACGCGGGTACGACGTCGTTCAACAGTGGCAACACCTACCCGTCGACGTACGACTCGCTGGGTCGTTCGTTCGCCGCTTCTGCGAAGGTTCGCTTCTAATCAGTTAGATAGGCAGCCGATTAAAGGGGGGTGGTGCTACGGCACTGCCCCCTTTTTTTTAAAGTCGAGGCCAGGGCGCTTGCGCCTGAATAATGGTCTATATAAAATTTCATGTGTTCTGGAGTTGAGGCATGTCGATGTTCGTCCTGTTTTTCACCGCCGCTGCCGCGCAAGTGGCAACAATGCCCGCTGACCCGCTCGACAAGGTGCGCTGTGTCCGGGAAGACGTGACCGGGTCTCTGGTTTCGAAGCGCAAGACTTGTCACACCGAGCGCGAATGGCGGCGCATCCGCAGCGATGCCGAGGGCGAGGCGCGTCGCATCACGCAGCCTGGAAACCTTAACGATTTGAACAAGTAAAGTTCTAGGCTCAGGCCGCCCGGTACAACGGGTGGGGCAGTATCATCGACACGCCAGCCCCGTCCGCCACAGCTTTTGCCCAAATCTCCACCTTGGCCAGTTCGTCGCTATGTGCTGCCGTAGCCGTGCGATACTCGGCGTTGCGTGACGTGGCATCAAAGCTACCCTTGTGCTTCGAATGTTGGCCGAAAGCGGGACCTTCGACGATCGCCGGCCATCGAGTATCGGGCAAGGCGATAGCGTAGAAAACGCCAAGCGCGCGCATGATCTCGAACGGGTTGGCAAGCAACGTCTCGCTGTCCAGTGAGCGGACGCGGTCGGGTCCGAATTCCCGCGCGAGCCGCCCGAAAAGTGCCTGCTGCGCCAGCCAGCCGACGGCGGCGACCTGCAGGTCCGTCAGACCGAGATAATCTTCATTTGAAAAACCCAGGTCTATCAGGCCGTCCTTGAGTAGCTTGACCAGCAACTCGCGTACCCAAAGTCTGCCCGTCATCTCCTTCTTGGCGACTGAGCGCAGGTAGATGCCGAGCGGCGCATGGAGCAGAACTGCGCGCGAGCCCTTGTTCATCGTCAAGATGCCGCGGGCCAGGCCATTTGCCACGTTGCTCGGCTTCACGATATTCGCTTCGTTTTCGCCGATCGGCCGCGCGAGCATAAGGGTTGCATGGTCGAGAACCTGGGCAATCCGCGCCGGCGGGCCGCCGCCCCGGTGTCGCCAGCCGACAATGTCATTGTAGATCGGCGGCTCCTTGAGGCCCATCGCGCTGCCGGGGATGTCGAACGCGCGCGCGAGCAGGGTCGAGCAGCAAAAAGCCGAATGGAAGATGAAATGTGGCGTTCGAACGGACGACAAGGCGTCCATCGCGGCCTGTCGGCCGACAATCTTCATTGGTCGGCCGGTTGGCAAATATTCGTCGGTCAGGAAGGTCGCGTCGCGATGATCGTCACGGGTGAGATGCAGGAAGTGAAACGCGTCGGCCTCGGGGTCGTAGCGATGCGCAAACCACGCCTCGTTCCGCACCAGATCCTGTACAGCGCGTGCATCCATCACGCGTCGAAGCCGAAACGGGTGACCCAGGGCTGCAAGATAGGCATGACTGATTCCAGCTGTCCGCGATATCGTTCCCATTGCCGGGTTCCGTCATACAACGGCTTGCGCACCTGCGCCGCGCTCGCGGTGGAAACGCCGCGGGCACGCGCCGTGCGGTCGAATTCGCGCAGCGCCGGGTTCCACGGCATACCGATGAACTCACATAATTCCTGCGTCGTTCGATCAAAGTCGTGGACCAGCGAATCGTAGCGAACCTCATGAACGGCAAGTGGTAAACGCGCGATACTGTCCTGCGTGAGGCGCATCAGCGCATCATAGTGGCGAGCCGTCCGTTCGAGCGACGTAAATTCGTAGCTTGTCGAAGTCAGCGCAAAATTCGTGTGGAAACAACTCCATACGACGTCGCGCGGGTCACGGCGCATGATCAGGACGCGCGCTTTCGGAAAGAGTCGCGCGATCAAGGGTAGTCGGATGCCCTTGAGCGGGTCCATGTCGACGAAGGTGCGGCCCGCCACGTCCAGTCCCGCTCCCTTGACTCTGGCCCAATAGGCTTCGCGAAACGGCACTGCGTCAGTGTCGGACAACGCCACCAATCGAGCGAACCCGGCCGCATCCGTCAGAAAGGCTTCATCGGCGTCTCGCAGGGTCGGTCGCTCCTCGAGGGCGAGAACATTCGGCAACGAGGCAAGGATGTTCTCGACAAGCGTTGTGCCCGACCTGGGGTAGCCAAGCAGAAAAACATGTTTCTCGGCTTGATATGCGACGTGCCCCTTTTCCGGAAGCGGCCAGTCGACCGTGTCCGTTTCCAGAAGTGAGGCCCCGACGCGGTCTATGAATTCGCGGTGCGTTTCGCGCCCCGGTGGGAACTGGTCGGCGTGAACCGCGGCGAACTCTGATTTGGAGGCGGTGTACGCACGAAAGGCGTCCTCCGGACGGCCCTGCTTGTCGAAGGCATCGCCAAGCACATTCAGCGCATTTGCCCGTTCCGAAGAGGGGGGAGACGCGTTGGTCAGCAATGGCTCCAGCCGCCCGATCACCGCGGCATATTCGCCTTCCTCGATCTCGACGGTCGCGAGCGCGCTCGTTGCGATCAGATTTTCCGGATCGATCGCCAGCGCTCGCTCGGCATACCCTCGGACGACGCTATGGTCACCCTTGCGCGCGGCGATCATGGCCATACCCGCCCAGGGCGCAGCGTTGCCCGGATCGAGCCGCGCGGCCTCGGCGTAACTTTCAGTCGCGCGCTCGAACGATCCGCCCGTCGACAACACGAATCCGCGCTCGAGCCAGGCAGATGCATAGGTAGGGCATGCGCGGATCGCCGCGTCGCAGTGCAGGACCGCATCGCGCAACCGGCGTTCCTCGCGATACATTATCGCCATCGTCGTGAGCGTTACGGGATCGTTCGGCGCAATTTGCAGCGCCTGGTGCAACAACTCCATCGCGCCGCTGCGGTCGCCATGCTGGGCACGATCCCAGGCGACCGTAACATAATGAAAAGGGTCCTGCTCCCCACGCGCAATGGCTGCGGCTGCCCCGGCAACGGTGTCATTCATGCAAAACGCTTCTGATTGATTGCACCGCGCCGTCAAGCGGCCGTCGTGGGGCGAGCGCCTTCGCGCCTGTGCCGACTTGCGTGCGGTGCTGCATTATGTTTTGCCCGCAGAATGAGCGCGCTCCCCCCGCCGGCGGTCGATTTGCTGAACAAGGCCGCGACCGCGCGCCAACAGGGAAGGGCGGGCGAAGAACTCGAGCTGTTGGAGAGAGCGCTAGCGATCGCGCCTGGCGATCCGCAGATCCTCAACCGGCTGGGCAACTATGGTCTGGCCAACGGCGATCCGGCAGGTGCCCGAGAGCGCTTCATGGCGGCCGCACACGCCGACCCGAGCGAACCCATCTTATGGGTGAACGTCGCCACCGCGTGTCGCTTGGTGCGCGACGATTCCGGAGAACGTGCTGCGCTATCCCGCGTGCTCGACATCGACCGGCTTCATTTTGTCGGCCAGTTGCGCCTCGCGGAACTCAACCAGCGCCTCGGGCGGGCACGTGAGGCGGCTCAAGGCTGGAGCGCCGTGGTGCAACTCGCCGCCGCAATGGACGAACCGCCGCCGCTGGTGGCGGACGCGCTCGCCCGAGGACGCGCGTTTCTGGAATCACACAACGCTGGTCTGAGCCGAAAAGTCGATGCTGCGCTGGGCGCGCGATTGGCGGCGATGGGCCCGGCCGCTCGCCGCTTTGAAGCATGCCTCGACCATAGTCTTGGCCGGCGCAGGATCTATCAGAACGAATGCGCCGGCACCCACTTTCCCTTCCTGCCTGCTGACGAGTTTTTCGACCGTAGCCACTTCCCCTGGCTTTCCGAGATCGAAGCGCGAACCGAAGTTATCCGCAAAGAGGCTCTCGCGCTTGTGGCAATGGGAAGCGCTGCCATCCGGCCATATGTGCAGATGGAAAAGGGCGCGCCCGAAAACAAATGGTCGTCACTTGACGGCTCTTTGGACTGGAGCGCCTGCTTCCTGTGGGAATATGGCGTTCGCAACGACGCCATATGCGACCTGTGTCCCGAAACCGCAGCTGCGCTGGAACTTGCGCCGCGTAATCACATCGAAGGCAAGGCCCCTTCGGCCTTTTTTTCCATCCTGAAGCCGGGAGCGCATATTCCGGCGCACACGGGCGTCACCAACACGCGCGCGATCATTCACTTGCCCCTTGTCGTGCCGGAAGGATGCCGCTTTCGTGTTGGTGGTGAAACGCGCAGCTGGCGCGAAGGTGAGGCCTTCGCCTTCGACGATACCATCGAGCACGAAGCGTGGAACGATAGCGCCGCGCAACGCATCGTCCTGATATTCGACGTATGGAACCCGTACCTTTCGCTCGACGAGCAGACTCTCTTGCAAGATTTCTACGCCCTGACCGACCCGGGACCCGCGGGCCAATCTTCGTAACGAGTGCGGAACAAAGTGTGACCGTCACGCAACACTCTTCGGAAATTCCGATGAAGTGAAAGACTTGGCCTGTAGCTAGCGACAAGCGGTGCCGTTATTCGAAGGCCTTGCCCTGCGGTGTTAGCGGGGTGTGTTTGCGTTGCATCTGGGGGGAATGCGACCTGTGTATGAGGTCATGTTTCCATGCGTACCAATTTTCGTCGTCATCTGATTTCTGCTTCGATCCTAGCCGTATCCACCGTTCTGGCCAGTCCGGTTCTCGCTCAGGTCGCACAGACGCCCGAGGCAACCGCCCCGCAGCCCGAGGCCGCCGATACCGGCGATACGATCGTCGTTACCGGATCGCGTATCAATAACCCGTCTGCAACTTCGGCATCGCCGCTGCAGATCGTCGGCGCTGAACAGATCGCGCAATCCGGTGTCACCAACGTGCAGGATGTCCTGCTCAAGAATCCCGCTTTCGGTACGCCAGGCATCAGCCGGACGAATTCGAGCTTTGCCACGCAGAGCGCTGGTGTTGCTACGGTCGACCTGCGCAATCTGGGCAGCGACCGCACGCTGACACTGGTCAACGGCCGCCGTTTCGTGGCCGGCGTGCCCGGAAGCTCGGCCGTCGATCTCAACGTTATCCCCACCCAGTTCCTGGAGCGGGTCGATGTCCTGACCGGCGGCGCGTCGGCGGTGTACGGGTCGGATGCCGTCGCGGGCGTCGTGAACTTCATCTACAAGACCAAATTCGAGGGCATCGAGGCCGATGCGAAGGTCGGTATTTCCGACCGCGGCGACGGGTTCGATCGTGAAGCCAATCTGCTCGTCGGCAAGAACTTCGCCGATGGCCGTGGCAACGTCATGCTGTTCGGCGGCTATTCGAAGCAGGGTACGGTGCTGAAGCGCGATCGCTCGACCGAGGCGGGTTCGTCGGCGGTCGATTCCACCAGCCTTGGCGGCAGCATCACCGGCAATGACGCCGATCTGTTCGTTCCGCAGCGCCCGTTCCTGTCGGGCTTCAGCCCGCGTGGCCGCTATTATGTGAGCAATCCGTTGTTCGTGTCGTCAACCGCGACTCCAGGGGTGCCTGCGCAGATCACGTTCACCTATGATCCGACGACGAACGCTTTGCGTCCCTGCACGTCGACCAACGGCGGAATATGCAATCTGAACAACACGCCGTTTGCGGCGTCGCCGCTCAACGGGACCAGGATTGGGCCGGACGGCTTCAACCGCTCCGACTTCAGATACCTGGCTGTTCCCGTGGAGCGCTATGTCGCAGCCGGTCGCGCCAACTTTGAAGCCAGCCCGGCGCTCAATTTCTTTGTCGAGGGCAATTACGCGAAGACCAAGGTTACGACCCAGATCGAAGCGTTTCCGCTGTCGTCCGACCTGATCAACCCGGCAACGGGGGGGCAGATCGCGATCGAAAGCCGGGTCAACGGCGTTTTGTATCGCAACCCCTATGTCCCCGATGCAATTTTCAACGTCGCATCCGACACGGACGGCGACGGGCTTCGCGATATTTTCTTTGACAAGCGGCTTGCCGACTTCGGCAACAGGACAAGCGACGCAAGTCGCGACCTGTGGCGCGTAGCAGGCGGCGTCAACGGCAAGTTCGGCGCGAGCGAGCAGTTCAACTACGAAGTCTACGGCGTTTACGGCGAGACGATCGAGAACCAGACGGGCGGCGGCCAGTTCAACGGCCCGCGCTTCATTCAGGCGCTCGCCGCGATCCGCGACGTCAACGACCTGAATGGCAACGGCAATACGACCGAGATCATCTGCGCCGATGCGGCGGCACGAGCCGCCGGCTGCATTCCGGCAAATCCGTTCGGCGTCAATTCGCTCACGCCCGCCGCCGGCTACCTCGCGGTGCCGACGACGCTGCGTTCGAAGATCACGCAGACGGTCGCCGGAGCCAACGTATCGGGCAACCTGTTCTCGCTCTTCGGTGCCGACCCGGTCGGTGTCAGCATCGGTGGCGAGTACCGGCGGGAAACTTCGACGAACGACTTCGATCTGCTGACGCAACAGGGCTTGAACGGCAACAACGCGTTGCCGTCGACACGGGGCAGCTTCAACGTCAAGGAAGCCTATGGCGAGGTGATCGTCCCCCTGTTGAAGGACCGTCCGTTCTTCAACACGCTCAGCGTCCGCGGTGCCATCCGTGTGTCGGACTACAACACGATCGGCACGACGGTCAGCTACAACTATGGCGGTGAATGGGCGCCGGTGCAGGATATCCGGTTCCGGACGATCTGGGCCCGGTCGGTGCGCGCTCCGAACATCAACGAGCTGTTCCAGCCGCCGCAGCAGGACTTCCCGAGCGGTCTGCAGGATCCCTGTGCCGGCATCACGGCCACGACGGCGGGGACGCTGGCAACCAACTGCCGCGCGGCGCCCGGCGTCAATGCCAACATCGCGGCAAACGGGGCTTTCACTGTCAGCCAGGCCGATCTGCAGGGCATCACCAGCTTCGGTGGGGGAAATCCAAATCTGCAGGAAGAAAAAGGCGACTCGTTCACGGCCGGCGTCGTGATCAATCCGCGATCGATCTCGGCGCTGCGCAACTTCACGCTCACGGTGGATTACTTCAACATCCGCATCCGTGACGCGATCGTGTCGACGCCGCTGCAGTTCATCCTCGACCAGTGCTACAACCAGTCGAACACGGCGCTGTGCGCGCTCATCGTTCGTCGGGCCGCGCCGCAGGGTGCGAACAGCGCCGGCTCGCTGGACGAGGTCAATACCACGCCGACCAACTCGGGCGGTGTGAAGACCTCGGGCATCGATACCGTCCTTACCTGGGTCAGCCCCAAGAACATGTTGGGGTTTGCGCCGGGCACCTTCACGGGGCGCGTTTCCTACACGCACCTGATCAGCGGCTATTCGGTGCCGTTGCCCGGGTCGGACCGCGATTATTTCGCGGGCGAACTGGGTGCCGCGAAGGATCGCTTCACGACCACGCTGGGCTATGACGACGACAACTTCGGGCTCAACTTTACCGGCACTTACATCGGTGCGTCGTATCTCGACGACCAACTCACGGGTGCAGCGCCGGGCGTAAACCCGGCCTACCGCGTGGCGCCCGAATTCTATCTCGACGGGCAGCTCCGCTTCAAGGTTCAGCAGCGCTTCGAATTCTACGTGGGTGCCGATAACCTGCTCGACAACAAGCCGCCCTATCTCGCCGATATCGGCGCGTCGGCCGGACAGGACACCGATGCAGGGACCTATGATGCGCTCGGCCGTCGCTATTATGCGGGCGTGCGCGTGAAGTTCTGATTTCTTCGGTTCAAGTTGCGTAAGTCGGCGCGGGGAGCAATCCCCGCGCCGTTTGCGTTTCAGCCGATGACCAGCTTCCCGTCGCCCTCGTCGACCTTGACGGTCGCGCCATCGGGCACTTCGCCGCGCAGGATGGCGTCGGCAAGCGGGTCCTGCAAATATTTTTGCACCGCGCGTTTCAGCGGGCGTGCGCCATAGACCGGATCATAGCCGACACGCCCCAGCCAGGCGCGCGCGGCATCGGTCAGGTCGAGCGTCACCTTGCGATCGGCAAGAAGCTTCTGCACACGGGCCACCTGGATATCGACGATCGGCGCCATGTTCGCGGCCGACAGGCGGTTGAACAGCACGATCTCGTCCAGCCGGTTGAGAAACTCAGGGCGGAAATGCCCGCGGACGATGTCCATCACCTGCGGCTCGACGCTCTCGACCGATTGCTCGTCGGGCAGGTTGGCGATGAACTGGCTGCCCAGGTTCGACGTCAGGATGATCAGCGTGTTGGTAAAGTCGACGGTGCGGCCCTGTCCATCGGTCAGGCGGCCGTCGTCGAGCACCTGGAGAAGAACGTTGAACACATCTCCATGGGCTTTCTCCACCTCGTCGAACAGGATCACCTGGTAGGGGCGACGGCGGACGGCCTCGGTGAGGACGCCGCCTTCCTCATAACCGACATAGCCCGGAGGGGCGCCGATCAGCCGCGCGACGGAGTGCTTCTCCATGAACTCGCTCATGTCGATACGCACCATCGCGGCGGGGTCGTCGAACAGGAAATTGGCGAGCGACTTGGTCAGTTCGGTCTTGCCGACGCCGGTCGGGCCCAGGAACAGGAAGCTGCCGAGCGGCCGGTTCGGGTCCTGCAGCCCGGCACGCGCGCGGCGAACGGCGGATGACACGGCGGCCACGGCGGCCTCCTGCCCGATCACCGACTTGTTGAGCATCGATTCCATCTGGAGCAGCTTTTCGCGCTCGCCCTCGAGCATCTTGTCGACCGGTATACCGGTCCAGCGCGAGACGATGCCGGCGATGTCGTTGGCGGTGACTTCCTCGCGGAGCATGGCACCGGCCGCGGCGCTCTGCGCATCGGTCAGTTGCTTCTCGATCGCCGGAATCGTGCCATATTGCAGTTCGCCCGCCCGCCCCAGGTCGCCCGTGCGCTGTGCCTGCTCGAGTGCGATCCGTGCGGCGTCGAGCTGTTCCTTGAGCTTGGCCTCGGCCTGAATTTTCTCTTTCTCACCCTGCCAGCGGGTGGTGAGCGAGGCGGACTGTTCCTCGAGATTGGCAAGTTCGGTGCGCAGCGAGGCCAGCCGGTCTTTCGACGCGGCATCGGTTTCCTTTTCCAGCGCCATCGCCTCGATCTTGATCTGGACGATCCGACGGTCGAGTGCCTCGATTTCCTCGGGCTTGCTTTCGACCTCCATGCGCAGGCGCGAAGCCGCCTCGTCCATCAGGTCGATGGCCTTGTCGGGCAGGAAGCGGTCGGTGATGTAACGGTGCGACAGGGTGGCGGCTGCAACGATCGCGCCATCGGTGATGCGCACACCGTGATGCAGCTCGTACTTCTCCTTGAGCCCGCGCAGGATCGAGACAGTATCCTCGACCGTCGGCTCGCCGACGAACACCGGCTGGAAGCGCCGCTGCAGGGCTGCGTCCTTCTCGACGTACTTGCGGTATTCGTCGAGCGTCGTGGCGCCGATGCAGTGGAGTTCGCCGCGCGCCAATGCCGGCTTGATCATGTTCGACGCGTCCATGGCGCCGTCGGTCTTGCCCGCGCCGATCAGCGTGTGCATCTCGTCGATGAACAGGATGATCTGCCCCTCCGCAGCGCGCACTTCGTCGAGCACGGCCTTCAACCGCTCCTCGAACTCGCCGCGATATTTGGCACCCGCGATCAGCGCGCCCATGTCGAGCGCCATCAGGTCGCGGTCCTTGATGCCGTCGGGCACGTCGCCGTTGGCGATGCGCAGCGCCAGCCCCTCGGCGATCGCGGTCTTGCCGACGCCGGGTTCGCCGATGAGCACGGGGTTGTTCTTGGTGCGCCGCGCCAGGATCTGGATCGTGCGGCGGATTTCCTCGTCGCGGCCGATGACCGGATCGAGCTTGCCGTCACGCGCTGCCTGCGTCAGGTCGCGCGCGTATTTCTTCATCGCGTCATAGCCGTTTTCGGCACCTGCGGTATCGGCCGTCTTGCCCTTGCGAAGTTCGTTGATCGCAGCGTTGAGCGCATCGGGCTTCACGCCAGCCGTGGTCAGCGCCTTGCCGACAGCGGTCGACGCCGACAGGGTCATGGCGAGCAGAAGACGCTCGACCGTGACAAAGCTGTCGTCGGCCTTCTTCGCCACTTGTTCAGCCTGGTCGAGCAGCCGGACAAGGTCATTGTCGAGGCCCGGCGTCTGCTGAGCGCCGCCCCCCGACACCGCCGGATGCTTGGCGAGAAGCGCTTCGGTTTCACGCAACGCCACGGCGGGGTCGCCTCCTGCCTTGCGGATCAGGCCGGAAGCCATGCCTTCGCTGTCTTCGAGCAAAGCCTTCAAAAGGTGCTCGGGCGCGATTCGCTGGTGCGACATCCGGATGGCAACGGTTTGCGCCGATTGGAGAAATCCCTTGGCGCGGTCGGTAAAGATTTCGAGGTTCATGACCCAGCATATGGTGTTGCGCATTTACAACACAAGAGACGATGCGCAGTCGCGCTAGGCTGTCACCATGATCGCCCTTGCCTTGCTGGTCGCCACGGCCATGTCCCCCCAATCCGCGCAAGACATTCGCTGCGTCGCAGTGCTCGGCATCGTCGCCAGCGACCAGCGCCGGGCACCCAAGACATGGGTGGGATTGCCGCCTCTCGGCAGCGACGGCGCACGCTTTGCGGCAGTCGTCGGCGCCCGCACGATGGCCGAGACCGGCCAAACGCGCGAGGCGGTCCGTGACCTGATACTGGCCGACGTCGCGAAGCTCCAAAAATCGAAGACGATTCCGCGTGGGGATGTCGAGGCCTGCGTGACGCGCATGACAATCGTGGCGCCGCCGCCCACGCTGCCGCGGTGCGCGGCAGTGACGGCGCTGGCTGCCGACGCCGCGAGGGAAGGCCAAGGCGTATCGGAATCGGCAAAGGACCTTGCAACGCTTGCCGCTGTACTCGCCTATCGCGCCCGCGTGGAAGGCGCTGCCACCGGTCAGAGCGCGTCACAGGTCGCCGATCAAATCGCGGTCGAGCGGGAAGCTGCGCACGCGAGGGGCGGGATCCAAGACGATTTGGTCCAAGACTGTGCCGCGCTGGCAGCGCCGAAATGATCCGGCCCTTTCATCTTGCGTTTCCCGTTCACGACCTGGCGGCAGCTCGGGCTTTCTACGGCGGCGTGCTGGGCTGCCCGGAAGGGCGCAGTAGCGACATGTGGATCGACTTCGACTTTTACGGCCACCAGATCGTGACCCATTTGTCCGCCGGTTCAGGCGCGTCGCATGCCAACCGGGTCGATGGGCATGACGTGCCCGTGCCCCACTTCGGCGTCGTCCTGACGATGCAGGACTGGCGCGCGCTTGCCGCGCGGCTCGAAGCTGCGGGGACCGTGTTCGGCATTGCGCCCTGTATCCGGTTCGAGGGCCAAGTCGGCGAGCAGGCGACGATGTTCTTTCGCGACCCCAGCGGCAACGCGCTGGAGTTCAAGGCATTTGCCGACGATTCCGAGCTGTTCGCCCGTTAATGTATCGATGGAGCGCCTGACTGTTGTTTCAGCGTTTCAAGCGCTTCGCGATATTCGCGCTTGTTGCGCGTCCATCCCAGCTGACAGTCGGCATAGGCGATGCCGCCATATGCGAAAGCGGCGGTGAGCCAGCCGATCCAGGCGGGCACGCCCAGCCATTCCAGTGACACGAACAATCCGGTCACGAACAGGCCGAAGCCGAACGCGGTTGCGGCGGCGGTCAGGGGTTGGTCCGCCGGCGGTGGGGCGATTTCATCGGCACGGGCCTTGGCTTGTTCGAAGATCGTCATCACGGCACCTTAACGCGACGATGCGCCGCGCGCATCGATTTTTGGAGGCGCCGCCCCGAGCGCCCGACAGGAGCATGACATGACCGACCGTATCCTGATCTTTTACGGCTCGTACCGGTCCAGTCGGCAGGGGATCCGCCTGGCGGATTATCTCGTCGCGGCGTTCCGCGCACGCGGGGCCGATGCCGAACTGATCGATGCCAAGGCGCTCGACCTGCCGATGCTCGACCGGATGTACAAGGAGTATCCGAAAGGGTCCGCACCCGAAGTGCTGGAAACGCTTGCCGGAAAGATCCGTGGCGCCGATGCCTTTGTCTTCGTGACCGGCGAATATAATTGGGGCGTACAGCCGGGCCTCAAGAACCTGACAGACCATTTCCTCGAGGAATGGTTCTGGCGTCCGGCGGCAATCGCCAGCTATTCGGCGGGACGTCTCGCCGGCGCGCGCGCGGCGCTCGCGTGGCACGGCATCCTTTCGGAAATGGGAATGGTGATAACCTCGACCCCGCTGGCAGTCGGCGCCATCGGCCATGCCCTGAATGAGGCGGGCGAGCCGACCGGCGACGGCGGTACGGTGCTCGTCAAATCATTCCCGCGTTTCGCCGACGATCTTGCCTGGTGGACGAATGCCGCGCGACTCCAGCGGGCAAAACGACCGCCTCCGTACTGATTGCTTCAGACAGGGGTGGTTTTCGCGAGCGGGTTCCCTAGCTTGGGCCGACATCCTCTATGCGGAGACCAGCCATGACCGACACGCCCGACTATGTGCCCCCCAAGGTCTGGACCTGGGCCCCGGGCAACGGCGGACCCTTCGCCAGTATCAACCGCCCGACCGCCGGCCCCACGCACGACAAGGAGTTGCCCGTCGGCAAGCATCCGCTGCAGCTTTATTCGCTGGCGACCCCCAACGGGGTGAAAGTCACGGTGATGCTCGAGGAACTTCTCGCGGCAGGTCACAGCGGTGCCGAGTACGACGCCTGGCTGATCCGCATCAACGAGGGCGATCAGTTCGGCAGCGGCTTCGTCGACATCAATCCGAACTCGAAAATTCCGGCGTTGATGGATCGCAGCGGCCCGGAACCGATCCGCGTCTTCGAGTCCGGCTCGATTCTGCTCTATCTCGCCGACAAGTTCGGCGCCTTTCTACCCAAGGATACGGCGGGGCGGACCGAGGCGCTCAACTGGCTGTTCTGGCAAATGGGCGCCGGGCCATTTCTCGGCGGCGGCTTCGGCCATTTCTATACCTATGCGCCGGTCAAGATCGAATATGCCATCGACCGGTTCGCGATGGAGGTGAAGCGTCAGTTCGACGTGCTCGACCGGCGCCTGGCGGCCAATGAATATCTGGCGGGGGCCGACTATTCGATCGCCGACATGGCGGTCTGGCCCTGGTATGGCGCCGTTGCAACTGGACAGGCCTATCCGGGCTCTGCGGAGTTTCTGTCCGTGCACGACTACAAGAACGTCATTCGCTGGACCGAGCAGATCGCCGAGCGGCCCGCCGTGAAGCGCGGGCGGATGGTCAACCGGGCAATGGGCGATCTTTCCAGCCAGCTGCGCGAACGGCACGATGCCAGCGACTTCGAGACGAAGACGCAGGACAAGCTCGAACCGGCCGCCTAGCCGAAACCGATCCCCGGCTTGGGCTTCGCAAAGGCCATCAGCCGGGGGATGGTGATCAACAGGTCGCGGGCAAGGAAGCCGATGGGGCCGAGAGTCTCGCCGACGAGCTTGCCCGCCTCGCCGTGCAGCCAGACGCCCCAGCCCGTCGCCGTCAGCGGGTCGGCGCCGCGCGCAAGCAGGCCGCCGATCAGGCCCGCGAGTACGTCGCCCGATCCGCCGGTCGCAAGACCGATGCCGCCGCCCCTGAAGCGCAGTGTTGCGCCGCAGGGTGAAGCGACGACCGTGGTCGCGCCCTTTAGTGCGACCACCGCGCCGTAACGTGCGGCAATGTCGATGGCGACGGTCTCGTCATTGGCGGAGACATGGTCGATGTCATGGCCCGTGAGGGCGGCCATCTCGCCATGGTGCGGGGTGAGCACCACGCGCCCGGCGTGCCCCCGCACCGCGTCGGCAAGGTCGGCACATGCACCGATTGCGGCAGCGTCGAGCACGATCGACAGGCCTTCACGAGGCCGCGACAGCAAGGATTTCACAAGCGCCACCGACGTCGGCGTCGAACTCATGCCTGGCCCGAGGATGAAGGCGTCGCACGTTGCCATGGCCGTCTCGATTTCCGGCACCGCCTGTGCACCGATCTCGCCGGCGTCATCGACCGGGAGCGCGATCATCGCTGCTTCGGGCACGAGCACGCCGACGTGCATCGCGACATCGGCGACGGTCGCCATCTGCAGCTTGCCGGCACCTGCGCGCAGGGCGGCTTCTCCCGTCAGACGCAGCGCGCCCGGCACGAAGCGGGCACCGCCGACGAGCAGGACGCGTCCTCGCGCATTCTTGTCCGTGCTTTCCGCGTGGACCGGCAGCGGGTGCGTGCCAAGCCAGTCGCGGTCGAGATCGGCGGGCGCCGTCATCCGCGTGCCGCCGTGATCGGCTCGCACGCGCTGGTCACTGGCGTGTCACTGGCATCCATCGGGGCAGTCGCGTTGTAGCGGACGAGTTTGAGATTGCCGCCTTTCCCCGCCGCTGCATCGAACCGGTATTCAGTGACGGAGCAATTGGCGACATCGGCCGATTTGTCGATCGCCAGGATCTTCGCTTCGTCGAGGTTCTCGATGATGTAGCGCAGGCACAGCACAACGACCTGATGCGCGACAATCATCACCCGCATGCCGGCGTAGTGGAGCGTGATGGTATCGAGGACACCGCGCAGCCGAAGGATGACATCGGCCCAGCTCTCGCCGCCCGGCGGCCGGTGATAGAATTTGCCGAGCACGCGGCGGAACTCGGCCTGGTCCGGAAAGGTCGCGCCGATGCCGGCCTGCGTCAGGCCATCGAGAATGCCGAATTCCTTTTCGCGCAGCCGCTCGTCGACGCACACGATCTCGTCGGCATCGCAGCCGCCCGCGTCGCGAAAGAGTTCGGCCGTGCGGACGGCGCGCACGTATGGCGAGGAAAGGATGATTTCCGGGCGACCGTCCTCATGGCCGCCGGCAAACCACTTCCCGAGCGCTGCCGCTTGTCGTTCACCGAGCGCCGACAGCGGTACGTCGACGTCACGGCTGTTCAACTCGATGCGGTGAAGGCCCTGTTCGTCGGCCAGGTCGCGCGCGACGTTTCCCGCGCTCTGGCCGTGGCGCACGATCCACAATGTCGTGGGCCAGCGGCCGGCCATCAGATCTGGCGTTCCTTCATCGCCTCGACGATCCGCTTGACGTCCTGGCTCTGGCCGCGCGGCAGGATCAGCACGTCGTTGCCGCTCGCCACGACGATCAGGTCGTGGATCCCGACCGCCGCGATCCGGATGCCGTCGCTGCGCAACAGGCAGTTGGAAGTATCGAGGGCGATTACGTCTCCGCCGTTGCTGGCGCTGTGCGCGTCGCCCCGGGCATCGCACCCGATAGTGTGCAGCGCATCCCAGGAACCGACGTCAGACCAACCCATGGCGACGGGAACGACCGCGACCCGCTCCGCCTTTTCCATCACCGCGTAATCGATCGATTCGGACAGGCTGGCGGCGAAGGCGGCTTCGTCCGGCAGGATCCGGTTGCCCTCGTGCCGGGCGGCGGCCACGGCACGCTGCGCAGCCGCGAGCATGTCGGGCGCATAAGCCGCCAGGGCGCCGAGATACGCGTCGGCCCGGAACAGGAAAATGCCGCCGTTCCAGACGTGGCCGCCTGACGCGATCATGGCTTCGGCGCGTGCGCGGTCGGGCTTTTCGATAAAGCGTGCGACGCGGTGCACCCCGGGCGCGAGCTTCTCGCCGGTCTGGATATAGCCATAGCCGGTCTCGGGACCGTCCGGCGCTATGCCGAAGGTCGCCAGCCAGCCGTCCTCGACGAGCGGCAGGGCCGCATCGACCGCCGCCATAAATCCTGCTTCGTCGGCAATGACATGGTCGCTGGGCATGACGAGCAACGGTGACCCGGGGTCGGCAAGCAGTGCTGCGAGCGCGATCGCAGGCGCCGTGTTGCGGGCAAGCGGTTCGAGGATCAGGGTCGCCTCGATCCCCGCCAATTGCGTGTCGATCAGATCGGCATGGCGCGCGTTGGCCACGATCATGGGCGCGGCAAAGCGCCCCCGGTCGGCACAACGCGCAACCGTCGCTTCGAACATCGTCGCGTCGGAAGCGAGCGGCAGGAACTGCTTGGGCCGCCCGGGCTGGGACATCGGCCAGAGCCGCGTTCCTGAACCGCCGGACAAGACGACGGGGGTAATTCGCTTCGGATCGGTCATCGTGTCTCCCTAGTCAGGTCGTTCCCCGAGTGCCAGCCTAACGCGCCAAAGGGCCGCTCCGCTCCCTTTGGTTTCATTGCCTTCACCATATCTTTGTCAATTTAAGCGACAGTGGCACGGGTGTCGGATTATTTGACGCAGTGACGGAATAGGCAAAGCAGGCAAGCGGTGTTCAGGCTGTTCAAACACTATGTGCCCTATGCGGTGCTGTTCCTCGCGCTCATCGACATGGCGCTGTTGCTGGTCGCGGCGGATGCAGCCTGGGTAGTCCGCGCGCGACAGATCGGCATGGCGATCGACCCGATTGCCTTGCGGTACTGGCCGCTGATCAACTTTGCGCTGGCGCTTCAGCTCGCGATGGTCGCGGTCGGCGTCTACGGCAGCGACGCCTTTCACTCGCTGCGCTTTGCGGCGGCGCGCCTGATGGTCGCGATCTGCTTGGGCGTCATCTTCCTGTCGGTCGTCTATTTCCTGTTGCCCGGCTACACGTTGTGGCGATCCAATTCGCTGTATGCGATGGCCTTTGCGTTCGTCCTGCTCGTGAGCATTCGGACGGTCTTGGGGCAGACGCTCGGCACGGAAGCCTTCAAGCGCCGGGTATTGGTGCTGGGGGCGGGGCAGCGCGCGGCGCGGCTCGGGCGCCTGGGCGCGGAGCGGGCGACGAGCTTTTCGGTGGTCGGACATGTCGACATGGGCGATTGCACGCCTGTCGTGGGGACCGCGGTGCAGCGCGCCGCCATCGAGGATCTTGCCGCCTATGCTGCCCGGCTGGGCGCCAACGAGGTCGTGCTGGCGCTGGAGGAGCGACGCAAGGCGATGCCGGTCACCGACCTGCTGCATATCCGGACGCTGGGCGTGCATGTGAACGAGATTTCCACTTTTCTGGAACGCGAGACCGGCCGGGTGGACTTGCGCAGCATCAACCCGAGCTGGCTGATCTTTTCTGATGGTTTTTCCAGCGGCCGGCGGCTTTCGTCGCTTGCCAAAAGGCTTTTCGATATCGTGGTCGCGTCACTGCTGCTGGCGCTCAGCCTGCCGTTCATCCTGTTGGGCGCGCTGGCTGTCAAACTGGATTCCCGCGGCCCCGCCTTTTACCGGCAGACGCGCACGGGCCTGTACGGCGCGCCTTTCGATATCGTGAAGCTGCGTTCGATGCGGCAGGATGCCGAGATCGCAGGCAAGGCCGTTTGGGCCGAAAGGGACGATCCGCGCATCACCCGCGTCGGCCGCGTCCTCCGCAAGCTCCGCATCGATGAACTTCCGCAGGTGTGGACCGTGCTGAAGGGGGAGATGAGTTTTGTCGGGCCCCGCCCGGAACGGCCCCAATTCGTGTCGGAGCTGACCAAGAAGATCCCATTCTACGCGGAGCGTCACGTCGTGAAGCCCGGTATCACGGGCTGGGCCCAGATCAATTATCCCTATGGCGCCAGTCTCGACGACGCGCGGCAAAAACTGGAGTATGATCTCTACTACGCCAAGAATTATACGCCGTTCCTCGACGTCGTGATCATTCTGCAGACGATCCGCGTCGTCCTTTTCCCCGACGGTGCGCGATGACCCTGCTGGCGCTTGCGTGGAGCCACGTTCTCGCGGCCTTGCTGTTCATGGCGGTCGCCGCGTGCCAGTTGCCCCGTTGGCGCGATCGCGCCGCGCGCGCCGTGATTCTCGCCTGCGCCCTCACGGCGCTTTGGGCGGCCGCCACATCGTCCTTGGGGGTGGACGCCGCTGCAAGCCAGCTGACCGAAAGCATTCGCAACCTGGGATGGCTGAGTTTCCTGTTTGCGCTCCTGCGGCGCGGCGGCACCGAATACCGGAGCTTGCGTGCCCTTTACGGGGTCCTCGCCTTTGCGGCCGGCACCGCCATCGTCATCGATGCGCTGGCCCTGATCGATCCGGCACCGGCAGTTCCCAGCCAGTCGTCGTTGATGTCGGCGTTCGCCCTGCGCATGGTGTTCGCGGTCGGCGCGCTGGTCGCCGTGCACAACCTCTACACGGCGACCGCCGCAGGCGCGCGCGCGGGTGTGGGCCTGCCGCTCGCCGCGCTTGGCGCCTTGTGGGGCATGGACCTCACCTTCTACGCCCTGTGCTGGACGCAGGGGACTTGGGTCGCAGAATTCGCGATCGCGCGTGGGGTGGCCGTCGCCATGCTCGCGCCGCTGGTTGCCCTTGGCGCGCGGCGCAACACCGACTGGACGATCCGCCTGTCGCGAACCGTCGCATTCCGCTCGATCGGCCTGGTCGCCGCGCTGGCATATCTGGGCGTCGTCATTCTGTCAGCATATGCCCTGCAATCGCTGGCCGGAGCCTGGGCGCGTGCAATACCGCCCCTGGCGCTGCTGGCGGCAGGCGTCGTGTTTACCTTCGTCATGGCCTCTCCCGAGGCGCGTGCGTGGTTGAACGTCGTGCTGACCAAGCATCTGTTCGCCCATCGCTATGATTACCGGGCCGAGTGGCTTCGCTTCACCGATACACTGGGCGTCCCGGGTCCCGGCGCCGCGGCCCTCGAAATGCGCGTCGTCAAGGCCGTCGCCGACATCGTCAAGGCACCGGGCGGGGTCTTGCTGTTACCCAATCATGACGGCTTCACGATCGGCGCGCGCTGGGGTTGGGAAGGATCACAGCCGCCACTCGAATCGGGGAGCGCGGATCTTGTCCGGCGGCTCGCGACCGGTCGCATCATCGAGCTCGATCCCCTGCGGCGCGGGCACGGCGACATGGCCGAGGCCGCGACGATCCCGGAATGGATCATCTCGGACACCTCGGCTTGGGCCATTGTCCCGCTCGTCCACTTCGACCGCCTGGCGGGTGCCGTGCTGCTCGAGAGGCCGCTCGTCGCGCGGGCGCTCGACTGGGAGGATTTCGATCTGCTGCGTCTCGCGGGGCGGCAGGTCGCGAGCTACCTGGCCGAGGCACATGCCCAGGAAGCCCTGTCGGACGGCGCGCGCTTCGACGAGTTCAATCGCCGCTTCGCCTTCATCATGCACGATATCAAGAATCTGGTAAGCCAATTGACGCTCGTCACCAGAAACGCCGAACGCCACGCCGAAAAGCCGGAGTTCCGCGCCGATATGATCGCGACATTGCAATCCTCGACCGCGCGCATGAACGACCTGCTCGCGCGCCTGTCGCAGCACAACACGGGCAAAACCGAGGAACCCCGGATCGTCGACCTTGGCGTGGTGGCGAAAACCCTGGGCGGCGGCTTTCGCAAACGGCACCCGGTCGTCATCGTAGCCGACACCGAGGCCTTTGCCCTCGCCGATCCGGTCCGCCTGGAACAGGCGCTGTCGCATCTCGTCCAGAACGCGATCGATGCAAGTCCACCGGACCAGCCGGTGACGATCGCCCTCGTCCGGCGCGGCGCCGAAACGGGAATCGAAGTCGCCGACAGAGGGCCCGGCATGACGGCGGATTTCGTTCGCGGCTCGCTGTTCCGCCCCTTCGCCTCGACCAAGGCAGGCGGGTTCGGCGTCGGCGCCTATGAAGCGCGGGCAATCGTCACCGCCATGGGCGGCCGCATCGGCATCGTGACCGCACCGGGAGAAGGGACGCGCATGACAATCTGGCTGCCCGGCACAGAGGCCGTAATCGTCGATGACAGGGCGGCTGCATGACCGACTCGTCCGCCCGCAAATTATTGATCGTCGAGGATGATGAGGGACTGCAGCGCCAGTTGCGCTGGGCTTATGACGATTACGAGGTGATCGTCGCGGGCGACCGTACGACCGCGATCGATATGCTGCGTCTGCACGAACCCGATGTCGTTACGCTCGACCTCGGGCTTCCGCCCGACCCCGACGGAGTCGAGGAGGGGTTTGCGACACTTGCCGAGATCCTGCGGCTGAAGCCCGATACCAAGGTGATCGTAGCCTCCGGACATGGCGCGCGCGAGTCGGCGCTGCGCGCGATAGCGTCGGGGGCCTATGACTTTTATGCCAAACCGGTCGAAATCGACGAACTCGGCCTGATCGTCGCGCGGGCCTTCCATGTTCACTCGCTGGAGGCGGAGAATATCCGGCTGGCGAGCGTGCAGGGCGGGACGACATTGCTGGGCGGGATCATAACTGCCGCGCCTGAAATGCTGAAGACCGTCCGCACGATCGAGCGCGTCGCCAGCGCGGACGTATCCGTCATGCTGCTCGGTGCAAGTGGAACCGGCAAGGAGTTGCTGGCGCGGGGGCTGCACGAAACCAGCGGCCGGCGCGACGGCGCCTTCGTCGCGATCAACTGTGCAGCGATTCCCGAGAACCTGCTCGAAAGCGAACTGTTCGGTCATGAGAAGGGCGCATTCACGGGGGCAGTGAAGACGACCGAGGGCAAGATCGAACAGGCGCAAGGTGGCACCCTGTTCCTCGACGAAATCGGCGACGTGCCGCTGAGCCTCCAAGTCAAGTTGTTGCGCTTTCTCCAGGAGCGCACGATCGAACGCGTGGGCGGACGAAAGGGCATTCCGGTGGACACCCGCGTCGTGACGGCGACCCATCGCGACGTGGACGCCATGGTCGCCAGCGGAGCGTTTCGCGAAGATCTCTATTACCGGCTTGCCGAAATCGTCGTTCATATTCCGTCGCTTGCTGAGCGGCCGGGAGATGCCAGCCTGTTGGGCCGCGCTTTTGTCCAGCGATTCGCATCGTCGATGCGATCGGACGTGACCGGGCTGTCGCCGGACGCGCTCGCCGCGCTCGACGCGCACAACTGGCCAGGCAATGTGCGCGAGCTCGAGAACCGGGTGAAGCGGGCCGTCATCATGGCGGACGGCAAGCTGGTGACGGCCGCCGATCTCGACCTTGCAGAGCGCGTGGATACCGACGACCCGATCAACCTCAAGTCCGTCCGCGAAGCGGCCGACCGAAAGGCGATCAATCGAGCGATCGCGCGTACCGAGGGCAATATATCGGGCGCCGCCAAGTTGCTCGGGATCAGTCGACCGACGCTCTACGATCTGCTGAAGAGCTATAACATTGCGGTCTGAGACAAGCGGCGAATGACGACATCCGTGCGCCGATCCGCACGCCGGGGCCCGTGCCTATTGTACGCGGCGGGGGCCGTCATGGCTGCATGGTATGTGCTTGTGGCCATGCCCTCGCGCGCGGATGTGCCCGCGTCCGGCGCTGCGCTGGTGGCGCAGGGGCAGGCAGCCCTTCAGCGGGGGGATGCCGTTACGGCGCAACTGCGGTTCGAGGCAGCCGTCAGGCAGGGCGTGCCGCTCGCCGACGTCCGCCATCTGCTGGCCAACGCCTTTCTGATCCAGGGCAACATCGCGCGGGTTCGCGGCATCGCGGACGATGCGAAGGTCGCGCCCTCCTTCCGCGCCTATGCGGCACGCGTGCGCGCTGCCGCTGCACTGGACGGTTCCACTGCCCTGCGCGAAATGGAGCTGGCGCTGCAGCTGGCGCCGGACGACACGCTCGTATGGTCGGATACCGCGCGTGTTCGGCTGATGTCAGGCGACGTCGCGGGCGCGATCGAAGCGTCCGAGCGGGCGTTGGCGATCAACAACAACAATGTCGACGCGCTCATCCTGTCGGGAAATCTGCTGCGCGACCGCTACGGCTATGCTGCGGGGCTGCCGTGGTACGAGCGGGTGCTTGCGCTCCAGCCGCGCAATATGACCGCGATGGCCGAGCGGGCAGCGACGCTCGGCGAACTGGGCCGCTACCGCGACATGCTGGCGCAGACACGCGAGATGCTCGCCATCAGCCCGAACAATGCGCGCGCCTTTTACCTGCAGGCCGTGCTGGCGGCACGCGCGGGCGAATGGGGGCTGGCGCAGAGCCTGGTCTATCACATCGGTGCGCGCCTGAACGACCTGGCCGGTTTCCGCCTGCTCGCCGGTTCGGTGGAACTCGCGCAGGGCAACGAGGAGCAGGCCCTTATCCATTTGCGCGCGGCAGTCGACATGCAGCCCGAGAATATGGCGGCGCGGCGCCTGCTGGGTCGCGCGCTCTGGGCGAGCGGCGACGGACGTGGCGCCATCGACACGCTTCGTCCGATTGCCGACCGGCCCGATGCCGACAGTTACACGCTGACCGTCATGGGCCGCGCCTGCGAGAGCTTGGGTGACCGCGCGGCGGCCGGGGCATATCTCGACCGCGCCGCGCAACCCCTGCGACCGGCGGCGACGCCCTTTGCTGCGAAAGGGAGCGGTCCAATCGCCACGATCCGACTCATGACCGCGAGCGGTCGGGCGACCGAAGCAGTGGGCATCGCCCAAGGAATAGAGCGCGCTCATCCCGGGTCGCCCGGCGCCATGATGCTCGTCGGGGACGCGTTGGGCGCGGCCGGTCGCTGGCGCGAGGCGGCCGACGCCTATCGCCGCGCCGCGAACCTGCAGTTCTCGGAAGGCATCGCGTTGCGCCTGATCGATGCGCTTCGTCGCGCCGGCGACAGTGCCGCCGCGCTTGTCGTCGTCGATGTCTTCGTGACGCAGTATCCGCGGAGCGTGGCCGCCCGGCTGCTCGCGGCGGACGCGGCGCTTGCGGGCAGGCAATGGGACCGGGCGGGCAAGCTGCTCGACGGATTGCGTGCCACGCTCGGCGACCGCGATGCCATTCTTCTTAACAACCTGGGCTGGGTCAGGCTCAGCCAGCAGCGGGCAGGCGAAGCTGTGGAGCTGGCGCGCGAGTCCTATCGGCTCGTGCCGGGCAGTGCACCCGTTGCCGCGAATTACGGCTGGTTTGCTGGCATATCCGGGGACAGGGCAACGGCGGTCGCCCTGCTCGAAAAGGCGGTTCAGCTCGCGCCGGACATTCCCGCCTACCGCCTGCGGCTGGCGAAGGCGCGCAGCGGGCGCTAGGGCGCTTGCATGGAAGACGCATTGCGCCGAATTGCCGAGGCCCTGGAGCGGATCGCCCCGCCGGCGCCCCTGCCGGTGGCATCCGACGCGCCGGCGTATCGCTGGGACGGGCGGACGCTCGCCGTCGCCGACTTTCATCCGCTTCCGCTCGAATTGCTCACGGGAATCGATGCGGCAAAGGCGGCGCTTGTCGAGAATTGCCGACGCCATGCGGCCGGCCTTGCCGCGCATGATGCGCTGCTATGGGGCGCGCGCGGTTCGGGCAAGTCGGCGCTGGCCAAGGCGTCGGTCGGTGCTACGGGCGGCCTGGCGCTGGTGGAGCTCGCGGCCGGTGCCCTCGACACATTGCCTGCGTTGTTCGCAACGCTGACGACATGGGAGCGCCGCCTCATCGTCTTCTTCGACGATCTCGGCTTCGACGATGGGCAAGCGGCGCGCAGGCTTCGGTCGATGCTCGACGGTGGTGCCGCGGCCCGGCCCGGCAACGTCCGACTCTACGTCACCTCGAACCGGCGTCATATCGTCAAGCGCGACATGGAAGAGCAGAACAGCGCCATCAATCCGCGCGATGCTGCCGATGATGCGCTGGCCCTGGCCGATCGTTTCGGCCTGTCGCTCGGCTTTCATGTGGCCGACCAGCCGACCTATCTGGCGATGGTCGCCACTTATGCTGCGGCCTATCAGTTGCCGTTCGATCCTGCCGACGCGATCAGCTTCTCGACCCGGCGCGGCAGCCGATCCGGCCGTGTCGCCTGGCATTATGTCGTGGAGCTTGCAGGGCGTGAGAGACGCAGTCTAGGCTGACGCCCAGTCAGTTGAGAGGATTTCCCATGGATCGCCGCCAATTCGTCGCCGCTTCCGGCGCTGCTGCCGCATTTTCGATTTTGCCCTTGCCGGCAGAGGCCCAGGCCGCAGGCGGCGATGCCGCGATCAATGCGCTGTTCGAGCAGATTTTCCAGGAATCGGTCCGCAACTCTCCCGAACGGGCAAGCTCACTGGGGCTCGACAAGGGCCCCAATGCCGCGCTGAAGTCCAAGCTCAGCCCGAACACGGCGGCGGAACGACTAGCCGACCTTGCCCGCAACAAGCGCGCCATTGCTGCCTTGCAACGGATTTCCCCAGCTACGCTATCGCCCTCCGCACAGCTGAACCGCGAAGTCGTGCTCTACCAGCTCGAGAGCCGGACGGTTCCGGCGGCCCGCTTCGGTATCGACTCCGTGCAGCGACCCTATCGCATCTTTCAGCAGGGCGGCTCGTACTTTGAAATTCCCGACTTCCTCAACACCGCGCATACGATCAATACCAAGGCCGATTGCGATGCCTATCTGTCCCGCCTGGCGGCGTTTGCGACATCGCTCGACGAGGAAACGACCGAGCAGAGGATAGAGGCGACGCGGGGCTTCGTCGCGCCCGGCTGGTCGATCGACCTGACGCTCGGGCAGATGGCGAAGCTGCGCAGCCCGGCTGCAGGTGCCAGCGGCATGGTTCAGTCGCTCGTTACGCGCGCGGCAGCAAAGAATATTCCCGGCGACTGGCAGGCCTTGGCCGAAAGGATCGTCGCAGGCGCTGTCTATCCGGCCCTCGACCGGCAGATTGCGCTGATGCAGGCGCTGCGCCCGAAGACGGCGGCGGGCGACGGCGCATGGCGCCTGAAGGACGGGGCAGCGATTTATGCCGCCGCGCTCGAGGCGGCGACGACCACCAAATTCACGCCGGAGCAGGTGCACCAGATCGGCCTCCAACAGGTTGCCGACCTCACGGCCAAGCTCGACGTCATCCTGAAGGCGGCGGGGATGACACAGGGCACGGTGGGGGCGCGACTGGCCGCGCTCAATGTGCAGCCCGAACAGCTTTACGCCAATACCGATCCGGCGCGGCTCGAACTCATCGAAAGCCTCAATGCGGGAATCCGGGCCATGACGGCGCGCCTGCCACGGGCCTTTGCGACCCTGCCGACGCAACCGCTCGAAATTCGCGCGGTGCCCAAGGATATCGAGGACGGCGCGTCGAACGGCTATTATCGCAGCGCCGCGCTCGATGGCTCGCGGCCCGCGATCTACTTCATCAACCTGAAGGATACGGGCGACTGGCCGAAATACTCGCTGCCCTCGCTGACCTTCCACGAGGGGCTGCCGGGTCACCATCTGCAGATCAGCCTGGCGCAGGAATCGAAGGACATTCCGACCTTGCGCAAGATCGGCGGTTTTTCCGCCTATTCGGAAGGCTGGGCGCTTTATTCCGAGCAACTTGCCGACGAGCTCGGTGCCTATGAAGGCATCGAAAAGGCGGGTTACCTCCAATCGTTCCTGTTCCGAGCGGCGCGGCTCGTCATCGACACAGGGATTCATACAAAGCGCTGGAGCCGCGAAAAGGCGACCGACTATATGGTTGCGACGACCGGCTTCGCCCGCCCGCGCTGCCAGCGCGAGGTTGAGCGCTATTGCACCCAGATCGGCCAGGCGTGCAGTTACAAGATCGGGCATATCGCGTGGACGCGCGCGCGCGACGGGGCAAAGGCGGCGCTCGGCGACAAATTCGACGTCAAAGCCTTTCACGAAGTGCTGAAGGAAGGCGCGATGCCATTGACGATCCTCGAGAAGCGCATAGCCGAGCGGACGAAAGCGGCGATGACGGCCTAAGTCACCGCCCTAATCCCACGCTTGGGCGAAGCGTATCTTGTTCGCCCCAAAGCGAATCTCGATACTCCAGTCACCGAGTCGGATTTAGGCTCGACTGCGTTGGCGAGGTGCTCCTCTCGCAATCCTGTGGTCCGTCGCGGCCCGGCCCGGCGGACCGCTCCTTACGCAGGAGGGGCGAACTGAGAGGCGATGAGGCGATGACGAGCATATTGATCGTACCCGGCCTTAACGGATCAGGTCCCGACCATTGGCAAACGCGCTGGCAGGAAGAGCGCGTCGATTGCCTGCGCGTCGAACAGGCCGACTGGCATGACCCCGATCCGCTCGACTGGATTGCGCGGATCGACGCTGCAGTGGCGGGCATCTCCGGTCCCGTGGTGTTCGCGGCGCACAGCCTGGGTTGCCTTGCCGTCGGCGCCTGGGGCGCGCTGAGCCGCCGTGCCGCAGACGGGCGTTTTGGCGCCCTCCTCGTCGCACCCTGCGATCCGGCACAGGAGGGTGCGGTCGAAGGTATCCGCCGCTTTGGCCTGATCGCCCGCGGCAAGCTGCCGTTCCCGTCGGTGCTCGTCGCCAGTTCGAACGATCCCTATGTCACTTTCGGTCGTGGCTCGCGCTTCGCCACCGAATGGGGCAGCGAGCTGATCGACGCTGGCGAGGCCGGTCATATCAATGCGCAGTCGGGTCTTGGGTCCTGGCATTGGGGGCAAAATCTGGTCGACAAGCTGAAGGCCCGGCTGGGGCGGTAGGCGTAGTCTGGGATCAGAAGAGTTGCTGCGCGACCCGCTTCTTCAGCGCGGGTAGATGCTCTTCCTCGAACCAGGGATTTTTGGTCATCCAGCCCGTGCTCCGCCACGACGGATGCGGCAACGGCACATAGGCCGGACCGTAAACGGCCCCGTCGCGCACCCGGTCCGTCAGAGACAGGCGCTTTGCTGCGGGCAGGTAATAATTCTGGGCGAAGCTTCCCACGAGCAGTGTCAGGCGGCCTTCGGGCAGGGTCTCCAACACCCGGTCATGCCACAGCGGCGCACATTCCGGGCGCGGCGGAAGGTCACCGCTGCGGCCCGTGCCCGGATAGCAGAATCCCATGGGGACAAGCGCCACCACCGCCGGATCGTAGAAGGTTTCAGGCGCAAGGCCCGTCCATGCACGTAGGCGGGCGCCGCTCGCGTCATCCCAGGGGATCCCGCTTTCATGGACGCGAGCGCCAGGTGCCTGGCCGATGATCGCGATCTTCGAGGTTGCGCTGAACTGAACGATCGGTCGTGGTCCGGCGGCCAGGAACGGCGCACAAACCCGGCAGGCCCGGATTTCGGCGAGCAGGCTATCCACCCAGCGCTTCGACCGTCTCGGCGAGCTCGAGCCAGCGCTCTTCGGCTGCCTCTTTTTCCGCGCGCGCTGCGGCGACGGCCGCGGTCAGCGCGGCAAATCGCGTCGGGTTGCCGGTGTACAGGCTGGCGTCCATCAAGGCCGCCTCATCGCGCGCAATGGCGGCCTCCAGCGCTTCGATCCGCCGGGGCAAAAGATCATAATCGCGCTGGTCCTTGTAGGTCAGCTTGACGCGCGCCTTCGGAATTTCGACGGCGGCAGGCTTCGGCACCGCCTTGCGGGCAGCCGTCTGCGCCGTCCGCTGGCGTTCCCAGTCGGCGTAACCGCCTGCAACGATATCGACCTTGCCTGATCCGTCGAGACCCAGCGTCACCGTCACGGTCTTGTCGAGAAAGTCGCGATCGTGGCTGACGATCAGTACCGTACCGTCGTAGTCGGCAATCACTTCCTGAAGCAGGTCGAGCGTCTCGAGGTCGAGGTCGTTGGTCGGTTCGTCGAGCACGAGAAGATTGGATGGCCGGGCGAATTCGCGCGCCAGCAGCAGGCGGGAGCGTTCCCCGCCCGACAGGCTTCCTATCGGTGCATCCGCTACCCCGGGGTCGAACAGGAAGTCCTTGAGGTAACCGATCAGGTGCTTCTTGACGCCCTGGACCTCGATCCAGTCGCCACCCTGCGTCAGCACGTCGCGCACGCTCTTGTCGGGCGCCATCAAGCTGCGCTGCTGGTCGATGATGACGGCGTCGAGCGTCTTGGCCAGCGTCACCTTGCCGCTGTCGGGGGCAAGCTCGCCGGTCAGCAGCTTCAACAGCGTGGACTTCCCCGCGCCGTTGCTGCCGACCACACCGATCCGGTCGCCGCGCTGGATGCGCAGCGTAAAGTCCTTGATCACCGTGCGGTCCCCGAACGACTTGCTGACCTGCTCGGCACGGATCACCGATTTCGTCCGGACGTCGTCGGTCGAAATCGACAGCTTCGATGTGCCCGGAGGTCCCATCATCGATGCGCGGGTCGCGCGCATTTCCATAAGCTTGGCCTTGCGGCCTTCGTTGCGCGCGCGCCGTGCGGTGACGCCGCGCAGCAGCCAGTGCTCCTCGAGCTTGAGCTTGGCGTCGAGCCGCTCGGCGTTGCGGGCCTCCTGCGCGTAAACCTCATCGGTCCAGGCATCGAAGCCGCCGAAGCCGATGTCCTTTCGCCTGATCCCGCCCCGGTCGAGCCATATCGTCGACTTCGTCAGCCGGGTCAGGAACGTCCGGTCGTGGCTGATCGCGATGAACGCGCCCGTATAGCGACCGAGCCAATCCTCCAGCCATTCGATGGCCGACAGGTCGAGGTGGTTGGTCGGTTCGTCGAGCAGCAGCACATCGGGGTCCATCGCCAGCGCACGCGCAATCGCCGCGCGTCGCCGCTCGCCGCCCGAAGCCGTCGCTGCGTCGCGGTCAAGATCGATCCCGATCTGGTCGGCGATCGCCTCTACCTCATGTGTCGTCACGTCGCCCGCCGTCGCATAGTCACGCAGCGTCGCAAAGCCGCTGAGCGTCGGCTCCTGCTCGAGCAGGATGACGCGCGAACCCGGGACGATCGTGCGACGGCCTTCATCGGCTTCGATCTGGCCGGCAAGCAGCTTGAGCAATGTCGTCTTGCCGGCCCCATTGCGGCCGATCAGTGCGAGCCGGTCGCGCGGGGCGACGAACAGGTCGAGGTGCCGGAACAGCCAGCCGCTGCCCTGTACGAGGCCGAGGTCTTCAAAAGCGAGGATGGGGGCGGCCATGGGTCCGGACTGTGCGAGGCAAGATGAACGACGATGAACAGCGCATTCACAAGCTGTTCAATCCGTCGCCCCTATGCGATGCCGCATGATGATGAAAGCCGCCTTCGCACTTGCCCTGATTGCGTTGCCCGCCGGCCAGCCCGCGTCGGCCCAATGGCATCGCGGCGATCAGGACGAGGCCTATCAGGCGCGGCGGGACGGGGCGCTGATGTCGTTGCGATCGATCGAGAACGGCATCGTTCCGCAGATGAAGGCACGCGGGGCCGATTACATCGGTGCCGAGTTCGACGGGTCGACGGGCCGCTATCGACTCAAGTTCATGCGCAACGGCGGCGTGATCTGGGTCGACGTCGATGGCCGTTCGGGCAGCATCGTCGCGCGCGCAGGGGATTGATCGTCCTATTGAGTTCGAGACGAACGCCGTTCAGGAAACAACGATAGTCGTTAATAAGGGAACCAAGATGCGCCTGTTGATCGTCGAGGACGAGCCCACGCTCGGCACGCAGCTCAAGAACACACTCGAGGGAGCTGGCTATGCCGTCGATCTCGCCACCGACGGCGAGGACGGGCACTATCTGGGCCAGACCGAGAATTATGACGCGGTTATTCTCGATCTCGGTCTGCCGGTCATGGATGGGCTGACCGTGCTCGACAAATGGCGCAAGGAAGGAAAGACTTTTCCCGTTCTCGTGCTGACGGCGCGGGACAGTTGGTCAGACAAGGTGGCAGGCCTTGATTCGGGCGCCGACGATTATCTTGCCAAGCCGTTCCAGACAGAAGAACTGATCGCGCGCCTGCGGGCGCTCATCCGCCGCGCCGCCGGCAACGCCAGCGCCGAGATGATCGCCGGCGACGTCCGCCTCGACACGCGCTCGGGCCGCGTGACGCTGGCGGGCGAACCCGTGAAGCTGACGGCTCAGGAATATAAGTTGTTGAGCTACCTCCTCCATCACAAGGGCAAGGTCGTCAGCCGGACCGAGCTGATCGAGCATATCTATGACCAGGATTTCGACCGCGATTCGAACACGATCGAAGTGTTCGTGACACGTATCCGAAAGAAGCTGGGGGCCGATGTGATCACGACGATCCGGGGTCTCGGCTATTCGCTGGACGATCCTGCCTGACATGGCGGACGCCGACGTCAGCAGCACGCGCGCCGCAGATGGCGACGCGGCGCGTGAAGCGGACGACGCGGCCTCATTAGGATCCGTCCCGGCGCCGACCGCGCGGCGCGCCGTGCGGTCGGGCTCGCTGTCGCGACGGATGATCGGCATTGCCGCCGCATGGGTGCTGCTGCTTCTCGTCGGCGGCGGCATTGCACTCGATCGTGTGCTCGTCAGCGCCGTCACGCAGAATTTCGACGATCAGCTCGACTATGTTCAGACGGCGATGATCGCGAGCGCCGAGACCGATCCCGATGGCGAGGTCCGGCTCAACCGTCCGCTCGGCGACCAGCGCTTCCTGGAGCCGAATTCGGGGCTCTACTGGCAGATTACCGGCCAGGGGCATGAGCCGTTCCGGTCGCGCTCGCTGTGGGATCATGCCCTGGCGACCGGGGCGCCCCACCGCGACCGGGCCGCCCATTTCTACGACAGCGCCCAACTCGGCGAAAAGCTGCGCATTGTCGAACGCGACATCACCCTGCCTTTGTCCAAGACCGTCTGGCGCTTCCAGGTCGCCCAAAGCCGCGCGGGGCTCGACGAGCAGATCGGATCGTTGCGCAAGACGCTCGTGCGGAGCTTCGCCCTGCTCGGCCTCGGGCTGTTCGTGCTTGCCGCGCTGCAGACGCTGTACGGCCTGTGGCCTTTGCGAAAGTTGCGCCTGGCTATTGCAGAAATGCGTGCGGGACGTGCCCAGCGGATCGAGCAGGACCGGCTGCCCAATGAAATTGCACCGCTGGTGGACGAGCTCAATGGCCTGATCGAGCATAACGAGAAACAGGCGGAAGAAGCGCGACGCCATGCCGGTAATCTGGCGCATGCACTGAAGACACCGCTGACGGTCGTCATGAATGCGGCCACGGCACGCTCAACCGATCTCGCCGATACCGTCATCCGCGAGGCGGCGACGATGCGACGGCAGGTCGATCATCACCTTGCCCGCGCGCGCGCGGTCGGACGACGGGGCCATGCGCACAGCCGGGCCCTCGTCTGGCCGTCGCTGCAAGCGGTCGAGCGTGCGGTCGGCCGGCTTTACGCGCAGGTCCGTATCGATATCGACGGGGACAAGGCCGCGCAGGTTCATGTGGAGCGGCAGGACCTCGATGAAATGCTGGGAAATCTCATCGAAAACGCGGCCAAGTATGGCGGCGGCAGCGTCTTCATCACGGTCGCTCGGTCCGATAAATTCGTCGAATTTCAGATCGAGGACGATGGCATGGGGATACCCGAGGCAGCGCGCGAGCATCTGTTCGACCGGGGTGCGCGGCTCGATACGGGCAAGCCCGGGACGGGCCTCGGCCTTGCGATCGTGCGCGATGTGGCTGAAATCTATGGCGGATCGGTCAGCCTCGACGAGAGCGAGGATCTGGGCGGGCTGATGGTCCGCCTCCGGCTCCCCTCGGCGGCCTGAGCGCCGGGCGTAATTATCTTGCGCGCCCGTATTAGACGCGCCACACAGCTTCAAAGAATAATGAGGATGGAACACCGATGAAAACTGTGTTGCTTGCGGGAGTCGCGCTTGCCGTGTCGACCGTTGCCGCTTCGCCTGCGATGGCCAAATCCGCTGCAGCCGGACCCGCTGCTGGAAAGCCGGCCGCCAAGCCGCAACTGGGCGACTTCGGGGTCGATCTTACAGCGATGGACAAGAAAGTCGCGCCCGGCGACGATTTCTACGCCTATGTCAACGGCGGCTGGATGGCGCGGACCGAAATCCCGGCGGACCGTGCCAGCTGGGGCGCCTTTCCGATACTGCGCAACCTGTCGGACGAGCGCACCCGCATCATCATCGAGGACGCGGCCAAGACGCCTGCCGCGCCCGGTAGCCTGAACGAGAAGATCGGCATCACCTATGCCAGCTTCATGGACGAAGCCGCGATCGAGGCCAAGGGTGCCGCGCCGCTGAAGCCGTACCTCGATGCCATTGCCGCCATCTCGACTCCGACCGATCTCGCGCGCGCCTTCGGGCAAGCGAATCGGCGCGGCGTCGCCACGCCGATCGGCCTCGGCGTCGGCCAGGATCGCACCGACAACAGCAAGTACACCGTCTATGCCGGGCAGGGTGGCCTCGGCATGCCGGACCGTGACTATTACCTCAAGGACGACGCGAAGTCGGTTGCGACCCGCGCCCGGTACCTCACCCATATCGCCACGATGATGCGTCTCGCCGGACAGCCCGATCCCGACGGTGCCGCGCAGCGGATATTCGCTTTTGAAAAATCGCTCGCGGAGGTTCACTGGACCCGCGCGGAGCAGCGCCAGGTCGAAAAGACTTTCAATCCGATGCCTGCACGCGCGCTGGCCACGAAGATGCCGGGCTTAGACTGGGCGACGATGATCGAGACCTCGGGCCTTTCAGCTCAGCCCATCGTGATCGTCGCACAGCCCTCGGCATTGACCGGCACCGCGAAGATCCTTGCCGCAACGCCGATGCCGGTGCTGCGCGAATATCTGACCTTCCAGACGATCCGCAGCGCCGCGCCGATGCTCAGCAAGGCGTTCGTCGACGAAAGCTTCGCGTTCAACGGCACAACCCTGCAGGGCACGCCGCAGCTGAAGGACCGGTGGAAGCGCGGCGTGGACCTCGTCAACGGCAGCCTCGGCGAGGCCGTGGGGCAGGTGTATGTCGAGCGTTATTTTCCGCCCGAAGCCAAGGCCAAGGCTGACGAGCTGGTTCGCAACTTGATCGCTGCGATGGATATCCGGCTGTCGAACCTGACCTGGATGGCGCCCGAGACCAAGGTGAAGGCGCGGGCCAAGCTTGCCGCTTTCACGCCCAAGATCGGCTATCCCGACAATTGGCGCGACTATTCGAAGCTGACGGTGGTGCCCGGTGATCTGCTCGGCAATGCCCAGCGGGTTGCCGAGTTCAACTACCAGCGTCAGCTCGACAAGATTGGCAAGCCGGTCGACCGCAGCGAATGGTTCATGACCCCGCAGACGGTCAATGCCTATGCCAACCCGTTGATGAACGAAGTGGTTTTCCCGGCGGCCATCCTGCAGCCGCCGTTTTTCGACCCGAACGCCGATCCTGCCGTCAATTACGGCGGCATCGGCGCCGTCATCGGGCATGAGCTGAGCCATCATTTCGACGACCAGGGCCGCAAGTTCGACATGAAAGGCAATTTCGCTGAGTGGTGGACCAAGGAGGACGTGTCCCGCTTCAAGGCCTATACCGACAAGGTCGTGGCGCAGTACGGAGCCTATGAGCCGGTACCCGGACTAAAGGTCAACGGCGAGCTGACTTTGGGCGAGAACATGGCCGATCTGGCCGGCCTCTCCATCGCCTACGATGCCTACAAGATGTCGCTGAAGGGCAAGCCTGCCCCGGTGATCGACGGGTTTACGGGAGACCAGCGCTTTTTCTTGGGATTCGGGCAGGTCTGGCAGAACAAGTCGCGCGAAGAAGCCACCCGCCAGCAGATCCTGACCGATCCGCATACCCCCGGTGCGTGGCGTCCCTATGTCGTGCGCAACCACGACGCCTGGTACAAGGCGTTCAACGTGAAGCCCGGACAGAAATATTATCTGGCGCCCGACCAGCGCATCAAAGTCTGGTGATGGGTTCGGCCCGGGCGCGTACCGCCCGGGCCGGCCCGTTCAGCGATAACGACGATTCTGCCCATCGTGCCGCTCGGCGCGGATCTCGCGGCTCAGCGCATCAAAGCGCCGGTCGAGATCGCGGCGTTCCGCCATCGACAGGCCGTTGGCCCGATACCGGCTTTCCAGCCGATCGAGCGCGACGAATCGCGTCCGCAGCCGCAGTGCTTCCGGTCGGGTCAGGGACCCGTTGCGGACGCCCTGTTCGATGCGATTGTAGAGATTTTCCTGGCGCTGGTTGATGGACTGCCAGGCCTGTGCCGATGCGGCCATCGGGACCGTGAGCGTTGCAGCCGCCGTCAAGGCGAGGATGGCGTTTCTCATCAAGAATTCCTTTACTCCACGCCACCGGAATCGTGGTGACCGGCACCTTTAAGCCCAATCGCCCTGAGCCGATTGTGACGAACCCGGTCAGCCGGCGTTCAGTGTGCGGGCGGCCACGGAGCTAATTCTGCGCCGCCTCGTGGTGGCGGATGACTTCGTCGATGATGAAGCGCAGGAATTTCTCGGTAAAATCGGGGTCGAGGTTCGCCTCGGCCGCCAATTGACGCAGGCGTGCCACCTGACGCTGCTCGCGCCCCGGATCGGCCGGAGGCAGCCCGTTTTCGGCCTTGTAGGCGCCCACCGCCTGTGTGACCTTGAATCGTTCGGCCAGCATGAACACCAGTGCCGCGTCGATATTGTCGATGCTTTGGCGATAAAGGTGCAACCGGTCAGCCGTCACGTGCGTATCTCCTCCAGGTATGGGCGCCCGGTGCTCTTGCCTTAGCGGCGCGCGCCGTCCAGAGGAACTCCCGATGACCGCCACCGTCACGAGCATTGCAAACAGCGCGGGGCGGACGCCTTCGCTCGACCCGATCATGGCGCTGGTCGCCGGCGACATGGCGCAGGTCAACCAGGTCATCCTCGACCGCATGCAGTCCGAAATCCCTCTCATTCCGATGCTGGCCGGGCATCTGATTGCCGGTGGCGGAAAACGGATGCGACCCATGCTGACGCTGGCGTGCGCGCGATTGCTCGATTATCCGGGGACGCGGCACCACAAGCTCGCGGCCTCTGTCGAGTTCATCCACACCGCGACCCTGCTGCACGACGACGTCGTCGACGGCAGTGACCTGCGACGCGGCAAGCGCACGGCCAACATCATCTGGGGCAATCCGGCCAGCGTCCTTGTCGGCGACTTTCTGTTCAGCCGCAGTTTCGAACTCATGGTCGAGGACGGATCACTGAAGGTCCTCAAGATACTGAGCCACGCAAGTGCCGTCATTGCCGAGGGCGAAGTGAACCAGCTGACTGCGCAGCGGCAGGTCGGTCTTGGCGAGGAACGCTATCTCAACATCATCAGCTCGAAGACGGCGGCGCTGTTCGCTGCCGCCTGCCGTATCGCCGCGGTCGTTGCCGAGCGCGACCATGACACCGAGGAGGCGCTCGACGCCTATGGCCGCAACCTCGGCATCGCTTTCCAGCTTGTCGACGACGCCATCGACTATGCGTCGGACGCCGGCACGATGGGTAAGGATATCGGCGACGACTTCCGCGACGGCAAGATGACCTTGCCCGTCATCCTTGCCTATGCGCGGGGGTCGGAGGCGGATCGAGCGTTTTGGAAGGACGCCGTCGAAGGGCGTCGAGTTTCGGACGCCGACCTCGCCCACGCGACACAGCTTTTACGCAACGCGAATGCCATCGACGATACGATCGAACGCGCACGCCACTTCGGGCAGCGCGCCATCGATGCGCTCGGCCCGTTCTCGCGCGGTGCAGCGAAGTCCGCGCTCGTCGAAGCGGTGGAATTCGCAATCTCGCGGGCCTATTGAGGACGATCATGACCAACGCCCGAATCTACCAGGAACCGAAGAACGCGATGCAGTCGGGGCGTGCGCGCACGTCGCGCTGGGTGCTCGAATTCGCGCCGGCCGAGGCCAAGCAGCCCGATCCCCTCACCGGCTGGGCCGGGAGCGGCGATACACGCGAACAGGTGCGCCTGTTCTTCCCCGACGTCGCGGCCGCACAAGCCTATGCCGAACGTGAAAATGTCGCGGCGCGCGTGATCCCTGCACCGGTCAGGGTGCTAAAGCTTCAGGCTTACGCAGATAATTTCAGATAAGGTGCGAGCAGCAGCAAGAGCTTGACGTCGATCGCCACGCGCTCGGCGCGCTTGGCCGCAATCAGGGCAGCGACATCGGCGATCGCGATCCGGTGCACCATAATGTCTTCGCCCGGTACCCCGCCGCCATCGCCGACCTTGGTCAGCCCGGAGGCCTTCACCAGCGTAAAAGTCTCGCTGACCATACCGGGGGACGATGCGAATTCGCCGACGATCTCGACCCGGTCAGCGCGCCAGCCGGTTTCCTCCTCGAGCTCGCGGGCGGCAGAGGTCGCGACATCCTCACCCTCGGTTTCATCGCCGACCAGCCCGGCGGGCAGTTCGAGGCAGCGACGCTGAAGGGGCACCCGCCATTGTTCGACGAGCAGCACGTGCCCGTCTTCGACCGCGAGGATGACCGCCGCACCGATGCCGCGGGCGCGACCGACATATTCCCAGGGACCCCGCCGCTTCGCAACGATGTACTTGCCGGTCCAGACAATCTCTTCTGCGTCCGAACTCACAGCTCGATCAGCCGGTCGGGAAGCTCGTTCGCGTCATCCGCCGCACGCGGCAGATGGGTGGACAGGATCGTGCCGACGCGGCCGACCGCCGCAATCATGCCATCGGCGATCCGGCCTTCGCGCACTTCGGCGACCATGGCGATCATCGCTTCGCCCCATTCGGTGTCGGGTACCTTGGCGTGAATCGCCTCGTCGGCAACGATCTCCGCCATGTGCTCGCCGAGCGAAAGATAGATCAGGATGCCGGTCCGCCCCGTCGTCCGTGCTTCCGCACCCACCTTGAACAGCTCGATGGCGCGCGCGCGAACGCGCGCGCGGCGCACGGCCTTGGGCGTCCAGTACATCCGCAGCGGCTGGTACTGCAGCGCACCGAACTTGAGCGCCGAGACCAGCGCCATTGCCACGAAAGTCAGCAACATGAGGTCGCGGACTTCGGTCGCGCCCCAGCCGCTGGTGAAGCGCGCGAGAATGCCCAGCGGCAGTGCCGGCCAAGCCGCGAAAAGCACGGGCACGAACAACGCGGCGAGGCCGGTGTAGACCAGTGCAATGTCCTCATAGCCGTCGGATCGGTCGGCGACGATCGTTACAATCTCGCCCGAGGTATTGCCCTCGGCCGCGCGCACCGCGTCGCTCACGCGCTGGCGGTCTTCGATGGTCGGTCGCTTGATCACCATCCCCCCGATGCGCCTCCGCCGCCGCCTGAGCCTCCGCCGCCGCCGCCGAAGCCGCCACCGCCTCCAAAACCACCACCGCCGCCAAAACCGCCGCCGTCGCCCCAGCCGCCCCCGCCGCGACCACTATTCGCTGCAGCATTTATTGCGGTCCATAAGATCGCTTCTCCAAGACCGGAGCTATGACGCCGCCCCCCGCGTGACATGCGCCCGACGATAGGAAGAATCACAAAGAAGAAGACGATAATCCAGAATACAAAAGCGCTGCCATCGACACGCTTGCTACTTTTGCGCTCGCTTGCTGCGAGCTCTGCCGTACGTTTGGCCGCGTCCTCGGGCGTAAGCTTTATTTGTTCGGCGATGGCATCGACGCCTGCATCAATGCCGCCTGCATAATCCCCAGCCTTGAAGCGGGGTGTAATCGTATTGTTAATGATGAGGCTCGACCAAGCGTCTGTCAGCTGGGGTTCAAGCCCGTAGCCGACCTCAATCCGCAATTTACGGTCGTTTTTCGCGACTAGTAGAATGGCCCCATCGTCTTTTTCCTTGGTTCCCGGAGCCCAGGTTCTCAGCAGGCGGATGCCGTAGTCTTCGATCGGATAGCCCTGCAGATCGGGCACCGTAGCCACGAAAACCTGATGACCAGTCGACTGTTCGATGCCAGCAAGCTTGGCCTCCAGCGCCGCTGCCTGATCAGGTTGTAACAGGCCAGCCGTGTCGACCACCCGGCCCGTCAATTTTGGCAAGTTTTGCGCGAACGCCGGGAAAGCGCACAGCAGAAAGACGAGCGCGAGCAGCGCCAGCCTCATGCCGTCATGCCGAACTTGTTTACCTGCGGTTACCCTGCGGTTCAGCATCCACCCCGTCACTGGAATATGCCTCTCGACTGAACGGTGGGCCCCGGATCAACTCCGGGGTGACGACCCGGGGGGGCTGTCAGTTGAAGTCCACGGTCGGCGCGCGGTCGGCGTTGGGGGCCGTCGCCGTATAGGTCACCATCGGCTTCGACCCGTAGAAGATCTTGGCACCTATCGCGTCGGGGAAGGTGCGGATCGTGGTGTTATACTTCTGCACCGCCTCGTTATAATCCTTGATCGAGATGTTGATGCGGTTCTCGGTGCCTTCCAGCTGCGACTGAAGCGCAAGGAAATTCGCATTCGACTTTAGATCTGGATAGGCCTCAGTGATGTTGCGGATGTTGAGCAGCGCGGCAGATACCGCGCCCTGAGCTTCCTGAAATTGCTTCACCTTTGCCGGGTCCGTCAGGTCGGCTGGCGCGAGTTGGGTCGAGGTCGCGGCAGCGCGCGCCTGGGTCACTTGTACCAGCACGCTCGACTCCTGCTTGGCAAAGCCTTTGACGGTCGCAACAAGGTTGGGAATCAGGTCGGCACGGCGCTGGTAGTCGGCTTGGACGTTTGCCCATTTCGCCTTGGCGGCTTCCTCGGCGGTCGGGATCGTGTTGATCCCGCAGCCCGACAGCGAAACGGCGGCAAGCGGGGCAATCAGGGCCAGGCGGCGGATCGACGTCATTCGGAAACTCCCTCCAGTGTTATGCACGGGTAATACACGAACGCGTACGGGAAGCGCAATGAGGCCTTTTGTGACTTTTCAAACGGTTGCCCGTTCGCCATTCTGTCCCCGCAACGATCATCCGGGGAGTTACATCGTGAGCATGGTTTCCGAGTTCAAGGCATTCATCAACCGCGGCAACGTGCTCGACCTCGCGGTCGGCGTCATTATCGGCGCCGCCTTCGGCAAGATCGTGACGGCCTTCACCGACGATTTTATCAACCCGATCCTCGGCCTCGTTACCGGCGGCGTCGACTTCGGCAACATGTATGTCCCGTTGCGCTCGGTGCCCGAGGGCACGGCGGCAACGCTAGCAGGGATGAAGGCGGCGAACGTCCCCGTCTTTGCCTATGGGCATTTTATCACCGAGGTCATCAATTTCCTGATCCTCGCGTTCGTGATCTTCATGATCGTGCGCACGGCCAACAAGGCGCTGAAGCGCTCCGAGGAAGCGGCGACGCCGGAGGATATCCTGCTGTTGCGCGACATCGCCGCCAGCCTGAAGAAATAAAGCCGGGCGTCGCCCCGGCGCACGCCGGGGCGGCGTGGGCGTCAGGCCGCGACCAGTTCCTCGGCGGTCGCGCTGGCCAGGCTCGTGCCGTCGAGAATGCGCGCGGTTTCGTCGCGCACACGGAGCATCGCGATGCGGATCTCGCACTGCGCTTCGCTGCGGCAGTCCTTGCAGCGCCGATAGGCGGTCCGGCTGACGCAGGGCACCAGCGCCAGCGGTCCCTCGATCGTGCGGATAATGTCGCCGAAAGAAATGAGGTGCGCGGGCCGCGCGAGATGGAATCCGCCCGACTTGCCGCGCGTCGACGTAACGAATCCGGCCTGGCGCAGTTCGCCCAAGATAATTTCGAGGAATTTGCGCGGGATCTGCGCCTCGGTGGCGATGCGGCTCATCGGGACGGGCGGCTGGCCGAGCTGTTCGTTCGCCAGCACCAGCATCGCCCGAAGCGCATATCTGGAGCGTTGTGTAAGCATGACACACTGCCCTTAACGCACTGGACATGAACAGCAAGTTGCGCGGCGCTTTTTGGCCGTACTTTGATCAATATCCGGCAGTCACTTTTCATTCACGTGCGCGGCCCTATATATCGCTGTGCCGGGCTTGCTCGGCTATGGCGATAAACGAGGCCGCGCAATAAGCGCAGCGGACCCGGGGGCGGTACCCGGCGGCTCCACCATAACCCCTGAGACATCAGGGGCCATGACGGGGCCGAACTAGGATCGACGTGTGTTAAAATCGGTTGTCGTCGCCCGACCTGAATGAGTCGTAAAACCGTTCAAAACGACAAGTGCCAACGATAACGAGGCGCTCGCGATTGCTGCCTAACTAAGTCCTTCGTGGATGAAGTTAGTTTGGCTTTAGCGCGGTAGGGACCACACCGGGCAACAGAAGTGGAAACCGGCGGTTTGGGGAGCACCGAGCAACAGAAGCTCCCTATTCATCACCTGCCACTTTGTCGCCCCATTTGGGAACCGAAATGAATGACGTCAGTTATTCGCGTCGCATGGGTGCGCCAAAAGGGGGCCCCTGACAGGAGATTGACATGAAGAACCGTATTCTGGCGAGCGCCGCCATCGTGAGCCTCGCGGTCCTCGGCGGCTGCACCAGCATGAACAACACGCAGGAAGCTGCGTCGAACAACATGGAAGCAACCGCCGACAACATGGACGCGATGGCCGACAATATGACCGGCAACGCCGCCGACGTGATGTCGAACAAGGCCGATGCGATGGAAGAAGCCGCCGACAATGCCGCCGACGGCAATCTGGCGACCGCCAACGCGCAAGCCAAGAACGCGATGTAATTTTCGATCTTTCCCATCCCTGGGATTTGGCTGGGCCGCACCTTCGGGTGCGGCCCTTTGTTTGTCGGCACGTCAGCGACCGGAACGTGCGCGCAACCAAAAACGGTATCGGACATTGAGGGGCAGGGGGCGACCGAAAGGAATTACCCGATGCGAACTGCACTTGTTGTCCTGCTCTCTGCCGCCACGCTGGTGTCGGGCTGTGCCAGTACCTATGCCGACCGACCGGCCTATGCCGGATGGCGCAATTACGATTATAACCGGCCGGATCCTGCTTACGGGGGGTATTACGCCGACCGCTATTATCGCGACGCGCCGAATTATCGCGAGCGTCGACTGTCGCGCAACGATAGGGTCTATCGCGGTCAGAACGGACAATATTACTGCCGCCGCTCGGATGGCACGACCGGCCTGATTGTCGGTGGTATCGCCGGTGGCGTGCTCGGTAACGTCATTGCGCCGGGCGGCTCGAAGACGCTGGGCACGATCCTCGGCGGCATCGGCGGTGCCGCGGCCGGGACCGCCATCGACAGCAACGACGCGCGCTGCCGCTAGGCCGGTCCGGGGCGGCGCGTCCGCGCCGCCCTAAAGCGGCGTCGCCGCTTCCATCGGCTTTGGGATCGCCACGCGCCGGACGGTCAATATCTTGACCGGCTTCTCGATCATCTGGCCCTTTAGGACGCCCGAACCTGCCGTAGGCGAGAGCGGCACGGCATAGATTTTGCGGGCCACGTCCATTCCCTCCACGATTTTGCCGAACACCGCATAGCCATCGGGGTCGCTGGGATTCTGGCCGGCATCGAGGCCAGGAATATCCGACACCAGGATCGAGAAGTCGGCAGTTGCCGTCCCGGGCGCGAGCCGCGCCATCGAGATTGCTCCGGCGACATGCTTGAGCCCCGTCTGCGTCGTGCTTTCATGGGCGATCGGCGGAAGCACCCGCTTGGGGTCGCCACGCAACCCCGCCTGGATCAGCCCATTGGGCTGTTCGCCCCACGCCAGCCGCATCACGCGGTAAAAGACGATCCCGTCGAAGCGCTTGCCATCGACGTAGCGCAGGAAATTGCGTGTCGAGACCGGCGCATGCTTGCCGTCGAGATCGATCGTAATCGTGCCCATCTCGGTCGCCAGCGCAACGCGCACCGTATCGGGCAAGGGCTGCGCGACAGGGGCGGGCGCGGGCTTGGGCGCAGGCTTGCCAATTGCGCCGCCGGCAATCCCTGACGCCAGGAACGCGAGAATCAGTGATGCGGCGAATCGTGTATGCATGGCTGCACTATGCGGCACGCCGCTGCTGCGGCAATGACGATCTGGATGACAGCTCGTACAAAACTTAGCACCTGCGCGCGAAAGCAGCGATTTGCGTCATCGCAGGAAGCGCAGGCAGCGGCATCCCGCGCGGCACTCATGCTCCACCCCTATATGTGCGACCGGTGTCTGTGCTTTCACTTGACCAGCCGCACCAAAGGCAGGCGCATCCCTCGGCCGGCGAAGACCTGACGAATGTCCCACCTCGTCCTGTTCAACAAGCCCTACGGTGTGCTCTGCCAGTTCACCGATAAGCGTGCGGACGTACCGCGACCGACGCTGGCGGATTACATCGAAATGCCCGGCGTATATCCGGCAGGACGCCTCGACCACGATAGCGAAGGACTTTTGTTGCTGACCGACGACGGCCGGCTGCAGGCGCGTATTGCCGACCCGAAATTCAAACTGCCCAAGACGTATCTCGTGCAGGTCGAAGGCGAGGTTGGGCCCGACGCGTTAGCCGCACTTCGGCGAGGCGTACTGCTGAAAGACGGCCCTTCGCTCCCCGCACAGGTCGAGCGCGTCGAGGATCCGAAGCTCTGGCCACGCACCCCGCCCATCCGCGTGCGCCTGACGGTGCCCGACTGCTGGCTGAAACTCACGATCCGCGAAGGGCGCAATCGCCAAGTGCGCCGCATGACGGCGGCAGTGGGACATCCGACGCTCAGGCTGGTTCGCTGGAGTATCGGCGACTGGACGGTAGACGGGCTGGCGCCGGGGCAATGGCGGGCTCAGTCGGCCTGATCGACCTCGATACTGCCGCCGTTCAGCAGGGTAACGATCAGGGCCACAACGGGCGCGCTCGCCGCGATCGAGGCTTCGGTCGTCACGCGGTCATGTGCGCACAGCGTTTCGGCAAAACGGGCGACGTCGCCGCGGCAGTCATGGCTCGTGCCGTCGATGAAAAGCACCACCGCATCGCCCTCTCGCACGAATGAAAAGCGGCTTGCCGGATTGCGCCGCAGCACGGCGCCGTCCGCAAGGGTCGCGCGCACCCGCTCGACCGAAAGCGGCTCGTCGGGCGCCCAGTCGACCTCGGGGTATTTGGGTGTCGAGGTGTAGGCGCCGAACCAGCGGGCGAACGCCGCCTTGTCCGTGAGCTTTTCGGTCACCATCGCGTGGAGTCGCGCCAGCGCCCCGGGCATGATCTCGCCCGGGTTTTCCTGCGCCTGCAGGTCGGGGTCTGCAAAACGGTCGTCGTCGGCGAGTTCGGCCAGCAGGTGATCGGCAAAATGCGCGATCAGTTCGCTTCGCGCGGGTGCGCGAAAGCCGATCGAATAGGTCATGCAATCCTTGCCGACCGCCGTGCCGTTATGGGCGATGCGCGGCGGGACATAGAGCATGTCGCCCGGCTCGAGCACCCATTCCTCGACCGCCTCGAAATTGGCGAGAAGCCGCAGGTCGTCGTGCGGCAACAGCGGCGTATCGTCATCGCATGGCCCGCCGACCTGCCAGCGCCGCTGGCCCAGCCCCTGGATGAGGAACACGTCATACTGGTCGAAATGCGGTCCCACGCCACCACCGTCGGTCGCGTAGCTGACCATGACATCGTCGACGCGCCAATTGGGGACGAAGCGGAACGGCGCGATCAGCGCGGCAACCGCCGGAACATGCTGGTCGACCGCCTGCACAAGCAAGGTCCAGGGTGCCTTGCCCAGCTTGCCGAAGCGTTCCTCGGGCAGTGGCCCCGGTTCCACCTTCCAGTCGGTGCGTTTCAGCGTGATCAGGCGCGACTCGACCTCGTCCTCGCAGGCAAGCCCCGCCAGCTCGTCGGGGTCAAGCGGGTTCGCCCATGCGTCGAAAGCGCGTCTGACGAGCAAGGGCCTTTTCTGCCAATAATCGCGCAGGAATCCGTCGACGTCGAAGTTGGTGAGCTTCATACGGCGCGACTATCATTCCGCGGTCCCGCGAGCAGCATCAAATCGGCCGATCAGCTATTCCTGATCGGCGTAAGTCTTGATGAGTTCGTAGAGGAAATCGCGACCGACATAGGCAGAGCGGACCGCCAGCCGTTCATTCAGGCCATGCGCGCCGTTGCCGTCGGGGTCGCCCCATGGGCCGGGCACGCCATAGGTAGGAATGCCGACGGGCGCGAGATAAGTCGCGTCGGTCGCACCGGTCGACATGCTGGGGAGGAACGGCACGCCGGGGAAATAGCGTGCAACCAGTTTTTCGGCCGGCGCCACGATTTTCGGATCGAGTGGCGGCGTCACTGCGATCGGGCGTAGACGCCCGACCAGCTTCACGCTGACCTTGGGGTCGCCGATGGCGCGAACCAGCGCCGCGCGGGTGGTATCGGCGTCCTCTCCCGGCACGATGCGGCAGTTGATCGTGGCCTTTGCCCGCTGCGGGAGGGCATTGGGCGCGTGCCCGCCCTCGAGCATCGTCGCGACGCAGGTTGTGCGCAGCATCGAGTTGAATGTCCGGTCGGTCGACACGATCGCCTCGGCACCCTTGTCCGCAGGATCGTCGGCGAGCCGCACCATCGCCGCGCCCAGCCCGTCGCTGCGCGCCGCGCCCGCCTTTGCAAAGAACGTGCGCGTCGTTCCGTTGAACCGGATCGGAAATTTGTAGCCCCGCACACGCACAAGCGCGTCGGAAAGCTCGTAGATGGCATTGTCGTCGACGGGAATCGAGCTATGCCCGCCCGGATTCGTGGTCTCCAGTTCAAAGCTTCGGTTCGATTTCTCGCCGATCTGCATGCTTTGGCTGACCAGCGTACCCTTGCCGTCGGTATCGCCCCCACCCCCTTCGTTGAGCGCAAAACCTGCGGCAATCAACGCGGGCTGGTATTCGGCCAGCCACTGCGCCCCGTTCATCCGCGCACCCGATTCCTCACCACAGGTCAGTGCCAGCTTGATCGTGCGCTTGGGCCGATAGCCTTCGCTCTTGTACCGGATCAGTGTGTCGATCCAGATCGCGTCGAGCGTCTTCATGTCGGCAACGCCGCGCCCATAGAAATAGCCGTCCTCTTCGATGAACCTGAAAGGATCGCGCACCCAGTCCTCGCGCCGTGCATTGACGACGTCGAGGTGACCCAGCAGCAACATCGGCTTTGCGCTTTTCGAGCTGCCGGGAAACATCACGACCAGCCCCCCGTCGAGCGGCAGCTTGTCGTCGCGGAACGGCGTGATCTGGCTATCGCCAAAGCCTGCCGCCTTGAACCGCATCGCGATCTTGTCGGCTAGGGCAGTGCAACTGCCCGTCGCAACGGAAGTGTCGGTTTCCACAAGTTCGCGAACCAATTCGCGGAACGCGACTTGGTCGGGGCGGGGCGCCGGCTCGGCCGCTTGGGCAGTGCCTGCGGCAAGAGCCAGCGATAGGGCCGTGATGGTGTTAGGCGTCATGCGCAATCCTCCCCGCAGAGGGCCGAAGGCTAAGCAGCAGGGCAGGCGTCGTCAAACACCCGTTCGCCGTACGTCACCTCACGCGCCTCTATGTCGCTGCAATGCGCGCGCAATCACATCGTCCCTGCGTCGGTTGCCTCAGGTCGCCATAGCCCGGTTAACTCGGACGCTCGGCTCAACGAAAAAGGGGGCCACCTTCCGGCGACCCCCACATTCGGTCCTCTCCAGAACCTGTGCTTTCAGTCCTCGCGCGTCAGGAACGCCGGCGCGAACTCGGGCGCGGGGCCGTCGTCGTTGCCGCTATCCTTGGGCGCGCTGTCGCGGTCACGACCGCCGCCGTAGCCGCCGCCGCTGCGCGGGCCGCGATCGCCGCCGCCTTCGCCACGGGGACCACGATCACCGCCGCCTTCACGACGCGGACCACGGTCACCACCGCCATCACGGCGCGGACCACGATCGCCGCGGCCTTCGCCGTCACGACGCGGGCCACGATCCGGACGGTCGCCACGGCCTTCACCGCGGGGACGCTCCTCGCGGGGCGGGCGGGTGTCTTCCAGTTCGGCACCGGTTTCCTGGTCGACGACGCGCATCGACAGGCGCACCTTGCCGCGCGGGTCGATCTCGAGGACCTTGACCTTCACGGCCATGCCTTCGCTCAGCACGTCGGCGACCTTTTCGGTGCGCTCGTTGCGGATTTCCGACACGTGCACCAGGCCGTCCTTGCCGCCCATGAAGTTCACGAACGCGCCGAAATCGACGATGTTCACGACCTTGCCGTCATAGACCTTGCCGACTTCGGCTTCCTCGACGATGCCGCTGATCCACTTGCGGGCGGCCTCGATCTGCGCCGGGTCGGAGCTGCTGATCTTGATCAGCCCTTCGTCGTCGATGTCGACCTTGGCACCCGTGGTCGCCACGATCTCGCGGATGACCTTGCCGCCGGTGCCGATGATGTCGCGGATCTTGGCCTTGTCGATCTGCATCGTCTCGATCCGCGGGGCATAGGCCGACAATTCGGTACGGGTGTTGTCGAGCGCCTTGGCCATTTCGCCCAGGATATGGGTGCGGCCTTCGGCAGCCTGTGCCAGCGCCTGCTTCATGATCTCTTCGGTGATGCCGGCGATCTTGATGTCCATCTGCATCGTGGTGATGCCCTCGGACGTCCCAGCGACCTTGAAGTCCATGTCGCCGAGATGATCCTCGTCGCCCAGGATGTCGCTGATGACGGCGAATTCCTTGCCCTCGAGAATGAGGCCCATGGCAATGCCGCTGACCGGCCGCTTGAGGGGAACACCCGCATCCATCATCGACAGCGAGCCGCCGCAGACGGTGGCCATCGACGACGATCCGTTGCTCTCGGTGATGTCGGACAGAACACGGATCGTGTAAGGGAAATCCTCCTTCGACGGCAGCACCGGGTGCAGCGCGCGCCAGGCGAGCTTGCCATGGCCGACTTCACGACGGCCCGGCGCGCCGAAGCGGCCGACTTCGCCGACCGAATAGGGCGGGAAGTTATAGTGGAGCATGAAGTTCGAGTAGGACAGGCCGTTCAGGCCGTCGATCATCTGCTCGGCGTCCTTGGTACCGAGCGTGGTCGTGCAGATCGACTGAGTCTCGCCGCGCGTGAACAGCGCCGAGCCGTGCGTGCGGGGCAGGAAGCCGACGATCGCCTCGATCGGACGGATCTGCGTGGTGGTGCGACCGTCGATGCGCGCGCCGTCCTTCAGGATGGCGGTGCGGACGATCTCAGCCTCGAGCTTCTTGACGAGCTTTTGCGCGGCCATCTGGTCTTGCGGCGCGGCGTCGGCAAAGGCTTCCTTGGCCTTGGCGCGCGCGACGTTCAGCAGGTTCGAACGCTCCGACTTGTCGGTCACCTTGTACGCGGCGGCGATGTCGCCACCGATCAGGTCGCGCAGCTTCTGCTTGGCAGCGCTGAGGTCGGCCTGAGGGGCCATCGGCCACGGGTCCTTGGCAGCCTGCTCGGCGAGGTCGATGATCGCGGCAATCACCTTCTGGATGCCGCGGTGCGCGAACATGACGGCGCCGAGCATGACGTCTTCCGAAAGCTCCTTGGCTTCCGACTCGACCATCATCACCGCGTCGTGCGTGCCGGCGACGACGAGGTCGAGCTCGCCTTCCTCGACCTGTTCGTCGGTGGGGTTCAGGATATATTCGCCGTTCAGGTAACCGACGCGGGCGGCGGCGATCGGGCCCATGAAGGGGACGCCGCTGAGCGTCAGGGCAGCAGACGCGGCGACCATCGCGAGGATATCCGGCTCGTTCTCGCCGTCATACGACATCACTTGCGCAATGACGTTGATCTCGTTGTAGAATCCCTCGGGAAACAGCGGCCGGATCGGACGATCGATCAGGCGCGAAACCAGCGTCTCCTTTTCGGTCGCCCCGCGCTCGCGCTTGAAGAAGCCACCGGGGATGCGGCCGGCGGCGCTGTATTTTTCCTGATAGTGGACGGTCAGCGGGAAGAAGTCCTGTCCCTCCTTGACACTGCGTGCTGCGGTTACCGCGCACAGCACCACTGTTTCGCCGAGCGTCGCCATCACGGCGCCGTCGGCCTGCCGCGCAACGCGGCCGGTTTCGAGCTTGAGGGTTTGTCCGCCCCACTCGATTTCGACTGTCTTCATATTGAACATATTTCTTCCTTCACGACCCGCGAGCCATATGCTGCGGGGGCCTCAAAAAGCAGACATCCGGTCTGCGAGCGGTGCGGGCGCTATTGGCCCTGAGAGTCCGTCAAAGGACTCTGCGCCCCGCCGAATTGCGGGACATAAACAAACGGCTCCCGAAGGAGCCGTCTGAAATTACTTGCGAAGCCCGAGCTTCGTGATGAGTGCGGTGTAGCGCGCCACGTCAATCTTCTTGAGATAGTCGAGCAGCGAGCGACGCTTGTTGACCATCATCAGCAGGCCACGACGCGAGTGGTTGTCCTTCTTGTGCGTCTTGAAATGCTCGGTCAGGTTGACGATGCGCTCGGTCAGGATCGCGATCTGGACTTCCGGCGATCCGGTATCGCCCTCGGTCTGCGCGTTGTCCTTGATGATTTCGGTTTTGCGTTCGGCAGCTACGGTCAAATTGTCTTCCTTCGCGGTATCGGACTAAAGGTTGAAGCCGCGTTCCACCCGGACAAGTCCGGCAACGATCTCCACCAGCGCTACGGGCGTGTCGCCCAGTTTCGCGAATTGAAGGCCGTCGGAAGCGGCAACCCCGGCAAGCACGCGTCCCTGGCGGAGCGCTGCAGCCTGTTCGGGGGTGAGAGAAAGAGCCGGGATACCGTCCAGCCCTGCCTCGATGGGACGCAGGTGCGCCTCAAGCGTCGCGCCCTTAGCGGCATCGTCCAATAAGTCCAGCGAAATCGCCCGGGTCAGGTCGAATGGTCCGGCGCGCGTACGGCGAAGCATGGTGACATGTCCGACGGTGCCTAGGGCGAACGCGATGTCGCGCGCCAGGCTTCGCACATAAGTGCCCTTGGAGACATGGGCGGTCAGCGTAACTGCGTCCAGACGGGTATCTGCCCCGGCAGCCGCGATATTAAGATCGAAGACAGTCACTTTTCGTGGTGGCAGGTCGAAATCTTCGCCTGCCCGCGCCCGATCATACGCACGTTGGCCTTCGACCTTGAGCGCGGAATAGGCAGGGGGCGCCTGCTCGATCGGCCCAGTGAAGCGGGGCAGCACGGATTGCACGTCAGCCAATGTCGGCCTGACGTCGCTTTCGGCGATGACGGCCCCTTCCAGATCGAGTGTGTCCGTCTGCGTTCCGAACGCGATCGTGAAGTCGTAGACCTTGCGCGCGTCGAGCATCCGCCCCGCCAGCTTTGTGGCCTCACCTAGCGCAATCGGGAGCACCCCGGTGGCAAGCGGGTCCAGCGTTCCGCCATGCCCGACCTTGACCTTGGGGTAGCCGCCCTGGCGCAGCGCTCGCTTGACGGCACTCACCCCTTGCGTCGATCCAAGACCGAGCGGTTTGTCGAGAACGATCCAGCCGTGCACCTAGCCGCACAGCCGTTCCGAGAAATGGCGCCGGCACAGCGCGATATAGCGGTCATTGCCGCCGATCTCGGTCTGGTCGCCGTCTTGAACAGCGCGACCGGACGCATCGACACGCAGGTTCATCGTCGCCTTGCGACCGCATTCGCAGATCGCTTTCAGCTCGGTAAGGCTGTCGGCAATCCCCAGCAGGGCCGCCGACCCCTCGAACAACTCGCCCCTGAAATCGGTGCGCAGGCCATAGGCCACCACGGGCAGGTCATCCGTGTCGCACAGCTCGGCCAGCTGCCAGACTTGCGACCGCGTCAGGAACTGCGCTTCATCGACGAGCAGCGCCGCGAATGGCCGCAGCCTGGCCTCTGCCCGGACGAGCGCGGTGATGTCGGTTTCGCGGGAGAAGGGAACGGCAGGTGCCTCGAGGCCGATCCGCGACGCGATCACGCCACGACCCGCGCGATCATCGATCGCTGCGGTAAGCAGCATCGTCTCCATCCCGCGCTCGGCATAATTGAATGCCGCCTGCAGCAATGTCGTCGACTTTCCCGCGTTCATGGCCGCGTAGTAGAAATAGAGCTTGGCCATCAGTCCTGATCGAGGTCACGCGCCACTTCCGGCCGCCGCAGCACGGCCTCGATATGGCTGCCCTCGTCGAAGCTCTCGTCGGCCAGGAACTTCAGCTTTGCCGCATATTTGCTGTTCACGCGCCGGGCGACCTCACTCTGCAGATAGGCCGTGTTGGTCCGCAACGCCTTGAGTACCGCTTCCTCGTCCTTGCCGAGCAGCGGCTTCACGAACACCGTCGCGTGGCGCAGATCGGGCGACATGCGCACTTCGGTCACGCTGGTCGGATGGCTGGACAGCACGTCGTCGTGCACGTCACCTCGCTGCAGGATGTCGGACAGCGCGTGCCGTACCGCTTCGCCGACGCGAAGGGTGCGGACACTGCGCTCCTGGCCTTTCGCGTCAGCCAACTCCGATCTCAAAGCGTCCGGGCGCGCTCTTCGACCTCGAACGTCTCAAGGAAGTCGCCCGCCTTGATATCGTTCGTCGAATCGAAGGTGACGCCGCACTCGAGGCCCGCGCGGACTTCGGCCACGTCATCCTTGAAGCGGCGCAGCGAATTGACCTGGCCATTGTAGATGATGACGTCGTCGCGGGTGATGCGTGCCTTGAGGTTCTTGCGGATGACGCCCTCGGTAACGAGCAGACCGGCAGCCTTGCCGGTCTTGCCGGCCGGGAAGACGGCGCGGATCTCGGCGCGTCCGACAACATGCTCGATGACTTCCGGGCCCAGTTGCCCGGCCATCGCATTCCGTACCTGGTCGGTCAGGTGGTAGATGACGTCGAAATACTGGAACTCGACGCGATCGCGCTTTGCTAGCGCCTGTGCCTTGGGATTGGGGCGCACGTTGAAGCCGATGACCGGCGCACCGCTGGCCGCCGCCGTCATCACGTCGCTCTCGGTAATGCCGCCGACACCCGAAGACAGGACACGGACCTTGATATCGTCGGTCGAGATCCGGTTGACGGCACCGATGATCGCCTCGACCGACCCTTGCGTGTCGGCCTTTATCACGATGGGATATTCCATCGCCTTGACCGCGCCGAAGGTGGCAAAGACATTCTCGATGTCGACCGGGGCCGAGACCGTGCGCTGCTGGGTCGCGGTCTTGACGCGATAGAGCGCCACTTCGCGTGCGCGCGCTTCGTTCTCGACCACCGACATGGGATCGCCCGCCGACGGGACACCCGAAAGGCCAAGGATTTCGACCGGCATGGACGGGCCGGCTTGCTTCAGCTGGCGCCCCTTGTCGTCGATCATCGCCCGGACCTTGCCCGAATACTGGCCGACGACCACGATATCGCCGACGCGAAGCGTGCCGCGACGGACGAGGATCGTGGCCAACGGGCCGCGGCCCTTGTCGAGCTTCGCCTCGATCACGCTGCCTTCGGCGGCGCGGTCGGGGTTGGCTTTCAGCTCCAGGATTTCGGCCTGCAGGTGCAGTTTTTCGGTCAGCTCGTCGAGGCCGGTCTTTTTGAGCGCGGACACCTCGACATCCTGGACGTCGCCCGACAATTCCTCGACGATCACGTCGTACTGGAGCAGCGCCTCGCGCACCTTCTGTGCGTTGGCTTCGGGCTTGTCGATCTTCGTAATGGCTACCACGATCGGGACGTCGGCCGCCTTGGCATGGTTGATCGCCTCAACCGTCTGCGGCTTGATGCTGTCATCGGCGGCGACGACGAGAACGACGATGTCGGTCACATTCGCCCCGCGCTTGCGCATCTCGCCAAAGGCCTCGTGGCCCGGCGTGTCGAGGAACGTGATCTGTTCGCCCGACTTCAGCGTGACCTGATAGGCGCCGATGTGCTGGGTGATGCCGCCCGCCTCGCCGCGCACCACGTCGGTGCCGCGGAGCGCGTCGAGCAGGCTGGTCTTGCCGTGATCGACATGACCCATGATCGTGACGACCGGCGGACGCGGCTTGAGCGTCGCCTCGTCGTCGACGTCCTGCGCGATGTCGATCTCGACGTCGCTGGCGCTGACACGGGTGAAGTTGTGCCCGAACTCGGTGACCAGCAGCTCGGCCGTGTCCTGGTCGATGGTGTCGCCCATCGCCGACGGAACGCCCATCTTGAACAATGCCCGAACAAGGTCGTTGCCTCGTTCCGCCATGCGGTTGGCGAGTTCGCCGACCGTGATCGTCTCGGGAATGACCACGTCGCGGATCTGCTTGGCCTGGGGCTGGCCGCTACCATGGGCGCGGCGTTCCTTTTCGCGGGCCCGCTTGAGTGCGGCAAGCGAGCGGGCGCGCGCGCCTTCCTCGTTGCCTTCGAGTGCGCGCGTAACCGTCAGCTTGCCTGCCTGTCGGCGGTCGTCGACGCCGCGCGGACGCGTCGTCGGTCGCGCCGGCTCGGGACGACGCAGTGCTCCGGCGGGCGCCGGGCGGACGGGGCGACGTTCGTCGGTCTGACCCTCGGTTGGCGCCGCGCGCTCTTGCGCAGCCTGCACTTCGGGCTCGGGCTGAGGCGGCGGGTTCTTGGCGGCTTCTTCGGCAGCAAGGCGCTCGGCTTCTTCAGCCTTGCGATTTTCTTCGACGCGCCGCTTCTCGTCTTCGGTGTTGTCGACCTTCGCGCGGTCGTCGCGACGGCGCGCTTCCTCCAACGCGGCCATGCGCGCCTCTTCGGCCTCGCGTAGCAGGCGTTCCTGTTGCTCGCGGCGCTCGAGCGGCGTCAGCGGGCGCACGGTTGCGGGAGGCGGCGGAGCCGGCCTGGGGGCAGCGACGGGCGCCACCGCAACCGGAGCGGGTGCCGCTTCGACGACGGGCTCGGGCGCAGGGGCCTCCTCGCCGGGCTTGACGAAACGGCGCTTCTTCACCTCGACCACGACGGTATTCGACCGCCCGTGGCTGAAACTCTGCTTGACCTGGCCCGTCTCGACCGTGCGCTTGATGCCCAGTGGCGCGCGCATGCCCAGCTTCGGTTTTTCCGTTTCGCTCATGAATTAAACCCGAACCCTTCACTTCTATTCGCGCCGCGCGGCCCTGAACCCTGCGACATATTTTCGCAAGGTTCGCCGCGAGGCGTATGATCGATAAAACCGTGCCACCGGTCGACAGCGGCAGCCACCCGTTCGGCGGCGCGCGCGTCTATCACACCGATGTGTACCACATTTTCACGCCCCAGCGCCACCGACAAGATCGTGCGGTCTACGGCGAGTATCAACCCCTGCCGTCCCGAGCCTTCCTCGTCGTTGCCGACACGCCAGGCCTGGGCAAGCTTGCGGTTCCCATCTGCGCTGGCGTCGGCTGCATGATAGAGCAGGTAAAGACTGCCCTTGCGCGCCGCCTCCTCGATCCGTTCGCTGCCGGTGGCGAGCGTCGACGCGCGCGCTTCGAGGCCGAGCCGCTCGAGCGCCGCGCGCGTCAATGCGTCCTCGATCCGCCCGCCCAGATCGTCGGGGACGGTGATGTCGGTCGTCTTGAACGCACGTGACAGCGCGCCCTTCAGCTTGCCCTTGGCGACCGCTGCATCGAGCTCGCGGCGCGTCACCCCGATCCACGCTCCGCGCCCGGGCGCCTTTGCGCGCACGTCGGGATGCACTTGGCCGTCGGGACCGAGCGCCAGCCGGATCAGCCGGTCGCGCTCGCCCTTGGCCCGCGTGAGCACGCAGGTCCGCTCGCCGGCGTGAACGCCAGCATCAACGTTGCCGTCGGCGTCTACAGTTTCATTGCGAGGATTCCGCAACAGCGTCCTCCTCGACAGCTTCGTCCTCGAACCAATGGGCGCGGGCCGCCATGATGATTTCGTTGCCTTGTTCTTCGCTGAGGTTGTACTCGGCCAAGATGCCGCCCTTGGGCTCGTTGGTCGGCACCGTCTTGCGGCGCGGCTCGACGCGGCGCTTCTGGATCAGCTCATCGGTAGCAAGGTCGGCCAAGTCGTCGAGCGTCTTGATGCCGGCCTTGCCAAGCGTGACCAGCATGGCTTCGTTCAGATGCGGCATCTCGGCGATCGCATCCTCGACGCCCAACGAACGGCGCAGCTCGCGATTGGCTTCCTCGCGGCGTTCCAGCGCCTCGGTCGCGCGATTCTGAAGCTCGGCACCCAGTTCCTCGTCGAACCCTTCGATGCCGGAAATCTCGCTGACGTCGACATAAGCGACTTCCTCGAGGCTGGTGAACCCTTCGGCGACCAGAAGCTGGGCCAGCGTCTCGTCGACGTCGAGCTCGTTCTGGAACAGTTCGGACCGCTCGACGAATTCCTTCTGCCGCTTCTCGCTGGCGTCGGCTTCGGTCAGGATGTCGATCGCCTTGCCGGTAAGCTGCGACGCGAGCCGCACGTTCTGGCCACGACGGCCGATGGCCAGCGACAGCTGGTCGTCGGGCACGACGACTTCGATGCGCTCTTCTTCCTCGTCGATGACGACACGGCTGACGTTCGCCGGCTGGAGCGCATTGACGACGAAAGTCGCGATATCGGGTGACCAGGGAATGATGTCGATCTTCTCGCCCTGCATTTCCTGCACGACGGCCTGCACCCGGCTGCCCTTCATACCGACGCAGGCGCCGACGGGATCGATGCTGCCATCGCGGCTGATCACGCCGATCTTGGCGCGCGAGCCGGGGTCGCGGGCGGCGGCCATGATGGTGATGATGCCGTCGTAGATTTCGGGCACTTCCTGCGCGAACAGCTTTTTCATAAAGTCGGGGTGCGCGCGGCTGAGGAAGATCTGCGGCCCGCGCGTCTCGCGCACGACCTTCAGGATCAGCGCGCGGATGCGGTCGCCGACGCGGACGACCTCGCGCGGGATCTGCGCGTCGCGCCGGATGACGCCCTCGGCGCGCCCCAGGTCGACGACGACATGGCCGAACTCGACGCGCTTGACGACGCCGGTGATGATCTCGCCGCTGCGGTCCTTGAATTCTTCATATTGGCGCTCGCGCTCGGCATCGCGCACCTTCTGGAAGATGACCTGCTTCGATGCCTGCGCCGCGATGCGCCCGAATTCGATGTTGGGCAGCGGGTCGACGATGAAGTCGCCGATGGCCGCACCGGGCTGCAGCTTCTGCCCGCCCTCGAGGCTGACCTGCTTGAAATAATCCTCGACCTGCTCGACGACCTCGACGACGCGCCACAGACGGAGATCGCCGGTCGTGGTGTCGATCTTGGCGCGAATGTCGTTCTCCGCCCCATAACGCGCCTTGGCCGCACGCTGGATGGCGTCCTCCATCGCGTCGATCACGATCTCGCGGTCGATCAGCTTTTCCTTGGCGACCGCATCGGCGATCGCGAGCAGCTCGGCCTTGTTGGCGGCAGCGGGGGCAGTGGAGGCCATCAGTCCAGTTCCTCTTCGGTGATGTCGTTTTCGTCGTTTCCATCGTCTTCGACAATGGTGGCGTCCTCGTCCGCAATCAGCGGTTTGGTCGCCTTGATGAGTTTATCGGTCAGGATCAGCTTGGCGCTGGCGATCGCGTCGAACGGGATTGCCATATTGCCATGCTTGGCGACAACATGAACGGTGTCTCCCTCCACACCCTTCAGGTCGGCGTCGAACATCTTGCGGCCCTCGATCGGCTCGCTCAGCTTTATCCGCGCCTCATGGCCTTCCCAGTCGGCATAGTCGGCAAGCCGCGTCAGCGGGCGATCGATGCCGGGCGAGCTGACCTCCAGGCGATAGGCCTCGTCGATCGGATCGTCGGGCGTCCCGTCGAGCGCATCGAGGATTTCCGACAGCCGGCGCGATAGCACCGCGCAATCGTCGAGCGTCAGCTGGCGGGTGTCTGGCCGTTCGGCCATCACCTGCAACGTCGGGTCCGACTTGCCGCCGAAAAAGCCGACGCGCACGAGTCGCAGCCCGAGCGCGGTTGCTTCGGGTTCGATCAATCGGGTCAGTTCGGCGATATCGGCCATTCGTACTTTCGCTGAAACAAGCGTGTCTCGCGCCCGGACCCTTGCGGAACCGAACCCAAACACCGACGATGTAAGGAAGACAGCAGCTATATAGGCGCAAGCGCGTTGGGCAGCAAGCCTGAAGATGGAGTCGATGATGAAACCTGCTGCCACCGCCCTTGCCCTGATGCTTGCCGCCTGCGGGCAGGCTTCCACGGCGCAGGATGCCGCCGCGGTCGGGCAATCGCCGATCACGGGGGCACAAGCGCCTGCCGTAAAGCCCTTTGTCGCCACGCCCATCGCGACATTCGACGAGCCATGGGCCATGACCTTTCTGCCCGATGGGCGCATGTTGGTGACCGAAAAGGGCGGCGTGCTGAAACTGGTGACGGCGGACGGAACCGTCAGCGTTTCGGTCGGCGGCACGCCCCCCGTCGCCAGCGAAGGGCAGGGCGGCCTCATGGACGTCGTCCTCCATCCGAAGTTTGCCGAAAATCGGATCGTCTATCTCAGCTGGTCGGCCAATGGTCCGGGCGGCAAGGGGGTGACCCTCGGGCGAGGACGCCTCGTCGAAAAGCAGGTCCAGTGCATTCGGGCCCCCTGTCCCGCACAGGCCACGCTCGCGGGATTTTCGACGATCTTCCGGGCCACGCCGTTCGTTTCGGGCAACGGTCATTTCTCGGGGCGGATCGCCTTTTCGCCCGACGGCAAATATCTGTTCTTCACCAATGGCGAGCGCCAGAAGTTCGAACCGGCGCAGGACAAGGGCGGGACTCTGGGCAAAGTTCTGCGTCTCAACGACGACGGCACCCCCGCCGCGAACAACCCGCTGGTGGCGCAAGGGTTCAAGCCCGAAGTCTGGTCCTATGGACATCGCAACCTGCTCGGCATCGCCTTCGACGCGCAAGGGCGACTGTGGGAACAGGAAATGGGCCCACGCGGCGGCGACGAGGTAAATATGATCCTGCCGGGGAAGAACTACGGCTGGCCGATCGTCTCGAACGGCAATCACTATGACGGCCGCGACATTCCCGACCATCCGACACGGCCCGAGTTCGAGGCGCCGAAGGTCAGCTGGAACCCCGTGATCTCCCCTGCCGGCCTGATCATCTATTCGGGCAAGATGTTCCCGGCCTGGCGGGGCAGCGCGTTCATCAGCGGCCTGTCCTCACAGGCGCTGATCCGCGTCGCGATCAGCGGCGACACCGCGCGTGAGGCCGAACGGTTCGACATGGGCACACGCATCCGCGAAGTGGAACAGGGTCCTGACGGCTCAATCTATGTGCTCGAGGACGGCAAGGGCGGCCGGTTGCTGAGGCTGACGCCGAAAGGATAGGCGGCTGGCGATTTGTGCGGGCACCGGATAGGGGGCCGCGATGAGTTCACGTCACACCGGCCGTCCCGACCGCCGCACCTTTGCCATCATTTCCCATCCGGACGCGGGAAAGACCACGCTCACCGAAAAGCTGTTGCTCTTCGGGGGCGCCATCCGGGCGGCCGGCGAAGTAAAGGCGCGCGGGGCTGCCCGACGCGCACGGTCGGACTGGATGAAGATCGAGCAGCAGCGCGGGATTTCCGTCACCTCGTCGGTGATGACGTTCGAATATGAAGGGCTGACCTTCAACCTGCTCGACACGCCAGGGCACGAGGACTTTTCCGAGGACACCTACCGCACGCTCACGGCGGTCGATTCGGCGGTCATGGTCATCGATGCTGCACGCGGCATCGAGGCGCAGACGCGCAAGCTGTTCGAGGTGTGCCGCCTGCGGTCGGTGCCGATCATCACCTTCATCAACAAGGTGGATCGCGAAGGCCGTTCGCCCTTCGAGCTGCTCGACGAAGTGGCGGACATGCTGGCACTCGACGTGAGCCCGATGAACTGGCCTGCGGGCATGGGCGGCGGTTTCGAGGGGCTATATCATTTCGAGCGCAACCGCCTGTCGCTTAAGGGCAAAGCGGACGGCGCGGACGCAGGGCACGAATTCGCCGACGTAAACGGACTCGACGATCCCGCGCTCGACGCTCTGTTGTCGGCGGAAGCCGTCGGCGACTTACGCGACAATGGCGAGCTGGCGTTGCTCGGCTATGCGCCGTTCGACGAAGTCGCCTATCGCCACGGCGACCTGACGCCGGTCTATTTCGGGTCGGCGCTCAAGGAATTCGGCGTCGCCGACCTGATCGACGCGATCGCCCGCTTCGCGCCAAGCCCACGTCCGCAACCGGCACAGCCTGCCGATGTTCTGCCCGACGACCCGTCGGTCACCGGCTTCGTGTTCAAGGTGCAGGCGAACATGAACCCCATGCACCGCGACCGCGTTGCCTTCATGCGCCTGTGTTCCGGCAAGTTCACCCGAGGGATGAAGCTCAACCAGGTCGGCACCGGCAAATCAATTGCCGTCCACAGCCCGATCCTGTTCTTCGCGCAGGACCGCGAGACCGCCGAGGAAGCGTTTCCTGGAGACATCATCGGGATTCCGAACCACGGCACCTTGCGGGTCGGCGACACGTTGACCGACGGCGCGCCCTGCCGGATCACGGGCTTGCCGAATTTCGCGCCCGAGTTGCTCAGGCGTGTCCTTCTCAAGGATCCGACCAAGACGAAGCAGCTCCGCAAGGCGCTCGACGACCTGGCCGAAGAAGGCATTACCCAGGTATTTTACCCCGATGTCGGTGGCCAATGGATCATCGGCGTCGTCGGTGCGCTGCAGCTCGACGTGCTCGTGTCGCGGCTCGAGGCTGAATATAAAGTGGATGCCGGGCTCGAGCCTTCGCCATGGAATGCGGCGCGCTGGATCAAGGGCGATGCCGAAGCACTCAAGGCCTTCGCCGTGCTGAACCGCGGCGGCCTTGCCACCGATCGTGACGGTGCACGCGTGTTCATGGCGACCGATGCGTGGAACCTCTCCTATGTCGAGGGCAAGAACCCGGATATCCAGTTTTCGGCAACGAAAGAACGGAACTGAGCAATGTCCTACGACCATGGGCGGCGGGACGGGCTGCGGCTGGCACTGGCAGTGCTTGCCGCCGAGGAAGCCAAATGGTCGGCGCTCCTGGGTGAGAGCCGTTCGGGGCGCACCAATGCCGTCCGCAGCGTTCGCTACAAGACCCTGCAGGTCGCGCAATCGCGCATCGAGACCGTACTGAAGCGCCTGACGCCGAAGGACGAAGCGGGCATCAGCGCGGAATTGACATCGGCGCTCGACAAGCTCGGGCTCTAGGTCAGGGCTTTTCCGCGCGCTCGGCTGCCGTGGCCTGGCGAATTGCCGCAAATTCGCTCGACGCGTTCCAGCCGGGCCAATCCGACCGGTTTGCGATGGCGGCCCCCAGGTCGAAGGCGACCGTCGCTTCCTGCGCGGCGCCGGCAAAGTTCCAACGCGGGTCGAACTGGTCGCACGGCTGATGGTAGCAGTTGCGATTATAGGCATCGACTATCGCACTGCCGCGCGCAAAGCCGCCCACGGCCAGGTCGCGCCCGATCCTGAACGCGACCGTCGGCACACCCTTGGCAGCAAGCGAGTAATGGTCCGACCGGAAATACCATCCAGCCTCGGGCGACGGTTCGGGGACAATTGTCAGACCCCGCCTCAGAGCAACGCGAGCCAGATCCTGCTCCAAGGGCGATCTCCCGCCGCCGATCAGCTCCAGCGACCGGGCAGCCGGGAGCACGAGGTGGGGGTCCAGATTGAATGTCGCTGCCGTGCGCGCCAGTGGGTAAATCGGATTGTTGGCGTAGTAATCCGATCCCAGCAGTCCCTTTTCCTCGGCCGTCCAAGCGGCGAAGATCACGGTCCGCGCCGGGCGTTTGCCCTTCGCAAACGCGCGCGCGACTTCCAGCAGTTCGGCGGTGCCCGTCGCATTGTCGATCGCGCCGTTCCGGATACCGTCGCCCGACGAATCGGGACCATTACGACCATTGGCGTCCCAGTGCGCACCATATAGGACATAGTTTTGCGGGCGGGTCGCGCCGGTTAGCTTGCCGATTACATTATGACTGGTGATCGGAGTCGCGCTCAAGTCGCCCTCGATCGATAGCGCCGCACCCGGCAACGCAAAGGCACGAAATTGGGGGTCGCGCGCACGTTGCTTAAGAGCGTCGAGGGTGAAGCCCGCCTGCGCGAGCAGGGCAGCCCCAGTTTCGCGCGAAAGCCAGCCGCTCGCCTTGAAGCTGGAGGACGCGAGCGGCGCCTGGACCATGGCGGGCAGGGCGTCGCCGCTGCCGACTTGGGAGAATGGATAACTGGCGGCCGCCGCTTCGTGGATGACCAGCGCGCCGATGGCACCAGCCTTTGCCGCAGCCGCGAATTTCGCGCCGACCCGGCCCGCGAAAACGAGCCGACGTCCTTCGAAGCCGAGATTCTTGCCGCCTTCGAAATCGGGATCGTTCGCCAGCAGGACGGCGATTTTGCCTGTCATGTCGACGCCCCGATAGGCATCCCAGCCCCGTTTTGCATCGACGATGCCGAAACCGGCGAAGACGAGCGGTGCTTGCGTTAGACTCGTGTGACCTGCGTTGCGCAGGGAAAGCGTCGCGTCGCGGCCAAGGCCCAAGTCGCGTGTCGACGCGCCGGTTACCAAGGTCATCTTCGCACCGGGAGCGCGGTCGAGCCGTATGAGTGGCACCGCCTGAACCCAGCCGCCCTTATCACCGCCCGGCTCGAGACCGGCGGCAGCAAAGGCTTTGGAAATAAAGGCGATGGTGGCTGCTTCACCATCTTCGCCAGGTCCACGCCCGCCAAACGAATCGCCTGACAGGACACGGTCGTCGGCCTTGATACGGTCAGCAGAAATGGGTGAGGCGGCGGCAGTCGCGGCGGCAATCAACAGGAGCATGGGCATGGGACGAACTTCACGTGCTTTTCGCTCAGATGCAAGCCGTGCGAGCAGCGCGGGACGGTGGGCTAAAGCGCGCGAAGTGCCTGGGCCGGACGGGCAGAGAGGATCGGTAAATTGCCGAGCAGCCCGATGGCGAGTGTCAGTACGACACCGGTGGCGAGCGTCACGATCACGGCGCCCATGTCCGGTAGCCAGGCGAACTGAAATAAGCGCACGACGACGTAATAGGCGCCCCCCAGTCCCAGCCCCAAAGCGACGACCGCAACGACCAGGCTCAGCAGCACATATTCCATTGCCTGCACGGCCAGGATCTGCAGGCGCGTGGCGCCGAGAACCTTCAGCATCACAGCGTCATAGGTCCGCGTTTCCCGTGCCGCCGTGATCGCGCCGATCAGAACGGCAATGCCGGCAAGGATCGCCACGCTGGCCGCCGCCGCGATCGCCGCCGACAACTGGCGCACGACGTCCTGAATCTGCTTCAGCACGCCGCCGACTTCGATGACGGAAACCGATGGAAAACGTGGCAGCAACGCGCGCATTACGGCACTCGTCTGCGTCGGCGGCATGGTGACCGTTGCGGACAGATTGTGCGGAAAACCATCGAAGGTGCCAGGCGAGAAGACGAGCACGAAGTTGAAACCCATCGTGTCCCATTGCACCGTCCGGAACGAGGCAACCTTAGCGGTGACCTCCTGTCCCATCACGCTGATCGTCAGCGGATCGCCGAGAGCGAGACCAAGCGCCTTGGCCTGTGCCGCCTCGACCGAAACCAGCGGCGGCCCCTTGTACGCAGCGCTCCACCAACGTCCCCCGGTGAGGGTCGAGCCCTTTGGCAACGCAGTCGAATAGGTGATGCCCCGCTCGCCGCGCAGGATGAAGGCGTCGGGCGGAAGTTGCGCAAGCTCGGCCACGCGCGTGCGGCCATAGGCGACGACGGTACCGCGCAGCAGGGGGACCGTGACGACTTCGGCACGGGGCGCTGCCTGCCGGATCGTTGCCGCAAATGCACCGACCCGGTCGCGCGGCACGTCGAGCGCGAAGAGCGCCGGCGCTCGGGCGGGAATAGTGCGCTCGATATTGGCGTCGAGGCTGGTCCGGATAGCTGCCAGCAGGACGAACAGCGTCAGGCCCAGGCCGAGCGCCACGACCAGCGCCACGGTGCGCGCGCCGGGTCGGTGGAGGCCGGCGATGGCAAGGCGGAAAAGCGGACTGCGCGGGCGCGGCAGACGAGCGGCCGCCGCCCGTACGAGCAAGCCAAGCGCCGCGAGCAGCAACAGCGCCGCCGCCACACTGCCGAGGAAGGTCGCGCTCATGGCGGGCTGCGCCGAGGTCAGCATCACGACGGCGATCAGCGTGCTTGCTGCCAGCGCCATCCATCCGAACGCACGCCAGCGGCCTGCAACGCGGCCGTCGATCGCGCCCCTGAGCAGGGCGGCCGCCGGTACGGCCGCACCGCGTGCCAAAGGAACGGCTGCCGCCCCGAGTGCGATCAACAGGCCGTAAACCGCCGAAAGCGTTAGCGGCACCAGTTGTAAACTGAACCCGGGCGACACCGGCAACGCCTGCCCGGCAAGCGCGACGAGCAGCGGAGTTGCCAGAATGCCGACGATCAGACCCGCCGCAATGCCCACGAGCGCAACGGCGGCGATCTGGATGAGGTATACGCGCGTGACGATCCCCGATGTCGCGCCGAGTACCTTGAGCGTGGCAATGCTGCGCCGACGCGCGGAAAGGTAGCTCGACACGCCCCCGCCGATGCCGATGCCCGCGATCGCCAGGGCGGCGAGTCCGACCAACGTGAGAAATTCCCCCATCCGGTCCACGAAGCGCGACGCGCCGGGAGATGCCTTGCCGCGTGTCCGGGTTTCCCACCCCGCTTCGGCAAAGCGCTTCTTGAAGCCGTCGATCGCAGCCTTGGGATCGCCGCCCGTCATTCGCACCCGGTACTTCGTGCTATAGAGGCTGCCGGGCTGGATCAGGCCGGTCCGCGCAAGGCCGGCGTCGGAGACGATCACGACCGGACCCAGGGTGAAGCCTTCGCCCAATCGGTCGGGTTCGTCGGCGATGATCCCGCCGACACGAAAGCCAGCGCTGCCGAGGCGCAGCGTGTCCCCGGTCGTTACGCCCGTCCGCTCGGCAAGCGCCGGCCCGATCCAGGCGGTGTCGGCGGGCGGGAGGGAAACATTTCGGCCATCTGCGAGGCGCAGCTTGCCATAGAGCGGATAGGCCGCGTCCACGGCCTTGAGTTCGATCGGCGCCGATTGCGTGCCGCGGATCGCCATGGACTGCATTCGAAGCGTTTCCGAGACGCGTCCCAGGGCAGCAATCGCCTGCCGTTCGTCGGCCTCGGCACGGCGCTGCCCGATCGCGAATTCGACATCGCCGCCGAGCAGTACCTGGCCGCGCGCGGCAAGTTCGCTCTCGATGGCGTCGGCAAGGCTGCCGATCGCGGCAAGGGCGCCCACCCCCAGGAACAGGCAAATGAGCAGCAGGCGCAGGCCGCGGAAACGCGCGCGCAGGTCGCGGCGCGCGAGCCTCATCGCCAGCGCCCAGTCGTTCACTGCGCCCGGTCCGCCGAGATGCGTCCGTCAGCCATCTCGATCACGCGGTCGCACCGCGCCGCGAGCGCGGGGTCATGCGTGATCACGAACAATGTCGCGGCGAGATCTGCATGGCGGGCAAAGAGCATGTCCATGATGCGTGCGCCGGTCGTCGTATCGAGATTGCCCGTCGGTTCGTCGGCAAAGACCAATGCGGGGCGGGGTGCAAGGGCGCGCGCAATCGCGACCCGCTGTTGTTCTCCGCCCGACAATTGCGTCGGATAATGGTCGAGCCGGTTGCCGAGACCGACGGCGGAAAGTTCGGCCGCCGCGCGTTCGAACGCGTCCGGAACGCCTGCGAGTTCGAGCGGCACGGCGACATTTTCGCGCGCGGTCATTGTCGGCAGTAAATGGAATGCCTGCAGAACGATTCCGATGCGACCGCGTCGGGCACGGGCCAGCCCGTCTTCGTCCAGGTCGCCGAAGTCGAGTCCGTCAACGCGCACGGTGCCGCTGCTGGCCCGCTCGAGGCCGCTCAGGATTGCCATGAGCGATGACTTGCCCGACCCTGAGGGTCCAAGGAGGGCAATGCTTGTCCCTCGCGAAACGCTGAGGTCGAGGCCATGCAGGATATGCGTGGGCGGGCTGCCCAATGCGAGGGTGACGCCGCGCACTTCGATGACCATATCGGGGCCGTTGTCGGAAGGGATCAAGGTCGATGCCTGTCAAGTTCAGATCGAACGCATATGTGTGCGCTGCGGCGTTCTTCCAAATCATATCGCTTGCCGCCTGCAACAGCAGCAACACGGGCAACCGGACCGAGGCCCCGTCGCAGGCGCAGGCCGCACCGCCGGCCGTGGCGGTAAAGGGGCCGGAACGACTGATTCTCGCCTTTGGGGACAGCCTGTATGCCGGCTATGGTCTCAAGGCAGGCGAGAGCATGCCGGCGCATGTCGAGACATTGTTGCGACGACAAGGCATCGACGCCCGGGTTTCCAACGCCGGTGTGTCCGGCGATACCACCGCGGCCGGACGAAAACGGCTGGCCTTCGCGCTCGACAACCTGTCGCGCAAGCCCGACCTCGTTCTGCTGGGGCTCGGCGGAAACGACGTTCTGCGCCAGATACCGGTTGCAGAGACGCGGGCCAATCTCGTCGCGATGCTGGACGAACTGAAGCGCCGGAAGATCCCCGTGGTTCTGACCGGCATGCGCGCGCCGCCGAATCTCGGGCCTGATTTCGCACGGGCCTTCGACGCGATCTATCCCGACCTGGCGCGCAGCTATGGCGCCAGGCTCGATCCCTTCATTCTCGACGGTGTGCTTGGGAACCGGCGGTTGATGCTGCCCGATGGCATTCATCCTAACGCCAAGGGTGTCGATATCATCGCGGCGCGCATCGCGCCGATCGTCGCCGCCAACCTGTAGGTCGGTATTCCCCGTCTAGCGGGTGCCGGTCGTCTCTTCGCGAGCCAGCATGGCGATCTCGACGCCGAGCGGCTCAAGGCGGCGGGTTGGCGTGACGGTTGCGGCATAAAGGGGCGCAACTTCGCGACCCTCTGCGCCGGGATAGATGAATCCGAAGGTGGGGTTCACGCGGGTGCCCATGCCGTTGCCATAGGACACGCGGACTTCGCTCCAGTCGCCGGCCTGGGAAACGTCGATGGCCCGCGCATTGCGCTCGATACCGCCGCGACGCGACCAGTTGGCGTGGTCGATGATCAGTTCGCGGTCGTTGACCACGTCCTTGACGACTGCGACATGCCCTGCGCGCATGCCGGGAACCGACTTGAAGGCGAGGACAGCGCCAGCAGCCGGGGTCTTTCCGCGCTCATAGCGACCAGCGGCTTGGCCCCACCATGTATTTGCATTGCCGCGGATCGAAACATCGGTGATCGTGCGGGCGTAGGTGACGCATTGCCAGCCACCGCGCGCCTCGGCAGGGACTGCCGCCATCGTGCCGAACAGGCATGTGGCAAACGCCAGAAAAATCTTCGTACGACCCATGGAACTTTTTTCCCCGAACACGATTCGGGGTGTGGCTCGACCAACTTGCGCAGGAAAGCGCCAAGCGGTGGGATGCCAGAGTCGCGGGACGAATGGACTGCAGCGCTTGCATCTTTACGTCGCCGCGCGCGCAGGGCATTGGCGCGCCATGACCGATACACCTCCCGACCGCCTCGCGGCGCACCCGTCATCGCCCTTCCACAATGCCGAGCTGCTCGAACGCGGCGTCGGCGTGCGCTTCAAGGGCGCCGAACGTCACGATGTGGATGAATATTGCGTGTCGGAAGGCTGGGTCCGCGTCGCGCTGGGCAAGAAGGTCGATCGCAAGGGGGCAGCGCTGACACTGAAGCTCGCGGGTCCGGTCGAAGTCTGGTTCCGCGACGTGCCGGACGTCGTCACTGGCGCGCCGGTCGATCCTCAAGCATCGCCAGACGGATAACGTCGCTGCCGAGCCGCAGGCGACGCGGGGGCGCCTCGCCCACCATTAAAGTGTCGATGCGCGCGTAGGCGAGGCGTGGAGCCGGCGGTCGCGCGACCGTTGCGCTGGCCAGCTGCCAACGCGGCTCGCTTTCCGGATAGATGAAGCCATCGACAGGCCAAGCGGTGGTGCCGAGGTCGCCGAGAGGCGCGTACCACACGCGCACCCGGCTCCAGTCGTTGTCATCGGAAACGTCGCGAACAAGAACGTCGCGCTCGATCTGCCCGCGTGTGCCATTGATCGGCGACCAGTTGGCGTGGGTAATGGTTATGTCGCGGTCGCCCAGGACCTGCGTCACCGTCGCTACATGGCCGAGCCGCATGGGGCCTGACGGCATGAACGAGAGAACCGCGCCGACGCGGGGGCGGTTCCCCTTGGCATAGCGACCGTCGGCCAGTCGCCACCACGTCCAAGCATCGCCGCGAATGTCGATGCCCGAAAACTGGCGTGCGAAGGCCGCGCACTGCCAATAGGGCTCCTGCGCACCAGCGGGCGTTGCGGCCAGCAACGCAAGGGACAGCAGGATTCGTCTCGTTGGGCGCAAGGCAACATACCTTCTGGTCGTCGGCGTCACGCCTCGGGCAATTCCCCAAGCGTCTGGCCGGCCTAGCTAAAGAAGGTTAAGACCGGGTTTGCGATGCGGGGGACAGCCATGTGGGCGATCGAACATGTGCTGACCGGTCGCGTTGCGCGGTTTACCGATGACGGCGAGACGAGCGCGATCGTCAAGATGCCGGTGGATGCGCCGCGCGCCGTCGGACGTCTCGGTATCGACGGGGATCACCAGGCCGATCTCACCGTCCATGGCGGCCCCGACAAGGCGATCCACCACTATCCCAGAGATCATTACGAGTGGTGGCAAGCCCGCCTGCCGGGGAGACAGGCTCTGGCGGGCCCCGGTGCATTTGGTGAGAATATCTCGACGCGTGGCTTGACCGAAAGCGAGGTCTGCATCGGCGACCGTTTTCGTCTCGGCACAGCGTTGGTGGAGGTCTGCCAGGGACGCCAGCCCTGCTGGAAGCAGGCGCACCGGCTGGATGACAAGGGCGTTGTCGCGACTATGGTCAAAACCGGCCGAAGCGGCTGGTACTACCGGGTGATGGAGGAAGGCCAAGTGGCACCTGGAGACGCGCTGGTGCGGGTCGAACGCCTTCATCTCGAATGGACTGTCGAGCGCGTTACCGGAATCGTGATTGCGGGGCGCGAACGCGACGCCGCAACGTTGCAGGCACTAATCGCCTTGCCCCAATTGGCCGAGGGGTGGCGGATGCGGGTGGCCAAAATGTTGCGGTAAATGGCGCGAAACCGCCAAAGGTCACAAAGTTCACACCTGAAACATGTTCGCGGAATTCACGGGCACCTGGGTGGCCGGAATGTCCAGGAAGACGATGATGTCAAAGAGCCGGGCAGTCAGGTCGAGAAGACCCGGCATGCGCGCACGCTCGCCTGTAGGACATCGCCGATATGATGCGGGCAATCGATTTGGGTGCCGGTGTGGCCGACCGGCATCCATCACGGTTGCAGGTCGCGCGCCATATGCCGTTCGCGAAACCATTGCTGCAGCATGGCCTGCGTGCAGCCGGTCTGTCCGTTGCTGCCGATTGCCGAACAGCTGTTGGGCCGGGTGAAACGCTGCGCGTCCTCCAACCCTGCAACTCGCGATTCCCAGGACGCCGACTCGCCGCTTTCGACGCGCGGCCCCGAACGGAACCGCTTGGGAATACGATAGCGCTCACCCTCCGGCTCCCGTGCACAGACGATGATCTCGTCGCCCCGTGGCTTCGGGCAAGGATCGCTGCCGTAAACAGTGGTGGTGACCGTCCGGGCCGGCGGATCCTCGGCAAATGCGGGCAAGGGCAGCAATGCGGCCAGCAGCGGCAGCGCGAACAGGGCGGTTGAGTATCGTTGCACGCGGAGTCGTCTGGGCTGGCACAAATGCACGCAGCATGAACCGGGTTTGCGGAACCTGAGCCTGTTCTGCTTGTTGGCCCGATATCGCAGTTCAAAGGTGACCTCATGCCCGATTCAAAGCCGTCGATCCCGCCGAACAATCCGATGGAGCCACGCGTCTACACCGGCGACGCCAAGCCGGACATGGCGGTCGACTATATCCCAGCTGCCGATCCCGCGTCGCTCGACAATGACCCGACGACCGAGGTTGCGAACACCACCCCGCCGCCGCTGCGCGAGGATTGATTTCCAAATAACGCTTGGTCCCTCGTCGCTCGGCAGTCTAACGTCGGGCTTGAACGGGGAGGACAAACGATGCGGAAAATCATGCTGGCCGCCATGCTGGCAGTCGCCACACCGGCGTCGGCAGCTCCCAAGATCGATCCCGCCGTCTACACGGATCCCGGGCATGACCCAGCCCATCCTGCGCGGATGGAAGTCGTGCATATCCCCACCGGTGGCGTCGAAATCAATTCGGTGATCTATGTGGCTGCGGGTGCCGGTCCGCACCCGGTTGTCGTGCTTTGCCACGGGCTGCCGGGCAATGAAAAGAATCTCGACCTCGCGCAGGCGATCCGGCGCGCGGGGTGGACGGTGATCACTTTCAACTATCGCGGGTCATGGGGCAGTCCGGGCACGTATAGTTTCGCCAATGATCTTGCCGATGTCGACGCCGTGCTGGCCTTTGCGCGCAATCCGGCCAATGCGGGCAAACTCGGACTCGACTCCGCGCGGATCGTGCTTGGGGGTCATAGTCTTGGCGGGTGGGTCACGGCGCTGACGGCGGCGCACGACAAGAAGCTGTTGGGTGCCTTCATGATTTCGCCGGGCAATGTCGGAAAGTTCGGCAAGATGCCGCGCGACCACGCTGTTACGGCCATTCGCGACAATGGCATGGAGGCGCTCGCGACCACGCCCGAGGCGATGGCAGATGACGTGATTGCGCACAGCGATGCCTATGACTTCGTGCAGGCAGCACCGCGACTGACGACGACCCGCCTGCTGATGCTGACGTCGGATGACGGCGGGGCGCCGGATGCCGACGCCCTTGTGGCCGGGATCACCGGCAAGGGCGGCAAAGGTGCGACGACGGTTCATGTCGCAACCGACCACAGCTGGTCCGACGCCCGCGTGCGTCTCGCGAGCGAAGTGATCGGTTGGTTGCGGGGGCTGAAGTAAAGCGCCGTCCGGCGTCACAAAAGATTCGCGGTATCGTTCCATAGCCGGTCCAGCTTCGGGGGACGGGCATGGCAAGCAGTGCATCATTGCCGCGCGCGGGCGCCGCTTCGGCGCGCTTCACGCTCCTCCTCGGCGGCCTCGCGGCATTCAGCGCGTATTTCGCGGTATACGCCTTTCGCAAGCCCTTTGCCGCTGCCACCTTCGACAATGTTGCAGGGTGGCACGCCGCCATCGATTACAAGACGGCGCTGCTGATCGCGCAAGTCGTCGGCTACGCCCTGTCGAAAATATTGGGCGTCCGCGTCATCTCCGAATTCGGACGGACGGGACGCGTCACCTTGCTCCTCGGGCTGGTCGGATTTGCCTGGGCGTCACTGGTCCTGTTCGCGCTCGTCCCGGCCCCCTGGAACATTGTCTGCCTGTTTCTGAATGGCCTTCCACTCGGCATGATCTGGGGCCTCGTGTTCAGCTATGTCGAAGGGCGGCGCGCCTCGGAGGCGCTCGGCGCGATGTTATGTGCGAGCCTGATCCTGTCGTCGGGCGTCGTCAAGTCGGCGGCCGTCGTCCTGCTTCATGCCGGTGTCCCCGAATTCTGGATGCCTGCAGCAACGCCGCTCCTCTTCGTGCCGGTGCTGCTCGCCGCCTTGTGGCAGCTCGAGCGGCTGCCCGCCCCCGATGCAGACGATGAAGCCGAGCGCATGGCACGCAAGCCGATGCTTCTGGCAGACCGCGCTGCTTTCCTGCAGCAGCATGGCGTGCCGCTCGTGCTCCTTGTTCTCGGCTATGTTCTGCTGACGTCGTTGCGCGACTTTCGCGACAATTTCGCCGCCGAGATCTGGACAGCAATGGGATTTGGCGGTGCCGCCTCTGTCTTTACCGCAAGCGAGATACCGGTCGCGGTGGTGGCGCTCGGCGGGCTGGCGATGCTGGCGCTGGTACGCGACAATCTGCGCGCCCTGCTGGCCATGCATGCCGTCATCATTGGCGGCGCGGCGGTGATGGGAGGTTCGACCCTGATGTTCCAGCTCGGGCTGCTGTCGCCGCTGATCTGGGTGATCGCCACGGGTGCTGGCCTCTATCTGGCCTACACGCCGTTCAACGCCATGCTGTTCGACCGGATGGTGGCGGCCACCGGCACGGCGGGTAACGCCGGCTTCCTGATCTACATCGCGGACGCCTCGGGCTATGTCGGCAGTATCGCGCTGCTGCTGTACCGCAGCCTTGCCGCGCCGAAGATGGCCTGGCTGCCGTTCTATCAGGGGTGCATTTACGTGACCGCGATTGCCTTGAGTGCGCTGACCCTTGCCTCGGCGACCAGATTTGCGCGCGGCAAGCATGGGGACAGAAGTTGACCCAGCATGACGTCATCGTCGTCGGCGGCGGTATCGTCGGTCTAGCCCATGCACGGGCGGCGGCGCGGCGCGGCAAGCGCGTTCTCGTGCTCGACCGTGACGCCCAGGCGAACGGTGCTTCGATCCGCAATTTCGGCTTCGTGACGGTGACCGGGCAGGAACGCGGGCGCGTCTGGTCACTGGCGAAACGCAGTGCCGCGATCTGGCGGGATGTCGCCGCATCCGCCGGGATCGCAATCGAGCAGGAAGGCCTGTTGCTGATCGCGCAGCGGGACGAAGCGATGGACGTGATCGAGGCATTTCTTGCCACCGACATGGGCGAAGGGTGCAAGGCGCTGAGCGCTGCAGCCATTGCCGCACATTATCCGATGATCAATGGCGCGGTGGGCGGGTTGTTCAGCACGCACGACCTGCGCGTCGAATCACGGCTCGCCATTCCCCGGCTCGCACATTGGCTGGCGGAAGTGCACGGCGTGGAATTCCGCTATGGCGTCGCCGTCCACGCGGTGACGACCGGGCGAGTAAGCAGTACCGCGGGAGAACACGCGGCCGGGGTCGTGTTCGTGTGCCCGGGCGACGACTGGGCAACCTTGTTTCCCAACATCTATGCGCAAGAGGGGATTACCCGCTGCAAGTTGCAGATGCTGCGGCTTGACGCTCCTGGCTGGCGTTTGCCGGCGCCCGTGATGAGTGACCTCAGCATGGTACGTTATCTGGGCTATGCCGCGTTGCCGCAAGCCGCACCCCTGCGCGCCCGACTCGAGGCTGAAGCAGCCGCCGCGCTGGCACACGGTATTCATTTGATCGTCGTACAAAGTGCCGACGGGTCGCTGGTCGTGGGCGACAATCACGAATACGCGCCGACACCCGACCCGTTTTCCGCGACGGCGATCGACGCGCTGATTCTCGACACCTATCGAGATGTGCTGGGGGCTCCGCCGCCGGTCATCGGCCGCTGGACGGGAACCTATGCCTCGGCAGCCGGGCACAGCATCGTGCGAACGCCAGCGGATGGCGTGCGGCTGGTAGTGGTCACGAGCGGCACCGGCGCATCGACCAGCTTCGCCCTGGCCCAAGACGTCGTCGGCGCCTTTTACGGAGAAAATGGATGCACCCCAGGCTGAAGGCCGTCGTGTTCGATTGGGCCGGGACGATGATCGATTTCGGCAGCCGTGCCCCCGTGATAGCCTTGTGCCGCGTATTCGACGCCGCGGGTGTCGGCATCAGCGAGGCCGAGGCGCGCGTCGATATGGGGCGGGCGAAGATCGACCATATCCGCGCCCTGCTGGCCAACCCGCGCGTCGCGCAGGCTTGGGGCGCGAGGCACGGCAGACCGTCGAACGACGCTGATATCGACGAGCTATTTGCGCAGATCGGGCCGATGATGCGGTCGGCGGCGCGCGACTGCTCGACACTGATCCCCGGCGCCACGCGGGTCGTCGCCGAACTGCGCGAAGCCGGCGTCAAGATCGGGTCTTGCACCGGCTATACCCGTGACATGATGGCCGACATAATCCCCCGGGCCGCGGAGCAGGGCTATGCGCCCGACAATATCGTCTGCGCTGGCGAGACCGCAGAGGGGCGGCCGTCGCCCTTGATGGTCTGGAAAAACCTCGTGGACCTGGGCGTCTGGCCCGCCACCGCGTGTGTCAAGGTCGACGATGCCCCGGTCGGCATGGCCGAGGGACGCGCGGCGGGGCTCTGGACGATCGGCGTGGCGGCAAGCGGCAATGCCCTGGGGCTGTCGCTCGACGATTATGAGGCGCTGGCCGACGACGAACGCGCGCATCGGCTTGCGTCGGCCAGGGCATCGCTGACACAGGCTGGCGCGCACGCAGTGATCGACACGGTGGCGGACCTGCCGGCGGCAATCGCTGCGCTGCCGATCGGCTGAGTGCGGGCGCTACGGGTCGCGCCGTCCCCTCGATCCAGCGTCTTGTTTTATGCGACATCGCTTGGCGTGCCGCTGTTAAAAGCGTAGGGCGCGCGCATGGAAGCGCTGCGCGGTTACGACTTCGACGCAGACGGCGAAAGCTTGCTGGCGTCCATCAAGGTCAGCCCGATTGCCGCGGTGATCAGCGACCCACGCCTGCCGTTGAACCCCATCGTCGCCGTCAACGACGCCTTTTGCCGCCTGACCGGTTATCCCGTTGACGAAATCGTCGGGCGAAATTGCAAGTTCCTGGCTGGGCCCGCGACCGAACCCTGGCTGACCGAGCGGATCAGTGCGGGGGTGCGCGAGCGGCGACCGGTGCTCGTCGAGATCCTGAACTACAAGCGCGATCGCACGCCGTTTCGAAACGCGGTGCTGGTGGCGCCGGTCTTCGACGCCGAGGGCGAGCTCGAATATTTCCTGGGATCGCAGGTCGAACTGCCCGACGACGCCGTGGGGCCGCTCTCTGCGCGTCACGCACATGCCGTCGCGGTGGTGAAAACATTGTCGCCACGGCAACGCGAAATCCTGCAGCGGATCGCCGCGGGGTACCGCACGAAACAGATCGCCTGGCAATTGTCGCTGAGCGAAAAGACCGTGAAGATGCACCGCTCGCTGATGTTCCAGAAGCTCGGCACGGCGAACATTGCCGATGCGATCAGGATCGCGGTCGAAGCCGGGCTCTGACTACCGCCTAAAGTCCGTATAGCTGCTTGTCCTTTTAAGGCGCACTTGGCCGGCCGTGAGCACCCTGCGGCAGTCCCGTCTCCCTGTCGCCCTCCGCGGGGGTGCTGGCCGGCTCGACCCCCCTGGTCGGCCAGCACCGCTCACACGTGTTCCGCGACCGGCCACCTGCCGCGTCTCGCCCTGACTGGAGTATCCAATGACTCAATTGACCGCCGGGCAGTTTTCGCTCGTGTACAATGCGTTTTCCTTCACCTTTGCGGCCATGGCGGCCGCGACCCTGTTCCTATGGTTCGGCCGGTCGCAAGTCGGGCCCGCCTACAAGACGGCGCTGACGATTTCGGGCCTGGTTTGCGCGATCGCCGCCTATCATTACTTTCGCATCTTCGAGAGCTGGAACGCCGCCTATGGCCTGGCCGATGGCGTCGTCACATCCACTCACGTCGCCTTCAACGACGCCTATCGCTATGTCGATTGGCTGCTGACCGTGCCGCTGTTGCTGGTCGAACTCGTGCTGGTGATGCGCCTGTCGCAGGACGAAACCATGTCGAAGTCGCTGAAGCTCGGATCGGCAGCGGCGCTGATGGTGATCCTCGGTTACCCGGGTGAAATCGCGACCGACAATACCACGCGCGCAATCTGGGGCACCTTGTCGGCGATACCGTTCGCCTATGTGATGTTCCAGCTCTTCAAGGGCCTGGGAGAGTCGATCGAGCGTCAGCCCGCGAACGTCCGCGAACTGGTCAAGAAGGCACGGCTGCTGACCTTTGCCTCATGGGGTTTCTATCCGATTGTCTACATGATCCCCTACACGAACCTGAGCGGCGGCAGCGTCGTGACCGGGGTGCAGGTCGGTTACACGATTGCCGACATTATCGCCAAGGCGGGTGTCGGCGTCCTCATCTACATCATTGCGGTGCGTAAGTCGGATGCCGAATACGGCACCCCCGTACGGGCCGGATGAACGCAGTGGCGTTTCGGGTCGCACGATCGATTGCGCCGGAGATCGGGCGGAGCCTTGCTGCTTCGCCCGATCGTTTTCCGGTTTGGGGTGTCGTGACGATCGTGGCGGTGATGGCCGCGCTGTCGATCGCCGGCACGCAAGCCGGCCTGTCGGGCAGCGCCGCAACCAGCCTTTTATGCCTGGCGCTGCTCGCGTTCGGATTGCCGCACGGCAGCCTCGATATCGCGGTGATGCGTCGCAGCGCGGCCCTTGGCGGACGGCAGGTGGGCGCGACCATTCTCTTGTACGTCGGGCTCGCAGCCGCAACCTATGCCATCTGGTGTTTCGCCCCGCGGCTGGCGCTGGCCGGCTTCCTCGTCATCGCCAGTGTCCATTTTGCGGAAGACTGGGCGGAGGAACTTTCGCCCTTTTTTGCCATCGGTACCTCGGTTGCACTGCTGACGACGCCCGCGCTGCTCCATCATCAGATGATTGCCGATATCTTCGTAGCGCTGACCGGACAGCAGGGTGCGGCGGTCATGGCCGACGTGTCTCTGCTCATTGCGCCTGTCGCACTCATCGCGACCGTCATCGGCATAGGCCTGATGATCTCTTGCGGCCATGCAATGCGCGCGCTGGAAACCGGGGCCGTCGTCGGCGGCATGCTCCTGCTGCCGCCAATCGCCGGCTTTGCCATTTTCTTTTGCCTGTCGCACTCGCCGAAGCATTTGGGCGCGGCACGAGCCGTGGTGAAGGGCCAAGATGGACAAGCTGTGGTGTTCACCGGCGCTGCCATGGGGATAGCGGCGCTTGTCTATGCCGCGCGCGGCGCCGTCATGATCGAGGACAGGGCGATTTTCGCAAGCTTTGTCACGCTGTCGATCCTGACCGTGCCGCACATGATCGTGCCGCATATCGTTGACCGACAGCGTGCCAGAGCGGTGCGCTAGGCTTTCGCCTTCAGGCTCTCTGCAACCACGAAGCCGTGCTTTTCGAGCCCTGCGACGATCTTCTTCGCGCCTTCCAGGTCGCCCCAGAACATCGGGCCGCCACGATAGACCGGCCAGCCGTAACCGTAGATCCACACGACATCGATGTCGCTGGCGCGCTGGGCCTTGCCTTCCTCGAGGATCAGATAGCCTTCATTGACCATCGGGTAGAGCGTGCGTTCGACGATTTCCTCGTCGCTGATCTCGCGCTTCGGCAAATTCGATTTGGCGGCGAATTCGTCGATGATCGCCTGGGTCTCGGCGCTCGGCGTCGGGTTGCGCTTTTCGTCATAGTCGTAATAGCCCTTGCCGGTTTTCTGGCCCCAGCGGCCCTTGGCGGCGAGCGCATCGCGAACGTTTTCGATGCGGGTCGGATCGCGGTGCCAGCCGATGTCGACCCCGGCGAGGTCGGCCATCTGGAAGGGCCCCATCGGCATGCCGAAGTCGACATAGACCTTGTCGATCTGTTGTGGCGTCGCGCCTTCCATGAGCAACGCATTGGCCTGGACCTGCCGCGGCATCAGCATGCGGTTGCCGATGAAGCCGTGGCAGACACCCGCAACGACGGCGACCTTGCCGATTTTCTTGGCAATACCCATCGCCGTCATCAGCGCGTCGGGCGCAGTCTTTTCGCCGCGAACGACCTCGAGCAATTTCATGACGTTGGCGGGCGAGAAGAAGTGCATGCCGAGCACGTCCTGCGGGCGGCTCGTGCTTGCGGCGATTTCGTCGATGTTGAGGTAGGAGGTGTTCGACGCCAGGATCGCGCCGGGCTTGGCGATCTTGTCGAGCTTGCCGAAGATCTCCTTCTTGACGCCCATTTCCTCATAGACGGCCTCGATGATGAGGTCGCAGTCGGCGAGGTCCTCGAGGCTGAGCGTCGGCTTCAGCGCGCCCATGGCCGCTTCGACCTGCTCGGGCTTCATCCGGCCCTTGGCAGCGGTCGCCTCGTAGTTCTTGCGGATGATGCCGGTGCCCTTTTCGAGCGCTTCCTGCTTCATCTCGACGATGGTGACGGGAATGCCTGCCGACAGGAAGTTCATGCTGATGCCGCCGCCCATCGTGCCCGCGCCGATGACGCCGACGCGCTTGATGTCACGCGGCTGGACGTCGGCCCCGATGCCATCGATCTTTTGTGCCTGGCGCTCGGCGAAGAAGATGTGGCGCTGTGCGGCGGACTGGCTGCCGAACATCAGCTTCATGAACTCCTGGCGCTCGAAGGCAATGCCCTCGTCGAAGGGCAGGCGCGTGGCCGCTTCGACGCAGGCGATGTTCGCGGCGGGTGCGTCGAAGCCGCGGTTCTTGCGAGCGTTGGCCTTGGCATAGGCCTCGATGCTGGCGGGATCGCCCTTGACGGGGAGCGCGCGCGTCGGGCGCGGACCCTTGGCGATGCACTCCCTGGCGAAGGCGAGGGCATCGGCGATGAGTGTGTCCTCACCCGCCAGCTTGTCGATCAGGCCGACTTCCAGCGCCTTGGCCGCGCTGATCGGGGCACCGCCGGCGCACATTTCGACGGCGGTCTCGATGCCCGCCGTGCGCGGCAGGCGCTGGGTGCCGCCGGCGCCGGGTAGCAGGCCGAGTTTCACTTCTGGCGTGCCGATCTTGGCGCTGGGGACGGCGATACGGTAGTGGCATCCGAGCGTGACCTCGCAGCCGCCGCCGAGCGCGGTGCCGTGGATGGCTGCGATGACGGGCTTGGTGCACGCCTCGATCGTGTCGACGACTTCGGGGAGCTGCGGCATGACCGGCGGCTTGGTGAATTCTGTGATGTCGGCGCCGGCGAAGAAGGTGCGTCCGTCGCAGCGGATGACGACGGCCTTCACCGCGTCATTGGCAAGCGCTTCCTTGATCCCCGCGTCGAGGCCGATGCGGACGGCGGCGCCGAGCGCGTTTACCGGAGGGTTGTTGCTGATGATGACGAGGACGTCGTCATGAATTTCGGTCGTGATGGGGCTGTCGCTCATTTTCTCTCTCCGAAAGGTCAGCCGACAAGGGCCGAATAAAGCATTGTCTTGATTTCGCGGCGCACGGGGTAGGCGCTCGACGGCATCAGCTGGGTCATGAATATCATGATCACATCGTCCACCGGATCGATGAAGAAGGCCGTGGAAAACATGCCGCCCCAATAGAACTCGCCGTTGTTGCCGGGCAGCATCGTGGCGGGCGAGTCGATGACTGTACCGAAGCCGAGGCCGAAGCCCATGCCGGCGTTGTCGGCTTCGCTGAACAGCGATTTGGACACTTGTGTCAGGTCATGGCCACCGGGCAGGTGATTGGCAGTCATCAGCTTCAGCGTGTGCGGGCCGACGATCCGCGCGCCATCGAGTTCGCCCCCGTTGAGGAGCATCCGCGCAAAACGGTGATAATCGGCGAGCGTCGAAGTGAGCCCGCCGCCGCCGGAGAAATAACCCGGTGCCTTGGCCCAGGCCGACTCCGCGCCGGTGTCGAACATTTTCATGCGCTTCACCGGGTCCCAGACATAGCCGTCCGGCATACGGTCGAGCTTGTCGGCCGGCACTTGGAACCCGGTGTCGACCATGCCGAGCGGTGCGAAAATATGTTCGGCAAAATATGCGGCGAGGGTCTGCCCGGACAGCTTTTCGACGACGGCGCCCAGAATATCGGTCGACACCGAGTAGTTCCACGCGGTGCCGGGATCGAACTCCAGCGGCAGGCTCGCGACTTGGGCCACGAATGTGTCGATCGGCCCTGCGTCGAACCGTTCGAAGCCCAGCTTGCGATAGGCCGCGTCGATATTGCTGCGCTCCTGGAAGCTGTAGGTCAGCCCCGATGTATGGCGCAGCAGGTCGATCATCCGCATCGGCGAGGCGGGCGGGCGTGTGACGAACGGCGTGTTGCCGCCGCCGCTGACGAAGACGCCCGTCTTGGCGAACTCCGGCAGGACCTTTGCCACCGGATCGCTGAGCGCGATACGGCCCTGTTCGACGAGTTGCATGAACGCGATCGAGGTGACCGGCTTGGTCATCGAGGCGATGCGGAAGATCGCGTCGGTCTTGAGCGGTTCACCGGGGCGGGCATCGCCCATGACAGAAAGATGGGCGATCTCGTCGCCGCGGCCGACGAGCAAGGCGGCATGGGGAAAGCGGCCCCCGTCGATGTATTTCGCCTGCAAATGCGCGTCGATGCGGGCGAGACGTGCGGCGTCGAACCCGAGGTCGTGGGGTTCGGAGAGGGTGGGCAGGCTCATCGCGGCATGTCGCCAAAGGCGGGCAGGGCAGCGAGGATCGCGTCGGCCTTCGCGAACAGCGCCGGGTCGATCGCAAGGCCGCTGGCTTTGGCATTGTCGGTGACCTGATCGGGGCGGCTTGCCCCGACGATGGCGCTGGCGACATTGGGTTCGCGCAGCACCCAAGCGAGCGCGAACTGGGCCATGGTGCATCCGGCCTCGGCAGCGAGCGGCGCCAGGCTGGCGACGGCTTCGAGGACGGCGGGTTCGAGGAACCGCCCGATGAACCCGCCCATCGCCTCGCTCGTCGCGCGACTTCCCTCAGGGGGCGTCGCGCCGGGCTTGTACTTGCCCGTCAGCACGCCCTGCGCGAGCGGCGACCAGACGATCTGCGAAATGCCGTTGGCGGCGCAGAGCGGAATGACTTTTGCCTCGGGTCGACGCCACAGCATCGAATATTGGGGCTGGGACGAGACGAACTTGACGGTATCCGGCACCGCCAGCGCGTCCGTGATGTTCTGCGGCGACCATTCGGAAAAGCCGATGGCGCGTGCCTTGCCGCTCCGGACGACTTCGCTCAGCGCGTCCATCGTTTCTTCGATCGGCGTCTCGGGATCGTAACGGTGGCACTGGTAGAGATCGACATAGTCGGTCTGGAGACGCGCGAGGCTCGCGTCGATTTGTTTGAACACCTGCGCGCGCGACAGCCCCTTGTCGGTGTCGGTCATCGGGAAGAACAGCTTAGTCGCCATGACATAGCTGTCGCGCGGCCGCCCTTTCAGCGCGTCGCCCAGAAACGTTTCTGCCGAGCCGCGGCCATAGATGTTCGCCGTGTCGATGAAGTTGATGCCTTCGTCGAAGGCGCGGTCGAGGCAGGCGCGCGCCGCGTCCGCCTCGACGCCGAGGCCGTAGGTCAGCCAGCTGCCGAGGCAGATCTCGGAAACCGAAATACCGCTGTCGCCGAGGTCACGAAATTTCATACTGCTGTCTTCCCTGTCATCTGGCGGGTTACCGGGTGCGAACTCGACAAGCCGCCGTCGACGGCAATTGCCTGTCCGTTCACATAGCTCGACTGGTCGGAGGCGAGGAACAACGCCACCTGTGCGAGTTCACTCGGTTGCGCTGCACGACGCAACGGGTTGAGACGCCCGATCTTTTCCTCGACGCCCTTGTCGCGGGCATAGTCGAAGGTCGGCTTGGTCATGCCGGTTTCGGTGAGGCCGGGGCAGAGCGCGTTCACGCGGACGCCCGTATCGCTCAACTGCTGGGCCGAAGTCTGGGCCAGGTTGATGACGCCCGCCTTCGATGCGGAATAGCTGGGGCCGCCCGCACCCGAACGGATGCCCGCGACGCTGGCGGTCAGGATGATCGAGCCACCGCGCCCCTGGTCCCACATGCGTTTTCCGGCGTGCTTGACCATCAGCATCGGGCCGATGAGGTTCACGCGCAGCACTTCGGCCATATGTTCAGGGGTCGTCTCGAAAATGCCTTCCATGCCGCCGGAGATACCTGCGTTGGCAAAGGCGATGTCGACGCCAGCATAGGACGTGATGGCGGTGGCGACCATTTGCTCGACGTCGCTTTCGACGCCGGCGTCCATCTGCATCGCCGTGACCGTGCCGCCCGCATCCGAGACGAGCTTCGCGGTTTCGTGCACGCTTTCGGACTTGTCGCCGATGACGAGCGTCGCGCCTTCGCTCGCGAAGAGCAGCGCCGAAGCGCGGCCGATGCCCGACCCCGCGCCGGTAATGATAGCGACCTTGCCCTGAAGCCTCATACGACAACCCCTCCGTCAATCACCAATGTCTGCCCGGTCATGAAGGTAGACGCGTCCGAAGCCAGATAGACCGCCGCACCCGCGATTTCGTGCGGCTCGCCGATCCGGCCGAGGCAAGCGCTCGACGTCGAGTGCTTCAGGTTGTCGGGATTTTCCCAAAGGCCACGCGCGAAGTCGGTCTTTACCAGGCCCGGCGCGATGCAGTTGATGCGGACGTTGTCGGGCCCGAACTCGCGGGCGAGGTTGCGGCACATGGCGATGTCTGCCGCCTTGGTAATGCCATAGGCACCGATGATCGGCGTGCCGCGCAAGCCGCCGATCGACGAGATGATGACGATCGATCCCGATTTTCGCTCGCGCATTTCGGGCGCGACCATCGTGATCAGCCAGTGCTGGGCGACGATATTGTTGTCGAGCGTCTTGCGGAACTGTTCGTCGGTGATCGTGCCGAGCGGCCCGTAATGCGGGTTCGACGCGGCGTTGCAGACCAGCACGTCGATCTGCCCGAACGCCGCGCGTCCTGCATCGACCATCGCCTGCAGCGACTCTTTCGACGACAGCGACGAGGCGACGGCAATGGCGGCCCCGGGGTGCTTGGCATTGATGGCGCCAGCCACCTCTTCGCAGGGGCCGATGTTGCGGCTGGTGATGACGACCCTGGCGCCATGGTCGGCCATTTCATGCGCGATGGCTTCGCCGATCCCGCGCGAGGACCCCGTGATGATCGCGACCTTTCCGGTCATGTCGAACTGGCTCATGCGCCTGCTTCCTTTGCGAATTGCCACGCCCGTTCGGCGAGATAGGGGACGCGCGTCGCCATCTCGGCGGCATGCGCGGAGGAGGCGGTGCCGTCGATGACGCGTTTCTTGATACCCTGGACGATGCTCGCCAGGCGAAAAAGGCCGAAGGCGAAATACCATTCGAGCTGGGGCACGCCGTCGCGCCCCGTCGCGGCGCAATAGCGGGCGACGGCCTGTTCGAGGGTCGGGATGCCGAGCGCGGGCAGGTCGAGCCCCGCGAGCCCCGCGCGATTGTCGGCGGGGGTCAGCCAGTTCATCATCAGATAGCTGAAATCGGCCAGCGGGTCGCCGGTCGTCGACAATTCCCAGTCGAGCACGGCAAGCACCTTCGGCGCGGTCGCATCGAAGATCATGTTGTCGATGCGATAGTCGCCGTGCACGATGCTGGTGCGCGTCTGTTCTGGAATGGTGCGCGCGAGATAGTCGATCAGACGCTCCATGTCGTCCATGCGCTCGGTTTCCGCAGCGCGATATTGCTTGGTCCAGCGACCGACCTGGCGTTCGAAGTAATTGCCGGCCTTGCCGAAGTCGCCGAGCCCGGCGGCTTGGTAATCGACGTTGTGGAGCGCGGCGAGCGTGTCGATCATCGCGTTATAGGTGTCGGTGCGTTGCGCGGGGGTGAGACCGGGAAGGCCGCCGTCCCAGATCGTCCGCCCCTCGACCATGCCCATGACGTAGAACCAGCTGCCGAGCACGCTGTCGTCGGTGCACAGGCCATAGGGCCGCGCGACGGGGAAGCCGGTCGGGTGGAGGCCCGCGATCACCTGGAATTCGCGGTCGACCGCATGGGCGCTGGGCAGCAGCGGGCCGAAGGGCTTGCGCCGCAGGACATAGCTGCCCGAGGGCGCCTCGAGGCGGTAGGTGGGGTTCGACTGTCCGCCGGCAAACTTGCGGACGGAAACGGGGCCGATGAAGCCGGCGACGTTGGCGCTCATCCAGTCGGCGAGCTTCGCGACGTCGAGGATGTCCTGGCCGGTCGGCTCGACGGTGCCGACGAAATCCTCTTCGGCGTTCACTGGTCGAACACCACGACGGTGCGCACGCTGTCGCCCTGGCGCAGGTCGTCGAACGCCTCGTTGATCGCCGTCAGCGGCACGCGCTTGGCGATGATCGTGTCGAGGTCGAGGTGCCCGCGCAGGTAGATGTCGACGAGGCGGGGGATGTCCACCGGGAAGCGGTTCGCGCCCATCAGCGCGCCCTGCAGCTTCTTGCCGCCGAGCAGGTCCATCGCGCCGAGCCCGACCTTGTGGCCGAGCGGCATCATGCCGAGGATCGTCGCGGTGCCGCCGCGCTTGAGCGTCGCGACCGCGAGATCGCCCGAAGCGGGACGACCGACGGCCTCGATGGCATGGTCGACGCCGCCCTTGGTCAGCTCGACGACCTGTTTGCCCGCGTCGTCGGCCCCGGCGTCGACGGTATCGGTCGCGCCCAGCTTCATCGCCAGCTCGCGCTTTTCGGCAATGGGGTCGCAGGCGATGATCCGGCCCGCGCCCGCGATTTTGGCGGCATTGACGGCGGCAAGGCCGACGCCGCCGCAACCGACCACGCACACGGTGTCGCCGGGCGTGACATCGGCGGCGTGGAACACGGCGCCGGCGCCGGTCACGACGGCACAGCCGAGAATGGCTGCCCGATCGAGCGGCATGTCGGGGTCGATGCGGACGCAGGCGTGCTCGTGGACGAGCATCATTTCGGCATAGGCCGACAGGTTCAGCATCTGGTTGACGACCGCGCCGTCGGCCTCGCGCGTGAGGCGCGGGGGCTGGCCCTTGCCACGCCGGGTGTCCGCGCCGAGGCACAGCGACAGTCGGCCCGTGACGCAGAACTCGCACTGTCCGCAATAGGCGGACAGGCAGGTCACGACCGCGTCGCCGACCTTCACCGTGCGGACTTCGCTGCCCACGGCTTCGACGATGCCGGCCGCTTCATGGCCGGGGATGCACGGCATCGCATGGGGGTAGGCGCCGTCGACGAAGTGAAGGTCGGAACGGCAGACGCCGCAGGCAACGGTGCGGATCAGGACTTCATGTGCCAGGGGCAAAGCGACCGTTACGTCCTCGACGACGAGCGGCGTCTTTGCCTCGAACAGGACGGCTGCCTTCACCGCGCGACCCCGATGTCGCCCGACGAAACCGAAGCTTCGCGCGGCGGCGCATATTTGCCGAACTCCAGCCGGGCGATGGCGCGGTTGTGGACTTCGTCGGGCCCGTCGGCGAGGCGTAGCGTGCGCTGCCCCGCGTACATGCTGGCAAGGCCCGCATCCTCCGAAACGCCCGCACCGCCATAGGCCTGGATCGCATCGTCGATGATGCGCAGTGCCATGTTGGGGGCAGCGACCTTGATCATCGCGATCTCGGTCTGCGCTGCCTTGTTGCCGGCCTTGTCCATCATGTCGGCGGCCTTCAGGCACAGCAGACGGCACATCTCGATGTCGGTGCGGGCGGCGGCAACGCGCTGTTCCCAGATCGAATGGCTGGCGATCGTCTTGCCGAAGGCGACGCGCGACAGCAGCCGCTTCGTCATCTTCTCGAGCGCGACTTCGGCGACCCCGATCGTGCGCATGCAATGGTGGATGCGACCCGGCCCCAAGCGGCCCTGCGCGATCTCGAAACCGCGACCTTCGCCCAGCAGCATGTTGCTGGCCGGAATTCGGACATCCTTCAGCTCGATTTCCATGTGGCCGTGCGGTGCATCGTCGTAGCCGAACACGGGCAAGTGACGCAGGATGTTCACGCCCGGCGCGTCGAGTTCCATCAGGACCATCGATTGCTGCGAATGGCGCTGCGCCTCGAAATCGGTCTTGCCCATGACGATGGCGATCTTGCAGCGCGGATCGCCGGCGCCCGAAGACCACCATTTGCGCCCGTTGATCACGTATTCGTCGCCCTCGCACCGGATCGCGGTTTCGATGTTGGTGGCGTCGGACGAGGCGACGGCAGGCTCGGTCATCAGGAAGGCGGAACGGATCTCGCCCTCCATCAGCGGCTTCAGCCAGCGGTCCTTCTGCTCGCGGGTGCCGTAACGGTGGAGCACTTCCATGTTGCCGGTGTCGGGAGCCGAGCAGTTGAACACTTCGCTGCCCCAGCCGACACGGCCCATTTCCTCGGCGCAGAGCGCATATTCGAGGTTGGTCAGGCCCGGGCCGTCGAATTCGAAGCTGTCGTCGACATGGACGCGGCCCGACGTGGGCGGCATGAAGAGGTTCCAGATCCCGGCGGCTTTTGCGCGCGCCTTTTCGTCCTCGACGACTTGCAGGACCTTCCAACGCGAGCCTTCTCTCTGCTGGGCGTAATAATCCTGCTGGCGGGGAATGACGTGATTGGCCATGAACTCGCGTACCCGGTCACGCCAATAGCGCTGCCGCTCGGTCAGGTCGAAATCCATGGTTCTCTCCTTTACGTTTGCGTCAAGCCTATGACGCGGAGACTCGGGCGCGGTCCAGCCCTAATTCTCCGACGCTACGGCAAGCTTGGCGAGGCGGGCGTTGTGTTCGGCCTCGCCGAACGGGAATCGGCGGATGGCAAGGCCCGACATGCCGCCGAGCAGCAGCGTGACCACCACGAAGGCCAGCGTGTACGTGTCGAGCACTTCGGTCGGCACGCTGCCCGCCCGGGCATTGGCCGGAAATTGTGCCCAGCCGAGTATCTGGCCCGCGATGCCAATGCCGAGCGCCGTCGATGCCTTCGTCATCAGCAATGTGCCGGCGAAGAACAGCCCTTCCTCGCGCCGGCCGGTCTCTTCCTCGGACGCTTCGACCACATCCGACATCATCGAGGCGCCGACCATCAGCGCGCCGATGCCGAGCGCCGTGCCCGTCGTGTTCAGGGCAAGAAACAGCGGCAGCAGCAGCGGAGACCCGATCTCGGGAAAAACGCCGAGCAGGCGCAGGACGTAGCTGGCGCACACGAACAGGGCTGAGCCGACGGCAAACACCGTCGTTGCGTGGATTTTGCCGATAAGCCGGACGACGGGCATTACGGCAAAGAAGATCGCGACCATGCCGCCGAGCAGCGCCAGCGCGTAGATCTGCAGCTGGCTTCCCCTGAGCTGCCAGACAAAGTTCAGATTGTACTGCGAGATGGCGAAGCCCACGCCCTGGTTCACATAGCCGAACAGGCCCGACAGCATGAGGATGAGGAAGGCGCGGTTGCCAAGCGTTTCCTTCAACTGGCGAACGGTCTCGCCGGCGGACTGGGGTTCGATGCGCGTCAGCGGCGGCTTCGCCTGCGCGCGGTGAGTGCCGATCGCCGAGATCAGCACGGTGAGCGCCATCACGACCGCGCCGAACAGGCCGTAATTGCTGAAGCCCGATACGGCCGCCGGGCCGGACATGACCGGCAGGAAGAAGCCGTAAGCCAGCATTAGCATCGCCAGGCCACCCGCCCAGCCGAACAGGTAGCGATAACGCAGCACCGATGTGCGCTCATGATAGTCGGGCGTCATTTCCGGCGCGATGGCAAGGCTCGGCACCTCGTTCATGGTGATTGCGGCGCGCGTCAGGACCGCGACCACGCCGAGCCAGCCCAACACGAACGCCTCCGAGCCCTGCGGCGGGTTCCAGAGCATGGCCCATGACAGCCCGATCGGCAGCGCCGAGGCGTAAAGCCAGGGGTGTCGGCGGCCCCAACGTGTGTGGGTGCGATCGCTAAGGAAGCCGACGACCGGATCGAGCAATGCGTCGAAGATGAGCGCCCCGGCGACGATGAGCCCCACGGTGCCGGCCGGCAGGCCGACGACCTGATTGTAGTAGAGCAACAAGAATGTCGTGTAGCCGTTGTCCTTGATGCCATAGGCGATCGCGCCGATGCCATAGGCGATCTTGATCCGAAAAGGGACGCGGTCGGCCGGTCGCGTCACGCGCGCGTCCGCAGGTCGAGTCGCATGGAAATCCTCTCTCTCGTTATCCGCGCACGATGGGTGCGCGCGTCCGGCGGGTCAACCTGCGCTCCGTTGCCGCTACGGTAATCGACGCGAACGGAAAGCTGCTTGCCGTAAACGTAAAGCAGGCATAGCGTGCCGCGCAAATAAGTCGTTCTTGGGAGAGAGTCGCGTGTCCGATCTTGAAACTTTCCGCGCCGAAACCCGCGCCTGGCTGGAGGCGAATTGCCCGCCCGAAATGCGCGAGCCGGTGCGCGACGAAAGCGACGCCTGCTGGGGCGGACGCAATCCGACGTTCAAGTCGCCTGCCCAGAAGCAATGGCTGGACGTGATGGCCGCCAAAGGCTGGACCGTCCCCGACTGGCCGAAGGCCTATGGCGGGGCGGGGCTGAGCCCCGAAGAGGCAAAGATCCTGCGGCAGGAAATGCAATCGCTCAACTGTCGCTCGCCTTTGTCGAGCTTCGGCATCTGGATGCTCGGGCCGGCGCTGCTCAAGTTCGGGACCGAAGAACAGAAGGTCCATTATCTCAACCAGATCGCCCGTGGGGAAATCCGCTGGTGCCAGGGCTATTCGGAGCCGGGGTCGGGCAGCGACCTCGTCTCGATGCAGACCTTCGGCGAGGACAAGGGCGACCATTGGGTCGTCAACGGTCAGAAGATCTGGACAAGCTATGCCGACAAGGCCGACTGGATCTTCTGCCTCGTCCGCACCGACAAGACGAACAAGTATCAGGGCATCAGCTTCCTCTTGTTCGACATGACGACGCCGGGTGTCTCGACCAAGCCCATTCTGCTGATCAGCGGCAACTCGCCGTTCTGCGAAACCTTTTTCGACAATGTCATCGTGCCCAAGGACCAGATCGTCGGCGAGGTGAACCGCGGCTGGGACGTCGCCAAATACCTGTTGGGTCACGAGCGCGAGATGATCTCGGGTGGCGGCCTCGGCACCGACATGATGTCGATCGGCGCGCAGTATAAGGACGTGGCCAGCGAGGAGCCGGTGCTTCGTGCCGACATGGCCGACTTCGACGTCGAGGTCATGGCGTTCCGCGCGATGAGCGAGAAGTTCGTGGACGAGATGAAGGCAGGCAAGGGACATCCCGCTTCGCCGAACATGATGAAGTACGTCGGCACCGAACTGAACAAGCGTCGCTACGAACTGCTGATGGCCGCCGGCGGCTCGGCAGCGCTCGAATGGGAAAGCACGGAGTCGCGCGGCGGCGCCAAGGCGCGGACCTGGCTGCGTACCAAGGCAAACAGCATCGAGGGCGGCACGAGCGAGGTTATGCTCGGCGTCGTCGCCAAGCGTATCCTGGACCTGCCGGGGGCTTGATCCGATTTCTCCCTCTCTCCTCTAGGGGAGAGGGTCGGGGAGAGGGGCAGTCTGCTCCCCGGTTTCATCATCAATAGGGTTGGGAAGTCACTGCCCCTCTCCCCGGCCCTCTCCCCTGAAAGGGAGAGGGAGTCAGAATGCCGCTTTACCTGACCGAAGACCAGACGATGCTCCGCGATACGGCGAAACCGTTCATTGCCGACGCCGCGCCGGTCAAGCACCTGCGTACCCTGCGCGATACCCATGACTCGACCGGCTTCAGCCGCGACCTGTGGAGCCAGTTCGCCGAAATGGGCTTCACCGGCATCATGGTGCCCGAAGCCAATGGCGGGCTCGGCCTCGGCCATGTCGAGGCCGGCATCGTGCTGGAAGAGATCGGGCGAAACCTGACGCCGTCGCCGTTCCTGACGACTGCGGTTGCGGCGGTCGAGGCGCTGAAGGCGAGCGGGCGGCTGTCCGAGGAATGGCTGCCGAAGATTGCCTCTGGCGGGGCGATCGTGGCGCTCGCCGTTGACGAAGGCGCGAAGCACCATCCGAGCGGGGCAACGCTCAAGGCCGAGCGCTCGGGCAACGGGTTCAAGCTGACGGGCGCCAAGACGTTCGTGCTCAACGGCCATGTCGCCGACATGATGATCGTCGTGGCGCGGACGGCGGGCGCCGCGGGCGAAGAGTCCGGCCTGACGCTGTTTGCGGTGCCCAAGGACGCGGGACAGACCACCGACCCGCGCCGGCTCGTCGACAGCTCGCTGGCAAGCCATGTGAAATTCGACGGCGTCGAGGTCGATGCCGATGCCGTGATCGGCGAGGTCGACGGCGGCTGGTCGGTACTGACCAAGCTGCTCGATGCGGGCCGCGTCGGCGCAGCCGCCGAGATGATCGGTGTCGGATCCGCTGCGATGGACATGACGGTCGACTACCTCAAGCAGCGCAAGCAGTTCGGCAAGCTGATCGGCGAATTCCAGGCGCTCCAGCACCGCGCCGCGCATCTCTATGGCGAGATGGAAGTGGCCCGGGCGACGGTGCTCAAGGCGCAGCAGCTTCTCGACAGCGACGATCCCCGGGCTGCAATTGCCGTGGCGGTTGCCAAGGCCAAGACCGGCAAGGCCGTGCGCCTTTCGGTGCAGGAAGGCGTGCAGATGCACGGGGGCATCGGCATGACCGACGAATATGACATCGGCCTGTATATGAAGCGCGACCGCGCGCTCGAGGAGTTCTTCGGCGACGCGCGCTACCATGCCGAGCGCGTGGCGCGGATGAGCGGGTATTGAACTATCTCTCTCTCCCCACGGAGTGGGGAGAGGGCTGGGGAGAGGGGCAGTCTGCTCCCCAATCGAGGATCAAACCGGGTCGGGAAGTCACTGCCCCTCTCCCCGGCCCTCTCCCCTGAAGGGGAGAGGGAGTAATATGGCACTCGACACCGAAACCTTCGACGCGCTGATCGACATGGTGCAGCGGTTCGTCAGCGAGCGGCTGCGGCCGAACGAGGCGCTGGTCGCCGAAAGTGATGATATTCCCGCAGACCTTGTCGCCGAAATGAAGGACATGGGACTGTTCGGCCTGTCGATCGAGCCCGAATACGGCGGGCTCGGTCTCTCGATGCTCGAAGAGATCAAGGTCGCGATCGAGCTGGGCAAGACGTCGCCGGCGATGCGCTCCACATTCGGCACCAATGTCGGCATCGGCTCGCAAGGGCTGGTGATGGCGGGAACGCCCGAGCAGAAGGCGCAGTGGCTGCCCCGGATCGCGAGCGGCGAAGTAATCACGAGCTTTGCGCTGACCGAGCCCGACATCGGCAGCGACAGCGCCAACGTGAAGACGCGCGCCGTGCGCGACGGCAACCAGTGGAAACTGAGCGGAACCAAGCGTTACATCACCAATGCCGACCGGGCGTCGCTGTTCACGGTGATGGCCCGCACGGGCGAAGACGGCGCGCGGGGTGTCTCTGCGTTTCTCGTCCCTGCCGATTCACCGGGGCTGACCATCGGCGCGCCGGAAAAAAAGATGGGCCAGCAGGGCGCGCATGTCTGCGACGTCAATTTCGACAATGTGCCCGTGCCGCCCGAAAACATGCTCGGGGCCGAAGGCGAGGGGTTCAAGGTCGCGATGCGCGTGCTCGACCGTGGGCGGCTGCATATTGCGGCGGTCTGCGTGGGCGCAGCGGAGCGGTTGATCGCGGACTCGGTCGCCTATGCCAGCGAGCGCATCCAGGGCGGCAAGCCGATCGCGCAGCATCAGCTGATCCAGGGCATGATCGCCGACATGAAAACCGAGTGCCTCGCCGCCAAGGCGCTGGTGCTCCAGACGGCAGCCGCCAAGGATGCCGGCGAGGGCGTCGTCATGGAAGCGGCGGCGGCCAAGTACTTCGCCTCGGAAATGGTCGGGCGCGTGGCGGACAAGGCCGTGCAGATCTTCGGCGGCGCGGGCTATGTCGCCGATTACGGCATCGAGCGATTCTATCGCGACGTCCGGATTTTCCGCATCTACGAAGGCACGAGCCAGATCCAACAGTTGATCATCGCCCGCGAGACGTTGAAGCGGGGCGGGTAGTTAAGGCCCTCTCCCCTCAGGGGAGAGGGATGGGAGAGGGGCAGTCTCATCACATGAAAAATGGGCCGGTATGGAGAGACTTCCCCTCTCCCCGGCCCTCTCCCCTGAAGGGGAGAGGGAGAGTTTGATGGACATTACCAACATGTTTCGCCTCGACGGCCGCGTTGCCCTGATCACCGGTGGATCGCGCAATATCGGTTCATGGATTGCAGAGGCCTTCATCGAACAGGGCGCGAAAGTGTATATCTCGGCGCGCAAGGCCGACGCCTGCTTTGCGATGGCGGAAAAGCTGGGACCGAATTGCATCGCCTTGCCGCAGGACGTGTCGACGGTTGCAGGCTGTCAGGCGCTCGCCGCACAATTTGCCGAACGCGAGCCGAAGCTCGATATCCTCGTGAACAATGCCGGTGCTGCCTGGGCGCAGCCTTTTGCGGAGTTTCCCGAAAAAGGCTGGGACAAGGTCATGGACCTCAACGTCAAGTCGCCTTTCTTCCTGACGCAGGCTTTGTTCGAACAGCTGAAAGCCGCAGCCTCCGCCGAACAGCCGGCGAAGGTGATCAACGTCACCTCGATCGACGGCCAGCGGCTGAACCCTTGGGAACATTACAGCTATCAGGCGTCCAAAGCGGCGCTGATCATGCTGACGAAGAAGATGGCGGCGCATCTCATTCCGTATAACATCGTCGTCCAGTCGCTGGCGCCCGGGGCCTTTGCGTCCGAGATGAACCAGGCGGCGCGCGATCATGCCGACGAAGTTGCCAAGTCGATACCTGCCAAGCGCATCGGTCGTCCGGAGGACATTGCAGCCGGCGCACTTTATCTCGCGTCGCGCGCCGGTGACTATGTGATCGGCCACACCCTCAACGTCGACGGTGGCCTGGTCAGCGCAGAGCTTCAGACGTCGATCGACGCCTAGCGAACGATCAGGAACTTCAGGTTCGCGCTTGCGATCGGCTTGGACGGGTCTTCCTGCCAGGCGGTCGCGACGACATTGGCGATGCGCCGGCCCAGGCGGACAACCTGGGCCGAGGCATGGGCGTCCTCCATCTTGCCGCCGCGCAGGAAATCGACCGTGATCGCTATCGGCTTGATCCGGCCGTCGCCTGCCAGCGCATCCATCAGCGTCACCCAGGCGGCGTAGTCGAGCAGGCCGGAAATCGCGCCGCCATGCAGGAACCCGGGGCGTCCGGCGACACCCTCTCCCGGCGCCATGGTCACGACTGCCTGGCCCGTCTCGCGCGAGAGCGTGAGCCCGAGGGTGCGGGCGTAGGGCGAGGAAAACTCAGGCATCGGTGAATATGTAAGTGCCGGCCACGTGCGCGAGCGGCCGCGCAGGGTCGCCGTCATGCGCTTCGCCGCGGACGAAGGCGATGCTCCGGGTAATCTTGTAGCACTCGCCGCGGCCGATGACGGTCTTGCCGGGCTCGGCGGGCCGCAGATAATCGACACGCAGGTCGAGGGTCGCCTGCGGACGGAATTTCCTGGTGGCCAGCCAGATCGAGATGCTGGTCGCCGAATCCATCATGGTGATGATCGGGCCCGACGCGATGATGCCCGTTTCGGTGTCGCCGATCAGGTCGTCGCGATAGGGCAGGCGCAGCTCGCACCAATTGTCGCCGTGCGCGCTGTATTCGGTGCCGATCAGGCCGTTGTGGTTATGGCCGGTCATCATCTTGATGAGTCTGGCCGGGTCGAAATCAGCGCTCATGCAAAGCGCCTAAGCACGGCTTTACGTTTGCGTAAAGCGAGCAGCGCGCTAATGTTGCCTGCAGGAGGGAGCCATGCACCCATATCGTCACGCGGCGGCAACGCCGGACAAGGCGGCTGTCATCGTTGCGGAAACCGGCGCGGTGATGACCTATGCCGAGTTGAACGACGCATCGAACCGCGTCGCCCAATATTTTCGGTCACGCGGGCTGATGCCCGAGGCACGCGTCGCGTTCTTCCTGACCAACACGCCTTATTATTATGCGCTGGTCTGGGGCGCCCAGCGGGCCGGGCTGCGCTTCGTGGCGGTGTCATCGAAGCTGACGGCGCCCGAAGTCGATTATATCCTGAACGACAGCGGTGCCGAGATGCTGGTGGCGGGCGCTGACTTGGCAAGCGTGGCGACCGCTTTGACTGCGAATTGCGCCCGGTTCTGCCTCGGTGGCGCGGTCCCCGGATTCGACCCGTGGGAAGACGCGGTTGCAGCCATGCCCGCTACACCGATCGTCGATGAGACGGCCGGCACCTCGATGCTCTATTCGAGCGGGACGACCGGCCGGCCCAAGGGCATCCGCCAGCCGGTACCGCTCGACCCTGCAATCGACGCGATGAATCCGCTGACGATGCTGGCCGCGGGCTTCTTTGGCCTTGGTGCGCACAGCATCTATCTTTCAACGGCGCCCCTGTATCACGCCGCTCCGCTGGCCTGGACGATGGTCGTGCAGAAGCTGGGCGGGACGGTCGTGCTGATGACCAAGTTCGATCCCGAAGCGGCGCTCAAGTTCATCGAGCAGTACGGATGCAATGCCGGCCAGTTCGTACCGACCCATTTCGTGCGGATGCTGAAATTGCCGGAGGCGGTGCGCATGCGCCATGACGTGTCGTCGATGCAGGTCGCCATCCATGCTGCCGCGCCGTGTCCCGTCCCCGTCAAGAAAGCGATGATCGACTGGTGGGGGCCGGTCATCGACGAATATTATGCCGGTACCGAAGGCAATGGCTTTACGGCGATCAAGGCGGCGCAATGGCTCGAGCGACCCGGCTCGGTTGGGCGTGCGATGGGCGAGGCGACGCTGCACATCTGCGACGAGGACGGCAACGAGCTGCCGCCGCGCGGGGAAGGCACGGTCTACTTCAACGGCCCGCGCCCCTTCGAATACCACAACGATCCCGACCGCACGGCAGACACGCGCAACAAGCATGGCTGGACGACCCTGGGCGACGTCGGTTGGGTCGACGAGGACGGCTATCTGTTCCTCACCGACCGCAAGAGCTTCATGATCATTTCGGGCGGCGTGAACATCTATCCGCAGGAGATCGAGAATCTGCTGGTCGGCCATCCAAAGGTTGCCGACGTCGCTGTTGTCGGCGCACCGCACGACGATTTGGGCGAACAAGTCGTGGCCGTCGTGCAACCGAGCGACATGGACGAAGCTGGCGATACGCTCGCAGCTGAGCTGACCGCTTTTTGCCGCGCCAGCCTGTCGGGTCCGAAGATACCGCGCCGCATCGATTTCATGGCCGAACTGCCGCGCCACGACACCGGCAAGCTGTACAAGCGGCTTATCAGGGATGCCTATTGGGCGAAGGAAACTGCTTAACTCCTCGCTTCAGGGGAGGGGCTCGACGGAGATCTCATGACCGACCGCATATCCATCACCGTGACCGATCAAATCGCCGACGTTCGTCTGACGCGCGCCGACAAGATGAATGCGCTCGATCCCGTCATGTTTCGCGAGATCGGGGCTGCGATCGACAGCCTTGCAACGCGCACCGACGTGCGCTGCGTGGTCTTGTCCGGCGAGGGGCGGGCGTTCTGCGCCGGGCTCGACATGGCAAGCATGGCTGCAGGGGGCTCCGGGACTGGCGCCGAACGCAACGACCAGGGCAGCATCCTGCCGCAGCATGTCACCTGGGGCTGGCGGCAATTGCCGATGCCGGTGATCGCTGCCGTCCATGGCGTGGCGTTTGGCGGCGGGTTCCAGATCATGTCGGGCGCCGACATCCGGATCGCGGCGCCGGCCACACGCTTTGCTATCCGCGAGACCTATTGGGGGCTGGTGCCCGACATGGCGGGCTTCCCGATCTGGCGGGGGCTGGTGCGCGACGACGTGTTGCGTGAGCTGATCTACACGGCGCGCGAGTTCGACGCGGACGAGGCGCTCCACCACGGCTTCATCACGCGCATCGCCGACGACCCGCATACCGCCGCAATGGACCTGGCGGGTCAGATTGCGGCAAAGAGCCCGCATGCCATCCGCGGCGCCAAGCGCCTGTGCAATGCCGCGCACGACCTCGACCCCCGCGCCATGCTCGAAATGGAAACGGCCGAACAGGTCGCGATAATCGGTAAGCCCAACATGATGGAGGCCGTCGCCGCCAACATGGGCAAGCGCGCAGCCGTCTTCGTCGACTAGCGGAACGGGCTCGAGAAACGCGGGTCCGTGTTCAGCGAGGTATCGGTCAGTGTCCGCATGAACGCCACCAGCGCGGCCTTGTCGGCCACCGACAGGTTCAGCCGCTGCGGTGCACCGCCCGGGCCCTTCAGGCGATTGTCGAGCGCGGGGCCCGCCTGCACGCCGCTGTTATAATGCTCGACGACCTGGTCGAGCGTCGCAAACCGCCCATCGTGCATGAAAGCGACCGACAGCGCGACATTCTTGAGCGACGGCGACTTGAAGATCGTCGTTTCGCCCGCATCGAGGCCGTTACTGTCCGAATTTGCGTTCAGTGCGAAGGTCGGTGGCGAGTGGCAAGCCGAACAGCCTGCACCGCCGGCCCCCGGGCCCGTCATGAACAACTGCCGTCCGCGGTTCTCTTCGGTGGTGAAACCCGGCAGGTCGACATTGAGGTTGCGGTTGGGCGCCCCGGCGTTGAAGACGGTTGCATAGGCAGAATCCCAGCGACTGTTCGACGCGATCATCGCGCGTTCGAACTGGGCGAGCGCGGACTGGACTCGCGCTTCGGTGATCGTCGCATCGCCGAAGGCGTAGGTGAACAAGTCGGCGTAATAGGGGGTCGCGCGCAGCTTGGTCAGCAGGGCGGCTATGCCACCGTTTGCGGTCGTGAAACCCATTTCGATCGCGTTCTGAATCGGCTGGCTGGCCTGTGCCTCGACGGATGCGGCGCGCTTGTCCCAAAACATCGAGCCGGGCCGGTAGTAGCGAACATTGCCGAGGCGCATCGCGTGCGCGGTCGTGAAGGTGCCGCCCTGGAAGCCGGCGCTGAAACGGACATTGTCGTCGAATCCAGTCGCCTGCTTGTGACAGCTGGCACAGGCGATGGTGTCGTTGAAGCTAAGCTTCTTGTCGTAGAACAGCACGCGGCCGAGGGTCGCGATGCGATCGGTGATCGCGTTGTTGGCTGGCGTGTTGTCGAGCGCAACCACCGTGCCGTCGTAATATGCGGGCAGCGCCGATGCGGCGTAGTTCAGCGGCGACGCGAAATCGACCGTCAGCACCGATGAAACCGTTGTGGGCGTCGTCGGTGCGGCAGGAGCCGCGGGCGTCGGGGCGACAACGGCGGGCGTGGCCGCCGTACTCGCTGCCGTCGACCCGCTGCCGTCGCTGCCGCCGCAGGCAGCAAGGGCCAGGGGCAGAGCATAGCCGAGCCAGTTCAGCGGCAGTTTTTTCATCGGCACTTTTTCCTCCGGGCCCAATGCCTAGGGCTCGCGGGCCCGCTGAGCGGCCGGTGTTGCACAGATGAAGCTGAACGTCAGGTTTATTTCGCTACCGTTATAATCCGCAAATATTTGCTACTTCGGAATATCGATCAGGCATGCCGACAGCTTGGCATTGAACTCGTCGGGAAAGGGCACGGCGCCCGTTGCATCGGTGTACACGATGGTCGTGTCGCACGTGGCCACGCATGTGCCGTTCTGAAAAGCAGCCGACAGGATCGTCCACGACCGGGTACCGATATGGCCAATGCCGCTCGCGATCGTCACGTCATGCGGATGATGCGCCTCTGCCAGGTAATTGATCGAGACGGCGGCAATCAGCCAGCGCACGTCGCGGCTGCTGCGCTCGAGCGCCAGCGATCGGTTGAACCGCCCGCGTCCCTCCTCGAACAATCCCGCCATCGAGACGTTGTTGATGTGTCCGAGCAGGTCGAGATCTGCCCACCGGGTGGGGATGTCGGCGGTAAAGGGATAGGTGTTCGGCGAAAGCCGCCAGGGTGCGGGTCGTGACATGGAAGGCGGGTGGCAGATGCCGGGGCGGGGTGCAACCCCGTTGACCCGATCCGATTCCCCCGTTATGGGCGCGCCTTCGCGGACGGCCTCGGCTTTTCTCGATAAAGCATACGCTTGAACATTACCGATGCGTGTGGGGACCGGAAACGGGGGGCTATGCCCTTCTTTTCGCGGTCCTTTGCGTCATTTGCGTGGCGCACGATCGACTGCGTGCCTCGGTAGAGTAACCGCCGGAATTTGCCGGTAACAAAAAGGTGAAGGGCTTCATGCCAACGATCAACCAGCTGGTCCGCAAGGGCCGCGACCCGCAGAAGGCCAAGTCGAAGGTCCCTGCGATGGAAGCCAACCCCCAGAAGCGGGGCGTTTGCACGCGCGTTTATACCACGACCCCGAAGAAGCCGAACTCGGCGCTGCGCAAGGTGGCCAAGATCCGCCTGACCAATGCGCGCGAAGTCATCAGCTACATCCCGGGCGAAGGGCACAACCTGCAGGAGCACTCGGTCGTGCTGATCCGCGGGGGCCGCGTCCGCGATCTTCCCGGCGTCCGCTACCATGTGCTGCGCGGCGTGCTCGACACACAGGGTGTGAAGGACCGCAAGCAGTCGCGTTCGAAGTACGGCGCGAAGCGTCCGAAATAACAGCCAAGTAAGCGCCGGACGGGTTCCGGAACACGCTGAAGAACAAAGGAATTTGAAATGGCTCGTCGTCGTCGCCCTGAAAAGCGCATCATTCTCCCCGATCCCCGGTTCGGTGACATCACTCTGTCGAAGTTCATGAACAACCTCATGCTCGACGGCAAGAAGGCCGTGGCCGAAGGCATCGTCTACACCGCCATGGAAACGGTCGAAGCCCGCGCCAAGCGCGAGCCGATCGGCGTGTTCCATGACGCGCTCAACAATGTGAAGCCGGGCATCGAAGTCCGTTCGCGTCGCGTCGGCGGTGCGACCTATCAGGTGCCGGTCGAAGTACGTGCGGAACGTTCGCAGGCGCTCGCCATCCGCTGGCTCATCGCTGCTGCGCGCAACCGCAGCGAGACGACGATGGCCGCGCGCCTGTCGGGTGAACTGATGGATGCCGCCAACAACCGTGGCAATGCGGTCAAGAAGCGTGAAGACACGCACCGCATGGCCGAAGCCAACCGCGCCTTCTCGCACTACCGCTGGTAATCACTATATCAGGGGCGCCGGACGGTCCGGCACCCCTTTTTCTTTGAGGAAATCGTCATGGCCCGCAGCCATCCGCTTAGCATGTATCGCAATATCGGCATCATGGCGCACATCGACGCCGGCAAGACGACGACGACCGAGCGGATCCTCTACTACACCGGCAAGTCCTACAAGATCGGCGAAGTGCATGAAGGCACGGCGACGATGGACTGGATGGAGCAGGAGCAGGAGCGCGGGATCACGATCACCAGCGCCGCGACGACGTGTTTCTGGAACGATCACCGCATCAACATTATCGACACGCCCGGCCACGTCGACTTCACCATTGAAGTCGAGCGCTCGCTGCGCGTGCTCGACGGCGCGATCACCTGTTTCGACGGCGTCGCCGGCGTCGAGCCGCAGTCGGAGACCGTCTGGCGTCAGGCCGACAAGTACAGCGTGCCGCGCATGTGCTTCATCAACAAGCTCGACCGCACGGGCGCCAATTTCGACATGTGCGTCGAGATGATCAAGGACCGTCTGGGCGCACGTCCGGCCGTCCTGTACCTGCCGATCGGCATCGAGGGCGGCTTCAAGGGCCTGGTCGATCTGGTCGAGAACCGTGCGATCATCTGGCTTGAGGAATCGCTCGGCGCCAAGTTCGAATATCAGGAAATCCCCGCCGACCTCGCCGACAAGGCAGCCAAGGCGCGTTCCGAGCTGATCGAAATGGCGGTCGAGCAGGACGACGACATCATGGAAGCGTACCTCGAAGGTAACGAACCCGATGTCGCCACGCTCAAGAAGCTGATCCGCAAGGGCACGCTGACCTCGGCCTTCGTGCCGATCCTGTGCGGCTCGGCCTTCAAGAACAAGGGCGTGCAGCCCCTGCTCGACGCCGTCGTCGACTATCTGCCGTCGCCGCTCGACGTGCCCGCCATCAACGGCCTGAAGCTCGACGGCGTGACCGAAGATTCGCGCGCGGCGAGCGACGACGCTCCGTTCTCGGCCTTGGCGTTCAAGATCATGAACGACCCCTTCGTCGGTACGCTGACCTTTGCCCGCATTTATTCGGGCAAGCTGGAAACCGCTTCGTCGGTCCAGAACAGCGTGAAGGACAAGAAGGAAAAGGTCGGCCGCATGCTGCTGATGCATGCCAACGACCGTGAGGACATCCAGGTGGCCTATGCGGGCGACATCGTCGCGCTGGCGGGTCTGAAGGACACGACGACCGGCGATACGCTGTGCGCGCAGAACGACCCGATCATCCTCGAGCGCATGGAATTCCCCGATCCCGTCATCGAGGTGTCGGTGGAGCCCAAGACCAAGGCAGACCAGGAAAAGATGGGCGTCGCGCTCAATCGCCTGGCACGCGAGGACCCGTCGTTCCGCGTATCGACCGATCACGAGAGCGGCCAGACCATCCTGAAGGGGATGGGCGAACTTCACCTCGAGATCATGGTCGATCGCATGAAGCGCGAGTTCAAGGTCGAGGCCAATGTCGGTGCACCGCAGGTCGCCTATCGCGAATATCTCGCGAAGAAGGTCGACATCGACTACACCCACAAGAAGCAGTCGGGCGGATCGGGCCAGTTCGGCCGCGTGAAGTTCACCGCGACGCCGGGCGAGCGCGGTTCGGGCATCATCTTCAAGGACGACGTCAAGGGCGGCAATATTCCCAAGGAATATATCCCGTCGGTCGAGAAGGGCATGCGCGAGACCGCAGCTTCGGGCTCGCTGATCGGCTTCCCGATCATTGACTTCGAGATCTCGCTGTATGACGGCGCTTACCACGACGTCGACTCGTCGGCGCTGGCGTTCGAAATCTGCGCGCGTGCCGCCATGCGCGAAGCCGCGCAGAAGGCGGGCATCAAGCTGCTCGAGCCGATCATGAAGGTCGAAGTCGTGACCCCGGAAGACTATCTGGGCGACGTCATCGGCGACATGAACTCACGGCGCGGGCAGATCCAGGGTACCGATTCGCGCGGCAACGCGCAGACGGTCGAAGCCATGGTCCCGCTCGCCAACATGTTCGGCTACGTCAACACCTTGCGTTCGTTCACTCAGGGCCGCGCGCAATATTCAATGCAATTCTCGCATTATGACGAAGTCCCGACGCATGTTGCCGAAGAGGTCAAGGCGAAGCTGGCGTAATCATATTTTTGTCACTATGGGGTCCGCCGCATGCGGTGATCCCCGCAACAAGTTCAGCACACGAAGGTAGGAAAAATGGCGAAAGCAAAGTTCGAGCGGACGAAGCCGCACTGCAACATCGGCACCATCGGTCACGTCGACCATGGCAAGACCTCGCTGACCGCAGCGATCACGAAGGTGCTGGCCGAGACCGGCGGCGCGACGTTCACGTCGTACGACAACATCGACAAGGCGCCGGAAGAGCGCGCCCGCGGAATCACGATTTCGACCGCGCACGTCGAATATGAGACCGCCGATCGCCACTATGCCCACGTCGACTGCCCCGGCCACGCCGACTATGTGAAGAACATGATCACCGGTGCCGCGCAGATGGACGGCGGCATTCTCGTCGTCTCGGCGACCGACGGCCCGATGCCGCAGACCCGCGAGCACATCCTGCTCGCCCGTCAGGTCGGCGTGCCGCAGCTTGTCGTATTCATGAACAAGGTCGACCTCGTCGATGACGCGGAGATCCTCGAGCTCGTCGAGATGGAAATCCGCGAGCTGCTTTCGAAGTACGACTTCGACGGCGACAACATCCCGGTCATCCAGGGTTCGGCGACCTGCGCGCTCAACGACACCAAGCCGGAGCTCGGCCGTGAAGCCGTGCTGAAGCTGATGGCTGCCGTCGACAGCTGGATCCCGCAGCCTGCGCGTCCGCTCGACAAGCCGTTCCTGATGCCGATCGAAGACGTGTTCTCGATCTCGGGTCGCGGCACGGTCGTCACCGGCCGCGTCGAACAGGGCGTCGTCAAGGTTGGCGAGGAAGTCGAGATCGTCGGCCTCAAGGACACCAAAAAGACGGTCTGCACCGGCGTCGAAATGTTCCGCAAGCTGCTCGACCAGGGTGAAGCCGGCGACAACATCGGCGCGCTGATCCGTGGCGTCGGTCGTGAGGAAGTCGAGCGCGGGCAGGTTCTCTGCAAGCCCGGCTCGATCAAGCCGCACACCGAATTCTCGTCGGAGGTCTATGTGCTGTCGAAGGAAGAGGGTGGCCGTCACACGCCGTTCTTCGCCAACTATCGCCCGCAGTTCTACTTCCGTACGACCGACGTGACCGGCGAAGTCGTGCTCCCCGAGGGCACCGAGATGGTCATGCCCGGCGACAACGTGCAGCTCGGCGTCAAGCTCATCGCACCGATCGCGATGGAGCAGGGCCTGCGCTTCTCGATCCGCGAAGGCGGCCGCACCGTCGGTTCGGGGGTTGTCGCTTCGATCACGAAGTAGTAGGTACGAATCAGAGCCGCCCGGTTGTCTTGAAGCAGCCGGGCGGCTCGACTTATTTTAGAAGCCCGTGAATTCGGGTTTGGCTCTTTCGCATCGGTGAGATCATGGAAACGCAGAATATCCGTATTCGTCTGAAGGCATTCGACCATCGTGTGCTCGACCAGGCGACCGGCGACATCGCCGACACTGCCAAGCGCACCGGCGCCCTTATCCGTGGTCCCATTCCGTTGCCCACCCGCATCGAGAAGTTCACGGTGAACCGTGGCCCGCACGTCGACAAGAAGTCGCGCGAGCAGTTCGAGGTGCGTACCTACAAGCGGCTGCTCGATATCGTGCAGCCGACGCCGCAAACCGTCGACGCTTTGATGAAGCTCGATCTGGCTGCAGGCGTTGACGTGGAGATCAAGCTGGCCTAATGGCCCGCCTCCGCAACGGTCACTTCGGTGATTCGTCGCGAGCGAGATAAGGGATACCGCCGGGCTTGCCCGGGCTGCGTCCCCGTCCTCCCCTGCCACTTCTGGTGGTTCCAAGGGGAAAAGCCCGGACGGGGCACGTTTCTACAGTTGGGCAAGCCAAGCGCGCGGGGAATGACTTTCCGTGCGCCTCTGACGTTAAGGAGAATGCCGGTGAGAACCGGAGTAATAGCCAAGAAGATGGGCATGACCCGTCTGTTCCAGGACGATGGGCGCCATGTGCCCGTGACCGTCCTGGCGCTCGAGAATAATCAGGTGGTGTCGCACAAGACTGCAGACCGTGACGGCTATGTCGCGGTGCAGCTGGGTGCCGGTGTCGCCAAGGCCAAGAACGTCGCCAAGCCGCAGCGTGGCCATTTCGGCAAGGCCGAAGTGGAGCCGAAGGCGCGCCTGGTCGAGTTCCGCGTGTCGGAAGATGCGCTCGTCGATGTCGGCGCGGAAATCGCCGCCGATCATTTCGTCCCCGGCCAGCTCGTCGACGTGTCGGGCCACACGCAGGGCAAGGGTTTCCAGGGCGGCATGAAGCGCTGGGGCTTCGGTGGTCTGCGCGCCACCCACGGCGTCTCTGTCTCGCACCGTTCGCTCGGTTCGACCGGCCAGCGCCAGGATCCGGGCAAGGTGTTCAAGGGCAAGAAGATGGCCGGGCACATGGGTGACAAGGAGCGCACCCAGCAGAACCTCGAGATCGTATCGACCGACGTCGCCCGTGGCCTGTTGTTCGTCAAGGGGTCGGTCCCGGGCCACAAGGGCACGTGGCTCACGGTCAAGGACTCGGTAAAGGTCGCGCGTCATGCCGACGCGCCGTATCCGGCATCGCTGCGCAGCAAGGCTCATGACGAAGAGCCCACGACGGCGGAAGTCGAACCGGGCGCCATCCACGAACTGGAGGCGTTGCCCGGTGACGATGCCGTCGCCGCAGGCGTCGTGGCTTCGAACGAGGCGGGCGCAGGCCAGGTCGACGCGCAGCTCGATGCGGACGCCAACTCGAGCCAGGAAGGCTGATCATGAAGCTCCCGATCTCAACCTTCGAGGGCGCCGGGAAGGCGACCATCGATCTCAACGACGACGTGTTCGGCCTCGAGCCCCGCGCCGACATTCTGCACCGGGTCGTCACCTGGCAGCTCGAAAAGCGTCGTGCGACCGCACGTCCCACCCGCGAGCGTGCCGATGTGGCCCGCACCGGCAAGAAGTTCGGCAACCAGAAGGGTGGCGGCACGGCCCGTCACGGCAACCGTCGTGCACCGAACTTCATCGGCGGCGGCAAGGCGCACGGTGCCCGTTTGCGTGACTTCAACCCGTCGCTGAACAAGAAGGTTCGCGCGATGGGCCTGAAGATGGCGCTGTCGAGCAAGGCGCGCGAAGGCAAGCTGATCGTCATGGACAGCCTGGCGATCGCCGACGGCAAGACGAAATCGCTGGCTGCGAGCTTCGCCAGCTGGAACGCCAAGCGGGCGCTCGTGATCGACGGTGATACCGTCGACGCAAGCTTCGCCCATGCCTCGGCAAATCTGTTCATGATCGACGTGCTCCCCGCCGTTGGCGCGAATGTTTACGATATTCTTCATGCCGACACGCTGGTCCTGACCCGCGCTGCCGTCGAAAAGCTGGAGGCGCGTTTCAATGGCTAAGGCCCCCGCAGCGAAGGCGGTCGAACTGCGTCACTACGACGTGGTCGTCGCGCCTTACATCACCGAAAAGGCGACGATGGTCAGCGAGCACAACGCCGTTGTGTTCAAGGTCGCGAACTCGGCCACCAAGCCGCAGATCAAGGCAGCCGTCGAGGCGCTGTTCAACGTGAACGTTCTGAACGTGAACACGATCGTCCAGAAGGGTAAGACCAAGCGCTGGAAGGGCACGCCCTACACGCGGTCGGACTTCAAAAAAGCCATCGTTCGTTTGGCCGAAGGCCAGTCGATCGACGTGACCACGGGAATTTAAGGCCATGGCACTCAAGCATTATAACCCGACCAGCCCCGCACGCCGCGGCCTGATCCTCGTCGACAAGTCGTCGCTGTGGAAGGGCAAGCCCGTCAAGGCGCTGACCGAGGGCAAGCACAAGACCGGTGGCCGAAACAACAAGGGCCATGTGACGTCGCGCGGCATCGCGGGCGGCCACAAGCAGCGTTACCGCATCATCGACTTCAAGCGTCGGTCGTGGGACCTCGAGGGCACCGTGGAGCGGATCGAATATGATCCCAACCGCACGGCGTTCATCGCCCTGATCAACTATGGCCCGAATACCGATGGCCGTGCGGGCGACAACGTCGCGTACATCATCGCGCCGCAGCGCCTGGCCGTCGGCGACAAGGTGGTCGCCGGCAAGAAGACCGACGTGAAGCCGGGCAACGCGATGGAACTGGGCCAGATGCCGGTCGGCACGATCGTCCACAACGTCGAGATGAAGCCGGGCAAGGGTGCCCAGATCGCCCGTTCGGCCGGCACCTATGTGCAGGTCGTCGGTCGCGATCGCGGGATGGTGATCGTCCGCCTCAACTCGGGCGAGCAGCGCTACATCCATGCGAATTGCATGGCGACGGTGGGCGCGGTGTCGAACCCCGACAACGCCAACACCAACCTCGCCAAGGCCGGCCGCAACCGCTGGAAGGGCATTCGCCCACTGACGCGCGGCGTCGCCAAGAACCCGGTCGACCATCCGCATGGCGGTGGTGAAGGCCGGACCTCGGGTGGCCGTCATCCGGTCACGCCGTGGGGCAAGCCGACCAAGGGCGCGCGCACGCGTCATAACAAATCGACCGACAAGATGATCATCCGGTCGCGTCACGCCAAGAAGAAGAGGTAGTCATGGCCCGCTCAGTCTGGAAAGGTCCGTTCGTCGACCTCCATCTGCTGAAAAAGGCAGAAACCGCGCAGGACGCGAACGTTCGTACGCCGATCAAGACCTGGTCGCGTCGTTCGACGATCCTGCCGCAGTTCGTCGGCCTCACGTTCAGCGTGTACAACGGCCGCAAGTTCGTGCCGGTCTCGGTCAACGAGGACATGGTGGGCATGAAGCTCGGCGAGTTCGCGCCGACGCGTTACTTCCCCGGCCATGCCGCTGACAAGAAGGGCAAGCGCTGATGTCAAAGCCTAAATCCCCTCGTCGCGTCGCCGATAACGAGGCGCTGGCGACCGCCACCGCGATCCGTGGCTCGGCACAGAAGCTCGGCCTCGTCGCCGCGCTGATCCGTAACCGCAAGGCAGGCGATGCGATGAACATTCTGCAGTTCTCGACCAAGTCGATGGCTGTCGATGTCCGCAAGTGCCTCGCTTCGGCGATCGCCAATGCCGAGAACAACCATAACCTCGACGTCGACAGCCTTGTCGTCACCGAGGCGAGCGTCGGCAAGGGCCTCAGCATGAAGCGTTTTGCCACCCGCGCGCGTGGTCGTTCGGCCCGCATCGTGAAGCCGTTCAGCCGCTTGCGCGTCGTCGTGCGCGAAGTTCAGGATCAGGAAGCCTAATATGGGTCAGAAATCCAACCCGATCGGGCTTCGGCTCCAGATCAACCGGACGTGGGACAGCCGCTGGTACGCCGACGGTGCCGATTATGGCCGCCTGCTTCTCGAAGACATCAAGATCCGCAAGTTCATCTTCAAGTCGATGCCGCAGGCCGCGATTTCGAAGGTTGTGATCGAGCGTCCGGCCAAGCTGTGCCGCATTTCCATCTATGCCGCGCGCCCCGGCGTGATCATCGGCAAGAAGGGCGCGGACATCGAGAAGCTGCGCAAGACGATCGGGGCGATGACCTCTTCGGACGTGTCGCTGAACATCGTCGAAATCCGCAAGCCCGAGATCGACGCCAAGCTGGTTGCGCAGGGTGTTGCCGACCAGCTCGAACGCCGCATCGCGTTCCGTCGTGCCATGAAGCGTGCCGTCCAGTCGGCGCTGCGTCTGGGTGCCGAGGGCATCCGGATTACCTGCGCCGGCCGTTTGGGCGGTGCGGAAATCGCGCGCACCGAATGGTATCGCGAGGGCCGTGTGCCGCTGCACACGCTGCGCGCGCACGTCGACTATGCCGAGCATGAAGCACATACCGCCTATGGCGTGTGCGGCATCAAGGTGTGGATTTTCAAGGGCGAGATCCTGGGTCACGACCCGATGTCGCAGGAGCGGCTGATGATGGAAGCACAGACTTCCGGCGTCCGTCCTCAGTCCGACCGTCGCTGATAGGCTGAACAGACATGCTGCAACCTAAAAAGACCAAGTTCCGCAAGGCCTTCAAGGGCCGGATCAAGGGCGATGCCAAGGGTGGCACCGACCTCAACTTCGGCTCGTACGGCCTGAAGGCGCTCGAGCCGGATCGTCTGACCGCGCGTCAGATCGAGGCCGCGCGTCGCGCGATCACGCGTCACATCCGCCGTCAGGGCCGGTTGTGGATCCGCGTGTTCCCCGACGTTCCGGTTTCGTCGAAGCCGGCCGAAGTCCGCATGGGCAAGGGCAAGGGTGCGCCAGAATATTGGGCGGCGCGCGTCAAGCCCGGCCGTATCTTGTTCGAATTGGACGGCGTGCCCGGCCCGCTTGCAGCGGTCGCGTTCAGCCGTGCCATGGAGAAGCTGCCGATCAAGACGAAGGTCGTGGCCCGTCTCGGCGACTTCTCGCATCTGGGAGCCGAATAACATGGCCAAGATTGCCGATCTTCGCGTCAAGACCGACGATGAACTGCTGGGCCAGCTTACCGAGCTTAAGCGTGAAGCGTTCAACCTGCGGTTCCAGGCTGCGACCAATCAGCTCGAAAAGCCGAGCCGTGTCCGCGAGGTGCGCCGCACCATCGCGCAGATCAAGACGCTCCAGACCGCGCGCGACGCGGCTGCGGCGAAGTAAGGATAGCGGAGCGATGCCAAAGCGCGTTCTCACCGGCGTCATTGTCTCGGACAAGGGCGAAAAGACCGTGGTGGTCAATGTCGAGCGGAAGGTGAAACATCCGCTGTACGGCAAGATCATCCGTCGGTCGAAAAAATATCATGCCCATGACGAGGGCAATGAGTTCAAGCTGGGCCAGACCGTCCGCATCGAAGAGTGCGCGCCGGTGAGCAAGCTGAAGACCTGGAAAGTGATCGATGGTGGCGGCGTGGCCGACACCGGGGTCGAGGACAACGCGTAATGATCCAGATGCAATCCAACCTCGACGTCGCGGACAACAGCGGCGCGAAGCGCGTCCAGTGCATCAAGGTGCTGGGCGGATCGAAGCGGCGCTTCGCCGGCGTCGGCGACGTGATCGTGGTGTCGATCAAGGAAGCCGCACCCCGGGGCAAGGTGAAGAAGGGCGACGTGCATCGTGCCGTCATCGTTCGCACCGCCAAGGACATTCATCGTGCCGACGGCTCGACGATCCGTTTCGACGGCAATGCCGCGGTTCTGGTCAACAAGAACGAGGAGCCTATCGGCACCCGTATCTTCGGGCCGGTCTGCCGCGAGCTGCGCGCCAAGAACTACATGAAGATCATTTCGCTCGCACCGGAGGTGCTGTGATGTCGGCACTGAAGATCAAGAAGGGTGACAAGGTCGTCGTCCTGTCCGGCAAGGACAAGGGCAAGCACGGCGAAGTCACCAAGTCGATGCCGCGCGATGGCAAGGTCATCGTGTCGGGCGTGAATATCGCCACGCGCCACCGCAAGGCGAGCCAGGAAAATCCGCAGGGCGGATTGGACCGGTTCGAAGCGCCGATGCACGTGTCGAAGGTCGCGATCGAGGATCCGAAGTCGGGCAAGCCAACGCGCGTCCGTTTCGAAATCCGCGATGGCAAGAAGGTTCGGGTCGCCGTGCGGTCCGGGGAGCTGATCAATGGCTGATGCAACTTACAAGCCCCGCATGCAGAAGCTCTATGAAGAGCGCTACGTGAAGGCGATGACCGAGAAGTTCGGTTACAAGAATCCGATGCAGGTGCCGCGCCTGGACAAGATTGTGCTCAACATGGGCGTGGGCGATGCGACGCAGGACAAGAAGCGCGTCGATCAGGCTGCCAAGGAAATGGAAGCGATCGCCGGCCAGAAGCCCGTGATCACCAAGGCCAAGGCATCGATCGCCCAGTTCAAGCTGCGTGAGGGCATGCCGATCGGCTGCAAGGTCACGCTGCGTCGTGAACGGATGTATGAATTCCTCGACCGGTTCATCACGATCGCGCTGCCGCGCGTCCGCGATTTCCGCGGGTTGAACCCCAAGAGCTTCGACGGTCGCGGCAACTATGCCTGCGGCATCAAGGAGCAGCTGATCTTTCCGGAAATCAGCTATGACCAGGTCGACGTGACCCGGGGCATGGACGTTATCGTCGCGACGACGGCGCGGACCGACGACGAAGCGCGTGAGCTGCTTCGCCTGTTCGGCTTCCCGTTCCCGATCGAAGAGACCGAACAGAAGAAGGCGGCCTGAGCGATGGCAAAGAAGAGCTCGATCAACAAGAACGAGAAGCGCAAGGCGATGGTGAAGCAATATGCTCACAAGTTCGCGGCGCTTCGCGCGATTGCCGATGACCAGAACGCCGATGACACGGATCGCCTGATGGCGCGCCTGAAGATGTCGGCACTGCCGCGCAACGCCAATCCGACGCGCGTACGCAATCGGTGCGAAGTCACCGGGCGGTCGCGCGCCTATTATCGCAAGTTCCGTCTCAGCCGTATCATGCTGCGCGATCTGGCCAACAAAGGCATGATCCCCGGCGTTACGAAGTCGAGCTGGTAAGGGTTTAGACATGGCATTGACCGATCCCCTGGGTGATATGCTCACCCGCATCCGCAACGGGCTGCAGGCCAAGAAGGACAGCGTCACGACGCCGTCGTCGAAGCTTCGGGTCCGCGTGCTCGACGTGCTCCAGCGCGAAGGCTATATCCGTGGCTACACTTCGGAAGAAGTTGCCGGCCATGCGGGTATCCGTATCGAGCTGAAATATTTCGAAGGCCAGCCGGCGATCCGCCACGTGGCGCGCATCTCGAAGCCTGGCCGCCGGGTCTATTCGGGCAGCAAGGAATTGCCGCGCGTCCGCAATGGCCTCGGTATCACGATCGTCTCGACGCCGCGCGGCGTGCTCTCGGACTCCGAAGCGCGCGAGCACAATGTCGGCGGCGAAGTCCTCGCGGAGGTGTTCTGATGAGCCGCATCGGTAAGCGTCCTGTCCCCGTGCCCGCAGGCGTCACCGCCTCGGTCGATGGCGGCATCATGTCGGTGAAGGGCCCCAAGGGCACGCTCACCCTCGCGATGCGTGACGAGATCAGTTACGGCATCGAGGACGGCAGCATTTCGGTGCAGCCGGCGAACGGCAGCAAGGCCGCGCGCGCGTTCTGGGGCATGCAGCGTACGCTGGTGCAGAACCTGGTCACGGGCGTGACCGAGGGGTTCACCAAGACGCTCGAGATCACCGGCGTCGGCTATCGTGCGGCAGCGCAGGGCAACAAGCTCAAGCTGCAGCTCGGCTATTCGCACGATGTCGATATCGACGTGCCGAGCGATCTCGACGTCAAGACGCCCGACCAGACCACGGTCATCATTTCGGGCAGCGACAAGCAGAAGGTGGGGCAACTCGCCGCCGAGATCCGTCGCTGGCGCAAGCCCGAGCCTTACAAGGGCAAGGGCATCAAGTATCGCGGCGAGTTCATCTTCCGCAAAGAAGGTAAGAAGAAGTAATGGCAAAGCTCGATCCTTTTGCGAAGCGTCGCCAGCGTGTCCGCACCAAGCTGCGGGCCAAGGGCTCGGTTCGTCCGCGCCTTTCGGTCCACCGCTCGGGCCGTCACATCTATGCCCAGATCATCGACGACGCCGCCGGCAAGACCGTCGCGGCCGCGTCGACCCTGGAAAAGGACGCGCGGAGCTCGACCGGCGCGACTGTTGCCGCAGCGACGGCGGTCGGCAAGGCTGTCGCCGAGCGGGCGAAGGCCGCTGGGGTGACCAGCGTCGTCTTCGATCGTGGTGGTTTTCTGTTCCACGGCCGCGTGAAAGCAGTGGCCGAGGGTGCCCGCGAAGGCGGATTGGAGTTCTAAATGGCTGACGAAACCGAAATCACCGCGGCTCCCGAAGCCGATATTGCGGCGGCCCCCACGGACGCACCGCGTGGCGGCCGGGGCGCCCCGCGCGGTGGTCGCAACAGCGGCCCCGGCGGCAATCGTGGCCGCAACGACGGCAATCGTGCACGCCGTGACGGCGGCGGTCCGCGCGACGATGGCGGCGAAGAGCTGATCGAAAAGCTCGTCCACATCAACCGCGTGTCGAAAACCGTGAAGGGCGGCAAGCGCTTCGGCTTTGCTGCGCTCGTCGTCGTCGGCGACGGCAAGGGCCGGGCCGGCTTCGGTCATGGCAAGGCGCGCGAAGTGCCCGAGGCTATCTCGAAGGCAACGGCTGCGGCCAAGAAGAAGATGATCCGCGTGCCGCTGCGCGACGGGCGTACGCTGCATCATGACGGCAACGGTCACTTCGGTGCCGGTCGCGTGACGCTGCGTTCGGCGCCGCAGGGGACGGGCATCATCGCAGGTGGCCCGATGCGCGCCATCTTCGAGTCGCTGGGCGTGGCCGACGTGGTCACCAAGTCGGTCGGCACGTCGAACCCGTACAACATGATCCGCGCAACCTTCGAGGCGCTGGGCGAGCAGACATCGCCCAAGAGCGTCGCACAGCGTCGCGGCAAGAAGATCGCCGACCTGCTCGGCAATGGTGGTTCGAAGACTGCCGATGCCGACGCCGCGATGGTCACGGAGTAAGCATCATGGCAACGATCAAGATCAAGCAGACGGGTTCGCCCATCCGCCGCACGGCCGACCAGCGCGCAACGCTCGTGGGTCTCGGCCTCAACAAGATGCACAAGGTCTCGGAGCTCCAGGACAGCCCCGAGGTCCGTGGCATGATCCGCAAGGTGCGGCACATGGTCGAGGTGCAGGGCTAAACCCCAGCGCGTCTCCATTCCATTAGCGCGACAAAAGCGAAAGCGAGTGCAATGAAACTTAACGAAATCAAAGACAACGCCGGTGCCCGTAAAAGCCGTATGCGCGTGGCGCGCGGTATCGGGTCGGGCAAGGGCAAGACTGCCGGCCGCGGCCAAAAGGGCCAGACCAGCCGTTCGGGCGTCAGCATCGCCGGCTTCGAGGGCGGCCAGATGCCGCTCCACATGCGCCTGCCGAAGCGTGGCTTCAACAACATCTTCGCCAAGGACTATGCCGAGGCCAATCTGGGCATGATCCAGAAGCTGATCGATGCCGGCGCCAAGTTCGATGGCGTGATCGATCATGCCGCGCTTCAAGCTGTCGGCCTTGCCCGTGGCGGCAAGGACGGTGTCCGCTTGTTGGGCAAAGGTGCCTTCTCGGCCAAGCTGAGCTTCAAGGTTGCCGGCGTGTCGAAGGGCGCGCGCGAGGCAATCGAGGCAGCTGGCGGTTCGGTTGAAGTGATCGAAGTGGTCGCCGCCGCCGACAAGGCAAAGGCGAAGCATCGCACTGTCCAGAAGGCGAAGGCCGCGGACAAGGATGCCAAGAAGGCCGCTGCCAAGGCCTGATTCCATATCGGGCGGTTAGACAACGCGTGCTGCCGCCCTATATGACGCGCTGAGCATCCAGGAACCGAACGTCTTATGGCATCCGCAGCCGACCGCATGGCCAGCAATATCAGCCTCGGCAAATTCGCCCAGGCCACCGAACTCCGCAAGCGCCTTTGGTTTACCCTGGGTGCACTCGTCGTGTTTCGCTTTCTGAGCCACGTGCCGTTGCCGGGCGTCGATCCGCGCGCGCTGGCGACGCTGTACAATACGACGCGTGGCGGCGTGCTCGACTTCTTCAACAATTTCTCGGGCGGTGCGCTTGAGCGCATGAGCGTGATCGCGCTCGGCGTGATGCCTTACATCACGGCATCGATCGTGGTGCAGCTTTCCACCTCGCTGTCCCCGCAACTCGCGGCGATCAAGAAAGAGGGTGAGAGCGGGCGCAAGCGGCTCAACCAGTACACGCGCTATGGCACCGTGCTGCTGACCGCGATCCAGGGATGGTTCATCGCGGTAGGCCTAGAGAACTGGGGTGCGGCGCAGGGCATTTCCGCCGTTATCGAACCGGGCCTGCTCTTCCGTATCACCTGCGTCGTATCGCTCATCGGCGGCACGATGTTCCTGATGTGGCTGGGCGAGCAGATCACCAGCCGTGGCATCGGCAACGGCGTGTCACTGATCATCATGGCGGGTATCGTCAGCCAGCTGCCGCGTGCGCTGGTAAACCTGTTCGAGGGTGCGCGCACGGGCACGATGAATCCGCTGCTGATCCTCGGCATTCTTGTGCTTGCAATAGGGCTGATCGCGTTCATCTGCTTCATGGAGCGGGCGCAGCGTCGCGTGCTGATCCAATATCCGAAGCGCCAGACCGCGCGAGGGATGATGCAGGGCGACAAGAGCTTCCTGCCGCTCAAGATCAACACATCGGGCGTCATTCCGCCGATTTTCGCGTCCTCGCTGCTGCTGATGCCGCTGACCGTCGCACAGTTTGCAGGCAAGAGCGTGGCAGGCGAGAGCACGGCCGGCGACATCATGCTGCAGGTGACGAGCCTGCTCCAGCACGGTTCGCCGCTGTACATGGCGCTTTATGGCGCGGGCATCATCTTCTTCAGCTTCTTTTACACCGCCGTCGTCTTCAATCCTGAGGAAACGGCCGAGAACCTGAAGAAATATGGCGGCTTCGTGCCGGGCATTCGTCCGGGCAAGACGACCGAAACCTATCTCGACTATGTGCTGACCCGCATCACCGTGATCGGCGCGGCCTATCTGACCCTGATCTGCCTGGTGCCGGAATTCATCACGTCGCAGTTCGGTATTTCGCTGGCACTGGGCGGCACGAGCCTGCTGATCGTGGTCAATGTGACCATGGACACGGTGACGCAGATCCAGAGCCACCTGCTCGCACATCAATACGGCGACCTGATCAAGAAGTCGAAGCTGAAGGGCGCCCGTAACCGCTAAGGGGCGGCCGGGTTCTTAGGGGAGTTGCGGGCGATGAACATCATTCTGCTCGGCCCGCCAGGGGCTGGCAAAGGCACGCAGGCCCAACGTCTTGTCGAAGATCGCGGCATGGTTCAGCTTTCGACGGGCGACATGCTGCGCGCCGCCGTCAAGGCGGGATCGCCGATCGGCCTGAAGGCCAAGGCAGTGATGGATGCGGGCGAGCTCGTCAGCGACGAAATTGTCGACGGCCTGATCGGTGACAAGCTCGATGCAATGCCTACGACGCAAGGTGCCATTTTCGATGGCTATCCCCGTACAGGTGCGCAGGCCGCGTCGCTCGACAAGATCCTGGCCGACCGCGGTCGGACGCTGGACGCGGTGATCGAGCTCGAGGTCAACGAGGATGCACTCGTCGACAGGATCACCGGCCGCTACACGTGCGCGAAGTGCGGCACGGGCTATCATGATCGCTACGCCAAGCCCAAGGTCGAAGGCGTGTGCGACACTTGCGGTTCGACCGAATTCAAGCGTCGACCCGACGATAATGCGGAAACCGTCCGCACGCGCATGGCTGAGTATCGCGCCAAAACGGCGCCGATTCTGCCGATTTACGAAGCGCGCGGCCTTTTGACGCGGATCGACGGGATGGCTGATATCGACGTCGTGTCGGCAGCCATTGAAACTGTCCTGGGCGTCCGCTGACACCTGCTTCGAGCGAAGCGCGCCCGGCCCTGGAACATGCCAGCGCGACGATGCCAGCCTTGGGAACGTCAAACTCTTTTCGCCGTTCATCATTCAGGGCAGTTGGGCTGATGCCCCGGGCTTGGTCCGTGACCCTTGGCAAACTGCAGCTGTCGGGGAACGACGGTCCCGACGATGTGTTAGCCTTCGAAAGGAGCATGGCATGACAGGGAAGACATTCGCTAAGGGCGATGCCGTCGAATGGGATTCGAGCGGCGGGCACTCGATTGGCAAGGTGGTCAAGAAAATCACGAAGCCGACCCAGATCAAGGGGCACAAGGTTGCCGCCTCGAAGGACAACCCCGAGTATCTCGTCAAGTCGGACAAGTCGGGCGCGGTAGCTGCGCATAAGCCCGCAAGCCTGAAACCGAGGTAAGGGTAACGCCGATATTAGGATCTCGTTAACCGTGTCAGGCTAGACCGTCCTCTCGCCACAGAGGGCACCAGCTTGCATCAAGTCATTGATCTCGAGACGTTGCGTGCCACGGCGACGGGGCTACACGCAGATTACCGACCGGGCATGCCGCAGTCGCCGGTGTTCGTGTCAATCGTCGTTCCGGTGAAAGACGAAGAGGCATCGATTGTCACGTTCGTCGAGCGCGTGTCGGCAGTGCTGGACCGCGTCGCGCCGATGGGTGACTGGGAAATCCTGTTCATCGACGACGGCAGCCGCGATGCGACGTATGCTGTCATCTGCCAGGCCAACCGCAACGATCCGAGGATCAAGGCGCTCTCGCTGTCTCGGAATTTCGGCAAAGAGGCCGCGCTTTCGGCGGGTATCGATCACTGTCGCGGCCAAGTGGTCATCCCGATCGACGTCGATCTGCAGGATCCGCCCGAAGTGATCGTGGAAATGATCGCCCGCTGGCGAGAGGGCTATGAGGTCGTTTACGGCGTGCGGCGAAGCCGGGCTTCTGACAGCTTCGCCAAGAGGTTGACGGCGCATCTCTACTACCGCGTTCACAACGGATTGTCCGAAGACAAGATCCCCGAACATGCCGGCGATTTCCGCCTGCTCGATCGCAAGGTCATCGCGACGTTGCGTCGGATGCCGGAACGCAACCGTTTCATGAAGGGCCTGTTTGCCTGGAGCGGATTTCGCCAAACGGCGGTCACCTATGATCGGGTCGAACGCACAGCCGGGAAAAGCAAATTCAGCGGCTGGAAGCTATGGACGCTTGCGATCGACGGCATCACTTCCTCGTCGACGGTACCGTTGCGCGTCTGGAGCTATATCGGCGGCGTCATTGCCCTGGGCGCCTTGTCCTATGCGCTGTTCGTGACGGCGCGAACGGTCTTTTTCGGATCGCCGGTCAGCGGCTACCCGTCGATCATGGTTTCGATCATGTTCTTCGGCGGCGTGCAACTTTTGTCGCTGGGGGTGCTGGGCGAATATGTCGGCCGGGTCCTGATCGAAACGAAACAACGGCCGCTCTATGTCGTCCGCGACAGGGTGGGCAACGAGGAGCTTCCCGAATGACCGCAGCAGCGGCCCCCCGCCAGGGCGACATCGCGTTTCAGGCAAATCTATACGACGATCCCAACCCGACGCGGCGTGGCCTGCATCGCGCCCGCCGCGCGTGGGTCGAGGAGGCCGTGGACGAATTTCTGCCGCCCGCCGGCACGGCGATCGAAGTCGGCATCGGCTGCGGCCTGTTCACCCGCTTCATTGCGGGACGCGGGGGGGCAGTGACGGCAGTCGACATCAACCCTGCCTTCGTCGACGGGGTCCGCGACGTGGCGGGGGTTCGGGCCGTCCTGACCGATGCCACGCAAAAGATGGCGCTGGGCGAGCATGATTTGGCGCTCTGCACCGAAGTTCTTGAGCATGTGCCGCCGGCATCGTCGCTGGGCATGCTCCGCGCCTTGGCGGATGCGCTCCGCCCCGGCGGGGTCCTCGTCCTCACCACGCCGCAAGCGTTCTCGGTCGTGGAACTGTTCGCTCGTCTGCTGCGCTTCCCGCCCTTTCTGGCGCTGGCAAAGCAGCTGTACGGTGTCGCCGATGAACTGGGACACATCAACCTGCTGACCGCACGCCAGCTTCACGCACAGATCGAGCAAGCGGGTTTCATGATCGAGCGTGAAAGCCGCTTCGGATTCTATCTGCCGGGCATCGCCGAATTCGGTGGTATTGCCGGGCAGCGTGTCCTCACTTCGGTCGGCAACCGGCTGTCGAAGGTCGCCGGGCTACGCGCGCTGCTGTGGACGCAGGCTTATGTGTTGCGCAAAATCTAGCGAGAGGGACTATCGGTCGGCGCGTGCGGCGACAAAACACGCCGCATAGACGCGCGCGGCGCGCCCCACGAGCCGGATGTCCCGGACAAGAAAATGCACGAGAAGGCGGAGCAGGGTCAGCGGAATGGCAACCGCAAGCATGACCAGTCCCAGCGCCAGGCTACCGCGCACCGTCGAGGACGGCTCAGCGACAACGGCGGGTATTTCAATTTTGCCCATGTACATCGCATTTCTCCTGCCGACGTCGGCACTCTGGAGCGATACGGTTAACGACGCGTAAACGGTAACTGCCTGCTCCTTACTCCGGAAGCTCAGGCGCAGGCTGCGCTCACGCTTGACAGCTTTGGCTCATGTGCTTATCGGCGCGGGTTCCCATCAGACAGTCGGAACGGCGGGTGCTTTTGCGCGCGCCGTATTCGTCGTTCGCTGTTGGGAATGACGCGAAGAGATAGGGTGTCTCGCCAGGCACCCTGTGGAGCTGGAGGATTTTTTTATGGCACGAATTGCGGGAGTTAACATTCCCACCAACAAGCGCGTCCACATTGCGCTGACCTATATCCACGGCATTGGAAATACCAAGGCCAAGGAAATCACGACGAAGCTGGGCATTTCCGAATCGGCGCGCGTCCAGGACCTGACCGACCAGGAAGTGCTGCAGATCCGCGAAGCGATCGATGCGGGCTATACCGTCGAGGGTGACCTTCGCCGTACCGTGTCGCAGAATATCAAGCGCCTGATGGATCTTGCCTGCTATCGCGGCCTTCGTCACCGCAAGGGTCTGCCGGTCCGCGGCCAGCGCACGCACACCAATGCGCGCACCCGCAAGGGCAAGGCAAAGCCGATCGCCGGCAAGAAGAAATAAGCCTGCGCGAGGCCCCCAAGGCCCCCGGGTTTCCTGCAAGATTAGGACAGCACAGATATGGCACGCGAACCACAGCGGATTAAGCGCCGCGAACGCAAGAACATCACCTCCGGCGTTGCGCATGTGAACGCCAGCTTCAACAACACGATGATCACGATCACCGACGCACAGGGCAACACGATCAGCTGGTCGAGCGCTGGCATGATGGGCTTCAAGGGTTCGCGAAAGTCGACCCCTTACGCGGCCCAGGTTGCCGCCGAAGATGCGGGCAAGAAGGCGTCCGAACATGGCGTCCGCACGCTCGAGGTCGAGGTCAAGGGCCCCGGCTCGGGTCGCGAAAGCGCTTTGCGCGCCCTGCAGGCCGTCGGTTTCAACATCACGAGCATCCGTGACGTGACGTCGATTCCGCACAATGGCGTGCGTCCTTCGAAGCGTCGCCGCGTTTAATTCGCGACAGATGCTCGAAGACGCACTCAATTCCGAATACCCGGCTGACCCGCTGACGAGCGCGTCGCCCAACCCCAAGGGGAACACCGTGGCCGTCAACTCCAAGAACTGGCAGGAACTCAAGAAGCCCGTCGCGCTCGAGAAGAAAGCGGGCGGCGATACCAAGCGTCGTGCGACGTTCATCGCGGAGCCGCTCGAGCGGGGCTTCGGCCTGACGCTCGGCAATGCGCTGCGCCGCGTGCTGCTGTCTTCGCTGCAGGGCGCCGCCGTCACGAGCATCAAGATCGAAAACGTGCTCCACGAGTTCAGCTCGCTGGCCGGCGTTCGCGAGGACGTGACCGACATCGTGCTCAACGTGAAGCAGATCGCGCTGCGCATGCAGGGCGAGGGGCCCAAGCGTCTCCAGCTGAGCGCGACCGGTCCGGCCGACGTCACCGCGGGCATGATCGCCATGTCGGGCGACATCGAGGTCATGAACCCTGACCTCCTTATCTGCCATCTCGACGAAGGTGCAACGCTCAACATGGAGCTCACCGCCGACACGGGTAAGGGCTATGTCGCCGCCGCCAGCAACCGACCCGCAGACGCGCCGATCGGCCTGGTCCCGGTCGACGCGCTCTATTCGCCGGTCAAGCAGGTCGCCTACAAGGTGGAAAACACCCGCGTCGGGCAGGAGCTCGACTATGACAAGCTGACCCTGACGATCGAGACCGACGGCACGATCACGCCCGAGGACGCGGTGGCCTATGCCGCGCGGATCCTGCAGGACCAGCTCAGCCTGTTCGTCCACTTCGACGACAGCTCGGCAGTCAGCCAGTCGCCGATCATCGGCATGGCGGCGCCCAGCGGTGCGGCGGGCGGCTTCGGCGGCGGTGTGCCGGCGAGCGAGAGCGACACCAACCAGCTCAACCGTTACCTGCTCAAGAAGGTCGACGAACTGGAACTGTCGGTGCGCAGCGCCAATTGTCTGAAGAACGACAACATCATCTACATCGGCGACTTGGTCGGCAAGAGTGAGGCAGAGATGCTCCGCACGCCGAACTTCGGCCGCAAGAGCCTGAACGAGATCAAGGAAGTGCTCTCGAGCATGGGCCTGCGCCTCGGCATGGACATCCCCGGATGGCCGCCCGAGAACATCGAGGACATGGCCAAGAAGCTCGAAGCGGAGCTGATGGGCTAAAAGCCCCGAAGCAAAGCTTCAAGAGAGCCGCTCAAACAGAAAGAGCGCGTTACCGAGAGGTAGCGCGCTCTTTCTGTTTGAGCCGGGCCGCGCCCGACCGGCCCTGGCGTCAGCCATGGACCGGCGAAGGCGCGGGTCTTGCCTGCGTTGCGCTCAGACCGGCTTCGCGCCCGGGGTGCCGCACTTGGCGAATTTGCCATTGGCCTTGCAGCGTACCGGCGCCTTGGGAGCCGGAGGGCACTTGGTGAACTTGCCCTTGGCGTCCTTGCAAGGGGCGGCGAGCGCAGGGGTTGTCATCAGGCCGAGAGCGGCGATGGCAGCGAGCATGAGGCGCATGTGTGTCTCCGTTCAGACGGCGCCATCTCCTGTGGCGCCAATCATAGAATACGCGCGCGTAACGACAATTGCGAGATAAATTCAATGGCTTGAGTCCCGAGGTCCGGCGAGCGCCGACGCCGCACGCGCCAAGCGCTGCATCGGGCCGATGCTACGCTATGATGGCAGTGCGGGCTGTCGCGCGGGCCAAGGCGCGCTGCGGGGGCACACGCTCCCGACCAGTTCCCGGCGCGCCAAGGAAAGGTGGCGCTCAGTCGGCGGACGTCTTCATGAAGATGTATTCGTGCTGGGCATCATTGAGGACGAGAGCGGGCTTTGCCTCGCGCGTGGTCGACAGGAAAACAAATCCCCCCGATCCCGGCGAGAAAGTGACAAGCGAAGTGGTGCCATCCTGGTTTTTCTTGGTCGCCACTTCCGACCAGATCGACGTGGCACGGGCCATGAGCTTGCCGCCCTCATAGCCGATGGTGAGGGGGCCCAGTTCGGGATTGCGGTAGGTGCCGACAAAGGCCCTGGCCTGTTGCGGCTTGACGGGGCGAGTGAGCTCGCTGCGGAATTTGGCAAGCTCCTCGTCCGACCGCTTTGCGGCTGACGCGACGTTTTCAACGGCCTCAGGCTTCCCGTCGTAAAGAAGTTCGAGAAGGCGGCGCTGGACCGCGCGCGTCAGCGTATAGCCGGTCTCGCCGTTCGTCAGCACGACGACGCCGACCTGCGCCGCGGGGATGGCGAACCAGTTGCTCTTGTAGCCGAACATGCTGCCGCCGTGCTGGATGACCGACACGCCCATGCTGGCATCGTCCTCGAGGCCCATGCCGTACCAGATATTTTCGCCTGTCGGGACATTGTGGACCCGGCGCGCGAGCAGGTTCTCGACCGAGACGAGGCGCTTTCCGTTCGGCAAGAGGCCCTGGTCGAGCTCGTTACGGACATATTGCGCCATGTCGTGCGCCGACGACCAGGCGCCGCCAGCGGGTCGGTAGGGAGCGACCGTGTCGTTGAAGCGAACGTCGAGAGTCGCGATCCTGCCGTCGATGTCGGTGTCGTAGGGCTTCGCCCAGTCGCCGGCCATGGCCTGGCGGTTGCTGAGCGTGGTGTTGCTCATGCCGAGGGGGTCGAAGATGCGCTCCTTGATCGCCTTGTCGAAAGCAGCGCCCAATTCCATGTCCGGATAGATGATGTGGGCAGCGAGATAGCCTGCGGCGCTCGCCATCAGGTTGTTGTACTGGAATACCTCGCCGAATCCGCTGGTCGGCTGGGTCGCGGCGAGCTGGGTGAAGGTCTCCGTCGCCGCCGTGTCGGGCCGCGTGTTGAACAGCCACTGCATGTCCTTGCGCGGCAGGCCGGTGCAGGCGCAGACGAGGTGCTTGACGAGCACCTTGCGCGTCGTTTCGTCGCTGCCGAGGCGGAAGGTCGGCATATAGTCGATGACCGGCTTGTTCCAGTCGAGCTTGCCCTGATCGACGAGCGTCGCGAGCAGCAGCGTCGCCATGCCCTTGGTGTTGGAGGCGATCATGAACAGCGTGTCCTTGTCGACAGGCGCGCCGGTTGCCGTGTCCTTCACGCCGATGCCGCCTTCGTAGACGATCTTGCCCTGGTCGATGACGGCGAGGCCGACGCCGGGCACTTTGAGCGCCGTCATCGAGCTCTGGATGAAGCGCTTGAGTTGCTCGATGCGGGCGGCATCCATGCGGTGCGCGACTCTGCCCGCGAAATTTTCCTTGGCGAAGCCGGCCGGGCGCAGCGTGTCGGCCGAAGCGCCGAACTGACCGCCGCGCTTGGCGATGGTCGCGATCGCACCCTGCACGGCAACGACCGTCCAGGCCGTGCCCTTGCGGAAACCCACGGCCTGGGCAAACGCCTTTTCGGCGGGGGGCACGTCGTAGCTGACGACGACCATTTCGTCCCAGCCGTCGCGTGCGGGCTGCGGCTGGACGAGGCGCACGGGGCGGGCGAAGGCGGGATCGGCGCTTTTCCATCCGGCGACGACGGCGCTGGCCCCGTCCTTCGCCACGGGCACGGCGACCAGGACCACGCTGAGGTCTTTTTCGGGTGCCGTGAATCGGACCGTTCCGCCGTCACGAGTGACCGCCCATCCTTCGGGGGGAACCATGGTGGCGTTGGCGCCAACGTTGAGGGGGGCGGCCGCACTCGCGGGCTTTTCCTGCGCAAGCGCGGCGCCGGTCGCCAGCGGTGCAGCCGAGACGGCCAATGCGGTTACGAATAGCTTGAGTCGCATGTGTTTTCCCCTCCGTTGGGGAAGTTGTGCGAAGACCCTAGGGGCATTGCAAGCACGATCTGGTCGCGGCCCGCGATGTTAGTGGTGGACAGGGTTGGATTCGAACCAACGTACCCTTGCGAGAGCAGATTTACAGTCTGCCGCCTTTAACCACTCGGCCACCTGTCCACATCGCCTCGATGCCTTGCGGCGTCTGCGGCGAGCGGGCGTCATTGGCGAAGCGGGCCTTGCCTGTCAATTGCGTGCGGGCGTAGGGCGTCTCGAAGAGGGAGACAACATGCGCCGGGGTAATCGTACAAGCAGCCATAACATCCAGCGACCACGCTTTTGGGGTCGGCATGCGGTGACGGCCGCGCTCGCCAATCCGGAGCGCGTTGTCCACAAGATCTGGGGGACGCGCGAGGCGATCGGCAAGCTCGAACTGCCGCCGGTCATCCCCATCGTCTATGCCGATGTCGCCGACCTGGGACGAATGGTGCCGCACGACGCGCCGCACCAGGGGCTGGTAATCGAGGTGAACCCGCTCGAGGATGTGTGGCTGGGCGACCTGATGGACCAGGGGGCTGCAGACCGGCGGGCGCTGCTGGTGCTCGATTCGGTAACCGACCCGCACAATGTGGGTGCGATCCTGCGTTCGGCCGCAGCGTTCGACGCGCTGGGGATCGTTACACAGGACCGGCATGCACCGCCCGAGTCGGGTGCATTGGCAAAGGCCGCGTCGGGCGCGCTCGAGATCGTGCCCTGGGTGCGCGTGGTGAACCTGGCCCGGGCGCTCGACGAGATTGCCGAGGCGGGGTTTTGGCGGATCGGGTTGGCGGGTGAGACGCGCACAACGCTGGCACAGGCCCTGGGGCCGCAGAAAGTCGCGCTCGTGCTGGGCGCCGAGGGCGAGGGTATGCGGCAGAACGTCGCGGCGCATTGCGATGCGATCGCGCGCCTGCCGATTTCGCCGCGTGTCGAAAGCCTCAACGTGTCGAACGCGGCCGCGATCGCGCTCTATGCGGCGGCCCAGGTGGGGGTGACGGCATGAACATGATTGCGCGGGCGGCGTTGGCGTTGGCGATGCCGCTGTTGCTGTGGGGATGCGTGCTGACGCCGGGCAAGTTCGTGTCGTCGCTGACGATCAACGCCGACCGAACTTTCGTCTTTGCCTATAAGGGCGAGGTGATCGCGATCGATCCATCGTCGGCGCTGAAGGGGATCGGGGAGAGCAAGCCGGGGGAGGGCAAAGAGACAAAAGCCGACCCTGCCGTGGCCCGACTGCCAGCCGATGTCGATCCGGAGACAAAGAACCGTGCAATTGCCGACGCCCTCAAGAAAGAGGCTGGCTACCGCTCTGTCGTGTACCGGGGGAACGGCAAGTTCGACATCGACTATGTCATGTCGGGCAGCCTTACCCATGCTTTCCTGTTCCCCTTCAATGCCGATGCGCAGGCGATCATCCCGTTCGTGATGGTCGAGGTGCGCCAGGCCGGCACCGTGCGCGTGCGCGCCCCGGGCTTTGCCAGCAATCAAAGCGGCACCATGACGGGCATGGGCGGAGGCGGGTCGGACGGGCCTAAATTTCTCGACGGCATTTTCACGCTCGATACCGACGCCGAAATCGTCAGCCAGAACAATGAGGATGGCGCCAAGACTGCAGGCCCGCGCAAGCAGATCACGTGGCGCGTGACACCCGCTACCTGGGAGGAACCGTCAGCCGTGCTGCGGCTGAATAAGCTCTAGTCTTCCTGCGCGATCGTCACCTTCAGCCCGTCGAGCGCCGCGGTGAAGGGCAGCTGGCACGACAGGCGCGAGGTTTCGTTGCGGTGGTCGGACGAATCGAGCAGGTCGTTTTCGTCCTCGCCCATCGGCGCGACGAGCGACGCGAATTCGGGATCGACATGGACGTGGCAGGTCGCGCACGAACAGCAGCCGCCGCACAACGCCAGCAACTCGTCGATGCCATTGTCACGGATGACTTCCATCACGCTCAGGCCGGATTTGCCTTCGAGCTCGACAGTTTCTCCATCGCGCTTCGTGACGATCAGCTTCGGCATCGATAACTCCTGTCCCACCGGTTCGCCTGCGCCTATGTCGCGGCAGACACGCCAAGGCAAGGATGCGCGCAATGGGATTGAGTGCCGAGCAACTGAAAGCGCATCTCGACGCGTTGGCGGCGCGCGACCCGCGCTTCGCCGCAGCGCTGGCGCTCGCCGATTATCCCGAGCCGCGTGTGCGCGACCGCGGCTATGTGACGCTGCTGCGCACGATCGTCGGGCAGCAGATCAGCTTCAAGGCAGCGGATGCGGTGTGGCTGAAGCTGGTTGCCGCGATTGGCGACGTTGCCGACCCGAACGCCCTGATCGCGCGCAGCGACGAAGCGTTGCGCGCGGCCGGATTGTCGCGGCAGAAGATCGGCTATGCCCGCAGCCTGGCAGAGCTGTGCGCGTCGGGCGCGCTGGATCTCGACGCGCTGCCTGCGGACGACGAGGAGGCGATCGCACGGCTCGTGCAGGTCAAGGGCATCGGCCGCTGGTCGGCGGAGGTGTATTTGCTGTTCGCCGAGGGACGTCCCGACATCTGGCCTGCGGGTGACCTGGCCGTTCAGGAATCGGTTCGCCGGATCATGAGCCATGACGATCGCCCCGACGAGAAGGCGACACGGGCGATGGCGGAAGCGTGGCGGCCGTATCGCGGTGCGGCGGCGATCTTTGCCTGGCACCACTACAAGATACCGGTGATTTAGGACGAGGCGCCGCCAGTGCCGGCACTGGCGGCGCCTGTCCGTGGCTCAGGCGTAGCGCACTGACATGCGGGGCCGGCGGCGCATCGCAGCGCCGAAGATCCCGACGCCGGCGATCATCATCGTCCAGCTGGCGGGTTCGGGCACCGCCGAGATCGTCGCCGCGAACGTCAGGTCCTGCGACCCGTTGACAACCTGGGCGAATGACAGCTCGTCGAGGTTCGCGCCCCGGGCACTGCCGACGATTGCACGTCCCAGGTTCGGATTTGCGTTCGCGATGGCGCAGGCACCTCCAGAGAAAGGATTGCACGACGAGATGTTCGCCGAGCCTGTGCCCGTGGTATAGTAGGTGCTGAGGAACGCGACGTAATTCTGCCCCGCCTTGACGTTGACGCCGGTCGGGTTGAAGTCGAGCACACCCGAAGCACCGGCGACGGCGCCGCTGCGCCACAGTTCGGCGCCCGGCGTGAAGGTCGTGGTGAGCGGCCCGTTCAGCGCGTAGACGATGGCCTGCACGGACGTCAGCGTCGATCCGCCGAGAAGAGTAAATTGCAGGTTGGTGAGATTGCCGGTCGTGGCGGCAGCGAAGCTCTCGCCGATAAAGACGGTCTGGCAGCCGCCGCCTTGATAGGGCCAGCCGCAGAGCGGGCCGACACTCGAGCCGCCATTGGGGTTACTGATCGTTTCGGCGTGTGCCCAACTTGCGCCGAAGGCGAGGGCGGCGGCGACAACTATTAACTTTCTCATGCAAATCAACTCCTCACACGGCACTCAACGCAGTGCCTTTGACACATCGACTCCGGGATTTCTGATCGGGAGAGCTGTGTTCGCCATCCCCGAGACGCGACAGTGCTGGCACGCCTAGATGACGTGGCGGTGACGTTTCCGCGACGTGTTAACGTCGTTCTTGTCGTGATCTTCGCGGGCGCAGGTGCGCCGGCTGCTCGTCGGTCGCGCTATTCAGCTGCGACCCGGTGAATCGTCCCTTCGAGAGTGGCAACGTTCAGACCGAATTTGTGGAACGACATGGAATTGCGGGCGCTGCGGCCATCTTGAGCAAAGGTCAGGCTCTGCACGACGCGCACCCCGTCGTCCATGACGTAGTTCAAGCGTAGCACGCCATTGGCGTAGCGACCGGTGACGCCCGTTTTGGCACCCGTCAGCGTGCCCGCCACGACGCCCGGCGAGACTTCACGCAAGCGCCAGATGCGGCGACGCGCGGGCTCGCCGGGACGCTCGACGACCTGGTCGAGGACGGTCGTGCCATCGGACTCGACTCTGCCGCTGCCGTGGTCGCGTACGGTTTCTGCGGCGCGAAAGATGATCTTTAGGCGTCCGGCGCTCTCGAGGCGTCCGACGAAAAAGCGTTCAGGTGAGGGAGCTTCGGCCCGAGCGGCGCCTGCCAGCAGGACGATGGGGACGAGAAGTGTAAATCGCATCGGTCAATCTGGTCGCGCACGACGCTTCAACGCAACCGAAAACTGGCTGCCGAATGGGACGCGACGCTGGAAGTTGCGAAGAGGCGCGGCGCCCAGACGTGCGCCGCGCCCCCAGTGCTTAATCAGCCACTATAGTACATGTCGAATTCGACAGGGCTGGGCGCCATTTCCCAACGGTACACTTCCTGCCACTTCAACTCCATATAGGCGTCGATCTGGTCCTTGGTGAAGACGCCGCCTTTGAGCAGGAACTCCTGGTCGGCCTCGAGCGACTGGAGCGCCTCGCGCAGCGAGCCGCAAACGGTCGGGACCTGCGAGAGCTCCTCGGGCGGCAGGTCGTACAGGTTCTTGTCCATCGCCTCGCCAGGGTGGATCTTGTTCTGGATCCCGTCGATGCCCGCCATCAGCAGCGCCGAGGTGGCGAGATAGGAGTTGCACAGGGGATCGGGGAAGCGGAACTCGACGCGCTTTGCCTTGGTGCCTGCGCCATAGGGAATGCGGCACGAGGCCGAACGGTTGCGTGCCGAATAGGCGAGCAGCACCGGCGCCTCGAACCCGGGGACCAGCCGCTTGTAGCTGTTGGTCGTCGGGTTGGTGAAGGCGTTGATCGCCTTGGCGTGCTTGATGACGCCGCCGATGAAGTAGAGGCAGGTGTCCGACAGGCCGGCATAGCCATTGCCCGCGAAGGTGTTTTCGCCCTTGTTCCAGATCGACATGTGCGTGTGCATGCCGCTGCCGTTGTCGGCCTTGATCGGCTTGGGCATGAAGGTCGCGGTCTTGCCATAGGCCTGGGCGACCATCTTCACGACGTACTTGTAGATCTGGATACGGTCGCAGGTCTCGACGAGCTTGCCGAAGGTCAGGCCGAGCTCGTGCTGCGAGGCGGCGACTTCGTGGTGATGCTTGTCCATGGGCAGGCCCATTTCCATGAGCGTGGTCACCATTTCGGCGCGGATGTCGGTGGTGACGTCGACCGGACCGACGGGGAAATAGCCGCCCTTCGCACGCGGGCGATGGCCGAGGTTGCCGCTGTCGTACTTGGTGCCGCTGTTGGTGGGCAGTTCCGTGTCGTCGAGCTTGTAGTAGCTCGAGGCATAGGTGTTATCGAATTCGACGCTGTCGAACATGAAGAATTCGGGTTCCGGCCCGATGTAGATCGTGTCGCCGAGCCCCGTCGACTGGAGATAGGTTTCGGCGCGCTTTGCGGTCGAGCGCGGGTCGCGCGAATAGAGCGAGCCGTCCTCGGGCTCCACGATGTCGCAGATCAGGATCAGCATCGGCGTGGCCGAGAAGGGATCGATGTAGACCGCGTCCAGATCCGGCTTCAGGATCATGTCGCTCTCGTTGATTTCCTTCCACCCCTCGATCGACGATCCGTCGAACATCAGGCCGTCGGTCAGTTCGTTCTCACCGATGACGCCCGAACACATGGTCAGGTGGTGCCAGGCCCCCTTGGGATCGGTGAAGCGGACATCGACCCACTCGATCTCCTGGTCCTTGATCATCTTCAGAATGTCGGCCGGTTTGTTCGCCATGTGAAACTTGCCCTTCGCTCAGTGATAAAAATTCAGATTGCGTCGCTGTCGGTCTCGCCGGTGCGGATGCGCAGCGCGCTTTCGACGGGGATGACGAAGATCTTGCCGTCGCCGATGCGGCCGGTCTGTGCCGCGGCAGCAATCGCCTCGACGACGCGGCTGACCTGGTCGTCGTCGACGACCACTTCCAGCTTCACTTTCGGGAGAAAGTCGACGACATATTCGGCACCGCGATAGAGTTCCGTGTGGCCCTTCTGACGGCCGAAACCCTTTGCCTCGGTGACCGTAATCCCGCTGACGCCGACGTCGTGAAGCGCTTCCTTCACCTCGTCGAGCTTGAACGGTTTGATGATGGCTTCGATTTTTTTCATGAGTCGCCCCCTGATCCTGCCTATCAATAAGCGTGCCACGCGTTGCGGCGCAACATTGCGGGCACGGCGACAGGCTTTGCCGACGACTATTGCCCAAGCATTGGGCGAACTAAGGAGATCTGCCTAAAAATCGTGCAGTCGTAGCGACCCGTGCCGCGACGGGTCGGCGCTAAAGAAAGGGGTGATGGCGTCCGGTGGGGCTGGTCGTGAAAACCTCGCACCCGGTGTCGGTAATCCCGATGCTATGTTCGAACTGCGCCGACAAAGTCTTGTCGCGGGTGACCGCCGTCCAGCCGTCCTCGAGGACCTTCACATCGCCGCGGCCGATGTTGATCATCGGCTCGATCGTGAAGAACATGCCGGGGCGCAATTCGGGACCGGTGCCGGGGCGGCCGGCGTGGACGACCTCGGGCGCGTCGTGGAACAGTCGGCCGATGCCATGGCCGCAGAAATCGCGGACGATGCCGTAGCGGTGCTTTTCGGCGAAGGTCTGGATGGCGTGGCCGATGTCGCCGATGGTGTTGCCGGGCCGCGCGGCCTCGATGCCGCGCATCATCGCCTCATAAGTCACCTCGACCAGTCGCTGTGCCTTGATCGGCAGGCGGCCGACCGCATAGGTGCGGTTGGTATCGCCGTGCCAGCCGTCGACGATGCTGGTGACGTCGACATTGACGAGATCGCCCTCCTGCAGCCGCTTGCTGCCGGGAATCCCGTGGCACACGACATGGTTGATCGACGTGCAGCAGCTGTGGGTGAAACCGCGGTAGCCGAGCGTCGCCGGCAGGGCACCTGCATCGAGGGTCATCTGGCGGACATGGTCGTCGATCGCCTGAGTGGTGATGCCCGGCACGATGACGTCGAAAAGCGAGTCGAGGATCTGCGCCGAAAGGAGGCCGGCACGGCGCATGCCGGCGAAGCCGTCTGCCCCGTGCAGCTTGATGGTTCCATCGCGCGCCTGACGGGCGTCGGTTTCGGCGGTCACATAGGTAGTCATGGCCCCGATATAGGGTTAGGGCGCGGCCATGACCAGCCAACGCATTTGGACCGCCGCGCTTGCCGTGATCGGCGACGAAATCCTGTCGGGCCGCACGCAGGACAAGAACATCGCCCAGATCGCGCTGTGGCTGAACCTGCAGGGCATCCGCCTGCGCGAAGTCCGCGTCGTGCCCGATGTCGAGGACGCGATCGTCGAGGCCGTAAACGAGCTGCGGGCGCGGAACGACTATCTGTTCACGACCGGCGGTATCGGGCCGACGCACGACGACATTACGGTCGATGCGATGGCCAAGGCGCTGGGCGTCGAGGTGGTCGTGCACCCCAAAGCGCGGGCGGTACTCGAAAGCTATTACGAGACGCGCGGCGGCATCACCGAGGCGCGGCTGCGCATGGCGCGGGTGCCGGAGGGCGCGACGCTGATCGAGAACCGCATGTCGGGCGCGCCGGGCATCCGCCACGGCAATGTCTTCATCATGGCGGGCGTGCCGCACATCACCGCGATGATGCTCGACGCGCTTTCGGGAACGCTGGAAGGCGGCGCGCCGCTACTCAGCGCGACAATCGGCTGCTGGGTCGCGGAAAGCGAAGTGGCCGACCTGCTGCGTTCGACCGAGAAGGCGCGTGAGGGCTGCCAGATCGGGAGCTATCCATTCTTTCGCGAGGGACGGGTGGGTGCCAATTTCGTGGTGAGATCGACCGATCAGACGGTGCTCGACACCTGCATCGCGGCGCTGCGAGCCGGCCTCGAGGCGACGGGACGCGAGACGGTCGCGGGCGGGATCTAGCCGGGCTGCACCCGAGGCAAGCGCCGCAGCAGCACGAGTGCCAGCGCGCCGAAGATCGCCGCCACCGCAAAGGCCGCGCCGGGGAAATAGAACGGCGCCGCGCCGCTGGTGAACCAGGCCATCGGCTGCACCAGAACGAGCGGACCGACGATCGATCCGATGCCCAGCGCCATCGACGAGATGCCCTGGACCTCGCCCTGCGTCTCGGGAGTCGCGCGCCGGCTGAGCATCGCCATCAGGCTGGGCTGCACGAAACTCTGGATCGTGATGAAGCCCATGGCGAGGAATGCCTGAAAGGTCGTGTGGACGAAGGCATAGGCAATGAAGCCGCATATCGCGACGACAAGACCGATCGTCGCCGCATCGCGCTCTCCGAAGCGCTTCACGGCGCGCCCGGTCAGGAAGATCTGGCTGAGCGCAATGGTCACCCCGACGGCAGCGAGGCTGAGGCCGATCATCCGTGGCGACCAGCCGAGCTGCGCGATGGCGTAAAAGCTCCAGGTCAACGGATAGACGAGGCTCGCGATCTGCCAGATGACAAGCACCACGGCGACGCCGAGCATGCCGGGCGCGGCGCGTGCGGCCCGGAGCGCACCGAAGGGATTGGCGCGTCGCCAATGGAACGGACGGCGATGGGCGGCGTCGAGCGTTTCGGGGAAGACGACCAGGCCGTAGAGGACATTGAGCGCGGCCATGGCGGCAGCTGCGTAAAAGGGCGCGCGGGGGCCCATTTCGCCCAGCAGCCCGCCGATCGCAGGCCCGAGCACAAAGCCGATGCCGAAGGCCGCGCTGACATAGCCGAAGGTCTTGGCGCGGTCTTCCGGCGTCGAGACGTCGGCGACGGCGGCCATGGCGGGCGCGTAGCTGCCGCCGAATGCGCCCGACATGACGCGCCCGATGAAGATGAGCGGCAGCGTATGGGCGACGGCAAGCAGCAGATAGTCGAGCGCGAGAAAGCTCAAGGCCGCCAGCAGCACCGGCCGACGCCCGAAGGCGTCGGACAGGTTGCCGAGCACGGGCGCGGAAAAGAACGACGCCGCCGCCATGGCCAGCCCCATCCACGCGCCGATGCCGATGGCGTGGCTCAAGTCGATCCGGCCCACGGTCATCAGCAGTTGCGGCAACACGGGCATGATGAGCCCGAACCCGATGGCATCGATGAAGATGGTCACCAGCACGAACAGGGCGGAATGATTTCGTGCCGCCATGATGTGTCTTTCCCCCCGGTTGATCCGGATGGGGTTGCACGGAATGCCGCGTGGCTCAAGGGGCGCGGGCCATGCGCGCGCACCCTGTCCAAAGGTCACGAAGGTCCCGCCAGATCGGCCGGATACTCCGTTCAACCGTGGTTGACGCGCGACGAAGCGAGTGCAGCTGTCAATTGCGACGACGAGAAAGAGCCGGACGTCCCAACGAGACGAGTCGGCAAAGGATGATGGCAATATCGCGTGTAGGACAGCGATTTCAATCTGCCGGACAGGTCGGAAATTCGGTGGCCGTGCGGTCGCGGGGCCGGTTGCGGTCGGGCGATGTCCCGCCGTGCTCGTCGTGGTCGGTCGGCTTGTTGAACGTCCGCGTCGATGCGGCGCCCGTCACGAGCGTGGCGCAGCAGGAAACCGGGTCCCTGCTGCGCCGATACCCCGCTCAAAGATTGCGGATTGTTAAGCGGCGAGGGCTGCCTTTTGCGGCTGGCTGCGGCGTCGCAGCGCAGCACCCATCGTCCCGAAGCCCAGCAGCATCAGCGCCCAGGTGCCGGGTTCGGGCACGGCAGGCGTTGCCGCCGAGCTGAACGTGCCCAGACGGCCATTGCCGTAGAAGCCCTGGCCACCCGCGACGGAATATCCCAGACTCTGCGAGAGGTTCAGGCGGTTGTTGCCGGTGAAGGTCACGGCAGGGTCGTAGTTCAGCCCGGCGATCGGCGCATTGAACAGCGAATTGTCGAGCCTGAACTCGAACGTCGTCAGGCCATTGGTCGTCGTCGACGCGACGTTGAACAGCGAGGAAGCCAGCGCGACGCTGCCGCCGACGCCGGGTACGAAGGCGTTGACGCCGGTCAGGCCGATTTCGAACCCGAGGTCCGAACCGCTCCGCGTGGTCGAATCCAGGTCGAAGTACAGGTTGGCGAAGGGCCCGACGGCTTCGCCACCGGTCTGCGACACCAGCCCGTACAGCGATCCATTGCTGTCGAGCAGGTTGATCGTGTAGCCCGCCGTCGCCTGATTGGTCGGCGTGCCGAAGTTGCCGTTGGGGGCCAACGGGTTGGTTTCCACCGTAGCGGACGTCCCGCCCGCATATTCGGTTCCGCCGGTATTCTGACCGTCAACGGTCTGGGCCACAGCCGGCATCGCACTTGCGGCAAGAAGAACGGCCGCGAACTTGATCATCTTCATATTTTCACTCCCTAAGCTAAGCTACATCGACACGAAACAATCGCTCCCGAACTCGCGACGAGCCGGGCCCCACGCGTCCCCAAAACTTCGGCCGGTGTGGAAATTGCTGCGAACATGACATGCCCGCCGCGCTGCAGCATAGAAAAAACAGATATGTTTTCAATCCCATAATGGGACACTGCCATTGTGGGACGGGCGGCCGGAGCCGGCGCTCAGCAGCCCGTTACGATCGCGTCGATCCGGCGCAGCGTGGCAACGAAGGCGCGCAGTTCGTCCTCGCCGAGGCCGCCGAAGATCCGCCTTTCGAGCTCCAGTGCCTTCGGGGCCACCTGGGCATAGAGTGCCTGGCCCTCGCTGCTGAGCGCGAGGTCTTGCGAGCGGCGATCCGTGGGGATCGGGACACGCGATACCAGGCCGCGCGCGGCGAGCGCGATGGCCGCGCGGCTTACTGTAACCTTGTCCATGCCGGTGCGGGCACAGATCGCCGCCTGGGTGATGCCGTCATGCTCGGCGATCACCGCGACGAGGCGCCATTCTGGGATCGTCATGCCGAACAGGCTTTCATAGGTGCGGGCAATGGCCTCGCTGACGAGGTTCGACGTGTACGACAGCCGATAAGGGACGAAATCGTCGAGGCGGAGCGTGCTCATTGCACGGTCGTATCAATTGACACGACCCGGTCAACTCCATATCGTTACATCTGATACTATATCGGAGTGACGCGCATGACCGACCTGTTCGAAAATCCCCTCGGCCTCGACGGGTTCGAGTTCGTCGAATTCGCAGCGCCCGAGCGCGGCCTGCTGGAGCCCGTCTTCGCCGCCATGGGGTTCAGCCATGTCGCGCGGCACCGGTCGAAGGACGTCGACCTGTGGCGGCAGGGCGGCATCAACCTGATTGCCAATTACGAGCCCAAGTCGCCGGCCGCCTATTTCGCAGCCGAGCACGGGCCGTCGGCGTGCGGCATGGGGTTTCGCGTGCGCAATGCGCGTGCCGCCTATGACGCGGCGCTGGCTCGCGGCGCCGAGCCGGTCGAGACGCGCACCGGGCCGATGGAGTTGCGGCTGCCCGCGATCCGGGGGATCGGCGGCGCGATCATCTACCTGATCGACCGTTATGCGACGCTCGATAAGCCCGATGCGCTGTCGATCTACGACATCGACTTCGACTGGCTGCCGGGCGTCGACCGCGTGCCCGAGGGCGCCGGGTTCAAGCTGATCGATCACCTGACGCACAACGTCTATGGCGGGCGGATGGACCATTGGGCCAAGTTCTACGAGCGCATCTTCAACTTTCGCGAGATCCGCTATTTCGACATCAAGGGCGAGTATACCGGCCTTACCAGCCGCGCGATGACCGCGCCCGATGGCAAGATCCGCATTCCGCTGAACGAGGAAGGCAAGCAGGGCGGCGGGCAGATCGAGGAATATCTGCGCGCGTACAACGGCGAGGGCATCCAGCACATCGCGCTGATCTGTGACGACCTGATCGCCTGCATCGACCGGCTGCGCGCGAACGGCGTGCCGCTGATGGCGCCGCCGCCGGCCACCTATTATGCGCAGCTCGACGACCGCCTGCCGGGCCATGGCGAGCCGGTCGAGGAACTCAAGGCGCGCGGCATATTGCTCGACGGATCGACCGAGGGCGGCGACCCGCGGCTGCTGCTCCAGATTTTCGCGCAGGCGCAGATCGGGCCGGTGTTCTTCGAGTTCATCCAGCGCAAGAAGGACGAAGGGTTCGGTGAAGGCAATTTCACCGCGCTGTTCAAGAGCATCGAAGCCGACCAGCTCGAGCGCGGGGTGCTGGAGGGGGCGCAGTGAGCGGGGATCGTCTGAGGGAGCCCCTCCCCCTTGGGGGAGGGGTTGGGGTGGGGCAGTCACGCGCCACCGGGACTGCGACTTCGGGAGAGAGACTGCCCCACCCCAACCCCTCCCCTGAAGGGGAGGGGCTTAGACGGCTGAACCCCTCCCCTGAAGGGGAGGGACTCAAGACTTTGCCCTTCACGCTCAACAAGATCCACCACGTCGCCTATCGCTGCCGCGACGCCAAGGAGACGGCGGACTGGTATGCGCGCATGCTGGGCATGACGTTCCAGACGGCGTTTTCCGAGGACCATGTGCCGTCGACCGGCGCATACGACCCGTACATGCACATCTTCCTCGACTGCGGCGGCGGCAATGTGATCGCGTTCTTCGAGTTGCCCAAGCAGCCCGAAATGGGCCGCGACCCGAACACGCCCGAATGGGTGCAGCACATCGCGTTCCAGGTTGCCGATTTCGACACGCTGAAGGCGGCGAAGGCGCACCTGGAAGCGCAGGGCGTCGACGTGCTGGGGCCGACCTATCACGGCATTTTCCGGTCGATCTATTTCTTCGACCCGAACGGCCACCGGCTGGAACTGGCGTGCGACATCGGCACGCCGGACCAATATGCCGAGCTGGCGCGGGTGGCGCCGCTGATGCTCGACGAATGGGTGCAGACGAAGACCGCACCACGCCATGCCGACTGGCTGCATGTGGACCCGGGCTCGCTGGCGGAGTAGGCCCTGGGCCGAACGATAAAATAGCGGAGAGAGCCTTGAAACTTGCCTCACTCAAGGGTGGTCGTGACGGCCGCCTCGTCGTCGTGTCGGACGACCTGGCCTGGTGCGCGGATGCCGATCATATCGTCCCGACGCTGCAAGGCGCGCTCGACGACTGGGACCGGGTGAAGCCGCTGCTCGAGGCCCTGGCGACCGACCTCAGCCATGAGGCGATCCCGATGCGGCGCTTTCACGAGCGCGACGCGGCGGCACCGTTGCCGCGCGCATTCCAGTGGGCCGACGGATCGGCCTATGTAAACCATGTCGCGCTGGTGCGGCAGGCGCGCGGGGCAGAAATGCCCGAGACGTTCTGGCACGATCCGCTGGTGTACCAGGGCGGCAGCGACGGCTTTCTGGGACCGCGCGACGCGATCCCGCTCGCCAACGAAAGCTGGGGCTGCGACATGGAAGCCGAGGTCGTGGTCGTGACCGGCGACGTGCCGCAGGGAGCAAGCCGGGACGAGGCACTGGCGGCGATCCGGCTGGTGGGGCTGACCAACGACGTGAGCCTGCGCAACCTGATCCCGGGCGAGCTCGGCAAGGGGTTCGGATTTTACCAGTCGAAGCCGGCGAGTGCGTTTTCGCCCGTCTTCGTGACGCCCGACGCGCTGGGCGACGCCTGGGCAGACGGCAAGCTGCACGGCGCGCTGAAGGTCGATCTCAACGGCCAGCCGTTCGGGCGCGCCGATGCGGGCGTCGACATGACGTTCGATTTCGGCACGCTGATCGCGCATCTGGCGAAGACGCGGTCGCTGGGGGCGGGCACGATCGTGGGGTCGGGGACGGTGTCGAACCGTGACGCCGACGGCGGGCCGGGCAAGCCGATCAGCGAGGGCGGCCACGGCTATTCGTGCATCGCCGAAGTGCGCACGGTAGAGACGATCCGGTCGGGCGCGGCGGTGACGCCTTTCCTGAAAAAGGGCGATACGGTGCGCATCTGGATGGACGATGCCAAGCACCATCCGGTCTTCGGGGTGATCGAACAGACGGTCGGCTAGGTCCCGAGCGCGAGCAGCGCGAGCAGCGCGAACGTCGCGAGCCAGTGGCTCCCCATGTAATCGTCGTCGAGGTGCGGCAGGCTGGCGGCCAGGTGAAGGTCGGCTGACGCACGCGCCGGCGCGATGGCGGGATGCCCGGGCGGCAGCGCAGCGGCGATGGCGCGCCAGCACCACGCGCGCGACAGGTTGAGCCCGTCGAGATGCGCGATCTTGCCGTCGCTGCGGTCGGAGACATGGGCGGGCGTGAAAAGCGTCGCGGGCGATCCGGCGGCAGCACGCGGCAGGAAGGCGTCGAACCAGACGGCGAACGCGTCGGCCGGCAGGACGCGCGCCATCAGCAGCGCCTCGCACAAGGCCGACGACAGGAATTCGTCGCCGCCGGGCTCCCAGGCCTGGCAATCGCGGTCCTCCGCGAACCAGTCGCGGGCGCGGGCGTCGACCAGGGTAACGAGATCGAGGTCGTGGTCGACCGCCCAGTCGCGGGCGAGCGTCAGGGCGAAGCTGCTGTTGAAGTGCGTGCCGACGCGGATCGGGTAGGTGAGCTTTGGCAGGTAGGTGCGGAACCCGGCGGCGATGACGCGGGCCAGCGGTTCGAGCGCGGCCGCCCAGCCTGCATCGTGCCGCGCCAGTTCGCCGTGCAGCGCCAGCGCCCAGGTCCAGCCATAGGGGCGCGAAAATCCGCTGCTCGACGGGCGCGACAGGTAATCGACTTCGCCCGCCACTTTCGCGGGGACGAGCATGACATCGGCGCGGGCGCGGATGGCCGGTGCCTGGGGCAGGTCCGGGAAGCGGCGGAGAATGGTCATCACTTGCCACCAGCCATGAACGCAGCTGTGCCAGTCGAAACTGCCGTGGAAGATGGGGTGCACTTCGGCCGGAGCGCGGATGTCGCCCGGTCCGGCCAGGACATGGTCGGGCTTGTAGGGCCACTGCCGGCCGAGATGCCCGAGCGTGATCTGCGCGAAGCGGCCGGCGAGATCGGGCGAGAGGTAGCTCACCGGAACGCCAGGAAATAAAGCAGGGCGATATTGACCGCGAGCAGGGGCAGGGCGGTGGCGACCTGTGCCTTGATCACGGCGTTCCTGTCCCTGAGTTCGAGCAGCGCGGCGGGGACGAGGTTGTAATTGGCGGCCATGGGCGTGAGCAGCGTGCCGCAAAAGCCGGCCAGCATGCCGATGGCCGCGACGATCGCCGGGTCGCCGCCATAGGTCCGCACGAGAAGCGGGATGCCGATGGCGCCGGCCATGACGGGGAAGGCGGCAAAGGCGTTGCCCATGATCATCGTGAACAGCGCCATGCCGAGGCCATAGGCCATGACGGCGCCGAATATGCTGCCCGCCGGAATGGCGTTTTCGGCAATGCCGCCGACGACGGTGCCGACGCCCGCGAGCGCGAAGACGGCACCGAGGCTTGCCAGCATCTGCGGCAGGACGGCGGCCCAGCCGACCCCGTCCATCAGGCGGCGCCCTTCGTGGAACGGCGTGGCGGGGCGGGGGCGGAGCCAGGCGTAGTTGGTGGCGATGGCAACCAGCGTGCCCAGGGTCAGCGCGACGAGCGTCGTCTGCTTGGGGTCTACCAGTCCGGGCAACTGCTTGAACGCGAAGGTGCCGAGCAGGGCGACGGCGGGGATGATCAGCGCCGGGAGGAAGAGCCGGTTGCCACGCCGCGCCGCCTCCACGGCGCGTTGTTCGGGGCTGGTGGTGGCGCCTGCACCCTTGCCCATGGCGCCGCTGCCCGCGATGGCGACGAGGCCGAGCACGAGGACCCCGTTGCCGAGATTGCCGAGCCGGTCGCCGAACAGGAAACTGGTCGCGATGAGGGCGTAGAAGGCGGCATTGCCCCAGCGTTTCGGGTTGGTCGCATCACGTGCGCTGAACAGCGCGAAGGCGCCGAAGGTGAGCCCGGCCACCAGGTAGATCAGGTTCAGGCCGATCATCGCCGCGCGTCCCGGGCGAGGCGCCGGTCGAACAGCAGCAACCGGGTTCCGTGGATGAGCAGCGCGGCGATGGCGGTAGGGATCGCCCAGACCGAAAGCTGCAGGGGCTCGACCATGATGCCATATCCTTCGAGCACGCCCTTCATCAGCAGGATCGAGCCGATGGCGATGAAGATGTCCTCGCCGAAGAACACGCCGATGTTGTCGGTGGCGGCGGCCATGGCGGGGACACGGTCGTCGCCCCGGTCGCGGTCGGGATACTGCTTGTCGGCGGCGGCCTCTGCCATCGGGGCGACGAGCGGGCGGACCGTCTGGGCGTGACCGGCAATCGAGATCAGGCCAAGCGCGGCGGTGAGCTGGCGAAAGACCAGATAGGCAAGCAGCAGGCGCCCGACGGTGGCGCCGCGCAGTTTTTCGATGAGGTCGCGGGCGCGCTGCTGCAGGCCGTGGCGTTCGAGCAGGCCGATGACGGGCAGGACGATGTAGATGACGGTGACGTAGCGGCTGTCGTTGAACGCCTTTCCGAAGGCCGCAACGATGGCGAGCGGGTCGAGCCCGGCGGCAAGCCCGGTGACCAGCGCGGAGACGGTGACGACCAGCAGCGGATTGAAGCGCAGCAGGAAGCCGGCGACGATTACCCCGATGCCCGCGAGCACCAGCATCAGGCGACCTTCCCGAAGCCGCCGCCGCCGGGCGTTTCGATGACGAAGACGTCGCCCGGGGCCATTTCGACGCTTGCCGTGGCGCCGAGCAGCTCGACGGTGCCGTCGCTGCGCTCGACGCGATTGATGCCCGTCCGGCCCGCGCCGCCGCCGGCCAGCCCGAAGGGCGGCACGCGCCGGTGATTGGACAGGATGCCCGCGTCCATGGCCTCGCGGAAAAGGATGCGGCGCACGACGCCGTTGCCGCCCCGGTGCGCGCCGGTACCGCCCGATCCGGCGCGGATCGCAAAGCTTTCGACGAGGACGGGGAATCGTGTCTCGAGGATCTCGGGGTCGGTGAGGCGGCTGTTGGTCATGTGCGTCTGCACGGCATCGGTGCCGTCGAAGCCCGGCCCCGCACCCGAGCCGCCGGCGATCGTCTCGTAATATTGGTGGCGCGCGTTGCCGAAGGTGAAGTTGTTCATCGTTCCCTGCGACCCCGCCAGTGCGCCGAGCGCGCCGAACAGCGTGTCGGTAATGACCTGGCTCGTCTCGACATTGCCGGCAACCACGGCGGCATCGGGGCCGGGGTTGAGCATCGACCCGACCGGGACGCGGATGGTCACGGGGCGCAGGAAGCCGTCGTTGAGCGGGACCGGCGTGTCGATCAAGGTCCGCAGCACGTAAAGCACGGCGGCACGTACGACCGCGACGGGGGCGTTGAAATTGCTGGTTTGCTGTGGGCTCGTTCCGGCGAAGTCGATGTCGAGCGTGGCGTCTTCGCCGACGGTGACGTTCGCCCGCACGACCGATCCGTCGTCGAGTTCATAGGCGAAGCTGCCGCTCGACAGCGTCGGGATCAGGCGGCGGACGATGTCCTCGGCGTGATCCTGGACATGATCCATATAGGCGCGGACGACGGGCGCCCCGTAAAGCCCGCAGGCATCGAGCAGGCCCTGGGCCCCGCGCGCACAGGCCGCCGCCTGCGCGGCGAGGTCGGCGATGTTCATGTCGATGTTGCGCGCCGGACAGGGGCCCGACCCGAGCAGCGCGCGCGTCTCGGCTTCGCGCAGCAGCGCGTTCTCGACGAGCAGGAAATTGTCGAAGATGATGCCTTCCTGATCGAGCCGCGTGCTGTCGGGGGGCATGGAGCCGGGGCTGATTCCGCCGATGTCGGCATGGTGCCCGCGCGCGGCGACGAAGAAGTCCGGCGTCGCGCTGTCGTCGCCGGCGAAGACCGGCTGGATCACGGTGATATCGGGCAAGTGGGTGCCCCCGTCATAGGGGGCGTTGAGCGCGTACACGTCGCCGCGACGGATGCCGCGCCCGTCGTCGGCGCGTCGGCGCAGGATGGCGCGAATGCTTTCGCCCATCGAACCGAGGTGGACCGGAATATGGGGCGCATTGGCAATCAGCGCGCCGTCGCCGGCGAACACCGCGCACGAGAAGTCGAGCCGCTCGCGGATGTTGACCGACGAGGCGCTGTGGCGGAGTGCCGCGCCCATTTCCTCGGCAATGCCCATGAACATGCCGGCAAAGATCTCAAGGCGCGCCGGGTCGCGCACGGTGCCGATGGCGACGACGCTGCGCGCCGCCGCGCCCTTGAGGATCAGCACGCCGTCCGGATCCACCGTGGCGGTCCAGCCGGGCTCGACCATCGTCGTCGCCACGGGGTCGACGATCAGCGCGGGTCCCGGGATGGTCGCGGCTGCAGCAAGCTCGCTGCGGTTGAACACGGGCACGGGGCGACGCCGACCCTCGTGCCACATGTCGACCGTTTCGACGGGTGGGGCGCTGGCAGCGGGCAGGGGCGTTGCCGCCAAGTCCTTCGCGCCCGGCGACACGGCCTCGGCCCGCAGTGCGTCGACGACCAGCGTGCCCGCGTCGGCATAGCCGAAGCGCCGGCGGAACGCCGCGGTGAAGGCGGACGTCATGGCATCGACGGCGCCGAGCGGGATGTCGAAGCTGCTGTCGGATCCCTGGGTCCGCAAAAGGGCCGTGATCTCGACAGCGATGCCCGCCTCGTCCAGGCCCTGAGCGACGAGAGCATCGCGGGCCTCGGCAGCCAGTGCCGCCGCCTCGCGCTCGATGGCCGGCAGGGTCAGTGCGGAGAGGGGCATCGCGAGCGTGCGCTCACGCAAGACGCGCCGGTCCGCCAGACCCATGCCATAGGCCGACAATACCCCGGCGAGCGGATGGACCAGGACCGTGTCGATGCCCAGCGTCTCGGCGACCAAGCAGGCGTGCTGTCCGCCGGCGCCACCGAAACAGGCAAGCGCGAAACGGGCGACGTCATGGCCCCGTGCAATCGAAATCGCGCGGATGGCGTTGGCCATGTCGGCCACGGCAATGCGAACGAAGCCTTCGGCGATATCCTCGACCGCGGTGCCGCCCATCGCTTCGGCGACTTCGCGCACCCGCGCAAACGAAGCAGCGGCGTCCAACGGCGCGTCGCGTGCCGGGCCGAACACCATCGGAAAATGCCGTCCCTGCAACTTGCCGAGCACGACATTGCAGTCGGTGATCGTCAGCGGCCCGCCGCGGCGATAGCAGGCCGGGCCGGGATCGGCCCCGGCCGAGGCCGGACCTACGGCCAGCCGCCCGTCCTCGTACCGGCAGATCGAGCCACCGCCAGCCGCCACGGTATGGATCCGCAACATCGGCGCGCGAATGCGGACGCCCGCGACGATCGTCTCGTTGTCGCGTTCGTAGCGGTCGGCATAGAGCGAGACGTCGGTCGACGTGCCGCCCATGTCGAACCCGATGACCCGGTCGAACCCGGCGCAGGCCGAGGTTTGCGCCATGCCGACGATACCGCCGGCCGGGCCCGAAAGGATCGCGTCCTTGCCCTGGAAATGACGTCCCGGCGTGAGGCCGCCGTTCGACTGCATGTACAGCGGCTCGGCGCCGGCGAGTGCCGCCTCCAAGCCGTCGACATAGCGGCGAAGCACGCGCGACAGATAGGCGTCGACCACGCTGGTGTCGCCACGCCCGACAAGCTTCGCCAGCGCGCTGACCCGGTGGCTGACCGACACCTGGGTAAAGCCGATCTCGGTCGCGAGGTCGGCGAGTGCCGCCTCATGGGCGATGTGGCGGTAGCCGTGCATGAGCACGATCGCGACCGCGCGCAGCCCGCGCGCGTAAGCCGCCGTCAGCAGGGGACGCGTCGCCGCCAGGTCAAGCGGCACGAGCACTTTGCCTTCAGCCGTGACGCGCTCGTCGATTTCCGCCACTTCCGCGAACAGCGGCATCGGGCGGACGATGTGCCGCGCGAAGATGTCAGGCCGGTCCTGCGTTCCGATGACCAGCGCATCGCCGAAGCCGCGCGTGATGATCAGCAGCACCGGTTCGCCGGTACGCTCGAGAAGCGCGTTGGTGGCGATCGTGGTGCCGAGGCGTATGTCGAGTGGCGGCAGGGGCCCCGAGGGCGTTTCGGTCAGGTCGCGGATAGCGGCGACGGCCGCGTCGTCATAGCGCCCGGGATCGACCGAGAGCAGTTTGGCGACACGAGACTCGCCTGTGGGTGTCCGCGCAATCACATCCGTGAACGTGCCGCCCCGGTCTATCCAGAAACTCCAGCGGGGTTGAGGGGCGGATGGCACTTATCCAGATAACGGCATTCGCCGCGGCATGGGAAGTGCCGATGCCCGACAAACGATGTCGACCCCGGCGATGGCTCAGGCGACATGCGCTGCGCCCGGGAAAAACATCGCGGCTGATTATCGGATCGCCACGCACGCCAAGACCCTATGATCGCCGGCGGAAAGGTGGTAGCGTTCTCAACAAGGGCCGCGTTCGATAAACCAGATTTGGAGCAGAGGGCGCCCGCCGGCATCAGCCCGGCCTGTCGCACCCTGTCGGAAGTCTGTCTGCAGGGGGCCCGAAGCATGTGCGCACCTATTTCTGTCGCGTCGGTCGGTATGACGTCCTGTCTCGAGCGCAGCGTTGCAGGCGCTGGAATTCCGGGACGTCTCGAACGGACTGCGTCTTCGCGGCGCCGGCCCAAGGCGCCCCAATGTTAAGGCGTTTTTGCGGTGATGCCGACGCAGCTGCGCAGGAATTCGCGTCACGCATGCCGATGCGCGTCGATCATGCTATATATATAGGAGAAACCGTGACGGTCCCGAAGCTTGGCCGGTACGGCTTAACATAGGTAATTTCCGAAGCTTTTCGCTGCCACCAAGACCGTCTATTCCCAATGATGGACCTAATGTGGCAGGGCAATAAAAAGGGGCCGACTTCGTAGTAAAATCCGTTGTCAATCGCGAGTTTAGTCTGAATCGAAACTTGTTACATCGTATTCGGATCTCAACTCATACCGTTATACGTATTTATAGATTTACCTCTGTTCCGCCCGTGTTGTATAGTCGATGTAGCAATTGACGAACATGATACATGACTGGCTCGGTAAGCGGGATTAATCTGTTGAAGAACTTAGGGAATTCAACTTGTTGTGCAGTCAGTTGACCAATTGCGAGAAGCCGGTTCAGGTATCGCGAAGCGTCTATGTGATCGACGATAACGCTGACGTCCGCAAATCCTTGCACTTCCTGTTATCCGTATCGTCGATCACGGCGTGGCCCTTCGCTACCGCGACCGATTTCATCGAACAGCTTCCCGAGCTGGTGCCCGGACCCATTCTTCTCGACGTCCGCATGCCGCAGATCGATGGCCTCGAGATGCTGTCGATGCTCAAGGAGCGCGCGGTCGACTGGCCCGTCATCGTGATGACGGCGCACAGCGATGTGCGCATTGCCGTCGGTGCGATGAAGCTGGGCGCGATCGACTTTCTCGAGAAGCCGTTCAAGACAGAACTGCTCGAAAAAGTGCTCGACCAGGCGTTCTCGCTCATCGATCAGGCAGACGGCACGCTCCGCCTGCGCGCAGAGGCGCGCGAGCGTTTTGACCGGCTGTCGCGGCGCGAACGCGAGGTCATGGCCAGCCTTGCCGATGGTGCGCCGAACAAGGTGGCCGCGCGCGAGCTGGGTCTCAGCGCCCGCACGGTCGAGATGCACCGGGCAAATGCGCTGGGCAAGCTGGGCCTGAAGAGCATCGCCGAAGTCGTGAAGCTGGAAGTCGCGGCCGGTTTTCTCGACCGCTCCCTCAGATCGCAGAACAGCCTCAACTAGCGGTTCGACGTCCTGCCGGTGATGTCGAGCGGTTTGCGTCGGCGGATCAAGGAAATACAGCGGCAACGATGCCGGCGACGTCCTGGGCGTCGAGTTCGTCGATGTTGACTGCCATGTCGGGCACGACGCTGTACCCTGTCGTAGCCCCCGAGCGGTCGAGCGTGACGCTCATGATGCGATAGGCGTCGCCGAAGCGGATCGCGGCAAGGCTGCCCACTGTGGCCGGACGGTCCGGGTCGGCAATCACGATCGTGCTTGGCGGCAGGCCGGCGCCGAGCGTGGCGCGGCAGACGCGCAGTGCAAAGGCCCGCGGCCCCGCACCGGCCGGCGTCTCGACAATCGCGCCGGTGGGCTCGGTGGCAATCAGCCCGCCCTGCAAGGGTGCGCCGAGCACGGACAGGCGGCGAGGCTCGGGCGACATCGGCGCGTCGGATGAGCGCGGCCTGTGCTCGACGCGTTGAGGTTTCGCTTGCTGAAGCGCGGACGCCTGCCGAGCCGGATCGTCGGATTCGCGGGCGGCCGCGCGCAACTCCAGGCGCAGCTCGGCGATCTTGTTGCGCGTACGCGACCATCTTGCTTCCGGATCGGTGATCGTGGCCACGAAAGTGTCGAACTCACCCATCAGATAGCGTTCGGCGAGCTGCGCGACCAGCGTCTCGGTATCGGCCACGCCGAACAGACGACAGATCGATGCGAGTGTGGCATCGTTCCAGCGGGTCAGCGGCTTCTGTGCATTTTCGAGGCGAGAGAGAATGACGGCCGGAAGACCGAATTCCTGGTCCAGTCGGGCAATGGTCAGGCTCCGGTCCTTGTTTCGCTGCCACCGCAGGGCCGCACCGAGCAGAACGGCGTTCCGTTCGTCCTGAACGTCCCAACTTCGCGGGTCGTGAAAGGGGTCCGCCCAGGCCGCGATGTCGAAATCGGGCGCATCGATGTCGATCAGGAGATGCTCGGGGGCGATGCCGAGCGCGTCCGCGATGCGGATCAGTTCGTCGGCCCGTGCCGAGACTTCGCCCCGCTCGATCTTCGAAAGCCGGATGTAGGGAATGTCGGCCAGCTGATTGCTGAGCGCCATGAGCTTGTACAGTCCGCGCGACTGCCGATGCTCACGCACGCGGTTGGGAAAGACGAAGCCGCGATATCGGTCCGGGCAGATTTCCTCGAGCGAACGTGCCGTTGCCAGTTGCGCGTCAAGCGCGCGCGGCGACCGGCCCGTCCCTCGGCTTGCTGTTGCCATTGCTCGTAACCCCGGATCGCGAAGGGGCCACCCGTCCCCCTGCCTGAGCCGATGATATAGGAGCAATCGTGAGAATTCAATTGACGCTCAATTAGTTGCTAATGGAGCACTTCGCTGGCTGGTGGCGCGACCAGATTTGCCCATACGCTGTTGGCGGCAAAGGGAAGCAGACAGGTCGTCGGACACAGCCCCGATTGGTGGCGCGCCAGCCAGCCGGGTGAGAGCGGCGAGGGGTTGTCCGATGAGAACGCAACCCCGCCGCCGTCGGTAAAAATCCCCAGCGCCGGTGGCAGTGCGTTCACGGGCCAGCGGCGCGCGATTTCGGCGAGCAGGACCACGGCGGCATCCTCCAGCGCGGCAAGGCTCCAGCTGAGCGGGTCGCCGGAGGAAATCGGCGCCAGATCGACGACGCGACAACTGCCGTCCCATGCGCTCGTGGTCAGCCTTGAGCGGTCGTCCGTCCCGGTAAGGGTGGCACTCAGCAATATGGCGCTGTTTGCCGCGAGAACCGGTCTTGCATGGAGGGCCAGGCGCTCGGCGATCCGGACCAACGCGGTGGGGGCACCGGGGAGCTTGCGCGCCCTGGACATCGGTGCGCCGTGATGCGGGACGCTCCACCCGTTGGACGACTTCATGCGGCGCTTATCCCTTATATCAACAATGCAGTACTGCGCCTGCTGTCACGCAAGGGGAGCACCGCAAGTGCGGGTGCTCCCAAACGGCCGTCAATGCCGGGCGGCGCTGCCCGGCGCGTTTCCGCCCAGCCGCTTCATGGCGGGAACCGGAGCGGGATTGGGGGCAATCGAGTCGATATCGACAAGCGAGGGATGCGACGCGGCCACCACATTGGCAGGTATGGCAATGACGCGCGACAGCGTGTTGTGCGGCTGGCCTTCGGCAGGCAGCATCGACACCTTGGGCTGCTCGCCGGACACCTTGGGCGCACGCGTGCGGGCCGGCTTTGCGTAGCTTTTGCCGTATTCGGCCATTACGGCGAACTGCGGCTCGCTGGCGGCCAGTTCGGCGATCGACCGCGAGGCGCGCTTGGTGATCTGGCGGACACGTTCCTTCGTGACTCCGGTCGTCTCGCCAAGCTGGTCAAGCGTGTCGGCCTGGAAGACCCGACGCTCGACGATTTCGCGATCGCGATCCAGCTTTTGCTCGAGCTTTTCGAGTTCTTCGGGGCAGATGCCGTGCGTCCGCGTGCGGCGGAGCAGGGCGGCCGCGCGTTCGACCGGATCGGTCACCGACAGGCGTTTTGCCCGCGGCCGCTTGCGCAGCTGGTCAAGCGCGGCGGCGCGCTGATGATTGATATAGCCGTCCACGAGCGACCGGGTCGCCGCATGGGCAAGATAGTCGGACGCAGCGGATTCGGTGCGCGCCAGCGCGCATTCGTCCTCGATGATGGACTCGAGCGTGGATTCCTCGCCGTCGGCGCCCGACGTGACCGAGTGAAGGGAGACCGTCGTCGCCGCGACCTTCTTTGCCGAGGGACGCTGGTCGGTCATGACCCGGAAGCGAAGCGACTGAAGCTCGCCGCGGATCTGCCAGTTGACGAAGGTCGTGAAGAGTGCCTTTTCGGGGTCGTAACCCTGGATCGCCCGGTGCACGGCGATGGCGCAGCACTGCTCGGCGTCTTCCCAATGGGCCGTCAGGCCGTACTGGCGGATGAAATGGCGGATGCGCGGTGCGATCAGCTTGAGGATCGAGGCGAACGCCCGGTCCACGGCGGCACGCTGCCGCGCGCTGGACACGTCGTCACCCTTCGGCATGCTCTCGATGACTGCCGCAACGGCCGCCTCCAGCGCAATCGTGGTCTTTGACATGGTTAACCCCCAGAAAAGAAAAGCAGGTTGGCCCCGCGCCAACCGTCGCCCTCACCACGTCTTTCTGGCATCGGAGAGTTAATAGGAGTGTTATCATCCTATACGAAAATATACGTAACCATCCTATAAAAGCATGGTGCTGAGGATGTTTAGCGGCGAGTGGACCCGGTTAAGACGCGAAACGCCCCGGCGTTACGTGGCGATCGACATAGTCGAGCAGCCACGACCGATGGGCGCTGGCGGCGTCGCCTGTCGCCGCAATCCGGCGGTTTGCGCTGGCCGTGCCGACCTGGGCATCGAGGAGGACCCTGGCGCGTCCACTGTCGAGCCCGCCCTTCAGGAAGCGTATCGCGTCGCCGGTCCCCAGGTGATGGCCGATATAGGCGGCGCGCGCCACCGTGGCGACGTCGCCGCCGATGGCGATCCCCGCATTCTTCAGCTTTTCGACGCTCCGCAACGCATAGTCGGCGGTCGCGTTGATCGATGCGGATCCATCATAGCGGAGCGCCAGCAGCGCCGAGCGGGCAGCGGGGAGAATGCGTCCGTCACTGCCGAGCCAGCCCTGTCGACTGGCAACGCCGTTCAGCCAGGTACCCGCGCGCTCGGCCTCGCTCTGCCAGGTGCCGGCCAGAAACTGGCCGAGGCCGGCTGCGCTCGAGCGCGGATTGCGCGACGTCGTGTTCCATTTCCCGTCACAGTTCTTGCCCGCTTCCGCATCGACGATGGCGGCCAGGGCGGCAGGCGGCAGACCCGTGCGCTCTGCCGCGGCATGGATCGTGTCGCGATAGGCACTGTTGGGACCCAGGCCCGCAACGGGCGCGCTCGTCGAGGCGGCAACCGGCGACCCGGTCGCAACGGGAATCTCCGCCGCGGCAGCATCGTCTTTCACGGGATCGGCAGGCGTCGCTGCCGACGCTTTCGTCGACTGCGGCCCGAGCAGCGACAACAGCGAATCGAGATTGAACGTGTCGCAGCGCTGCGCCGATTGCGCCTGGTCTTCCGCATCGGATTCGCTGCCGAGTGCGGCGCGCCACAGACGCGCCGTTACGTCGCTCTGCGCCTGGGAATAGATGAGCGCGGCCTTTTCACTCGGGCTCATGCGGCTGAGATCGTTGGCAATCAGCATGCGGCCGGCCCTTCAAGACGCCTTTGCCCCGCGCCGACACGATTTAGCCGGTTGAAACGCGCGGCCGAGAAGTCGTCGATCTGATCCTGCTCGGCCTTTGCCAGCACAAGGCTCGCTTCGCTTCGAAAGCGATCGGCGGCGCCTTCGATAGCGGCCATTTCGCCAAAGGCCTTCGCCGCTTCCTGGCGAAGGCTGCCGAGCCGTGTTCCCACGGCGACGGCGTCGCGCACGATTTCCGTGCGCGCTGCGCGCATGCGCGCGCCAAAGGCCGGGGCCGCGCAGCGCCAGTCGCTGGCGGCGAGAAGTGCCTCGTCACGCAAAGAGGTCTCGATCGCCTGATGTCTTTGGCCGAGGATTTCGAGCTGATTCAGTTCGGCAGCGATCGACAGGCGCATCGCGTCGATCTGGCGCTGCAGCAGCCGCAGCACGGCATCATAGGGCGTTTTCATTCGGCGACCTCGAGCAGGGCCGCCAGTCGGGCGAAGCTGTCTTCGGGGGAGCCGCGGTCCTGCTTGGTCTGCGTCAGCAGTGCCTCGATCTGCGGTGCGAGCGCAATGGCGCGATCGACCTCTGCGTTCGCGCCGGCGGCATAGGCCCCCAGCCGCACGATCTCTTCCATGTCGCCATAGGTCGACAATATCGACCGCGCAGCGAGGCGGAGCCGGTTCTGGTCGTCGTCGAGCGCGCCGGGAAGCGTGCGGGAAACCGACTTCAATATGTCGATCGCCGGGTAGCGGCCGCGCTCGGCAATGCGTCGCGTAATGACGATATGCCCGTCCAATATGCCGCGTACGGCATCGGCAACGGGCTCGTTATGGTCGTCGCCATCGACGAGCACGGTGAACAAGCCGGTTATCGAGCCCTGGCCCGGCAGTCCGGGGCCAGCGCGTTCGAGCAGGCGCGGCAGCTCGGCAAAGACGGTAGGTGTGTAGCCCTTGGTCGCGGCCGGTTCGCCGCTGGCGAGGCCGATCTCGCGCTGAGCCATGGCGAACCGGGTCACCGAGTCCATCAGGCACAGGACATTCAGCCCCTGATCGCGAAAATGTTCCGCAACCGCCATTGTCGTCCAGGCAGCCTGGCGGCGCATCAGTGCCGGCTCGTCGGACGTCGCCACGACGACGACGCTGCGTGCCAGCCCTTCGGGTCCGAGGTCGTCCTCGACGAATTCCTGAACTTCACGGCCCCGCTCGCCGATCAGGCCGATGACGGCGACGTCGCATCCTGTCCAGCGGGCAAGCATGGACAGCAGGACCGACTTGCCGACGCCGGAGCCGGCAAACAGACCCAATCGCTGCCCCTGGCAAAGCGGCGCAAAGATATCGAGGGCGCGGACTCCCGTTGCCACATAACTGCCGACGCGGGCGCGTTGCGCCGCCGGCGGCGGGGAGGCCTTGATGGGATAGAGGTCATGGCCGGGCAAGATCGCTCCCTTGCCGTCGATGGGGTTGCCGAGCCCGTCGACCATGCGGCCGAGCCAGGCGGCACCGGGCCGCACCGAAAAGCGGCCGGCGATCAGGTTTGCGCGCGCACCCGACATGATGCCCTGGGGGTCGCTGAAGGGCAGGCAGTGCGCCACGTCGCGATCGAGCCCCGTGACCTCGGCGGCGACAATGCCGTCGGCGGCAACGACGTCCACGTGCGACCCGATCTGGGCCGCCCCGGTCAATCCCTCGACCTCGATCAGGGCGCCCCGCACGCCGATCACCCGACCGAAGCGCTGGTCGGGCACGTGTTCCCGCATCGTGCGCGCGGCAGCAGCAAGTGACCTCATCGATCTGGTCAGGCAGCCTGGGGAACGGCGCGTTCAAGCGCCGTCGTCTCATAGTCGATCAGCACGCGGCAGTCGGCGAGGGCGCGATAATAATTGCCCGTTGCCACCTTGTGGGCGAACCGCGCGCACAAGGCCTTGGCCTCGAGGGATTCGAGCGCGCCGAGAAGGTCGCTCAGATACTGAATGATCGCATCCTGATGCTTGGTCTGCGACTTGGGGTCGATGTAGGCCATCATGCAGGAAAAATAGAGCCGCCGCGCCGGTGTCACGGCGTCTTCCGCGGACATGACCTCGCGACCGCGCAGAAGAGAGACATTGTTCTCCACGATCAGGTCGGTGCGGCCGACCGCGCGCATCACGGCGCCGTTCACGATCATCTTCTCACCGTCGCGCAGGGAAATACGAAGCGTCATCACAGGTCCTTTGTGGCTTAGTGGTCTTATAGGATGGTGGCGCCCCGCAGGCGGCGCTTTGCCGAATTTTTGCCAAATGCCCCGACCCGGCAAAGTTCATCCTACAATTAAAGTCACGAGCGCCACCCGACGCTCAAATGCTTATTGCCGGAGAACCTTCTTGAGCCTCTATTCTGCCCTGTATGCCGGTGTCTCCGGTCTGAGCGCGCAAGCCAACGCAATGGCCAGCGTCGCCGACAACATCACCAACATCAACACCGTCGGCTACAAGAATGCGGAAACGCAGTTCCGCACGCTGGTTTCCGACGGTCGTGGCAATGTGCCCTATTCGGCGGCTGGCGTCAGCGCGACGACGCGCACGCTCGTTTCAAAGGAAGGCGTTCTCCAGGCCTCGAGCAGCGTGACCGATCTCGGAATCGCCGGCGCCGGCTTCTTCGTCACGCGCGACGGCATCGGTCCGAATGCGAGCATCGCCTATACCCGGGCCGGCTCGTTCGCACCCGACACCCAGGGCTATCTGAAAAACTCGGGTGGCTATTTCCTGCAGGGCTGGCCGCTCGATTCGCTGGGCAATTTCGTCAACAGCGGCAGCACGGACGCGCTTATTCCGATCCGAGTCACCCAATTGACGGGCACGGCTGCGGCGACGAGCAAAGTCGAAATGCGCGCCAATCTGGATTCCACGGCGACGGCCATCACCGGCCCCTATGCAGCGGGCAACATGGCGGCGGGCACGGTGGTGCCCCAGTTCTCGCGCCAGGTGGATGTGACCGATGCGCAGGGCGGCAGCCATGCCGTGACGCTCGCGTTCGTGAAAACCGGGTCGAACACCTGGGCCGGCGAAATCTATGCGGTACCGGCGACCGATGTATCGACACCCAATGGTCTGCTCGCCAGCGGCACCGTGAAGTTCAACGCGGATGGGTCGCTCGACCTGACCAACTCCAGCCCTGCGCTCTTCGGCACGATCACACCTTCGTGGACCAATGGCGCGGGCACCGGACCGATCGTGCTGAGCCTCGGCACGAACGGCGGTCTCGATGGCCTCACCCAATTCGGCAGCCCGTCGGCCGTGATTTCGTCGACCGTCAACGGCGGCCTGCTCGGCAGCGTGGCGTCGATGCGCATCTCTGAAGCGGGCGTCGTCAGCGCCGTCTTCGACGACGGGACGTCGCGCGCTGTGTTCCAGCTGCCCCTCGCCAGTTTCCAGAATCCCGACGGGCTTACGCGTTTGCCAGGCAATGGATTCGGCGAGTCGGACCAGTCGGGCAGCGTCGCCATCAACAGTCCCGGCGCCCTGGGGACCGGCAAGATCGCCTCGAACACCCTCGAAGCGTCGACTGTCGACCTGGCACAGGAGTTCACCAACATGATCCGGTTCCAGCGCGCCTATAGTGCTTCGTCCAAGATCATCACGACGGTGGACGAGATGCTGCAGGAAGTCAGCAACCTGAAACGATAATCGCATGAGCCGGGCAAGGAGCCGACGATAAGGGCTGCTACCAAGAGGAACTACAGAGGTGTCACTGAACGAGATTTTGGGATCAGCCATATCCGGCCTGAATGCGTCGCAGGCAGGATTGCGCTCGGTTTCCAACAATATCGCAAATGTCGGCACGCCTGGCTATGCGCGCGAAACCGTCGCCCAGACAACGGGCGTGACCGCTGGTCGCGTCAACGGCGTGACCGTCGGCGAACCGAGCAGGGTGGCCGACCGGTTCCTGGAAGCCACCGTTTTTCGGCGCTCGGGCGACATGGGTTCCGCGGACGTGACGTCCAACTACCTGGGCCGGCTGCAATCGCTGCTGGGGGCGCCGGGTTCCGAATTCGGGCTCCCCGCGCGCCTGGACGCCATCGATTCCGCTGCCGTCGCAATGACCGGGACGCAGGCTTCGCCCCAGGCCGTCGCCTCTTTTGCGGCCAACGTCCAGGGCGCGATCTCGTCGCTCAACCAGCTCGGCAAGGACGTCGAGGGGTTGAAGGGCGACGTCCAATCCGAAGTCGGCGATACCGTCGACCGGGTAAACGCGCTGCTCGTGCGCATCGACGACCTCAACCACAGCGTCGCGCGCCTCGACGGCACCGGCTATAGTTCCGCCGGGGCGGCCGACCAGCGCATGGCGGCGATCGAGGAATTGAGCGGGCTGATCAAGCTGACGGTGCGGCAACAGCCCGACGGCAAGTTGTCGCTGGACACAGCCTCGGGCGTCCCGCTGCTCGACAACCGGCTGCGGCAATTGTCGCTGCCGGCTTCCAGCGGGCCGCAGGTCAGCTATCCGGCGATTACCGTCCGCTTTGCAGACACGGCAAGTGGCCCCGGCCCGGCGACCGGCGACAAGCTGGATTCGGCGTCGGTCGGCGGCAAGCTTGGCGGGCTGATCGATCTGCGCGACCGGGCGTTGCCGGCTTTCTCCGAGCAGCTGGGGGTCTTGTTCACCGGGCTTTCGCAGAGCCTCAACAGTGTCGCGAATGCCGGCACGACAGTGCCCGCGCCCGCCCGGCTGGATGGTCGGGCGTCGGCATTGACGGGTACCGATCGCCTGGGCTTTACCGGCTCAGCCATCTTTGCCGTGACCAAGGCGACGGGCGAGCTTGTGGCGTCGACCACGATCGATTTCTCGGCGCTGCCCGCGAATGCGACGCTCAACGACGTCCTGGCGAGGATCAACACGGATCTCCAGGGCAGTGCCACCGCCTCGTTCAGCGGCGGCGTCCTTTCGTTCAAGGCAAACAGCCCCGGCAACGGCGTCGTGATCGCCCAGGACGCGACGGCGCCCAGCGACCGGGGCGGCGTCGGTTTCTCCCAATATTTCGGCATGAACGACATGGTTCGCAGCGCGACCAGCACGCTTGTGCCATCGGGCTTCGCGCCGACCGACCCCCATGGGTTCGCGACAGGACAGACCGCCAATTTCGTCCTGCGGGATGCGTCGGGACGCGCGCTGACCAGCTATACCATGACGGGCCAGACCGGACCGACCTTTGGCGACCTCGTCAGCGAACTCAACGCCAGCCCGCTCGCCGGCTTTGGCAGTTTCGCCATGGACGCGAAGGGGCGTATCCAGTTCGCGCCCAGCGCGAACGTGCTCGGAACGTCGCTGTCGGTCACCTCGGATTCGACCGACCGCCTGGGTACGGGCCAATCCTTTTCCAACATCGCTCAGCTGACGGGCGCGTCGAGCGGCCTGACGACGGCAAGTGTCAGGCCCGACATTCTGACAAGTCCGGGCAAGCTCGGTCTTGCGCGCTTTCAGCAGGGCATGAACGTCGGCGCCAAGGTGCTCGGAGCCGGTGACAATCGCGGCGCGACGGCGTTCGTCGATGCCCTTGCCGCGAACGTGGACCTGGGCAAGGACGGCATCAATTCGACGAGCGCACGCGCCGCCACCCTTTTGGGCAGTGCCGGCACGGCTGCGTCCCAGGCGGCATCGAGCCTTGCCGACGCGACCGCGCGGCGCGACGATGCGGTCAACCGTCGCGACAGCTTTTCCGGCGTCAATATCGACGAGGAACTCTCGAACATGGTGGTCCTCCAGAACAGCTATTCCGCCGCCGCACGTGTCATCAGCACGGCCAGCGACATGTACGACACCCTGCTGTCGATGGTCCGATAAGGAAAAACCTATGTCCCGCGTCGCGACGATCCCCTTCCAGCGCACCATGTCCTCGGCCATGCAGCAGGCGCAGCAGGCGCTTTCCAAGACACAGGTGCAGCTCGCCACGGGCAAAAAGGTCAGCGACTATGCGGGCCTCGGGACGGCGGCCGTTCGAAACATCTCGAGTCACTCGCTGCTGGCGCGACACGAGGCCTATGCCGCCGCGTCCACTGTCGCCGGCACGACGCTCGCCTTCAACGACGCGCACATGAGCGCGATCGACACCGGCGCGATGTCGCTGAAGAAGGATATCCTCACGGCAATCGGCACCGGCAAGGGAACCGGATTGCAGGATTCGATCAACGCGGCCTTCTCGCAGTTCCGCGCCTCGCTGAACGCCGCCGAAGGCGGTGGCGCGCTCTTCGGGGGATCGCAGACCAACGGACCGCCCTTCCTGGTGAACACGGTCGCCGATTCACTGAACACACCGGCAAGCGCCGCATTCGCCAACGACAGCATCAAGTCTTCGGCACGGCTGGCGGACGGCACCGACGTCGAATTCGGCGTCACCGCAAGCGAGATCGGCAGCGGGCTGTATGCCGCCTTTCAGACGCTCGCCAGCGCGGGGACGATCGGCGACAACCCGACGCAGGCACAGCTCGACATACTCGGTCAGGCCGCCGGCCAGATCGATGCCGGTCTATCGACGCTGCGCGACGTCAACGCGGAGAACGGTCGCAAACAGGCGCAAACCGAAGCGCTCGGGACGCGGGCGTCCGACCGGGCGACCCTGCTGCAGGGCGTGATTTCGGTGGATGAAGACGCCGACCTCGGCCAGGTCGCCATCGACCTGGCTCAGCAAAAGTCGGTGCTGCAGGCCAGCTATTCGGTGTTCTCGCAGCTTTCCGGGCTCAGCCTCGTCAACTTCCTGAAATAGTCGCCCCAAGGCTGTCCCGACCGGGTTTCCGGCCCGCGCGGTTCAGCCAACCGGGGCGGACGGGACGGCCGCCGTATCGACGAGGTCGGCGATGTCGCCGGCTGGGCTGGCGGACGGGATCGCAGCCATGGCGGTCGTCATCGTGGCCGGGTCGATCGTTCCGATCGTACCCGTCAGCGTATTGAACGTCGCGGCAGTGGGCAGTTTGGCGAAGGCGGCCACGTAACGGTCATGCAGGCGCGCCAGCGCGTCCTCCCGACCCAGCATGGCCAGCGCAATCGCGTAGCGCAGGATCTTGGCCTGAACGACCTCCGTAAGCGGCTCCGACTTCCCGAGCGACGTTTCGGTCACATCGACAAGCGCCTTCCAATCGCGACGCTTCCAGTAGAACTCGCCCCGAATGGCATCGCCGTCGGGTACGTCCTGAAGGACGGCAAGCGCTTCGTTCGCGCGTCCCAGCTTGTCGAGCGCCACGGCTTCGACGCGGTGGCGCGCCCAGAGCATCTCGTCGGGATAGACGTTCCCTTCGGTCTCGCGGATCGCATCGAGCGCCCGGGCCGGTTTTCCTGCCAGGATGAACAGCGTGGCGACACGTGCCGACAAGGGTCCCTGGGCGACGTCCTGCGTCCGGACGACAAGCTGGTGTTCGAGCAACTCGGCGGCGCGTTCGTAAAGCCCGGCCGTCTGAAGGCGGTCGGCAAATTGCGAGACGAGCAGGTCGCCGGCCGCCCCCGCCGGCGACAGGTCCCGATAATCCCAGTAGAGCCCGGCGACCTGATCGAGCGGCATGGGGTTCTGGGGCGACAGCGTCGCGGCAAGTACCGATTGAAGTTCGGCAAGCAGCGTCGAGCGATTGCTGCCCCCCCCGAAATAGCGAAAAAGTGTCGCGCCGGCTTCGAGCGTGCCCCGCATGTCGCCGCCCAGCTTCGACAGCGTGTAGGAAAGTTGCAGGGCGCGCTGCTCGATGTCGTCGCCGCGCCACAGGAACCGGATCCGTTTCAGCCGGGCCATGGTGTCGATCGGAATACGACCCGTGCCTGCCTTTGCCTCGAGCCGGCTAAGCTCGGCATCGAGGCGCTGGCCATAATCTCCCGACTTGCCGACGCGCGCGAGCAGCAACTGTCCGGCTGCGATATTGCCGCGCGCGACCATCGCCCGGCCGCGCAGCAAATTCGCGGCAGGATCCTTCTCGGGCATCGTCCTGAGCAGTTCGATCACAAGCGCCGGATTGCCGGTGCGGGCTGCGCTGGCCGCTACCGCCAGAAGAAAAGGCGCGCGAACGGCGCCATGTCGCCGATTGAGCGCTGGTATGGCGCAGTTGACCTGGCGGAGTGCGAGGACGTCGTCGCCATTTTCGGCGAAGGCACGCATGCGCCACGCGCAAGCCTCGGGATTGGTGGCAAGGGCCTCGCTCGACAGGGCGGTGACCGCGGCGGCGGGGCGCCGCAGCTGGGTCAGCGTTGCGCCGAGCGCGAGGTCGAAATTCGGCACCAGCGCGATGTCGGGCTCGTCCTGTTGCATGACCTCGAGCGCGCCCAACGCCTCGGCGGCGCGGCCGCGACCGATCTGGCTTCGCGCATAGTCCCATCGGGCCGCCTGCCGCGTGGCCGGCGTCGCGTTCGTCAACCCTTTGAGGGTCGCATCGTAACTGAGGACTTTCCACCCGCCGGGGAGGGATATCGCGGGCTGTCCGGCAAATTGCGGCGCAAAGGGCGCGACGTTGCTGGGGCGGCGGAACGGGGCAAACGTAGCCTGTGCCGCATCGGCCGGAACGTCGTCCTTGGCAGCAGCGGGACCGGCTGCCTGCGGCGCGGTCGTCGCCACGGGTGCCGCGGCCGTTGGAGACGGGTCGGCAGCCGGCGGCGCGCCGGCTGTCGTCGCCGCAATCGCCAGGAGCGAAATCGCCGAGCGCATTACTGTAGACCCAGCTTCGGCAGCAGCGAGATACCGGCGGCGCCGATCATGCTGCCGATGAGAAAAATCATGGCATAAAGCACGCCCGACGAAGAAGTTTTGGGGGAAACCGATGCCTCGCCTGCCGCCGGCACGACGTCGTCGGCGCGGCGGACCGGCACCGCAGGTGTCGAGCTGTCGACCAGCTTGACGCGGGCCGGCCTCTGATCTCGGCTCATGGATGTCCCTTCTGTGCTTGATATCCTCTATTATAGGGGGAGCGAGGCGCGCGCGTGCGCCCCGCCCGGAGTTCCTGTGACTAAAAAGACCCTCTTCAAGGCCGCGTCGCTGCTCGCTCTGGCCTCGACCGGCAGCGCCAGTGCGGCGGACAATGGCCCCCCCGACCGGCCCGAACCGCAGTTCGTGCCCATGCCGCTGATCGTCGTGCCGATCGTGGGTGCCGACAGCATCGAGGGATCGCTGCGCTTCAAGCTCGTGCTGTCTGCAAAAGACGAAGCGGGGAAGGAACATCTGACCGAGAAATTGCCGGTTCTGCGGGCTGTTTCCGTCGCAGGCGCCATGGAGTTCGCCCGCCTTTTCGCGTCGGCGCAAAGACCCGTGGACGTGAGCAAGCTGAGCAGCGACCTGACGAAGGCGCTGCGAACGGCCGACGCCCAGGTCGACCGCGTGCTGATCGTCGAGGTCTCGGCCGTCAGCTAGCAGCTAGGGCGCGGCTCGCCGCCCGGAAGGCAGCGGCGGGGCGAGTACGGGCTTCGGCTTCAGGGCTTCCTTGCGGGCAAGCGACATGCTGAGATCTGCAGCTCCCTTGGGGGTCATGGCTGCCAGGATCATCGCCGTCGACCGGTCGCGCATCCGCTGTGCAACTTTCATCTGAACGTCCATGTCGAGCTGCTCGAAGACCAGGGCAGCCTTGCCCGGTTTCATGCTCTGGTAGATCTTGGCCAGATTGTCATATTGCGCCTCTTGCGCAGCGGCAGGACTGCCGGGTGCGGCGGGGCCGCTTGCAGCCTGCTGGCGCGCCCGCAATTCTGCCTTCAGCCGTTCCTCGGTGGCTCGGGCGGCTTGCTCACGCAACTCGAGCGCCCGACCGCGTTGACGGGCGTTTGCATCGCGCGTGGCGACGTCTTGCTTGATGGCCGTGCCCAATCGGGTTGCGGGGGCTTCCGACGCCGGCGACACCGCGCCCACGGCGTGCGCGACGGTCGATACGGCGGCGGCGACAGCGGTCAGCATCAGGAGTGACGGTTTGCGCTTCATGCGACCGCACTCACCTGGCGCCGCGGCGCAGGTTGTGGCGCGACCTTTGGCTTGGTGGCCTTGACCTTGGGCTCGATCGCCGGCGGCATTACCGCCTTTTTGCTCATGCTGACGGCCTCGACGATGCGTTCCGCCACGGAATCGGCGATGCCGGACATGACGGTCAGTTCCTCGCGCATGGCGGTTCCGCTCGCGATGACCTGTGCATTGGCCGCACATTCGGTCCTGAGAATTTCGCGCAGGTCCGCCAGGACCGTTCGAGCCTCCGCCGTCGACGCGTCGAGCGCCGAGATAATGGCGCCGAAGTCATCGCTTTTCACGGCGCGCAGTGCCCGGAGAAGGCGAAGGCTCTGCACCAGCACGGCTATGCAGAACATCATGGTGAGGATGTTGCTAAAGGTTGCGAAGGTCATCGCTTGGTCTCCTTGAACATGTCGGTCACGAGCCGGACCGCGACATTATTGCTGCGCTGGCCGATTTGCGCCCGCCCGAGCGCTATGCCCCCGCACTGGACCTCGAGAGCGTCGTCGGGCGCGGTGTGAAGCGCGATCGTCTGGCCGACCTTGAACGCGCCGACCTCTTCGAGCCGCAACGTCCGTTCGCCCAGGACCACGTCGATCGAAACATCCGTCTTCAACAGTTCGGAGGCCATGTGTGCCTCCCAAATGTTGCCGCGGCCGACCTTGCGGCCCATGAAACGCTGCAGCAGCTTTTCACGGACCGGCTCCATCGTCGCATAGGGTAGCAGGATGCTGAACCGGCCACCGCGGCCTTCCATGTCGACGCGGAAGGTTGCGACGGCGGCGATATTGGTGGGCTCGGCGATCGCGGCAAAGCGCGGGCTGGTCTCCACGCGCTCGAGCTGCATGTTGATCGACGCAATCGGTTCGAAAGCTGCGGCCAGATCCGCGAGGGCGAGCTGCAGCATCTGGGAAACCAGCGTCGTCTCGATGGTCGTGAAGGCCCGTCCTTCGATCCGCCGCGTATTGCCGCCCCGCCGGCCGCCGAGCAGCGCGTCGACGACGGCGTAGATCAGGCTCGATTCGACCGTAACGATCCCGTAATTGTCCCACTCCGGGACATTGAAGACGCCGATCATGGCCGGCATCTCGAGGCGGCTCATGAAATCGCCGAAGCGGATCGACGTCAGTTCGTCGAGGCTGACGTCGATGGCGTCGGTCGTCAGGTTGCGCATGCTCGAGGCGAAGCTGCGCACCATGTGCTCGCACACGACCTCGAGCATCGGCAGGCGCTCGTGACTGATGATGTTGGACTCGATGACGGCCTTGAGGCCGCTCTTGCGCGCGACCGGTGCGGTGTCGCCGAACAAGGCGTCGATGCCAGCCTGGTCGAAGGCGTCGTCCTCTGCCAGGCCGTCGGCGATCGGCGGGTCGGGCAGGTCGAAGTCGATGGCTTCCTCGCTCATTGCTGGATCAGGTCCTGAATGAGTATGTCCTTGATCTGGTTCGGCCCTACCGCGCCCACCGCGCGCACCAGCATTTCTTCCTTGATCCGGAAGACCGCCGCAGAACCGCTCAGATCCTCGGGGCGCAGTTCGCGCAGGAAGGGCTGGAACGCATCGACGATCAGGGGAAGCTTCTTTTTGAGATCGTCCGCCTTGCTCGCGGTGACGGGTACCAGCGTGAAGCGGATCTTGAGAAAGCGGGCCGAGCCGTCCGCCTCGCGCAGGTTGACCACCATCGGCGGCGCCTCGATGTACCTGACCTCGCCCTCGTCATGGGCTTCGGACGCGACCTCGTCGGTCGGCTCGCTGCGGCCGAGCAACATATAGGCAGCTCCGCCACCGACCAGGAGCAGGGCGGCAACGGCGGCGGCGATAATGACCAACTTCTTGCTAAAACGCGGTTTTTTGGGTGCAGACGTACCTTCGGGTACCTCTTCTGCGACGATTTCCGGCACGGCTTCTGACAACGGCTTGCCTTTCGTTCCACGGACGCAGGAGAAATTGTTCCCGCCGCCCCAATTCATCTCGTTCCGTCTATTATAGGAGAGGTACCGGGCAAATTCTGCCTAGTGCCATCGGAACGAAGATTTATCTGGAGCGAACGAGATGGATGTCTCATCCTATGTTCTGTTGAGCCACGAGCAGGCGCTGCGCCGGCGGCTGGACGTCGCCGCCAACAACATGGCCAACAGCAGCACGGTCGGCTTCAAGCGCGAACAGCCGGTGTTCCACGAATATGTCGAGCAGGCAGGCGACGCGAGCGTGCCGGCTGCGGGCAACACGTCTTATGTGCTCGATTACGGAGCCGTCCACGACACGGCGGCAGGGGCGTTCCAGCAGACCGGGAATGCGCTCGACGTGATGATCGACGGGCCGGGCTACCTCGGCGTCGAAGCACCCGATGGCAGCACGGCCTATACGCGCGCCGGCTTCGTCAAGGTGCTCGGCTCCGGCGATCTGGCAACGGCCGGCGGGCAACGACTGCTCGATGAAAACGGCAAGCCGATCAACGTCCCGCCCGACCAACAGGCGAACCTCAGCATCGGCAGCGACGGCTCGGTCATGAACGGCACCGATGTGCTCGGCAGGCTCGCCGTGACGGTGTTTGCCGATGAAGGCGCAGTGTCGCCGCGCGGCGACGGCATGATGATCGGGACGGGCGGTCGCGTGCTTGGCGCTGCCGAAACCAAGCTGAAGTCGGGCGGCGTTGAATCCTCGAACGTCCAGCCGATCGCCGAGACGACGGCCATGGTCGAGATCCTTCGCTCCTACCAGACGAGCCAGCGCCTGTCGCAGGCGCTCGACGATCTTCGCAAGAACGCCATCGATCGGCTCGGCCGGATCACCTGATGCCTGTCGCTTCCCGCTTCCTGATTTCTTCCTGAAAGGATTTCCATGCGCTCTCTCTCGATCGCCGCCACGGGCATGCTGGCCCAGCAGACCAACGTGGACGTCATCTCGAACAACATCGCCAACATGAGCACGACCGCGTTCAAGCGGCAGCGCGCCGAATTCCAGGATCTGCTGTATCAGCAGGTCTCGCGTGCCGGTGCCGCGTCGGGCAGCAATACCAAGTTGCCGACCGGGATCGAGATCGGCGCAGGCGTGAAGACCGGCGGAGTCTATCGCATTTCCGAACAGGGCGCGCTTTCTCAAACGGGGAACCCGTATGACATGGCGATCCAGGGCCGCGGGTTTTTCCAGATCACCCTGCCGAGCGGCGAAACCGGCTATACCCGCGACGGGTCATTCCAGCTGTCCGACCAGGGCGAGCTGGTGACGGCCGACGGCTTTCCGGTCCAGCCGGGCATCACGGTACCGCAGGGTGCGGTTGCCGTGACCGTGTCGAAAACGGGCGAAGTGCAGGTCACCATTGCCGGCACGCCGGCGCCCCAGACGGTCGGGCAGCTGCAGCTGGCGACTTTCGTCAATGAAGCGGGACTGCAGGCGCTCGGCGGCAATAATTTCCTGGAGACCGCAGCGTCGGGCCAGGCGACGATAGCGTCCCCGGGCGAACCCGGCTTTGGCACCCTCACGCAGGGGTTCATCGAACAGTCGAACGTGAATCCGGTCAGCGAGATCACCGCGCTGATCACGGCGCAACGCGCCTATGAAATGAACAGCCGGGTGGTGAAGACGGCGGACGAGATGCTGGCGACCACCAGCCAGTTGCGCTGACATGCGGACCGTCCACATCCTGGTCGTGGGTATCGGCTTGCTGGCGGCGCCGCTGTTCGCTCAGTCCACCCTGCCGCCGGATCCGGTGGCGCCGACGGTCACGGTCCCCGTGCTCGACCATGCCGTCGCCAAGGGCGATCTGCTGAGTGCCGGCGATTTCGTGCCGAAGGAAATATCCGCGGCAGAAGCGCGCGGGGCTCCCGCGCTGAAGCAAGTCGTCGGCATGGAAGCGCAACGGGCATTGTCCGCAGAGAGCGTCGTCCGCACGTCGGACGTCATCCGCCCGCAACTCGTCCGCCGCGGCGAGCCGGTCACGATCACCCTGCGCGATGGCGGCCTGTCGATCAGCACCGAGGGGCGCGCACTGGGCAGCGGCGCTGCGGGCGAATTCGTTCGCGTCGTCAGCCTGTCGACCAATCGCACGCTCGACGGCGTCGTCGAAGGCACCGGCGCTGTCCGCGTCGCAGCCCATTGAATCTTATCCCGGGAAATCGATCATGAAACATTTCGCATCAATGACCTTGCTTGCCGGCCTGCTGTCGGGCTGCGGCGCCGTCGGCCACCTGAAAGCCGTCGGCAAACCGCCCAAGATGACGGCGATGGAAGAGATGCCGAGCCCCGCCGTGCAGCCCTCGATCGGCCTTCAGGGCGCGAGCAACCGTGCAGGCGGCGAGGTTGCGGCGGTCGCGCCGACGCCACCGGCGCCGGCGCCCAGTGCATCGCTGTTCCGTACCGGCGCCGGTGCGTTCTTCCGCGACCAACGTGCCGGGCGTGTGGGCGATATCCTGACGATCCGCATCAATGTCGCCGACAAGGCCGCGGTCGACAACACGACGACGCGCAGCCGCGGCGGCAGCGAGAAGTCGGGCATAGCGTCGCTGCTCGGCTTGCAGACCCCGTTGGCCAAGCTGACAGGCACGGATCCGTCGAAGCTGGTCGATACCAACTCGACGTCGCAGTCGAGCGGTGCCGGCAACACGAGCCGAAGCGAGACGATCAACATGACCATGGCGGCAACCGTCGTCGGCGTCATGCCCAACGGCAATCTGGTGATCCGCGGCAAGCAGGAAGTGCGCGTCAACTTCGAACTCCGCGAACTTGTCGTATCCGGCATCGTCCGCCCGGAAGATATCGCGCGTGACAACAGTATCCGCCACAGCCAGATCGCCGAAGCCCGGATCAGCTATGGCGGGCGCGGCCAGCTGACCGATGCGCAGCAGGCCCGCTGGGGACAGCAAATCTACGACGCGTTGTTTCCGTTCTGACTACAGTCACTTGGTACACTAACCCACAGTTAACCTTAAATAAAACTGGGTGTTGATTTTGGTTAGCCTGTAATCCTTCCCACAATGAAGGGCGAGCCGGAAGACTTCGGTGCGTCGCGGGCCAGCGCTTCTGGCCCAGGTCGCAGAAGCGACCTTTCATCCAGAAGGACAAGATCATGGGTTTATCGGTCAACACCAACACCGGCGCGATGGCAGCTCTCCAGAGCCTGACATCGACCACCAAGGCACTCAGCATGACGTCGAACCGGATCACCACCGGTATGAACGTCTCGTCGACCAAGGATAACTCGGCAGCCTATACGACTGCCCAGAGCCTCCGCAGCGACCTGGGCGGCCTGCAGGCGGTGACTTCCTCGCTGGCACGCGCCAAGAGCGTGACCGACGTGGCGATCGCCGGTGCCGAGCAGATTTCCGATGTCGTCAACCAGATGAAGGCGAAGGCCTATCAGGCGGCCGATGCGGGAATCGATCAGTCAGCGCGTGACAACATCAACAAGGACTTCACGGCCCTTCGCGATCAGATCACGACGATCGTCAACGCGTCCAACTTCAACGGGACCAACCTGCTGAAGGCAAGCGGCGGCAGCGTTAGCGCGCTTCAGTCGCTGCAGGACTCGAACAGCACGACCACCGGCTGGCAGCCAGATGCGCTGTCGGTCGCCAACCAGGGCCTTGACCTGGGCGGCTCGGTGATCACGGTCGCCGCAAGTGGCAACGTCAGCACGGCTGCTGCTGCCACGTCGATGATCGACACGCTGACGACGACCCAGACCAACCTGGCCACTTCGCTCAGCGATCTGGGTTCGGCTTCGCGCAACATCGATGCGCAGTCGACGTTCACCAGCAAGCTGTCCGATTCGATCGATGCAGGTATCGGCAACCTTGTCGATGCCGATCTGGCCAAGGAATCGGCGAAGCTTCAGGCTCTCCAGGTCAAGCAGCAGCTTGGCGTGCAGGCCCTGTCGATCGCCAACCAGGCGCCGCAGACGATCACGTCGCTGTTCCGTTAAGGAATGGAGACACCTCCGGCAGCAATGCCGGGGGCTTCTGCAGGGGGGCCGGGACGACGTGTATCGTCTCGGCCCTTCGCGTTTCCGCCGCCGGAATTCGTCCGGCGGCTCAGTTTGCTTTAGGTGGAGGAATCCGCTGTGTTTCCAAGAATTCGCGAGATCACGGATGCTTTCGGTGCGTGTCTGCGGGTCAGCGTCGATGCGCACCCGACCGGGGCGCTGGTGGTTTTCGACCGGCCCGACCGCATGCTCTATCCGACGGCCGTGCTCGATGGATATGGCGCCGAGGTGCTGTGTGGCTATATCATGGCGGCCCGCCTGGCCCTGCCCAACGATCTGCCCGAAGAGGTCGTCGACGGGCCGTTCGCGTCGCGCTTCGGCCTTGAGCAAGGGGATCGCACGGCGCTGGTCGTCAAGCAGTCGGGCGCTCGCCATGATTTCGAGATCCCCGCGCCGTTCTGGGACCGGCTGTACGCCGAATTGTGCGTCGTCATCGCGCATTCGCGCGAGATCGGGCGCCGGTCGGCGACGCGGCTTCAATGACGTAGCAATACCTAGGCATTTTTCCTGAATAGTCGGCGCGCTCGGTCGCGCCCATCCGATTGGGGCCGGCGCATCTCGATGCGTCGGCTTGTCGCTTAACTCGCGGGGGGTCGCATGAAACCGGAATATGTCGTCCTTGGCCAAGACCGGGCTGCTTATGCAAACACGCAGCCGCAGCCCGAATTTCGGGTCAGCCTGACGCTTGCCATTTCGGACACGCGCGCCCTCTGGACGGCGGCCGCGGCTCGCCTGCTTGCCGTGCCGGGCACCACGCTGGAAGAGGTGATCGAGGTTATCGGACCGAGTGAAGATCCCTCGCCGCATGACTGCCTTGCCGCGCTGACCAAGCCCGACGTCTTGCCCGGCTGTGTACTTGCCGATTTCTGGATCGACGGCTTGCCCGAGACCAAGGCGCGCCATGAGCCTGTCCGCAGCGCCGTGGAGCGCCGCGTGATCGCGGCCGAGCGTCCCGTAAAATCGATTTCTGCGCGAACAGAGGTTGCGCCCGGCTTGCGCATTTCCCTTTCGGACGGGTCCCCGCATCAACGACAGGTAAACTGACAGATCGAAGTTTCTTCGGGATCGCATTCACAAGAAACAAAAAAAACAGGCCGGAAACGGCCTGTTTTTTTATGTCGGGATAGGGACGGCGGGGAAGGTGGGAACCCGGAAGCAGTGGGGGCGGGGTGGGGGTGGGGGATGCTTCCGGGCTCCTGTTTCATTATAGAAAGGCGTCTTGCGTTGCGGCCTTTCTGCAAAAAAACTTTCTTACTTTCAGATGCTTACGCTGCAGAAGCGAGGCCGATCAGCGTGTTGATCGGCAATTGGGCACCGTTTACGTCGAGCGAAATTCCGCCGTTTTCCGCGCTGATGCCCCCGACCGTGCCGACGCTGTGGATCGTTACCGGCACGGTCGCCCCAGCGGCATTCCGAGCGGTCATCGACAGAGTGTAGGCACCTGCCGGCGCCTTGTCGCCATTGGCGAGCGTGCCGTCCCAGCTGAAGCTGCCCTGGCGACCGCCAAGGTTCACGTCGCGCGTGTCGACCACGGCGCCCGCGGCGTTGGTGATCTGCATCTTGCCCGAAGCTACGGCGACGTCCGCCGAATAGGTCCAGCTCGCCGGCTTCGCGCCCAGCCCGGCCACCGCGGAGTTGAATTCGGCGTCCTTGCCGATGAAGCCCGATGCCTGGGCCATGGTCTGGTTCGTCAGGCTGGCAAGAATGTCCTTCAGCGTCGACGATTGCTGGACGGTCTGTTCGACCTGCGAATATTGCACGAGCTGCTGGGTATATTGCGCGCTGTCCATGGGGCTCAGCGGATCCTGGTTCTGCATCTGCGTCGTCAGAAGCTTCAGGAACATGTTGAAATCAGCGCCGATTGTGCCCTTCGGCGATGTACTGGCAGTCGCCAGCGACTGCAGGCCGGTGCTCGCCGAAGCCGGAAGGCTGGCTGAGGGAGAGATGAGTGTCATGTCGGCTGTTTCCTATGCCATGAGGTTGTAACGGCCGCGCGTCTGCAGGGTGCGGAACGCGGTCTGGTCGAATATTTCGGGCTCTACATCGGCCCCGTTGCCCTGCCTGGGCGTGGCAGTCTGCCATGGCGTGCGCGGCTGGCCGCCGCTGCCTCGCTCACCGCTGTCGAAGCGCAAAACATGGGTTTCGCTGCGGAACCCGGCGTCGTTCAGGGCGCGCGACAGGTCGGCACTGTCCCGGCGCAACATGTCGAGCGCGGCCGGCTTGTCGGCAGCGAACACCGTGCTCAGGCCCCCGCGATCGTCGAACGACATGCGCACTTCGATCCGGCCGAGTTCGGCCGGCGAAAGATGGACGACCAGCTGGTCGCCGCCCGCAGAGATGCGCCGGACGACTTCCACGCCAAGATCATGGCCGAGGCGTCCGGGTTGTGCCGCGATGACCGGCTGCGCAGCCGGTGGCGCCTTTGCGTCCGGGGCATGGGTCGGCGCGCGCACGGACTCTTGACCGGTAAGGGCTGATGCACCCACCGACGTCTCGCCCTTGGCGGATGCCGCCGTCGGAAGCGCGAAACCCGCCGCATCGCCGTCAGGGCTCGCACGGGTCGCCTGACCAGTGGTCGGGTCGATGTCGTGTGCCGGGTGCCCCGAAATGCCGGTGACGGCACCTTTGCCTGTCGCGGGATCGGGATCGACGCTGCCCCGGGTGCCCGGTGCGGCGCCGTTCACGCCCGGCACCGGCACGGCAGGAAGAGGAACGGCCGGCGACGCAACCGCCGCGACGGGCTCGCCGCCGAGTGCAGGATCGGGGTCTTTTTCGGCCTTTCCCGTGTCCGCCTTTCGCTCGGAAGGCTGCGCGTTGCGAACGGGTCCGGATCGGTCGAACGGCCGGGAAAGCACGACCATGCAGACACCGGCGGGCAGCGACGGGTCCGCTTCGCCTTCACCGGTATTTTTTCCAGTTTTCGGATCGCCCTTCGAGACAAGCTGGTCTGTCGGCTGATTCACTCCCTTTTGCACGGCGTTCTGGACAGGAACCGGCGGCGCCTCTCCGGTGCCGGGCGGAAGCAAGGGCTCAGCTTTGACGATCTGCGGCGACGGCGGCTCGAGCCCGGATGCGCCTGGCGTCGGTTCCGCCGGCACAGGCGCGCCGTCACTCGGACCGGCGACCAGAATGTCCGGCCCGAAAAGGGGCGACGAGAGCGGCGTCTTCCCGCTTGCTCCCGTCGATGGTGCATCATTCTGCGTCGATGCGCCTGCAGTCCCCGCGAGCGACGAGTCGACCGCCGAGGCAAAGCCCGCGCTGCTTTCGCTTGCGGAGGCAGGGTCGGGTCGCAAGCTGGCAGGCGGTCTGACGGGTTGGGGCTTTACGGCGTAATCCATGCAATGCCTCTCATCGGGGCGCGCAGGCCCTTGTCTCTCTTATAGACGGCTGGCGCTGCAGACGGCCGATTCAGCCGATCGTCCCCAGCGCCCGCACCCGCGCGCGGGCGTGAATTTCATTCTGCGACAGCACCACGGTGGCGGGCCGCACCCGCTCGATGATCGAGCGGACGAAGGGCCGGATCGACGGATTGGTCAGCATGCACGGGATGTCACCATTCGCGGCCAATCGGTCGTATGTTTCGCGCACAGCGGCAATGAAGGCCTGCAGGCTCGACGGTGCCATCGCCAGATGACGGTCGTCGCCCTGGCCGACGATGCTTTCGGCGAATTCATTGTCCCAGTGCGCCGACAAGGTCAGGATCGGAATCGTCCCTTCCCGGGTTTGCTGGGCCGAGATCTGGCGCGCCAGCCGGCTGCGGACATGCTCGGTCATCAGCGTCAGATTCTGGTGCAGCGGCGCGGCCTCGGCGATCCCTTCCATGATCGTCGGAATGTCGCGGATCGAAATGCCTTCGGACAGCAGGTTCTGCAGGATGCGCTGGACGCCCGAGATCGAGATCTTCGACGGCACGATTTCGGAAACGAGCTTCTCTGAATCCTTGTGGATTTCGGTAATCAGCTTGTGCGTTTCGGTGAAGGACAGCAGGTCGGCGATATTGTCCTTGACCAGTTCGGTCAGGTGGGTCGTGATGATCGTGCCGCAATCCACCACCGTCAGGCCGCGGACGCCGGCCTCGTCCCGCATGGCGCGGTCGATCCACAGCGCCGGCAGGTTGAACACGGGTTCGCGCGTTTCCTCGCCTGAAATGCCGAGATTGCCCCCGTCGGCGTTGATGACGAGCAGCTTGTCCAGCCGGATCTCGCCGCGTGCCGCCTCGGTCTCCTTGATGTAGACGACGTATTCGTTGGCCTGCAGCGCCATGTTGTCGATGATGCGGACCGCGGGCAGGACGAAGCCGAAGTCGAGCGCCATCTGGCGGCGCAATGCCCGAACCTGGTCGTCGAGGCGCGGCTCGGCCGTGGAATCGTTGATCAGGGGCAGCAGCGCATAGCCGATTTCCAGTCGAACGGAGTCGATCGCCAGCGTCCGGGAAACCGGTTCGTCGGCCTGTTGCGCCGCGGCACCGGCGGTGGCTTCGACAAGACGCTCGGCCGCGACCTCGGCTTCGGCGCGCTTGGTCATCTTCCACGCCAGCCAGCCGGCAAGTCCGGCGAAGGCGGCAAACGGGATAAAGGGCAGTCCCGGCATGATCGCCAGGCCGCCCATCAGCGCCGCTACCATGCCGAAAGCCTTGGGATACCGGCCAAGCTGGACGCCGAGAGCGGCGCCCGTCTTGCCGCTGACGCCGCCCTTCGACACGAGAAGTCCGGCTGCGGTCGATACGATCAGGGCGGGGATCTGGCTGACCAGCCCGTCGCCGACGGTCAGGATGGTATAGCTGTGGAACGCCTGGTCGATCGGCACGCCGTGAATCGCCACGCCGATGATGAGGCCGACGATGATGTTGATCGCCGTGATCATCAGGCCGGCAACCGCGTCGCCCTTCACGAACTTCGACGCACCGTCCATGGCGCCGTAGAACCCGCTTTCGGCTTCGATCTCGCTGCGGCGTTCGCGCGCCTGCTGTTCGGTGATCATGCCCGCCGACAGGTCCGCATCGATCGCCATTTGCTTGCCGGGCATGGCGTCGAGGCTGAAGCGCGCGGCGACCTCTGCAATTCGGCCCGAACCCTTGGTGATCACGACGAAATTGATGACGACGAGAATGGCGAAGATGGTGAGGCCGATGACCGGTTCGCCCCCCATCAGGAATTCGCCGAACGCGCCGATGACGCCGCCGGCAGCCTGGCTGCCTTCGTGCCCGTGCGACAGGATCAGCCGGGTCGATGCGAGGTTGAGGCCCAGCCGCAGCATCGTGGCGATCAGCAGGATCGTCGGAAACGCCGACAGTTCGAGCGGCTTTTCGATGAACAGCGCCGTCATGAGGATCATCACCGACAGGGTGATCGACAGCGCAAGCCCCATGTCGAGCATCCACGCCGGCAATGGCAGGATCAGCATGGCGATGATGGCGACGACCGAGCCCGCCAGCGCGATGTCCGGCGTAAGCCCGAAGCGCCGGGTCAGGTCGTTCAGTATCGATTTCATCGGACGGTGCTCAATGCGCCGGCTCGACGGCAATGCCGGCCTCGATGAATGTCCTCAGCTTGTTGCGCATCGTGCGCACCGAGATGCCGAGGATCGTCGAGGCCGTGGTGCGGTTGCCGCCGCAATGTTCGAGCGTGTGAAGGATCAGGTCGCGTTCGACATCGTCGACGGTGCGACCGACGAGGGACGCGGCCGGATCTCGGCCGATCGTGGGCTTCGATGCCCCCAGAGGCTTGCCGTCGGCCGCGACGATCGCGCTGCCCTGGATCCGTTCGCCCTGGGCAAGCAGGACGGCGCGATGGATCACGCTTTCGAGCTCGCGGACATTGCCGGGCCACTCATGGCGGGTGAGCGACTGTATGGCATCGGGCGCGAAGGGACGCGCGGCCAGGCCGTTCGCGGCGGCGAACCGCGCGCCGAAATATTGCGCGATGGCGATGATATCGTCGCCACGTGTGCGTAGCGGCGGTATCGCTACGCGGACGAGGGACAGGCGCGTAAGCAGGCTGCCGAGGAACTGCCCCTTGGCGACGAGGGCGTCGAGATCGACGGACGTGCCGGCGATGATGCGCGCGTGCGACATCGGGGCGCCGCCTTCGGCGGACCTCGCTTGCTGCACCTGGAGCATCGTCAGCAGGCGCGCCTGGGTGGCGAGCGCCAGCGATCCGATTTCGCGCAAATAGATGGTGCCGTACCGGGCGTCCTCCAGCCCGCCACGGCGCGGCGCGACGGCACCGGCGAAATCGCCGGCGCCATGGCCGAACAGTTCGGAGTCGATGATGTCGCTGCTCGTGCTGGCGCAGTCGACGGTCAGGAAGCGTCCGGTCCTTGCCGATGCGGCGTGCACGGTGCGGGCGAAGATTTCGCGACCGCTGCCGAGCTCCCCGCTGATGATAATGGGTGCGCTCGACGGCGCCATGGCAAGGCCGAGCGACAGCGCGCGACGCAGTTCCGGGTCGTCGCCGACGAGCCGGGCGCCATGCCGGGCCACCGACAGGATTGCCGCTGCAATGAGATCGGCCTGCGGCGGCAGCGGGACATAGTCGCGCGCGCCGCCCCGAATGGCGGCAACGGCGCGGTCGGCCGACGCGTCGATACCGCAGGCGATGACCGGGACGGCGATATGTTCGGCGCGGAGTTGCGCGATGAAGCGCGCAACGTCCTCGGCGACGTCGATCATGACAAGATCGCTGCCCGTGTCGCGCAATTTGCGAAGCGCCGTGCCGGCGTCGTCCGCCATGACGACATTGGCGCCGGTCTCTCGGGCCATCGCGGCGGCGGTGCGGAATTCGCTGCCGGGCGCGCCGACCAGAAGCATGTGAATGGATCCGGTAGCCAGCACCACGCTCAATGCTCCTGGCGGACGATTTCGGTCAGCGTTACGCCAAGCGAATTCTCAATCATCACGACCTCGCCGCGGGCGATGAGGCGGTTGTTGACGAAGATGTCGACCGGCTCGCCGACGCGGCGATCGAGCTCGACCACGGCGCCCGCTTTCAGCTGCATCAGCGCGCCAATCGCAATGCGTGACCTGCCGAGCACGGCCTGTACCTTGACGGGCACGTCATAGACGGCCTCCAGGCGTTCGGCCGCCGCCTCGGGCGTCTCGCTTACCGGGTCGGGCCCGCCGAAATCCTCGAGCGGCGGCGGGTTACCGGGAAGGTTTTCCGCCAGCATCACTTCCTGCGCTTCGCTGTCCATGTTTTGGGGAGTCTCCATCATGCGTTCATCCACTGGCGGATCACCGACGCCGCTTCGGCGGGGCTTTCACTGACCGATGTGCCGATCTTCTTGAGCGACGACAGTTTGATGCGGCCGTCGACCTGGGCGAGGGCGATTTCCTGGTCGAGCAACGCGGTGTCTTCGCCCGCGACCCGCATCGCGTCGATCTGTTGCAGCGCTTCGGGGTCGCCGCTGGCGATCCGCGTCGCGAGTGCCTGCGCGTCGGCCGTCTGGTTCGTCAGCAGGCGTTCGTCGTCGGCACGCTGGCCGGGCTTGGGTCGCAGCATGCGCATGGCAATCAGTCCCGCCCCGGCGATCACCAGCAATTTCAGCAGGCTGAATATCTGATCGGCCGAGATCCAGGAGACATAGGACATGAGCCCGCCTTGTCCGTCGCCAGCCGCGTCGGCTGCGGCAAAGGCCATGTTCTCGACGACGACGCTGTCACCGCGTGCCTGGTCGAAACCGACCGCATTCTGGACGAGGCGCGTCAGCCTCGCGATCTCGGGTGCCGGCAGGCCTTTCTTGCCGCCGTCGACCATGACCGCGACGGTCAGCCGCGTCAGCTTGCCCGGTGCGCGCACCGTGATGGTGTGCGTCTGGCTGTTCTCGTACGTCGTGTCCTCGGACGTCTCGTTGCGTGCGGACTTGCGGGTGTCGCCGCCGCCAGCGCCGGTCCCCGCAGCGCCCTGGTTTTCGGGGAGCTGCGTGCCGACGGAAACGCCGGCCGGGGCAGGGCCGTTCTCGTTGCTCTGGTCGCCGCTTTCGACGGTGACCTGATGGCCGATCACCTGCTTGTCGGGATCGAAGACATTGGTTTCCTCGCGGGTCTGGTCGCGCGCGACCTGAGCCGACACTTCGGCGCGAACCTTGCCAATGCCGACGATCGGTTCGAGCATTCCTTCGATCTGCGATCGAACACGGTTCTCGATGCCGGTCTGGCGCTCGTCCGCCGCAGAGGCGCCTGCGTCGTCGGCATCTCCCGCCCGCGCGAGCAACGCGCCGGTCTGGTCGACGATCGACACCTGTTCGGCCGAAAGTTCCGGCACCGACGAGGAGACGAGATAGCGGATCGCCTGTACCGCGCTGGCGGGAAGCCGTCCGCGCGTCTTGAGCGACACGGCCGCGGTGGCCTTGCGCGTCTCGGCGGCGAACATCGCCCGTTCGGGCATGACGATATGCACGCGCGCCTTGGCCACATTGTCGAGGCTCTGAAGCGACTTTTCGAGTTCGCCTTCGATCGCGCGCGTCTCGTTCATGCGCGCGCGCGACGACGACACGCCGAACGGCTGTTCCGCGTCGAGCACTTCGTAGCCGACCTTGCCGCTCAACTTGTCGGCAGCCATCGCCATGCGCAGCTCGGGCAATTTGTCCTTCGGCGCCATGATCGACGTGCCATCGGCGGAAAGCTGGAACGGCACGTTCTGCGCAGTCAGCTTGGCGGTGATCGCCTGCGCGGTCGAGGCATCGAGGTCGGTATAGAGAAAGCCCATTTCGCTGGATCCGCCGCGCATGGCGACGGTCGCGAGCACGCCGAGGAGGGCGAGGGCGACACCGCCCATGATGAAGAGGCGCCGCGACCCCAGCTGCGCGAAAAATTTCTGCAATCCGTCCAAGACCGGCTCCGCCACTGACACCGGGCTGCAAAGCCCGTCAGATCATTATAGGAGGAAGCGGTGGGAAAAATTTGCCGGGTAGGAAATTCTTGCCGTCAGGCGGGGTCAGCCGTCGCCTCGGCCGCCGCCGGCACGTCGAGGCCAAGTTCGGTCAGGATCGCCGCCCGGCGCGCCTCGGCGTTGAGCGCAAGGCCTCCCTGCTCCCAGGAAATCAGGGCATCGCCAATGGCCTGTGTTGGATCGCCGATGGCAAGCAACGACAGGCGACGCCGCTCGCGCCCCTGCCGCCCGGCGATCAACTCCTCTGTCGCCTCGAGCAGCGACGGATGAACCCGGATCTGCAATTCCTGCCCGCGGGCAACTTGTGTGAGCACACGGCCGATGGCTTCGTCGATAGCTGCAGTCGGGTCGCTTTCCAGCGCGCGAGCAGCCAGCCCCTCTGCAGCGGCCATCGCGACTTCGGCGGCGGCGCGCGACGTGCGCAGCTCGACGGCCTCGAATTCGTTCTCCACGGCTTCGATCGAGCTGTGCAGTGCGTCGGTTGCCGCGAGCATCGCCGCGTTGACCTCCCCGCGCGCATGCGCAAGTCCGGCCTCGAAGCCTTCGGCACGGGCAACCGCGACATTCGTCTCGAGCATCGATCGCAACAGGTCGACCTCGGCGGTCAGGGCCATGATGCGTTCGCTGTCGTTCTGTCCGGGCGCCGCGCGCGCGGGGCTGGCCGCCGCGAAGACGCGATCGAAAGCAAACGGCTTGATGTGAAATGACTGGTCCAAATGCCGTCCCCGTCCCGTTCGCTCAGTCTACAGGATCATCGCGTCGTCGTTCTTCGGATCGACGAGCATGATTTCGCCGCTGTCGGCGAGTTGCTTGGCAAGCCGGACGAGTGCGCTTTGAGCCTCTTCGCATTCGCGCGCGCGCACCGGACCCATCGCCGCCATGTCTTCCTTGAGCAGCTTGGACGCGCGTTCGGTCATCGCCCCGAAGAAAAGGTCGCGCATCGGCGCCGGCGCCCCCTTCAGGGCGAGCGCCATTTCGCGCTTGTCGGCGTTGCGGACGATCGTGGCGACGGCCGGTTGCATCAGGTTACCGAGATCCTCGAAGGTGAACATCAGCGCGCGGATCCGTTCGGCAGCGTCGGGCGCCTTTTCGTCGAGCGCCGACAGCATGGCTTCCTCGGTCGCGCGGTCGAGCGCGTTGAACACTTCTGCCATTGTTTCGTGCGGGTCGCGCCGCTGCGAGCGTGACAGGTTGCTCATGAACTCGTTCTTCAGCGTATGCTCGACCTCGACCAGCACCTTTTTCTGGACGGTATCCATGCGGAGCATGCGCATGATGACGTCGACCGACAAGTCGCGCGGCAGCTCCGCCAGGACGCGTGCGCCGTGGTCGGGCTTGAGCTTGCTCAGGATGACGGCGACGGTCTGGGGATATTCGTTCTTCAGATAGTTGGCGAGGACGTTTTCGCTGACGTTGGACAATTTGTCCCACATCGTGCGGCCTGAGGGGCCGCGGATGTCCTCCATGATTTCCTTAACCCGGTCGTCGGGCAAGATGCCGTCGAGCAGCCGCTCGGTCGTTTCGAACGATCCATGCAACGACGCCATGCTCGAAATCTCGCCCGAAAACTGGACGAGCAAGTGTTCGACGACGACCGAGGGCACACGGCCCAGCTGCGCGATGGCCGCCGACAGCTCGCGCACCTCGTCGTTGGACAGCATTTCCCAGATGGGCGCGCCGTGTTCCTTTCCCAGCGCCAGCATCAACGCAGCAGCCTTTTCGTGGCCGGAAAACTTCTTCAGCTCGGCAGGCGGATTACTCAGCGCCAACATACTCTTTCGGCTCCCAGACATATAATGAAGGTTAACGCGTCATCACGGCGGCACATGCGTCTATTATAGGAAGGAGAAGACGCGCGGAGCTCAAGCGGTGATCTTATGACGGTAAATCTTTCAAACGGCCTGGCCGCCCTGTCGATGCTGTCGAACACGAACAGCTATGCCGATTTTGCAACCCCGGCAGCGCCGGAATCGCTTGCCGTCCGCAAGGCGAAGGCTCAGTTCACGCTTGCGCCCACGACCCCGCCCTGGAAGCAGCCTGCGACGAAGACGCCCGAAGCTTCCCGTATCACGGCGATCAAGCAGCTCAGCACCATCATCGACAATACCACGACGTCGCCCACTGCCGGCTCGCGCGATGTCCAGACTGCGTTCACAACCTACAAGGCGCTCGACAAGCTGATGCTGCTGGCGACGGCCGCGTCGCGGACGACGACAACCGACAGCGAGCACGTCAGCCTGCAGACGGCATTCGCCAAAGGGCTGAGCGATCTGCAGCAGTTCCTGGGCCAAGCCGGGTCGGACAAGGTCAATTTGTCGTTCGGGCTTCCCACGCGCCGGGCGGAGACCGTGCCGATAACGCCGTCCGATCCGGTCAAGTTCACCGGCAAGGGCATCGTCGACGCGCGCGACGCGCCGCTGCCGCTCGACGGAACCGAAGTTTTCAAGATCTCGCTCGACAAGCCGGGTGCGAGCGACACGCTGACCATCGACATGTCGAAGGTCGTGCTGCCGGCAACGCTCGATCGATTGTCGAGCGCCTTCAACGATGCCATCAAGGCGATCGAACTGCGCAAGCCCGATGGCTCGGTCGTGCTCGACGACAACGGCAATCCGACGCCCCGCTGGCTCGTTCGCTTCCTGCCCGACAAATCCACGGGCAAATGGGGGCTGTCCGTGCAGGCGCCGAACGGCGCCGAGCGCGTCTCGATCGATCAGGTCGGTGCGCCCGACGCGCTCGTCGTCGCCACCGGGCAAACGGCGGTGGGCGCTGCGCCGGTGACGCAAATGCTGCGCTTCAACGACGCTGCCGGCGACCTGGCCCGCGATCCGCTGGCGACGATCGCCGCGACCGACACCGCGGGAACGGCGCGTGCGAAGCTGACGGCGACGAAGCCCAAAACCCTTCCCGGCACCACGCCGCCGCCGGCACCCGGTCCCCTGCAGGCCGCAACGACCACGCAAGCGATCACGACCGACGCTGCCGGTAACACCTATCTCGTCGGCACGACGGCCGGCGACCTTCAGTCCAACCGGTCGAGCGGTTCGGAAGATCTCTTCCTGACGAAGCTCGACAGCGAAGGTGCCGTGGTCTGGCAACGCAGCCTCGGTGCGCCCGCGGGCGCAAAAGGTGCAGCCATTGCCGTCGCTGCCAATGGCGATGTCACGGTTGCGGGCACGGTGACGGGCATGCTGGATGGGCAGAGCACCGACGGCGACATGGTCGTTGCGCGCTACGCCGCAAATGGCGACGAGAAGTTCGCCACGGTGTTGCAGTCGGCAGGTCCCGACAGCGCCAATGCGCTGGCGCTGGGCGCCGATGGCTCGGTCTTTGTCGGCGGCAAGGCCGCGACCGGCGGCGGCGATGCGTTTGTCGCGCGCCTCGACGCATCCGGCAAGGTCCAGCAACGCCGCACGATCGACGGCGGCGGCAGCGATTCCGTCACCGCGCTGGCCGTGGACGGCGACGGCAATTTGCTTGCCCTCATCAACAGCAACGGCGTGGCGCAGCTGCGGCGTCTGAGCTCGGACGCGCTTGGTACCGAGCTCGGTAGCCTTTCGCTCGGCCAGGCCGATGCGCGCGCACTCGCCGTGGCGCCCGATGGCCAGATCGCTGTCGCCGGCGCAACCAGCAAGGCGCTGAACGGCGCACAGGCGAATTCGAGGAGCGACGGGCGCGACGGCTTTGTCACGCGGATCAACAGCGCGCTTGGCAACGCCACGACCACCTATATTGCAACGCCCGCCGACGACCAGGTCGACAGCGTCGCGTTCATGAACGGTGCGATCTATGCCGGCGGCCGCACCGCCGGGGCGATCGAAGGCAACCGCATCGGCTCGGTCGACGGCTTTGTTGCCCGGCTCGACGCCGCCAGCGGCGGCATTCAGGACGTGACCCAATTCGGCCAGCAGGCGATGTCGAGCGAACCCGTTCGGGTTGCGGCCAGTGCCGGTGGCGACACGGTCCTTGGCGCACTCGGGCTTCACCGCGGCGCGCTCAATCCCGAAACGTCGATCAAGCTCGTCGCGCAGACCAGCCTGCGCCCGGGCGACGAATTCTCGCTGCGCGTGCAGGGCGGCACCGTTCAAAAGGTTGTCATCGGCGCCGACGATACGCTCGCCACCCTTGCAGACCGCATCCGCAAGCTCACCGGCTCAAAGGCGGTCGTGGCAACGGCAACGGTTTCAGGAGCAACCGTCTTGCGCATCGATGCCAAGGCGGGATCGTCCGTCGAACTGATCGAGGGGCCGGACGGCAAGGATGCGCTCGCCAAGCTCGGCCTCGATCCGATGCGGCTGTCCGTGCCCGCGGTCACCGTCGGCAAGGGACCGACGGTGCGTCCGGGCGGCACTTTCGGCCTTGCCCTGACGGAATCGCTGAACGTTTCGACCGCGAAGGATGCCGCAGCGACGCTGGCCGTGCTGAAAAGCGCGATCTCGACGACGCAGACCGCCTATCGCTCGCTCTACTGGGACGCCGGCAAGGCGAATCTGGTCAATGGCGCGTCCGGGGCGACTACGGCAATGACTCCGGCGCAGCAGGCTCAGCTCGCCAGTTATAAATCCGCGCTGGCGCGACTGACCCCGACGGCAGACACGAGCACCAGTACCAGCCTCTTATTCGCGGGAGCGTAGACATGCCCCTTTCGACACCCCCGCTGCTCGCGGGCATTGGCGATGCGATGCGACACTTGTCCGAACGGCAACGCGTCATTGCGCAGAATATCGCCAACAGCGAGACCCCCGCATTCAAGGCGCGGGACGTTCAGGCGCCGGACTTTTCGAAACTGCTGGCAGGGCAGGAGGCGGGCAAGCCGTCGGTTGCGCGGCCGCACGTGACGCTGACCAGCAGTATGTCGGCGCTGGGCGCGCGGCCCATCATGGCGGGCAACATCGTGCTCGATGCGGACGTTTCGGAGACGAAGCCCGATGGCAACAACGTGGTTCTGGAAGACCAGCTTCTGAAAATGGGCCAGGTTCAGGCTGACTTCGCGACCATGACCAGCATCTACCGCAAGCAGATCGGCCTGTTGAAATCGGCGATCGGCCGCGGCCAATAAGCGCGATCAGAGGCTGGCGTTGACCGAGATCGGCGCGGCGGCATGGCTGCGCGCGACGCGCCCCCTGGCTCCATAGATCGCGCTTCGGCTGCCGGTCACGCGTCGAGCTTCGGCAGCAACAGCGGCCATCATCTCGGTCGACAAGTCGAGCTGTCGCTGAAGCACGCGGGCGTTTTCGGCCGCTGCGACGCCGAGGTCCCTTACAGCCGCTGCCAGCTTGTCGCGGTCGTCCGCGCCCAGCGTTGCCAGCCAGTCTGCACCGGTGCGCTCGCGTATGGCGGCCTCGGTTTCCAGATCGGCCACCAGCTTGATCTTGGCGGCGGCCATTTCGGTGAAGTCGCGGTTGCGCCCGGGCGACTGCAGGCGCGCGGTTTCCTCGACCATGATTGCAGTCAGCGACACGATGGTGTCGAGATAGTCATTCGGCATTGCCGGATCCTCCCTGCATCTTGATCATCTGGGCAAGCACCGCCGGCGCCAGGCCGACGCCGCCGGTGCGCGCCATTTCGGTGCCGAGCTTTTCGGCGAGGACGCCGCGAAACATCTCCTCGCCATGGCCTCCGGAAAACTCGTCGCCGGTCTCCACGCTCTGCATCATCAGCTGCGTCATCTGGCCGAGGAACACCGCTTCGAATTTCTGGGCGGTCTGCTTGGCCTCGGTCGCCTTTTGCGCTGCAGTCGGTGGCGCGAAACTGCCGCTGTGCACGGCCGGCGCGTCGGGTGCGGCGGCGGTCGCGGCGGCCGTCACCTTTGGCGCCGCGACACGGACCGGAGCCATAATGGGCGAGATCGGCGGGATAGCCATTACTGGACCGCGATCTCTGCCTGCAGCGCGCCCGCGCTCTTGATCGCTTGCAGGATGGTGATCAGGTCGCGCGGACTCACCCCCAGCCGGTTCAGGCCGCTCACCAGCGACTTGAGCGAGGTACCTCCGCTCAAGATGGCCAGCGACTTGCCCTTGCCTTCGTCGACCGACAGCTGCGTGCGGGGCAGGACGACCGTCGACCCGCTCGACAGGGGCGCGGGTTGAGAGGCGACGGGCGTTTCGGAAATGCTGATCGTCAGGCCGCCTTGAGCAATGGCGACCGGACTGACGGTGACATCGGTGCCCATCACGACGGTGCCCGAGGCTTCGTTGATGACAATGCGCGCAGGCTGGTCGACGGCGACCTCGAGGTTTTCGATCGCAGAGATGAGTGCGATCAGCGAGCCGCTTGCGCCCGGTGCCATCGCCAGCTGGACCGTGGCCGAATCGAGGACTTCGGCGGCGCCGCGGAACCGGCCGTTGATGACTTCGGCGATGCGCTGGGCAGTCGTGAAATCAGGGTTCTTGAGCGCCAGCTTCAACGTGGTTGCCGACTTGAATGCGAAATTGACCTCACGCTCGACGATGGCGCCGCCGGCAATGCGCGCCGACGTCGATACGCCGCGAGTGATGCTGCCCCCTGCGCCCTGCGCCTTGAAGCCGGAGACGGCGACGGGACCTTGCGCAACCGCATAGATTTCCCCGTCGAGCGCCCGCAGCGACGACACGAGCAGGGTGCCGCCTTGCAAGCTGCTTGCGTCGCCGAGCGACGAGATCTGGACGTCGATCTGTGACCCGGCGCGTGCAAAGGCGGGCATCGTCGCCGAAATCGAAACTGCCGCGACATTCTGGGTCTGCATCTGCGTGCCGCGGATGTTTACCCCCATCCGCTCCAGCATCGCCTGCATCGATTCCTCGGTGAACGGCGAGTTGCGCATTCGGTCACCGGTCCCCGCGAGCCCAACGACAAGTCCGTAGCCGACGAGCTGGTTAGGGCGGACATTTTCGATGTCGACGATGTCCTTGATCCGCGGCCCGGCATAGGCGGCGCAGGGTGCCAGCAGGGCGGCAACCGGGATCAGGAGCGTCAGGAAACGACGGGCAGAACGCATAAACACCCCGAAAAATGGAAATGGGTCGAATAGTTTCTTATAGGATAGAGTAGGGACCAGTTGCCCCGGACCGGAGGTTTCTTTGCGGATCATGCCCAACCCGGCGCTCCTTCAGAGCCTTCTTGTTTCCGCGCTGCCAAAAGCAGCCGAGTTCGCGACGAAGGAGCAGTTGCCGATCCTCCCCCCGACTGCGGCGGTGCCACACGCGGCACAGCCGGTCAGCGTCGAGATGCTGGTAACGCTGGCCACGGCCGAGCCCGCCATCGAGCGTCGTCGCCGTGCCGCCGTAGAGGCGGATCGGGGCCTGCGCGCGCTCGAGCGGCTCGACATGGCGCTGGCCGCGGGCCTGCCTGCCGTGGCACCGCTTCAGGAAGTCGCTGCCTGGGCGGCCGCGCAACATGCGCCGCAGGATCCGGAACTCGCCGCGATCTATGGTGAAATTGAAATGCGCGTGCGCATCGAACTCGCCAAGCACGACATCACGGCCTGAATCGGCCTTCGTCCGTCGCCGTGGTGCGCGACGCTCAGACCTTTCGCTTGGCGAGGCGCATGACATAGCCGATGATTTCGGCGACGGCTTTGAAATGTTCGGTGGGGATGGGCTTGTCGAGCATCGCGCTGGCATAGAGCGCACGCGCGAGCGGCGGACTTTCGACGATCGGTACGCCGGCCTCGCGCGCGACTTCGCGAATGCGCAGCGCGATCTCGTCCATGCCCTTGGCGACCACGACGGGAGCGGCCATCGTGCCGTGTTCGTATTTCAGTGCGACCGCATAATGGGTCGGGTTGGTGACGATGACGCTTGCCGTCGGCACCGCCGACATCATCCGCTGCCGCGCGCGCTGCATACCGATCGACCGGATCTTGGCTTTTATCTTGGGGTCGCCTTCGCTTTGCCGGTGCTCGTCCTTCACTTCCTGCAGCGACATGCGCATGCGCTTCATGAAGGAGCGCCGCTGGTAAACGAAATCGAACAGGGCGATGGCACCCACAAGCGTGGCGATTGCCTGGATCATAGCCAGGACGATCTCGCCCGAGGCGGCGGCGACAGCGCGCGGCTCGGCACCGACCATCTGATCGAGACCGACGAGACGGGGTCGGATAACGAGCACGGCGATCGTCACCACGACGATCAGCTTGGCCAGCGTCTTGAGGAATTCGATCAGCGCGCGCATGCCGAAAATGCGGCCGAACCCGGCCGCGGGCGACAGTTTCGAAAACTGCGGTGCAACGCGCGACCACGAGAGCGTGGGACGCCCCTGGACGAACATGATGAGCATCGCAAAGCCGAACAACAGGCCAAGTATCGGGGCGGTCGTCTCCAGCACCGCGGTGGAGACACCGGTCGCCAGCGCTTGCGCACCGTCGGGCTCCAGAACGTAATCGTCCGCGCGACCCCATAGGGAGACCAGCATCGGCCCCAGCTTCGCCAGGGTCCAGCTGCCCATGCCGCCGGCAACGATGCTTGTCGCGACGAACATCACGGCATGACGCATTTCGCTCGACGTGGCGACGTCGCCCTTCGCGCGGGCGTCGCTCAGTTTCTTGTCGGTAGGATCCTGTGTCTTCTGGTCGTCGTCAGCCATGGCTCACGCCCAGCCGCTTTGGAGCCAGTCGGTCATGGCCGTCGAGAAACAGGTAAGGATCGCCCCGAGCAGCGACGCAAACAGCGCCAGGCCGAGCATCAGGTTCAGCGGCTGGGCAATGAAAAAGACCTGGATGGCAGGGGCGAGGCGAGCGGATAGGCCGAGCGCGATGTTGAACACGATGCCATAGATGAGGAGCGGTGCCGACAGGCTGATCGCCAGGCTCATCGACTTGCCAACCGTGGCAATTGCGAGCTGCGCGAAGTCGGCCGCGGGCGGCAGGCCACCCACGGGGAACATCGCGTAGCTGTGGACGATGGCCGCGATCCAGAGGTGATGGACGCCCATCCCCATGCAGACGACAGCGGCGGCGACGCTGACGAATTTCGACAGGACCGATGCCTGGCCACCTTGCGACGCGTCGTTGATGAGCGCGGACGACAGCCCCACCTGCAGGCTGATGATCGATCCCGCCATGGCGGCAGCCATGAACATGATCCGGATGATCATGCCGATGGCAAGGCCGGTCAGGATCTCTGCAATGACGATGCCGGGCAGGGTGACGCTGTTCTGCGCGACGGGAATCACGCGTGCGCTCAGCAAGCCCCAAAGGCCCGCCGCCATGCCAAGCGACAGCGTCAGCCGTATCCGGGCCGGAATGGCGTCCTCGGAAAATACCGGCAACAGCATCAGCACGGCCCCGACCCGGCAGAACAGGATCAGAAACGCACTGGCATCGACGGGAAGAAGTTCCATCAGCCCGAGACGATATGGCTGGAAAGCAGGGCCATGAAATTCGCCAGCGAACGACCGATCATCGGCAGCGACAACAGCATGACGACGCCAATGGCGAGCAGCTTGGGCACGAAGGTCAGTGTCATTTCCTGCACCTGCGTGAGCGCCTGAAACAGGCCGATGACGACACCGACGATCAGCGACGTGATCAGCATCGGGCCTGCGATGGTCAGCACCAGGATCATGCCGGCGCGGGCGAGTTCCATGGCATCGAACGGCGTCATGTCCGCTCAGATCTGCATGCGCATGATTTCGGAATAGGCGTTCACCATCCGGTCGCGGACCGCGACGACGGTGTCGAGCGCCGTTTCGGCGGCACCGACGGCCGTCACGACGTCGATGAGATCGCCCTTGCCCGCAACTTGCTTGGCGCTGGCATTTTCGGCACTGCGCATGTTGGTCGCTGCCTCGCCGACCAGCTTTTCGATCATCCCGCCGAAACCGCCGCCGCTCGCGGCGGGCGCTTCGGTTTGCCCAACGGGAAACGGCTTGGCCGTCCCAATGACCCGGCCATAGGCCCGGGCTGCGTCAAATGCACCGATCGACATTGACTGGCTCCTTATTTCAGAAGGTCGATGGTACGCATCGTCAGGCTCTTGGCCGCTTCGATGGCACTCAGATTGGCTTCGTACGACCGCTGCGCGGCCTTCATGTCGGCGCCTTCGACCAACGCGTTCACGTTCGGCATCTTGACGTAGCCGCTGGCGTCGGCGGCAGGGCTGCCGGGCTGATAGACGCGCTGGAAAGCGCTCTGGTCGGACTGTATGGCATTGACGCGCACGCCCGCCGCCCCCGTTTCGCGATCGACTTCAGAACTGAACGTGGGCAGGCGGCGGCGATAGGGGTCTCCCCCTGGAGTCCGTGCGACGGAATCGGCATTCGCCAGATTTTCCGCGATCACGCGCATGCGCAGCGATTGCGCCCTCAGGCCAGACGCGGACACCGCCAGCGAAGTCTTCAGATCCATCTTCTGCCTCCGGCGCCCACGCGGCGCACACAATGATTATAGGCAAAACTTTCCTAGTAGCGGCGGTTAGCGGCAAAATTTTCCTATAAGGCTGGGAAAGGGGTGTCGCTTGATGTCTGTTCTCGAATCCATCTCCGTCGAAATGTCGATTGTCCTTGGCTCCGCGCAGGTGCCGATCCGCCAGATCCTGAAAATGGGTCGGGGCGCAATGATCCCGCTCGACCGCGGTCATGACGATCCGACGCTCGTCTATGTCAACGACGAACTCGTCGCCAAGGGGCAGATCCTCGTCGAGGGCAACCAGATGCTGCTCGAAGTCACGGAAATCGTGCAGCGGGTGCGCAGCTGATGGGTTTGCTGTCGGTTACGCGGACGCTGGGCGGGCTGGGGATCGTTCTCGGCATCCTGTGGGGTGCGCTGTGGCTCGTCCGCCGGTACGACATCCAGCTGCCGGGCCGGACAGGGATGACGCGGCGGAGCCGGCTCGAGCTCGTCGAGCGGCTTGCCCTCGATCCCCGGCGGTCGGTGGCCTTGCTGCGTCGCGACGGGAAGGAACATCTCATCCTGATTGCGCCCGAGGGCCATCTTGTCATCGAAAGCGATGTTCAGCGACCGGAAGCCGACGCGCTGCACCGTGTGAACGCTACCGAAATTTCCTTCCAACCGGCGGGCAACGTCGCCCCTCGCTGGGACGAAATGCCGGGGCCGACCTTCGGCGCGCTGGTTGAAAAGGTTCGACTTTATGGTGTGCCGGTAGCATCCGCGCCGCCAGCCGGAACGCCGGAGCCGGTATATCAGCCCGCACGCAAGACACCCGGCCGGCGGCGCAAGGTCCCTGGAGCTGCGGTTCATGCTTAAGCTTCGCTGGCTGCTCGTCGCGGCGTTCATGATCCTGCCGTCCGCGGCGCTCGCGCAGGCAGCCACGGTCGATCTGGGCCAGGGATCGGTGTCCAGCCGAGCAATAACGCTCGTCATGATGCTGACCGTGCTCAGCCTTGCACCGGGCATATTGATGACGGTGACTTCGTTCACCCGGATCGTCGTTGCGCTCTCGCTGCTGCGCACCGGCATCGGCGCGCCCGGCGTTCCGCCCAACCCGGTCATCATCAGCCTGGCGATGTTCCTGTCGTTCTTCGTGATGGCGCCCACTTTCCAGCAAGCCTGGGAACGCGGGGTAAATCCCTACACCGCCGGCAAGATCACGGAGCAACAGGCGTTCACGCGCACGTCGGAGCCGTTTCGTCAGTTCATGCTGAAGCACGTCCGCAACGACGATCTCAACATGTTCGTCGAGCTTTCTGCCAAGCCGCCGAAGACGCGGGCCGACACGCCCCTGACGACGCTGATGCCGGCGTTCATGATATCCGAGCTTCGGCGCGCCTTCGAGATCGGCTTCCTGCTGCTTCTGCCCTTTCTGATCATCGACCTCGCCGTATCGGCCGTGTTGATGGCCATGGGCATGATGATGCTCCCCCCGCCGACGATCGCGCTGCCGATGAAGATCATCTTCTTCGTGCTGGTCGACGGCTGGGCGCTGGTGGCGGGGTCGCTGATCCGCAGTTTCGGCTGATCGGGCTTTTGCGATCGGCGCGCCAAGCCGGTCGGCAGAAGCAACGCGGTGGGCTAGGCGGGCGCCGCCTGCATCACAACCACGCGGTGCACGACCTTGGGGCCATAGGCGCTGTTTGCTGACTCGGTCACGAGCTTGCGCAGGACGGCAAGGTCGGGAAGGACGTCATCCGGTCCCGTCGCCATCGGCGTCCGGAAGGTCCGCATGTTGACCGCGTCGAGCAGCAGGGGCAGGCGCTTGGTGACATAGTCCACATCGCTTTCCTCGGTCTCAAGCTGCAGCTCGAAGCTCACATAGCCGGCCAGGTGTCCGTCGGGCGATACCAGAGGCGCCAGCAATTTGCCCGTGGGGACGAAAGCCGTCGCGATCTTCGGGCGGGGCGTCGACTTTGGCGGTGCGGGGACGAGCTGCTGCACGCCAAATGCCGTGCCGCCGCCGAGCGCGATGCCGGTTATCGCCAGCAAAGGTATGCCAAGGGCCTTCTTCACAGCGTGGCGCGATCAGAACTTGAAGCTCGAGTCGCTGGGCAAGGTCGGCGCCTCACCCAGAGCGACGATCGTGATCCGGCGATTTTCGGGACGGCCCGGCTCTCCGGGAAAGACGGGGCGCGTGCCGCCGAGCGCTACGATTTCGGAAAACCGGTCCTCAGTGAGGCCCGAGCCCAGCATGGCATTGCGCGCTGCGAGCGCCCGTTCGGCCGAAAGCCGCCAATTCTTGTCGTTTTGGCCGCCGACGCCATCGGTGTGTCCCTCGATAGCAATCTGCGCGCCGGTCTTCGCTAGCTTGCGCGCCACGGCAATGAGCATGTCGCGGGCATAGGGATTGAGCGCGGCGGTCCCACCGATGAACATGGAACGCTTCGCGGTATCCATCAGGCTGATTCGTACGCCGTCCCGGTCGGTTTCCACACTGATCGCATCATGTGCGTCGCGCGTCTCGGGAGCAGCCGCAAGCGCCAGGCGCATTTCCTGCGCCATGACGCGCATCGACGGTTCGGGAACCGTGGCAGTCGCCCCGCGCGAAGCGCCACTTTTCGAGCTCGACACCGTCGGCTGGCCGATGGAATTCTTGCTCTCTGCCTGTGCCTGGCGCATGCGGCCGCCGAGACCCGGTTGATCGCCGGGCGTTCGCGTGAGGGTGGTCGAGGGCGAGGAGTTCGGCGGTGCGGGCGAAAAATATTCGGCAAGCCCCCTCAGGCGCTGCTTGTCCGGATTGGCGAGCAGCCACAACAGCATGAAGAAGGCCATCATCGCCGTCACGAAGTCCGCATAGGCAACTTTCCATGCCCCGCCATGGTGCGCGGCGTGCCCGGCCTTTTTGACCTTGCGGATGACGATCGGACGCTTCGCGTTTCCGATGGGTGCCCGTGCCATTGCGGTCAGGCCGCCGCAAGCGCGGAGCGCAGCTTGTTCTGTACCATGCTCAGCCGGACGCCATCGATCGCGTCGTTCGACCCGGACCCCCTGGCCACTCGGTCAAGCAAGTCGGCGCTTTCATCGGCGCGCTGGATGACCAGGTCGAAGGTCTGGAGTTCCTCCATGTAGGTCATCGCGAAATTCTCGTCCGACACGAGCACGTCGGCCAGCGTCTCGATGAGCGCGCGAACGTCCCGAAGTTCGGCCGCGATGGCGGCGATGAGCGGTGACGCGTGATGATCGAGATGTGCCATTGCTCAATATAGACCCGTTGGAGCGCGCCGGCGCATTGCCAGGCCATTCGTCAAAACAATTCGAGTTCGCCGTCCGGCAACGCCACGGGGGCGCGCAGGACCGGTGCAGCTTCAGTGACGGCGCGAGAGCGCGCTTTCCCTTCATAGGGCATGAATTCCACGCGACGGGCGCGGTGCCCCCCAAGATCGCTGTGGCCGACGGCGATGCCCTCGGTCTCCATGAAGCGCTGGGCGAATGCGGCGTTGCTGCTGCCGATCGGACCCAGGCCGGCGATGATGTTGGCCCCGCCGTAGAGGTGGGCCCGAAGGCGCGTTCGCGCTGCGCCCTTGTGCATCAATTCGTTGATCAGCAGTTCCATCGCATGGACGCCGTATCGTTGCAGGTCGCGCTGATGCACCGTGCTGTCCCTGCCGGGCTCCCCCAGCAGAAAGTGGTTCATGCCCCCGATGCGCGCGACAGGGTCCTGCAGGCACACGGCCACGCAAGATCCGAGGAGCGTCGAGATGACCACGTCGGGTTCGCCCGACACGTGATTTTCGCCCTGTATGATCGAGACACGCCGCATCCGGTCAGCTCAACTCGCCGAAGACGCGCTCGATCTTTTCCTTGAGCGCGGAGGCCGAGAAGGGCTTCACGACGTAATTGTTGACGCCGAGCGAGGCGGCCTTCTGCACGATCTGACGGTCTGCAGATCCGGTCAGCATGATGAACACGGTCTTTCCGATCACGGCGTCGTTGCGCACTTCCTCGAGAAACTGGAGCCCGTCCATGTCGGGCATGTTGTAGTCGGAGATGATCAGGTGGACGCGGTCGGCACGAATGGCCGCCAGCGCCTCGACCGGTCCGGCCTTGTCGCGGATATCCTTGAAGCCAAGGTCCTGAAGGGTGCGGCGGATCATCGCGCGCATGCTGGTCTGATCGTCGACCACCATCACCCTGATTGCAGCTGCTGCAGGCATCGAACGCTCCCGGAAACTATTTGCGGCACGCGCCGAGGATTGCCTCGGGCATGGCGGACAAGGGGACTTCGCGGTCGACGGCGCCCAGAATGAACGCTGCGCGCGGCATCCCGTAAACGACGCACGTCTCCCGGCTCTGGCCCAGCGTTCGGGCGCCGGCGGTGCGCATCGCGAAAAGCCCTTCGGCGCCGTCCGATCCCATGCCGGTCAGCAAGATTCCGACCGCAGCTGCGCCCAGCTCGCTGACCGAGCGGAACAGCACGTCGACGGACGGGCGGTGACCACTGCAGGGTTCGGTCGCGCGGAGCCTGATGCGGCCGTGAACCCCGCCGACAAGTTCCATATGTGTGTGTCCGCCAGGGGCAATATAGACGGTGCCGGGGGCGATCGGCGTGCCGTCGACGGCCTCGACCACGTTAAGCACGCATTCCTTGTCGAGGCGCGACGCGAAACCGGAGGTAAATGCCGCCGGCATGTGCTGGACCACGAGGATGGGCGGGCAGTTGCCGGGCAGGGCTTTCAGGATCGAAAAAAGGGCTTCGACGCCACCGGTCGATGCGCCGATGGCTATCACGACATCGCGCAGCGCACCGCAAGCAAGGGGTTTGACAGGGGCCAATTGGTCGGGCGCGCGTCGCACCGTCGATCGTGCAGCCGCCTTGACCGTCGCGCACAGATGCGCGGCGTCGCGGGCGATCTCGAGGGGGTTGCCGGTGGGTTTCGCAATGCAGTCGACGGCGCCCAACCGCAACGCCTCGATCGTGGCCGTAGCGCCCCGCGCCGTGAGCGTCGAGCACATGACCACGGGCATCGGCCGGAGGCGCATGATCCGTTCGAGAAAGGACAGCCCGTCCATGCCCGGCATCTCGATGTCGAGCGTGAGGACATCGGGATTGAGATCCTTGATCATGGCACGCGCCGCGTTGGGTTCGGGCGCGAGTCCGACGACCTCGATATCGCGATCCGCAGAAAGGATGCGGTTCAGCGCCGCGCGCATCGAGGCGCTGTCATCGACGATCAGTACCCGCACCGGGCCATCGCTCGGGTTGATGTTGCTCATCGCGCGCTACCGTTATGTTTGACATAAATGGTCTGGCCGCACGCCGACATGCCGTGCGCGGCCGCACCGATCAGCCGTTCCGAATGCCCGATGTAGAGATAGCCGCCGGGGGCGAGCATGGCGAGGAAACGGGCCTCGAGCTCTGCCTTCGCCTTGTCGTCGAAGTAGATCATGACATTGCGGCAAAAGATGACGTCATACTGGTGGCGCATCGGCCAGGGGTCGAACAGATTGAGCACCCGTGCCGTAACCAGCGCGCGCGCTTCCGCGGCCATGACGAAGTCCTGGCCCGACGGCTCCATCCAGGCGGTGCGATACGCCGCCGGCACGGGCTCGACCGCCGATGCGGCATAGATGCCGCGGCGCGTCGCTTCTACCACGTGCGGCGCCAGATCTGTCGCCAGCAGCCGGACGTCGCCCTGACGCAGCCATGCGGCGGACGAGCGATCCTTGCCCAGCATGCACATGGCAATTGTATAGACTTCCTCGCCGCTCGAGCACCCGGCAGACCAGATGCGGATCGGCTTGTCGCGCGCGCGATCCTTCAACCAGGGCAGAGTGGTTTCCCGAAAATGCTCGAAATGATGGTTTTCGCGGAAGAAATGCGTGTGGTTCGTCGTCAGCGCCACGATCATCGCCGACCGCTCGACCGGGTCGGCGTGCACCAGTTCGACATAGTCGCGAAAGCTCGCAAGGCCATGGTCGCGCAGACGCCGGCTGAGCCGCGATTGCACGAGCGTGGTCTTCGCGGGCGTCAGGCTGATCCGCGCCTCTTCCTGCATGATCCGCGCGATCGCCGCGAACTCGGTGCTGCCGAGCTCGGCCGAGACCGATCCCATCAGCTTGCCGGATCCACCTGCTCCGTTTCGCGCTTCCAGTGTCTCGATCACGCAGCCAGCTCAAGATGCCGAGTCAAGCCAAGGGCGTCGAGGTCGAGCAGCAGGACCATCGCGGACCCTGCTGCCGTCGGTGCGCCTTCCTGCGCGCGGGGCGCGACCTGCACCAGGCCAGCGATCACGTTCTGCTCGCTGATTTCGACATCGGGCGCGGGCTGGATGTCGTCCTCGTTGATCATGATGATGTCGGCGACTTCATCGACGAGGAAGCCTGCCTGCTTGCCGGCGATGGTGACCACGAGGATGCAGGAGCGGGCGTGCAGGACGCTCGGCTTCCAGCCTAGCCGCTCGGCCAGTCCGACGACCGGGACGACCGTGCCGCGCAAATTGGTCACGCCCTTTATGTATGCAGGCACGCTGGGCAGCGGCGTCGGCGCTTCCCATTCGCGGATTTCGATCAGCGAGCGCATGTCGATGCCGAACATCTGTTCGCCGAGCGAAAAAGTGACGATCTTGCGTTCGCCTGGAGTGTTCAAAGTGCTCATGCCGCTAATCCCTTCGGTTGGTATTTGACATTCAGCTGTCCAGTCGAAGCCACCAGGGCCTCGATATCGAGAATGAGCGCGATCGAGCCGTCCCCGAGGATCGTCGCGCCGCCGAGCCCGCGAATGGGGTGCAGATTCTGTTCGAGGCTTTTGATCACGACTTCGCGCCGGTCGTCGATCGTATCGACCATGATCCCCACGTTGCCGGCGGTTTCGGTCTCGACGATGATGACCAGCGATGCTTCCGGATCTGCCGGCTCATCGGCGCCAAGTCCGAACAGGTCGCTCAGGCGCTTGACCGGCAGATAGGCGCCGCGCAGCTCGATGACCTCGCTGGTGGGTGTCATGGCATGTACTTGGCCGGCCTCCGGTCGCACCGTTTCGATGACATTGGCGAGCGGCAGCACGAAACGCTGGCCTTCGAGGCGCACGATCATGCCGTCGAGAATGGCCAGGGTGAGCGGCAGGATCATCGTGAAACTCGTGCCGGCACCCGGGGTCGACGTAATGTCCACGCGTCCGCCCAGGGCCTCGACGTTGGAGCGCACGACATCCATGCCGACGCCACGTCCGGAAATGCTCGAGATCGTTTCTGCGGTCGAAAAACCGGGCGCGCAGATGAGCTGGTCGATTTCCTCGACGGACAGGATCGCGTCGGCGGCAATGATGCCGCGCTCGATCGCCTTGGCCCTCACCCGCTCGCGGTCGATGCCCCTGCCGTCGTCGCTGACCCGCACAAAGATGCGCGCGCCCTTTTGTTCGGCGGAAAGGGTGATCAGGCCCTCCGCCGGTTTGCCTGCCGCCAAACGCTCGGCGGGGCTTTCGATTCCGTGGTCCATGGCATTGCGGATCATGTGCGTCAGCGGATCGCCGATCTTTTCGATGACCCCCTTGTCGACTTCCGTCGTTTCGCCGCTGATTTCCAGGACGACCTGTTTGCCGGTTTCGACACCCAGGTCGCGCAGCATGCGGGGAACACGGGAGAAGGCCTGGCGGATGGGCTGCGCGCGCAGCGACATGACATTGTCCTGTATCTCGCGCGTCAGCCGGGCAAGTTCGGGCAGCTCGACCCGCTCCTGATCGGCTGGCGACAGCCTGTCGGACAGGATCGAGCCGCGAATCACCAATTCGCCGACCAGATTGAGCAGCATGTCGAGCTTGCTGAGGTCGACCCGGATCGTCTGGTGGACCTGCTCGGCGGCGCGCGCCTCGGGCGCAAGCGCTGCGGGCGGCGGCGGGCCGGATTTCTCGACCAGAGCGAGGCGAGGGGGACTTGCCGCGACTGCCTCTTCAGAAGCGTCGGGCTGCGGGGTCGCGGGCTTTTGCGCGGCTTCGGACTGGCGCTTGATTTCAATGGTGGAATCCGGCGCGACGAAATCGAAGCATTCGGCGATCACGCTCTCTTCGACCGCGGCGGGAACGCTCAGAGTCCAGACGAAGTAGCTCTCCTCCGGATCGAGATCGCGCAGCGCCGGCAAGGCCGTCGTATCGACCGCAATGATGGAACCGCCCAGCCGCTCGACTTCCCTGATGCTGAGCAGTGGCTCGGCGCCATTGGCAAGCGCGGCACGTGAAGGCGCGAAGCGAACGATCCAGGGATCAGTGTCGTCCCGGTCCAGTTCGTCGAGTGTCGTTTCCAGAGGTTCGAAACCGAAGGGGTCGAACTCTTCGACGGCGGCTTCGACGGGGGTGAAGCCGAACTCGTCGGCTGCTTCTGCCGGCGCCGGTTCTTCAGCTTGTTCGACGGCGCCCTTAGTCTCGAGGATGCGCCCTAGGGCTGCGAGCGCCGTGGCATCGGCCGGCGGCGCGGATTGGCTGCGGGCGGCCTCGACGTGATCGGCGAGGATGTCGAAGGCGGCCAGCATCACTTTCGTGACTTCGGCCGTGGGCGGAATCTTGCCGCCGCGCACTTCATCCAGCACGTTTTCGAAGCAATGTGAAAAAGCAAGCAAGGCGCCGTGCCCGAACGCGCCGGAGCCGCCCTTTATCGAATGGACGGCGCGGAACACGCCGGCGATCACGTCCTTGGACACGTCGCCTGCAGCCATCGCCGACAAGCCTTGTTCGGCGACCGCAAGGCCTTCGGCGCATTCTTCAAAGAAGATGCCCTGGATCTCGTCGAAATCGTCGCTCACGGACAGACACGGCGAATTGCCGCCCCCAGCTTGTCGGCGTCGAAGGGCTTCGTAATCCAGCCGGTGGCGCCGGCAGTGCGCGCGCGGGCTTTCTTGTCATCGGAAAATTCCGTCGAGAGCACGAGGATCGGCGTGCCCCGGAACTGGCCGATGGCGCGTACCGCCTCGATCAGCTCGAAACCGTCCATTTTCGGCATATTGATATCGGTGATCAGCAGGTCGGGCTGAACTTCGTGCATCCGCTCGAGGCCGTGGACCCCGTCATTGGCGCTTTCGATCTCGAACCCCTGCGCCGTCAGCGATGTCTTCAGCAGCATGCGCATGCTGGCCGAGTCATCGACGGTGAGAATGAGCTTGCTCATCGGGCAGTTTCCTTTCCGGCGTCCATGCCGATCGACTCTGCCAGCTGGCAGCAGGTGACGCGCTCGGCGAACGCGTCGCTCGTCGCGGTGAAATGAAATGGTTGGGCATGCAGCAGCGCGTCATTGCGTGCGGCGACGAGCACTTGCAGCACGGCCTGGCCCACGCTTTGCATCTCCGACGCATCGATGGCGGTGCCGGCGCAGTCGCTCGCGAGCACCAGCTCGGTCCGCAGATCGTCGGCCGTCACGGTCGTGCCGTGTCCCGTCAGGCGAATGACGCCGGGCACATGCGCAGGTTCAGGCTGGTTGGGCGCTAAGGTCATTTTTTGCCTCATCGAGCGTTGCTTCAAGTTGCTGGAACGTTGGCGCGAAGTTGGTCGGTACCATGCGCCGGGCGATGTCGATCGCGACCTGGGTGGGCAGGCCGTGGGCGTGGGCCAGGATGGCAGTCTTGGCGATCGTGAAGGGCTTGCAGTCGTCTTCGATGACCGTCAGCAACTTCGAAGCCAGTGGACCGACCAGGCAATAGGCGAGCAGCACGCCCAGGAACGTTCCAACAAGGGCGCCCCCGATCATGCCGCCGAGGATCTCGACGGGCTGGTCGATCGACGCCATCGTCTTGATCACGCCGAGCACAGCCGCCACGATGCCGATGGCCGGCAGGCCGTCAGCCATGGTCTGCAGCGCACTTTGCGCCAGCATCTCTTCGGCGTGGTGCTTGTCGAGATCATTGTCCATCGCCTCGGCCAGCTGGTGCGGGTCTTCGAGGTTGATCGTCATCATCCGCAGGTAGTCGCAGATGAAATCGATGAGGTGATGGTCGGCGAGCAGCCGGGGGTAGGGGGTGAAGAGCTTGCTTTCGGCCGGCTTGTCGAGGTGCGCCTCGATTCCGGTGGCGCCGCCCTTTTTGAACGTGCTGAGCACGCCGAACATCATCGTGAGCAGGTCGGTGTAATCGCTCTGCTTCCAGCGCGAGCCCTTGAAGGCGCGCAACAGGCCCTTTCCGGCGCTCTTGACCGTTCCCAGCGAGTTACCGACGACGAAGGCGCCTATGGCGGCACCGCCGATGGCCAGCATCTCATGCGGCAGAGCTTCGAAAATCACAGCCATCTTGCCGCCCGACATCAAAAAGCTGCCGAAGACGCACCCGAGGATGAGAAGGAAACCAACACCGTTTAACATGACGTGCCGAAACTCTCCGGAAATGAACGACCTGATCTACTTATAGGAGAGAGCGACCCGGACGGGGTCGAGCGGCAGGATTAACTATGCGGCGCGCGCGCGCGCATCCTGGTCCTGCCACGCAATGACCGTCATGTAGTTTCGCAGCCGGTTGAGCTCCATCGCCGCGAGCAGCTTGTTGTCGTGGAACGGCGCCACGAGCGCGGCGACATCCGGCGCCCAGGGCGCTGTCGCGTCGAACAAAATGCCGAGACCGAAGACGGCCGGAACATGCGCCCAGGCCAGTTCGCGACCGGTCGCGCGGGCTTCGTCGAGAAAGTCTTCGACGGCTGTCAGCACGCCGTTGCGCGGCCCGCCGATGTGGTCGGCCATGGCCCAGTCCGTGCCGCCGCGAAAGCCCTGCCCCGGTACGAGCTCTGCCCGGTCGAGCATCGTGCCTGCGCCAAAAGTGTGGGGGTGGCGATAGCGAGCAGGTATGCGGTCGGGCGCATAGTACATGTCGCGCCGGGCGGTCGGCCAGCTCACGTCGTGCAGGAACGCCAACAGGGGGCGGCCGTCCCGCATGCCGGCTGCGTCGGCTCCCTTCAGTTCGTTCAAGACCGTGTAATAATTGTGGTCGCCGTCGATCACCCAGGCATCGACCTCGCGGAGCCGATCGATGACTTCGAGGCTGGCGGCGGGTAGATGAGTCACGCAATCGGCAGAGGCTGCCCAGCGCACGAATTCCTGCCTCGGACTTGGGTCGATACTCGTCAGCTGCCCGCCGGCCGCCGCAGCATGGTCGGCCAGCAGCTGTGACATGCCCCCGAACTCGGCCCCGATCTCGACGACATGGCGGGCGCCTGCGATCGCGAGGCTCCCGAGAATGAGGTCCGAGAATTCGGACATGCTGTGGATCAGCAGGTTGCTCATTGCGTGGCTCCTGCCTGTGCGGCGACAGGGGCGTGAAGCGCCGCCAGCGTGTTCGTACGGGCGGCGATCGGACGAAAGACGACGGAAAGCATCATCGGCCGGGCGTTATGCCGGGGCGGGGGAGGGATCATCATGAATGCTGCCGCGTCTTCGCACCGGTACAGGTGAGGCCCGGCCTGCTCCATGCCCTCGAGCGTCGGGAAGGCGGCAAGCTCATCGAGTCCCGGGCGCTGATGTTCGCTCAGGAATCGGTCCACCGGCATGAAGGCGACCCGCTCGACCTGTACCCAGTCGAACAGGCGACCGAACTGCAATCCGATCGAATACCGGCAATCGCTGATCGGAATGGGGGCGATGTAGAAACCGTCGTGGGTGGGCGTCGCCGTGATCGTTGCCGTTTCGACGTTGCGCCCGTCAGCAATCAGCACCGGCAGCGTGATCGTCTCGTCGATGAAGTCGGCATATTTCAGAGCCAGACCAAAACGCTTGCTCGCGAGAAGCGTGAGCTTCACGGCCAGGCCTTCGCCCTGAAGTTCCGCCGGCAGGTACATCCGATCGGAACCGCGCATGTAGAACAGCCCCCGCTCGCGAAGGCCGCGACGTCCGATTTCGCGGTCGAACAGCGGGACGAGATGGTCACCGCCCAGGTTCACGTCGTGCTGGAATTTGGTGAGCACGGCCAGTTCTTGCGGCATCGGCAGGAACATCAGGCGGGCGAGCACGGCGACGGCAGTGTCGCGCACGGCGGAAATGGCCGGGGCATGCCGACCTCGCACGATCGGCCACGCGGCGTCGCGCGCAAACTTGATCGCGCCGCGCTGCACGGCATCACGTGTTGCGCTCTGCGCGCCCTTGATCGAATTTGCAGCACGTACGGCATGTCCGGCGATGTCGTAATCGATGACCGAACCCTGCGATGCCGTGCACAATTGTTCGACGACGGCGACATTGCCGCACAATGCTTCAAGGGTGTTCTGGTCATAATGGCGCGGATCGATGAAGCCCGACTTGTCGAGCCCGGGCATGTCCTGCTCGCGCATCAGCAGATAGCGTCCGGCGACCGCGACGTTTAGCCGTTGGCGCAGGGTGGCGTCGATGGAGTTTTGGACCGAGCCGTTATATCCCAGGTCGACAAGCATCAGCACGTCGCCGTCAGCAGGGTTGACCGTCGTCCGCAGGTATTTTTCCAGCCGGTCGGCAAAGGCGACAGAGCGACTGAGGATTCGTTGCATACGGCGGGGCGTGCAAATGGCCTTGACCAGCACCGGGAAGGACGGGTTCTTGCCGACCTCGCGCAGCAGTATGTTCGCTTCCGACGGGTTGAACATCAGTTGCTTGAGCACCGCCGAAGCGTCGGTCATGGTCTCGGCATCTAGGTAGTGCAGCACGTCGCTCTCGCAGCCGAACGACGCCGCTGTCGCCGTATACCGGCTGATTTCTATCGCATGGCTGTCGCGGCCTGCCTGCACGGCTTCGAACACCAGCCGAGGCAAATAGCCATCGCGCATCAGGAATAACATATGCACCTTGCCGCTGGTGCCGGCCTGGAGCGCATCGAACTCATCAGCGAGCCATTGGCTGAACCCGTGCAGTAGCGGCCCGATCGTAGTGAAGCCCAGGAGTTCGGCCGGATCGGTGATGCGGGGCTCGCCCGTGGCGATTACGGCGCGATGCAGCTGGCTGCTGGTATAGGTCGCCGCGGCGGCGCCATGGATGATGCCGCCGGTCGCTGCCTCGAGCCGCAGGCGTTGCTCCGTCGTTTCGGTGAACTGCTTCAGATGTAAGGCCTGCACGCCGGCAGCCTGGCCGCCGAGCAGGTCGGCTGCGCGGTTGTCGCCGATATGGAGTATCGCCTGCGGGTTGACGCCCAGCCGTTTCACGACGGCGGCCAGCATGCCCTCGCCCTTGGACTTGCCGAATTCCGACGAGCAGAAGATCTGATCGATCAGCGCACGCACGTCAGCCCCGGCGGCCTCGGCGATCAGTTCACCCAGTTGTGCCGCATCGAGATAGGTATCGCTGACGATGATGACGCTGATGCCGCGTGCCTTGGCGGCCCGCATGAGCTCGACCACGGGGACATAGCCGAAACAATGCCGTGCCTCGGCCTCGAGTTCTTGCGCGACCATCGTCGCCCGCTCGGCGGCATTGGCATTGGGCAGCAGCGCCGCGTAAATTTCGGCAATGCTGACTTCGTTGCGGCGATGCCGCAGTGCAGCGCCGGTGCGGGCGCGTTGCTCGGCCCACATGCGTTGCATGGGATTGGGACCTTCAAGGGCACGAAAGACATCGCGCGGCGCGTGCGTCTCGCGCCATAACAGAGTGTCGAAGCAATCGAGCGACAGAATACGGATCTCGGGCCGGCCCTCGAGTGCGTGCGGTAAGTCGTGGGGAAGGATCGTGTCGTTCATGAAGGGACAGTTCCTGCGAAGCGTTGCGGCCTGCGGGATCGCGGCACGCCCTTCATTATAGAACGGTCGCCGAACTCTGGCCGGAACGCGCCGCTCCGGCATTAATCCTCTAGAATACGAGCATCAGACAGAGGAGGACGCATGTCGCTAAATGCCTATCACCGCGCGCGAACGATCGTCGAGACGCCGCGACAGGCGGAACGGCGCCTGATGATTGAGATTACCGGTGAGATGGTCCAGGCGCGTGATGCCGGATACGTCCGTGGCGCGCTGATGCCCGTGCTGCATCGCAATCGTGAAGTCTGGCGCACCTTCGGCGCCGTGTGTGGCACGGTAGGAAATGCTCTTCCCAACGGCTTGCGCGCCAGCATCGTATCGCTTTCGCTGTGGGTCGATCACTTTACCAGTGATGTCGTCGCGGGAAGGGAGTCGATCGACGACCTGATCGACGTCAATCGCGATATCATCGAGGGATTGAGCGGTTCGGGCGTGGTCACCAGGGAAGCCGCCTAGACCTCAGCTTTCTGCGCGAAAAAAAGCCGCCGCGACGTTCATCGTCGCGGCGGCTTTTTCATGTTGGCGGCGCGGGGCGCGTGGTCTTCGCTATCTGGCAGAGCCCGTCTTTTGTGCTCGGGCGGCGATCGTTTCGGGCGAAGGTTGGAAGTGTACCGGTCTCTTCGAGCGCCCGCTCTCGACGCGGAACTTCGCGGCCTGCCCGTTCAGTGCGTCGACTTCGACGGCAAGATTGCGGGCAGCTGCCGAGGTCTCCTCGACCATCGCTGCGTTTTGCTGCGTAGCCTGATCCATCGAGGCGATGGCCGCACTGATATGCGAGATCGCCAGAGATTGTGCCGCATTGTCTTCGGCCATTCCACGGACCAGGCCATGCACGCCCGCGACATCGGTCGATATGTCCTGAAACGCGCCGTCCACTCTGCGCACCGCCTCGACCGCGGTCCCGATCTCGGTCTGCGTGACCGTGAGCTGGTCGCGCGCGCGCTTGGCCTCTTCCTCGGCGCGCATGGCCAGCGCCGAGACGAGGTCGGCGACGACCGCGAAACCGCGGCCCGCGTCGCCGGCACGGCCGGCTTCGACGGCGGCGTTCATTGCAAGGACGCGGGTCTGGAAGGCGATCTTGTCGAGGCCCTCGATGACGCTGTCGATCCCCTTGGCACTCTCGCTCACCCGGCCCATCGCCTGCACGGCCTCGTCGGCGGTCGCGCGGCCGTCGCCAACGGCGGCGATCGCCTGGCTGGTGCGCTGGACGGTCGTGCCTGATGTCTCGGTGCTTGCCCGGAAATGCTCGTCGATTTGGGATAGCGCGGCACTGGTCTCTTCGAGCGTGCCAGCGGTGACTTCGGTCCGGCGCGCCAGCGCTTCTGCAGCTTCGGCGATCTCCACGGACCCGGTCTGAATTCCTGCTGCGCTGTCAGAAACCGACCCGATCAGGTGACGAAGGCTGGCGAGAGCCGCATTGAAATTGCTGCGCAGCATGCCGTAGCCGTCGGGAAATCCGATCTCGATCTCTGCCGTGAAATTGCCGTCGCTTAAGGCGGCAAGGCCGTCGGCCAACGAGGTCGTGACCACCGCAACGGTCTCGGCCTGCAGCACGCGTTCGGCAGCAAGCCCAGCTTCGGCGCGCTGACGTTCGGCGTTTTCGGTTTCGAGCTTTTCGATCAGCGTCATGATCGCGTTGCCCAGCCACATCAGCGTACCGGCCTCGAAGATCAGGATGACGGCATGCAGGGCGACCCGGCCAAGTGAGACGCCCCCGCCAAAAACCCAGGCCGGTTCAATCAGGCCGAACCCGATGTGGTGGACGGCCACGACAGCTGCCGAGGCGCACACCGCTTTCCAGTCGCACAGGATCGCCACCATCGCGAGAAGCGCGAAAAACGTCATGTGCAGGTCGACCTGCCATGGCTGGCCTTCAAAAACGAAAAGCAGCAGCACGGGCATGCTCATTGCCGTCAAGCTGACGATCAGCCGTGCCGTGGCATCGACACGCCCCTGCAACGCCATAACAACGGGAAGCACAGTCAGCAGCATGGCAAGGGCGCCGACCGGCCATTTGCCCGGTGTCGGAACCACCGCTACGCCCGCGACGACGCATAGGGCAAGGGCGGCAACGACGGCGGCAATCAGCCTGATGCCGGTCAGCCGAAGCGATGCGAGGTCGATCGTCTTCATTCTGTGATCCTTTGGTCTGGGGTGCCGCAACCGGCAAAACGGGCATTGATGATGAGGGCGCCGTGCAGGAGCCCGGGCACCACAAGCGCGGCGAACGACCCCTGCACGACATAGGATCCGGCATAGGGACCGGGTGCCACAAGCTTTGCACCGGCGCCGATCGCCCATCGGATCGTGGTTGTTCGATCTCCGAGGGTAATCGGGGCGATGAGCATTGCCCCATCACCCGGTGGCATCAATGCGAGCATCGGTGTCAGCGCGATGAGCGCGACCTGGATCGACGCCCACCATCCCAGCGCCTTCTTGCCGACGCTGTCATTCGGCACAGAGTGACGACCTGTCGCCGGGATCGACGACAGGCCGCTGTGCATCAAAAGGCGTTCCAGTCAGCGTCCGCTGCTGCAGTTTCGGCCATTTTGGTCTCGACGGGCAGCGCCTTGACTGGAGAGCGATAAGCGCCTGCTTTCCTTGGCTTTGCCGCAACGAGCAGGGGCGCGGGGGCGGGCAGGGCGCGCGGCGGAGAGGGCGGACGCATCATGGTCTTTCCCGCATCCAGCGTGAACCTGGCGGTTTGCTCGGACAGGATTGTCACTTCGCTGGTCAGGTTGCGTGCTGCAGCTGATGTCTGTTCGACCATGGCGGCATTTTGCTGCGTCGACTGGTCCATCGCTCCGATTGCCGACGATATCTGCGTGATCGTCGAGGATTGAGCAGCGGCATCGTCGGCCATAGTGCCAAGCAACTTGTGGACTTCGCCCACGTCGCCCGAAATATTGGCGAGCGCGCCATCGACTTTTTGCACGGCCTCCACGGCGGAGCCGATCTCGGTCTGCGTGACGGTGAGCTGGTCACGCGCGCGCTTGGCCTCTTCCTCGGCGCGCATGGCCAGCGCCGAGACCAGGTCGGCGACGACGGCGAAACCGCGGCCCGCGTCTCCGGCACGGCCGGCTTCAACGGCGGCATTCATTGCAAGGACGCGGGTCTGGAAGGCGATCTTGTCGAGGCCCTCGATGACGCTGTCGATCCCCTTGGCACTCTCGCTCACCCGGCCCATCGCCTGCACGGCTTCGTCGGCGGTCGCGCGGCCGCCGCCAACCGTCTCGATGGCCTTGTCGGCGCGTTCTACCGTTTTGCTCGATGACAGGGTTGTCGCCTTCAGCCGGTCGTCGATCTGCGCCAGCGCTGCGCTCGTTTCCTCGAGGCTTGCGGCGTTGCTTTCGGTCCGCCGGGCGAGGTCTTCGGATGCCTGGGCGATTTCGGCAGTGCCCGTGCGAATGCCCTCGGCACTCTGCGTGACGCTCCCGATCATCTGGCGCATTTCCGTCAGCGTCTCGTTGAAACTGCGCTCCAATTCGGCGAAGTTCGGCGGCAGCCCATGGAGGTCGGTGGCAAGATCGCCTTGGGAAAGCCCCTGCAAGGCCTTTCCGAGCGTTGCTATCGCCTGATCACGCTCCATCTGGTTCTGCTCGAAATAGATCGAAATCGACAATTCGAGATCGAGCAACGCCGCCTTGACCACAGCGATGCTGGCAGCTTCTGCACTCGGCGTCCGGAAAAAACTCAGCGCCCTGCGCCATGGCGAACAACGCTTGGCCACGCCGCGCATCAGCTCTTCGAGGACCAGGGCATAGGCGCCGACATACCAGCGCGGTTCCAAGCCGATGCGTGCATGGACCGATCCGATGCGGCGAACGCTGGAGAAAAAGTCCTCGTCGAATTTGCCACTCGAAATGCGCTTCCAGTGCGCTTCCTGCGACGCCTTGGCCTTGGTCATGTGCGCGTCGTCGCGGAACATCTTGGCGGTGTCGGGGGTGGCGCGCGCCATGTTGTAGAACCTGTCAAGGCCGCTGCTGATCATCGATGAGATCATCGGTTGCACCTTTGCCAGCGTCTGCCGCTGAGCGTCATCGATTCCCATGAAGCGCAGGCGGGAAGCTACCTGATCATTCGACATAAGCGTTCCTTTCATGCGGGCCGCGACCGACCGCCCGGCCAGACTTTTTCCCGGGCGCGCGTTGATCGTCGGCGACAGCTTGCCGGCACGCGTTTCCTCTGAACATTATAGGAAAATTGAAGCGACTGCGGCCGAATGGGCCCAATGCCGTTCAGGCAGGGACGCTGAATCCTGCGGCGATGGCGATACGCAACGCTTCCGACAGGCTTCGCACGCCCAGCTTGTCCATCAGATTGGCCCGGTGAATCTCGACGGTCCGCGGACTGATGTCGAGGTCGAAACCTATTGCCTTGTTCGCGCGCCCCTCGAGCAGGCCGGCCAGCACGTCACGTTCGCGCGGCGTGAGCCGCGCAATCGTGGCCTTTGCATCCTCGACAACCGATTGTGCGCGCTGGTCCTGCTCGAGCGCGCCACATGCCTGTTCGACGACCTGAATCAGGATCGCCGGATTGCAAGGTTTTTCGAGGAAGTCATAGGCGCCAAGCTTCAATGCCTGCACCGCGATTGAAATCTCTCCCTGTCCCGTGAGCATGATCGTCACAAACTTGGGTTTCATTTCAGCGACCTGGCGCAAGACTTCGAGCCCGCTGATCCCGGGCATCTTGTAATCCAGCAAGACGCAGCCGCCCGGCTTGTCTTCGATCCCTTCCAGGAACTCGTCGCCCGAGCGGCAGGGAAAAATCAGAAGGTCGGGCTGCGTCGACAACAGGAACTGCAGCCCTTCCCGGACCAGCTTGTCGTCATCGACAATGTAGATGCACCGGCTCGCCATCAATGTTCAGTGTTTTATTGACGTTATGCGCCCCGTCAATGCAGCTTGAACCGCTTCGGGGCGGGGTTCATTCCCATTCGATGGTACCAGGCGGCTTCGATGTATAGTCGTAGACCACCCGGTTGATGCCTTCGACTTCGTTGACGATCCGCGTCGCCACGCGCGACAGGAACGATGCGTCGAACGGATAGATATCGGCGGTCATGCCATCGACGCTCGTCACCGCGCGAAGGGCGCAGACATTCTCGTAGGTCCGCCCGTCGCCCATGACGCCGACCGTCCGCACGGGCAGCAGAACAGCAAAGGCCTGCCAGATCGCATCGTAGAGCCCCGCGTTGCGGATTTCCTCGAGGTAAATGGCGTCGGCCTTGCGCAGGACGTCGCAGCGTTCCTTGGTCACCTCTCCGGGGATGCGTATCGCGAGGCCGGGCCCCGGAAACGGGTGGCGGCCGACGAAGATCTCGGGCAGGCCCAGCTCTCGACCCAGGGCGCGCACCTCGTCCTTGAACAATTCGCGCAGCGGCTCGACGAGGCCCATGTTCATGCGCTCGGGCAGGCCACCCACATTGTGGTGGCTCTTGATCGTGACGCTTGGCCCGCCCGTGAACGAGACGCTTTCAATGACGTCGGGATAGAGTGTCCCCTGCGCCAGGAAATCCGCGCCGCCGATCTTCTTCGCTTCGTCGTCGAACACGTCGATGAACGTCTTGCCGATGAATTTGCGCTTCGCCTCCGGATCGGTCAGCCCTTTCAGCCCGTGGAGGAACAGCGTCTCGGCGTTCACGTGCACGAGCGGTATGCCGTAATGCTCGCGGAACAGGCCGACGACCTGTTCGCTTTCGCCTAGCCGCATAAGGCCATGGTCGACATAGACGCAGGTCAGCTGCTTGCCGATCGCCTCGTGGATCAGCACGGCGGCCACCGCCGAGTCGACGCCGCCCGACAGGCCGCAGATTACGCGCTTGTCGCCCACCTGCGCGCGGATGTCGGCAATCTTGGCGGCCCGATACCCGGCCATCGTCCAGTCGCCTGCGCAGCCGCAGACATGGCGCACGAAATTGGCGATCAGCTTCGCGCCGTCAGGCGTGTGGACGACCTCGGGGTGGAACATCGTGGCGTAGAAGCGCCGCGCATCGTCGGCCACGACGGCGAACGGCGCCCGCTCCGATGTGGCGACGACGCGAAAGCCGGGCGGCAGTGCCTCGACCTTGTCGCCGTGGCTCATCCATACCTGATGGCTTTCGCCTGGTTTCCACAGGCCGTCGAACAGCACGCAGCTGTCATCGACGTGCAGGAAGGCGCGGCCGAACTCGCGGCTTTCGGTGCTGCCGACACGTCCGCCGAGCTGAGCGCACATCGTCTGCTGGCCGTAACATATGCCGAGGATCGGCACGCCTGCCTCGAAAAAGCGCTGCGGGGCGCGCGGGCTGCCGTCATGCATGACGGAGGCGGGGCCCCCGCCAAAGATGATGCCCGACGGCTTCAGCCGGTCGAAGGCGGCCTCGGCGCTGCTGAAGGGCACGATCTCGCAGTAAACACCTGCCTCGCGCACGCGCCGGGCAATGAGCTGCGTGACCTGGCTTCCGAAATCGACGATGAGAATGGACGAGAGCTGGGACATGGCCTCGCCTAGCGAAGCCATGTCCCGCTGTCATCTCCCGGCTTCAGCCTCGAACGCGTTATCCGCCGAAATCGACCCGCGACACGCTGCCATAGCGGACCGAGCAGCTGAAGCTGCGCTGGTCATAGCTGCTGCCATAGCGATCATTGCTGGTGCTCCGCCCGTAATCAACCGTGCCGCGCACATTGTAGCCGTCGGCAACGCGGTTGACCGTATCGATGCCCGACACCCTCGCGCTGCCACCCAACTGCTGTTCGGCAGCATTGGCGCAGGCGTCGGCCGCGGCGTCGTCGGTGCGAATCGTGCCGTATCCGTTCGAGGCATAGCCGCTGCTGGTGGAGCGATTCTTGTTCGACGAAGCCGAGGCGATAATTGCTGCGAGGATGCCGACCCCGATCACGCCGGCAACGACTGCGCCGGTATTGTCATGATCGCGGTGGCGGCGATAACCGCCGGGATAGCCATAGCTCGGACGGCCATAGCCGCCGCCGTAGCCGCCCGGATACCCCTGTGCCATCGCCGGGGTGACCGAAGTCGCGAGCATCGCGGTGGCGAGCGCGCCTGCGGTGACTGAACGCAGCTTCATCATCGTCTCTGTCCTTTTACGGGGCCGCCGTGATGGTGCCCGGTATCAGGACTATCGTCGAGTCGCGGTGTCGCGATGCTGAATTGGGTCGTCAGCGAAATGAAAGTATTCGGCCTTCTCGGCGAAGACCCTTCTGGCTTCGGCGGTATGCCGCGCTATGCTGGCCGTACCGGAGGTCCGATGATCTATATCGTCCTGAACGCACCAGCGATTTTCGCGGCGGCACTGGTGAGTCTTTTATTCGGTGCCGTTTTCTACAGCGCGGCAAGCCGCGGTCGTCCGCGCGCGGCCGGGCTGGCAGGGCCTCTTGTCACCGCGCTCATCGCCGAATTCTGGCTCTGTTCGATCCTCGCGGGCGCGCTCATTCTCGCGCCGCCGAAAGGCGGCGTCTGGACCATGACGATCGGCAGCGCCTTTGTGATCTGGATCGGCTTTGTGGCGCCGGTCATTCTGGCCACCTACCGCATCCGCAACCTCGGCATAGGAACTGCATTGGCCGACTGTGCCCATTGGCTGGGCGCCATGTTGCTGATGGCGGTCGTGCTCCGCCTGATCGGACTGGTCCCGCCCCCGGTTTGACCAAGGTCGGCATAGAGGCTGTGCTCGGGCAGGCCCGGCGATCGGCGATGCAATGACAAGGCCGGCCGATCCTTAGATCGACCGGCGCGCTGTCTCCGAAAGCCTAGGCGAACGAAGCCGTCGTCTTTCGGCGGCGAAGTCGGAATGTGCCGCCGATCCCGCCGATCCCGACGACCATCATCGCCCAGGTCGCGGGCTCCGGAACCGCTGCAAGGGCGGTGCTGGCAGTGATGGCTTGGCCGGCCACGCTTTCGAAGGCGTAGCTGTTGAGAACATTGTTGGTCGTGAACGCATAGCCATAGAACACTTGGTTATTGCTGGTCGCGCGAAGGCCGATGAAGTTGTCACCGTTCGAAAACTGAATCGTCGTGGGCGCTGCAAACGCCGCATATTGGCTGTCCGAACCGAATGAGACCGTTCCCCGGTTCGTGAAGTACGACGTCGGCGAGCCGAAAATCGTGTTGAACTGGCCGGTGCCGCCGTTGCTGACGGCGGTCGGGTTGAAGATATCGCCCGTTCCCGTGAAGGTGAACGCGCTTTCCCCGAACGAAAACGTGATAGGCGTGGCGGCGGTGTAGCTGGTGCCAACTGTGGTCAGGACCGGTGCAGCTACAACGGGTGTCGTCATCAGAGCGACCGCCGAGATCGCGGCGGCTAGGGTCAATCTGTTCATGAAGTGCTCCTTTTCGACAACCCTCGCGTACGTGCGTGATTGTCAAAACAGATACGATCAGATTAACCTATTGTTTCTAAATCGAAAAAATAAAAAGCCGACCCTCTTTGCCGCAGCGAAACGATCCCCGGAAGAGGCCGCAATCCTGCCAGGCAGCTGCGATCGGGCCGCACCGACTTTTGCCATGACTGTCCCTTATTGGGACGCTTACCCCATCGAGTGGCGTCGTGCGAAGCGTTGCAGCGCCGTCCACTCTGCAGCTCGAACCATGGGGCAGCGTTTGCAATCGCCCCGTCGATTATGCTGCAGAGGCGGTCAGCACGCGCGCCTTGCACGGCACCCGCTGTTACCGGCCCGCGACCGTCATCCCCGTCCACTTCGCGATAAAGGCCCATTGATCCGCAGCTTCGTCGATAATCTTGTCGGTCGGTTTCCCGCTGCCATGGCCCGCACGCGTCTCGATACGTATCAGGTGCGGCTTGTCGCCCGCCTTCGCCGCTTGCAAGGTTGCTGTGTATTTGAAGCTGTGCCCCGGCACGACCCGATCGTCGGTGTCTGCAGTCGTCACCAGGATCGCCGGGTAGTCGACGCCCGAACGGATATTGTGCAGTGGCGAATAGGCACGCAGCACGCGCCAGTCGGACTCGACCGACGGGTCGCCATAGTCATCGGTCCAGTAGCGCCCGGCCGTGAACCGGTTGAAGCGCAGCATGTCCATGACGCCGACGGCGGGCAGCGCGGCCGCGAACAGGTCAGGCCTTTGGTTGACGACGGCGCCGATCAGCAGCCCACCGTTCGATCCGCCCTGGATGGCAAGCTTGTCCTTCGACGTAATCCCTTGCGCGATCAGATACTCGCCTGCCGCGATGAAATCGTCGAAGACGTTCTGCTTGTTTGCGCGCTTGCCCGCCTCGTGCCAGGCATTCCCATACTCCCCGCCGCCGCGCAGGTTCGCGATGGCGAGCACGCCGCCCGCCTCCAGCCACGCCAGCCGCGTCGCGCTGAACCCCGGCGTCATCGAGATGTTGAAGCCACCATAGCCGTAGAGCAAGGTCGACGCCGGCGTTGTCAGCCCCTTCTTGCGGACGACGAACATCGGGATCTTGGTGCCGTCCTTCGACGGGTAGAACACCTGCTGCGTTTCGAACGCGGCGGGATCGAACGACAGCTTCGGCTGGAAGACGGGTGTGCTGGTATTCGTCGCGCTGTCGTACCGATAGACGGTCGCCGGCGTGGCAAAGCCCGTAAAGGTATAAAAGCTCTCGCTGTCGCCGGTTTTGCCCCCGAAACCCGACGCCGTGCCGATATCGGGCAGCCGGACTTGCCCCAGCGACTGTCCGCTGAGCTCGAACAATTCGGCTTCTGACTTGGCATCGCCCAGATAGGCGACGAGCAGCCGCTGGCCGATCAGCGAGGCGCCGACAAGCGTGTCGCCCGACTCCGCGATGACCGGCTTCAGCTTTGGCGACTTCGCTGCGACGTCGATCAGGACGATCCGTCCCTTGGGCGCATCCTTGTCCGTCACGAACCAGAATTTCGAACCGACGGTCCCGGCCAGTTCCCAATTGTTCTCGACCCCGGCGATCAGCGTGCGCGGCTTGCCGACGGTGTCGCCGACGAGCGGTGCCACCGTAATTTCGACTTTGGGATCAGTGCCCTGCGACGAACTGATGACCAGCCATTTGCCGTCATCGGTTACCTGCGCACTGTGGCCCAGCTTCGGCCGGTCAGGCGTGCGGTAAATCAGGGTGTCGGCATCCTGCGCGCTGCCGATCTTGTGGAACCACACCTGCTGGTTGGTCGTCAGTGCCTGAAACTTCGCCCCTTCGGCCGGCGCATCGAACCGCGAATAGAAGAAGCCGCTACCGTCCGGCTTCCATGCGATGCCGGAATATTTCACCCACTCGACGCGATCGGACAACTCCTTGCCGGTCGTTGCGTCTATCACCTTCAACGTACGCCAATCGGTACCGCCATCCTGAATCGCATAGGCAAGGTAGCGCCCGTCGTCGGACGGTGCCCATTCCGCAAGTGCCGTCGCCCCGTCCTTGGCCCAGAGATTGGGGTCGAGCAAAAGGCGCCCTGCGCCGTTCAGTCCGTCGCGCACCCAAAGTGTCGATTGGTTCTGCAGCCCGCTGTTGTGCGAATAGAAATAGCGCGCGCCGGCCTTCCGCGGCGTCCCCATGCGTTCATAATCGTACAATGCCTTCATCCGCGACCTGAATGCGTCGCGCCCCGGCAACGTCGCGAGATAGGCGTCCGTCACCTCGTTTTCGGCCGTCACCCAGTCGCGGACCTTGGCATCGGTGCGGACGTCATTTTCCAGCCAGCGATACGGATCGGCAATCTTTTCGCCGAACTGGTCGTCGACCTGCGCGACGGTCGCAGTCTCCGGGTAGGTGAGGGGGGTTTCGGCCATGATGGGGACGGACGTTAGGGCGGCAAGAGCCGCGAGCAGGGCAGGTTTCAAACAAAAGGCTCCGGAATCAGGTGATTCCGGAGCCTATGATGGCTTCTTGCACGCTGGCAAGCAGTCTTGCTTAGGCAGCCTCGTCCATGTCGTCATCGCCCATCACCGGGCCGGAGTCCTGACCCTTGGCCGACACGTCGCGATCGACGAATTCGATGATCGCCATGTCGGCGGCGTCCGACGCGCGGATGCCAGCCTTGACGATACGCAGGTAACCGCCGGCACGGTCGGCGTAACGAGCCGCGATCACGTCGAACAACTTGGTAAGCTGTTTCTCGTCGAGCAGCCGGGCGTGGGCCAGGCGGCGGTTCGACAGGCCACCCTTCTTGGCCAGCGTGACCAGCTTTTCGGTATAGGGACGCAATTCGCGCGCCTTCGCCAAGGTCGTGGTGATCTGCTCATGCTTGATGAGCGCTGCCGCCATGTTGCGGAACAGGGCAGTACGATGCGAAGACGTGCGCTGAAGCTTACGTCCGCCGACACGATGGCGCATAGATATAGTCCTTTTCGTTCGTTAAGGGGCCGTGCGAGGTACCCCAGACCGGGCGGAGGATCCGCCGGAAGGCGTGGCCCATAGCGCCGGCAGCGCCAAAGTCAATGCGGCTGCACGGTCTGGGTGCGCCCGGGCGCTCCTCAGGCGTCGACGAGGACGGGGCGACGCGCACCCGCATCCTGGCCCGCGCGCCGATCGGCCGGCCTGCCCCCGCGGTTGCCACCGGCCCTGCGATCGACCGCAACGTGCTCGCTGCGGACCCGTCGCTCGAAGCGGAAGCTCTTCGACTGGTCCATCATCATGTCGACCTTGGTCGACAGGTTGGTGGCGGCTGCCGACGTCTCCTCCACCATTGCCGCGTTCTGCTGGGTCGCGTGATCCATGCTCGTCACGGCTGCGACGATCTCGCTGACGGCCAGCGACTGGGCCTGGTTGTCGGCGACCATACCGTTCAGCAAGGCGTTCACCTCCCCGACGTTCGAAGCGATCTCCTGCAGCGCGCCGTCGACATTGTGAACGGCAGCGACCGCCACGACGATCTCCGCCTGGGTCGTCGTCAGCTGGTCGCGTGCGCTCTGCGCTTCTTCCTCGGCACGCTGAGCAAGGGCAGACACGAGGTCGGCGACCACGGCAAAGCCTCTTCCGGCGTCGCCCGCACGTCCGGCCTCGACGGCAGCGTTCATGGCGAGCACGCGGGTCTGGAAGGCGATCTTGTCGAGCCCTTCGATCACGGCGTCGGTGCCCTTTGCACTGTCCGCAACCCGGTTCATCGCCTGCACCGCCTCTTCGGCTGTTGCGCGACCCAGGTTGACGGTCTTCAGTGCCGTGTCGGCACGGGCGACCGTACCGATCGATGCCATCGTTGCAGTTTGCAGCCGCTCGTCGATCTGCACCAGCGTGGCGCTCGTCTGCTCAAGGCTCGCAGCCGTCCCTTCGGTGCGGCGCGCAAGATCTTCGGAGGCAGTGGCGATTTCGCCTGCGCCGGTCTGGATGTCGCTTGCTGTTTCGACAACCGTCTGGATCATCATGCGCAGCGTGGCCACGGCGGCATTCAGATTGTCGCCGGTCGCCTTGTAGGTCTCCGGGAATTCGATCTGGACCTGCTTGGTCAGGTCGCCGCCGGCCAGTGCCTGCAGGACATTTGCCAAGGCATCGTTGACCATCTTCTGGTCGCTGGCGACGCGTGCGTCGGTCTCGGCGCGCGCGACGGCAGTTTGGCGAAAGCGTTCCACGGCATTGGCAATCTGGCCCAGTTCGTCGGCCTGTCCAACGAACGGCACCACTGCCGGCTTTCCTTCGGCGAGAGCGACGGTGACCTCGGCGAGTTCCACCGTCGGCGTTACGAAGCGCTTCAGCAGCAGGGCACAGAAAGCGCCGACGCAGCCGACGATGATCAGCCCGAGGACCGAAAGCATGACCAGCGCTGTCGTCAGCGTCGATGCCGCACTCTTTGTCAGGCTGTCGTGATAGTCGTTCGAGCGCGAAACGACCACATCGATCGCGGCGCGGTGCTTCGCATAAAGGGCCATGACCCTGGCGTAGCTCGCGCCCAGGGCGGCGCGATCATTCGCCTTGGCAGCGGGAATGAGCTTGTTCTCCACCTCATCCCAGAAAAGGTCGGCGGACGGCTTGCTGGCGGCGAGCGCCTGATAGACACCGTCGTCAATGCCCGACTTGGACCAGTATTGGTGCCGGGTGGTAAAATCCGCATGGAGCTTGTCGAGTTCTTTGGCGATCTTGTCCGCAGCGCCCGGATTATTAGCGAGGAGCGTCGCGTCGAGATACGCCTCGATCACGTAAGCCGGGGGCGGCAGCACGTCGGCAATAAGGTCGGAAGTCTGTTGCGCCTCGGTCTGCAACGGCCCCCCCATCCGGATGACGTTGATCCGCCACGCAGCAAGGCCGGCAACCGTCAGTATCATAACGAGAAGTGCTGCGCCGCCCGCACGGACGAATGTTCGGATCGTCATTCTCTACTCCAAGAGCCCAAGGTCGCGAGGGCGCACCCGCTCGGTGCATCATCGTGCTAACTCATTGTTATAGGCGACAGCCGAAACGATCCGGGGCGACCGGCAAAATTTTCTCCAAATACTTCGTCTTAAAGGACTTGAACCTCGCACAATCCGCGAACATTGCGTTCCGGGGGGCGGCACCGTCCGCGACACGCCGGATGGATGAATTGAAGTATAGCGATTCAACGAGACAGCATGCCCTGGCAATGAACAGCGGCCGGGTCGCGCCGGAAGACAATCATTTTTCCATAGCGGCCGAAACCAGCGCTGTGCCGATGATCTTCCTCGATCATACCGGACCCGATTGGCCGGTCGTTTTCGTCAATGACGCCTTTGTCAGGGCAACGGGTTTTCCCGAAACGTCGGTCGTCGGTGAGCCGCTGAATTTTCTGTTCGACCATTTGGTTGATTCGAGATTCAAGACCGCGGTCGAGCTTGCGATGAAGTCGCATGGCAGCGGGATTTGGGAGATGCGTTGCAGGCGGGCGGACTGGTCCGACTTTGCCATTGCTCTGGTACTGGACAGCGTCCGTGACAGCGAGAACGTGGTCCAGAACTTTTCACTGAGCTTCGTCCGTCTTGCTGACAGTCCCGACCGGCGGATCGGCAAAAACGAAGAATTTCACGCGTTATATGAAAACGCGCCCGGCTTTATCGCGATCACCGAAGGCCCGGAGCATCGTTACTCCTTCGCAAATGCCGCTTACCGCGAGCTCGTCGGGCTCGAGCAGGTCGTCGGCCTGACCGTCCATGAGCATCTCCTCGACCAGCTCGGCCAGGATTTTCTTGATCTCGTCGACAAGGTGTACCGGACGGGAGAGCCTTTCGTCGCCAAGGCATTCAAGGTCGATTTCCTGAATGTCGAAACCGGCTCGACCGAGCCGCGATATCTCGATTTCGTCCAGCAGCCGGTTTACGGTCCGGACGGCAAGATCGCCGGGCTGTTTTGTGAAGGTCATGACGTGACCGAGCAGCACAGCGCCGCCGTCACGCTGGCCGCGCTGCAGGCGGAGTTGATCCACGTGTCTCGGGTCAACGCCATGAACGCCATGTCGACAACGCTTGCCCATGAGCTGAATCAGCCGCTGAGCGCGATCGCCAATTACGTCGCGGGCAGCCTTCAAATCGTCGACGCCGAGGCCCGCGAGGACGGGCGCATCGAGCGGGCACTGCTCGGCATCCGCGAAGCTTCCGAACGCGCCGCCGACATCATCCGCAATCTTCACGAATTGACGAAGCGGCGCGAACCGGTTCGAACGACATTCGACGTGGAGCCGGCAATCGACGAATGCATCCGGCTCGTCGGCTCGGCAATTCCTCCGGGCATCCGCATCTCGAAGGACATTTGGCCCGGCCTGACCATGACCGCGAACCGCGTCCAGATTCAGCAGGTCGTCATCAATCTTCTGCGCAATGCAAGTGAAGCCGGATCGGCGTCCGGCGGACATGTCATCACCGTCGTTGCGGGCGAGGATGCCGAAAACCTCGTGGTACGCGTGATCGACAGCGGCAGCGGCGTTTCGCCGGATGCTGCCAGCAAGATGTTTTCGTGGTCCGACTCCTCCAAGGAGAACGGCATGGGACTGGGCCTGTCGATCTGCCGCACGATCATCGAGGCGCACCGAGGCCGCATCTGGTTGCATCGGACGGGACCGGAAGGTGCCGAATTCCGCTTTTCGGTGCCGCGCGTCCACCGTCGCCTGCCTTCCGGCGGCGACATGCTCGTCGCGCAAGAAAGCAGTCTGGACGACCGCAGCTGAGCAAGCGACCTATGCCTTTCCCGGGGTCCTGACGAACTCGTAGACAAGGTCGGCGAGGCGCTGTGCTGCGCGTCGTTTTTCGTCCGGGGAGGACGCCTCGAGCAGGCGCGAGACATGGCCCGAAACGAAATTGGATGGTCCGGTGTACGCTGTCGACCATTCCGAAAAGCGTCGCTGGCTAACTTTGCGCTGCTCCATGAACACGACCTGTTCCCACTCGGGGTTCAGGCTGACGAAGTGGCGATCGAGGTCCTCCGGAGGGCGGCGGACTTCAATCACTTCGACCAGGTGCTCCCCGGTGAACAGCAGTGCGCCCGTTATGCCGAGCCCGCGGTTTGCCAGGGCCGCGCTGTCTGCAGTGTCGGCCAATACCGGTTCCACCTGATCGGCGGTTGCACCGCACAGGGTGACGCAAAGCAAAGAGGTATAAGCCATCTCAACGGGCACTCATTTTGGGTTCAAAAGCCCCAAGGTCGGTCGGCATCGTTCATGCATCCTGGAAAGTATTGTTTGCCCATAAGGCCACGTTTCTTACATTCCGGTATCCACAGCCTACGTAGTGCCACGAGGCACGGGCGCGCCTTGCGTCGCCCCATTTTCCAGTCGCTCACGTCGATCCCCCCACGGATATGTTGCTAACTTAATCCAGATTAACAGCACAGGAACGATGCATTGGCGCGAACGTTTTCAGAAAGAATTTGAGTACAGCGAAAACCTTTGAAATGATTATGGAAACAGTCGGTTCGGCAACCAAGCTGCGCGGTCTTGAAGCGTGGGCGGCCCGATGAGCGTTAAGTGTCGCGGTAATCGGCTACGCCATTCGACCGGGCTGACGCCCTACCGATCGCCATAATCGGATCGCTTGGAGCCAATTCTGCACAGCTGATGTGCGGTCACACTCACTTCCCGTCAAACAGCCTGTCCGGCACGCCCGGGGGCGGAGATGTCGCATGTCCAAAATCCTCGACCGTTCGCGCAAGCCCCAACTGATCTGCTTTTCCCACCTTCGCTGGGATTTTGTTCTGCAGCGTCCGCAACATCTCCTGACGCGTTTCGCCGCCACTTACGACGTCGTCTACTGGGAGGAGCCCGTCTACGACAGTTTGCGGCCGCGTCTCGAAACCGTAATGCGTGACGGCATCATCGTGGCGGTACCGCACCTTGTGGCGGGAATGTCGGACGAGGTTGCTCGCACCGCGCTTGTAGAGCTGCTCGACCTGCTGGTCGCCCAGCGGGGGCCCGTGGCCGTTCGGTGGTATTATACTCCCATGATGCTGGCCTTTTCGCGCCAGTTGAAGGCCGCCTGCACCGTCTATGATTGCATGGACGAACTCGCGAACTTCAAGTTTGCGCCGCCCGGCCTGCTGGCACTCGAGGGAGAGTTGCTGTCGGCGGCGGACTGCGTGTTCACCGGCGGCTACAGCCTGTACGAGGCCAAGCGCGACCGCCACCCGCGGGTCAAACCCTTTCCTTCCAGTGTCGATACGGCGCATTTCGCCCGGGCGCGCGACGTTAAGCCACGCAGGGCAGAGGAACGGCCCCGCCTCGGCTTTTACGGCGTCATCGATGAGAGGATCGACTTGTCCGTGGTTGCGGCCCTGGCCGAGGCGCGTCCCGAATGGGACATCGAAATGGTCGGCCCGATTGCCAAGATCGATCCGTGCGATCTGCCGCAACGGGCCAATCTGAGCTACCCGGGCTCGCTGAGCTATGAGGATCTTCCGACGGTGCTCGGCACATGGGACGTCGCGCTCATGCCCTTTGCCATCAACAAATCCACACGCTTCATCAGTCCGACCAAGACGCCGGAATATCTGGCAGGGGGGCGTCCGGTCGTCTCGACGCCCGTGGTCGATGTGGTGCGTCACTATGGATCGCTCGACAGCGTCATTATTGCCGATGGTGCCGACGAGTTCGTGCGCGCCTGCGACGCTGCGCTTGCGATGCGAGATGACGAAATTGCGTGGCTGCCGGAGGTGGACCGCGCACTGGCAACTATGTCCTGGGACCGGACGGCCGCCGCCATGAAGGACGAAATCGATGCGGCAACTGCTGCCCGGCATGTCCGCCGCCCGGCGTCCTTGCATTATGACGTCCTTGTTGTCGGCGCCGGTTTCGCGGGGTCGGTCATGGCAGAGCGCCTGGCGAGCGACTCGGGGCTTAAAGTCCTGGTTATCGATCGTCGTCCGCACATCGCCGGTAACGCCTATGATCGCTACGACGCGGCAGGCATCTTGATGCATCAATACGGGCCGCACATCTTCCATACGAACAGTGCGGAGGTGGTCGATTATCTCTCGCGCTTTACCAAGTGGCGACCCTATGAGCATCGCGTTCTCGCCGCGGTCGCAGGCAAGCAAGTGCCGATGCCGATCAACCGGACAACACTCAACCTGCTATACGGTCTCGACCTGGAGACCGACGCAGAGGCGCAGGCATTCCTTGCGTCGCGCGCCGAACCCGTGGACGAGATCCGGACGTCGGAAGACGTGGTGGTCAACGCGATCGGCCGCGAACTCTATGAGACCTTCTTCCGCGGTTATACCCGCAAGCAATGGGCGCTCGATCCCAGCGAACTCGACAAGTCGGTCACGGCCCGTGTGCCCACCCGGACCAACACCGACGACCGGTATTTCACCGACAGCTTTCAGGCGATGCCGGCGGAGGGTTATACAAAGATGTTCCAGCGGATGCTCGATCATCCCAATATCGAGGTGGTGTTGGGCGTCGACTACAAGGACGTCGTCGGGGATATTTCGTTCAACGAGATGGTGTTCACCGGGCCCATCGACGAGTATTTCGGATACCGCTTCGGCAAACTTCCCTATCGGTCGCTGCGCTTCGAGCACCAGACCGTTGATGCGCCGCGGTTCCAGAGCGTGGGGACCGTGAATTATCCTGATGAAGCTGTCCCCTTCACCCGGATCAGCGAATACAAGCATTTGACCGGGCAGGAGTCACTGGCCACGACGATCACCTACGAATTCCCGGCGGCGGAGGGCGATCCTTATTACCCAATTCCGCGCAGCGAAAATCAACGTCTTTTCAAGCGCTACGAGGCGCTCGCAGATGCCGAGCCGGGCGTGACGTTCGTCGGCCGCCTTGCCACCTATCGCTATTACAACATGGACCAGGTCGTCGCGCAGGCGCTGGCGACGTATCGCCGATGGTCGCGCCGGCTTGAACGGACTTCGATCGAAGAAGTGGCCGTCGCTGCGGCCTAGTGCGCCACGGACAGGCGTTTCCGCGGGGCGGGCAAGTTGATGTGACTTGATGCAGGTTATGCGCCGCTCCACAGCTATTTGATAACTGGGGAGGATGCTTGAACTCTTCGTCAAAAATTTGAACAATCTCAAGAATCTGGATAGCCAAGACGTCCGCGCGATCGAGGATCTGCCGGTACGTCTCGACAACCAGCCGGCAAATCATTTGCTTGTCCGGGAAGGTGCGCGACCGGACCTTTGCTGCATTTTGCTGAAGGGCTTTGCCTGTCGTCATAAGATGACGTCCGCGGGCGAACGACAAATCGTCTCGCTGCATATTCCGGGCGATCTCCTCGACGTCCAGCATCTGGAACTCGTGCAGGCCGACCACAATGTCCAGACCATTACCCCCTCGACCGTCGCCTGGGTTCGGAAACTGGATCTGCAGCGCGTCCTCGATCAGCGGCCCGCAGTGCGTAAAGCCGTCTGGCGGAGCGCGCTTGTCGACGCGTCGATCTTTCGCGAATGGGTGCTCAATGTCGGACGTCGCGACGGCGTGGCGCGTGTCGCCCATATGCTGTGCGAACTGGTCGCCCGTCTCGAGGCGGCCGGCTTGGGCTCCGCGACAAGGCTGGAACTGCCCATGACGCAGGAGCAGATCGCCGATGCGACGGGCATGACGCCGATCCACGTCAACCGGATGTTGCAGGAACTGAGCGCCCGGGGCGTCATCGTGCGAAATCGGCGTGATGTGAGGATTGTCGATTGGGCAGGTTTGCGCCGCGTGGCGGATTTCGATCCGGCCTACCTTCATCTGGCAGCCTAGCTTGACGCTGCCGTAAAGCGGTGCCCCTCGATCCCCCGTGCTCCGGCGCGATGTTTGCCGGCTGTCGCCGCGTACGAGAGCGTCTCGCGTAATTCTGCCTGGTGGGCCGGGGACTATCGCTTGTCACCACAACCGCTTGGTGCGCCGCGACCGCAATGGGGCAGCGGCACTGAAATAGCGACGGCACTGCCATGAAGTCCCGCCTTGGAACAACGTTACATATGGTAAATGATTGACGCGTATCGATAATCATCGCAACGGGGCCTGGAAGTAACAGGGAGAAAGAAATGCGTTCGTTTATGTTGCGTTTTGCCGCGTTCAGTTTGGTGGCCATGGCAGCTGTTCAACCCGCGGCAGCACAAGTTAAGTCGCTCATTCTCGGCGGATATGACAGCTCGACCGACGCCAAGATCAAGACCGACCTGATCGGGTCGGACGCGCGGTTCGACCAGGCTCTCAGTTCGTCCTACGATTTCAGCACCAGCGGCCTCCCGACCTTGGCCTATCTGCAGCAATTCAACTCAGTGTTGGTGTTCTCGGATCGCCTGGGAGTGGACACGACCGCCCTTTCCAATCTCCTCGGGAACTATGTCCTCGGCGGCGGGGGCGTGGTCATCGGCACTTTCTGGGGCCAACAGGTTGGCAATTCTGGCGGGCTGCTGAACAGCACCGGGTACAATCCGTTCACGAACCCGACCTTTTCGGCATATGATAGCCACACGCTCGGGACTTATGACGCGCTCGATCCGCTCATGCAGGGTGTGACCGCGCTCTCGTCCAGCCAATATAATGGCGATTATCTCGCCGGTCTCGACGTCGGGGCCACACTTGCGGCTTCGTGGAACGACGGGCGGCCGCTCGCAGGCTACAACGCAACCCACAAGGTCGCGGCGATCACGCTCAACCCGAACGTAGTCACGCTAGGCCATGCAACGGGTGACTACCGCACCCTGTTCGCCAATGCTCTTGCCTTCACGGGCGGCGCAGAATCGGTTGCGGCCGTTCCTGAACCCGCGACATGGGCGATGCTGATCCTTGGCTTTGGCATGATCGGGGCCTCGCTCCGTCGTCGCCGCTCCGTTGAAGTCCGCTACGCGTAAAAACAATTTGCTTCGCCTCCAAGAGCCGCCGTTCAGTATGAGCGGCGGCTTTCCTTTATGATGAAGCCTTGGCGGCCGGCGGCGGCCCGTTCCCAAATTGCGCCAGCCACGCCAGCCACGCCGGGCATCGGGAAAAGGCAAAGCGCGAAATTTTCCAGAAACGCGAGATATCGGTAAGCCCGAAACCGGGAGGCTGACATGACGTTGACCGTTTACGGGATTGCGAATTGCGACACGATCAAAAAGGCTCGCGGCTGGTTGACGGGGCGGGGCGTCGCCTTCACGTTTCACGACTACAAGCGGCAAGGCATCGATACCGAGACGCTTGTGCGCTGGGCTGATGCTGCCGGATGGGATCGGCTGGTGAACCGGTCCGGCACGACGTTTCGCAATCTTTCCGAAGACGACAAACGCGCGCTCGACAATCCGGACACGCGCGATAGTGCGCTTGCCCTCCTGCGGGCCAACCCATCGATGATAAAGCGGCCATTGGTCGAGGGCGACGGTATCTTCCTGATCGGGTTCAAGGTTCAGGAATGGGAAGCCAGTTTTCCTGCCTGAACCTCAGCTAACGCCCGCGTTCAGGCCCGTGCCAGCGCAATGGCGCTAATCGCTTCTTTCGTGGCCCCCTGCCACGTGAAGGAGATGGGAAATGGTACGCAAGTTTTTGTACGCTGCCGCCCTTGCCGCGTCGTCGGTGGTGGGCCTCGCCGCACCGGCTGCGGCACAAAGCTATGGTAGCGTGACGGTGAGCGTCGGGCCGCGGTACAGTGCCTATGACCGCGGCTATTATGGTTATGGCGATGATCGTCGATACTACCGCGGCTCGGACTGGCGGGCTCGGGAGCGGTGGGAGCGCCGCATACGCTGGCAGCGCGAACGCGAGTGGCGCGAACGCGCGCGTCGCGAGCACCGCTGGCATAACGACCGCGATCATGATTGGCGCTATCGCGACTACAGGTAACAACTAAAGTTTGAACCTCGAGCCGTTCCCGCTTCGGCGGGGCGGCTTTTTCTACGCCTTTCTTGGCCGACTTTGCTTGACCCGGACGCTGGCACATGGCTTTGCGCCGGACATGGAAAAGTCAGCTACCGACATCATGCAGGAAGCGGTCGTCGCCGCTGTCCTCGACGCCATCGTTGCCTGGAAGGCCGCTTCCGGCGGTCTCGCCAACGCGCTCGCACGTGATCTTGGGGCGGTGCACCAGAATACGACGCTCGCTGACCTGCCGCGAGAAGTCCAGGTCGCGATATCGGCGAGCACGCGAGCGGCGTTCAACCGCCTCTTGAAAGAGGGTTATAACGTGTCGAAGGGCACGCCCCCCTCGCGTCCGCCGCCGAGCGGTTCGCGCCCGCCGCGCACGGATGGGCCGCCGCGCGGACCGCGTGCGCCCGGACGTGGTCCCGGCAAGCCGCCCGTCGTCGAGACCAAGCGCCCCCCGCGCGGCGGCGGTCCCGGCAGCGGGGGTCGCGGCGGTCCGGCGCGCGGACGATAAGCCGTTGTCCCGCAAGCTCGTTTCCTCGGGTTCGCCGTTCGAGTCCGTTGCTGGCTATTCGCGTGCCGTCGTCCAGGGGGATTGGTGTTTCGTCGCCGGGACCACGGGCTATGATTATGCGACGATGCAGATGCCACCGGATGTCCGGGATCAGGCACGCAATGCGCTCAGTACGATCGCGGACGCGCTTGCCCAGGGCGGCTTTTCCCTGCGCGATGTCGTCCGCGCCACTTATTACATCACCGAAGGGGCGGACTGGCCCGCGGTCAGCCCGGTTTTTGGTGACGTGTTCCGCGACGTCAGGCCTGCGGCGACATGTATTGTAACTGGCCTTGTGGCACCCGAAATGAAGATCGAAATCGAAGTCACGGCATTCAGAGGATAGGTGCATGGTCAAGGCAGTCTGGAATGGCGCGACAATCGCCGAAAGCGACGACACCGTCGTGGTCGAGCGCAACCATTATTTCCCACGATCCAGCGTGAACCCTGCCTTTCTGACCGACAGCGCCACGACAAGCGTCTGTCCGTGGAAGGGGACGGCAAGCTATCACAATGTCGTTGTGGACGGACAGACCAACGCGAATGCGGCCTGGTACTATCCCGAGCCGAAACAGGCCGCAGCCGAGATCCGGGATCGCATCGCTTTCTGGAAAGGGGTTCAGGTCGGGTGACGCGGCGGACGTGAGACGTTAGACTGCGGCATGTCCACGACCTTCACCCTCGATACCTCGACCAGCCGGGCCAATCCGACGCCCGCGCCGATGAAGCGGCTGACAGTGCCCGCAATCCGTGCACACAAGACGGCGGGCACGACTGCCGAGCCGCTGGTGATGCTGACGGCCTACACCGTGCGCATGGCGCAGCTGCTCGATCCTCAGTGCGACCTTTTGCTCGTCGGCGACTCGCTGGGGCAGGTGATCTACGGCTTGCCGTCGACGCTGCCCGTCTCGCTCGACATGATGTGCGCGCACGGCGCGGCCGTGGTGCGGGGTAGTTATCACAGCGTCGTCGTCGTCGACATGCCCTTCGGGAGCTATGAGGGCTCGCCGCAACAGGCCTTCGCGAGCGCCAGTCGCGTCATGGCGGAGACCGGCTGCGCGGCAATCAAGCTTGAGGGCGGGCAGGCGATGGCCGAGACGATCGCGTTCCTCACCGCGCGCGGCATCCCCGTCATGGCGCACGTCGGCCTTACCCCGCAGGCCGTCAATCAACTTGGCGGCTATGGTGCGCGCGGGCGAAGTGAGGCCGAATATACGCGCATCCTCGACGACGCGACCGCCGTGGCCGCGGCAGGCGCCTTCGCGGTTGTGCTCGAAGGGGTGGTTGAGACCCTCGCTGATGCGGTAACGGCCGCTGTCGACATTCCAGTCATCGGGATCGGTGCCTCGGCCCGGTGCGACGGCCAGGTGCTCGTCACCGAAGACATGCTCGGACTTTTCGAACGGACGCCGCGTTTCGTAAAGCGCTACGCCGCCATGGCCGACTTTGTTGCAGAGGCGGCGGCCGCCTATGCTGCCGATGTTCGCACCCGCGCCTTTCCGACGGCGGACCAGATCTACGTCGCCAAGCCCCCAGCGCCCGACGCAAACAAGGTCTAGCCGCGCCCCGCCTGCGCCGCTAAGGCATCCCATCATTTTTCCCCGAGAAAGGGCACAGACTTGGCGCTCCCGCCGCAGACCAACGAAGCATTCCTGCGTGAAGTGGACGAGCAAGTCCGTCTCGATAGTGCGGCACGATTCTGGAAACGATGGGGCCGCGCCGTCATCGCTGCGACAATCGCTGCTCTTATCGCGCTCGGCGGCTATCTTTGGTGGCAGAATAATCGAGAGGCGGCTGCGGGCGTCGAGGGCGAGCAAATGTCGCTCGCGCTCGACGATCTCGTCAGCGGCGCGACCAACAAGGCTGAACCGGAGCTCGTGAAGCTCGGCGCGTCGGCTACGCCGGGCTACAAAGCAGCTGCCAAGCTGGCGTTGGCGGCAACCAAGCTCAGCAAGGGTGATGCACGAGGCGCGGGTGCGGACTATGCCGCGATTGCGGCGGATAGCTCGGTGGCTCTGCCTTACCGGAACCTCGCCCTCGTCCGACAGGTCGCCGCGACCTTTGATACGATGCCGCCGCAGGACGTCGTCAATCGACTCAAGCCGCTCGCCGTAAAGGGTAATCCCTTTTTCGGCAGTGCCGGCGAAATGACGGCGATTGCTTATCTGCAAATGAACAAGCGTGCGGAAGCGGGGGCGATGTTCGCAGCGCTAGCCAGCGATGAAGGCGTGCCGGATTCGATTCGTTCGCGCAGCGTTCAGTTGGCGGGTGTATTGGGCGTGGATGTGAAGGTAGCGCGTGCGCAGAGCGGGATCGGTAAATGATGAAATTCAACAAACGCGCGCTGGTTCTTGCCCCGGCGCTGGTGGCATTGCTTGCCACCGGCGGATGCGGTGTCTTCAAGAAGGGCAAGCCCAAAACAGCCGTGCTCGGCGAGCGGGTTCCCATCCTGACCAGCGAGAACGATGCCGGTGTCGAGCCGTCGATCGCTGATGTCCAGGTGCTGTTGCCCGCAGCTGTCGCCAATGACAGCTGGAGCCAGCCGGGCGGCAATTCGGCAAAATCGATGGGGCATCTGGCGCTTGGCGGTTCGCCCGTCCGCGTCTGGGAAGCAAAGATCGTCGGCGTCACGAAGTCCGAGCGGCTTGCCGCAGCGCCTGTCGTTTCGGGTGGTACCCTCTACGCGATGGACACGGCCGGCACGGTCCATGCTTTTGATTCAGCGACTGGTGCCAAGCGCTGGAGCGTCTCTTTCGGTGGCGGCGGCAAGAAGAAGCAGGGGCGCATCGCCTTTGGCGGTGGCGTTAGCGTCGATGGCGCCATGGTGTTTGCGACCAACGGCCTGGGCGATATCGCCGCGCTGAATGCGGCAAATGGCTCGACCGTCTGGAAAAAGCGCCCGGGCGGGCCGCTCCGCGGCGCACCAACCGTTGCCGGCGGCAGCGTCTATGCGATGAGCCAGGACAACCAGATTTTTGCCATCAACGCGGCGGACGGGACGACGCAGTGGACGGAGGCTGCGGCCGTGCAAACCGCTGGTGTGTTCGGCGTGGCGGCGCCCGCTGTGGCACAGGCGACGGTGGTATCGGGTTTCTCGTCGGGCGATCTCGTTGCCTATCGCTACGAGAACGGCCGTACCCTCTGGGGCGACGCGCTGTCGCGGACCAGCGTGAACACGTCGGTCTCGACGCTTAGCGATATCGATGCCGATCCCGTGATTGATCAGGGGCGCGTGTTTGCCATCGGGCAGGGCGGGCGCATGGTCAGCCTTGAGTTGGTGACCGGACAACGGATCTGGGAACTGAACGTCGCCGGCATCTCGACTCCATGGGTCGCGGGCGAATGGGTCTTCGTCGTCACCGACGAGGCAAAGCTTCTGTGCGTCGCCCGGGCCACCGGCAAGGTGCGCTGGGTATCGCAACTGCAGCGCTACCGTAAGAACAAGGCGAAGAACGGACCGGTCAGCTGGACCGGCCCCGTGCTCGCCGGAGAGCGGCTGATCCTGGCGAATTCGGAAGGCGGGCTGACCTATGTTTCGCCGGCGGATGGCAAGGTCGTGAGTTCGGTGAAAGTGGGCGCGCCTGTCTTCCTGTCGCCCGTCGTCGCGAATTCTACGCTTTATATCCTCGACAACTCGGGCCGCATTTCGGCGTTCAGGTGATGAGTAAGCCGACCGTCGCCATCATCGGTCGGCCCAACGTCGGCAAATCGACGCTGTTCAACCGGCTCGTCGGCAAGCGCGTGGCGCTGGTCGACGACCGCCCTGGCGTGACCCGCGACCGGCGGGAGGGCGATGCGGAGCTGCTCGGCCTGAAATTCAGGATCGTCGACACGGCCGGCTTCGAAGACGAGGATGCCGCGACGCTCCCCGGCCGCATGCGCCAGCAGACACAAGCGGCGGTCGACAGCGCTGATGTAGCCTTGTTCGTGGTGGACGCACGAAGCGGCATCGTTCCCCTCGACGAGGAAATCGCGCGCTGGCTGCGAAGTTCGAAGACACCCGTCGTGCTCATGGCCAACAAGGCGGAGGGCAATGCCGGCAATGCCGGCGTCTACGAGAGCTTTGCCCTTGGATTCGGGGAGCCGGTCCCGTTCAGTGCAGAACATGGTGAAGGCCTTGCCGACCTGTTCGAAGCGCTCTTGCCGCTCGTGGACGCGGCGCAGGCGCGGCTCGACATGCCGGCGGTTCAGCATGCATCAGCGACACTTCTGCCTGCCGCAGCCCACGCCGAATCCGACGACGATGACGGTGACGACGCGGACCTGATCGACGCCGATTACGACGACGACGAGTCGCCGCTGAAGCTTGCGATCGTAGGCCGCCCCAATGCGGGAAAATCGACACTGGTGAACAAGCTGCTCGACGAGGAACGGATGATCACCGGACCTGAGGCCGGGATCACGCGCGATTCGATCAGCATCGACTGGCAATGGCAGGATGGCGAGCGCACGCGGGACGTCCGCCTGATCGACACTGCCGGCCTCAGGCGCCGCGCCAAGGTCGACGACAAGCTGGAAAAGCTGTCGGCGCAGGACACCAAGAATGCGATCGATTTCGCTGAGGTTGTCGTGGTGCTGCTCGATGCGACGCGCGGCCTCGAGGCTCAGGATCTTCGCATCGCTGACCAGATCTATACCGAAGGCCGCGCGATGATTTTCGCGCTCAACAAATGGGACACGGTCGAAAACGGTGCGCCGCTCTATCAGGGCATTCGCGCAGCGCTCGATGACGGTTTCGCCCAAGTGCGCGGCGTGCCGTTGCTGACGTTGTCGGCGATTTCGGGCAAGGGCCTGGATCTGTTGATGAAAGTCGCGTTCGAGACGCGGGCGGCATGGAGTCGGCGTGTCTCGACGGGGCGCCTCAATCGCTGGTTCGAACGCGCTTTGGAGGCCAATCCGCCACCAGCGCCGGGCGGGCGCCGGATCAAGCTGCGCTATGCCACCCAGATCAAGGCGCGGCCCCCGAGCTTCGTGATTTTCGGCACGCGAGTCGACGAACTTCCGGAAAGCTACCGCCGCTATTTGGTGAACGGCTTGCGCCGGGAGCTGGACTTTGGCGCCGTGCCGATCCGCCTCACGTTCCGCGCGCCGAAAAATCCGTTTTCCGACGGCAAGGCGACGGGACGGTAACTCGACCTTTACTTTCCAGCACTTAGAACGACGTCGGCAGAGTTGGGGACCGCTCTAGCCGGAGTGCATGACGTGGCAGACGCGCCGATCATCGATTGGGAAGTTTTTCAGCAGACCCGGGCGACGCTTGGGGCCGATTTCATACGCATACTCGGTTATTTTCGCGAGGACGGGACAAAGTCGGTTGCGGCGATCGAAGATGCCATGCGGGCAAAGAACGCCGTGGCCCTCGTCATTCCCGCGCACACGCTGAAGGGTGAGGCGGACCAGTTCGGCGCGCATGCTTTGGCCGACCTAGCTGAATCGATCGAGGACGAAGCGCGCAAGTGCGTCGAGCGACGGCACACGCCGGACGAACTCATCACCGAGGTCATCAAGCTCCGCCCCTTGTTCGAAGAGACGCTGACCGCGTTCGATATCGAGATCAATCCGCTCGTCGAGCGGCGCGGCGTGGGCCGTCGCGAAGTCGTGACGAACCAGGGCTTCGGCCGGATCTGAGGACGTCGGCGTTGCGGGCCGCGCTCAATCCATGAGCGTGGCGAAGAATCCTTCATGCGCTGCCCGCAATGTGGCCAGTGACAGGTGCTGGGGGCCGCCGCGGTCGATCAGGTCAAACACCAGCGCGTCGCCGCCTGTCGTCCCGATAGGTATCGAGAACAGGTTCGCGGCGCTGGCCCGCGCGCGGACTTCGGCACCGTCGCGGCTCGTCACGATGTAGCGACCCTGATCCTCTCCAAAGAGCAAGGCTGCCGGATTCCCGATTTGCGAAACGACGGTCATCTCCATCCCGATGTTGCCGGCCAAGGCCATTTCGGCGACGGCAACGGCAGCGCCGCCGTCCGAGCAATCGTGGACGGCAGTGACCAGCCCTTCCGCGATCAGGGCGCGGATGAGCTCACCTGCCCGGCGCTCGACGGCGAGGTCAACCGGTGGGGGCGAACCCTCTTCGCGACCGTGGATTTCGCGCAGCCAAAGTGACTGGCCGACATGGCCGATCGTGTGGCCGATCAGCACAATGTCCTCGCCCGGCGCCTTGAACGCGATGGTTGCCGACGTCGACCAGTCCGCCATCAGCCCGACAGCGCCGATTGCCGGTGTGGGCAGGATGGCGCTGCCGCCACCAGTGGCCTTGCTCTCATTGTACAGGCTCACGTTGCCGCTGACGATCGGCGTATCGAGCGCGACGCATGCTTCGCTCATTCCCTCGAGACAGCCGACAATCTGGCCCATGATTTCCGGACGTTGCGGATTGGCGAAGTTAAGGCAGTTGGTCACGGCCAGCGGCTTCGCGCCGACAGCGCTCAAGTTGCGATAGGCCTCGGCAATCGCTTGTTTACCGCCCTCGTAGGGATCGGCGTGGCAATAGCGCGGCGTACAGTCCGTCGTGATCGCCAGTGCCTTCTGCGTCCCGTGAATACGCACGACAGCGGCGTCGCCACCAGGGGGCTGGACCGTGTCGCCGCCGACCTTCTGATCATATTGTTCCCAGATCCAGCGGCGGCTGGCGAGGTCGGGACTGGCCATGAGCCTGAGCAGGTCACCCGCGATGTCCGTGCCATGCGGTACGTCCGCCAGCGGGGCAGGCGGCGTTGCGCGGACCCAGGGGCGGTCATAGAGCGGTGCATCGTCCGCAAGCGGCGCGAGCGGAATGTCCGCGACCGTCTCGCCGTGATGGACGAGCTCCATCCGACCGGTATCGGTCACTTCGCCGATGACGGCAAAATCGAGTTCCCACTTGCGGAAGATGGCCGCCGCGAAATCCTCGCGGCCGGGCTTCAACACCATGAGCATACGCTCCTGGCTCTCCGACAGCATCATTTCATAGGCCGTCATGCCGACTTCGCGCTGCGGAACGGCGTCCATGTTCAGGCGGATGCCCACGCCGCCCTTCGATGCCATTTCGACGCTCGAGCTGGTCAGGCCGGCCGCGCCCATGTCCTGTATCGCGACGATCGCGTCGCTCGCCATGAGTTCGAGGCAGGCCTCGATCAGCAGTTTCTCGGTAAATGGGTCGCCGACTTGCACGGTCGGGCGTTTCTCTTCGCTGTCTTCCGAAAAGTCGGCGCTGGCCATGGTCGCGCCATGGATCCCATCCCGACCCGTCTTGCTTCCAACGTAGACGATGCTGTTACCGACGCCCGAAGCGGCCGAGTAAAAGATCTTGTCGGTGTCCGCGATGCCCACGGTCATCGCATTGACGAGGATGTTGCCGTCATAGGCAGGGTGGAAATTCACCTCGCCGCCCACCGTGGGGACGCCCACGCAATTTCCATAGCCGCCGATGCCGCGCACCACGCCGGCAATCAGGTGACGCATCCTGGGGTGGTCGGGACGGCCGAAGCGCAGCGCATTCAGATTGGCGATCGGCCGTGCACCCATGGTGAACACGTCGCGCAAGATGCCGCCTACGCCCGTCGCCGCGCCCTGATAAGGCTCGATGTACGACGGGTGGTTGTGCGATTCCATCTTGAAGATCGCGGCCTGGCCGTCACCAATATCGATGACGCCGGCGTTCTCGCCCGGCCCGCAAATGACCTGGGGTCCCGTCGTTGGCAGCTTCTTTAGGTGGATGCGCGACGATTTGTAGCTGCAATGCTCCGACCACATTACGGAGAAAATGCCGAGCTCCGTGATGTTCGGCGTGCGCCCCATGGCATGGAGAACACGCTCGTACTCCTCGGGCGAAAGCCCGTGTTCGGCGACGATTTCTGGGGTGATCGCGGGGGCGGACTCAGTCATTCCTGCGCCTGTAGCGATCCGGCGCGCCGACCGCCACCTCGCTCGTTACGGACAGGGCACAGGACGCGCCCTGTCCGCAGATCAGCTGAGGCAATCCTGCTTGGGGTGGCCCGGCCGCGTCAACGTCACCGCATCGCCCTTGACGGTCAGTTCGGCACCGTCGGCGACAAAGGGTTTGCCCGGCGCTTCGGCCTTGAGCATCAGGATCGGCACGCCTTCTTCGCGGACATTGGCCGTCAGGTCGCCGTCGAACAGGTTCACGGTGACCACGCTCTCGTCCTTGCAGCGGTATTGCTTGCTCGACTTGACCGAGGGCGGCAGTTCCACCTTCGCCGCAGGCGCCCCGACGTTCGCATCGGCCGTATTGACGGTGTTGGCGGGCTTGTTGTCGCAGGCAGCGAGAACAAGAACTGCCGCAAGGGCGGCGATGGGGAGGTGCTTTTGCATGTAACGCGCCCATGGGGCGCATTGCTGCACTGCGTCAAGCGGTGACCGAATATATTACGCCGTGAATTCAGCTGCATCGGGAATGCGACCGAAAGCGATGCTCGTCCCGATCCGGTCGGCCCGCCCGCCGTGCTGAGGGCCGAGCATTACGGCGTTTCGCCCGAAGCGCGAATTGATCCTGTCCATCGCGCGACTGAGCGCTTCGGTCCGCAAGCTTCTCGCCAGTTCGTGATCGGGGTCGAGCCGCTCGAAGAGCGACCCCTGTTCGCCTCCGATCGCAGCTAAATTGGTGAGCGTGACACCGACCATGCGCAGCCTGAAGCCCCCGGGCCGCGCGCTCGCGACCTTGGTCAGGTGTGGCCACAAAGCGTCGAGTGCCACGAGCATCCGAAACGAATCCTGCGTCGCCGGCAGCTTGACGCTCGCGTTCCATTTGCCGCGTGCCCCGTTGGCGTCGGGCTCGAACCGCACGTGAAGGACGAGCAGCGCCGTCGTCATGCCCTTCGCGCGCAGCCGACTTGCCGCCTTCAGGAGCAGCCTTCGCGCCACGAGCCGCGCGCTCTCGCGCCCCCGGTTCTTGGGCGCAAGCACATGGCTGTGCCCGATCGTGCGCTCCTGCGTCTGTTTTTCCGGAAGCTCGACGCCGTGGAGTGCAAACCACAGCCGGTCCCCGTCGCGGCCGCCCCAGGCGGTGCCGGCGTCGAGGGGCCGCCGCGCACAAAGTTGCTCGATGTCGTTGACGCCACCCTTGGCCAGCCGGGCTTTCATCTTTTCCCCAATGCCGGCGATCGCCGTCAGGGGCAGGGGATACAGGCGTTGCGGCAGTTCTTCGGCTTCCAGCACTACCAGTCCATCAGGCTTCATCATGTCCGATGCGAGCTTCGCCAACAGCCGGTTCGGCGCCACGCCGATGGAGCACGTCAGCCAGTCCCCGACATTGTCGTGGATGCCTGCCTTAATCCGCGCCGCGAGCGCCCGGACATCGGCCGCCCCGTTCTCGTTGTCGAGCAGGCGGCAGGCGACTTCGTCGATCGAGCACACCTTCGTGATGTGAATGTGTCGCTCAACCTCTGCAATGATACGGTTGTGGAATTCCACATAGAGTTCGTGGCGCGGCGATACGATCTGGATGTCCGGGCACCGCTTGCGTGCTTCCCACACCGGCGTCAGCGTCGAGATCCCGAATTTCTTGGCTTCGTAGCTCGCAGCAATCGCGACAGTCGTTTCGACTCCGGCGGGGGCGATGATCACCGGCTTGCCGCGCAACTCGGGCCGGACCTGCTGCTCGACGCTTGCAAAATACGCGTTCAGATCAAGGAACAGCCAGCGCAACGGCCGAGGCGGAAGAGTGAGCATCGGCAGAACGTATCACGAACAGACGAGTCGCCAAAGCGCCTTTGAAAGGCTGCTATTTCCCCGAGTCGATCACGGCGATAGCGCCGGTAGTCTGTCCCGCTGCGCCGGGGGTGAGGCCAATGGTGAAGGTGTCACCATCCTTCGTCTTTCCCGTAAACCCGGTCGCGGTCTGCGTGGCGCTCACCGATTTGTCCGCGAACTGCTCCTTGTACCAATTGGCAACGGTGGTGACGTCCGCCGGCGCAGAAAAGCCCATCTTGACCACGGGCTCGCCTGATTTGCCATCCGTCGTCTTGCTGTCGACGTTCAGGTTGAACGTGGTGACCGTCGACTTTGGGTAAAGCTTCACTCCGTCGATATCGAAATTGCCCTGATTCATGATGCCCACGGGCACCTTCAGTTTTGCGTCGAAGCCGGGAATGCTAACGGCAACGTTTCCGCCGCTCGCCTGATTGTTCATGTCGATTGAAAATGATCCGTTGCCCTCTTTTTCACTGCAGGCACCGAGCGAAAGCGCCGTCGCGGCAAGGAGGAGGGCAGGCACGGCGCGGGGCATATCGATCACTCCAAAGTGTGTTGCCGACACAATACAGTTAGGGCTTTGGCCCTGTCAAGAAAATGCTCTGCGGCAGGCCGGTGGCGCTCAGTGCAAGGCATCGCTAGATAGCCTTCATGGCCATTTCTCCCGATCCGCTCGCGCTCATTGGCAATACCCGTCTCGTCCGCTTGAAAGGTCCGAGCGATGCCACCGGCTGCGACATACTCGGCAAATGCGAGTTCGAGAACCCGGGCGCCTCGGTCAAGGATCGCGCGGCGCTCTACATCGTCGAAGATGCCGAGCACAGTGGCGCGCTCAAGCCCGGTGGCATCATCGTAGAGGGCACGGCGGGAAACACCGGCATCGGCCTGGCGCTTGTCGCCAATGCCAAGGGATATCGGACGATCATCGTCATGCCCGAAACGCAGAGCCGCGAAAAGATGGACACGCTGCGTGCGCTCGGGGCTGAGCTGATCACCGTACCCGCTGCCCCCTATTCGAATCCGTGTCACTTCGTGCATCAGTCCCGGCGCATCGCCGAGGAAACACCCGGGGCGATCTGGGCCAACCAGTTCGACAATATCGCCAACCGCCGTGCGCATATCGCCGGGACCGCAGAGGAGATCTGGGCGCAGACGGGTGGCCGCATCGACGGCTTCACCTGTGCGGTCGGCACGGGTGGGACGTTGGCCGGGGTAGGGCTCGGCCTCAAGGCGCACGACGAGAAAATCACGATCGCGCTCACCGATCCGCACGGCGCTGCCCTGTTCAGTTATTACGCCTGTGGCGAGCTGAAGTCCGAGGGGAGTTCGGTCGCCGAAGGCATCGGTCAAGGGCGCATCACCGGCAATCTCGAGGGCGCCCCCATCGACACCCAATTCCGCGTTTCCGACGAGGAGGGCATGGAACAGGTCGCCGCGCTCCTTCGGGATGAAGGGCTATGCCTTGGCCTTTCCTCGGGGATCAACGTCGCCGGCGCCATGCGCCTCGCCCGCCACCTCGGGCCGGGCAAGACCGTCGTGACCATCCTGTGCGATACCGGCTTCCGGTATCTTTCGTCGCTGTACAATGCGGACTGGTTGCGCAGCAAGAAATTGCCGGTCTTTCCGTGGCTGGAGGGCGGCCGGTAGCCCGCATTCCCTCACCCGCCGGCGCCGTCCGGGGCAAACCCCTTGGCGTATTGCGCGATCCGCATTAGATTCGCGACCGATGGTTGAAACGCGCACCACCGACCGGTTGCCGCCCGATGAACCCGGACAACGCATGCAGCGTGTCCGCGTTGGCGTGACGGGTCTGGCAGCAATCGTCCTCGTCGTCCTGTTGGCAACGGCGATTGCGAGCAGCGTCAGGCGCAGTGCCGTGAACGAAGCCGGGGTCGCGCCTCCGCCGGTCGTGGCGACCTTGCCAGCTCCCGACAACAGCGCCGATCCAAAGGCTGAACCGCTGGCGCAGCTGGGCGCCGCCCCCGGCGGCTCGGCCGAGGCCAAATCTGGCAATCACACAACGCAGTGAGGACGCGATCGTCGGCGCAACGACGGCGCAGGTCTTGCTCCCTCGGCCTATTTTCGATTCACATGAGAACATCTTTGGAACATCTTGCGCCCACCTAATGATTTCACATTCCTCCATCCTTTGACGCCCACTTTTACCCAAAATTTCCCATTGCTGCCCAAGCCGTCCCTTGATACGCTCTGCGTGACAAGGGCGGGGCTCACCTGACGCGATTCCTTCTTAAACCTGGCGCCAGCGACGGCTGCTTCCGGGAACGAGATCGTTTTGCATGGTGCGCTCCCAAGGGGACTGGCATTGGGCGGCGAGCGTTATCTGTACCAAGGCTATGCGCTACAGGCGGTCGACAAAAAGGGTCGGATCGCCATCCCCAACCGACTCCGCGACGCCCTCAGCAAGAACACGGAAAACGGACCGCGCACGCTGTTCATCGGCGACGAAACCGGCCTGCCGTGCATGGTCGCCTATGACGAACCCTGGTCGAAATTGCTCAAGGCCCGCCTCGAAGCCGATTTCACGCGCGCGCTCGATCGTGGCGACGGCATTGCCCGCGCGCGCGATGCGCTCAGCAATTTCGGTAACGTCGACGAAGTGACGTTTGACGAGGCAGGTCGATTCATCCTGCCGAGCTTCGTCATCGACGACCTCGAACTCACGGACTTCGCGTTCTTCGCGGGCGCTGGCGACGTGTTCCACCTTTGGAATCCGCGCAAGCTGCTGGCCGACAGCGACGTGCCGGAGGGAACCCGCAAGCGCTGTGCGCATGCGATGAGGGAAAAGGGAGCGTCGCTGTGACGGCGCCCCATACACCCGTTCTGATCGATGAAGTCATCGCCGCGCTCGCCCCCGCGCCCGGCGAAACCCATGTCGACGGCACCTACGGTGCGGGCGGCTATAGTGCCGCAATCCTGGCGAGCGGGGCAAGGGTCGTGGCTTTCGATCGCGACCCCGACGCCGTGGCCGCCGCCGCATCCCACGACAATTTGACCCTGATCGCGGACCGCTATTCGACGATGGACCGTGTCGGCGAAGCCGATGGTGTCACGCTCGACCTCGGTGTGTCGTCCATGCAGCTCGACCGCGCCGAGCGTGGCTTTTCGTTCCAGGCCGACGGCCCGCTCGACATGACGATGGAGCGGACCCGCCCCAACGCTGCCGATTATCTGAATACCGCCTCGGAGGGTGAAATCGCCGATACGATCTATGCGCTCGGTGACGAACCCAAGTCGCGGCGCATTGCCCATGCCATCGTCGATGCCCGCCCGCTCGCGACGACGATGGACCTGTCGCGCGCCGTGCGCCGCGCCGTCGGTGCCAAGCCCGGCGAAAAAAGGGATCCGGCAACGCGGACCTTCCAGGCGATCCGCATGCACGTGAACCGCGAACTTGGCGAACTGGAAGACGGGCTGGCTGCGGCCGAACGGATATTGAAGCCGGGCGGACGCATTGCCGTCGTCACGTTTCACAGTCTTGAAGACAGGATCGTGAAGACCTTTCTGCGTCGCCGGTCCGGTGCCACGCCGTCAGGTTCGCGGCATCTGCCGCAAGTCGCACAGGGGCCGCTGCCGACGTTCGAGCGCGTGGCAAAGCCTGTGCGCCCCTCCGAAGCCGAAATCGCCCGCAATCCGCGGGCGCGTTCGGCCACGCTGCGCAGTGCGCAGCGCACGGCAAATCCTGCTTGGACCAATGACGAAAGGTTAATGTCATGATCGCGCATCGCTTCCGGGCGCTCGGCTGGGTCGCGGGCATCGCCTCCGCTTCCTGCGGACTCTATCTCATTTCGCTGCAGGTCGCCGCCGAACGGGCCAAGCTTGAGGACGTCGACCGGCGGATTGCCTCTGCCCAGCGCGACATGCGCGCCTTGCAGACCGAACTTGGCACGCGTGCCAACATGCGCCAGCTCCAGAAGTGGAATGACGAGGTGCTGTCGCTCGCCGCACCGCAGGCCGCGCAATATCTGACCAGCGAAAGCCAGCTGGCGTCGCTCGAGCCCGGTATCCAGACCAAGGCCGAGCGTATCGGGGCGCCGCAGGTTGAGCTGGTCGCCGCCGGACCGCGCTCTGCCGTCATTCCGAACCCCGTACACTTGGCGCATGCAGAGCCCTCGCCTGCACCCGCCTCGTCGCCGCTTCGCCGTGCCAACTTCGTCCCCGCCGACCGCGGGGCGCCGCGCATCGAGCGAGTGGCGATGGTCGAACACACCGTCTTGGGCCGCAATACGCTCGGCGATCTTATCCGCACCGCAGCCGAGGAGCATCGTAAACGCCCGTGACTACCCTCGTCGCCCAGCCCGCCCGCGTCCGCAATCCCGGCGAAAAGACGCTTGCCCTTGCGACGACGCATCAACGGCTGATGCTGCTGATGCTGCTGTTCGGTGCACTTGCCATCGTCGTGCTCGCCAAGATCGCCTGGATGGGGATTTTCGCTGGCGAGGCGCAGCAACGCCTCGTCGACCGTGCGCTGGCCCGCGGTGATATCGTCGACCGCAACGGGCGGGTGCTCGCGCGCACGATCGAAGCATGGTCGATCGGCATCCATACCGATCGCCTGCTGACCGACCCCCGGGTGCTTGCGCAAAAGCTTGCCGAGCTGATGCCGGAGAAGACGGCCGACGAATATCTGTCGATGATCCGCACGCGACAGGCGTCGCGCACGCCCTTCACCTATCTCAAGCGTCGGGCGATGCCGGAGCTCGTCGCTGCCGTGAACGCGCTCGGCGAGCCCGGCATCGGCTATGCGCGAGAGCCGGAGCGGCTCTATCCGCAAACGACGCTTGCGGCGCATGTGCTGGGCTATACCGACCTTGCCGGCAATGGCGTAACCGGCATGGAGCGGGTGCTGGACGAGCGCCTCTCGAACCCTGCCACGCGCGGTACGCCGACCGCACTTGCCATAGACACGCGCGTCCAGGCCGTCATGGAAAGCGAACTTTACGGCGCGATGGTCGATCAGCAGGCGATCGGCGCAGCCGGGGTCGTGCTCGACGTCCACACCGGCGAAGTGGTCGCCATGGTTTCGTTGCCCGTCTACAATCCCAACAAGCCGCAGGGCGATCGCAACGATCCGCAATGGCGCAATTCGGTGACGCAGAGCGTCTACGAGCTGGGATCGACCTTCAAGCCGCTGACCATGGCGAACGCGATGGACACAGGGGTGGTGACGTCGCTGGCGCGGCGGTACGATGCCACTCAGTCGTTGAAGGTCGGCGGCTACACCATCCACGACGAACATTCCGAAGGGCGCTGGCTGAACGTGCCGGAGGCGCTGATCTATTCATCGAACATCGTGACGGCCCGCATCGCCGATGAACTGGGTCAGCAGCGCACGGCGGCCTTCTTCCAAAAGCTACATTTCAATGCCAAGCCCGATATCGAACTACGGGAACGGGGTGCGCCGATATGGCCGTCGTTCTGGGGGCGGACGACGACGATGACGATTGGCTATGGCCATGGCCTGGCTGTCACGCCGCTGCATCTGGCAAGCGCCTATGCCGCGCTCGTCAACGGCGGCATCTGGCGTCCCTCGACGTTGATGAAGATCGCGCCCGGCAAGGCACCGAAGGGAACGCGCGTCATTACCCAGGCGACGAGCGACAAGATGCGCCAGATGCTGCGCCTGATCGTGACCGAAGGGACGGGCAAGAATGCCAATGTTCCCGGCATGCGCGTCGGTGGTAAAACGGGGACGGCGGACAAGGCCTCAGAAGGCGGCTACAACCGATCGAGCACCGTCTCAACCTTCGCCTGCGCCTTTCCGATGGACGCGCCGCGGTATGTCGTGATCACGATGCTCGACAGCCCGAAGGGGTCCGCGATTTCGTTCGGACAGCGCACGGCGGCCTTTGTGTCGGCACCCGCGGCCGGACGCATTATCGCGCGTATCGGGCCGATGCTGGGTATCGTGCCCGACACGAGCCGCGACATCGACGTGAGCGAACTGACGCCGCTCATCTGGAAAGCCAAGGGCGACTGAGCATGGACCTCGGCACTCTCCTCGGCACGAAGGCGTCGGGAGGCGTAACCGGTTTTGCCATCGACCATCGCAAGGTCGCGCCGGGCACCGTGTTCGGGGCGTTCCGCGGCGCCCGCTTCAACGGCGAAGACTTTATTGCGGCCGCAATTGCGGCCGGCGCGATTGCCGTCGTTACGCGCCCTGGTGTTCCGGTGGAGGGAGCCGTCGCCGTTTATGCGGACGAACCGCGTCGGCGTTTTGCCCTCTTGGCGGGTCAGTTTTTCGCGCCGTTCCCGGCAACCACCGTCGCCGTCACGGGCACGAACGGCAAGACGTCCACGGTCGAGCTTACGCGCCAGTTGTGGCGCATGGCAGGTCACCACGCCGCAAGCATCGGTACGCTCGGCGTGACAACGGCGGGCGAGACCGTCACGACGGGCCTGACCACCCCCGACGTCGTCACCTTCCTGTCGAACATGGCGGGCCTGGCACGCGAGGGCGTGACGCATGCCGCCTTCGAAGCCTCGAGCCACGGCCTGGACCAATACCGCACCGAGGGATTGCCCGTGCGGGCCGCGGGCTTCACCAACCTGAGCCGCGACCATCTCGACTATCATGGCGACATGGCGGCCTATCTGACCGCGAAGCTGCGCCTGTTTTCCGAAGTCGTCGACGCCGATGGCACAGCCGTCGTGTGGCAGGACGACGAGGCCTCCGACCGCGCCATCGACCTTGCGCGGGCGCGCGGCCTGAAACTGATCGGTGTCGGTGCGCGCGGCGCCACGATCAAGCTCGTCGACCGGACGCCCGGGCGGCTCGGCCAAACGCTGACAGTCTGCTACGAGGGGCAAGAGCAGAAGGTCGCGCTGCCGCTCATCGGTGCCTATCAGGCGGCCAATGCGCTGATGGCAGCGGGCCTGGTCATTGCGACCGGCGGCGACGCCGGGCAGACATTGGCCAATTTGTCGCGCGTACAGGGCGTGCGGGGGCGGCTTGAGCGCGCCTGCATCACGCGAAAGGGCGCCCCCGTCTATGTCGATTATGCGCACACGCCCGACGCGCTGGCGGCGGCGATTTCGGCACTGAAACCGCACGCGATCGGCCGCCTGATCCTGGTGTTCGGGGCAGGCGGCGATCGCGACGCCGGGAAACGGTCTGAAATGGGCCTTATTGCAGAGGCCATGGCGGACCGCGTCATCGTGACCGACGATAATCCCCGGTCCGAGGACCCGGCGGTGATCCGTGCGGCCATTTTGTCGAAGGCACCCGAAGCCACCGAAATTCCGGACCGGCGTACCGCCATTGCCGCGGCTATCGCCGAGGCGGGGGCGGAAGACATCGTCCTCATTGCGGGCAAGGGTCATGAGACGGGACAAAAAGTCGGCGACTTGATCCTGCCTTTCGACGACGTCGAAGTCGCCCGCGAGTGCGCGCTATGAGCGCCGCTTCGGCACCTCTCTGGACCTCGGAGGCGATAGCTGCCGCCACCGGCGGCACCGCTTCGGCCGAGTTCGCCGTCACAGGCGTCGCATTCGACAGCCGTGAGATCGGGCCGGGCGACCTGTTCGTCGCCATGCCGGGGACCGAATTCGACGGACACCGTTTTGTCGATGGGGCGTTTCGGCGCGGAGCTGCGGGCGCGATCGTGTCGCAGCCGCCCGGAAATCTCGAAGCCCATCCGCACGTTATGGTCGCCGATACGGCGGCTGCACTGAATGCCCTCGGGGTCGCAAGCCGAGAGCGGAGTGGGGCGAGGGTCGCCGGCGTTACGGGATCGGTCGGCAAGACCGGTACCAAGGAGGCCCTCGCTTCCGCACTTTCGCGGACACCCGGCGTGCGCGTGCATCGGTCGGTCAAGAGCTACAACAATCATACGGGCGTGCCGCTCAGCCTTGCGCGCATGCCGACCGACAGCGACTATGGCATCTTCGAAATGGGTATGAACCATGCGGGCGAGATCGCGGCGCTCACCCGGCTGGTGCGGCCGCACGTCGCGGTCGTCACGACCATCGCGCCGGCGCATATCGAATTTTTCCCCACTGGGCTCGACGGTATTGCCGATGCCAAAGGCGAGATATTCCAAGGTCTTGAGGCTGGTGGTGCCGCAATCATTCCTTTCGACAGCCCTCAGCGCGATCGGCTGATCCACCATGCGCAGCGCCATGCCGGAGAGATCCTGACATTCGGCCTCGGGGCGGGGGCCGATGTTCGTGCGCGCGAGGTCATCGACAATGGCGGCAGCAGCACGGTCACCGTATCGATGCCGGGCGCCGACTTGTGTCTGACGGTGGGGCAACCCGGGCTACATTGGGTCTCGAATGGCCTCGCCGTGCTCGCGGCGGTGCACGCTCTAGGTGGTGACGTCGGGGTCGCAGCGCTGGCACTGGCTGATATGGAACAGCTCGCCGGCCGTGGTGCCCGGCTGCATGTCCAGGTCGTCGGCGGCGAAGCTCTGGTCATCGACGAAAGCTACAACGCCAACCCCGCCTCGATGCGCGCGACGCTCGCAGTGCTGACGCGCGAGCCCGGGCGCAAGCTCGCGGTGTTGGGGGCCATGCGCGAACTCGGCGCGCAGAGTGACGAACTCCATGCCGGCCTCGCCCCCGACATCGTTGCATCCGGCGTCGAATTTGCACTGTTGGTCGGCAGCGGAATGGAGCCTCTGGCCGCGGCCCTTGAGGGCAAAACAGAAGTACGCCATGTGCCCGACGCCGCGACAGCGGACGCCGCTCTTGCCAAGTTGATCGCCCCCGGGGACGTGGTCCTGATCAAGGGATCGAATTCGGTCGGGTTGTCCGCGCTGGTCGCATCGTTGAAATCAAGGACGGCCTAGCCGATGCTTTACCTTCTCGCCGACTGGCTTGGCTTTCCCGGCGTCCTCAACCTGTTGCGCTACTTGTCGTTCCGCACCGGCGGGGCGGTCGCGACGGCGCTGTTCCTGGGTCTGCTGATCGGGCCGCGGTTCATCGGCTGGCTGCGCATTCGACAGGGCAAGGGGCAACCGATTCGCGAAGATGGCCCGCAATCGCACCTCGCCAAGCGCGGCACGCCGACCATGGGCGGGCTGATGATCCTGACGTCGCTCGGCATTTCGAGCCTGCTCTGGATGGACCTGCGAAACCCCTATGTCTGGGCATGTATCGCGGTCACCTTCGGCTTCGGGCTGATCGGCTTCCTCGACGATTACGACAAGGTCAAAAAGAACAGCCATGCCGGTGTATCGGGCCGGGTTCGCTTGATGGGCGAATTCGCTATCGCGGGCCTCGCCGCCTGGCTGATTACTTACAACAACGGCACCGAACTCTATCTGCCGTTTGTCAGTAATTTCCATCTCAACCTGGGGCCGGCCTACATCTTGTTTGCCGCTTTCGTCATCGTCGGCGCCGGCAACGCCGTGAACCTGACCGACGGCCTCGACGGCTTGGCAACGATGCCGGTCATCATCGCCTCCGTCGCATTCATGATCATCGTCTACCTCGTCGGGAATGAGAAATTCGCGACTTACCTGGGCATTCCGCATGTTCCGGGGGCGGGCGACCTAGCGATCTTTTGCGGCGGGGTCGTGGGGGCGGGCCTTGCATTCCTGTGGTTCAACGCGCCGCCAGCAGCCGTGTTCATGGGCGATACGGGAAGTCTCGCGCTCGGCGGCGCGCTCGGTGCGATCGCCGTGACCGCGCATCATGAGATCGTGCTTGGTATCATCGGCGGGCTCTTCGTGCTCGAGGCGGTCAGCGTGATCGTGCAGGTGTTCTGGTACAAGCGCACTGGCAAGCGCGTGTTCCGCATGGCGCCGATCCACCACCATTTCGAGCAGCTTGGCTGGGCCGAAGCGACGGTGGTGATCCGTTTCTGGATCGTCAGCTTCGTCCTCGCGCTCGCGGGCCTCAGCACGCTGAAGCTTCGGTGATCAGGTCGAGCCTCTGGCGCGGCAAACGCTATGCGGTGCTCGGGCTGGCGCGCTCGGGCGCGGCAACCGTACATGCACTGCTGGCGAGCGGGGCGGAGGTTGTTGCGTGGGACGAGAATGAAGGGGGACGCTCTTCATTCAGCCGTCACCCCCAAGTTCAGGGTGACGGCACTCCGGTGATGGCGGACATCCTCCAGACCGACCTCACCGGCTTCGCCGCCGTCGTCGTCTCCCCCGGCGTCCCGCTCAACCGCCACCCGATCGCGGCGCACGCGGCGAAGTACGGCGTCCCCGTCATCGGCGACATTGAGCTCTTCGCGCAGGCGCGTGCCGAACTGCCGGCGCACAAGGTCGTCGGGATCACCGGCACCAACGGCAAGTCGACGACTACCGCGCTCGTCCACCATATCCTGCAGACCGCGGGCGTGCCGACGACCATGGGCGGCAACATCGGCCTGCCGATCCTGGGGCAGGAGCCGCTGCCGCCCGGGGGCGTCTATGTCCTTGAACTGTCGAGCTACCAGATCGACCTGACCTTTACCCTCGACTGCGATGTGGCGGTGCTGCTCAACATCACGCCGGATCATCTGGATCGCTATGACGGATTCGAGGCCTATGCGGCGGCGAAGGCGCGGTTGTTTGAGATGCAGAGCAGCGACCACCACGCTCTTATCGCTTCACAGGATGAAGCTTGTGAGCAAATTGGGCAGCGCGTGTTTGATCGCAACTTCAACGATCACGTTGGCCCAATCTATCAAGAGTCTTTTGCGGACGAGGTGACTGACCAGTCCGAATACCCGTCGCTACAAGGGCCGCACAACGCTCAAAATATTTCTGCAGCGAAAATGGTAGGCTACTTTCTTGGCATCGATTGGGACAGGATCGAGCAAGGTCTCCGCACGTACCCCGGTCTCCCGCACCGTATGCAGCGCATCCGCGAACTGAACGGCGTCCTGTTCGTCAATGACAGCAAGGCGACCAATGCCGACAGTGCCGCGCCTGCGCTAGCGGCCTACCCGGCGATCCGCTGGATCCTCGGCGGACAGGCCAAGACGGCGGAGCTCGACGCATGCGTCCCGCATTTCGGCCATGTCCGCTCGGCCTATACCATCGGCGCGGCGGGCGGATTGTTTGCCGACCTGCTGCGCCCGTACATGCCAGTCGAGGAATCGGTGACGCTCGCCGTCGCGGTCGAACATGCCGCGCGCGATGCGGTGGCGGGGGAGACGGTGCTGCTGTCGCCCGCCTGCGCCTCGTTCGACCAGTTCAGGAATTTCGAGGACCGCGGCGACGCGTTCCGCCAGCTCGTGGAGGCCCTGTAGATGGCTGTCGTTGCCCGGACAAATGGTGCCCGTCTCGGCCGCACCGACCGCTCGTCGTTCGGCATGTGGTTCTGGGAGATCGACCGGGTGCTGTTGTGCCTCGCCTTCGTCCTGATCGCGGTCGGGCTGATCGCGGTGGCTGCCGCATCGCCTGCCGCCGCACAGCGCTACTCCGGCGGCAGCGTGGTCGTGCCGCCGCTGATCTATTTCTGGAAGCAGCTCGGATGGGTGGCCGCCGGCGTGCCGATCATGATCGGCATTTCGATGCTGCCACGCGATCAGGCGCGGCGGCTCGCGCTGGCCGGCGCAGCGTTCTTCTCGGTCCTGCTCGTATTCGTGCCGATCCTGGGCTCGGAGGCCAATGGCGCGCAGCGTTGGATCGGTTACGGCATCGCGCGGGTTCAGCCCTCCGAGTTCCTGAAGCCATGTTTCGTCGTTGCGCTTGCCTGGATGCTGTCGCTGCGCGCGCACGACAAAACGCTCCCGGTCATTCCGCTGTCCGGCGTGATAACAGGCGTCATCGCGCTGTTCCTCATGAAACAGCCGGACTTTGGCCAGACCATCGTGTTCTGTACCATCTGGCTGGCGCTGCTGATGCTTTCTGGGGTGTCGTTCCGCATCATGGGAGCACTGGCGGCGATGGGCGGTATCGGCGTGGTCGCCGCCTATCTCTTTTATCCGGTCGCGACCCAGCGCATCGACAATTTCCTGTTCAAATCGGGCGACACATTCCAGATCGACAATGCCTATGCGACGCTGACGGCAGGGGGGTTCTTCGGGACCGGCCCTGGCGGCGGCGAGCGTAAGTTTGGCCTGCCCGAAGCGCAGACGGACTATATTTTCAGCGTCATAGGCGAAGAGTTCGGCCTGATCGCTTGCATGGCGATCGCGCTGCTGTTCGTCGCCATCGTCGTGCGCGTATTCGTGAAGCTTCTCGACGAAGACGATCCCTTTATCGTGCTCGCCAGTGCCGGACTCGCGGTCCAGCTCGTCGTGCAGGCGATGATCAATATCGCGGTCAATGTCGGCCTTGCGCCATCGAAAGGAATGACGCTGCCGTTCATCAGCTATGGCGGCTCGTCGATGATCGCTTTATGCTTCGGGTTCGGCCTTCTGCTCGCGCTGACGCGCCGGAACCCGTATCTGAAGCGAAGCCCCTATGTCGTGAAATGGAACGCCCGATGAAGGCAGACGCGTGACGATCACGAAGCACTTCGTTCTGGCCGCAGGCGGTACCGGTGGTCATATGGTGCCGGCGCACGCCCTGGCCGCCGAGCTGATCGCGCGCGGACACCGGGTCGCGCTGATCACCGACGCGCGCGGCGCCAAGATTCCGGGCCTGTTCGACGGCGTGCAGACACACGTGCTTCCGGCTGGGCGGCTGACCAAAGTCCCGACCAGCTGGATGCCTGGCGTGCGTGCGATACTTGCCGGGCGGGCCATGGCGCGTCAGCTTTACAAAAGCTTCGAGCCCTCGGTCGTGGTCGGCTTCGGCGGCTATCCCGCCTTCCCGGCGCTGCTTGCGGCTTTCAGCGCGGGAATCGCGACGGCGGTACACGAGCAGAATGCGGTGCTGGGTCGCGTCAACCGGCTTGCCGGACGGCGCGTCGACCTGATCGCAACCTCCTATCCGGTCACCGAGCGACTGAAACCTGCGTGGAAGGACCGCACGCACCTCGTCGGCAATCCCGTACGCGAAAGCGTCGTGAAGCTTGGCACGCAGGAGTATCCCCCGCTCGACGAGAATGGTATCTTTCGGGTGCTGGTGACTGGCGGCAGTCAGGGCGCGACGATCCTGTCGCGTGTCGTACCGGAAGGGCTGTCCATGCTGCCCGTGGCGTTGCGTCGTCGCCTGCAGGTCGTGCAGCAGGCGCGCGCAGAGGATGTCGAGCGCGTCCGGGCTGCCTATGCGCAGCATGGTATTCCGGCAGATGTGCAGACGTATCTGACCGACCTTCCAGAACGTCTGGGTTGGGCGCATCTCGTTATCGGGCGGGCAGGGGCATCGACCATCTCGGAACTGACGGCCGCAGGGCGGCCGGCGATCCTCGTGCCGCTGCCCAGCGCAATGGACGATCATCAGACCGCGAATGTTCGCGAAATGGTGGCAGCTGGCGGTGCCAGGGCGATCGCAGAGGCAGATTTTACGCCCGTCGAACTCGCCAAGCAGATGCAGAAATTGGGGCTCGATGCCGGCGGGCTTGCCAATGCGGCCAAGCGCGCGCTGTCGTGTGGCCGTCCGAATGCCGTCCGCGATCTGGCTGACCTCATCGAGCGGATCGGTCCGGCCATCGACGCGCCAAAGATCGTCGATCTCAAGCCGGCCTTCGCAGCATGAGGGGCGTTGCGACTGACATCGGCACAATCCATTTCGTCGGGATCGGCGGGATCGGCATGTCGGGTATCGCCGAGGTCATGCATAATCTGGGCTACAAGGTGCAGGGCAGTGATGTTGCCGAAGGCTATGTGATCGAGGGTCTGCGCAAGCGCGGCATCCCCGTCGCCATCGGCCATTCGGCGGACAATCTGGGCGACGCGGCAGTGGTCGTGACGTCGACCGCGATCAGGCGCGAGAACCCCGAGGTTGCCGCGGCCTACGCCAATCGCGTGCCGGTCGTCCGCCGTGCCGAGATGCTTGCCGAGCTGATGCGTTTGAAGTCCACGGTGGCGGTGGCGGGGACGCACGGGAAGACAACAACTACAAGCATGATTGCGGCGATGCTCGACGCGGGGGGCGTCGACCCCACGGTCATAAATGGCGGAATCATAAATAGTTACGGGTCGAATGCGCGGCTGGGCGCGTCGGACTGGATGGTCGTCGAGGCGGACGAGTCCGACGGCAGCTTTCTGCGCCTCGACGGCACGATCGCGGTCGTCACCAACATCGATCCCGAACATCTTGACCATTATGGAAATTTCGACCGGGTCAAGGACGCCTTCGTCGAATTCATCGAGAATGTCCCCTTCTACGGTGCGGCGATCCTGTGCCTCGACCACCCCGAAGTGCAGGCGCTGCTGCCGCGCGTCAGGGACCGGCGGATCGTTACCTATGGCTTCAGCGCGCAGGCCGACGTGCGCGGCGTCAACGTCGTGCCGGGCGCAGGGGGCAATCGTTTCGAAGTCATCATCCGCCACCGCGACGGCACGACGCGCAGCATCGAGGACATCGCCTTGCCCATGGCCGGGCGCCACAATGTACAGAACGCGCTGGCAGCCATCGCCGTGGCGATCGAACTCGGTCTCGACGATGCGACGATCCAGAAAGGCTTTGCCGCGTTCGGCGGCGTCAAGCGGCGCTTTACGAAGGTGGGCGAGACCGGCGGCGTCACGATCATCGACGACTACGGGCACCACCCGGTGGAGATCCGCGCCGTGCTTTCCGCAGCGCGCGAGGGAGCTGCCGGGCGCGTGATCGCCGTCGTTCAGCCGCATCGCTTTTCGCGGCTCGGCGGGCTGATGGATGAGTTCGCCCAAGCGTTCAACGATGCCGACCGCGTGTTGGTCGCGCCCGTCTATGCCGCGGGCGAGACGCCGATCGACGGCGTCAACGCGGAGGCGCTGGTCGAGCGGCTGAAGGCGCGTGGCCACCGCGCCGCAGCGACCGTGGAAAGCGCCGATGCGCTGGCGGCGTTGCTGGCCGATGAAGCGATCGTGGGTGACCTCGTCGTTTGCCTTGGGGCGGGCGACATCACCAAATGGGCAGCGGGTCTGGCCGCCGGTATCGAGGGCGTGCGCTCATGAGCGCGGTGCTCGCGTCAGGTGTTCGCGGCCGCTTGACGGCGGACGCCCCGCTGGCCCCGCTTGTCTGGTTCAAATCCGGCGGGGCCGCCGAAACCTTGTTCGAGCCCGCGGACGCCGCCGACCTGCAGGACTTCATTCGCGATCTCGATCACGCCACAAAGCTGTGGCCGCTCGGGCTGGGCTCGAACCTCATCGTCCGCGACGGCGGCGTGCGCGGGGTGACGGTCCGGCTGGGCAAGCCGTTCGCCAAGGTCGAGCGGCTCGACGCGACGACGCTGAAATGCGGCGGCGGCGCTTCCGGCATCCTCGTTTCCAGCACCGCGCGCGACGCCGGCATCGCAGGCCTCGAATTCCTGCGGGGGATCCCCGGCACGGTCGGTGGGTTCGTCCGGATGAATGGCGGCGCCTATGGGCGCGAAGTCGCCGATGTGCTGGTCGAGTGCGACGTCGTGCTGCGTTCGGGCGAATTGGTGACGCTGCCTGCCGCCGAGCTCTGTTATACCTACCGCCACTCCGAGCTTCCTGATCAGGCCATCGTCGTGTCGGCCACGCTGCAGGGTTTCCCGGGTGAGCCACAGGTTATCGGCGCCGAGATGGACCGGATCGCCGCCGAACGTGAGGCGTCGCAGCCGTTGCGGTCGCGGACGGGCGGATCGACCTTCAAGAATCCGCCGGGGAAAAAGGCCTGGCAGCTCGTCGACGAGGCAGGCTGTCGCGGCCTTACCATGGGGGACGCGCAGGTCAGCGAGAAGCATTGCAACTTCCTGCTCAACCTGGGCAACGCGACGAGCGCCGATATCGAGGCATTGGGCGAGGAAGTTCGCAAACGGGTGAAGGCGCATGCAGGCGTGACGCTCGAATGGGAAATCCAGCGTGTGGGGTCCCCTCTCCCTGGCGCTTCGCGCCTGTCCCTCTCCCCTTCAGGGAGAGGGCAATGAAGGTCGCGGTACTCATGGGCGGGTGGTCCGCCGAACGGGAGGTATCGCTGGTGACCGGTGCCGGCGTGGCGGACGCATGCGAACGGCTGGGGCATGAGGTCGTCCGCGTCGACATGGACCGCAATGTCGCGCAGGTGATCGCCGCGATCCGCCCCGACGTCGTCTTCAACGCGCTTCACGGAACGCCGGGCGAGGACGGGTCGGTGCAGGGCATGCTCGACCTGATGGACGTCCGCTACACCCATTCGGGCATGGCGACTTCGGTCATCGCCATCGACAAGCAGTTATCGAAGCAGACACTCGTCCCGCACGGCATCCGCATGCCCGGCGGCCATATCGTGAAGTCGGAAAGCCTTTACCTCGGCGATCCGCTGCCGCGCCCCTATGTGCTGAAACCCGTCAACGAAGGGTCTTCGGTCGGCGTCGCCATCGTGACTGCCGAGGGCAATTACGGCGACCCCATCGGGCGCGACGTGGCCGGACCCTGGCAGGAATTCGACGAGCTGCTTGCCGAGCCTTTCATCCGCGGGCGCGAACTGACGACAGCCGTGCTCGGCAATCGGGCGCTGGCGGTCACCGAGCTGAAGCCGAAAAGCGGCTTTTACGACTATGATTCGAAGTACACCGACGGCATGACCGAACACGTCTGTCCCGCCAATATTCCGGAGACGATCGCACTCGCCTGCCTCGATATGGCGCTGAAGGCGCACCGGGTATTGGGATGCAAGGGCACGTCGCGGTCGGATTTCCGCTGGGACGACGAAAAGGGCGTCGAAGGCCTTTATCTGCTGGAGGTCAACACCCAGCCCGGCATGACGCCGCTCAGCCTCGTGCCCGAACAGGCAAAGCATCTCGGCCTGAGTTACGACGAACTCGTGGCCGCCATTTTGGAGGACGCAGCGTGACCGGAACGGCAGCCATCAAGCGCGGGGCCGCAACCAAGCGAAAGCCGGTCAGGGTCGTGAAATCGGCCAAGCGCAAGCCGTCGGCGCTGGCGCAACTGGTCGGCCGCATTCCCGTCAGCGCACGGACCGTCGAGCGGGCGACGACTGCCTTCGTCCTGATGACCGCGCTGGCCGGGGTCGCGGCGATCGCCGTGATGCTCGACGTACCGTACCGGCTGGGCATGGCAGCGGGCGAGGCGGTCGGGCGGGCAGGCTTCTCCGTAAAGCATATCGACGTGACGGGGATCGACAGGATGGACCGGACCAGCGTCTATGCCGTGGCACTGGACCAGCAGTCGATCGCGATGCCGCTGGTCGACCTGGAGGGCGTGCGCCAGAAGCTGCTGCGCTATGGCTGGGTCGCCGACGCGCGTGTCTCGCGCCGCCTGCCCGATACGCTGGCCATCGAAATCGTCGAGCGCAAGCCGGCGGCGGTGTGGCAGCATTCGCAGCAGCTGACATTGGTCGATGCAAAGGGCGTGGCGCTCGAACCCGTCGCGCTGAACGCGATGCCCAATCTGCCGCTCGTCATCGGGCCCGATGCGAACGTGCAGGCGACTGCGCTGACCGCGCTGATGGATCATGCGCCCCAATTGCGGCCGGTGCTCGACGGCGCGATCTGGATCGGCGACCGGCGTTGGGACCTGAAGTTCCAGTCGGGCGAGACCTTGATGCTGCCCGAGGGCGAGGCGGCAGCGGTGGCGGCCCTGAAGAAGTTCGCCGAACTCGATGCGACGCAGCGATTGCTGGGGCGCGGCATGGCGCGCTTCGACATGCGCAACCCCGACCAGATGGCGGTGCTGCCCGGCCCGAAAAAGACGACTGTCGTGCCCGATGCGGCCGACAAGCCCGTCGATCCGGCACGCACGACATGACCTGCGCCGGCAGCCCTTTTTCCGCCGTGCACCGGACGATGCCTAATTTCGAATTAGGTCATGTCCCTAATTTTTTGCATCTGCCCGTCGCTTATCCCACCCCCCAACGTCTCGAGGACTGATCATGGCCCAACCGCGTCCCGACCGACTGATTACCGCGCTCGACATCGGGTCGTGGAAAGTGTCCGCCCTTATCGCCGAGCGCGGCGACGAGGGGGAAATAAACGTCCTCGGCACGGGACAGCGCGAAAGCAAGGGCGTGCGACGGGGTTACATCGCCGACATGGATGCGACCGAGCGATCGGTGCGCGAGGCCGTCGAGCAGGCCGAGCGCATCGCAGGCACCAACATCGAGGATGTCTGGGTCAGCTTTTCGGCGGGCGGCCTCGTCAGCAATCTCGCCTCGGTGGAGGTCGAGCTGGGCGGACACCGCGTCGAACAGGAAGACATCGACAATCTGCTGATCCACGGGCGCAATGCCATCGATCCCGAAGGGCGGATGGTCCTGCACGCGCAGCCGACACTCTACACGCTCGACGGGCTGAAGGGCGTGAAGAAACCTTTGGGACTGCATGCCGATACGCTGGGCGTCGACATCCATGTCGTGGCCGCGGACGGGTCGCCGGTCCGCAACCTGGACCTGTGCGTCCGGTCGGCGCATCTCGAAGTCAAATCGATCATCGCCTCGCCGGTCGCGACCGGCATGGCCTGCCTCAGCGAGGAAGAGCGCGAGCTGGGCGTGGCGCTCGTCGAACTCGGCGCCGGCCTGACCAATGTGTCGCTGTTCGCGGGGGGCATGCTCGTCGGCCTTGCGTCGATCCCGTTCGGCAGCGCCGATATCACCGACGACATCGCCAGCGCCTTCGGCACGCGCCGCCAGCAGGCTGAGCGGATGAAGTGCTTCTATGGCTCCGCGACGACCAGTCCGCGCGACAACCACGACATGATCGACGTCGCGCCGATGTCGCAGGAAGACGACGCGGGCGAGGGCGGCCGGATCACGCGCGCCCAGCTGATCTCGGTGATCCGCCAGCGGCTCGATCACCTCGTCGGCGAGATCGCGCGCGAGCTCAAGGAGCTGGGCTTCACCGGCCCCGTCGGACGCCAGGTCGTGCTCACGGGCGGCGGTGCCGAACTCAAGGGGCTTGCCGATTACATGCAGGGCGCGCTCGGTCGCGCCGTGCGACTCGGTCGACCGCGCGGATTGAACGGTTTGCCCGAAGCGCATTCAGGCACCGGCTTCGCGACGCTTGCGGGCCTGGTCCATTATGCGGCATCGGACCCGCTCGACCTGCGGTCGATCGCGTCGGACCAGATGGTGACGCGCGCTGCAGGGGGCGGGTTGGTCAAACGGTTGATGGCTGCTTTTCGCTATGGTTACTGAAATTGCTTGCGCCGCCGGGCGTTTGATGATTCAGTGTTTTTGATGAGGCACAAGGGGTTGGGGGCAGATCGTTACGCTTCCACCACATATAAGGGGATCAGTGGATGAGCATCGAATTCTTGCCGCCCGAAGTCGATGAGCTTCGCCCGCGGATCAGCGTGATCGGTGTCGGCGGCGCTGGCGGCAATGCGATTGCCAACATGATTGCCTCGGGCGTGCAGGGTGTCGACTTCATCGTCGCCAACACCGATGCGCAGGCGCTGAACACGAGCGCGGCCGAACGGCGCATCCAGCTGGGTCTCAAGATCACGCAGGGCCTGGGGGCGGGCTCGCGGCCGGAGATCGGCAAGGCGGCGGCCGAGGAAACCATCGTCGACGTCGAAAAGGCGCTCGAGGGCGCGCATATGTGCTTCATCGCGGCCGGCATGGGCGGCGGCACCGGCACGGGTGCGGCGCCGGTCATCGCCAAGGCGGCGCGCGACAAGGGCATTCTGACCGTCGGCGTGGTGACGAAGCCGTTCGCGTTCGAAGGGTCGCGCCGCTCCAAGTCGGCCGAAGCCGGCATTGCCGAGCTGCAGAAGCACGTCGACACGCTGATCGTCATCCCCAACCAGAACCTGTTCCTTATCGCCAATCCGTCGACGACCTTCAAAGAAGCGTTCCAGATGGCGGACGAAGTGCTGCAGCAGGGCGTACGCGGCATTACCGACCTGATGATCATGCCGGGCCTGATCAACCTCGACTTCGCCGACGTCCGGTCGGTGATGGGCGAGATGGGCAAGGCGATGATGGGCACCGGCGAAGCGTCGGGCGACAACCGCGCCATCGAAGCCGCCGAAAAGGCGATCGCCAATCCGCTGCTCGACGGCGTGTCGCTGAAGGGTGCCAAGGGCGTGATCGTCTCGATCGTCGGTGGCGAGGACATGCGCCTGATGGAAGTCGATGAAGCGGCCTCGCACATCAAGGAGCTGGTCGATCCCGATGCGAACATCATCTGGGGTTCGGCCTTCAACAACGAGCTCGAAGGCAAGATCCGCGTGTCGGTCGTCGCCACCGGTATCGAAGCCGATGCGGCCTCGGCCCCCGAGCCGGCCCGCGTCTTCGCCTTTCCGGGGTTGAAGCCCAAGGCGCCGGTCATGGCGCCCAAGGCAGCAGAGCCGGTCGCCGAGGAAGCGCCGATGACGCTCGAGGCGCCCGAACCCGCTGAGGCGGTCGAGCCGCTGGAGCTGACCGAAGTCGCCGAGGCGCCGGTTGCGGCGCCGGTGCGCTTCGAGGATCCTGCCGTTGAAGGAATGCCCGTTGCCGCTTCCGCCGGTGCCGGGGAGGAATTGCTGCTCGACCAGAAGATCGTGCCCAACCCGGTTCCCGCCGCGACGGGCAGCCGCTGGCTCACGCCCGACGCCGGGGTGACGAATGCGGCCGCGCCGCCGGTCGCCGCCGGTGCCACGCTGTTCGAGCGCATGTCGAACATTGCGCGGTCGACGATCAAGCCGGAGGAAGTCGAAGCAAAGGCTGATCCGCTCGACATCCCGCGCTTCCTCAACCGCCAGAACAACCAGTAATCCTTCTTTCGAATGCAGCGCCGGTTTCGTCCCTTGCCGGGGGCGGGCCGGCGCAACCGTCTTCGCAGCCGACCCGGTTGCGGCTTGCCCCGCCAAGCGGGCGGCAGTAGCTGATGCGCCCTATGATATGTTCGCCCGCCGCGTCGCGCCGACTGTTTTCCATCGCTCTTCTGGGTTCGGCCATGCTCTGCAGCCCGTCCGCGGGGCTGCTTGCGCAACCGGTCACGCTCGTCCAGCCCATCGCCAATCCGAACGACCCGGTCGAGCGCCTCGGCCGCTATATCCGGGTGCTCGCATCCTCGCCGCGCGACCTGGACGCCCTGATGGGCGCTGGGGCGGCGGCGCTCGACGTCGGCGATGCGAACGCGGCGTTGGGCTTTTATGCCCGTGCAGAGGACGTGGCGCCGTCGAACGGACGGGTGAAGGCGGGCCTGGGGTCGTCGCTGGTCATGATCGAGCGCCCGGACGATGCGCTGCGGCTGTTTGCCCAGGCGACGGCACAGGGTGTGCCCGAGGCGGAGATCGCGCGCGACCGGGGCCTTGCCTACGACCTGCGCGGTGACAGCAGGCGCGCGCAGCGTGACTATGCCATGGCGCTGCAGCGCGGCCGCGACGACGAACTGGTGCGGCGTTACGCGCTGTCGCTCGGCATTTCGGGCGATCGGGCCGGGGCCATGGCCATGCTCGAACCCTTGCTGCGCAAGCAGGACCAGGGCGCGTGGCGGGCGCGGGCCTTCATCATGGCAATGACCGGCGACGTGCCGGCCGCCAACGGCGTCGCCCGCCAGCTGATGGTGCCAGCGATGGCAAGTGCGATGTCGCCGCTGCTCACGCGGCTGGCGACGCTCAACGCAGCCGAACGGGCGCATGCGGTGAATTTCGGGACTGTCCCGGCCGACGGTACCCAGCTCGCGGTGCAGACGGGCGACCCGTTCCTGGGCGCGCCGGTCGCGCCGGGCTTGCCCTCGTCCGGACTGGTTTCGGCACAGGGCCTGTCGCGAACCCCGGTCGGATCGGGCGACGGGGGGCTCATCCCGTCGGGCGAACCGCTTGGCCCGCGCGCCGCCGACACCCAGCCGGTGCGCATCGCCCAGGCGAGTCCCGTTCCCGCCGGCAAGCGCGCCGCGCCGGATGCGGCGTCAGCTTCGTTGGGCGCAGCAGGCGCGACGCCGACCCCGGGACCCGGCTTCAGCGGATCGCAGGACTCCGCTGCGCTGCCCAGCCGGCGCATCGGGGCGCGACTGGGCCCGGTCGATCCGGCACGCTTTCCGCCCGAGGCGCGGGGCGAGGGGGTAACGGTGACGCGCGTGAATGCCCGGGAGCTGCCGCCGCCCGACGGCGCACGCCCGACGTCGACCGCTGCCGCGCCGGACGCGGCCCCCTCCCGCCCGGTCGCCATCGCCCCGGCACGACCGTCCGGCACTGCGATCGCTGGTGCGACGCGCCCGGCGACAGCCGCACCCCCCGTCGTGACGGCTCAGGTCGGACCGCCGGCGGAGGCGCCCGAAGACAAGCCTTTCGAGACCCCGCCGACGCCCGCTGCAAGACCTGTGGCGCCGGTCGTCGCATCGCCGGCCGCCGCGGATACGGCGGCGCATGCGGCGGCGTCTTCGCGCCTTGCCGGGTTGTTGGAAGGCATCGAGCGGGAAAGCGAGTCGGCGGTATCGCTGCCGAACGCGGCGGAACTGCGCGCGGCTCGCGCGGCGGCGAAAAAGAAGATGGCACAGCTCGCCGCGCAGACCGCAGCAGAAGAAGCGGCCAAGCGTGAAAAAGCCGAAAAGGCAGCGGCGGCCAAGCGCAACCCGGCACGAATCTGGGTCCAGATCGCGACCGGGCGCAACGACAGCGGCCTCGGCCTGACGCTGAAGCGCATCCGTTCCGATAACGAGGCCGCGCTCAAGGGCCTGTCCGGCTGGTCGGCGCCGTATAAGGCGACGAACCGGATATTGGTCGGTCCCATGAAGTCGGCAGCGGCGGCGCGCGAGCTGGTCGGCAAACTCGCCAAGAACGGCGTCAGTGCGATGACGTTCAACAGCGACGCGGGCGAGGAAGTCGAGAAGATCGCCGCTAAATGAGGTCGCTCGCCGTGCTTGCCAGCGACCCGGCGCTCAGTCGCGGCCGCCAGCATTTCGAGGTGATGGGCGAGACCCGCGGCCCGCGCACGGCCTTTCAACGCGACCGCGATCGCATCATCCACTCGATCAGCTTTCGCCGCCTGCGCCACAAGACCCAGGTTTTCGTGGCGCCCGACGGCGATCACTTCCGTGTCCGCCTGACGCACAGCCTGGAGGTGGCGCAGATCGGTCGCACGATCGCACGTGCCCTGGGCCTGAACGAAGACCTGACCGAGGCGCTGTGCCTGGCGCACGACATCGGGCACCCGCCGTTCGGCCATGCCGGGGAAGATGCGCTGAAGGAGGCGCTTCGCGACGTCGGCGGCTTCGACCATAATGGCAATACGCTGCGTGTCCTGTCACAGATGGACTCGCCTTATCCGCGATGGCGCGGGCTGAACCTTTCGTGGGAAACGCTCGAGGGGCTGGCCAAGCATAATGGCCCCATTGCCCAGCCCGGCTGGGCGCTGGCCGGTGCCGATGCGGCATTTCCGCTCGATCTGTACAGCCAGCCCGGACTGGAGGCGCAGGTCGCGGCAGTGGCGGACGACATCGCCTACGACAATCACGACATCGACGACGGCCTGCGTGCCGGACTGCTCGATTTCGACGCGCTGGTCGCACTGCCCATGGTCGCACGGGGCTGGGATGCCGTGCTGCGCCGCTATCCCGATGTGGCGCCGCGCCGCCTGCGGTCGGAGCTGATCCGCCAGCAGATCGGCGTGATGGTGAACGATGTGATTGACGAGACTCGTCGTCGGGTCACGGAAATCGGCGTCGCCAATGTCGCGGACGTGCGCGCGGCCGGTCAGGCGCTGTCCGGCTTTTCCGTGGCGATGGCCGAGGACGAGCGGGGGCTCAAACGTTTCATGTACGCAAACCTGTATCATCACCCGCGCCAGATCGAGGTTGCCGACCGTGCGCGCGATCTCGTCACCGGGCTGTTCACGGCCTATGCGCAGCACCCCGATCGCCTTCCCGACGAATGGCGCGAGACGCTTCCCGTGGGCGAGCCGCACCGCAGCCGTCACATCGGCGACTTCATCGCCGGCATGACCGATCGATACGCCATTGCACGTTACCGAGACGTCGTCGGGCCGATCGACATGCCCGAGGGATTTTAGGGGAGGTCGCGCCTAGACCGGCTCAAGCTCGATGCGCATGCGCATTTCGCGTGCCTCGCCCTGAGCCAGCATGGCAATCCCGAGCCGTTCCCACTCCTGCTGCGGGGCGTTGAGGGCCGTCACGGCATTCTGCACGGGCTCGGCAGCGAAAAAACCTCCGTCGATCGGCGAATAGACATGGAAGCGCGTTGCGTCGGGTGACGTCATTACGGCACGCATTGGCCGCCCGGGCCAAAAGAACCTGGCCACGCCGTTCCACCCGTCGAACGCATTGTCGAGGGCGGCGCCACAGATGCGGCGGGTCCGCAGTTCATAGCGTTCCAGTGCCGGTACGCGGTCGATCGGCAAAGTCCGCGCGTCCGCAGTCCAGGCGCTGGCGACCTGAACGTCGATCAGGGTGGCGTCGTCGCAGGGGAAATAGGGATGCTGCGCAAGGCCACAGGGCATGCGCGCATCCGACAGGTTGCGACACCCAAGGATCAGGTCGAGGCCCGTCGCATCGAGGCGGAAGTCCTGCCACGCCTCGTATCGCCACGGCCATTCGTCGGCCTCGTGGACAAAAGTCAGACGGGCACGGGTTTCGGTGGCGATGTCGAGCTTCCAGGCGTGAAGCCACCCCTGTCCATGGAGGGGGCTGGGGTCGCCCGCCATGTTCGGCGACAAGTTGACGGTCCTGCCGTCGCAGACGAAGCTGCCGCCCCGGATGCGGTTGGCATAGGGGACGAGAGGGAAGCTCGCCATCCCCAGCACATCGACCGTGCCGGCCGCCGCCGGGCGGAGAATGGGTTGGCACTGGCCGTGGGCGACATGGTCAAAGCGCGCGATGCTGCCCCCGATTTCGGGAATGATTTCCAGCTGCAGACTGGCGGTCGCAAGGCGCAGCGTCATGGCGCAGCCGTCGCGTCGCCGGAAGCTATGGGCACGCCGCGCTTCCACAGGATTTCGCTGATCAGCATGACCCGCCGGCTGTTGACGTCGGAGGTTCCTGCCGTGCGGGGGCGTCGTGTGTCGACCGCATGATAGAAGGACCAATACCGCCCCCGATCGTCGCGCGTAACAGAATTATGACCCGGGGCCAGCCAATGACCGCCCGCCATATGCACCTGGCCCGGGAGCGGCACGAAGGGCCCGGTTGCCGAGCGCGACCGTGCCACCATGGTCGCATAATGCGCCCGGGGGCCGCAGCAATTGTCGCCCGAATAGAAGAGATAATACCAGCCGGCGTGGCGCGTGACCCAGGCCCCCTCGACCAGCCGACTGTAGTTGTCGGGCCTTTCGTTGGCGACGGGCGCGATCAGGTCGCGCGGCAGGCTGCCGGCGGCAAACGAGACCCGGTCGGGGCCGAGTTCCTGCACCCTGATCGGCTGGAAGCCCGACCCCCAGTAAAGCAGTCGCTTGCCGGTCGCCGGGTCGTCGAAGGCCATCGGGTCGATGTTGACGAACCCCTCACCGCACTGGAGCGGATGGCCGATATCGGTGAACGGCCCTTCGGGACGGGTCGCTGTCGCCACCGCGAGGCAAAGGCCCTGCGTCTTGTCGGTCAGCGCGGCATCGGGCTTCGCCGAGTAATAAAGGTAATATCTGCCCTCGTGCGCGCTGACGTGCGGTGCCCAAAAGTCCTGCGTTCGCGACGCCCAGCGCGGCTTGACGGGAAGCACGTCGGGCAACCGCTCCCACGACTGCATGTCGCGTGAGCGCGCCGCCTGGATATTGTTCATCCGGTCGCCGTTCCGCCCCTGCGTGGCATAGACGTAATACCAGCCGGACGACGTGCGCAGGACGGCAGGATCGGGAAAATCGTCATCGATCGCCAAGCGCGGGCCGGCTGCCGTAGCAACACCCCCCGCAAGGCCGACCGCCAACGCGGCCGCCCAGAATGTCCTGAAAATCCGCAACGCCACACCTCGCTTTCACTGATTAATAAATATGATAATAGCGGAAGGGCAAGGAGAGTTTGTGCGCAAGATCGTGATTTCGTTGCTGGCCGCCGTCGCCGTGGCGGCACCCGCAAAGACGCCGCCGCCGGAGAAACCCCTGGTGCCGGTATTCGCCACCGACTTCCCCGACCCCTTTGTCCTGCCCGACGGCGCGGGGTTTCTTGCCTATGCCACCAACCCCAGCGGGTTTCGCGCCAACGTCCAGATGGCCCGCTCGGCCAACCTCGTCGACTGGCAATTGTTGACCGATGCCGACGGCAAGCTGCACGATGCGATGCCGCGTTTGCCGGCCTGGGCGAAACCCGGTTTCACCTGGGCGCCCGAAGTGGTCCGTATCGCCGACCGCTACGTGCTCTACTTCACCGCCCGCGAGCGGCGCAGCGATCTGCAATGCGTCGGCGTGGCGCAAAGCGTCGACCCGCGCGGGCCGTTTGTCGCCGATGATGCGGGGCCGCTCGTCTGCCAGCGCGAAGAGGGCGGCTCGATCGACCCGAGCGCCTTCACCGACAGCGACGGGCAGCGCTACCTGTATTTCAAAAGCGACGGCAACAACCCGCGTTTCCTGCGCCCTTCACGGCTGTTCGTGCAGAGGCTGGCGCCCGACGGGATGCGTCTGGTGGGGGAGGCGTGGGCCCTGCTGACCAACGACCAGCATTGGGAATGGCGGGTCGTCGAATCGCCGACCATGGTCCGCAATCCGGCCGGCGGCTACACGCTGTTTTTCTCGGCGAACCATTTTGGTTGGGAGCGCGACCAGCGCCTGTCCAACTACGCGGTGGGTTACGCCCGGTGCGAGAGCGCAACCGGTCCGTGCACCAAGGCGAAGGAAAACCCGATCCTGTACAGCTATTACACGCCGGCGGCCGGCTGCCTGAGCGGACCCGGCCACCAGACCGTGTTCGAGCGCGGCGGCCGCTCGTTCCTTGTTTTTCACGCCTGGTCGGCGACGCCGCAGTGCCAGCCGGCGCGCGACGGACGCTATATGTATATCGCCCCGCTGCTATGGCGGGGCGATACGCCGGTGCTGGCGAACAGCCTGCGACGATAGGGCGCCGCGCCTATTTGCTGCCGCCGATGCGGAAACGCACGCCGACCGAGAAGGTCGTTTCCTCGTACCTCAGGAAGCGGACATAGTCCGCGCGTGCAGCGCCGTCGCGGGCGCTGCTGAAGTCCTGCCGGAACGGCTTGCCGGTGATGTTGGTCCAGTCGAAGAACAACGCGGCGTTGTCGCGAAAATTGAGGTTCATCGACAGGTCGATGCGGGCCGGAAAGTTCGCCGTTTCGAGATACAGGTCGTTGCCGCGATCCTGCCGCGATTCGAGCGTCGGCCCGCGCTTGTTGTAGGTCAGCCGCGCCGACAGCGGCCCGCGCTCGTACAGGCCCACGAGGTTGTACGACCATTTCGACGTGCCCGTGATGCGGTCAAGCGTGAAGGACCCGTTCGCATTGGGGAAGCCGGTCTTGGCATCGAGCAGCGTGTAATTCGCCTGGATGCCGAACCCGCGGGCGAAGTCGGGTATGAAATCGAAATCGAAGAAAGTCTGAATCTGGGCTTCCAGGCCGTCGACGCGCCCGCGCCCCGAATTGACCGGCGCAGTGATGATCACCGGCCCCAGCGTCGGATCGATGAACCGGAAGTCCTGGTTCTGGATGAAGCCGGTCAGGTCGCGCCGGAATACGGCGATCGACGCAAAGCCGGTGGGCGAGAAATAATATTCGAGGCTGGCATCGTAATTGTCCGACCGCAGCGGTTGCAGGAAGGGGTTGCCGCTGTTGCCGCGCCGCGCGTTGACATAGGGGTCAGTCGGGTTCGGGATGATGACGCCGGGGGGCGGCCCCAGGCTCGTCGCGGGATTGAGCTGTTCAAACACGGGCCGCGTAATCGTCTGGGTGGCGGACAGCCGCAGCTGCAGTGCGGGCACGATCCGCCAGCGCACGCTCGCATTCGGCAGGAATTCCCAGTCGTCGCCGCCATTGCCGGGCAACAGGCCGGCCGCCGTGCCCACCACGCGCGTCTTCGCCTTGCTGGCCCGGATGCCGACCGTGCCTTCGATCGTGTCGCCGATGGCGAAGTTCGCCTGGGCATAGCCTGCCATGGTTTCTTCGGTCGCCGTGTATTGCGTCGCGCCGACGATCGGCGTGGTGCCATAGCCCGCAATGGCGCGCAGCGCGACGATGTTGGCGCGAATGCTGTCATAGGTCGGGGCGAAGAAGCTGCGCGTCGGCTGCACCGTCGTGCCGCGCAGGCCCGGGTTGATCTGTGCATAGGTCACCGGCAGCGACGCGCCGGAGATGTTCTGCCCGAGGATGAAGTTATAGCGGTCGCTGAACTGCCGCAGCGCCGACCGGTCAGTGTAGCGCACGCCGACCTGGAAATTCTTGAGGATGAAATTGTCGAAGCTGTAGGTGGCGTCGAGCCGTGCCTGCCAGTCCTTGCCCGACGACGTCTGGTCCTGTTCGTACAGCCCCTGGAAAGTGGAGTTCGCCGGATCGTTGAGCACGATGTTGCTCAGCGCGAACTGGGGGACTTCGAGATTGAAGTCCGCCGTATAGCCGCCGTTGAAGACGCGATCGAGCGACTCGGTCGAGCCGGTGAACTTGCTCGTCGTGCGGGCGACGTCGGCAATGAGCTTGAACGGCCCGGTCTCGTAACTGCCGCCGACGGCATATTGATAGGTGTCGGTCTTGTTGAACGTCGCCCCCTGGAAGCTGAAGATGCGGTTGCCGGGGTTGGTGGCGGTGCCGCTGCTCAGCTGGTTGGAATTGGCGCGGTAGACGAGGTTGCTGTAGGTCGCGCCGTAGAGCGGCACCTCGAGCTGACGGTCGTCGATCTTGTTGCGGAACCCCTGCCACAGCGCTTCGGCATAGAATTCGAGGCCCGGGCTCGGCCGCCACTGGAGCGCGCCGTTGACCGAGGGGCGCACGCGATTGCCCGAACGGTAGAACAGGCGCTGGATGTCGGGGAAGCGGGTCTCGCGGCCGTTGATCGTGGGATTGGCGATGAAGTCGGTGTTCGACGGTTCGGAGTCGAGATACTGCATCTCGGTATACGACGCGTTGAGCAGCAGGCCGACTTCCCCGATGCCCGTATCCCAGCGGTCGGTGACGAGGATGTTGCCGTTGGGGGTCAGCTTGGCACCCTGCTTGGTGTACAGGCCCCAGGCGGTCCCCGAAATCTGCGCGGCGTCGAAATCGAAGGGGCGGCGCGACCGTACGTTGACGAGGCCGGCGAGCCCGGGCTCGACGAGATTGGCCGTCGACGTCTTGTAGACTTCGAGCGCGGCGATGCCGGCCGATGGGAAATCCTGCAGCGCGACCTGGCGGCGTTCGGCGGTGAAGATCTCGCGGCCGTTGTAGACGGTGTTGAAATAGCGCTCGTCGAGACCGCGGACGAGGACCTGAGAGGCTTCGCCGCCCAGCCGCTGGACCTGGACGCCGGGAAGGCGGGCGGCAGTGTCCGACACGGCGATGTCGGGCAGCTTGCCGATGTCTTCGGCGACGACGGTGTCGATCACCTGCACCGAGTTGCGCTTGAGGTTGCGACTCGACGCGAGCGATTCGCGGATGCCGGTGACGACGATCTCGGTGTCGTCGGCGTTTTCGGCGGCAGGCGCGGTGGCCTGCGACCAGGCCGGGCTCGACAGCGTCAGCGCCAAGGCCGCGACGGAGCAACGGATCAAAAGTCCCGAGCGCATGAAAATCCTCCCATTATCGACCGCTCCTGCGGTTCTAATGGATATTTATCCGATTTATCTTATATGTTCAAGCTGCGTTCACGGAGACGCAAGCCTTGTCTCCGCCGGATGGGGGAGTAAGGCGCGAGACGGGGTTTTGTTCCGGCAACAGCTCGGGGCGCGGGAGGGACTGGATTTTGGCGAGCGAAGTGTCGGGGCTTCATGGCGCAGGCGGGGGCGGGCGCAACCTGACCTACGGGCTGCTCGAGCTGCTCGGCCGGGCCATCGTCACCGGGCGCTACGAAGACACCGCCTTCCCGACCGAGGCCGATCTTGCGCAGCACTACGAGGTCAGCCGGTCGGTCACGCGCGAAGCGGTGAAGATGCTGACCGCCAAGGGATTGCTGACGGCGCGGCCCCGCAAGGGGACGACCGTCCAGCCGACGGACCTGTGGAACCTGTTTGACACCGACGTGCTGAGATGGCTGCTCGAGCGCAAGTTCTCGCTGCAGTTGCTGCGCCATTTCAACGAGCTGAGGATCGGCATCGAACCTGCCGCCGCCGCGCTGGCGGCGCGCACGGCGACACCCGAGGCGATCGTCGCGATCCAGCGCGGCTTTGCGCGCATGGAGGCGGCGGAGGCGGGGGACGACGATACGCTGGAGGCGGACATCGCTTTTCACATCGCCATCCTGCGCGCGACGGCCAACCCGTTCTACCTGCAGTTCTGCGATCTCGTCGAGACGGCGCTGCGCACCTCGATCCGCTTCACCAACCGCTACCAGGGGCTGACCGCGAGCCTGCCGCATCATCGCGACGTGCTCGACGCCATCGGTGCGGGCGACGGGGCGAAGGCCTATTCTTCGATGAAAGTGCTGATCGACGACGTGCTCGCCCTGATCGCGATCGCCGAAAAGACGCCCTAGAGCATTTCGGCGAGCAGCTCGTTGACCCGCCGCTCGGCATCCCTGAGCGCCTGGTCGACGGGTTTCAGCCCGGTGATCGCGGCCTCGAGTTCTTCGGCGATCAGGCCCTGGATCGCCGACTGCCGCTGGACATAATCGGGAAGCTGCTGCCCGGTCGCGGCCATGGCGGCGATGTCGGCACGGTGGGGGAGCGCCTTGAAATCCGGCCGGTCGAGGACCGCCCTGAACGCCGGTAGATGGCCCGTCCGTGTCCAGTCGAAGTTATATCTGGCGATGAAGTTGAGAAAGCGGGCAATCGCAGCGACTTCCGCTGGAGGACGGTCATGACGTGGGACGACCCACGCATGCCCGTCGACGAACGCCGCGTCATGCCCCCACAGCCGGGGGTAGGGAAGAACGGCATAATGGCCCGACAGCGCGCCGCCGGGCGTCGCCGCTGCTTCGTCATAGGGGCCGATCATCCAGGTCCCGACCGGGAAGATCCCCCCCTGGCCGTTGGTAAACGCCTGTGTCGCCGCCGAAAAATCCTGGTTCTTGGTCGTCAGCGCCTGCGCGTTGATGGTGCGGAGCAGCGTCACGATCTCGCGGGCCTGTGGTGTGTCCAGCCGGATGTGTCGTGCATCGGGGAAGATGACCGCGTCCTGCGCCATTAAATAGGTATAGAGGTTGCGGACGTGCGTCGCCGGATCGTTGACCTGTGCCTGGATCAGATAAGGCTTGCCGGTCGCCTTCTCGAACCGGCGCGCCTGTTCGATCAGCTCGGCGGGCGAATGCGGCAAGATCGGGCGCCCGTTCGCCATCAGCCCGGCCTTGGCCATCAGGTCAGTGTTGATGTGGAACAGGCCGCCGATCGTGTCCCAGGGCAGCCCGTAGAGCCTGCCGCTTTTCACCGTGCCGCGCAGCCCCGCCTCGGTCAGGTCGCTGCGCCTGATCCCCGCCTGCGCCAGCACGCCGTCCATCGGTTCGAGCAGGCCGCGTCCCGAATAGTCCGCGATCACCGACTGGTGCATGGTCACCAGATCCGGCGGGTCGCCCGCCGCAATCTGCGCCGAAAGTTGCGGGTAGCCCGGCCAGGCGACCACGTTGATCCGTACCCGGATGTCGGGGTTTTCGGCCTGGAAACGGTTGATGATGGTCGTCAGGATACCGCATTCGGTCTCGGCGCGGGCCACGTCGATGCTGCGGCCATAGGCCGCGCCGCATTCGCCGAAAAAGCGCTGGACGACGATTTCGGTACGATTGTCACGAGGTCCGCAGGCCGCGAGCATCAGGGCGGCAACGAGGGCGATCCATTTCATCGCACCGCTGTTCCCGCCATGGCGCGAACGATCTGCTTCTGGAAAATGAGATACACGATCAGGATAGGCACCGAGGCGAAGACGGCCTGGGCCATCAGGAAACCCAGCCCGCTGGTCTGGGCATAGTTCATCTGGCTCGACGCCAGCCCTACGGTCAGCGTGAAGCGGTCGCTCGTCGTCGCGGAGATGAGCGGCCACCAGTAATCATTCCATGTGCCGAGGAACGTGAACACGCCCAGCGTGGCCTGCGCCGGCACCGTCAGGGGCATCAGAACCCGCCAGAACACTTGCAGGCGGCTCGCCCCGTCGAGGATGGCTGCCTCATCGAGATCGCGCGGTATCGCCTTGAAATACTGCGTCATGAACAGGACGCCGAAGGGCGCCACTAGCCCTGGCAGCATGAGGCCGGGATATGTGTTGTGCAGATGGAGCGCGGCGAACAGCTGATGCCGTGGCAGGATGACGGCCTGTTCCGGAATGGCGAGCCCCACGAGCACGAAAGCGAACAGTGCCCGTCGGAACGGAAAGTCCAGCCGCGCAAAGCCGTATCCCGCCAGCGAGCAGAGGATCAGTACGCCCGCCGTCGTCCCCAGCGAGACGATCGCGCTGTTCAGAAGCCAGCGTGGCACCTGCGACCCGGCAACGATCGCGCGGTAATTGTCGAGCGTATAGGGCGGCGAAAAGGCTGCCGCGCTGTCGCGCATCAGCGCGGCATTGTCCTTGAACGACAGCAGCAGCGTCCAGAGCAGCGGCGCCACCATGATTGCCGCCCCGACGACGAGCGCGATCAGCACGGGAAGGCTGAGACGGTTCGCTGTCATGTGGCGCGATCCTCGCGCGTCGTCACCCAGTACTGGAGTGCGGTCACGCCCAGGACGAGCACGAACAACACCTCAGCAGCGGCGGTGGCATAGCCCAGCTCCCACCTGCCGAAGGCCACCTCATAGATGAAGAGCACGACTGGACGCGACGCGCCTGCCGGTCCTCCCGATGTCAGCAATTGGGCTTGACCGAAGATCTGCAGTTGCGCCGCCGTCTGAAGCATGACGACGATGATGGTCGTGCGCCGGATCGACGGGAGCGTCACGCGCCGGAAAACCGTCCAGCGGCTCGCCCGGTCCAGGGCGGCGGCTTCGTACAGATCGCTCGGCACTTGCTGCAGTCCCGCGAGGAAGAGCATCATCGGCAGGCCCAGCGACCACCAGATGGTAGTGATCGCCAGCGACGGGATCGTCAGCTGCGGATGGCTGAGAAAAGGGATGGGTTCGACCCCGAACATGGCGAGCAGCTTGGCGACGAGCCCCGCGTCGGGCGTCAAGACGAAGCGCCAGATCAACGTGACGATGGTGACCGACAGCACCGACGAGGAGAAAAAGAGGCCGCGAAAAATGGCGGCTCCCCGGGTCGCGCGGTTCAGCGCCAGCGCCAGAGCCAGCGTCAGCGCGGTCAAGGCGGGCACGATCAGGAGCGTCAGCAGGAAAGTATTGAGCAGGGCCGCGTGAAAGATGGGATCGTGCGCAAGACGGACATAATTGTCGACGCCCACCCATAGGCGCGATCCGAACAGGTCCGCGCGGTGAAAGCTGATGAAAATGCCCATCAGCAGCGGCAGGATCAGAAGGAAACCGTACAGCGCAACAAAGGGGCCGACGAAGGCCAGACCCTGCCACCGGCGCGAAGCGGCGGACCGGGTCATGCCTCGACCGGATGGTGGCCGGTGCCGTCGGCGGCGAAGACATGCGCGGCATCACCCCGGATCGCCAGCCCGACCCGGTCGCCGATGCGCACGGTACTTGAGCCGGCATCCTGTGCCGTTATTTCCTGTCCGTCGGGCAGCCTGGCATACACGAGCGTCCGGTCGCCGAGCCGTTCGACCAGCACCGTCTCTGCATCCGTCGTCGCGGCAGCGGATGGTACGATCGTCACATGTTCGGGCCGCAAGCCCAGCCGGACGCGACTGCCCTGGGCAAGGCCGGTCACCGGAACGCGCGTCTGCACCGTGGCCCCGCCGTCGAGCGTTATGCCGGCATAGCCGCCGGCGATGCCGGAAAGGCGCCCGCCGGCCAAGGTCATCGCGGGAGACCCGACGAAGGCGGCAACGAACGCGTTGGCCGGGCGGCGATAGATATCCATCGGCGTGCCGACCTGCTGGATACGCCGGTCATTCATCACGACGATGCGGTCCGAGAGCGTCATTGCCTCGGCCTGATCATGTGTCACCATGATCAGCGCCGCGTCCACGCGGTTGCGTAGCTGAGCGAGTTCGACGCGCGTCCGCATCCTGAGCGCCGCATCGAGGTTCGACAGCGGCTCGTCGAGCAGAAAGAGACGCGGATTCTTGACGATCGCGCGACCGATTGCGACGCGCTGGCGCTGGCCGCCGGACAATTGCCCCGGCTTGCGGGCCAGAAGCGGCTCGATCTCGAGCGCTGCAGCCGTGCGGGCGATGCGCGCTTCGATCTCGTCGGCAGGAACGCGGGCATTGCGCAGGCCGAAAGCCATGTTTTCGCGCACGGTCATGTGGGGGTAGAGCGCATAGGCCTGGAACACGAGTGCGACGTCGCGATCGCCGGGGGCCAACAGGTCGATCCGCCGCCCCTCCAGTCGTACCTCACCCGAATCAAGAGTCTCGAGCCCCGCGATGATGCGCAGCAACGTGGACTTCCCGCTGCCCGACGGGCCGAGGAACGAGACGAACTCGCCGGCGCCCATCGTCAGCGTCACGTCGTCCAGCACGCGGACGTCACCGTAGGACTTGGCGACGCCGATGAGTTCGAGGCTGTTCAAGAGCGGAATCCAATTATCATATTAATGCAGCATCGATCAGGGCATCTTGGTCGTCAACGTCTGCCCATGGGTTCTGTCGCTCGCACGCCGGAAATTTCTATCGCTTGCTCTCTGACTGACCATATTTATAATATAAATCAATTGGCGCGACAATCGCCGGTGGCGGCGGCAAGCGAAGGCAGGCATTTGACTCCCAGTTTCGAAATCGACGCGGTCGCCGACGGCGCGGGCACGCGGTTCAATATCCATTTCGGAATCGAGATCCGGTCGTACCATATCGTCGACGGTGAACAGGACAGTTACAAGCGATTCTACGAGAGCGTCTCGCGCGATTTCGGCACGCGCCCGCCGCACGGGATGGTCAAGCCCGTCATTCCCGACGGGCCGCAGCCGGCGTGGCAACCGCTCATTGTCGAAAACCTCGATTCACGGACCACGGCCGGCTACGGCGATCCGGCGGTGCTGAAGACCGACGAGGGCTATTATCTTGTCGCGACCTCGAACGATGCGCCCGACGCCTTTCCGATCCTGCACTCCGACGATCTGGTAAACTGGGTCCACCGGGGTTTCGTCTTTCCTGACGGCCATGCACCGGTCTGGACGGCACACGGCCGCGACGTCGGCGATTACTGGGCGCCCGAAATGGCGCGCGTGGGCGATGAATATTGGGTGGTCTATACCGGACGCCAGAAGAGCAATGCCCTTGCCATCGGCCTTGCCAAGGCGCCCCATCCCACAGGGCCCTGGACCGACCTGGGCCGTCCGCTGCTAGCGGGCCATGCCATCAACACGACGGGCCTGCCCGACGATCCGACCCGCCCGATCCTGAGCGGGGGCGTCATCGATTCACATATCTTCATCGACGCGAACGGCGACCGCTACCTGTTCTGGAAGCGCGATTCGAACGGCATCTGGCCGCGCCCGCTCGCGGGTCTGCTGCGCCAGCGGCCCGAGCTGATCGAACAGCTCTTCCACGACGAAGCCGACCGCAGGACGGCGGCCTTTGCCGCGGCGATGCAGCTCTGGGCGAATGCGCAACGGCCCATGGAGCGCTTTTTCCTCATGGGTCCCCTGATCGATGCCGTGCTCGACTCCTGGGCGCATGTGAAGGCGGTGCTTTCGGGCATTCCCGAGGCGGCGATCATCGTCGACGCCATGACCACGCCGATCCATGCACAGCGTATCGGCGACACGGGCGAGCTCATCGGCACCGACAAGCTCGTCCTCGTCAACGATCTCGAATGGGAAGGCCATCTGATCGAGGGCCCCTGGGTGACGCGGCAGCAGGGGCGCTACTGGCTGTTTTATGCCGGCAATGATTTCGGGACGCCCGCCTATGGCATCGGCGTCGCCGTGGCCGATCATCCACTGGGGCCCTATGTCAAGCAGGCACAGCCCCTGCTGAAGACCACACGGAGCTGGTGGGCGCCGGGGCACGCTTCTGTCGCGCCCGGCCTGGACGGAGAGCCCCAGCTGTTCTTCCACGCGTTCATGCCGGGGACGGGCGGCTACAACACGTTTCGCGCCCTGCTCACCACGCGGCTGGCGTTCGACCACGACAGGGTGACGGCCGCCTGACCTGCTGGACGCCCTTGCCGCCGGTATCCTTCGCACGCGCGTTAGGCTAGCGCCGGCAAAAGGCCGGTGGCGGCCAGGTCCAAGCAGGGGGGAGCAAATCGATGCGGCTGGGCGTCTGCTATTATCCCGAGCATTGGCCCGAAGACCTGTGGGCGGACGATGCGCGCCGGATGGTCGAGGCAGGGCTGAGCCGTGTCCGCATCGGCGAATTCGCCTGGAGCCGGATCGAGCCCGAGCCCGGCCGGTTCGATTGGGCATGGCTCGATCGTGCGGTCGACGTGCTTGCCGCTGCGGGACTGGGCATCATCCTGTGCACGCCGACGGCCACCCCGCCGAAGTGGCTGGTGGACCGCATGCCGGACATGCTGGCGGTCGATGCGCAGGGCCGTCCGCGCGGCTTTGGCTCGCGACGCCATTATTGCTTCAGCCATGACGGTTATCGGGTCGAGGCCGCGCGCATCACCCGGGCGGTCGCCGAGCGCTACGGGGCGCATCCCGCCGTCGTCGCCTGGCAGACCGACAACGAATATGGCTGCCACGACACCGTGCTGAGCTATTCAACGGCGGCGCGTGATGCGTTCCGGCAATGGCTTGCCGTGCGATATGCGACCGTCGCGGCCCTCAACGAAGCATGGGGCAACGTCTTCTGGAGCATGGAATACGGGTCCTTCGACGAGATCGAGTTGCCCAACCTGACCGTGACCGAAGCAAATCCCGCGCACCGGCTCGCCTTTCGGCGGTTCTCGTCGGACCAGGTCGTCAGCTTCGACCGCGCGCAGGCCCGGATTTTGCGCGCGCTGTCGCCGGGGCGCGACGTGGTGCACAACTTCATGGGATTCTTCACGGACTTCGATCATCATGCCGTGGGTGCCGGTCTCGATGCCGTCGGCTGGGACAGCTACCCGCTCGGATTCCTCGACAGCTTTCCGTTCAGCGAGTCGGACAAGCTCGCTTATGCCCGCCAGGGACATCCCGACATCGCGGCGTTCCACCACGATCTCTATCGCGGCTGTACGACCAGCGGGCGCTGGTGGGTGCTCGAGCAGCAGCCGGGACCCGTCAACTGGGCGCGCCACAACCCGGCGCCGCTGCCGGGCATGGTCCGCCTGTGGACGCTGGAGGCCATGGCCCATGGCGCCGAGCTGGTCAGCTATTTCCGCTGGCGCCAGTATCCCCGGGGGCAAGAGCAGTTTCACGCCGGCCTTCTCCGCCCGGACAGCGTGCCGGCCCCGGGCTATCGCGAGGCGGCGCAAGTGGCGCACGAGCTGGCGGCACTGGGGCCGGTTGGCGATGCGCCGCGAAGCGTGGCGCTGGTGTTCGCCTATGACGCCGACTGGGTCACGGCGATCCAGCCACAGGGCGCCGGGCTCTCGGCGCTCTGGGCGGCGTTCCAATGCTACAGCGCGCTGCGCAAGCTGGGGCTCGATGTCGATATCGTATCGCCTTCCGCGCCGCTCGACGGCTATGCGCTGTGCGTCATCCCCTGCCTGCCGATCGTGCCCGCCTCGCTGGTCGACCAGCTCAGGGATTTTGCGGGGCAGGTCGTCATCGGACCGCGCAGCGGCAGCCGAGGGGCGGAGTTCGAGATCCCCGCAGAACTGGCGCCCGGCCCGCTGCAGGACATCTTCCCGGCAAAGGTCACGCGGGTCGAGAGCCTGCGCCTCGGGCTCGAACACCCCGGCGATGGCTGGACACTTGCCCGTTGGGCCGAAGATCTCGAAACGACGGCCGCGCCGGAATTCGTGGCGCACGACGGCACCGTTGCCGGCTGGCGTCACGGCGACGTCCGATATCTTGCGGCATGGCCCGAGCCGGACCTCGCGCTGAACGTGATGGCAACGGCGGCACGTGATGCGGGGCTGGCCGTGCACGATCTGCCGGAGGGGCTGCGCGTCCGTCGGGCCGGTGATCGGATCCATGTCTTCAACTATGGCACCCGGCCGGTCGAGCTGCCCCCCAGCATCGGAGGCACGCTGCTGCTGGGCAGCCGCCGCCTGGCGCCGGCCGATGTTGCAATCATTGCTCAGCAGATCTCTTGACGCCGGGTCGAGCGATGGCGGAATAGATCGTGGTGCGGGATGACGCCGCGCCGGAGTATGTGTAGGCGTATCGCGTAGGGGTTTCAGTCGCGTTCGCCTTCACCGATCACTGTTCCGGCAGTGGCAAGCGCGGGACCACCGTAATTCACAGCATCACTTCCGCGTCCGAACATGGTCCGGACCCGATTGCCGAGGCAATTGCAGGGGCGCAGGCGATCCTGGCGCTCGATGACCGGCAGTTGCGCACGCTGGTCGATAGCCTGCCGACCCTGATCGCGTTTTGGGACCCCGACCTGAAATGCCGGTTCGCCAACCAGGCGCACAGCCATTGGCTCGACCTGGATCATCGCGATCTTCCGGGTGCCGGCTTGCGCGAGATCCTCGGTGCCAAGCGCTTTGCCGGCTGCGAGCCGATGGTGCGCGCCGCACTCGCCGGCAAGGCGCAGTATTTCGAGCAAACCCTGGTCAGGGAAGACGGCGTCGTTCGCACGTTTCTGGTCAGCTGCATTCCGTCGATCACCGACGGTGTCGTGACCGGCCTGATTACCCATACGATCGACGTCAGCCGCGTCAAAATGGCCGAAGACGCGCTGCGGGATGAGATCAGCAGACACAGGGAGACGATCGAGTCGCTCGCCGAGGCCGCGAACAGGATCGCATCCGACGAGGCGAGATTCCGCCGAACGCTGCGGCTGAACGGCCAGATCCCGTTGATCGCGACGGGCAATTTCAGGATCAGCCTGATCAGCGATCACTGGCTCGCCGACTGGGAAGCGATGAGCGGCGGTACGCCGGTCACGGGTCTCGACATCAATATTGCCGACCTGATCTATGCGGGCGACCAGGACCGTGCGCGGGACGACGCGCGCCGGGCCGTATCCTCGCCCGGCGTCACCGATGGCCGATACCGAATCGTTCGCAAGGACGGCGTCCTTCGCTGGGTCCGGTTCCGCGTCGCCCCCGATTTCGACGGGGAGGGCAACCTTGCGCAGTGGCTCGGCACCATGGAAGATGTCGACGATCTGGTCCGCGCCGAGCAGATCGCCCGCGAGACCGACGCGGCCTTTCGCCAGACGATCGAACTCCACGGCCAGATCCTCTGGACAGCGCCGCCGGAAGGCGGCGTGCTCACGATCAGCGAGGCCTGCCGCGAGCGCTGGGAAGCCCTGACAAGCCGGCCAACCCGGTTCGATCTGACCAGCTATGTGCCCGACCTGATGCACCCCGACGACGTCGCCGGGGCGTTTCGAGGCGCTGCAGCGTGCCTTGCCGCCGGCCAGACGATCGACCAGCGCTATCGCCTGCGCGCCCCCGACGGAAATTACCGCTGGTTCCGGTCCAGAGCTGTCCCGCGTCGCGACGAACAGGGGGCGATCACCGCGTGGTATGGAACGCTGGAGGATGTGCACGAGCAGGTCGTCGACGAAGAACTGCGCAAGGAGCGGGACGCCGCCTATCGGCTGACGATCGAGCTCAGCGGCATGATCCCCTGGTCGACGTCGACCGAAGGATGGACGATTGCGATCGGCGAGCATGATGCGGACCGCTGGGCCGCGCTGACCGGCAGGGGGCCCAAGGCCACGATATCGGATTACATCACCCATGCCCTTCATCCGGACGATGTGGAAGTATCGGCGGTGAGCCGGGCGGCTGCCGTTGCGTCGGGCGGCGCACTCGACCATCGCTATCGGCTGCGCATGGCGGATGGCAGCTATCGCTGGTGGCGCTCACGCGCGTCTCCGCTCCGGAATGCGGCGGGGGAAGTCGTCCGCTGGTACGGTACGCTCGAGGATGTCCACGAGCAGGTCGCGAACGAGGAGCGCGTCCGGCGGCTGGAGTTCGAACTTGCGCATCTGGCCCGCCTTGCCGCGATGAATTCGCTGGCATCGACGCTTGCCCATGAGTTGAGCCAGCCGCTGGCGGCGGTTGCGAATTATGTCAGCGGCGCGCAGCGATTGCTCCGGCGCGGCGGGGAGGCCAAGCTTCCCCTGGTTGGGGAAGCACTGCGGTCGGCTGCGGCGGCAACCCAGCGGAGCGGTGAAATTGTCCGCGGCATGCGGTCGATGGTTGCCAAAGGGGGTGTGAACCGTCGTTCCGAACGCGTCGCACATCTGATCGAGCGGGCAGGGCTGCTGGCCATGGCCGATGCCAAGGCCCTTGGCATAGACTATCGCATCGACATCGATCCCGACGTCGACACGGCCTATGTCGACCGCGTCCAGCTCGAACAGGTTTTCATCAACCTGTTGCGCAATGCGGTCGAGGCCGTCAGCAACGCCCCGGTGCGCAAGATTGCCCTGACGGCCCGGACAAGCGGCGCTGAGGTGCATATCAGCGTTTCGGACTCGGGACCGGGGGTCGCGCCCGAGGTTCTCGAAAATCTGTTCGGCGCGTTCAACTCGACCAAACCCGATGGCCTTGGCGTCGGCCTGTCGATCTGTCGCACGATCGTCGAGGCGAACGGAGGTCGGGTGCTCTACGCGCAAGCGCCCGAGAGCGGGGCCAGATTTACCGTGTGCGTGCCCATCAGCGATTGACGCACCTGTCCCGGGTTGCGTCGGGGCAGGCCGCCTGCACGGGGCCCGCTAGGTGTCGTGCCTGTCCACGTCGATGACGGCGGAGAAATCCCGGCCCCCCTGCCCATCGTCGGCCAGCGACTGATAGCGCTCGGCGGCAATGCTCGCGACCGGGACGGCAGTGCCCGAGCTCCCCGCTGCGTCGAGTGCCAGACGCATGTCCTTCAGCATCAGCGCGGCCGCAAATCCGCCCTCGTAGTTGCGGTCGGCGGGCGTTTCAGGGCCGACACCGGGCACCGGGCAATAGCTTGTCATCGACCAGCTCTGGCCGGACGAGACGCTGGCGATATCGTAGAACGCCTGCTGGTCGAGGCCCAGGGCCTTTGCGAGATTGAACGCCTCGGTCGTCACGGCCATCGTCGCGCCCAGGATCATGTTGTTGCAGATCTTCGCAGCCTGACCCGCGCCGTTGCCGCCCGCGCGGATGACGGCCTTACCCATTGACTCGAGGATCGGACGTGCCCGTTCGAAGGCATCCGCCGAGCCGCCGACCATGAAGGTCAGGGTGCCACCGCTGGCGGCGGCAATACCCCCCGACACGGGCGCATCCACGGCGATCAGGCCCTTGGCTTCGGCGCGCGCCGCGACGTCGCGCGCGGTCGTGACGTCGATCGTCGAGCAGTCGATCAGCAGGGTATTGGCCTTTGCGCTGGTCAACAACGTCGCGTCGTAGACCTGAGCGACGTGGCGCCCGGCAGGCAGCATGGTCACGACGACATCGGCATCGGCAACAGCTTCCGCGGCGCTTGCGACAGGCAGGCAACCGGCAGCGGCGGCACGGTCGAGCGCCTCGTTTGACAGGTCGAACGCGCGGACGTCGTGACCGGCCTTGGCCAGGTTAGCGGCCATGCCGCCACCCATGTGGCCGAGGCCGATGAAGGCGATGGTGGTCATGTTATTTCCCCGTCCAGTTGCCCGGCCGCTTCTCGACGAAGGCAGCCATGCCTTCGCTCTGGTCGTCGGTGCCGAACAGCCCGTGAAACAGACGGCGCTCGAAAAGGATGCCCTGCGCCAGCATGGTCTCGAAGGCGGCGTTGACCATTTCCTTGTTCGCGATCGTTGCGAGCGGCGGCATCGCGGCTATGGCCGTCGCGGTCTTCAACGCCTCTTCGACCAGATCGGCAGCGGGCACGACGCGCGCGACGAGGCCGCTGCGCTCGGCTTCCTCGGCGCCCATCATCCGGCCGGTCAGGCACATCTCCATGGCTTTCGCCTTGCCGATGGCGCGGGTCAGGCGCTGCGAGCCGCCCATGCCGGGGGTGACGCCCAGCTTGATCTCGGGCTGGCCGAATTTCGCATTGTCGCCCGCGATGATGAAGTCGGCCATCATCGCGACCTCGCACCCGCCGCCGAGCGCGAAGCCGTTCACGGCGGCGATCCACGGCTTGCGGGTCGCGGTGACGCGTTCCCAGCCGGCGAAGAAGTTGCTCGCGTACATCGAGGCGAACGACTGGTCGGACATTTCCTTGATGTCGGCGCCGGCCGCGAATGCCTTTTCGCTGCCGGTGAGGACCAGGCAGCGCTGGCCGGGGTCGGCGTCATAGGCGGCGAAGGCCGCGATCAGGTCGGCAAGGATCTGGCTGTTGAGCGCGTTCAGCGCCTGCGGCCGGTTGAGCGTGACGAGCGTTACCGCCTCGCGCTTTTCGACGAGGATGGTCTCATAGGTCATAGCGGGTTCCATTCCTGCCCGGCGGGCATCGGCGCGAAAATGGCGTCGATCTCGGCCGGATCGACATCGGCAACCCATCGAGGTGCGTTGTCCTTGTCGACGATCAGCGCACGGACACCCTCGATGAAATCGGGCGTATGCACCACGCGCGCGCCGATGGCGTATTCCTGGCGCATCTCGGCGGCGAAGTCGGGCATCGCGCTCCCCTCACGCAACTGGCGGAGCGCAACCGCCATCGAGAGCGGCGATTTGGTCCGCAGAGTCGCAAGCTCCTTCCGCGCCCAGTCGCCGTCGTCCGCTTCGAGTGCGGCCATGATCTCGGCCACGGTCCCACCCGCGAACAGACGGTCGATGTGCGTGCGGTTCTCGACGATGCGCGCCAATGGTGCGCCGGTGCCATGTGCCTTCAGCGTCGCAAAGATGTCGGGACCGTCCTGCAGCGCATCGATCGCCGCCGGAACCTCCGCAGCGCTCAGGTAATGCGTTGCCAGCCCCAGCGCGAGGCACTCCGCCCCGTCGAGCCGTGCCCCGGTCAGCGCCAGGAACTTGCCGACCTGACCCGGCAGGCGCGACAGATACCAGCCGCCGCCGACATCGGGGAACAGGCCGATGCCCGTCTCGGGCATGGCGAAGCGCGTATTCTCGGTGGCTATGCGGTACCTGCATGGGAGGGCGATGCCGACGCCGCCGCCCATGGTGATGCCGTCCATTACCGCGACGGTCGGCTTGGCATAGGTGAACAGCCGGTGGTTCATCCGGTATTCGGCGTGGAAGAACGCGCGCGCCTCGCTGCCATCGCCCTTGCCGCTGTCGGCCAGCATGCGGATGTCGCCCCCGGCGCAAAAGCCTCTGCCCTCAGCATGGTCGAACACCACGACGGCGATCGCGTCGTCCTTCTCGAAGTCCGCGAGCGCATCGAGGATCGCCAGGCACATGTCCGTCGTCAGCGCGTGAATCGCCTTCGGCCTGTTGAGGCGGATGCGACCAAGGCGGCCGTCTTTCTGTGCGATAATTTCGGTCAAAGGGCGCTCCCCGTCGCTGGGCCGATCAGGTCCCATCTGTTGCCATACAGGTCCGCGAAGACAACGACGCGGCCATAGGGTTCGACGCGCGGCGTTTCGAGGAATTTTACACCCGCCTCGGCGTACGCCGCATATGTCGCATCGAAATCGGACGTCTCGAGAAACAGGCCAACGCGTCCGCCCGCCTGCCGGCCGATGAGGGCGGCCTGGCCGGGGTTGCTCGCCTTGGCCAGGAGGAGTTTTGCACCCCGCCCCGCGGCAAGGACGACCCAGCGCTTTTGCGCCGACACGACACTGTCCTCGACGAGTTCGAAGCCGAGAATGCCGGTGTAATGGGCGATCGCCTCGTCATAGTCGGGCACGAGCACTGTCACCATGGCGAGCGACAGCAGGCTCACTGCCGCGTCAGCTCGCGCCCGATGATCATGCGCATCACCTGGTTGGTCCCCTCGAGGATCGAATGCACGCGCAGGTCGCGCCAGAAACGCTCGATCGGATAATCCTGCAGATAGCCATAGCCGCCGAACAGCTGCAGCGCGTCGTTCGCGACCTTCGACCCCGTGTCGGTCGAAAGCCGCTTCGCCATTGCCGAGAAGCGCGACTTGTCGGGCGCGTTCGCCGTCACCTTGGCTGCCGCCATGTAGAGCAGGGCGCGGGCCGCCTCCAGGTCGGTCGCCATGTCGGCGAGCATGAACTGGGTGTTCTGGAAATCGGCGACGGGCTTGCCGAACTGCTGGCGGTCCTTGGTATAGGCGATCGCCTCGTCAAGGCAGCGCTGCGCGCCGCCGAGCGACGCCGCCCCGATGTTGATGCGCCCGCCGTCGAGCCCCATCATCGCGAAGCGGAAGCCGTCTCCCTCGGCGCCGACACGGTTGGCGACGGGGACCTTCACATTGTCGAAGATGACCTGCGCGGTCGGCGAGGCGTTCCAGCCGAGCTTGCGCTCGAACGCACCGAAGCTGAGGCCGGGCATGTCCTTTTCGACGACCAGGCACGAAATGCCCTTCGGCCCGGCCTCGCCGGTGCGCACCATCGTGACATAGATGTCGTTGACGCCGGCACCGCTGATGAACTGCTTGGTGCCGTTGACGACATAGTGATCGCCTTCGAGCCGCGCGGTCGTCTTGAGTGCCGCCGCATCCGATCCCGATCCCGGCTCGGTCAGGCAATAGGACGCGATCTTGTCCATACCGACGAGATCGGGGAGGAAGCGGTCCTTGATTTCCGTCCCGCCGAAACAGTCGATCATCCAGGTCGCCATATTGTGGATCGAGATGAACGAGGACGTCGCCGGGCAGCCATAGGCCATGGCTTCCATGATCAGCGCCGCCTCCAGACGGCCGAGGCCGATCCCGCCGCGCTCCTCGGCGACGTAGATCGCGCCGAAGCCGAGCGCGCCTGCCGCCTTCCACACGTCCACGGGATAATGGTGCTTCTCGTCCCATTCCGCCGCGTGCGGCGTGATGGCGTCGGCAGTGAACTTGCGCGCCAGATCCTGGATCTCGCGCTGGTCGTCGGTGAGGTCGAACTGAGTCATGTGCCCCCAATCCAACCGCTTCGGCCTCGGGTCAAGCGGATCGGCGCTGCCACGCCTCGAGCGCGATGCCGGCGAGGTTTTGCGACCGTGCGATCCACCTTATACGGTCGGGGCGCACGCCGCCCATGGCTTCGAAGCGGTCGCGATGGGCCAGGATCGAGGCGGATCGGCACGGGGTGCGGCGATTGGCCTGATCGATGACAGCCGCAGAATCGCCCAGCAGAATGAAATGCGGGATCGCCAATGACTGGGCCACGCCCAGCGCGGCGATCAGCGCAAGCCACTCCGCGTCGGTGCTGCTGCCTTCGCCCAAGTCGCGAAAATACCGGGTCACGCCCCGGACCACGACCGCTGCTGCGACAGGCCCGGGGTTGGGGCGCGCGCCGCCGTCGAAGAAGATCTTTACCGGGCGGATCGTCATAGGCCGCGCTTGCTCGGCTAAAATTTCTTGCACTGCAATGCATTAACCAACACTGTCGTTCATCCTGAAGGGGGCTAAGGGAACGGCATGCGTGTTCGGGTGCTGACGGCAACGGTGCTCGCAACGACGGCCAGCCAAGTCCAGGCCCAGCAGCTGAATGCCGCCCTGCGCGACACGCTGACCTCGGACCCGCAGATCGCCGGCGCGACTGCGCGGGTCCGGGCGGCGGAGGCGGCCGTCGACATCAGTTGGTCGGCCAGGCTGCCGACGCTGGCCGTCGACGGGAATGCGCAGGTCGCAACGAACGACACGACCTATGGTCCGCCGCGCGCCGGCGGCTTAAATGTCGGCCTCAGGTTCGACCTTGCCCTGTACACGGGCGGGGAAGTGCCCGGGCGCATCCGGTCTTCGATCGCGGCGCTGGACGCGGAAAAGGCTCAGCGGGATGCGCTGGTCAACATGCGCCTTGCCGACGCCGCCGACCGCTACGCCGGCGTTTATCGCGACGACCGGATCGAGGCCGCCCGAATGTCTCAGGTGTCGAACGTGGAGACGCTGCTGGCGGCGACACGGGCGCGCGTGCGGGGCGGTGCCGCGACCACGACGGATACGCTGCAGGCGACCGCCCGCCTGGCCGGGGCGGAGGCACAATTGGCGGAAGCACGTGCCACGCTGACGCGCTCGAACGAGGCGTTGCGCGAGCTGACCGGCAGGTATTTGAGGGCGACCGAGGATGCCGAGCCACCACCTGTTCCGGCGCGTTTCGTCACTCGCCTGTCCGAACAGATCGGCAATGTCCCGACGATCCGCTACGCCGATGCGCTGGTCGCCATGGCGCGCGCCGACATCCAGGTCGCGCGCGCCGAACGAGCGCCCAAGCTGTACCTTTCGAGCATCGCGCAGGCCGGCGACGATTTCTCGCAGAATTTCGGCACAGCATCGACGTCTCGTGCCCGCCTGCGGATCGGCTTCACGCTGCGCATGCCCCTTTTCGGCGGCGGGGGCCCGGGGGCCCGCGTGCGGCAAGCGCAACAGCTGCTCGCCCAGCGCCAGGAGGACCGGATCGCTGCCGAAAGGCAGGTCGTCGCGCAGGTTCGCTCCCAATATGCGCAACTCATGGCCCTCGACGCCACGCTGCCGGCACTTCTCCGGGCCATGGATGCCAGCCGCGCGGCTCTGGTCGGCGTCCAGATCCAGCTCAAGATCGGCGCGCGCTCGAGCCTCGACGTCCTGAATGCGCAGGAGGAAGTGACGCAAGCCGAAATTCAGTACGCGCAAGCGCGACAGCAGCGCCTCAGCCTGGCCTATGCGCTTTTGAGCATCATGGGTGAACTGGCCCCGGCCGACTTCGCTCGCCGGCCCCGGGCATCGGCGCCGCCACCGCTCCATACCGCCATGGCCGCACCATCCGCCGCCGCCAAGGTCGACAAGCTGGGCCTTTGGGTCTGGAAGGGCAGCGAGACCTGGTCCCTCAAAGCTGGCCGAGACGCAGCGCAGATCGCCTAAGGTACCGGCAGGAAGGTCCAGCCGCGGCGCGCTGAGCGTGCCCAAAACGGGTCGTTTGTCGCGGCAATCGTTGAACTTTTGAGTTGGCGCGCCAGACGGCGACAGGTTATGTCCGCCACGCGGGTGAAAACGGGGACAATGTGTGACGTACTTGGCACAGATGGACGGGAAGACCGGGTTCCTCGACGCGACGGTCGACCGGGATCTGGGAAAGGAACTCGAAGCAGCGTATAACGCAGCGTCGCCTTTCCCGCACATCGTCATCGACGATTTTCTGCCTGCCGAAATTCTCGATCGCGTTCTCGATTGCTGTGCCGAGCTCGCCCCGGACGAAGAAAGTATTTCGTTCGACCGCGACCAGGAACGCTTCAAGACAAGCTATCAGCCTGACCGTCTTCCCGACGATGTGCGACGGCTATTCTATTCCTTCAATTCAAAGCCTTTCATCAAGTTGATCGAAAACATCACCGGGATCAAAGGGCTGATTCCCGACCCCTATTTCCTGGGCGCCGGAATCCACGAGATACGCCAGGGCGGGCACCTGTCCGTGCACGCCGACTTCAATCATCACAAGCCGATGGACCTGGAGCGCCGGATCAACGTGCTCATCTATCTCAACAAGAACTGGAAGTCGGAGTTCGGTGGCGGTCTGGAATTATGGAATGAGACCATGACGGTCCGCGAACACGATATCGTCCCCGTGTTCAATCGCTGCGTCATCTTCAACACCACGCAGAACAGCATGCACGGTAATCCGCAGCCGATCAGCCACCCCGACGGCGTGTCGCGGAAATCGATTGCGCTCTATTATTACACGTCGACGTGGACCAACCAGAAACGGTCGCGCACGACACAGTTCAAGGTACGCAAGAATTCGACCGACCGCCCGGACTGGCGCGTGAAGACGCAGGAGTTTGTGAGCGAGGTGTTACCGCCCTTCATCGCGCGGCGGATCATCCGGTTTATCTGACTATCGTTGTTGCCGGAATTTCGGCAGATATCTCAAGGGCATAATATGAAAAGATGGATCGGCGCTCAAATCCTCACGGATGAATTCCAGGGTTCGTCCTCGGGACGCCTGCTTCGCAAGGTGATCAGGGGAACGCGGAATCTATATTCGTATAATCCATGGTTCCTGTTGGACACCCAGGCGCTCGAGCGGCCGAATTACGCCTATTGCATGCTGCACGCCGCGCGCCTGGCGCAAAAGCTCGGGCTCGACAGGATTTCGGCGCTCGAGTTCGGCGTTGCCGGCGGCAACGGGATCGCTTTCATGGCGGACTTTGCAGAGCAGGTGAAGAAAGCCACGGGCGTGACCGTCGACGTCTATGGTTTCGATACGGGCGTCGGCATGCCCCCGCCCGAGGGCGAGAAGGATTTGCCCTATTGGTTCCGGGCAGCGCAATATCCGATGGACCAGGAAGCGCTCCGTCGGAAGGTGCCCAGTGCCAATCTGGTCATAGGCAATGTGCGCGACACGATCGGCAGCTTCATCGAAAAGTACAAGCCTGCGCCTATCGGCGCGATGTTCAATGATCTCGACTATTGGTCGTCGACGATCGATTCATTTTCCCTGTTCGATCGCGTGGGCGAGCAGAGCGAACATTTTCTGCCCAGGATCATGATGTATTTCGACGATATAATCGGATCGGAAGCCGAGATGTATGGCCCGTTCAACGGTCAATGGGCAGCGATCAACGAATACAACGAACGGAACGCCCAGGTCAAAATCCACCTGAACCAGAACCTGTTGCCTCGGAACCATATCAAATATCGCTGGCAGATATATTACGCGCATCTCTTCGCCCACAGCAGCTATTCCACGTTCTTGGGCGATGACCAGCAGGGCGGCATCATCGACGCCCTGCGGCTGAAGACGAACTGACGGTCCTGACCGGCGTGGCGGCCCGACAACGGCCGTGACGCAAGCCTTCATGGCGCTGCGCCGGCGGGTGCGCGTCCGGCGCAACGGCCGTCAACGGGGCAGGTGCTGCACGGGCCATCCCGACGGCGAAGATCATCCGGAGGGGCTAAGCCAGGCCGCGGCGTCTCGACAGCGATCGTACGATCATTCGGTGGGCCGGCTGTTCGACGAACCGCCAGCACACATGCCCCACCGCAATCGTGACGAGCAGGATGAGGGGCAGGAACAGGAGCGGGAAGGCGCCATCGTGAATGCCGAAAGCGCGCTCCAGCACCTTGAAGCCGGTCATTTCGACGAGTGCGTGTACCATGTAGATCGAATAAGAAATGATACCCAGATGGGTCAGCGACCGGAGTCCATGCCGGGGAAATCCGCGGTCCGTCAAATACAGGATCGCGATGCACGCCGTCGCGCCGAACACGAAGGCGATGTCGCTTTTCAGGATCAATATCGGTGCGATGATCAGCGCGGGCGTGGCGAACAGCCATACGGGGTGAATCTGCTTGTCCCGTATGGTGACGAAAAGCGCAATTCCCAGCAGGAATTCAGGGAGCACGCGGGGCAAGCCGAACGAGGACAAGTCGAACAGGTTGTCGCCGAACAGATAGGGCGACGCAATGGCGACCATGGCCAGGAACAGCGACGAGAACCCGAGCGGGACCGGCACCTTTCGGCACATCGCCACCAAGGGGAAGAAGAGGAGATAGGCGAAGAACTCGGCGCTGATCGACCATGACGGATAATTCAGATTCAGCACCCGCGACCCCAACCCGAACGAATGCAGGAGCAGGACGTTCGTGATCAGCGGCTTGGCTAGGCCGCCGATGGGCGTCTGCGTCAGCCCTGCAAGCGAACCCCCGACGATGACGATCAATGCGAGGATCATGGTCACGAAGTGCACGGGATAGATGCGCGCCAGGCGCTTGGTCATGAATGACCTGAAGCGGAAATCGCCGCGTTCGATCGCGGGCAGGTAGACGTAAGACAAGATGAAGCCGCTCAGGACAAAGAACACGTCGACGGCGAGATGCCCTTTTGCGATGAAATCATAATCCATCGCGCTGCCGAAGTGTTTTCGGATGTGATACAGGACGACCCACATGGCCGCGAGGCCGCGAAGGCAGGTCAGTCCGGTGATCTCGCGCATCGCGCTAGATTTAGCCTATCGAAATTCGCTTTGCACTTTTTGATGCGCGATGGGGCCGGTACGGCTTGCGCCCGCCGGTGAGAAGGGACGGGCCATGGCGGCGGGAGGCCTTACTGACCCTGTGCACGGGCGTTGCTCGGTGACCCTCGCATCGGTCGCCCGTCGCCGGCTGCCCGGTTGCGCGCCGCGATTATGTTCTAAGCAACACCCTGAGAAGCAACATGAACATCACCCAGCTCGTGGCGATCAAGCCGACCAGGGCCACCAACCTCAAGGGGCGCGGGAGCTTGGCCACCTGCTCCGGGGTCTCGCGTTGGGCGACCGACGATTGCTGCGACGGGAAGAAAGCAACGGTTTCGCTTTCGGCCAGGCCTGCGCCCAGCTCCGCTTCCGTCAGCGGCACCGAAAAGGTGCAGCCGAAGCGGACGTCCTGGTTGCGGACGATGACGGCTTCGCGCAGGCCGACGCCCGCGATCCCGATCGTGACGACGGAACCGACGGGGAGTGCCTGGGTGCTCACGAAAAGGCAGCCGGTCTGCGAAAGATCGGCCACTAGAACGTCGACCGGGATGCGGTCTGCGCCTCGCACCGTGGCATCGGCCGCGAGATCGTGCCGCTCGGCGGATCGGCCGTAGTTGTATAACTGTCCAATCAACGCCATGCGACCATCCTCGTGTCCTGCGGCGTGTGAATGAAAAGCGCTACGAACTGGTAAATATGCGCGCCGCCGCTCGGCAGATCCCGGATGCGCGAGCAAGCGACGGCCACGCGCTTCGAGTTCGCGCGGCACGCTTTATTACCCATCAATTAACCTAGTTTTTATCGTTGTCCCCGTACGACGGCCTTGGCTTTCGAAAGGGTTCAAGATGCGCAAATGGCTGTTGATCACGGGGAGCAGCCTGGCGGTTGCAGCATGCGGTGGCGGTGGGACGAGTTCCGCACCCGTTGCTTCGGCCACGCCGGCGGCAGCGCCGACACCGACGCCCGCGCCGACGCCCGCGCCCACCCCGACACCGACGCCGGCCCCCGGCTATCCGCGTTACGTGGACCTGACGGGTAATCGCACCTTTCAAACGGCATGCGCATCGGTACTCTTGGGCACGGCCCTGCCGTCGCCACAGCCGGCCGTGGGTCTCGGCGACGGGCTGGTGCTCGACTCCGGCACAACGGGCACCTGGGCGGTCAGCGGCGACGGCGTCGCACTGTCCTACGCCGCGAGCGATTCGGTGGCGGCCCCGAGCGGACAGCGCATTTACGAAAAAAATGTCGGCGGATCGATCCAGCGCCTGACGTTCACCGACCCAACCGCCTCCGGCACCGTCTCGGACTATACGCGCCGCTTCAGCCTGCGCACGGACCGCAGCAGCGGCTCGACGCTGTACTCGTGCGTGTTCGGGGTGCCGACGACACTGGCCGATCGCCCGACGGCCGCTGTCACCTATGGCAAGGTTGCGATCGACGGGACCGCCTATCTTCTCGACCCCTCGGGCGCCGTCCAGGCCTACAGCATCAGCGCCAGCACGGGCACGGTCAGCTATGACGCGACCGCCAATGCACTCGTGATCAGCATCAAGCTGGTCGGCAATCTTCAGACGTCGGGCGGCACATCCGCGACAGCCGTCGACCTTGGCACGTTCACGGGGAGCGGTGCGGTCGACAGCTCGCTCGGCAAGCTTTCCGGCCAGCTCGACAGCGTCGACCGGATCAGCCTGTTTTCATCGTTCGGTGGCTGGTTCTTCGGCAGTACCGAAGCCGCGTCAGCCTTCGAGATCCTGGCCGCAGACCCCACAAGCGGTGCCCGCATATCGGTTGTCGGGACCGTCGCCGCCGCCCGTTGATACGAAAAGGGGAGCGGCCGTTGCCGACCGCTCCCCCATTATCTCGCATGTGATGCCGCGGATCAGGCAGCGATGGCGACGCCTGCATTGCGCCGGCGACGCAGCGCGCCACCGACCAGACCGAAGCCGAAGATCATCGTCAGCCAGGTCGTGGGCTCGGGCACCGCGACGGCAAACTGGCGATACGCCGTTGCCGTGTTGTAGCGATAGGCCGGGTTGGCCAGGACATCGAACTTCACGTTCCAGCCGATCGCGTCATAAGCCGCGAGGTCGAGGGCCGTGATTTCCTGCATCTGGCCGCGGCCCGACGTGGGGTCGAGGATGCCCAGCTGCGGAACGCCCGAAGCGCTGTCCTTCCAGTGCGACGCCTGGCGGCCGTCGCCGTTCAGCGTCCCGGTCGAAAAGCGCGAATCCCCGAACAACTGGGTAAGGCCGCCGTCGATCGAGAAATACGGCGTGTTCTGCGTCGACCAGTCGAGATTGCCATAGGAGCTGTAGCGGAACAGGTCGAGCTGGCTCATCACGACGAACCCTTCGAGCGACGACAGGTTGCCCGCCGTGGTCTGGCCGGGTGCGGTGCGCGCGTCATAGCTGTCGACGCCCGACACGAACCCAAGCGCATGGCCGATTTCGTGGATCGCCACCCCGATGAAGTCGAACGCGTCGGACGCAATGCCGTTCGTCGGGTCGAAATCGAAGTTGAACAGGTTGCTGAAGGTGACGTTGGCGTCGGCCGAATTATAGTTGATCGCGGCGCCGTTCACGTCGGTCGTCAGGCCGAGCGCCTTTGCGCTCGCCTTGGTGATCGCCGTCGTCGAGTTGTTGATGCCGCCGTCGTTGTCGATGCGGGTCGACAGGTCGGTGTAGCCGTTGGTGGCATTCGTGCCGTTGTTGAAGCCGTTGGTGATGGCGGTGACGGCACCGAAGCCGTCCAGCGTGCTGGTGCCCAGCGTCTGAAGGCCCGCGACCGCGAGATTGTCGAGCGTGCTCGTCCGGTCGGCCGCCAGCGCGCTATAGGTCTGGTTCATCGACAGCAGCGAGCGCGCGCTGCCGGTGGAGCCGAGAATGTTCGGCCCGAGCGCGGAAAAGCCGATCTGCAGATTGACGGTGACGTTATCCGTGAAGACCGACGACCAATAGGCCGTGGCGACTTCGAAACCCTGGCGCGCGAGCGTGCCCTTGGCCGTGCCCCCGGTGTCGATCAGGTTGAACGTCAATGCCTGTGCCGGTACCGAGCCGACGACGACTGCACCCGCGCCGAGCGCAAGCAACAGCGACTTCTTCAACGAACGTCCCACGTTTATCTCCCTGTTGGCGCAGACGGATTATTCCGGAGAATCGCGCCCCAATCCCATGATTAATTTTTAGTGAACGGCCCGGCATGTCAATGCGGGCGAAGTCCCGATCCGGGACAAACGCGGCATACCGAGCCGCATCCTGACGAAAGATTTCGAGCGTTGCCGATACGTCACACTCGAGGCCGAAACGCTGCGGGCCACGCCGCTGTCCGTCAGGATTTGCCGATCAACCGCTTGGCCCCGGCGACGATCGGCCCACCTGCATCCAGCACGGCCGTGGGAAGCGTCGCGAGGACCAACAATTTCCAGAGAGGCAGATGCATCGCCTCACGAAAATGGCGCTGCCGCAAGGATTTCCAGCTGAATTGACCGGTCCGGCGCTGATGGATCAAGTTGGTCGAGTTGAACAGGTCGGTGCGCGCGGAGTGCGAGCGAACCACGTCGGCTCGCCGCCCGGGCGGAACGGCTTTGGGAAATGCCGCGATCACGGCGGACCAGTTGTCGACGAAGACCTCCACGGCCTTGCTTTGCCAGTAGCTGGGCGTGTCGCTGCCCGACGATTGCAGGCTGGGTTCGCCGAAAACGCCGACCGTGACCTCGCCGTCGGAGGCATAACCCAGCATGACGCTGATCTGGGGAAAATCGCAAAGGACCTTCAGAGCCTCGCCCTGGCTCGCGACCCAGTCGCGCACCCGTTGGCCATAGAGCGTGACTCCCGTCAGCGTCTGGTGCCACAGATTGTCGCGCAGGCAGTCGAGCGCCGCCTCTCCCTGCAACATCGGGATGACGCTCTCGTCGGGAAGGTGATTGCTGACGATGACGAGATCCTGCCGATCCAGAAACGCGTAAACACGCTGCAACTGTCCCGGCCTGACCGTATGCGCGCTGCCCAGCAGCCAGACATAGTCGGCATCGGGCCACAGCAAGGTCGCGATCAGGTTGCGATCGTGACGCAGCGGCGGCACGTTCCGGCGATACTGAACGGGCAGCCCGGCTTTGACCAGCGGCTGGAGTGCGTCGCCGACCGACGTGTCGGGGGTGTCGTCGGACACGTGGAACACGACGTCGAGGCCGGCGGCGCGGGCCTGATCGGACATGTTGGCAATGCTGCCCGCGATCGCCGCCGCGCGGCCATAGGCGGGTATGGCGACGGCCAGCCGGGCGCGACCGCGACCGGAAGCCTCGGCCCCCTCAACCGGCATCCATCATCCCCAGTTGCGCGACATAACGCTGCAGACCCGCATCGAGCGGGCGGGCGTGGTGCAGCTCCAGGGCTGCGAGACGCGTGACGTCCAGGATCAGGCGCGGAACATCGGCCGCGCGGGCCGGGTGAAAGCGAAGCGCCACCGACTTTCCCGTGATCGATTCGGCGGTGCGGACGACGTCGATCAACGATGACCCCCTGCCGCTTCCCACATTGTACGTACCCTCCGCCCCGCGCACGATCAGTTCGCCCATGCTGCGCGCGGCATCCTCGACGAAGATATAGTCCCGCACGCTCGACCCGTCGCCCCAGACATCGAGCGGGCGGTCGTCGGCGATCCGGCCGAGGATGACCGAGACCAGCCCCTGCGGCCCGTGCAGCGACTGATACCGGCCATAGGGGTTCGACGGGCGCAGGACCAGCAGGCGCAACCCGCAGGTCCGCGCCAGAAAGTGCAGGTGCAGTTCCGCTTCGAGCTTGGCCTGGCCATAAAGGCTGATCGGTCGGCAGGGATCGTCTTCCGCAGCCGATGGACGGGCGCTGGCGCCATAAACGGTGCCGCCCGACGAGATGAAGGTCAGTCCGACCCCCAGCACCGCCAGTTCGCGCGCGAGGCGGAACAGGGGCTGGTGGATCTCGGTCTTCTCCAGCGCATAGTCCGCTTCCGCGCTGGCGGGCAAAAGGCGGCACGCCATGTGCACCACCATGTCCACCTTTTCGGCGCGTACGAGCGCGCAGATCGCGGCGACATCGTCGAGCGGCAGCGCGAGGGCGGGACGCCCGTCGCGACTTTGCGCGCTGCGCCCGCTTACCAGCACCTTGTGTCCCGCATCACGCAGCCAGATGGCGAGGTTGGTCCCGAGGAATCCTGTACCGCCGAGCAGGAGAATCGTCCGTCTGCCTACGACAGAAGTTGGAACTTGCGCTTGAAACTGAGGGCCAGGTTCAGTCACGTAGGCCGCCCGGTGCTGCGCGATGCGTCGCTTGATGCATAAAGGCTTCCGGATGCGTGAGACTTCAAGTCAGTCGCTTAGGTGAGGGGACGCGGCTGGGGCAAGCCCGATGGCGCGTTAACTGCAAGCAACCGTAGCGCCACTTACGCCGATGTCGCAGGATCAACCGGGCTTGTCGAACCCCATGTGATCCCCCGCAGCCGATCTGTTTTCCTTCGCAAACCCGGCGCTCGAAAATCGCCGACTGAATACGCCTAATACGAATTTAACTATGCTCGTGGCGAACACATAAAATGTTTTCCGGCAACAGACGAAGCGCGCCTCAAAGGAACCTTCATGTCTGCCACCAGCTCCGTCGGAATGAACCTCTCCAACGTCAATTATTACGGCACGGAATTTCCGTTCATCGACCGCATGAAAAGCGCAAGCGCATGGGGAGCCTCTGGCTTCGAATCATCGCAGATTCCGGTTGACCAGAACGGCAACCCTCTTGCGGTTCCGGCAGGGGCGAATGACATTTACACCGTGGTCGGGATGGATCCCGCATCGGCGAACACCAATTCGACCTACGTCTTAACCTACAACGGAACAGCTGAATTCACGCTTCTTGGCGCCAAGATCCTGTCGCGTGAAGCCGGCAAGATAACGTTCCAGTACAGCAGCGAAGACACCAATATGTTGGTGGCCGTGAAGGGGCTGAGCACCAGCTCGCCTCTGACGGATATCCACATCGTCCGTAGCGACCAGCAGGCGCTCTTTGCGGCCGGGGAGATCTTCAACCCGACGTTCAGCGACAAGATCAGTGCCTTCGACACGTTGCGCTACATGGATTGGGGGGCGACCAACGGGAACAACGTCCAGAACTGGGCCGATCGCACCACGGTGAGCGACCGGACGTGGGAGGGGTCCGCCAACAGCAGCGTGCCGATCGAAGTCATGGTGGCGCTGGCCAACAAGACCAAGACCAACATGTGGCTGAACGTCCCGACCAAGGCGACCGACGACTATGTTCGCCAGATGCTCCAGTATGTTCACGACAACCTCGACCCGTCGCTGTCGGTCAAGCTCGAATATTCGAACGAAGTGTGGAACTGGAGTTTCCAGCAGGCGGTCTACGCGCACCGCGAGGCCGCCAAATTGTGGGGCACGGACGCGAACGGGGACGGGGTCATCAATCCCGACGATCCGGCCGAACAGCTCGGCAGCGGCTGGGTCGAATTTTACGGCTATCGCGCGGCGCAGATCGCCTCGATCGCCAACGGAATCTTCAGCAAGGATCCCGCCGACCGCCTGCACAATGTCCTTGCGACCCAGTCGGCCTATTACGGAATCGAGGATTACATCGTCAAAGGCGTCGGGCGGGCCAATCTCGGCACCGTGTCGTCGCTGTTCGACGACTATGCGATCACCTCTTATTTCGGTGACAACCTGCGCGGCAAGACGGATGCCGACCGTGCGACCATCCTGTCCTGGGCGCGATCCGGCGAGGCCGGCATGACAGCGGCGTTCAAGGCGCTGACCGATGGCACCGGCATTTCGGGCGAAGGGTCGCTGGCCAGCCTGCGCGCGCTCTATGCCTATCAGGCAGCGGTCGCGGCGAAATACGGCCTCAACCTCGTCGCCTATGAGGGCGGCTCGGACTTCAATGCCGGCAATTTCAGCGACGCGGTCGAACAGCAGGACGTCTATGCCTTCTTCAAGAAGCTGCAGGCCGACCCGCGGATGGGCGACGTCTACAAGCAGTTGATCACCGATTTCGGGGCGGCGGGCGGCAAGCTCGCCAACATCCTGATCGACGTGTCGCCCGACTTCACGACCGCGATGTATGGCACGCTGAAATCGATCTACGACAAGGGAAGCCCGGCGTGGGATGCGCTGGTCGCCTTGCAGGTCGCCGAACGGGGCGGGACCACGGTCCCGACGCCGACCCCGACCCCGACGCCGACGCCCGATCCTCTGCCGATCCCGGCACCGACGCCGACGCCCCCGCCCACGCCGACGCCGCCGGACAATTCGCCGTTGCCGCCGGGCCTGACGGACAAGGCGAATTACACCATGGCCGCCGATGAAAAGGCGATTGCCTATGTCGGGTCCGAAAAGTTCACGGCGCTCGGCAACAGCCTCGACAACACGATTTCGGCAGGCGCCGGCGGCAGCAGCCTGACGGGCGGCGCGGGCAATGACGTGCTCGTCGGCGGCGAAGGTGCCGACTTCCTCGATGGCGGCACGGGCGCGGACACGATGATCGGCGACGTGGGCAACGACGTCTACCTCGTCGACAACGTCGGCGACATCGTGGTCGAAAAGGCCAATGGCGGCACGGACGAGATCCGCACCACGCTTTCCAGCTATGCGCTCGACGGAAACGTCGAGAACCTGACCTTCACCGGCACGGGCGCATTCACCGGCACCGGCAACGCGGTGGCCAACGTCCTGACCGGCGGCAATGGCGGCAACACGCTCGCGGGCGGCGCCGGCGACGACCAGCTGATCGGCGGCACCGGTGCCGACATGCTCGACGGCGGCACCGGCAACGACGCGATGACGGGTGGTGCGGGCGACGACATCTACATCGTCGACGCGGCCGGTGACCAAGTGATCGAGACGGCAAATGGGGGCACCGACGAAGTCCGCACGACGCTCGCCAGCTATGCGCTTCCCGATTATGTCGAGAATCTCAAATATTACGGCACCAGTGGCTTCATCGGCACCGGCAACGACCTGGCCAACACGATGACGGGCGGAAATGGCGGCAACACGCTGTCCGGACGCGGTGGCAACGACACGCTGACCGGCGGGACGGGCGACGACCTGCTCGACGGCGGCACCGGCGACGACGTGATGACCGGCGGCCTCGGCAACGACATCTATGTCGTCGACACGACCGGTGACCGGATCGTCGAGCTGGCCGGGCAGGGGACCGACGAAGTTCGGACGACCCTGGCCAGCTATGCGCTCGGCGACAATCTCGAGAATCTGACGTTCACCGGCACCGGTGCATTCACGGGCACCGGCAACGCCGCCGCCAACGTCATCACGGCGGGGGCGGGCGGCAGCAAGCTTTCGGGCGGCGACGGCAACGATACGCTGATCGGCGGTGCCGGGGTCGACACGCTCGACGGCGGCACAGGTGACGACCTGCTCGACGGTCGCAGCGGCAACGACGTGATGACCGGCGGTGTCGGCAACGACACCTATGTCGTGGACGCCGCCGGCGACAGCGTCGTCGAGCTGGCCGGGCAAGGGACCGACGAGGTCCGCACGACACTCGCCAGCTACACGCTCGGCGACAACGTCGAGAACCTGACCTACACGGGACCAGGCGTGGGCGCGGCGCCGTTCACGGGCACCGGCAACGCGCTGGCCAACGTCATCACCGCCGGCGCGAACGGCAGCCGGCTTTCGGGTGGTGACGGCACCGACACGCTCATCGGCGGCGCGGGCGCCGACTATCTCGATGGCGGCACGGGTGCCGACCGCATGGTCGGCGGGGCAGGGAACGACGTCTATGTCGTGGATGACCGCCGCGACACCGTCGTCGAGGACAGGAACGGCGGCACCGACGAGATTCGCACCAGCCTGTCGACCTACCTGCTGAACGGCGAGGTCGAAAACCTGAGCTTTACCGGCAAGGGCAATTTCCAGGGCATGGGCAACGCGCTCGACAATGTCATCACGGGCGGTACCGGCATCAACCGCTTGCTCGGCGACGACGGGAACGACACGCTCATCGGCAATGCGCTTGCCGACGTGCTCGATGGTGGCGCGGGTGCTGATCGCATGGTCGGCGGGGCGGGCAACGACATCTACTTCGTCGACAATGCCGGCGACAACGTCGTCGAAAACGCCAATGAAGGGCTCGATACCGTTTACAGCACGATCACCTACAGCTTGTCGGCCAACGTCGAGAACCTGCAGCTGCTTGGCAACACGGCCATCGACGGCACCGGGAACGACATCGCGAACAAGATCGTGGGGAACGGGGCCGCCAACACGCTCATCGGCGGCGGCGGCAACGACTCGCTCTATGGCGGTGCGGGCAACGATATCCTCGACGGCGGGACCGGCGACGATACGCTTGTCGGTGACGACGGGAACGACACGCTTTACGGCGGTGCCGGGGCCGACGCGCTGGTCGGCGGGGCGGGCGACGACATCCTGCTCGGTGGCGCCGGCGCGGACAATCTGACCGGTGGCGCGGGGGCAGACCGGTTCGTCTTCCGCCTCGGCGATCTCGATGCCAATTCGGCGAACAGCGACGTCATTTCGGACTTTTCGCGCAGCGACGGCGACAAGATCGATCTGTCGGCTTTCGACGCCGATCCGTCGACGGCCACGCACGATGCCCTGACGTTCATCGGTACCGAGAGCTTCACCAAGCGGGCGGGCGAATTGCGGGTCGACAACAGCGGCAACTTCCAGATCGTCTCGGGCGACCTCAACGGCGATGGCATCGCGGACTTCACGTTCAGCCTGTCGAAGAGCCCCGGCACCCTGATCGCCAGCGATTTCGTGCTTTGAGACACCTGCCCGCGGCGGCCGGCCTTCCGGCCGCCGCGGGCAGGTCCACCGGCGAAACGCCGCGGCCGCGCGCCGGTACGATCGCCACTTGCCGGGGCGCGCCATCTGGACACGACGGCCCCAGCCGGTATGGGCGTGGCCGGATAGGCAGGCGATGTCCGCGAGGTCCTGGGGATCGCGTTGATCGCGCTCGAAGATAGGCGGAATTCACGCCGGGGAAGTTGCTGATGCTGTACCTGCTCAAGACGCTCTTCGTCATTGATTCGCTGATGCTGATCGGGCTCGTGCTTTTCCGCTGGGCCCTGGCGCCGAAGAACCGCGGCATCGTCTCGTTCAAGATCTTCGTGCTTGCGCTGCTGACGCCCGTGGTGGCGCTGTTCTGCGGCAACCTCTACATTTTTTGTGCCTATCTGACCGTCGTCGTGGCATTCAGCTCGCGATCGCGATCGGAACTCGCGGCGACCTATGTCTTCCTGCTGCCGTTGATGCCGCTGCTGTCGCTCGAATCCGGCGTTGCCGGCGTCTATCTATTCGCCATCTCGGCCGTGGCGGCCATGAACGTCGGGGCGCTGATCGGTCTGGTCATAACGTCCAAGAACAGGACGTTGACGCTCGGTCGATACGATCTGGGCATCGCCGTGATCATGGCGGCATTCATCTTCATCTATAATCGCGATGCCAGTTCCACCGGTATCCTGCGCGGCTTCACGATCAACGTGATCGAATTCGGCGCGCCCTATCTTCTGGTCTCCCGCGCCATCGGCACGCGCCAGGATGTCGAACGCCTGCTGACGAGGCTTTGCCTGGGCGCTATGTTGTGCGCTGTCGCCGCTCTGTTCCAGGCACGCTGGCACTGGGTCGTGTTCGAGGCCTATTACCAGGCCCTGCACGTTCCGCTCCCCATGCTGAGTGCAAGCCTGTCGCTGCGCGCGGGGCTGCTGCGCACCGGCGGCTCGTTCGTGGACTATGGATCGGGCGGACTGTTTCTCGCTGTCATCGTGGCGTTGATGCCATTCCTGCGCCCGCAGTTTCGCCCGCTGGGCTTTTGGGCGATCAGCCTCGTCGTCTTTGCCGGCCTGATCGCCTCGCAACTGCGTGGCGCATGGGTGGCGGCCATCATCGGCCTGTTGTTCGTTGCCGCCTATCGCGGCCTGTGGACGCGCACGCTCCTGCTGGGGGGCGGCGCGATCGCGGCTGAGGTCTTCATCCTGCTGTTCGTCAAGACCGGACGGCTGGCGGAGATCGCCGGGTCGACCGGAGAGGCATCGGGGACCGTTTCCTATCGCCGGCTGCTCGCCACGAAAGGCTTCGAGCAGATCCAGAGCCATCCGCTGTTCGGCCAGTCGCCCGACCAGCTGATCGCCAACATGCCCGAGCTTGTCCAGGGCCAGCACATCGTCGATTTCGTCAACGGCCACCTCTTCATCGCAATGGCGGCAGGTATCCCGATCTTCCTGATATGGTGCGGTATCTGGCTGATGCCGATCATCGATGCCTGGAAGCAGCAGCGCCATGCCGAGAACATGATGGAGGCGCCCGCCGTCATCATCGTCACGGCGCTGACCGCGCTGATCTTCACGTCCATTGTCGATCGTAACCTGACCTGGGCGACCCTGGCATTTGCAATTGCGGCACCCTGCCTGATCATGGCCCGACGCCACCGAAGGGCGCAAAACCAGGCCGCCGAGCCTTCGCCGCCGCTGTTGAAACCCCAGCCTGCCTGAGCACCTGCTTGAACACCTGGGGGCGCTGGCACGAAACTGCGCCCATGATTGTCCGGCACGGGCGTCTTCCGGCCCGAGCGCTGCCTTCACGTCACCGCTCGCGCAGCGCGCTCCCGCCGGCTTCGGCAATCGGGCTGGTCAGATAGCTCAGATAGCTGCGGTTGCCGGTGACGATGTCGGCAGTCGCCATCATGCCGGGGACGAGCGGCACGGTGCGGTCGCCCCGGTTGACCTGGGTCCGGTCGAGCGAGACCCGCACGACATAGACCAGGCCCAGCTTGTCGTCGGGCACGGCGTCGGGGCTGACGCTCAAGACATGGCCCGGGACCGTGCCATAACGGCTGAACGGGAAGGCATCGAGCTTCACCTGCACCGGCTGGCCCGCCGACACGAACCCCGCGTCACGGTTGAGCAGCTTCACCTCGGCGATGAGCTTGCCGCCCGACGGCACCACGGTCATGATCGGTTTCGCCGCCTCGACGACGCCGCCTTCGGTATGGAGCGACATCTGGCTGACGATGCCGGTCACGGGTGCGCGCAAGGCCTGGAATCCGGAGCGTTGCTGTGCCTTGACCATTTCCTCGCGGCGCAGGCGCATCTCGGATTCGGCTTTCACGAGTTCGTCATACAGTGCCAGGCGCACGTCGGCGCGGGCCTTGCCGACCGTCGTCGCCGCGCCGCCTGCGGTTGCGTTGGCACGGCTGATCGCGACCAGCGCCGCATCGCGCGCGCCCGCTTCCGAAATGCGCTGGCGCTGCATGTCGAGCACCCGCATCTTCGAGACATAGCCCTGGGCCAGCAATTGCTCGTTGGCGGCAATTTGCTGGTCGAGTAGCGGCAGCGACCGATTGAGCTTGGCCACCTCCGACCGGGCCGAGGCCACATCGGCGGCAGCTACCGCGCCACCGGCGCTGGTCGCGGCGATCGACGCACGTGCTTCGGCAAGCCGGGCGCGCGCCAGACTTTCCTGCGACGCGATCGTGGCGGCATCGCTGCCGGCCGGGGCCGCGAGCACCAGCGGCTTGCCATCCAGCGCATCGATCACCGCGCGCGTGCGCGCCACGTCGAACGCGGCATTCTCATAGGCTTTCGCCGCCTGTGACGCTTCGGCGCCGGACATCGTCGGGTCGAGCAGCACCAGCGGCTGCCCCTTGACCACCCGATCGCCGTCGTGGACGAGGATCCGGCGCACGACGCCGGCTTCCGCGGGCTGCACCAGCTGCACTTCGCCGAGCGGCACGATCCGTCCCGTCGCCGCCGCAATGATCTCCGTGCGTCCGAACGTCAGCCACAGCGCCATGGCGGCAACGCCCGCCATCAGCACCCGCCCGGTCAGTCGCGCCGTCGGCGAAACCGGCCGCTCGATCACCTCGAGGGCGGCGGGAAGGAAAGCGGAATCGTCGATGCGAAGTCGCTGCGCCTGCGAGCGGCGGTCCTCGGCAAGGGCACTGCGGACCAGCGCCCAGTTGGTGGTAAGCGCGTTCATGCTGCGATATCCTGGATGGGGGCACGGTCGGGCATGGGCGGGGTGCCGACGGGTTCGGGCGACATGTCGGCGCCGACCTGCCGGCGATGCAACTCGGCATAGCGTCCGCCGAGCGCAAGCAGCTCGCTGTGCGTGCCGCCTTCGACGATGCGGCCTCTTTCCAGCGCGATGATGCGGTCGCAGTCGCGGACGGCGGAAAGACGGTGGGCGATGATGAGCACGGTGCGGCCCTTGGAAATCGCCTTGAGATTGCGCCGGATGATCTCCTCGCTCTCGGCATCGAGCGCCGACGTCGCTTCATCGAGGATCAGGATGCGCGGATCGGTGACGAGCGCGCGGGCGATCGCGATGCGCTGGCGCTGCCCGCCCGACAGGTTGACGCCGCGCTCGACGATGGGCGTGTCGTACCCCTGCGGCTGTTCCATGATGAAGTCGTGCGCGCCGGCAAGCTTTGCGGCGCGGATGACGCGGTCGAACGACATCGCCGGGTTGGCGAGCGCGATATTCTCGCGGATCGAGCGGTTGAAAAGGATGTTTTCCTGGAGCACGACGCCGATGTGTCGGCGCAGCCAGGTCGGATCGGCCTGTGCGACGTCGACGTCGTCGACCGTCACCCGGCCGCTTTCGGCCGTATAAAGCCGCTGCAGCAGCTTGGTCAGCGTCGACTTGCCCGATCCCGACGAACCGACGATGCCGATGGACATGCCTGCGGGCACGGCAAAGGTGACGCCGTCGATGGCTGGCGCCGTATCGGGGGCATAGCGGAAGCGGACCTTGTCGAAGGCGATGGCGCCCCGCATGGTCGGCATGTCCGCGGTGGCGCTCGCCTGCCGCTCGCGCGGGTGGTTGAGGATGTCACCGAGGCGCTCGACCGAAATGCGGACCTGTTGGAAATCCTGCCAGATCTGCGCCATCCGGATCACTGGACCCGACACCCGCTGGGCGAACATGTTGAACGCGACCAGCGCGCCGACGGTCATTGCGCCGCCCATCACCTGTTTGGCACCGAAGAACAGGATGCCGGCGAAACTGAGCTTGGCGATCAGTTCGACCAGCTGGCTGCCGGTCGAGGACAGTGACGTGACGCGCAGCGAGGCGGCGCTATAGGCGGCGATCTGTCGTTCCCACTTGTCCTGCCACTGGGGTTCTACGGCCGCGGCCTTCACGGTCTGGATGCCGGAGACGCTTTCGGTAAGCAGGGCATTGCTTGACGCGCCGCGTTCGAACTTTTCCTCGACGCGCTCGCGCAGCGGGCGGGTCAGGCACAGCGACACCGCGACATAGCCGACCAGGCTGACGGCCACGACGGCGAACAGCGCGGGCGAATAGATGATCATGGCAATCATGAAGATCACAGTGAAAATCGGATCGACCAGCACCGTCAGCGAGGCGGTGGTCAGAAACTCGCGGATCGTCTCGAGCTGGCGGACGCGCGTGACCGTATCGCCCACCCGGCGCCGCTCGAAATAATCCAGCGGCAGCGACAGCAGGTGGCGGAAGACGCGCGCGCCGAGTTCCACGTCGATCTTCTGGCTCGTCTCGGCATAGACACGGGTGCGGATCCACCCGAACATCGCCTCCCAGACGGCGACGGCGACAAAGCCGATGGCCAAGACGTTGAGCGTCGACACGGCATTGTGCTGGAGCACCTTGTCGATCACGTTCTGGAACAGCAGCGGCGACGCGAGCCCGAGCAGATTGAGCAGGCAGGTGATCAGCAGGACCTCGCCGATCAGGCGGCGATAGCGCACAATTTGAGGAATGAACCAGCGCAGGTCGAACCGGCCGGCACCGCCCGCAGGTTCGCGGGTCGTCACCAGCACCAGTTCGCCCGACCACATCGCGTCGAGCGTGTCGCGATCGACCTTCTCGACGACGCGGTCGAGGCGATGGATCAGAACGCCGTCCTCGACGAGCCGACCGATGATGAACCAGCCTTCGGGGCCGTTCGCGAGCGCCGGCAACGGCTGGCGCGACAGGCGGCCGCGCTCGACCTGGACGGTACGCGCGCGCACGCCCGACTGTCGGCGCGCGAGGCGCACGATATCGGACGATGTCAGCGGGCCGGACTGGCCCAGGTCGTGTCGCAACTGTTTGGGATCGACGGCCCGGTGATGGATGGCAAGCAGGGCGGCAAGGGCCCGCACGCCGGATTCCGAATTTATCGCTGCGTCCCCGTCGGGAAAAGCCGCAGCGATACGGGCGCTAGCGTCATTGGGCAGCTTCATGTTGGGGCCTCGCCGTGGAACCGGGTAACGGCGTTAACCATGGCCTCCAATGGTAAACAGGCGGTTAAGTTTTCCGTGCCATGGGCGCATTGTCGACCGCTCGGGAGCGCGCCCGCCCCTGGTCTTAACCTCCCAGCGCAAAGCTGCGCGCGGTCCGTGCGGTCCAGCGGCTTGCATCGGGTTCGTTGACCGAAAGGACCAGCCGGCTGGTCGTGCCGTCGGACGCATAGATTTTGAAATTGCCCGGCGCGCCACCGACGTCGTCCGGGACCATGTCGATCGTCGCGATATCCGTCGTCGCGGCGAGTTCGCCCCGTAATTCGATCGGGCCGCGATTTTCGGCGATCGACGGCGACGTCCATCGGCTGTTTTCATTGGTGTCGGACAGATGAGCAGGCAGTTCGGTGTTGTAATAGATGCCCGACGACGTCGGGCCGGTCCAGGTGACCGGGACAACGGCACCTGCGGCGGTCCGCACGCGGATCTTGTGCAGCTGGATGACGAAGTTGCGGCCGTTGCCGGCGCTTTCCGTGACGACGATGCGCAGTGTCTTGACCCTGATCGTGGGGAGCGCAGGCTTCACGACCTGCAGCAGATCGAGCGTGGCGGTCGCGCCTGCTTCATCCGTGGCGACGATCCGTGCGGTCGTCGTCCCCGCCGCGGTCAGCTGTCCCGCAATCCGGCGAAAGCCGTCGAACGAGCGTCCCGGGGCCAAGCCGGAAACCGCCAGGCTGATGCGGCCGACGCCGCCGTTGACGACGATCGTCGTTATCGGCGCGGCGCCGACATTGAAGCTGCCCTCCGTCGATGCCGACAGCAACAGCGCCGCGCGCGCCGTCGGTCGTGCGTTGAAGTCGGTGATCGCGCGCGCGCGGGGCGAGTCCGGTCTGTAGCCGTCGCGGATCGCGCCCCAGATCCCGCCCGGATTGTTGTACGACCCCTGGTCACACAGGTGGACGAATAGCTGCGATCCCAGATTCCGCGCGAGCGAAAACAACTTGATGAAGATGCCGTAGCTTCGCTCGTCGTAGGAAATTCGCGTGAAAAAGTCGGTGATCAGCGCTTGGTCCGGGTCGCCGTTCGGCCAGGACTTGGCCGCGTCGAGGTGATAGCCGCCTTCATACTGGCCGAGCTGGATACCGAGCGGCTCGACGATCTTGCGATGGGCGTCGAGTGTCGCGGCAAAGGTGGTCAACGAGCCGCCGCCTGCCGGGAACTGATCGCTGAATTCGATCTGCCGGAACGCCTTGGCAAGACCGGTGTCGTCGGTCGCCGCCGCCCAGCTCCGGACGGTGGCCTTGAATGCCGCACGCCCCTCTTCCGTCGGCGGGTAGGTCAGGCCGCCGTCGACATAGCCTGTCGTCATCAGGATATTGACGAGCTTGCCGGGCATGTCGAAACGCGCGGCGAAATCGGCATCGTGATTGGGATGGCCGGGATTGGACCATTCCGCAATTGCCGTATTGATGCCGACGAGGTTCGCCTGCGTCTTGGACGAATCGACGAACATCGATCCCCAGCAGAAATCGACCCGGTTGGAATAGCCGCTGGCCTTGCGGAAGATCGCGGCGACGCGGGCCATACGATAGCCGTACTGCCGATTGGACGGATCGCCGACGTTGCCGGGAATGGCGGGGGTCAACGTGTAGAGATAGTGATAGGCGGGGAAGGCATAGTTCCACGGCTCGTTGGTGTACTCGATCAGGTACCGCAGCCCGGGCTTCAGCTGCGCCTCGATCAGGGCCGCCATGGCACGCACGTAATCCTCGCTGGCCCGGGCCATGATGCAGAAATAGCCGGGGACGTTGGCCTGGTTGCACAAGGCGATCTGAATCTCGAGCGGGACGATATGCCATGTCGTGAAGCCCGGCAGCGGCCGCTCGGCGAATTGTTCGCGATTGTTCTGGTTCGTGCCGTCCCAGTCCATGAACCGAAAGACGCCCAGGTCCTTCACCCGCGCGATGAACTCGTCGGTAAAAATGCCGCCGGCCTTCAGCGCTGCCTCCTGGTCCAGCCTGAAGAGCTGATGGGTGTCGGTGAGGGCATAAGGCGTGGGAAGTTTGCTGATCAGCAGATAGATGCCGTAGCCCTGCGAGGGCGGAAACGGCATCGGGTCGGTCACGTCGAAAACGATGCGACGTTTGCCGCCGACGATGTTGTTCGACACGATCCGCTGATTGGGGATTTCGAACGTCGCGTCGATGCGCGTCGATTCGAAAACATAGCGCTGCTTGTCCTTGGGACCGTAGGGCCCCTCGATGTTGATGACCTGTTCGACGCCGGCGGCATTGGCGGGGATGGCAACGGGGTAGCCGTTCGCATTGACGGGGACGGCCGGCGCGGTGGCACCGGCTGCATAGTTGATCGGCGGATTCCAGCCTGCGCCTTCCCACGGCCGCGACATCTTGGCGCGATCGAGAAACGGAAATCCCTGCCCGTAATATTCGAGTTGTTCGGAGCCGAGGTTCTGGCCCACCGGCTTGAAGGGAGTCAGGCCGGGGCGCGGCGCCTGGGGCGCGGTGCCCGTGCCCGGCGCGCCGACCTGGTCGGCCATGCCCGCCAAGCCGGCCATCGACCCCAAGGGGGACGAACCGGTCGTGACGCGCGCATAGGCGGTCGCGGCGGAGGCTACCCCCGCTCCTACGAGCCATCGGCGGGAGATGCGGGTGCCACTGGGCGGTGATTTTGTCATGCGCGGCGCATGGCGAACGGACAGGCGACTGGCAACGTCGCCGGCGGGCAAGTGCGACCACTCGCCCCAATTGTCAGGCGCGCTTTGGAAAAGTACCCAGTTCGTCCTCCGCCGTCTCCAGCAGGGTCGCTTTCGCCGGCTCGGCCGGGAGCGAGGGCAGCCCGCGTCGCAGATAGACGAACAGCAGTGCGGCAGCCGACAGAACCGACACGACCAACGCCTGCGCGAGCAGGTCGATCGTGCTGCCGTGCGGCAAGGGCAGGGCGTAGATGCCCGTCGCCATTACCGCGAGCGCCGCCGTCATCGCGATGTCGAACCCCGGGCGGATATATCCCCGTCGCACGCAGGCAACCACCATGAAGCCATAGCTGGCCGCCAGGCCGATGACATAGCTGAGCGCGTAGCTTGCCACGCCCGCGCCGGTGAAGTGGACGACGAGGATCGCGATTCCGAACGCCGCCAGCCGCACGAGTACCGTCCAGACCTCGTACTGGGGCGTTCCCTCGACCAGCGGCATGTGGCGCAGACTCGATTCGGCGACCTCGAACAGCGTGCCGATCGCCAGGATCTGTGCGAAGGCGGCCGCCGCATGATAGCGCGGCTCGTAGAGCAGGAAAAAGAAGCTGGGGGAGATCGCCATGACGCCCAGCGTCACGATCGTGCTGTAGAGCAGCATCGTCGTCCGAACGCCGAGCAACTGCGCCCGCGCTTCTGCATCGCCTTTCATCAGCTGGACGGTCAGCGGGTAGAAGACGCTGGAGCTCCAGCGTTGCGTGATCTGCGCCGGAATCGCCGCAAAGGTCGCGCCGATGCCGTACAGGCCGAGCGCCGTCATGCCGAACAGGAAGGGAAACAGGGCCTTGTCGATCTGCATGCCGACGAAGCTCAGCGTCGAAGACGTCTGGATCCAGCGCGAAAAACGCCATTGCCGCCTGATGTACTCGCGATCGAACACGTATCGCGGCGACCGGCCGGACAGGAAATGGCTGGCGAATGTCGTGAAGACCACGGCGAGCAGCGTGCCGATCACCAGCGACCAGAAGGTGGGGCTGACCAGCGCGATCAGGATCGACGACGTCATCGCGACGATCCGTCCGCCGAGTTCGACCAGGGTCGACGGCAGGAGCCTGCGATGCGCCAGCGCCAGGACGGGATACAGGCTTTGCGCGCCTTGCAGCACGGGCATCAGGGACAGTGCAAACAGCACGTCGCGAAGGCGCATGTCGTGATAGATCAGGCCGACAGGCACGGCGATTGCCGCCACGAAGATGCCGACGCCCACGCCGCGGACCAGCTGCATCGTCCACAGACGATCCTCGTCTTCCCGGCTCAGCTCGCCTTCGCGCAGCGCGGTGATGGCAATGCCGACGTCGGATACCATCTGGATGCCGGTCAGGATAAGCGACGTGATCGCTGTCAGGGCGAACGCGCTGGGGTCGAGCAGCCGCGCCAGCACGATGTTGCTCACCAGTCGCAGCGCACTCTGCATCGCCGTGTTCGCAATGATCATCGCCGACGGGTTGCGCAGAATTTTGCCCCAGACGTTCTGCGTCCATGTCATCATCGGTCGACCTTCGGCTTCGGCTGCCCCGGACGGGCGGTATCGGGGCGGTTCAGCATGGCGCCCCGATGGCGACAGGCACGCTAAAGTCAAGCCAAGAGAAACGGCCGCGTCACAAGATGGCAAGCATAACTACTTGCAATTAGGGTAAATGTCCCGGCAAGGGACTGGCGTGGTCTGCACTCCATCGCACCCTTGCGGTGCCGATATCTAACCGGTAGGCGCAAACACTTAGGTAACTCTTCGGCTCGTATGCCTGTGTAGGGGGTGTATCATTTCAGTCGAGGTCAAGGCAGGGCGCGGCATATCGCAGCGGTTATCGTGGCCGATCAGCCCGATGCTGGCCATCGGGCTGTGTGCGCTCGTCGGGCCGACTCTTGTGGGGGTCGCACGCGAGAGCTGGACGACGGAACAGGGCGCCCATGGGCCTCTGGTCCTGGCCATCGGCATCTGGCTCGTCAGTCGGGAATGGGGCGCGGCGCGGCAACTGGCCCGGCCCGGCAACGGCGTACTGGTCAGCGTGCTCTTCGCATTCCTGCTGCCGCTTTACATCTTTGCCCGCATCACGAGCATCATCGAGATCGAGGGCGCGGCGATGTACGCTCTGCTGCTGACGACGGCGCTGGCCATTTGGGGCGGCGCGACACTTCGGCGGCTGTGGTTCCCCCTTCTGTTCCTTGTGTTCGCCTTCCCGCCACCCGACACGCTTTTCGCCATGCTGACGCAGCCGCTGAAGATCGCCGTTTCGGAAACGGCCGTCACGCTGCTCCACGCCGTCGGCTATCCGATTGCAGGATCCGGGGTCACCATCCAGATCGGCCAGTACGAGATGCTGGTCGCCGCTGCCTGCGCGGGACTGAATTCGCTCATCAGCCTGACGGCGCTCGGGTTGTTCTACAGCTACATCCGGCACAGCTCGAACTGGCGCTATATGGCCCTCCTGCTCGTCTGCATTCTGCCGGTCGCCGTGCTGGCGAATCTGGTGCGCGTCGTCATTCTGCTGCTCATCACCTATCACTTCGGCGAGGCGGCGGGGCAGGGCTTCTTCCACGAAATGGCAGGCATGACGATGTTCCTGACCGCATTGATCGGCATCTTCCTGATCGACAGCCTGGCGTCGCCGCTGCGCCGGCGCTTCGCATCGGCACCGACGAGCCAGGGGAGCGCGCTATGAACGACGAAGGCTGGAGCGCGCGCGAAGCTCAGCAGCGGGCACGGCTCAACCGTCGGCAGGCGCTCGTCGGCGGCGGACTGCTTGCCGCGGCAACAGCCGGCTTCGTGTTCAAGCCACGCCAGACCGAAAACTTTCTCGGCACGGCCAAGCTCGACGATCTCGTGCCCAAGCAATTTGCCGGCTGGCAGTTCAACACGGCGAGCGGACTGGTGCTGCCGCCCGCCGACCAGTTGCGCGACAAGATCTACAGCCAGTTGCTGACCCGCGTGTATACGCGCGACGGCGTGCCGCCCGTCATGGTCCTGATTGCCTATAGCGGGGCGCAGGACGGGACGATCCAGGTCCATCGGCCCGAAGTCTGCTATCCGGCCTCGGGCTACAAATTGACGAAGGTGGAGCCGCACACGACAGAACTGGCGCCGGGGATCGGCGTGCCGTCGCGTGAAATGGTGGCCGAAACCGAAGTGCGTCGTGAACAGCTCATCTACTGGACCCGGCTCGGCAATCATTTTCCGCGAACCTGGACCGATCAGCGGACGTCGGTCGTCGCGGAAAACTTTGCCGGGATCATTCCGGACGGGGTTCTGGTGCGGCTTTCCAGCACGGGCAACGGATTGCTGACCCCGTTGCTGGATATGTTTGCCCGCGATTTGTATGGGGCAGTTGGGCCGCGTATGCGGCGGGTTTTACTCGGTTCGACATTGGGAAATCCAAAGCCGGGAAAATAGGAAATCGAACGTGTGGGAATCGAGAACATGAAAAAGGCAACTATCGTCGTGTGCGCCGCCTCGGTGATGATACTGGGCGGCTGCGAAAAGAAGGTCGGCGGGCAGGTTGTCGCCGTCGTCAACGGACAGGAAATCACCCAGCAGGAGCTGAACGCCGAACTGAACGGTCAGCAAATCCCGCAGAACGCCGACCGCAAGGCCATCATGTCGCAGCTGCTGCAGCGCGTCATCGATCGCAAGCTGCTTGTCGGCAAGGCCAAGGAGCAGGGGCTGGACAAGTCGCCGACCTATCTGGCGCAACTCCAGCGCGCGCAGGATGCCATCCTCATTGAAATGATGACGACCACGGCTGCCAAGGCCGTCCCGGTTCCCGATGCGGCGGCCGCTCAGCAGTTCATCGCGAGCAATCCGTCGATGTTCGCCGGTCGCAAGCGCTACCAGCTCGACCAGATCATCTTCAAGGCTGCGAACGACCCGGCGCTGCAGGCGAAGCTGAAGCCCGTGAAGACGCTGCCGGAAGTCGAAGCGGTACTGAATGCCGCCGGCATCAAGTTCGAGCGCGGGTCGACGCAGCTCGACACGGCCGTGCTGCCCCCGCCGATTGCCGCGCGGATCGCCGCGCTGCCGCCGGGCGAGCCCTTTGTCGTGCCGCAGAACGGGCAGATCGTCGTGAACGTCATCCGCGGCGCAACCGAAACACCGACGCCGGCGCAACAGGCTCAGCCGGCCGCGGTTGAAATCATTCGGCGTCAGGCAGTCGAGTCCGCGATGCGCAAGCAGGTGGAACAGGCGCGTGCCAGTGCCAAGATCACCTATGATACGGGCTTCGCCCCGCCCAAGCCCGGCGCGACAACGCCGGCATCGTGACCCGGACGACGTCGGCTCGGCGAGCCGGCGTCACCTCACGCCTTGGGCTTGCCGACAAACGGGTTGGCGCTCGCATAGTTTTTTAACACGGCCTCGGCTTCGTCCGCGCGGCCTTGGCTACGCAGCAGCCGCGCGAGACGCGTCGCGATCCGCTGGTCCGCGCCGACGTCGCGCAAGCCGCCCTGCAGCGTGGCCACGGCGAGCAGGGGCTGCCCCTGCGCGTTCTGGAGATCGGCAAGCATCAGGCGCGCATTCGCATTGTCGGGGTTTCCGGCAAGGGCGTGTCGCAAATCCTCGATCGCGCCACGCCCGTCACCACTCTTGGCCCGCATAACGCCGCGCGCGACAAGGGCGCCCGGATGGTCCTCGTCCGCCGCCAGGACGGCTGCGATCTCGGCCATTGCCTGATCGACTGCGCCCGTCAGGATACGCGCGTGCGCCCGGGCGGCTTTTGCATCGGCGTTCGCAGCCGTCGCCGCATCGCGTTCGGCAGCCTGGCCGAGCACCGCCAACGCCAGTTCGGGATGACCGATTGCCGTGGCATATTGCGCATAGGTCGCCTTGGCCTGCAGCGAGCCATTTGCCGCATTGGCAAGGATCGCGGCCAGCGGCATGGCCTTCGCTCCCTGGGCGGCCCACACGTCGAATACGGCATGTGCGACCGAGATATCGTCCGGGCGCAGCGCCAGGATTCGCCGGGAAACCTCGAACCCGCTCACGGCGTCGCCCGTGTCGTACAGGTTGATCGCGTATTCCATCTGCGCAGACACCATGTCGGGATAGCTGCGCGCCAGCCGTGCCACCGTGCGGCTGTACCCGGCGCCGTCCCTCGTCTTCAGATAGGTCCCCTTGAGAAACGTCAGCCGTCCAAAGACATCGCCCGGCGCCTTCATCGCTTCTTCGCCGGCCTTCAGGGCGCCGGCATAGTCGTCGTTGGCGAGCAGCAGCTTGCTTTTGACGCCCAGCGCCAGGGGATCGCCGGGAGCCGCGGCCAGGACCTGGTCGAGCAATCGTGTCGCCGTCTGCTTGTCGCTGCGGTTGAGGGCGATTGCCGCCTTCACCGTCAGGGCGCTCTTGTCGGTGGGATCGAGCACCGCCAGGCGATCGGCATAGCGCTCGGCCCGCTCGGGCTGTTCGGCGCCGAGCGCGATCTGGCAGAGCCGGGTCAGCGCCTCTCCGTTGGTGCCGTCGAACAGGGCGACACCCTCATATGCCTCGAACGCGCCGCCATAATTCTGTTCCGCCAAGGCGATATGGGCCGAAATCATCCAATAGTCGGCAACATCGTCCCGAATTTTCAGCGCCTTGTTGATCTGCTGGCGGGCCAGGGGCAGCTGATTTTGCTGCAGCGCATCGCTCGCGATGGCGGCGGCGGTGGCTGCCTGCTGATCGCGTGACGAGCACGATGGTGAAAGAAACGCGACCGCAACCAGCGCGGGAGCGGATATGAAATATTTGCCAGTCATGGATGCCAGTTATGTAGGACGACTGCGATGTCGTCGATATGCAGGGGACGATGCTATAGCTTGAAAGCGGTGATTGAAAGTCATGCTCGCATGCGCAGGATCCTTAACCTCTTTGGCCTAGCACAGAAAACTTCTTGGCTATATGGGAGTGGCCACGAAGAGAGTGGGACAGGGACGATGCGACAAAAACGGGTAATGATAGCGGCGAGCCTCGCCGCGATGACAATGCTGGCGTCGACTGCATTTGCGCAAACGTCCGGATCGTCGCCGGCCGTGCCGCGCGCCTATCGCATCAATCCGGGCGACGAGCTCGGGATCTACGTCTGGGGCGAAGACCGCCTGAGCCGCGATATCAAGGTCCTCCCCGATGGCACGTTTTCATTCCCGCTGGTGGGCCAGGTCGACGCGCTGAACAAGCTGCCGGCCGATGTCGAACAGGAACTGGTGAAGGGCTTGCGCTCGCAATACCGTGACACGGTGCCGCAAGTCACCGTTTCGGTGAAAAGCGCAGTTGGCATGCAGTTCTCGATCGTCGGCAAGGTGCGTACGCCCGGTGCCTTCACGACCAGCCGCTACGTGAACGTCCTCGAGGCGGTTGCGCTGGCCGGAGGGCCGGCCGACTTCGCCGACATGGGCAACGTCCGCATCCTTCGCAAGACGAACAACGGACTGTCCGTCATCAAGGTGCGGCTGACAGACACGCTCAAGGGGGCACCGAGCGACCGCGATCTGCAGGGCCTGCCGCAGATGGAGAGCGGCGACACGGTTATCGTCCCATGATCCGTGTACATACGGGGCTGGGTGCCCTTGCCGTTACGCTGGCCGCCTTGCCGTCGATGGCCTCGGCACAGAGCACGGAGCGGCTGAGCGCCGATATTTCCGCCACGGCAGCCTATTCGAACAATCCCTTTTCGTTGGCCGACACCGACACCGGAAGTCCTTTGCTTACGCTAGACTTCGCGCCGCGGTATCAGGTCCTCACCGAACGCAGCGCCATCACTCTGTCTGCGGATGCCAATCTTCAGCAATATCTGCGCCGCTACGGCCGCAACGACAGCTATTCCGGTGCGGTCGATTTTTCGACGCGTCCCAACGAGCGTGTGACGGCGCACACCCGGCTGGACCTGTCGAGTGCGGTGCTCGGCGCTTACAGCGGCTATCAGCCTTCCTTCGTCAACGGGGCCGGGGCCAGCGGCGGGCTTGCCGGCGGGACGACTCCCGTCGTGCCGCTTCCTTCCTTGCCCACACTGGTGCCGGTGACCGATATCGGCCTGTTCGGTTTGCGCAGCCGGCGCAATCTCGTTCACCTCGGCGGCGATCTGAGCGTCGGCCTGTCGTTGCGCGATTCGCTGACCTTCAGTGCCTATGCAGAGGCCAGCAGGTACAGTTCGACGACCCAGCTCGGCAATTACGATGCCTTCAGCGGGTCGGTGGGCTATTCGCGGCAGGTCACGGACCGCATCAGGGTCGGTGTGCGCGCCTCGGCATCGACCTACAATTACAAGTCCGACAACAGCAAGTCGCGCGCCTTCCCGGTCGAATTGACGCTTTCGGGGCGCCTCAACGCGCAATGGACCGTCGACGGGGCGCTTGGTGCCACGTTCATCGACAATAACTCGTTCGGTTCGACCAGCCAGACGTCGCTCTCGGGCAATGTCAGCCTGTGCCGCCGCGGGGAACTGACGACGATGTGCATCCAGGCAGCGCGGGCGGCATCGCCGACCGGGCTCGTCGGCACCCAATACGTCACCAGCGCCGGGCTGGACTGGACGAAGCGCCTCAGTGAGAAGGCGAACCTCTCCTTGAGCGCGAATTATAGCAAAGTGGGGGGCAACACCCTCCGGCTGCTGCCGGGCAACCTCCCGCTCCAGACCGAATTTGCCCAGGCCGTGGTCAGCTACGACCGGCGCATCAGCCAGCGGCTGCGGCTCGTCGCTTCGGCAAACTATCGCCAGCTGCTCAACGGCGACGCCGGCCGGCCAAAGGACTTTGGCGGACAGATTGGCATATCCTATCGCATTGGAGACCCGCGTTGAACGATTTGGTGCGTGGCAGCACGACCGGCGAAGACGATCAGTCGCCGGGCCTCCTCGCCAACCTTCCGGTCATCCTGTGGCAGCGTCGTTGGCTGTTCGTCATTCCCGCGGTGCTCATCGCCATTGCCGCGACCGCTGCCGCGTTTCTGCTGCCGCGAACCTATCAGGCCCGTGCGTTGCTGCTGGTCGAATCGAACGAACTCGCCGATGGCCAGACCAACCAGGACGGCAATCCGATCGATCGCCGCATGGCGCGGATCCGCCAGCAGATCCTCAGCCGTCCCGACCTGGTCGAGCTGATCCAGGCGAACGACCTCTACGGCGCATCGCGGCATCAGGAGCCCTTGTCGACCCTGATCGAGCGGATGCGCAAGGCGACCGACATCAGCTCGGTCAATGCCGACATCCAGGGCGGTCCTGCCGGGAACAAGGGGTCGATCGCCTTTTCGCTGACGTTCGACTATCCCGAGCCCGGCCCCGCCCAGATCGTCGCGCAGACGTTCGTCGACCGGTTGCTGAAGCTCGACGCCAAGCAGACCCAGGCCGACGCCCAGGGTAACGTCAACGTGCTCGAGGATCAGGCCGCGAGCCTGCAGCAGGAAGTCGCCACGATTGAGAGCCGGATCAAGCAGATCGCCGGCGCCAATGGCGCGGCGCTGTCGTCGGCCGGGGCGACGATGATGACGGGGGGCGCGGGCATCGACTATGCGGGCCAGATCGCGGCCCTGCAGCGCGAGAATGCCCAGCTGACCGCCCAGGCGAGCACGGCGGTCGATCGCGATCCGGGCGTGGTCGCCGCCGAAGCCCAGCTGACCGCGGCCCAGGCGACCTATTCGGACTCGCATCCCGATGTTCAGATCGCGCGCAAGCGCCTCGAGATCGCCCGCGCCGCCGCCCAGGGTCTTTCCAATCGCAACATCTCTTCGGCGGTGCGCCAGCAGATCGCGACCAACAACAGCGCCATCGCGCAGCTGAGCCGTCAGCGCGCCTCCGAAGAAGGCCGCGTCGCGATGCTGTCGGCGGCACAGGCCCGCGGCCCGGCGGTGTTCCAGGAGGTTCAGCAGCTCCAGGCGCGTGCCGACATGATCCGCACCAATCTGGCCCGGGTGTCGACCAGCCTGCTCAACGCCAAGTCGGTTTCCAAGCTGACGGAGGATCAGCGCGGCGAGCGGCTGACGTTGATCGAACCGCCCGTGACGCCGGATCGGCCCACGTCGCCCAATCGTCCCCTGCTGATCATCGGCGGCATCCTGGCGGGGCTTGCCGCCGGGCTCGGCCTCGTGCTGCTGGCCGAACTGATCCTGCGGCCGATCCGCAGCACCTTGCAGCTCACCCAGATCACGGGCGAGCCGCCCCTGGGGGTCGTTCCCGTGCTCACCAGCCGGCCGGGCTGGTTTGCCCGCATGCAGCAGAAGCGCAAGGCCGATACCGAGGACGAAGTCGTTGCAGAACCGGGGCAGTCCCGGCGAGAGAAGGTTGCTTCGTGAACATGTCGTCCGATACCTATGCAGCGCCTGTCGGCCTTCCCGTCGACGGCCTCCTCACCTCGCCCGCGCAAGAGGTGGAACTGACCGATGCCGAGGAGCGTGGCATTTTCGGCTTCAACAGCCGCGACCGCCGCTCGCGACCGTTCAACCTTCTCCGGTCGCAGGTCGACAAGCTGATGAAGGCCAACAGCTGGACGAAAATCGGCATCACCTCGGCGACGCCGGGCGTGGGAAAGACGTTCATCTCGTGCAACCTGGCCGCGTCGATGTCGCGGCTTCCCGATCGCCAGACGCTGTTGTTCGACCTCGACCTGCGCCGCGGCTCCGTTGCGGCGCAATACGGTCTGTACGATCAACAGGGCATCGACGCCTATCTGACCGGCGAACTCGACTCGCTCGGCTCGGTCAGTCGCCGGATCGCGGGCAGCAACCTGACGATCTTCCCGAGCTACCGGGTAGAGACGTCTTCGGCAGAGATGCTTGCAGGCAACCGGATGCACACGCTGACCGAAGCGATGAAGCATCTTCCCGAAAACTACATCTGCCTGTGCGACCTTCCCCCTGCTTTCGCCAATGACGACGCCTCGATCGCCCTTGAGCAGCTCGACGCCTATCTCCTCGTCGTCGAAGAGGGCAGGACGACGGCGCGACAGGTGCGCGATGCCATCGAGCTGCTGGCCCCGGCGCGATGCCTGGGCACCGTGCTGAACCGCTACGCAGGCGCCATGGGCGGCGACGATTATGGCTTCGGCTATTGGCGCCAGAGCAGCTACGACGCCTATTATACCTGATCCGTGCGGCTGGCTGTGAAGGAGCGGCATTGAGAATCGCGTATCTCTGCAATCGCTACCCCACTGTCAGCCACAGTTTTGTCCGACGCGAGATTGCCGGCGTCGAAGCCGCCGGGCACGTCGTGGATCGCTACACCGTTCGCCATCCCGGACCTCTGGTAGATGCCGGCGACGAAAAGGAAAAATCGCGGACGACCGTCATCCTGGCCGCGGGCGCGACGGGTCTCGGGTTTGCGTTGATCCGCGCGGCGCTGCGCAATCCCCGACGCTTCGCCGCGGGCCTGGGGCTCACCTTGCGCGGGGCCGGCTGGTCTCCACGGGCGATCGTCCGCGCCCTGGCCTATCTGGGCGAAGCGGCGTGGCTCGTCGAGCGTTTCCGCACGGCCCCCGTCGATCATCTCCATGCTCATTTCGGAACCAACCCGGCGGCAGTTGCCTGGCTCGTCCGGCGCCTCGGCGGGCCGCCCTATAGCTTCACGGCCCATGGTCCCGATGAATTCGACCGGCCCGAAGCGCTCGATCTTGGCGGCAAGGTCGCCGATGCCCGGCTCGCGGTGGGTATTTCCTCGTTCGGACGCAGCCAGCTGATGCGCTGGAGCGCGCCCCCCCACTGGCACAAGATCGCCGTCGTTCGCTGCGGGGTCGATGCCGGGTTTCTTGAGGGCACGCCGCCGCCGGCCCCGTCGGCCCCACGTTTCGCGGCGGTGGCCCGCCTCAATGCCCAGAAAGGGCTGCCGGTGCTGATCGAGGCGGCTGCCCTGCTCAAGGAACGGGGGCGCGATTTTAATATCGCCATCGCCGGCGACGGCGAACTGCGCGACATGCTCGTTCGCCGGATTGCCGAGAGCGGGCTGGAGGGCCGGGTCGAACTGCTGGGCTCGCTCGACGGGGCTGGCGTACGCCGCTTGCTCGAGGAGTCGCGCGTCTTCGTGCTGCCCAGTTTTGCCGAAGGGCTGCCGGTGGTCATCATGGAGGCGCTGGCCCTGCAACGCCCGGTCATTGCCAGCGCGATCGCGGGTACGCCCGAACTGGTCGACGCCGGCTGCGGCTGGCTCGTTCCCGCCGGTTCGGCCGAAGCAGTCGCGGACGCAATGGAGGCCGCTATCGACGCCAGCGACGAAACGATCGCCGCCATGGGGGCCGAGGGGCGCCGCCGTGTCGCGGAACGCCATGATTCCGACCGCAATGCGCGTGCGTTGCTCGACGCGATCGAGGCATGCCCGGCATGCTGACCGTCGCGGCCTGGCTGCTGCTGATCGTCATGGCGATTCCGGACTTGGTGATCACGGTCGAACTGCTTCTGGGTTTGCGGCCGCGGCCGCTGAGCGCGCCGGATGGCGCGGTGCCCCGGACGGTCGTGCTCGTGCCCGCCCATGACGAGGGGGCGGGAATTACCGGCATGCTGGCGCGAACGATACCGCGGCTGCCGGCAGGCGCCCGCATTCTCGTCGTCGCCGACAATTGCACCGACGATACCGCGGCCCTTGCACGCGATGCCGGTGCCGAAGTGGCCGAACGGCACGATGCCATGCGGCGCGGCAAGGGCCATGCGCTTGCCTATGGTCGCACCATTTTGGCGGCCGACCCGCCGGACATCGTCATCGTACTCGACGCGGATTGCGTGCCCGACGAAGGTGCGCTGGCGCGGCTGGCGCGCACCGCCCGGGCCGCCGGGCGACCGGTGCAGGCGAACTATCTGATCGAGCCTTGCCCCACGGCGTCACCGATGGTCCAGATATCCGGCTTTGCCTTTCTGGTGAAGAACCTCGTCCGGCAGGCGGGCCTGGCCCGGATCGGCGCGCCGGTAGTGCTGACCGGATCGGGCATGGCGTTCCCATGGGCCGATTTCGTGGCCGCGCCGCTCGCCACCGACGACATCGTCGAAGATCTTGCGATCGGCATCGCCCTTGCGCGGATCGGATCAGCGCCACGCTTCGACCCGGCCGCCTGCATCTGGACACCACCTGCGGGCAGCGGCGGCACGCTTGGCCAGCGGACCCGCTGGGAACATGGTTTCGTCACGACCGCCCGCCGGGTTACCTTGCCCCTGCTGCGCGAAGGGCTGGCCGGGGGTCGTCCCGGCCTGTTCTGGCTGGGTCTCCACGTCGCGGTGCCGCCGCTTGCCTTGTTGCTCGCGCTCAACGGCGCGGTCTTGCTGGTGTTGGCGCTCGGCTGGGCGCTCGGCGCGTCCGTCGTGCCGGTGGTCGTCGACGCCCTATTCGTCGCGCTGATCGGCCTCGGCGTCGTGCTTGCCTGGGCGCTCCATGGTCGCGGCCAGGTCAGCGGGCGCACGCTCCTGCTGGCGCCCGCCTATCTGTTGTGGAAGATCCCGATCTACCTCAGGCTCGTAACCGGTGCCGAGACGCGCTGGGTCCGCACCGACCGCAGCTGACGCGCGGGCCTGCCGCCGCCAGCGCAGCACCATCGGGAAGATCGCAGGCCCCTCGACCAGATAACGTTTTGCCAGCCGGCGTGGATCGCTCAGCAATCGCCAAGCCCATTCCATGCTCAGCCGCTGCACCACCCGGGGCGCGCGCGCCTGCTTGCCGATCAGGAAATCGATCGAGGCGCCGATACACAGGCCCGTGCCACGCGCACCGGGACGTGCCGCCATTTCATGCGCGAGCAATTCCTGCTGCGGCGATCCGACCGCGAACAGGACAAAACGCGCATGCGCGGCAAGCGCGGCATCGACCGCGCGGGCGCGCGCCGGCGCGTCGTGGCGCAATCCCATCGGTGGATGATGCTGGATGATCGCGACATCGGCATAGCGTGCTGCCAGCGCGGCACCATCGTCCGCGCTGCCGCCGATCAGGCAAATGCGGTCGCCGGGTTGCAGCACCCGCTCGAACATCTGCGCAGTCAGGTCGCTCCCCGGCACGACACTGAGCCCGACCCCCGCATAGCTGGCGAGCCGTGCCAGGATGCGGCTGTCGCACAGCCTCAGGTCGGCGTCGGCATAGGCGCGACGGACGTCCGCCGCCGCCTTCGCCAGCCGCACCATATGGTCGACATTGGGCGTCACGACATAGGCATAGGGACTGTCGGCATCGCGATGTGCCAGCCAGTCGCGTGCGCGATCGAGCGTCCACACGTCGAACTGCAGGCCGAGGAACTCGACGCTCCCGTTCATGCGGCGCCGACCGTAAAGCATGGCATGGCAATCGGCTCCCGTGGTTCATCTTTTTGCTTTCGCCCTCCCAATTCGACTAGGAGCGCGGCGATCGAGGAATGTCCCAAATAGTAACGACAGAAGCGACTGGACATAACCCCTGCGGTCGAACGAAAGCATGCCGGTGCAGAATATTGCGGTTTCCATCGTCAATTACCGGACGCCCGATCTGACGATCGATTGTGTCGCGTCGCTGGTGCCGGCGCGTGTCGCGTTTCCCGACCTGCGTGTCGTGCTCGTTGATGGCGGCTCGGCAGACGGTTCCGCCGAACGCATGGCGGCTGCCGTCACCTCGCACGGCTGGAACGACTGGGTGACGGTTTTGCCGTTGGCGATCAACGGAGGGTTCGCGTTCGCCAACAACCACGCGATTGCGGCCTTGAGGGAGAAGGGGCCGCTGCCGCCCGCGATCATGCTCGTCAATCCCGACGCCCGCGTCCGGCCCGGCGCGCTGGAACATTTGGCAGCGCTGCTCGACAGCAAGCCGGATGTGGCTGCCGTGGGGGCGTTGCTCATTCACGAGGATGGCCGGCCGCAATCCTGCGCCTTCCGCTTTCCGTCGCTGCGCGGCGAATTCTGTCGCGGGGCGGGGACGGGATTCATCGACCGCCTGTTGGGCGAGCCGCCGACCAGCATCGAAAGCAAGGTCGCGGTCGAGGTTCCCTGGGTCAGCGGTGCGGCGGTGCTGCTCCGCACCGCGGCGCTGGCCGAATCCGGCCTTTTCGACGACGGCTTCTTCCTCTATTTCGAGGAGACCGAACTTATGGGGCGGCTGCGCGATCATGGCTGGTCGATCTGGCATGAGCCGGCCGCCTGGGTCGTGCATGACGGCGGGGCCGCAACGCAGATCCGCGATCCGGAAACCGGCCTGCCGCGCGCACGACCCATGCCGGCCTATTGGTACGAGGCACGCCTGCGCTATTTCACGCTCCGCAAGGGACGCCTGTACGGCCTGTTGTCCGGCCTGGCCTGGCTGGCGGGCCGCATGCTTTGGCAGGTCCGCCAGATCGTGGCCCCCCAGGGGCGGCCCGTTGTCCAGCGCGAGCTTGGCGACATGATCGCGCATGGCCTTTGGCCGAGCCGCTTCGACGCGACCGCCGCCGTCAGGCGGGTGGACGAGGCGGCGCGCGACCGGCCTGCGTGGATGACGCGATGAGCGACGGTGTCGGCATCGTGGTGATCGGTCGCAACGAAGGCGATCGGCTGGTGCGCAGCCTCGCTTCGGTCCGGGGGCGCGGCCGCATCGTCTATGTCGATTCCGGTTCGACCGACGGCAGCGTGGCCGCGGCCGAAGCCGCAGGCGCGCAGGTGGTGGCGCTCGACCTGTCGATCCCCTTCACGGCGGCCCGGGCGCGCAACGCCGGATGCGCAGCGCTGGGCCCGGACGTACGCCTGATCCAGTTCATCGACGGCGATTGCGCCGTTCAGCCGGGTTGGCTGGAGACCGCGCGTGCGGCGATCGACGCCGATCCCGGGCTCGCCGCAGTGTTCGGACGCCGCCGCGAGATTGCGCCGCACACCAGCGTCTACAACTGGCTGTGCGACATCGAATGGGCGGTGCCGGCAGGACCGGTGCGCCAGTTCGGCGGCGATGTGATGATCCGCCGCGACGCGCTCGTCGCCGCGGGCGGCTATCCGGACGAGATGATCGCGGGCGAAGAGCCCGACCTGTCGATGCGCCTTGCCGCGCTCGGGTGGCGGATGGCCTGTCTGCCGGCGGAAATGACGCTGCACGATGCCGCGATGACGCGCTTTGGCCAGTGGTGGCGACGCGCCGAGCGTTCGGGTCACGCCTATGCCGAACTCGAGGCGCGCCATCCCGGGGCATATCGCCGGCGCGTCCTCGCCGCGCTGTTCTGGGGCGCCGTGGTCCCGGCCGGCATTCCCATCCTGCTGATCGCGGCGCTCGTGTCGGGCAAAGGCTGGCTGGCCGCCTTGGCGGCGGGACCCGCGCTGCTCCTGCTGCTGCAGTTCGTCCGCGTGGCCCGATCCGCCAGCCGCGTCCGGCCCCTGCGCGAGGCGGTCACCTGGTCGTGGTTCCTGTTGCTCGACAAGCCGCCCCACGCGCTGGGGATCGCGCGCTACTGGCTGTCGCGCTGGCGCGGAAAACGGACGCCGCTCATCGAATATAAGGCGCATGTCGCATGACCGAGCCGTTGTGGAGCCAGATCGTCGCCGACTGGCGCGCGCACGGGCGTGACTGGACCAAGCCGGGTTTTCGCGCCGTGGCGGTCCACCGGTTCGGCGTCTGGCGCATGGCGATCCGGCCCAAGCTGCTCCGCGCGCCGTTCAGCCTTCTCTACGGCATGCTGTTTCGCCACTGCCGCAACCGCTACGGCATCGAACTGCCCTATACCGTCAAACTCGGTCGCAATGTCGTCATCGAGCACCAGGGCGCGATCGTCGTTCATGGCGCGTGCGAGATCGGCGACGGCTGCATCATCCGCCAGGGCTGCACGCTCGGCCTGCGCCGGCTCGACGACCTGACCGCCGCCCCGGTTCTCGAAGACGATGTCCAGCTGGGGGCGGGTGCCGTGATCCTGGGCCGCATCCGCCTGAGCAGCGGCGCCCGGGTCGGGGCCAATGCCGTCGTGCTGCACGATGTGCCCGCGGGAACGACGGTGTGGGGCATACCCGCCAGGCCCGCGCCGCTGCCCGGACCGCGCGATTGACCATATGTTGCACTGCAAAAACTATTCGACACTTTTCGTGGTTTCGCGCATTACGCGGCCGATCTCGAAGCTAAATCAAGGGGCGAAGGCTTGAATTCTCGCCGCAAATTAGTGCTGGTCACGCCGAATATTTCCGAACAGATGGGCGGCGAGGCGATCAAGGCGTACCAATTCTTGCACCATCTTGTTAGCGGTGGGCAGGACGTGACGGTCGTGACGCACCGGCGATCGGCATCGGTTCTGGAAGAGGATTTCCCGGACATCCCCGTCTACATCGTCGAAGATACGGCCGGACAGGTCATTTCATGGAAAGTGCCGATGCTGCGGCACATGGTCGACGCCTTTTTCTTCTTCAATGCCCGGCCGATCCTGCAGCGCATCCGCGCCGACCACCCCGACGCCGTCTTCCACTATCTCTGCCCGGTCTCGCCCATCCTGCCGCGCTTTCCGCTGCCCGACGCGATCAACGTGCTCGGTCCACTGACCGGCAATATCTACTACCCCCCCGGATTCCGCAACGAAGAGCCGTTCAAGCTCAAGGTCGGGCGGCTGTTCCACTATGTCGCCCAACGCGCGGTGGGAACAGTGTTCGGCGACAAGAGGCATTTTCGCCGCATCCTCGTGTCGGGCGGCGAGCGGACGCGGCGATCGCTCGGCTGGGCCGGCGCGGCCGACGCCCGGATGCGCGACGTGGTCGACTCGGGGATTTCGAGCCAGTTCGACGCTCATCCCCCGATCGATCACCAGGGCGTGAACACGCGGTTCATGACGAGCGGACGACTGGTTCCGCACAAGGGCGTTCACCTCAGCATCGAAGCGCTCGCGCACGTCACGCAGCCCATCCGCTTCGACATCTATGGCGACGGCGCCTATCGCGATGCGCTCGAGGCGCTCGTGGACCGCTTCGGCGTCCGCGAAAAGGTTTGCTTCATGGGCTGGGTCGAAAGCCATGACGCCCTGATCGCACGGATGGCCGATTATCGCGGCTATCTCGTCCCCAGTCTTGCCGAAGCGAACGGCATCGTCGTGCAGGAAGCGATGATGATCGGCCTGCCGGTGATCTGCCTCAAATGGGGCGGTCCCACGATGCTGGCCGACGCGTCGTCGGCGATCCTGATCGAGCCCGCGTCGCGCGATCGGGTCGTCCGCGCCATTGCGGCGGCCATGGATGCGCTGGCGGTCGATCCCGATCGCGCCAACGACCTGGTCCGCCATGCGCGCGCGATCGCCGAGCGGCGTTTCGGCTGGGACAATGTCGCCGACGAATGGCAGGCCGCCTATGGGTTGACCGAGGCATGACCGCCCGGCCGGACGTCTCCGGCGCGGCCCGCGTCAACATCCTGTTGATGACGGCGACGATCACGCCCGACAATCCGCCCGAACTCGTCCGCGTCGACCCCGCCCTGCGGCTCGACGATTATGCGCAGGCGCTGGCGTTCTACCTCGACCAGCTGGCCGCCGACGCCATCCAGGGCATCGTCTTCGTGGAGAATTCCGACAGCGACATCTCGTCGCTCGCGGCGCTGGTCGCGGCGCGGGGCATGGCCGACCGCGTCGAGTTCATCGCCAATTACGGCCGGCAGAGCTTCCCGGGCCGGCATCGCTCCTATGGGGAGTCGCGGTTGCTCGATCACGCGATGGCGACGTCGCGCCTTGTCGCGGCGGCGGGCGAGCGGGCGGTGATCTGGAAGATCACGGGACGCTATCAGGTGCGCAATCTCGCGCAGATGGTGCAGACCGCACCCGCCCGGTTCGATCTGTACTGCGACGTGCGCAACCGCCCGATCGCCTGGCTCGACCTGCGTTTCATGGCGTGGACACCCGGCGGCTACGACCGGCTGCTGCGCGACATTGCCGAACGCCTGGGTACCGATCCGAAGGAGCCCGCGATGCACGCCTATGTCACCGGGCTTTCCGACGCCGGGGTGGTACGCCGCTACCGTACCGAACCGCTCATCGACGGTGTTCGCGGTTGGGACAATCGCAACTACGCCAAGGGCAAGGGCATGCTCAAGTTCCGGATCCGCTCGGCAGCGCGCAAATTCCTGCCCTTTGTCTGGATCTAGACCAGGCCTTATCCGTCGAGGCCGATCAGGCGAGGATTTTCGCGGGATTGCCGACCGCCGTCGCGCCGGCGGGGACGTCCCGAAGGACGACGGCATTCGCCCCGACGACGGCGTGATCGCCGATCGAGACCGGCCCCAGGATCACCGCCCCTGCACCGACCAGCACATGGCCGCCGAGCCGGGGCACGGCCCCGTCGCGCATGCCCAAAGTAACATTCTGGAAAATCAGGCAGTTCGGACCGATTTCTACGTCCGGATGGATGACGATGCCGCACGGGTGGGGGATCAGGAAGCCGCCGCCTATTTTTGAATTGATCGGAATGTCGGCGCCCGTGACCGCGCTCCAGAAACGATGTCGCAGCACCGCGTATTTTCGCGCCACGGCATTGCCGGCCGCCCGCCAGTCCCGCAACGTCCGGACCAGCTTCGGGCCGGGCATCCATCCCTTGGCGACTTCGCGCTGCCAATCGGGCTCGACGGCGGAATTGCCGACGGCCATGCGTTCCTCCAGGCGCGTTGTCGCTGCTTTGGGCATCATCGTCCTTCCGATCCGCAGGGCAGGATGCGGCAACCTTTCGTCGTTTGATTCACCCGTGCCCCCTAGCGACGCTTCCTTGCCATCGGGCTAAGGTCCCGTCTCGCCTTTCGATTGAATGCTCGCCACCCCAGTTGTAAACGAAATATCGGCGATAGAGCCCGCATCCTGGCAACACTACCAGAAGCGGCTGGTGCAAGAGCGGGTGAGCATGGACGTATTGAGCATAGGCATTCTCGCCCATAACGAGGCGAAGGTCATCGGCCGCACCATCGCGTCGCTGGCCGGGCAATCGATCATGTCCGCCGATTGCGCGGCCGCGCTTGGCGTCGATCGGATCGCCGTCGTGGTGGTGCCCAACGGGTGCTCGGATGACACCGCTTCGGTCGCCCGGGCGGCACTGGCCGGCCTGCCCGCGCATGTCGCCACATCGGTCCACGTCCTCGCCGAACCGGGCAAGAGCAATGCCTGGAACGCCTATGTGCACGATCTCGCACCAGCCGACGCCACGCTGCTCACGCTGATGGACGCCGATATCGAATTTGCGACGCCCGACGTTCTCGAACGCCTGGTGCGCCAGCTGGCCGAGACCCCGGCGAGCCAGGTGGCAACCGACCGCGCGGTCAAGGATTTCCGCCGAAAGAAATTCCTGACGCCGCTCGACAGGCTATCGCAGCGCGTATCGGCACAACAGACGGGAAAGACCGGTCTGTGCGGACAATTGTACTGCGGACGGGCACAGGCCTTGCGCGCCATCTGGCTGCCCGCGGGGTTGCCGGTGGAGGACGGTTTCATTGCGGCCATGCTGGTCACCGACGGCTTCACCCGACAGCCCGATGACAGCGCCATCGCGCGCGTAGCCGACGCCAGCCATTTCTTCGAACCCGTGACCGACGTGGTCGGCTTCGTGCGCCACGAGGCGCGGATCATCGTCGGCAGCGTGATCAATGCATGGCTGTTCGCCGTGCTGTGGGAGGCCGGCAAGAAGGGGCATACGGGCGCCTTCATCCGCGACCTGAATGCGCAGGACCCCCGTTGGGTCGAGGCAATCTGTGCCCGGGCAAAGGCTGAACATGGCCGCTGGCTGGTGCCCGCGACCTTCATATCGTGGCGGTTCGAGCCGCTTAGGCACCAATCGCTCACGCGCATGGCCGTGCGCGCGCCGGTGGCGCTCGTCGCGACGCTGGCGGCCTTGCCGGCGGTGTTTCGCGCCAACGCCATCTTGCGCCGCACGGGCGCCAGTGCGCACTGGTGACCAATGCGGTCGATCGCGGTGGGCGTTCCCCGCGCCTCTTCGGCCGCGCTTGGCTGATCGCCGCCGCGCTGGCGGTATTGGGGGTGACGGCAGCGATCGTGGCGATCCAGTACCGGCCGGCGCTTGTCGAGCGGCTGCCGTCGAGCCGACTGCGCCATGCCGTCTTTGCGCTGCTCGGGTGGGTCGTCCCGTCCTCGTCGGGCCTTTCCCGGCGCCTGCCGCCGCCGCCTGCCACCACCATTGGCATGAACGCGCCGGAAATCCGCTATTACGGATCCAGTTTTCCGTTTGCGAACCTGATCTTGGGTTCAGACTGGGTGGATTCGAAGTGGCAGCCGCTGAGCGCGACGCTTCAGGACGCCAATGGCAACCTCCGCGCGCTACCGGCAGACGGGGTTGCGCTGCGCGTCCTGTGGGTGCCGCCGACCGGTCCCGCCGGGTCTGAGATCCGATGCACCTTCGGCGGATCTGGCACGATATCGGTCGCCGGCGGCGGGACGATGGCCGTGGCGGGTCCCAACAGCCTCAGATTCCGCCTGACGAATACCCACGGCCAGCCGCAGTGGCCCTGGCTGGTGGTGATGGACGTCGACCCCCGGCGTCCCTTGCGCGATCTCGATTGCCGCGAAGCCGCGCTGGCGCGAAGCGCCCGCTTCAGACCCGCGTTCCTTGCCACCCTGCGCGGTTATGGCGTGATCCGGTTCATGGACTGGCAGAATGCCAACGCCAACCAGCCCGTCACCTGGCGCAATCGCCATGTTCCGGCCAGCTCGCGCCTCGATGGCGATGGCGTTTCGATCGAGGACATGCTCGCACTTGTCGGCGAATTGGGGGCCGATCCCTGGTTTGTCATGCCCTGGAACGCGGACCAGGATTATGTGACCCGTTTTGCGCGCATGGTCCGCGAACGCCTGGCGCCGGGCCGGCACGTCTATGTCGAGGTGGGTAACGAAGTCTGGAATGCTGGCTTTGCCGTCGGGCGCCAGGCAGTGGCGGAGGGGCTGGCGCGAAAGCTGGGGGGCAGCGATCGCGAAGCCGGGATGCGCCGCTACGCCGAACGCACCGTCGAGGTGATGCGGCCTTGGGAAGCGGCGTTCGCGGGCAGGGGAGGGCTGGTACGCGTCCTGTCGACGCAGCACGTCGTGCCCGAGACTGCCGAGATTGCGTTGGCCTATCGCGATACGTTGGCGCATGTCGATGCGCTGGCGACTGCCCCTTACTTCGGCATGACGCTCGGTGGATCGCGTAACACCCGCGAAAGCAGCCTCGCGGCCCTCGCCGATGATCTGCCCGTTGCGATCCGGCAGGCAGTCGACAATCGGCGCATCGCCGTCCGCTACGGCAAGCGCTACATCGCCTATGAAGGGGGGCAAAGCCTTGTGTTGCCGGCGCAGCTGCCGCTGCTCGAGCAGCTGCAGCATGACCCCGCGATGTACGACCTGTACCGGCAATATCTGGCGATGTGGCGGCAACAAGTCGGCGATACGCTCTGCCTGCTCACCAGCGTCGCGCCACCAGCCGTATCGGGTGCCTGGGGGCTGGCCGCGCGTGAGGACGATTCACCCGCGCGGGCGCCCAAGCTGCGCGCGGTGCGCGAAGCGCTGCGCCCCCGGTCCTGAATGTCGCCAATTGCCTCTAACTTCGGATGAATGTAAGCGCGGGGCGCAACAACAGAGGGACACTGGGTGGAAACGGTTTTTGATTGGATCACGGTTGCGCTTTTCGCGGGTCTGATCGTGCTTTTCCTCCAGCGGTCTACTGCCGAAGTCCAGGTCGATCGCATGATCGATTACCTGCCGCCGGCCCTGGCCTGTGCGGTCGGCAATTATCTCGGCAACAACGGGCATCCGATCATTGCCACGCTCTTCATCGTGACAATCCCGGTGTATGTCTGGATCGTGCTCAAACCCTTCAAACGTTAACCTGAATCAATTTTTCGATCGGTTGGCTTCGTGGGTTTCGGCGATGCTTCGCCTCATCAGACGCGATGCGCACAACAATTGTTAAGTTACTGATTCTCTTGCGACTTCATTTCTCGACCCGACCGCCCGAGTCTCGATTTGAGACGAACATATTGGGATGTGACAGAAAAATGATTGTTGTGCGATGCAGTATAAATCCCTAACAAAACGTTGAAGGTTCGCAACTGGTCTTGAGTCGCGCTAGGGGATCCTTCGATCAGCGGCAGTTTTGAAAGGGTTGGAACACATGAAGAAGATTATTTTGGCGGGCGCCATGGCGCTCGCTTGTACGGCTGGGGCAGCGCAGGCTGCCACCACGATCACCTTTGACGGCGGCAGCGGCACCATCCCGGTCGACGCGAAGGTCATCCAGAACTTTGACGCGCTCGCCACGGGTGCGTCGATCGGCATCAATGCCTTCACCTACACGACCACGGGCGCTGAAGCCGCTCGTCCGGCGTTCGGCAGCACGGGCAACTATGCTGCGGTGAACACCGGCGGCACGTACGTTTTCGACTTCGCTGCAACGAAGCTCTTCTCGTTCGTCATCGGTTCGCTCGACGTCTACAACTCGCTGACCCTGCGCTACGCCGACGGCACGTCGACGACGCTCACGGGCGGTGCGATCGTCGGTGACCCGTCGCTCGACAACCCCGGCAACCGCACGATCGCCGAAACCAACGGCGTCGTCAGCTATCGCGTCACCTCGGGTGCCCTGCTGACCGGTGCGACGTTCAACTCGACGTACAATGCGTTCGAGTTCGACAACCTCGCCGTTGCCGTGCCTGAGCCCGCTGCTTGGGCGATGATGATCTTCGGTTTCGCGCTCGTGGGCGGTTCGCTGCGTCGTCGCGCACCGGTGAAGGTCAACTTCGCCTAATATTCTTCTTCATTCTTGAAGTACTTCGAGGGGCGGTTCCTACCAGGGGCCGCCCCTCATTGTGTTTATACTGTACACGCGTTATGCTGGCCCAACTCCGGATCGGACAAGGCACGTCAGCCAACCGGTCGGAGCAAGGAGAGGGTCCGCGGTGCTCACGAAGGAACCAGGCGAAGACACGCGGGCATCACTTGCCCGTCGCGAAGGTCTGGGCGTCGCCTGGGGCGTGATCAACGGCCTGATTTTCGCGCTTGGCCTCTGGATCGCGTTGATCGGACTGTTGCTGCTCCTGCTCCGCTGACAGGCTGTTCGCTTCGTCAATTGGTTTCGCCGGCCGCGTCTAGGCGCCGATGATGGGAACCAGCGTTTATTGGCCCGAGAGTTAACCCTTTGGTGAACAATGCCGCGTAGCCACGTGTCCGAAGGATACGCGAGCCATGACACAAGCCCAGCGCACACCCGTCGAACGCGACCCTGAAGCGTCGCTGCGCACTCCCACGAGCCGCCATTTCGATGCCGGCGGGCATGTCGCGGTGCTTCAGGCCAATCTGGCCCGGCAGTTGCGCGACTTTGATTCACTCGGTCCGGTCGCCGCGATAAGCCCTGTCGAACGGCTCACCCAGTTTTGCTCCCGGACCGGGGGCTTCGCGATGCTGGCAACGGGTTATGTGGTTGCTGGTATTCTTATTGCCAATTGGCTATAACGCGGCGTCGCGAAAACGCCGCTTCGCGACTTCCGCTTGCGGCGGGCTTTTCCCGCGCAGGACTGGAATACAGGCTATCCCATCGACTGACAGCAAATCGGTTATACGACGGTGAATTTGGCTGGTTCGTGAGTGTGGTGTGATAACGTTCTATGAGCCCTGTCTTTCCACCATCTGCTGGCGTATCTGCCGACCCGGTGCCCGCGAACAAAGCCTTGCCGTCGCGACAGGCGTTGCGATACCGGTATCACGCTGGATTGGTCATTGCCGACGCGTCGGCGCTCTTCTTCACTTTTTTCCTGGCCGGCCTGCTTCGCGAGACGTCCTCCGTCAGCAGCGGTCCTACGCTCGGCTTTCTGCTGATCCCCGTCACCTTGCTGTTCGCGCTCAACAACGGCGCCTATAGCTACCAGTCCGTCGCCGACTGGCGTCATGGCCTCGGCCGCGTCGTCGTCGCCGCTGCGCAGGCGATCGGGCTGGTGCTGCTGATCGCCTTTTCGCTGCAGTCTTCCGAACAGCTCTCGCGCCTCGTGCTCGGCGTGGGCATGGTGCTGACGCCGGCCAGCCTCACCCTCGGCCGCTGGGTGATGCACAGCCGCACCCGCCGCTGGAAGCACGGGCTGCTCAACCAGCTCGTGATCGTCGACCGCTGCTCGATCGACGGGCTGAGCGGGGCGGAGGTGATCGACGCCGAAACGCTGGGCCTGCGCCCCGACCCGCGCGATCCGATGATGCTCAACCGCCTCGGCCACATGATCCGCGGCGTCGATTCGGTGCTGGTCTGCTGCCCTGTCGAAGAACGCGCCAACTGGGCGCTGATCCTCAAGGGCACCGACGTCCCGTCGCACGTCCTGATCCCCGAGTTCGACTCGCTCGGCGGCACGTCGGTCGTCCGGCTGCACGGCTATCCCGCGATGCAGATCTCGACGGGCATCCTCGACCTGCGCCAGCGGTTCCAGAAGCGCGTGCTCGACCTGCTGCTGACCGTCCCGACGATCATCTTGCTGACGCCGATCATGGCCCTGGTCGCGCTGGCCATAAAGCTGGACTCGCCCGGTCCCGTGCTGTTCCACCAAGAGCGCCTGGGCCGTGGCAACCGCCTGTTCAAGCTCTACAAGTTCCGGTCGATGTACGTCGACGACTGCGACAAGGACGGCAGCAAGTCGACCGAGCGCGGCGATACCCGCGTCACGCGCGTGGGCCGGTTCATCCGGGCGACGAGCATCGACGAGCTGCCGCAGCTGTTCAACGTACTGGCCAGCGACATGAGCCTGGTCGGCCCGCGCCCGCATGCGCTGGGCTCGCTCGCCGGGATGGAATTATTCTGGGACGTCGACCAGACCTACTGGCACCGGCACGCGCTGAAGCCCGGCATCACCGGGCTTGCCCAGGTCCGCGGGTTCCGCGGCGCGACCCTGCGCCGCGACGACCTGATCCTGCGCCTCAAGTCCGACCTCGAATATTTCGAGCAATGGTCGATCTGGCGCGACATCGGCATCCTGCTGTCGACATTCCGGGTCGTGGTGCACCCGAACGCCTTCTGACGGCGCGCCCGCCGATGCGGCGCAAAATAGGCAGCGCCACGGCGCGCGCGATCGTCTAGGCTTTTCGCCGTGGAGAGCCCGTCGTGATCACCGAGCCGTATCTGCTGGTCCTCAACATCCAGCTCCACTGGCACGACGGCGACTATTGGGCGGACGCGCTCTGGCGCAAGGACCTCGAGGCGCACCTCGCCGAGATCGCCGACCTGTCGATCGCCTGCCCGGTGGCGGCGGCGCCACCGCCCCCGTCGTGGGAAAGGGTCACGCGCACCGGCATCGTCGTCCACCCGCTGCCCGTGATGGGGCGGCTGTCCTACCTGGCCTGGCCATCGACCGCGGCGAAGCTGTGGCGCGCCATATCGGGCGCCCGCATCGTCCATACCGGGGTTGCGGGCTGGCCCTTTCCGCTGGGGTGGATCGCCATTCCGGTGGCGCATTTCCGGCGCCGGCTCACCATTCTCGTCATCGAATCGGCTTTCTGGCGCATCCCGCCGGGCGCGGCCGCCTCGCCGTTCGCGCGCCTGCGCGCCCGGTTCCACGAAGTCGTCAACCGCCGGCTCACCCGCCTTTGCGACCTGACCTTCTTCACGACGCAATCCTATCTCGACAGCCTGCATACGGGGCCGCCGGATCCGGCGCACGTGCTTCCCGCCGTGTGGGTCGACGAAGATCAGCTGATCGCCCCCGAACGGCTCGCCGAGCTGGCGCCCGCGAAGGGGGCGGCGCTGCTGTTCGCGGGGCGGCTGACCGACGCCAAGGGCGTGCGCCTCCTTCTCGACGCGATCGGGCGCAGCCGCGTGCCGGTGGACATCATCGGCGAAGGCGAGTTGCGCGACGTCGTGGCGCAGGCGCAAAAGGAGGCGCCGTCGCTCGTCCGTCTGCTCGAACCCGTCGACTATGGCGCGGCGTTTTCGGCGCTGCTCGACCGCTATGCCGCGCTCATAGTCCCGACGATCAGCGACGAGCAGCCGCGGATCATCTTCGACGCTTTCGCCCGGGGCCTGCCGGCGCTGGCGAGCGCGACGTCGGGCAACCGGCAGATCGTCGAACAGGGTCGCACCGGGTTGCTGTTCGAACCCAATGACGCAGCAGCGCTCGCGACCACGCTCGCCGCCGCCGTGGCCGAGCCGGAAAGCCTGCGCCTCATGGGCAAGCGGGCATTGCTCGACATGGCGAACCGGACCCACAAGGCCATGCACGCGCAACGGGCGCGCGTCGTGGCCGAACGGCTCGCCCGCGATCGCCGCGTTTCTTGACACGGGGCAGCCCGTGGGCGCGGCGCGACGCGGCGGAACGACCCGCCGTTCGTACCCGTTTCCGTCCGGATCGCGCCATGTTAAGGGAATTGCCATGAAAAAGATGATTTTGGGCTGCGGCCTGCTTGCTCTGTCGATGCCCGTCACCGGTGCCGCGAAGCCGCTCGACGACGACGTCCGCTGCCTTCTCATCAGTTCCGGCTACGCCCGCCAGGCAAAGGAAGAGAATTCGCGCAGGGCCTCGTCGATGACCGCTGCCTTTTATCTCGGCAGGATCAACGGCCGGATGGACACGGCGGCGCTCTCTGCCGCCGTTCGTGCCCAGGGCAGCGGCGTTCCCGCCAACGAGGCCGCACCGGTCATGCGCGCCTGTGCCGCGCGAGCCTCTGCCGCGCAGGATCAGATGTCGGCGATTGTCCAGAAGGCCCAGTCAGCTAAATGAACCTCCGCGTGCCGATGGGGATGGTGCACGCGGCTGCGCCGTGTATGGCATCGGGCTGCTTCTGCGTTAAAGGGCTTCCGGCCTGAGGCGGCCGCGATGAGTACCAATCGGGCGTGATTGCGCGCGCGTTCATGTCGGCATGCGACGACATGTTAACGAAATCTGGTTATGGGGAAAGCAATGTTACGGCTTCGAATGTGCGCTTTGCTCCTTGTCGCATTGACATTGGTGGCGGCCGTCTGGGCCTGGCTTGCCTATGAGACGATCGAGGTCGCCGGCGCCTTGCTGTTCGGCGCGGCCAGCCTGGCCATCGTGGCGCCGTTCGACGCGGCCGCGCCCCGTCGGCGCTGGCGCGTGCTGCTGGCCTGCCTCGTATACGTGGCGGTGCTCGCCGTCGCCATCTACCTGGCGCATTCGCTGGCGGCCGCGAATCTGCTCACCGGCGTCCTGGCGTTGCTCGCACAAGCCGGTATCGCGCTCTCGCTCTGGGCCTTTGCGACACGGAAACGCCGGCGAACGCCTTCGTACCAGAGGTATTACGACAACTGAGACGTTAGAACGGTCTCGCGCGTTGGGTACGCCATGGACGCGTTGCCGGATCATCGATCGACACAGCAGATCCGTCCGCGCCCGGACGTCGCCCCGCGACGCGGACCGCGCCGGCCAACGGCTGCATGTCTTCCGCCCCGGCTGCACAAAATTTGCCTGTCCGGCGGTCGCGCCCGGCGGATAGCGGCGCGTCCCGACGCCGGTTCTCAAAACGACACGGAAACTGGTAAATCTGCGTTTATTTTCGCGCTGCGGTCCGCGCCGCCTGGCCTTAAAGGGCTGACCTGCTGGCATGAGGCGAAGCGATGAAATTGATTGCGGTCAGGGCTGTTCTGCTTTCCCTGCTTGGGGTGCTGATCGCTTTCGGCGTTTACCAATATCGCGGCGGCCGTACCGTGACCGTTGCCGGCAACGGCCTGCGGGCGCACGACGTCCGCCCCGCCGCTGCCATGTCGCAGGCGATCATGCCGCAGGTCGAACCGCTCGAGTTCCTGCCGATACCGGCCGAAGACGCGATGGCCACGAACGCTCTCAGGGCGAAAGACGTTGATCCCGGGCCCGCGGCCAAGCCCTTCTTCATCCAGCCGGAAAATCGCGAAGCGGCGACCGAGTGCATGACCGCTGCCGTCTATTACGAAGCCGCGGGCGACGGGCCCGAGGGCGAACGCGCGGTGGCGCAGGTCGTGATCAACCGGGCGCGGCATCCGGTGTTTCCGGCGTCGATCTGCGGCGTCGTCTACCAGGGCGCCGAACGCCCCACCGGTTGCCAGTTTACCTTCACCTGCGACGGTGCCCTGGCGCGCAAGCCGAACGAAGCGGGCTGGGCCGCGGCACGACGCATCGCGAAGGCGGCTCTCGACGGCTATGTCTATGCGCCCGTCGGCCTCGCCACCCATTACCACACGAACAAGGTCGTGCCCTATTGGGCGTCGACCCTTACCTTCGCGAACCTCGTCAAGACGCAACTCTTCTATCGGTGGAAGGGCAGCTTCGGCAGCGCGGGCGCCTTTACGCGCACCCGGTTACAGCCGGAAATCACCACGGTCGCCTTTGCGGGAAATTGGCAGCCCGACACGACGGCGACCGGCCTCCTGATCGGCGACGAACCGAATGACGCGGACTTGCGGCGCGCGACCGCGTTGAAGGTGCCGCTCAGCGAACACATCGACGTGCCCACGCACGTCCTGAAAGCCGACAGTGGCCCCAAGCCGGTGCTGCATGTCGACAAGCAGAACTATGTTCTGCTGGCCGACCGGGCTGCCCAGCGAATAGGCGCGGCGCCGCAGCCGGGCGAGCCGGGCAAAAGCCCTCAGTAGACCGGCTCGCCGATATAGTTCCCGGCGCTGCTGTATCGACAGACCAGCACGTCTTCACGCGCGCCGGCCGCCTGTGCGCACCCGACGTCGCGCGTGTCGCGCCAGATCAGCTGCGTGTAATGCCCGACGTCCTCGACGTTGCCGGTCGTGCTGTTGTGGGGGAACACGCCCTGCTTGAAATAGCTTTTCTCGCGGATCCATGCCCCCACCCGCGACTCGACGACGAAGGCATTGCGGGTTCCCGCCCATAGATTCTCGCCCTGGGGGTCGTCTTCCTGCTCGGGCGCGTGCTTGAACGCGCCGGTCGACGCGAGGTGATCCGCCCATTTCTGGGCGTCGGCCGCGAGAGCGGGGTTCCAGCGCAGCGGCGGGATGTCGAGGCTTGCCCTTTCCCGGTTGTGGGCCGCGAGCACGCGCATCTCGAAACCGGATGACAGGCTGGTCGCGCCGGTGAGCAGCGGCGAACAGGCGGCAATCATGACGATCATCAGGCGCTTGGCGCGAAATCGGACTGGCACGGCACCCGTTCCTCCAACAGAGGACCGGTGGTGCCATGCAATGCTTTTAGTCCGTGTTTCGGGCCGTGGTTATTACAGTATTAGTACTGTTTTCAGGGCAGTCGCGGCGCGACGTGCTGCCGCGCTCAGGATCGCACGATCGCGACCCGGTCGCCCAGCCTGACCTGGGCATAGAGCAGGCGCGCGAAAGCCAGGGGCACGCCGATGCAGCCATGGGTTGCCGAACCCGGGCGGACATAGCTGGCGTGGATGGCGACTCCGTCGCCGGTCAGCCGCAACATATACGGCATTTCGGCATCGTAGAGCGTCGACATATGGTCGACCTTCTTCTGCAGGACGGGGAAGACGCCGATGGGTGTCGGCTTTGAATTGGCACCGAACAGGATCACGGCCGAACCGATTTCATGGCCCGCACGAAAGACCGACAGCGTCTGGCGCTGAAGATCGACCCGCACCCATGTCGGTCCGGCGGGGACACCGTCATCGTTCCAGATAAAGTCCCCGAAATTCAGCGGCCGGCGCGAATCGAGCATCGACCTGACCTGCTGGCGCTCTCCGTCGGGCAGCAGCAGGGTGGGCAGGTGATCGGACGGATAGACGATCCGCCCTCGGTGGAGGGCAGGCTGCGACTCGCTGGCGACAATCGGATTCTGCTCGTCCGCCCGGTCGCAACCGGCGAGAAGCAGGATCAGCGCGCAGAGGCAAAAGCCCGTCCGCACGGGTCAGGTGTTTTGCTGCGATCCGTTTTTGATCGGGCGCTGCCGCGATCGCAACGACATGCCCATCAGCATGAAGCCGGAAATCATCATGAGCCATGCCGCCGGTTCGGGCACCGGGACGACTGCTGTCGGAACCTGGGTACCTGTCCCGGGCGCTCCCGGCGCGCCGCCGCCGCCGGCAGCGCCGCCGCCGCTCGCAACGACACCCGGTATGACGGGCAGGCCGCCCCCGACACCACCGATGTTGGCAATGGCCGTCGCCGGAACGGTGTCCGCGACAACGGCCTGGGCCGGCGCCGGTGCATCGAGCAGGCCGGGGAATGTCTCGAGCGGCCCCTGGGTGCCGCCTTCGGGCGCCGCCGGTGCAGCCCCGGGCCGGGTGCGCACATTGGCGAGGACGCGTTCGCTGGGCTTGAGCGCCAGGTTCGGCGGGCCCTTCGGACGCTTGGTCTGGGCCAGTTGCCCCGACTTGCGTTCGCCGGGGCTACGCCCTTCGAGTACGGCAAGCGGATCGGCGAACGCGGCGGCGACGAAGCTGTGCGCTTTTGTCCCGTTGGACGCTGCATACCCGATCGGCAGCGCAGCGAGCAGCAATCCGCTGGCAAGCGCATATTTATGCGCCTTAAGACTGGTGAAGACTGCCGATAGGCCCGACCGCTGCATTATTTTATGTCCCTCAGGCACAACTAACAGTCTGCGCCCGTAATGGTTGCAGCCGGTAACGCCAATGGCCATTTTTATCAACGATGTATCGGCAAGAGACTCACATGGTTACGCGTCTGCCTTAACGGACGCGCCCTGGCGGGGATACCGCGCGCCGTGCTCAGTCACCGGCAAAAACGAACGGGCTGACGCCCCTTTCGCGCTCGTTGAAGACCAGAACGCGCGATGCCGGCGGCGCGGCGCGCTGCGGACAATCGGCGCGGGTGCAGGCCGTACAGCCGAGTCCGATCGGCGTCGCATTGCCCTGCCGCAGGTCGAAGCCGCGCGACGCCGCCAGCGGGGCGGCTAGGCTGGCGTCGAGGCCGAGGCCGATCGCGAATTGGGCGCGGACCTGCCCGACGCGGCCGCCCTGCGGGCTTACGGTGCGGGCCTGGCTGAACCAGCGGCTGCCGTCTTCCAGCTCGACGACCTGGCGGACCAGCGCGCCCGGCCGGTCGAAGGCGCCATGAACGTCCCACAGCGGGCACCGCCCCTCGGCCTCGACCAGCGGCGACGCGCTCGCCCCGGCATAGCGTTTCGACACCTGACCGGCGCGATCGATGCGGATCATGAAAAAGGGCAGGCCATGCGATCCGACTCGGCTGAGCGTCGTCAGCCGGTGCGCGACCTGCTCGAAACCGGCGCCGAAGCGGCGCTGCAACAATTCGATGTCATAGCCGGTCGCCTCGCAGGCCCGCAGGAACCGGTCATAGGGCATCATGAGCGAGGCGGCGAAGCCGCTGGTCAGGTGGCGACGATAGAGGCGTTCCGACACCCGGTCGCTGAAATTGGCGCCGCGGATCAGCGCCTCGATCTCGTCGCGCGCCTCGATCTGGCCGAGCTGGAACGCGGCGGCAAAGGTGCGGCTCGCCGGGTCGAGCAATTCGCTCAATTGAAGCTGTCGCGCGTGGAGGTCTAGCCGGCGCAGGCTGCCCGGCATGACGTCGACCGGCAGGATGCGGATGCTCAGCTGATGGGTGACGCGCAGCCGGTCGGCGATCGCGCCGTAAAGGTCGCCCGATCCCATGCGCAGCTCGTCCGAAAGGGCCTCGGCCGATGCTTCCAGGTCGGGAAAATGATTCCGCCAGCGCTCGATCTCGCGACGGACGGGGCCCAGCGGGTCGGGCGCCCGTGCGGCACCGCCTTGCGGGCTTCCCGTATCGAACAGCCGGGCAAAGGCCTCGACGCTGCCCGGGGCCGCGGCCAGCCACTCCTCGATCTCGGCGCGCTCGATCTCCAGGTCCGCGAACATCGGATCGGCCAGCCGGCGGCGCATCGTCTCGACACCCCCGCCCGGCGTCGCGCCGCCCAGCCGGCGCGGGTCGAAGTCGTAGCGGTCGGCCATGCGCAGCAGGATCGGCGCGGTCAGCGGGCGCTGGTTCCGCTCGATGAGGTTGAGGTAAGAGGGCGATACGCCCAGCGCTTCGGCCATCGCCGCCTGCGTCAGCCCCGCCGCCCGCCGCAGCCGCTTGACCGCATGCCCGGCATAAAGTTTCTCGTCCGCCATGCCGCGTTCTGTCACGAAACTTACAATATGACAACATTAACCCTGTTCAGGATGACCAAATAACAACAATATTGACAACCTCTGGTCGACTCATGCTTGACCTTAGTGCACTCCCCCGCCTCACATCCTGTAAATGAAGTGAAGGCCTCCCCATGAACTACTCGACCGAAGTCACCGAACTCCGCCGCCTGATCGACGCCCAGGGCAGCTGGAACGGCATCGACGCCGAGTCCGCCGCCCGCATGCGCCTCCAGAACCGCTTCCGCTCGGGCCTCGACATCGCGCGCTACACCGCCGGCATCATGCGCGCCGACATGGCCGCCTACGACGCCGACCCGTCGCACTACACGCAGTCGCTGGGCTGCTGGCACGGCTTCATCGCGCAGCAGAAGATGATCGCCATCAAAAAACATTTTGGCACCACCAAGCGCAAATACCTTTATCTGTCCGGCTGGATGGTCGCCGCGCTGCGCAGCGAATTTGGCCCGCTGCCCGACCAGTCGATGCACGAAAAGACGAGCGTGCCCGCCCTGATCGAAGAACTCTACACCTTCCTTCGCCAGGCCGACTCGCGTGAACTCAACCTGCTCTTCCGCGCTCTCGATGCCGCGCGCGATGCCGGCGATGCCGCTCGGGAAGCAGAAGTCCTCGCCAAGATCGACAATTTCGAAACGCACGTCGTCCCCGTCATTGCCGATATCGACGCCGGGTTCGGCAATGCCGAAGCCACCTATTTGCTTGCCAAGAAGATGATCGAAGCCGGCGCCTGCGCGCTTCAGATCGAGAACCAAGTCTCCGATGAAAAACAGTGCGGCCATCAGGACGGCAAGGTCACCGTGCCCCACGAAGACTTTCTCGCGAAGGTTCGTGCCTGCCGTTATGCTTTCCTCGAACTCGGCATCGACGACGGCATCATCGTCACGCGCACGGACTCGCTGGGTGCAGGCCTGACCAAGCAGATTGCCGTCAGCAAGGAACCGGGCGACCTCGGCGACCAATATAACAGCTTCCTTGATTGCGAAGAAATCGATCCCGCGACCGCGCAGAACGGTGATGTGATCCTCAACCGCAACGGCAAACTGCTACGGCCCAAGCGCCTGCCGTCGAACCTGTTCCAGTTCCGTCCCGGCACCGGTGAGGACCGCTGCGTGCTCGACAGCATTACGTCGCTTCAGAACGGCGCGGATTTGTTGTGGATCGAAACCGAAAAACCGCACGTCGAGCAGATTGCGGGCATGATGGACCGAATCCGCGCCGTCATTCCCAATGCAAAGCTGGTGTACAACAACTCGCCTAGTTTCAACTGGACACTAAACTTTCGGCAGCAGGTATATGATGCGATGGTCTCAGAAGGACTTGATGTGTCGGCCTACGACCGCTCAGCTTTGATGGACGCGAAGTATGACGAAACCGAGCTCGGGATCGCGGCCGACAAGCGCATCCGCACTTTTCAGGCGGACGGCGCGAAACGGGCGGGCATATTCCATCACCTGATTACGCTTCCGACCTACCACACGGCCGCTCTGTCGACCGACAATTTGGCGAAAGAGTATTTCGGCGAGGCCGGCATGCTTGGCTATGTCGCAGGCGTGCAGCGCAAGGAGATTCGCGAAGGCATTGCCTGTGTCCGCCACCAAAACATGTCAGGCTCCGACATCGGCGACGATCACAAGGAATATTTCGCTGGCGAAGCCGCGCTAAAAGCTGGTGGCGTGCACAATACGATGAACCAATTCGGGTGACCCGAAGCGGCGGTGCGTATCAGCCGCCCGGTGCCACGATGCGACAGCCCGGCCTTCGCCGCGCCGAGCACGATCAGACTTCCTGGGGAGGAAGGCGCCCGTCCGGGAAACCGGGCGGGCGTTACGTTATCAACGGCAGTTGCAGAGAACCGCCGGTCAGGTAAACACGGTCCGTGCCAGAACAGAAGAACACCCCGCCGGCGTCATGAGCTCGACAAACTTCTCCGCTCACAGGTCAAGCGAACTTGCGACGCTCATCGACGGCTTCGACTGGGACACGCATCCTTTCGGGTCGCCCAATACTTGGCCGCGCGCGCTCCATTCCGCGCTGACTTTTCTTCTGGACGCGGCGTTTCCTGCGGCAATGTGGCTCGGGCCCGACCTTCGCCTGTTCTACAACGATGCTTATGCGCCGATCCTGGGGCCGCGGCATCCCGATGCTTTCGGGCAGCCCGGCAAGGACGTTTGGGGCGAACTGTGGCACGTTATTGGTCCTCAATTTGCCGAAGTGATGGCCACCCGGCGCGGCGTCGTCGTCGCCAATCAGATGCTTCCGATGACGCGCTTCGGCTATGTCGAGGAAACATATTGGGATTACACCTTCAGCCCCCTCAGCAATGACGCTGGAGCGGTCGTGGGCGTCCTCAATCAGGCGCACGACGTAACGGATGCCGTGTTTCAACGTCGTAACGACAAGTTGATCATCGATCTCAACGCCCAGCTCATCTCGCTGGGTTCGGACGACGAAATAATGGATGCCGCGCTGGCGCTGATCGGCGAGCACGTCGGTGCCAAACGCACCGGCTTCGGCGAGGTCGATGACGTGGCAGGTTCGGTTACCGTGGAGCGCGTCTGGATTGACGGAAGCTTGCCCGACATCCGCGGTATCCACGACACGACGCGCTCAGGAGACATTGCGGACGCATTACGCGCCGGTGAAACGGTCGTTGTCGACGATGTCGAAACCGACGAGAGGACGACCAATAGCGCTGTCATCGAGCGTTTCCGTAAACTAGGCATTCGCGCGGCCATTGTCGTTCCGATCATCGACCGTGGACGATATGTTGCGGTGGTCTTCATTCAGGATCACCGCCCGCATCGCTGGCAGCCGCATCAGGTTGCTTTCGCAAATGCCGCAGCTGAAAAACTGTGGCAGGCTCTGTTGCGTTTGCGGACCGAAACAGCCTTGCGCGAACGGGACCAGAGCTATCGCCTGATCTTCGAGCAGGCGAAGGACATAATTCTGACCGCCGATGTCCATCGGCGGATAACGGCCTGCAACGAGGCCACGGCCTCCGCACTTGGCTATGCCCGCGAAGAGATAGTGGGCAGGTCGATTGCCGACTTCGTCAGTCAGGACGACATCAGGAAAACCGAATCCGCGCTTGGCAAAAACGGCGAACACGGAAGGAATACGCGCCAGGAAGTCGGCGTGACCGGTGCAGGCGGGCGCCAGATGCGATGGGAAAGCGATTCGACGTTGCTGGTCGATCCGGCTGGTCGGCCGATGGGCCTCTTGTCGATTTCGCGGGACGTCACTGAACGCCGCGCCTTCGAAGCGCGGCGTGAGTTGCTGATCCACGAGCTCAATCATCGCGTAAAGAACACTCTGGCACTGGTGCAGGCGATTGCCCATCAGAGCTTTCGTTCGGGCGTCGACGGCGCTGGGGCCCCGGCGAATTTCATGGCGCGGGTTCGAACACTCGCCAGCGCGCATGACCTGCTGACACGCGAGCACTGGGAGGGTGTCACGCTCGCAGAGCTTGTGCGCGCAGCAACAGCGCCGCTCGGCGCGTCGCGCGTGGATGCATCGGGCGAAGCGCTCGCCGTCACGCCGAAGGCCGCGGTGGCGCTGGCAATGGCGCTGCACGAGCTGGGCACGAATGCCGTTAAATACGGCGCCCTCAGCGTACCGGGAGGGCGGGTCGCTATTGGCTGGAGGGTCGAAAGCGATCGCTTCAACCTTGACTGGCAGGAGCTGAACGGGCCAGTCGTGGTCAAGCCGCATCGCCAGGGGTTTGGCATCAAGATGATAGAGCGGGCACTGGCCAGCGACCTCGGAGGTCGGGTAAGGGTGATTTTTGCCAGCGATGGCGTACGCTGTGCGATTGATGCGCCGCGAAAGGGTAACGTTACGTGACGCAAATTTCGCTGAAACTGCTGGTTGTAGAGGATGAAGCGCTCATTGCGATGATGGCCGAGGATCTGCTCGAGGCGCTTGGCCATCAGGTCGTGGCAACGGCCGCGACGCTCGCCGATGCCCATGTCGCCTGTGAGAACGCCGGATTCGATGCGGCGCTGCTCGACGTCAATCTGAATGGTGACAGCAGTATGGAACTTGCGACGCTGCTGAAGGCTCGCGGCGTACCCTTTGCCTTCACGACCGGTTACGGAGCCGGTGGCATCGATAAATGCCATTCCGACATGCCGGTGTTGACCAAACCCTATGCCCTTTCGGAACTCGAAGTCGTCCTAGCGCGGTTTGCAGGTCAACTTGCCGGCACGAGCTCCATCACGTCGAGTGTGGACTCAAACCGCGGATAGGGCATGACAAGCCGCCAGCGCTGCGGTCCGATACGTTCGACTGCGCCGACGATGTCCCGGCTTGCATCACGCCCGTAACCCAGTGGTCGTGTTTCATCGCCGAGCACGAGCGTTCCAAGGAAAATCTGCCGCCGGGTGCCACCGGAATAGAGCCGCCCGAAGGGGCGCTGCGAGCCCGTCAGCTTTTCCAATATGGCCATCGTGTCGCCAAGCGTGATCCGGCAGTCGAATGCAGGGTAGGAGACAAACGCGATGCCCCCGCCACCTGCCGTGCCCAATTTTAGCGTCCGGCAGCGATAGTTGCCCGGCGGTATGTCCACGCCGTCGAGCGCGGAATCGGGCTGGAGCAACGGTCCTTCGTCCGCAATTGCTGCCGTCTTTCCGCTGCCTTGTGCCTCGGTCAGTCCCTCCACAAACGCCTCGCGCCATGTGCGCAGCCGACGCAAATCGTCGCGCGTCGCAAGTGCGCGCCAATCGTTAGCCGCATTGCTTTGTGTTTTTTTGCTTTTAGGCGCTCCGGCGGACGGAATGAGAGCGACCAGCGCGACACAAGCCAACGCCCTTTTCATGCCGCGGTCCAGCCCCCATCGACCGATAGGTTCGCACCGGTGATCGACGCCGCAGGATCCCCGCACAGGAACATCGCAAGTGCCACGACTTGATCGACGGTCACGAACTCCTTGGTCGGCTGTGCCGCAAGCAAAACATCGTTCATCACCTGCTCCCGGGTCATGCCGCGCGCCTTCATCGTGTCGGGAATCTGCTTTTCGACAAGCGGGGTCCAGACGTAGCCGGGCGAAATGCAATTGGCAGTGATACCATGAGTAGCCACTTCGAGCGCGACCGTCTTGGTGAGCCCGACAAGCCCGTGCTTCGCTGTCACATACGCCGATTTGTCAGGACTTGCGACGAGCGAATGTGCCGAAGCGGTGTTGATGATCCGACCCCATTTCCTGGCCTTCATGCCAGGAAGTGCGGCCTTGATCACGTGGAAGGCAGATGACAGGTTGATAGCGATGATCGCGTCCCACTTATTGTCCGGGAACTCTTCGACCGGCGATACGAACTGGATGCCGGCATTGTTGATTACGATGTCCGGACCGCCCAACTCGTCTGTACAGGTCTTGACCATGGCGGCGATGCTTGACGGCTTGGTCATGTCCGCGTCGGAATACAGAGCCTTGCCGCCAGATAGTGCTTCGAGGCCGGAACGTTCCTTTTCGATTTCGCCGGCGTCACCGAAACCGTTGATCATCACATTGGCGCCTGCTGCAGCGAGAGCCTTTGCGTAGCCGAGGCCGATGCCGGAGGTGGATCCGGTGATCAGCGCTGTCTTGCCCTTCAGGAACATCGACATCTCCTAATTGCCGGCCCAAGCAGCGATGGCGGGTGCTTGTCGCTGCCGTAATCCTGCGCGGTAATTGATGACGGCAACGGTGACCTCCGCCGGCTTTCGCGAACCGGCCGGCAACGCTTTCGCCGCATAATCTGCGACCCGGGTCGCAACGGCGGGATCGGTGGCGGAGGCGGGCAGGCCGACGATGAATGCGGCGCGGGTCGTCGTTTCGAGGAAGCGGCTGATCTCGCTGTCATGCGCCACCGCCCAGTCGAACGCCATCGCCGGGTGCTCGCTGGCGACCGCCTGAATCACGTTGCCGCGCATCGGCACGGGTATTTCGTCGGTCAATGTAAGGTCGAGTGCCCGTCGCGCGAGCTCGGGGTCGCGCACGGCGCCAAGGTTGTTGTACAGGTTCTGCCGGGCAACCGGGCTTTTCTCTGTCCGCGCCTTATCGTGCAGCATTTCCCATCGTGCGGCGTCGGCGGTATAGGCGAAATTGCGCAGGGCAGGTTGCCGGATATATCCCGGCACCGCGTCGGGTGTCTCGAAGCTAAGTCGGGCATAGCGATCGCCTTCGGCCAAGACCGCTTCCTCGCCGAATTTGCCGAGCGCCGGTATGATCCCCTCGCGCAGGGTCGCCAATGCGGAGGCTTCACCCGGTTTCGCCGTCCAGCCAGTCCGGACCAGCTGCGGGGCGAGCAGGCGCCGGGCCCGCAGGCGAAAGGCAGCTTGTTCGGGTGCACCCGTCAACGTGCTGTCGATCCCCCGCAACTGTGCAGTGATCAGCGACCACAGGATCGGCGAGGCGTCTGCCGGAACGCCGGTAATCAGCGATAGGTATCGCTCGACCGGCTGATCGCCGCTGTTGGCCAGGCCATAGCCGTCCGCCACCAGACCGACCTGATCGTCGGTCGAAAGTTTCGTAAAGTTGGCCTGCAGTTTGTCGAGATGCGACGCTGTGTAGAGCGTCCGGAAATAGGCGCTCTGCCCCTGGTTAACCAAGGTGATGCCACAGCCCGCGACGCTCGCTTTGGAGGGTACCGTCGCGGATCCGGGCGCGATGACCCGCATCGGCGCAGCGGCCCCGGCCTGACCTATGCTGACCGGCACGATCCAGTTCTGCGGCTTGCGCGACCCCTCGTCGAGTCCGAACCTGCTCTGTGTCCAGCTGATTGAAGTTTTGCCATTTTCGCAGACGGGATCGGCGACCCGAATGAGCGGAACACCGCCCTGCCGCGTGAAACTGTCCATCATCGGCTTGACCGGCTGACCCGACGCCCCGGCGACCTCATCCCAGAGCTGGTCGGTGACGGTGTTCCCGTATTTGTACTTTGCCATGTACCGGCGCACGCCGGTGCGGAATGCATCAGGGCCAACGGCCGCCTCGAGCATCCGGATTACGGCTTCGCCCTTGCGGTAGGTAATGTCGTCGAACGCCTGGCTGATCTGGTCGGGCGTTTCGACGTGCTGAATGATCGGGTGGGTCGTGACGCGCGCGTCACGCGCCATCGCGCTCTGCCGGTCGAAGGCCATCGTCTGCGTCAGCGCACCCCATTCGGGATTGAGGTCGTTGGCGGTCTTTGACGCCATCCACGATGCGAAACCCTCGTTCAACCACAGATCGTCCCACCAAGACATGGTGACCAGGTCGCCAAACCACTGGTGCGCCATTTCATGCGCCACGACGTTGAAGATGTCCTGTTTCTGGCTCTCCGTCGTGAGTTTGGGGTCCTGCAGCAGGACGCGTTCAAAATAGAAGATCGCGCCCCAATTCTCCATCGCGCCGAAGAATTGCGAGGATCCCGGCCCTGCGATCATGTCCATTTTGGGCAATGGGTAGGGGGTGCCAAAATAATCGTTATAATGCGCCAAGATACGCTTGGCGCTGGCAAGTGCGTAATCGCCCTGATCGACGACGCCCTTGCGCGTGATGACGCCGATCTCGACGTTGCCCGCCTTCAGCGTCTTGCGTTCGACATTCCCCATCCCGAGAAACATGAGATAACTCGACATGCGGGGCGTGGCCGCGAAATGCCAGATCGTCTTGCCATTTCCGCCGGGCGTCTGTCCGGTCACCGGCATGTTCGAAAAGGCCGTCTGGCCCTTGGGGACGGCCGCGCTCAACCGGAAGGTCGCCTTCAGCGCCGGCTCGTCCCACAGGGGTGCAAAGCGGCGTGCGTCGGGCGCTTCGAACTGCGTCGCAAGCATCCGGTCCTTGGTGCCGTCGGTGTTCGTGTAGTCTATGGCGAACAGGCCCGTTGCCGATTGGTTGATCTTGCCGGTCCACGCCATCGACAGGTAGTGTTTGCCCGCCGCTACAGGCCTGGCAAAAGTGAAGGTCGCCGTCTGACCCGCCGGATCGAGCTTGACCGTCGCCGGGATCCGCCGGTCGATCCTGACGTCACCGATTTTAAGGTCAGCCGCATTTACGGTGATCGTGCGTGTTGGCCGCGCAACCGAGAGTTCGACGATGCCGCTTCCGCTAAACGTCAGCTTGGTTGCGTCGGGATCGATCGTCAGATCGTAGGCAGTCGGCACGACGCCGGTCGGCAGGCGCCCTACGGCAGCGTGTGACGCTGTGCTAAGCAAGGCGGCGAAGATCGAAAGACCCGCTTTGTGTTCGAATTTCATGGGTAATCCTTGTACAAGGGCAAGTCGCCTGCGGCGATGAACTGGAGTGACGCTAATCCCGGCACCGCACCGGGTCTAGCGGGGCGACAGGTCGAATGCGGCAGTTTTTCCGTCGAGAATGTTTTGCGCAATGAGCCCAGCGTGACTGATCGTCTCGGCCACCGCAGCGCCGCCGGCAGCCCAGTGCTCAGCCATCGTGCGCGCCGAAAACTCATAATCTCGCGCGCCGCCCTCCCATTTGTTCGCGCGGTAGATCAGCTGGACGATGTTGACCGGGAATTCGCGCGCCATGTCAGTCAGCCTGGTGATGTCGGGGTCGTCGCGTAAGTCCGCCGGAATTTTTTGCAGCACGCGCCGGATTACCTCGCGCTCCTTGCGCAGCTTGATCATCTGGTCACTGATCTGGCGTGTGCGGCTTGAGAAGCGGATCTCCTTTTCGCGCGCCATCACGTCCATGATCGTCTTTGGGCGCGCGGCGCTGGCGGCAAACAGGTCGACCTGAAAGACCAGCAGATCGGTCTCCTGCGTGTCGAGCACATGGCTGAGCGGGGTGTTGGACACCAGCCCGCCATCCCACCAAAGCTTGCCGTCGATTTCGACGGGCGGCAGGCCCGGCGGCAGTGCGCCTGACGCCATGATATGGCGCGCGTCCAAGCGTTCCTTGCGGTTGTCAAAGTAATGGAAATTGCCGCTTTCGATCTCGACCGCGCCCACCGCGCAACACACCGGGCCGTCGTTGAGCAAGTCCCAATCGACAAGGTCGTCTAGCGTCGTTTCGAGCTGCGACGAATCGTAAAAACTCAGCGCGTTGGGCGATCCGGGGAAGGCTGCAAAAGGCGGCAGCATGTTGGGTCGAAAAAAACCGGGCACGCCGAAGGTCGCAACGAACGCCGCCGATGCTTCGTGCAGCCATTCGCGACCGAAATCGCCACCCCAGATCGGGAATGTTGGGAGCGCCGCCGACATGCGGTCCCAAAATTTGCGAAGCGCCTTGACGCGCAATTCGGGTGGATTGCCCGCGATCAGGGCGGCGTTGATCGCGCCGATCGAAATGCCGGCGACCTGGTCAATCTCGATCCCTGCGCTGTCGAGAGCTTCATAGACGCCGGCCTGATACGAGCCCAGCGCCCCGCCGCCCTGAAGAACCAGCGCGACTTTGTCCGGCAAGGGGAGCGAAGCCTTGCGACGACGCAATGGAGCTGAGTCGATATCGGCCATTACGATTCCTCTGCGACGGCCTCGGCGACATTGCAACGATGTTGCGTCCGGTGCATTTCACAGGCGAAACAAGGAGACGGCAATGCGCCTCGATGATTCAGACAATCTCAATGTCGAAGACCAGCGTGGCGGCAACTATAGCAGTGCAGGACTCGGTGGCGGCGGTGGGCTGGGCCTGCTCGGAATGCTGGTCCCTTTTGTATTCAGCCGTTTCGGTTGCGGGGGGGTGGTTGTTCTCGGCATTGTCTTGTTCCTATTCGGCGGCCTCGGCAGTGTCGGTTCCCTCGTGAGCCCGTCGTCAACGACTGCCCCGCATCGGCAAGCTGGCGGTTCATCCGTAGCGGAAAGTTGCCGCGTTGATGCGGCCAGCCGCTTTTCGTGCAACGCACTCGTCAACGTAAACGAGACTTGGGCCAAGCTGCTTCCCAGTTACACCCAGCCAAAGCTCGTCTTTTACGCCGGCAATGGGCAATCCGGCTGCGGTGCGGCGCAGTCAGCGATGGGGCCTTTCTATTGTCCTGCCGATGAAGGCGTCTACCTCGACACCGAATTCTATGATGAATTGAAGCAGCGTTTCGGGGCGCCGGGCGATTTCGCGCAAGCCTATGTCATCGCACACGAAGTCGGCCATCACGTGCAGAAGCTTACCGGTATCGCCGACAAGGTCCAGGCAGCTCAGCAGCGGGCGTCGCGAACCGAAGGCAACGCGTTGCAGGTGGCTATGGAATTACAGGCAGATTGCTACGCGGGTGTCTGGGCTGCCAATAATCGCGACAGGCTTGAACCGGGCGATGTCGAGGAAGGGTTGCGTGCGGCGCAGGCAATCGGTGACGACACGCTGCAAAAGGCGGCGGGCCAGCGCCCGGTTCCGGACAGCTTCACCCATGGCTCCTCGGCGCAGCGCCAGCAATGGTTGCAGCGTGGCCTTCAAACCGGCGACCCAAAGCAGTGCGATACCTTCGCCGGCAATTAGCCGCGGGGCACCTGCTTGTTTGTGTTGCCGTACGCGCCATATCATTCGCCTAGGCGATGGTCCTGTTCCCGGACGTCTCGTCATGATTGGGAGCAGGTGAATTGGCCACGGACTTCGAAGGCAAGGGACGCGCAGTACCCAGCGGACGGTTATCGCGGCTCGGCATATTCGGACGTATGGCCGGAGGCGTTGCCGGCGGCGTGATATCTGAAGGCGCCCGTCGCTTAGCTGCCGGGGAACGCCCGCAGATGAGCGACTTGTTACTGACTCCCGCAAATGTGGCGCGCGTCACCGACCAGCTGTCGAACCTGCGTGGCGCGGCGATGAAGCTCGGCCAGATGATCTCGCTCGACGCGGGCGACATGTTGCCGAAGGAATTGACCGACATCCTCGCTCGCCTGCGCAACCAAGCCTACCATATGCCGCCGGCACAGCTCCAGACTGTGCTGGCCTCCCAGTGGGGCAAGGACTGGCGGCGGCGTTTCGCGCGTTTCGGCGCGAGCCCCATCGCTGCCGCCTCGATCGGGCAGGTGCACAAGGCCTTTACCCACGACGGGCGCGAACTCGCCGTGAAGGTCCAGTACCCCGGCGTGCGCGAGAGCATCGACGCGGACGTCGACAATGTCGCGACCCTTCTGCGTCTCTCGGGCCTGTTGCCCAAGGCGATCGACATTGCGCCGCTGCTGGCCGAGGCAAAGCGGCAATTGCATGAAGAAGCGGATTACGTGCGCGAAGGCGAGCAGATGACGCGCTTCGCCGCCTTGCTTGCTGATACGCCGGAGTTCGTGGTGCCCGTGCTTGACCCCGAGTTCTCGGGGGACCGCGTGCTTGCCATGAGCTTTGTGGCGGGCACGTCAGTTGAAAGCCTCGCCGATGCGCCGCAGGAAGAGCGCGATAGCGTGATGCTGAGACTAATCGCGTTGGTGCTGCGCGAATTATTTGAGTTCGGGTTGATGCAGACCGACCCCAATTTCGCCAATTTCCGATATCAACGCGACACGGGCAAGCTTGTGTTGCTCGACTTCGGTGCCGTCCGGCCGGTTCGGCCCGAGACGGCGAATGGCTACCGCGCCCTGCTGATGGCAGGGCTCGACAACGACCGCGACCGTGCCCGACTTGCCGCCGTTGACGCAGGCTTCCTCAATGATCTTACTGCCACGCGTCACCGCGACTCCCTCGACCGGATGATCGACGTCGTGATCACGGAAATGAACAAACCCGGTCCCTTCGACTTCGGCGACCGCGCTTTTGTGTCGGTGCTGCGCGACGAGGGACTCGAGATCGCGGAAGACCGCGAAGCCTGGCACATTCCGCCGATCGACACATTGTTCGTGCAACGCAAGATCAGCGGGACAGCCCTGCTCGCCGCCCGTTTGAAGGCACGTGTCGATGTTCGCGCCATGGTCGAAAGCTATCGCCACTAGTAATCGTCAGCGTGCCTTCGCCTTTCGCGGCCGCAAAAGCGCGCGTATGGCTCGCCCATGGGCAAGCTACTCGTTCTCAATCCTGCCGACGACGTCGCCATTGCCGTGGGCGATTACGGCGCAATCGCATCGGGCCATAAAGTCGCGCGACACGGCATCGACATGGACGCACCAGTGCGACGCTACGGTCAGATCATCGGCTTCGCACGCCAGCCGATTGCGGCGGGGGAGCACGTTCACAGCCATAACCTCGAGTATCGCGGTTTCGCGCGAGACGACGCCATCGGCACTGCCTATTCAGCCACCCGTCCGAGCACCGATGTCGCGACATTCAATGGCTATCTACGCGATGATGGCCGTGTCGGCACCCGCAACTACATCGGCATCATTGCCTCGGTGAACTGTTCCGCCATGGTGTGCCGCGCCATTGCCGAGCGTTTCCGCGACAAGCTCGGTGATTTTCCGCATGTCGATGGAATCGTGCCGATCACCCATAGTTCGGGTTGCGGCATGGACGTGGCGGGCGACGGCATGGCGGTTTTGCGTCGGACGCTTGGCGGCTATGCACGCCACCCCAATTTCGGTGGCGTGCTGGTGATCGGGCTGGGTTGTGAAGCGAACCAGATATCGGGGATGATCGAAGTGGAGGGGCTTGAACCCGGCGCCCGACTCAAGACCATGACCATCCAGAACGAGGGCGGGACGGTTGCTACCGTCCGGCGCGGAGAAGAACTGGTCGCCGAACTCCTTCCCGCCGTGAATGCTGACAGGCGGACCGCCGTCAGTGCCGCTCACCTCATCGTCGGGCTTCAGTGCGGCGGTTCCGACGGTTATTCGGGGATTACCGCAAATCCTGCGCTCGGGGCAGCGGTCGATCGGCTGGTGGCTCAGGGCGGCACGGCGCTCCTGTCCGAGACTCCCGAGATCTATGGCGCGGAACATCTGCTGACGGCTCGCGCAGCCTCGCCCGAAGTCGCCAAGAAGCTCGCCGCACGAATCGACTGGTGGCAAGACTATGCGGCGCGCAACGGTGGCGAGCTGGACAACAACCCGTCGCCAGGAAACAAGGCTGGAGGGCTCACGACGATCCTCGAAAAGTCGCTTGGGGCGGTCGCCAAGGCAGGCAGCACAGGCCTGATGGATGTGGTGCAATATGCCGAGCAGGTCCGCACCCGCGGCCTCGTGTTCATGGATACGCCAGGTTACGACCCGGTTTCGGCGACGGGGCAGGTTGCGGGTGGGGCAAACCTTATTTGTTTCACGACGGGGCGCGGCTCGGTTTATGGTTGCAAGCCCACGCCCTCGCTCAAGATTGCGACCAACAGCCGCATGTATGCCGCGATGGCCGACGACATGGACTATAACGCCGGGGCAATTATCGACGGCGACCTGACGATCGACGAAGCGGGGGCCGCGATCTTCCGTTTGATGCTCGCGACCGCATCGGGCGCGCCCAGCCGCAGCGAAGCGCATGGGTTCGGCGTCGACGAATTCGTGCCTTGGGCCCTCGGCGCCGTCATGTAGCCAACAGCCGCGTACGCGCGCGGCTCGACAGCTTTGCGCCTTTCGTGGCACGGGTCCTCATATGCAATTCGCGCGACTGAAGCTTGGACACGTCAACATACGCGCAACCGTGCTCGAAGAGACCGTCGCCTGGTATGAGCGGACCCTTGGCTTGCGTCGAGGGCAGGCGGACACCAATCCGGATAGGCTGCAGAACTTGTGGCTCTTCGACGCGGCGGGCGACGCCTGCGTGCACGTCAACCAGCTGGCAGCGGGCGACGTCCGCGCGCCACAGGGCCACGTGGACCATTTCGCCTTCGATGCGGAAGACCGCGCCGCCATGGAAGCCCATCTCACCGCAATCGGTGAACCATATCAAACGATTAGCTACCCGGACGCGCAGTTGGTCCAACTCAATTTGCGTGATCCCAACGGGGTGAAGGTCGAATTGACCTTCCGCAACCAGGCGCCCCCAAACGTCGTGCCTTGATCGCTAGAGGAAGTTAAGGATGGCCGGACCACTGGCAGGTTTCACGATCGTCGAGTTTGCCGGCATAGGCCCGGGCCCTTTCTGTGCCATGATGCTGGCGGACCACGGTGCCGAAGTCATTCGCGTCGAGCGGCCGGGAGGAAGGCTTGATCCGCGCGATCCGCTGTCGCGCAATCGCACTTCGATCGTGCTCGATACCAAGACGCAAGAGGGCAAGTCAGTCGCGCGCGACCTCTGCCGCAGTGCCCATGGCCTGATCGAGGGCTATCGTCCAGGCGTGATGGAGCGGCTGGGCCTGGGGCCGGATGTGCTGCTCGCTGACAACCCGCAACTGGTCTACGGCCGGATGACCGGCTGGGGACAGCATGGACCCTATGCGCATGCGGCGGGGCATGACATCAATTACATCGCGCTTTCCGGCGTGCTGCATACCATCGGCCGCGCGGGCGAGCGACCCGTGCCGCCGGTGAATTACGTCGGCGATTTCGGAGGGGGCGGGATGATGCTCGCCTTTGGCATGGTTGCCGCGCTGCTGGCCGTAAAAAGCGGAGCGCCCGGGCAAGTGATCGACTGCGCCATGACCGATGGGTCGGCCCTGCTCGCCGGCATGAGCTGGCACCTGCTGGCGGCTGGCTTTAATGCAGACATGCCGGGCACGAACATGCTCGATGGCGCGGCGCACTTTTACGACACTTACGAATGCTCTGACGGCAAGTGGATCTCGATCGGGTCGATCGAACCGCAGTTTTACGCGCTGCTCCGCCACCATGCGGGCGTGGAAAGCGATCCGGCTTTCGACGCCCAGCATGACCGTGCTCGCTGGCCAGACCTGAAGGCAAAGCTTGCCGCCATCTTTGCAACGCGCCCGCGCGACGATTGGGATGCGATCATGGCGGGGACCGACGTCTGCTTCGCGCCGGTCCTGTCGATGCACGAGGCAACGGCGCATCCCCACAATGTCGCGCGCAACACATTTGCGGAAGTTGGTGGCGCCATTCAGCCGATGCCGGCGCCGCGCTATTCGGTCAGTCCTACCGACGTCCCCCGACCGGCGCCGCGGGTCGGGAAGGACACAGACGCGATCCTTGCAAAGCTGGGCTATGACGCGGCGCGCATCGAAACTCTCAGGAATGGCGGGGCGGTGGGCTGACGCGCGTTGAATCGAGCAGGGTGATGGGCTAGCCTCGGTTGCAAGCGGCAACCCAAACCGCGTGCCCAGCCGGAGAGCCCCACATGACCGACCTGCCTGCCACCAATAAGACGATGCTTAGCCTGGCCACCGAGGGCGGCCAGCTCGAAGTTTCGCTTGCCGCACTGCCGATGCCCGAGCCGAAGGACCATGAGGTGCTCGTTCGCGTACAGGCGACGCCGATCAATCCGTCGGACCTTGGCCTGTTGTTCGGTGCAGCCGACATGAGCACGGCGCGTGTCTCAACCCGAGACGGCTTTCCGCTCGTGACGGCCGACGTGCCCGCAGCGGGTATGCGCGCGATGGCGGGGCGCCTGGGTGAAGCGATGCCGATCGGCAATGAAGGATCTGGCGTGGTGGTCAAAGCCGGCGCCTCGCCCGAAGCCCAAGCGCTGCTCGGCAAGACGGTCGCGATGCTCGGCGGATCGATCTATGCCGAATATCGCGCACTGCCCGTACAGATGTGCATGGTCCTGCCCGACGGAACCGACCCGAAGGACGGCGCATCATGCTTCGTCAATCCACTGACGTCGCTCGCATTTACCGAGACGATGAAAATGGAGGGACACTCTGCGATCGTTCATACTGCCGCTGCGTCCAACCTTGGTCAGATGCTCGTCAAGATATGCGCAAAGGACGGTATTCCTCTCGTCAACATTGTTCGCAGCCAAGCGCAGGTCGACCTGCTCAAGGCGATCGGCGCTGCCCATGTGGTCGATTCGACGAGCGAGAATTTCATGGCTCAATTGACCGATGCGCTCGTGGAAACGGGCGCGACCATCGGCTTCGACGCCATCGGCGGCGGTAAACTTGCGGGACAGATACTTGCGTGCATGGAGACCGCGGCAGTCAAGCGGATGACAAGCTACAGCCGTTACGGATCCGACACCTTCAAGCAGGTCTATGTTTATGGCGCGCTTGACCTCGGGCCCACGACCTTCAATCGCAGCTTCGGTTTTTCGTGGAGCATCAGCGGCTTCCTGCTGACTCCTTTCCTGATGAAGGCTGGTGCCGAAACCGCGCAGCGGCTGCGCACGCGCGTCGTCGACGAACTGACAACGACGTTCAAGAGCCATTACAGCCACGAGATCACCTTGGAGGATGCGCTCGATCTCGATGTGATCGCGGGCTACAATGCCAAGCGTACGGGCGAGAAGTACCTGATCCGCCCGACCGCCTAGTCCATGGACGACCGCGTCAAACCGTTCGCCGGCATCCACAATTTCCGCGACTATGGCGGCTATGAGATTGCGGGCGGTGGCCGCATGAGGAAGGGCCTTCTCTTCAGGTCGGGGCAGCATGTCGGTGCGACGCCCGAGGACCTCGCGGCCGTCGCGGCACTCGGCATCCGCACCGTCATCGATCTCAGGGGCAACAGCGAACGGCGCAGCTACCCATGTGTTCGCCCCGAAGGCTTTGACGCACAGGTCTATTTCCACGACGGTGAAACGGCCGGCCGTGGCGGCGCCCCTCATGTCGAGGCCGCCCGCGAGATCGTGACGGCGGCCGATGCCCATCGTGCGATGGTCGACCTTTATGCATTCATGCCCTTCAGACCAAATCTGATCTCGGTGATGCGCATGTATTTCGACGCACTTGCCGATCGACCCGGCCCGAGCCTTTTGCATTGCCTTGCAGGCAAGGATCGGACCGGTCTTGCGGTCGCCCTCTTGCATACGCTGCTCGGCGTGCATCGTGACGACATGATGGACGATTACCTGCTCACCAACACGGCAGGAAATTCGGAAGCGCGCATCGCGGCGGGTGCTGCGTCAATCCGAGCAGGTCGCGGCGCACAGATCAGCGACGAGGCCGTGCGCAAGCTCATGGCCGTCGACGAAGCGTATCTGGACGCCGCACTGTCCGCGATCGCGAAGGCACACGGCTCGATCGAGGCCTATGCCCGGGACGTGCTTGGTGTCTCGCCCGAACGGCGCCAACGGATCCGATCGCAGATCATCATCGATTAGGTCGGCATCGCTTGTGTCGCGGCCACGAATGGCGGAAAGCGGGCGCAATCATTCGTCATCGTACCGGAGTCGCTCATGGCCACCGTTCATGCTGTCCTCCTTGCCCCTGCCACGGCGCCGAAATGGCCGTCGTTCGACTGGACCGACCCGTTTCTGCTCGACGCGCAGCTGACCGACGAGGAGCGTATGGTGCGCGACACGGCACGTGCGTTCTGCGAAACGGAATTGGCGCCCATCGTCAAAATGTCGAACCGCAACGAAACCTTCGACAAGGGGCTGATGCGCAAGTTCGGCGAGGCTGGCCTGTTGGGCCCGACGATCGAGGGCTATGGATGCCCGGGCGTCAGCTATGTCGCCTATGGCCTGATCGCGCGCGAGGTCGAGCGGATTGATTCGGCCTATCGCAGTGCCATGTCGGTGCAGTCATCGCTCGTGATGTACCCGATCTGGGCATATGGCTCGGAGGAACAGCGCCAGACCTATCTGCCGAAACTGGCGACTGGAGAATGGATCGGAGCGTTCGGCCTGACCGAGCCCGATGCCGGCAGCGACCCGGGTGGCATGAAGACACGCGCGCGCGCCGTTGACGATGGCTATGTCTTGTCGGGCGCAAAGATGTGGATCACCAACAGCCCCATCGCCGATGTGTTCGTCGTCTGGGCGAAATGCGACGACGGCGCGATCCGCGGGTTTATCCTCGAGCGTGGAGACGCGGGCCTTTCGACGCCGAAAATCGAAGGCAAGTTCTCGTTGCGCGCATGGGTGACGGGCGAGATCGTCATGGAAGACGTGCACATTCCTGCCGATCGCCTGCTCGCCGGCGTCGAAGGATTGAAAGGGCCCTTCGGCTGCCTCAACAATGCGCGATACGGCATCGCCTGGGGCGTGATGGGCGCGGCAGAGTTCTGCTGGCATGCGGCGCGGCAGTATACGCTCGACCGCAAGCAGTTCGGACGGCCACTGGCGGCTACGCAGCTCGTGCAGAAGAAGCTGGCTGATATGCAAACCGAAATCGCCCTGGGATTGAACGCTGCCCTGACCGCCGGCCGCCTGATGGATGCGCACAATCTGGCACCCGAGACGATCAGCCTGATCAAGCGCAACAATTGCGGCAAGGCGCTTGATATCGCGCGCGTCGCCCGCGACATGCACGGCGGCAATGGCATCAGCGACGAATATGGGGTGATCCGGCACGTCATGAACCTCGAAGCGGTGAATACGTATGAGGGGACCCATGACGTTCATGCGCTGATCCTCGGTCGCGCACAGACCGGCATTCAGGCTTTCAGTTGAAGCGACGCCTTGACCCGCCGTTCGCTGCGCTGCAGCATCGGCGTCATGGCTTCAGACTCGATTTCGCAAAATCCGGACATTCGCTTCCTCGGCCGCATCCTCGGCGATGTCATCCGTGACCTCGGGGGCGAAACGCTGTTCCGCCGGATCGAGTACATCCGGTCGACGTCGGTCGACCGCCATCGCGGTATCGAGGGCGCGCATGAGGTTGATCGCGGGCTGAGCGCGCTCAATCTCGACGATACCTTGTCGTTTGTCCGCGGCTTCATGCTGTTTTCGTTGCTCGCAAATCTGGCCGAGGACCGGCAGGGACTCGCGAGCGAGGCGGGTGCGAACGTCGAAAGCGTCGTGGCCCGTCTAGATGCGCACGACGTCACCAAGATGCTGGGCCATGCCAATGTGGTACCGGTCCTTACCGCTCATCCAACCGAGGTGCGGCGCAAGAGCATGATCGATCACAAGGCGCGTATTGCCGCCCTCATGCGGTTGCGCGATGCGGGGATCGACGAGACTGCCGATGGTGACGCCGTCGAAGCCGCGATCGTGCGGCAGGTCGCCCTCCTGTGGCAGACCCGTGCGCTTCGCCGCGAGCGCCTGTACGTTGCCGACGAGGTAGAAAACGCGCTGGCATGGCTGCGCGACGTGTTCGTACCCGAATTGCCGGCGCTTTATGCGCGCTGGGACCGGGTGCTCGGCGGGCGAACGCCAAGTTTTCTGACTGTCGGCAGCTGGATCGGCGGCGACCGCGACGGCAATCCGTTCGTCGATGCCGAAGCGCTGCGCCTGGCGACCGGCCGGGCCGGCGAGACCATTCTGCTCCATTATCTGGACGCCGTGCATGCCATGGGCGGCGAGTTGTCGATCTCGACCGAGCTGGCGACGCTTGATCCCGCAGTGCTTGCGCTTGCCGATGGCAGCGGGGACAATGCGCCGAGCCGGGTCGACGAGGCGTATCGACGGGCGATGACCGGGATCTACGCCCGGCTGGCGGCGACCTTTTCAGATCGCATCGGGCGTTCACCGCCCCGTCCGGCAACGGTGCGGGGCGCGCCCTACAGCGATCCCGGAGCGTTTCGCGCAGACCTAGTCACGATTGCGGAGGGACTGGCCGGCAATGGACTTTCAAGTCCTGGAGCGCTTGCACGGCTGATCCGTGCGGTCGATGTCTTCGGCTTCCACCTCGCCCGGCTCGACCTGCGCCAGAATAGTGACGTTCATGCCCGCTGCATCGCCGATCTCTTTGCGACGGCCGGCGTCGAGGCCGAATACGAGAAGCTGGGCGAAGACGCGCGCGTGGCGCTGCTGCGACGTGAACTCGCCAATCCGCGCCCGCTAACCGGGCCCAATCTGCCGCAGTCCGACGAGACGCGTTCTGAATTGGCAATTCTTGCGGCTGCGCGCGATGCCCGCCTCAAGTTCGGCAATGGCGCCATCGGGACGGCGATAATCTCCAAGACCGATTCCGTATCCGACTTGCTGGAGCTATTGCTGCTTCTCAAGGAAAGCGGGCTGTACATTCCGGGCAATCCCCGCGCATCGCTCTTGCCGGTGCCGCTCTTCGAGACGATCGGCGACCTTCAGGCCGGGCCGGCAATCATGTCCGCGTTTTTCGCCATTCCCGAATTCGGCGATCTGGCCCGGGCTCGCGGTTATCAGGAAGTGATGGTCGGCTATTCGGATTCAAATAAGGACGGCGGATATCTGACGTCGGTCTGGTCGCTGCACCAGGCGAGCCTGGCGCTGAAGCCGGTGTTCGATACGGCAGGGGTGGCGATGCAATTGTTCCACGGACGCGGCGGCGCCGTCGGCCGCGGCGGCGGATCTGCCTTTGCAGCGATCCGGGCGCAACCCACAGGGACCGTCGGCGGGCGTATCCGCATTACGGAGCAAGGCGAAGTCATCGCGGCCAAATACGGGTCGCGGGACAGTGCGGGGGTCAACCTTGAGGCGATGGCTGCGGCGACGATCGCTGCAACGATGGAACCGCCTCAGGTCGGGGCTTCGGACGCCGTGCGTTTTGGGCAGGCGATGGACCGGCTGTCAGCCGATGCCTTTGCCGCCTATCGTGCGCTCGTCTACGAAACGCCAAACTTCCGCAGCTTTTTCAGGGCGATGACGCCGATTGCCGAGATCGCGACACTGAAGATCGGATCGCGGCCCGCGAGCCGCACCAAATCCGATGCGATCGAGGATCTTCGCGCGATCCCTTGGGTATTCAGCTGGGCCCAGGCGCGAGTAATGCTGCCCGGCTGGTTCGGGCTGAATGCGGCGACGACCAATTTCGAAGACAAGGGGCTGCTGCGCGAGATGGCCCAGGGCTGGCCGTTTTTCGCGGCGACGCTGGCGAACATGGAAATGGTGCTGGCGAAGTCCGACATGGGCATTGCGGCGCATTATGCCGAACTTGCGAGCGAAGCCGACGGTGCGCTCATTTTTCCGCGCATCCGTGATGCCTGGCACGCGACGCGCGACACGCTGCTCGACCTGACGGGCCAGTCGCGCCTGCTCGCGAACAACCCGGCACTGGATGCCTCGATCCGGCTGCGCATGCCCTATGTCGAGCCGCTCAATCTACTTCAGATCGAACTGCTCAAGCGGCACCGCGCGGGGGAGGGCGATCCGCGCATTGCCGAAGGAATTCAGCTGTCGATCAATGCGATTGCGACCGCGCTGCGCAACAGCGGCTAGTCCTTTCCGTTCTTCCTATTCCGCAGCCTGAGGCAATCCGCCGGGGGTGCCCTTGACCCCGCCGTTGGTCAACTTGCGGCTGAGCCAAGGCGCGATGCGGGCCTCGACACCAACGGCCAGGCTGAACAGCGCGGGGACAATGATCAACGTCAGGATTGTCGACAGGATCAGGCCGCCGATCACCACAATGCCCATGGGCGCGCGCCAGCTGCCATCGCCGCTGAAGCTGAGTGCGATCGGCAGCATGCCGGCAACCATGGCGACAGTCGTCATGACGATCGGCTGCGCACGCTTGTGGCCGGCATCGAGAATCGCGTCATAGATCGGCACGCCCTTGCCGATTTCTTCCAGCGCGAAATCGACGAGCAGGATGGAATTTTTGGCGACGATGCCGAGCAGCATCAGCAGGCCGATCATGACCGGCATGGAAATCGGATTCCCGGTCAGATGCAGGGCGATTGCGCCACCGAGCGGTGCGAGCAACAGCGAACCCATGTTCACGAACGGGGGGAGCACCCGCTTGTAGAGGAGCACCAGGACGGCAAACACGAGCAGGACCCCGGAGACCACGGCAATGACGAAATTCGTCAGCAGTTCCTTCATGAACTTGTCGTCGCCGAACGAGACGCGCTGCACGCCGGACGGCAGATTTTTCATCGTGGGCAGTGCGTCGATTTCCTTGGCCGCCGTCACCACGCCGGGCGCGAAGTCGGCGCCGATCGCGACGCGCCGGTTCTGGTTGAAGCGACGCAGGATCGAGGGGCCTTCGCCGAACGAGATATCGGCAACGAGTTTCAGGGGGACGCTGCCCCCGCTGATCGTCGGTACCGGCAGGTTTTCGATGGTCGACAAGCTCGTCCTGTCAGCGGCGTCGATCATTACCCGGATCGGAATCTGCCTATCGGTCAACGAGAATTTTGCGGCATTCTGGTCGATATCCCCCTGGGTTGCGATGCGTATGGTCTGGCTGAGCGCGGCGGAAGTAACCCCCATTTCCGCGGCCAGGGCGCTCCGCGGCGTGATGACGATTTCGGGTCGCTTCAAATCGCCGTCGATGCGCGGCGCGCGCAGCTGTTTCAGCCCGTGCATCTCATCGACGAGTTTGTTCGCCGTCGCCGTCACCTCGGCTGGGTCGGATCCGGCAAGCATGACGGTCACGTCACGCCCGAGGCCGCCATTCTGGCTTTGAAAGGTTACCCGCGCGTCCGGGATGGCGCGAAGTTTCGGGGCGAAACCGCGTTCGAATTCAACGCTGGTTTTGATCCGGTCTTTCTTGAGCGTGAGGAAGATATTCGCTTCGCCGACATTAATGTCGCTGAAGGCCGCGTCGACCTCGGGTGCGGTGGTCAGCAATCGCGCCACCGTATCTGTCACCGCTTCGGTCTGGGCAAGCGTGGCGCCGGGTGTCAGCTGGATCTTCACCTGGCTGAAGTCGCTGTTGAGCGGCGGCTGGCCGGTAAACTGAAGCGTGCCGAATGCCAGGATGGTCAGCAGAAAGGCGCAGAAGCCAATGCCCATCACCCAGATTCGGTGATCTGCAAGGCGAGCCCGCCAGCGCTTGCCCGTTGCCCGAAGGCTTTGCGCATGCCGCGTGTCGAGCGACCAGCGGAGCAGCGCCATGTAACGGTCCATGATGCGGCCCTCACCGTGCGAGGCATGGCCGTGGGACTTCAGGAAGTAAGCGGCGATCATGGGCGTTATCAGGCGCGCTACGGCAAGGCTTACCAGCACGGCAGCAACGATGGTCATGCCGAACTGCTTGAAAAACTGCCCCGAAATGCCCGGCATTAAGCCCACGGGCAGGAATACGGCGACAATGGCCATCGTTGTCGCGAGCACGGCAAGACCGATCTCGTCGGCCGCGTCGATCGACGCCTGATAGGCGGTCTTGCCCATGCGCATGTGCCGGACGATGTTTTCGATCTCGACAATCGCATCGTCAACGAGGACGCCGGCCACCAGGCTGAGCGCGATCAGACTGACGCCATTGAGCGTGAAGCCCATCAAGTCCATGAGCCAGAAGGCCGGGATTGCCGATAGCGGGATGGCGATGGCGGAAATGAGTGTCGCCCGCCAGTCGCGCAGGAAGACGAAGACCACGAGCACCGCCAGGATCGCGCCTTCCCACATCGCATCGATTGCGGAGTGATATTGGCTGCGGGTGTAGTCGACCGTGGTGAAGAGCTGGCGAAACTTGACCTTGGGATTTTCCTTTTCAAGGGCCCGAAGCAGTTTCACGCCCTCGTCGTAGACCAGGACGTCGGAAGCGCCCTTCGACTTGGCCATGGCGAAGCTCAGCACCTGCTTGCCGTCCATCTTGGACACGTTGCGCTGTTCGGCATAGCTGTCGCGCACGGTGGCAATGTCCGATAGCTTGATGGTGCGGCCTCCGACCGAGATCAGCTTTTCGCCGAGGGCAAATGCGCTTGCCGCGTTGCCGAGCACGCGGACGGATTGCTCGGAACCCGCAATTTCGGCGCGTCCGCCTGCGGCGTTCAAATTAGTCGCGCGAAGCTGGGCATTGACCTGCGAGGCGGTGACACCCTGTGCTTGCATGCGAGCTGGATCGAGGATGACGCGGATCTCACGCTTGACGCCGCCCGACCGCTGGATGTTCGCCATGCCCGAAACGCTGACCAGGCGCTTTGCAACGGTGTTGTCGACGAACCAGCTGAGCTCTTCGAGGGTCATGTCGGTCGCCTCGGCCGAGAAATAGGCAATCGGGCCGCCGTCGATGTCGATGCGGTTTACCTGCGGCTCAAGAATCCCTTCCGGAAGGTCGCTGCGTATGTTGGCAAGGGCGTCGCGCACGTCGTTCACGGCGCGGTCCACAGGCGTGCCGATTGCGAACTGCACCGTCGTGTTCGATGACCCTTCCTGGATGTAGGACGAAATGTCCTCCACGCCGTTTATGCCACGAAGAGCCGCCTCAACCTTTTGGGTGACCTGCGTCTCGAGTTCGGTCGGAGCTGCGCCAGGTTGGCTGACCGAAACCTGCGCCGCCGGAAAACTGACATCGGGGTTGTTGTTCACCTTCATCTGCATGAAGGCCATGATCCCGGCCAGGGTCAGCGCGAGAAACAGCACGATCGGCGCAACAGGGTTGCGGATCGACCAGGCGGAAATATTGCGGAAACTCATCGCAGGACCCTCTCACGTTTTGCTGTATTAACACAGCAACACACAAAAGGAAAGGGTGAATGCGGTCAATCGAGTTCGAGAATGACCTGATCCACGCTCAGGCTTTCACCCTGTACCGCGCTTATGCTTTTGACAAAACCGGTTTTTCCGGCGCGCAGGATGTTTTCCATCTTCATTGCTTCGATCACGGCAAGAGCCTGGCCGGCCTCAACCTTGTCGCCAGCAGATACATGCAGGGCCGTGAGCAAGCCGGGCATCGGCGACAGCAGGAAGCGCGAGAGATCGGGCGGCGTCTTTTCGATCATGTGCGAACTGAGGGGAGCGACGTGGGCAGGGAGGACACGCGCCAAATGGCTTGCCCCGCGCGTGGTCAGCTTGAACCCGGCCCGGGTGCGCAGGATGCGGACGGCAAGCGGTGCGTCGTTCAGGGTCGCCTCGATGATCCGATCACCCGGCGTGTATTCGAGCTCGATGTCGAGATCGTCACCGTCGACTACGAGGCCATCTGGGCTGATCGAGACGTCATGGTCTGCGCCGCCGATTTGAACCTGCCAGTCGGCGGGGGGCCGGAGGCGCTTGCCGAGTTGCCCGTCGACCCGACGCGCCCGATCGGCCTCGGCGGTGGCGGCAAACGCAGCGATAGCGGCGAGCGCGCGCAGCAGTTCAGACGACGCAGGCGCGCCGTGGAAGCCGTCGGGGTATTCCTCGGCGATAAAGCCGGTTGTGATCTCGCCCGAGCGGAAACGGGGGTGCTGCATGATCGCCGACACGAAATCGATGTTGTGGCTGACGCCCTCGATCTCGAAGCTGTCGAGTGCCGTGATCTGCTTGTCGATCGCCTCGAGCCGCGTCGGGGCCCAGGTGATGAGCTTTGCGATCATCGGGTCGTAAAAGCGGCTGACCTCGCCGCCTTCAAAGACACCTTCGTCGACCCGGACGCCGTCGACGCCGCGTCGGCCGTTGCCGTCGCCATCGTCTTTCCAGCTCTTTTCGGGCGGGTTGTAGCGTACGAGACGACCCGTCGACGGCAGGAAGCCCCGATAGGCGTCCTCCGCATAGATGCGGTTCTCGATCGCCCATCCGTCGATACCGATGTCGTCCTGCGTCATGGCGAGCTTTTCGCCGGCCGCGACCCGGATCATCTGCTCGACAAGATCGATCCGGGTGATCGCCTCGGTCACAGGATGTTCGACCTGCAGCCGCGTGTTCATTTCGAGAAAGTAGAAACTCTCGCCGCTCGGGTCCGCGCCCGATACGATCAATTCGACTGTGCCGGCGGAATGATAGCCGACCGCGCGGGCAAGCGCCACGCACTGCTCGCCCATCGCCTGCCGCATCCTGGGCGTGACGAACGGCGACGGCGCCTCTTCGACGACCTTCTGGTGGCGGCGCTGGATGCTGCACTCGCGCTCGTTGAGGTAGAGGATGTTACCGTGCTGGTCGCCCAGGATCTGGATTTCGATGTGGCGCGGATTGAGGATGAACTTCTCGATGAAGACGCGGTCGTCGCCGAAGCTCGCGAGCCCTTCGCGCTTGGTCGCCTCGAACCCTTCGCGGACGTCGGCTTCGCTATAGGCGAGCCGCATCCCCTTGCCGCCACCGCCGGCCGAGGCTTTCATCATCACCGGGTAGCCGATGCCGTTCGCAATTTCGACCGCGTGTTCGGTGCTCTCGATTTCGCCGACGAAGCCGGGGACGACGTTGACGCCGGCCTTGAGTGCCAGCCTCTTCGACTCGATCTTGTCGCCCATCGCGGCGATGGCGCCGATCGGCGGCCCGATGAAGGCGATGTCGTTGTCCGCCAGCGCCTGCGCGAAGCTGGTCCGTTCGGACAGGAAGCCGTAGCCGGGGTGGACGGCCTCAGCACCGGTCTGTTTGCACGCGGCAATAATCTTGTCGGCGATCAGGTAGCTCTCGGCAGCGGGTGACGGGCCGATGTGGACGGCTTCGTCGGCCATCAGGACGTGCGGGGATCGCGCGTCGGCGTCCGAATAGACGGCAACGGTGGCGATCCCCATTTTCCTGGCGGTGCCGATGACGCGGCAGGCGATCTCGCCGCGATTGGCGATCAGGATTTTAGTGAACATGACGGTCCCCTTGGCCATCACCCTGAACTGGTTTCAGGGTCCATCCCCCCACAAGGGCCGATGGTTCGAGTTGATGGGTGGGCCCTGTATCGAGCCCGTGGTCACGGCGCTGGGGGACGGTCACTCCGCCGCCGCCCACATTGGTTCTTCAGCTTCCATCGGCTTCAGCCCGAGTTTTGCAAACAGCGCTGCATCGGCGCCACCGCCCGCGTTGCCTGTGGTGAGCAACTTGTCGCCGGTGAAAATCGAATTCGCCCCTGCCATGAAGCACAAAGCCTGCGTCGCCTCGCTCATGCTTTCGCGGCCCGCCGAAAGCCTGACCATGCTCAGCGGCATGGTGATACGCGCGACTGCCACGGTGCGGACGAACTCGATATCGTCGATCTTGGCGAGCGGCGTGTCGGCGAGCATGTTGCCGAGCACCGTACCCTTGACCGGGACCAGTGCGTTGACCGGCACGCTTTCGGGATGCTGCGGCAGGGTGGCAAGCGCATGGACAAAGTTGACACGGTCCTGACGCGTTTCTCCCATGCCGACGATTCCGCCGCAACACACCGAGATTCCAGCCTCTCTCACCTCAGCCAAGGTGTCGAGCCGGTCCTGGAAAGTGCGGGTCGTGATCACGTTGGCATAGTTCTCGGGCGAGGTGTCGATATTGTGATTGTAATAGTCGAGGCCAGCGGAGGACAGCCGCTGCGCCTGGGACTTCGTGAGCATGCCAAGCGTCATGCAGGTTTCCAGGCCAAGGGCCTTCACCCCCGCGACCATTTCAACGATCGCGTCCATGTCGCGATCCTTTGGCTCCCGCCACGCCGCGCCCATGCAGAAGCGCTGGCTGCCTGCGGCTTTGGCCTCCGCGGCGCTTGCCAGCACGGCGTCGACGTCCATGAGCTTGTCGGCTTTCAAGCCGGTATCGGCTGATGCGGACTGGGAACAATAGCCGCAATCCTCCGGGCACCCGCCGGTCTTGATCGACAGCAGCGTGCAGAGCTGAACTTCGCCAGGTGCGTGGTGCCGGCGATGCACGGTTTGTGCCTGGAACATGAGGTCGTCGAAGGGCAGGTCGAACAGCGCAGCGATCTCGCCCCGCGTCCAGTCGGTACGTGTCATTCGGCGGCCTCGCTAAGTCCCTCGGGTGGCATGTTATGCCCGAGCAGACGCAGCACGTCCGCCGCGCATTCGACGATGTTGCTGCCCGGGCCATAGATCCCCACGACCCCCGCGTCGCGTAAAAACTGATAATCCTGCGGCGGGATGACGCCACCGGCGAAGACCTTGATCTCGCTGCGGCCTGCGTCGCGGAGCAGGCGGATGAGTTCGGGGATCAGCGTCTTGTGACCTGCGGCAAGGCTCGATGCACCGATGGCATCGACATTGCGCTCGAGCGCGAGGGCCAGCGTTTCTTCGGGCGTCTGGAATAGCGGGCCGCTGATCGTGTCGAAGCCCATGTCGGCAAAGGCGCTGGCGACCACGTTGGCGCCGCGGTCGTGGCCGTCCTGGCCCATCTTGGCGATCAGCACGCGCGGCTTGTGGCCGAGGCGCCGACCGGTGGCCTCGACGCCTTCGGTCACGCGCGCCCAGGCCGCGTCGAACTCGTGCGCGCTGCCATAGATGCCGCGGACCGGCTCGGGCGTCGTGGCATAGCGGCCGAAGACCAGCTCCATCGCGTCGGAGATTTCGCCAAGTGTGGCGCGGGCGCGCGCGGCGGTGACGGCGAGGGCGAGGAGGTTCGTCTTACCCTTCGCGCCTTCGGTCAGGGCCGCGAGCGCCGCCTGGCACACGGCATCGTCGCGCGCCGTCTTGGTCGCCGCGATCCGCGCGACCTGACCTTCGCGCACCTTGACGTTGTCGACGTCGAGGAAATCGATCTCGTCGGCGTTCTCGGGTCGATATTTGTTGACGCCGACGATGACGTCCTCGCCCTTGTCTACGCGGGCCTGCCTTGCGGCGGCGGCTTCCTCGATCAGGCGCTTGGGCATGCCGCTGGCGACCGCCCTGGTCATGCCACCGAGATCGTCGACCTCGCCGATGATCTTCCACGCTTGCTCTGTGAGCTCGCTGGTCAGCGCCTCGACATAATAGCTGCCGCCGAGCGGATCGACCACACGGGTGATGCCGGTCTCCTCCGCCAGCACGATCTGCGTGTTACGCGCGATGCGCGCGGAAAACTCCGTAGGCAAAGCAATGGCTTCGTCGAGGGCATTGGTATGGAGACTCTGCGTACCGCCAAGCACCGCCGCCATCGCCTCCACAGTCGTGCGGATCACGTTGTTGTAGGGATCGCTCTCCTGCAGCGACACGCCCGACGTCTGGCAATGCGTGCGAAGCATCTTGCTGCGCTCGTCCTTGGCACCGAGGCCGTCCATGACGCGGTGCCACAGGGTACGCGCGGCGCGGAGCTTGGCGACTTCCATGAAGAAGTTCATGCCGATCCCGAAGAAGAAGCTGAGCCGACCGGCAAACGCATCGATATCGAGCCCGCTCGCCATCGCGCGCTGGACGTATTCCTTGCCGTCGGCAATCGTGAAGGCAAGCTCCTGCACCGCCGTCGCCCCAGCCTCGTGCATGTGATAGCCGCTGATCGAAATGCTGTTGAATTTCGGCATGTTGGCGGACGTGTATGCGATGATGTCCGAGACGATCCGCATGCTCGGCTCAGGCGGGTAGATGTAGGTGTTGCGGACCATGAACTCCTTCAGGATGTCGTTCTGGATGGTGCCATCCAGTTTTTCCTGGGGGACGCCCTGTTCCTCGCCCGCGACGATGAAGAAGGCGAGGATGGGGATCACCGCGCCATTCATCGTCATGCTGACGCTCATCTGGTCGAGCGGAATGCCGTCGAACAGGATCTTCATGTCCTCGACGCTGTCGATGGCGACACCCGCCTTGCCGACGTCGCCGACGACGCGGGGGTGGTCGCTGTCGTAACCCCGGTGCGTGGCAAGGTCGAAAGCGACGCTCAGGCCCTTCTGCCCGGCGGCGAGATTGCGGCGGTAGAAGGCGTTGCTCTCCTCCGCCGTCGAAAATCCTGCGTACTGGCGGATTGTCCACGGCCGACCCGCGTACATCGACGCCCGTACGCCTCGCGTGAAGGGTGCAAAGCCGGGGAGGCCCGGGTCGCCCGCATCGGCGGCCGTGTACAGCGGCTTGATCGTGAAGCCCTCAGGCGTCGGCCATGACAGGTCCTTGCCCTTCACTTCCTTTGCGGCGGCGGCCTTCCACTCTTCGATGCCGACTTTGGTCATGCTCAATCCTCAGGCCCCAGCGCTCGGGCGATCCGATACCTCCTCGTGCCACCGACGCAGGTTAGTCAAGTCGTCCGGGATCGAGAGACCGATGAAGCTGGCGAAATCGACTGACGTCAGCAGGACGATATCTGCCATCGAAAAACCATCGCCCGCGATGAACCGGGCGTTTGCGAGCGCAGTGTCGAAAAAAGCCATCGCCGCATAAGCCTGAGGCACATTCGCCTTGCCGAAATCGGGAAATCGGACCGGTACCACTTTTTCAGTGAGGGGATGGGCGTTCACCCAGAAATTGCGCAAGGGCCCGCCCAGAATGAACTCGGTTCGCCGGATCCACATTTCTACGGTACCGATTTCCAGCGCCGTCGAACCGAATAGGGGCGGCGAAGGGTGGAGCGCCTCCAGGTAGCGGCAGATGGCCACGCTTTCGGAGATCGTCGTGCCGTCGTCGAGAGCAAGGACGGGGGTCTGACCCAACGGGTTTCGGGCGAGATGTTCGGCACTCTTGTGTTCGCGCGCCAGCAGGGAAACCGGTTGCAGCGACAGCTCGATCCCCTTTTCCGCAGCAAAGATCCTGACGCGCCGAGGGTTCGGCGCAGGATTGGGGCTGTCGTAAAGGATCATTGCCCCTTGAACACCGGCTTGCGCTTCTGAAGAAAGCTGACTCCACCCTCCATTGCGTCGGTGCTGTTGCCTGCCTTGCGCTGGTTTTCGGCTTCGCGATGCAATGCGGCCGCATAATCGCCATCGAGCGCGTCGGCGAGGCCCTGGCGCATCAGACCGAGTGCCATTGTGGGCCCCGCGGCAAGGCGGTGCGCGAGCGCCCGGGCCTCGCTCATCAGCCGACCGTCGGGCACATAGCGATAGATCAGTCCCCACTGCGCAGCTTGCGGGGCGTGGATGCGTTCCCCGAGCAGCATCATTTCAGTGGCGCGCGCCTTGCCGACAAGCCGCGCGAGCACCCACGATGCGCCGCCGTCCGGGACCAAGCCGATGTTGACGAATGCCTGCAGAAAATATCCGGTCTCGTCGGCGAGGCAGAAGTCGGCCGCAAGGGCGAGGCTGCATCCGATGCCTGCCGCGGGCCCGCTCACCGCACTTACAATTGGAACGGCCAGGCGCGAGAGTTTGAGCATGGTTGGGTTGTAACTGCCGGTCAGGGCCTGAAACGCGCCCTCGCCGCCGCCGACAGCGCGGTCGCTGCGTGCGGCAAGATCGGCACCCGAGCAGAAGGCGCGTCCTTCGCCATGGATCAGTACGGCGCGTGCGCCGTCGAGGTCATCGAGCGCCGCGCCGATCTCGTCGAACATGATCGGCGGGGCGGCATTCAGGCGCTCGGGCCGGTTCAGCGTAAGGATCAGGACATCGCCGTCGCGCGCGGTGCGGATCGTTTCGTAGGTCATGCTTCAGCCTCTCCAGACTTTATCCGCGGCAAAACTGCCCTTTACGTTAACGTAAGTCTAGTGCGCTTCGTGCGGGGTTTCCATGATTTCGGTCAGCATGCCGCCCATGTCTTTGGGGTGGACGAAAAAGATCGGCGTCCCGTGCGCGCCGATGCGCGGTTCGCCGAGCACCTTCTTACCCATCGCTTCGAACTCTGCCTTGGCGGCGTGGATGTCGGGCACCTCGAAGCAAACATGGTGCTGCCCGCCAAGCGGGTTCTTCGCGAGGAAGCCTTGGATGGGTGAGTCGGCGCCTATTGGTTCGATCAATTCGATCTGTGTGTTGGGCGTGTCGACAAAGCATACCCGAACCCCCTGGGCCGGCAGGTCAAAGGCGTCGTGAACCTTCGTCGCGCCCATGACGTCGCGCCAGTGGGCCACGCTTTCGGGAATGGACGGCGTCGCGACGCCTATGTGGTTGAGGCGTCCGAGCTTCATCGTTCGATCCTTGGCTGGTTGGATTGTCGGGCCGTCATTTCGATCATCGTCTCGATGCGGATGACTCTCTTGTCCAGTGCGATCAGATCGTCTGCCAGACGATCGAGCGCCGCGCTCTGACGTTCGCCTGCCATTCCCAGCCGCCGCACCTGTTCCTGCAAGAGCAGGACCTGTTTGATGCCGTTCAAGGCATCGCTGAGCGCGCTCATTTTCGAAGGCCTGCGGCGCGCAATTTCCGGTCTACATCGGCAACGGTATCGTCCATCAACTTGGTTGTGCGTTCAAGGCGGGCACGCATGTCCGGCACGGCGGATGCGAGTTCTGCGACCAACGCCGCCAGTTCGGTTTCGCAGTCGCGATCCTGCGGTTGGGCAATGTAACGCGCCGTTGCCTCGCGCACGACATGACCGACCGACTGGCCGCAGCGCGCTGCATAAGCGTCGAGCGCGGCTTTGTGATCGCGGCTGGTGAGGAAGGTCACACGTTCGGTTTGCATCGCGGCACTCCTTATAATGTGTTTATAATGTGCGGCAGGTCGGTTGCAACCAGTTGGCGGAACGACACGGTCACAATGACTGCGGGGCAATTCAAGAAAAGCGATAGCTTGCCAACGACTGCTGGCCAGAGAACCGCAGGTGCTCCGTATCGCCCCTTGCCTCGATCTCAAGGACGCTCGCTTTAGGCGTCTGTTAGCAGATCATCGATTGGCCAGAGCAGATGCGCGGCACCGAGCGCGCCAATGGCAGCGCTGCCGCTTACAACGGGATATTGTCATGCTTCTTCCAAGGGTTCTCGAGGCTCTTGTTCCGCAGCTTGCGTAGCCCCAGCGCAACCCGCCGCCGGGTCGAATGGGGCATGATGACCTCGTCGATGAACCCCTTGCTCGCCGCCACAAAGGGGTTGGCGAAGCGGGCTTCGTATTCTGCCGTGCGCTCGGCGATTTCCTCAGGCGTCTTCCCGCGAAAGATGATCTCGACTGCGCCCTTGGCGCCCATCACCGCGATCTCGGCGGTGGGCCACGCGTAATTGAGGTCACCGCGCAGGTGCTTCGACGCCATGACGTCGTAAGCGCCGCCATAGGCCTTGCGCGTAATCACGGTGATCTTGGGCACCGTCGCCTCGGCATAGGCGAACAGCAGTTTCGCGCCGTGCTTGATGATGCCCGAATGCTCCTGCGCGACACCGGGAAGGAAGCCCGGTACGTCCACGAATGTCACGATCGGGATCTCGAACGCGTCGCAGAAGCGCACGAAGCGCGCGCCCTTCTTCGACGAGTTGATGTCGAGGCAGCCGGCCAGCACCATCGGCTGGTTCGCCACGATGCCGACGGTGCGCCCCTCGATGCGGCCGAACCCGATGATGATGTTGCCCGCATGCGCAGGCTGGAGCTCGAAGAAGTCGCCCTCGTCGACCGTCTTCCGGATGACCTCATGCATGTCGTAGGGCTGGTTGGCACTGTCGGGGATGATCGTGTCGAGGCTGGGCTCGATCCGGTCCCAGTCGTCGGCCGTCGGCCGCTCGGGCACCGGCGATCGATTGTTCTCGGGCAAGAAGTCCACGAAGTCGCGGGCCGCGAGCAGCGCCTCGATATCATTGTCGAAGGCCACATCGGCGACCCCCGACTTCGTGGTATGCGTCACGGCACCCCCGAGTTCCTCCTGCGAGACCACTTCATTCGTGACGGTCTTCACCACATCGGGGCCGGTGACGAACATGTAACTGCTGTCTTTCACCATGAAGATGAAGTCGGTCATTGCCGGCGAATAGACAGCGCCGCCGGCGCATGGCCCCATGATGAGGCTTAATTGTGGCACGACACCGCTGGCCAGCACGTTGCGCTGGAACACCTCGGCATAGCCGCCAAGCGACGCCACGCCTTCCTGAATCCGCGCGCCGCCGCTATCATTCAGGCCGATGACCGGCGCGCCGACCTTCATCGCCATATCCATAACCTTGCAGATTTTCTGTGCGTGGCGTTCGGACAGAGAGCCGCCGAAAACGGTAAAATCCTGTGAAAACACGAACACGAGGCGGCCATTCACCGTTCCGCTGCCGGTCACGACGCCGTCTCCGGGAATCTTTTGGTCGGCCATGCCGAAATCGGCGCAGTTATGCTCGACGAACATGTCCAGTTCTTCGAAGGAGTCCTCGTCGAGCAGGACGCTTAGCCGTTCCCGCGCTGTCAGTCGGCCCTTTGCATGCTGCGCGTCGATGCGCTTTTGTCCGCCGCCAAGGCGCGCTTCGGCGCGGCGGGCTTCGAGTTGGTCGATGACATTTTGCATGGTCGCTCCCGGCAAGTCTGTTGGATTGCCATATCGCAGCAGTCGGTGGTGGCAATGGGGCGCCCGCGTGCGAACCGTTGCGCGCGAACGATGGCGTGGGTTCCCATGCCGTCAGAACTCAGCCTAAGTGCGGGAATGACTGCCGAGCCTATTCCTCTCGACGATCCGCGCCTGATGAAAGCGGCGCTGGCGCTTTACGACAACCGATTGGCGGAGGCAGAGCCCTTGTTGCGCGCGCACATCAAGGAACGCCCGTTCGACGTTTACGCCATTCGCATGCTGGCGGAGCTGGCAGGCCGGATCGGGCGGTACAGGGACGCCGAAACCCTCTTGCGGCGCGCGCTGGAACTTGCGCCGGGCTTCGGCGCGGCGCGCGCCAACCTCGCAACATGTCTCTATCGCCAGAACAGGTCGGTCGAGGCGATTGCGGAACTTGACCGGGTTCTGATCGAGGATCCCGAAAACATTGGGCACTCCAACCTGAAGGCCGCGGCGCTGGGCAAGATCGGGGGGTTCGAAGAAGCGATCGAACTCTATGCGGAGGTGCTGAAAAACGCACCCGAGCAGCCCAAGGTCTGGATGAGCTATGGCCATGTCTTGAAGACCGTTGGGCGGCTGGAAGAGGGCATCAGAGCATATCGCCGCGCCCTCGAAATTTCACCGACACTGGGCGAGGTTTGGTGGAGTCTCGCGAACCTGAAGACCGTACGTTTCACGGCAGCCGATGTCGCGACGATGCAAGCTGCCGTGGCCCGGCCGGACCTGTCGGCTGAGGATCGCTTCCATCTCGACTTCGCGCTCGCCAAGGCGTTCGAGGACGCAAAGGATTTTAGGGCTTCGTTCCGGCATTACGCTTCCGGCAATGCCCTGCGGAGCGCGGCGCTCGATTATGACCCGGACGATACAACGCGATTGGTCGACCGCTCCATTTCGCTCGCGACCCCGGCCTTTTTTGCCCAGCGGCAGGGGCAGGGACTGCCCGATGCAGCGCCCATTTTCGTCGTCGGCATGCCCCGGGCAGGGTCGACGCTGATCGAGCAGATCCTCTCCAGCCATTCGCTTGTCGAAGGCACTTCGGAACTGCCCGACATACCGATGCTCGCGCGCAACAAGGGTTACCCGGAAAGTCTTGCTGACTTGGCTCCCGACGACCTTCTCGCTCTGGGCCAGCAATATCTGGCACGGACGCGCGTCCAGCGACGGACCGACAAACCGTTTTTCGTCGACAAACTGCCCAACAATTGGGCGCATGTCGCGTTCATCAACCTGATCTTGCCCAACGCCCGGATCATCGATGCCCGGCGGCACCCGATGAGTTGCTGTTTTTCTAACTTCAAGCAACATTTCGCACGCGGGCAGGGCTTTAGCTATTCGCTCGACGATATGGGGCGGTATTACGTCGATTACGTGCGGCTGATGACCCATATCGACCAAGTCCTGCCCGGGCGCGTGCATCGGGTCATTTACGAGCGCATGGTCGACGATAGCGAAGGCGAGATCCGCGCCTTGCTCGACGCCTGCGGGTTGCCGTTCGAAGACAGTTGCCTGCGCTTCCACGAAACCGAGCGCGCCGTGCGCACACCGTCGTCGGAGCAGGTTCGTCGGCCGATTTTCCGCGATGGCGTCGAAGGATGGCAGCGCTTCGCGCCTTGGCTGGGGCCGCTCGAAGCGGCGCTCGGGGACGTTTTGAGGGCGTACCCGGAAGCCCCGTCCGCCTTCAAAGCTGCGTGACAAAACTGTCACGGTTGCGTCCCAACGTGACAGTCGAATGACATTCCGCGTTGACGTCGTTACGTAACCGTATGAATTGGGCAACACACCAGTTCGGGGGCCCTTATGACTTTGCGTCGCGCTTTTTCCACCCTTCTGCTGACCAGCACCATCCTCGCCGGTGCGCCCGTCCTGGCCCAGACGCCGGCTCCTGCCACCGACAACGACGAGATCATCGTCACCGCGCAGAAGCGAGAAGAAAGCCTTCAGAACGTTCCCATCAGCATTCAGGCGATCGGGACGAAAAAGCTCGACCAACTCAATGTCGGCAGCTTCAACGACTATGCAGCCCTTCTGCCCAGTGTCAGCTTCCAGGCGGGCACGCCGGGAGCAACGCAGGTGTACATGCGTGGCGTCGCCAGCGGTGGCGACGGCAACCATTCGGGACCCTTGCCTTCGGTCGGCATCTATCTCGACGAACAGCCCGTCACGACGATCGATGGTGCGCTTGATGTGCACGTCTACGACATCGCCCGCATCGAAAGCCTCGCCGGCCCGCAGGGCACGCTCTACGGGGCGTCGTCGCAGGCAGGGACGATCCGCATCATTACAAACAAGCCTTCGACTGCGGGCTTCGAGGGGCGCGTCGACGGGGAGGTCAACACCGTCGCGAAGGGCGGCGTCGGCGGCAAGTTGGAAGGCATGATCAACGTGCCGATCAGCGCGAATGCCGCGCTGCGACTGGTCGGCTGGTATCAGCGCGACGCCGGCTATATCGACAATGTTGCGGGTTCGCGGAGCTTCATCATTCCGACCGGGACCGTGCTGGCGCCCGGCTATACCGGGACGATCAATAACGCGAGCCAGGTGCGCAACGACATCAACGTGACAGACGTTGCCGGGGGGCGAGCAGCGCTCAAGATCGACCTCGACGACAGTTGGACGGCGACGGCGAGCGTAATCGGGCAGGAACTGCGGACCAAAGGGCGATTCAGCCGCCAGGATGGACGGGGTGATCTTCAGGTTCAGACCTTCTTCCCCGAAAAAAGCCGGGACCGTTTTGTTCAGGCGGCGCTGACGATCCAGGGCAAGATCGGCAACTGGGACTTGACCTACGCCGGTGCCTATCTCGACCGAAAGACGCACTCCGAGAGCGACTATACCGATTATGCCGAGGCGTATGACTCTCTATATGCGTCGGCAGGCGGAATCGCGGGCTATTTCGGCTTCGTAAACAACGCCGGCCAGACCATCGACCCGCGCCAGTTCATCATCGGCGACGACCATTTTACCAAGGTCAGTCAGGAACTGCGTATCGCTTCGCCGCAGGAAGACCGTTTTCGTGTCGTTGCCGGTGTCTTCTACCAGCGTCAGACCCACCTCATCCAGCAGGATTACCAGGTGGCGAACCTCGCCGCGACTGCATCGGTCAACGGCCGCCCGGGCACGTTGTGGCTCACGCTGCAAGATCGCAAAGACCGCGACTATGCCATGTTCGGCGAAGCCAGCTTCGATATCCTCCCGACGCTGACGCTCACGGCGGGTGGACGTGCCTATATCTACGATAACACGCTCGCCGGCTTCAACGGCTTCGGTCAGCCGAGTGCCGTCGGCGGCCCGGGCGTCGCGCGATGCTTCCGCGATGCGGCGGGCAATCTGGTTCCGGCAACCGTGCCGGGCGGGCCGTGCCCCAATGTCGGTGTGCAGGTCCTCGACGTGAACGGCGCCAAGACGACCACAGTCCTTCCAGCCAGTGCCACAGGGCAGGGATTTACGCACAAACTGAACCTCACCTGGAAGCCGACGCCCGACCTGCTGTTCTACGGCACTTGGTCGCGCGGATTCCGGCCTGGCGGCATCAATCGGCGCCCTGGCCTCGGGCCTTACGGCGCGGACTTTCTCACCAACTATGAATTGGGTTTCAAAACAACATTGCTCGATGGGAAATTGCGCTTCAACGGCGCAATCTATCAGCAGGATTGGCGCGGTTTCCAGTTCGCGTTTCTGGGTCTGAACAGCCTGACGCAGATTCAGAACGGTCCCAATGCGCGCATTCGCGGTGTCGAGGCGGATGTGAATTTCACACCGGTGACAGGCCTGAACGTCACCGCGACCGGCGCCTATACCGACGCAAAGACGGTGACGGCGCTATGCGTGGCCGCCAGTCCGCTGCCCGATTGCGGCGGTGCCGCGAATACGACGACGCCCACGGGTACGCGGTTGCCGATTACGCCCCAGTTCAAGGCAAGCGCCAACGTCCGCTATACATGGGCGATGGGTAGCTTCGCCCCGTTCATCCAGGCGCTTGTCAACCATCAGAGCGGCGCATCGACGGATCTTCGCCCGACCCAAGCTGCCCTGCTTGGGCCCTTGCCTGCGTTCACAACCGCCAATCTCAGCATCGGCGGCATGATCGGATCGATCACGGCGGAGTTGTTTGCGCAGAACGTGACCGACGAGCGAGGCCAGCTTTCGCGTAGCGTAAGGTGCAGCGTATGCTACCAACGTACCTATGCAACGCTTGTCACGCCTAGAACCATCGGACTCAGGCTCGGCGCGAAATTCTGAGCGGGTGAGCGGGAGCGAAGCACCTCCCGCTTCGTCTTCGGACAGCCGACCATTTGGATTATGGACCGCCGCAGCGATGGTCGTGGGCGGGATGATCGGTTCGGGCATCTTCGTGATGCCGGCCCAACTCGCACCCTATGGATGGACCAGTCTGCCGGCATGGGGTGCCGCCATCGCCGGTGCCTTGGTACTGGCGTTCGTCCTTTCGAAACTGGCAGCGGCGCGTCCGGAGGCAACGGGCACCGTCGCCATCGTCGGGAAAGCGCTGGGCCCCTTGGCCGGCGTGCTCGTCGGCTGGGCCTTCTGGGTCAGCGTCTGGTCGGCGATCGCCATTATCGCGGTCACGGCAGTCCGCTATCTGGCGACTTTCATTCCGGTCCTTTCCGCGACGCCGCTGACGCTGGCGCTCTGGTCTTGCGCACTGGTCTGGCTCCTGACCTTGCTCAACCTGGCAGGGGCACGCGCGGCAGGCAATTTTCAGGTCGTGACGACGCTGCTCAAATTGCTGCCGCTCCTGGCTGTGGTGGCGATTGTCATCGGCTTCGCAATCAGCGGCGGCGGGCAGTTTGCCCAATATGAGCATGCGCCATGGGAACCCGCAAAGCTGACGGGCGCGGTCACGCTGGCATTTTATGCCCTTGTCGGTTTCGAATCCGCTGGCGTCGTTGCCGAGCGCATCCGCGATCCGGGTCGCAACGTGCTGCGCGCCACGATGATCGGGACCGCGCTGACCGGCCTGCTGTACATCATCGTGTGCTCGGGCATTGTCTTTGCCATGCCACCTGCAATTATTGAGCGGGCGCCCGCCCCTGTTGCACTGTTCGTCGAAACGTTTTTTGGGCGCGGTGCCGGACTTGCCGTGGCGGCCTTTGCCGTGATTGCCACGGTCGGCTGCCTCAACGGCTGGGTATTGATCCAGGGGGAGTTGCCGCTCGGCATGGCGAGAGCCGGACTGCTGCCGCGCTGGATGGCGGCGACCAACCGGCATGACGTCTCGCTGAGGCTGCTTTGCCTGGGAAGTGGCTGCGCCAGCATCCTCATCCTGTCGAGCGCTGCGGGCTCGACAGGGTTGGGCGGCCTGCTCGATTTCATGCTCAACCTGACGGCTGCAACGTCGCTCTTGCTTTACCTTGGGGCGTGCCTCGCGGCATTGCGTCTCGGTGTCGTTCGGGGCGTCGCAATCCTGGGCGTTCTCTTTTGCCTCTGGGCGTTGTGGGGATCGGGCACCGCTGCTTTCCTCGCAGTGGCGCTCATGCTGACGGCGATCCCGCTGTACCTCCTGCGCCCGGTGTTAAGCGAACAGCCGGCCTAGCACGCTCCGGTCCTTCAAGATTTCATGTGCCGCGTTATGGCCCGGCGCCCCGGTCACGCCGCCGCCGGGATGGGTGCCCGAGCCGCACATGTAGAGCCCCGCGATCGGCGAGCGATAATCGCCGTGCCCCAGCATCGGCCGTGCCGAATAGAGCTGGTCGAGCGACATATGGCCGTGGAAGATATCGCCACCGATCAGGCCGAATTTGCGTTCCAGATCGAGCGGCGAATGGATCTGCCGGGCGATGACGCTCGCCTTGAAATTGGGCGCATGTTGCGTGACGGTGTCGATGATGTGGTCGGCGACCTCTTCGCGCACGTCATCCCACGACCGTCCGTCGGACAGCCGCGGCTGGAACTGCTGGCAGAACAGGCTGGCAATGTGCTGACCTGGCGGCGCAAGGCTGTCGTCGACCGTTGTCGGCAGCTTCATTTCGACGATCGGGGCCTTCGACCAGCCGCTCGCGCGCGCATCGGTGTATGCGCGGTCCATATAGTCGAGGCTGGGCGCGATAATGATACCGCAGGTGTGGTGCTCGGCGCGCTCCTTGCCCGGCAGGACGCTGAAGCTCGGCAGCTCCGACAGCGCCACATTCATGCGGAACGTGCCGGAACCGGTTTTCCATTGGTCGATGCGGCGCTTGAAGGCGGGCGGCTGGTCGGTTGCGGCGACGAGCTGCTGGTAGAGCAGGGAAGGGCCTACATTGGCCGCGACGATCTTGGCGGCAATCTCCTCGCCGGATTCGAGCGTGACGCCTGCAACCCTTTTGCCGTCGACCAGCACCTGCGCGACCGGCGCTTCCAGACTGATCTCGACACCAGCCTCCCTACAGGCTTCGGCCATATATTGCGTGATCGCGCCCATGCCGCCGACGCTGTGGCCCCACATGCCCTTCTTGCCGTTGATCTCGCCGAAGACATGGTGGAGCAGGACGTACGCCGAACCCGGCGTGTCGGGCGATGCGTAATTGCCGACGACCGCGTCGAAGCCGAATGCCGCCTTGACCGCATCGCTTTCATACCAGCCGTCGAGAAAATCACGGGCGGACTTCACGAACAAGTCGAGCACGTCGCGCTGTGCCTCGATATCGAGCCCGGCGACGCTGCGCCCTTGTGACGCGGCGGCCAGCAGGGCGCGGACACCGCCGCCAGCGTTCGGCGGCGTTTTCAGCGAGATGCCGCGCAGAACCTCGGCAACGCGTTCCAAAGCTTCCTCATAGGCAGGGAAGGTGTCGGCATCCTTCTGCGAGAAGCGGGCGAATTCGGCCTGCGTCCGCGCCGTACCGCCGCCGAGCTTGAGATAGTCGTTTTCGAAAGGGAAGAAGTTGCTGATTGTGCGTTCGATGATCCGCCAGCCGCGTTCGTGGAGCCGCATGTCGGCGATAACTTTAGGCCGGAGCAGGCTGACCGTGTAGCTGGCCGTCGAATTGCGGAAACCTGGGTAAAATTCCTCGGTCACGCACGCGCCGCCGATAACGGCGCGCCGTTCGAGGACGCGGACCTTCAGCCCGGCACGAGCGAGGTAGAACGCGCACACAAGGCCATTATGGCCGCCGCCGACAATCAGCGCGTCGTAGGATTTGGTCAAAGTCTTCCCCAGCCCGGCGCGGGTGGTTGCGCCTCCAGCATTTCCGGTACGACGTCGCGCATCCGCTTGGCAAATTGCCGCAGGCAGACTTCGCTTTTGCCCAGCGGACCCTGGCCGAAGCTGGCCGACGCCATCCCCGCCTGAACGCGTTCGACCAGATTCGAATCCTCGAACGATACCTGCCGGTTGATTCGCCAGTTGAGATACCGCGCGGCGCGCATTTCGCGCCGGTCGTCGGGAATCGCGTAGGCGATTTCGCGGATCATCGTTTCGGTCGGGCTGATCGGCAGGAACTGCATGAAATCCATCTGGTCGGGATAGATATCGAACGCGGTGTTGGGCCACAGCTTGTAGTAGAACCAGACACGTTGTCGGTCGGCCGGGAGATAATCGACCGGGGGAAGCAACTTGCGATAGGCGCGTTCCGACGCGCTTTCGTCGGGCGCCTCGACCAGCGGTCCGCCGAGCCGGTCGACCCAGTCCCCGGCATGGAAGCCGTAGTTCTTGGCCCCGAACAGACGCTTTAGCCCCGGGTGCGCGACGGGAATGTGCAGGCCGTCCGAATAATTGTCGCTGATGTTCTTCCAATTGGCCGGGCGAGGGCGGGTGGTGATCCGGCCGATCGCGCGCATGTCCTCGAACCGGTAAGGTGCCACTTCGGCTTCATGCGGTGCCATCATTTCCGCAACGCTGACCGACGGGCGTTCAAGTGCGGCAAAAACAAAGCCGCGCCATATCTCGACCGGATATTCGACGAGACTGTGCAGCGCACCGTCGAGTGCCGGATAATCGGCACGCATCGGCACGCCAGAGAGGCGGCCATCGAGTTCATAGACCCAGGCGTGATAGGGGCAGACCAGCTTGCGGGCGCAGCCGCTGTGCCCGTCAACGATCCGGGCTCCACGGTGACGACATACATTGGCAAAGGCGCGCACCTGGCCGTCGTCGCCTCGAACAGCGATGATCGATTCGCCAAGGATGAGCAGCGACTGCCAGTCGCCGCCTTTTGGAATATCGCTGAGGTGGCAGATAAGCTGCCATGACTTTAGAAAGATGCGCCGCTTTTCAGCTTCAAGAGCGTCGGCGTCGTGATAGGCCCAGCCGGGAAGGCCGAGATCGCCCGCAGCGCCAGTAGCCGAAGTGATCGGTTGCTGCACCACGCCGCTCATGTTCCCCCCGCCTATTCTTTGCGAAGTTTGCTAGGTTCCATTCCCCGACGCAACAGCTTTGGTCATCGTTTGGCCTTCGCAACAAATAATCAGAACCGGTCGTCTCATGCAGATGTCATGCAGACAAAATCGATCGCCTGCGTTCTGCACGCTTCTGTCGATACCAGCGCATTAACGATTTCATTGGTCGATCAGTCATATTAATTTAACGAATGACCTACAATGGATGGAGGTGCAGGTTTAGGCTTTGCCAAAGCGCGCATCGCAGTTATGGTTAATGGGGTTGTGTGCACTGCAATATGGTGTCATAACCCAGAGTGAGATTCGGGATTACTAAAGAGGGAGTTTTTCAATGAGCGTTTCCAAGATCGTGACGTCGGCCGTTATGGCGCTGTCGCTTGTCGCCGTTCCGACGCTGGCTTCGGCTGCTCCGGCTGCCTCGAAGCTGTCGATCGCTTCGGCACGCACGTCGGCTCCGGTTGCTGCCAACGGCAAGAAGGCCGTCGGCGGTGGTCTGATCATCGCACTGCTGGCTGGTGCTGCCGTGATCGCGGGTATCGTGATCGCTGCTGACAGCGGTAAGTCGACGAGCCGTTAAGCTTCAGCATTTTTAATCAAGGGGGCGCAGCATATGTTGCGCCCCCTTTTTATTGTCTGCGAACAATGCGCTACCTGCCTCGCCGACTGACGAGCACGTCCTTTCCGGCGATTTTTCTGCTGATTTTGACCGCTGCTTTTTTCGGCGGTTCATCGCGCGAAGATGTCTTGTCGGCCGTTCTGGTGCCGCTTGCCGCCATTGCGCTCGCCTTCTACCTGCTAGTCCGCGCCAAGCCAGATACCGGACGCCGCGACGGCGCCGCATCGGCCGTCGTCCCGCTTTGCTTCGCGATCAGCTTTCCCATTATTGCGCTGTTGCAGCTTGTGCCGCTGCACACCGGCATCTGGACACTGCTTCCCGGTCGGGAGCATCTGACGGTCGTGGACGCCCTGTTGCGGCACCCCCATAGCTGGCGGCCGATGTCGTTGGCGCCGGACGCGACCCTGCGGTTCGCGATCGCCGGACTCGTGCCCGTTGCGGCGGTTATGGCGATGACTGATCTTAAAGAGTCGGCGCATAACCGCATCCTGTGGGTGCTGATCTTGCTGGCGTGCGTCAGCGCGCTCCTTGCCGTGCTCCAGGTGGCCGCCGGATCCTCCGGGCAGTTTCAGATGTACGCGCAGACCACGCCGGGCTCGGCCAACGGGCTTTTTGCCAATCGCAACCATCAGGCCGTGTTTCTCGCCGCGATGATGCCTTTCGCCGTTTTGGCGCTGCAGGGCGAGCGGGCATTGCGCCTGTCGACCAGGGGGCGTGCGATCGGCGTCTTTGTCGCGCTCATGTTCGTGGCGCTGCTTTTGCTGATGAACGGCTCGCGTGCCGGGCTGCTGTGCGGCGTGATCGGCCTCGGCGGCAGCGTCGCGGTCTACGCGACCGGCCAGCAACCGGGACAGTCCATCGGCCGCGCCGCCTGGGCGGCAGCGGCGACGCTTGTCGTTCTGGCATCGCTCGGGATCGCGGCACTTGCGGCGGCGGGCAGGCTCGAAACGGTCAACCACCTGCAGGCTGGCGAGCTCGGAACCGATCTCCGCTTTGCCTTTTATCCGACGTTCGGGAAAATGATCCGCGCCTATATGCCGATCGGGTCCGGCTTCGGATCGTTCGAGGCGGCATTCAAACGGTTCGAACCCTTCGAATTTCTGGGGCCGACCTACCTGAACGCCGCGCACAACGATTATGTGCAGCTGGTCATCGAGGGCGGAATCGTCGCGGCTGCGCTGATTGTGGCCTATGTCGTCGTCATGGCTTTCGCAAGCTGGCAATGCTGGAGCGCGCCGCGTTCGTCGGCTAGTCAACGCGGCAAGGCCGCTTCGGTCGCGCTGCTCACGATCCTCGTTGCCAGCTGGTTCGATTATCCGCTGCGCACCCCATTGCTTCTTTGTGTCTTCGCGATTCTGAGCATGTGGGTGTGGAACGGACGCGCCCACGCCGTCGGCCGCGGCGCGGCGCGATGACGGGAAAGGGTTTACCCCGCTGGTCGCGGTCGCTAGAGGCCAACCATCGGCATCTGCCGAACGAGTGGGATTCCTGATGTCGCCCAAAATCGCTGCACTCATCTGTTTGGCAGCGCTTTCCGCCTGTGCAACGAAGAAGCTGCCATTGGGCGGCGCAGCCATCGTTGCTCCGTTGAATGAGCTTCCTGCGCCAGTCGCGCAAGACGTCACGTTTGCGCCCCGCCCCTATGCGATCGGGCCGCGGGACAAGCTGACGATCACGGCGCTCGGCCTTGCCGAAACCCCGACGGTCGTGGAGGCGCAGGTGGACGCGGGCGGCAATATTTCGTTCCCGCTCGCCGGATCAATCGTTGCTGCGGGCAAGACCACGCCGCAAGTCGCCGAAGAGCTGCGGGCGGCGCTCAGGCGTGCGTTTGTGCGAAGCCCCGAAGTCACCGTGAACCTGACCGAGATCAACAGTCAGACCATCACGGTCGATGGCCAGGTCGTTGAACCGGGACTTTATCCTGCGGCGCCGGGGATGACGCTCGTCAAGGCAATCGCGAGTGCCAAGGGGCTTGCCGAATTCGCCAAACTCGAGGACGTCGTGGTGTTTCGCACTGTCGGTGGGCAAAAAATGGCTGCGGTCTATAACCTTGCTGCCATCCGGCGGGGCAATTACGCCGATCCCGAACTCTACCCGAACGACCTGGTCGTAGTCGGCGACTCGCCGTCGCGGAGGTTGCTGAAGAACCTCATCACCCTGGCACCGGCGATTACCAACCCGCTGGTCCTTCTGGTCAGATAGGTCGTGATGCTGACAAGAACTTCGGACGCGTCCCCGTCCAATCAGCCGGCTGGGGACGTGCGGGCGCCGGACGGGGTCTCGGGCCCGAGCATCCGTGACTATATCGCAATTCTCTACCGTCAGCGGTTGATCATAGCCTCGTTTGTCGTGGCTGCGCTGGTCATCGGCTTGCTTGTCAACGCTTTCAGCGTCCGGCGTTACACCTCGACCGTCACGCTGGAAATATCGCGTGAGTCGAACCGCGTCGTCAACGTAGAGGGCGTCGAGCGCGAGGCGACGTCCGCCGACCTCGAATTCTATCAGACGCAATACGGGCTGTTGAAGTCCAAGGCGCTTGCCGAGCGGGTCGTCCGGCAGATGAAGCTGGCCGACGATCCGGCGTTGCGGGCGCGGCTTCAGCTGTCCGACAATAACAGCCGGTGGTCGCTGTTCGGCGGGAGCGCTCCTGAATTGTCGCCGGCGGCAGCGCGCGAGCTGCGCGTGCGCCGGGCCGGTGACGAATTGCTGCGCAACAACGATGTCTCGCCGGTGCGGGCGTCGCGGCTCGTCAATATCAGCTACACTAGCCCGGACGCCGAACTGTCCGCGCGGATCGCCAATGCCTGGGCGCAGACCTTCATCCAGTCGAACCTTCAAAGGCGCTTCGACGCGACCTCCTATGCCCGCAATTTCCTCGAAGGGCGTCTCGCCGATCTGCGTCGCCGGCTCGAGGAATCCGAAAAGAACCTGGTCGCCTATGCGGAAAACCAGAACATCGTGACGCTCTCGTCAGGGGCCCAGCCCGACGCGCGCGGCAATCGCGGCGAGCAGTCGATCGAAGCTGTCGATCTTGCCGCCTATAATGTGCAGCTCGCCGAAGCGACTGCCGACCGCGTGCGGGCCGAAGCGCGCTATCGTGCGACTGCCGGATCGGCGCCGTCGGAAGCGATCCAGAACAATGCGCTCGGCCTGTTGCGCCAGCGCCGGTCCGAACTCGCGGCGGATTACGCCAAGCTCCTCGTACAGTTCGAGCCCGGTTATGCGGGCGCGCGTTCGCTGGCCTCGCAAATCGCCCAGCTCGATTCGAGCATCCGGACAGAGGAAAATCGTATACGCGGGTCGCTGCGCGGCGACTATGAAGCGAGCGTGGCGCGCGAACGCGCCGTTCAGGACAAGGTTCAGGCTCTCGGTACCAAGCTCATCCAGTACAAGCGCCGGAGCATCCAGTATAACATCTACCAGCGCGAGGTGGATACCAACCGCCAGCTCTATGACGGCCTGTTGCAGCGCTACAAGGAGATCGGCGTCGCGGGCGGGGTGGGCACGAACAACGTTTCGATCGTTGACGATGCCGAAGTGGCGCAGAAGCCGTCGCAGCCGCGGACGCTCATCAATCTGCTGCTTTCGCTTGGCCTCGGTCTCGTGCTGGGCGTCGGTGCGGCCTTCGTCAGGGCGCAGCTGAGCGACGTCATCGACGATCCGGCGGATGTCGAGCGGATGCTGCATAGCGCGCTGCTGGGCGTAATCCCCGTCACCGGTGCGGGCGAATCGCTGGCGAGCCTCGACGACCGGAAGTCGCCGATCGTGGAGGCGTATCTTTCGGTTCAGACCAATCTCGAATTTGCGACCGCGCATGGCGCGCCGCGCTCGCTTGCGGTCACCAGCACGCAGCCGGCCGAAGGAAAGTCGACCACCGCTTATGCCTTGGCACGATCGCTGGCGCGTGCCGGACGCCGGGTGATCCTGATCGATGCCGATATGCGTTCGCCGTCGGTCCATGGCTTCTTCGGTGCGTCGAACAGCCGCGGGTTGAGCAATTATCTGTCGGGCCACGAAGTGCTGGCCGAGCTCGTCGTCGATACCGGCGTCGATGGCTTGATGATCATGCCGGCGGGTCCGCAGCCGCCGAACGCGGCCGAACTGTTGGGCGGCGCGCGGCTGTCGCTGCTGTTTGCCGATCTCGCCCAGTCCTATGATCATGTCGTCGTCGACGCGCCGCCCGTGATGGGGCTGGCCGATGCGCCGGTAATCGGCGGCGCGGTCGAGGGCATGCTGTATGTCATCCAATCCGCCGCCACGAGCGTCGCGGCGGCCAAGGTAGGGATGTCGCGACTTGCGACGGCCAACGTCACGCTCTTCGGCGTGGTCCTGACGAAATTCGACGGCGCTAAAAGCGGCCTCGGTTATGATAACGGCTTCAATTACGCCTATGGTTACGGCTACGGCCAAACCTCCCCCCGCACGTGACGCGCGCTCCGATGCAGTCGATCCTTCGTGTGTCGGTTTTGACTTTTGCTGCTTCAGGCCTGGCATATTTGGTGGCAGCCACACAGATAGCGCAGTCGTTTCGCGTCAATAATCCACAGCTGGCGCTCGCCTGGGCCCCCTGGGATTCTAGGGCTCGAGCCAATCTGGCGTGGCTAAACGTCGAAAGCGGCGAGCCAGCTGCCCGGCGGGCTGCGCGTGTGCAGGCGGAGGCGGCGCTGAACCACGATGGTGGTGACGCCACCGCGCAACGGGTGATGGGCTACTTGTCGGACGACCGGACCACCGCCGCGGGTTGGTTCGACGCGGCCGACGAAACCACGCGCCGCGACTTTCCCGCCCAGATGTGGCTGCTGCAGGCCGCGGTTGACCGGAACGACGTGCCTGAAGTCCTTCGGAGGTACGACATCGGATTGCGAACCTCGGCGCTGGCACCGGGCATTTTGCTGCCCATTCTCGCCAAGGCAGTGGACGATCCTGAAATCGCGATCGAACTCCGCAAGCGATTGCGGGACTGGCCCAATTGGACGGTCTGGTTTTTTCGTGAAGCGATTAAGACATCTACTTCGGATCGAAATCTGGCGCTTCTTGGATCTGTCGCGGGTGTAGCGCCAGCTCCTGATCAGATGGAAGTCGTCGGTGCGCTAGTGCAGCGGCTAATAGCGGACCGACAATATGCGCTTGCTTGGCACGTTTATCAGTCGAACACGTTACAAGCGAAATCGTCTGGCCCGGTCCAGGATCCATCCTTTCGTCGCGTTCCGCTTTTTCCGCCTTTCGACTGGTCACTGGCTACGGAGTCGCCGGTAGACGCGTCGATCACCGGTTCCGGCTCGGACCGGCTGTTAACGGTTGTCAATGTGGAGGGGCAGGGTGGTGAGGCCGCCTCTCAAATCGCGCGCCTGGGAACTGGCCGCTACAAGCTGGCCATAGAGATGGCCGAAGGTGACAATGGCGCGAGCGTCGGCCTCAAGTGTCTGGACAACGAGAGCAAGGCGCAAATCGTCCTTGAAATTTTGCCCGCACAGGGGCGGCTGACCCAAGTTGACATACCCCCCGACTGGTGTCGGTTTGCACGGATTACACTTGCTTTGAAGCCCCGCGAAGCTGGAAGCCAGCTTGCGATACGCCGACTCGACATCACCCCGGCCAGTTAGTTGCTAAGGGCCATGGCCGCCAGATCGTGGCCGGTGCTCTCTTGTGGCACCCAGTGCGAAGGCATGGCCGGAGTATATCTTCGCTGAGCCGCGTACGGGGGTCTGACCCACGGCCGGGGGTAAACGACTTGCGCGTCCCGCCCGGCGAGGGCCCCAGCCCACCAGCCGAAGCTGCTTGCCGAGATAATGAGATGACGTGTGCGGCTCATCAACTGGAGATCGCTTCCCGCATTTGCCGAAAGATCGGGCGTCACGAAGGTAACTGGGAAACCATCGAACCATCCTTTCCGGATGGTCTTGATTTCATCGCTGAAAATGAGGAACCGCTCGACCGTCCGCCGCTCGAGCAATTCGGTCATCGCAGTGCGATAGTAACTAGCGTCGAGGGGCAAATGGCACGTGCGAGACGAGGCTAGATAGTCGCCAAGACGCACATGCACGGATGCGCAACCAACCAGATCACCAACGCCATCGAAGCTCACATCATCCCTGAAGCGGAGACGGGCGGGAAGCGTTCCAAAAAAGCCGGTAGCGTGTTCGATGAACTGCCAATATCCGTTAAAATACTGGCCTCGCCGGGATCGTATCTCGAGACCGGAACGCAACACGTCCTCTTCCGTGAGGATATCTGGACGAAGTAAACTTGGTAGGCGTTGCGCCAGCCGCTTGCGTGGCCGCGAACGCGCCATGAACGGGAGCGCGGCGCGATCATGTTCGGTAATCTTGTCCAGCACGACGTCGAAGTGACGCTCGATCGCCGCTCCCCCGTGGAGGGCGTAGCTCTCGAAGTCTGACAGGTCATAGCGGACCGACCGGCCCGCTTCGCGCAGCATTTCGCCGAATGCCCATTGGAACAACTGATTGCCCAGACCGCCCACCATGTTCACGATGTCGAAAGGGGCGGCTTGCCTGACCTCAGGCATCGTCGCCGCTCGCTTCGACGGCGACCAACGGCTTGCCTCGATGGCGCGCCACCCGGTAGCCCAGACGGGCCAAGCGGGTCGGCAACAGCGACGCGCCCCCAGACACCAGCAGCCCGGCAATCGAAGGCATCAGCGAAGACAGATTCGAGTGTCTGAGCCGGGCCCGAAACGCATAACGCCAGTGCGATGCCGGTCGGCCATCTTCGGGAATGTACAGAATCACCAAAGGCTCCGGAACGTTGGCAAACACTGCCCCCTGCGCCATCCAGCGCAGGCAGAGCTCGACGTCTTCGGCATACCGAAAACTTTCGTCGTACGTGCCGAACCTGGCAAAGCTTTCGCGGCGGAAAACGACTGTGGGGTGGGCGACGCCACTGGTCAGCCGCGTCGCCTGCCAGATCGTTGCATGTTCCGGCGGGTAGCGTCGCACGAACTGAGCACTTCCGTCCCCGCGGTCGACGATTGTTGAACTGCCGACGACGTCGAGATCGTTGCGGCTTTCGAACTCGGCAATTTGCCGCTCGAACCGTGAGGGGAGATTAACGTCGTCCGTGTCGCACCGGGCGACATATGTCCCCCGGGCGATCGCTATTCCCGCGTTAAGGCTGCGCACGAATCCCAGGCGCGCGGGCTGGCGAATGATCCGAAATCGCCCGTCACGGCGAGACCAGGCGTCCCACGCGCTTCGCGACGCGTCACTGGTGCTGTCGTCCAATACCAGGCACTCGAAATCGGCGAAGCTTTGCTCGCTGATACTCCGCGCGCAACGATCGATCTGGTCGACCGTCCCGTTGAAGGTTGGCAGGATGACCGAAAGCAGCGGCGCCGATGCTGCCGCATCAGCCATAGTGGGCGAGTTTTTGCATGACGATGTGGCCAAAGATCGCATGGACGTCTTCGCATAGCTGCATGTCGTTGAAGGGTGCCCAGATGACGTTCTGCGCCAGATCCTTCAACTTACCCCCCGAATAGCCGCACAGTCCGAGCGTGACGGCGCCGTTCTCGTTCGCATAATTGACGGCACGGATCACGTTTTCCGAATTGCCGCTCCCCGATATCGCGATAACCAGATCGTTGGGACGCAAAATGTTCTTGAGCTGCTCGACAAAGATATCTTCAAAGGAGATGTCGTTGCCATAAGCCATCAACAATCCCATGTTGTCGACCAAGGTCCGACCCATGAACTGACGACCGGTGGCTAGGAACAAGCTCTTGTTCCAGTCGGTGATATAGTGAAGCGCCGTCATCGAGCTGCCCCCGTTGCCGAGCGTTATGATCTGGCTGCCGCGCTGCCACGCATCGTTGATAACTGAAATACCGTGATCGATTTGATCGTGCCCAACCTCATTGAGAGCCGATTGCAATTTGGTGAGATACCAAGCTGCCGTACCTGCAAACTCGCTCATGCTTAGCTCCTCGACTCAATAGCTTCGTAGAAAATGATGCGGCTGCCGTAGTTTTCGAATTTCATCGGAAACTCGCGATAACCGTGGAGTGCCTTCCTTATGCGATCGTGGGCCTCGCGCGGCGCAAACAAGGCCATAAATCCACCCGAACCGGCCCCGAGTATCTTGCCGCCCGTTGCCCCGTTCGCGCGCGCGGCGTCGTACATATCGTCGATAGCCGGATTGCTGACACCTTTGGCTAGCTGCTTTTTCAATTCCCAGTTTTCGTGCAGGACTTCGGTGAAGGCGTTAACGTCTGCATTCTGCAGTGTATCCCGGGCGGAATAGGCCAGTTCGACCATGCGCCCAAGCGTCGACCGCTTGTCGGCATCGGTCGCGACTGCATCGCCCTGAAGCTGCAGCAGTGCCGATGCACTGCGCGTGACACCGGTGAAAAAGACCAGAAGTTGCTCTTGCAGCTGGCGCATGACCGACTGGCTCACGATGACAGGCGAGACCTTCACCGTCTCGTCGCCGTAGAATTCGATCAGGTTCATGCCGCCGCACGCCGCGGCATATTGGTCTTGCTTGCCAATGGGTTCGCCGCAGATATCGATCTCGATGCGGCAAGCGTCCGCGGCGAGTTGCTCCGCATTTGAAGGGCTGCCCTTGAAGGCATTCAGCGCGTTCAACAGGCCGACCGTGAAACTGCTCGATGATCCAAGCCCCGTTCCGCGCGAGGGGATGTCGGCGACGGTCGTAATCTCGATCCCCTTGGTGACTCCGGACATTTCCAACGCCGCCTTGACCAGGCGGTGTTCGACCTCGCCGACCGAAGTTACTTCTTCGTTCTTCGAATAGGCGACACGGATTCCGTCATCGAACTTCCTGTTGGCCGTTACATAGATGTAACGGTTAACGGCGGTGCTGATCACAGCGCCCGGGCTGTGACGATAATATTGTGCCATGTCGCTGCCGCCACCGACAAAGCTCATGCGCAACGGCGTTTTGCTGATGATCATGGCCGCTGGAGCTCCGCGCATGCGTCGCGCGCAAGGACGGTCGCAACGGCGTCGGAAAAGCTTTCGACCACGAAATCGGGTTCGCTCTGTTCGGCCGCGTGACCGCCGTCCGTCCCGGTCTTGACCGCGATCGCACGAACGCCGGACGCACGGGCTGCCGCTACGTCCATGTCGGTGTCACCGATAAACCAGCTTTGTGAAAGGTCGATGGCAAGTTCGTCGCGCGCACGAAAGATCAGGCCCGGCTTCGGCTTGCGACACGCGCAATCGACCTTGAGCTCCGGAACTTCGCCGGGAAAGCCTTTGTCGGGGTGATGCGGGCACAGATAAATGCGATCGAGATAGGCACCGTTCGCGGCGATCAGCATTTCCAGCTTCGCGTTGATCGTGCGCACGTCCTCGGCGCTGGCCTCGCCACGGGCAATCACCGGTTGGTTGGTCACCATGATGACGCGCCATTCGGCATCGTTCAAGCGCCGGATCGCCGCGCCGACGCCCGGAAATAGCTCCAGGGCAGAAGGATCGGAAATGTGCCCCGCAGGTCGATTGAGCGTCCCATCACGGTCGACGAAAACGGCGCGCTGCGGCGATTTGAGTGTTGCCCTTGCGGGGATCCCGGCCGCCAGCGCTCGGCAGGCCTGATCGAGCCGTTCGGGCGTGCCGACGTCCTTGATGTACTCACTCGATACATAGCCGTTGAGCGCGAGCCCGTCATGCAGCATCTGCGGAAAAAGATCGCGCGCGAGGTCGCTCGGCACGGCCAAGCGCGTATATTCCGTCAAGGCCGAGCGGCGCATGAGGTACAGCGCCGCGTTCACCATATTGCTGCGCCAGACGCCTGGTGGATGTGGCTTCGGATAGAAAGCGCGGATGCGACCGTCGGCGTTCAGATCGACCAGGTCTGAGTCTTGCGGGTGACTGTTCGGGTGCAGAAACAGCGTGGCCGCTGCTGCCGGGGCCGAATCATGCGCTTCGATGAACCGCGCAAAGTCGACTTCGAACAACGTGTCGCCATACACCACCGCAAACTCGGGGTCGCAACGGTTGAGCGAGGCGAGCAATGCGCCTGCAGTGCCGCGCGGTTTGCCATCGTCGACGACCTCGACCTCAATTTTCATGTCGAGCTGGGCGACGAATGCCTCGATCTGGTCGATCCGGTGATTGGCCAGGATCAGAAATCGATCGAAGCCTCCGGATACCAGCTGTTCGAGCTGGCGCAGCAACAGGGGCTTTCCGAGCACGTCGACCAGCGGTTTGGGTCGTCCGTCGAGCCTGTCCGCCAGTCGCGTGCCCTTGCCACCGGCAAGTATGATCGCTTGCCTCACAACATTTCAACCTGCCCAGCGATTTGGTCGATTGCCTTCAAAACCGCCTCACGCGATGACAGCTTCGGTTGCCAGCCCAGCGACGAGAGCTTCGAGGTATCATAGCTGAACTTCGGCACGTCCCCCACCCAGCCGCGATCCTCGGTGCCAAATTCAAGGGCGGCACCCTGTGCAACACGCTCCACAGTAGCTTCGGCAATGTCGCGGACCGTGATGCCGTCGTCGACCGGGCCGATATTATAGGCATCGAAGCCCGTGCCCGGCGCATGGTCGCGCAGGAACAGCATCGCATCGACCAAGTCATCGACGTGGAGGTAGCTTTTGCGCTGCGTTCCGTTGCCGAGAACGGTGAGCAGGGCCGTGCGGCTTCGCAACCTGCCAATAAAATCGAATATTACCCCGTGCGTCGCCGGCACGCCGACGACGTTGGGAAACCGGAACGCCAGCGCGCGGCTGAGGCGTGACTGGCACGCGGCCGACAGCTGTGCTTCGGACGCGAGCTTCATGGCGCCGTAATTCGAAATAGGGAATAGCGGCCCCGCCGCCTCGCCAATCCGGGTATCGCCCAGGTCGCCGTAGATCGCCGAGCTCGAGGCGAAATAAAAATCAGGTACCGCCATCGCGTGCGCCGCTTCGATCATCGAATAGGTCGACATGAAGGTGTCGCGCAGGTCGATACCCGAATTCGCGATGCCGGCCGGGATGTCGGAGTTTGCCGCGAGATGCCAGATCGCCTCGATCGCCCCGTGCTTGCGGAGTTCCTGCACGACAGCATTGGTGTTTTCGACGTCCATCCGAACGAACGCAAAGCCGGGGTCGCCGGCAAAGGCGGCCATGTTTGCCTCCGTTCCGCGCGACAGGTTGTCGAGCGCGAGCACGCGGTTGCCTTGGGCGAGGAGGCGGGGGATCAAGGTTGCGGCAATGAACCCGGCGCCACCCGTAACGACGGTGGTCACTGTCTCGCGAGCGTCAGTGCCAGCCATCGGAGTTCTCTCGGCACCATGACGGCAGGTAAGCGGCCATCTTGACGACGTCACCGCTGTCGTAGGTCAACGTCGGGAGAGCGACCATTCGGGGCTGAAACAGCATCGAAAACTCCCGGTCGCCGTGGATAAGCTCCGAGCTGCTGAGGTCGACGCCGCAGAGCACGATATTGTAGGCTAGCAATCCAGGAGTCCAAAGGGTCAGGTGCCCCCCCCAGATCGCGCGGTGCGCAACCGGGACCGTGATGCAAACATAGCCGTCGGGCTCCGCGAAGGAAATAAGGCGGTCGAGAAAAACCCCGACATTCTGCTGATGCTCGAGCACATGTGATGCCCAGACCAACGAAAATTTATCGGGCAGAGTGACCGTGTTGAAATCGCCCACGACGACTTGCACCCCTTCGGGTTTGAGCACGGCGTTGCTCGCGTAGACCGACGTGCCATAATCGACGCAAGTGACACGACGACCGGCGTTCGCAAAGGCCGCTGCGTGAGCGCCGCCGCCCGAGCCGACATCGAGGACCGATCCGACCGGCAGGCCCAGGCAGCGATCGAGAGCGACCGAGGCCCGATAGGGAGCTGGTGCTACACGGGGACCGCGCCGGCGTCTGATCCAGTAACCGCCAAAAGCCACTCCCTCATTCGGGAATCCGTCGATCGCAAAATTGGCGGCATCCGCAAGCTTGTAAGCAAGCCTCTTGAGCATATCGATCCTGCGCGTTGGGTGTTTCGCGCTGCTAGACTCGGCCTCCCGGAGGGGCAAGCGGAATCGGCTTGACGCCAAGTCCCGGCACGACGAAGAGGCGCAGCAAGCAGCAAGCGAAGCGCCCCTTTCCGGCGCGTTTGGAACTCCTGGGGCTTATGATGAAGCGTGCTTTGATCACTGGCGTTACCGGCCAGGACGGCGCATATCTTGCTGAACTCTTGCTGGCCAAGGGATATGAAGTCCACGGGATCAAGCGCCGTACGTCGCTTTTTAACACGGCGCGCATCGACCACCTGTTCCACGATCCGCACGAACAGGGTCAGCCCTTTCACCTGCACCATGGCGACATGACGGACTCCTCCTCGCTCACCCGGATTCTGCAGGAAGTGAAGCCCGACGAAGTCTATAATCTTGCCGCCCAGAGTCATGTGGCAGTGAGTTTTGAAGAGCCCGAGTATACCGCCAATTCGGACGCCATCGGCGTGTTGCGGCTGCTCGAATCGATTCGCATGCTCGGGCTGAAGGATACGCGCTTCTATCAGGCGTCGACGTCCGAATTATACGGTCTCGTCCAGCAGACGCCGCAAACCGAAGCAACCCCCTTCTACCCGCGCAGCCCCTATGCCATCGCCAAGCTCTACGGCTATTGGATCACGGTCAATTACCGCGAGGCGTACGGCATGTATGCCTGCAACGGCATCTTGTTCAACCATGAGTCTCCGCTCCGCGGGGAAACTTTCGTAACGCGAAAGATCACGCGCGCATTTGCGCAGCTTGCGACGGAGGGGCGCGGCGTGCTTCATCTCGGCAACATGGATGCCAAGCGCGATTGGGGGCATGCGCGCGACTATGTCGAGATGCAGTGGCTGATGCTGCAGCAGGACGCGCCGCAGGATTATGTCATTGCAACCGGGCGTCAGTACAGCGTGCGCGACTTCGTCAATCTGGCGGCATCGTGCGCGGGCTTGGAGCTGAAATGGGCGGGGTCCGGCCTTGAAGAGACTGCGCGCCTTGTCGGCGTGGCCGAGCAGTCGCCCGCGCTCGCGAAGCGGATCGGCGACGTGATTGTGGCAGTCGACCCGCGCTACTTTCGTCCTGCGGAAGTCGAGACGCTGCTGGGCGACGCGTCCAAGGCACGCGACGAACTCGGCTGGTCACCAAAGACGACGTTCGAAGAGCTGGTGGCCGAAATGATGGCCGCGGACCTGCGCGCAGCGCGTGCATCGCTCCACCGTGACGGCGTGGTCAGCTAGATTCCCGATGCGACGACTGCTCGTCACCGGCGCCAATGGCATGGTCGGTCGCGCGCTGATGCGCCACCACGCAGCGCATGGCTGGATGGTGCTGCATCCTTCACGCGCGGAGCTCGACCTGTGCGACCGTGCGGCGGTTCTGCGTTATCTCGATAGTGAGCGCCCCGACGCGATCGTGCATGCTGCAGGGCGCGTCGGTGGCATCCAGGCCAACCTGCGTCATCCGGCAGCGTTCCTTGCCGAAAACGTCGACCTGGGATTCAGTGTTGTGTCGGCCGCGCGAACCTGCGCCATCCCCGTCGTCATTAACCTGGGCAGTTCGTGCATGTATCCGCGCGGGCGCGAAGAGGCGATTGCCGAAGACCAAATACTCACCGGCTCGCTCGAGCCAACGAACGAGGGCTATGCGATCGCGAAGATCGCGACACAGCGCTTGTGCGAATTCATCGCGCGCGAGGACGCAAAGCTGGCGTACCGGACATTGATTCCGCCCAATCTCTACGGACCACATGATTCCTTCGACCCTGCCCGTTCGCACCTGATCCCGGCAATTCTTCGCAAGATCGATGAAGCGGTGACGGCTGGCAGCGACGAGATCGAAATCTGGGGCGACGGCACGGCGCGGCGCGAGTTCATGCATGTCGACGACCTCGCCGATGCAGTATTTTGGGCGCTCGACTGCACGAACGAGCTGCCCGACGTCCTGAATGTCGGACTTGGCCATGACTTCAGCGTCACTGATTATTACCGGGCCGCCGCCGATCTGGCCGGATGGACGGGCGCGTTTCGCTACGACCTGTCGAAGCCGGTTGGGATGCACCGCAAGCTGATCGACAGCGGGCGGGCCGCAACGCTGGGCTGGCGGGCCAAGATCGCGATGCCCGACGGCCTGGCGCAAACTTATCGCTGGTATCTGGAGAACCACAAGTGACCGTTCGCTTTCCGCTCGCGACGAGCACCTGGGACGCCCGAGAGCTCGACGCGCTGCACCGGGTGATCGACACTGGACGCTTTACCATGGGCGAACAGGTTGCGGGGTTCGAGCGCGACTTTTCGGCGTACACCGGAAGCCGTTTCTGCATAATGGTCAATTCGGGCTCATCAGCTAATCTGATCATGATCGCGGCGCTGTTCTGTCGCGCCGACCCGTCGGCCGGGCTGCGCCGGGGCGACGAAGTGATCGTCCCCGCCGTGTCGTGGAGCACGACCTACACGCCGCTGCAGCAATATGGCCTCAAGGTGAAATTCGTCGACATCGACCTCGACACGTTGAACTTCGACATGGACGCGCTGGGCGCTGCAGTGTCGGACCGGACCCGCGCGATCTTCGCGGTCAACCTGCTCGGCAATCCATGCGATTTTGGCGCCATCGAAAAGGTTATCGGCGACCGCGATATCCTGCTCCTCGAGGACAATTGCGAGTCGATGGGCGCGCGGCTGGCGGGTCGTCAGGCCGGCACGTTCGGAATCATGGGCAGCTTCAGCAGCTTTTTCTCGCACCACATCTCGACGATGGAAGGCGGGATGGTGGTTACCGATGACGAGGAACTCTACCAGATCATGCTGTCGCTGCGCGCGCATGGGTGGACGCGGCAACTGCCCGAGGTCAATCTCGTTTGCGGGCGCAAGAGCGATGACCCGTTCGAGGAATCGTTCCGCTTCGTGCTGCCCGGATATAATTTGCGCCCGCTCGAGATGTCGGGTGCGCTCGGCATCGAGCAAGTTGCCAAGTTGCCGGGGCTGATCGCCGGGCGCCGCGCCAACGCCCGGAAGTTCCAGGCGCAGATGGCGGCGCACCCCGACCTTCTCATTCAGGCAGAGACGGGGGAAAGCAGCTGGTTCGGATTCAGCCTGGTCATCCGGCCGGGATCGTCATTGACGCGCGCCGAGCTGGTGACCCGGCTGCAGGCGGCCGGGTTTGAGACGCGGCCGATTGTCGCCGGCAACTTCGCCAAGAACGAAGTCGTTAAGCGTTTTTTCGACTATGAGATATCGGGCGCGCTGACGAATGCCGACCACATCGACCGGCACGGCCTGTTCATCGGCAACCATCACTACCCGATCGACGACGCAATCGACGCCCTCGCCAAGCTGTGAAGCGGTGAAACCGCTGGCCGGACGAACGCGCGCGATGGGCCGCCTGGGCCTGAGGGCCGCCGTCATCGGCTCCGCCTATGCCGCGACGGCGCTGATCGTGGTCGCGAGCATCATCGTGCTGCGCGGCGTCGTCGACGCGGGGACGGTAACGGTCGTTCTCGCGGCGCATTTCGCTGCGTCGCTGGCGGCCGGGCTCGAGCCCGGCACGACCAAGGCGTTGATGCTGGGCGAAGCGCGATCGGCCGCCCCCGACATCCGCGCCGTCGCGGCTGCCAGTGCGATCAAGGCCGTTGCCGTGACGCCCGTGCTCGCGGCCGTCTGGTGGATAGCGTCGTCGCGCGATCTCGCCCTCGGGCCACTGCTTTGCTGGTCGCTGCCACTGTGCGTCATCGGCTTTCTGACGACCGACCTGCGCGTGCTGCTCGACGTGGCCGGGCGCTATGCCGCTGCGATCTGGCTGAAGCAGGGCAGCCTGTCGATCGGCATCCTGTCGCTGCTTGCCTGCGCCTGGGCGGGATATTCGGTGAGCGTGGGACTGGCTGTTTCGGTGGCCGCCCGCACGATGTGGCTGGCGGGCGGCTGGGCGCTCGTGCGCGGCGCAGACCGATCCGGCGAACGAACGCCCGTTGCCCCCATGCTACGCGACCGACACGGATGGAATTTCCTCGCTACCTCGGTGCTCGGTGCGCTCGGCGCCTCGCTCGACCGTATCTGCGCGTTCCGGTTTCTGTCGCCCGATGCCGCCGCCGGCTATGTGCTGATCTACGAACTGCTGTCGAAATTCTGGCTGCTCCCCTATCTCCTGGGGCCGATCATCTTCGCGCGTCGCGTGGCGGGACAGCAGCGGGCGGGCGAGGTACGTCGCGCGATCGGCCTCGTCGCCCTTGCCGGCGCGGGGCTGGTCTTCGCGACCGTCCTTGCTGCCGGGGTTTTCCCGGCCGTGGCCAAAAACCTGCTCGGCGAACTCGATCCGGTCGTGGCCCCATTGTTCGCGGCTGCGGTCGGCATCTCCAGCGTCAGCCAGTTGCTGCTCGCCAAGGCGCAAAGCGACGGCTTCACGCGCCAGGTCACGCGCACCGGACTTGTGACGTTGATCGTCTCGCTTGCCGCCTTCCCGCTACTGACGATAGCCTATGGCGGTCGAGGTGTCGGCTATGCATGGCTGATACGCGCGACACTCGAACTCATCCTGCTAGCAACGATCGCCAAGGAGCGGGCCGATAATGCGATTTGAGCTCAACCCCTGCGTTTGCGGCGCTGATGATTCGGACACGCTGATGGACATCACCGACGTCAATTTTCACACGACCGACGCGCACGGCCTGCTCTTGCGGTGCCGCCGCTGCGGCTCGCTGCGGCCCGACCGATTTCCGGACGCCGCCTCGCTGCCGTCGGCTTATGCCGATTATTACACGTCGAATGCGGCGGGCGCGCAAAGTGTCGTCAAGCGCGCGCTCAACTGGACGCGGCGTGACTATCTCGATCGCTCGATTGCGCCCACGGCGCAGACGGTCCTCGATTACGGGTGTGGGTCGGGTGCCTATCTCGATCGGCTCGCCGCGGCCGGGCATCCGGCGGCACGCTTTGGCTGCGACCTGTTTCCCCCGTCTGCATCGGCGCAGAAGTCATTCACGTGGCTGTCGATGGACGATTTCGACGCCGATGGGCGGCGCTACGACCATATCACGCTCAGCCATGTCCTTGAACATACGCGCGATCCGCAGGCGGTGATCGACCGGGTAGCACGTGCGCTGAACCCCGGTGGGATCCTCTGGATTGCGACGCCGAACGCGCACTCGCCCATGTTTGCAACACTGGGGCCGGCCGCGCGCGACGTCGACTTTCCGCGTCACCGTATCATCCTGAGCCGCAAGGCACTGGCGGCGATGCTCGAACGAAACGAACTGCTGACGCGGTGGCTTAGGTCGCCGTTGGTCAATACAGTCATGACGCTGCAAACCAGTCTCGCAAACGCCCGGGCGCTCGGCGCGAAGCCGTCGCTTGCCCGGCTGCCCGCTGCCATTGTTCCGACCGCTGCCGAGCTGGTGGCACTGGCCGTGCGTGCGTGACACCGGCGACAGTGGGCCGCGTGAAACGACAATCAAATCTGCGGATTAACCGACACATAGATCACTCGAAGGCGATCGGCGAGCAATACGAGCCCAATTAGGAGGGTTACGGCATTCGCTTGGCGACGAAGAATAATTGATATCAATGAAATCTCGCACAAAGTGAAGAAAATCCTTCCAAATAGCGCAATAATAGCGCTGACTTGAAAGCCTCCATATACCAGTGCGTTGATGATCCCGATCATGAATGGTAATATAACGACGGTCAAAATGACCATGATTCGATCAGCAAAACCCCCACCCTCCACATCGTTTCGGCTGATTTGAATAACCAAAAGTACCGATAGTACCGTCTGAATAACCCAATAAACATATCTTGTGAAGCCGATCTCAGAAACGGCCTGAGTGTCAGTACCAAAATCCTGTATGAGGAAGTTAGCATCGCTCGAGCGAAACAGAAGGATTATGCCTACAGCCAGACCTGCGAGGGCCGAAATGGCAGCGGCAGAAACGGAATTTCTTCCATTGCCGATCCTTGCGCGGAACAAGAAACAATAAACGCCTACAACTGCAAATAAAGCGAGTCCGGAATGTATGGCTGCGGCCATAACAAGCATCATTACTGACATCAGTCGTGCTAAAAGCTGATTTCCTGATCGGTAGGCGACAAACAATGCCGCCACAACGACCGCCGCTCCAATGCCTTCCCTGATCTGAATGATCACTTTGGTAAGTGTTGCGCTCAATACAGTCGCAACCAACAGCATCAAGAACCAGATATGATTTAATCGTGGTTGCGAAGGACTGCTCTGAAAGAACGGAAATATCGCGATCAAGAACGCAATGAAAAGAGCAGATCTGAATGTTTCGTAACCGAAATAGCCAAATATCGTGTAGGCTAGATTGATTAGAGCAGTAAATACGGGGTCGCGCCCTGACAAGGCCAGCCAGGCTCCTCCCTGTTCGTACAAAACCCTATAGCCATACCAATCTGGAACGTTGTCATTGGATAGCAGCGAGTACGCATATATCAGAACCGAGATCGTGAGCGCGAACGCGATGAACCGCGAGAGGCGCGAAGCGGCAGACGCACGGGCCGAGACAGTCGGTGCCCCTAATCCGGTCACCAATGTTGATGCGGACAATCTCGCCATCATCGAAACCCTATTCGGGCGCGCCAAAACATGACAAGCAAGGTCTTGGCGGAGGGCGCCAAATCGTTGCGCGGATGCGTAACAAGTTCTTGGCAGGAGATGCGCGGTACGTCGATCGCGTCGGTGAGTTGTTCCCGATGACGAGCAACCGATATCACCCGCACGTTATCGAGAAAGGCCACGGGGTTCTTAGCAAACACCCGCCCATAAAATTCGGCGTCGACGGTGTTGACCAAGGATTCATCGAATAGCGGGCCGCGCCGGAACGTCACGCACGCGGTCGAGCCGATCCAGTTGATGGCGTTGAGCGTCCACAGCGGCAGACCCAACCCGATCGCCAGCCATTGCATGCTGCCGAACCGGCTTTTCCCGCGCAGCGTGACGATCTTCGATCGGGCCGCGATCGCCGCCGTTCCGTCGCGGTCGAGCGCGGTTACGGCGTCACTGAAATAGCTGCGGTCGACTAAGAATTCGTCGTGGTGCAGGACGACTACATAGTCGCCGCGTGCATGCGCCAAACCGTTGTTCCAGTTGGCGACGGGGTTCCCGCTACGCGGCCCTGCGACCCAGCGGACGTGCGGATAGAGGGCGGCGATGCCCGTGGTGAAATTGCGGACGTCGTCGGTCGTCGAATCGTCGGTCACCACGACGTCGAAGGCCACGTCGCATTGTGAGATTGCCGAGACCAGGGCCCGGCTGAACAGCTCGAGGTTGTTATAGGCGGGGATGACGCAGGTCAGGCGCGTCGCGTCGGTGTGGGAGGACGGTATCACGACGGGCTCAACGCGATCCGAAACCGCTGAAAATCGTCGCCAGTGTCCGCGCCACGATAACCAGGTCGAGCCATACCGAGAAATGCTTGATGTAATAGAAATCGTAATGGAGCTTGGTGCGGATCGCCTCGACTTCGGTCACATGGCCCTGATTAACCTGCGCCCAGCCGGTGATCCCGGGCCGCACAATATGGCGATAGCGATAAAAGGGCACCTGTTCTTCATACCATTGCGACAGCACTTCGGCTTCGGGCCGGGGGCCGATCCAGCTCATTTCGCCGCAAATGACGTTGATCAGCTGGGGCAGTTCGTCGATGCGGGAGCGCCGCAGAAAGCGACCGAAGCGCGTAATTCGGACGTCGTTTTCCTGCGTCATCGCCGCCGCCAACGCGTCGCTTTTCGACCCGCCGCCGTCGACCCGCATCGTCCGGAACTTGTAAACCCGGAACACATGGCCGCCTTGCCCGGTGCGCTTCTGCCGGAACAGCGCGGGGCCGGGCGTGTCGATCTTGATCAAGATCGCCACGATCACCAACAGCGGGAAGACGCAAACCAGCACCACCAAAGCCGCCAGCCAGTCAAGCAGGTGCTTGACCCGCATATAGGCGCGCAGCGGCGTCAGCAATCCCGAACTATTTTCGGACAGATGCTCGAGCTCGACCTGCCCGCTGAGCGATTCGCGGAAGCGCTTGACGTCGTAAATCGGCGTCCCGCTGAGCGCGTAGTCGGCAAGCTTGCGGCTCCACACATCGGAGAGTTCGGCGTGCAGGTCGACCACCAGCGCGTCGAGCGTGTCGGTGCGCGACTGGGCGTCGAGGTCCAGCCAGCGAATATGCGACTGCGGCGGGAGATGCCCGATATTCCCGCCCGGAACAACGCCGATGACGAGCGACAGGCCGCGATTCCGCCACCGGTCCACCAGCGCCAGCCACAGCGCGCTCGCGGCGAAGCTGATCCCCAGCGCGGTGCGATTATAATCCATGCGCAGGAACAGGAAGACGATCACCAGCAGGCCGAACGAAATGATCAGGCTCGGCAGGATGTAGGTCGTCGATTCGACGCCGGGGTATCTGTCGATGTTGCGGACCAGCCAGAGCCCGGCCATGATCGCGACGAACGAACCGCTCAATGTCCGCTGGATCAGCCCGAAATCGGCCCCTCCCGGAAATACCAGCAGCGCGACGAGATAGGGCAGAACGATCCCGGCCAGGATCGCGCCGCCCAGCTGAAAGCGCAAGCGGTCGACCAGCCTGAGCGAACGCGATCGGGTGCGCTGACCGCTGTCGAACTGGGCTGTTACGGGCATGCCTTCAGACGATCGCTTTTGCAGGCATTTAAATGACGATCGCTGCCGATGGCGGCGACCAACTCGGCGTCCGTCTAGGAGATGGCGCCTGCTTTCGCAAGAGCGAAACTCTGCGCCGCACGGGTCCCGGCCGCGGGCGCCCGGTTTCCGGGACCGGCATTTTTCGCTTGCCATTTGGGCTGGTTCGCGGTTTCGAAATGCCATGTCTTTCGCCATCCCCGTCGCCGACCAGCGGTTCGCGCTGGCCAGCACCTGTCCGGTCGCCGCGCTCGACCAGGATTATGTCGACGCCATCCTCGAAGGTGCCGCCGCGTTCGCCGCCGGCGAATTCGCGCCCCTCAACCGCATCGGCGACACCGTCGGCGCGCGTTACGCCAATGGCCGCGTGACGATGCCCGATGGCTACAAGTCCGCCTGGGACGCCTATGTAGCCGGCGGCTGGGGCTCGCTCGACGCGCCCGAGGCCTTTGGCGGGCAGGGGCTCGGCTTCCTGATGCAGACCGTCGTATTCGAGGATCTCGGCACGGCGAACATGGCCTTTACGCTGTGCCCGATCCTTTCGTCCGGCGCGATCGAGGCCATCCATGTCCATGGATCGCCCGAGCAGCAGGCGATGTACCTGCCCAAGCTGGTGAGCGGCGAGTGGACCGGCACGATGAACCTTACCGAGCCGCAGGCAGGGTCCGATGTCGGGGCGCTCCGTTCGACGGCAACGCCCAATGACGACGGCAGCTGGTCGATCAAGGGCACGAAGATCTATATCACGTTCGGCGAGCACGACCTGTCGGGGAATATCATTCACCTCGTCCTCGCCCGCACCCCGGGCGCGCCGGCGGGAACGAAGGGCATCTCGTTGTTCCTCGTGCCGAAGCTCCGCCAGGATGCGACGGGCGCGTTCACGGTGCCCAACGACGTCCGCTGTTCGGGCATCGAGCACAAGCTGGGCATCAATGCCTCGCCGACCTGCACGATGGTCTATGGCGATAACGACGATTGCAGGGGCTGGCTCATCGGCCCCGAAATGGGCGGCATGCGCGCGATGTTCACGATGATGAACAACGCCCGGCTCAACGTCGGGTCGCAGGGCGTCCAGATTGCCGAGCGGGCGTCCCAGGCCGCCGTCGCCTATGCGCGCGACCGCGTGCAGGGAAGGCCCATCATCGAACACCCCGATGTGCGCCGCATGCTGCTGCGCATGAAGGCGCTGACTCAGGCTGCGCGTGCGCTGCTCTATGCGGCCGCAGCGAATGTCGATGCAGCGCGCACCGGCGATGCCGAGGCCAAGGCGCGCGTCGATCTGCTGACGCCGCTTGTAAAGGCATGGGGCACGGACGTCGGCTGCGAAGTGGCCTCGCTGGGCGTGCAAGTGCACGGCGGCATGGGCTTTGTCGAGGAAACCGGCGCTGCGCAGCACTATCGCGACATCCGCATCGCGCCGATCTACGAGGGGACCAATGGTATTCAGGCCGCCGATCTGGTCGGTCGCAAGCTGACCGGGGATGGCGGCGCGGCAGTGAAGGCCCTGATTGCCGAGGCTCGCCACGAATCGACGGGCGAGGGCGCGCTGATGCAGCTGGCCGACGCTGTCGACGCGGCCACGGACTGGATGCTCGCGGCGAGCCCGGAAGACCGGCTCGCGGGCAGCTATCCGTATCTCGACATGGTCGCCGTCATGGCGGCAGGCGCACTGATGGCACGACAGCATGCCGTGGCGTCGTCGAAGCTGGCCAGCGGGGAAGGCGACCCGGCCTTCATGAAGGCCAAGGTCGCCACCACGCGCTTTTTCCTCGATCATCTTGTTCCAGAGGCTTTGGGCAAGGTCGCATCGGCCACTGCCGGGGCTGCCGGATTATATTCGCTGACGGCCGAAGAGCTTGCCGCCTGAGCGATCAACGGGGCGGACAAGGACCTGAATCATGTGGCATGCGCTCAGCGCCCGCTATCACGCGCTCATCAACTGGATCGGCGATGGGACCGGGCTGCCCGATACGATCTTGCACATTCATGCAGGGATGGCGGTCCTGCTTCTGGCGCGTGTCATCACACGTCGCTCTCTTGGGACTTTGGTGCCGCTGGGCGTCGTCGTGGCGGCGGAGGCAGGCAATGAGATTATGGACCGTCTCTATTTCGGTAGTTGGCGCTGGGACGACACGCTCAGCGATATTGCGAACACGCTGTTTTGGCCGACGGTCATCTGCCTTGCCGTTCGGCTGCGGCCATTGGTGCGGGTCCGGGTACGAGGACGCGGCTGAGTTCTGCCGGATACGATCCTTTGCGCGGCGGCTCGAACGTCAAACGCCGTGGTAAGCCCGATACCAGTCGACAAATTTCGGTAATCCGACCTCCAGCGTGGTCGTCGGCGCATAGCCGCGGTCGCGCGCGATCGCCTCGATGTCGGCATAGGTCGCGGGTACGTCGCCGGGCTGCATCGGCTGGAAATCCTTGATCGCCACCTTGCCGGTCGCCTGCTCAATGATCTCGATGAAGCGCAGCAGATCCTCGGGCTGGTTGTTGCCGATGTTGTAGATCGCGTGGGGCGCCGTGCTGCCGCCGGGTTTCTCGCTGCCGTCGTCCGGAGGTGACTGGTCCACACAAGCGAGCACGCCCGAAACGATGTCGTAGATATAGGTAAAGTCGCGCTTCATCTTGCCGTGGTTGAACACCTTGATCGGCTCGCCCGCGAGGATCGCGCTCGTAAACAGCCATGGAGCCATGTCGGGGCGGCCCCACGGCCCGTAGACCGTGAAAAAGCGCAGGCCTGTAAGCGGGATACGGTAGAGATGGGCATAGGTCTCGCTCATCAGCTCGTCCGCTTTCTTGGTCGCGGCATAGAGCGATACGGGGTGGTCCACGCGGTCGTCGACGCTGAAGGGCATCTTCTCGTTCCCGCCATAGACCGAGGACGACGACGCATAGACCATCGGCGTGCCTGTCGCCCGGGCGACCTCGAGCATGTTCATATGGCCGACGAGATTGGCCTGCACATAGGCGCGCGGGTTTTCAAGCGAGTAACGTACCCCTGCCTGGGCGCCGAGGTGGACGATCGCATCAAAGCGCTGTCCCGCAAGGGCTTCCCCGAGCGCCTTGTCGTCGGCGAAATCGAGATGATGGAAGGTGAAGCCGGCGTTGGACGGCAGGCCCAGGTCGGCCAGCCGGTCGCGCTTCAGCTGGACCGGATAATAATCGTTGAGATTGTCGATCCCGGTCACGGCATCGCCCCGCGCGAGGAGCGCGCGGGTAACGGCGTGACCGATGAAGCCGGCGGCGCCGGTGACGAGGATTTTCATGCGTCCGTTCCTGAGCCGACCGCGGCGCGCCCCAGCCGGTCGTTGATGGCGATGCCGATCCCGATGTGGGGGACGGGGGCGACCGCGATGCGGGTGGCCGGGCCCGCATCCGCCTGATGCAGCAGGTCGAAAAGGCGCGCCGCCGCTTCGCCGAGGTCGCCGGTCGGGCTCAGCGACACGTCGCCGGCGACTTGGCCGAAGCCGATGTGCCACTCGTCCCTAATCGCTGTCACGGCGTCGATCCGGAGCGGTTTGGCGGGCGCATAATGGGCGGCCAACTGCCCCGGCGCTTCGATGCCGGGCGACAGGCCGGTGGTAGCGCCCTCGATGAGAATCGGTCCCGGGCGAAGCAGGCGGACGTTCCCGTCCGTGACCGCGACGATCGTCGATTCGATGCCGCCGCTGGTTGCTCCATCGTCGATCACCAGGGGGATGCGCCCGTCGAGGCTGCGGCGCACATGGTCAGCGTTTGTCGGGCTGATCGTCCCGCTCGCATTGGCGCTCGGGGCGGCAAGGGGCAGGCCCGTTGCCTGCAGCAGGGCACGCATCGCGCGGTGGGCGGGCACGCGCAACGCAACGGACAGCAGCCCTGCAGTGGCGCTTTTCGCCAGAGTGGCATCAGGTCGATGGGGAACGACCAGGGTCAGCGGCCCGGGCCAGTATGTATGCGCCAGCGCAGTCGCGGTGTCGTCGAACAGGCCGAATTGCCGGGCATGCGTCAGGTCGCGGACATGGACGATCAGCGGATTGAAACTCGGCCGCCCTTTCGCCGTATAAATCGCTGCGACGGCGATGTCCGACGTCGCATCGCCGGCCAGACCATAGACCGTCTCGGTCGGCACGGCGACGACATCGCCGGCCGCGAGCAGCGCTGCCCCTTCCGCAATCGCGTCATCACCGAAGGGCAGGACGCGCGTCGGCACTAGGCCGCGCCCCAGATGCCCCGCGTGTCGTACACGATCTTCCCGGCCCGCTCGTCGGCGGGCACGGATTTGAAGATGTCATGGTCGACCAGCACGACCATCGTTTCGCAGTCCGCGAGCGCCGTGTCGATATCGATCAGCGTCGCGCCGGTATCGGCAAGGACCTTCGGGAGTTCGGCGATGTGCGGCTCGACGATGGCGATGCGGTCGCCGAACCGCGCCGCAAGTGCCTCGGCCACCTTCATCGCCGGACTTTCGCGGAAGTCGTCGACGTTCGCCTTGAACGCGAGTCCGAGCAGCGCGACCCGCCCGGCCTCCGCTTCGATCAGCGCTGCCGCCCGCGCGATGACATGTGCCGTCTTGCCGTCGTTGACGTTGCGCGCCGTGCGGATCAGCGGCGTCAGCTCGGGTGCGCTATGGACGATGAACCAGGGATCGACGGCGATGCAGTGCCCGCCGACACCGGGGCCCGGCGTCAGGATGTTGACGCGGGGATGGCGGTTGGCGAGTGCGATCACGTCCCACACGTCGATGCCGAGCTTGTCGGAAACCAGGCTCAGTTCGTTGGCAAAGGCGATATTGACGTCGCGAAAGGCGTTTTCGCTCAGCTTGACCATTTCGGCGACCTTGGCCGTCGTCGTAATGCAGGCGCCGCGCACGAAGCTGCGATAGAAGGAGAGCGCCTTGCGGGCGCACCGGGGCGTGATGCCGCCGATGCACCGGTCGTTGTCGATCAGTTCGACCAGGATACGGCCGGGCAGGACGCGCTCGGGACAATAGGCGATGGCGATGTCCGCCGCGCCACCCCCATTTTCCTTTGCGCCGGCATGGGGAAATTTCAGGTCGGGGCGTAGCGCTTCGAGGGCGTCGCGCACTTCCTCGGTCGTGCCCACCGGCGACGTCGACTCCAAGATCACGATGTCCCCGGCCTTGAGGACCGGCGCGATGCTGCGCGCCGCAGTCAGCACGTGGCGGACATCGGGCGCATGGTCGTCGTCGAACGGCGTGGGGACCGCAATCAGGAAGACATCGGACGGCTCGATCTGCGTCGACGCACGCAGCAGCCCACGCTGCACGACGCCCTGTACCAGCGCGTCCAGGTCGACTTCCTCGATATGGACACCGCCTGAATTGACCGTGTCGACGACGTGCTGGTGAATATCGATTCCCAGCACATCTGCCCCCGACCGCGCCACGACCGCCGCGGTCGGCAGCCCGATGTAGCCGAGGCCGAGAACGGAGACTTTGGTCTGCTGTTTGGGGGCCATGGAAATTGGTCGTCCTGCTGTCTGACGAGTGGCCCTAGCCGTTTACTGTTTTACTTAGGTAAATGCATGTGCGGTCGACGCTCAACCTTTGCGGTAGCTTCCATCGAGAATTCCGCGCCACCAGCTCTCGTTCTTGAGATACCATGCGACCGTAGCCGCGAGTCCTGAACGGAAATCATGCTTCGGCACGTAACCGAGTTCGCCTGCAATCTTGCGCTCGTCGATCGCATAACGCCGGTCGTGGCCGGGACGGTCGGTGACGAATTTCCGCAGCTCGTGGGTCGAGCCGCCTTTTCCGGCGGGAGCATCGGGAAAGCGGGTCGCAAGCGTTGCGTCCGCGGCAAAAGCCGCATCGACCGCGTCGCAAATCGCATCGACGACGTGCAGATTGGGCAGTTCCTGCCCGCCACCGACATTATAGACCTCGCCAACGCGCCCCTTTTCGATCACCAGGTCGATGCCGAGGCAATGATCGTCGACGTGCAGCCAGTCGCGGCGATTCATGCCATCGCCGTAAATCGGCAGCGCCCGGCCCGACAGCGCATTGATCAGGAACAGGGGAATCAGCTTTTCCGGAAATTGGTACGGCCCGTAGTTGTTCGAGCAGTTGGTCGTCGTCACCTCGAGCCCATAGGTATGATGATAGGCGCGGACGAGGTGGTCCGATGCTGCTTTCGACGCCGAGTAAGGCGAATTGGGCGCGTAGGGCGTGGTTTCGCTGAACGCGGGATCGTCGAGCTCGAGCGAGCCGTAAACCTCGTCGGTCGAGACGTGATGGAAGCGATGCGGCCGCCCCGAGCCCTTGTCGAGCCAGACGCGCCGCGCCGCTTTGAGCAGGCCGTGCGTGCCCAGCACATTTGTCTCGATGAAGGCGTCGGGTCCGGTAATCGACCGGTCGACGTGGCTCTCGGCAGCAAAATGAACCAGCGTGTCGATGTCGTGTTCTTCTAGGAGTCGCGCCACCAGCTGGTCGTCGCCGATGTCCCCCTGGATCAAAGTGACATTGTTATCGAGGCCGGCAAGATTGGCCCGGTTACCGGCATAGGTCAGGGCATCGAGCACGATCAGGGGCGCACCAGGAAGTGTCGCCGCGCGTCGCCGCACGAAATTGGCACCGATAAATCCCGCGCCACCCGTCACGAGCATCCTAGTGGTCATGAAGTGCTTCCCTATAGGTGAACATGTTTTCAAGTTCGGCCCGCCAATGCGCGGCTGGCGCGCCAAGCGCTGCCCAGCTGCTTGCCTTGTCAAGCACGCTGTACGCCGGACGCCTCGCTGGAGTCGGATAATCGGCTGTCGTGATCGGTTGCACCGCGACGTCGCGGTGCAGCACACCCCGCGCACGGGCGACATCGTGGATCGCCACCGCAAAGTCGTACCACGAGGCGACCCCTGCGTCGGTGAAATGATGCACGCCAGCTATGTCCAGCGCGGCGAGTTTGAGCAGGGCGCGGGCAAGGCTGACCGCGTGGGTGGGCGTGCCGACCTGGTCGGCGACGACCGAAAGACTGTCGCGCGTCGACATCAGGCGAAGCATCGTCTCGACGAAGTTCTTTCCGCCGGCCCCGTAAACCCAAGCCGTCCGCACGACGAGCGCGTCGGGACAAGCTGCCAGCACGGCATCTTCGCCCGCCGCCTTCGATGCCCCATACACACCGACAGGATGACGCTGTGCAGTCGGCGAGTAAGGGGTGGATGAGGTTCCGTCAAAAACGAAGTCGGTCGAGATATGGACCACATGTGCGCCGACCCGCGCCGCGCCCGCCGCGACGGCGCCTGCGGCATCGCGGTTGATGCGATAGGCCGTGTCCGCATCGCTCTCGGCCATGTCTACCGCCGTATATGCGGCTGCGTTGATGACGAGCGTTGGACGCGCTGCCTCGACTTTTGAAGCGATACCCGCGACATCGTCGAGATCGAGTTCGTTACGCGACCAGCCAATGACCGGCGTCGATGCAGCGGCGACAAGCGCACGACCGACCTGGCCGGCCGCACCGATCACAAGCGTCGTCACGCATAAATCTCCGCGTCGGCGAGCAGCGGCGCTTCGGCATCCTTGGCGGACAGTAGAGGCGGCAGGACATCCGCCGGCCAGTCGATCGCCAAGGTCGGATCGTCCCAGCGTACCGCGCGTTCGAGCGCAGGGGCATAGAGTTCGGTACATTTATACGCGAAATCGGCCCGGTCGGTCAGCGTGACGAAACCATGCCCGAAGCCCGGCGGCACCCAGAGCATTCGGAAATTCTCCGCCGAGAGTTCAAAACCGACCCATTTGCCAAAAGTCGGGGAACTGCGACGTAGATCGACGGCGACGTCGAAAACGGCACCCGACAGCACGCGAACCAGCTTTCCTTGCGGGCGTTCGATCTGGAAGTGAAGCCCGCGCAAAACCCCCCGTGACGAGCGGCTGTGATTGTCCTGCACGAAATTCAGATCGAGCCCGGCATCCGCGAAGGTCTTGGCGTTCCAACTTTCGAGGAAGAAACCCCGCGCGTCACCGAATACGCGCGGTTCGATCAGTTTGACGTCGGGAATGTCGGTCTCGACGACGTTCATCAGCGGCCGCGTTTCAACTGTTCGAGCAAATAATTGCCATAGCCGCTTTTGCCGAGACGTTTGCCGAGCATTTCAAGCTGAGCGTCGTCGATGTACCCCTGGCGCCAAGCAATTTCCTCCGGGCAGCAGATTTTCAGGCCTTGCCGCTCTTCGACGATACGCACGAAGGTCGCAGCATCGAGGAGCGACTGGTGAGTGCCCGTGTCGAGCCATGCAAAGCCACGCCCCATCATCTGTACGGTGAGCTTGCCATCGTCGAGATAGGAGCGGTTCAGGTCGGTGATCTCGAGCTCGCCGCGCGCTGACGGCTTGATTGCACGGGCGCGCTCGACGGCTTCACCATCGTAGAAATAAAGCCCGGTGACAGCACAATTGGATTTGGGCTCGGCCGGCTTCTCTTCGATAGAATAAGCGCGTCCGTCGTCGTCGAATGCGACCACACCGTAATCGCGCGGATTCCCCACGTGATAGCCGAACACGGACGCGCCGGATTGCTGAGCGTCAGCGGCACGAAGCAGTTCGGGCAAGCCATGGCCATAAAAAATATTGTCGCCGAGAACGAGCGCGGAAGGCTCGGTGCCCACGAAATCCGCGCCGATGTGGTAGGCCTGAGCCAGCCCCTCGGGCTTTGGCTGCTGGGCGTACACCAGGGAAAGCCCCCAATCCGAGCCATCTCCGAGCAAACGCTGGAATCCGGCCTGATCGTCGGGCGTCGTGATGATCATGATGTCCTGGATGCCGCCCATCATCAACGCCGCAAGCGGGTAATAGATCATGGGCTTGTCGTAGACCGCCATCATCTGCTTCGAGATCGATAGGGTGAGTGGGTGCAACCGGGTGCCTGAGCCGCCGGCTAGTACGATACCTCTACGCACGCTGATCCCTTTGCTGTCAGGTCGACAGGAACCATCGGTCTGTGCCTTCAAGCCCAAGTGCCGTCAACCGGCCACTGGCATAGGCACCTGTATCAATTCCGACCCGGTTGGGCTTCTCATCTACCGACGGCGCGATGGAATGCCCGTGCACGACGCAGACTCCGTGATCACGCGCGTCGTCGAGAAACTTGTTGCGGATCCAACGCATATCCTGTGCGTCCTGCTCTTCGATCGGTGTCCCCGGCCGAATGCCCGCATGGACGAACAGATAGTCGCCGGACCGATAGGAATCGCGGAAGCCACGCAGGAAAGCGATGTGTTCGGCGGGAACATGGGCGGCCAGCAAAGCACCAAGTCGTGCAAAATCGGCACTGTCGTAATCCGCCGGATCGACGCCGTAGCTTAGCAGTGTCTCACGACCCCCGATGCGGTGAAACAGCCTTGCAGCCGATTCGTCACCCTCCCAGGCGTCGATGAGTACCTCTTCATGATTGCCCAGCAAAAATACGCATGTCTGGATCTTGTCCAGCTGCGAGAGGCGTTCGATCACGCCTCTCGACTCCGGGCCCCGATCGACGAGATCCCCCAGAAGGACCAGCGTCGTTCGCATCGGGCCACGACTGCGGTCATCTTCACCGATCTGCAGCAGCAGCTGATCAAGGCAGTCGCGTCGCCCGTGGATATCGCCGATCGCGTAGATGCGCTCGTCCGGCGCGATCATTCGCGGCAAAGGGGCCGGCGTTTTCCGGGAAAAGAGCGTTTTGAGAAGCATGGTGCCGACTAACCGGTTGTCGATGAACCCGCGATGACGGTCAAGTGCCCGGGGCGCTGCCGACTCAAGCGAAGTGTTTTTCGATCAACTCGTGCGCGTCAAGGCCCAGTCGATCGATCTGCGCGCGGACGGTCGGCCAAGTGTGTCGCAGGAAAACGTCGCGTTCCTGGTCGCGCAGCCGTTCGCTTGCCCCTTCCGCGACGAACATGCCGACGCCCCGGCGGACGGCAACATAACCTTCATCCTGCAACGTCTGGTAGGCCTTGGCGACCGTAAGCGGATTGGCACCGTGCTCGGCAGCAAACGCGCGGACCGACGGAAGCTGGTCGCCTTCGCGAAATTCGCCAGAGAGTATGGCGCCGGCAAGAAGTCCCCGCAGGCGTAGATAGACGGGGGCAGGGGTCGATTCCACAGCTGTCATGGACAACTAATACACTACCATCTGCCCGGAGTCACGCCCTTAGTCGTGTGGCACCTTAATTGGGCCATTCCCGAACGACAGCTGCGTAATCGGGGCGCGGCCGCTCTTCGAGCGGGCGGCTGGCTGTGCCCATGAAAACAAACCCGGCGATGCGCTCGCCTTCCGACCCAAAGGCGTCGCGCACGGTGTCGCTGTAGCTGGGCCAGCCGGTGAGCCAGCCCCCTACGAACCCCAGCGCGTGGGCCGCGGTGAGCAAATTCATGATAGCTGCGCCTGTCGACAGTTGTTGTTCCCATTCCGGGATCTTGCTGCCTGTCGCCGGCACCCAAAGGACAACGACCAGCGTAGGCGCCTGATGCGCGAATTGTTCCATCGCCTCGACCTCGAGGCGCCCCGCCTCGGGCTTCTCCTGAAGATAGGCTTCAGTGAGCAATTGGGCGAGCCTAGTGCGCTGATCGCGGGCGATCACCACGAAGCGCCAGGGGGCCAGCTTCCCGTGATCGGGGACTCGCATGGCGGCGGATAGGATGGTGCGGAGCTGCGACGCGTCAGGGCCCGGCTCAACCATGTCGCGGGGCTTGCCCGATCGGCGCGTCAGCAAAAGCGACAGGGGAGAGGAGGTGTCGTTGAGTATCGTGTCAGCCATGAAGTCCGTCTGCCTGAGCTTGTCGAAAGGTACTTGTTTCCCTTAACCGCGTGGCGACAGAAGGACAGACCTTCGACTTGCCCGGGCTGAACGGATCCAGATGCTTCTCCTGCTCTCTCTGGCTCTGACGCCGCAACAAGCCGCGATCCGCGCGCTTGCCGATCAGGACATGCGCGTGGCGACCGTTGGGGCGAAGTTGGCGCGAGCCAACGGCGAACCGCTGTGCCCGGGCCAGCCTCTGAGTACGGCGGGCCTCGTCATGCAGGATGCCGCTCAATACTCGGCGGGGACCCGTGGCGACGCCCGATCGGTGCTCGGCCTCGGCGACGGACCGACCGTAATCGGCATTGTCCGTCCCTCAGGGGGAGAGGTGCTGGTTGGAGATATCATCACGGCGGTGAACGGACAGCCAATTTCGACGAGACCGGGAGCAGGGGGCTATGCCCGCATGGCGCAGGTCGAAGATGCGCTTGAAGGCGCTCCCGGACCTGTAGTCGTACTGGACGTCATGCGGGGCGGGGTATCCCGCCGCGTGGCACTGCCGCGCATTGCGGGCTGCCGCTCGCGTTTTCAGATCGTGCGCGGAGGGCTCGGCGCGACGCAGGCGGATGGACGCTATGTCCAGATTTCGGAGACAATGATGGCGCTTGCGCGGGATGACGATGCCCTTGCAGCGGTGGTGGCGCACGAACTGTCGCATAACATCCTTCGCCATACTGCCCTCAAGACACCGTCGAAGCAGTCGGAATACGAGGCGGATGCCCTGAGCGTGCGCCTTGTCGCCAACGCGGGTTACCGGCTCGACGCCGTGCTGCCTTTTTGGCAGGCGCTCAGGAAGCGCAGCGATTACGGCATCCTTGCTGATGGGTCGCACCCAAGCTGGCGCAAGCGGCTCGCAGCACTGGCGGACGCGGTCCAGACGCAAAAAGCGAGCGAGGCCCGCAAGAAAGAATTGGTCCCGGCGGCGCAACAATCGACTTCACAGCCTGAAATTCGCCGCTAGGCTTGGCGCCTTTGCAAGACGGCGCGACAGACGCCCTTTTCAAGTTCTGGGAGTACAAAGGTCGATGGAAACCCCCACCGCGGATTCGCCGGTCGAGCCCGATATCACGCACGTAAATCCTGCGGACGGGAACACGTGGTTCGGACACCCGCGCCAGCTGGCCCGACTCTTCACCACCGAAGCGATGGAGCGGTTCGGCTACTACGGCATGCGCGCGCTGCTGACCCTGTATCTGGCTCAACATTTCCTGTTCAGCGATACGACGACGGCAGGCCTTTACGGTGGCTTCACGGCACTCGTCTATCTGACGCCGCTGATCGGCGGCCTGCTGGCCGACAGGTTCCTCGGCTCGAAGCGATCCGTCAAATTCGGCGCGATCATGATGTCGCTGGGCTATCTGACGCTCTGCCTCTCGAGCGGGCAGGCGGCCAAGCCGTTCGCTATGATCGATGGACAACGTTACGACGTGTCGATCGTCGGCACGGGCGAGGCGCGGCAGCAGTTCGTGACCCGCAACGGTCAGTCGCTGTTGATCAAGGGCAATGAAGACAAGACCGTTTCCCTGATGTCGGGTACGAACGAGGTCTACAAGGTCGCTCCTGGCGGATTCGAGGCAGGGGGTGATCGCCCTGCGATGTTCACGCTGCTTCTGCTGATCGGCCTCTCATTGGTCTGCATCGGCAACGGCTTCTTCAAGCCCAATATCTCGACGATCGTCGGTTCGCTTTATGCGAATGGAGACAGGCGCCGCGATGCCGGTTTCACGATTTTCTACATGGGGATCAACCTGGGCTCCCTGTTCTCTCAAATCTTCTGCCCCCTGCTTGCGGTCGGCATGGGGAGCTGGGGAGGTCTCGGCTGGTGGGCAGGCTTCGGTCTGGCGGCGGCAGGCATGTTCGTATCTTGGCTGTTGTTCCAGTTCGATGGCGGGAAGCTCGACGGATATGGCGACCGCCCTGCGGACGCCGACGCCAGCAAGGACATTGCAATTTATATCGGGGCCGTCCTGGCCGTACCGCTGGTCTGGTTCCTGTTCTCGAATCTCATGAGCTACGTGCGTCCGGCGGCTGGTTCTGGCATCATCGGCTATGTTCTGACCCTGCCGTTGATGGGTAAGATCATGTTCCTGACTTTCCTCTTCGCTGTCCCGGCGATCCTGTTGTGGTCGTTCATCAAGGGGGACCGAAAGGAATTCCAGATGATGTTGGCAGCGATGATCCTGATCATCTTCAATACTGTGTTCTGGACGCTGTTCGAACAGGCGGGGTCCTCGCTCACCCTGTTCGCCGACCGCAATACCGACATGTCAGTGTTCGGCCTTTTCAGCATTTCTGCGGGACAAACGCAGTTCTTCAATGCATTCTGGATCGTACTGCTGGCGCCCTTCTTCAGCATGATGTGGAACGCCATGGCCCGCCGCGGGATCGAGCCGACAATCCCGGTTAAATTCGGCATTGCGCTGATGGGCGTCGGAGCCGGGTTCCTCTTCCTGGTCTGGGGATCGACATTTGCAGGACCCGACTTCAAGGTCGGCCTTTGGTGGCTCGCCGGTCTCTACCTGATCCACTCGATTGCCGAACTGTGTATCTCGCCAGTCGGACTTTCAATGATCACGAAATTGTCGATCGCCCGTATTGTCGGCATGATGATGGGGGTATGGTTCCTCTCGATCGCGGTCGCGCAATATGTGGCGGGAATGGTTGCGCAGGTCGCAAGCGTCGAGACAGTGGGAGGCCAGGTCACCAATCTGAAGGTCAGCCTGGAGACCTATGTCGGTGTCTTCACGACGATCGGCTGGGTTTCGGTCGTCATAGGCGCAGTCCTTCTCGCGCTCGCCTACCCGCTCAAATATCTGATGCACGGAGTGAAGTGATATGTGGCAGTCCAAAATTTCGTGCCTACCCCTGATTTCCCTGTTGGCCGTCGCTGCCTGCACATCGGCGCCTACGTCAAAGCCGCAATCAGCGGCGACAAAGCCGGTGCCGGTGAAATGGAATGCCGACCCCTATCCTTCGACCTACAATGCATATCCTTCGACGCCGACGGCCATACGTGGCGCAACGATCCTCGACGGCGAGGGCGGCAAGATCGAGCGGGGCATCGTCTTTCTGTCGGGCGGCAAGATCACGAGCATCGGCGGACCGGATACGCCGATCCCCGCGGATATTGCCGTCATCGACGGTACCGGCAAATATGTCACTCCGGGCATCATCGATATCCATTCGCACCTTGGTGACTATCCGAGTCCGCAAGTCGATGCGCTGAGCGACGGCAACGAAGCGACCGGACCCGTCCGTCCCGAAGTCTGGGCCGAACACAGCGTCTGGCCGCAGGACGCCGGCTTCAGTCGGGCTTTGATCAATGGCGGCATAACCTCGCTGCAGATCCTTCCCGGCTCTGCGAACCTGTTCGGCGGGCGATCGGTGGTGCTCAAGAATGTCTATGCCCGCACGGTGCAAGGCATGAAATTTCCAGGAGCGCCCTACGGCCTCAAGATGGCGTGCGGCGAAAATCCAAAGCGGGTCTATGGCAGCCGCGGCCAGATGCCGCAGACGCGCATGGGCAACATGGCCGTGAACCGCGGCACATGGGCGAAGGCCGTCGAGTATAAGCGCAAGCTGGACAAGGGTGGCGATGTAACGCGCGACATCGCGATGGATACGCTCGCGGGCGTGCTGGCGGGCGACATCCTCGTCCAGAACCATTGCTATCGTGCCGACGAAATGGCGCAGATGATCGATCTGTCGAAGGAATTCGGCTACAAGATCACCGCGTTCCATCATGCGGTCGAAAGCTACAAGATCGCAGACCTGCTCAAGGCGAACGGCATTTGTTCGGCGATGTGGGCAGACTGGTGGGGATTCAAGATGGAATCCTACGACGCGATTCCCGAAAACATCGCGCTGGTCCACAACGCGGGCGCCTGTGCGATCGTGCACTCCGATGATGCGAACGGGATCCAGCGGCTGAATCAGGAAGCGGCCAAGGCGCTTGCCAGCGGTCGCCGCGCCGGGATCAATATTCCCGAGGAGATCGCCTGGGAATGGCTGAGCTGGAACCCGGCCAAGGCGTTGGGCATCGGCGACCGGACCGGATCGTTGAAGGTCGGAAAGATGGCCGATGTCGTGATGTGGAATGGCAATCCGTTCAGCGTCTACACGCGCCCCGAACGCATCTGGATCGACGGGGCGTTGATGTACGACGCCAACGATCCCAAACGGCGACCCGTTAGCGATTTCGAACTGGGCCAGGCCGGCGAAGGAGATACGAAGTGAAGGCGCTCCTCCTTGCTGCGGCTGCTCTGATCGCGGCCCCCGCCATCGCACAAACGGTCGCCATTACCGGCGGCACGGTCGCTATCGGCGACGGATCCGCACCCGCCATCGGTAATGTTATCGTGCGCGACGGTCGCATTGTCGCGGCAGGTCCCGGCGTGGCCGTGCCCGCGGGTGCTCAAGTCGTCGATGCGACCGGCAAATGGGTCGCGGCGGGCATCGTGGCGGGCTTTTCGCGGCTCGGCCTGGTCGAGGTCGATGCGGTCGACCCGACCAACGATGCAAGCGCACGCAATACCGTGTTCAACGCGTCGCTCGATGTCGTCAACGGGCTGAACTCGCGTGTCCCTGCGATTGCAATCAACCGATCGCACGGCATCACGCGCGCGGTCGTGGCTCCCGATGCCTCAGGGAACATGTTTGCCGGGCAGGGCGCGGTGATCGACCTGACGAGCAATGCCAATGACGTGACGAAGCCGCGAGCTTTCCAGTTCGTCGAGTTCGGCGAAGCCGGCGCACGGATCGCCGGCGGCAGCCGAACCGCGAGCCATGCCATGTTCCGCAACATGCTGGCCGAGGCGCGCGACTATGCGCGAAATCCGGCAGGGTATGACGGACGAAGCAAGGATGCGATGCTTCAGCGTCGCGACGCGGAGGCGCTGATTCCGGTGATCGACGGGCGGATGCCGCTCGTCGTCCATGTCGAAGGCGGGCCGGATATCCTCAAGATCCTGGCACTCAAGACCGAATTTCCGAAGCTTCGTCTGGTGCTCGTGGGAGCGACCGAGGGCTGGACCGTCGCGCGCGAAATTGCGGCCGCCAGTGTTCCGGTAATCGCATCGGCACTCAACGACTTGCCGGCCGAATTCGAGCAGTTGGCGGCGACGCAGTCGAACATCGGCAGGATGAAGGCCGCGGGCGTACAGGTCTCGATCGGGACCATCGATGACGACGATCCCCGGATGCCCATCCGCACCACGCAATACGCCGGCAATCTCGTGGCGCTGACGAAGCTCCCCGGGGCGACCGGCCTTGACTGGGGCAGCGCCTTCGCTGCGATCACGTCAAAGCCGGCCGAAGCGCTTGGCATGGGTGGGGAGATCGGCTCGTTGCGGCCGGGTCGGCGCGGCGACGTAGTGATCTGGTCGGGCGATCCGCTCGAACTGTCGAGCGCGCCTGAAAAGCTGTGGATCGACGGGGTCGAACAAAATTTGACAACTCGCCAGACACGGCTGCGCGACCGTTATCTGAAGCCGCAGGAGGGTGCCTTGCCCAAGGCCTACGACCGGTAGCAGCCTGCCACGGGGGGAAATATGTCGAATCTTATCGTTGCGCTCACTGCCTTTGTCGGCACGCATTTCCTGCTCTCGCATCCGTTGCGCGATCCGCTCGCGGCACGGCTGGGTGCCGTCGGCTTTCAGGCGTTTTACAGCGTCGTCGCGTTTGCCACGCTCGGCTGGGTGGCCGTGGCATTTCGCGCCGCACCTTATGGCGAGCCCTTGTGGCCCGTCGGTGACAGTTTGTGGGCGGTTTCGACGACGTTGATGCTGGCCGCCAGCATCCTCCTGCTCGGGTCGCTCGTGCGCAATCCGGCATTGCCGGCGCCGGGCGCCGACAGGCTGACCTCGCAACCGGCGCGGGGGGTGTACGCGATCACGCGTCACCCCATGCTGTGGAGCTTCGCGCTATGGGCTATTTCGCATGCCCTTATCAGCCCGCGTCCGGCCGTCCTGATATTGTGCACGTTCATGGGCGTGCTCGCGCTGGCGGGCGCCGCTGGGCAGGACGTGAAGAAGGAAAGGCTGATGGGCAACGGGTGGCGCGACTGGGCCTCGCGGACCAGCTTCTGGCCGTTCGGCGGACAAATCTCGGGGCGCATTTCATGGGGCGCGGCAGCGCCCGGAATGCATGCGCTGGGCGGCGGGTTGGTCGTGTGGCTGCTGGCGACATGGTTGCACCCGATGGCGGGGGCAGGCGTGTCAGCGGGGATCTGGCGCTGGCTCTAGGATCGGGTCGGAAAACCCGCGCGTTTGCGCCTCGACGGCAGTTGTCACCGCCACGTCCATCTGCACATTGCCCAGTGTCCGGAAGATGTCGGGCAATGTTTCGACCGCAACGAGCAGCGCGAGCGGCTCGAGGGGCGCGCCGATGGCGATGCAGATCGGCGCGCAGGAGGTGAAAAAGCTGACTTGTCCCGGCAGGCTGACGGCACCCATCGAGGTCAGGACCGCGACGGTGATCGCAATGGCCCACTGCGCCGGTCCCAACGTGACCCCGAACCAGTTTGCAACGTAAAGAGCCACCGCCAGGTTCATTGCCGGACCTGTTACGCGGAGCAGCGCCACGGCCATCGGCAGTACAAGGCCTGCCGTCGTCTCGCGAGCGCCCAGGTCCTCGGACTTCTTCAGCATCAGCGGCAGACAGGCAAGCGATGACTGGGTGCTGATGGCAAGCGCCTGTACCGGGGCCACGCCGCGCGCAAAATGGCCGAGCGGCACGCGGCCCCAGACGGCGGCAACGGGATAGGCGCAAAGCCCGACGACGATCCCGACCCCCGAGACGATGACGACATAGTGCAGCAGCGCGCCGAACGCTGCGACGCCCGATCGTGCGCCCACGACATAGGCAAGCGCGAACACGCCGAGCGGCGCAAGCTTCAGGACCCACTCGATAACGATGATCAGCGCATCGGCGAGGGCGGCGAAAATGTCAGCCAATGACTTTCGCGGCGCGGGGGCCAGGCGCGTGATCGCAAAGGCGAGTGCCAGGCTGAAGATCATGAGCGGCAGGATATCGTTGTTGGCGGCGGCTGCGATCGGGTTGGTCGGGACAAGGGCCTTCACGATGTCCGAAAAAGGCGGAACGGCGCCGACGGCAGGGGCAGAGGTGAGTGCGGCCCGCAACGCGGCGGCCGACTCCGTCGGCATCGGCCAGAAGTGCAGGAAGGCCGGCGTGAGCACCGCGCCCATGACCGCCGAAAAGCTCATCAACCCGACGATCCAGAACAGGGCCGTTGCGGCCGTCCGGCCTGCACGCGCGGCCTCGGCCGTTTTCACGATGCCCGTAATCAGCAATGCCACGACGAGAGGAATAATCGTCATGCGCAGCCCGTTCAGCCACAAGGTGCCGACAGGGTCGGCAATGTCGGCAAGTAACTTGCCGGTTTCGGGGCTGAAGTCGGCACTGACGATACCAAGGACGAGCCCGAGAAAAAGCGCAAGAAGGATGCGGGTAGCGTTGGACATGAGCAGTTGCTAACCCGCGCACGACCGGTGTCAAAGCACAATGACACGGACTTGGGCGACGGAAATACATGACACGCAAATTCTTCGGCACCGACGGTATCCGCGGTCTCACCAACACCGCGCCAATGACGCCGGAAATCGCGATGAAGGTCGGGCAGGCGGCCGGCACCTATTTTCTACGCGGCGAACACCGCCACAGGGTCGTAATTGGCAAGGACACGCGGCTTTCCGGCTATATGGTCGAAAATGCACTTGTCGCCGGCTTCACCAGCGTCGGCATGGATGTGGTCCAGTTCGGGCCGATCCCGACGCCGGCGGTCGCCATGCTCACGCAGACGATGCGTGCGGACCTTGGCGTGATGATCTCCGCAAGCCATAATCCGTTTCAGGACAATGGAATAAAATTGTTCGGACCGGACGGCTACAAACTAAGCGACGAGGCCGAGACGGAAATCGAGCGACTGCTGGCCGCCGAACCCAAGCTGGCCCCGGCCGCGGACATCGGCCGCGCGCGGCGTGTGGAAGATGCCCGTGGACGCTACATTCACTTCGCCAAGTCGACTTTTCCCGAGGACTTGCGGCTCGACGGGCTCAAGATCGTCGTCGATTGCGCAAACGGCGCCGCGTATCAGGTCGCACCGGCCGCCCTATGGGAACTCGGGGCCGAAGTCGTCTCGCTCGGGGTGTCACCCGATGGGCGGAACATCAATGCGGGCTGCGGGTCGACGAGCCCCGGCCTGTTGCAGGAAACGGTCGTCGCCAGCGGCGCGCATATCGGCATTGCGCTCGATGGCGACGCGGACCGGCTGATCGTGGTCGACGAGACGGGGGAGGTCGTCGATGGCGACCAGCTTATGGCCCTTATTGCGACGAGCTGGGCGCGCAGCGGGCTGCTTGCCGGGGGCGGGCTGGTCGCGACGGTGATGTCCAATTTGGGGCTGGAGCGATATCTCTCCGCCCAAGGGCTGACGCTCGAACGCACGGGCGTAGGCGACCGTTATGTGCTCGAGCGCATGCGCGCCGGCGGGTTCAATGTTGGTGGCGAGCAGTCGGGACACATCATCCTTGCGGATTACGCGACGACGGGAGACGGGCTGATCGCCGCACTCCAGATTCTTGCCGAACTGGTTGCGACCGGAAAACCCGCCAGCGAATTGCTGCACCTGTTCGATAAGGTGCCTCAACTCCTCAAGAACGTCCGGTTCTCAGGCGGCAAGCCGCTCGAAGACGCCCGGGTGAAAGCAGCGATCGCCGAGGCCGAGGCCGAACTGGCCGGACGCGGGCGACTGGTTATCCGCCCGTCGGGTACCGAGCCGCTCATTCGCGTCATGGCCGAGGGCGACGACGAGGCGCAGGTCCATCGCCTCGTCGACATGATCTGTGACACGGTCAAGGCGGCGGCCTGATGCTGGAAATGCGCCCCGACTGCGAACGCTGTGGCGCGGATCTTCCCGCTGCCGAGGGGGGCGCGTTCATCTGCTCGTTCGAATGCACCTTTTGCGCGGACTGCGCTGAATCGCTCGACGAGCGTTGCCCGAACTGCGGCGGAGAGCTGCTCGATCGTCCGGCCCGGCCAAAGGCCTTGCTCGCCAAGAATCCGCCGTCGACCGAGCGCAAGTTCGCTGGCTAGGTCGCGACGTAAAATAATGCTGTCCTACAGCATGATCGGCGTGGCAGGGATTCCGTATGGACCCGACGGAATCCGGACATGAGTATTCGACATGCGTAGCTCGACCGCCAGTTCGGTCGCGACCGTTTCAGGTGTGAACTTTGTGACTTTCCGAGTCGCAGACGGTCGACAGTGACCCGTCGCATCCTGATCATTGCGGGGTCGGACAGCGGCGGCGGCGCCGGCATTCAGGCGGATATCAAGACCGTGACGATGCTGGGCGGACATGCGATGACGGCCGTAACGGCGGTCACGGCGCAAAACACGATCGGCGTGCAGGCCGTGCACCCGGTTCCGACCGCGGTCGTGATCGCCCAGATCGACAGCTGCCTGGCCGATATCGGGGCCGATGCCATCAAGATCGGCATGATCGGCAGTGCGGAAACGGCGAACGCGGTAGCCGACCGGTTGTCGGGCCTTGAAATCCCTATCGTCTTCGACCCCGTGATGGTCGCGACCAGTGGCAGTCAACTTGCCGATGCAGCGACGATAGCTGCGTTCGAGCGGCTCATGGGGATAGCGACGCTCGTCACGCCCAATACGCCGGAGCTGGTTGAACTTGGCGGTCCCGAAGGGGTCCTCAGCCACGGCTGCGCCTTGCTCGAAAAAGGTGGCCATCTTGATGGCGACATCGTCGTGGATCGGCTGCATCATGCAGGGGAAGTGACCGAATGGGCGTCGGGTCGCATCATGACTACGAGCACGCATGGCACCGGGTGCACGCTCGCCAGCGCCATCGCAACCGGCTTGGCGCAAGCGATGCCGCTTTCGCCTGCCATCCAGCGCGCGCGTGATTTCGTTCGGCTCGCGCTGCTGTCGGCGCCCGGGCTTGGCCGCGGGCATGGTCCCATGGGGCATGCCGATGTCCGCAACGATGGACTGTTCATCGGGCCTGCGCTCAACCAGGTCACGCTCGGCGCGCGCGACTACGACGCTTCGGTGGCCTTTTATCGGAAACTCGGGTTGCGGCAGATCGTCGACAGCCCGGACAACGACTATGCGCGGTTCGAAGCCTCGAATGGCGTGACACTGTCGCTGCATGCGGGTGGTAGCGGCACCGGGACAGTTTACCTGGAATCGGGTGCACTGGACGCCTGGTGCGCCTATCTCGCCCGTCGCGGCATCCGTTTCGTCCAGATGCCTCGCAACGAGGACTGGGGTTGGCGTGAGGCGCGCGCGGTGGATCCGGCGGGCAATATTCTCGTGCTGTACCAGGCCGCGGAGATGCGCCGTTTTCCACCATGGCGGATGGAAACATGATCGTCGGCGTGGACGAGGCGGGCAGGGGCCCCCTCGCAGGGCCGGTCGTCGCCGCCGCGGTCATTCTGTGCAAACCGCGCCCCGCCGGTCTCGACGATTCGAAGAAGCTTTCCGGCATGCGACGGGCTGAGCTGGAAGCAGCCATCAAAAGGCGGTGTCGCTGGGCAGTCGGCGTCGCCGATGTCGAGGAAATCGACCGGCTCAACATATTCGGCGCGACGATGTTGGCGATGACGCGTGCGGTGCAGGCACTCGGCTGCTGCGAGCAGATTGCGGAAGTCCGCGTCGACGGCAATCTGACACCGGCAGGCCGCGTGACCGAATGGCGATGGTCCGCGCGCGCAATCGTCGGAGGCGATGCGATCGAACCCTGTATTTCTGCCGCAAGTATCATTGCAAAGGAACACCGCGACCGGATCATGCGCGAACATGCGCTGACGCATCCGCACTATGGCTGGTCCACCAACATGGGCTATGGCGCGCCCGAACACCTGCGCGGGCTTGCCGAGCATGGCCCGACCCCGCTCCACAGGCGCAGTTTCGGCCCTGTCGCAAAATATTTCTATGCCGAGTCCTGACGGACACACCCCCATTAGTTGAGTCTGCGTGCGAAGAGAGTCGCTATATATCCGCACAGACTCGTTTCGTTCCGTATGTGATGTAAGAGCTTCTTAAGACTCTTTGTTAACTATGCCCTTGACGCCGGACTCGCCCGGACTCACTCATGCGCCGAAATCAAAGGGGCAGGTCGATGGGGGTAATTGAACGTCTGAAGGCTGTGTCGCCTGTCGCGGACCTGCCGCTCGACACGATCATCATGGATGATTGCATCGCGGCGATGGCAGGGTTGCCCGACGGATGTATCGACATGATCTTCGCCGATCCGCCTTACAATCTGCAGTTGGGCGGCGACCTGTTCCGCCCCGAGGGCGGGCGCGTCGACGCGGTCGATAATGATTGGGACAAGTTCGACACCTTTGGCGCTTATGACGCCTTCACGGCTGCCTGGCTGGCCGAGGCACGCCGCATCCTGAAACCGGACGGCACGCTGTGGGTGATCGGCAGCTACCACAATATCTTCAGGGTCGGTGCCAAGGTGCAGGACCAGGGCTACTGGATACTCAACGATATCGTCTGGCGAAAAGCCAATCCCATGCCGAATTTCAAGGGCACGCGGTTCACCAATGCCCATGAGACACTTATCTGGGCGGCCCGGTCCGAAAAGTCGCGATACACGTTCAACTATCGCGCCATGAAGACCCTGAACGACGAATTGCAGATGCGTAGCGACTGGAGCCTGCCGATCTGCGGAGGGCAGGAACGACTGAAGCGCGACGGCACCAAAGCACATCCGACCCAAAAGCCCGAAGCGCTTCTCTACCGCGTTCTGCTGGCCGCGACGAAACCCGGCGATGTGGTGCTTGACCCGTTCTTCGGCACTGGTACGACCGGCGCGGTGGCGAAGCGCTTGGGGCGGCATTTCATCGGAATCGAGCGCGACCCCACCTATTGCGACGTCGCGAACGAGCGCATCGCGGCAGCGCTGCCGCTCGACGAGAGTGCCGTTACGACGATGATGGCGCCGACGGCGGCGACGCGGGTCGCCTTTGGCACGCTGGTCGAGACGGGCCTGCTGGCGCCCGGCAGCGAAGTGTTCGACGCGAAGCGCCGCTGGGTGGCCATTGTCCGCGCCGATGGGTCGCTGGCCTGTGGAAAGGACATCGGGACGATCCACAAGCTGGGGGCGTCGCTGCAAGGGGCACCGTCGTGCAACGGCTGGACCTTCTGGCACACCCTCGTGGCAGGCCAGATCAAGCCGATTGATGCCCTGCGCCAAACCTATCTGCTGTCGACCGAGCCTTGACCTATCGGCGCGAGTAGGGATGCCCTAAGCTGGCGCCATGACCATCCATCAGCTCATCTACATGTCGGAGCCGTTCGGTTTCGACGACGGCATACTGAACGGCATCCTGTCGATCTCGCGTCGCAACAACGCCCGCGACGGATTGACCGGCGCACTGGTCGCGCGACGCGATATCTATCTCCAATTGCTGGAGGGGCCCGAAGCAAAGGTTGCGTCGGCCTATGCGCGCATCCTGCAAGACGATCGTCATCTCGCGGTCAGGCAGCTCGTGTCGGCGCCTGCCGAGGCCCGGCTGTTTCCCGATTGGGCGATGCTGGATGACCCGGCCCGCTCGTGGCTCTGGACCGAGGCCGAGATCGCTGATGGCGCATTGACAGCGGCATCCGCGGCGAATGTGCGTGCGGTGTTCGAACGCATCGCGCGCGACAGGGGCTGAGAATGGCGCTTTACCTGCGACCAACGGCCTTCATCGACTCGCCCGTCGGCTTCGACGGGCAGTTCATGCGGCTGGCCGGGGGCATGTGCTTTTTTTCGGCGTTCGAGGCCATTACGGTCGAGGGGGGCAAGCGGGTTTCGAAACGCCTGGTTCCTGTTGAAGGAGTTGAAGCGGTCGTGGCCGGGGACGAAGCCGCAACGGCTGCCCTCGCCGCACTAACGAGCGCGCGGACGCCGCTGGCGCTTGGCGAACGTATCGTGCGGCTCGATCAGCCACAGGTCATGGGCATCCTGAACATGACGCCCGATAGCTTCTCGGACGGCGGCAAGCATGTCGGCGATGCCGATGCCGCGGCGAGCGCAGGCGTGGCCATGGCTGCGGCGGGTGCCGCGCTGATCGACGTCGGCGGGGAGTCCACGCGTCCGGGCGCACCGACGGTTTGGGAGGGCGACGAAATCGCCCGAACCCTGCCTGTGATAGAAAAGCTGTCCCGTGCTGGTGTCGCGGTGAGCATCGATACGCGCAAGGCCGCCGTAATGGGCGCGGCGCTGGGCGCCGGGGCGGCGATGATCAACGACGTGTCTGCCTTATGTCATGACCCGCAGGCCGCCGCCTTGCTCGCGACCGTCGATTGCCCGGTTGTCATCATGCATTCACCCGATGCCGCAAAGACCTTGCACGAGGGCGGCTTCTATACCGATCCCCTCATCGAGACGTACGACTGGCTTGCGACGCGCATATCGGCACTGGAAGTCGCCGGCATCGCGCGTCGCCGCGTGATTGTCGATCCAGGCATCGGATTCGGCAAGGGCGTTGCGGAGAACCTGTCGCTGTTGAATGGCCTGGCGCTTTTTCACGGTCTCGGCTGCCCGGTCCTGGTTGGCGCCAGCCGCAAGCGTTTCATCGGCGCGCTTGCGGGTGAGGCGCCGGTACAAGACAGGTTGGCGGGCTCGCTCGCCATCGCGCTAAAAGCGGCCGAGCAGGGCGCGCAGCTCGTGCGCGTGCATGATACGGCAGAGACGGTCCAGGCACTGAAGGTGTGGCGCGGATTGCGCGACCAGGGTTTGACCGGGTGAGCACTCGGCGTTGAAGCAAGCCCCTATGTCGACGGAGCGAAGGGGCGGCGGCGCTAAGCCGCGTCGCTGATGCCCAGCTCGGCCAATTTGCGGTACAGGGTCGATCGGCCGATCCCAAGCCGGCGCGCAACTTCGGTCATGCGTCCCCGATAATGTCCGATGGCCAGCCGAATCACATCCGCCTCGATGGCGTCCAGTGCGCGCAAGTTTCCGTCCGGCTGGTAAAGCGCGACGCCCGCACCCGAGGGCTCGCCCGGTTGCGGCGTATTCATCGACTGCGCTGCGATGTGCGGAAAGTCGCCTGCCGTCAGGGCATCGCCCTCGCAAAGAACGGCTGCGCGGAACAGCACGTCGTGCAGCTGCCGGACATTGCCCGGCCAACTGTAGCCTGACAGTAGCGCCATCGCCTCGTCGGTAATGCCGAGGTCGCGAAGACCCGGCTGCCTGGCGATGCGTGTGAGCAGGTGGCGCGCAAGCGCAGGCACATCGCCGCGCCGTTCGCGCAGCGGCGGAATGGTCAGCTGGACGGCGGCGAGACGGTAGTAGAGATCTTCCCTGAAATGTCCTGCTGCGACCCGGTCGAGGAGGGGGCGGTTTGTCGCCGCGACAATACGCACATCTACTTCTCGGGGGTAGCGCGCGCCCGTGGCCATCACCTCGCCCGTTTGCAGCAGGCGGAGCAGCTTTACCTGCGCCTCGATCGGCAATTCACCGACTTCGTCGAGGAACAGCGTGCCGCCGTCGGCATCGATCAATTTGCCGATCTGGCTGGTAAAGGCGCCCGCAAACGCACCTTTCTCGTGCCCGAAAAGTTCAGATTCGATCTGGTTCGCCGGCATGGAGCCGCAATTGACGACAACAAGTGGCCGCTTACCGCGCGGAGAGGCCGCGTGGATCGCCTCGCCGATGACAGCTTTACCTACACCGGACTCGCCCTCAACAAGCATCGGCACGCGCGCGCGCGCCGCTTTTGCCGCGATGGCGAGGGCTGCACGAAATTTAGGTGCGGAGCCGACGATCTCGTCGAACCCCAGTGCGGCCTCGATCTTTTCAGTCAGCGGCCGAAGTTCGCCACCGTCGGTACCATTCTGGATGGCGACTTCGAGCGCCGCGAGCAAGCGCTCCGGGGCGATCGGCTTGACCAAAAAGTCGGACGCGCCCGCGCGCATCGCGGTGACGGCTACATCGATCGAGTTGTTGGCCGTGAGCATGAGGATAGGCAGGGCAGGGCGACGTGCACGAAGCTCCTCGATAAGGGGAGCGATATCGTCCCCGACGTCGATGAGTATCGCGTCGAGCATCATGCCATCGCGAGTGCCGAGTGTCGCAATGGCGATTTCGCATTCCGGCGCAACAATCGTCCGCCATCCGGCGCGGGCGGCAAGCGCGGAGACAAGCCGGCCGTGCGCAGGATCGGCATCGACGAGCATCAACATGCGGGTCCCATTCGGCGTCATGATATTCGCGTACTGTCCAGTCTTGCCTTCGCCGACGGTCATAGCTTGCGAGAGTAAAGGCGGCCTTAAGGCTTCCGCCACCGGCGGTGAAACTCTTGACCCGACTTTGTGTCAGGCTATGGACAAGCCAGGGCATTCACCGACCTAGAGGATACGACATGGCCGGACACGGCGAAACTAACGGCGAAGCAGGCGCGATGGACATTTCGGCTCACCGCGCATCTTACGAAGGCTTTGTCGGCTGGTTCAAATGGGGCGCCGTCGTCGCATTCATCGCCGCCGCAATCGTCGTCGTCATCGTCGCCTGATGAAGATCGGCGTCCTCAAGGAAACCGCCGAGGGCGAGCGCCGCGTCGCCGCCAGTCCCGAAACCGTCAAGAAATTCGTGGCGCTTGGCGCGACCATCGCGGTCGAAGCCGGTGCCGGCATGACGGCTGCCATCGACGACGCGGCTTTTGAGGCTGCGGGCGCAACCGTCGGTACGCGGGCGGCGACGATTGCCGATGCCGATATCCTGCTCGGCGTCGCAGGTCCCGCGCCAGAGAGCCTCGCAGGCGTCAAAGCGGGTGCATGGCTGGCCGCAGGGCTCAATCCATTCGGTGAGCGCGCCCGCGTCGACGCCTATGCCGCGCTGGAGATCGAGGCGCTGGCGATGGAATTCATGCCGCGAATCACGCGTGCACAGTCGATGGACATCCTGTCGTCGCAGTCGAATTTGAGCGGTTACAAGGCTGTACTCGATGCAGCGGCCGAGTACGGCAAGGCCTTTCCGATGATGATGACGGCAGCGGGCACGGTGAATGCGGCGCGCGTCTTCGTCATGGGCGTGGGCGTCGCCGGGCTGCAGGCGATTGCGACAGCGCGGCGCCTGGGAGCGCAGGTTTCTGCGACCGATGTGCGTTCGGCAACCAAGGAACAGATCGAATCACTCGGTGCCAAGGCCATTTTCGTCGAGGATGTTAAAGGCATCGAGGGCGAAGGCGCCGGCGGCTACGCCACCGAGATGTCCGATGAGTACAAGGCGGCGCAAGCGGCACTTGTGTCGAGCCATATCGCCAAGCAGGACATTGTCATCACGACCGCGCTGATCCCGGGGCGGCCAGCCCCGCGCCTGATTTCAGATGCGCAGATTGCGAGTATGAAGCCGGGGAGTGTCATTGTCGATCTCGCCGTTGAGAGCGGCGGCAACGTCGAGGGAGCGGTCGCTGGAGAGGTTGTCGAAATCCATGGCGTCAGGATCGTGGGGCACAAGAACGTGCCGTCGCGCCTCGCGACCGACGCCAGCGCGCTGTTCAGCCGCAACCTCTACAACTTTCTCAGCGCTTTCTGGGACAAGGAAGCGGGAAAGCCGGTGCTCGACGAAGAAATCGGCAACGCGATTCGCCTGACGCAGGGCGGCAAGGTCGTGAACGAGCGGTTGATCGCTTAATCCAGGGATATTGACGTGGACTTCATCAGCATCCTCTCCATCTTCGTGATGGCCTGTTTCGTCGGCTATTACGTCGTCTGGTCAGTCACGCCTGCGTTGCACACGCCGTTGATGGCCGTGACCAATGCCATCTCCAGCGTCATCATCGTCGGTGCACTGATCGCGGCAGCGGCGGTGGGGTCGGCAAGCTCGAAATGGCTTGGCCTGCTCGCGGTCGTCATGGCCAGCGTCAACATCTTCGGCGGCTTTGCGGTCACTGCGCGCATGCTGGCGATGTACAAGAAGAAGGAGCGCTAGGCCGATGGACGGGGCAACACCGGACGCCACCGCGACTTGGGCAATGCTGGCCTACCTGATCGCCGGAGTGTGTTTCATTCTCGCGCTCCGGGGCCTTTCATCGCCGTCGACGTCGCAGCGTGGGAATCGGCTGGGCATGGTCGGCATGGCGATTGCCGTTGTCACGACACTGGTCACGCACGTTCCGCGTCTCGACCGTCTAAGCGAAGACATCGTCGAACCCTGGCAGTTGCCGCTCGACCTTACGACGATCGGTCAAATCCTCGCGGCCATCGTTATCGGTGCCGTCATCGGCATCACGACAGCACGTCGGATCAAGATGACCGACATGCCGCAGCTCGTGGCTGCGTTCCACTCGCTGGTCGGCATGGCGGCTGTGCTCGTGGCAGCGGCCGCTTACCTCAACCCCCAGGCGTTCGGCATTGCCGACCCCGACGGCGCAATCCATGTTCAGAGCCGCATCGAAATGGGCCTGGGCATCGCGATCGGTGCGATCACGTTCAGCGGCTCGGTCATCGCTTTTCTAAAGCTCAACGGCAACATGGGCGGCAAGCCGATCATGCTGCCCGCACGGCACGTCATCAATCTGGGCGTTCTGGCAGGGATCATCGGGCTCGTTGCCTATTTCTGTTTCGATCAGTCGCCCTGGATCTTCTGGACGATCACGATCCTGAGTTTCGTGATCGGATTCCTGCTGATCATCCCCATCGGCGGCGCAGACATGCCGGTCGTCGTATCGATGCTGAACAGCTATTCGGGCTGGGCCGCGGCTGCGATGGGCTTCACGCTGCACAATACGGCGATGATCATCACCGGCGCGCTTGTCGGTTCGTCGGGCGCGATCCTCAGCTACATCATGTGCAAGGCGATGAACCGCAGTTTCATCAGCGTCATCGCCGGCGGCTTCGGCGCGACAGCGAGCGGGGGCGATGCAGCCAAGATCGACCGGCCATGGAAGCGTGGATCGGCCGAGGACGCCGCCTATATGATGAAACAGGCGGACAGCGTCATCATTGTCCCGGGCTATGGCATGGCGGTCGCTCAGGCACAGCACGCGCTTCGCGAAATGGGCGATCTGCTCAAGAAGGAAGGCGTCAGCGTCAAATACGCGATCCATCCTGTCGCAGGCCGCATGCCGGGCCATATGAACGTGCTGCTGGCAGAGGCAAATGTCCCGTATGACGAGGTGTTCGAGCTGGAGGATATCAACAGCGAATTCGCGCAAGCCGATGTCGCATTCATCATCGGCGCGAATGACGTGGTGAACCCGGCGGCAAAGACCGACAAATCGTCGCCGATCTATGGCATGCCGGTATTCGATGTGGACAAGGCAAAGTCCGTGTTCTTCATCAAGCGGTCGATGGGTGGCGTGGGCTATGCTGGCGTCGACAACGATGTCTTCTACATGGACCAGACGATGATGCTGCTGGCCGACGCCAAGAAGATGGTCGAGGATATCAACAAGTCGCTGGCGCACTAGGGGCAGCGCGGGCACAGACCAGCGCGGAAGCTTTATCCTCTCGACACTGGCACGGCACCGCGCTCTACTCACCCCGGTAAACAGGGGAGAGCATATATGTCTGACGACCTCGACCGCCGCAGCATTCTCAACGCGGGCATCATCGGCGCGAGCGTGCTCACGGCCCCCGGGGCTGCTCTCGCCGGTTCCGGCGACGCAGCGAAGCTGATGAAGGCGATCGAGGCCGGTAACGATGCCGCGATCAAGCGGATCCAGGAATGGATCGCCCTGCCATCCATCGCTGCCGAGAACCGCGACATGATGAAAGGCGCTCAATATATGGCGGCGCTCTGCAAGGACGCCGGATTCCAGAAGGCTGAGATCGTTCCGACCAAGGGACACCCGTCGGTCTTCGCCACGCTGGACGCAGGCGCCAAGCGGACGATGGGCATCTATTTCATGTACGACGTGAAGCAGTTCGATCCTGCCGAATGGTCGTCGCCGCCGCTCGAGGCGCGGATCGTCGACAAGCCCGGCTGGGGCAAGGCGATCGTCGGCCGGGGCGCCATCAACCAGAAGGGGCCCGAGGCGACCTTTCTGGCGGCCCTGCACGCGTTCCGGTCGGCAGGTGTCAAACTGCCGGTCAATCTCGTCCTCCTGGCCGAGGGCGAGGAAGAAATCGGTTCACCGAACTTTCGTGATGCCGCAACGCGACCGGACGTCCTGGCGGCCCTGAAGCGGTGCGAAGGCGTCATCATTCCGGCCGCCTGGCAGGACAAGTCGGGCAATGTCGATGTCAATCTGGGGTCGAAGGGGATCATCGAGCTCGAGCTTGTCGCGAGCGGCGCGAAATGGATGCGCGGCCCGGCCAAGGACCTGCACTCGAGCTACAAGGCAATGGTCGATTCACCTGCGTGGCGCTTGGTACAGGCGCTGCAGACATTGGTGACAGCCGACGGCAATACGCCGGCGATCGACGGATGGTTCGAAAACGTGCGGCCGCTGTCCGCGCGCGAAAAGGCCTTGATTGCCGAAAATGCGAAAAACGCAAATGAGGCGGAGATGAAGGCGTCGATGGGCGTGCCGGTGTGGATCGACAACTTGCCGTTTGTGCAGGCCCTCGAACGGCTGGCGTCACAGCCGACGGTCAATATCGAAGGGCTGGTCGCGGGCTACACCGGCCCTGGCGGCAAAACCGTGCTGCCTGCGCGGGCTTTAGCCAAGATCGACTGTCGCCTTGTTCCCAATCAGACACGTGCGGAAGCGACGCGGAAGCTTCGCGCGCATCTCGACAGGCGCGGCTTCACCGACATCGAAGTGAACGTCTCCGGTGGCTATGACCCTACCGAAACGGCAGAGGACAGCCGGGTAATCCGCGCGGAACTTGCGACTTACAAAAGGGCAGGCATTAGTGCGACGCTCAATCCACGCCTTGCCGGATCATGGCCCGGCGCTGTTTTCACTGCGGCGCCCGTGTCGTTGCCAGCGGGGCACTTCGGCATGGGCCATGGCAGCGGCGCGCATGCACCGGACGAATATTACGTCATTGAATCGAGCAACCCCAAGGTGGCCAGTCTGCCGCAGGCAACCTTCGGGTTCGCCGATTTTCTCTATCAGATTGCAGCGAGCGGCTAGAACCTCTTTCGGAAATCGATTTCGATATATCGGCCGCGCGGATCGATATAGCCGGGCTGGAACCCGATGGGCACAAGCCCCGCGCCGTCGCGAACGTCCCTGATCGAATTGAAGATGTTTTGGACGCTGAGCCGCAAGCGTGCGCCCTTCAGAAAGGGTACCTCGTCAACAAGCTTCTTGCGGCTGTCGAAATTAAGGAAGGCGTTGAGGTTGAACGTCGCCAAGTCGCCGAACCGCAGGGTCGACGCCGCAGTCGACCCCGTGACGATTGATCCGCTCTGGTAGCTTCCCGTCGCGCGTACGCCGAGCCCCTTGTTGAACCAACCTGCATCGAGGTCGAAACTGTGGCGCGGGCTGCCGCCGTTTCCGCCTGTAGCATCACCACCCAGCAGGTCGAGCACGGGCAGACCGGGCCTGATCTGCACCTGGTCGAGAAAACGAATGTTGTCGTACAGCGCGACCGTCCACCGGCCGCCATCGCCGCCCCGCCCGAAACCCCCGCCGCCGAAGCCACCGCCGGGGCGCGGACCGGCGCCGTCTGGCCTCCCCCCGCCGCGCCCGCCGCCGAAGCCGCCGCGGCCCCCCGCGGGCTGCCCGAATTCCTTCTGGAAAGTGAACCCGACACGGACGACGTCGCTTCGTGTCGCCGCAAAATTCACCGAGCGACTGTCGATGGTAACGAGGCGCCCGGTGGCGTCGCGGACAACGCGACCCGGAAAGGCGGCTTCGATATCAGGCGTCAGTGTCGGAAAGGCTGCGACGGGATTGGTGCTGCGGTTTCGGAAATAGTCGACCCCGACGGTCAGGCCTTTAAGGAGCGGCGGCTGATAGTTCAGCGATGCCTTGGTGTCGCGCTGTCGCTCGCTGACCAGAGCCGGGTTGCCGCCGGAAATGCGTGTCACGAGCACAGTCTCGCCGCGGGTGTAGTCATAGGTCGGCACACCCGGCGTCGTCAGTATCGGATTGCCGAGGTCGCCAATGCTCGGTTCGGTATCGGCCCCCAATGCGCTGGCAAGAACCGTGAGACCGTCGAGCGGCTGCCAGTTGAGACCGTAACCGAAGCTGATGAGGCCGCCGAAATCCGAAAGCTTCCGATAGGCGATATTGGCATTGATCGACAGTTTACCCAGCGCCCCGGCCACGTCGCGATCCGCATTTGCCAGTGGGATGTCGATGTTTACCCGTCCATTGGCTTCGTCGCGCGACAGGCGGGTGGACTGGGGAAGTCCACCGCGGACCGATTGGCTGGCAAGGCGCGTGGTGGCGAAACCGGCACGCACCGTCGTCCTAACCGCACCTGCGGGGAGCTGCAGCAGCGCGCCCGACAAGGTGTAGATGCCGTTCGACGTGTCGGTCTGCAACCGAGCAGAATCGCGCGCCAGATAGGGCAGCGGGCTGTCGGGATTCGGTGCAAACGGGTTGAAGGTCGTACCGGACGCCGACGCCAGTGCCTGGAGTGCAAGGCCGTCGACTCCGCGGTCGGTGAGCGTCCGCGTGATCGACCGGTCGTAGTTGCCGGTCAGCGTCCACAGCCATTTCGAGATATTTCCATTGACCGTCAGCCCACCATGCAGCGCGTCGGTGGTGGTGCCGCGGGCAAGGGCGGGCAGGAAGCCGCGGGTAATGGTCTGGCCACCTGCGGTCAGCGTCGCCGTCGGCACGCCCAAAAGAGCGTTGCTGGTATCGCGCTGCCAACTTCCGTTGAAAGTCGCCGAAATGCTGTCGGTCAGCTTGCGGTTCAGGACACCGTTGAGCTTGATGGAGTCGGATCCCGGCAATAGCGTGCGATATTGGCCGGCGTCGACAAACGGGAAAATGGCGGCTCGTTGCGCAATCCCGCGCTGACTTTCGAGCACGCTGGTTCCGGTCTCATAACTGCCCCCGAGCGTCAGGCGCTGCGCCTTTCCGATCCGGACAAGCGTGCCCTGCAAGTCGCTCTCGCGCCGAGCGCCGGCCGTCGCGCCGCCGTATTCGGCATCGACCGTGACGGCGCGAAAATTGTCCTTCAAGATGAAGTTGACCACGCGTTGGTCGGCGGAATAGCCGTATTGTAGCGCGACCTCTTCGGGCAGGATCTGTACGCGCTGGATGGCCTCTGGCGGGATGTCGCGCAATTCGCCGAAGCCCGAAATGCGAATGCCGTTGAGCAGCACCACCGGGCCGCCACCTCCACGCCCGCGACCCGGGCCCGTCTGTGGCGCGAGCGCGGACAGCAGTTCGGTGATCGAAGCGGCGCCGTAGCTTTCGACAGCATTGGCATCGAGTTCGACAATCGGCGGCACGTCGCTGATCACCGACCCGGTCAGTTTGGGCGCGGTCACGACGATCTCTTCCGAAGAAGTGTCGGATGCCGCCTGGGGGGCAGGCTCGGCCGCGACGGCCGGAACGGAAAGCAAGGCCAAGCCCAGCGCGGGAACGCATACGAATCGCATCCAGCGTAACATAGCCGAAGAACATGAATGCTGCATTGCGGCATCGCTGGAACTGAGCCGGCCAGTGATCTTGTGATCCTGCGTGACAATTCCTTGAATGACGAACGGTTCGATATCAACTCCGTCCATAACGGTTTTGACGCGGCGCTTTGTTAAATCGGTCTATCGTGCTGTAGTTATTCTAAATTATTGAATAAACAAAAACTTCTAAATCGAATCTCGAACTTCGGTACCCGTTTCGGAGGAATATTGCCGTGTATCTGGGACCGGCCTGCACCACATCCGACCTATTGACCATTTGAAGGGTACTACGGCAAATGTCAGAAACACTGTCGGGAGCCGAAAAAATGGCGCTAGGCTCGAGTATGGATGCACGCCGAAGCGCTTGGATCGTGTCCGAACGGGCATCGGCCGAAATTGATCTCGAAGATGCAGTTCTGGCGGCCGGCTTGCGGCCCGTGCGCAAGTTCACGCTTACGGACGCCGAAGCAGAACTTCGGCATCGGCCACATGGCACGCTCTTGGTCGTAGACGTCGGCCCCGACGAGGCGGCGGGGGAGGAGGCGCTGCTGTCTCGCATCGAGGTGGAGGCCGGCTGGCGCGGGCAAAGCGCGGTCATTTGCTTCGCTCAGGAGGCGCTTGACCGAGTGGCGGCGCGTATTTCGGCTCCCTTTGCGACCTTGTTGTGCGAACCGTCGATGCTTGAGCGAGTGGCGGCGATAGGTTTCGCGAGTGCTGAAAGCTCAGTAACTCTTCAGGAGATAGACTCGGTCAGGGACACCGCACGTCTTCACCAGCTTGCTGACGAGGTCGCCCGCATTGCCCGGGCCCTTGCAGGCGCTTCGGACGACAGCCGACAAACGGTTTCCGATGGTCTGATTGGCTATCGTGCGGGTTCGTCCGATTTGCGTTTCGCCCAATCCCAGATCGTACGACCCGGGGATATTCGGACGATGATACGGCTGCGTCGTCAACGCGAAGCGCTGTTTCCCGCCGATATGTTTGCGGACCCAGCTTGGGATATGATGCTCGACCTGATGGCCGCTCGGATCGAGCGGATCAAAGTTGCCGTTTCCAGCCTTTGTATCGCTGCAGCCGTGCCACCGACAACCGCTCTGCGCTGGATACGCACGATGACGGATCTCGGCATATTCGTTCGCGTCACTGATCCGACCGACGGGCGTCGCGTATTTATCGAACTGTCGGACTCAGCTGCGTCCAAGCTTCTCGAGTTCCTGGGCGATACGAAACGCCAGGGTGTCTCGATCGTCTGACCTTACTCCGGCAGAAAGTCCGGGACGGACAAATAGCGCTCGCCGGTATCGTAGTTGAAGCCGAGTACGCGCGCCTTAGCGCCGAGCTCGGGCAGCTTCTGTGCGATCGCAGCTAGGGTCGCGCCGGAAGAAATACCAACCAGCATTCCCTCTTCGGCAGCAGCGCGTCGGGCCATTGTCTTTGCGTCGGCCGGATCAACCTTGATCACGCCGTCAAGCAGCTGGGTGTGCAGGTTCGCGGGCACGAAGCCGGCACCGATCCCCTGGATCGGATGCGGGCCCGGCTGGCCGCCCGAAATGACCGGGGAGAGCGTGGGCTCAACTGCAAACACCTTCAGGTTCGGCCAGGCTTGCTTCAGCACCTGCGCGCAGCCGGTGATATGACCTCCCGTGCCGACACCGGTTATCATGGCATCGAGCCCGTCCGGAAAGTCCGCCAAGATCTCCTGCGCAGTCGTCCTGACGTGAACGTCGATGTTCGCCGGATTTTCGAACTGCTGCGGCATCCAGGCCCCCGGCGTCGAGTCGACCAATTCGATGGCGCGTTCGATCGCCCCCTTCATGCCCTTCTCCCGCGGTGTCAGGTCGAAGGTCGCGCCATAGGCAAGCATCAGGCGGCGGCGTTCGATGCTCATGCTTTCGGGCATGACCAAGACGAGCTTGTACCCTTTGACCGCGGCGACCATCGCGAGCCCGATGCCGGTGTTGCCCGACGTCGGCTCGACGATCGTCCCGCCGGGTTTGAGGGCACCCGATCGCTCGGCGTCCTCGATCATGGCGAGCGCAATTCGGTCCTTGATCGACCCACCCGGATTGCTGCGCTCCGACTTGATCCACACTTCGGCGTTGGGGAATAGGCGGCTCACACGGATATGGGCGGTGTTGCCGATCGTCTCGAGGATATTGGCGGCTTTCATGCGGGTTTCTCCTGCATCACGGCGTTGCTGAGGGCGGTTTCCGGCGGATCGAAGGTACGAGCGTGGCGAAGTTCCGGAAAGATGTAGGACCAGCCGAGTGCCACTGCCACGGCGGCACCGCCGCCGATGACGACGGCACCAACCGGACCAAGGAGCGCCGCGGCAATGCCGGACTGCACCTCGCCGAGCTCGTTGGAAGCGGAAATGGCCAGCCCTGATACGGCCGAGACGCGGCCGCGCATCGAGTCCGGCGTGTGCAGCTGGACCAGCGACGACCGTACGTAAACCGAAAGCATGTCGAAGCCGCCGAGGGCAGCGAGCGCCGCGAGTGACAGGCCCATGTGACGCGACAGCCCGAAGACGACCGTCGCGACGCCGAAGGCAACGACGGCACCGATCATCTTGACGCCGACATTGTTGCGCAGCGGACGCCATGAGAACCACAAGGCGACAAGCGCCGCGCCCACGGCAGGCGCCGCGCGCAAGATGCCGAGCCCGGGCGTCCCAACCTGCAGGATGTCGCGCGCGTAGACCGGCAGCATCGCGGTTGCGCCGCCGAGGAGTACGGCGAACAGGTCGAGCGTGATCGCACCGAGCAGGAAGCGATGGCCGCGAACATAGGCCAGCCCATCGGCCATTTGCGCGAGAGGCGTCGTTGAGCCCTGGAATGGCGGCGGTACGACCCGGCGAACCGGCGTAAGCGCAAGGATCGCGATGAACATGAGCGCAGCGGCCGTCCAATAGGGAAGCGAAGGATGTGCGGCATACAGGAAACCGCCCAGAGCTGGACCGGCGACAGAGGCAGATTGCCACGCGATCGAGCTCATGGCGATCGCCCTCGGCAACAGGGCAGGCGGGACGATGTTCGGCGCGATCGCCGACATCGCGGGTCCGACGAAAACACGGGCAACGCCGTGCATCGCGGCCAGGGCGAACAACAACGGCAGGGTAAGCAGGTCGTTTGCCGTTGCATATCCGAGCGCCAGCGCAATGCACATGTCGATGGCGTTGGCGATGCGCGCGACTGTCCGCCGTTCATAGCGATCGGCTGCCCATCCTGCGACGGGCGTCAGCAGCGCAAGGGGCACGAACTGGAACAGGCCGACCAGTCCGATCTGGAGCGAGGCTTCGCGGATCGACATGCCATAGCTCGAGCGGGCCGTGTCATAGACCTGATAGCCGATGATCACGACCATCCCCATGGTCGAGAGCACCGCGGCAAAACGCGCGATCCAGTAGAGCCTGAAATCAGGAATGGAAAGCGGCGAGGACGGTCCGGTTGCGGTCACGTAAACCCTTTGGCCCGCAATGCCCGAAGCTGCAACACGGACTGTCCTTGCCGCCGCGAAAGTCAGGCTTCGTCGAGGAAGGCGAGCAGGTCGCGCACGACCTGGTCCTTGTGGGTGACGAGAACGCCGTGGGCGGCGCCTTCATATTCGATCAGCCGGGCGTGCGGAATGGCGGCAGCGGCGCGGCGCGCGCTGACGTCGATCGGCACGGTCCGGTCATCAGTGCCGTGAATGATGAGCGTCGGCAGGTCGAACGCCGCCATGTCGCCGCGGAAATCGGTCGCCGAAAAGGCGTCGACGCACGCGAGCGTCGGCCAGAGACCGGCAAGCATCGCCATCTGGAAGAAGCTGTCGAGCACGCCGTCGCTGACCGCCTTCACGATCCAGCCGTTGCCGAAGAACTGCGGGGCAAAGGTCTGCATAAAGCCGGCGCGGTCGTCGCGGATGCCGGCCTTCATGTCCTCGAACACCTTGGCGGGAACGCCATCGGGGTTGTCGGCCGTCTGCAGCATGAAGGGGACGACCGACGAGATCAGAGCGACCTTCGAGACGCCCTCCTTTTCGTGGCGCGAGAGATAGCGGGCGACTTCGCCGCCGCCCATCGAGAAGCCGACGAGGAGCGCGTCCTCGACTTCGGCGGCCTCGATCACATCGGCGAGGTCGTCGGCGAACGTGTCATAGTCATAGCCGTCCCAGGGCTGGTCCGACCGGCCGAAACCGCGACGGTCATAGGCGGTGACGCGGTATCCGGCTTCGGCGAGGGCCAGCGCCACATCGTCCCAGCTGTCGGCATTGAGCGGCCATCCGTGCACGAGGACGACATCGCGCCCCTCTTCCCCCCATTGCTTGACGTACAGATCGGTTTCATCGCGCGTGGTGATGAGCGGCATAAGGTGTCTCCTTGAGGGGTTCGACGCTGGAACGTCCATGCCCCGCCAAGGTTGCGAACATGCGACAGCTTTCAGGCGACCGGCACGCTGTTCCCGACCTGCAGAACCGCCCCGTCGGTGATCGAGACCCGGTCGCCGACCTGCGTCGCGCCGAAGAGCTTCTCCGCGAACGCGTCGGGAATGCCGACGCAGCCGTTGCTGCCCCAGTCGATGCGGACCTTTGCCCCGTGAATGAAGACGCCGGACGTCGTCAGCCGCTGTGCCCATGGCATCGGCGCCGGGCGGCCGGCATCGTCGACATAGGTGTTGGAGTGATAGTCCTTGTGCTTGGACAGGATCGTGAAGGCGCCGACCGGCGTCGGCTTGCCCGTGGCGCCATGTTCGATCACCGCCACGCCGATCTCGTGCCCGCCGCGGAAGACCGACATCATCTGCGCCTTCAGGTCGACGGCAATGAAGACGACGTCGCCGTCCGGACCGCCACGGGGGGCGGCCGATTCGTCCCAGACCCAGTCGCCGTGCTTCATCTTGTGGTCGATGCTGAGCGCCGAGCGGATGGGATAGAGAGCGGGGTCGGCCGGGGCCGGCGGCGGGTTCGGCGCGACGGGTCGTGACCGGGCAGGTGACGCTTTCGGAACCGGCGCGGGCGCGGGCCACAGCGCGATCGCCCCGGCGCCGAGCAGCGCCGCACCGATCAGGGCGACCGCAATGCGTTCGACCGAAAAGGGAGATGATCGTGCCATGCCGTCAACCTATAGCCGCTTCCGGTTTAACGCATCGCTAGCGCCCCACGTCCGCGCCGCGCCTAGGGCGCGTAGCGGATGGTCGCCGTGCCCGTTGCCGTCACGGGCATGTACAGCCCCTGGCCATAGGCCTCGATCCGGCCGTTCTCGACCTTGGTCAGCCGGGCCGAGAGCAGGAAGTCGCCAACCCGCTTCGTCTCGATCGCGGCATTGGCCTTGCGCAGGACCTCGTTGTAATCTTTCGCGAAGTTTTCGGTCAGGGCCGACTGGATCGCCCCCTGCGTGTCGGCCGACAGCGCAATCTGGGCAAGCAGATTGGTCGCCGGACTGTCGGTCGCGCCGGTGATCGCGAGGTTGCGGACGCTCACGACCTGCGATCCGGGCTCGTTGACCGGCGTGCCGGTCAGCCAGACCAGGCCCTTGGGCTTGAGGATGCCATTGGGTCCTTCGGCGTCGATCTGGATGCCGACGGCGATCTTGTCGCCGGTCGTGCCGTAGATCGTCACCTTGCCGAACTGCACCTTCACGGGGCCGACGTTGGGCAGGACGATCCCCTTTCTGGCCAGTTTCCCCAAGGCCTTCGAGACAACGGGTTCGAGCTCGGCGTAGGAGGCGATCACGGGCACGAACAGCCGGGCGTTGGCGGCGGGCCGGTCGAAACCCAGCGGCGGCAGCGGCGTCGGCTTGCGGGTTTCGGGACGCGGCCCCACGAAGGTCTCGGTCAGCGCGGTCGCCGTCAGGTAAAGCTGGATATCCTTGCCGACGACCCGGTAGCCGCCATAGGCGATGCGCTGGGGCGTAACGCGGAGCCAGACTGGCGGATTTTTTTCGTTGAGTTCGAGCGCGACGAAGCCCTTGTTCCACGCCTTGTCCGCTTCGGTGCGGGCGTTGAGGGCCGACAATTCGCGCGGCAAGGTACGTTCGAGTCCGGCGATTACCTGTTGCAGGCGGGGGTCGACCTTGCTGGCGAACTTCAGTCGCTGGCCGAGAACCTCGGTACCGGGGACCTGCGTCCATTTATAGTCGATGTCGACCTTGGCCGTGGGCTGCCACGCCGCCGTCATGCCGAGGCGGGCCGTGGCGCGGACGCGCGCCGCGGCGGTCGCGGTCTTTTGCTTGATGATATGGCCGATGTCCTTGGCCGCGACCTGCACGTTGACCGGCATCGACAGGGTCAGCACGTCGCCCGAACCCCCGACGGTGATCGGCCCGCGGATCGCGGCACCCACGACCCGGCACGACATGTCGGGCGTGATCTTCAGCCGGCCCTTGAAGATGCGCTGGGCGGGGATGCAGGCCTTTTTGACTTCGTCGATCTGCCAGAGGACGCGCGGCACGCGGGCGTTGAGCGCGCGTTCGAGTTCTACCACCTTCGCGGTGATCGGCACGTCGATGTACGACGGCTGTTCGGCCACCGGCGCGGCACTGTCGACGCGCGGCGGGGCAGGCGTGGGCGCGACCGTGTTGCACGCCATCAGCGCGCTGCCGAGCATGACGGTCGTGGCCAATCCCGAAAAGCGACGCATGCCGATCCCCCTGCGACCTGCGGTAACCGAGCAGGCAGGGTCCTGCCAAGCGCGATTATGCTCGATAGGGGCATTGCCGAAGGTCACGAACGTCCCACGAGTTCGTGCAAAAACTCCGCCGAACCGGTTTCCAGGAACGACGAAATGAGGGCGTCGCAGGTCGCGCAATGCGACACGCGCCGGTGACGCAGGACCGCGAGCGCCAGCCGGTCGTCATAGCGCGTGCGGCTGCCGATCTGGCGCCCGCCGAAGAACACCGGATCGCGGGTGCCGTTGGTCGCGCGGTCGAACGCCCTGGCCTCGACCCGGGCGATCGCGGCGTCGAGCGCTTCGTCCCACGCATCCGCAAAGCTCGCCGCATCGCCGCGCGCGCACAATCGATAGGCGGACTTGGCCGACATGCCCGCATAGCAGGCCGCCATTTTGACCGACCCGCACGCCATCAGCGCGTCGATGAAGTCGCGCTGCCGCCCGGGCGTCCACCCGTCGCGGCGCGGCTCGACAGGAACGGGATCGAAGGCGATTTGGAGGTGAGCGGGGAGGAGCGGTGTGGTCATCCACGAGTCTATGCGGGAAAGCGCGGGCTGTAGGACAGGGGGATTCTTCAAGTCGTTTTCCACCAGGGGAGGGGCCATGGAGACTTGGTCCCGGCCGAAGCGTTCCCCGCCGATGCCCTCGCCGCCGCTCACCCCCGACAAGCGCTACATCATCGTCGATGGCGTGCTGTGGCGTGCGAGCAACCCCGCGCTGTCCGAGGAACGCCGGGCCGAACTGGTCGGGGAGCTGATGGATGCGCGTCGTGCCATCGGAGCGGCGTTGAAGGCCGGGGATGCAGGCGCCGAAGCCGCGGCGCGTGCCCGCGTGCAGGCGGCAAAGGTCGCGCTGGGCGAGCGCGGGCCGGTGTGGTGGAACGACGGGGCGCCCGACTATAACCGGCGGCGGGTGGAGGGGACGCCCTATGCGCCGCCGAAAGAGCGGGTCGCGAAGTCGAGGAGGAGGACGCTGGACCCCGGATCAAGTCCGGGGTGACGAAGGAAATCGGGATTCAGCGCGTCCCGGCTCATGTCACGAATGAGTCCAGCACCCGCTTGCGCCCCGCGCTCTCGAAGTCGATTTCGAGCTTGTTGCCCTCGATCTCGGCGATGATGCCGTAGCCGAACTTGGTGTGGAACACGCGCTGGCCGAGCGCGAGGTCGTCGCGGCCCTTGTTGCCCAGGCTGATCGCGGGGCCGCGCGCCTCGACGATGCGCTGGGGGGCGGTCGAGAAGCTGGAATTGACGCTGGCAGCGCGTTGCCAGCCCGGGCCGCGGCCGGTGCCGCGCGCGACATCCGCAAAGGGGTCGGCGCGTTCGGACCAGTTCGCCTGCCACAGGCTTGCGCCACCCGACATGGTGGTTTCGTGCTCGATGTTGTCGGCGGGCAGCTCGCCGACAAAACGGCTGGGGATGCTGCTGGTCCACTGGCCGTAGATGCGGCGGTTGGCGGCGTGGAGAATGGTCGCCGACTGGCGCGCGCGGGTGATCGCGACATAGGCGAGGCGGCGCTCCTCCTCGAGCGAGTTTAGCCCGCCCTCGTCGAGCGCGCGCTGCGAGGGAAAGACGCCCTCTTCCCAGCCGACGAGGAAGACTTTCTCGAATTCAAGGCCCTTGGCGGCGTGGATGGTCATGATCGTGACCTTGGCCTCGTTCGCCGCAGCTTCGTTGTCCATGACGAGGCTGACGTGTTCGAGGAAGTCGCCGAGCGTCTCGTACTCCTCCATCGCGCGGGCGAGTTCAGTGAGGTTTTCGAGGCGCCCGCTGGCCTCTACGGTCTTTTCGGCCTGGAGCGCGGCGGTGTAGCCGCTTTCGTCGAGCATCTGCCGGGCGAGGTCGGCATGGTTCATCGTGCTCGCCATGTCGCGCCAGCGCGCGATGTCGCCGACGAGATTGCCGAGCGCGCGGCGCGCCTGCGGGGTCAGCTCGTCGGTGTCGAGGATGCGCGCGGCGGCATGGGTAAGGGGGATTCCCTCGGCGCGGGCGAGCATCTGCATCTTGGCGACCGCCTTGTCGCCGAGCCCGCGCTTCGGCACGTTGACGATGCGTTCGAAGGCAAGGTCGTCGGCGGGCTGGTTGATGAGGCGCAGATAGGCGAGCGCGTCGCGGATTTCGGCGCGTTCGTAGAAGCGGAAACCGCCGACGATGCGATAGGGCATGCCGATCGCGATGAAGCGGTCCTCGAACTCGCGGCTCTGGTATTGCGCGCGGATGAGGATGGCGACGCCGTCGAGGCTGTTCGCGCCCTTGGGCCCGCGGTGCTGCCATGCCTCGATCTCGTCGCCGACGCGGCGGGCCTCTTCGGGACCGTCCCAGACGCCGATGACCTTGACGCGGTCGCCCTGCGGCAGGTCGGTGAACAGCGTCTTGCCGAGGCGGCCGGTGTTGTTCGCGATGACGCCGCTGGCGGCAGCGAGGATGTGCGGCGTGCTGCGGTAATTCTGTTCGAGGCGGATGACCTTGGCGCCGGGAAAGTCCTTTTCGAACTTCAGGATGTTTTCGACCTGCGCGCCGCGCCAGCTGTAGATCGACTGGTCGTCGTCGCCGACGCAGCAGATGTTCTTGCGCTGCTGGGCAAGCAGGCGAAGCCAGAGATATTGCGACGAGTTCGTGTCCTGATATTCGTCGACCATGATGTAGCGGAAACGGTTCTGATAGTTTTCAAGCACATCGCGGTGGGTCTTCAGGATCACCAGCATGTGGAGCAGCAGGTCGCCGAAGTCGCAGGCGTTGAGCGCCTTCAGCCGCGCCTGATAGGCGGCGTAGAGCTCGCCGCCGCGACCGTTGGCGAACAACTCGCTTTCGCCCGCGCCGATGTCTTCGGGAACCAGCCCTTTGTTCTTCCACCCGTCGATGACGCCGGCGAGCGCGCGGGCGGTGAAGCGTTTTTCGTCGAGGTCGGCGGCGATGATCAGCTGTTTCATCACGCGCAGCTGGTCGTCGGTGTCGAGGATGGTGAAATTGCTCTGCAGCCCGACGAGTTCGGCGTGGCGGCGGAGCATCTTCGCCGCGATGGCGTGGAAGGTGCCGAGCCAGGGCATCCCCTCGACCGCGTCGCCGATGAGGCCGCGCACGCGTTCGCGCATTTCGCGCGCCGCCTTGTTGGTGAAAGTGACGCTGAGGATCTCGGACGGATAGGCCTTGCGCGTGTAGACGAGGTGCGCGAGCCGCGCCGTAAGCGCCGCCGTCTTGCCCGTGCCCGCACCGGCGAGGACGAGGACGGGGCCGTCGGTGGTGAGCACGGCGTCGCGTTGTGGCGCGTTGAGGCCGCGCAGATAGGGGGCATCAGGCTGGTTTGACTGGGGAAGACTCATCGGTGAACAGCTAGGGAACGTCGGGCCTCGGGGCAACCTTGACCTGATGCCGGTGTTGCGCCAGCGCTGGGGCATGCAAGACCGCGCCACCACCGCCCGCGTTCTCGGTGCCTCGCTGACGGGGACGGCGGTCGAATTCTACGATTTCTACATCTACGCCACGGCGGCGTCGCTGGTGTTCGGGACGGCGTTCTTCCCGCCGAGCGACCCGGGGGTCGGGCTGCTGCTGTCGTACGCGACGCTGGCGGTCGCGTTCGTGGCACGGCCGGTGGGGGCCATCGCCTTCGGGCATTTCGGCGACCGGATCGGGCGCAAGTCGACTTTGGTCGCGTCGCTGCTGATCATGGGGCTGTCGACGCTCTTCATCGCGTTCCTGCCGACCTATGCCGATATCGGCTGGATCGCGCCGGTGCTGCTGTGCCTGTTGCGTTTCGGCCAGGGATTCGGGCTGGGCGGCGAATGGTCGGGGGCGGCGTTGCTGGCGGTCGAAAATGCACCGCCCGGGTGGCGCGGGCGGTTCGGCTGCGTGCCGCAGCTTGGCGCGCCGGTGGGGTTCATCGCGGCGAACGGCCTGTTCCTCGTGCTGGGACTGGTGCTGTCGGCCGGGGATTTCAGGGCCTGGGGCTGGCGGGTGCCGTTCGTGCTGTCGATCGTGCTGGTCGGCGTCGGGCTGTGGGTGCGGCTCAAGCTGCACGAGACGCCGGCCTTTGCTGCCGCGCTGAGGGAAGCGCCGCCGCCGAAAGTGCCGCTGGCCGAGGTGTTTTCGACGCATGGCGGGGCGGTGCTGGCGGGGACGCTGGGCGCGGTCGCGTGTTTCGCGGTGTTCTATGTCACGACGGCATTCGCGCTGGGCTATGGGACCACGACGCTCGGCTATGCGCGCGCGGCATTCCTGCAGCTCCAGCTCGGCGCGATCCTGTTCATGGCGGCGGGGATCATGGCGGCGGGGTGGCTGTCCGACGCGTGGAGCCCGGCGCGCGTCCTGATGATCGGCTGCGCGGGCGTGCCGGTGGTGGCGGGGCTGATGCCGGTGATGCTGGTCGCGGATGCGCCGGGCGCGGTGTTCGCCTGGCTGGCGCTGGCGCTGGTCGTAATGGGATTCGTCTACGGGCCGCTGGGGGCATGGCTGCCCGGCCTGTTCGCGCCGCGTGTCGCCTATACGGGGACGGCGATCGCGTTCAACGTGGGCGGGGTGATCGGCGGCGGGCTGACCCCGTTGATCGCGGCATGGCTGGCGGGGCATGGCGGGCTGGCGATGGTCGGCGTGTATCTGGCGGGGGCCGGGGTATTGAGCCTGGCGGCGCTGGTCGCCGTGAGGCGGAGGAGGCAGGCATGAAGGGTGAGATTGCCGCGATGGCGCCCGACGACCGCGACGAATTCGCGGCGATCTGGATTCCGTGGCTGCGCTCGATGGGGCGCGAGCCCGAGGCGGAGGACCTGGCGATCATGGCCGATCCGGCGCGCTATTATCGCAATGCGGGCGGCGAGGCGTTCCTCGCGAAGATCGACGGCAAGACCGTGGGAGCGGTCGCGATCAAGGGGTTGGGCGACGCGGGGTTCGAGTTCTGCAAGCTGGTCGTGACCGAGGACGCGCGCGGGTCGGGGCTGGGGCCGGCGCTGGTGCAGAAATGCCTCGACTTCGCGGCGGCGCATGGCGGCAAACCGCTCTATCTCCAGTCGTTCAACGCGCTCGACGTGGCGCTGCGCATCTATCGCCGGATGGGCTTCGTCGATGCCGATCCGCCGGCCGCGATGAACGTGCTGGCGCGGACCGAGGTGATCATGATGAAGGCGACCGCAACAGCGTGATCGGCGCTGGACATCATCGGCAGCCGCGGATATTGTAGCAGTCGCTACATAAGGAGTCCGCGATGACCGACGCACCATTACCGCCCATCGAGATCGTGAAGACTTTTCTCACGGCCATGATGAACAAGGACTACGACGCCGGGCTCGCCTGCGTGGCCGGAGACTGCGTCTACGATAATGGTCCGCTCGGGAAGGTTCACGGCCCCGCCGGCGTGCGCGGTGTGCTCGAACCGTTTTTCGCGCCGACGCTCGAAAACACCTACGTGATCAAGCGGTCGGTGACCGATGGCGCGGTGGTCTTCATCGAACGCGTCGACCGGCATCGCCTGCCCGACAAATGGGTCGAGCTGCCGGTCACGGGGGTGTGGGAGGTCCACGACGGCAAGATCACCGTCTGGAACGACTATTTTGATCTCGCGACGATCCTCGACCACTGGCCGGTCGCCAACGCCTGACGTCAGGGCGCGACGCGCAGCAGCGTGATCATCGCCTTGCCGTAGACACGTTCCGTTTCGGCCTCGAAGCCCTCGACGGTGACGGCTTCGCCCTTGGCGGTCTCGACCGTGACGAGCGCGCCGGGCGCGAGCCAGCCGAGGCGCAGGCAGCGTTCGAGCGCGACGACGGCAGCGCCGCTGCGGTAGGGAGGGTCGAGCATGACGAGGTCGTAGGGCGCAGGTGCGGGCCCGAGCGCGGTCACCGACTGGGCGCGGACGTCGCTGAGCGGCGCGGCGTTCATCTTGGCGATGTTGGTGCGCAGCGCATCGAGGGCCGCGGAGTCCTGTTCGACGAAAGTGCAATGCCCCGCCCCCCGCGAGAGTGCTTCGAGCCCGAGCGCGCCGCTGCCGGCGAACAGGTCTAGCACGCGGAGCCCGTCGAAACTGCCGAGGCGGCTGACCAGCATCGAGAACAATCCCTCGCGCGTGCGGTCGGCGGTCGGGCGGGTCTCGGTGCCCTTGGGCGCGACCAGCGGGCGGCCGCGCCAGTTGCCGGAGATGATCCTCATGACTTGCGCGGGCGGCTGTTGGGCTTGGGCTTGGCCTTTGCCCAGCTTGCCTTGGGCTTGGGCCGGGGCGGGCGGGGGGCTTCGGGGGCTGTTGTCGCGGCCGGTGTGCGCATCGGGGCGGGGTTGCGTGCAGGGGCTGCGGGCTTGGGACGGTCAACAGGGTCCGGGCGATATTTGGGGATGGGCGTTCTGTCAGCCGAGGGTGCGGTCCGCCCCTCACCCCGCCGCGCTGGGGCGCGTGTCGCCCTCTCTCCAGGGGGAGAGGGGAAAGAAGGGCGCGCGACTTTGCTGGGGGTGATGCGCCAGTGCTTGCGCAGGGCGGTGCCCTTGATGCCGGGTTCGGGCGCGGGCTGGGGTTCGGCGTTGTCGAGGTCCTTCAGGAATTCGACCAGTTCGTGCTGCTTGACCTCCTCGACTTCGCCCGCCGGCAGGTCCTCGAGCGCGAAGGGGCCGTAGCTTGTGCGGATCAGGCGGCTGACGCGCAGGCCGAGATGTTCGAGGACACGGCGGACTTCGCGGTTCTTGCCCTCTTTCAGGGTCATCTCGATCCAGACGTTGGTGCCGGTGCGGCGTTCGAGATTGGCGTCGATCTGGCCGTAGCGGACGCCGTCGATCTCGATGCCGTGGATCAGCTCTTCGAGCTGCGCCTGGGTGACCGGGCCATAGGCGCGCGCACGGTAGCTGCGCGGGATGCCGGTCGAAGGGAGTTCGAGGCGGCGCTTGAGCGCGCCATCCGTCGTCATCAGCAATAGCCCCTCGGTGTTCAAGTCGAGGCGCCCGACGGGCACGGTGCGCGGCATGCCGGGGGGCAGCTTGTCGTAGATCGTCGCGCGCCCCTTCATGTCGCGCTCGGCGGTCAGCAGGCCCGTGGGCTTGTGATAGCGGAACAGGCGGGTCGGCTCGGGCGCGGCGACCGGGTTGCCATCGACGGTAATCCCCTTGAGCGACGTGACGATGGTCGCCGGCGTTTCGAGCGGCACGCCGTCGATCGCGATGCGGCGGTCCTCGATCATCCGCTCGATCTCTCGCCGCGAGGCGATCCCGGCGCGGGCGAGGAGTTTTGCGATGCGTTGTTGGTCGGCCATAGCCCTGCGATAGGGGGTGAAGCTGTTTCACGCAAAGGCGCAAAGAAGAAGGTAAGGCGCAAAGGGATCGAACTTGCGGCAACGAGCCGCGAAGCAGCTTCCCGTTCCTTGTCGCAACACGGGGCGACCAGTCCGCTCAAGCGGGATTAAACCACACATGTGGCCTCTTCGCGCCTTTGCGTGAAAACGTCGATCTACAACCGCCGTTCCACCTCGTCGTGAAAGGCGCGGATGCCGGTTTCGAGCGTGCCGAGGGTGACGCGGTCGATCGCGCCCGAGGCGAGGCCCTGTTGGCCGAGTTCGGCCGCGTGGAAATCTTCCTGGCTGAACACCTTGCCGTCGAGCAGGTCCCAGCTGCGCTGCCAGTGGTCGCGGGCCTTTTCAGTAAGGGGCGGTTCGGGGATGAGCATGAAATCCTCGACGAGCGTGCGCCCTTCGCCCTGCGGCATGAGGACCATCAGATTGACGTAGTCGGGACTGAAGATGACGACCGCATTCGGAAACAGCGTATAGGTGAAAGTGACGGTGCGGCGTAGCGCAGCCAGATCGTCGAGATCGCCCATGTCGGCGGCGCGCCCGACCGCCGAGCGCCGGTGCGGGCCGACCGTATCGCCCGAGGTCACGCCGTCCTTGAAGAACGGGCCGATGCTGCCGCTGTGGAGCCGCAGGACGTGATAGCTTTCGAGAAAGGCGTCGTGGATCAGCTTCCAGTTGGCAGCGACGTCATGCGTGCGGCGCGCGAACAGGTGGAGGTCGGGCAGGCCGAGCGCAGTGAAGTCATTGCCGAGGGTTTTGGCGTCCTGGAATGCGTCGCTCGGATCAAGTTCGGGGCGACGTTGTTGGGGCAATACCCAGATCAGGCCGCCTGCCTCGACGCTCGGCAGTTCGCAAAGGCCGAAGTCGCCCTTGTCGAGGCCGGGAAAGGTTTCGGGTCGCGGCATCGCCTTCAGGCTGCCGTCGAGGCGATAGCTCCAGGCGTGATAGGGGCAGACGAGCAGCTTGGCGCAGACCGGCTCGGCCCCCTCGACCAGCCGCGTGCCGCGATGCCGGCAGACGTTGAGGAAGACGTGCGCCACGCCTTCCGCGTCGCGGGTCAGCAGCAGCGGGCGGCCGAAGCCGTCGTGCGGCACGGCGCTGCCCGGGCTGAGCAGTGCGGACGGCGCGATCACCTGGGGCAGGGCATCGAACAGCGCGGCGCGTTCGGCATCCCAGTGTTGCGGGCTGGTATAGGCGCCGGCATCGACATGCGTGATCCGGCCTGGCGCGCGCTGCACGCCATCGGCGATCTCCTGCGCCAGGGCGCGTTGCCCGAGGGTGAGCGCGTTCATGCAACCACTCCGCTTGCCCGACCTTGTCCAAGGCCCGTGCTTCAGTACAACAGGGGTTAAGAACAAAGCAGCCCTTCGACAAGCTCGGGGAAGCGGCTGGCATCGAAGGGGCTTGAATGACCGAAGCAGCGATCGAAACCGGCACCCGCAGCATCGGCGCTGCGATCAGGCCCTATGTCGAGCCGGCGCCGCTGGCCGCCTTTTTCCTGGGGGTGTCGTCCGGCTTTCCGTTCGCGATGATCGCCGCGACGCTGACCACGAGACTGGCGCAGGACGGGATCGACAAGAAGACCGTGACTGCGTTCGCGCTCGCCTTCCTCGTCTATAATTTCAAATGGCTCTGGGCCTGGATCGTCGACGGTGTCCGCCTGCCGGTCATCGGCGCCCTGGGGCAGCGCGTGTCCTGGCTGATCGTGGCGGGAATCTTCGTCATCGCCGCGGTGGTCAACCTCGCGCTCGCCGACCCGAAGGCCAACATCGTCTGGACGGCCTATTGCGCGATCCTGGTCGGTGCCGCGGGCGCGACTTACGATATCGTCATCGACGCCTATCGGATCGAACTGCTCGAGCCGCACCAGCTGGGCGCGGGATCGGGCATGTCGCAATATGGCTGGCGGATCGGCTCGGCGGGCGCTGCCGCCATCGCCCTTGTCGTCGCCGCACGCTATGGCTGGGCGATCGGCTATATTTCATGTGCCGCGCTGGCCTTGCCCGCCATGATCGTGGGACTCGTGATGGGCGAACCGGTCCGCCGCGTCGTGGTCATCGCGAAACGCGGTGTCGGGGAAGTGATGGCCTCGATCTGGGGACCGTTCGCCGAGTTCATGCAGCGACGCGGGGCCCTGCTTGTGCTGGCATTCATCCTGGTTCACAAGATCGGCGACACGCTGGCGAACCTGACATTCCGGCTGCTCTTCGACGACCTCCATTTTTCCAACGACGAGATTGCGCTCTACGATGTCGGTATCGGCTTCTGGGCGTTCCTGGTCGGGGTCTTTATCGGTGGCGTGCTGTACGCACGCATGGGCCTGAAACGATCGGTCATGCTGGCGCTGATCCTCATGGCCGTCTCGAACCTCAGCTTTGCGGCGCTGGCAGCGGCAGGGCACAGCAACCTCGGCATGGCCGGTGCGATCGGCTTCGAGAACATCGCCAGCGGCTATGGCGGGGTCGTCGTCGTCGCCTATTTCTCCGCACTGTGCGACCTGCGTTTCACCGCGGCGCAATACGCGCTGATCTCGGCCGCGGCGAGCATCGTCGGGCGCTTCGTCACGGGAACCGGCGCGGGCTCGATGATCGAGACCATGGGCTATGTGAACTTCTACCTGATGACGACCGTCGTCGCCCTGCCGGGCATCCTCATCTACTGGTGGATGATGCACACGGGGCTGGTCGACGAGGCGCTGGGGAGCGCGGCTACGTCGGCAGCTGACCGTTGAGGCGCAGGACTTCGCCGCAGAGGTAGAGCGAACCGACTACGAGCGTGGGGGCCGTTCGGGCGGCGAGCGCGTCCTCGAGCGTCGGCGCCGCGCGGCCACCCCATTGTCTGGCAAGGGCCGCAGGATCGTGGCTCTCGTGGCCCGGAACTTCGAGGAAGGTCAGGCTCAGCGCGTGCGGGGAGAGTGCCGCGAGGATCGCGTCGGCGTCCTTGTTGGCGAGGATGCCGATGACGAGGTGCATCGGCTGCTTCGCGAGTTCGAGCGCGAGGACCGCTGCTGCGGCGGCATTGTGCGCGCCGTCGATCCAGATCGGGCCGTTGCGGGTGAGCGGGCCGTCGGCGAGGCGCTGGTAGCGCGCGGGCCATGTCGTCGCGCCGATGCCGGAGCGGATGGCTGCATCCGATATGCCGCGCAGGCGGAGCATTTGCGCCGCGAGGCTGGCGTTGCGCCGCTGGTGCGCACCGGCGAGGCCGGGCTGGAGTGTCGGGTCGATCTGCCAGTCGCGCCCTTCGAGCAGGAGGGGCGTACCAGTCGCGGCGGTGACGCTTTCGATGCGGGCGAGGGCTTCGGGTAGCTGCGCAAGGCAGACGAGCGGCACGCCCGGCTTGGCGATCCCGGCCTTTTCGCTGGCGATCTTGGCGAGCGTCTCTCCAAGGAATGCCTGATGGTCGATGCCGACCTGAGCGATGCCGCAGACGACGGGGGTGACGACATTGGTTGCGTCGAGCCGGCCGCCGAGGCCGACTTCGATGACGCAGGCATCGGCAGGGGTGCGGCTGAAGGCGAGGAAGGCGGCGGCGGTCGTCGCCTCGAAGAAGCTGGGGCCGAGGTCATGGGCCTCGGCCGCATCAAGGACTTCGGCGAGGAGGGGGGCGAGTGCCGTGTCGTCGATCAACCGGCCTGCGACGCGAATACGCTCGTTGAAGCGGACGAGATGCGGGCTCGTATAAACATGGACGGCCTGGCCTGCTGCTTCGAGCGCGGCGCGCAGGAAGGCGCAGGTCGATCCCTTGCCGTTGGTGCCCGCGACATGGAACACCGGGGGCAGGCGATGGTGCGGGTCGCCGAGCAGCGCGAGCAGGGCCGTGATGCGTTCGAGGCCAAGAATGTCGCGCCCGGGCGAAAGCTGGGCGAAACGGTCGAGCTGGGCCTGGACGGCGGGGTCGGACGAGCGGGCGTGGTCGGGCATTTCTTCTCCCTCTCCCCGCGCAGTGGGGAGAGGGCTGGGGAGAGGGGCAGTGTGCTCCAACGCAGCCGTTGATTAAGCGGGAAGTGTACTGCCCCTCTCCCCGACCCTCTCCCCTGAAGGGGGGAGGGAGTTAAGCCGCCACTTTCCCCGCCATGAGATAGCCGATGGTGCGCGACAGCGTTTCCTTCAGCTCGCCGCGCTTCACGACCATGTCGAGCATGCCGTGTTCGAGGAGATATTCGGCGCGCTGGAACCCTTCGGGCAGCTTCTCGCGGATCGTGCTTTCGATGACGCGCTGGCCGGCGAAACCGATGAGCGCGCCGGGTTCGGCGATCTGGATGTCGCCGAGCATGGCATAGCTCGCGGTGACGCCGCCGGTCGTCGGGTCGGTCATGACGACGATATAGGGCAAGCCGGCCTCGCGCAGCATCGAGATGGCGACGGTGGTCTTGGGCATCTGCATGAGCGAGAGGATCCCCTCCTGCATGCGGGCGCCGCCGGCGGCGGTGAAGATGATGTAGGGCGCGCGGACGTCGATCGCGGCCTCGACCCCGGCGACGAACGCCGCGCCGACACCGACGCCCATCGAGCCGCCCATGAAGGCGAAGTCCTGCACGCCGACGATGGCGCGCTGCCCCTCGATATTGCCGCGCGCGGTGACGAGCGCGTCATATTCGCCGGTGGCGGTGCGGGCGGCCTTGATGCGGTCGGTATATTTCTTCGAATCGCGGAACTTCAGCGGGTCTTCGGGCACCCGCGGCGCCGGGAGCAGGCTGTAGCCCGCATCGAAGATCTGGTCGAAGCGCGCCTGCGGGCCGATGCGGCCGTGATGGCCGCACGACGGGCAGACCGACAGATTTTCCAGATATTCGCGCGTGAACACCATCTGCGAGCAACCCGGGCATTTGATCCACAGATTGTCGGGGGTCTCGCGCTTGGCGATGAAAGGGATGCGGTTACGGACGCGGTCTAGCCAGCTCATGGAACGGCTTTAGGGCGATGTTGGCTCAAAGGGAACAGCTGTGCGCTGCCGACCCCTCTCCCTCCCACGGTTCCGCCGCGGGCCCCTCCCTCTCCCGCAAGGGGAGAGGGGCTAGGCGTGGACTGCGTCGGCGAGCGTGCGGACAAAGGCCTCGACGTGCGGGGCGGCATCCGCGCCGTGTCGGGCGACGATCTCGACGATTGCCGAGCCGACGACGACGCCGTCGGCAACGCGGGCGATCGCGGCAGCCTGTTCGGGAGTGCGCACGCCGAAGCCGACGGCCACGGGCAGGGTGGTCGCCGCCTTCAGCTTTGCGACGGCGGCCTCGATGCTGGTCTGCGCGGCCTGCTGCAGGCCGGTGATCCCGGCGACCGAGACATAGTAGAGGAACCCGCTCGCGCCCTCGAGGACGGCGGGCAGTCGAGCGGCATCGGTGGTGGGCGTGGCGAGGCGGATCGGCGCGACGCCGGCGGCGCGCAGGGGCGTGGCGAGTTCGTCTTCCTCGGGCGGCAGGTCGACGCAGATGACGCCGTCGACGCCGGCCGCGACGCACTGGTCGGCGAACCAGTCGCTGCCGCGGATCGTCATCGGATTGGCATAGCCCATCAGGACGAGCGGCACCTGCGGGTGCCGCGCACGGAAATCGGTGGCGAGCTTGAAGATGTCGGCGGTTTTCGTGCCCGACGCGAGACTGCGCAGGTTGGCGGCCTGGATGGCGGGGCCGTCCGCCATCGGATCGGTGAACGGCATGCCGAGCTCGATCACGTCCGCCCCGCCCGCGACGAGCGCGTCGAGGATCTCAGTAGTCGGGCCGTCGCCTGCGGTGACGAAGGTGACGAGAGCGGGGCCGTGGGAGAAGGCGGTGGCGAGGCGGGTGGTCATGATTGTCCTCGCTGGCTTATCCCGCCGAAGGGGAGCGCCGCGTAAGCCCTCTCCCCTTCAGGGGAGAGGGTTGGGAGAGGGGCCGTGAGCGCTGCCGCGATCACTGACATCACTCCTTCCAAATTCGTCATCACATCACTGTTCGCGAAACGCAGCACCTGAAATCCCAGCCTGTTGAAATATGCTTCCCTGATCGCATCATATTGCTGCGAAAACGCGTGCGTGTCGCCATCGATCTCGACGATGATCATCGCCGTTCGCGAATAGAAATCGGCGGTGTAGTCCCCGACGACGTTCTGCCTTCTAAACTTGATGCCCTGGAAGCGTTCTGCGCGAAGCTGAAACCAAATTCGGGTCTCAGGCTCAGTCATTTCGCGGCGCATCGATTTGGCGAAGGCAACCAGTCTCGGGTCGCGCATTCACTTCCCCTCTCCCAACCCTCTCCCCTGAAGGGGAGAGGGCTTAAAGTTTCACCCCCAGCGCGTCCGCCACGGTGAAGATGTCCTTGTCCCCGCGCCCGCACAGGTTGACGACGATGATCTTGTCCTTCGGCATCGTCGGCGCGCGCTTGATGACGGCGGCGATGGCGTGGCTGGGTTCGAGCGCGGGGATGATGCCCTCGAGCCGGCACAGCGTCTTGAACGCTTCCAGCGCCTCGACATCGGTGATGCTGTCGTATTCGACGCGGCCGATTTCCTTGCAGCCAGCTGTGTTCGGGGCCGATGCCGGGATAGTCGAGGCCCGCGCTTATGCTGTGCGCCTCGGTGATCTGGCCGTCCTCGTCCTGCAGCAGGAAGGTCTTGTTGCCGTGAAGGATACCCGGCGATCCGCCCGCGAGGCTGGCCGCATGTTCCTTGTCGAGGCCGTGGCCCGCCGCCTCGATGCCGAGCATCGCCACGTCGCTGTCGTCGAGGAAGGGGTGGAACAGGCCGATCGCGTTCGAGCCGCCGCCGATGCTAGCGACGAGCAGGTCGGGCAGGCGACCTTCGCGGTCGAGCATCTGGGCGCGCGCCTCCTTGCCGATCACGCTCTGGAAGTCGCGGACGAGTTCCGGATAGGGATGCGGGCCTGCTGCCGTGCCGATGATGTAGAAGGTGTCCTCGACGTTGGCGACCCAGTGGCGCAGCGCCTCGTTCATCGCGTCCTTGAGGGTCGCCGAGCCGCTGGTCACGGGAATGATCTCGGCGCCGAGCAGCTTCATGCGGAAGACGTTGGGCGACTGCCGCTCGACGTCGCGCGCGCCCATGAAGATGGTACACGGCAGGCCGAAGCGCGCGGCGACAGTGGCGGTCGCGACGCCGTGCTGGCCCGCGCCGGTCTCGGCAATGATCCTGGTCTTGCCCATGCGCATCGCGAGCAGGATCTGGCCGATGCAGTTGTTGATCTTGTGCGCGCCGGTGTGGTTCAGTTCGTCGCGCTTGAAGTAGATCTTTGCGCCGCCGAGCTCTTCGGTCAGCCGCTCGGCGAAGTACAGCGGGCTGGGGCGCCCGACATAATGTTCGAGCAGGTCGTCGAACTGCGCCGCGAACGAAGGGTCGGCCTTGGCGGCGGTATAGGCCCGCTCGAGGTCGAGGATGAGCGGCATCAGCGTCTCGGCGACGTAGCGCCCGCCGAACTGGCCGAAATGGCCGTTCTCGTCGGGTTGCGCACGCAGGGTGTTGGGGCGGGCGGCGGCCTCTCCCGAAAGGGCGGTTATACTGGTCATAGCCGCGCGGCTTTAAGGAACGCGGCAATCTTGTCCACATCCTTCACGCCGGGGGCGCCTTCGACGCCCGAGGAGACATCGACCAGCGGGGCGCCGGTGATGCGGATCGCGTTCCCGACATTGGCGGCGTCGAGGCCGCCCGACAGCGCCCAGGGCAGGGGATGACGGTGACCCTGAAGCAACGTCCAGTCGAAGCGCAGGCCATTGCCGCCCGGCAGGTCCCCGCCCTCGGGCGGCTTGGCGTCGTAGAGGACCAGGTCGGCGGCGCCCCGGTAGCGCGCGGCGGCATCGCGGTCTGCAGCGGTGCGGACGGGGACCGCCTTCCATGTTTCGCGGCCATGGGTCTTGCCGAGACGCGCAACGGTTTCGGGCGTTTCACGGCCATGGAGCTGCAGGATGTCGAGATGGACTTGCGACAGGATGCGGGCGAGTTCGTCGGCGTCCGGATCGACGAACAGCCCCACCGACTTGACGTGCGATGGCACACGCGCGGCAAGCGCCGCTGCCTGGTCGGGGGACAGGTTGCGCGGGCTTTTGGCGAAGAACACGAAGCCGACGTGGCTCGCGCCGTGCCGGATGGCGGCGTCGAGCGTGTCGGGTGTCGAAAGGCCGCAGATTTTGGTGAGGGTCATGGCTGCTTTCTCCCTCTTCCCTGCAGGGGAGAGGGTCGGGGAGAGGGGCAGTGCCGCTCCCGAATGATTGAATCGACCGGGAGAAACTGCCCCTCTCCCTTACCCTTTCCTCTCAAAGGAAGAGGGAATCTAGAGCGTCGCCTCGATCGCGCGTACGGCGGCGTCCGGGTCCGCCGCTTGCGTGATGGGACGGCCCACCACCAGGATGCTCGCGCCGGCATCGAGCGCTGCGCGCGGCGTCACGACGCGTTTCTGGTCGGCGACGTGTCCGTCGGCAGGGCGGACGCCCGGTACGACGAAGAAGCCCTGAGGCCATAATTTGTGTGCCGCCTTAACCTCGTTTCCCGAACAGACGACGCCGTCGAGGCCCGCCTCGCGCGCGGCGGCGGTCAGGCGCAGGACCTGGTCATGCGGCGAGCCGGTGACGCCTGCGCTCTCGAGGTCGCTGGCATCGAGGCTGGTCAGCACGGTGACGCCCACGACCTTGCAGCCCAGCGGTGCCGCGGCCTTGGCATCCTCCATCATGGCCCGCCCGCCCGCGGCGTGCACGGTCAGGATCGCCGGATTGAGCGGCGCGAGCGCCTGAACCGCCTTCGCCACGGTATTGGGAATGTCGTGCAACTTCAGGTCGAGGAAGATCGGCAGGTGCAGCTTGGCCATTTCGTGCACGCCGCTGCGGCCATTGGCGGCGAAGAATTCGAGGCCGAGCTTGATGCCGCCGACATGCCGGCCGACGCGCGTCGCCATGGCGACGGCACGGTCGAGATCGGGCGTGTCGAGGGCGACCCAGATCGGGCTCATGCGATGCGCCTCATGCGACACCCGGTGGCGGGGCGATGGGCGACGCGCCCGGCGGCGCCATGTCGTGCGGCGCGAAAGGCGCCGGCGGCGCGGGCGCCGGCAAGGCCTCGGTCAGCGCGCGGTTCGCATTGTCCAGCCGACGGCGCAGGTTCCAGCGCGTGGCGCGATGGATGATCAGCATCGGCACGAGGCCGAGCAGGAAGGTCAGGAGCATCAGGACCGGCAGCTGGGTGTCGAGCACCAGGCCACTCCACAGGTAGACATGGACCGGCGTCCAGTTCGCCGTCGCGAAAATGACGCCGACGACGGCAAGGACGACCCAGAAAACGGTGCGCAAAAACTGCATGCGACAACAACCCTATGTGGCGATTGCGTCCAGTCTAGGCCGGTCTAACCCGCTTTGCCAGACAGGGTTGCCAGCCGGCTGCGCAGTTCGACGACCGTTTCGGGGATTGCCGAGAGGCGCGGCCCCTCGATTTCGAGGATGGCGCCGAAAGCGCTGCATTTGGCGCGCGTCACAGCGGCCGTGTCGAGCGCGCCGGCCGGCAGTGTCGCCACGATGATGTCGATCATCCGCTCCGCCCCGTGCAGCCGGCCCCAGAGGTAATCATTCTCGCGGTAGGCACGGCTGAAGAAAGCGCCGAAGCTGTTGAACTGTATGCCCTTCAGAACAGAGGCGCCCCCCGAGAGGCTGGTGGCGTCCTCGGGCGCGATGCGATCGACCATGACGGGGTCGAACTCGTCAAAGCCTTCTCCCTGCAGCAGCGCAAGCGTGGCGACGTCGTAAAAGGGAAAGCCCAGATAAGCGAGCAGGGGCTGGCGACGATGGGTGCGGAAGCAGGCGCCGATGGCCTCGGCCATTTCGGCGTCGGTCTGCGCATCGAGCTTTGCCAGGTTCCACTGGGAAGCGATCGCATCGAGAAGAGCTCGGGCATCGGTCGCCTCGACCGGTGACAGGAAGTGCGGCGACTCGCGTTCCAGGTAGCGCGCGAGACACGCGAAAACGGTCTTGCGGACGCCCTCGTAATCCACCGCCGGGCTTTCGTCGGCCAGGGCGGCGAGTCGCCGCGCCACGAAGCGCAGGCGACGAATGCGATAGCGCAGGTCGAGCGGGTTCAGGTCGCTGCGCTGTCCCAATTCGTGGACAATGGCCTCGGCTCCGATCCGCGCCGGTGTCAGGCGCGCGAGCGCATCGGCAATGCCGGCGCGGGCGATTTCGCGATAGGCGACATAGGAATGGCCCGCATCGCGCGCCGCCCGCTCACCCGCGCGCGCGCGCCATGTCGCGAGACGGGCCGATGTCGGCCGGTCGAGAAACAATGTTCGCCCGAACATGTGTTCGACCGAAGCCTCGACCTGAGGGCGCAGGGCCTCGACGATCCGCCGGGTGCGGGCAATGCGCGCGCTGCGGCCGGCGATCGCTTCCAGGTTGTCGCGGATCGGCTGGGTCCGGGGAATGTCGGACAGGGCACCGAACAACGTGGTGAAAAAGCCCGGCGTGTCGTCATTGCCGGACAGCTTGATGCTTTTCATGCCCGGCTTCGGATCGACGTAGACGAAGCGCCGGTCCACCTCGCGTCGCGAGGGGCGATCGCGGAGCGCGTCGATCGCCGGGCGGAAGGGGGCATTGGCGAGCACCGATCCGTCGATCAGCGCGGTCGTTTCGGCCGTGCCGGCTGCCACCTGGCGGGGGAGCACGCGGGCAAGGAAATCGTTTCGGCCGGGCCAGGCCACCCCTGCGGTATGAAGCGCGCGGTCGAGTTCGGCGACAGTGAAGGGCGGGAAGGCGCCGGGAAAGCTTGCCGTCGCACGCGCGGCAAAGACCAGCGCGGGAATTTCGCCGAGCTGTGCCATGCTGCCGGGGGCATCGCGAAAGCCGAGCGTCAGGCGGTGCTCGGTCTCGACGATCATGGGCGGTGAATGGATCGGCAGGGCTTCGGGATGGCCGCTGAAGTCGGTGACGGTGACGAACAGGTCGAGCGGCTGTTCGTCGGGCAGCAAGCGGGGTCCCATGGGGCCGCGTTCCATCGCGGCAAAGGCTTCGAGCAGCATGGCGTCGAAGACTTCGCCGCCGAACGGCGGTTCGAACCAGCGCGAACGTACGAAGCGGGTCAGCTTGGCATAGATTTCGTCGCGGTTGCGGACGTCGAGGCCGTCGTCCCATTTCTCGCCCTGCCGCCCGGCAAAGGCCCAGGCGATCGGCGACGCCCAGAGTTTCGAGACGCGCGACGGCGCGCGCGCCTCGGGATCGAGAAGGGCATCGACGTCGGCCTTGTCGAGCCACATGTCGGTCAGGGGGTCGAGCGAGTGGCCGGTCGCGACCGCCTGCGCCAGGAAAATGCCATTGATGCCGCCGGCGCTGGCGCCCGCGACGATATCGGCGAGGACCCGCAGCCGCGTTCCCGTCGTCGTTTCGATCAGGCGAAGGAGATCGGCATAAGCGCGTTCGACCGGGTCGGCCGGCGGGGTGTCGTCGAAGAAGGACCGGCTGGCGCGGGCGAGGTGCCACACTTCCTTGGTGACGCCGTGCATATACACGGCCAGGCTGATCCCGCCGTAGCAGATGAGGGCCAGGCGGAGTTCTTTTTCGCGCATGGCCGCGTCTTGCACGGGGTAGGGACGCGCGGAAGCTGGTGCTTTCAATGTTGCGCCCAGCCGTGCATGTCGGCGCGGTGAACGGTTGCATTCGGGGCGTGATTTGAGCGTGGACGCTTTCAGGGCTGCTATCGAGGCACCGGCCGTGCCGCGCGACCTGTGCACCGACTGCGGCATTTCGCGCACGTCCGACCCGAAGCGCTGCGGGCGTGCGTGCCAGTTCATCGCCCCCGATTATCCCGCGCTGGAAGCTCAGGTGCATGGCCGCGCGCGCGATGCGGACCGGCCCGACGAACTGCATTTCGGCCCGTTCCAGCGCATGGTGCGCGCGTCGCTGGTGCCGCCGAGCCCGGGCGCGCAATGGACCGGAATCACGACGCGGATTGCCGAGCGTCTGCTGGAAACCGGCGCCGTCGATGCGGTGCTGACGATGGCGCCCGACCCGGACGACAAGTGGCGGCCGGTGCCGGTCCTGGTGACGAAGCCCGATGGCATGGCGGCGTGTCGCGGCATGCGCATGGGCTATGCGCCGCTTCTCGCGCTGCTCGAACCCGCACTTGCCGCCGGATACAAGCGCCTCGCCGTGATCGGCATCCCGTGCCAGGTCCATGCATTGCGCCGCCTGGAGTCAGAGCTCGGCTTCGAGCGGCTCTACGTCGTTGGGACGCCGTGTTCGGACAATACGACGACCGAAAATTTCCACCAGTTTCTGGCGCTGCTGGCCGACGATCCCGACACGATCACCTACCTCGAGTTCCGCGCGGATTACCGGGTCGAGCTGCGCTTCGCCGATGGCCGGGTGAAAACGATCCCGTTCCTGCAGCTGCCGATCTCGAAGCTGCCGGGGGACTTCTTTCCGCTGACCTGCCGGACCTGTGTCGACTACACCAATGTGCTGGCCGACATCACGGTCGGCTATATGGGCGGCCAGGGCGCGCAATGGCTGATCGTCCGCAACGACCGGGGCGCCGAACTACTGGGTCTTCTGGGCGACGAGGTGAGTCTGTCCGCGCCGGGCAGTAAGGGGAAGCGGGCCGGGGCGGTCAAGGGGTTCCTCGCCAATGTCGAGCGCGCGGCGGGGGGGCTGCCGCTGCGCGCGATGCCCGACTGGGTGCGGCCGATCGTCGGCTGGCTGATGCCGCGCGTCGGCCCGCGCGGCCTGGAGTTCGCGCGCACTCGGGTCGAGATGAAGGCGTGCGAAACCGTGATGCACCTGCGCCGCGAGGCGCCCCGCCGGATGAAGACCATGGTTCCGGCGCACATCTGGAAACTGGTTGCGCCCTATGGCGTGGAGGCTAGTCCGCTGGAGCGGCCCGCTGGCACGGCTCAGAAGCGCCTGCGCGACGGCGACGACTGAACCGGTTCGGCGCGCCCGGTGGCAGCGACGAGGACGCGCAGCAGTTCGGGCAGGCTGTGCACGCCCAGCTTGGCCATGACCGCCGCGCGGTGCATTTCCACCGTGCGGGTCGAGATCGACAGCTGGCCGGCGATCTGCTTGTTGGACTTGCCGGCGACCAGCGCCTGCAGGATGTCCGTCTGGCGGCCCGTCAGGCGGTACCGGTTGGCCACATAGGGGACGCAATCCTCCAGATTCTGGGTGGGCACCGCCTCCATCACCTGGTCGGCAAGCGCCAGCGCATCCTTCAGGCGCTCCGTATCGATCGGTTTCTGGAGGATCTCGATCGCCCCGGCCTTCATCGCCTCGACGGCATTTTCGACGGTGGCATGGGCAGACATCAGCACGGCCGGAAACGACTGGCGGACCAGCGCCGTTGCCCGGATCAGGTCGATCCCGGACAGTTCGTGCATCCGAAGATCGACGAGCATGCAGCCCGGGTCGAGGTCCGGCAGGGCGCTCAGGAAAGCCGTCCCGCTCGCAAAGGGACGATTGGTGCAGCCGAGATCCTGAACCAGTTCGCTCACCACCTCCCGCACCAGCGGTTCGTCATCGATAATATACACAGAAGTCACGAAATTTCTCTATTTCCTCAGAGCATCAATCGGGTCCCCATGAACTAAATTCCGCACGTGAAACACCGTAAAGGCCGCAGGGTTGCGTTGGTTCGCGCGTAAGATTCGGTGATTATGCAGGTGATTGTCGGGATTGGTCCCCCGACTGGTCGCGCTGATCCCTAGACAGCGCGCGCCGCTACGATGGCGGGTTGCCCTCCCCAATTTGCGCAACCCGCCATTATGGTGGCTTGATCGCCCCGCGCCCCTTCGCTAATGTTCCTGTTCCGTTCGAATTGGGACTGTCCATGGCCAAGCCTCAGAAGCGTTATGTCTGCCAGGCTTGCGGCGCCGTCGCGTCCAAATGGGGTGGACAGTGCGACGATTGCCTCGAGTGGAATACGCTCGTCGAGGATTCCGGCGCGGTCGTGACTCCTTTCTCGGCCCGCCACAACCTGCAGCACGGGGGGCGCGCCCTGGCGCTGGTGGCGCTCGACAGCGCGACGAAGCTGCCCGACCGCATGCCGTGCGGCATTGCCGAATTCGACCGCGCGCTGGGCGGCGGCTTTGTCGCGGGATCGGCGACGCTGATGAGCGGCGACCCAGGCGTCGGCAAGTCGACGCTGTTGCTGCAGGCGGCAGCGAAGCTGGCCCTTGCGGGCAAGCGCGTCGTCTATGTGTCCGGCGAGGAAGCCGCCGACCAGGTTCGGCTGCGGGCGCAGCGGCTGGGGCTGGGGCACGCGCCCGTGGGCCTCGCAAGCGCGACGTCGGTGCGCGATATTCTCGCGACGTTTCAGGCTTCGGCTCCGGGCGGCGCGCCCGACCTGCTGGTCATCGATTCGATCCAGACGATGCACTCCGACCTGATCGAGGGCGCGCCGGGCACGGTGTCGCAGGTCCGCGCCTCGGCGGGCGAACTGATCCGCTTCGCCAAGGAACGCGGGTCGGCCGTCGTGCTGGTCGGGCATGTGACCAAGGACGGCAGCATCGCGGGGCCACGCGTGCTGGAACACATGGTCGATACCGTGCTGGCGTTCGAGGGAGAGCGGTCGCACCAGTATCGTATCCTGCGCGCGATCAAGAATCGCTTCGGCGGCACCGACGAGATCGGCGTCTTCGCGATGGGCGAGGGCGGCCTGGGCGAAGTCGGCAATCCGTCGAGCCTGTTCCTGACGACCCGGGGCGAGGCGGTGACGGGAACCGCGGTCTTTCCGGCGCTCGAGGGCACGCGCCCGGTGCTGGTCGAGGTGCAGGCGCTGACCGTGCGCCTGGCCAGCGGCGCCACGCCGCGGCGCGCGGTCGTCGGCTGGGATTCGGGACGGCTGGCGATGATCCTCGCCGTGCTGGAAGCGCGCTGCGGGCTCTCGCTCTCTTCGGCGGAAGTGTATCTGAACATCGCGGGCGGCTATCGGCTGACCGACCCGGCAGCCGATCTGGCCGTGGCCGCAGCGCTGGTCAGCGCGTTTTCGGAACGGCCCATACCGGCCGATGTCGTCGCGTTCGGCGAAGTGGCGCTGTCGGGAGAGGTTCGCCCCGTCGCGCACAGCGGCCTGCGGCTGAAGGAGTCGGCAAAGCTGGGCTTCGAGCGGGCGTGGGTGCCGAGCGGGATCAAGGCACAGGGAATTGCGACGAGCGGCTTCAAGTCGCTCGGCACGCTGGTGGATCATGTGCTGGGGAAGGGATAGCACCCCCTTGCGCGCCCCAAGCGCCCTCATTAGGGCTGGCCGGGAGATTAAACCTACATGAACGAAAAGGACCCTTCATGAGCGAGACCGCCGACCGGGTGAAGAAGATTGTCGTCGAGCATCTCGGCGTCGATGCGGACAAGGTGACCGAGGAGTCGAGCTTCATCGACGATCTGGGGGCGGACAGCCTCGACATCGTCGAGCTGGTCATGGCGTTCGAGGAAGAATTCGGCGTCGAAATTCCGGACGATGCCGCTGAAAAGATCTCGACCGTCAAGGACGCGATCACGTTCATCGACACGAACAAGGGCTGAGCCTGCACCAGGCATGCCCAGGGCTTGAACAGGCTCGGCCCGGACAGGGCCGGGCCTGTTTGCATTTGAGGAACTGAAGATGCGTCGAGTCGTCGTCACGGGCCTGGGGCTCGTCACACCGCTGGGGGGCGATGTCGAAACCAGCTGGTCCAACATCCTTGCGTCGAAGTCGGGCGCGGGTCGGATCACGCGGTTCGATCCGTCCGACCAGAAGTGCACGATCGCGTGCGAGGTCAAGCCGGCGGACCATGAATACGGATTCGACCCCAATCTGCGCGTGGATCACAAGGTCCAGCGACAGGTCGATCCGTTCATCATTTTCGGCATCGACGCGGCCGGACAGGCGCTCGAGGACGCCGGGCTGACTGACGCGAGCGAAGAACAGCGGCTGCGCATCGGCTGTTCGATCGGCTCGGGAATCGGCGGGCTGCCGGGCATCGCGAGCGAATCGCTGGTGCTCGCGGAAAAGGGGCCCAGCCGGGTCTCGCCGCATTTCGTGCACGGGCGGCTGATCAACCTGATTTCGGGGCAGGTCAGCATCAAATACGGCTTGATGGGGCCGAACCATGCCGTCGTCACTGCCTGCGCCACCGGCGTCCACTCGATCGGCGACGCCGCGCGCATGATCATGATGGACGATGCCGACGTCATGGTGGCGGGCGGCGCCGAAGGCGCGATCTGCCCGCTCGGCATTGCCGGCTTCGCCCAGGCGCGCGCCCTGTCGACCGCGTATAACGACACGCCCGAAAAGGCATCGCGCCCCTATGACCAGGGCCGCGACGGCTTTGTCATGGGCGAAGGCGCGGGGGTCGTGGTGCTCGAGGAATATGAGCATGCCAAGGCACGCGGCGCGAAAATCTATGCCGAGATCCTCGGCTACGGCCTGTCGGGCGACGCCTATCACGTGACCGCGCCGCACCCCGAGGGCTCGGGCGCCTATCGCTCGATGGAAATGGCGATGCGCAAGTCCGGCCTCTCGCTCGCCGAGATCGATTACGTCAACGCGCACGGGACATCGACGCCCCTGGGCGACGAACTCGAACTGGGTGCGGTGCGCCGGCTGTTCGGTCCGGCGCTCGAGACGATGTCGATGTCGTCGACGAAGTCGGCGATCGGGCATCTGCTGGGCGGCGCGGGTGCCGTCGAGAGCATTTTCTGCATTCTCGCGATCCGCGACCAGATCGTGCCGCCGACGCTCAACCTCGATAATCCGAGCGAAAGCTGCATCGGCGTCGACCTCGTCCCGCACGTGGCGAAAAAGCGCCGGGTGAAGGCCGTCCTCAACAACAGCTTTGGTTTCGGCGGGACGAACGCGTCGCTGGTGATGCGCGCGGTCTGAGCCTAAGGCCGGGGCATGCGCCGCATCCTGCTCATTCTCGTCGTCCTGGCCGGCGTGGCCGCGTTCCTGTTCGTCCGATTCGGCGGCGGCGGGGCTCCCCGCGACACCGAGGTGGTGATCCCGGCGGGGTCGAGCCTGACGGCGGCAGCCGCCGTTCTGGCGCGCGCGGGAGCGATCGGATCGACCGACGCATTCCTCACGAAGGCGAAACTGTTCGGGTCGAAGGCGCCGATCAAGCCCGGCGAATATCTGGTCACGAAGGGCATGGATGCCCAGGCGATCCTGTCGCTGCTCCAGTCGGGCAAGGTGCTGCAGCGGTTCGTCGTCATTCCCGAGGGACTGCCGTCGATCCTGGTCTATGAGCGGCTCTACGCGACGCCGCTGCTGACCGGGGAGATAGCGGTGCCGGCCGAAGGGTCGGTGCTGCCCGACGCCTATTCCTATGTCCGCGGGGAGACGCGCAAGGCGGTGCTCGGGCGCATGCAAAAGGCGATGCAGACGGCGATCGCCAATGCCTGGGCCGCGCGCAAGCCGACGACGGCAGTAACGACACCGGAAGCCGCGATCACGCTGGCATCGATCATCGAGAAGGAAACGGCGCGCGCGAGCGAACGGCGGCTGGTCGCCGCGGTCTATTCGAACCGGCTGAAGCGCGGCATGCCGCTGCAGGCAGACCCGACGACGATCTACCCGATCACCAAGGGCAAGCCGCTGGGGCGGCGTATCCTGAGGTCCGAACTCGCCAGCGACGACCCCTATAACACCTATCGCCACAATGGCCTGCCGCCGGGGCCGATCGCCAATCCGGGCAAGGCCTCGATCGAGGCGGCGCTCGACCCGGCGCCCTCCAATGCCCTGTATTTCGTCGCGCAGGGTGACGGCAGCAGCGCGTTTGCCGACACGCTGGAACAGCACAACGCCAATGTGCAGAAATGGTATGCACACCGGCGAGCCAAAGGCGAGATGTAGCGGCGCTCGATTTGGGGTTGGCAATCCCGGGCCAAGCCCCATATCGGAGCGGCAGCGGCTATCCCGCCGCCCGAAATTCCACTCAGATCAAGGAGACTTTCCCATGCAAGTCGGTCGTGAAGTTCCCGATGTAGTCCTGAAGACGCGCGTTCGCGACGAGACGGTCGAAGGGCCGAACCCGTTCCGCTGGCAGGACGTCTCGACGCACGACATCTTCAAGGGCAAGCGGATCGTGATTTTCGGCCTTCCCGGCGCGTTCACGCCGACCTGCTCGTCGAAGCAGCTGCCCGGGTTCGAAGCCAATTACGAAACCTACAAGTCGCTGGGCGTCGACGACACCTATTGCGTGTCGGTCAACGACGCGTTCGTCATGTACCAGTGGGGCCAGCACCAGGGCCTTAAGAACGTGAAGCTGCTGCCCGACGGCAACGGCGACTTCACGCGCCGGCTGGGCATGCTGATCGACAAGCGTCACCTGGGCTTCGGCCAGCGGTCGTGGCGCTATGCCGCGGTCGTCGACGACGGCAAGATCGCGGCGTGGTTCGAAGAGCCCGGCATCAACGATGCAGGAACGGACACCGACCCGTATGAGCAGTCGACGCCGGAAAACATCCTGGCGTGGCTGCAGGCCAACCCCAAGTAAGCGATCAGCGGGCCTGCGTCACAGGCGCAGGCCCGTTTCTTCGGGCAGACCGGCCATCAGGTTGAGCGTCTGCACCGCGGCGCCGCTGGCGCCCTTGCCGAGATTGTCGAGCGCGGCGACCAGCCGGCACTGGCTGCCATCGGCATTGCCAAAAACGAACAGCGTCATGGCGTCGCGCCCGGCCATGAGTTCAACCGGCAGATTGGCGTCGGGATAGTCCTGAACGCGAACGAGCGGCGACCCGTCGTAGAAGGCCGCGAGCGTCGCGCGTGCGTCGGCGGCCGCCACGCCGAACAGCGGGACGTCGACGATCATGCCGCGATGCGCTGCGGCGACCGATGGGGCGAACAGGGGCGCATGGGCCAGACCGGCATGACGCTGCATTTCGGGCACGTGCTTGTGGGCAAGGCCAAGGGCATAGGTGCGCCATGCGGGAACGGGCGCGCCGCTTTCGAACTCGGCGATCATCGCCTTGCCGCCCCCCGAATAGCCCGAGACGGCATAACAGCTCAGGCGTGTTTCGGGCGCGACCAGCCGCGCGCGGACGAGCGGTGCGACGAGCGCGATGAAACCGGTGGAATAGCAGCCGGGGTTGGACACGCGACTGGCACCCGCGACGATGTCGCGGCCGACAAGTTCCGGAAAGCCGAAGGTCCAGTCGGCATGGGTGCGGTGCGCCGTCGACGCGTCGATGACGCGGGTCTGCGGATTGTCGATCAGCGCGACCGCTTCGCGCGCGGCGTCGTCGGGAAGACAAAGAATGACGACGTCGGCGGCGTTGAGCGCTGCACGGCGAGCGTCCGTGCTCTTGCGCTGGTCATCCGCGAGCGAAATCAGTTCGAGGTCGTCCCGGCCCGCCAGACGGCTCTCGATTTCGAGCCCAGTCGTCCCGGCAGCGCCATCGGTGAAGACCCGCATCAGGGCAGGTCCAGCGTCGCGGCGGCGACATAGCCCACCGTTCCGACGGCTTCACCACGGCCCCAGGCCCATTCGTGACCAACATCGACAACGAGGAAAGTTTCCCCTGCTGCAAGCGTGGTCACGAGATCCGCAGTTTTCGTCGGACGCACCAGGATCTGGACCGGCGCCGTTAGCACGACCGGCAGCGGCTCGACGAAATGTTGCGCAAAGATACGGTCGGCAACCTCGATCTCGGCGAGATCGCGCCGCACGGCATAGCGACCGGGTTCAAGCGCAACCGACGGCCCATCAAGGCGAAACTGCTTACGCGGCGGCGCGTCGGCCGTGGTCCCCGCTGACAAGTCGTCCGAATTCGCCAAGAAAATCTGCCCCTGCCTGCGTCTTTGCGACGAAGACATTTCGCCGGTCCTGTTCGTCACGCTGGCGCGCCAGATAGCCGAGAGCACCCAGTCTGTTCAAGGCGCGCGTAATGACCGGTTTCGAGACGTTCAGATCCCGCGCCAGTCCGCGCACGGTGTGCGGCCCGGGAGTTTGGTAGACGACCATCAGCAGCGCCATCTGGCGATTGGTCAGGTCAGGCTGGCCGGACCGGACATAGTCCAGCAGCGTATTCATCCAGTCTAAGATCATCGCACGAGCCACGTTTGCTTTCCTTTCCACCCCAATGAAAAAAGGGCGAATAATCAAGCTGAACGTGTGAGCGGCGTAACGGTTGCGTCGTCAGTTTCGGGGAAAGCGCGCCTGCAGCATCGCCCATACCGCGCGCAGGCCGAGCGCTTCGCCGCCCTTGGGCCTGCCGGGCTTTGCGGCGGGTCGCCAGGCGAAGGTATCGAGATGCAGCCAAGGCGTGCCGGCAGGTACGAAGCGCTGCAGGAACAGCGCCGCCGTCACCGAGCCTGCAAAACCGCCGTCGGGCGAATTGTTGAGATCGGCAATGTCGGATTTGAGCATGTCGTCATAGCCATCGTAGAGCGGCAGCCGCCACAGGGGGTCGTCGGTGGCCAACCCCGCCGCCAGTACGGCGGCGGCAAGATCGTCGTCATTGGCGAATGTCGCGGGCAGGTCGGGACCCAGGGCAACGCGCGCGGCCCCGGTCAGCGTGGCGAAATCGATGATGAGCGAAGGTGTCTCCTCTGCCGCCTTCGTCAGCGCGTCGGCCAGTACCAGGCGCCCTTCGGCATCGGTATTGGCGATCTCGACGGTCAGCCCCTGACGGCTGACGAGCACGTCGCCCGGGCGGAAGGCATTGCCCGCAATAGCATTTTCGACCGCCGGCACGAGCAGGTGCAGCCGCACGGGGAGCCGCGCGACCATGATCAGCTGCGCGAGCGCCAGCGCGTGCGCCGCGCCGCCCATGTCCTTTTTCATGAGGCGCATGCCCGACGAGGGCTTGATGTCGAGTCCGCCGCTGTCGAAGCACACGCCCTTGCCGACGATCGCCAGCCGGGGATGGTCAGCATTGCCCCATGTGAGCTCGATCAGGCGCGGGGCGAAGTCGCGCGCCGCCGCCAGCCCGACGGCATGGATCATGGGGTACCCGCTTTCGAGGTCGTGACCGCGCGTCACGCTGAGCGTGGCGCCATGGGCCTTGGCCAGTTGCGCCGCCGCCGCCTCGAGATGCGGCGGGCCCATGTCGGACGCGGGCGTGTTCACGAGATTGCGCACGAGCGCGACGGCCGTCGCTTCGCGCAGCACCGGGTCGATTGCCGCCGGATCGGACGTCAGCAGGACGCGCGGACCCGCCGCTGCATCGTCCTGTTTGTAGCGGTCGTAGCGGTATTGCGCGAGCAGCCAGCCGAGCGCGGCGGCGCCGGGCGCGCCGGCGGCGAGGCGGTACGTCCCTTCCGGCAACGTCTCCGCCAGCTTTGCCAGACACCAGGTCGACAGGCTGCCGGCATCGGCGACGACCGTGACGACCGCCCAGTCCTCTGGCCCTTCGCCCGGCAGGATCGCGCTGGCATAGGCTGTCGGTTTCAGCTTTTGCGCGGCTGCCGCGGCGCGCGCCCTGGCGGGCTGGGCGGCAAGCCAGGCGTCGAAGCCGGCCTTGTCGGTAAGGTTTATCGTCCGCGCGGGCTGGCCGAGGTCAGGTTGTATGAGGGGGGAGAAGTCCTGGTTCATCGCGCGATCTAGCCCGATCAGGGCGTGCGGGCATAGCCAAAACCGGCGTCAGGCGGCTTCCGGCATTTTCGAAACGAACGTCGCATGGGTGATGGAGACCCGCATGCCGGCATCGGTGCTGGCGATTTCAACGGTGGCATCGAGTTGCTTCGACAGCGCCGCCACGAGCGCCGAGCCGAGCCCGCCCGATTCCGGAAGGCGCTTGCCGGTGCCGGCGCCGACCCCGTTGTCCGACACGGTAAGTTTCCAGTTTGAAGCGTCGACCTCGTAGGTCACGAGGATCAGGGCATTGGGACGGGCCACGGGAAACGCGTATTTGATCGAATTGATGACCAGTTCGGTGATGATCAGGCCGACACTGGTCGCCTGAGCCGATTCGATCAGCCCGGCATCGGCGATCACCTTCAGTTGCACCGGCTTGCCATCGCCGATCATCGACGCGGCCAGCCCTTCGCACAGCTTCGAAAGATAGGGGCCGACCTCGATCCGGTCGGCGCTGTTGGCGAGATTGAGGTATTTCTGCACCGTCGCCACCGACATGACACGCTGGTGGGCATCCTCGAGGTGGCTGCGCGTTTCGGGTGACGTAACGCCGCGGGCCTTCAGCATCAGGATGCTGGCAATGATCTGCAGGCTATTGGCGACGCGGTGCTGGATCTCTTCAAGAAGGATGTGCTCGCGCCGGAGAAGCTCTTCGGTGCGGGCGAGGAGCGTTGCCTTTTCCTGTTCGACCGCACGACGCGCGGTGATGTCGCGAAAGGCGAGCAGGATCGTCGTATCCTCACGAACCTAGTAACGAACCTTGCGCGCGTCGAGAAGCATGATCCGCCGACCGAGACCGGGAAAGTCATGCTCGACCTCGAACCCTTCCATTTCGGTCCGTTCGGGGAGGATGTTCTCAAGCAGGAGATGGAGCGCGGGAATGTCCCACTGTCCGTCGCCCAGCGCGAACAACGTGCGCCCGATGGTCTGCGCCGGATCGACCATGAAAACGGCGTAGAAGGAGCGGCTGGCCGACAGCACCTGCAACCCGGCATCGAGCACCAGAAACGGTTCGGGAATGGTGTTGACGATCGCCTGCGCGAGCAATTCGGCGTCGTCAGCGTTAGGGGCCGGGTTCAGCACGCGGTGATCGATCAATGACGACGCGTTACGACCCTAGGCGCTGTTGCAATCCAAGTCGCCTGTTCATTTCGGAGACGGATCAGGCCGGAACACCATAAAGGTCATGGTCGTCGGCGTCCTCGATCCGAACGGCCACGATGTCGCCCTGAGCTACGCCGCCGGCGTCGCGGAGGAAGACGTTGCCGTCGATTTCGGGCGCGTCGGCCTGCGAGCGGCCGGTGGCGCCGCCTGCGGCATCGACCTCATCGATGATGACGTCGAGCGCGCGGCCGACCTTTGCCGCCAGCTTCTCTGCGCTGATCCGGGCGGTGAGGGCCATGAGGCGCGCATAGCGTTCCTCCTTGAGATCCTCCGGCACGGGATCGGGAAGCGCATTGGCGGCGGCACCCTCGACAGGTTCGAAACGGAAGGCGCCGACGCGGTCGAGCCGCGCCTCGGTCAGCCAGTCCATCAGATACTGGAAATCGCCTTCGGTCTCGCCGGGGAAACCCACGACGAACGTCGAACGGATCGCGATGTTGGGGCAGATCGCGCGCCAGCGGTGAATGCGCTCGAGCACCTTGGCGTCGTTCGCCGGCCGCTTCATCGCGCGGAGCACCGACGGCGACGCGTGCTGGAACGGGATGTCCAGATAAGGCGTCAGCAGACCCTGCGCCATCAGCGGGATGACCTGATCGACGTGCGGATAGGGGTAGACATAGTGAAGGCGAACCCAGACCGGGTTGTCGACCGTGCCGAGCGATCCCAGTTCGCGCGCGAGATCGGTCATGTGCGCGCGGACTTCGCGACCGTGCCAATCGCGCGGCTGATGGCGGATGTCGACGCCATAGGCGGACGTATCCTGCGAGATCACGAGCAGTTCGCGCGTGCCTGCCGCCACCAGCTTTTCGGCCTCGCGCAGGATGGCGTCGGGACGCCGGCTGACGAGGTCGCCGCGGATGCTGGGAATGATGCAGAAGGCGCAGCGGTGGTTGCATCCCTCTGAAATCTTCAGATAGCTGTAATGGCGCGGCGTCAGCTTGAGCCCGCTGTCCGGGACAAGGTTGAGGAAGGCGCTGGGCGGCATCGGGGCGGCTTCGTGCACGGCGCCGACGACAGCTTCATATTGGTGGGCGCCGCTGATCGCGAGGACATTGGGGAAGCGGGCGCGGATCATTTCGGCTTCGTTGCCGAGGCAGCCCGTCACGATGACGCGACCGTTTTCGGCCAGCGCCTCGCCGATCGCCTCGAGCGATTCCTCCTTGGCGGAGTCGAGGAAGCCGCAGGTGTTCACGAGCACGACGTCCGCCCCCGCATAGTCGGGCGACAGGCCATAGCCGTCGGCGCGCAGCTTGGTCAGGATCCGTTCGCTGTCGACTAGCGCCTTGGGACAGCCGAGCGAAACCATGCCGACTTTCGGCGGGGTGGGAAGAAGTGTTGCCATGGGAGCGCGCGCCCATAGCGGAAGCGGGCGCGCTTGCCCAGAACCGAGTCGACGAGATGTTAACCATCACGAGGTAAACCCGCAGGCTCAAGGATTTGCGAGTGGGCGTAGGATGAACTGGCGAGGCATTTTGGGAATGTACGCGGGGCTGGCGATCGTGCTGGCCGGCGGGTGGTTCTGGGTGCAAGCGAGCGCGCTCTGGGCGCTGGGCGTGGTCGCCGCCGGCTTGGCGGTCGCTGCCCTGAGCGCGGCGCACATCATCATCAAGCGACGCGGCCCGCGTACGACGGCGGAGAACCCGGTCAAGGCAACCAGGGTGCCGCGGTCGGCCCGCGGCAAGGCGGAGTCGAGCGTCGATACCGAGGAAGCGGATTCGGTCGCGAGGGCACGCATGGCCATGATTGCCGGACGTGCATCGGGCCGCTCGGTGGAGGCAGATGCAGACACCGATACGCGGGAGATCGACGACGCGGAAAGCGTTGACGATTTCGAGCCATATTCGCTGCCCGTCGTCGGCGAGGATGCGGCACCGGCCGTCGCGGTCATCGAGCATGCCACCGACGCGGCCGACCTCCAGGACCAGCCCGAGCCCGGACCGGAGAATGCCGAAGACTTCACGACCGACGAGACCCCGCTGTCGAGCGCGGCGGGCGATGTGACGGGCATGCGCGCATGGTCGGCGACGCTGAGCGCTGTTCTCCTGCCGGGGCCCACCGGTGCGGCGCCGATGGCAATCGATCCGGCGGATGATGCCGAGACGCTGATGGACGCGCGCGAGCACGCTGGAGAGATGTCGGGCGACGGTCATCCGGAGAGCGACGCCGACTGGTCGCTGCTGGCGGGAGCTGCGGCGGAAACGGAAGCGCAGACGGAAACGGAAACGGAAGTAGAAGCCGAAGCTGAGGTTGAAGCGGAAGCGGAGACGCGAGCGCAGACCGAGATCGAGATCGAGGCGGAGACAGAGTCAGAAACGGAAACGGCGGTCGTTCATGACGGTGCGGCTGAGGCCCTGGCCGAAATGGACGTGTCCGATCCGACGGTTCAAGCGGCGGCCCGGGAAGCGGACACCGACGTCCCTCTCGAACCGGAACCCGAAGCTGACGAGAGCGAAGCGCTGAGTTCGAACGAACCGGAAGCCCTGGACCCGGTAAGACTCGACACGCTTCCCGGCTTCCCCTGGACGGCGCGTTTTATCGGCATCTGGGCGCGCGAGGTGCGCTTTGCCTGCCCGGACGATTTGCGGGGCGCCGTCGTACATTGGCAGCGGTGGGCCGACGGCCAGCCCGCAGCCGTGCCGGTGGTCGAAGAAGCCGCGGACGAATTCAGGGCGATGCTCGATGTCTGGCGCGAGTGCGGGGCAGACGTGCCGGGGCTTTCAAGCGACGACTGGACGGCCAGCCAGCTGGCGGGCGAGGCGAGCGAAGACGCAGCTTTGGCAGCGATGCTGCCGAAAGTCCTGCGGTCGACGAGCGCGGTCGTATATTAAGCGCGAAAGCCGAGCGGGCCGTTACGTAAGACGGCTCGAAGAACGGCAGTTTACCGAGGCGGGGCCGAGCGTGCTTCTGCTACTGATGATCGGATGGCGGCCGGCGTGAAGATGGCATCGGCGCACCGGTGTGCCAGCAGCGCGCCGACGAGCTGGGCGGCGATGAAACCTGGAACAGACAAGGGCGCAATGCCTGCAAAGCTGTCGCTCAGCGACCGCGCGACCGTGATCGCCGGGTTGGCAAAGCTCGTCGACGAGGTGAACCAATAGGCGGCGGTGATGAAAAGCGCGACGCTGGCCGGCGTGGCGCTGGGCCGGATTCGCGACGTCCCCAAAATGGTCAGCACAAGACCGAATGTGGCAACCGCCTCGCCCGTCCACTGGCCCGGGCCATAGCGCGCTTTGGTCGACAGCTCGAAAACGGGCACATCGAACATGATGTGGGCAAGCCAAACCCCGAGGACGCCGCCGACAAGCTGCGCAAGGGCATAGCCGATCGCCAGGTTGGTGCTGAGGTGACCACGCAGCCGCATGATGAGCGTGACGGCCGGGTTGAAATGCGCGCCTGAAACCGGCCCCAGCATGGTGATGAGCACGAACAGGATGGCGCCCGTGGCCAGGGTGTTGCCGAGCAGGGCGACGGCGACATTTCCCCCCGCAAGCCGTTCGGCCATGATGCCCGATCCGATGACGGTCGCAAACAGGATCAGGCTGCCGAGTGCTTCGGCAAGGAGCGAGCGCCGGATCATGCGCGGTTCGTGCGGTGGCCGGACGTGTCCACGACCTGCTCGCCATCCTCCTTGGCGAAGGCGCCGCGCTGCGGTTCGGGCAGGATGTCGAGCACCATCTCCGAGGGTCGGCAAAGCCTGACGCCGAGCGGCGTCACGACCAGCGGACGGTTGATCAAGACGGGGTGCGCCATCATCGCGTCGACCAGTGCCTCATCGCCGATCGCCTCGTCGTCCAGGCCGAGATCGGCATATGGCGTTCCCTTTTCGCGCACGAGCTGACGCGGTGTCAGGCCGGCGCGCTCGATCAGCTCGATGAGCATCGCGCGCGACGGCGGCGTTTTCAGATATTCGACGACATGCGGCTCGATGCCGGCGTTGCGGATCATCGCCAGCGTGTTGCGCGAAGTGCCGCACCCGGGATTGTGATAGATCACCACTTCGATCGGCATGCGATGTCTCCGGTCAGCAGCAGGAAAGTTCGGCAACGAGCGGCGCGCAGAGTTCAGCGCGTCCCTGGCAGCAGTCCTTGGCGAGGAAGAGGATGAGATCGTGCAGCCGCTGCATGCGCACGCGCTGGATCATCTGGCGCCCGTGCTTCTCGCCGTCGACCAGCCCTGCCCTGGCGAGCACGGCGAGGTGAGTGGAAAAAGTGCTCTGGGTCAGGCCGGTGGCCTCGACCAGGTCACCGGTCGAAAGCCCGACGGGCTCGTGCCGCACGAGCAGCCGGAACGCCTCGAGGCGGGTGGGATGCGCGAGTGCCGCCAGGGCTGACAGGGCTTCGTCGGCGTCCATTCATCGGAAATACCCGATGTAATATCCGGGTCAACCCCGCAGCGACCTGTGCATGCGCGGAAAACCGCGCCGTGTGCGGGCGAGCAAGGCGTCGGCGACGCTGCCGCCACCTTTTTCCGGTTCGAAGCGGTTTCTGTCGGAAGATCTGCGCCATGTGCCGCCGAGGCGGCGGCCGGGCGGACATGGTGGGCGATGACGGGCTCGAACCGCCGACATCCTCCGTGTAAAGGAGGCGCTCTACCAACTGAGCTAATCGCCCGCTGTTGGCTCCCCTGCCGCAAATGGCCTGCGGCTTCAACCCGTCAGAGCATCCGGCCCGTGGTTCGCAGCAGATGCGCCGTCCGGATGGCGCCGTAGGTCAGCAAGCCGACCGGGCCGAACAGGAAGGTCAATCCCAGCGGCACGAGGACGGCCCAGTGCGGTATCCCGATCCTGCCCGAGTCCTCGACCTCCCAGGCGCCGGTGAACAGGTCGAAGGCGAGGAAATGCGTCCAGCCGAGCATGACATTGCCCGGCATCGAGAAGAGCGCCGAGACGCCGCCAAGCGTCGAAAAGCTGCCACCCTGAACGGGTTGGGTGATCGTGAAGAGCTGGATGACATAGCCGATTGCGAGCAGGGCGGAGAACAGGCGCGCCGTCCGGACGAGCGACGTACGCGACACGGGGGCCGCGAGAAGGGCGATCCAGCCGATGACGGCAAGCAGCGAGCAGAGCCCGAAGATGGAGTCCAGGGTCATTACAGTTCGCGCACCAGCTTGACCGCACTTGCGGCCCAGGCGGGGTCGGTGACGATCTGCTGCTTGCCGCCGGGCTCCAGCGGCAGGATCTGCAAGCGGTCGCCCTCTCTTCCGATCAGCCGACCGAAGATGAAGCGGCCGGCGGGGCGGGGCAGAAGGATGTCGCGATTGAGCAACGTCGCAAAGCGATCCGGCGCGACCCTGGCGCACCAGACGACGTCGCCGCGGCGATAGTCGCCTATCCCGTCCTCAACGCGGATCGCCACCATGTCGCCTTCGGGCATCGGAGGCGTGACGACCGACGAGTGGCGTGGCGCCTGCGCACCGTCGCGGCCGAGAAGCGCGACGACGGGCAGGTCGGCACGGTCGGGCAGTTCGACAAGATCGCCGGCCGTGACGCCCAGCGCCGTCGCAATGCGATTGAGCCAGCCCACCGAAACGGTTCGCGTGCCTGTCTCCAAGCGGCCGATGGTCTGTGCCGTCGTGGGCGGCGAACACGCTTGCGCGACGTCGAGCAGGGTCATCCCCTTCGACCGGCGGACTTCGCGGATGCGGGTAATCACTTCCAGGGGCTCCTAACCATAAAGGATGTCTCACTGTCCTACAGTTCTCGACTCGTGGCAAGCCCATTTGGTGATTCGATCGAGGAGGCGAGAATGAGTTTGGCGCGAGACCTGATGGCGCAGCAGTTGCCAGGATCGGGGCGGGTCGTGACGGTCAATCGGGCCGAAAGCCCGCTGTCGTGGCTGCGCGCGCGTGGCCGGATCTCGACACGGCAGTTCGACGCGGGCGAACAGCTGCGCGGGGATTTCGAACGGGCGGTCCTAGGCCAGAGCGTGACCATGCGATGGGATGCAAGCGGGGTAAGCGGCCCCAGAGGCCAAGGGGCCGGTGCCGCAGACCGTACGACGGCGCAGCTGCTCGCCAAGGCGCGGTTCGATGCCGCGCTGGCGGCGGCGGGGCCCGGGTTGGCGGACATTCTGTGGCGGACCGTATGCGCCTGCGAACCCATTCCCGACGCCGAGCGCGCGCTGGGCTGGCCCGTACGCAGCGGACGGCTGGTGCTGGGAATGGCGCTGGACCGGGTAGCAGACTATTACCGGCTGTAGAGGAGCCTGACGATGCCACAGCAGATCACCGTTGACCGTGCCGCGATCGGCCAAGCCGAGCTCGCCGATGTCGAGACGCCCGCGCTTGCGCCGGGGCAGGCGGTGCTCCGGATCGAGCAGTTCGCGATCACCGCGAATAACGTGACTTATGGCGCGATCGGGGATGCCTTTGGCTATTGGGACTTTTTTCGTTCGGGGGCCGCGGGCCGGGGGATCGTGCCGGTCTGGGGCCATGCAGTCGTGCTGGACGCGGGCGACACCGCGCTGACATCGGGCGAGCGGGTCTACGGTTATCTGCCGATGGCGTCGCACCTGGTGGTCGAGCCTCAGGGTGTCGGCGGCGGTGGCTTCACCGATGGCGCGGCGCATCGGGCGCAACGGGCGTCGGTGTACAACAAGTATCGCAGGCTGAACGGCGACCCGGGCCACATGCCGGGTGGCGAGGATGTGCGCGCGGTATTTGAGCCCCTGTTCTTAACAGCTTGGCTCATAGAGGCGATGTTCCGTCGCGAGAGCTGGTTCGGTGCGCGCAGACTGATCGTGACGAGTGCTTCGTCGAAAACGGCGATGGCGCTGGCACATGTCGCGCGGGCGATCTCGCCGGAAATCGAGCGGGTCGGGCTGACATCGGCGCGCAATATCGGCTTTGTCGAGGGAACGGGGTTGTACGACCGGGTCCTTGGTTACGACGAGATGGCGGAAATCGGACCCGGGAGCGCGGTATCGGTGGATTTCGCGGGGAATGGCACGACCCTGTCTGCCGTACATGACGCGGTTGGCGACGACCTGAAATATTCGTCCCTGGTCGGCGTGACGGACTGGCAGAACCGGGGCGGCTTCGGCGCGCGCGATATCGCGGGGCCCAAACCAGTGCTGTTCTTTGCACCGGACCATGTCGCGACGACCATCGCCGAACTGGGACCCAAGGGGTTCCAGATGGCGGTCGGCGAACGCTGGCGCGCGTTTGCGGGCGATGCCGGAAAGTTGGTGAAGATCGAGGGGGCAGAGGGTCTGGCGGCGGCGATTCCGCGGTGGATCGCCGCCGTCGAGGGGCGCGCCCGTCCGGACGCGGCCACGATCGTGCGCCTTTAGGGGCGGCGCCGGACGCCGCCCCCGCAGCCTAGCGGCAGCGAACTTCGGCCTGATTGCGATCGACCGCGCGGCCGGCAAGGCCGCCGAGCGCGGCACCGATAAGCGTGCCGACGGTGCGCGAGCGGCCGCCGTCGATCACGTTGCCCAAGATTCCGCCGCCCGCCGCGCCGATGATCAGGCCGGTCGTGCCGTCGCTGCGCTTGCAGTAATAGCGGCCGTCATTGCCGCGGTAGACGCGGTCGTCGGACGCGAGCACGCGTTCCTGGTAGCGGGGATCGTCGCGATAGTAGCGCGACGGGTCATAGCCGGTTTCGACGCGCTCGTCGTTATACTGGCCATTGGCGTTCTGGCCGTTGTTGTAACCCTGCTGCTGGTAGCCGCGATTGTTGTCGCGGGCGGCGCGGTACCGTTCGGACTCGGTGCGGAAGAGCGCCAGTTCGCGGTCGAGCCGGTCCTGCGCGGCGGCGAAGCGTGCGTCGTCGGCACGGGTCTGCGCCACGGCAGGTGCCGCGACGGCAAGGCCGGCGGTGCTGCCAGCGAGGGCGAGGAGAAGAGCGAGACGGCGCATGGAAAAAATCCTTTGTGCGGTGGACAATGGCGGCTCAACGCGCGCGTCGCCGGGATCGTTGCATGAACGAATTGAAAGCTTTCGGCGCAACGGGCGTTTGCTACCCGGGCCCGCGCGTGCGACGATAGCCGGGTGACACCTGTCCCCGCACCGGACGACCAGACGACGGACGCCGCGCCGCACGGCTTTCGTGCGTTCCTGAACACGCTGGGTCCCGGCCTGATCACGGGCGCCGCCGACGACGATCCGAGCGGCATCGGCACGCACAGCCAGATCGGCGCGCAATTCGGCTATGGCTTGGCCTGGACCTTCGTCCTGAGCTTTCCGCTGATGGTCGCCATCCAGCAGATCGCCGCCGAGATCGGGCGGGTGACGGGCGCCGGCATCGCGCGCAACCTGAGACGCCATTACGCGCGGCCGGTGTTGTGGTTCATGGTGTCGCTGCTGCTGATCGCCAATATCGTCAACCTGGGCGCGGACCTGAGCGCAATGGGGGCGTCGCTCGCGCTGCTCACCGGCGGCAACAGCGGGCTCTACACCTTGCTGTTCGGCATCGTGTGCGTCGTGCTCGAAGTCGGGCTGAGCTATCCGCGCTATGCCGCGATCCTGAAATGGACGACGCTGTCGCTGTTCACCTATGTCGCGGTCGTCGCGGTCGCGCGCGTCCCCTGGGGCCATGCGCTGCGATCGCTGGTAGTGCCCGAGATCCAGTTCAACACGACCTATGCGACGGCGCTCGTCGCCATATTGGGCACGACGATCAGTCCTTACCTGTTCTTCTGGCAGGCCGGGCAGGAGATCGAGGAGCAACACCGCCACCACGCCAAGCCGCTGTGCATCACGCCGCGCAGCGCGGGGCCGGAACTGAAGCGCATCCGGCTCGACACGCTGACCGGCATGGCGTTCAGCACGATCATTTCGCTCGCCATCGTGTTCGCGACCGCGGCCACGCTGCACGCGAGCGGGGTGCGCGACATCACGACCTCGTCGCAGGCGGCCGAGGCGCTGCGCCCGATCGCGGGGCCGTTCGCCTTTGCGATGTTCGCTGCCGGCATCATCGGGACGGGGCTGCTCGCCGTGCCGGTGCTGGCCGGATCGGCCGCCTATGCCGTGACCGAAATGGCGGGGGTCGCCGGCAGCCTCGACGCCAAGCCGTTGTCGGCGCGCCTGTTCTACGGAACGATCGCGGTGACGACGCTGGCGGGCGCCTCGCTTGACGGCGTCGGCATCGACCCGGCACGCGCGCTCTATTGGGCGGCCGTCGTCAACGGCGCCCTCGCCGGGCCGGTGATGGTGATGATGATGCTGATCGTCGCGAACCCGCGCGCCATGGGGCGGCTGACGGTGTCGCGCTGGCAGCTGGGTTTCGGCTGGGCGGCGACGGCGGTGATGATCGCGGCGTCGGCCGTGTTCCTGTGGTTCGTGGCGATGGGGGCCGGGTGAGGAACGCGATAGCCGCTCTCCCGCAAGGAGGGAGGGACGTAAAAGCCCATGGGGGCGGGGGTATTTAAGTTGCGACTTGAAACCTAGTGGCGCGTGCGCTAGTCGGCGGCGCAACAATCACAAGGGAGAGTTCAGCATGATCGTTCACGGAAGCAGCATCTCGCCGTTCGTCCGCAAGGTCCTGGTCTTCGTCGCCGAAAAGGGCCTGGCGTTCGAGAACAAGCCGACGGGCCTGGGGCCGAAGTCCGACGAGTTCATGGCGATCAGCCCGTTCGGCAAGATCCCGGCGTTCGAGGACGGCGACTATGCGCTGTGCGATTCGAGCGCGATCGTCCATTATCTCGACGCGGCGCATCCGGCGACGCCGCTGATCCCGGCGGACGCGAAGCACCGCGGCAGGGCCGTGTGGTTCGACGAATATGCCGACACCATCGTCATGCCGGCGATCGGGCCCATTTTCTGGAACCGGGCGCTGGCGCCGCGGTTGAAGATGCCGGTCGACGAAGCGGCGGCCGCCAAGGCCGAGGCCGAAGCCGTGCCGCCGGTTTTCGCCTATCTGGAAAAAGTTGCGCCCGATGCGGGCGGGTTCCTGGTCGGCGATGCCTTCTCGCTTGCCGACATCGCCGTGTGCTGCCCGCTGGTTAACGGCAGCTATGCCGGTCTGACGATCGACGCCGCGACCTACCCCCGGGCGGCCGCCTATGTCGCGAGCGTCATGGCGCGGCCGAGCTTTGCGAATGTGATCGCGGCAGACAAGGCGATGATGGGGTTCTGAGCGCGGTCGCTGCCGAAAGGCGAGCATGACCTAATAACCCATCTGGCACTTTTTGCTTGACAGCGTCACGCTGTCTGGCTAGATAAGCAGATATTGGGAATACCGAATCGGGGCCGGGGCGCTCCCTTCTGCGGAAGGGGCGCTGACCGGCCCTTTTTCGTGTCCCAGTTCTGGGAGACATCGGCATGATAAGGCACGGCGGCAACCGTCCCCGCGACGCGTTCGGACGCTTCCTTCCCTTTCCGGATGCGCCCGCCGAAACGGGGCCGTTCGAGATCAAGCGCCGGCGGCCGGTCGACAGCGGCAAGGCCGTGCCCGCCGAAGGAATGGTCATCGGCGCCGACAAGGGCGGGCTGCAGGTACGGCGCAAGACGCCGGGGTGCTGGGATAAAGCCAAGCGCGATGCCTTTCTCGACACGCTGGCCGCAACGGCGAATGTACTCGAGGCATGTCGGGCGGTCGATATGGTACCGGCGGGGGCCTATGCGCTGCGCAAGCGCGACCCCGAGTTTCGCGCCCAGTGGAAAGCCGCGCTGACCGAGGCCTATCAGCAGCTCGAGCTGACCCTGCTCGACCGGTCGATCAACGGCCATGAGCGCCCGGTCTTTTATGGCGGCGAAATGGTCGGCAAAATCCAGCATTACCCCGACGGCCTGGCGATCAAGCTGCTCGCCCACCACCGTGCGCTGGGCCGGACGATCGACAGCACGGGGCCGTCGCCGGAGGCGCTTGCCGAAGCACAGGCGCGGATCCTGGCACGTTTCGACAAGGCCCGGCTGATCGAGGCGCGCGATGGCGACGGCTACGGCGGCGCTTCTGGCGGGGGCCAATCGCGCCATGGTCGGCGATGAAATGCTGCAGTTCGGCCGCGCGCTACCCATGGCCCCCGGCCGTTGGAAACTGTCGCACCTGTGGCGTGGACGCCGGGGGACGGAAGGCGCGGTTGTGGCTCATCCGGCGGGATCGCCGTTCGTGCTGGTCGAGGGTGCAACGGGGTTCGTCCTGCCTTCGCCGCAGGCAGTTCCCGGCGTGAGGATCATGGCGTCGAGCCTTGGCGACGGCGAGCCGTGGCCAGAGGCGGCTTGCCGGACTGCAGGCCGAGCAGCCCTGCCCCTGGCCCCGGTACATCCCGTGGTGCAGGCCCTGTCATCGGGCGACGTGCGGCTTGGCTGAACCCGTCGAAGCCGGCTCGGCTGGTCGTGGCGCGACGGTGCGGACGCCCCTCTGGCGGAAGAGCGCGAAGCCTATCGCATCGACTGGTTCGACGGCAGCGCCGTGGTGACGGCGCCGAGCCACATTTATGCCGCTGACCTGCGCGCGCGGCACCTGGCGATGGGTCGGTCCGCCATCGACGTCGAGGTGCGGCAATGGGGTGACAGCGGCATGTCGCCGCCGATGACCGTCACGATCAACCTGAGCTGAAGAGGATTCCGAGATGACGCTGACGACCGACCGGCTGGCCTTACCCCTGCTTGCGGCAGCGCAGGCCCAGAAGGAAGTCACCCACAACGAGGCACTGGCCCTGCTCGATGCACTGGTTCAACCGGTCGTTGTCGCCGTCGCGCCAAGCGCGCTGCCGGCAGCGCCGACACCCGGCCAGAGCTGGATCGTCGGCCCAGCGCCGACCGGGCCCTGGAGCGGGCAAGCCGGCGCACTGGCCATCTGGACAGCGGGCGGGTGGAGGTTCGTTCCGGCATTCGACGGCATGGCCGTGTGGAGTCTTGCGGATTCGCACGCGTGGCGCTCCGGGTCGGGCGTCTGGACGGGCGGTGTCGTGTCCGGCACGTCGCTCGTGCTGAACGGCGTGCAGATTCTGGGCGCACGCGGCGCGGCGATCGAAAAGCCGGTCGGCGGCGACGTTGTCGACATCACTGCGAGAACAGCAATTTCGAGCTTGATTTCAGCGATGGCGTCCCATGGGCTGATCGCCAAGTAACGAATATCGGACGTGTCCGGAACCTTTCGGCACGTCGAAGGTTTCGCCCCCCGTTCCAGTCGGCATTAGTGCGGCAAGTGCGACATTTCGGCAACTAACTGCCGATTTCGAAGCTTGCGCCGGACTTAGGCTTTGGCTAGGGCATTTAACGCTGTCCATCGTGACAAACGGAAAGGGGAATTTTATGCGGAAGCTTGCCATTGCCATGGCGCTTGCCTCCACCGCGATTGCGGGCCCAGCGCTCGCTCGCGACAAAGCCTGGTACATCGGCGTCGAAGGTGGCGCCTCGATCGTCGAAGACATCAACTTCGACATTGGCGCCAACCGGGGCGCTGCCAAGGCTGACCTGAAGAACGCCTATGACGTCGATGGCATCATCGGCTATGACTTCGGTGCCTTCCGGCTCGAAGCAGAAGTCGGCTACAAGGAAGCGCGCAACGAAGCGTATACCAGCTCGCTGGTAACGTATCGTGCACCGGGCTTCGCCAACGCCGCGGCCGGAACGGGTCCGATGTCGGGCAAGACCTCGGTCCTCAGCTTCATGATGAACGGCCTGCTCGACTTCGGCGACGATACGGGGCTTAGCGGCTTCGTCGGCGGCGGTGTGGGTGTCGCTCGCGTCAAGTATTCGAACTGGTCGATCAATCCCGGCGGTTCGTTCATGAACGACTCTGACACGGGCTTTGCCTATCAGGCACTGGCCGGCGTTCGTGCGCCGCTCAGCGACCATGTCGACGTGGGTCTCAAGTACCGCTTCTTCAACGCCGATGGCGTGGATACGATCGACGCTCTGGGCCGTGCGAACCGTTCGCGCTATCGCTCGCACTCGATCCTGGGCAGCCTGATCTACAACTTCGGCGAGCCGGCTGCACCGCCGCCTCCGCCGCCCCCGCCGCCGCCGCCCCCGCCGCCGCCGGAGCCTGCTCCGCCGCCGCCGCCGGCTCCTGTCTGCACCCCGGGACCGTTCATCGTGTTCTTCGAGTGGGACAAGTCGGATGTCACGCCGGAAGCGGCCAGCATCCTGGACGGCGCCGTCGCGAACTACGCAAATTGCGGCACGGCACAGGTCGAACTCCGTGGTTACACCGACACGTCGGGTACGCCGAAGTACAACCTCGGCCTCTCGCAGCGTCGCGCCGATGCGGTCAGTGCGTACATGCAGTCGAAGGGTATCTCGGGCGGGGTCATCACGACCAAGGCGCTCGGCGAGACCAACCTGCGTGTTCAGACTGCCGATGGCGTTCGCGAACTGCAGAACCGTCGCGTGGAAATCATGTACGGCGCTGGCGCCGGCATGTAAGCCACTTTCCTTTCCGCAAGGATTGGGAAACGAAGGGGCCGGTCGAAAGACCGGCCCTTTTTCGTTGCGCCCGAGCGCCCGGCCGCGCGTAATGATCTTGTGTCGGGGGAATGCCACCGCGTAGGGGCGAGGGATGACCCAACCATCTCCCAAACCATGGATCATGGACATCGCCCCTTATGTTCCCGGCCGCGCATCAGTGGCCGGGGCGGCAAGGGTCGTGAAGCTGTCTTCCAACGAGAACCCGCTCGGAACGGCCCCGGCAGCCGCCGCCGCCTTTGCGACACAAGGAGGCGATCTCGCGCGCTATCCGGATGCAAGCGCCCATGACCTGCGCGAAGCGATTGCTGCCCATCACGATCTGGATCCGGCGCGGATCATTTATGGCACTGGGTCGGACGAGATCCTGCACCTGATCGCAGGTGCCTATGCCGGGCCTGGCGACGAGGTGATTTACGTCCGTTATGGCTTCGCCGTGTACGACATCGCCACCCGGCGCGTGGGCGCGACGCCAGTCGTCGCTCCCGACCGCGACTTCGGGACGGACGTGGACGCCATTCTAGGTTGCGTGACCGACCGTACCCGGCTGGTTTATGTCGCCAATCCGAATAATCCGACGGGCACGTTCACCGCGCGGTCGGAGATTGCGCGGCTTCACGCCGGGCTCCCGGCCCATGTGATGCTCGTGCTCGACCAGGCCTATGCCGAATATCTCGAGGAAGGTGAGGACGATGGCGGCCTCGATCTGGCCCGCCGCGAACCGAATGTGATCGTCACGCGAACCTTCTCGAAAATTCATGGACTTGCCGCAGAACGGATTGGCTGGGGTTACGGCCCCGCTGCCGCGATCGACGCCATGCATCGGATCCGGGCGCCTTTTTGCGTTACGACCGCAGGGCAGGCGGCGGCAATCGCCGCGCTCGCTTCGCGCGATTTCATCGCCGAAAGCCGTGAACATAATGCGCAATGGCGCGCCTGGTTTCAGGATGAAATTGCCAAGCTGGACAATGCCGGGCTTCGCGCCGTCCCGTCGAAAGCCAATTTCGTGCTCGTCCTGTTCGAAGGAAACTTGACCGCAGAGGCCGCCTATCACGCGCTGATGGCGAAGGGCTTCATCGTCCGCTGGGTGCCGGGGCAGGGGCTGCCGCAAGCGCTTCGCATGACGATCGGCACGGAAGACGAAACGCGGGGCCTGCTCGCGGCGCTCCGTGAGATCGTCGGGGCGGCGTAGCCGCCCCGACGGATCGAGCTATGCGAGCTTGAACCCTTCCTTGTTCATCGCAAACGTCAGTTTCTTGTTCGCTTCAGGCGACAGCTGAGCCTTCAGCCCAGGGAAGAGCGTATCCTCTTCCTCGCGGACATGCTTTTCCAGGTCACTGCGGAACCGGCGCAGGATCGCGACGAAGCTGTCGCTGTCCTTCGGGCAATTGTCGAGCTCGTACAGATATTGCTTCACATAGCCGTGGTCCTTGTTCAGGCTGTCGGCTTCTTCGGTCTTTCCCGCGTCACGCAGCGCCGGATAGACGGTATTCTCTTCCTGTAGGGCATGCTTGGCGAGCGCGTGCTTGAGCTTCGCCAGCATCAGCGTCCGTTTCGTCGTATTCTTCGACGTCGTCTCCTCGAGCACGTCGAACAACTTCATCACGGCCTTGTGTTCCGCCGCCAGGGCGACGTCCCAGTCGCCCGCCAGGGCAGTCGGTGCCTGCACGGCGGCCTTGCGGCCGATCATGGCAGCGACGCCGACCGCCACGCCGGCAGCTGCCGCGCCCCAGATAGCCGAGCTGCCGGCACCGTCGTTAGCCCGCTTGTGCTGGCCCGTCTTGCCGCGCGAAGCGGCCTTCGATTTATCGTCACTGTCCGTGGTAGCCATGTCGTGTCTCCCGATTATTGGTCGTTCATTTCAGTTTGGACAGCATGTCCATGTGCATCTGAACCTTGGGCGCCGTGTCGGACGCGAAGCTGCGGATCGCCGGCTTGTCCCCATCGGCCGCGTAACCCTTCATCAGGGCGAGCGCCTCGGTATGGGCATCGCGTTGCTGTGCCTTGTAGATCTCGTCGAAATTGCCGGGCTCGGCTGCGATCAGCGCCTGGATGAGCGCCGAATGCTTCGCATCGAGCGCCGCAGGCGGGTCGAGCGTCACCTTGTCCTTGGCGGTGGCTGCCTTGAGCGCGCTGGTCGTCGACGAGTGGGCATCCACCATCTGCTGCGCGAAGCGCTTGACCGCCGGATCGGTTGCCTTGGTAGCCGCCATCTTTCCGGCGGCGATCTCGTACTTGTCGCTCATCGCCGCCGTCGCCACGAAATTGTCCGTGGTTACCGGCAAAGCGGCGCTTGGCCCGCCGATCGTGCCGTTAGCCGCTGTCTCGTCGGCGGGCACCGTCAAGTTGTCGTTCGAGGCGATCGACGTATTGTCGACCGCGGCAGTCGTATTCGCGCGGGGCGCGCAGGCGCCCAGCGCGAGCGTGGCGACCGTCGCCAGGTAAAGGGTACGCATTGATCCAACTCCCAAATTCTTATTTCTGAAGGGATCAACGTGATGGACAGGCGCGTGGTTCCGGACGTGACGAACGCCGATTGACGCACTAGGCTGCGGTCGAGTGAGGGGGCCGAAGAGCCGATGACTGAAACCGCGACAATTCCTGCGCCGAAAACGCTGCCGCTCGTCGGCAACCTTCATCAGATCCCCAAAGCCGGGCTGATCGGCCATTTGCTGGGCGTGTCGAAGGATTTCGTCGATCCGGGGATCTTCAAGCTGCGCTTCGGCAGCCGGGTCGGCATTTTCGTGACGCACCCCGACCTCGTGGCGGAATTGTGCGACGAGACGCGCTTTCGCAAGATACCGGGGCCCGGCCTGCGCGTGGTCCGCAAATTTGCCGGCGACGGCCTGTTCACCGCGTTCAGCGAGGAAGCCAATTGGGGCAAGGCGCACCGCATCCTGCTGCCGGCGTTCAGCCAGCGCTCGATGCGCGGCTATTATGACCTGATCCTGGAAGTCTGCGACAAGCTGGTCGCCAAATGGGAGCGGCTGGCGGGGCAGGACATCCTCGTTGCCGACGACATGACACGACTGACGCTCGACAGCATCGCGATCGCCGGATTCGGGCACCGGTTCGAAAGTTTCGAGCATGACGAACTCGACCCCTTCCTGCTGTCGCTCGGCGAGGCACTGGGCGAGGCGCTGAACGTCATCACGCGCCTGCCGATCCAGCAGCGCTTCGCCAAGAAATCGACGGCGCAGTTCAACGCCGACATCGCGACGATGAACAAGCTGGTCGACGACGTGATCGCGCAGCGGCGGGCCAATCCGACCGATGCGAAAGACCTGCTCAATCTCATGCTGACGGCGGTCGACCCGGAAACGGGGGAAGGGCTCGACGACCTCAACATCCGCTACCAGGTATTGACCTTCCTGATCGCGGGCCATGAGACGACGTCGGGACTGCTCACCTTTGCCTTCATGGAGTTGCTCAAGGCCCCGGCGGTGCTGGCGCAGGCCTATGCCGAAGTCGACCGGGTGCTGCCCGGCGACACACGGCCGGCCTATGAGCACCTCGCGCACCTGAAGGTGATCGAGCGGATCGTGAAAGAGACGCAGCGGCTGTGGCCGACCGCGCCGGCCTTTTCGGTGGGGCCGTATGAGGACCAGGTGATCGGCGGCAAGTGGAAGCTGCGCAAGGACCGGCCGGTCAACATCTATGCCCCGGGGCTGCAGCGCCATCCGAGTGCCTGGGACGCGCCCGAGGAATTCGACATCGACCGCTGGCTGCCCGAGGCCGAGGCGGACCATCATCCGCACGCCTACAAGCCGTTCGGCAATGGTGCGCGCGCATGCATCGGGCGCCAGTTCGCGCTGGTGGAAGCAAAGCTCGCCCTCGCGATGGTGCTGCAGAAATTCGCGATCGCCGACCGGCGCGGCTACCGAATGACGCTCAAAGAGTCGCTGTCGATCAAGCCCGACGATTTCTGGATGCGGGTGCGGATGCGCAAGCCCAACGAGCGGTTGACGGTCGCCGAGCCGTTTCGGATCGGGGACAGCAGCAGCGCCATCGGCTCGGCAGCGGGGGCGGGGCAGCGGCTGTCGGTGCTTTACGGGACGTCGCTGGGGACGGCACGCGACATCGCCGAGGAGATCGTCGAGCGCGCCAGCAACGACGGGTTCGAGGCGCGCAGCGTTTCGATGGACGAAGCCTTGAATACCCTGCCCGAGGACCGGGTCATCGTGGTCGTGACCGCGACCTACAATGGTCGCGCGCCCGACAGTGCGCTGGCGGCGGAATCGGCGATCGACGCGGGACAGTTCGCTGACGCCAAATGGCCCGAAACACGCTTTGCGGTGCTTGGCATCGGCAACAGCCAATGGCCGAATTACCAGGCTTTCCCCAAAAAGGTCGATGCAGCGTTCGAAGCGACGGGGGCCAAGCGCCTGTGCCCAAGGGGCGAGGCCAATGGCGACGGCGATTTCGACGGCGGGGTCGCGGCGTTCCTCAAGGACCTGTGGGCCGCACTCGGCAGCAAGGGCGAGCCGGTCAAGGCATCGGGGCTGTCGCTGCAGATCGTCGACGGTCGCGATGCGCGTGCCGCGGTGCTGCCCGACCAGGCCGTCGAGATGGAGATCGTGCGCAACGACGAGCTCGTCCTGCCGGCCGATGGCCTGTGGGACTTTGCGCTGGAGCAGCCGCGCGGTTCGACCCGTTTCATCACGGTCAAGCTGCCGGAGGGGCAGGCCTATGCGGCGGGCGACCATATCGCCGTCTATGCGCGCAACCGGAAGGAACATGTCGACCTGGCGATCGAGCGGCTCGGCGTTCCTGGAGCAATGCAGGTCGTTCCGTCGGGATCGAGCGGGCGATTCCGGCACCTGCCGATCGGTCGCACCGTCACAGTGCGCCAGTTGCTGACCGATTTCGTCGAGATCCAGGACCCGATGCCAAAGCGCGCCCTCGATGTCGTCGCCGAGCAGACGCGCTGTCCGAATACCAAGGCTGCGCTTGCCGAACTTGCGGACGACGCCGCGTGGCAGGCCGAGGTTGCCGACAAGCGGCTGACCTTGCTTGGTTTGCTGGTGAAGTATCCGGCCGCCGAGCTCAGCCTCGACAGCTTCGTCGAATTGTCGTCGGCCGTGGCGCCGCGGTTTTATTCGATCGCGTCATCTCCCCTCGAAAGCCCGCATGCCTGTGACTTGATCGTCGGAACCGTGCAGGCGCCGGCGTGGTCGGGGGTGGGGACGCATCAGGGCTTTGCCTCGACCCACATGCGTGACCTGAGCGTGGGGGAACATGTGTTCGCCTATGTCCGTCGGCCGAACCCGCCCTTCGCCCCGCCGCAGGATGGCGCGGTACCGCTGGTCCTGATCGGTCCCGGAACGGGGTTCGCGCCGCTGCGCGGGTTCATCCAGGAGCGGGCGCCCCTGGCGGCGACTGCGCCCTGCCATCTGTTCTTCGGTGCGCGACATCCCGATCACGACTGGTTGCGCCGCGCCGAGATGGAAAGCTGGGCCGCCGGCGGCGTGATCGACCTTCACTTGGCCTGGTCGCAGCTGGCCGGCCACCCGCATCGCTATGTCCAGGACGCCATTTGGGCGGCCCGCGATGCCGTCTGGGACGTGGTCCAGAAGGGTGGCCAGATCTTCCTGTGCGGCGACGGCCGGTTCATGGCGCCGGCCGTCCGCGACACGCTGATCCGCATCCATGTCGACAAGACCGGCGGCGACCATCTGGCCGGCTCGACCTGGCTGGAGGGGCTGATCGAGGACGGCATTTACCATCAGGATGTTTTCGGGTTCGGAAAATAAGGGGTCAAAGGTTTGAGTTCGCTGTTTCGCAAGAAGATCATCGTCCATGGCGACGACCAGCCCGAGCATCACCGGCTCGCGCGTACCTTGTCCTGGCCCCATCTCGTCGCGCTGGGCGTCGGCGCGATCGTGGGGACCGGAATCCTGACGCTGATCGGCGTCGGCGCGGGGCTCGCAGGCCCTTCGGTCATCCTGTCCTTTGCGATCGCCGGCGGAATCTGCGCGTGCGCGGCACTGGCCTATGCCGAAATGTCGACGATGATGCCGGCGTCGGGCAGCGCCTATACCTACAGCTATGCTGTGCTGGGTGAAGTCATCGCCTGGGTGATCGGGTGGAGCCTGATCCTCGAGTATTCGCTCGTCGTCTCGACGGTCGCGGTGGGCTGGTCGGGCTATGCGGCGCCGTTGCTGAAAGCGACGGTCGGTTTTCCGATGGCATTGGCGCAGGGACCCGAACTCGGCGGAATCGTCAACCTGCCCGCCATCTTCATCATTGCGGTCGTCGCCGGGCTGCTGATTGTCGGGACCAAGGAAAGCGCAACGCTGAACGCCGTGCTGGTGGTGGTGAAACTGATCGCGCTCGCCGTCTTCGTCGCCGTCGCGCTGCCGCATTTCAACGGTGCCAACCTCGAGCCCTTCATGCCCTATGGCTTCCCCAAGGCGATGGCGGCCGATGGTGCCGAACGCGGGGTGATGGCCGCCGCAGCGATCATCTTCTTTGCGTTCTACGGGTTCGACGCCATCTCGACCGCGGCCGAGGAAACGAAGAACCCCGGCCGGGATCTTGCGATCGGCATTGTCGGCTCGATGCTGGTGTGCGTGGCCATCTACATGGCCGTCGCGTTCACGGCGGTGGGAGCGTTGTCCTATACCCGCTTTGCCGGCAGCCCCGAGCCACTGGCACTGATCCTGCGCGAAATCGGGCAGGGCGGGGCGGCAACGTTTCTGGCCGGATCGGCGGTGATCGCGCTGCCGACGGTCCTGCTGGCCTTTTTCTATGGGCAGAGCCGCATCTTTTTCGTCATGGCGCGTGACGGACTGCTTCCGGCCAACCTAGCGCGGGTTTCGTCGCGCGGGACACCTGTCCGAATCACGCTGATGACGGCCGTCATCGTTGCGATCCTCGCTGGCCTGTTGCCGCTGGGCGAGATCGCCGCGCTTGCCAACGCCGGCACCCTCGCCGCGTTCATTGCGGTTTGCATCTGCCTGATCGTATTGCGTTATCGTGCGCCCGACGCGCCGCGCCCCTTTCGCACGCCTTTGGGGCCGCTGGTTGCGGCAGCGGGGACGCTCGGCTGCCTCTACCTGTTCATCAGCCTGCCGAGCCGCACCCAGCTGTACTTCCTCGTCTGGAACGTTCTGGGCCTCGCCGTATATTTCCTGTGGGCGCGGCGACACGCCGTCGCGCGCTGATCAGGGGAGCGGATCGAAGCTTTCCGCACGGGCGCGCGCCCAATTGTCGCGATAGAAGGGCAGGGCGCATGTGCCGTCGACGAGGTCGTTCGCCCCAAGAAACTGATGCACCTGGTCGAAGGGCCGGATTTCGGTCGGGCTGACGCGGTGGACGAGGTGGTAGGGCCGCAGGTCGTCGGGATGGGTCAGCCCCGCGGCCGCGAGCATGTCGGCCAGAACCGCGACGGTCCGGTCATGGAATTTGTGCACGCGCTCGGCCTTGTCGGGCACGACGAGCGCGCGCTGCCGCCCCGGGTCCTGCGTCGCGACGCCGGTCGGGCATTTGTTGGTGTGGCAGCTCAGCGACTGGATGCAGCCGAGTGCGAACATGTAGCCGCGTGCCGCGTTGGTCCAGTCGGCTCCCATCGCCAGCGCGGTGGCGATGTCGAACGCGCTGACAATCCGGCCTGCCACGCCGATCTTGACGCGGTCGCGCAGTCCGGCGCCGACCATCGTGTTGTGGACGAACAACAACCCTTCGCGCATCGGCGTGCCGATATGGTCGCTGAATTCAACGGGCGCGGCACCGGTGCCGCCTTCGCCGCCGTCGACGACTATGAAATCGGGTACGATTCCGCTGGCGATCATGGCCTTGGCGATTGCCATGAATTCCCATGGATGACCCAGGCAGAGCTTGAAACCGACCGGCTTGCCGCCTGACAGGCGACGAAGTTCGGCAATGAAGTCCATCATTTCGAGCGGCGTCGAGAAGGCTGAATGGCGTGGCGGGGAGATGCAATCCTGACCCAGCGGCACGCCGCGCGTCTCGGCGATCTCGGGCGTCACCTTTTCGGCGGGCAGGATGCCGCCGTGCCCGGGTTTGGCACCCTGGCTGAGCTTGATCTCGATCATCCTGACCTGCGGCTCGACTGCCTGGGCCGCGAACTTGGCAGGATCGAAGCGCCCGGCGGAGTCGCGACAGCCGAAATAGCCGCTGGCCACTTCCCACACGATGTCGCCCCCGCCTTCGCGATGATAGGGGCTGATGCTGCCTTCACCGGTATCGTGATAGAACCCGCCCATGGCGGCGCCGCGGTTGAGCGCGCGAATGGCATTGGCCGAAAGCGAGCCGAAGCTCATCGCTGAAATGTTGAAGATGCTGGCCGAATAGGGCTGGGCGCACTGGTCGTTGCCGATGGTAATGCGAAAAGTCTTCGGGTCGGGCGGATCGACCGGCCGAGTCGAGTGCTGAATATATTCATAGTCGCGGGCGTAGACGTCGAGAAGCGTTCCGAACGGATGGTCGGACGACACGCCTTTCGCGCGCCGATAGACCAGCGATCGCTGTGCGCGCGAATAGGGCGTCGCCTCGTTGTCGTCCTCGAGAAGATACTGGCGTATCTCTGGCCGGATCATCTCCACCAGCCAGCGGATGTGGCCGATCACGGGGTAATTGCGCAGCACCGAATGGCGTGTCTGGAGCACGTCGTGAATGCCGAGCAGGACGAGTATGCCCGGCAGGATGGCCAGCGCGCGCCCCCAGAAACCCGTCGGCGCCATTTGCACGCCCAGCGCAAACAAAAGAATGCACAACGCAAAGGTGATGTACCGCGCAAAACGCTGTGCCACCATCATGCTCTCTCCCTCCGGTCCGTTCCGGCAACGGCTAGGCGCAGGTTACGCGATTGGCGAGCAGCATCTTGCTCCGCGCGCGAATCCGGTCCAGCATCCGCCGCCTATGATGCAGCCCAAGCTGCGCGGGGAGAGCGGGATGCAACAGCTGAGCGGGCAGGATGCCAGTTTCGTCTACATGGAAACGCCGACGACGCCGATGCATATCGGGTCGGTCGGGATCTACGATCCCTCGACCGCGCCGAACGGGTTCGTCCGGTTTAAGGACATTCTCCAGTTCATCGAGAGCCGGCTGGGCGGCGCCAAGTCGTTCCGCGAGCGACTCGTCCGCGTGCCGTTCGACATCGACCATCCCTACTGGATCCAGGATCCCGATTTCGACCTGGAATATCATGTGCGGCATATCGCGCTGCCTGCACCGGGGGACTGGCGCCAGCTGTGCATCCAGGTCGCACGTCTCCACTCGCGGCCGATGGACCTGACCAAGCCGCTGTGGGAATTCATCATCGTCGAAGGGCTCGACAATATCGAGGGGCTGCCGAAGGGGTGCTTCGCGCTGGTCGCCAAGGTGCACCATGCGGCGATCGACGGCATGTCGGGCGTGGAAATGTCGGCGGCGGTCCACGACCTGTCGCCCGACAAGTCGAACCGATTCCCCGAAGAGGCATGGAAGCCCGACAGCAAGCCCGGTATCGCCGACCTGTTGATCAGCGGCTATTTCAACGCGCTGCGCCAGCCCCAGAAGTATCTGGAAACAATGGCGCGGTCGGTGCCGGGGATCGCGCGGTTGGCGAGCGAACTCACCAAGGGGGACCTGTCGATCGCGGGCGCGCGCGTGCCGCCCAAGACGCGCTTCAATGCGAAGGTGTCGTCGCATCGTGTCTTCGACGGGGTGCCGTTTCCTCTGAACGACGTGCGCGCCATCAAGGACGCCGTGCCGGGGGCCACGGTCAATGATGCGATCCTGGCAATCATCGGCGGCGGCCTGCGCATCTACCTGAATGATAAGGGCGAATTGCCTGAGGCCAACCTGACGGCGATGGCGCCGATCTCGGTCCGACAGGAAAACGAGAAGGCGGCGCTGGGCAATCTGGTATCGGCCATGGTCGTCAGCCTTGGAACGCACATCGCCGACCCGCTCGAGCGGCTGGCGCATATCCATGCCGATGCCGTGAATTCGAAGGGGCTGACCAATGCAGTGGGTGCGCGAACGCTGACCGACTATTCGCAGCTGATTCCAAGCGGCCTCGCCGGGCTGGGTGCGCGGCTCTACACGCGGCTCGGCGTCGCCAATGCCACGGCGCCGGTCTTCAACGTGGTCGCGACCAACGTGCCGGGCAGCCGGGTGCCGCTGTATTTCTGTGGCGCAAAAATGGTCAAGATGTTCGGCCTGGGGCCGATCTTCGATTCGATGGGCCTGATCAACACGATCTATTCTTACGTCGACGAGATCGCGATCAGCTTTACCTGCGACCGCGACATGATGCCCGACCCCGACGCCTATGCAGCGGCGCTGCGCCAGTCGTTCGCCGAACTTTTGGCGGCGACCAAGGCGGTTGCGGCACCGGTTGCAAAGCCGGCGAAACCAATTCCCAAGGCACCTTCAAAATCCCGGAAGATCAAGGAGACAGCATGATGGCAAAGGGCGAGAAGATAACCGAAAAGGCAGCGGAAACGGTCAAGAAAGCCGGCAAGTCGCTGAAGGATGTCAGCACAAAGGCCGCAGGAAATGCCGCTGCGCTCAACAGCAAGGTTTTGGATCATGCGGAGGAAAACACGCGTGCAGCCTTTGCGGCGATGCGTTCGGCTGCCAGCGTCAAGTCCGTCACCGAGCTTGCAAAAATCCAGACCGACTTCGTCAAGGAACAGGGCGCGCGCTCAATAAGCCAAGTCCGGGAAGTCGGCGACCTGATCGCGCAGTTCGGCCGCGACGCCATGGCTGCGTGGCGTCCGTCGAAAGACTAGGCTGAAACCGCCTCGGCTTGCGCCGGGGCGACAGGCGTCAATGGATCTTGTGCCCCGACGAGGGGTAGAGGAGCGCTTTCAAGCCGGAACGCACGAAGGGCGCCCAGCTGTCCTCACCCTGAGCCAGCCGATCGGCAACGGCGTAGAGGACCGTGCCGTTGATGCCGAGCCCGCAGTGGCTGCCCGCGACTTCGATATTGTCGGTCGTCGGTGCCTCGGGTTCGAGGCAGTTCTGCCAGGCGACGACGCCGTCAAACTTTGAAAAGATCGCCGTCGACGGCACGGGCGGTGCGAGTTCGCTCTCGCGCAACTGGCGCTGCGTGTCGTCGTCGCGTAAGCGCTGTCCCGTCAGAAATTCATAGGCCTTCCAGACATTGGTGGCACGCGGGTCGCCGGTAAAGGGCGAGCCGAGCGTGATGACCTGGCGGACGAGGTCGGGCCGGCGGCGTGACAGCTGGCGGGCAAGAATGCCCCCCAGGCTCCAGCCGACCAGGCTGACCGTCTTGCCGGTGGCTTCGTGAATAGCGTCGAGCCGGGCAATCAGCTTTTCGCCTTCACGTCCGATGGCGCGCGGCCCCAGATTGCGGCCGAGTTCCCAAGCGTGCGCGTCATAGCCAAGCCGCTTGAGATAGCGGCGAAGCACCGATGTCGAGAGGTCGGTCGTCGTGAATCCCGGCAGCACCATGACCGGATGGCCGTCGCCGCGCGGCGCGCTCATCAGCAGCGGTGCGGCAATCGGCAGCGCCCCGAATTCGATTGCTGCGCGACCGAGTTCGGTCAGCGCCAGCAATTTCGACGGCGCCGGAATGGGTTCATGTGTCTGTGTCTGCACGTAAAAATCCTTCTCGCGAACGGTCGCGGCTCTTCTGGCTCGGGTACCGAATGCGTATCCTGCCCGAAAGGATGCACTTGTCGAGCGTTTTGTTTCGCAACCGATCAAGTGCAGCATTTGCATGCAGCATTTTTAATTCAGGCAAGCGCCTCGCGCCGGGCATCGCTGCGGCCGACGTTCAGCGACAGGATTGCAAGATCGTGGAGCGCGCCATCGCGCCCCTTCACATGGTCGCGCAGCAGGGCTTCGCTCCGGAAGCCGCTCTCCTCGAACAGCGTGATCGCGCCCCGCTGATCGGGCGTCATCCTGGCCATCAACTTCGTTGCATTGGCTTCGCGCGCCAGCGAGATGCTCGCTTCGAGCAGTGCGCGGCCAAGGCCCTTGCCGCGCATCATCGGCGCGACGAGCAGGCGAACCTCGGCGACATGAGGCGACCAGCCTAGTGGATCGCGCACGATGGCGGTCGTGCCGACGACAATGTCATTGCCGTCGACCAAGGCCGTCGCGACGAGGCTGTCGATTTCGCCGGCGTTCACGGCGTCGGTCCAGGCTTCGATGACGCGGGCATGCTTGATATCGCGGCTGAGGAACAACAGGTCGTGCTCGGGAAGGCTTGCTGCAAATTCCGCGACACCCGTCGCATCGGCCCGAGCGAACGGCCGGATGCTGACCCACACACCGCCACAGTCGATCGTCGTCGTCATGTACTGCGCTCTCCCAACCAGCGGTCGATCTGCGGCCACAGCCGCTTGATGGCATTGCCGCCCGCGACGAGGCTGACATGCCCGCCCTTCAGGACTACCGCCTGTTTGTCGACGGAGCCCACCATCTCGATCAGCGGTTCGGACGCGGCTGCGGGCACGATATGGTCGTGCTCGGCCGTGACGTGCAGGAACGGCACGCTGATCCGCGACAGGTCCACGGTGCGCCCGCCAACGGTCATCGTCCCCTTCATCAAGGCATTGTCCCACATCAACTGTTTCGTGGTCTGGCGGAAATATTCGCCCGCGAGTGGCAGCATATCGGCGCTCCAGCGGTCGAACATGCGGTAGGACTTGACGAATTCGTCGTTCCAGAGATTGTCCCACAGCCGGACATTGCCGGCGATACGTCCGCCGGGGCGCAGCATGTCGAACGAGGTGTAGAGCATCTCCGCCGGGCAGTTACCCAGTGTTTCGACAAGTCGATCCACATCGAAGAAGCGCTTGTCGGTCCATGCCTGGAACAGCGGCATGCCTTCAAAATTGACGGGCGTGGTGAAGGTGACGAGGTTTTTCAGATTGTCGCCTGCGTAGAGGCTGGCCCACAGGATCGAGAGAACCCCACCGAAGCAATAGCCAACGACCGAGAGGTCGGGTTCCCCGGTAACCTCGGCCACCGTGGCGACGCATTGCGGAATGAAATCGCCGACATAATCCTCGATGCCCAGATGCTTCTCATCGGGACGGGGTGCCTCCCAGTCGACCATGAAGACATCGAAACCGCGCTGAAGCAGAAATTCGACGAAACTCTGTCCGGGCACCATGTCGAAGATATAGCCGCGGTTCGTGGTCGCCATGACGAGCATGACCGGAACGCGGTAGACGTCGTCGACGAGCGGCTTGTAGTGATAAAATCGCAGCGGCCCCCGCGCGATCAGCGTTTCCTTGACGCTTGCGCCAAGCACCGGCGCCGGGGACGCAAAATAGTCGAGCCCCTTGATGTTGCGCAGCATGGCACGCTCGAACTCGACCTGCGCGCGCTCCAGGAGATCTGCTGCTTCGCTCATGCTGCGGTGGTTGGCTTGCGTCCGCGGCTGGGTTTGACCTTCGGGCTCTTCGTGTCGGCCCCACCACGCGCCGACAACAGCCCTTCGATGCGCAGCAGGCTCGATTCGACAGCGGTCAGACGTTGCCCCAAGGTCTCGATGTCGGCCTTGCTGGGCATATTCGCCGCCGCAAGGACCTTCGACATGGCTTCCGAGACGGCATTCTGCACCTGCAGGCCTGCGGCCGTCACATTGTGCATTGCCTGTGCGGCTTCCGGACGGGCGAGAAACTGGCTGCCGTATTCGTTCGCCAGTTTTTCCCACTGGTTCACGACATCTCGGAACATGCTCATCGGGTCGGCCGGGCTGGTCATCCGACGATGGTCGGTCCGAACGCCCGCGGGGTCAAGCCCCGCTCATGCTGCACCTATCTGAACACGAAAATATACAGCAGGATGATGACGGGAATCGGAATGCCGATCGCCCAAAGCAATATGCCTTTCATGCGCTTACTCCCGCACGACTCCGGACGCACCTGTCCGGCGTTACGCGGCAGAAACGAGAGGCGCTGCAAACGGTTCCCGGCTCAGGCGGGAAGGGCACTGCCCCGCTGGCCGAACAGGTCCGGCAGCGCCCGACCGAGCCCCGCATGCAAGGCAAACAGGCCAGCAAACCAGACTGCGTCGTTGAGCGCCACGCCCCGGATGATTGCCGCGGAGAAATTGTCCGCGCCGCCAAAACCCAGCGCGCCGGCGTAGATCACGATCTGATAGGCAATGAACGCCGCAACGAGCGCGACCAGCACGCCAAGCGGCTGCGCAATCAGCCGCAGCGCCAGCCGGGCGATCGCAAAGGCAGCGAAAGCGCCGATTCCGAGCGAAACGCCGAGCGCGACCGTCGAAAATTCGTGCGGGTAGTTCATCAGCGTAAATCCGACGATCTGGTTCGCCAGCCAGCTGGCCCCCACGAGCAGCGCGCCGCGCCGCAAGTCGAGCGTCAGCGCAGCCAGCGTCGCCATGGCGGCGAAGGGGAAGACACAGGCAAAGAAATAGCTACCGAAGATCGAAGTGGCGCCAAGAATGGCGGTCCAGGTCAGCGCGGCGGTCGTGGCTTGCTTGGTCATCGTTTCAATCCCTTGTCGCTGGGCAGCGTAGCAGTGCTGCCGGGTTTGGCCAATCTCACAGTTTTAACCGCACGCCGACATGTGCGTTACGGCCGTAGACGCCGTAGCCGGAGACGGTTTCGTATCGCGTGTCGGTCAGGTTCTCCACCCGGCCATAGATTTCGAACCGCTTGCCGAGCGACACCGAGCCGCGCAGGCCGACAAGCGCATAGCCGTCGAGACTCGTCGGGCCGAACGTCAGATAGTCGCTGTCGCGACTGTCGCTCACGGTTTGCACGCTGGCTCCCAGCTGCAGCCAGTCGCGCGGGGTCCAGTCGATACTGGCGTTGATGCTGTGCTGCGGCCTGCGGAGAAGCAGGACGCCGGTCAGCCGGTTCCGGGCATCGGTGAAGGTATAGTTGGCGTTCAACACCAGCGCGCGCGAGGGGCGCAGCTCGACGAAGGTCTCCACCCCTTCGGCCCTACCGCGGGCGATGTTGAAATAATAGCCGAAAGGCCGGTCCGCACGCGGCGGCACGGACGTGAAGTCGATCTGGTTGGACGTGTCGCGGTGAAAATAGGTCGCGCCCAGCTTGAGCGTGCCGCCGATAAGGCTCTGCTCCACGCCGAAGTCGAAGCTTTGCGCCGTCTCGGGCTGCAGGCTCGTGCCGTAAATGCTGAACAGCTGATACAGCGTCGGCGCCTTGAAACCCTCGCCATAGCTGGCGCGCACGACAGTGCCATTGCCGACTCGCCACGCCGCATTGGCGCTGAACGTCGTTTTGGTGCCATAGCTGCGGTGATCGTCGATGCGGACGCCGCCGGTCAGGGTCAGGCGCTCGACCGGATTGGCGATCAGCTGGGCATAGCCGCTCGTGACGCCGGTCGATACCGTGGCGACGCCGTCGTTGAAGCGCGACGTTTCGTGTTCGGCACCGAAGACGGCACGCAGCCAATCGGCAAGGCGTGCGTCGCCCTGATATTCGAACCGCTGGCTGCGTCCCCTGAAACGGGCGGGCGTTGCCGTCGGGCTCGAAAAACTCGCGCGGCGGGTGTCCGAAATCGTGAAGGAAAGCCGGTTCTTCAACGCGCCGTCGAACAGCGCCGCGGTGATGCCGGCATAGCCGAATGCCTGCTTCGTCGTGCTGTACCCGCTCGTGTCGGCGAAGCTGAAAAAGGGCGGCGGGAAGCCGTCGAAGCTGACGCGGCCGTCGGCATAATTGCCGCGCAGGTCGAGGCGGACATCGCTCGACACGTCGATCTCGATGCGGCCGTTCGCGGCGTACTGGCGATAGCCGTCGCGCTCGGTGCCGAGCTTGAACGCCGAGATGCCATCTTCATCGAAATATCCGCCGCCGAACGAGGCGTGGACAGGGCCGAGGCCACCGCGGACATTGCCGATAAGCTTCCTGGCATTCGCATAGCCGTATTCGGCGTTCAGGTTCGCGGCGAAGCCCTCGCCCGGTGGCGCGGTGACGATATTGACGACGCCCCCCAGCGCCTGGCTGCCCCACGGCACCGAGTTCGGCCCGCGCAGAACCTCGATCCGGTCGATGTTGCCGGCAAGCAAATTGCCGAAATCAAAGCCGCCGCCGGTTGCCGAGACATCGTTGACGCGCACTCCGTCGATCAGGACGAGCGTCTGATCCCCCTCTGCCCCGCGAATGCGTAGCGCTGTCGGCTGGCCGAGGCCGCCGTTGCGGCTGACGGTGATCCCGGGGGTGGTGGAGAGCAGATCCGCGACAGAGGTCGTCTGGCGCACGTCTATCAGGTCGCGGTCGATTATGGTTATCGCTTGCCCGGTCTGATCCTTGTTCAACTCGCTGCCCGTGGCGGTCACGACGATCGCGTTGGGATCCGTCCTTAGATCGGCAATGATGACGTCGTCGGTCGGTCGTGCGAGCGCGCTTGCGGGCAGCAGCGCAAGGGCGGCGACGGCAATCTTGAAACTGGGCACGGGTTTCCTCCTCGAGCGTAACAACACATATTGTCGTCACGCGAGGGGCTCCCCCCGATCGCCCGCGTCTTCCCGCACGGACAAAGGACCGACTGCGACAGGCAGGTCTCCTGGCTCCCGGGTCAATGCGCTCTCCTACCTTCCCAGACACGAAGTCCAGTGGTGTGCGAGGAGAGAACTCGCCGGTCACAGTTGCGGGAACAGCGCCGGGTCTTCACCGGCTTCCCTTTTGATCCCCTCTCGGGGAACCTATCACGATGCTGCGGGTAGCGCACGGCCTGCTGCAACGCAACGCCTTGACCGGATGCAGGGTTCGCCCCTAGGGGGACCGCCTTTCCGTGCGTCTCGCAAAAGAGCGCGCGGCTGCGCACAGTGGGGCTCGTAGCTCAGTCGGTAGAGCAACGGACTTTTAATCTGTAGGTCCCGGGTTCGAATCCCGGCGAGCCCACCACGCGTGGCTTATCGAGCCTTCCCAGCAAATGTCGCGCCGTCAGCCCCGTCAGCGGGTCGCGCCAGTCGGGCGCGATCTCGACCAGCGGCGCCAGCACGAAGCGGCGCCGGCGAAAGGCCGGGTGCGGGATCGACAATGTGCGAGACGCCCAAAGCCCGCCAGACCAGCCGATGATGTCGAGGTCGAGCGGCCGGTCGCCCCATCTTCGCCCTGCACGACGGCCGTGCACGCGCTCGGTGATCTTGAGCTGGGCAAGCAGGGCAGGCGGGTCCAAATCGGTCTCGACGAGCGCCACGGCATTGGCGTAGCGGCGCTTGCCGGGGCCAAGCGGGGGCGTATCGTGGATACGCGACGCGGCAATCGCCGGAACCATGAGCCGCGCAATCAGCGCGTGCGATTTCGCATGGTTTCCCCCCAGCGCGATCAAATAGCTTTGCCTGCCCACGCCGCTGCCCTAACCGACGCCGATGTTTCCCGTAAGCCCCATCCCCGCCACCGAACCGCCGCGCGATTGCCCGTTGTGCCCGCGTCTCGTCGCCTATCGCCATGCCTGCCAAGCCGAATTCCCGACATGGTGGAACGCGCCGGTGCAGGCATTCGGCGACCCGGACGCCTGGCTCGCGATCGTTGGGCTTGCGCCGGGCAAGCACGGGGCGAATCGCACGGGCCGGCCGTTCACTGGTGATTTCGCCGGTGACCTTCTGTTCGCAACGCTTGCCAAATACGGGCTGACCGAGGGCGCATATGCCTCGAAGATCGATGACGGGCTGACGCTCAAGGGTGCAATGATCATCAATGCCGTCAAATGCCTGCCGCCCGAGAACAAGCCGACGCCCGAGGAAATCCGGACGTGCCGCCCGTTTCTCGAAACGCAACTCGGCGTGCTGCCCAATGTACGCGTCGTCGTGGCACTAGGTGCGATAGCGCACCAGTCTGCCGTGAAAGTGATGGGCGGGCGTCTGCCCAAGGCCAAATTCGCCCATCTGGCGGAGCACCGCATGCCCGACGGGCGCGTGCTGATCGACAGCTATCACTGCTCCAGGTACAACCAGAATACGGGTCGTCTCGCTGCGGAGATGTTCGAGGCGGTGTTCGAACGTGCCGTTCAGATGTCCTCGACCAGCCGACCGTAGAGATCGGGTCGCCGGTCCCTGAAGAAACCGAACGCCGCCCGGTTCCGCATAGCTTCGGCGAGGTCGAAGGTCGCGACCAGCACGCCGCTTTCCTCAGCGCCATATTCGGCGACGAGGTCCCCGCGCTCGTTGGCGATGAAGCTGTGGCCGTAGAAACGCTGGCCGCATTCGGTGCCGATGCGGTTCGATGCCACGACCGGCACGACGTTCGATACCGCGTGGCCGACCATTGCCCGGCGCCAAAGGCGTGACGTATCAAGCTCCTCCGCTTCGGGCTCGTCGCCGATGGCGGTCGGGAACAGCAAAATGTCCGCGCCCATCAGCATCAGCGCGCGCGCGGTCTCGGGATACCACTGGTCCCAGCAGATGCCGATGCCGACCTTGCCGTATTTCGTATCCCACACCTTGAACCCGGTGTTGCCGGGGCGGAAATAGAATTTCTCGCTATAGCCCGGTCCGTCAGGAATGTGGCTCTTGCGATAGACGCCCATGATCTCGCCTGCATCGTCGATCATCGCCAGCGAGTTATAGTGATGCTGCCCGTCGCGCTCGAAAAAGCTGGTCGGGATATAGACCTGCAACTCCTTCGCCAACGCCTGCATCGCCTTGACGCTCGCATGCTCGTGCAGTGGCGCGGCGGTGGCGAAGGGATCGAGTTCCTGCACCTTGCAGAAATAGGGCCCTTCGAAGAGCTCCGGCGGCAGGATCAGCTTTGCGCCATGCTGAGCGGCCTCGCGCACATGCGCTTCGACTGTCGCGTTGTTCGCGGCCAGATCGGCCGAAAGGTCGCACTGGATCGCGGCGACGGTGATGCTGCTCATGGTGCTGGAACCTGTTGGGAAATACAGTGGAAGCTGCCACCGCCGGTCAGGATATGGTCGGTCGGCAGCCCGACGACAAGCCGGTCGGGGAAGTGGGCCCGCAGCGCGTTGACCGCCGCCTCGTCGTTCGCAGCGCCGTGAACGGGGACGACCACGGTGGCATTGCCCACGTAGAAGTTCATATAGCTTGCCGCCGCTACTTCCCCGTCGATCTCGACCCGGCCGGGGGAGGGCATTGCGACGAGCTCGACGCCGAAGTCGGCTGCGCGCGCCCAAGCGTCGGCGAAGACGTCGGCATTGGGATCGTCCGGGCCGTCGGGTTCGGGGAGCATCAGCACGCCCGGCGCCACGAACCGCGCGAGATTGTCCACATGGCCATCGGTATGATCGCCGACCAAGCCGGCCCCTAGCCACAGGACGCGGTCGATGCCGAGGCCATGGCGGAGTTCTGCCTCGATATCGTCGCGCGTCATGAAAGGGTTGCGGTTCGGATTGAGCAGGCACTGCTCGGTCGTCACCAGCAGGCCCGCGCCGTCGACGTCGATCGCGCCACCCTCGAGGATCATGTGGCGTGGCTCATGGGGCAGGGGAATGCTGACCGCCAACAGCTGGCCGAGCGCATCGTCAAGCGGCGAGGGATATTTGCCGCCCCATCCATTGCCGCGATAATCGAGCGCAATCCGCTCGCCGACGCGGTTCAGCACCAGCGGCCCGGTATCACGCAGCCAGATGTCGAAGAACGGCATGATCAGGATCTGCGAGCCCGGTGCGAGCCGAACCGCGCGGTCGGCGGCAGCTTCGTTCGCGCATACCAGCCGGACCTGCTCGCCCTTGCCATCCGCCTGCACGGAGCGGGCGAATGCCGCCACCTGTTCCTGGGCACCCTCGAGGTCGTCGAGCCACAGGTCGGGAGCGCTGGGAAAGCCTATCCATACGGCTTCGTGCGGTGACCATTCGGGAGGGAAGTGGGGCATGGGTGTCTCTGCCAATCATTTTATCGGGGGCCGGGTCGGTTTCGTGCTGGCGTCAGCGAGCGGCGCCGGTCGACACGCCATGCGCGGCCGGGCCACTCGCCGATGCTCGGAGAATTACTGTTTTCCCGCCCGCGACTTGTCCCGCACGGCGCGAAATTCTGCTGTAGGTGCCCAGTGCGGCCAGCTGCTGCCGTCGGCGAGTTCCCGGCCGATGCCGTAGTACATTTCAAGGTCCTGCACGGCGCCGGACCAGTCCCAGGTCGCGACATATTCGTCCTGCGGCTTGTGATAGCGGTTGGCGGTATAATCTTCCGCCGCTTTCAGGCCCGCCGCCTTGCCGCCGACAACCAGATCGTCGCCGCTGCCTGCATCGAGCATCGGCACGCCTTCACGCGCCAGGCTGAAATGGTCGGAGCGGTAATAATAGCCTTTTTCGGGAAAGGACTCGGGCGTGATGGTGCGTCCGCCCTTGGCCGCCCAGCGGGTCGCATAGTCGTCGAGGTCGGACTTGCCGGCACCGACGATGGTCACGTCGCGGGTTTTACCCATGACGTTCAACCCGTCCATGTTCACCCCGCCGACGGTCTGCGCGAGCGGATAGACCGGGTGCTCGGCGTAATATTTCGATCCCAGCAGCCCGCTTTCCTCGGCCGTGACCGAGACGAACACCTGGCTTCGCGCGGCGGGCCCCGCCTTGGCGTTCATTTCGGCCATTGCGATCAGGCCCGCGACGCCGCTCGCATTGTCGAGCGCGCCGTTGCAAATGCCGTCACCCTTGACCGGCAGACAGCGGCCGAGATGGTCCCAGTGCGCCGAATAGAGAACATAATCGTCGGGGCGCGTCTTGCCGGGCAGGATGCCGACGACGTTCTTCGAATTCTGACGGCGGATCGCATTGCTGAGCGATAACGACATGGTCGAGCCCAGCGGTACCGCGGCAAAGCCCTTTACTTTGGCGGCGGCGCGCAGCTGCGCGAAATCCTGCCCGGCCTGGGCGAAGACCCGCATCGCGGCCGGACCGGTCATCCACCCGATCGCCGCGCTCTCGTCCATGTGATTGTTGGCCGCGTCGAGGTTCAACCGGGGCTTTGCCCAGGACGACACCACGACATCGAACGGATAGGCAGCGGGCACCGTGTCGTGGATGATGATCGCGGCCGCCGCACCCTGCCGCGCGGCTTCTTCATATTTGTAGGTCCAGCGCCCGTAATAGGTCATCGCACGGCCGCCAAAAGGGCCGTCCAGCGTTGTGGCCTCCCAGTCCGGATCATTGATCAGGATGAGGACGGTTTTTCCTTTGACGTCGACCCCGGCGTAGTCGTTCCAGCCCAGCTGAGGGGCGTTGATGCCATAGCCGACGAAAACGACTTCGCTCTTGGTAACTGCGACTTGCGGCACGGCTCGCAGCGTCCCCACGACCATGTCGTCCTTATAGGCAAGCGCGATCGGCGGCTTGCCGTCGACGGTGAACGTCATTGGCGTCGGCGTTGCCGTAATCTCGAGCATCGGTACGTCCTGGTACCAGCTGCCCTTGTTGCCCGGCTTCAACCCGGCCTTCGCCATGCGTTCGGCGATGTATTTGATCGTCTTGGCTTCCTCGGGGCTGGTCGGCGCGCGGCCGGCATAGGCGTCCGACGACAGTTCGCGAGTGACATCTCTCAGCGTTTGCACGGGCACTACCGGCGGCGCAGCAGTGACGGGCGCGCTCGCAAGCAGGGCAATGGTTGCAATCAGGATACGGGACAAGGGCAGGCCTCCGGCAGTGTGATTCCCTTTCTGACAAAGCTGCCGGTCGCGGGCAATGGCAGTTGACAGGCCAGGCGCCCGCGCGCGACGGTGAAGCAAATATTGAGTCGGGAGGGTTGCTGATGCATCGGTTCTTGGGGGTTTTGGCGGTGCTCGCGGCAACGCCCGCGACAGCGGCGATCGACGCCGCCGCAGCCTTTGGTGCCCGCGAAGGCATTGAGGATATCGCACTATCGCCCGATGGAAAGCAGATCGCCTTTGTTGCGCCGGGTATTGGCGCGGGGAATGGTCTGTTTGTGATCCCGGTGGACAAGAGCTCGCCGCCTCGGCGCATCGCCGTCGCTAGTGGCGCTCCAGAAACTTTGCGCCACTGTCGGTGGGTCTCCAACATTCGTCTTGTTTGTTTGATTAGCGCTGCTCGCCGCGGCGCTGGGACGGTTTTGACAGGAAGTCGTTGGATCGCGCTCGACTCCGACGCCAAAAACTTGAAAAAACTATGGGGCGACGTGGTCGACTTGCTGGTCGATGAACATAACGGCGACATCCTGGTCGGATGGCAAGGTTTCGATTCCGGTGTCGCGCGCCTCAATACATCGACACTCAAAACGTCGAACGTTGGAGGAACGCTTCACTGGGGCGGATACTATCTCACCGACGGCACGGGCAACGTACGCGTCGCGGGCACAGCAACTACCGACGGCAATTACCAGGGCAAGAACTTCAGATACCTTTATCATCGGAAAGGCGCGTGGGAATGGTCGCCGCTATCGACCTATGACTCGGAAACGCGCACAGGATTTGAGCCTCTGGCTGTCGATGGGGCAAGAGATATTGTCTACGGTTTAGAGAGCATTGATGGTCGAAAGGCGCTAACCACGCGCTCGCTCGATGGCAATTTGACCCGCAGCGTCGTGCTCAAACGACCCGACGTCGACATCGATGGCGTGTTGCGACTTGGGAGACGTGGGCGTGTCGTGGGCGCAACCTATGCCACAGACCGCCGCGAAAACGTCTATTTCGATGAAGCACTGGGAAAAATTCGAGATTCATTGGCCCGCGCTCTGTCGCAGGACGCCAAAATAGTTTTCACCGGCGCCACCGACGACGAAGCCAAACTACTTGTTAGCATAAGCAGTGATTCAGATCCTGGCACTTACTTCCTGTACGATAAGGCTACTCGGCGGCTAGAACGGCTCATCCTCGCGCGGCCTGAACTCGCAAGTCTTTCATTGTCATCCGTCAAATCGCTGACAATTACGGCGCGCGATGGTACGCGGATACCAGCGTATTTGACTCTGCCGCCGGGAAGTCCTGGCAAGCTTTTGCCCTCCATCATTCTGCCCCATGGGGGACCAGAGGCGCGCGACGAACTCGGATTCGATTGGCTTGCCCAATATTATGCCAGTCGGGGCTACGCTGTACTGCAACCGAATTTTCGCGGTTCTTCGGGTTATGGTGATGCTTGGCTCGCTGAAAATGGTTTTCGCTCGTGGTCTGTCGCAATCGGCGACATCACAGACGCAGGACGATGGATGGTCGCGCAGAACATTGCTGACCCAGCGCGTATGGCAATCGTTGGATGGTCATATGGTGGCTATGCGGCCCTTCAATCCGCAGTGACCGATCCCGGTCTTTTCAAGGCAATCGTCGGAATTGCTCCGATATCTGACCTCGACGTGCTTAGGGCGCAGTATCAAGATTCAGGCGATAAATACCTGATGCGGAATTATATTGGCGTAGGCGAGATCGCGAAAGATGGGTCGCCTGCACGTCACCCCGATCGATTTGTTGCCCCGGTCCTGCTATTCCACGGCGACTTAGATACCAATGTCAGCATCAAGCAGTCCCGGCTCATGGAAGCCAAACTGCGCGATATGGGCAAACCCGTGCGACTCGTTGTCTTCTCGGGCCTCGATCATCAACTGGACGATTCCTCCGCAAGAGCCGACATGCTCCGCCAATCAGATGCATTCCTGCGCGAAACGATGAACATCAAATAAAAAGGGGCGGCCATCGCTGGCCGCCCCGTTTCGATTTGCCGATGAACTTTCCGGATCAGCGCGAATAGAATTCGACGACCAGGTTCGGTTCCATCTTCACGGGATAGGGCACCTCGTCGAGGGTCGGGACGCGGTTGAAGGTCGCCTTAGCGGTCCCTTCAATCACGACATATTCGGGAATGTCGCGCTCGGGCAGGCTCTGGGCTTCCATGACCAGCGCCATTTCCTGCGCCTTGCTGCCCAGGGTGATTTCGTCGCCGACGTCGCAGCGACGTGACGCGACATTGCACTTTACGCCGTTGACGCGGATGTGGCCGTGGCTGACCAGTTGGCGCGCGGCGAAGATCGTCGGCGCGAACTTGGCGCGGTACACGATCATGTCGAGACGACGCTCGAGCAGACCGATGAGGTTCTGCGAGGTATCGCCCTTCATCCGTGCGGCTTCGGTATACTGCTTCTTGAACTGCTTTTCGGTGACTTCGCCGTAATAGCCCTTCAGCTTCTGCTTGGCTTTCAGCTGCAGGCCATAGTCGCTGACCTTGCCCTTGCGGCGCTGGCCGTGCTGGCCGGGGCCATATTCACGCTTGTTGACAGGCGATTTGGGGCGGCCCCAGATATTCTCGCCCATGCGGCGGTCGAGTTTGTGCTTGGCGCTCAGACGCTTCGACATATGTCATCCTTCAATTGCGTTGCCCTGATAAAGGGCGGTGTTGTCGTTGCCTGCCGTCCCCAAAGGAAATGGCAGGTTCCCGGATCCGCGCTACGTCGATCCTGTTGGGACCGGGCAGGACCACCGCTTCACCGGAGTGCGGGGTCAATTGCGAGCGGCGGCCCATAGCCTTGTTGCGGTTGAAGTCAAGGCTGAGCGCGCTATGGGGGCGCATGATCGACCCCAAGAATTGCCAGACGATGACCGACGTTCGCGCCGGCGTCGACGAAACCGACCGCGAACTTGCCGCGCTGATCGGCCGCCGCTTCCGCTACATGGACGCGGCCGCGCGCATAAAGCCGCAACGCGAGCACGTCCGCGACGAAGCCCGCAAGGCGCAGGTCATTGCCAATGTCGCGGAGCAGGCAGCGCTCCATGGATGGCCTCCGGAGGTTGCCAAGGCATTGTGGGATACGCTGGTCGAGGCGTCGATTGCCTATGAACTCGTCGCGTTCGACGCGCTCAGGACTTCGGACGCGGCGTAACCAGCGCGCCGATCATGCCGCGCATGGTGCGGACTTCGTACGTGCTCCAGCCCGGCTTGGTCAGCATCGACCGGACCATGCGCCTGGTCGTCGGCACCTTGTCGGGCGGAAAGTAAAACCCTGCCTGGTCGAGGGCGGCGTCGATCTGGAGGATCAGCCCTTCGAGCTCCTCGTGCGGGGCAGGGGGGGCAATTTCGGTCCTCGGCGGCTGGACCAGCGCCGCGCCCTTCGACCATTCATATGCCACGAGGATGACTGCCTGTGCGAGGTTGAGCGAGCCGAATTCGGGATTGATCGGGACGGTCAGGATGGTGCGCGCGAGCGCGACATCGTCGGTTTCCAGGCCGGCGCGCTCGGGCCCGAACAGCACCGCCGACCGATCGGGCGCGGCGCGGATGGCAACCGCGGCTTCAGCCGGGTCGACCACGGGCTTGTTGACTCCGCGCTTGCGGACCGTGGTGGCAAAGACATGCGCGCAGTCGGCAACGGCTTCGGCGACACTGTCGTAAAGCTTTGCGTCACGGATGACGCTGTCGGCGCCCGATGCCGCTGGTCCGGCGTCAGGGTTTGGCCAGCCATCTCGTGGCGACACGAGGCGCAGGTCGGTCAGCCCGAAGTTGAGCATGGCGCGCGCCGCCTTGCCGATGTTTTCCGCGAGCTGAGGCCGTACCAGGACAATGGCGGGTTGAAGCGTTGTGGTGCTCATCCGTCCATCGGCAGTACGGGATGGTTGGGGTCCGCCACTTCCTTCACGCTGCCGGCAAACTCCTCAAAGTCGCGCGCTTCGGCGAAATCCTTGTAGACGCTGGCGAAGCGGATGTAGGCGACGCTGTCGAGCCGCTTCAACGCTTCCATGGCGAGGGTCCCGATCTGCGTGGTCGTGATCTCTTGCTCGCCCAGCGTTTCGAGCTGGCGCTGAATGCCCGAAACCATCTGCTCGATTTGCGCCGCATCGACAGGGCGCTTGCGGCAGGCGATGGCGACGGCCCGGGCGAGCTTGTCGCGCTCGAACAGCTCGCGCTGGCCGCCGCTCTTCATCACGGTGAGCTCGCGCAGCTGTACACGTTCGAAGGTCGTGAAACGCGCGCCGCACCCTTCGCATTGCCGCCGGCGCCGGATTGCCGCGCTGTCCTCGGTAGGGCGCGAATCCTTTACCTGACTGTCTTCATGGGCGCAAAAGGGGCAGCGCACGCGTTACTTCTGAGTCTCGCGCCAGGCGGCATAGGCGCCGCCGATGACCGCGCCGGTAAGAACCGAAAAGGGCAGGATCACGCCGGCGATCACACCGATCGCCGCACCGCCGGCAACCTTTGCCGCTTTCGAACCGCCCATCAGGTCTGCCGTATCGTCGATGACGGCATCGAGCGTCTCGACGATTTTCGTGCCGACCGACTTGGTGTCGCCGCCAGCGGAATCCTGTTTCAGCGTGTCGTTCTCGTTCGGGTCCATGATTCTTGACTCCATGACGTTGGGAGCAACTGTTATAGTGATGTAATACAGCGGATCAAGAGACGACGCCTAGAGGGTCGGGTAGATCGGGAAGCGGCTGCAGAGTTCAGTCACTTCGCGCGCCACCCGCGCTTCGATCTGCGCGTCGCCCGTTTCGCCGTTCTTGCGCAGTCCCTCCACGACGTCGGCGATCCAGACGCCGATCTGTCGGAACTCGGCCGGGCCGAAGCCGCGCGTCGTACCTGCGGGCGAACCGAGCCGCAAGCCGGACGTCAGCGTGGCCTTTTCGGTATCGAAGGGAATGTTGTTCTTGTTGCAGGTGATCGACGCGCGGTCGAGCGCATGCTCGGCATGCTTGCCCTTCGCCTGCTTGGGCCGAAGGTCGACCAGCATCGAGTGATTGTCGGTCCCGCCCGAGACGATATCGAGACCCTGTTCCTCGAGGCTGGCCGCCAATGCCTTGGCGTTTTCGACCACGGCGCGGGCATAATGCTTGAATTCCGGCGTCATCGCATCGGCGAAGCACACGGCCTTGGCCGCGATGACATGCATCAGCGGCCCGCCCTGCAGGCCCGGGAAGATCGCCGAATTGAACTTCTTTGCCAGCGCCTCGTCATTGGTCAGGATGATGCCCGAACGCGGCCCGCGCAGCGACTTGTGCGTCGTCGACGTCGTGACATGGGCATGGGGGATCGGCGACGAATGCGCGCCGCCCGCCACCAACCCCGAGATGTGCGACATGTCGACCATCAGGATGGCGCCGACTTCATCGGCGATCGCACGGAATCCCGCCCAGTCCCATTCGCGCGAATAGGCAGTCCCGCCGGCGATGATGAGCTTTGGCCGGTTTTCGCGCGCGATGCGCGCGACTTCGTCCATGTCGATCCGGCAATCTTCCTGCCGGACGGTGTAAGGAATCGGCTTGAACCACTTGCCGCTCATGTTCACCGGCGATCCGTGGGTCAGGTGTCCGCCCGCCGCGAGGTCGAGACCCATGAAGCTGTCGCCCGGCTGCAAGAGAGCAAGGAACACTGCCTGGTTCATCTGGCTGCCGCTGTTCGGCTGGACGTTCGCGAAATTGCATCCGAACAGCTTCTTGGCGCGCTCGATCGCGATCGTCTCGATCTCGTCGACATATTCGCAGCCGCCGTAATAGCGCTTGCCCGGGTATCCCTCTGCATATTTGTTGGTCAGGATCGACCCGGTGGCTTCGAGCACGGCAAGGCTGGTTATGTTTTCCGACGCGATCAATTCGATCTTGTCGCGCTGGCGACCAAGTTCCTTGGCGATCCAGCCTGCGATCTCCGGATCTGCGTCCGTCAGGCCGCGCGTGAAGAAACCATCCGAATGCATGTCATGAGATGCGGAGAAGGGCTGGCTGCTCATGCGGGTTCCTTATGGAGCTGGGGCTGGGTCAGTTTGGCGACGCGCGCGGCATGTCGGTCGCCGGCGAAGGAGGTGGCAAGAAAGGTCGCGAGCGCATCCTTAGCGGTATCGGGTCCGATCAGGCGTGCGCCGAAGGCAATGACGTTCGCGTCGTTATGCTCACGCGCCAGCCGGGCGGACAACGTATCGGAAACGAGGGCGCACCGCGCGCCGGGGTTACGATTGACGGCAATCGAGATACCGATGCCCGACCCGCAGACCGCGACGCCGAAAGCGGCCTCGCCGGCCGCGATGTGCCGCGCCAGCGCATAGCCGTAATCCGGGTAATCGACGGACGCGGTATCGGGCGGGCCCAGGTCGGTCACTTCATGACCCTGCATCCTCAACCAGTCTGCCAGCATGACACGCATCTCGAAACCGGCATGATCGGAAGCGAGCACAATGGCGATCGGGTCAGGGCGTGTCGACATGGGGAACACCCTCTAGGCAGAGTGAGGGTCAATTGCCACCCGGTTTGCAGCGAAGTTGACCGGGCCAAGCATTGTGTCCAAGTTCCCTGGCATGAAGATCTACATCCCCTTCGTCGCGCTCGTCATGCTTGCCGCCTGCAACCCGCCCCCGACGGAAAACACGCTGCAAAGCAATGTGCAGGAAGTCGCCGCCAACAACATGTCGCTGGACGAAGTGACCGAAGTCCAGGACGACAGCGCCAGTGCTCTGCCCAGCGACGTCGACACCCGCGAACAGGGAAACAAATCAACACGTTAGGCACTGCCGACCGGCAGCTTAGAAGCTTGCGGAAACGTCATCGTGGCGTCACAGCGGGGCCTTAGTTCCGTCACACGACACTGCGTATCCGGAGGCTTCTCGCCCATGTCCCCCATCGCTACTGCCAAGGCGCCGCGCAACGCGGCCGTGCAAAAGGCCGTCCATCAGCACGAGAAATTGTCGAAGGCCGGCCTGCTCGAGCGGGCGTTTACGTTCGCGTTCCGGGGGCTGGTCTATGCCCAGATCTGGGAAGACCCGGTCGTCGACATGGAGGCGCTGGCGATCACGCCCGACAGCCATATTGTCACCATTGCCAGCGGTGGGTGCAATGTTCTCAGCTACCTGACTGCCAATCCCAAGGCGATCACCGCGGTCGACCTGAATACCGCGCACGTCGCCTATAACCGGCTGAAGATCGCCGCGGCCCGGCACCTTCCGGACTATGCGGCCTTCTACCGGTTTTTCGGCGAGGCCGACCAAAAGGCAAATGTCGCCGCCTACAAGCAGTTCATCCGCCCGAATCTCGACGAGACGTCCCGACGTTATTGGGAAGGGCGCGACTTCGTGGGGCGCAAGCGCATCGGCGGGTTCACCAAAAACATCTACAAGCGCGGGCTTCTCGGCAATTTCATCGGCACGGCGCATCTGCTGGCCAAGCTCTACAAGATCGACCTGAGCGAAGTTCTGGATGCCAAGTCGGTTGAGGAACAGCGGCGAATCTTCGAAACGCGGCTTGCGCCGGTATTCGACAAGAAGTTTGTCCGCTGGCTTGTCGACCAGCCGGCATCGCTGTTCGGCCTCGGCATTCCGCCCGCGCAGTACGAAGCGCTGGCGGGCGACAGTCCCGAAGGCATTCGCGCAGTCTTGAAGGAGCGCCTCGAAAAGCTGGCTTGTGACTTCGACGTGAAGGACAATTATTTCGCGCAACAGGCATTCGGGCGCCGATACGAGCGCGGCGAGGGGGCCTCGGTACCGCCGTATCTGGAGGAATCGAATTACCCGCTTGTCGCTGGCCGGATCGACCGGGTCGACATGCTCCACGCCAATTTCATCGAGCATCTGGCGGGGCTGCCCGCCGCCAGCCGAGACCGGTACATCCTGCTCGACGCGCAGGACTGGATGACCGACGAGCTGCTGACGGCACTTTGGACAGAAATCACCCGCACGGCGAAACGCGGGGCGCGTGTGCTGTTCCGCACGGCCGCGGCGCCGACATTGCTGCCCGGTCGCGTGCCCGACACGATTCTCGACCGATGGGACTATCGCGCCGCGGAGTCGCTGGACTTCACCAGGCGCGACCGCAGCTCAATCTATGGCGGCGTTCATTTGTACGTGCTGAAAGACTAACGATCTTCGTGCAGCCGCGACAATGACCGTGGCCCGTGCCTCACTCGCGGTCGGCGGGCTTCCCGCGATCGACCGAACAGGAGATCCGATGAGTAATGCTACCCGGATGGACGCGATCTACGCACGCCAGCGGCACTTCTATGATATTACGCGCAAATATTATCTGCTTGGACGGGACCGGTTGATCGCGCGGCTCGACGTGCCGGCTGGCGGTACCGTGCTCGAGGTCGGCTGCGGCACTGGTCGCAACCTGATCGCGGTCGCAAGGCGCTATCCGGATGCAAGTCTGTTCGGCCTGGACATCAGTGAAGAGATGTTGACGACGGCGCGCGCCAAGGTGGCGGCCGCAGGGCTCTCAGGTCGGATCACGTTGAAACAGGCCGACGCCACCGACTTCGACGCGCAGGCATTGTTTGACAGGGCCAGCTTCAACCGCGTTTTTTTCAGCTATACCCTGTCGATGATCCCGGACTGGCAGGCCGCGCTGACCCAGGGGGCGAAAGTAACGGACGGTGAACTGCATTTCGTCGACTTCGGCCAACAGGAGGGGCTGCCCCGCTGGTTCAAGCGTGGCCTAGGTGCGTGGCTCTCCCGGTTCGACGTCGAACCCCGCCGCGCCTTGTTCGACTTTGTGGCGGATGAACTGTCCGACGATTTCGGGCAAGTCGACTGTCGGCCACTCTATCGCGGCTATGCTTGGAGCGGCAGCCTGACCCGCTAAGGGGAAGTATGACCGAATCGCCCCCGCCGCTGCCCCGTATCGCCATCATCCTCGGCCTCGCCGGTCTCGCACCTCAAGTCTGGGCGCTGCTCGCGACCTTCCGTGAAGCCGATCGCTACATCGGGCTTGCTGCGGGCTATTTCTACGCCGCGCTGATCTTCAGCTTTCTCGGCGGCCTATGGTGGGGCGTCGCAGCCAGTCGCAAGGACGCGCCGGAATGGCTCTATCTTGCAGCAGTCGTGCCGAGTCTGATCGCGTTCGCGAGTGGCATTCCGTGGATGACGGGCGCGGAATGGCCTGGGCCGTCGCTGGGCGTACTGGGAGTCGGCATCCTGCTCTCTGCCCTTGTCGATCGGACGATGTTCACGAAAGGCCTGATCGATCGCAACCTGTGGCTGCTGCGCCTGGGGCTTTCGCTCGGTCTTGGCGTAATTACGCTGCTGCTGGCGAGCCGCTAGGCCGCTTTCCGCAGTTCCATCCGGCCCCAGATTTCGACCAGCGCATCCGTCAGTTCGCGCATCATCTCTGCGGTGTGCGCAGGTCCGGGTGTGAACCGCAACCGCTCGGTGCCGCGGGGAACAGTGGGGTAATTGATCGGCTGAACGTAGACGCCATATTCGGCAAGCAGAATATCGCTGATCCGCTTTGCCTTGACTGGATCGCCGACCATCAGCGGGACGATGTGCGTTACCGTGTCCATCACGGGCAGGCCAGCGTCGGCGAACAGCGACTTGAGCAGCGCGGCACCCGCCTGTTGCGCCTCGCGCTCTTCGCTCGAAGCCTTCAGGTGGCGTACGCTCGCCAGCACGCCGGCAACGAGCACCGGCGACAGGCTGGTCGTGAAAATGAAACCCGGCGCATAGCTCCGGATCACGTCGACAATGTCGCGCGAGGCGGTGATATAGCCACCCATGACGCCGAAAGCCTTGCCCAGCGTCCCCTCGATGATCGTCACGCGGTCAGCCACGCCGTCGCGTTCGGTGATGCCGCCGCCGCGCGCGCCGTACATGCCGACGGCATGGACTTCGTCACAATAGGTGAGCGCGTTGTACCGGTCTGCCAGGTCGCAGACCGCCGCGATGTCGGCGACGTCGCCGTCCATCGAATAGACACTCTCGAAAGCGATCAGCTTGGGCGCGTCAGGATCTTCGGCAGCCAGCAATTCCTCGAGATGCGCAAGGTCGTTATGCCGCCACACCCGCTTTTCGCAGCCGGAATTGCGGATGCCTGCAATCATCGACGCGTGGTTCAACTCGTCCGAGAAGATGATGCAGCCCGGCAGGATCTTGCCCAGCGTGCCGAGTGTCGCTTCGTTCGAGACATAGCCGGACGTGAAGAGCAGCGCGCTGTCCTTGCCATGAAGGTCGGCAAGCTCGGCCTCCAGATCTACATGGTAGTGCGTGTTGCCGCCGATATTGCGCGTTCCGCCCGACCCGGCCCCGACGTCGTGCAGCGCCTCTTCCATCGCGGCCACGACCTTCGGATGCTGGCCCATCGCCAGATAGTCGTTCGAACACCATACGGTAATCGGCTTCGGCCCGTTGTGACCGGCGAAGCAGCGCGCATTGGGATAGCTGCCCTTGTTGCGCAGGATATCGATAAACACACGGTAGCGACCCTCGGCATGGAGCCGGTCGATGGCCTGACTGAAAACGCGATTATAGTCCAAGTGCCGCTTGTCCGCTGGGAAAAACTAAAGCGCAAATAGTAAGAGTCGCGTGCGATCTCCAGTGCGAACGTCTCGCAACTACAGCTGGACAGGTCCCGCAAATCCGCGCGCCGCAAAGGCCGGCACCAGCGCCCGTGTCGCATCGTCCAGCCGCGTCACGACCGCGATCCCCTCGGGCGCTGCAGCGGGCCAGGCCTGACCCGTCGTGAGATGGGCGATGCGGCGGGCGATGCCCGGCCCACCGTCGACGAACCGGACCGGGTGCGGAACGGCTGCGACCAGTTCTTCCGCGAGCAGCGGAAAATGCGTGCAGGCAAGAACGACGGTGTCGATGCCGGCTCCATCCGGACCGCTGAACAGACCCGCAACGGCCGCACGCACGTCTCCAACGGCAATGGGTTCACCACGCAACTTGGCTTCGGCGAGCGCGACGAGAGACGCCGATCCGTGGCGGACGACCCTGCAATCCCCGGCATGTTCCGCCGATAGCCGGTCGACATAAGGCTGGCGCACCGTCGCTTCGGTACCAAGCACGCCGATCACGCGCGTGACCGACGCCTCAGCCGCCGGCTTTATCGCGGGGACCGTACCTACGACGGGCACATCCAGTGCACTTCGGACCACCGACAGCGCGATCGTCGAGGCGGTGTTGCAAGCGATCACCACCAGACGGGGACGGTAACGCTCGACCAGGCGCCCGAGCAGTGCAGGCACACGCGCCGCAATCTCTTCCTCGGTTTTCGTGCCATAGGGAAAACCGGCCGTGTCGGCGGCATAGACGAAGGGCGCCCCAGGCAAGACGTCGCGCGCCGGAGCCACGACCGACAATCCCCCGACGCCCGAATCGAAGAATAAAACAGGGGCAGTGGGCTTCATCGCGCTTCCCTTAGCCTAGCTTCGTCACGCCGAAAACCTTGCAGGTCGATAAAATGAAATTGTTGCGCCGTCGCCGACCGGGTTTATGTTACGATTACTTGGGTACAACGGCGGGGTAATCGACAGGTGAACGATATCTGGATCGCCCCGGCGACGGCTTTGCTGCTCGGCTACCTTCTCGGTTCGATCCCGTTCGGCCTGGTGCTGACGCGCCTGGCGGGCGGTGGCGACCTCAGGTCGGTTGGGTCGGGCAACATCGGTGCAACCAATGTCCTGAGGACCGGGCGCAAGGGGCTGGCGGCAGCTACCTTGCTGCTCGACGGCGCCAAAGGGGCGGTCGCGGTTCTTCTCGCTCAATACATCAATCCCGAGTACGGCGTGCTGGGCGCCGCGGCCGCCTTCTTCGGCCATTGCTATCCAGTGTGGCTGGGCTTCAAAGGTGGCAAGGGCGTGGCGACCTATGCCGGCATCGCGCTGGCCCTGCTCTGGCCCGCCGGGCTGGCTTATGCAGCGGTTTGGCTCGGCACTTTGGCCGTGACGCGTTATTCGTCGCTCAGCGGCCTGCTGGCAGCGATTGCCGTGCCGGTGGCGGCGGCGTGGTGGGGCGATGGCGAGGTCGTCGTCCTGTTCATCGCGCTGACATTGGTCGTCATCTGGAAGCATCGCAGCAACATCGGGCGTTTGATGGCGGGATCCGAGCCGCGCGTCGGCCAAAAGAGTTAGGGCTTGAAGGCCCCGACCTCCGATGCCGACCGCCGCGACAAGCTGCGCCTTATCCGCTCGGCCAATGTAGGCCCCGTCACCTATTTTCAGCTGATGGCGCGTTTCGGGACGGCGGCGGCTGCACTCGATGCCATTCCCACGCTTGCCATTCGGGGCGGCGGACGCGCGCCCTATATCGCGACGGTCGCGCAAATCGACGCGGAAATGCGGGCCGTCGCCAAACTGGGCGCGCGCTATCTGTTCGTAGGGGAAGGACTTTACCCGCCGCTTCTTGCCGAACTCGACACCGCGCCACCGGTGCTCATCGCCAAGGGCATTTTCACCCTGCTCGAACGGCCGACCGTCGCGATCGTCGGTGCCCGCAATGCGAGTGCGGCGGCTTGTCGCTTCGCGCGCGAGCTGGCGCATGATCTGGCAGGGGCGGGATGCCTCGTCGTCTCGGGCCTTGCGCGCGGAATCGACACCGCCGCACATCAGGGGTCTGTCGACCAAGCAACCGCCGGCATCATTGCCAGCGGCATCGACATTGCTTTTCCACCCGAAAATGCCGCGCTGCAGGACCGCGTGGGGCGCGACGGGGTACTTATCGCCGAACAAGTCCCGGGCCGCGAACCCCTGGCCCGCCATTTCCCCTCGCGCAACCGCATCATCGCCGGCATGGCGGCGGGCACAGTCGTGATCGAGGCTGCGCCCAGATCGGGAAGTCTCATAACTGCCCGGCTGGCCAACGAAGCCGGACGTGAGGTCATGGCCGTGCCGGGCAGCCCGATCGACCCGCGCGCTCAGGGCTGCAACGCGCTCATTCGCGAGGGGGCAACGCTCGTGCAGAATGCCGCCGATGTTCTTGAGGCGATTCGACCCATGAACTACCTGCCAGGCGGTGTTCGCACATCCGCGGATCGCTGGCGCGCGGGGCCCATCGCTGCCGAGGTCGACGATGCGGCGCGCTGCGCAATCACCAATTTGCTGGCCCCGACGCCGGTCGCCATTGACGAACTGGTTCGGCAATCAGGCGCTCATCCCGCCATCGTGGCTACAATTCTGCTCGAGCTGGAACTGGCGGGGCGGCTGAACCGGCATGCGGGCGGGCGGGTGAGCCTCGATTAGCCTGCTTGACGACTACCGATTCAGCCCGCCACCCTCGCGCGTACGTATGAGAGGCTCGAGCGCTTGAAAAATCTGGTCATTGTCGAATCGCCTGCCAAGGCCAAAACTATCGAAGGCTATTTGGGCAAGGACTATAAGGTCCTCGCATCCTACGGCCATGTGCGCGACCTGCCGCCGCGGGACGGATCGGTGAACCCCGACGAGGGGTTCGCGATGGAATGGGAAAACTACGCCGACAAGGCCAAGCAGCTGAAGGCGATCACCGACGCGGCCAAGGGCGTCGACCGGCTCATTCTCGCGACCGACCCCGACCGTGAGGGCGAGGCGATCAGCTGGCACGTCCGCGAGGTGCTGGCGAAGAAAAAGGCCTTGCCTGCCCATGTCCAGCGAGTGACCTTCAACGCGATTACCAAAGCGGCCGTTCTGAGTGCGATGGCCGCCCCGCGGGCGCTGGATGACGATCTCATCGACGCGTATCGCGCTCGACGCGCATTGGACTATCTGGTTGGATTTACGCTCTCGCCCGTGCTGTGGCGCAAGCTGCCCGGCGCGAAATCGGCCGGTCGGGTTCAGTCGGTCGCGCTGCGTCTCGTCGTCGATCGCGAGCGCGAGATCGAAGCGTTTCGGGCACAGGAATATTGGTCCGTTATCGCCGATCTGGAACACGATGGGACTGTGTTCGAGGCGCGACTGGTACGGTGGAAGGGCGACAAGATCGATCGCCTGACGATTGGCGCCGAGGGCGATGCCATGGCGGCAAAGGCCGCCGTCGAAGCCGGGCGCTTCGCCGTTGCCGATGTCGAGACCAAGCCCTTGACCCGCAATCCGCCGCCGCCGTTCACGACCTCGACGCTGCAGCAGGAGGCGTCGCGCAAGCTCGGTTATTCGGCCAGTCACACCATGCGACTGGCGCAGGGTCTCTACGAGGACGGCGCGATCACCTATATGCGGACCGACGGCGTCCAGATGGACGGCAGCGCGATCACGGCGGCGCGCGGTGCCATCGCCCACCGCTATGACGCGAGCTATGTACCCGACAAACCACGGCTTTATACGACCAAGGCGAAGAACGCCCAGGAAGCGCACGAGGCAATCCGCCCCACCGACTTCGCCAAGGATCGTGCCGGCTCCGGCGATCATGCCCGCCTTTACGATCTGATCTTCAAGCGGGCGATGGCTAGCCAGATGGCCTCGGCGCGGCTCGAACGCACGACGGTCGAATTGGTCGAGGGGACCGGTCAGCATGCGCTGCGGGCCACGGGTCAGGTCGTGCTCTTCCCGGGCTACCTGGCGCTGTACGAAGAGGGGAAGGACGAGGCTGCAGAGGACGAAGGCCGCCTTCCGCGGATGAAGTCGGGCGACGCGCCCGCCAAAAAGGGCGTGCGCGCGGACCAGCATTTTACCCAGCCGCCGCCCCGTTATTCGGAAGCGACGCTGGTCAAGAAGATGGAGGAGCTCGGCATTGGGCGCCCGTCTACCTATGCCTCGATCCTCCAGACGCTCAAGGACCGCGACTATGTATCGACCGACAAGAACCGCTTTACGCCGAACGAAAGCGGTCGGCTGGTCACTGCCTTTCTCGAGCGGTTCTTCGAACGCTATGTGAGCTACGATTACACGGCCGGCCTTGAAGAGAGCCTCGACGACGTGTCGGGCGGACGCATGGCGTGGCAGGCGGTGCTTGACGCTTTCTGGCGCGATTTCAAGCCGAAGACTGCCGAAGTCATGGAGACCAAGCCCTCGGACGTCACTGTCGCGCTCGACGAGTATCTGTCGCCGTTTCTCTTCCCGCCCAAGGAAGACGGTTCGGACCCGCGCCTGTGTCCCAATTGCGGCAACGGGCGACTTGCACTGCGCGGAGGCCGGTTCGGCGCGTTCGTGGCGTGCTCTAACTATCCCGAATGCAAATATACGCGCAAATTCGCACAAGGCGGTTCGGCCGAGGCCGAAAACGGCGGCGGCGATGTGGTTCTTGGAACCGATCCGGTTAGCAATCTGGAAGTCGCCAAGAAATCCGGTCGGTTCGGACCCTATGTCCAGCTGGGCGATGGCAAGGACGCAAAGCGGTCGTCCATTCCCAAGGATGTCGGGGACGTCGACCTCGATCTGGCGCTGAAGCTGCTGAGCCTGCCGCGCGACGTCGGCGTGCATCCGGAAACGGGGGAAAAGATCGTCGCCAGCATCGGGCGCTACGGTCCCTATCTCGCGCACAACGGCAAATATGCGCGTCTGACATCCACCGCCGAGGTGTTCGAGACCGGCATGAACGCTGCGGTAGCCAAGCTTGCCGATGCCCTTGCAAACGGCGGACGCCCGGCACGCGGCGCACAGGCGCCCTTGAAGATCCTTGGCAATCATCCGCGCACCGAGGTCGAGATCAAGCTGATGGCGGGTCGTTATGGCCCCTACGTCACCGATGGCACAACGAACGCGACAGTGCCGAAGTCGGTCGAGCCGGAGGCGCTGACGCTTGACGAAGCGGCACAATTGATCGACGCCCGCGCCGCGGCCGCGCCTGCTAAAAAGGGCAAGAAGACCGCCGCGTCGAAAAAACCACCGGCCAAAAAGTCTCCGGCGAAAAAGCCGGCAGCCAAGAAATCGCCGGCAAAAAAGGCGGCGGCGAAGGGGTGACGGCCGGGTAGGGTGGACGTCCTACCCCTCCAGGATTGCGACATCCTCGCCGAAGCGAATGCCAGCCAGCCGCGCGGCCACGGTCAGGCGCGCCATGATCTGTGCCCGCGAGACGTTCGTATCGACAAACCAGCCCGGTGCCAGTTCATGGGCATGCTCGCCCGCAAGGTGCGGTGCGGTGACGAACAATGCCTCGGCCGAACGCGCGACCCAGCGCCGGCGTGCGCTGCCCTCGTTCGCAAGTAACGTCAGCAGGACTGCCTTGTGACGGGTCAGTGCCGTGAGAATAACCAGATAGGCTTCGCGAAGATTGAGAACGTCCTGATCGCGACCGAACAGGGCGACGCGTATCCGGCCACGTCGCCGGGGCGCCCCGCGTCCCAATGCAGCGGTACGTCCCGCCATTTGCGTGCGTCGGCCAGCACGCTCCGCCAGCGCGCGACGGATGATCGCATCGTGGCTTTCGCCGAACGACAGGCGCTGTGCCTCGATCGCCTTATATGTCGCCAGGCTCAGCGAAATACTCGTCAATCCAGTCATTTGCGGTCCCCACCACGTGGACCACATAATAAGCGGAAATGCCTTATAAGCGATTAACGCTGCCTGAGAGGTCACGGATGTGCAGCATCTCCACAGGTCGAGCATCCGGGGTCTTTGGGCATTCGGATCGTCCGCATCGAGGGAGCAAGACCATCGACAACGTGCAGCTTTCCCGCTGCGTTCTCACCAAATGGGACAATCACGCGAATCGCTTCCAGCGCGCCGAGGCTGCCCATCCAGCCGGTCATCGCCCCCAGAACGCCGTCTTCGGCGCACGTGTCGCAATCCTCGGCATCAAAGGCGTCGCCGACATAGCAGCGGTAGCATGGCTGGTCGGGCAGCCAGCCGGTCCATGTGCCCAACTGCCCGTGGAACTGGTTTATCGCGGCGGACACGAGCGGGATTTTCAGCCGCCACGCCGCGTCCGCAACCGCGAGGCGCGTGGTAAAGCTGTCCGACCCGTCCACAACCACGTCATGGCCGTTTAGCAGGCCCTCGGCATTGTTGCCTTCGAGCCGCTCGACGACGGGCGTCACCCCCACGAACGGGTTGATCTCGAACAGGCGCCGCTGAGCGATCATCGCCTTGGGCGCGCCGACGTCTCCGGTGCCATAGAGGACCTGTCGCTGCAGATTCGATGCGCTGACGACATCGTCGTCGATCACCGTCAATGTGCCCACTCCCGCTGCTGCCAGATATTGCAGGGCGGGTACCCCGATCCCTCCGGCGCCCACGACGACCACGCGGGCGCCGCGCAACCTTGCCTGGCCAGCGCCGCCGACTTCGCGCAAGACGATATGGCGGGCATAACGCTGCAGTTCATCGTCGGTGAACACCTATTTGGTGCCCGTCGAGCCGAAGCCGCCGGTACCGCGCGCGGTGTCGTCGAGGCTGACCACCTCCGTCAGCATAGCGCGCTGGACCGGAGCGGGGACGAGCTGGGCGATGCGGTCGCCGCGCTTGATTTCAAAAGGGGCATCGCCGAGATTGGCGAGGATCACCTTCACTTCGCCGCGGTAGTCGCTGTCGATCGTTCCCGGCGTGTTGAGGCAGGTGATGCCATGCTTGAGTGCCAGGCCCGAGCGCGGACGGACCTGCACTTCATACCCTGCCGGAATCGCCATTGCGAACCCCGTTGCGACGGCGTGACGCGCGCCGGGGGCGAGGATTAAATCCTCAGCCGCCACAACGTCCATGCCCGCCGCGCCATCGGTGGCATAAACAGGTAAGGGAAGGTCAGTGCCATGAGGCAGGCGGCGCAGGGGAATGGTGATGGAGGACATCGGGAGGTGTTAGCAAAGCCGCTGCGGCGGGTCACGCCAGGACTGGCTTTGGTAAATTGGGGGAGCATCAACTGGCGCCACCGACACGTCGGAAACGCGTCTCAAAGATGCTGTTGAGCAGGCAGTCGTCGGGACGACCGGCCGCAAAAAAAAGGCGGAGCATAGCCCCGCCTTTTCATCAAATTTCGCCAGAGACTTAGGCCAGCGCGCGAGACCCGGTGGTCTTGCGCGAACGGCGCGTCGCGCCGCCAATGGCGCCGACGCCGACGATCATCATCGCCCAAGTGGCCGGCTCCGGAACTGCAGTGGCACCCAGACCGAGCTTTGCGTCGACCGACAGCGACTCGTTGCCCGAAGTAAGGCTGACGCGATACGTGCTGTCCACGTTCGGCGTGAAGCCGTTTCCAAGCAAGAAACCGAAGTTGATACGCGCGCTGTTCTGCGCGGTATTCGGGATCCCGGTGTAGTTGTCGTTGCCGACGAAGAACGGATCGTAGCTGGCCGTCTGGCCGGTGCCGATGTTCGTGACGGTGATCAGCGACGGCTGGAAAGCCTTAACGGCCAGATTGGTGATGCCCCAGTCGAAGCTGATCGGCGTCGTGCCGAGGGCGAAGCTGTAAACGCCATTGGCATCCGACAACGGCGCCGTTTGACCCGTCTGGTGGAACCGCAGCGACAGTTCGGAGACGCCGGTCAGCACGGCGGCATTCGCCGGAGTGTAATCGTTGCCGACGCCGTAGTGGAAGCCGACGGCCGGCGCGGAGTTGTAAACCGGCGCGGCGATGACTGCCGACGGAGCCGCCATGGCGACGATGATTGCGCCGGCAGCGGCGTGGAAACGATTCATAATATACTCTCCCTGTTTAGGTACGGGAGCGGCGTTAGCTTTTTATCAATATTTCACAATAGCTTATTCGTCGCCCGGACCGATTCTCTTTCCCGGTTTGAGACATTTTTCGAAGGTCGGGCGTGAACCTTCGGCAAGCGCCACGCGTCGGCGTTGGCGACTACGGAGTTTTCGGGACGCGTCCTGACTTCCCGTTGGTCGAGCCTAGATCAGCGATCGTGGTCGGTCGGGCCGGCCGATGGCATATGGCGGCCTCATCCCGACAAGGCGCGAGATATCCGCGCGGCCAACCTGGCCGACACCTCATCCTTCGCCATGCGCGCCCAGTTCTCGACACCGTCCGTCGTCACGATGTGGACCGTATTTGCAGCGCCCCCCATGACATCGCCCGAAACGTCGTTGGCGACGATCCAGTCGCAGCCCTTGCGCGCCAACTTGGCCTGCGCATTCGCTATGACGTTCTCGGTCTCTGCGGCGAACCCGATCAGCAGGTGAGGGCGGCGCGAGCTGTGGGCCAGCGTTGCAAGAATGTCGGGGTTTTCGACGAGACGAAGCACCGGCGGCGAGCCGCTGCCGTCCTTTTTGATTTTATGTACGGCGCCTTCGACTCTCCAGTCAGCCACCGCGGCAACCAGGATCGCGGCATCGGCCGGCAGCGCTGCGTCCACGGCGGCGGCCATCTCGCGTGCGGTCTCGACATCGATACGGGTGACACCCGCGGGCGTATCGAGCGACACAGGGCCCGCGATCAAAGTCACCCGCGCGCCGAGCGCCGCCAAGGCGGCGGCAATGCCAAAGCCCTGCTTTCCCGACGATCGGTTGGCAATATAGCGCACAGGATCGATCGGCTCGTGCGTCGGTCCGGCAGAGACAATGACGTGCACTTAAGCCTTGAGGATTGCGAGCGCCGTCGCAAAGATCGCATCGACGTGCGGCAGGCGCCCGGGGCCGTATTCGCCACACGCCATCGTTCCCTCGTCGGGCTCCATCACGGTCAGGCCGTCTTCGCGGAGCTGGGCGACATTGCGGCGCGTGGCAGGATGCTGCCACATTCTGACATTCATCGCAGGCGCGACCAGCACGGGCTTGTCGGTTGCTAGCAGCAACGTCGTCGCAAGGTCGTCGGCATGGCCATGCGCCATCTTCGCCATGATGTCCGCAGTTGCGGGCGCGACGACTACAAGGTCCGCATCGCGGCTGAGCGCGATATGGCCGATCTTCGATTCCCGCTCGAGATCCCAAAGTGTTTCGACGACCGGCTGCTCGCTCAGCGCCCCCAGCGTCGTCGGCGTGACGAACTTCGCGCCGGCCTCGGTCAGCACACAGCGCACCGGCATGTCGGCGCGCCGGAAGAGGCGAATGAGTTCGCAGGTCTTGTAGGCGGCAATTCCGCCGCTGATGACGAGGAGAATGCGCTTGCCCATCACGCGCTCAGCCTAGCCAAGCCGTGACGCCCGCGCCAGCCGCAGCCGCAACCAGCGCAACGGCCAGATAGCCCAGCCATCCGAACGACAGTCGGACCGGTTCGATCACCGCCAACGGCGGTGCGGGCGGGGCGCCCCCTTCCGCCGGGTAGCGCGCCTCGATGCGGCGGACGAGTTCGGGCAGGCGAGACAATGTCCGGACGTCCTCGACGATACGGTCTGCCAGCAGTGCTTCGGGCCCCAGTTCGCCACGCAGCCAATCGCGCACGACCGGCTCCGCGATTTCCCACATGTTCACATCGGGGTCGAGCGCGGTTGCGACGCCCTCGACCATCACCATCGTTTTTTGCAGCAGCAGCAGATGCGGCTGCGTCACCATGTCGAAATCGCGAGTGATCGCGAACAGGCTGTCGAGCATGTTGCCGACCGACATGTCCTTGACCGGTTGGCCGCGCATCGGCTCGCCGACCGACCGCAGGGCCGTTGCGAACTCGGCGATATTATGATGCGCCGGCACGTACTGCGCCTCGAAATGTATCTCGGCGACGCGGCGGTAGTTGCCGGTGATCAGCCCGAACAGAATTTCCGCGAGCCAGCGCCGCGCGCGGGTGTCAAGCCGCCCCATGATGCCGAAGTCGATGGCGATCAGGTCGCCGTCGGGCGCCACCATGAGGTTGCCCTGATGCATGTCGGCGTGGAAAAAGCCCTCCGCGATCGCCTGCCGCAGGAAGCCGCGCACAAGCGTACGCGCAAGCGCCTTGCGGTCGTGCCCAGCGGCGTCGATCGCGGCGATGTTCGAAAGCTTGATCCCGTCGATCCATTCGAGCGTCAGCACCGTGCGCGACGTGCGCCTCCAGTCGATCGTCGGAATGCGAAACCCGGGCTCGGCGGTCAGCCCCTCCGCGAGCTCGGAGGCCGATGCCGCCTCTCGCCGCAGGTCCAGCTCGCGTAAAGTCCATTGTCGGAAGGTTGCGATGGTGGCGCGGGGGCGGAGTCGCGCAAACTCGCCGCCGATGATTTCCATCTGCGCCGCCGCCCACTCATAAGTTTCCAGCGCCGCCGCGAAATCGGCCTCGACGCCCGGACGCACAACCTTGATTGCGACGGTTACGCCGTCGGTCGTCACCGCACGGTGGACCTGTGCGATCGAGGCGGCTCCGACCGGTGTTTCCTCGATGCTGGCGAAGACTTCTGCAACCGGGCGCGCGAGGCCGCGCTCGATCGCAGCCTTGATGATCGGAAAGGGCAGTGCGGGCAGTCGGTCCTGCAGGCGCTGCAGATCGTGCGCGGCTTCATCGCCGACGAGGTCGGGCCGGGTGGCGAGCGCCTGTCCCAGCTTGATCGCAGCGGGACCGATAGCCTGGAATGCCTCGGCATATTGCGGCACCTTCGGCACGCGCGCGCCGAACCGGGCAATACGGATGATGCGCCTGACCTGTGGCGGCGTGATCGGATCACGCTCGATTCCCGCCAGTGCGCCGTGGCGCGCCAGCGTCCGGCCCCACTTGAGCAGCCGCCAGAGGTGCGTCGAAGGTCGGGTCAAATCTTCCAGCCGCTATGAATCGCGACCAACCCGCCGAGCATCGGCTCGACATTCGTCCGCACAAAGCCGGCCTCCGCGATCATGCCCTCGAACGCCGGCATGTCGGGGAAGCGGCGGATAGATTCGATCAGATAGCGATAGCTGTCCTCATCCCCTGCGATCATCTTGCCGAGTTGCGGGACCAGCTTATGCGAATAGGCGTCATAGAGCTCGCCAAAGCCGGGCCACACCGTCGTGGAGAATTCCAGGCAGAAGAACCGTCCGCCGCGCTTGAGCACGCGGTGGGCCTCGCGCAGCGCCTTTGGGATATCGGTCACGTTCCGGATGCCAAAGGCAATGGTGTAGACATCGAAGCTCTTGTCCTCGAACTGCAAGGTCTCGGCGTTCGCTTCGGTCCACACCAGCCCGTCGATCCCGCGCGAGGCGGCACGTTCGATGCCGACGCCCAGCATGTCGGGATTGATATCGGCGACGGTGATGTGCGCTTCACCACCGGCTGCCTTGTCCATGCGGAAGGCGATGTCGCCGGTGCCGCCCGCCATATCGAGGACGTATTCGCCGGCGCGGGGTTTGACGCGCCGGACGAAACGATCCTTCCACAGTCGGTGCATGCCGCCCGACATGGCGTCGTTCATGCGATCATAATTGCGCGCGACGCTGGTAAAGACCTGGCCGACGCGCTGCGTCTTTTCGGCAGGGGCGACCTGTTCATAGCCGAAGGATACTGTTTCGCTCATGGAGCACGCCTCTAGCGGGGGGTTGTCGCACCCGCAAACGCCGCATAGCAGTTTTCGATGCCAGAGCTTCCCGAAGTCGAAACCACAATCCGTGGCCTCAGGCCCTTCCTCGAAGGGCAGGTGCTGACCTCGGTCGACGCGCGTCGTGCCGACTTGCGCCGTGCCTTCCCGCCCGACCTGCGTCAGCGGCTGACGGGCGCGCGGGTCACGGCGCTTGGGCGGCGGGCCAAATATGGCATCGTCGAGACGGATCGTGGCGACGCCATGGTGTTTCACCTGGGGATGTCAGGCCGCTGGCGCGTCGATCCCGATGAAATCGGTGCGCACGACCATCTGGTGCTTGAAACGGCGCGCGGACATCGACTGGCGCTCAACGATGCGCGGCGCTTCGGTTCGGTCGATCTGGTGCCGACAGAGGCGCTGGCCGGATGGCCTGCCTTCGCGGCGCTCGGCCCCGAGCCGCTGGGGCGTGGGCTCGATGCGAGCTACCTGAAGAAGGCCTTCGAAAACCGGGTCGCACCCATCAAGGCCATGTTGCTCGACCAGCGAATCATAGCCGGGCTGGGCAACATCTATGTCTGCGAGGCGCTCAATCTAGCCCGCATTTCGCCCCGCCGCCCCGCCGGTAAGGTCACGCTGAAGCAGCTTGAAACGCTGGTCGCTGCAATCCGCAGCGTGTTGCTTGCCGCGATCGAAGCCGGCGGATCGACGCTGCGCGATTACGCCCGTCCCGACGGGCAACTGGGTTATTTTGCCAAGCAGTGGCGTGTCTATGGCCGCGAAGGTGAGCCGTGCCCCTGTGGCAAGGGAATCGTGATCCGCCGCACGGACAGCGGTCGTTCGACCTTTTCCTGTCCGGCATGCCAGCGATAGGTTGACCAAAGCCCCCCTCCTCGCTATGCGCCCCGCCTTCATTCCAGACATTGAAATATCGAGGACTAAATGGCGAATACGCCCCAGGCAAAAAAGCGCATCCGTCGCAACGACCGCCGTGCCGAAGTGAACGGCGCGCGCGTCGGCCGCATTCGTACCTTCGTCAAGAAGGTGGAACTGGCCTTGGTCGATGGCGACAAAGCGGCAGCCGCCGCCGCGCTCGCTGCTGCCCAGCCCGAAATGGCACGCGGTGTTGCCAAAGGCGTGATGCACAAGAATACCGCATCGCGTAAGTTTGCACGCCTGACGAAGCGGGTTGCCGCACTCGGTTAACCGTCATGTCCCAATTCGGGACCGACATCGAAAAGAGGCCCGCCGGTGAATGCGCCTGCGGGCTTTTTTTCGTTAACGATCGATGACAGAAAAAAGTCAGCTTTTCCGCCGATTCGGCGATGTCGCTGCCGGCTCTATTGCCAAAAAATGCAGCAATTCAGGGAGTTAATTTGAATTTGGCGCATTCGCGTGAGTCCTCGCCGTCAAGCTGGAATATTTCACTTTTTTTAACCTAGTGAGACTTGCGCCAGCGGCCAGCGGCGCTCAAAAACTTCGCCAAGGGACAGCGCGACTCACCGGTCGCAACCATATCGAAAGTAGCGTACCGCTTGAAAGGCCTCTGGCTTTTCATGGTCGACGCCTTTCGCGGTTGCGCACCAGGTCGCCAGTTTCCGTCAAATGAGCGGCGGGGAGGCGGAACAAGTTGACGTTGGGGGATGATCTTGTTGCACGTCTCGAGGACCGTGCGGCGTCTGCCTGGCCAAAGATTCGCGACGGGCTGCGTCGTGACATCGGTGCCCGCAGTTTTGATCAATGGCTGGGCCGAACCCGCTACGACGGGTTTTGCATGGTCGACCGTACCGTCACGCTCGCCTTGCCGTCGGCCTTCATGGCGAACTGGGTCCAGAAGAACTTTGCAGACCGGCTTGATCTCGCCTGGCGCACGGAGCTGCCCGAGGTCGCGGGTGTCCGCATCCTGGCCGACGAAGGGGAGGTCGTGCAGAGTTTTGCCGCCGCGCCTGTCGGCGAAGCCCCACCGGCAGCCGCCGAGCCCGGGTTTCGGTTCGACCCGCGACTGACCTTTGACAATTTTCTCGTGGGCGACGCCAACCGGATCGCCCATAATGCCGCGCGCGCGATCGCCGAAGGCGGGCCGATGCGGTTCAATCCGCTGTTTATCCATGGGCCGACCGGTCAGGGCAAAACACACCTGCTGCACGCCATCGGCCATGGCTACATGACACGCAAACCCCATGCCCGTGCCCTATGCATGTCGGCCGAGCGGTTCATGGTCGATTTCGTCCATGCCATGCGGACCAAGGACACGCTGGCGTTCAAGGCGCGCCTCCGCTCGGTCGACCTGCTGATGATTGACGATTTCCAGTTCATCGCCGGCAAGGAAACCACGCAGGAGGAGTTCCTCTATACCGTGGACGAGCTGATGCGCGGCGGCCGTCGGCTCATCATCAGCGCGGATCGAAGCCCGCATGAACTTGACGGCATCGAAGGGCGCATCCTCTCGCGCCTGACGCAGGGCCTGGTCGTCGATATCCAGCCGGCTGACTACCTGCTGCGCCGTGCTATCGTGGAAGCCAAGGCCAACACGATGCCGCAAAAAATCCCGTCGCTCGTGCGCGACCTGCTTGCTGCCCGGATTGCGTCGAATATTCGCGAGCTTGAGGGCGGCCTAAACCGACTCGTCGCTTACGCCGCGCTCAACGACCGAACCATCGACGAGACGTTCGCCGAGGAAACGCTTGCCGACATGTTCCGCGCCGGGCGGCGGCGTGTGACGATCGACGAGATCCAGAAACGCGTCTCGGAACACTTCAAGATCCGTCAGGCCGAAATGGTTTCTGCGCGACGCGCCCGCGTCGTCGCACGTCCGCGGCAGATTGCCATGTACCTATCGAAGCAGCTGACCCCGCGATCGCTTCCCGAAATCGGGCGGCGCTTTGGCGGGCGTGACCATACAACGGTCATTCATGCCGTAAAACAGATTGAAAAGTTGCGAGCGGCAGACACCGAGATCGATGCCGATGTTCGCCTGTTGCTGCGTTCGCTCGAAGGTTGATGGCCCTCGCTCTACTCGTGCGGCGTTAAGTCTCAAGAAACGTTTCTGAAGCAGAACGACCGTGTCAAGAATAGATTCTTGGCATGGGAGACAAACAATATTCAAATTTATCAAAATGTTGAAGAGACCACAGATTAGCGAATCACTTGCCGAGATGAAAAAGGCAATGATTTCTGACCGTAAAGGCGCAACGGCAATCGAATATGGCTTGATTGCCGCCCTTATCGCTGTCGCGGCAGTCGGCGCGATGTCGCAACTCGGCACGAGCCTCACCAAGACATTTAATAATGTTTCGAATTCTCTTGTAAAGTAATGCGTTACGGGGCCGCCCATGCGGCGGCCCCGAGTTTCTCGTACCACGCGGCAATAATAGGTCGCAGACGGCCGGCTGTACTCGCTATAGTGAGTTAAATTGGCGAGATTGCTGTGTAATTGTCGGGCGAACATGACTTAAGGCGTCATTTGGCGTTCGTCGCTCGTACAGTCTACGCGATCTGTATCGCGCACTTAGTCCCGCAGGCAATATCAATAAGTTACCTTGGGAGGCATTCATGGTTCACCTAGTCGACATAGCTGAAGACCTCGAAGCCGGCGTCACAGACGCAACGTGCCGTCGCCGGATATGGGTCGATCGAAAAGGCGCGACCGCAATCGAATATGGTCTTGTCGCTGCACTGATCGCCGTGTCAGCCATAGGCGCAATGACCAGCACCGGGGCGCGGATCAGTAAAACCTTCAATACGGCAGCTGGTTCTCTGGTGAAGTAAGCGGTTTTAGGGCCGCTTTAACGGCGGCCCTGTTTTTCCGGCGGCGCAACAGTAATGCGCACCGTCTGCCCGCTATTTCCCGGGAAACCCGTGAACATCGCCTCGATCAGATTGGGAACCAAGGACGTCAGATCATTGTCTGACGACATCGCTTTTGCCGTCCCTTCGAATACGCGTTCACGCGTACCCTTGCGCTCGATTTTCATCGACAGCTGCGACTCATAGACGGTGTAGCTCTCGACCTCATCATAGCGCGAGCCGTAGAGGAAGGGATCGTCGAAGCCATAAACCCACGCGCGGCGCCCGAAACCCCAATAGGGGCGGTAAGGCCCCCAGCCATAGGCATAGCCGAAGCGCGGGCCGAAACCGGGCACAGTCCGGAGTTTGTCCCGCCCCTTGTCGACGCCATAGTCCAGCCGAACGACCAGGTTCGCGCTCGCGGGGTCGCTGGCCCGCGTATACCCATATCCTGCAAGGCGCCGGGCGACGGTGTCGGCATATTGGCTGAACTCGAGACCGCCCTCAAGCCGCGGGTTATCGGCAACGACCGAAAATGTCTGGCCCTGGGGCGCGGGCAATTGCTGGAATCGTGAAACCTGCGCTTGAAAGGGCGCTGCGCACCCTGAAATGGTCAGCAGGGCAACTGGAGCTAGGGCTTTGAAAAGGCGGATCATGGCGACCTCGGATAATGAACGGACAAGCTGCATCGCAGATTGACCTACACCTTTTGAACGCATGGTGAACGCATTCGTTTCACCGCGCTCCAGGCGCACTCCGTCGGTCGTCAGCCGTCGGTGAACCGGCAGGTGCCAGTTCACCGACGAGCCGCATGGTCAGAAACCGGCTGCGAAAGTCACGAAGAACTGGCGCGGCGCAATCGGGTAGGCCGAATAGCTGTTGGTCGCCGAACCGATCGACAACGACGAGACGCCTGTTACGTCACCCAAATTCGTGACGTTCAGGCTCAACTCGGCCTTGCGGACCTTCGTGATCTCGGTCGGAATAGCGACCGCGAGCCGCAGCGAGGTCAGGAAATAGGACCCGACGCTCGTGTCGTTGGTGAAGGTAGCGAAACGGCGGCCGACATAGTCGCCGATTACCTGGGCCTCGAACATGCCGACATTGAGCGTGGCCACGGTCTTGTTGAGCCATTTGGCCGTCCCGGGCAATTGCTTGCCGCAGGTCGGCACGACCCCGCCCGTCACCACGAACCCGCCGATGCACGTCGCGGAGACGGCACCGATGCCCGTCGTCGCCGTCGACGTATAGTCGTTCTTGTACTTCGACAGATTGTACGACAGCGCATTGTACAGCGAGAAATGCGGGGCGAAGCGCCAGGTGAACGCGGCATCGACACCGTCAGTCTGCACATTGCCGACGTTCACCAGGATCGACGTGCCACCGGTTATGCCGCTGCCGGCAATGCCGCCAGGGTTCGTTGATATGGCAAGAAGTCGGTCGCTGAAATCGACATGGTAATAGTTGACCTGCCCCTGAAAGCCCGTGAGCAAGCCGGTAAAGCTGCGGCTCGTGCGGACACCGGCCTCATAGGTCCAGCTCGTCTCGGGTCGGCCCTGCGTCGCAAACGTATCGAATGCCGCCTGGCTGCCGGTGAACCAGGGGCCACCGCCGCCCGCCAGATAGGCCTGGAACTGCCGCAGGTTCTTCTGAACGTTGAAATACACCGTCTCCGTTCCGTTGACGTCGTAGCTGGCGCCGACGGCCGGCAGGAACCAGTTCTTGGTATTGATCGATCCCTGGGGCAAAGCCGTGGTGCCGCCCAGCGAGCCGACCCGGGGCTGGATGGGAAACGTGCCCGTCGCCCATTGCGCGCTCGTCTTGAAGCCGGCCTGGATGCTCAGCCGGTCGGTCGGCTTCCAGCTGTCCTGAATGTGCAGCTGCAACTGCTCGATCTTCGCTTCACCCTGATACTGGGTGAAAAGTGGCTGGGCTACGCTCAGCGGCCGGATATAGGGCGTGGCCGAGCCGGGCTTGTTGACATCGACTCCGTACCAGCGACGCCATTGGGTCGTGCTGTTGCGTTCGTACCAGCCTCCCAGTTCGATCCGGTGATCGCCCAGATCAATGTCGAGCGCAGAAATCACGCCCCAGCGATCGATCCGATATTCGGTCGTGCGCGTTATCAGACCTGACCCCCCGGTTGCAGCGACCAGCGCGGTCCCTGCCGCCAGCGCCTGCGCATCGGTGAGGCCGGTACAAGCGGCCGGGCGAACGCCGTTGCCGTTACCGCCGAACCGGCAGTTGGTGGGGATCGTCGAATAATTAGGGTCGAGATAGGCCTGCGCGACCGTGATCGATTGGCCCAGCGGACCCGCAACGACACCGGCACCGTCATTGTGGTGGAAATAACCCGTGTTCGACCAGTTCACCTTGTCAGTCAGCCGGGCTTCGAACTTGATGTAGCCCAGATAATCAGTGCGCTGCGCGTCCGAATAATAATTGCGATAGTTGCTGCCCTCGGCCGCCGGCGTGTTGCCCAAAGCATTGAGATAAGCGGTGCGATAGGTCGTGAATTCCGGGTAGAAGAACGGCTTGGTATAGGGTGTGTAGAGCTGCGCCGCGGTTGCGGTGCCCCCGGCCGAAGGGAAGAAGAACGTCGTTGCGTCTTCGTTCGGCTGGATCATGTCGTTGTAATCGAAATAAGCAGTCAGTTTTCCGACGCTGCTTTCGTTGACGTATTTGGCGTTCGCCTGCCAGCCGCCCTGATAGCCGTTAAAGTCCCAAGCGCGCGCGTGCTGGCGCGCCACCGATGCATAGGCCGAACTGCCGCCGCCGAAACTCCCGCTGTCGACGCGGACGTACGACCGCGACGTGTCGTAGCTGCCGAAGGTTTGTCCAACATCCAAGCTCAGCTTGGACCGCGGATCGGAGGAGAAGGTCTCGACCGTGCCGCCCAAATTGCTGTTCGACGGCGTCGCGAGGTCGCCCGCGCCCGTGGTCACGACGACACGGCCGACGTTTTCCGAGATCACCGCGCGTTGCGGCGACAGGCCATTGTAATTGCCGTAGCTCTGGTCGCCCAGCGGAATGCCGTCCATCGTGTAGCCGAGCTGGTTGAATGCAAAGCCATGGATGAAGATCTGGGCGTTCTGCTCGTTGTAACCCCAGGGGTCGGCGGTGATGTAAAGCACGCCGGGCAGCGTCTCGATTGCCTTCAGCGGCGAAACGCCGGGCAGGATCTTCTGAATTTCGCTTTGCGGTATGGCGGTTGCCGATCGTGTCGCCTTGGCGGTCACGACGATCGAACTGGCCTCGCTGTCCTCGTCAGCCGGTGCCGCAGATTGCGCCATCGCCGGCGCGGCAATGAAGGCGGTAGCTAGGGCAGCGAAACAAACGGAATGACGCAGAGCACGATGACGCAACATGGCTTTTCCCCCATTGACCGTATCCTTCGGTCGCGGCGGCGCTACGGATTGGTTGTGGCAGCAGCGTTATGATTTAGCGTCGTTTCGGTGACACAACGCTGCCGCTGTTGGCAAAGGGCCGTGCGTCTGGCGGGCACGATGCCAAGACCGGATGCAAACGCCCGGCAATAGGCGTCACATCGATGCCGGCGGGTGAGTTGCCACGGTTGGCGGACCTTGGTGGCGGGACGGTAGCCGAACCCGATATTCTCAGGCGCCGGCGCGATTCCAGATGCTATCCGCGCATCAACCCCAGCGCGTCATAGGCCGCCGTCAGCGTCGGCGCGGCCAGTGACGTTGCCCGCGAAGCACCGTCGATCAGGATGGCCTCGATCGTGCCCGACTCCCTGAGCCCCAGATACCGCTCGCGGATCGGTGCAAGTTCGGCCACCAGCCGCTCGGCAAGCGCGGACTTGAAGGGGCCGAAGTTGCTGCCGCCGTATTGCGCCAGAACGGCGTCGGCGCTGCGGTCTTCCAGAGCGGCCATGATTGTCACCAGGTTGCGCGCTTCGGCTCGGCCCTCGAGCCCGGCGACCTCGGACGGCAGTGCTTCCGGGTCCGTCTTTGCTTTGCGGATCTTCTGGGCGATGGTGTCGGCATCGTCGGTCAGATTGATTCGGCTCATGTCGCTGGGATCAGACTTCGACATCTTGGCCTGGCCGTCGCGCAGGGACATGATCCTCGCCGCGGCTGGAGGGATCGTCGGCTCGGGCAGGGTGAAGACCTCGCGCCCGGTATCGGCGTTGAACTTGACGGCAATGTCGCGGGCCAGCTCAAGATGCTGCTTCTGGTCGTCGCCTACCGGCACGTGCGTCGTCTGGTACAGCAGGACGTCGGCGGCCTGCAGCACCGGATAGTCGAACAGCGCAACGCTTGCACCTTCGCGGTTCTTGCCCGCCTTGTCCTTCCATTGCGTCATGCGGTTGAGCCAGCCCATGCGGGCGGTGCCGTTGAGCAGCCAGCACAACTCGGCATGTGCGGGTACCCGCGCCTGATTGAATAGCACCGATTTCCCGCTGTCGATGCCACAGGCGACAAGCGCGGCCGCCATGTCCAGCAGCGCGGCGCGCCGGGCGTCGCGCTCCATGTGGTCGGACAAGGAGTGAAGATCCGCGAGGAAATAAAGGCTTTGCCCGCCCTTTGCCGCGACCGCGTCCTGCATCCGTACCCAGTTGCGTATGGCGCCAAGGTAGTTGCCAAGGTGGAGATTGCCGGTGGGCTGGATGCCCGAAAGGACGCGCATGGAGTCAGGCTTTCCGTGTGAACTGACGGCGCAACTCGCCGAGACTGGCCCCGCCGAGCAGCAGGACGGCGCCGCCATAGACGGCGCCGCCGATACCGCAAAGCGCGATCAGCGCGCCAATTCGTTCCGGCCAGTTGCCGCCCATGTAAGGGTCGAGCACCGGATTGAGCACCAGGAGCGCCGCTGCCATCGCGGCGCTCGCACCGACGATGCGGACAGCCTTGGCCCTGAACCGGACGTCGAGCTGCAGAAGGTCACGCCGGTGGAGCGAGCCATATAGCAGAAGCACGTTGACCCATGCGGCGAGGGCCGTCGAAAGCGCAATGCCCACGAAGCCGGCGTCGAGTACGAGCACCGAAAGGAGGTTGCCCGCCAGGTTGACCAGCATCGACACGACCGCCAGCCGAACCGGGGTCCTGGTATCCTGCCGCGCGTAAAATCCCGGGGTCAGCACCTTGATCAACACATAGGCGGGAACGCCGAGCGAGAAGGCCGCCAGGGCCCCGGAGGCACCGACCGTGTCGGCGGCGGTAAATGCCCCGTGTTGAAACACGCCGCGCACCAAGGGCACGGCCGAAACTACCAGAGCGACGGCCGCGGGCAGGGCCAGCAGCAGGGCAAGCTCCATCGCGCGATTCTGTGTGTGGCGTGCCGCGGCGCTGTCACCGCTGCCGATCTGGCGCGACAGGCTGGGCAGGATCGCCGTGCCGACACCGATGCCAATCAAGCCGAGTGGCAACTGATTGAGGCGGTCGGCGTAATAGAGGTAGCTGACGGCACCCTGGGGCAGGAACCGCGCCGCGAGCGACGTCGAGATCAGCAGGTTAAACTGGATCGCCCCCTGTCCGAGTGCTGCGGGGCCGATCAGCCACAGCAGGCGCTTTACGTCGGGGGAAAGGTGCGGGCGCGAAAGCTTAAGCGCGACGCCCGCGCGCCTGCACGACCAGACGAGCCATAGCAGCTGCAGCGCCCCCGCGACGGTGACGGCAACCGCCTGGGTCTCGGCGATCTGCGCCTGGCTGTTGCCGCGGAAGAACAGGATTGCGACGATCATCGCGATGTTGAGAAGTACCGGCGCGGCCGCATTGACCCAGAAGCGGTTCAGCGAATTGAGAATTCCACCAAGCAGCGAAACGATGCTGATAAGCGCAAGATAGGGGAAGGTGATCCGCGTGAGGTGGACGGCGAGGTCGAATTTTTCAGGTCCGCCGTCAGGGAATCCACCGGTCATGGCCCAGACGATCGGTGCCGCTGCCACCATCATGACTGCAGTGAAAAGGATGAGGAACGGCAGCAGGACCGACAGAATCTGGCCTGCGAACGCATTGGCCGCCGCGAGGCCGCTTGCCGCCGCGTCGCGTTCCGCCTCGCTCATCCGGCGATTGTACATCGGAACGAACACGGCGGCGAACGCGCCCTCCGCAAAGAGGGCGCGGAACAGGTTGGGGAGCCGCCACGCGATAAGGAAGGCGTCGGATGCGAGCCCCGCACCGACGTATCGCGCCATCAGCATGTCGCGGACCATGCCAAGGATGCGGCTGACGAGGGTCAACCCCCCGATCGACGCCGTGGCGCGCACGAGGTTCATCGCGCGCTCACTACCCGCTCGCCAGCATGTCGCGCGTTCGAGCGAAGCAAGACCCCGGGGCGAACTTCACTGACGCTCGGCAGGGCTCCTCGCTGGCGCTCGGAGATCCAATTCAAAGGCTCAGGCCTGCCCCATCGGCGTGTCGAGCTGGCCAGCCTGTTCTGCCTGCGCCATGTACAGCTGACCGAAATCGATGGGCTCGAGCAGCAGAGGCGGGAAACCGCCGTCGCGGACCGCATCGGCGAGCACCCGGCGCGCGAAAGGGAAAAGGATGCGCGGCGCTTCGGCAAGCAGGAAAGGCTGGAGCTGGTCTTCGGGGATGTTGCGGAGCGCAAAGAAACCCGCGTACGCAAGCTCGACCTGGAAGGCGATCTTGTCGGCCGCGACTGCCTTCACTTCCACCTTCAGAACGACCTCGTAAGCGTCTTCGCCGACCTGGCCCGACGCGATGTTGAACTGGATATCGATCTGCGGCTGTCCCGACCACTGATAGACGCCCGGGGCATTCGGATTCTCGAACGACAGATCCTTGACATATTGCGAGATCAGGCCGGCCTGCGGCGCGGTGTCTTCGCCATTGCTCATCGGCTCGTGGTTGTTCGTTTCGGGCGCGGCTTCGTCGGCCATTTCAGTGTATCTTTCGTCAGATGAAGGAAGGTGCGCGGCGGTTACAGGTCTGCAAAGACAACCGCAAGACTCCACGAGAGACGTGCGAATGCGGCGCGAGGCGAATCGGCGTTTGAATCGTCGGCCCGCCGCGCCTATGTAACCCTCTGAGGCGATGGAGTGAGTTGTGTCGACTATGGTCGAAATCGTGGTTCTGGCAATGGTTGCGGGCTTCCTCGCAATGCGGCTTTACGCCGTTCTCGGCAAACGTACCGGGCATGAACAACCCTTGGCGCCGGTCGAGGATCATGCTGCGCCCGTTGCCAATGCCGCCTTCGTGGCACCTCCGCGGGCGCCGGTCGCCATCACCGATTCCGTGTTCGAGGACGGCGCGGCGGCGGGTGTACGGGCTATTGTGTCCGCAGAGCCGTCGTTCGATGTCGGCCGGTTCATGGAGGGGGCGAAGGCGGCCTACCGGATGATCCTCGAGGCCTATTGGTCGGGGAATGCCGGGGAGCTGGAAGGACTGACGAGCAATGACGTGCGAGCGGCATTCGCGGAATCGATCGCCCAGCGCACAACGGCAGGGCACGTGCTCGACAACCGACTGGTCACCATTGAAAAGGCGCGCATCGTCAACGCCGAGCTAGCGGGACGCGAAGCCAAGATCACGGTCGCTTTCAACGCGGACATTGCCGCCGTCACGCGCGATGCCGAGGGAACGGTCGTAGCCGGCTCGCTTACCGACGCCGTTCCGACAGTCGACGTCTGGACATTCAGCCGCACGCTGAAGAGCAGCGACCCCAACTGGATTTTGACCGACACCGACGAGTCCGCCTGATGCCCGACGCGCGTGCGGGGCGCGTCGTGCTCCCGGCGCTCTTGCTCTCCGCCTGCGTTTCCGGGATTGTCCCTTCGCCGAGCAAGCCGCCGCCGATCTCACCGACGCCTGCGGTCATCTCGCAGCCAGCCGCGCCCGCACCCCCGAAAACGGCGTTGCCCGCCAAGTCGACGGCGTTGGGGACGGGGGTGTCTGCAGGACCGGAGATCGGCACGCTATCGATCAGCCGGGATCAGGCAATGCGCGCGGTCAGTGCGTTTCTGTTGAGCTGCCCCGGCTTGCTGCGTCGCGAGGACCGGTCCGGGCTCACCAATGCGCAAGACTGGCAGCCCGCCTGCACAGCTGCGGCCGGAACAACGGACGCCAAGGCGTTCTTTGCAGAGCAGTTCGAAACACTTCGGGTCGGGTCGGGGCAGGCCTATGCGACCGGATATTACGAGCCCGAGATCGCCGGCAGCCGCCAGCGGGGTGCCGGATACCAGGTTCCGGTCTATGGCAAGCCCGCCGACTTGATCGAGCTCGATCTCGGCCAGTTTTCAGAGGCGCTGAAGGGAAAGACCATTCGCGGACGTCTCGCCGATGGCACTTTCGTTCCCTATTTCGATCGCGCAGCGATCGAGGAAGGCGCGTTGGCCGGGCACGTCCCTGAAATCGCCTGGGCGGCTGATCCGATCGAATTCTTTTTCCTGCAGGTTCAGGGCTCCGGTCGACTGAGATTGGCCGACGGCTCCGTGATGCGGATCGGCTATGCCGGGCAGAACGGGCGCGATTACACCGGCATCGGCTCACTGATGCGCGACCGCGGGCTCGTGGTCCCCGGACAGCTTTCGATGCAGGGCATCATGGCCTGGCTGCGCGCCCATCCGGAAGAGGGCCGTGCGATCATGCGCGAGAACAAGAGCTGGGTCTTTTTTCGGGAGCTGTCCGGCGCCGGGCCGGTCGGTGCCATGGGGGTCGCGGTCGCGCCCCGTACGACGGTTGCGACCGATCCGGCGTTTGTGCCCCTGGGTGCGCCGGTCTGGCTCGATCTCGACCGTCCCGAAGCAAATGGCCTGTGGGTCGCGCAGGATACCGGTGGCGCCATCAAGGGGGCCAATCGCTTCGACACCTTCTGGGGCGCCGGTGACGAGGCACGCAGGATTGCGGGGGGCATGTCGGGTCGCGGGACCGCGCTGATCTTCGTGCCGCGCGGAACGCTCGCTCGATTGGCTGCGACAGGGGCGAATGCGGCGCGTCCTCAGCCCTGAAGAGCGCGCGCTCTGGCGACGCGTGACGGCTGATATCCGGGTTTCCGGTGGCGGGCTGAAGGAAGAGCCGCGCAAGATTGCGCCGTCGCCCGTTCGAGAAGTTGAGCCGCTTGCACCAACCGAACCAACCGCGCGAACCGGACCAGCCGCGCCAAGCGCACAATCAGCCCGCCGCCGAGGGGCGGCCCCCGCCCGGCCGCAACTAGCGACGCTCGACGGAAAGTGGGACCGCGACCTCAGAACGGGGAAGGTCGTTCCAGACCGCATCGTCGATCTTCACGGATCGACCCTGGCTCAGGCACACGACCATGTGCTCTCTACGCTCGAAAGGTCCATTGCCGCCGGGGATCGGCTTGTCGTGATTGTTACTGGCCGCGCCCCGGCGGCGGGAACATCCAGGCTGGACCGGCCCTTGCGCGGAATCATCCGCGCCTCGATCACCGACTGGCTGCTTGGTGCGCGCTTTGCCGGGCAGATTGCCGCCATTCGGCCGGCGCATGCCAGGCACGGCGGCGCCGGCGCCCTCTATGTCGTCCTGCGGCGCCAAGGCCGGTTCCAAATTTGAACAACTCAACAGTTTCTTAACATCGACCGTGCGACGACGCTGAATGCGGTCGGGACAACCGCCCTTGTTAGGGACAGCAGGGAATTGGGACAGCGGAGTAAAGGGACGCCGAAGTCGCGCGCGATAGCTTTCGCGTACGGCACAGTCGTGGCAGCGTTCTTCCTGGCGCTGTTTGCGGCCCGCCATTTCCTGCCCGACGTCCAAGGCCTGTTGACTGTGCTTGCCACGGTGATCGCCTGCGCGACGCTGTGCTGGACTTCGGCGAAACTTGCGCGTGCCGGAGTGACCCAAGCTGTCGATCTCGCAACAGTACGGATTGCCCAGGCTGCAGAAGGCGATCTGACGAGCGACATGCCTTCGGGCGTCGCCGTCGTGCTCCCGCAGTTCTCTGACGCGTTGAATGCGATGTTCGTCCAGGTTCGCAGCAATCTCGAAAACGCCACGTCGCTCGCCCGATCCGATCCCATCACGCTTCTCGGCAATCGCATCCATTTCTATCATGAAGCGGAGCGCGCGCTCAAGGCCTTGCCGGAGGGAGCCGTCTCAGCGCTTTTTTTCATCGATCTCGACAATTTCAAGGCGGTCAACGACACGCTGGGCCATGCTTGCGGGGATCAGGCGTTGATGAAGATGGCCAACCGTTTGCGGGCCGTCGCCGCAAGTCAGGTCGTGCTGCAGGGAGGAGCATGTGGTGAGCCGATTGTCGGCCGCTACGCCGGCGATGAGTTTACTCTATTTTTTCCTCAGTTGGAGGGCAGGGACGACGCTGCACGCATCGGCGATCACCTCGTCGCCGCGTTGGCAAAGCCGTTCGAAGTCGGCGGGCAACAGGTAACTGTCGGAGGATCGATCGGCATTGCGCTGTCGCCCGAACACGGCAGCACCTTGTCCACGCTCGTCAGCGCCGCCGATGTGGCCATGTACCACGCCAAGGCCAGCGGGCGCGGTCGGCACCAATTCTATGCCGAACTTCTTGCCGAACGCATCGCCAAACGCTCGCTGATGGAGGTCGAACTGCGTCAGGCGCTGGCCCGCAACGAATTCATGATGGTCTTTCAGCCCCAAGTTACGCTTGCCGACGGCAGGGTGCGGGCGGTCGAAGGACTGTTGCGGTGGAACCACCCGATCGACGGACTGCGCCACCCGGGAAGCTTCATCGAGTGTGCGGAGGAAAGCGGCCTGATTGTCGAACTCGGCGACTGGGCGATCGAAGAGCTCGCGCGGCGCATGGCCGACTGGCCGCGCGATCCGCTTGCGCCGAGGATCGCCGTCAATCTGAGTTCGCGTCAGATTGCCCGGCCCGATTTCTTCGGCAAACTCGATGCGGCGCTGGCGCTTTCCGGCGCGCGTCTTTCGCTGATTGAATTCGAAGTCAGCGAAGCGGTCCTGATGGAATGTCGCAACGACATATTGGATCAGATTCGGCAGCTCCAGCGCGGCGGTGCCACCATCGTCATCGATGCGTTCGGTTCGGGATCGTCGAGCTTGGCCCGACTCCGCTCGCTGCCCTTCGACCTGGTAAAGCTGGACGCCAGCCTCGTCTCGGGCATCGACAACGATCCTTCGGCACGCGAGATGGCCCAGGCAGTGATTACGCTCGTTCACGGACTGGGTGCCAAGGCGATTGCCGATGGGGTCGAAACATCGGCGCAATACGAAATGCTGCGCGTGATGGGGTGCGACGCCGCGCAGGGCCCGGTCATCGCGCCGCCCATGGCCGAGGGGGATTACCGGCTATGGGTCGGCAACGCGCCCGAAAGAATGCGTGCATAGATCTCGGTAAGTTCCGACAGGTCGGCGATCGACACTGCCTCGTCGAGCTTGTGCATGGTTGCGTTGCACAGTCCGAATTCAACTGTCGGGCAGAGCTTTGACAGGAACCGGGCATCGGACGTGCCACCTGTCGTCGATAGTTCGGGCACGATGCCGGTGACGTCCTTTATGGCGGCCGCAACCAGCGCGCTCAGCGCGCCAGGCGGCGTCAGGAAGGCTTCGCCCGAAACCCTTGCCGTCACCGATGCACGAGGCGTTATCGCCGTCGTAAGATCGCGAACGCGCCGGACGAGGTCTTCACCGCGTTGCAGCTCGTTGAAGCGAATGCTCAAACGCGCCGTCGCCTTTGCCGGGATGACATTGGTCGCGGGATTGCCGACGTCGATCGTCGTCACTTCGATATTCGAAGGCTGGAACCATTCGGTCCCGTCGTCGAGCCGTATGGCATTGATTTGAGACAATATCTCAACAAGCGGACGCAGGGGATTATCGGCGAGATCGGGATAGGCCACATGGCCCTGGGTGCCCGCGATTTCTATCCAGATATTGACCGATCCGCGTCTGCCGATCTTTATCGTGTCGCCGAGCCGCTGCGAAGACGTGGGTTCGCCAACGAGGCAGAAATCCGGACGCATGCCGCGTGCAGCCATTCGATCGAGCAGAGCGACAGTGCCGTAAGTCGCAGGGCCTTCTTCGTCTCCGGTGATGATCAGCGTGAGGCGCCCCGGGTGACCCTGCACACTTGCAGCTGCGGCGACAAAGGCGGCGATGCTTCCCTTCATGTCTACGGCGCCCCGGCCGTGCAGCGCTTCGCCGCGCACCTGCGGATCGAAAGGATCCGATATCCAGCCTAGCCCCGGCGGAACGACATCTAGGTGCCCGGCAAAGGCAAAATGGGGACCCTCGCCATTGCTGCGCGTGGCCAGCAGATTTTCGACCGGGCCATCGGGAGCGTCGCCGACGATGAAACGCTCGACGTCAAACCCCTGAGCATCGAGCGCCTGGCCGAGCACGTCGAAGACGCAACCGGTTGCGGGGGTCACGCTTGGGGCGGCGATCAGGGACTTGGCGAGGGCGAGAGCGTCGGTCATGATTGCTTCCTATGCCGAAACTCGAACTCGACGCCATCCCGCAGACCAATGCGACGGGATATCCGGCGCCCTTCGATACCCCCGTTGCCGGACGGTGGTACCGTCGACTTGCACCTGTGGCTGGCCTGACATGCTTTGCAGCCAGCCATGTCGTGCTCAAGCCCGGCGCCTGGTCGTCGCAGCGGCACTGGCATGACGGCGAAGACGAAATGGTGGTGATGATTGCCGGTGAAGCCGTGCTGATCGAGGACGACGGGGAGACGCTTATGCGCGCCGGCGACTGTGCGGCGTGGGCCAAGGGGTCGGCAAATGGACATCATCTGGTCAATCGGAGCGCCGACGACTGCATCTTCGTCGCGATCGGCGCCGGGCCGCGGTCGGGCGGCGGCTACTCGGATATCGACATGATGTTCACCGAGGATGACCGGTACGTCCGCAAGGACGGCACCGAATACGGAAGCACGCGAGTCTAGCGCAGCGTTGATTCCAGCACCGCGGTCCGCAACTCCGGTATGCCCATGCCCTTTTCGCTCGATGTGGCGATGATTTCCGGATGCGCAGCAGCGCGTTTGCGGACGGTCTCGCCAGTCCGGACCATGACGTCGGAAAGGTCGGTCGCCTTGACCTTGTCCGCCTTGGTGATGACGATGCGATAGCTGACGGCAGCGGCGTCGAGCATATCCATGATTTCCTCATCGACCGCCTTCACGCCGTGACGCGCATCGATCAGGACGAAGGCTCGACCGAGCACCTGGCGGCCGCGCAGATAGTCGTTGATCAAGAAGCGCCATTTCTTGACGACATCCTTGGGCGCTTCGGCAAAGCCGTAACCCGGCATATCGACCAGGCGAAACCGAAGGGGGGCGCCGATGTCGAAAAAATTGAGCTCCTGCGTACGCCCCGGCGTGTTCGACGTGCGAGCAAGGCCATTGCGATTGGTCAGTGCATTCAGCAGCGATGACTTTCCGACATTCGAGCGGCCCGCAAAAGCGACCTCGGGCACCTCGGGTTCGGGCAAGTGCACAAGCGATGGCGCCGACTTCAGGAAAGCGATCGGCCCCGCGAAGATCTTGCGCGCGGTCTCCGTCAGGTCCGGTTCGGCGACGTCCTCGCTCATGCGACTGTCGGTGCCGCCGGCGAATTCTTCAGCTGCGGATATTTTGAATAGAGCCACTTCTGCTGCGCGATCGTCAAAATGTTTGATGTCGCCCAATAGAGCTGCAGCCCGGCGGCGAACGGCGCCATCACGAACATCAGCACCCAGGGCATGATCGAGAACATCTGCGCCTGCACGGGGTCCGGCGGCGGGGGATTCAACTTGAACTGAATGAACATCGTGACGCCCAATATGATGGGCAGCACGCCGATGGCGATGATGTGCGGCGGCGAGAACGGCAACAGGCCGAACAGGTTCACCGGCGTCAGCGGATCGGGCACCGACAGATCCTGGATCCACCCCACGAACGGCTGGTGCCGCATCTCGATCGTCAGCATCAGCACTTTGTACAAGGCAAAGAAAATCGGCATCTGGATGAAGACCGGCAGACAGCCCGCAAGCGGATTTATCTTCTCCGTCTTGTAGAGTTGCATGATCTCCTGCTGCTGACGCGCCTTGTCGTCCTTCCACTTTTCCTGGATCGCCTTCATCTTCGGCTGGACGATGCGCATCGCCGCCATCGACTGAAACTGGCGCTGGGCGATCGGAAACATCAAGCCGCGCACGGTCAACGTCAGCGCCATGATCGCCAGACCGAAATTGCCGATCAGGCCGAACAGCCAATGCAGATACTGGAACAGCGGCTTTTCGACCACTTCGAACCAGCCCCAGTCGATCGCGCGACCGAACAGCGGAATGGCGAGGCTCGCCTGATAGCCATCGAGCACGTCGATCTGCTTGGCCCCCGCGAAAAAATGCGTCACCACGCCGGCACCACGCCCGGGCATGACCGTCACGGGGTTGCGCACGAAGTCGGCCTGGTAGCTGCCTTCGCCGGCACGGAAACCCGCGTCGATCCTTGCCGCGCCTTGCGGCGCCAGCGCTGTCAGCCAGTATTTGTCACCAAAGCCCAGCCAACCCCCGGTGCTCGTCGCGGCATTGACACCTGCCACTGCCTTGGTTCCGAACATCTTGCCGAAGAAGCTCGGCTCCTTTCCGGTCAGATTTTCATAGGTGACGTCATAGTCCACCGCGCCGTTCAGCGCGCCGATGGGGCCGACGTGCGCGATCCAATTGTCGGGATCGGCGGGCTTTTCCGCGCGGTTGACGACGGCATAGGGCCGCGCGACGATCGGTGCGCCGCTCGTGTTGGCGACACGTTGGTCGACCGTGAACATATACTGGTCGTCGATGGCAATCTTGAGGACGAAGACCTGCCCCTGGCCATTGTTCCAGCGCAGGGTGACCGGCGCGCTCGGCGTCAGCTCGGTCTTGTCCGCCGTCCAGAGGGTGTCGGCATTCGGCACCGCGACACCCGTGCCCATCCAGTCGAAGCTGGCGAAATAGGCCTGGGGGGCGCCCTGTGGCGACAGGAGGCGCACATTGGGCGAATCCTTGGCAACTGTTTCGCGGTACGACGTCAGCATGAGGTCGTCGATCCGCGCGCCTTTCAGGTTGATCGATCCGGTAACCTTGGCATTGCGGATCGGCAGACGTGGCGAGCCCGCCAATACCGTTTCGCGCGACTGCTTGGCCGCCTGGGCGGTTACTGCGGGCAGGGCGCCGGGCGCGGGCAGGGGCGTCGTTTTGCCCCCCTGAACTTTGGTCACCGGCGGATTGGCAGGCGGAAACCAGCGGCTGGCGAGCGTGCTCCATCCGAACAGGATGAGGCCCGACAACACGATGGCGAGAATGAAATTGCGCTGTTCGGACTGCACGAGTGCGTTGCTTTCGCTAGGTTGATTCAGGGAACCGGGTCGTAGCCGCTACCGCCCCAGGGGTGGCAACGGGCGAGGCGGCGGGCTGAAAGCCAGCTCCCCTTGAGCGCCCCATAGCGCCCCAATGCCTCGATCGTATAGGCCGAACATGAGGGCGCGTAGCGGCAACTCGGCGGCAAGATGCGTGAGGGGCCAATCTGCCACCCCCGGGCGAGGGCAATGAGAACTCGGGCCATCATCGCTTTACCTTGGCCAGCGCCTTCTCGAGCTCCGCCGTCAAAACCGCATAGTCGCGTTCGATGCCCCCAGCGCGACCGATCAGCACATGGTCGGCGCCCGCGACGCCTGCCGAAGACAGTACATCGCGCGACAGGGCCCGAAGCCGCCGCTTCATCCGGTTTCGGACCACGGCATTGCCGATCTTCTTGGTTACAGTGAAACCGACTCGGGCCGTCTCGTCGCCATCAGAGCGATCGCGAACAAGCAGGACAAAGCCCGGCATCGGCGCGCGTTTCCCCGCGTTCGCCGCAAGAAAATCGGCGCGCCGGGTAAGTGTCTTCAGGCCGAAAGCTTGTGACGGCCGCGGGCGCGACGCGCGCGGATCACGGCACGGCCGCCCACTGTCGCCATCCGATGACGGAAACCGTGACGACGGGCCCGGACGAGATTGCTGGGCTGGAAAGTGCGCTTCATCGCTCATGCCTTCGAAATCGGAACAAGAAAAAGGCCGCCCGCCGAACGGACGACCGCCAATGACGGTGCGCATATGTGTGAGGTCCGCAAAAGTCAATCGGCTTTGCGCATCGCAGCGATCTGCGCGCGCCGTTTCGCACTCGCCCGTCGCAACCCCTTGTCGGCAAAAGCGCCGTGTTTGGGCCATCGCCGTTTCGCCCGCACATACAATCGCTTCGACCAGGTCGCATAGCGAAGTAACAGTGTCAGCCCGCCGATGAACAGCGGGATGAAGCCCGGGCCCGGCAGGGGGCCGACAACGACGCCCAGGATGATCAGCAAAAAGCCGGCGGCGACGAGAAGTTGACGCCCCAACAGACTACGCTCGAACGCGCGCCACCGCTTACTCACCGACATGACGTCGATGTGGGCAGTGGCGGTTGCGTTCGCAAGGCAGAGCGTCGTAGATCAATTTTTGCATAGCTCGGGGGCGGGTGGGGGAATCGATGGTCGCAACGGTGCCGACGGTGGCCTATCTCGGGTTGGATGCGCGAAGCGTCGAGGTGCAGGCATCGCTCATTGCCGGCCTGCCGGCGTTCAATGTCGTGGGGCTCGGCGACAAGGCCGTGAACGAAAGCCGCGAACGCGTGCGCGGAGCCATCGCCTCGCTCGGCCTCGCGCTGCCGCCCAAGCGCATCACCGTGAACCTGTCTCCGGCCGATTTGCCCAAGGAAGGTTCGCACTATGATTTGCCGATCGCGCTTGCCGTGCTCGGCGCGATGGGCATCGTCGATGCCGAAACCCTGTCGGGCTACGTCGTTGTCGGCGAGCTCGGCCTGAATGGTCGCGTCGCGCCATCCCCCGGGGTGCTGCTGGCCGCCATCCATGCGGGCGCGGCGGGGCGGGGCCTGATTTGTCCGGAGCCGCAGGGGGCCGAGGCCGCCTGGGCTGGAGAGGTCGAGGTAATCGCTGCACCCGACCTGTTGTCGTTACTCAACCACTTCAAGGGATCGGTGCTGCTGCCGCCCCCGGCTGCGGGCATCGTCGAAGCGCGCGATCACGGACCCGACCTGAAGCAGGTCAAAGGCCAGGAAACTGCCAAGCGTGCCGTCGAGATTTCGGCGGCAGGGGGGCATAATTTATTGATGATCGGCCCGCCGGGATCGGGCAAGTCGCTGATGGCAGCCTGCATTCCGGGTATCCTGCCGGACCTGACCGCAGGCGAAGCGCTCGAGGTATCGATGGTGGCGAGCGTGGCAGGCGAACTCGCCGGCGGCCGCCTCATCCGTACGCGGCCGTTCCGCAGCCCGCATCATTCGGCTTCAATGGCGGCGCTGACCGGCGGGGGTTTGCGGGTAAAACCCGGTGAAGTCAGCCTCGCGCACCTCGGCGTGCTGTTCCTCGACGAACTGCCCGAGTTTCAGCGCACCGTGCTCGATTCACTGCGCCAGCCGCTCGAAACCGGCAGCGTAAGCGTGGCGCGTGCCAATGCCCATGTGACCTTCCCGGCGCGCGTGCAGCTCGTCGCCGCGATGAACCCCTGCCGCTGCGGTCATCTGGGCGACCCTGCGCTCGCCTGCAGCCGTGCGCCCAAATGCGCGGCCGACTATCAGGCCAAGGTATCAGGCCCGATGCTCGACCGCATCGACCTTCATGTCGAAGTGCCCGCGGTCAGTGCTGCCGATCTGATCCTCCCGCCGCCTGCCGAAGGATCGGCCGAGGTGCGCGCGCGTGTCGAGGCGGCCCGCACCGTGCAATCTGTGCGCTATGGCGAGAAGGGCCCGCGGACCAATGCCGAAGCCGACGGCGACGTTCTTGAGCTCTGGGCGACGCCGGATGACTCCGGCCGGCGCCTGCTTGCCCAGGCAGCGGAGGCCATGCGGCTGTCGGCGCGCGGCTATACGCGAATCCTGCGCGTGGCCCGAACGATCGCTGATTTGGCTGGCAGCGAGAGAGTGGGCCGCCTACACATTGCCGAGGCGCTCAGCTACCGGCGGCAGGCGCCGCGCAATTGAGGGTGACAGGGGACATTCGATGGAATGGATGATCATGCCGTTCAAGAAGTACGCCCAATTTTCCGGGCGCTCGCGACGCATGGAGTTCTGGATGTGGGTGCTTTTCGTGATCATTGCCGCGATCGTCCTCAGCGTGATCGACTCTTTGCTGGGGCTGGGCGGTCGGACACAGGTTGGTACCGGGGTTCCCGGTAGCGCTACCGGCTTCGGTGCCTACGCCAACACGCAAGGGGGGATACTGACCGGCGTGTTCAGCCTGGCCATCCTGGTACCCAACGTCGCGCTTCAGGTGAGGCGTCTGCACGACATCGGTCGCTCCGGCTGGTGGGTGGGCGCCTTCTATCTGTTATACATCGTATTTCTTGTATTGATGCTGGCCATTGGTGTGTCAGCGCTCGGCGGCTTCGCTCCGGGCGGTGCGACGTTGAACTATCTCGCCTATGGCGTGATGGTTGGCTTCGGCGCCCTGGCAATTTTTGTTTACGCGATCGTCCTGCTCGTGTTCTTCTTCCTTCCGGGTACGGTCGGCCCCAACCGCTACGGCCCCGACCCAAAGAATCCAGAGGCAAACCTGAGCGACGTTTTCAGCTGATGCTTGCGAGCAGCGCGCGCGCATCGTAAGCGGCGCGCTGCCTTGCCGTGCGGGCGTGGTGGAATTGGTAGACGCGCCGGACTCAAAATCCGGTTCCGCAAGGAGTGTGGGTTCGATTCCCACCGCCCGCACCATTTATCGTCCCGACGTCGGTCGCCTCTGGCGTCGCCGCGCCTTTAGCGCCAGCCCCCGCCCAACGCCTGGTATAGCGCCACGCGCGCATTGAGTTCGTCAGCGTCGAGCTGTGCCAGCGCGAGTTCAGCGGTCAGCAAAGCGCGCTGCGCGTCTAGCTGTTCGAGGTATGAGGTATAACCGGCTTCGTAGCGATTTGTCGCGTGGCGCAGAGCGTCGGCTAGCGCCGTGCGCTGCGCCTGCAGTCGACTCCGTTGCTCTCCCAGCCGCTGCACCGAGGCAAGGCTGTCGTCGACTTCGCGAAAGGCGACAAGGGCGGCGCGCTGGTAGGCGAAAGCGGCCTGATCGCGTCGGGCCGCAGCGGAATCCGCCTGTGCGCGTAACCGACCGCCGTTGAAAAGCGGTGCCAGGATGCTGCCGCCCAGCGACCAGATCCCGATGGGGTCCGCCAGCGCGCTCGAAAGCACGGCGCCAGCGCTGCCGGTCAGGCGGATCTGGGGCAAAAATTGCGCGCGAGCGGCTGCCAGGCTGGAATCCGCAGCCGCAAGCGTGAGTTCGGCCTGAGCGAGATCGGGCCGCCGTCGCAGTAGATCTGCGGGAAGGCCTTCCGGAATCGGCGGACGAACCAACGCGGCAAGCGCCTTCCCGCGCGGAACGGCACGCGGAGACGTTCCGATCAACTGGCTCAGCGCGTTTTCTTGCCGCGCAATACTCAGTTGCAGCTGCGGAACGATCTGTGCCGTCGCCTCATATTCCGCCTGTGCCTGGCGCAATTCGAGCTGTGAAGTATAGCCGACACGCGCGCGATTGCCGGCGATGCGCAGGGCCTCGGCCCGCGATGCCAGCGTGGTCTGTGCAATCGCAAGTCGCGCATCGAGCGAACGCAAGGTGATGTAGCCGCTCGCGGTGGCGGCCGCGACCGAGAGCGCGGCGGCATCGCGCGCGGCTTCGCTCGCCTTGGCACTGGCGCGGGCTGCGCGCACCTGGTTGTCGATCCGACCGAACAGGTCGAGCTCATAAGCCGCCTGGAACAGCGGTTGCGCCGCGACCGCGGTGGTCGGCTGGCCGAACGGGCTGACCGACTGGCCATAGCTGGCCCCCGCGCCGAGATCGAGGCTGGGGAACAGCTGCGACCGCGCCAGCCTTTCTTGCGCCCGCGCCTCGCGGACGCGCGCAGCGGCAATGGCGATGTCACTGTTGTTTGAAAGCGCCTGTTCGACAAGCGATGCGAGTTGCGCATCGCCGAAACGCTGCCACCAATCTCGCTCGAGGGGTGCAGTCAGTCCGCTTGCCGTACGCCAGCTGGCTGGTGGCACGACCCTTGCGCCAGGGGGTGATGGCGGCGTCGGTCCGACACACGCCGACATGGTGGCCAGCATGATCAACGAAAAGACCCGTTTCATTTGTGGGCCGCCGTGTCGATGCGTGCCTCGACCGACATGCCCGGGCGCAATCGGGCGGCGAGCGGCTGGTTGGGATCGATTGCGATGCGCACGGCAATCCGTTGCGCGACCTTGACGAAATTGCCCGTGGCATTGTCCGGGCGGATAACCGCGAACTCGCTGCCGGCAGCCGGAGCCAGCTGCTCGACCCGTCCCGTCAGTCGGGCGCCCCCGAGCGCGTCGACGGTAAAAGTTGCGGGCTGTCCGCGAACGATGCCGGCGGTTTGTCCCTCCTTGAAGTTGGCGACAACCCACACGCGGTTCGGGACCAGGAACAGCAACTGCGTGCCTGCCGTCACGAACTGGCCGAGGCGAACACCGATTTCGCTGACCTGCCCGTCTTGCGGCGCGCGAATGACCGTGTTGGCAAGATCGATCTCGGCGAGGCGAAGCGCGGCGTTGGCATTCTCAACGGCCGCCTCCAGCCCGCCTCGCCCGACGGTCACCGTGCGGACCTGTTCCTGCGCGATGGCGCGCTGCGCGCTGGCCTGGGCGACACCGGCCTCTGCCTGGCGAAGCGCCGCCAAGGTCTGGTCACGCTCGCGTAACGACAGCGACCCTTGCGCGACAAGCTCGTTGACGCGGCGCATGTCCGCCTGCGCGCGCAGCAGCTGCGCGCGCGCGTTGGTGACGGCAGCGTCCTGGCCGGCCACGGATGCCTGGCTCGAGCGAGCACTCTGGCTCGAATTCGCGAGATTTGCACGTTGGGCCGCGACGTTCGCCTGTGCCTGCTGCACGCGCTGGCGATAGATGCGATCGTCGACCCGCGCCAACGGCTGGCCCTGTCGCACCTGCTGAAAATCCTGCACGTAAACCTGCGTGACATAACCGCTGACCTGCGGCGCGATGACGGTCGTCTGGCCACGGACATAGGCATTGTCGGTGGTTTGCATATTGCCTGCAAACGGGCCGAGGCCCCAGGCATATAGCGCCAGGGCGACGCCGCCGATCAGGAACAGCACGAACAACAGCGTCGGCGCCTTGCCACTGCGGGGCGGCGCCCAGCCGCGCGCGCGCGCCTGGGGCTGCGTTGCCGTTTCGACCGGGTCGTCCAGCCTCTCGTGGGATTCTATCGGCTCGCCGGCGGGCCGCGTGGGGGCAGGGTTATCGGTCATTGGCGACTCGCAAGCAGGCGTTGAAGGGCAAGGAGTTCCGCGCCGAGGGGGTTGATCCCCTTGATGCGCAAGTAAAGCCAGCGCCCGCCCAACCAGGCAAAGGCAAGGCCCGAGAGCAGCGCAATCAGCAGGAACATGTCGTTGAACGCGAGGATGTTGGCTTCACGCGTAACTTGTTGAGCCAGCAGCCCTGCGCCTTGCGCCTGGCGCAAAACCGGGTCGCCGGTCGTCCGGGCATAGGCACCCGAAAGCTGCTGCAGCCTAAGCGCGACTTGGGGGTCGGTCATTAACAGCGACTGCACCAATTCGCTGCTGTGATATTTCTCGCGAATGATCTGGAAGCTGCCCAGCAACGCCGTGCCGCCCAGCCCCCCCAGCGTCTGCGACAAGGAGAAAACCGCCGAGTAGGAGACGATATGGCTCGGCCCCTGCGCCAGTGCGCGCAGGATACCGGCCATCATCGTCGGACCCAGGAAATAGATCGCGGCAAAGGCGATCATCGACTGGGTGACATAAAGGTTGGCAGGCCGCGTCAAGTTGCTCGTGCTGGAGTCAAGCCACGCCGCAACGCCGATCAGGGCGACGGACACGACAACCTGGCGCAAAAGGTCGAGAGGATTCAGTGTCGCGACGCCGATGATCAGACCGGCCAGCGTCGCGAGCGTCACGACAGCGTAGAAAACGACAAGCTGGTCCTGCCCCATGCCAACGGCGGTCAGAAGGCCGATCGATCCGAAATTCTGCTCACCCAGCAACACGCGCATCACTGCCGCGATGGCGGCAAAGCGCAAGACGTCGCGACTGGCGATCCACCGCGTGTTCAGCATCGGGCTCGCGCGATTATGCTCGATTAGCGCCGCCGAGCCGATCAACAATATTGCCCCCGCCAGCGCATAGCCCAGCCACGGCGTCGACCACCAGATAATCCGACCCTGCACCAAGACTGCAACGAGAAGGGCAACGCCCGGCGCGACCAGCATGAAGGTAAGCAGGTCAAGGCGCTCGAGCACCGGCGTGCGTTCACTCGGCGGCAGACGGAGCAGCGCGATTCCCCCAAGACAAACCAGGCTGAGCCCAAATTCGAAAAGATAGAGGTTCTCGATATTGCCGTTGGCCAGCAGCAAGGGGGAAATGACGCGAGCGAGCGGCAAAGCGACCTGGGTCAGCCCGATCCCGATGATCATTCCGCCCAGCCGCGACTTCGCCGGCATCGCCTGCATAATGTAGAAAAAGGCAAGTGGCGTGAATCCGGCCGCGATCACACCGCTGGCAGCGCGAACGGCCAACTCGCTGCCATAGCCGTGCACCAGCAGCTGGAACCCGTTGAGGGCGACAAAACCGAGCAGAAAGATGCGCGTCATGCGCTGCAAACCGAACTCCTGCCGGAACTTGATCAGCACGAAACTGGTGCAGACATTGGTCATTGAATAGGCGGCCGTCAGCCAACCGCCCTCGATCGGCGTTAGCCCCAACGATCCCTGAATCTGTGGTAGATTGGCAAGCAGCAGTCCGTTGCTGAACCCGCCGGTCAACGCAATGATCGCGCCGATCAGCGCATACCCGATCCGCCGCGCGAATGGGTGCTCGGGCGTTGCCGGCGAGCCCGGCATGAGCGGGCGCTCGTGCGGCTTGAATTCGTAGCTGGACAGGACCGGCGGCACGGACGGCTTTCAATTTGGTTGGCGATGCGAAACGAAATGCCGCATGGACCAAATGGTTGCATGTCGGCGGCGTCGGCGGTCGGCAAATCAGCCGAGGGTCGGATCCCCGCCGACGGCGCGGTACAGGTCGACCAGATTGCGGGCGCGTACAAGCCGGGTCGATGCGAGCGAGCGCCGGGCACTGTAAAGCGAGCGTTGGGCGTCGAGGCTTTCGAGGAACGAGGCGATGCCGCCGCGGTAGCGCGCTTCGGTCAGGCGCGCCGTATCCTGCGCCGCCGCCTCCAGTCGAACCTGCGCGCCTGCCTGGTCGGCAATCGTGGCACGTCGGGCAAGCGCGTCGGCGACATCGCGGAACGCCGCCTGGATTGTTCGCTGGTAACTTGCCGTCGCGGCGTCGAATTGCGCGCGCGCATAGTCGAGGTTGCCGCGATTTGCGCCGCCATCGAAGATGGGCAGAGTCGCACCCGGCACTACGCTGAAATTGAACGCGCCGCCCGAAAACAACGATCCCAGCGCCGTGCTCGCAAAGCCGGCCAGGCCGGTCAGTGATATACGAGGAAAGAATGCCGCACGGGCGGCACCGATCTGCGCGTTTGCCGACCGCAGACGGAATTCGGACTCGATGACGTCCGGCCGCCGCAGCAGGATCGATGAATCAAGTCCGGCCGGTACCGGCGCAATGGCGTTCTCGACGGCCTCGATCGAGGAAGGCAGGTCGTCCGATGCGACCGGCGCACCGATCAGCAGGTCGAGCGCATTGCGGTCCTGTGCGACGAGCGTCGTGAGATTGGCCACGTCCGATTGCGCCGTCGCGAGTACCGTTTCTGCCTGGCGCAGGTCGGTTCGCGGCGCGACGCCACCCGTCAGCCGTGCACGCGTGAGCGTCACGCTGCGTTCCGCGCTGCGCACGGTATCCAGCGCGATCCCGAGCAATGTGCGGTCGGTCGCGAGCGTCAGATAGGCGTCGGCGATGTCGGCCACCAAGGTCAGGCGGACGGCGCGCGCGGCGGCCTCCGTCGCGAAATAGCTGTTGAGCGCGGCATTGCTCTGGCTGCGAATGCGGCCGAACAGGTCGATCTCGAATGCCGAAGCGCCGACATTCACGCTATATTGCGTCGTAGATCCGCCGCCGTTGGTCCCGCCGGTACCCCCGTCGCGGATCGAAACGGACGTCGATGCATCGATAGCTGGAAGCAATGCTGCCCGCTGAACGCGATAAAGGCCTCTGGCGGCAGCAATGTTGGCAACGGCCAGTTTGATGTCCTGGTTATTGGCCAATCCCTGCGCGATCAGCTTCTGAAGTCGCGGATCGCGAAATACATCGCGATAGCCGAGCGCGGGCAGCGTGGCCTCGCTCGTGCGCAGCGCCGGATCGCCGATGGGCCAGCTGGGTGCCACCGCCGGCAGGGGGGCGACATATTTCGGCTCGAGGCTGCATCCGGCCAACAGGCTCGCCACGACAAGCGCCGCGCAGGCAGGTGAACGGCGCGCGATCATATCGCTGCCTCTTCGCGGCGCTTCTGATCCTGCTCGCGACCCTTCCGCCCGGCGAACAGGCGTCGCACGAGGACGAAGAACAGGGGCACGAGGAAAATGGCGAGCGCGGTCGCGGTCAGCATCCCGCCAATGACTGCCGTGCCGATCTCGACGCGGCTCTTGGCGCCGGCCCCCGACGAAATTGCCAGCGGCAGGACACCGAAGATGAAGGCGAGGCTGGTCATCAGAATCGGTCGAAGGCGAAGCCGCGCCGCTTCGATCACGGCATCCACTGCGGTCTTCCCCGCCTTTTCCGCCTGCTCCGCGAATTCGATGATGAGGATCGCGTTCTTGGCAGACAGTCCCATCGTCGTGAGCAGGCCGACCTGAAAATACACGTCGTTCTCCAGTCCGCGCAACGTTACGGCCAGTGCCGCTCCAACGAGACCGATGGGTACGACAAGAAGGACGGCAAGCGGCACGGACCAGCTTTCATAAAGTGCGGCAAGACACAGAAATACGACCAGCAGGGACAGCGCGTAGAGGAACGGCGCCTGATTGCCCGAAAGCCTTTCCTGATACGACAGATCCGACCAGGCCACCGAGGTGCCCGGTTGCCGTGCGGCCAGTGCCGCGATGCGTTCCATGGCATCCCCCGAGCTGTATCCTTCGGCGGCCTGCCCCTGAATCTGATAGGCGGGCACGCCGTTGAAACGCGAAAGGCTTGAGGGCGACTGGTTCCAGCTGGTGCGGGCGAAGGACGAGAAGGGCGCCATATCGCCGGCGGTGCCGCGGACGTACCAGTAGGACAAGTCTTCCGGGCGGCTACGGAACGGCGCATCTCCCTGGACATAGACGCGCTTCACACGTCCGCGATCGACGAAGTCGTTGACGTAGCTTCCACCCCAGGCAATCGCCAGCGTCTGGTCGACCTGCTGTGACGTCAGCCCCAATGCACCGATCTTTTCATCGTCGATATCGACCTTCAGCGTCGGATTATCCTCGAGGCTGCCCAGTCGGACGGCGGTCAGACCGGGATCGTCCTGTGCGGCGAGCACCAGTGCGTCGCGCCGGGCCTTGAACTCCGCCCTGCTGAGGCCGCCGCTGTTGAGGAGCTGCATCGTGAAACCGTTGGACTGGCCAAGGCCGCGGACGGCCGGCGGCGACAGCGCGAAGAATTCGACGTCGCGCAGCCGCGCGCTGATCTCGCGCGTCCATTTTTTCGTCAGGGTGTCCGCGCTCAGGTCGGACCCATGCCGCTCGTCCCACGGCTTGAGCAGGATGAACCCGCGCCCCGCATTCTGGCCACTGCCGCCACCGCCGCCCTGACCTGCGACGGTGTAATAGCCGGCAGCGCCCTTGGTCGCGACATTCTTGAAATAGTCTTCAATCCCCCGGGCTGCCGCCTCGGTACGCGGCTGCGTCGCCCCGGGGGGCAGCGTGAACTGGATCTGCGCGCGTCCCTGATCTTCGACAGGCAGGAAGCTCGAGGGCAGAAACCAGAACAGAAGTACGAGCAAGCCAACAAGCGCCCCATAGCCTACAAGAGGAAGCGTCGGCCGCTCGATTACGCGGGCGACCTGGTCGCGATACCGGTCCGACGTCCGGGTAAACCAGGCATTGAAGCGTTCGCCATAATGGTGTGCGCGGGTGACCCAGCGCGGCTCGCGCGCTTCGGGATCGCGCCGCTTGAGCAGGGTCGCGGTCAATGCGGGCGTAAGGACGAGCGCAACGACCACCGAAAGCGCCATCGAAGCTACGATCGTAATCGAGAACTGCTTGTAGATGACGCCGACCGATCCGCCGAAAAATGCCATCGGCAGGAAGACTGCCGAAAGGACGAGGGCGATGGCGATTAGCGCCGTCTGGATTTCCGCCATCGACTTGATGGTCGCGTCGTGCGGAGAAATGTCCGGTTCTTCTTCCATCACGCGCTCGACATTCTCGACGACCACGATGGCGTCGTCGACAAGGAGTCCGATCGACAGCACCATGCCGAACAAGGTCAACGTGTTCACCGTGAAACCTGCAAGAGCCAGGATGCCGAACGTACCAAGCAGGACGACCGGCACGGCGATTGCCGGAATCAGCGTTGCCCGCCAGCTTTGCAGAAAGACGAACATGACGATGACGACGAGGATGATCGCCTCGATCAGTGTCTTGATGACTTCATCGACCGAGAGCCGAATGAACGTCGTGCTGTCGAGCGGGAAGGCGTATTTATAGCCTTCCGGGAAGGAGGGTGCCTGGCGAACCAACTCGGCCTTGACCAGTTCCGCAGTCTTGAGCGCGTCGGCACCAGGGGCGAGTTGAACCGCGAGCCCGGCAGCGGGAAAACCGTTGAAGCGGCTGACGATGCTGTAGTTTTCTGCACCCAATTCGACGCGGGCAACGTCTTGCAGGGTGACGCGCGCGCCGTCTGGCTGGGTCTTCAGCACGATCCGGCGAAACTGTTCGGGCGTGTTCAGCCGCGAGCGAGACGTCACTGTGGCGGTCAGCATCTGGTCCCGGCCGGACGGCTGTCCACCGATCTGCCCCGCCGCCACCTGCGTGTTCTGCGCCTGGATGGCAGCCGTCACGTCCCCCGGAACGAGCTTCACGGCGGCAAGCTTGAAGGGATCTAGCCAGATGCGCATCGCATATTGCGAGCCGAACACGTTGACGTCGCCGACGCCCTGGATCCGTCCGATCGAATCCTGAAGGTTCGACACGAGGAAGTCGGACACGTCGTTATTGTTCGTGCGGCTGGTCTCATCATAGACCGACACGATCATGAGGAAGTCCGAACTCGACTTGGTGACGTTCAGACCCTGTTGCTGGACCTGTTGCGGCAGGCGGGGCAGGGCCTGCTGCACCTTGTTCTGCACCTGCACCTGCGCGATGTCCGGGTCGGTGCCCTTGGCGAATGTCGCCGTAATCTGCGCGGAACCCGCCGAACTCGAAGTCGAGGTGAAATAGATCAGGCCGTCGATGCCGGTCAGCTGTTGCTCGATGATCTGGGTAACGCTGGACTCGACGGTGTCAGCCGCGGCGCCCGGATAGTTTGCCCGGATATTGACCGATGTGGGCGCAATGTCGGGATATTGCTCGATCGGCAGAGTCAGGAGCGCGCCAACACCACCGAGCATGATGACAATGGCAATGACCCACGCGAAAATAGGGCGGTCGATAAAGGTCCGGGACAGCATTCCCGCGTCAGCCGCGCGCCGCGCCGCTGCGCTGCGGACGCGGCTTCGATCCGGCCGGAACCGGAACAATCGTCGCATTCGGACGGATCTTGCCCAGTCCTTCGACGATGACGCGCTCGCCCGGTTTCAATCCGGCGGTGACGATCCACTTGTCGCCGAGCGTCCGGTCCGCAGTCACCGGCTTGCGGATGGCCTTGTTGCCGGGCCCAACCACATAGACGGTCGCCCGCCCTTGGACATCGCGAGAAACGCCCGCTTGGGGCACGAGTATGGCATTCGCCACGGTTGCCTGGCTCAGCGCCGCCCGCACATACATGCCGGGCAGCAGCAAGCTTTCGGGGTTGGGAAAACGTGCCCGCAGCGTGACGGTACCGGTATTGGGATCGACCATCGCTTCGGCGAACTGCAGCGTGCCCGCATAGGGATAGGCACTCCCGTCTTCGAGCGTGAGCTTGACCGACGTTGACGACGACGACACGCCGTTCTTGGCCAGCGAGCGGCGCAGCGCCAAGAGGTCGGCGCTCGACTGCTGGATATCCACGAAAATGGGATCGAGCCGCTGGATGTTCGTCAGAGGATCGGCCTGGTTGGTCGTCACCAGGCCACCGGTCGTCACCAATGAGCGACCGATGCGCCCGGTGATCGGCGCGGGCACGCGCGTAAACCGTAAGTTGATTTGGGCAGCTTCGAGCTGTGCTCGAGTCTGCGCGACGTTGGCGGCCGCCTGGCTCGCAGCGGCGGCGGCATCGCTGTAATCCTGTCGGCTCACCGCCTCCATGTCGGCAAGCGGGCGGTAGCGAGCAGCCTTTGCGGCGGCAGCCGTTCGAGCCGCCTGTGCGCTCGCCAGATTTGCCTGGGCTTCAGCCGCCGTGGCGCGGTAAACGCTCGGATCGATCTGGTAGAGCGTTTGCCCGGCCTGCACGATCGACCCCTCGGCAAACGAGCGCGACCGTATCACCCCGGACACCTGGGGTCGAACCTCTGACATCTCGAAGGCCGCAGTGCGGCCAGACAATGTTACCGGTACCTCGACCGACTCTGACTTCACGACCACGAAGCCTGCCTCCGCGGTCTGCGGTTTGCGTGCATTGTCCGACTTGGAACACGCCGAAGCACCGACGGCGAGCACGAGCAAGATCGCACAAGAGCGAACGGGGAAACTGAGGAACGGCGACCGCGGCGATATCGGTTTTTTCACCCTACATGCCCGCATTAATGCCGCGTCCCTAAAATGTTGCACCGCCGCATCTCTGACATGCCGTTCCAGAACCGCAATGGCCTTGATTGGTTCCACCGAATTTAATGCGCGAAGCGGAATGTCAGATGAACAGCGCGACGCTTTGATGGGCCGTGGCCACCGGCTCGCCATCCCGGTTCCAGATTGTCATCAGCTGGCTCGATGATCCCTTGCCGGCATGCTGCGTATCGGCGCTCAACAACCACCATCCATCACGCGTGGTCGGTGCATCCGTCACCAGATTGAGCTGCCACGTGGTCGTCGATATCGGTCCCCATGCCGACGCAAGCGCCATCGCCGCCGGTGGAAGCGCATCGGCAATCGCGACCAGTTCAACTTCGGCGTCCAGCCCATCACGTGAACGAAGCCGGCACCACCTCACAAATCCGGCGGCCTCGTTTCCCCAGTGCGACAGGTCGAAATTCATCAGAAAGCCCTGCGGAAGTTTGGATGGATCGACGAGATCGTCTTCCGGTTCGCCGGCGTCCGGTGCTGGCAGGTCGAGATGGGCGAGGGCGGATTCCCGCGTGGCCATAAACAGGAACAAAGTCCGGATGCCGATTCCGTCGCTGCCCGCAACGTCGCACGCGACGAACGCGCTGTTTTTGCCTCTTCGCAGGACGGTCGGTGTAATCGTCACGTCGCCGGACAGGGGGCCGACAAAGGCGATCTGTGCGGATCTTAGAGGTGGAAGGTCGCCGAACGCGGCCTTTATCGCCGTCAGAGCAATGGCTGCAGAAGCGCCGCCATAGGCGGTTCGGCCCTGCAGCCAGCTGTCATCGATGTTCGCGTGGTACGTGGGACCATCGCCTGTCACACGGGGCAGCGTCATGCTTGACGCCCTGCGATGAGGTTCTCGACCACCGAGGGATCGGCAAGTGTCGAGGTGTCACCCAATGTGCTCACGTCGCCTTCCGCGATTTTGCGCAGAATGCGGCGCATGATCTTGCCGCTCCGGGTTTTTGGCAGGGCGGGTGCGAACTGGATCGCATCGGGCGTCGCAATCGGTCCGATTTCGACGCGCACCCATTTGACCAATGCGGCGCGCAGTGCGTCGTCCGGTTCGACATCGGCGTTGACCGTCACGAAGGCGTAGATGCCCTGACCCTTGATTTCATGGGGCATTCCGACGACCGCCGCTTCCGCAACGTCGACATGCGCCACGAGCGCGGATTCGACTTCAGCCGTGCCCATGCGGTGGCCCGATACGTTGATGACGTCGTCGACGCGCCCGGTGATCCAGTAATAGCCATCCGCATCTCGCCGCGCCCCGTCGCCGGTAAAATACTTTCCGGGATAAGTCGTGAAATAGGTGGTGAAAAAGCGTTCTTCATCGCCCCATACGCCGCGCATCTGGCCGGGCCAGCTGGCGGTAAGCACGAGATTGCCCTCGCATGCGCCTTCGAGGACCGTGCCCTCCGCATCGACGATTTGGGGTAGGACGCCGGGCAGCGGCCTGGTGGCCGATCCCGGCTTCAACGCTGTCGCCCCGGGAAGCGGCGCTATGAGCGCGGCGCCGGTCTCCGTCTGCCACCATGTATCGACGATCGGGCAGCGCCGTTCACCGACGACACGGTGGTACCAGTCCCACGCTTCCGGATTGATCGGCTCGCCGACACTTCCGAGAAGTTTGAGCGAGCGACGCGAGGTGGCCGTCACATAGTGATCGCCTTCGCGCATCAAAGCGCGCAACGCCGTCGGTGCGGCATAAAATATCTCGACCTCATGCTTGTCGACGATCTGCCAGAAGCGGCTATGGTCCGGCCAATTCGGAACGCCTTCGAACATCACGGTCGTCGCCCCGTTCATCAGCGGTCCGTAGACGACATAGCTGTGCCCGGTGACCCAACCGATGTCGGCCGCACACCAATAGATCTGGCCGGGCCGGTAATCGAACACGTAACGGTGCGTCCATGCTGCCCAGACGGCGTAGCCGCCTGTCGTGTGCATCACGCCCTTGGGTTTGCCGGTCGATCCGCTGGTATAAAGGATGAAAAGTGGGTCCTCAGCATCCATGACGGCCGGCGGGCAGTCGATCGATGCCATACCACGGGCCTCATCATACCAGACGTCGCGGCCTGCGTGCATCGTGACATCGCCGCCCGTGTGCCGGACGACGATGACACGCTCGACGCCGGGCGCATGGGCGATGGCGGCATCGACATTTGCTTTGAGGGGAATCGCCTTGCCGCCGCGACGCCCCTCGTCTGCGGTAATGACGATGCGCGACTCGCAGTCGACGATGCGCCCTGCCAGTGCCTCGGGTGAAAAACCGCCGAACACGATGGAGTGGATCGCCCCTATCCGAGCACATGCAAGCATCGCGATCGCCGCTTCGGGTATCATCGGCATGTAAAGCGTTACGCGATCCCCCTTGACGACGCCCTGCGCCTTCAAAACGTTTGCGAAGCGGCAGGTCTCGGCATGAAGTTCGGCGTAGGTCAGCGTGCGCGTGTCGGCAGGGTCGTCGCCCTCCCAGATAATCGCCGCCGCGTGCCCGCGCTCTTCCAGATGACAGTCGAGGCAATTTGCCGACAGGTTGAGCTGCCCGCCTTCGAACCACTTGATATGGAAGTCGTCCTTCGCAAAAGACCAGTCGGCGGCCCGGTCGAACGGGCGGATCCAGTCGATGATCGCTGCTTCGCGGCGCCAGTAACTCTCCGGCTCGTCCCGGGCCTGCGCATAGAGCCGATCATAGCTGACTGCGTCGATCAGAGCGCTCGCGGCCCAGTCTTCGGAAACGGGGAAAACACTGTCGGTCAAGGTCGATTTGTCCCCTTCGATTGCCCCTATGCGGGTACGTCCAGCGCGGCCACGCCGGGCAACTCTCGACCCTCCATCCACTCGAGGAACGCGCCGCCAGCTGTGGAGACGAAAGTGAAGTCGTCTGCCACGCCGGCTTGATTCAGCGCAGCAACTGTATCGCCCCCTCCCGCGACCGAGATCAGGCTGCCGTCGTGGGTGAGCGCCGCCGCCGTTCGGGCCAAGGCCATCGTCGCCGCGTCGAAGGGCGGCGTCTCGAAGGCGCCGAGCGGGCCGTTCCACACGAGCGTCCGGCAAGTCTTCAGCACGTCGCCGAGCGCCTCGACGGCCGCGGGTCCGATGTCGAGGATCATCTCGTCCGCTGCAACCTCATGAACATTGACGGTGCGCGTTGGCGGGTTGGCGCGAAACTCCTTCGCGACGACAACGTCATAGGGCAGGTGGATCGTGCATCCTGCCCGCTCGGCCGCGTCGAAGATGCCGTTAACCGTGCTCACAAGATCGTGTTCGCACAATGACTTGCCAACGTCCACGCCGCGCGCTGCCAGAAACGTGTTGGCCATACCGCCACCGATTATCAGGTGATCGACCTTCGCGACCAGATGCTCGAGCACGGCCAGCTTGGTCGAAACCTTGGCGCCGCCGACGACGGCCGCGACCGGATGCTCCGGCTTGCCCAGAGCCTTGTCGAGCGCCGTCAGTTCGGCTTCCATCGCCCGCCCGGCGAAGGCTGGCAGGGCGTGCGCCAGCCCCTCGGTCGAGGCGTGGGCACGGTGCGCCGCGGAGAAGGCGTCGTTGACGTAAAGGTCGCCCAATTCCGCAAAGCGCGCCACGACGGCTGGGTCGTTCTTTTCCTCACCGCCGAAAAACCGGGTGTTTTCCAGCAGCGCGATGTCACCGGGCGCCAGCGCCGCGACCGTATCGGCAGCACCTTCCCAATCGACATAGGTCACCGGGCGACCCAGCACGGCCGAGTATGGCGCAGCGAGCTGTGCCGTCGAAAACTCGGCGCTCGGCACCTTGGGGCGCCCGAAATGCGCGAGTACGAGCACGATCGCCCCGGCGTCGGCCAGCTCGGTGACCGTCGCGACGGTCGCCCGCATCCGCGTGTCGTCGGTGACGACCCCGTCGGCCATCGGGACGTTCAGATCCTCTCGGACAAGGACGCGCTTGCCGCGAACGTCGCCGATCTGGTCGAGCGTGCGAAAGGCCATCAGATCAGCTTCCCGATAGCCCCTGCCGTATCGACCATGCGGTTCGAGAAGCCCCATTCATTGTCATACCAGCTCACGACGCGCACGAGCTTGCCATCGAGCACGGCCGTCTCGAGGCTATCGACCGTCGAGGACGCCGCGTTGTGATTGAGATCGATCGACACCAGCGGCTCGTCCGTGAACGCCAGGATGCCCTTGAGAGGGCCGCTCTCTGACGCGGCCTTGAGGATCGAATTGATTTCGTCCTTCGTCGTATCGCGCTTGGGCGTAAAGGTCAGGTCGACTAGGCTGACATTCGGGGTCGGCACGCGCACGGCCGAGCCGTCGAGCTTGCCCTTCAGTTCGGGCAGCACTTCTCCTACGGCACGCGCGGCGCCAGTGGTCGTCGGGATGATCGACATGGCGGCGGCGCGGGCACGGCGCATATCGGGGTGGATCTGATCGAGGATCTTCTGGTCGTTGGTATAGGCGTGGATCGTCGTCATGAGACCGCGCTCGATGCCGACGCTGTCGTTGAGCACCTTGGCCACCGGCGCCAGACAGTTTGTCGTGCACGAGGCATTCGATACGATGGTGTGCTCGGCGATGAGCTTGTCATGGTTCACCCCGAAAACGACCGTGAGATCCACGCCCTTAGCCGGTGCCGAAATCAGGACCCGCTTGGCGCCCGCGTCGAGATGCTTTTGAGCAGACTCGCGATCGGTAAAAAATCCCGTACATTCAAGCGCAATATCGACGTTGTTCGCAGCATGCGGTAAGTTGGCCGGATCGCGCTCCGCCGTAACGTGAATGCGCTTGCCGTCGATGATGATATCGTTTCCGTCGGCCGTGACCGTTCCGGGATAGGCGCCATGAACGCTGTCGCGCTTGAACAGCATCGCATTGGACTTCGCATCGGCGAGATCGTTGATTGCGACCAGTTCCAGACCGCAATCCGGCCGCTCGAGGATCGCGCGCGCTACCAGTCGCCCGATACGTCCGAACCCGTTGATCGCAACTTTAACAGCCATGTCAGTTCCCTTGCAGTTCTTCGATGATTTGCGGCGCGATGGCGTCGGCAGTCAGGCCGAAATGCCGGTAGAGGTCTGCGATCGGCGCTGAGGCGCCATAGGTGTCGACCCCGAAGCGCAGGCCGTCACGGACATAGCGTTCCCAGCCCATCGTTGTTCCCGCTTCGATCGAGACCCTCAACGGCCCCTGCGGCAGAACGTCGTCGCGATATGTCTGTGGTTGGCCATCGAAACGTTCCCAGCAGGGCATGGAGACGACGTCCGCCCCGATGCCATGTTCCTCCAGGCGGTCGGCGACCGAAATGGCGATCTCGACCTCCGAGCCTGTCGCGATGAGGATCACCCGCCGGGCAGCATTCGCAGCGCGCAGACGATAGGCGCCGCGCGCCGACCAGTTCTCGGAAATATCGGTCCTCAACTGCGGCAGGTTCTGCCGGCTGAGCGCCAGCAACGCCGGACCATCGGTCTTGTCGAGCGCCAGTGCCCAGCACTCGGCAGTCTCGACGGCGTCGCACGGCCGGTACACATCGAGATTTGGCATAACCCGCAACGACATCAGGTGTTCGACCGGCTGGTGCGTCGGTCCGTCTTCGCCCAAGCCGATCGAATCATGGGTCATCACATAGGCGACGCGTGCGCGCTGGAGCGCCGACATGCGTATCGCGTTGCGGCAATAGTCGGCAAAGACCAGGAAGGTGCCGCCATAAGGGATCACGCCGCCGTGGAGCGCCATTCCATTCATGGCGGCCGCCATACCGAATTCGCGAATGCCGTAGTAGACGTAACGACCCGAGTAATCGTCTTTTGTCAGTGGTTTAGTGGCCGAAGTTTTAGTATTGTTCGAACCGGTAAGGTCGGCCGATCCGCCCAACGTTTCGGGAATGCAATCGTTGATCGCACCCAGCGCCAATTCGGATGCCTTGCGCGTTGCAACTTTCTGCGGCGCTGCAAGCAACCCTTCGAGATATGATTTCAGCCAGTCGCTGTTCGTCCGGTTGCCTGCCATGCGACGGTCGAGTTCCCCGCCGAGTTCAGACGCCGCGACCCGGGCGTCCCATGCCTCGCGTGCTGGCACCCCACGACGTCCGGTCTCCCGCCAGGCGTCAAGGATCGGCTGGGGAACGACGAATGGCTCGGATGTCCAGCCGAGTTCGATCCGGGCGGCGGCAACTTCGGACGCGCCGAGTGCGGAGCCGTGCGTTGCCGACGTGCCCTGCTTGTTCGGAGCGCCTTTGCCAATGATCGTACGGCACGCGACGAGCGAAGGGCGGGGATCGGCAAGGGCGGCATCAATGGCCCGCGCGATGTCGGCGGGATCGTGCCCGTCACATGCTTCCACATGCCAGCCGCTGGCCCGGTAACGCGCGGAAACGTCTTCGCTCGAAGACAGCGATACCGCGCCGTCGATCGTTATGCGGTTGTCATCCCACAGCACGATGAGCCGTCCGAGGCCCAGATGGCCGGCCAAGCCGACGGCTTCGTGGTTGATCCCCTCCATCAGGCAGCCGTCGCCTGCAATTACCCAGGTTCGATGGTCGACCAAGTCGTCACCGAAGCCGGCATTGAGGTGGCGCTCGGCAAGTGCCATGCCGACGGCCATGGCAAGCCCCTGTCCCAACGGGCCGGTCGTACACTCTACACCGGCGAGTTCGAAATTTTCCGGGTGGCCCGCGCACGGACTGTGCAACTGTCGAAACCGCCGGATATCGTCGATCGTCGGCGCGTCATAGCCTGTCAGGTAGAGCAGGGCGTAAATGAGCATCGACCCATGGCCAGCCGAGAGCACGAAGCGGTCACGATCATGCCAGCCAGGGGTTTGCGCGTCGAATTTGAGAAACTTCGTAAACAACACCGTCGCGACGTCGGCCATCCCCATGGGCATGCCCGGATGACCCGAATTCGCGGCTTCGACGGCATCCATGGCAAGGGCCCGGATCGCGTTGGCCATCTCTTGCGGCGATGCGGTCATGAGGGTTCCCTGCTGCGAGTCGCCCGGTCGGACGCGACGGAACGCCCCTTTGTCGCGGTCGCACGCAGGCGTCAACTTCGTGGCCGACGCGCTGCCCGCTTGCCCCACGGTCGGCTGCTGCTATTTAGTTACCAAGTTATGACAAACGAAGCCGCTACTGCCCTGAACCGTATCGAGCGCGCCTTGGCACGGATCGAACACATTGCGACCCGCCCCTTGCCTCCGAAGCCAAGCGACGAGAGCGAGCGCCGTTACCAGCTCTTGCGTACCCGCACCCAGGCAGCACTGGCAGAACTCGACACGGTCATCGCTCGTGTATCGCAGACCGAGGCCGCCTGATGGCAGAGGTGTCACTCCCCATCGGCGGCCGTAGCTACGCAGTTGCATGCCGGGACGGCGGCGAAGACCATCTGCGGGGACTGGCCGCACGGGTAGACGCAAAGGTTGCCGAAGCGCGCGCCGCCGTGGGTACGCCCAGCGAAGTCCGACAATTGTTGTTTGCCGCGCTACTCCTTGCCGATGAGGCGAACGAAGTCGCAAACGCCGGGCAGCCGGCTCCGGCGCCGGCAGCAGGTCCGGCATCCGATCCCGCGCTGGATCATGCGCTGACCGCAATTGCCGCGCGCATGGAGTCGCTGGCCGACGCCCTTGAGCAACGGGTGCGGACGCCCTAAGTTATGGGCGACGGGCACTGCCCGGTACGAGCTCATCATATCCCTGAGGCTATTCATCAATCCTTGGGGGCTGTCCCTGCCCGGGCTCTGGCCCGAAGCACATGGTTCCCACCTGACGTACCGTGCGTCAGAGGATATCCGAGCAAACGGCCATGGCGGTCCCGTCACCTCAGCAACGGTGGCGATCATGATTAAAACAAGGATCCGCATCGAGGCGAAGGAACGGCGCCAGGCGCATTTTGCCAGTCTCAACGTCGCCGAACGATGCGCGGCCGCAATATTGCTGGCTGAAAAGGTCGAGGGGCACCTGGGCGATGCGCGCGTCGTCGCGACCTATCTACCGATCGGCTCGGAGATCGATACCTTACCGCTCATCGAGCGACTGAACCGGCGGGGATTGGCTATTGCCCTGCCGCATGTTGCGTCCCGCAAGGGGGAGATGCGCTTTCTGGCCTGGGCACCTGGAGACCCGCTGCCGGCGGGCCCGATTGGCCTGCGCCAGCCCGTCGCCGATGCGCCGGAAGTTGTGCCGGACCTCGTCTTGACACCATTGCTGGCGTTCGACGGACGTCTGCACCGGCTGGGCTATGGGGCAGGCTTTTATGATCGTGCGTTCGCCAAACTGCCCGTCGCGCGGCGGGTCGGGCTGGCATGGAGCGTACAACAAGTGCCAGCGATTGCCGACGAGAGCTGGGATGTGCCCCTGCACGCAGTCGCCACCGAAAAGAACTGGATCCAAGCATGACCGAGCCGTCGATTCGCAAGCCGCTTGGCGTTTTGCTCATTCTTGTGTTCGTCGCCGTTTGGGCAGTGATCGTGGTGTCGCTATCGCCTTGGATCGCGGCCATGCCCTGGCCGGTGCAGGCCGTCATTTACCTGGTTGCAGGAATTATCTGGATCGTGCCTCTGGGGCCGGTGCTTCGGTGGATGGAGGGGTGAAGACGGCTGGACAGCGTTTCGGTGGCGCGGTGCCCGTTTGCGAGCGCTGGATGAGCCGAGACGGCGCGACACTGCCTGCAAATGGGACCCCGGCTTGGCCAAGGCGACACGGGCTCGGTTGAAGTCAATTCAGCTTTGCTGAACTGTTTTCCCACCTGCGCCGTGGCGCGAGTGACGGGGCTCGAACCCGCGACCTCCGGCGTGACAGGCCGGCGCTCTAACCAACTGAGCTACACCCGCTCTCGAAGCGAGGCGCGGCGGATAGGCGAGGGTCGGCGAGGTGTCAAGGCGATCCGGCACCACATGAAATGACCGTCGGCACTAGGCGATTTTTGGCCAAATGGGTCGGTATAGGAATAATACGGTAGTTTTTGCCCGATTTTAACCGGATCTTACCCTAATTCTACGATGAAGCCCCCATTAACCGGTGGGGGCAACGATGTTTGCTAAAGGAATTCTCAACGAGCGGCGGGGGGTAACCCGGTTAGCTGCATCGTGCATTTTGGCGCTGTCTTCAGCGCCCGCACTGGCAGCGGGCACTGCTGCGGGCACGACGATCAGCAACACGGCGACCGCCACATATACTGACCCGGTCGGCAATCCCGTCTCCGTTCCGTCCAACACTGTGGCCTTGCGCGTCGACGAAGTTCTGAATGTGACCGTGGCGACCGCCGAGCCCGGCGATGTTGCGGCGCTGCCCGGCTCGACCAATCAGGTCGTGCGCTACACCGTCACGAATACAGGCAATGGCAGCGAAGCGTTCAGGCTCGCGCCGATCACGGCGATCGGCGGCGACGCCTTCGACCCGACGGCGACATCGATCGTGCTCGATACGAACGGCAACGGTGTTTATGACGCCGGGGTCGACACCATCTATGCTGCGGGATCGAACGATCCGGTTCTCGCGCCTGATCGCTCGATCCGCGTGTTCATCCTGTCGACGATACCGACCACGGCGACCGATGGCCAGCGCGGCCAAATCGATCTGACGGCGACGGCAACGACTGGGAGCGGTCCAGCGGGCACCGTTTTCGCCGGCAAGGGCGCCGGCGGGGGCGATGCCGTTGTCGGAACGACCACGGCGGCGGGCCGTGACAAAAACTTCTTCGTCGTCAGTGCCGCGACCGTTGCGCTCGTAAAGACCGCCAGTGTGCTCGACCCGTTCGGGGGCACGAAGTCGCTGCCCGGCTCGATCATTACATACACGCTGGCCGCCAATGTCACCGGCACGGGTACGATTGCCAATCTTGCGGTCGGCGATCCGATCCCGGCATCGACGACCTATCAGCCTGCCAGCATCACCGCCGATGGCGTCGCACTGACAGACACGACCGATGCGGACATCGGCGAATTCTCTGCCGGCCGCGTAGCCGTCCGCTTCGGCAACGTCGTCGGCGGGCAGACCCATACCGTCACCTTCAAAGTGAAGATCAACTGAGGACCATGACCATGTTTCGCGCCTTGATCGCTCTTGCCCTGATCGCTTCGCCGGTTGCGGCACTCGCTGCCGACAACGTGTCGGTCGTCAGCGAGATGTTCGTCGAAAAAACAATAGCCGAGCCTGGCGCCAAGCCAAGGGTGGTGCTGGCGAAGCAGAACTCAGGTCCGCCGGGTACGCGGCTCGTCTTCACGCACAGCTACCGCAACAGCGGGAAGGCACCCGCCGCGAACTTCGCCATGACCAATCCGATACCCTCGGGGGTCGAATTTACGGGCAGCGACGACCCGAACGCGATGGTCTCGGTCGATGGCGGCAAGAGCTTCGGCGCTCTCGCCACGGCCAAGGTTCGGGCTGCGGACGGATCGTTTCGGGCTGCGCGGCCCGAAGATGTGACGCATGTCCGGTGGAGCCTGAAAGCGCCGATTCCCGTGGGGGGAAGCGGCAAGTTCAGCTTCAAAGGCACTGTAAAGTAAATGCTTTCCCGCCTTTTCGATGCCGGCGGGTGGGGATGGCATCGACTGTGAAAGATCAGGAACGGGACCTGTAAGATGACTAAGACTTTCAACCTGCTGGCAGTGTCCAGCGCTTTGTCGATCGCCACGCTGTTGGCTGCACCGGCTTATGCCGCAGGCACCACTGCCGGTTCGTCGATCAACAACACCGCCACCGTCAACTACAGCGTCGGCGGCGTATCGCAGACGCCGGTGACCTCGAGTACGGCGACGTTCGTCGTCGACCGCAAGATCAGCATGACGGTGACCGAGCCCGGCAACGCCACGACAAACGTCGTGCCGGGATCGACGAACCAGGTGACGACGTTCCTGTTGACGAATACGTCGAACGCAGTTCTCGATTTCGGCCTGGCGCTGGTCCAGCCCGCCGGGGGAGCGGCTGCACACGGCGGCACGGACAATTTCGATGTCACGGCGCCGACCTTCTGGATCAACACCGGTGCCAGCGCAGGCAGCGCGACATATGATGCGGCGAATTCGGTGCAGGTCACCTACATCGACGAGCTGGCGGCCGATGCTTCGCGCTATGTCTTCGTCCTCGCGAGCGTGCCGAATACCCGCGTGAACGGCGACGTCGCGGGCGTAACGCTGACCGCGCAGGCGCGTGACGGCGGCGCGGCAGGCACGCAGGGCGCGGTCTCGACGGAAACGACGGGTGCGAATACGGCCGGTATGGATACGGTCTTCGCCGATGCGGCAGGTGTAACCGATGCGGCTCGCGACGGCCAGATCTCGGCACGCGATGACTATACGGTCGCTGCTCCGTCACTGACTGTGGTCAAGACGAGCAAGATCATTTCCGATCCGCTGAACGGCACCACCAACCCGAAGATGATCCCGGGCGCGACCGTCGAATATTGCATTCAGGTGGCGAACGGCCCCAGCGGCGCGACGGCAACCAGCCCGGCGATCACCGACGTGCTGCCGTCGCAAACGACCTATGACGCGACGTTCGGCATCAAGCTGAACGGCACCATCACGGCCGGCGTATGCAACGCCGATGGGACGGCAGGCGGCACCTATACGGCTGCGACCACGACTGTCGCCGGCACGCTCGCAAATCTCGCCGGCGGCGCCACCGGGACACTCTACTTCCGCGTGACGATCAACTGACGGGCGGGGCGCGGGTCGGCCCCTTGGGGAAGGGGCTGACCCGCATGTTGCGGCAACGCGACAAGGGCCGGTTGGGGGCCGATGCCGACAGGCAGATTGGGGATTGGGGATATGACTATTCGTTCTGTACTCGTGAGCAGCTTTGCGCTCGCGACCGCGCTCGCAGCGGCGGCACCCGCACGCGCCGCCGGGACGACCGCAGGCTCGTCGATCAACAACAGCGCGACGCTGAACTATTCCGTCGGTGGCGTGGCACAGACCGCCGTCACCTCGAACACGGCAACCTTCGTCGTCGACCGCAAGGTCAGCATGACGCTGACTGAGCCCGGCAATGCCACGACGGCGGTATCGCCCGGTTCCAGTAATCAGGTAACGACGTTCCTGTTGACCAACACATCGAACGCCGCGCTCGACTTCGGCTTGTCGCTGGCGCAGCCTGCGGGAGGAACGGCGGCGCACGGTGGCACCGACAGCTTCGACGTCACTACACCGACGTTCTGGATCAATACCGGTGCGAGCGCCGGGAGCGCCACTTATGACGCGGCCAACTCGGTGCAGGTTACCTACATCGACGAACTCGCCGCTGACGCATCGCGCTACATCTTCGTGCTTGCCAATGTGCCCCTGGCGCGGGTGAATGGCGATGTCGCCGGTGTCACCCTGACCGTACAGGCGCGGGCCAGCGGCGTGGCCGGCGCGCAGGGCGCCGTGCTCACCGAAACGGCGGGCGCCAATACGGCTGCCATGGATACCGTATTCGCGGATGCCGCGGGCGCGACCGACGCCGCGCGCGACGGCCAGATTTCAGCGCGCGACGATTATACCGTCTCGGGCGCCGTCCTGACCGTCACAAAGACGAGCAAGGTCATTTCGGACCCGCAGAACGGCACGACGAATCCGAAATTCATCCCCGGGGCAACGGTCGAATATTGCATTCAGGTGGCGAACGCCGCCGGTGGGGCTTCGGCAACGGCGCCGGCAGTCAGCGACGTTGTCCCTGCGCAGACGACCTATGATGCCGCCTTCGGAATCAAGTTGAACGGCACTGTCACCGCGGGCGTGTGTAACGCGGACGGCACGACCGGTGGCACTTATACGCCTGCCACGACGACGGTGGCAGGCACGCTGAGCGACGTCGCCGCAGGTGCGACACGTACGCTCTATTTCCGGGCAACAATCAACTGAGGTGAACGAAGGACGGCGGTCAAGGCTGGCCGTCGTCCGCTCCTGTCAAGATGCGCAGCGCGATTAACTATATCAGGACCGCATTGGCAGCGGTCGCCGCTCTCGCGACGATGTGCGCGGGACCGGAAGCGCGTGCCCAGGTGACGCCAGCCGCCACGACGATAACGACGATCAGTAACACGGCGACCGTGCAGTGGGAGGTGGGCTCGAACATCTTCGTGCGCAATTCAAACCGCGTGGACATCGATGTCGCTGCGCCGCCGACATTGTCGCTGTCGACCTTCCAACTCAGCGGGGATCCGAACGCAGAGCGCCTGACCGTACCAAAAACCATCTGCCGCGGCACGGCAGGCGAAGCCCCCGTAACGCTCGAAGGGGCATTTGCAGCGACAGCAATGGACCCTGCCACCGTTGCACGGACGACGCGCATTCGTGCCGGTGAGCCCCTGATCGTTGCGATCAGCTCGTCCGCAGACAACAGCAACCCGAATGCAATCGACTTACTGACGGTGGTGTTGAACACGCCCGCGGGTGACCGCGAGACCCTGATCCTTCAGGAGTCCGGCCCGAATACAGGATATTTTGTCGGCATTGTACGAACCGCTGCGGTTCCTCCAGATGGTATTCGTGGCGATTGCCAGCTTTCGCTCAAGCCTGGCGAAACCCTGACCCTGTCAACGATGCGCGAAAACGGTTCGTTGGTTGCGACTTCTCCCGTCGAGGTGCTCGTGGATCCCTACGGCGTTGCCTTCGACAGCGGTGACGGGACGCCGATCCAGAATGTCCAGGTAACGCTGGTCAACGCCGACACCAACGAACCTGCAATTGTCTATGGCGATGACGCGATGTCGCGCTTTCCGTCCACGGTGATCTCCGGGTCTACGGTGACCGACGCAAGTGGCGCGAGTTATGCCTTCCCGGTCGGCGAATACCGATTTCCATTCGTCGCGCCCGGCCGATACCGATTGATCGTCACGCCACCTCCGCCCTTTAAGGCGCCGTCACTGGCAACCACGGCAGACTTGGCCAGCCTCACGCGCCCCGATGGGGCGCCTTTTGCGCTTGTTGCCGGGTCCTACGGCAATGTCTTCGTGCTCAGTGACCCCCAGCCCGTAAGGATCGACATTCCGCTCGACCGGCCCGGAGGTGCCCTTGAGCTCCGCAAGACGGCGTCGCAAGCCGTCGTGGTGCCCGGCGACGGCGTGCAGTACAAGATCATCGTCACCAATGGCGATGCGGTCCGCTCGACCGGCGCGATCACGGTGAGCGACAAAATACCGGGCGAAATGCGCCTATCGTCCGGGTCGGTACGCCTCAATGGGCAAATAACCACCTATTCGGTTAGTTCAGATGGCAGGCAGCTCTCGATCCCGGTCGCGCCGCTTGCCGCGCGAGCGTTTGGAACGATTACTTATCTGCTGGAAGTCAGGCCCGACGCGCCGGCCGGGCAAACGGTGAACCGTGCACAGGCGACCGATAGCCGGGGCACGACCAGCGCGATTGCCGATGCCATGGTGCGCATTGCCCGGGACGGCATCGGCGATCGCGTGACGATCATCGGCCGGATTACCGACGGCGGGTGTGCGGTCGATCCTGTCGCCGCCAATGGGATAGCGGGCGTTCGGGTGATGCTGGAAGACGGCAGCTATGCCGTCACCGACATCGATGGCCGTTATCATTTCGAAGGCGTGCTGCCCGGCACGCACGTCGTCCAGATCGATCCATCCACGCTCGGCCCGAACCTGGTGCCGGCCGACTGCAGCGCGAATGCACGCAGTGCGGGCAGCGCCCTCTCGCGCTTCGTCACGGGCCAGGGTGGGGCACTTCTCCGCGCCGACTTCCGCGCCATGTCGGGCGTCAATACCGCCTTGCCCCGGGGCAAGGGAGCAGCGCGCGTGCTCCCCGTCGGCGACCCCGAAGCCGCAGGCGCCAACCGCGATTGGGTGAGCGGCGAGGCGCCCGGCATCGGCTGGATCTTCCCGGCCCCCGATCATAACCCGCGGACGAAGGCTATTCGCGTGGCCATCAAGCATCTGCCGCGCCAAACGATCAATCTGTCGGTCGGCGGTCAGCCCGCCAATCCGCTTTCCTTTGATGGCGACCGCAAATCGGGCGACGGGCAAGTGCTCGTCAGCCTGTGGCGCGCCATCGACATCGGCGACCGCGATACGCTTCTGACCGCGGAAGTCCGGAACGCCGACGGCAGCATTGCCGAACGCCTGACCCGGACCGTGCATTATTCCCCCGCTGCGATGCGCGCCGAGTTCGTGCGCGAAAAGTCGGTGCTGGTCGCGGATGGCGTGACCCGCCCGGTTATCGCGATCCGGCTGACCGATCGCGACGGCAAGCCCGTGCACCATGGGATCACCGGCGACTTCGCGGTGCCCGCGCCTTACGCCGCCGCCGTCGAGGTCGATGCCCAGACGGCGCGCCAGCTTGCCGGGTTGGAGCGGGCCAAACCCGTCTACCAGGTGCAGGGCGAAGAGGGCTATGCCTATATCGAACTCGAGCCGACCACGGCATCGGGCGCGCTGACCGTGACGCTGCCGTTCCGCGACGGCCAGATCACCCGGTCGCAGAAGATCGACGTCTGGCTCGACCCCGGCAGCCGCCCCTGGACGCTGGTCGGCCTTGCCGAGGGAACGGCGGGCTTCAACAGTGTTGAGCGCCGGCTCCAGGACCTGCCCGGCAACAGTGCGGAATGGCTGACCTCGGGCCGTCTCGCGCTCTATGCCAAGGGCCGCATCCTCGGCAAATGGCTGATGACGCTTGCCTATGACAGTGCGAAAAAGGGCGACGATGCGCGGTTCGGCGGGGTGATCGACCCGACGTCCTACTACACCATCTATGCCGATCGCAGCGAGCGACGCTACGACGCCGCGTCGGTCCGCAAGCTCTACCTGAAGCTCGAGCGGCCCCAGTTCTATGCCCTGTTCGGCGATTACCAGACCGACCTCGGCGATACGCAGCTGACCCGCTACAATCGGGCGTTCAACGGCGCCAAGGCGCAGTACCGCAGCCGTCAGGTGGGCGCGACCGTGTTCGCCGCCGACACGCCCTATCGCCACCGGCACGAGGAACTGCAGGGCAGCGGCCTGAGCGGCCCCTATGGCCTCGGCGCGCGCGACATATTGGCGAACAGCGAAGTCGTCGTGCTCGAAACGCGCGACCGGCTTCGCAGCGACCGGATCGTCGATCGCAAGACGCTGACGCGGCACATCGACTATGACATCGATTATCTTGCCGGCACGTTGAGCTTCCGCTCGCCGGTGCTGAGCCGGTCATCGGGCCTCGACCCGCAATTCATCGTCGTCGATTATGAAGTCGATGGCATCGGCCAGCGCGTGCTGAACGCCGGCGGCCGCGCGACATGGAATACCGCGGACAAGAAGCTGCAGGTCGGCGCGTCGGTGATCCATGACGAAAGCGACCAGAGCAGGGCGAATGTCGGCGGCGTCGATGTCCGCTACCAGCCGAACAGTTCGACCGAAGTGCGCGCGGAACTGGCGACGAGCCGTGCGACAGCCAAGCCAGGAAACACGCTGCCGGTCACGGGCAATCGCACGGCGTGGCTTGTCGAGGCCGAGCATCACGGTACGCGGTACGACCTGCTCGCCTATGCGCGCCAGCAGGAGGGCGGCTTCGGCGTGGGCCAACTCGGCGCGAGCGAGAACGGCACGCGCAAGTTCGGCGCCGACGGGCGGTTGCGCCTGTCGGAACAGCTTTCGCTGATCGGCAGCGCGTGGCAGGAAAGCTATCTTGCCGGCAATGCGCGGCGCCAGGCCGGCCGTGCAGGCATCGAATATCGCGGCAAGACGATGGACCTTCGCGCAGGGCTGATCCTTGCCAACGACCGTCTCGACGACGGGCGCGAGGCCGGCTCGAGCGTCGCGCAACTCGGCGCGACGCGGCGCTTGTTCGACAATCGGCTCGAACTCGACGGGCAGGCCGAATTCGCGCTGGGCAAGAGCGAAAGCATCGACTTTCCGGCCAAGCACCGGCTGGGCGCGCGTTTTGCCTTTACGCCGGAGGTCGCCGTCATCGGGTCCTACGAAATGGCGCGGGGCGACACGATCAAGGCGGACACGGCGCGCATCGGCTTCGACGTGCGACCCTGGGCGGGCGCGCGGATCGTCGCGGCGGCCAATCGCCAGACGATCGGCGAATATGGGCCGCGCAGCTTTGCCGACTATGGCCTCGCCCAGTCGCTGCCGATCGGCAAGCGCTGGACGGTCGACGTCACGCTCGACGGGTCGCGGACGCTGGGCGGCGTCGATCCGTCGCGTGTCCTCAATACGGCGCAGCCGGTGGCGACGGGCGGGCTGGTCGGCACCGGCGGCACACTGGCGGAGGACTTCCTCGCGCTAACCGGCGGGGCCACCTATCGCGGCGACCGCTGGAGCTGGAACGGGCGCGCGGAGTATCGCGGCGGCGACCGGTCGACGCGCTACGGGGTGATCACTTCCGCTCTGCGCCAATTGGGCGAAGGCCAGGCGATCGGCGGCACGTTCAGCTGGTTCACCGCGAAGGAAAAGGCCGGGACGAAGACCGAGACGGCCAATCTGGCGCTGAGCTGGGCGCGCCGCCCAGACGACAGCCGCTTTGCCTGGCTCGAAAAGCTGGAACTGCGGTCGGACGTGCTGCGCGGCGCCGTCCAGGGCCTGCCGGGGCCGATCGGCGGGGCGCCGCTGCTCGTGTCGGGCGATGCGACGTCGCGCCGGGTCGTCAACAGTTTCAGCCTCAACTGGTCGCCGACTACCGAGGCAGAGGGGCGGTACCTGGGCCGCAGCGAGATCGCGCTGTTCTGGGGCAGCCGCTATGTCTTCGACCGGGTCGGCGCCGACGACATTGCCGGCTGGTCGAACCTGGTCGGGCTCGACGCGCGCTGGGACCTGTCGCAGACGCTCGACGTCGGGGTGTCGGGCACGGTGCGCGAAAGCGCCGGCGGCAAGGCCGTCAGCTATTCGGGCGGGCCGGCTTTGGGCATCTCACCCTTCAAGGGTGGCTATGTCCAGATCGGTTACAATGTGCTCGGCTTCCACGACAACGACTATGCCGATGCGCGCTATACGCGGCAGGGACCGTTCGTGACCCTGCGCTTCAAGTTCGACCAGACGACCCTGCAGGGCATGGGGCTGGGCCGGCGTTGAGGCCGTTGCAAAGGTCACAATCGTCCCACGAAATCGCAGCGCGCCTCCGACCAAGCGTGGCGAACGCACGACGAACCGATATGGAAAACTGCAGGCCGGTTTTGTCAAAGAGCGGACGCGACTCGCGGACCGGTCAAGCAGATCCCGGTCGTGTAGGACAGACCCGCCGCGCGACAATATTTGCCCTTCGATGCGGCGCTCGCTATCGGCGCGGCATCATATAGATTTGCGGAGTTCCCATGCCAGATTCAGCGACTCTCGAACGTCTTCGCAGCGGCGCCGGCTTCATTGCGGCACTCGACCAGAGCGGCGGATCGACGCCCAAGGCACTCAAGGGCTATGGCATCGAGGCCGATGCCTTTTCCAACGACGAGGAAATGTACGCGCTGATCCACGACATGCGGGCGCGCATCATCACGTCGCCCGTCTTCTCGGGGGAGAAGGTGCTCGGCGCCATCCTGTTCGAGCGCACGATGGACGGCCATGTCGACGGCCTGCCGACGCCACAGGCTTTGATCGAGCGCGGCGTCGTGCCGTTCATCAAGATCGACAAGGGGCTGGAGGACGAGGCCAACGGCGTCCAGATGATGAAGCCGATCCCCGGCCTCGACGACCTGCTGACGCGCGCCAAGGCGCTGGGCGTTGCCGGCACCAAGGAACGCTCGGTGATCAATCTCGCGAACCAGGCTGGAATATCGGCGATCGTCGCGCAACAGTTCGAGATCGCCCGCCAGGTCCTGGCGCACGACATGGTCCCGATCATCGAGCCCGAGATCAACATCAAGTCACCCGAGCGCGCCGCCGCCGACGCGATGCTGCGCGACGCGCTGCTCCAGGCGCTCGACGCGCATGACGGCGCGCCCGTGATGCTGAAGCTGTCGATCCCCGCCGAGGCGAACCTGTTCGCACCGCTGGTCGACCACCCCAAGGTCCTGCGCGTCGTCGCGCTGTCGGGCGGCTTCGCCCGGCCCGAAGCCTGTGCCGAACTGGCGAAGAACCGCGGCATGATCGCGAGCTTCAGCCGCGCACTGCTCGAGGACCTGCGGCACCATATGGCGGACCACGAGTTTCACGCGTCGCTGGGCGGGGCGATCGACGAGATCCACGCGGCGTCGGTTTAGCGGCCGAGGCAGCAGGCGATCGGATCTGTCATTCCTGCGAAGGCGGGAATCGAGATTCTGCCCAAAGATTCATCCGATCGTCGCCGAATGCCTAGCGGACAAAAGTGCAGCTGGATTCCCGCTTTCGCGGGAATGACGGGGGAGGGCTGACTTTCGCCGGCGTCGATTCAGACGGCGAGGCAACAGGCATCATGTCTGTCATTCCCGCGAAAGCGGGAATCCAGCTTCTGCTAGCCGTTCAGCCGGTCGAACAGGTCCTCCCAGTGCGGGTTCGCTTGCTCGATGAGCTCGATCTTCCAGTCACGGTTCCATTTCTTGATCGCCTTTTCGCGGGCGATCGCATCGACGACCGACTCCGTCTGCTCGGCATAAACCAGGCGATTGACGCCGTATCGCCGGGCAAAGGCCGACCCGGTTCCGGTGCGGTGCTGCCAGCTACGCCGGGCGATATCCCGGGTCACACCTGTGTAGATCGTACCGCGGTAGCGGTTGGCCAACATTTACACCCAGGCGGTCATGCACGAGACATATCCAATCTTCGCCGACTGCCAAGCGGACAAAAGTGCAGCTGGATTCCCGCTTTCGCGGGAATGACGGGGGGAGGGCTGACTTTTTGCCGCTCTGCGTTAGAGGGGCAGGGATGGACGACACCTCCGACGACCTCCCGCCGCTCGACGCCTCGTTCGCGGCGCAATTTCCGCGCGAGCGGCGGCCGGCGTGCCAGCTTTACCTGATCTCGCCGCTCGACGTGACGGGCGGCTTTCCCGATCGCCTGCGCCGTGCGCTGGGCGCGGGGCCGGTCGCGGCGTTCCAGTTCCGGGTCAAGGGCGTCGACCAGCACGAAGCCGTGCGCCTCGCCGAGCCGTTGCAGCGTATCTGTGGCGATGCCGATGTCGCGTTCATCGTCAATGACTCGGCGTCTTTGGCGAAGCGGCTGGGCGCGGACGGGGTGCATCTGGGACAGGGCGACGGCGACGTGCGCGAAGCGCGCGAGATGCTGGGGCGCGAGGCGCAGATCGGCGTGACCTGCCATGACAGCCGGCATCTCGCGATGGAGGCAGGGGAGGCAGGTGCCGATTATGTCGCGTTCGGCGCGTTTTACGACACGACGACCAAGCCGAGCGACTATCGGCCGGACCCGTCGATCCTCGGCTGGTGGACGACGCTGTTCGCGTCGCCCTGTGTGGCGATCGGCGGGATCACGCCCGCCAATGCCGCGCCGCTGATCGAGGCAGGGGCGGATTTCATCGCGGTTTCGAACGCCGTGTGGGGCGGCGACGAGGTCGCGGCGGTGAAGGCGTTCGAGGCGGTGTTACGGGCGTAGATTCGCTCTCCGTGAAGGGGAGAAGGCGATACGTGCGCGAGCGCGGTGGGGAACGGGGGGGGCGGTCGAACAGCGGTGCCTGTCGGCCCCTCTCCCGCCCGCGCTGACGCGCGAGGCCCCTCTTCCCATAGGGGAGAGGGAAATGAGGGAGCAACCCTTTGACTCGCCGCTCGTTTCACGTGCGATGAAACATCTTGTCCTCGCCGGAGTCCTGCTCCCGCTCGTTGCCCTTGCCGCGCCTGCGCCGGCGCCTCTCAAGCCCGACATGAAAATCCTTCACCTGCAGGTCGTCCTGTCGAAGCTGGGCTTTTCGCCGGGCGTCCTCGACGGGCGGGGCGGGGAGTCGTTGCGCGATGCCCTGCGCGGGTTCCAGGAATCGCGGGGCTTGCCCAGGACGGGCGACAGCGACGCCGCCACCCTGAAGGCGCTGGCGCCGTACGAGGTCGTGGCGGCGACGCGGACGCTGGCGCTCAGCCCGGACTCGCTGAGCGGGCCGTTCACCAACCCGATGCCCGCCGACGAGGCAGAGAAGGCGAAGCTGCCCGCGCTGAACTACATCAATGCGCTCGAGGCATTGGCCGAACGGTTCCATACCACGCCGGCGACGCTGATCGCGCTCAACGGCGGCGAGACGCGGCTGCGCCCGGGGGTCGAGGTGATTTTCCCCAATGCGCTGCCGTCGTCGCGCGCGTACAAGACGCAAGACGACGTCTGGCGTGCCCGGCTCAATTCGCTGAATGTCGATGCGAACCAGCCCGAGGCGGCGCGCATCGTCGTCGACAAGTCGGACCGGGTGCTGCGCGTCTACGACGCCGCCGACAAGCTCGTGGCCCAGTTCCCCGCGACGATGGGGTCGAAAACCGACCCGCTGCCGATCGGCAAGTGGAAGATCGTCGGCATCTCGTACAATCCCGACTGGCAGTATAATCCGGCGATCCTGAAGCGCGCGGACAAAAGCGATCCGAAGATGCGGATCCCGCCCGGACCCAATAACCCGGTCGGCGTCGTGTGGATGGACCTTTCCAAACCGCATTACGGCATTCACGGGACGCCGGAACCCGACAAGATCGGTCGGGCCGAATCGAACGGGTGCATCCGCCTGACCAACTGGGATGCGGCGCGGCTTTCGCTCATGGTCAAGGCGGGGGTGCCCGCGCTGTTCCAGCCATGAACCGCTTCGGCTGGTTGATGCTGGCGCTGTTCCTTGCGGTCGGCGTGTTCGTCTTCCGGTCGGTCGGGACGCATCGCACCGCTGGCGAGCTCGAACCGTCGCAAACGCCGGCGCGGCAGGACCGCGCCGCGCTCGCCATCCCGGTGGCGGGCGTGGCCGCTGCGGCCCTGGCCGATACCTGGGGCCAGTCGCGCGCCGGTGGCGCCCGCACGCACGAGGCCATCGACATTCCGGCGCCGGGCGGCACGCCGGTGCTCGCGGCGATGACGGGGCGCGTCGAAAAACTGTTTGAGAGCAAGGATGGCGGGACGACGCTGTACATCCGCTCGGTCGACGGCCGGTGGATGACCTATTACGCCCATCTGGCCGGCTATGCCCCGGGCCTCGCCGAAGGCCAGCCGGTCGCGGCGGGGCAGCGCATCGGGTTCGTCGGCGATACCGGCAACGCCGGGGCGGGCAACACGCATCTGCATTTTGCACTCCACCGCATGGCGGCGGGCGAGAGCTGGTACCAGGGGACGCCGGTCAACCCGTATCGCTACCTTGCTCCTCGGGCGGCCGCGCGCTAGAGGCGCCCACGCTCTTTCCACTGGTGAGGTTCCATGAAGATCAACGCGGTCGAAATCCGCCCCGGCAACATCCTCGAAATGGACGGCGGCCTGTGGCGCGCGGTCAAGATCCAGCACACGCAGCCCGGCAAGGGCGGCGCGTATATGCAGGTGGAACTCAAAAACCTGATCGACGGCCGCAAGAACAACAACCGGTTCCGCAGCGCGGAGACGGTCGAAAAGGTGCGCCTCGACACCAAGGATTTCCAGTTCCTGTTCGCCGACGGCGACGCGCTGACGTTCATGGACAAGGACACCTACGACCAGGTCACGCTCGACAAGGGTATTCTCGGCGACGCCGCCGCCTTCCTGCAGGACGGCATGGATGTCGTGATGGAATTGTGGGAGGAGCGCCCGATCTCGGTGCAGCTGCCCGACACCATCGAGGCGCTGATCGTCGAGGCGGATGCGGTGGTGAAGGGGCAGACCGCCTCTTCGTCGTACAAGCCCGCCGTGCTCGAGAACGGCGTCCGCGTGATGGTGCCGCCGCATATCGGCGCGGGAACCCGGATCGTCGTCGATGTTTATGAGCAGACCTATGTGAAGCGGGCGGACGGCTGAGCGAAGGAGACAAATAGCGATGCTATTTGTCCCCGTTCGCCAGCCCGGACGGCGGGCTTGACCCGACCGACGGCACGGGCTTTGCCCGTGGCGCTGGCCCGAACGACCCCTCACCCTCCCATTGCCAAGTGGCAATGGGCCCTTCCCTCTCCCGCAAGGGGAGAGGGGCTTAAGGAAGTAATATGCCCTCCCATTCAGGTGTCATGACCGTCATGGACCGCGCCGCGCGCAAGGCGGCGGTCAAGTTGCGGCGCGATTTCAACGAGGTCCAGCAGCTGCAGGTCAGCCGCAAGGGACCGGCGGACTTCGTGTCGATGGCGGACAAGGCCGCCGAGGACACGCTGTACGAGGAACTGTCGCGCGCGCGGCCCGACTGGGGATTCCTGGGCGAGGAGGGCGGCGAGCGTCCGGGTGATCCGAACAAGCCGCGCTGGATCGTCGATCCGCTCGATGGCACGACCAACTTCCTGCACGGCATGCCGCACTTCGCGATTTCGATCGCGGTCGAGGAGCCGATGGCTTCGGGCAAGCGCGAGATCACCTCGGGCCTCGTCTACCAGCCGCTGACCGACGAGGCCTTCTGGGCCGAAAAGGGGAAGGGCGCCTGGCTGACCGACCGGCGCCTGCGGGTGTCGTCGCGGCGCGACCTGGCCGACTGCGTCATCGCGACCGGTATCCCGTTCCTGGGGCACGGCGATTTCGTGCAGTGGAACCGCATCTTCGGCGCGGTCGCGCCCGATGTCGCCGGGATCCGGCGGTTCGGCTCGGCGGCGCTCGACCTTGCCTGGGTCGCGGCGGGTCGCTTCGACGGCTATTGGGAAAGTGCGCTCCAGCCGTGGGATGTCGCCGCGGGCATCCTGCTTGTGCGCGAGGCCGGCGGGTTCATCACCGATTACCGGGGCGGCGAGCGCATGATCGAGCGGCAGGAAATCCTGGCGGGCAACGACCAGGTCCATTCCCGGCTGCACAAGGTGATCGCGGGGTCGTTGCGCTAGCGGATTCGGGCGATGCGCACGCAGCTGTTTGCGCACGCCAAAACGCCCCACACTCACCTTGCACCGCAATATGCCCTGTCCTAAAGCGCCCCCGAGAGCGGGCGAGCGCGTCCGCCACCCGGAGTCGTGTACATGACGCAAGTCGCGGCAGGTTACCTGCCGATCCTGCTGTTCCTCGCCATTGCACTCGCGATCAGCTGTGTGTTCGTCTTTGCACCAATGGTCGCGCAGCGCTTCACCGGCGCCTATGACCCGACGCCCGAAAAGCTGTCCGAATATGAGTGCGGCTTTCCCGCGTTCGAGGACAGCCGCGCGCAGTACGACGTGCGCTTCTACCTCGTCGCCATCCTGTTCATCGTCTTCGACCTGGAAGCGGCGTTCCTCTATCCCTGGGCGGTCAGCCTGCAGCACACCGGCTGGATCGGCTGGACGTCGATGATGGTGTTCCTGGCCGAACTCGCGCTGGGCCTTGCCTATGCGTGGAAGAAGGGAGCGCTGGAATGGGAGTAGAACTTGCCCGCCACGCCGCCAGCAATGGCGAGCTGCTGCCGCCCGACCGCTCGTTCTTCGACGGCATGCAGGAAGAACTGGACAACAAGGGCTTTCTCGTCGCGTCGACCGAGGACCTGTTCCACTGGGCGCGCACGGGCTCGCTGTGGTGGATGACGTTCGGTCTTGCCTGCTGCGCGGTCGAGATGATCCACGTCAACATGCCGCGCTACGACCTCGAGCGCTTCGGCGTGGCGCCGCGCGCCAGCCCGCGGCAGAGCGACGTGATGATCGTGGCAGGTACGCTGTGCAACAAGATGGCGCCGGCGCTGCGCAAGGTCTACGACCAGATGTCGGATCCGAAGTACGTGATCTCGATGGGGTCGTGCGCCAATGGCGGCGGCTATTACCATTACAGCTACAGCGTCGTGCGCGGCTGCGACCGGATCGTGCCGGTCGACATCTATGTGCCCGGGTGCCCGCCGACGGCGGAAGCGCTTCTCTATGGCATCATGCAGCTGCAGCGGAAGATCCGGCGCAGCGGGACGATCGAGCGGTGAGGGGTTCGCGTCGATGAGCCCCGCCCCCGCCTATACGAGCAACGACGGCGTCATCGAGGCGGCGCGCGCGGCGTGCGGCGCAGCGATCCTCGACGCGTGGGACAAGGTCGGCGAGGTAACATTGCTCGTCGCGCGCGAAGAGCTCGTCCCCGCAATGACGGCGCTGCGCGACAGCGGCTATCAGCAGCTGATGGAAATCGCGGGCGTCGATTACCCCGAGCGCGAAGCGCGGTTCGAGGTGGTGTACCATTTGCTTTCGGTAACCAAGAACCACCGCATCCGCGTGAAGGTTGCAACCGATGAGGTTCAGCCGGTGCCCAGCGTCACGGCGATCTGGCCGGTGGCGGGCTGGCTGGAGCGCGAGGTGTACGACATGTACGGCGTGCTGTTCAGCGGCAACAGCGACCTGCGGCGCATCCTGACCGATTACGGCTTCGTCGGGCATCCGCAGCGCAAGGACTTTCCGCTGACCGGCTTTACCGAGCTGCGCTATTCCGACGAGGAAAAGCGCGTCGTCTACGAGCCGGTGAAGCTGGCGCAGGATTTCCGCACCTTCGACTTCCTGAGCCCCTGGGAAGGTGCCGAATATGCGCTGCCGGGCGACGAGAAGGCAGCCTTGCCCGAAGCCAAGGGCGCGCCGACGCCGCTGAGCGCGGACGCGATCAGGAAGGCCGACGCGCCCGCGACCCCGGCGCCCGCCGTGGTCGCCGAACCCAAGGTGACCGAAAGCGTGAAGGACACCGGTGCCGGCGGCCCCAAGGGCGACGAGCCGGAGAGCAAGCCCCGCCGCCGCGCGCAGCCCAAGGCGACCGCCAAGAATGCCGACGGGCAGCAGCCGCTGCCGCCCGTGGATGCCGCACCGATCAAAAAGCCGCGTGCCCCGCGCAAGCCGAAAGGGGATGCATGATGTCTGACACCCGGACCCGCGACGAGGCGATCACGTCGCGCCGCGTCGTCACCGTCGGCAACCAGGCGGGAAGCGAAACCCCCGGCGATGTCGCCATCGACAATTACACGATCAATTTCGGGCCGCAGCACCCGGCGGCGCACGGCGTGCTGCGCCTTGTCATGGAGCTCGACGGCGAGATCGTCGAACGCTGCGACCCGCATGTCGGACTGCTTCACCGCGGCACCGAAAAGCTGATCGAGTACAAGACCTATCTGCAGGCGCTGCCGTATTTCGACCGGCTCGATTACTGCTCGCCGCTCTGCATGGAGCACAGCTATGTGCTGGCGATCGAGAAATTGCTCGATCTCGAGGTGCCGCTGCGCGCGCAATATCTTCGCGTGTTCTTCGCCGAGCTGACGCGCATCTCGAACCATATGCTGAACCTCGGTTCGCATGTCATGGACGTCGGCGCGATGACGCCGAACCTGTGGATGTTCGAAATCCGCGAAGACTGCATGAACTTCTTCGAACGCGCCTCTGGCGCGCGCATGCATGCCGCGTGGTTCCGGCCCGGCGGCGTGCATCAGGACGTGCCGCTGAAGCTGCTGACCGACATCGCCGACTGGCTCGACACGCGCCTGCCGCGCTTGTTCGAAGATGCGATCTCGCTCGTCGCCGACAATCGCATCTTCAAGCAGCGCAACGTCGACATCGGCGTGGTGACCAAGGAAGATGCGCTGAAATGGGGCTTTTCGGGCCCGATGATCCGCGGATCGGGCATCGCCTGGGACCTGCGCAAGTCACAGCCCTATGACGTCTATGCCAGGATGGACTTCGACGTGCCGGTTGGCACGCGCGGCGATTGCTACGACCGGTTCATGTGCCGCGTCGAGGAAGTCCGCCAGTCGGCGCGGATCATGAAGCAGTGCCTGCAGGACATGCCCGACGGCCCGGTGATGACCAGCGACCGCAAGGTCGCGCCGCCCAAGCGCGCCGACATGAAGCGGTCGATGGAAGCGATGATCCATCACTTCAAATTGTACACCGAAGGGTTCCACGTCCCTGCCGGCGAAGTCTATGTCGCGACCGAAAGCCCCAAGGGCGAATTCGGCGTCTACCTAGTCGCCGACGGCACCAACAAGCCGTATCGCTGCAAGATCCGCCCGACCGCGTTCAGCCATCTGCAGGCGATGGACTTCATGATGAAGGGTCACATGCTGGCGGACACGACGGCGGTGCTCGGCGCGATGGATATCGTCTTCGGGGAGTGCGACCGGTAATGGCTGATGCCCCCCACAACCCCGACGAAGCCGAAACCCGCGCCCGCTGGGGTGGGTTCGACTGGAACGCGCTCAACCGCGACAAGGCGGCCGAGATCATCGCGCGCTATCCGGCCGGGCGCCAGCAATCGGCCGTGATGCCGCTGCTCGACCTTGCCCAGCGGCAGGTCGGTGCGGAGACGCACACGCAGGGGTGGCTGCCCGTGCCCGTGATCGAGTTCGTCGCGGCGCAACTGGGCATGCCGTACATGCGCGCCTACGAAGTCGCGAGCTTCTACACGATGTACAATCTCGCGCCCGTGGGCCGCTATCATGTGCAGGTGTGCGGGACGACGCCGTGCATGTTGCGCGGTTCCGACGACGTGCTCAGCGCCTGTGCGAACAAGGGCCTGTCGAAGGGGCATACGACGCCCGACGGGCTGTTCACGCTGACCGAAGTCGAATGCCTGGGCGCCTGCGCCAATGCACCGATGGTGCAGATCAACGACGATAATTTCGAGGACCTGACCTACGACAGCATGACCGCGATCCTCGACAAGCTAGCGGCCGGTGAAACCGTCACGCCGGGGCCGCAGATCGCGCGACAGGTCAGCTGCCCCGAAGGCGGGCCAACCACGCTGGTCGAGATGGTGGTTGAAAACCACGATTACCGGACGTCATGGTCGTGAGCGCCAAAACCCGCTTGATGCTGGTGCACGGCCTGATCGGGCTATCGTTCGCGGCGATCGTGGTGATCGGCGGCGTCTTCGTTGCGACCGGCGGCGAGGCGGGCGGCGTGCCCACTCTTCCCATTATCCTCTTGGCGTTCGCGATGGCCGCCGAACGCAAACTCAGGACCAAGGCACCGACCGATGCTCGCTGACAAGGACCGCATCTTCACGAACCTATACGGTTTCCAGCCGTGTTCGCTCGACGCCGCGATGAAGCGGGGCGACTGGAGCGATACCAAGGCGCTGATGGCCGCGGGGCAGGACGCGATCATCGACAGCATCAAGGCGAGCGGATTGCGCGGGCGCGGCGGGGCAGGGTTCCCGACGGGCATGAAGTGGAGCTTCATGCCCAAGGAGCCCAAGCCCGACCGGCCGAACTTCCTGGTCATCAATGCCGACGAGTCCGAGCCGGGTTCGTGCAAGGACCGTGAGATCATCCGACACGATCCGCACAAGCTGATCGAGGGCGCGCTGATCGCCGGCTATGCGATGCGGGCGCGCGCGGCGTACATCTACATCCGTGGCGAATATATCCGCGAGGCCGAGACGCTGTTCGCCGCCGTCGCCGAGGCCTATGCCAAGGGGCTGCTCGGCAAGAATGCCGCCAAGTCCGGCTATGACTTCGACGTGTTCGTCCACCGCGGCGCGGGCGCGTACATCTGCGGCGAAGAGACCGCGATGCTCGAGAGCCTGGAAGGCAAGAAGGGCCAGCCGCGCCTGAAGCCGCCGTTCCCGGCCGGTGCCGGGCTCTACGGCTGCCCGACGACGGTCAACAACGTCGAGAGCATTGCGGTCGTCCCGACGATCCTGCGGCGCGGCCCCGCTTGGTTCGCGGCGATCGGCAATCCGAAGAACGAAGGGACCAAGCTGTTCCAGATCAGCGGCCATGTGAACAAGCCCTGCGTGGTCGAGGAAGCGATGAGCATTCCGTTCCGTGAACTGATCGAGACGCATTGCGGCGGCATTCGCGGCGGGTGGGACAATCTGCTGGCGGTCATTCCCGGCGGGTCGTCGGTGCCGCTGGTCCCGGCCGCGCAGATCATGGACGCGCCGATGGACTTCGACGGGCTGAAGGCGCTCGGCTCGGGCTTGGGAACCGCAGCGGTTATCGTGATGGACAAGTCGACCGACATCGTCCGTGCGATTTCGCGCCTGTCCTATTTCTACAAGCATGAAAGCTGCGGCCAGTGCACGCCGTGCCGCGAAGGTACCGGCTGGATGTGGCGCGTGATGGAACGGCTGCGCACGGGCGACGCGGACATCTCCGAAATCGACCTGCTGCAGGAAGTGACCAAGCAGGTCGAAGGGCACACGATCTGCGCGCTGGGCGACGCGGCGGCATGGCCGATCCAGGGGCTGATCCGCCACTTCCGGCCCGAGATCGAGCGGCGGATCAAGGAACGCGGCGGTGTCGAATTCCTGGAGGCGGCGGAGTGAGCGCCGTGACTCCATTCTCGATTGCGGTAGGAGGACGGCTTCTGAGGCAAATGATCGGTGCCTTGTGCTTGATCGCAACTGGTGCGAGCGCGCAGATGACAGGCACGCTGCTCACGCACCGCCCTGCGCAGACCGATTATCGGGACAAGAATGCCGCGAGTGAAATGACGCGCCAGTTCGCCCGCTGCGTCGTCGATCGCAGTACTGGCCGGATCAAGGCCTATCTTGATCTGCCAGTGGGCAGCCCGAAGCATGCACAGATGTCACGCTCGATTTACGATCGCGAGGGCGACGAGTGCATGGGCATGGGCGAGCTGCAAATGCCCCTGACGGTTTTTCGAGGCTATATGTTCGAGGCCCTGTTCCTGCGCGAGTACGGGAACAAAGTGATCACCGATTTCAGTGCGGTTCCTCCGATCGATTACGGTGCACCGTACGGGGCATCGCCGACGGCCGATGGGGCGCAGGCGATTGCCATGGTCAGGTTTGGCGACTGCGTCGTCCGTCGCGCTCCGGTACCAGCGCGCGATCTGTTATCGTCGGAAACCCGCTCATCGGCCGAAACTCGTCTTTTTGCGGTGCTGGTGCCAAGTCTTGGCCCCTGCCTGCCAAGCGGCAAGACGTTTGAATTCTCAAAATCCGTCGCGCGCGGCGCGATCGCCGAAGCGCTGTACCGGTTGTCCGCTGCCACGCTGGCTAGGAAGTAAGGTCGCTTATGCCTAAAGTTACCGTCGACGGCATCGAGATCGAGGTTCCTGCTGGGGCCACCGTGCTCCAGGCGTGCGAAGCCGCGGGCAAGGAAATTCCGCGTTTCTGCTACCACGAACGCCTGAGCATCGCGGGCAATTGCCGGATGTGCCTCGTCGAGGTCGCGCCGGGTCCGCCCAAGCCGCAGGCATCGTGCGCGCTGCCGGCTGCCGAGGGGCAGATGATCCGCACCGACAGCCCGATGGTGAAGAAGGCGCGCGAGGGAGTGATGGAATTCCTGCTCATCAACCACCCGCTCGACTGCCCGATCTGCGACCAGGGCGGCGAGTGCGACCTGCAGGACCAGAGCCTTGCCTATGGCAAGGGCCACAGCCGCTACGACGAGAACAAGCGCGCGGTCACCGAGAAATACATGGGGCCGATCGTCAAGACGGCAATGACGCGCTGCATCCAGTGCACGCGCTGCATCCGCTTTGCCGAGGAAGTCGCCGGCGTCGAGGACATCGGCGCGATCGGGCGTGGCGAAAACATGCAGATCACAACCTATCTGGAACATGCGATCCAGTCCGAATTGTCGGGCAATGTGGTCGACCTGTGTCCGGTGGGCGCGCTGACCAGCAAGCCCTATGCGTTCGAGGCGCGGCCCTGGGAACTGCGCAAGACGCCGTCGATCGACGTGATGGATGCGGTCGGCACCAACATCCGGCTCGACAGTCGGGGGCGGCAAGTGCTGCGCGCGCTGCCGCGGATAAACGAGGACGTGAACGAGGAATGGGCCTCGGACAAGACGCGCCATGCGGTCGACGGCCTTGTAAGGAAGCGGCTCGACAAGCCCTATGTGCGCGTGGACGGCAAGTTGCAGGCGGCAAGCTGGGACGAGGCTTTCGCGGCGATCAAGGCCGTGGATGCGGGGTCGAGCGTCGCCGCCATCGCGGGCGACCTGGTCGATTGCGAGACGATGTATGCCGCCAAGGCGCTGCTGCGGAACCTGGGTTCCTCGCTGCTCGAGGGGCGGCAGACGGGGCTGAAGTACGACGTTTCCTCGCTGTCGGCGGTCAGTTTCAACACGACGATCGCCGGGCTGGAGACGGCGGACGCGATCCTGCTCGTCGGCACGAACCTGCGCTGGGAAGCGCCGCTGGTGAACACGCGCGTCCGCAAGGCGATCAAGCGCGGGGCGAAGGTTTTCGCGATCGGGCCGGAGACCGACCTTACTTATAAGGCGCAGTGGCTTGGAAGCGACATGGCGCTGCTGGCCAAATTGCCCGGAGCCGTTGGCGATGCATTCGCATCGGCGACGCGGCCTGCGATGATCGTCGGCGGCGGCGCGCTGAAGATCGACGGCGTGCACGGCGCGGCGCTGGCGCTGGTGGACAGTCTCGGCCTGGTCAAGGACGGCTGGAACGGGTTCAACGTCCTCCACATGGCGGCGAGCCGGATGGGCGGGCTGATGCTCGGCTACGCCCAGCCCGACGGCATCGCGGCACTGGTGGGAACCAAATTGGTGTTCGCGCTGGGTGCGGACGAAGTCGACTGGTCGGCGTTCGGCGAGTCGTTCAAGGTCTATATCGGCCATCACGGCGATGCGGGCGCGCATGCCGCCAACGTGATTCTGCCGGCGGCGAGCTATGCCGAAAAGGCCGGGACCTATGTCAACCTCGAAGGACGCGTGCAGATGGCCGAACGCGCCGTCTTCCCGCCGGGCGATGCCCGCGAGGACTGGGCGATACTGCGCGCGCTGAGCGACGTGCTGGGTGCCCGCCTGCCGTTCGACAGTTTCGGCGGGCTGCGCGCCGCGATGGCGAGCGAGGTTCCGGCGCTGGGGCAGGAGGGGCTCGCCGACTATGGTTGGTCGGTGCCGAAGCTGCCTGCCAAGCCCAAGGGCGAGATGGCCGGCTATCCGATCAAGGATTTCTACCTGACCAACGCCATCTGCCGCGCGTCGCCGACGATGGCGGCGTGCTCGCGCGAGATCGTGCATGGACAGGCCGAACTGCTGGAGGCGGCGGAATGACCTGGACCGGCTGGGCCCAATCGCACCTCGGCTACACCGCCGGCTGGCTGGTGTGGAACACTGCGATGGTGCTGCTCATCGCGCTGCCGGTGATGCTGGCGGTCGCGATGCTGATCTATGCCGATCGCAAGATCTGGGCAGCGATGGCGTTGCGCAAGGGGCCGAACGTGGTCGGACCGTTCGGGCTGCTCCAGAGCTTCGCCGACGGGTTGAAAGTGTTCCTCCAGGAAACGATCATCCCGTCGAGCGCGAACAAGGGGCTGTTCCTGCTCGCGCCCATCATCACCTTCACCGTCGCGCTGATCGTCTGGGCGGTCATCCCGTTCGACGCGGGCATGGCGCTCGCCGACATCAACGTCGGGCTGCTCTACATCCTCGCGGCGTCGTCGCTCGGCGTCTACGGCGTGATGATGGCGGGCTGGTCGTCGAACTCGAAATATCCGTTCTACTCGGCGCTGCGCGCAGCGGCGCAGATGGTCAGCTATGAAGTCAGCATCGGCTTCGTGCTGATTTCGGTCGTCCTCTGGGCTGGCAGCTTCAACCTGTCGGCCATCGTCGAGGCGCAGCGGCACCATCTGTGGATTACCAACGGCTTCGGCTTCAACCCGCTGTTCTTTCCGATGGCAGTCGTGTTCTTCATCAGCTCGCTGGCGGAAACCGCGCGCGCGCCGTTCGACCTGACCGAGGCGGAGAGCGAACTCGTCGCGGGCTACCAGACCGAATATTCGTCGATGGCTTTCGCGCTGTTCTGGCTGGGCGAATATGCCAACGTCATCCTGATGGCGGCGCTCAATGCGATCCTGTTCTGGGGCGGGTACCTGCCGCCGGTCGACTGGGCGCCGCTCTACGTCGTGCCGGGCATCCTGTGGCTGTTCCTCAAGATCCTCGTCTTCTTCTTCATCTTCAGCTGGGTGAAGGCGACCGTGCCGCGCTACCGCTACGACCAGCTGATGCGGCTGGGCTGGAAGATCTTCCTGCCGCTGTCGCTGATCTGGGTCGTGCTGATCTCGGGCTATCTGATGCTGACGAGATTTGACGGGTGCGCGGCGCCTGACCGCATCTCGGCGACCATGACGATCGATACGCCCAAGCTGAAGCGGACGAGCGACGTCAGAATGTGCAAAGATCAGTTCAACTCAATCGTGCGGGCAGCCGGCAGAAAGGATCTTCAGCGATGAGCAGCATTGCCCACCTCATCAAGACCTTCACCCTGTGGGAGTTCGTCAAGGCGCATGCGCTGACCTTGAAGTATTTCTTCAAGCCAAAGGCGACGATCAACTATCCGTACGAGAAGAACCCGATCTCGCCGCGGTTCCGGGGCGAGCACGCGCTGCGTCGTTACCCGAACGGCGAGGAGCGCTGCATCGCGTGCAAACTGTGCGAGGCAGTATGCCCGGCGCAGGCGATCACGATCGAGGCCGAGCCGCGCGAGGACGGCAGCCGCCGCACGACGCGCTACGACATCGACATGACCAAGTGCATCTACTGCGGCCTGTGCCAGGAGGCCTGCCCGGTCGACGCCATCGTCGAGGGGCCGAATTTCGAATTCGCGACCGAAACGCGCGAGGAACTGATCTACGACAAGTCGAAGCTGCTGGACAACGGCGACCGGTGGGAGCGGACCATCGCCGCGAACCTTGCCGCCGATGCCCCGTATCGCTAGGGGCCGCGCAGCGTGATTCAGGTCCTCGCCTTCTACCTCTTTGCCAGCGTTGTGGTTCTGTCGGCGGTGCTGACGATCACGGCGCGCAACCCCGTGCATTCGGTGCTCTGGCTCATCCTCGCCTTCTTCAACGCAGCGGGTCTCATGCTCATCCTGGGCGCCGAGTTCATCGCGATGCTGCTCGTCATCGTCTATGTCGGCGCGGTCGCGGTGCTGTTCCTGTTCGTCGTCATGATGCTGAACATCGACTTTGCCGAGGCGCGGCAGGGCTTTACGCGCTACCTGCCGTTCGGGCTGCTCGTCGCCGCGGTCCTGATTGCCGAGACCCTTTTCGCGACGGCCGCCTGGAACGCGGGGCCGATCGCGCTCGCCAACCGCACCGGCGTGACGCCGCAGACCATGCCGAACATCGAGGCCTTGGGCGCGCTGATCTACACCAAATATGTCTATGTCTTCGAAGGCGCGGGCCTTGTCCTGCTCGTCGCGATGATCGGCGCGATCGTGCTGACCCACCGCGCGCGTGGCGGCGTCAAGGCGCAGAACATCAGCCGCCAGGTCCAGCGTCGCCCGCAGGATGCCGTACGGATCGTGAAAGACGTTGAAGTCGGCGCGGGAGTGGAATTGTGACCCTTCGACAAGTTCAGGGCCGGCGGTCATGATCGGGCTGCACCACTATATCACCGTCAGCGCGATCCTGTTCGTGCTTGGCGTGCTGGGCATTTTCATCAATCGCAAGAACATCATCGTCATCCTGATGGCGATCGAGCTGATCCTGCTGAGCGTGAACATCAACCTCGTCGCGTTCAGCGTCTATCTCGGCGACCTCGTCGGGCAGGTGTTCGCGATGTTCGTGCTGACCGTTGCGGCGGGTGAGGCCGCGATCGGCCTCGCAATCCTCGTCATCTTCTTCCGTGGCCGCGCGACGATCGCGGTCGACGACGTCAACCGGATGCGCGGCTGATGCTGGCGATCAAGACCATGGTTTTCCTGCCGCTGCTGGCCGCGCTCGTCGCGGGGCTGGGCCGGCACGTGCTCGGCAATACCGGCGCAAAGCTGGTGACGACGGTGTCGCTGTTCGTTTCGTGCGCGATCGCGTGGATGACGTTCGCGGCGTTCATCTCGGGCATGGACGCGACGCAGGTCGTGCCGGTGCTCGACTGGATCCATTCGGGCGACATGGTCGTCGACTGGAGCCTGCGGATCGACAGCCTGACCGCAGTGATGCTCGTCGTGATCACGTCGGTGTCGGCGCTCGTCCATCTCTACAGCTGGGGCTATATGGCCGAGGACCCCAGCCAGCCGCGCTTCTTCGCGTACCTCTCGCTCTTCACCTTCGCGATGCTGATGCTGGTGACCGCCGACAACCTCGTCCAGATGTTCTTCGGCTGGGAAGGGGTGGGGCTCGCGTCCTACCTGCTGATCGGCTTCTGGTACCACAAGCCCAGCGCGAACGCCGCCGCGATCAAGGCATTCGTCGTGAACCGCGTCGGCGACTTCGGCTTTTCGCTCGGCATCTTCGGCACGTTTCTCGTGTTCGGCACCGTGTCGATCCCGGCGATCCTCGCGGCGGCGCCCGGCATGGCGGGCTCGACGATCGGGTTCCTCGGCATGCGCGTCGATACGATGACCTTGCTCTGCCTGCTGCTGTTCGTCGGCGCGATGGGCAAGTCGGCGCAGCTGGGGCTGCACACCTGGTTGCCCGACGCGATGGAAGGGCCGACGCCGGTTTCCGCGCTGATCCATGCCGCGACGATGGTGACCGCAGGCGTGTTCATGGTGTGCCGCCTGTCGCCGATGTTCGTCGTCAGCCCGACCGCGATGACGGTCGTCACCTATGTAGGGGCCGCGACGGCGCTGTTCGCCGCGACCGTCGGCACGGCGCAGACCGACATCAAGCGCGTGATCGCCTATTCGACGTGCAGCCAGCTCGGCTACATGTTCTTCGCCGCCGGCGTCGGGTCGTTCGGCGGCGCGATGTTCCACCTGTTCACCCACGCCTTCTTCAAGGCGCTGCTGTTCCTTGGCGCCGGATCGGTGATCCACGCGATGCATCACGAACAGGACATGCGTTTCTACGGAGGTCTCAGGAAGCATATCCCGATCACCTTCTGGGCGATGATGGCGGGCACGCTGGCCATTACCGGCGTCGGCATCGCCGGGATCTTCGGCTTTGCAGGTTTCTATTCGAAGGACGCGATCATCGAGGCGACCTATGCCAGCGGGACGCAGCATGGCTATGTCGCCTTCGCGATCGCCGTCTTCGCCGCGTTGCTCACCAGCTTCTATTCGTGGCGGCTGATGTTCTTGACCTTTTGGGGCACGCCGCGCTGGGCCGGCAGCGAGCACATCCAGCACGCGGTGCACGACGCACATGGCCATGGCCATGATCATCCGTCGGACGAGCATGGCGACAGCGCGCATCATCCGGTCGCCCATCCCGAAGGCACGGCGGGCTATCACCCGCACGAGAGCCCCAAGTCGATGCTGGTCCCGCTGGTGCTTCTGACTATCGGCGCCGTGTTCGCCGGGTTCGCTTTCCACGGCATGTTCATCGATCCCGAAGAGGGCATGACCTATTGGAGGGGCAGCGTCGCCTTCAACGAGCATCTGATGCACGCGATGCACGAGGTGCCCGAACTCGTGAAGCTGTCGGCGACGATCGTCATGCTGCTGGGGCTCGCCATCGCCTGGCTGGCGTACATCAAGTCGCCCGAGCTGCCCGGCAAGTTCGTGGCAAGCGCAGGCGGGCTGTACCGCTTCCTGCTCAACAAATGGTATTTCGACGAGCTCTATGATCGCCTGTTCGTGAAGCCCGCCTTCGCCTTCGGCCGGCTGTTCTGGCACGGCGGCGACGAGGGCACGATCGACCGGTTCGGGCCGAACGGCGCGGCGGCAATCGTCGCCATGGGCAGCCGCGCGGCCGTCAGGTTCCAGTCGGGCTATCTCTATACATATGCGCTGGTGATGCTGCTCGGGCTGGCCGCGGCGGCAACCTGGGTGATGACACGGTGAGCTTTCCCATTCTCTCGGTCATGATCTTCCTGCCGCTGTTCGCCGCGGTGGTGTGCCTGTTCGTGCCCGCCAACACGGCGCGCTGGACCGCGCTGGTCACGACGCTGATCCTGTTCGGCCTCGGCTGCCTGCTCTGGGCGAACTACGACGCGGGCGGACCGCAATGGCAGTTCACCGAATATTCGCCGGTATTCGGGCGCTTTGCCTGGGCGATGGGCATCGACGGCATCGCGCTGATGCTGATCATGCTGAGCGTCTTCCTGATGCCGATCTGCATCGGCGCGTCGTGGGAAGCGATCACGACGCGCGTCGGCGAATATATGGCGGCGTTCCTCCTGATGGAGGCGCTGATGATCGGCGTGTTCGCCGCGCAGGACATCTTCCTGTTCTATATCTTCTTCGAGGCCGGCCTCATCCCGATGTACCTGATCATCGGCATCTGGGGCGGCGCAAACCGCATCTACGCGGCGTACAAGTTCTTCCTCTACACGCTGCTCGGTTCGGTCGTGATGCTCGTCGCGATGCTGTGGATGGTGCACGAAGCGGGGACGACCGAAATCCCCGTGCTGATGCAGTACGACTTCACGCCCGAGGCACAGAAGTGGCTGTGGCTTGCGTTCTTCGCCTCGTTCGCGGTCAAGATGCCGATGTGGCCGGTCCACACCTGGCTGCCCGACGCGCACGTGCAGGCGCCGACGGCAGGATCGGTGATCCTCGCGGGCGTGCTGCTCAAGATGGGCGGCTACGGCTTCATCCGGTTCCTTCTGCCGATGTTCCCCGAAGGAACCGCCCATTGGTTCTGGCTGGTCATGGGCCTGTCGATGGTGGCGGTGGTCTATACCTCGCTCGTCGCGCTGGTGCAGACGGACATGAAAAAGCTGATCGCCTATTCCTCGGTCGCCCATATGGCGTTCGTCACCATCGGGCTGATGGCGTTCAACCGGCAGGGCATCGAAGGCGCGATGCTGGTGATGCTCAGCCACGGGCTTGTCTCGGGAGCATTGTTCCTGTGCGTCGGCGTGATCTACGACCGCCTGCATACCCGCGAGATCGCGCGCTATGGCGGGCTTGCGGATTCGATGCCGAAATATGCGCTGTTTTTCATGGTGTTCACCATGGCGTCGGTCGGTTTGCCCGGGACCAGCGGCTTCGTCGGCGAATTCCTGTCGCTCTCCGGTTCGTATCGCGCCAACAGCTGGGTCGCGTTCGTCATGACGACCGGCATCATCCTCGGCGCCGCCTATATGCTTTACCTCTATCGCCGGGTTGTCTTCGGCAAGCTCGACAAGGACGATGTAAAGGCCATGCCCGACCTGTCGATGCGCGAAATCGCGTTGCTTGCGCCGATCATCGGCGCGGTCTTCTGGATGGGGATCTACCCGGAAAGCTTTCTGAAGCCGATGCGCAGTGACGTCGGCGCGCTGCTGGCGCGCCTCGAGCGCGCGAACCCGGGCGGCGATGCGAAGCTGGCAATGGGCGCGGCGCCCGCCATCGAAGCGCACGCCGAGGGAGCGCACTGATGGGCGCGAACCTGCTTTTCACGCTGCCCGAGCTGATCCTCAGCCTCGGCGCGATCGCACTGATGCTCGTCGCGGCATGGGGCGACGAAAAGTCGACCTCGCTGATCTCGTTCCTGGCGATCGCGCTGCTCACGACCGCAGGTTTTGCGGCAGCGATGCCGGTCACGGGCTATGGCGAGGCGTTTGGCAGCCTGTATCGCGCGGACGCCTTTTCGGCTTTCGCCAAGGTGTTGATCTACTTGGCGACCGGCGTGTGCATTCTCATCGCGCCGCGCTTCTTCGCGGTCGAGCGGCTGAAGCCCGAATATCCGGTGCTGATCCTGCTCGCGACCGCAGGCGCGGGCATGATGGTGTCGGCGACCGACCTGATCACGCTGTACATCGGCCTCGAGCTGCAGTCGCTCGCCAGCTATGTCCTCGCCAGCTTCATGCGCCGCGACCAGCGTTCGGCCGAGGCGGGGCTGAAGTATTTCGTCCTCGGCGCGCTCGCCTCGGGCATCCTGCTCTACGGCGCGTCGCTGACCTATGGGTTTACCGGCACGACCGGTTATGCGGGCATTGCGCGGGCATTCGACAGCGGACTGACCACCGGGCAGCTGTTCGGGCTCGTCTTCGTCTTCGCCGGCATCGCCTTCAAGATCGCCGCGGTCCCGTTCCACATGTGGACGCCCGACGTCTACGAAGGCGCGCCGACGCCGGTGACGACCCTGTTCGCGACAGCGCAAAAGGTCGCCGCCATCGCCATGTTCGTGCGCATCGCGATGTCGGCCATGGGCTCGGCGACCGATGCCTGGCAGCAGATCGTGATCTTCGCCGCTCTCGCCAGCATCGTGCTGGGCGCGGCGGGCGCCATCGGCCAGACCAACATCAAGCGACTGCTCGCCTATTCGTCGATCAACAACATCGGCTTCGCGCTGATCGGCCTGGCGACGGGCACGCCCGAGGGGGCGGCCTCGGTGCTGACCTATATGGCGATCTACATCGTGATGACGCTCGGCACTTTCCTGTGCGTGCTGCAGATGCGCGATGCCGAGGGCTGGCAGGTGGAGAGCATTGCCTCGCTCGCCGGGCTGTCGCGGACCAACGGCTGGCTGGCCGCCGCGCTGGCGATCTTCATGTTTTCGCTGGCGGGCATCCCGCCGCTGTTCGGATTCTGGGCGAAGTTCGCGGTGTTCTCGGCCGCGATCGACGCGAACCTCGTCCTGCTGGCGCTGTTCGGCATTGCCGCGTCGGTGATCGGCGCTTTCTACTACATCAAAATCATCAAGATCATGTACTTCGATGAAGCCGCCCCGGCCTTCGCGCCGCCCGCCAGCCGCATCGAAAACGGCCTGATCGCGGCATCGGCCATCGTGATCGCGCTGGGCTATCCGCTGATTCCCTGGCTCGACGCGCTGACCAACAACGCGGCGAAGGCGCTGTTCTGACGATCCTGCGCGTTGCCGAGACGGGCTCGACCAACGCCGACATGCTTGCGCTTGCCGCGAGCAACAGCGTGCACGAGGGCGACTGGCTCGTCGCCGAATGCCAGACGGCAGGGCGGGGACGCCAGGGCCGGGCGTGGCAGTCGCCGCCGGGCAATCTCTATGCGAGCGGCCTCGTCCGGCTGCGCGCGGGCGATCCGCCGGCGTCGACGCTTGCGTTGCTTGCCGGCATTGCCGTCGTCGAAGCGCTGGGCCTTTCCGCGCTTTCGCTCAAATGGCCCAATGACGTGCTTGCCGGGACCGCCAAGCTCGCGGGCATTCTCCTCGAACGCCAGGGCGACTGCGTGGTGATCGGCATCGGCATCAACCTCGCGCATCATCCCGAGCTGTCCGACCGCCCGTCGGTCAGCCTGGCGGCGCTGGGCGTGACGATGTCGGTGGAGACCGCCGTGGCCGCGCTGGCGGACACCGTCGCGCGCGGGGTGGCGCAATGGCGCACGGCCGGCCTCCCGGTGCTGCGCCGGCACTGGCTGGACCATGCCCATGCGCCGGGCACGCCGCTCGCGGCGGCGCTTCCCGACGGATCGCGCCTCGACGGCACGTTCGATGGCCTGACCGCCGACTGCGCCCTGCAACTCCGCTTGGCGGATGGCACGACCCGTGTCATTCACGCCGGCGACGTCTTCCTGATCTGAGGCCAACCATGCTGCTCGCCATCGACGTCGGGAATACCAACATCAAGTTCGCGCTGGTCAACGACGACGGCACGCCGCGCAGCCGCTGGCGGATCGTCACCGATGCCCGGCGCACGGCGGATGAATATGCGGTCTGGCTGCTCCGCCTGATCGAGCTCGAGGGCCTGAAGCGCGAGGACGTCACGGACGTGGCGGTGTCGACGGTCGTCCCGCGTGCGCTCTACAACATCCAGTCGCTGGCGCAGAAATACTTCGGGGTCGAAGCGCTGGTCGCCGGGCGCACGCCGATGGAATATGGCATCGCGCTCGACGTCGACGAGCCGCTGTCGGTCGGGTCCGATCGCGCGTGCAATGCGATCGCCGCGCACGCCGCGCACCCAGGCGACCTGATCATCATCAGCTTCGGCACGGCGACCACCGTCGACCATGTCGATTTCAACGGGGCCTATAAGGGCGGGATCATCGCGCCCGGGCTCAACCTGTCGCTCGACGCGCTGGTCGCGGCCGCGGCAAAGCTGCCGCGCATCGCCATCGAAGCGCCCGACAACGACAGCGTCATCGGTCGCACCACGCAAAGCCAGATGTTGATCGGCATCTATTGGGGCTATGTCGCCATGATCGAAGGGCTGGTCGCCCGCATGCGTGCCGAGATCGGCCGCCCGGTCCAGGTCATCGCGACCGGCGGCCTAGCCGCCCTGTTCCAGCAGCACAGCCACTTGTTCGACTCGGTCGATGCCGACCTGACACTCAAAGGATTGTCGCTATTGTGGCGCCGGTCGATTAGAGCCCCTATCTAAGGACCGTCGCCCCGGGCCAGAACCGGGGCCAGGCTCCCTTCCGGCAACGAAGAAGCCCTGACCCGGGTCATGTCCGGGCCGACGCCAAATTCTAGAATTGAAATGAGACAAATTTGACCACCCCCAAAAACGAACTCCTGTTCCTGGCACTCGGCGGGTCCGACGAAATCGGCATGAACGTCAACCTGTATGGTTGCGACGGCAAATGGCTGATGGTCGACCTGGGCCTGACGTTCGCCGGGTCGGATTACCCCGGCGTCGACCTCGTCCTGCCCGACCTCGAATTCATCGAAGCGCGGCGCAAGGACCTTGTCGGCATCGTGCTGACGCACGGGCACGAAGACCATATCGGCGCGATCCCCTATCTCGCGGCCGATCTCGGTGTGCCGCTTTACGCCAACCCGTTCACGGCGACGCTCATCCGCGGCAAGCTCGACGAAGAGGGCCTGTCGAAGGAAGTGAAGGTCAACGTCGTCAAGCCGGGCCAGAAGCTCCAGCTCGGGCCGTTCGGAATCGAACTCGTGCGCCTGGCGCATTCCATTCCCGACATGGACGCCGCGCTGATCGAAACGCCTTATGGCCGCGTGTTCCACACCGGCGACTGGAAGCTCGACGACGACCAGGTGCTTGGAGAATCCGCGACCGAGGCGCAGATGCGCGCCATCGGCGACAAGGGCATTCTTGCCCTCGTGTGCGATTCCACCAATGCCTTCAACAACGAAGCCTCGGGCACCGAAGGCAGTGTCCGCGACGGCCTGATGAAGGCCGTTGCCGCCGCCGAGGGCCGCGTCATCGTGACGAGCTTCGCGTCGAACGCAGCGCGGCTCGCGACGCTGGGGCAGGTCGCCAAGGCGACCGACCGGACGTTGACCGTGGCGGGCCGCTCGCTCGACCGCATCATCACGGCGGCGCGCCAGAACGGCTACCTCAAGGATTTTCCCGATACCGTCGATTTCGACAGTGCCATGCGGTTGCCCGGCAACAAGAGCCTGGTCATCGCGACGGGCGGGCAGGGCGAGGATCGCGCCGCGCTGGCGCGCATCGCGTTCGACCAGCACCAGATCAAGGTCAGCGAAGGCGACACGGTCATCTTCTCGTCGAAGCAGATCCCCGGCAACGAAGTCGCCATCGGTCGCATCCAGAACGCGCTTGCGCGCAAGAACGTGCTGATGGTCACCGAAAAGCAGGCGCACGTCCATGTCTCGGGCCATCCCGGTCGTCCTGAGCTGGCGAAGATGTACGAATGGATCCGCCCCGAAATGCTCGTCCCGGTCCATGGCGAACGGCGGCACATGGCGGAACAGGCGCGGTTCGGCCTCGGCGAAGGGATTCCCCGGGCGCTGATCCAGTCGAACGGCGATGTCGTGCGGCTGGCGCCAAAGGGGCCGAGCATCATCGGCAAGGAGCGCACGGGGCGCCTTGTGCTCGACGGCGACGTCATCCTGCCGGCCAATGGCGCGACCATCGGCGAGCGTCGCAAGCTCGCGGAATATGGCGTGATATCGGTCGCCGTCGCGGTCGACCGCAGCTGGCAACTGATCGGCACGCCCGAAGTGCGCATCCAGGGTATCCCGGTCGAAGAGGATCGTAACGACTTCCTGGCCGAAGCGCGCGACGAAGCCGCCGCCGCGATCGGCAAGGAGCGGAACGAGGACAAGTTGCGCGAAAAGATCCGCCTCGCGGTCCGCCGCGTCGCCACCGACTGGACGGGGAAGAAGCCCATCGTCGAAGTGATGGTGCTGCAGGCGTGAAGATCCAGTCGGCGATCGCGATCTATGCCTTGTTCTGGGTGATGAGCGCGTTCGTCGTCATGCCCTTTGGCGTGCGGACGCACGACGAGGCGGGCGCGGCGAAGATTCCCGGCCAGGCCGATAGCGCGCCCTATAATTTTCGCCCGGGTCGGATCGTCAAGCGGACAACCATCGTCGCCAGCGCGGCGTTCGTGTTGTTCCTGCTCAACTATAATTTCGGCTGGGTGACGCCGGAGAAGCTCGACATCTTCACGCCGCGGGAATTGCGGGGCAACTGACCGGCAGCGTCGCCGGGGAATGGGGTCCGCAACGCGCGTTGCGAACCCCCGTCACTGACGATCCCGGGATCAGGCCAGGGCAGCGCGCGACCGGCGCGGCCGGCGGCGAAAAGCCGCACCCGTCATCCCGATGCCGCCAATCATCATGGCCCAGGTCGCAGGCTCGGGCACAGCCACTGCCGCGCTGTCGCTGATCGTCACGCGATAGGTCAGCGGCTGGACCGGATCGCCACCGTTCCTGGGCGTCGACGACAGGTCGAACGTGCCGAGCCGGAAGACCGGCGCCGTCGTCGGCCCAGTGAACAACTGCGTTCCGAACAAGCGAAACTGTTCCTGCCCCGCGGGTTCGCGGTCGAGGCGCAGGATCGCGAGGCCGCCCTGATCGATCGTCGTGAAGAAGGTCGGGCCGTCGAACTGGCCGTTCTCGACAAGGGGCGTCGTGCTGTTCGGGCGCGTATAGGTGATCGGCGTCCCGTTGAAGCGCGCGGTCGAGCTGGTCGTCGGATTGGGGACCGCGGCATCGGGAATCGAGAAGCTGAACGTGTAACGTGGTCCCGCATCCGCAAGGCCGGCGATCGTGAAATACGTCGCCGCGGAGGCAGGCATGGCGGCAAGAAGGAACGCGCCCGCGACGACGGCGCGGGTGAGGGAAAAACGCATAAGCTACTCCTGTTGGTGAACTTTACTCAACGAGAGGCCGTTACCGGCGGCATGCGACGGTTATGCGACACTGACCGGACGTATTCGCGCGTTTCGTCGCATTTCCCGACAGGTCGGGCATCGTGCGCGGCTGGTCTGCGCGGTCTCGAGCCGGCGTCGAGAACCGGTATTTCAGGTCCGAAGGCGTTCGATCGCCTGGGCGAGTGCGACATACAGCTTGCCCATGTCGGACGAGAGCAAGGTCACCCCGAGCGGCGACCCCGCGCGCGTGGCGAGCACGTTGCGCAGCATCGCCTCGAAATCGTGAATGTAGCGGTTCACCTGGTCGCGGAATTCGGGTTCGTCGTTGTAATGCCGCGTGATTTCACGGACCTCGCCAGCGTCGAGCAGACGGACGGCGCGGCGGGTAAAGACGCCGCGATCGCCTTTCAGATAGGCACCCCATGCGCTGTCGGTGACGTCGTTCGACAGGATCTTGGTCACGTCGATCGCCGTCGAATTGAGCGACTCGATCAACAGCGCCACGCGCCGCGAGAAATTGTCGCGGTCGGCTTCCTCGATTTCGTTGCGCGCCTCGCCGATGCGCGCTTCGACCTGCGCGCTCGTCTCGGCAATGGTCAGCATCTGGCGCATCAACCGGTCTGACGCCGTATTGGCCGACGCCACGGCGCGCTCCGCGTTGGCGGCAAGTTCGCCGATCTGCGCCTCGACCTGAGCGGTCACGGCGCCCTGCAAAGCCTCCCTGACGGCGGCGGACAGGCGTTCGGCACTGTCGGGCACGACGGCAGCCAGCGCCTCGCGCGCGCGTTCGGCGGCAAGTTGCGCGGTTTCGCGAACCCGAACCATCGCCTCGACCAACGTGTTGGTCGCCCCTTCGGCGATTTCCCGGGTACGGCTGTCGGCGCCCTGGACGGCGGCGACGAGGTCGTTCGCCGAGGCGCGACCGGCAGCAAGCCTGGTTTCCAGCTCGCTGCCCAGCGCATCGAGCGCGGCGCGCTGTCCGGCGAGAAGTTTTTCGGCATCGAGCAGCCGGTCGAGCGCGGCGCTCGCTTCGCGTTCGATGCGGGCCACTTCGGGCGCCACGGCGGCAATCTTGTCGCGGCTGGCATCGACGCTCGTGTCGAGGCGCGCAAAGGCGGCCGGCAGGTTTTCCTCGATCTCGCGCGTCGTCGCGTCGAGCGCCGTCATCAACGTCTCGGTCTTGCCGATCATGGTATCGGCCGCGGCACCGCCACGATCGAGCGCGGCGGCGAGGGTGCCGGCATGCGTTGCAAGACCCGACAGCGCAGTCGCCAGTCGCTCGTGCCGCGCCTCGGCGCCTTCGTCCATCGCCGCGAAACGTTCGTCGATCAGGTCGATGCCCGACGCCACCCCGTAGATGAGCTTCTTGCTGGTCGCTTCGTGATCGACCAGCATCGCGCCCAGTTCCTCGACGCGAGCCGTCACTTCGGCAACGCGCGACGCGAGCGCCTCGCTCGCCTCGGCACCGGTGCGCGCCAGCGCAGCCTCGCTCTGTTCGACGAGCGCGCGCATCGCGCTGCCCTGCGCCTCCATGCCCTGACGGGCGGCATCGCCGGCTTCGGCAGCGCGCACCAGCGCACCGTCGATCGCCGCGGTCATCGTCAGCGAAGCTTCGGTCAGGCGGGCGCTCGCCGTTTCGCTGACGCCGTCGACCCGCGCGAGATGGGCAGCCAGCTTCTGCGCGGCGCCGCCCGCGACTTCGTCCGCCTCGCGACTGCGGGCGACCAGGGCGGCGATCTGCGCATCGAGCGCGCCGGCACGTTCATGGGCGGCCAGTCCCGCCTGTTCGAGCGCTTCGGTCAGTGCCTCGGTCTGCTGCTGTGCCTTGGGCATGTCGCCGATCAGCGAGGCCATGTCCCCGCGCGCCGCCTGCGACGACTGGTGCAACAGTTCGGCATCGCGCGACAGCGTGGCGATATCGCTGCGGAGGTGGTCGGCGACCGTCCGAAGCCGTTCGGCCGCATCCTCGCCGATGCGGGTCAGCCGGTCGGCGTGGACGGCGATTTCTGAACGTTCGGCGTCGATACGGGCCGTGACGTCCGCGATCACGCTTGCCAGCCGGTCCTGTTCGCTGCGCAGCGCCGCGCTGACCTTGCCGAAGCGCGTCGCTTCGCTGCGGCTCGTGCGGACCGCAAGCAGATAGAGCAGCGCGATCAGGACCAGGGGCGGGGCGGTGCCCTGGACAAGCGCGACGGCCCCGTCGAGTGCCGGCGTCCGTTCCAGCGCCGACTGGTTGGCGAAGGCAAAGGCAACGAGCCAGGCAAGCGCGGCAATGACGGCGAGGGCGCCGTACACCAGTGCGCGCCGGTCGGTCGCCGGCGGCTGCTCGTCGAACCCATCGAATTGATATGGCGCCGGATCCTCGGACGCGACGGCCACGATATCGTGCTCGTCACGCCACTGGCTGGCAGCTTGCGTTCCCCCGTTCATGCGGCCGTTTACCATATTCTTTCAGATTTGCGAACGCCGTTGAATCACAGCGGTCCGCACGTGTCGAGACCAAATCGCGCCGTCGCCCGTCGGCCCGGCGTACTTCGTCCCCCCTGGCGGGCCCTGTCGTCGCGCGGTCTTTGCAGTTGCCTGCCCAATGTCGTAGCGCCCGCCGCAGTTTGGGGCAGGCATGTGACACTGGCAGCGTTGATCATTCTGGACGAGGACCGGCCGACCGCGCCCGTGCTGGGGCTGTCGTGGCCGGAGTTCCAGCTGCGCCGCGCGGTACGGGCAGGGGCGCTCCACCTTGTCCTCGTCACCGACCGGGTCACCCGCGATGTGGTCGAAGCGGTCGACCGGCTGCGGGGAGAGGGCCTGCCGACGACGCTGGTCCGTTCCAACGCCGAGGTCGCGGACCTGTTTCACCCGGACGAAGCCGTGCTGTTGCTGACCGGCGACCAGATCGTCGGCGACCGTCAGCTCGCCGCGCTGCTGCGGACGGCCGGCCCCGCGCTGCTGTGCATCGAGCCGGAGCGCGCCAAACCGGCGCATGAGCTTATCGACGCGCGCAGCCACTGGGTGGGTATCGGGCGGCTCAACGGGGCGCATGTCCGCGCAACCGCGCCGCTGTCGGCCGACTGGGACCTGGGGTCGACGCTGATGCGCAAGGCCGTGGGCGCGCGGGCAAAGCGGATCGTGCTCACCGAAGACGACATGCTCCTGCCTGCGGCCGAGCCCGAAGCCGTCGCGCGCATGCTGGTCGGCGCCGTCGATGGCGTGTCGTGCGGCTGGGGCGACTATTGGATCATCTCCCCGGTGTCGCGCCTGATCGCGCGCAGCCTTCCGACCGTCCTGCCGTTGCTGGCGCGGGGCGGACCCCTGACCGCGCTCGCGGCTTTCGCCGTCGCACCGTTCATGCAGTGGTGGCACTGGACCGCCGTCGCGCTGGGCCTGTTCCTCGCCGGCCTGCTGGCGGAGGCCTCGTCGGCCCTGGCCGGCGCGGTGACGGGCATCCCCGTCCGCCATGCCCGGCTGATGGCTCACTTCCGGAACCTGGCCGGCCTGCTGGTGCTGTTGCTCATCGTGGTGCAACTGCTGCCCGACCTGGCCCCGGCTGTGCTTGCGCTCACGACGGTCGGGCTTCTCGCGCTGGCGGACCGGATCCGCGAGGCGGGCGGTGGCCCGACGAGCTGGTTTGCGGACATCGGCGGCACGGCGCTGATCCTCCTTGGCGGCAGCTTGCTGGGGCCGGTCGGCATGATGGCAGGCCTGTGCGTGGTCGCGGCGCATGCCTTTGCGACGGTCGCAACACTTCAGAACAGGCTTAGCAGGGCTTTAACTTCACCGCGCTAAAGCGGCTTCATGCCGAACGCTGCCCGGAATTCTGCGTGATTGCCGTACCCGCGGAGGAAGCCCGCGTGGATGCCGATGGACGCCTGCTGTCTGCCGGCGTGCGGCTTGCGGCTCTCAACGCGCGTGCCGGCGGTGCGATCGGCGCGCCCTTCGCCGTGCCGTCGCTCGCCATGCTGGCGCATCTTGCGCAGACGTTGAGGATCCCGGTCTCGCGCCTGGTTATCGCCGCCGACGCCGAAACGGATATCGAATTGCAGGTGCATGCGCGGCCCGAGGACGGGTGCGTGTCGCTCAACGTGGGCGGCTGGACGCAACGCCCCCGCCGCGCGTCCTGGCTCGTTGCCGCGCCGGCCCCCGCGGCGCCCGACCTTGCCGCCATCGGGGCCTGGACGTGGAGTACCGACGGCGCGCTGCGCCTGAACGAGACGCTCTTTGCACCGGACGACGCGACCAGCCTGCATGAATCGGATGTCCTCGGGCAGCCGCTGACCCGGCTCGTCCGCCTGATCGAGGACGCGCAGGGTGACATGCCCATCCTTGCCGCGCTTGCCGGACGATCCTCGTTCACCGGCCAGCGCGCCGTGCGACGGGACCGGCCCGATGTCGAATTCGAGCTGTCGGGCGATGCGCGCCTCGATGCCGAGGGGCGCTTCGCCGGCTTCGTCGGGCAGGCGCGCCCGGTCGCGCCGACCATCGGCAAGGCGACGGACCTTCCCGGCAACGTCGCCGATGCCGATCTGGCGAACCGCCTGGGCCAGGTGTTGCGCGCCCCGCTCGATCGTATCGTCGCGCGTGCCGACACCATCAGTGCCCAGGCCGACGGCCCCTTGCGCCGCGACTATGCCGATTATGCGGGCGATATCGGTAGCGCCGCACGTCACCTGCTGGCTCTGGTCGATGACCTCGCCGACCTGAACGCCGTCGAACGTCCGGACTTCGCCATCTACGGCGAGCCGGTAGACCTGGCCGATGTCGCCCGCCGTGCGGCCGGCCTGCTCGCCGTGCGCGCGGCCGACAAGCAGGCGCGGATCGACCGGCCCGATGCCGACGAAGTGCTGATGGCGCGCGGCGATTTCCACCGCGTCCTCCAGATCCTGGTGAACCTGCTGACGAATGCAGTGCGCTACACGCCGGAAGGGGGCATGATCTGGCTGCGCACCGAGCAGGACGGCGACACCGCCGTGGTGATCGTTGCCGATCAGGGCAAGGGCATCGCCGCGGAAGACCACGAGCGCGTCTTCGACAAGTTCGAACGGGTGGACTCGTCCGAGGCGGGCGGCAGCGGGCTGGGGCTCTATATCTCGCGGCGGCTGGCGCGCGCCATGGGCGGCGACATCACGCTCGACAGTGCACCGGGGCAGGGCGCGCGTTTCATCCTCACCCTGCCCACGGCCTGACGGCTTTACCTAGCGGCCGGAGACCGGCACATAGTCGCGCTGCGCCGGGCCGGTGTAGAGCTGGCGCGGACGCCCGATCTTCTGCTCGGGGTCGCTGATCATCTCGTTCCACTGGGCCACCCAGCCGACAGTCCGGGCCAGCGCGAACAGCACGGTGAACATCGTCGTCGGGAACCCGATCGCCGACAGGATGACGCCCGAATAGAAATCGACGTTGGGATAGAGCTTTTTCTCGATGAAATACGGGTCGTTCAGCGCGATCTGCTCGAGCTCGCGGGCGACGTCGAAGATCGGATCGGTGACGCCCAGTTCCTTCAGCACCTCGTCCGCCGTCCGCTTCATCACGGTCGCGCGCGGATCGAAGTTCTTGTACACGCGGTGCCCGAAACCCATCAGGCGGAAGGGGTCGTCCTTGTTCTTGGCGCGGGCGATATATTCCGGAATCCGGTCCACCGTCCCGATCTCGCGCAGCATTTCCAACGCGGCCTCGTTCGCGCCGCCGTGCGCCGGACCCCAGAGACAGGCGATACCCGCCGCGATACAGGCAAAGGGATTGGCGCCCGACGACCCGGCAAGGCGCACGGTCGACGTCGAGGCGTTCTGTTCATGGTCGGCATGGAGGATGAAGATTTTGTCCATCGCCTTTTCGACGACCGGATTGACCTCATAGGGCTCGGCCGGGTTGCCGAACGTCATGCGGAGGAAATTACCCGTGTAGGACAGGCTGTTCTGCGGATAGAGGAACGGCCGGCCGACGCTGTACTGGTACGACATGGCGGCAATCGTCGGCATCTTGGCGATCAGGCGATGCGAGGCGATCATCCGCTGCGTCGGGTCGGTGATGTCGGTCGAATCATGGTAGAATGCTGAGAGGGCGCCGACGACGCCGCACATGATCGCCATCGGGTGTGCGTCGCGGCGGAATCCACGGTAGAAGGTCGCCATCTGCTCGTGCAGCATCGTGTGGCGCGTGATCGTGTTGGTGAAGCTGTCGAGCGTCTTTTTGTCGGGCAGTTCGCCGTTCAGCAGCAGGTAGCTGACTTCCATGAAGCTCGACTGTTCGGCGAGCTGGTCGATCGGATAGCCGCGATGGAGGAGAATGCCTGCGTCGCCGTCGATATAGGTGATCGCCGATTCACAGGCCGCCGTGCTGGTGAAACCGGGGTCGTAAGTGAAGGCACCAGTCTGGGCATAGAGCTTGCGGATATCGATGACATCCGGACCCACGCTGCCGGACAGCACGGGGTAGTCGAAATCCTTGCCAGCGAGTGAAACTTTCGCGCTATCCGCCATGTCCGTGGTTCCTTGGCCCTGGTGTCTAAATAACCGATCCGGGGCGCGCATTGCGCCCCGCAATCACATCGTCAAGCCGCCCCAACGCTTCATCTCGTCCCAGAAGCGCCAGCACGTCAAAAATTCCCGGCGAAGTCGTCCGCCCCGTCAGCGCCGCGCGCAACGGTTGAGCGATCTTGCCCAGCCCCAATCCTGCGTCCTCTGCAACCTGCCGCACGGCTTCTTCGAGCGCGGTCAATGACCATTCGCTGGTGTCGGCGACGGCGTTACGCACCTTTTCGACAAACGTGATGCCGTCCGGGGATAGCAGGGCCGAAGCCGCTTCGTCGAGACCCAGCGGACGCTTGCCGAACAGGAAATGCGCGCCGTCGGCGAGGTCTATGGTCGATTTGGCCCGGGGCTTCAGAACCGGCATCGCGCGGGTCAACAAGTCGAGATCGTCGACGCCCAACATCGGCGCGATGATCGAGGCCAACCGCGAGTCATCGGCTTCGCGCAGATAGTGGCCGTTGATGTTGTCGAGCTTTTTCGTATCGAAGCGCGACGGGGCTCGTCCGACGGCATCGATGTCGAACCATTCGATCGCCTGTTCGCGCGTGATGATTTCATCGTCGCCATGCCCCCAGCCGAGCCTGAGCAGATAGTTGTTCAGCGCTTCGGGCAGGATGCCCAGCTCGTCGCGATAGGCCTCGACCCCGAGGGCGCCGTGCCGCTTCGACAGCTTGGCGCCGTCGGCGCCGTGGATCAGCGGGACATGCGCATAGATCGGCTCGGGCCAGCCCATGGCGCGGATCAGCGCCAGCTGGCGGAAGGCGTTGTTGAGATGATCGTCGCCGCGGATCACATGCGTGACGCCCATGTCGTGGTCGTCGACCACGACGCTCAACATGTACGTCGGCGTTCCGTCCGAACGGAGAAGCACGAAATCGTCGAGCTCGGCGTTTTGCACCGTCACCGGACCCTGCACGCGGTCATCGATGGTGACTTCACCCGTCTGTGGCGCCTTCAGCCGCACGACATAGGGCAGGTCGGGCGTATCGGTTCGGTCGCGCCAGCGGCCGTCGTAGCGCATGGGCTGCTTGGCGGCCCGCTGGGCGGCGCGCATTTCCTCCAGCTCTTCCGATGTCGCGTAACACCGATAGGCATGGCCCGTTGCCAGCAACGCGTTCGCGACCTCGGCATGCCGGGCCGCGCGACTGAATTGGTAGATTTCGGGTCCGTCCCAGTCGAGGCCCAGCCACCGCATCCCGTCGAGAATCGCGTCGATGGCCGCGTCGGTCGACCGCGCCCGATCGGTATCCTCGATCCGCAGGAGGAAGGTGCCGCCGTGATGACGGGCATAGAGCCAGTTGAACAGCGCGGTGCGGGCGCCGCCGATGTGCAGGAACCCCGTAGGCGACGGGGCAAAGCGAGTGACGGGCGGGTTTGCGTTCAAGCGACGGGTGTTCCAGAATTTGCATCATGGATGCTGTGTTCGACTTCGCCCCTAGCACCGATGCTGCACCGCGCAAATCGGATGTCGCGGACCGCGTCGAACGATGGCTGGACGTGCAACGCGACCAGTTGCCGCTGTGGCTGCCCGTGGCGTTCGGGACGGGCGCGGCGGCCTGGTTCTTCCTTCCTTCTCAAGGCGCATGGATCGGCTGGCTTGTCGCCATGTCGGCACTTGGGGTGGCGGCATTCGCGTTCCCGTCCGGCGGTCGGGCGCGGCAAGCCTTGCTGCTTTCCGGGTTGGCGGGGGCGCTGGGCCTGGCGGGTGCATGGTGGCGGGCGGAGTCCGTCGCGGCGCCCGTGCTCGGCCGACCGGTGATCGCGACATTCAAGGGCAGGGCGGAATCGGTCGAGGTGCAGGCCGCCAAGGCGCGGTACCGGGTCACCCTGACGCCGCTCGGCGCGCCCGACCTGCCGCCAAAGCTGCGCGTGACCATCGCCATGGCGGACGCGCCGCCCGTCGTGGCCGAAGGCGATATCCTGTCGTTGCGCGCCCGGCTTGTCGCGCCGCCCAATGCCAGCATACCCGGCGGCTATGATTTTTCGCGCACTGCCTGGTTCTTGGGCCTGGGCGCGACGGGCAAGGCGATGGGCAAGGTCGAACTCGTCGCCCGCGCGCCGCCGCCGTCGGCCCTGCGTGCCCGGCTGACGGCGCATATCCGCGAACAGGTGCCGGGAAGCGCGGGCGGCATTGCGGCGGCATTCGCCACCGGCGATCGCGGCGGAATCGCGACCGAGGACGAAGACGCCATGCGTTCGGCCGGGCTGACGCATCTGCTTTCGGTCAGCGGCCTGCATATCACCGCCGTGGTCGGCACCGCGATGTTCCTGGCGCTGCGGCTGCTCGCGCTGAGCCCGTTTCTGGCGCAGCGCTTGCCGCTGGTCGCCCTTTCCGCGGGCGTCGGGGCGCTGGCGGGGATCGGCTACACGCTTCTGACGGGGGCCGAAGTGCCCACGATCCGGTCGTGCGTGGCGGCGGTCCTCGTCGTGATTGGAATCATGCTGGGGCGGCAGGCCTTCACGCTGCGGCTGGTCGCGAGCGGGGCGCTCGTCGTCCTGCTGCTCTGGCCCGAGGCGGTCGTGGGGCCGAGTTTCCAGCTGAGTTTTGCCGCGATCACGTCGATCGTGGCGCTGAACGAATGGGACATCATGCAGCGGCTCGTCGCCCCCCGCGACGAAGGACCGATCGTCAAGCTCGCGCGCAGCCTCGCGGCGCTGCTGGTCACCGGGATCGTCGTCGAGGCCGCGCTGGCGCCCATCGCGCTCTATCACTTCCACAAACAGGGACTCTTCGGCGCGCTGGCGAACATCGTCGCCATTCCGCTGACGACATTCGTGACGATGCCGCTGGAGGCACTGGCGCTGATCTTCGATGCGGCGGGGTTCGGAGCGCCCTTCTGGTGGCTGACGGGATTATCGCTCGACCTGCTGCTTTGGATCGCGCGCGCCGTCGCGGGCTGGCCGGGCGCGGTCGCCGCGCTGCCGTCCGTGCCGCCTGTCGCCTTCGCATCGATGATCTACGGCGGTCTGTGGCTGATGCTGTGGAAGGGGCGGGCCAGGACCCTGGGTCTGGCGCCCTTTGCGGCCGGAGCCATCTGGGCGCTGGCGACACCGGCACCCGATGTGCTGATCACCGGCGACGGGATGCATCTTGCCGTGCGCGGCGACGACGGCCGGCTGGCGATATTGCGGTCGCGCGCGGGTGACTATGTCCGCTCGGTAATGAGCGAACGCTTCGGCGATCTGGGCGATCTCGACGATCTCGACACGCTCGCCGGCGCCGCATGCAGCGACGACGTCTGCCGCATCGACCTGGATCGCGGCGGTCGCGTCTGGCGCCTCGTGGCGACGCGCAGCCATTACATGCTGCCGGGCATGAGCTTTCGCGGCGAATGTGCCTCCGCCGATATCGTCGTCAGCGACCGGCGCCTGCCGTCATGGTGCAGGCCACGATGGTTGAAGGTGGATCGCGATTATCTCGCCAAAACGGGCGGACTGGCGGTGACGCTCGACCGGGCGGCAATCGACACCGTCGCCGACACCGAGGGCGCGCATCCCTGGGTCGTAGCGGCGCGGCGAGGCCCTTGAGGTCCCGCGTGCCGTGTCGCGCCCGGCGCGTCGGCAGCGGCAATCGCTTGACAATCATATCGAGGGCAGAACAGTCTCAGCCATGCACCAAGACTTTCGAGACCATCTCAGACACGCAGCCTTTGTCGCGATCGTGATCGGCTGCGGGGCCGTGCCTGCCGCCGTCGGCGCGTCGCAGGACCAGGGCACGGCCGTTCCACAGCTGACCGTGACCGGGCATCGCCCGCCTGCGCTGTCCGAATTGCCGAGGGGCCCGGTGGTCAGGGGCATCGTTTCGGCCCGGCGGGGCGACATGGTGCAGATCACGACGGATGACGGCACGAAGACAATCGTGCTCGTCGGCAACGAAACCACGATCAAGGCGAGCAGCGGCTTCCTGGGTCTCGGCCGGAACAAGATCGGGCTGTCGTCCTTGCTCACCGGCGTCCCCGTCGTCGTCGAGACCGCGCAATGGGAAAGCCAGCTGGTTGCAAGCAAGGTGTCACTGCAAGGCAGGGACTTGCGAACCGCCGCCATGATCCGCGGCGGGACGGACCAGCGTTTTTCCGAACAGGCCGCCGCAACCGAGGCGCTCCGCGGCCGCATGGCCGACATCGACCAGTATAACGTCAAGAGCACGACCAACGTAAATTTCGACACCGGCAAGGCCGTGTTGTCCGCACAGGCAAAAGCCGATCTCTGCGCCGCAGCGGCGGTGGCCGAGGCGACCAACAACGCCTACCTCCTCGTGGTCGGCTACACCGATTCCACCGGCACGCAGGAACTCAACCAGGCGCTGAGCGAGAAGCGCGCGGCAACCGTTGTGAACTATCTGCAACAGGCCTGTCGCTGGAAACCGTACCGCATGCTGACGCCAACCGGGATGGCCGAAGCCGACCCGATGGCGAGCAACGACACCCCCGAAGGCAAGGCGCGCAATCGCCGCGTCTCCGTCAATGTCCTGGTGAGCAAGGGGCTCGACGGCCTCTGAGACGTCGCGCCGGGCGCGGCCCGGCAGCGACGATCCCGTATTTGCGCGTCGCGCGCTCGTCGACAGCCTATTTCGGCGTGCCCGCCGGCGCAAATTCGTCGGCAAAGGTGATCTTCGCCTTGGCCCGCAGATCGCGAAGCGTCGATTCAGCCGTCTGCTGAATGGCGCGGCGACGCATTTCGGCGGCGGCAATCGCGTTCACTTGTCCTGCGGGGATCGCGACCGGGCGTCGATCGACCAGCTGGCTGATGACGAGCTTGTCGCCCTGCGGCACCGCGAAGGGCTCCTTCGGACGATCCGCGAGAAGCTTGAGCAACGCCGGGGCCATCGATCCCGTGTCGGCCGTGGCATGTCCGCGCTGGAAGGGCACATTGTGCTCTTTCAGGATACGTTCGGCATCGGCGAGCGAATTGGCGGGGCGCAGCCAGTCGTTGTTGATCGCCGCGGCTTCCACCTGCAGCTGGTCGAGCGAAAGGATCTCGCGGCTGCTGAACATCCCCGGATTTGCAGCGATGAAGCTCTGTATTTCTGCCGGGGTCGGATTTGCCTTGTTGCCTACCGCCTTGCGCATGAGCGCTTCGGCCAGCGCGGTCTCGCGCGCCTTGCGTTCAGCGTTCTTGAATTCGGGCGTGGCATCAAGCTTTTGCGCGACCGCTTCCTGCGCCAGAAGTTTGCGGTTCACGACCTGCGCAAGCAGCTCCCGCTGGGAATTGGCGTCACCCGGGCCCGAATCGAGCGCTGCGGCCTCGAGATTGAGATCGGCGCGGCCGATAGCCTCGCCATTTACCGTAGCGGCCGCGTCGCCTGCAGGCGCACGATTGCATGCGGCGACAGTCATCGCAGCAGTTAGAACGGTCAAGATATTGATTTTCCAAGATTTCATTTATCGTCTCCAAATCCGTTCAGCGCCGCGAGACAGTCCCAAATCGACACACGCCGTTTCCAACCCCATCTTATTGGGCTGTCTATCGCATTAAGATACTGTTAAGAAAGCCAACGGGTCAGCGCAGCATAATCGCATCTCCACACGGTGGGCCAACAAGGGAAATTTTACATGAAGCTTTTTTCGAAACGGCTGGGTCTTGCTTTAGCCGGAGCCGCAGGGCTGTTGGCGACGACGCCCGCTGACGCCGCACTCACAGTATTCCAGCAGTATACCGGCAACGTCGGACTTTCGACCGATGGCGGCGGTTCGCTGAGCAGCAGCTACACGGTCAGTGCTTTCGTGCCCTTCGGCGCGACGGTGGTGTCTGCCTATCTCTACCAGACGAACGTCTATGGTGGCGCCGTCCAGTCGTTCTCGCTGAACGGCAATGCTCTGACAGCCGTCGCCTTGCCCGCTTCTTCGGTCTTCAGCGCGGCGCGCGCGGACGTGACGTCGATCGTGTCGGCGATCATCAACGGCGGCGTTGGCGGCACGTACAACTTCACCGTCGGTGAAGGAAACTCGGCCGTCACCGACGGTACCGCGCTGGCTGTCGTGTACAGCCTGGCCTCGCTGCCGACGCAGACCGTCGCCCTTCTCGACGGTTTTGCCGCCACGACGGGTGACGTGACGACGCTGAACCTCGCCACGCCAGCCGCAGCCGGCTTCACCGCCGAGATGCGCCTCGGCATCGGCTACAGTGCCGGTGGCCAGTCTTCGACGGTCAACGTCAACGGCACGACGATCACCAACAACGCGGGCAATTTCGACGATGGTTCGGGTTCGAACGGCGCGCTGATCACCGTAGGCGGCAACGACGATCCGTTCTCGCCGCTGCTTCCGACCTATGCGCAGGATCACGAGCGCTACGACATCGCGCCGTATGTTCCCGTGGGCAGCTCGCAGATCGTGGTCCGGACGAACAATCCGACCAACGACGACAACATCTTCCTGGCGGCCTTCGTCGTCAGCGGTCAGGCCGTCGTCAATCCGCCGTCGGCGGTTCCCGAGCCGGGCACCTGGGCCATGCTGATGGTCGGCTTTGGTGGCGTCGGCTATTCGCTGCGTCGCCGCCAGAAAGTCAGCGCGCGCGTAAACTTCGCCTGATTTCAGACACGCGAATTAAAGGGTCGCCGATCGAAAGATCGGCGGCCCTTTTTTCTGTGCAATGCTCGGCCAGGCCGTTGGAAACCAGTCCGTCGACGGTCCGGTCACAGTTATCAATTTCAAGGATTTAGAGCGCGACGCGAAGCGCCGCGCAGCCGCCGCATAGTCGGCAAGATTCCGGCACAGTCGGCGCCCCCCGCGACAGGGGGACGCGGGGACAGCGGGGGCAAACTGCCTAGTGGTACCGCCGCAACAGCCCGGCCAGCTTGCCCTGGACCTGCACCTGATGCGCGCCATAGACCTGCGGCTCGTACGCGGCATTGGCGGGATCGAGCCGGATGCGCGATCCGTCGGGACGGAAGTATTTGAGGGTCGCCTCGTTGTCGTCGATCAAGGCGACAACGATTTCCCCGTCACGGGCCGTGCTGGTCTTGCGGATGAGCGCATAATCGCCGTCGAGAATGCCGGCCTCGACCATCGAGTCACCGGATACTTCGAGCGCATAATGTTCGCCGGGTCCGAGCAGAGCCGCGGGCACCGGGAGCGTCATGTCGCGCTCCATGGCCTCGATCGGCATGCCCGCCGCGATCCGGCCGTGGAGCGGCAGTTCGATGATGTCGTTGGCGGGCTGCGGCAGCCGCTTCGGCATTTCGATGACGTTGTCGGGCTTGGCCACAGGCGCCTTGGCGACAACGCCGCCTTCGGGAAGTTTCGTAACCTCGAGCGCGCGGGCGCGGTTCGGCAGGCGGCGGATGAACCCGCGTTCCTCAAGCGCCGAGATCAGGCGGTGAACGCCGGATTTCGACTTGAGATCGAGCGCTTCCTTCATTTCCTCGAACGAGGGCGACACGCCGGTTTCAGCGAGTCGGTCGTTGATGAAACAGATCAGCTCGTGCTGTTTACGGGTCAGCATTTCGGGTCCTCCGCGGGAACGAACGCGAAACGCTTAGGGAACATCGGAATCCCGGTCAAGCGCCTTTTGTTCCACCCCCAAGAACTTGTGTCAGTCTAACAGGATGGCCTCTACCACTAGCCCCGCCGCAATTCCGGCGGCGCCGGCGGGTCTCACGATCAGGGCGTCGGCGCGCGAGAGGCTCGACAGGACCCCGCTGTCGGCCGACGGTAATGGGGCGAGCGCCGTTCCGTCCCAGCGCGCCCGCACGAAGTCGGTGCGCGGCCCGACGGCGGGCAGGTCTGCGGCGCAGCGCGCCGAGATCCGGCGAGGCAGGGGGTCCCGCGCTCCCGACAGGTGCCGGACAAGCGGCAGCAGGAACAGCGTCGCCGTGACAAAGGCGCTTACCGGATTGCCGGGCAGACCGAGAACGATCGCATGGCCCAGCCGTCCGGCCATCAACGGCTTGCCCGGGCGCATGGCGACTTTCCAGAAGTCGAGCGCGGCGCCGAGATCGAGCAGCACGGGTCGAACGAGGTCGTGGTCGCCGACCGAAGCGCCGCCGCTGGTGACCAGGATGTCGCAGTCGCTGCCCTGGGCGAAGGCTGCGGCAAGCTTCGCACGGTCGTCGGGCACGATGCCCAGGTCGACGAGATCGACCGGCATGCCCCTGAGCAGGGCGGCGAGCATGGGGGCGTTCGAATTGGGGAGCCGGTCGTCACCCGCGTCCGAACCCGGCGGCACGAGCTCGTCGCCCGTCGAGAGCATCGCCACCCGGATGCGGCGATGGACGGGGAGCTGTCCATGTCCGCCCATGACCGCCAGGGCGAGCGCGGCGGGGCCGAGGACGTCCCCTGCCGCCAGCAGGGTATCGCCCGAGGCGAAGTCCGATCCCGCCCGGCGGATATGGGCGCCGATCCGGGGCGGTCCCTCGCCACTTTGCGTCAGCGTGTCGCCGGCGCGGGTAACTTCCTCCTGGATGATGACGGTGTCGGCCCCCTGGGGCACGGCGGCGCCGGTGAAGATGCGTACGGCGTCGCCGCCCGAAAGCTTTCCGTCGAACGGCTTGCCCGCTGCAGATTCGCCGATGACTCGCCAAGGACCCGGGAGGTCGGCGTAACGGATCGCATAGCCGTCCATCGCCGACAGGTCGCGCGCCGGCTGGGTGCGCCGGGCAATGACGTCGCGCGCGGCCCAGCGGCCCGTGGCCTCGACGATCTCGACGGTCTCGAGGTCGGCGGGAGCGCCGAGCGCCAGGATGCGCGTCTGCGCTTCCTCGGGCGTGATCACGACGACCAGTCGCCCGACTTGCCGCCCGTCTTGGCGCGCAGCCGGATACCCTCGATCCGCATGCCGCGATCCAGCGCCTTGGCCATGTCGTAGACCGTAAGCAGCGCGACCGACACGGCGGTCAGCGCTTCCATCTCGACGCCGGTCGGGCCCGTGACGCGTGCGGTTGCGGTGGCGGTGATCGCGCTGTCGCCGAGCGCGAGGTCGAGCGTTACCGAGGACAGCGCAAGCGGATGGCAGAGCGGAATAAGCGTGCTCGTCTGCTTGGCAGCCATGATGCCGGCGATGCGGGCAACGGCGAGGACGTCGCCCTTTTTTGCCGTACCTTCGCGGATCGCCCTGAGCGCGTCGGCCGACATTTCGATGCGGCCTTCGGCCACGGCCTCGCGCACCGTATCGGTCTTGCCGGAAACGTCGACCATGCGCGCCGCGCCGCTGTCGTCGAGATGGGTGAGATCCGTCATGCGCCGGTCAGCAGCCGGCGGGTTGCCGTGGCGACATCGGCCTGGCGCATCAGCGTCTCGCCGACCAGGAACGTGCGGACGCCATATTCGCTCATCGCCAGCAGGTCGCCATGGCTGGTCAGCCCGCTTTCGGCGACGAAGGTGACATCGGCCGGCGCGCGCCCGACGAGTTCATATGTCCGCGCAAAATCCACCGAGAAATCCCTGAGATCCCGATTGTTTACCCCGACAAGCCGCGATCGCAGCCGAAGCGCGCGGTCGAGTTCGGCGGCATCGTGCACTTCGACGAGCACGTCCATGCCGCGGTCGAACGCCGCGCTTTCGAGTTCGGCGGCAAGCGCGTCGTCGACGGCGGCCATGATGACGAGGATCGCATCGGCTCCCAGCGCGCGGGCCTCGGCCACCTGCCAGGGATCGAGCATGAAATCCTTGCGCAGAACGGGCAGGGCGCACGCGGCGCGCGCGGCGACGAGATAGTCGTCATGTCCCTGGAAATAGGGCGCATCGGTAAGGACAGAAAGGCATGCCGCGCCGCCGGCCTGATACGCGGCGGCGTGCGCGGCGGGGTCGAAATCGGCGCGGATCAGGCCCTTCGAAGGGCTGGCCTTCTTGACCTCCGCAATCAGCGCAAAGCCCGTTTCGGCTTTTGCCTGCAGCTGTGCATGGAACTTGCGCGGTGCCGACTGGGCGGTGGCGCGCCTGTCGAGATCGCCGATCGATTGCCGGCCCTTGCGTCCGGCAACTTCGGCGCGCGTGGTCTCGCAGATTTCGGTCAGCTTGTTCATCGATAGGCGATCCAGCAGTCGAGCAGCGTGTTGGCAAGCCCCCGGTCGATCGCCTCCGCCGCTTCCTCGATCCCGTCGCGCCAGTCGTGGGCATGACCGGCAACGATCAGGGCGCCTGCGGCATTGAACAGCACCGCGTCGCGATAGGCGCCGGCTTCGCCCTTCAGCATCCTGCGCAGTTCTCCAGCATTGAAGGCCGCATCGCCGCCCCGCAACGCGACGAGCGGGTGCCGCGACAGGCCGACCTCCTCGGGCGTGAGCCGGACCGGCGGTCGACCGAGGCGCAACACCGTGCTGGGTCCCCCCACCGAGAGTTCGTCGAGCGGTTCATGCCCTGCGACGAGCATGGCGTCCGCCATGGCGAGCAGGGTCAGCGCTTCGGCATAAACGGGCAGGAAGTCGGGGCGCGCGACGCCGATCAGCTGGCGGGTGACGCGCGCCGGATTGCAGGCGGGCCCGGTGAGGTTGAAAATCGTCCGCCGCTGGATCGACTTGCGGATGGGGGCAAGGCGGGCCAGCGCCGGGTGGTGCTTCTGCGCAAAGAGAAAGGCGATGCCGAGATCGGCAAGCGTGGCCTCGGCCGTCGCCGACGCCCGGTCGAGGTCGAGTCCGAGCGCTTCCAGCGTGTCGGCGCCACCGGCCTGCGACGAAGCCGCGCGATTGCCGTGCTTGGCGACGGGCACGCCGCAAGCCGCGACGACGATCGCGACCGCCGTGGACACGTTCACGCTGTTGCTCATGTCGCCGCCCGTGCCGCAGACATCGATCGCGCCGGCCGGCGCAGCCACGGGGATCATGCGCGCGCGGATCGCGGTGATGGCAGCGGCAATCTCTATGGCGGTTTCGTCGCGCAGCGACATGGCGAGCAGGAAATCGCGGGTTTCCTCGTCACCCGCCGCGCCGTCGAGCACGGCATCGAACGCGTCACGCGCCGCGTCGGCAGTCAGCGGCAGCGACGCGTCGGGCAGGGTCACTGACGCGCCTTTGCCGGCAGGCCCGCCAATTGCATGAAGTTGGCCAGCATCGCGTGGCCATGTTCGGTCGCAATGCTTTCGGGATGGAACTGGACGCCGTGGATGGGCAGGGTGGCGTGACGAAATCCCATGACATGGCCGTCGTCGCTCGTCGCATTGACGAGCAGATCTGCCGGAATTTCCTCGACGACGAGCGAATGATAGCGCGTCGCGGTGAAGGGCGAGGGCAGGCCCGCGAACAGGCCGGTGCCGTCATGCGTGATCGCGCTCGTCTTGCCGTGCATCAGGCCACCGCGGACGACCTTGCCGCCGAAGTGCTGGCCGATCGCCTGATGGCCAAGGCAGACGCCGAGCAGCGGGCGTCCGTCGCGCGCGCACGCCGCGACGAGATCGAGTGAAATTCCCGCCTCGTTGGGCGTGCAGGGGCCCGGTGAAATCAGAAAGGCCTGCGCGTCGGACGACATCGCTTGGCCGACGCTAAGTGCGTCATTTCGCACAACTTCAACCTCCGCGCCCAATTCCAGCATATAATGGACGAGATTCCAGGTGAAGCTGTCATAGTTGTCGATGACAAGGATCATGGAACCCCCATGCCGTAATCGTACGCGGCTGCAAGTAGTCTTTAGCGTCCCCCTTTTCTGCAAGAGCATCCCGGACCGGACCATGGCCTATCTCGACCCGAAGCCTCAATTTGCGATCAAGGACCGGTTGCGCAGCTGGTTCGAAGGCCGTGCCGGTGCGACGGACACGCCTGCGGGCGAAAAGCCCAGCTGGCAGCAGAAGATGTTCATGGACGTCGGCAACTTCCTGTTCGACAACCGGCTCGACCCGACCCCGAACAATTACGACCTCGCCTTCCAGTTTCGCATGGCAAACAATGCGCGCCTCGTCGCGTCCATCCGCGACGAGATCAGTCGGACCGGCGTGCTCGATGGGGACGCTGCCGAGCGAATCTTCGCCGAATGCGGCGGACCGATCAGTGCCGAGGCTCTCAGCCGTTTCGCCGAGCGCATCGAGGCCCAGGCCGAGGGGCTGACATCGATAGCCACCCAGTCGGCGGGCGATGCGCTGGATTTCAGCACGGCACTGGAACGGGAGTGTTCCGCGGGGGGCGAAGTGTCCGCGATCGTCGGCCTGACCCAGGCCATGGTTGCCCGCACCCGTCATGCCGAAGCGCAACTGCTGCATGCCCAGAAGCAGCTGAACGGCCTGCGGTCGAGCCTTGTCGATGCCCGGCGCGCGGCCGACGTCGACCCGCTGACCGATCTGCCGAACCGGCGCGCGTTCAAGCGGAACCTGGAAGCGCTGATCGAAAAGTCGCATGCGACCGCCAAGCCGCTGTCGCTAGGCTTTTGCGACATCGATCATTTCAAGATTTTCAACGACAGGCATGGCCATGAAACCGGCGACCGGGTGCTCCGCTACGTCGCGGCGACCCTTGCCCAGGCGTTCGAGTCACGCGGCATCGTGGGGCGCTTCGGCGGCGAGGAATTCCTCGTGGCACTTCCCGACCTGCCGATCGCCGAGGCGCGCGACGCCATCGACGCGACGCGCAAAAAGCTGGCCGACCGCCACCTGTTTGCCGCGACCGACCATGCGGCGCTGGGGACGATCACCTTTTCGGCGGGCGTCACGATGATTGCCGAAGGCGATGTCTCGGCGGACATGTTGCGCCGCGCGGACGAAGCGCTTTACCGGGCCAAGGCGGCCGGGCGGAACTGCGTGATTACCGGCTGACGCGCCGCCCGCCTATTGACCGAAGCGCCCTTCCTGCGCGACCCGCACGGCTTCGCGCGCGGCGGCCATCAATGCTCCGGCCTTGGCCTCGCATTCGCGCTGTTCATAATCGGGGTTCGAGTCCGCCACGATGCCTGCACCGGCTTGCACGTGCATGACGCCATCCTTCACGACCGCCGTGCGCAGGACGATGCAACTGTCCATATTCCCGTCGGGTGAGAAATAGCCGACGCCACCTGCATAGGCACCACGCGTCTCGGGTTCGAGCTCGGCGATGACCTCGCACGCGCGCACCTTCGGCGCGCCGCTCACGGTGCCGGCGGGGAAGCCGGCGAACAGGGCATCGAGGGCGTCGCGCACGGGTGACAGCCTGCCGACGACGTTAGAGACGATGTGCATGACGTGGCTGTAGAATTCGACGGTGTAGCTGTCCGTAACGGTCACGCTGCCCGCGGTGGATACCCGCCCGACGTCGTTGCGGCCGAGATCGAGCAGCATCAGATGCTCCGCCCGCTCCTTGGGATCGGCGAGAAGGCTTGCACGGTTCTCGGCATCCTCGATGGCCGTCCTGCCGCGGGGACGTGTGCCCGCGATCGGGCGGATCGTGACCTCGTCGTCGCGGACGCGGACGAGGATCTCGGGGCTGGAGCCGGTCAGCGCGAAGCCGGGCAGGTCGAGGTGATAGAGGAACGGGGACGGGTTGATCCGCCGCAACGCGCGATAAAGATCGAACGGCGGCAAGGTGAAGGGCAGGGTGAACCGCTGGGCGAGAACGACCTGAAAGATGTCGCCGGCCGAGATATAGTCCTTCGCACGGGCGACCATGGCCGCGTAGCGGCCGGGGGCAAGGACCGGCGTGGGCTCGAGCCCTTGGCCTGCGGCAGCCGGGCCGGGGCGGGAAGCCCCGTCGAGGCTGAACCTGCCGTCGGTGGAGAACGACTGATCCCGGCCACCTGATTCCCGGACGGGAAGGGGGCCGGCGAGCCGCGCCATTGTGGCCTCGATGCGATCGACGGCATCGGAGAGCCGCCCGCCCGGCCAGACCGGTGACACGATGAAGAGACGGTCGGCGAGCCGGTCGAACACCAGTACGACCGTTGGGCGCACGAACATCATGTCGGGCAGATCGAGCGGGTTTGCCGGTGGTCGCGGCAGGTCTTCGACCAGACCCACGGTCTCGTAGCCGAAATAGCCCACGAGGCAGGCAAGGGCGCTTGGCAGCCCGTCCGGAACATCGATGCGACATGAGGCGACGAGCGAACGCAGCGCGTCGAGCGTCGGCTGCGACAGCGCCACGAATGCGTTTCTGTCGGTCAGCCAGTGGTCGTTGATTTCGGCCGCCTTGCCCTGAGCACGGAACACGAGGTCGGGCGCCAGGCCGATCAGGCTGTAGCGCCCCCGAACCGCGCCCCCTTCGACGGATTCGAGCAGAAAGTCGCCGCGTCCGCTTTCGATGAGCTTCAGCGCGGCCGAAACAGGCGTCTCGGTGTCGGCGACCATGTCGCGCCAGACCAGTGCCGGCTTGCCCGTCGCGAGGCGCCGGCTGGCCGCCGCGTCGCGCGCAGCGACAGTCTCCGTCACCGGCCGATTTTCATCGGCCGCGGCTCGTCAGCGTGGCCTTGAGCTTGGCGAGACCCGCCTCGTTCCGCCTGGCGCCGACCTGCGCGCGAATGGCGTTGGCGAATTGCTGGACATATTCGTCGCCGACGGCGCTCGACAGCTGCTGTTGCGTCGCCTGGACCAGGCCGGGTGCGCTACGCGCGTCACCGGCCGTGATCTTGTCGAGATACACGACGTACCAGCCTTGCTTGCCATCCACCTGCAGGGCGCGGGCCCGCTTTTCGGGCATGGCGAACATCATCGAAAGAGGCGGTGGGGCCTTGCCCTGCGCCTGGGCGAGTTCGAGGCGGCGGGCGCCCGCGGGCTGGACGGGCGGCAGGACCACGCCGAGCGCCTTGATCGCGGCGTCGAGCGGCGTTCCGCCGTTGACGGCAGCAACGATCTTGTCCGCCGCGAGCTTGGCCGCTTTCGACCCCTTGTCCATCTGGACGTCGGCGGTGACGAGCGGCCGCAGTTCCGCCAATGGCCTTGGTGCAGCCGGGATCTTGCGGTCGAGCTTCCACAGAACATAGCCCGCATCGTCGGCAAGGGTCGCGACGGCGGGATCATCCTCGGGCTCGGCACGGAATGCGTCGGTCAGGAAGGCAGTCACTTCGGGGCCTGCCTTATAGCCGGGCGTGTCGATCGCGGCACCGCCACCGGTCAGCGCCGGCGTTGCCTCTGCGGTCAGCCCGTATTTCTTGGCAAGCTCGTCGAAGGTCACGCTCTGGCCTGCCTGGTCCTCGAGCGAGACGATGAACTCGGCGATCAGCCGCTTTTCCTTTTGCGCCAGAACATCGAGCGCCAGCTTGGCGCGCACCGCCGACAGGGGCGTGGCGGGAATGCTCTGGACCGAATCGACGCGTACGACGTGGAAGCCGAGGCCCGACCGTTCGACGGCTGCGAAGCCGCCCTTCGGCGCCGTAAAGGCCGCGTCGGCGACCTTGCTGCCGGTCAGCTTTGCGAAGGCGTCCTTTTCGGTGAGCGCGACGGGCAGCGGATCGCGGCCGACACTCTTGCCGGCATCCGCCATCGACATGCCGCCCTTCACCTTGGCGAGCAGATCGTTGGCGATCGCCTGGGTCGGCACGATGAACTGGGTAAAGGCGCGCTTGTCACGGGCCTTGTAGGCCGGATTCGCGTCATAGGCGGACTGAATCTCGGCATCGGTCGGCGCAGCCTTGTCGGCGACCCGCGTTTTGTCGAAGCGGGCATAGCGGATCACGCGCCGCTCGGGCACGGTGTAGCGCGCGATGTTACGCTGATAAAACGTCTGCAACTCCGTGTCGGTCGGGGCTGTCTTGGGCTCGAAGGCCTTGCTGGGCACGACGGCGACCTGCCCGCTGCGGGTTTCGAGGAGCAGCGAGGCATAGGGCAAGATCATCTTGTCGGGCACGCGCGCCGCGCCCGCGGCCGGCACGGCCAGCATCTTGGTCAGCGCTTCACGGCCGAAATCGTCGCGCACGATCTTTTCGCTCAGCTTCCGCGCGGCGAGAACCTGCGCGAAGACCGTCTGGTCGAATTTGCCCGCCGGGCCATTGAACGCGGGAATGCTGGCGATCGCCCCGTCGACCAGCTTCTTGCTGGCGACCATGCCTTGCTGTGCCGCGAAAATCTCGAGTGCCCGTCCGGTCATCGTCAGGTCGACCGTCTTTTCGACGCCGCCGCTCGCCACGAACTGGCTCATGTCCATTTCGGGATTGCGCTGGCGCTCACCGTCGAGCTGGTTCTGGACGCGGCGCGTCAGTTCGGCTTCCTCGATCGACTTGCCCCCGACCGTTGCGACCGCGCTGCCACCCGTGAGCGACGATGTGTCGAAGCCGCTCTTGCCCTCGTACAGGGTTACGACGAACGCAATGAGGATCAGCGCGAAAATGCCGATACCGATCGGGGATTTCGAGAAACGGCGGAAAAGACCGAGCATGTTTTGACCTTGAGCGGGTGAGCCCGCCCCCATAGAGGCGGGGCATGACCTTTCGCAAGCTTATCGCAGGAAACTGGAAGATGCACGGCAACCTGGCCGCGCTGTCCGAGATCGACGCCATCGCCGCCGCCGCGAAAGGGCGCGCGGCCGACGTCGCGATCTGCCTGCCGTTCACGCTGATCGCACCGGCGACGGGACGCGGTGTCGCCATCGGCGCCCAAGATTGCCACTCCGCAGCCAAAGGCGCGCACACCGGATGCGTCTCCGCAGCGATGCTGGTCGAGGCAGGCGCGACCCTGTGCATCGTGGGGCACAGCGAGCGCCGTGCCGACAATCATGAGACCGACGCCGAGGTCAAAGCAAAGGCAGAAGCGGTGATCGCGGCCGGCATGACGGCAATCGTCTGCGTCGGCGAAACGTTCGACCAGCGACAGCGGGGGCGGGCGGTGTCCGTCGTCGAGGGGCAACTCGCGGGGTCGCTGCCCGAGGTGCGCGACAGGCTCGTCGTCGCCTATGAGCCGGTGTGGGCGATTGGTACCGGCCTGACGCCGTCGGCTGACGACGTCGCCGAGATGCACGCCGCCATTCGCGCAATCGTCGGCCCGGCCGTGCGCATCCTCTACGGCGGATCGGTCAAGCCGTCGAACGCCGCAGACTTGCTGCACATCGCAAATGTCGATGGTGCCCTCGTCGGCGGGGCCAGCCTGACGGCCGCAGATTTCGTACCGATTATCGAGGCCGTCTGACACCCGGTTGTAACACGGGCCGCGCGCGGCTATCTGCGCGGCACTTCCTTCATCACCAGATAGAAACGCGCGCACATGCTGACCTTCCTTCTTGTCGTCCAGGCGATCGTCGCCGTCCTGCTTGTCGGGGTGATCCTGATGCAGCAGTCGGAGGGCGGCGGGCTCGGCATGGGGGGCAGCCCGACCGGCCTGATGTCGGCACGGGGCGCCGCCGACTTCCTGACACGCGCGACCACGATCCTGGCGACAGTGTTCATCGGCCTGTCGATCCTGCACGCCGTGCTCGCCACGCGGACCGGCGCAGGCGTTTCGACGATCGACACGTCACTCGCCCGCCCGCAGGCGCCCTTGGCACCGCCGGCCACGACGCCGCCGGGCGCGCCTGTCACCGGCCAGCCGGTGACGGCGGCACCCGCGGTTCCGCTGGCCAATGTGCCCGCGCCGACCGCCGTCCCCCTGGCGACGGCAAAGCCGAAGGCCGAAGCAGCCCCGTCGCGCGCGCCGCGTTCGTCGAACACGCAGGCATCGGCGCCGCCCGTGACGTCGACCGTAACACCGTCGATTCCCAAGGCCGCGCCCGCAACGACACCGTCGACGACCCAGGGTCCGACCGGCAATTCCAACTAATTTGCGTCAAGCGGGATTCGCGACCTTGCCCTTTGCGGGCAGGGGCCGCTAAGCGCATCCTCCCATGGCGCGGTTCATTTTCATTACCGGCGGCGTGGTTTCCTCGCTTGGCAAAGGGCTTATGGCGGCATCGCTTGCCGCCCTGCTGCAGGCGCGCGGTTACCGTGTTCGCATCCGGAAGTTCGACCCCTATCTCAACGTCGATCCGGGGACGATGTCGCCCTATCAGCACGGCGAAGTCTATGTGACCGACGACGGGGCGGAGACCGACCTCGACCTCGGCCATTACGAGCGCTTCACCGGCGTCGCGTCGCGCCAGTCGGACAATGTCACTTCGGGGCGCATCTACCAGCAGATCATCCAGCGCGAACGGCGCGGCGATTACCTGGGCGCGACCGTGCAGGTCATCCCGCACGTCACCGACGCGATCAAGGCGTTCGCGCTCAACGATGTCGAGGATCTCGATTTCGTTCTGTGCGAGATCGGCGGGACGGTCGGCGATATCGAGTCGCTGCCCTTCATCGAGGCGATCCGCCAGCTTCGCAACGAACTGGGACGGGGGAACAGCGTATCGATCCATGTCACGCTGGTGCCTTTCATTGCCGCCGCCGGCGAGCTGAAGACCAAGCCGACCCAGCATAGCGTGCGCGAACTGGCGGCGCTCGGTGTCCAGCCCGACGTGCTCGTCTGCCGCTGCGAACAGCCACTGCCCGAAACCGAGCGCGCCAAGATCGCCCTGTTCTGCAACGTCCGCAAGGAAGCGGTCATCCCCGCGCTCGATGCGAAATCGATCTATGCGGTGCCGCTGCAATACCACCGCGAAGGGCTGGACGAGGAAGTGCTGCGGGCGTTCGGCATCGAACCCGTTGCCGACCCCGACCTGTCGCGCTGGTCCGAGATCGAGGAGCGCCTCGGCAATCCCGAAGGTGAAGTGACCGTGGGTGTTGTGGGCAAATATGTCGGGCTGCCCGATGCGTACAAGTCGCTGCACGAGGCACTGGTCCACGGCGGCATCGCCAACAAGGTCAAGGTCAACATCAAGTGGCTCGACGCCGAGCTGTTCGAGGGCGACGAGGACCCCGCCGCGCAGCTCGAGCCGATGAATGCCATTCTCGTCCCCGGCGGCTTCGGCGAGCGCGGGTCGGAAGGCAAGATCGCCAGCGTCCGCTTTGCCCGTGAGCGCGCGGTGCCGTTCTTCGGCATTTGCCTGGGCATGCAGATGGCCTGCATCGAGGGTGCGCGGAACACCGCCGGCATCGCCGAAGCCTCGACCACCGAATTCGGCGAGACGTCCGAACCCGTCGTCGGCCTGATCACCGAGTGGATGGGCGCGGAGGGGATCAACAAGCGCGCCGCGGGCGGCGACCTGGGCGGCACGATGCGCCTCGGCGCCTATGCGGCGACCCTGGGCGGCAACAGCCAGGTCGCGGGCATCTACGGCACCACCGAGATCAGCGAGCGTCATCGCCACCGCTACGAAGTGAACGCGCATTACAAGGATGCGCTCGAATCGAACGGGCTGATCTTCTCGGGCATGTCGCCCGACGGCACGCTTCCCGAAATCGTCGAGCGGCCCGATCATCCCTGGTTCGTCGGCGTGCAGTTCCATCCCGAGCTGAAGTCGAAGCCGTTCGCGCCGCATCCGCTGTTCGCCAGCTTCATCGCCGCCGCCGTCAAGCAGTCCCGATTGGTCTGACGCCCGACATCGCTGTCATGTGCCGTCACCTTTCAGCGGCGATAGATTTGCTCGCTTCCTAAACCCGATAGTTCCGGTGGAGTATCGAATGACCATAAGGGGAGTCGTTCATGCGCCGCGTCTTGTTCCGTGCCATTCTGCTTGCAACCGTCACCGCACCGCTCCCCGCCTTCGCCCAATCGGAAACCCCCGCAGCCACCGAGCAGGCGAGCGATGCCATTGTCGTGACCGCACGCCGTCGCGAGGAGTCGCTGCAGGACGTGCCGTTGCCGGTCAGCGTCTTCAGCGAGAAGCAGCTGACGTCGACGGGTACCTACAACATCAGCCGGGTGGCGCAGATCCAGCCGGTCATCCAATATTACGCCTCCAACCCGCGCAATTCGGCGATCAACATCCGCGGGCTCGGGGCACCGCTCGGCCTTACCAACGACGGGATCGAGCAGGGCGTGGGGCTCTATATCGACCAGGTCTATTACAGCCGCCCGGCATCGTCGGCGTTCGACTTCATCGATACCGAGCAGATCGAGGTGCTGCGCGGGCCGCAGGGCACGCTCTATGGCAAAAACACGACGGCAGGCGCCATCAACATTCGCACGCGCGCGCCGAGTTTTACGCCAGAAGCTCGAGTCGAGCTCTCGGGCGGGAATTACGACTTCTTCCAGGGCAAGGCGTCGGTGTCTGGCCCGATCACCGACACGCTGGCGATCCGCCTCGGTGCTTCGGAAACGACGCGGCGCGGTACCGTCTTCAACGTCCGATCCGGCCAGTGGACCAACTCGCTCGACAATCTCGGCTTTCGCGGCAGCTTGCTGTTCACGGGGATCGAAGGGCTGAAGCTGACACTGTCGGCAGATTATGCGACGCAGGATCCCAAGGGCTATACGCAGGTCGCGGTCCGCACCTTCCCGACGTTGCGCGCCGCCAACCGTCAAATCGGCGCGCTCTTCTCCGCGCTGAATTACACCCTTCCCTACACGAGTCCCTATCAGCGGATCACCGACGTCGATGCCCCGCTGCAATCGCGCCAGTATCTGGGCGGCGCCTCCCTCGTTGCCGAACTCGACGTGGGCGACAGCACGCTGACCTCGGTCACTGCCTGGCGGTTCTGGACATGGCGCCCCGCCAGCGACCGCGACTTCATCGGCCTGCCGATCACCACGATATCGGCAAACAATTCGGACCAGCGCCAGCTCACGCAGGAATTCCGGTTCGCCACCAGCGGCAAGAACAAGGTCGATTTCGTTGCCGGCGTGTTCGGGTATCGCCAGACGATCAAGACGCTCGGCTTCCAGGCGCAGGGTGCGGCGGCCAACCTGTTCACGAACGGGCCGGCAAGCGCCACGAACGCGAACGGCGCGAACGCCTTCGTGCTCGACGGGTTGACGCAAACCAATCGCATCGCGTTCGAAAACAACAGTCTTGCGGCCTATGGCCAGCTGACATGGAACGTGACCGACACGTTGCGCATTCAGCCCGGACTGCGCCTCAATTATGACACCAAGGACGCCAGCTATAGTGCCACGGTGACCGGCGGGCGGATCAGCCCGACTGTTTCGCCCCCTCAAACGGCAGCCCAGCAACTTGCGCAGCAGATCGCGGCGCTTCCGGCGCAATCGTACACGGCGCGCTACCGCGACCTCAACGTCTCGGGTGACATCAACATTTCGTGGCGGCCGGTCGAGGATGTCATGTTCTATGGCGTTTACGCGCGCAGCTTCAAATCGGGCGGCGTCAACCTGAACGGGCTCCCCTTCCTGGCTGACGGGGTCACCGTCGCGACGTCACTTGCCCAGGTGAAGCCGGAGGAAGTCGATCACTTCGAGGCCGGCGTGAAGACGCAATTCTGGAACCGCAAAATCACCGTCAACCTCACGGCCTATCATACCAAGGTGAAGGATTATCAGGTTACGGTTTCCAACGGCGCGATCGGAATCGTCCGCGGCTATCTCGCCAATGCCGATGTCCGCATCCAGGGCGTCGAAGGTGAACTCAGCATCCGGCCGACCGACCGTTTCACCGGCTATCTCAACTTTGCCTACAACGACGGCATCTTCTCGCGCTTTCCCGATGCGCCGATCCCGGTCGAGTGCACGGGCGTGACGGCGGCAACCAGCGCGCTGCCGGGCATTTGCCAGGGGACGATCGCCGGGTTCAAGGACATTTCCGGTGCGCAATTCCCCGGCGTCTCGAAGTGGTCGCTCGCCTGGGGCGGGGAGTTCAACTTGCCGGTCGGCGGCCATGACGCGCAGCTCTATGTCGGGGCCGATGCCAGCTACCGCTCGTCCTATTCGTCGATCGCGACGCCTTCGCCCTATTTCGTGGTCGACGGCTATAGCATTGCGAATTTCCGGGCCGGCTATCGCGACGGCAACAACTGGAACATCTTCGGCTGGGTCAAGAATGCCCTGAAGGCGAATTACCTCGAATTCCTGTCGAACCAGCCGGGCAATAACGGACTGGTCGTCGGCCAGCTCGGCGATCCACGCACCTATGGGATCACGGTGGCGAAGAAGTTCTGAACGCGCTAGGATCCCTGCCACGGGCTAACGGCAGTCGCCCGTCGAGACGGCCCGCCCGTCCAAGTACTGCCTTGTCTGCGCGAAGCTTGCCGCTCTCGCGCACGCAAGGCATGGATGATGCGAACTGATTTAGCGCGGGGGCGCCGTATCTTGGAACTGGACGGCGCAATCCGCCACAAGCGGCGGTTCCGGCCTGCAGCGCTTGCCCTTCTCGCGCTGCCGGGCGCGCCCGGCATGGCGCACGACGAACCCCTGAAACTGTCGCCGCTTGTCGAAGCGCGCCTGCGCGGGGAACATGTCGAGCAGGACGGCCTGGCCGACAGCGCCGATGCATTCACGGTGCGGGTGCGGACGGGCGTGCAGGCAACGGCGGATCGCTGGAATGCCCTAGTCGAAGCGCAAGGCACGTTGGCGATCGTCGACCGGTATTTCGACGGGTTGCACGGTTCGGCCACGCGTCCGCTGATCGCCGACCCGCAGAACATCGCGCTGTACCGCGCCCAGATCCAGTACAAGGACAGGGTCGTCGCGCTGACGCTGGGGCGGCAGCGCATAGCGCTCGACAATGACCGGTTCGTCGATGCTGCCCTGTTTCGCCAGAATGCGCAGACCTATGATGCTGTCCGCGTCGAGTGGACGGGGCTTGCGCATCTTCGCGTCGATGCGACCTATGCCTGGCAGGTGCGCACAGTCTGGGGCGTCGACGGGTTCGGGGTTCGCCCGGCGTCGATTGGTGGCGACAACGTCTTTGTCGAAATCGCCCATGACGGCCCGCTCGGCAGGATTACGGCCTTCGGCTATCTCTCAGGCCAGGACGACCCGGCCTATCAGGGCTATCGCCTGTCCAGCCAGACGTACGGGGCGCGGATCGCGGGCAATCGCGCGTTCTCGGCTCACGCAAAGATTGACTATCAGCTGAGCTTTGCGCGTCAAAGCGACTGGCAACGCAATCCCAACCGCTATGCCGCGCAATTTTACCTCGTCGACCTTGGCTTAGATCTTGCGCGGTTCAGGCTGGGTGCCGGCTACGAAGTCGCCGGCGCCGGCAATGGCACGGCGTTCACATCGTTTCAGTTCCCGGTCGGCACGGGCATTCGCTACCGCGGCTTTGCGGGCAAATTCTCGCCGATCCCGCCGGACGGCCTGCGCGATCTCTACGGCTCGGTTGCTCTGGCGCTTCCGATTGCAGGACCATTCAAGTCGGTCTCCGCCCAGGCGGCCGTCCACCGGTTCGAGAGCGATCGGCTGGTGCGGCACTATGGCAACGAAGTCGATGTGCAGCTCAGCGGGAAAGTCGGGCGATATACGCTCATGGCCCGCTATGCCGGCTGTGACGCCGATCGCTTCGCGACCCGGACGCGCAAGTTCTGGCTCGAGCTGGACTGGGCGCTGTGAGCGGCGTCGGCCACTCGGTCACCTTTCGCGAGGCGACCCGGGTGTGGCTGCGCATCGCGATGCTGAGTTTCGGCGGACCTGCCGGGCAGATCGCGGTGATGCACCGCATCCTGATCGACGAGAAAAAGTGGATCGGCGAACGGCGGTTCCTCCATGCGCTCAATTTCTGCATGTTGCTGCCCGGACCGGAAGCGCAGCAGCTCGCCACCTATATCGGCTGGCTGCTCCACGGCGTGCGCGGCGGCCTCGTCGCGGGCGCGCTGTTCGTCCTGCCGGGCGCGCTCGCCATTCTGGCGCTGTCGTGGATCTACGTCCTGTACGGCAATGTCGGGCCGGTCGCGGCGCTGTTCTTCGGGTTGAAGGCGGCCGTCCTCGCGATCGTGGTGCAGGCCGTCGTGCGGATCGGGGGCAGGGCACTCAAATCGGCGGGGAGCCGGATGCTCGCTGCCGCCGCCTTCGTCGCGATCTTCCTGCTCGCCGCACCCTTTCCGCTGATCGTCGCCGGCGCCGCGCTGGTCGGCTGGGTTGCCGGGCAAAGGGGCAGCCAGGCCTTTGCCGGGGGCAGGCATGGCGGGGCGGGGGCAGGGCTTCCCGATGCCGAGTCGGCCATCGGAGACGGTCCTGTGCTGCACCCCACATCGCGCACGCGCTACGCTGCCCTGATCCTCGCCCTGCTGTGGCTGCTGCCCGTCGGCGCCCTCGCGCTGTTTGCGCCGAACAGCGTCTGGACCGATATCGCGAGCTTTTTCAGTCGCATGGCCGTCGTCACCTTCGGCGGTGCCTATGCCGTGCTCGCCTATGTCGCGCAGCAGGGCGTGGCACACTACCACTGGCTCGCCCCGCGCGAGATGCTCGACGGCCTGGGCTTGGCCGAGACGACGCCAGGACCGCTGATCATGGTCACGCAGTTCGTCGGCTTTCTCGGCGCGTTTCGCGCGTCGACCGGGTTGCCGCCGCTGGTCGCAGGAACGCTTGGGGCGTTGCTCACGACCTGGGTGACGTTCCTGCCGTGCTTCGTCTGGATCTTCGCCGGGGCGCCGTTCATCGAGCGGTTGCGGGGTAATGTGGCGCTGGCATCGGCCCTGGGGGCGATCACGGCGGCGGTCGTCGGCGTGATCCTCAATCTCGCGATCTGGTTCGCGCTGCATTTCCTGTTCGCGCAGGTTCAGGCGGTGCGCGTCGGTCCGCTGCATCTTGACGTGCCGGTCGCCGCCAGTCTCGACCCATGGGCGGCGGGGCTGTCGCTGCTCGCGATCATCTGGCTGTTCGGGCTGAAGCGCAGCGTGTTCGAGACGCTGGCCGCGGCGGCGGCGGGCGGGCTCGTGCTGAAGCTCTTGCTGGCCTGAAACGTCGAATGCCCGGGTCTTGCGACCCGGGCACCCGCGTGACGATTGCTCGTCAGCCCCCTTGACTGATCCCGTCCCGGCTCAACGCGCTCCCCTGTGGGCGTGCGGAGCCGAAACATCCCTGAACCGCGGCCAATGACCGTCATGTCAGGCGTCAAGTGCTAGGGAAGGGTTATGAGAATGTCATCAATCCAAAGCAGGTTGCGCAACGATTGGCGGACAGCTGTGTGAATCGCGCAACACCCGGTGCGGTAGTGGGATTTCGACCCATGGTTGCCTGTACCGTCGTGCGGCTCTAACGAAACGGCACATGCTGCTGTCCCCCTATGAAACGATGATCGCGCGGCGCTACCTGCTGCCGGGCCGCAGCGAGGCCTTTATCGCCATCGTCGCCTCGATCAGCCTGGTCGCGGTCGCGCTGGGCGTTGCGGCACTCGTCATCGTGATGAGCGTGATGAACGGCTTTCGCGCCGAACTGTTCGACAAGACGATCGGGCTCAACGGCCATGCCGTCGTACAGGGCTATGGCGGGCGGCTCGCGGGCTGGCAGGAAATCGCCGAGATGGCGCGCAAGACCCCCGGCGTCGTCTCGGCAACCCCGCTGATCGAACAGCCGCTGATGGCGACATACAACGGCCGTGTCGAAGGCGTGCTTGTCCGCGGCGAGCGGCTCGCCGACATGCAGACCAACAAGACGTTCGAAGTGAAGGCCGGCAAGATGTCCGACGTGACCGTCGGCAGCGGCAACATCGCGATCGGGTCGCGGCTGGCGGAAATGCTGGGCGCACAGGTCGGCAGCACGATCAGCCTTATTTCTCCCGATGGGCAGACCACCCCCTTCGGCAGCGTGCCGCGCATCGTCGGCTACCGTGTCGCCGCGATCTTCGAGATCGGGCTGTACGACTATGACAAGGCCTTCATCATGATGCCGATCCCCGACGCGCAGCAATTGCTGTTGCTCGGCGACCAGGTCGGGATGGTCGAGGTGCAGACGACCGACGCCGACAATGTGCAGAACATCCTTCGCCCGCTCGCCAAGCAGGTGGGCGAACGCGCCGTCGTCACCGACTGGCGGCAGATGAATGCCGCGCTGTTCGAGGCCCTGGCGGTCGAGCGCGTCGCGATGTTCGTGGTGCTGTCGATCATCATCCTCGTCGCGGTGTTCAACATCCTGTCGTCGCTGATCATGCTCGTGCGCGCCAAGACCCGCGATATCGCGATCCTGCGGACGATGGGCGCGACGCGGGCCTCGCTGGTCAAGATCTTCGTCGTGGTGGGCACCACCATCGGTGCGCTGGGCACGCTGACGGGTCTCGCGCTCGGATTCATCTTCCTGTTCTTCCGCCAGAATGTCGTCGATTTCGTCCAGCTGGTGACCGGCCAGAATCTGTGGGACCCGTCGATCCGCTTCCTCACCGAGCTGCCGTCGAAGACCGACCCCATGGAAGTCGCAGCGATCACGGTCATGGCGCTGCTGTTCAGCTTCCTTGCGACACTCTACCCGGCGATGAAGGCGGCCGGGACCGACCCGGTCCAGGTCCTGCGCTATGAGTGACGTCCTCCACGTGACCGGCCTCACCCGCAGCTTCAAGCAGGGAAGCGCGGTGATCGAGGTGCTGCGCGGCGTCGACCTGCACGTGGCGCCCGGTGAGATCGTGGCGCTGCTCGGGCCGTCGGGCTCGGGCAAGTCGACGATGCTCCAGGCCGTCGGGCTGCTCGAAGGCGGGTTCGAGGGGTCGATCCGCATCTCGGGCGAGGAGGCGGCGCGGCTCGACAACGACGGGCGCACGCGGCTGCGGCGCGACGCCATTGGCTTCGTCTACCAGTTCCACCATCTGCTCCCCGATTTCAGCGCGGCCGAAAACGTCGTCCTGCCCCAGCTGATCGCCGGCAAGCCGCGCGCGGACGCCGAAGCGCGCGCGGTCAAGCTGCTGAGCGCACTCGGCCTTGCCGCGCGGCTGACGCACAAGCCCGCGCAACTTTCGGGTGGCGAGCAGCAGCGTGTCGCCGTGGCGCGCGGCCTCGCCAATTCACCCGCGCTGATCCTCGCCGACGAGCCGACCGGCAACCTCGACGAGGCCACCGCCGATGTGGTGCTGGCCGAATTCCTGCGGCTGGTACGCGGCGAAGGCGCGGCGGCCCTGGTCGCGACGCACAACGAGCGGCTGGCGGCGAAGATGGACCGGGTGGTCCGGCTTCACGAGGGGCGGCTGGGCACTTAGCCCCTCTCCCCTAGCGGGAGAGGGCGACACGCGCGCAGCGCGGCGGGGAGAGGCGGTCGAGCTGCTCGCGGGCCGACCCCTCACCCTCCCACCGCCAAGTGGCGGCGGGCCCTCCCTCTCCCGCAAGGGGAGAGGGAAAAAGCTAGAGCAACGACCCCTTCACCAGGGCGCTCGCCTTGCTCATGTCGAGCTGGCTCGAATGGCGCTCCTTCAGCGCGGCCATTACGCGGCCCATGTCCTTCACGCCGGTGGCGCCGAGCTCGACCTTGATCGCCTCGATCGCGAGCAGCGTTTCCGCCTCGCTCAGCTGCTGCGGCAGGAAGCGTTCGATGACGGCGACTTCGGCGGCTTCCTTGTCGGCCAGTTCCTGCCGCCCGCCATCGGTGAACATCTGGATCGACTCGCGGCGTTGCTTCACCATCTTCTGCAGCACCTCGACCACCACCGCGTCGTCGTCGGCGGGGCCTTTCCCGGTGCGCATCTCGATGTCGCGATTCTTGATCGCCGACATCATCAGGCGAACGGTTGCCAGCGTTTCCTTGTCGCCGGCCTTCATCGATGCGGTCTGGGCCGCGAGTATTTCGTCTCTGATCATGCGCGCGCCTATACGCAGCGGTTGACCGCGCGGCAATGCGGCCCTAGCGAACGGCGCTTAGCGACATCGCCGCGACACCCTAACCACGGAGCCCATTTCCGCATGGCTGACACTTCGCGCGCCACCGGCATCCTCGTCCTCGCCGATGGCACCGCGATTCGCGGCCGCGGCTTCGGCGCGCAGGGCGTGGCCGTGGGCGAGGTCTGCTTCAACACCGCGATGACGGGCTATCAGGAAGTGATGACCGATCCGTCCTACGCGGCGCAGATCGTCGCCTTCACCTTTCCGCACATCGGCAATGTCGGCACCAATGCCGAGGACATGGAGGCGACCAACCCGCACGCGGTCGGCTGTATCGTGCGCGAGGATGTGACGGGTCCCTCGAACTGGCGCGCGACCGGCGGGTTCGATGCGTGGCTCAAGACAAACGGGCGCATCGGGCTGGCCGGCGTCGATACCCGCGCGCTCACGCGCCGCATTCGCGAACTGGGCCCGCCCAACGCCGTCATCGCGCACCGCGCCGACGGCGAGTTCGACCTCGACGAGCTGGTGGCCCTGGCGCGCGACTGGACGGGGCTGGAGGGCAACGACCTCGCCAAGCCGGTGACGACGCTGCAGACCTATCAGTGGGACGAGGGGCTGTGGACGCTCGGCAAGGGCTATCACGCTGCGGTCGGGCCCGCGACCGGACCGAAGGTCGTCGCCATCGACTATGGCCTGAAGCGCAACATCCTGCGCAACCTCGTCGATGTCGGCTGCGACGTCACTGTCGTTCCGGCAACCGCGAGTTTCGACGACATCATGGCGCACGATCCGAAGGGCCTGTTCTTGTCGAACGGCCCCGGCGATCCCGCTGCCACCGGCGAATATGCCGTGCCCGTGATCCGCAAATGGCTCGAGACGGGCAAGCCGCTGTTCGGCATCTGCCTCGGCCATCAGCTCCTCGGGCTGGCCGTTGGGGCGCGGACGACCAAGATGCACCAGGGCCACCGTGGCGCGAACCACCCGGTCAAGCGCCTGGCCGACGGTCGCGTCGAGATCACCAGCATGAACCACGGCTTCGCGGTCGAACGCGCCAGCCTGCCCACCAATGCGCGTGAAACGCACGTGTCGCTGTTCGACGGCAGCAACTGCGGGTTCGAACTGACCGACACTTCGGCGTTCAGCGTCCAATACCACCCCGAAGCCAGCCCCGGCCCGCAGGACAGCCATTATCTGTTCGAGCGGTTTGTGGGGGAGATGGGGTGAGCGTGGCTGAGGCGTGGGGCATTCCCTCGCCCCCTTCAGGGGGAGAGGGACAGGCGCGGAGCGCCAGGGAGAGGGGGGAGTCTGACGGGATAGGGAGGGGTGCGGGGGTTGTGACAGCGTTCCCCCTCTCCCGACCTCGCTTTGCTCGGCCACCCTCTCCCCCTAAAGGCGGCGAGGGAATGCTGACTTCCCCCTCTCCCGACCTCGCTTCGCTCGGCCACCCTCTCCCCCTAAAGGGGGCGAGGGGATTAGGGCTCGAAGTCCTTGCTCAGCGCGACCAAGATCGCCCGCACGACCCCCTCGATATTTCCCATCACCTCGTTGTTGCCGAAGCGCAGGACCTTCCAGCCTTTCGCCGCCATATGAGCATCACGCCGCGCGTCATGGGCCTCGTCGCTATGGCTGTCGCCGTCGAGCTCGATGATCAGGCGGTGGCTCCGCGCGGCGAAGTCGGCAATATAGTCGGGGCCGAAAACCATCTGGCTGACGAACTTGATGCCCTGCAGGCGCCCGGCACGCAGGTATCCCCACAGCTTTTCCTCGGGCGGAGTCATCGCCGTGCGCAGGGCTTTCGCCCGTTCGCGATTGGCGATGTTGCGCTTGGGCATTCCCGTCTTCTCCCCTCGCCCCCTTTAGGGGGAGAGGGTCGGTCGGCGCAACGCGCCGCCGGGGAGAGGGGGAAGTCTTTCGCACATCGCGCAGACTTTCTTGGTTCGACACACTTCCCCCTCTCCCTGGCGCTTCGCGCCTGTCCCTCTCCCCCTGAAGGGGGCGAGGGAAGCTTCGGATCGATCAATGCCTAAACGCACCGACATCTCCTCCATCCTCATCATCGGCGCGGGCCCCATCGTCATCGGCCAGGCGTGCGAGTTCGACTATTCCGGCACGCAAGCGGTCAAGGCGCTGAAAGCCGAGGGGTATCGCATCGTCCTGGTCAATTCGAACCCGGCGACGATCATGACCGATCCCGAGCTGGCCGATGCGACCTACATCGAGCCGATCACGCCCGAGATCGTCGCCAAGATCATCGAGAAGGAACGCCCCGACGCGGTGCTGCCTACGATGGGCGGGCAGACCGCCCTCAACACGGCGCTCGCGCTGTTCAACGACGGCACGCTCGAGAAATATGGTGTCGAGATGATCGGTGCCGATGCCGAGGCGATCGACAAGGCCGAGGACCGGATGAAGTTCCGCGAGGCGATGACCAAGATCGGCCTCGAAAGCGCGCGCTCGGGCATCGCGCACAGCTATGACGAGGCGCTCGAAATCCTCGAGCGCACTGGCCTGCCGGCGGTCATCCGCCCCAGCTTCACCATGGGCGGGACGGGCGGGGGCATCGCCTACAACCGCGCCGAGTTCGAGGACATCGTGCGCGGCGGGCTCGACGCGTCGCCGACCACCGAAGTGCTGATCGAGGAATCGCTCCTCGGTTGGAAAGAATATGAGATGGAGGTCGTCCGCGACAGGAACGACAATGCCATCATCATCTGTTCGATCGAGAATATCGACCCGATGGGCGTCCACACGGGCGATTCGATTACCGTCGCGCCTGCGCTGACGCTGACCGACAAGGAATACCAGATCATGCGCAACGCGAGCATCGCGTGCCTGCGCGAGATCGGCGTCGAGACCGGGGGGTCGAACGTGCAGTTCGCGGTGAACCCCGCCGATGGCCGCCTGATCGTGATCGAGATGAACCCGCGCGTGTCGCGCTCCTCGGCGCTGGCGTCGAAGGCGACGGGCTTCCCCATCGCCAAGGTCGCGGCGCTGCTGGCGGTCGGCTACACGCTCGACGAGATCATGAACGACATCACGGGTGCCACGCCCGCATCGTTCGAACCGACGATCGACTATGTCGTCACCAAGATCCCGCGCTTCGCCTTCGAAAAGTTCAAGGGTGCCGAGCCCCTGTTGTCGACCGCGATGAAGAGCGTCGGCGAAGTCATGGCCATCGGGCGGAACATCCACGAGAGCCTGCAAAAGGCATTGCGCGGGCTCGAGACGGGACTGGCGGGCTTCAACCAGATCGATGCGCTGGTGGGGGCGCCGCGCGACGAGATCATTGCCGAGCTCAGCCGCGCAACCCCCGACCGGCTGCTGGTCGCGGCGCAGGCGCTGCGCGAGGGGCTGAGCGTCGACGAAATCCATCAGGTCGCCAAGTTCGATCCGTGGTTCCTCGACCGTCTTGCCGAGATTGTGGCGGCCGAGAACGAGGTCATGACCAATGGCCTGCCGCAGGATGCCGAAGGCCTGCGTCGCCTGAAGTCCATGGGCTTTTCGGACAAGCGCCTCGCCTGGCTGGCGCTGCGCTCTTCCGGGCTGCGCGAGGGCACGCGACAGGCGTTCGGGCGGGCATCGGGTCTGATCGGCGAGACGGTGCGCGCGATGACGGGCGGCGCGAGCGAGGCCGATGTCCGCGCGCTGCGCCATCGGCTGGGCGTGCGGCCCGTCTTCAAGCGCATCGATACGTGCGCCGCAGAGTTCGCGGCACCTACGGCGTACATGTATTCGACCTATGAAGCACCGATCTTCGGTGCACCCGAATGTGAGGCTGCGCCGTCCGACCGCGAAAAGATCGTCATCCTCGGCGGCGGACCGAACCGGATCGGGCAGGGCATCGAGTTCGACTATTGCTGCTGCCACGCCTGCTTCGCGCTGGCCGATGCGGGCTATGAGACGATCATGGTCAACTGCAACCCGGAGACGGTGTCGACGGACTATGACACGTCCGACCGCCTGTATTTCGAGCCGCTGACCGCCGAGGACGTGCTCGAGATCCTGCATGTCGAGCAGCAGAACGGCACGTTGAAGGGCGTGATCGTGCAGTTCGGCGGGCAGACACCGCTCAACCTGGCCAAAGCATTGGAAGAAGCGGGAATTCCAATTCTCGGCACGTCGCCCAAGGCGATCGACCTGGCCGAGGACCGCGAACAATTCGCGGCGCTCGTTACCCGGCTCGGGCTCAGGCAGCCCGAAAACGGCATCGCCCGCAGCCGCGACGAAGCGGTGAACGTTGCGGCGCGCATCGGCTATCCGGTGCTGATGCGGCCTAGCTTCGTGCTCGGCGGCCGCGCGATGGAAATCGTCGATACCGAGGCACAGCTCGAACATTATATCGCCACCGCTGTGCAGGTGTCGGGCGACGCGCCGGTGCTGATCGACCGCTATCTGCGCGATGCGGTCGAGGTCGACGTCGATGCCATTGCGGATGGCGATCAGGTCGTCGTCGCAGGCATTCTCCAGCACATCGAGGAAGCGGGCGTGCATTCGGGCGACAGCGCCTGTTCGCTGCCGCCGTACAGCCTTGCGCCCGCAATCGTGGCGGAGATCGCGCGCCAGGCCGAAGTACTCGCCAAGGCGCTGTCGGTGCGCGGCCTGATGAACGTGCAGTTCGCAGTGAAGGACGGCGACGTCTACATCATCGAGGTCAATCCGCGCGCCTCGCGCACCGTGCCCTTCGTCGCCAAGGCGATCGGCTCGCCCATCGCCAAGCTCGCCGCGCGGGTGATGGCAGGGGAAAAGCTGGCGGATTTGCCGCGGATCGACCTCGACATCCCGCATATTGCCGTGAAGGAAGCGGTTTTCCCGTTCGCGCGCTTTCCGGGCGTCGATCCCGTGCTCTCACCCGAGATGAAGAGCACCGGCGAAGTCATGGGGATCGATCGGGATTTCGCCCGCGCCTTCGCCAAGGCCCAGCTGGGGGCAGGTACTGTTCTGCCCCATAATGGGACAGTCTTCGTCTCCGTGAAGGACAGCGACAAGCCGGTCATCCTGCCTGCTGTACTTAACCTTCTTGAACTTGGCTTCACGATCGTCGCGACTGACGGCACGGCGCGCTACCTAGCGGGCAAGGGCGTGGCGGTCGAACGCGTCAACAAGGTCGCGCAAGGGCGGCCGCACATCGTCGACCGCGTCGTCGACGGCGACATCGCCCTGATCTTCAACACGACCGAAGGCTGGCAATCGCTGAAGGACAGCGAAAGCATCCGCCGGGCAGGGTTGATGAACAAGGTTCCTCAGTTCACCACCGCCTCTGCGGGAGTCGCTGCGGCCCAGGCGATTGCTGCGTTGCGGGACGCCGACCTTGAAGTTCGCCCCCTGCAGTCTTATCATCTTCGGCTCGCAACCTGAATCCCGACAGATGCGACGATAAACGGCGTCGGAGCGTTTCCGGGGCCACAACAGGGTTTTGACCAAGGGGTTTTTGAAGATGGCGACGGTCGATAAAATGCCGATGCTGATCGAAGGGCAGCGGATGCTCAATGAACAGCTGGTGCTGCTCAAGGCTGAACGGCCCGAGGTGATCGATGCCATCGAGGAGGCGCGAGCGCACGGCGACCTGTCGGAAAACGCCGAATATCACGCGGCGAAAGAACGCCAGGGCCAGATCGAAGCGATGATCGTCGACATCGAGTCGAAACTGAGCCGCGCGACGATCATCGATCCCAAGGAGCTCTCGGGCGACAAGATCGTGTTCGGTGCCACCGTGACCTTGCTGGACGACGACGACAAGCCGGTGAAATACCAGATCGTCGGCGAAACCGAGGCGGATGCGAAGGCTGGGCGCATCTCGTATAATTCGCCGCTGGGGCGCGCGCTGATCGGGCGCAAGGCCGGCGACGACATCGAGGTGTCCGTGCCTGCAGGTGACCGCTATTACTCGGTGTCCAAGATCGAGTTTATTTGAACGTGCAGTCGGCCCGTCCGATGCGGACGACGGCAGCCATTGCAGCGGCAACCGGCATTGCATTCCTCTTGCAGGGGTTTGCGGGCCCGCATGTCATTCTGCAGGGCGGTTTCATTCCGGCGCGTCTGACCCAGGCAGTACCGTTTGACGCGGTGCCGTTCGTACTGACGCCGCTGACGGCCACGCTGCTGCATGGCGGGTGGGCGCATATCGGCTTCAATTTGTTGATGCTCATCTATTGCGGCCGTCAGGTCGAGGGCGTGCTGGGCGGCATGCGCCTGCTCATCCTGTACGTCCTTGGCGCCTATGGGGCCGCCGTCGCCCAGTATCTTTCCGATCCCACGTCGGTGGCACCGATGATCGGCGCGAGCGGGGCTATTTCCGCGGTCATCGGCACATATGCGCTGATGTTCGGCCGCAATCAGGTCAAGCGAATAGGACCGGTACCGGCTCTTGCCGTCCGGGCCCTGTGGCTCGCGGGCGCCTGGCTGGTTCTCCAGTGGGGCGTCGGCTTTATTTCGGGCGGGACGGCGACGCCGATTGCAGTGGCGGCGCACATAGGCGGTTTTCTGACCGGCCTTGCTCTCATGTATCCGCTGCTGGAGTGGCGCTATCGCTACGGCTGAGCGTCGAGGTCCGGCTCCAGCAAGCGATGGAGGTGTACGACGACATAGCGCATCTCGGCATCGTCCACTGTCCGCTGGGCCGCTCCGCGCCAGGCCTTTTCGGCCGATTTGAAATCGGGAAAGATGCCGACGACGTCCAACTTGGACGGATCCTGGAAATCAAGCGTTTGAGGATCGGTCACGCGGCCGCCGAAGACGAGGTGAAGCTTGCTCATGCGTTTCACCTAGCGCCGTTCGGCGGCGCGCGCGACCATTTTTCTAAGCGGCCGCGACGGGGTCGACGTCGGACGTCGTTGCCGCGACCGGGACGGTTACCGGCTCGGTCTCGCCGCGCTTGCCCTTGACCGTGCTTGCAGCCGCGGTGGATGCGGCGGTGGCAGCTTTCACGATCTTGCCGACCATGCCACCGACGCCGTCCGAAGCGGCGGCCATGGTCAATCCCGCAGCCGTCAGTTCGCTGGCACCGGCATGTTTTGCGGCCTCAAAGGCATCGACAAGCGTGCCGCGCATTTTCTCAGTCCACGGTCCAAGCGCTTCCAGTTCGCGACGCGTGGCAGGCAACATCGCCGCGACGACGGCGCCGGCCGCAATTGCGCCGGCCAGTGCCCCGAAGGGATTTTCCTCCAGGGCATGCGCCGTCGAACTGACGGCATCGTCGACCTTTGCTTTTGCGGTGTCACGCACATTGCGTGCACTGTCGGCAACGCTCTTGCGACGGCTTTTCGTGCTGCCATTCGCACCGCTGTTCGAGTTCGGACTTTGACGTTCGGCCATTTTCAAATCTCCTTGGTGCGCCGATCAACTTTTTCCGGCGTCATTGGTTGCCTTTCCTCGGACTTGTCTTCCTGATCCGCGACCTTGCCGGAACGGTAGGTCAGCGCGACGCCGACCAGCGTCGCACCGACCGCGACCAACCACGGCCTCGATCGGGCTGTCGATGACGCTTCGCCCAGCGCCAGATTGACGCGATCGAGCAATCCATGCGCAGCCTCTGCAGCGACGGTGCGGGGATCGATCCGGTGGCGGATCTCCCCCAATGTAGCTATGATACGTGCGCGCGCCGCTTCGGCGTCGCGCCGCGCGCGTTCACTGCGCCGGTCGAATTGTTGCTTCACGATTTGCCGTCCGGGTCGATCATCTTTTCTATCCGCCGCTTTCCGAGCCACGCGAGCAAAGCGACGATGACCATGGACATGCCAACGACGATCAGCGTGGCAAAGCCCGTGCCCACCGCCGGTGCCAGTATGAAGATCAGGCCCACGAGCAGGGCAATGATCGCCGCTTGCGCCAAAACCAGCGCAGCCACGATCATGCCTGCGGCCATGCCAAACGAAACGCTGCGCCGTGTCGCCTCTATCCGGTAAAGCGCGAATTCCGCATCGAACCAGTGCCTGAGGTCCTCGACCAGCAGCGACACCAGGTCGCCCAGCGAGAGATCCTCCCGCGGCGTGCTCTCGAGCCGTGAAGCGTCGGTATCGGAAGGCTGCATCCGGCTGATCGACTAAGCGTCGGTGCTACGACTGTCGCCGCCGATTTTGATGAGGCGCGTCAAGACGAACCCGATGGCTGCTGCGGCGCCGATCGCGATCATCGGTTGCTTGCGCACGAAGTCGCGCGTGTCGTCGATGATGTCGTCGATGTCCTTCGACTGCAGCGTTTGGGCGAAGCCCGAAACCTGGTCGGCTGCCTTGCGCGCGTAGCTGCCATAATTGCCGCCGATTTTTTCATCGACGAGGTCGGCTGCGCCGGCGACGGCCTTGGAGACGCTGGCAAGCGCGTCCGTGGTCCGGTCCTTGCCTTCATTGGCAGCATTGCGCGCTGCACTGACGGCTTCGGTCGCGAGCTTCGATGTGGCTTCCTTTGCCTTGGCGACAACACGCTTGCTGCCCTTTTCGGCAGCGTTCAAGCGCTCGCCAACCGAACCCGAGTCCGACGCGGCTGCGACGACGGGCGCGGCGGTGGCGCGCTTGCGGCTCTGCTTGGCGGGCGTAACTGCGGCGGTATTATTCTCGGCCATGATTGTTTCCTCATTTGTAACGCCGTGCGGCGGGATCGCGCTCTCAACCGGTCAGTCGGAACTCTGTTCCCTTCGTTACGCAAGCGTATTTGCATATCCGGGCGGCCATATACTAGGGGCGACCCGCCGATCGTCGCACGGAGTTCGTAAATCATGACCGCAATACTCGACATCCATGCCCGCCAGATCATCGACAGCAGGGGTAACCCCACCGTCGAGGTCGATGTGTTGCTGGAAGACGGCAGTTTCGGCCGTGCCGCCGTGCCGTCCGGCGCATCGACCGGGGCCTATGAGGCGGTCGAGCTGCGCGATGGCGACAAGGAGCGGTTCCTTGGCAAGGGCGTCCAGAAAGCCGTGGATGCCGTGAACGATGAAATCGCGGGCGCACTCGTGGGCCTCGACGCCGAAGACCAGGGCGAAATCGACAGCGCGATGATCGCCATGGACGGCACGCCTAACAAGGCGCGGCTTGGCGCCAATGCCATTCTCGGCGTCAGCATGGCGGCCGCCAAGGCGGCGGCCGATGCGCGCGGCCTGCCGCTGTATCGCTATGTCGGCGGCGTCGGTGCCCATGTGCTGCCGGTCCCGATGATGAACATCATCAACGGCGGCATGCACGCCGACAACCCGATCGATTTCCAGGAATTCATGGTCATGCCCGTCGGCGCCGACAGCCTGTTCGAGGCCGTTCGCATGGGCAGCGAAATATTCCATACGCTCAAGAAGAAGCTCCATGACAAGGGCCTAGCGACCGCGGTCGGCGACGAAGGCGGCTTTGCGCCGAACCTGGCCAGTGCGCCCGAGGCGCTCGACTTCATCATGTCGTCCATCGAGGCTGCCGGCTATACGCCGGGCGACGATGTCGTGCTGGCGCTCGATTGCGCGGCGACCGAGTATTTTCGCGACGGCACGTACCGCTTCGACGGGGAGGGCGTGGTCCGCAGCCCCGGGGAAAATGCCGCGTACCTGGCCGATCTCTGCAGCCGTTATCCGATCGCGTCGATCGAAGACGGGATGAGCGAAGACGATTTCGAAGGCTGGAAGGCGCTGACGGACGCCATCGGCAAGAAGGTCCAGTTGGTCGGGGACGACCTGTTCGTTACCAATGTCGAGCGGTTAGCCATGGGCATCGAGAAGGGGCTCGCCAATTCGCTGCTGGTAAAGGTCAACCAGATCGGGACGCTGACCGAAACGCTGGCGGCGGTGTCGATGGCCCAACGTAGCGGCTATACGGCTGTCATGTCGCACCGGTCCGGCGAAACCGAAGACGCCACGATCGCCGACCTTGCCGTCGCTACCAATTGCGGTCAGATCAAAACCGGCTCGTTGGCCCGTTCGGATCGGTTGGCCAAATATAATCAGCTGATCCGGATCGAAGAAGAACTTGATAGCCAGGCGAAATATGCCGGCCGATCGATTTTTGCCGCGAAACAGGGTTGATTCACTGATTCGACTGTGATTCAAGAAGTTGGTGGCCAAGTCTAAAACCTTCTGGATCAATCTTCGTGCCGCGGCAGCACCCGCGGCGGCGCTGATCGTCGTCGCCTTTTTCGGCGGCTATGCCTTGTTCGGGGCCAACGGCGCCCTGGCTTGGGGCGATTATTCGCGACAGCTGAAAGAACGCCAAGCCCAGCTGGCACGCGTCGAGAAGGCGCGTGGCGAGCTTGCCAACCGTGTCGCGCTGCTTGATCCGAAGCACGCGAACCGTGATCTCGCCGAAGAACTGGTTCGCCGCGACTTGGGTCTGGTGCAGCCCGGCGAAATCGTCATCCGCCTAAAATAACCTATCTGGTTTTATAGTCGGCGCCGGTCCCGAAAATTACCGGCTTTACCGTAGCGTCAGCTTGCGCCTGTGTTGCGGGGGCGCTTATAGCGGCGCCATTCACTCCACCGGAAAGGCTCGTCCGTGGCAAAAGCCGCCGCCAAGGCAGAAACATCCGCTATCGCCCGTCCGCCCGAGCCGCAGCGCTATACCGCGTCGACTGACGAGATGCTGTCGTTTTATAGGGACATGTTGCTCATCCGGCGTTTCGAAGAAAAGGCCGGACAGCTTTACGGTCTTGGCCTGATCGGTGGTTTTTGCCACCTCTACATCGGCCAGGAAGCGGTGGCCGTCGGCCTGCAGTCTGCGCTGAAAATCGGGCTGGATTCGGTCATCACCGGCTATCGCGACCACGGCCATATGCTCTTGTGCCGGATCGAACCCAAGGTCGTCATGGCCGAACTCACGGGCCGCCAGGCGGGCATCTCGCACGGCAAGGGTGGCTCGATGCACATGTTCGACGTCGACAAGGGCTTTTACGGCGGCCACGGGATCGTCGGCGCGCAGGTTTCGCTCGGCGCAGGTCTCGGCTTTGCTCACAAGTACCGCAACGACGGCGGAATCGCGATTGCCTATTTCGGTGATGGCGCGGCGAACCAGGGCCAGGTTTACGAAAGCTTCAACATGGCGGCACTTTGGAAGTTGCCGATCGTTTTCGTCATTGAAAACAACGGCTACGCAATGGGCACGAGCACATCGCGGTCCAGCTCCGAAACCGACTTCCACCGCCGCGGCGAAAGCTTTCGCCTGCCGGGCATGCAGGTCGACGGCATGGACGTGCTGGCGGTGCGCGGCGCTGCCGAAGCCGCGTTCAAATGGGTGCGCGACGGCAACGGGCCGGTATTGATGGAACTCAAGACCTATCGGTACCGCGGCCATTCGATGTCGGATCCAGCCAAATACCGGTCGCGCGACGAAGTGCAGTCGATGCGCGATCAGCATGACCCCATCGAGGGGTTGAAGAAGACGCTCGAAGCGGCGGGCGTGACCGACGAAGCATTGAAGGCGATCGACAAGGAAATCCGGACGATCGTTGCGGAAGCTGCCGATTTTGCTGAACAATCACCCGAACCCGATCTCAGCGAACTCCATACCGATGTGCTGGTGGGGCAATATTGATGGCTATCGAACTGAAAATGCCCGCACTCTCCCCGACGATGGAGGAAGGCACGCTGGCAAAGTGGCTGGTCAAGGCTGGCGACGTGGTTAAATCGGGCGATATCTTGGCCGAGATCGAAACCGACAAGGCGACAATGGAGTTCGAGGCTGTCGACGAGGGCACGGTCGCCGAGATTCTGGTCGCCGAAGGGACCGACAACGTCAAAGTCGGTACGGTAATCGCGACGATGGCCGGCGAAGGTGAAGAGGCATCAGCGGCCGCGCCATCCGCCGCCGCTGCGCCGGCAACCGCCGCCGCCGCGCCGCCGGCGCCAGCGGTCGAAACAGCATCCGCCCCTGTCCAGCCGGCACCCCTCGCCGCGGCTGCTCCCGCGACCACGGCCGGCGCGACCCTCAAGATGACTTTGCGCGAGGCCCTGCGCGACGGCATGGCCGAGGAAATGCGAAGCGACGACCGCGTCTTCGTGATGGGCGAGGAAGTCGCGGAGTATCAAGGTGCCTATAAGGTTACTCAGGGGCTTCTTGAGGAATTCGGCGCGCGGCGGGTGATCGATACGCCGATCACCGAATATGGCTTTGCGGGCATCGGTACGGGGGCTGCGATGGGTGGTCTTCGGCCCATCGTCGAGTTCATGACGTTCAACTTCGCGATGCAGGCCATCGACCACATCATCAATTCGGCGGCGAAGACAAATTACATGTCGGGAGGCCAGATGCGCTGCCCGGTCGTTTTCCGTGGCCCCAACGGCGCAGCGTCGCGTGTCGGTGCCCAGCACAGCCAGAATTTCGGGCCATGGTATGCCAGCGTGCCCGGGTTGATCGTGATCGCCCCCTATGACGCCGCCGACGCAAAGGGATTGTTGAAAGCGGCGATCCGCTGCGAAGACCCGGTCGTCTTCCTCGAGAACGAGCTGTTGTACGGGCGCACCTTCGAGGTGCCCGAAGGCGATGTGCTGGTGCCGATCGGCAAGGCCCGAGTCATGCGCCCGGGAACCAGCGTGACGATCGTCAGCTATTCGATCGGCGTCGCGCTCGCGCTCGAGGCTGCAGAAAAGCTCGCTGGAGAAGGCATCGAGGCAGAAGTGGTCGATCTTCGAACTCTGCGTCCGCTCGATACGGCGACGGTGCTGGCGAGCCTTAAAAAGACGAACCGCATGGTCGTTGTCGAGGAGGGCTGGCCGGTCTGTTCGATCGCAAGCGAGATCATGGCCGTTGCCATGGAAAAAGGCTTTGACGACCTCGATGCCCCGGTCGCCCGTGTCACGAACGAAGACGTTCCGATGCCCTATGCAGCCAATCTGGAACGCGCGACGCTGGTAAACACCGATCGCGTTGTCGCGGCGGCGAAGGCTGTCTGTTACCGGTAGGCGTCAGCAAGTATTGCGGGTGACGGCAGGCGAGTTCTGCTCGAGGCCATAGTCCATCGTGTTCGTGGAGGCGGCGATCGTCGAATCGCCGCGTGTCCGCGAGTTTCGTACGATGAACGCGGCCTTGTACCGGATGACCTGATTGTCGACGCGGAGGCCGAAATATTGCAGCCCCTGCGCAAACGGCTCGACAATCGCCTTATAGTCATACGCGATTTCGACGAACATCACGATGTTGCTGGGCGGCGCCTTAATCTCGGCGCCCGCAGGCCCCATGCCCGCAAAGGTGGTAACTGTCCTGCCCGTGCCCGCGAGGCCGTAGGATGAAATATAGGGTCTTGCACCAAAACAACGTTGCCAGGCGATCCACTGGCCACCCGCACTGTTCTGCTGGAGACTGGATACGATAACGCGTCCGCGGTTCGCGAAGTCGATCGTCGAACCCTGGATGCGGACCGCTTCGAAGACGTCATTGATATTCGACTCGAACAGTCGCTTGGCTGACGTACCATTGTCTTCGCCGACGCGAGCGGCATTGTCGGCCACCATCATGCCGAGCTGGCTGACGCGCATACGCGTAATGGCCAAATTCGCCGTTTCCATGCCGCCGAGCCCAAGGGCGAGGAACACGGGCATGCCATAGGCGAACTCGATGAGAGCCATGCCAGCGGTGTCGCGGCGCAGAGCGCGCAGCAGGGTCGCGAGCTTGGACGCTGTGAGACTGATCACGGGCAGTTCCTCGTCGGGCCTACGGGGCGGGCAGCCTGGTCTGCGTAGGGCTGATTGCGCAACACGGTGGACGCCCTGATCGTCTGAATGGCGGAAGCGCCAAACAGCGAGTTGACCGGGAAGAGCGACCGGTACGAAACTGTGGCGGTGTAGAGGACGACGTCATTGGCGCCGCCCTGGCCATCCAGCGCGCCGTCGTCCCAGCTGTTGCTGTTGTTCAGGTCGACGTAGGTGTATGTCGTCCCTCCCAAAGGCGGTGCACACCTTCCGCCGGGGCCGGTCGAAGGCTCCATCTTGCCTGCGTTGCTGAAATCTTTGAAGTTTCGCCGCGTGAACGTGAAACTGCTATCGGTGACGGTGCCATTCACGTCTTTGAACGCGTTTTTCACCTTCGTATCGATGAGCGTGCTCGACGCGACGGTGGCACTGTCCTCGAGCGTGGCGTCGCGGGCCGCCTTTTGCAGCACGCCCTCGAAAACGGCCTTCGTGTAAAGCTGATAGCTGAAGTCGAGCAGGCCCATGATGATGGTCAGCAGGACGGGTGCGACGATCGCGAATTCAATGATCGACGAGCCGCGATCCTCCTGACGAAGGCGCTTGAGTAGGTTTATCATCTGGACAACCTCAGTTCGGCGATCTGCGAAGCGATGTTCTGGAACTGCGCCCGCAGCTGCGCACTGTCGACGGCGTTGAATGCCTTGCTTGTATCCGACGCACAGGCGACCAGGCTCGGTTTCGATGAATTGCTGAAATTCACCGTCCACACCGTGACGTCGTTGTTCTTGGCCGCGGTGCACAGCGCCTTGAAGCGGTTGTCGTGGCGCGTGTTCTGGTCGGAGCCACTGATCGTACCCGTCGCGGCCGCCGTGCGCCGGTCAAGGACCTCATAGCCATGCGACGTGTAGATCGAAGGATCGGCATTCATGTCGCCATCGGTCATGAAGATCAGGTGACGACTGATCGGCTTGCCATTCGGTGCCGTTGCGTTCTCCCCTGCCCACATGCCTGTCGGCGAAATGAGCCGTGCACCCCAGGCCATGCCGAGGTCATGAAAGGTCGTGCCCGTGGCCACCAGTGAGTTGGTATAGTTGACGACATCGGTTCGACCGCGCACCGCAAGCTTGCTCGCTGCAGCAGGGCAGGCGTAGCTGAAATAGTTGCCACGGTTCGTGGTGACGCCGATTTCGTTGGCTGTCGATGTCCCGTTGCCGCGCTGGTAGATCAGCTCCGGCCACATCGGGCGCCACCGTGTCGCATCATTGGTGGGCGTAGAGATGATGTCGAGGTCGTACGCCCCGGCCGGCACCGGCGAATAGGTGGACTGGGTGACGGTATCGCGCTCTTCGAAGCAGCCGTCGTTGACGGTCGACGATCCGACAACGGTCGAACCGGCCGTGTTGACGAGCTGTACCATGTTGTACGAGCCGGGTTGATCCATGGAACCCGTCGGTGCGGCGTTCGATCTGTAGACCGAGACGGGGTTCCCGTCGCGGTAGGACCGGACATCGTATGACACCGGCTTATAATCCCAGCTCTCGAAGAAATAGCGGTCGTCAAACGTCGTGCTCGCCGTCCGCCACTGCCGCACGCACGTCTTCGAGCCTGAATAGCTTGAGGTGCTCTTGCGCTGGTAAACCCGCCGCTGGTCGTACGGCGGTGAGTTGGCCTGGAAAGCGGTTGCCGTCGGCGGTTGGGCGTTGCCGGGATTCGAGTTCGCCGTGTTGTAGTCCATCGTGTACGCCGGAGAATAAGTTCCAACGGCGTTGTTGCTGCCGAACGCAGTGCAATCGCTGTTGTTGAGCGAAGGCTGATAGGGGTCGTCCTGCCATGACGTGAAGGTCGTGACCGGCGTCCAGCCCTTTTTCGTCATGTTCGCGACGCGCGATTGGTAGGTCCAATCCTGCACGACCCAGTTCGACGGCAGGATCGGCGTGTTGGTGAACGGATCGAGGCCCAGATTCACTGTCGAGGAATAGGGTACGAAGCCGATGCGGAAGCGGGCGTCGCTTGTCGTGGCGCTGTTTACGGTATCGAAAAAGTCGACGACCGCGCTGCGCAGGGCCGCGATTTTGGACGTGGGGCCCGAGTTGCAATTGTTGTCCGACGGATCGCAGGCCATCGAACCGGTGACGTCGAGGACCATCATCACGTCGGTGTTCGAAATTTCGAGCTTGGCGTCACAGGTGACGCGCAGGGGCACCGTGTCGGTGCCGAAGATCTTGGTGATCGTCATCGGCACGTCGGCCGTCGCCACCGCGGTCACCTGACCGTCTTCCGTGTTCGATGGGGTGAAGAGCGCGTTGGCGGCGCCCGCCATGTTCGTGGCGAAGTTGATGGCGAAGAATTTCTTGCCCTGATCGATCGCGTTGGCATCAAGCAGGGCGCCCGCCTGGGCGCGCCGCGAGGCCAGCACGCCCGAGTCGCAGGCCTGCTGCAGGCGTGACTTGATCAGATAGGACCGACCGATGTCGACGGCGGAGCCCACCATGCCGGCAAGCGGGATCGAGGCCATCGCAATCATGGCAAGCGCATTGCCGCTTGCGTCGAGACGCAAGCGGGTCAATATCCCGCGGTATTCGCGCGCCCCACTCTTTGCCGCCGACGAGAATTTCATGCTCCTGAGCCCATCCATGTACAGCCACATGCCTGCCCTCATGCGGGCATCAGGGATAAGAGGCTCTGAATCGAAAGGGTTAACCCGCGGTTTTCCCTGTTTCTTCCGATGAGCGACCTGCGCGATCCCGATCGCGCTTTCGCCCTAAACCATGTGTCCGCCCGCGCGCGTAGCGCCGTGGCCGCGCTCTGGGCGTTCGATGAGCAGATGGGGCAGATCGTCGCCTCGACCACGCAGCCGATGGTCGGGCAGATGCGGTTGCTGTGGTGGCGGGAAGCGCTGGAGACGCGCGCGTCGGGCCATCCCTTACTCGTCGAACTGGCTTCGGTTTACGAAAGCAACGTGAATGCCGACGCGCTGGGCAGGCTGATCGACGGGTGGGAGGAACTGCTCGAGCCGCTGCCGCTCGACGAAAGCCGGCTGGCTGCCTTTGGGGAGGCGCGGGGCGAGCAGCTTTTTGCGCTCACAGCCAAGATCTGCGGCACCCGATCGTCGGTGGGGGCGGGGGCGGGATGGGCGCTTGCCGACTTCGGGCTGCGGTGCTCGGATGCGAATACTTCGGGGCGGGCATTGGCGATGGCGGGCAGAATATTGCCCGATGTCAACGTGAAATCATTGCCGCGCAGCTTGAGAATACTCGCTCGTTTTGCCAAGCAAGATATCGCGCAAGGCAGAAGAGTTACGCGCACGGCATGGAAACTGTTCAGAAGTGTTGCCTGAATAGTTTCAGCTCGTCTAGATTTCGCTCCCGAAGGGGCGACTCGCGTGCAGAGAATTGTTACGATCACGGTCTCGGTATTGCTGTTCCTGATGGGGGGTCTCTTCATCTGGCGCGCACAGGCCCAACAGGGGAATGCCGTGCCCGCGCCGCCGGCGGCGACACAGGCCGCTCCTATGGGCCTTGCCGATCTCGCCGGTCCGCCGGCCGCCGGCGAACGAACGCGCGAGGAGAAACGCTTTTCCAGATATGACAAGGATCGCAACGGCGCCGTCGCGCGCGAGGAATATCTGGCGGGGCGGCGCAAGAATTTCGAGAAGCTCGATCTCGACCGCGACGGCAAGCTGGAATTCGAGGAATATGCGGTCAAGGCAACCGCCAAGTTCGCCGCCGCCGACAAGGACCGCAACGGCGCGCTGAACCCGGCCGAGTTCGCGCTGACGCGCGTCGTGCGCAAGTCAGCGCCGAAATGCGCCTGCCGCCCGGTCAGGCGAGCGCCGGCTGCCGGCCCGTCGCCTGAAGCCCCCGAGGACCCGCCGGAAGAGTAGCCACCCATTCGGCCAGATGCGCGCGCGCGCGCGCCGAATACATCCGCTTGCGGTCCGCCTTTTTCGATTTGCCGGTGAGGTTGAGAGGCGGGAAGAGGCCGAAGTTGACGTTCATGGGCTGGTAGGTGCTGGCATCCGCGCCGCCGGTGATATGGGCGAGCAGCGCGCCGAACGCCGTCGTGGGCGGGGGCGGGGACATGGCCGCCCCCGACAGGTCCGCCGCGGCAAAGCGCCCGGCAAGCAGGCCGACGGCCGCGCTTTCCAGATAGCCTTCGCACCCCGTGATCTGCCCGGCGAAGCGAATATGCGGTGCCGATTTCAGCCGCAGGGTCGGATCGAGCAGCACCGGCGATTTGATGAAGGTGTTGCGGTGCAGTCCGCCCAGCCGCGCGAACTCGGCATTCTGCAAGCCCGGAATCATGCGGAAGACGCGGACCTGCTCGGCGTGTTTCAGCTTGGTCTGGAAGCCGACCATGTTCCACAAGGTGCCGAGCGCATTGTCCTGGCGCAGCTGGACGACCGCCCAGGGCCAGTGACCCGTCTTCGGATTGTCGAGGCCGACGGGCTTCATCGGCCCGAACAACAGCGTGTCGACGCCGCGCTCCGCCATGACCTCGATCGGCATGCAGCCTTCGAAATAGGGCGTATCGGCCTCCCATTCCTTGAACTCGGTCTTCTCGCCCGCGATCAGCGCGGCGTGAAAGGCGAGATATTCGGCCTTTGTCATCGGGCAATTGATGTAATCCGCCCCGTTGCCGTCGGGCGATCCCTTGTCCCAGCGCGAGGCCTTCCAGGCGATGTCCATGTCGATGCTGTCGCGGTGGACGATGGGCGCAAGCGCGTCGAAGAAGGCGAGACTGTCCTCGCCCGTTTCGGCACCGATTGCCGTCGCGAGACCCGGCGCGGTCAACGGCCCCGTCGCGACGATCGCCGGCCCGGCGGGGAGGGTATCCACCCGCTCGCGCACGAGATCGACATTCGGGTGCGCGGCAAGGGCGTCGGTCACGCTTTGCGAAAAGGCATCGCGATCCACCGCAAGTGCCGACCCAGCCGGTACGCGGTGGCGGTCGGCCTGGCGCATGATCAACGAGCCCAGCGTGCGCATTTCCTGATGCAGAAGGCCGACGGCGTTGGACTCGGCATCGTCCGACCGAAAGCTGTTCGAGCAGACGAGTTCGGCGAGGCTGTCGGTACGATGGGCAGCCGTGCCCCAGCCCTCTTGCGGGCCGCCGCCGCGCATCTCGGACAGGCGCACCTTGTGGCCGGCCTCGGCAAGTTGCCACGCCGCCTCGGACCCGGCCATCCCGCCGCCGATGATCTGGATGTCATGCATCCGAGCGACTCGCCCCGAAGGTCACATAGGTCACACGATATCGTCGCGAGATGTCGACGAACCGAGTGGTTTCGGGGGACGAAGCGAATGGTGGATCGGCGCGCAGAAGTGTCATGCGCTGAGGATAGGACAGCTGTCCGCCAGTAGGACAGAGGAAAGTGACGAAAGGCGTCCCGGTTCGTCGGTCGCCCTACGGCGTGCGCACGTGCAATTGCTGTCGTCGCTAAAGCGAGATAGCCTCATCTGCAGTCACTTACGATCAACCGGGGAGATCATACATGCGGCTATTGACCCGACTTGCCGGTCTTGCAGCGCTGCTTGGCGCCAGTGGCGCCATCGCCGCCGACATGCTGCCGCTCAAGCAGGGCATCTATGTCCCGGTCGGCCGGCCGTGCAAGGGCGCGTCCAATGCCGAGATTTTGAGCTACTGGGGCGGCAAGAGCGCCATCGGCGCATCGCAGGGGGAATGCACGATCAAATCGATGAGCCGCAAGGGCAACGACTTCACGCTGATGAACCGGTGCCGCGATATCGCAAATGGCGGGGTCGTCAGTAGCGGCCCGACGATCCTGACGATCGCCAATCCGACCAGCTTCAAGATGGCCGGGACGGCCTATCGATACTGCGGCGAAAAAGTGCAGTTCTGACGCCGGGAGCCGGCGGCTCGCAGGCCCCCTGCATCCCGACGACAATCATCAGTCGTAATAGGCCGTCACGAACGGCTGAAGATGCGCCCGATAGGGGTCGGCGACGCCCAGACCGCGGCGGTTGATCGGTTGACGGACCTGCATGGCGCTCGCCGTCGCCACGACGCGTTCGGTCTTGTGCGACGCGTGCACCGAGGCCTGGTCGGTCAGTCCGCAATGCGCCAGCAGCTTGGCCGTCCAGAGCGCCGGGTCGTCGATCAGTTTGGCGTAGGGCACGACCAGCAGCCGATCGCCGAGGCATTGTTTCCAGAAGGCAAGCTGCTGATCCTGCAAGCGGAAATGATGAGCGATGTCGGCGAGGTCGTAGCTCCAGCCGACACCGTGAATGAAGAACGTGCGGAAGCACGACCACGCGCTGTCGAGCGGGTCGCGCTGCATCCAGATCAGCGGGGCGTCGGGCAGGGCGGCCGCGATCAGCCCTATGCAACGGCTGACGTCGATCGTCTTGTCGACGACACGCCCCGTTCCCCCGAACCGCTCGGCGAGCAGATGGAGATAGAGCGCGGCGAGCGTGTCGATGGAGCCGCCCTTCGCCTCGAATTGCGCTATGTTGGCGCTCGCCACGCCGCCGACCGTCACGGCGAGATGCTGCACGATGTTCAGTTCGCCGCCATCGAGCACGTCGCTGTGGCTCGCGAGAATATGTTCGACCAGGGTCGTGCCCGAACGCGGCAGGCCCGTGACGAAAATGGGTCGACTGGTGTCGCGCGCGGCTCGATCGCGTGCCCGTGCCAGAAAATCCTCGGAATAGCCTTCGAGTGCCTGTGCCGCATTGGCGGCGTTGCTCTGGCGGCTGTAGGGCGTCGTCGAGCGCAGCAGCCGTGCGCCGCGATCGAACGCTGCGAAGGCCGCGTCGGGTTCGTGCCGGTCCGCGTGCAGCTTGCCCAGAGCATAGCAATAACGGGCGAGATGTTCAGCGGGCTGACCCTCTGCAACAGGTCCTTCCGCCAGCAGCTGTTCGCCCATCGGGTCGGTCGCCAGGTTCACGGCCGTCGCGATCGTGAGCCAGGCCGGCCCCCAGCCGGGGCGATGTCGCAGGGCGGTGGCAAGATGGGCGCGCGCCTCGTCGACGCGCCCCAGCGTCATGGCGACGTTGCCCAGCACATAGGCATGGCCGGCCGGTTCGGGGACATCGGAGGGCAGCGTGGCCAGCAGGTCGTGCGCTTCCTGCAGGCGGCCCATCTGGGTCAGCAGGACGACCTTGCCATAAAGCGCCGCCGGGGCGTGGCCGGCACTGGCGACAAAGGCATCCATGGCGCGGCGGGCAAGCGTCAGCTCGCCACTGACGCGCATCAGCTCGGCGAGCTTGCGCCATTCCGCGCCGAGCGGCGCATTTTGGCGCAGCAGCGTATCGACGACGTGGTTTGCCTGGGCGCGATCGTGGGCCGCCAGCGCCGCTTTCAACTCGGCCGCCAGCCGGGCCACATCCGCTGCGGGTGAACTGCTCATGCCGCGGCCCTAGGTGGGAAGTCGACGCGGGCCAAGGCCCCCTTTTCCGAGCGCGGAGAGCCGGGGCGGGAGGGGCCCGGCGATCTTGCCGCATCCGCGTTTCAAAACGGGACGTGCGACGTGCGATCGGGCGCGTAAAATCGCTGCAATGGCAATTGACGCTTCGCAACATTTACATTCTATTAACCCTATCCGGCAGTGAGTTGCGGCGGGCAAAAGGGCGAGATCATGAACTTCAAATCTACTTTTCTATGTGGCGCAGCTGCGACGATCGCGCTGGCAGCGGTCCCGGCGAAAGCAGCCACGATCATCCTGGTCGACCAGGGTGGCGTGAAGGGATCTGCGGCAGAGCAGGGCTTCAACATCGCGGCCGGTTATTGGGCCCAGACGCTGTCGAACAACGTGACGATCCGGCTGGGCGTGAGCTATGCGGCGCTGCCGAAGAACGTGATCGGCTCGACGCGCAGCTACAGCAGCGACATCACCGTCGCCAACTGGGAAAAGCTGGTCACGGCGACCAAGAGCAATTCGGCGATCGACAAGAACATCGTTCTGCCCTCGCTGAACAGCGCCGGCGGGGCGACGTTCATCCAGAGCGGCACCACGGACACCACGGTCGACACCTCGGTCGGCGCGCAGGTCGTCAACATCGGCAACACCGTCAGCAGCCAGGTCCTGTATGAGAACAACGCGCTCATCAAGGCGATCGGCGGCACTGTGGCCAACCCCGGACCGGGCGGGCTGGACGGCGCGATCCAGTTCAGCAGCAACTTCGGCTTCGACTTCAACCCGACGGACGGCATTTCGGCGAACACGTTCGATTTCATCGGCGTGGCGATCCACGAAATCGGCCACGCGCTGGGATTTGTGTCGGGCATCGATGCCTATGACTATTTCGGCACCAATGGACCGGGGAACGGTGGTCCGGGCTATGACCTCAACTCGACGTCGATCTTCTCGGCGCTCGACATGTTCCGGTACAGCAACGACCCGAACAACAAGGTCGCCGGGAATTCGCCGGTTCTCGACCTGAGCGTCGGCACCAAGAGCTATTTCTCGATCGACGGCGGCAAGACGCAGCTGTTCGGCGACTCGCTGTTCTCGACCGGCGACTACAATGGCGACGGCAACCAGGCATCGCACTGGAAGGATACGTCGGGCTGCGCGATCGGCTATGGCATCATGGATCCGACGTTCTGCTTCGGGCAGACCGGCTACGTGACCGGACGCGATCTGGCGGCATTCGACGCCATCGGGTGGAATTTGTCGGTTCCCGCGACGTCGACCTACCTGCGGTCGACATCGTCCATCTTCTTCGCCGCGGTTCCCGAGCCGGGCACCTGGGCGATGCTGATCTTCGGCTTTGCGCTTGTCGGCGCGTCGGCACGTCGCCGGGCGCGTGTCACGGCCGTCACCTACGGCTGAGCGACGGGCCCATCGGGCATCGAGGGGGCGTGGCGACACGCCCCCTTTTTTATGGGCGTGCTGCTGCGGCTGCTGCGGCTGGCCCGGCGATCAGGCCGCCCGTTCGCTGCGGTAATAGCGGTACGCCGTCCAGATCGCCGCCGCATTGAGCAGGTGCCACAGGGCATGGCCCTGGACGAGGCTGGAGCCGTCGCACCAGGTGCGGGTGAGGTCGGCGATCCAGATGGCGAACGCGGTCGCCTGAAGCGCGATGCCCCACAGGTACCAGCGCACCTCGATGCCAAGGCGGCGCGGGCGGGCGAAACTGAGCTCGACGACGATGTCGGCGACCAGCACCACGGCGAACAGCCAGCGCCGGGTCTCGGGAACGGCGACCAGCATGCCGATGAGGATGGCGCACAGGGCAAGGTAGAGCAGCACGGCAGGCCCGTCGCCCAGCGTGCGCCAGCGGCGGAAGGCCCAGGTCAGCGTGAAGGCGCTGAGCAGATACATGCCGACGACGTCCCAGAACTGGCCCCACAGCGTCAGCGTCGCATGAAGCAGGAAGCTGCCGACGCCGATCACGATGGCGGTCAGGGCGAACCAGATCGCCGGCAGGCCGGAGAATGGGATGCCTGCGCTGCGGCGCCCGGCCTCGCGCGCGATCCAGAAGCCGACCGCGACAAAGGCGAAGGACGACCAGCTGTCGGCCGGCTGGAGGACCAGCTGTCCGGTGCGGGGGACTTCGCAAAAGCAATGCGTGGCGAGGCAGGTCGCGGGGAGATAACGCGTCCAGTCGGGTCCGAGCGCGGCGAGCAGCGCATAGGTGGCAAGGGCGGTGAGCGCGGTGAGGAGGAGCGTGAGGGGGAGTTTGGCGGTCATTCCCCTAGTGTTGGACCTGCCCCGCATCAGCGGCAAGGGCGGTGGCCCCGCGGTTCGAAGAAGAGAGCGAAGGCCCGAGGCGCCACTCAGCTCTCGGCATTCGCCTCGGTATCATAGGCCTTCAGGCTGACCGTCGTGTACGCCGGCACGTCGCCCGTGATCCACACATTGCCGCCGATGACGGCGCCGCGACCGATCGTCACGCGGCCGAGGATCGTCGCGCCCGAATAGATGGTGACGTCGTCCTCGACGATCGGGTGGCGGGGCAGGCCGCGGATGGCGTGGCCGGTATCGTCGCTGGGCAGGCTCTTCGCGCCGAGCGTGACCGCCTGGTAGAGCCGCACCCGGTCGCCGATGATCGCGGTCTCGCCGATGACGACTCCCGTCCCGTGATCGATGAAGAAGCTGCGACCGATCGTGGCGCCGGGATGGATGTCGATGCCCGTGCGCGAATTGGCGATTTCGGTGATGATGCGCGCGACCAGCATCGCGCCGAGCCGGTAGAGCTCGTGCGCGATGCGGTAATGCACGACCGCAATGATGCAGGGATAGCAGAGCAGGACTTCGTCGACGCTGAGCGCGGCAGGGTCGCCCGCATAGGCGGCCTCGACATCGGCATCGAGCGCGGCGCGCAGGGCCGGGAGGCGGCCGGCAAAGTCGCCGATGATGCGCGTGACCCGCGCCTCGATGATGTCGGGCGGCGCGCTGCGGTCATCATATTGGAGGTTCAGCCGGACCTGGGCGCCGAGCTGGCCCAGTGCCTGTTCGAGCGTCGCCTCGACGAAGCTGTCCTCGTTGCCGGGATTGAGTTCCGGCGGGCCGAGCCGCAGCGGGAAAAGCGCGGCCCCGATCGAGGCGACGATGCGTTCGAGCGCGCGGCGCGAGGGAAATCCCTGGGTGCCGAGCTCGGCATGGCGCAAGTGCGCCGTGCGCCAGGCTTCGCGTGCGTCGCGCAGCCCTGCGACGATGCCGGGCATGTCGAGGTGATTGGGGGCCTGATGCTCGATGATCTGGGTGGCGGTGTCGTTCATTCACTCTCGTCCGTTCGTGACCACCTTAGCCATGGTGGGATGCTTGCCGCGCAAGTCAATGTTTTGGCCCTCCAAGCAATGCTGTATTTCAATCCCGATCAAATGTGTCGAGATTACGGCCTGACTGCAAGAGCGGGCACACAGTGTGCCCGCGCAGACAGATAAAATGGGGATTGTTACATGAAGAAAATCGTTTCGTTGGCCGTCGTTGCCGCGTTCGCCATGGGTGCCACCGCATGCTCGAAGACCGAGGCCGCGAACACCGCTGCCGAGAACGCCGCCGTCAACGAGGCCGCGCCGGTTGAGGGCAATCTGGCGGACAACGCTACGGTTGACGCGAACGGTTCGGCGAATGTCGCCGTCGGGACCGCTGTCAACGCCACCGACGCGAATGCGAGCAGCGCGACGGCGACGAACAGCACGAACGCCAACTGATTTACCCAGGTCTCTCCACGCCGAGGTTTGCTCCCTAGGCGCAACTCGCGACCCGGCGGTTTACCGTCGGGTCGTTTTTTATCTTCGGCACAGGCGAACGAGCGCGGTGTCGAGCGCCTGGAGAAAGCGCGAGCGGTCCGTTTTCGAAAAGGGCGCGGGGCCGCCGACGATGTCCCCGCCCGCGCGCAGGTCGGCCATGATTGCGCGCGTCGCGACCGCGCCGCCGATGGATGCGGCGGTGAACAGCTTGCCGGTCGGGGCGATCACGCTCGCGCCCGCCTTCACGCAACGATCGGCGAGCAGGATGTCGGCGGTGACGACGATGCTGTCGGCCGTCGCGCGTTGGGCGATCCAGTCGTCCGCCTCGTCGAAGCCGCTGCCGACGACGACCCGCTCGACAAGGGGGTGGACGAGCACGCGGAACGGCGAATTGCTCACGATCTTGACCGCGACGTCGTGGCGAAGCGCGACCTTGTAGATCTCGTCCTTCACCGGGCAGGCGTCGGCGTCGACGAGGATGACAGGCGGCATGGCCGTCTAGCGCGCGGCCCGGTGCGGCTTGCCCTTGTAGGGCGGCTTGCCGCCGGGCGCGCTGCGCGAGAGCGTCGGGCGGTTCGGCCCGTTGCGGGCGGGGCCGCGCTGGTGCTCGTCGGGCGAGGGGCCGTGGTGCGGGGCGATGTGGATGCCATCCTCGCCTTCCGTACCCTTGGTCCGCTTCAGCGCGTCGGCGAACTTGTCCGCGGCGGCACGGACGACCTGGAAATAGGTTTCGGTCGCGGCAATGCGGATCGCGCCAATTTCGCCCCGCGTGATATGGCCACGGCGGCACAGCAGCGGCAGGATCCAGCGCGGGTCGGCATTGTGGCGGCGGCCGCAGTCCATCTTGAACCAGACCGTATCCTCGAAGCCGGGGCGCGGCCCGTCGTTGCGATCGGGGCGGGCGGACGCATCGAGCAGCTCTTCGGCCTGCGGCATCCTGGCGCGGTGGACGCGGACAAGCGCGGCGGCGATGTCTTCGGGGCTGCGCTCGGCGAGCAGGCGCTGCGCGAGCACCTTGTCCTCGTCGTCGGTCTCCACCGGCTCGAGCAGCGCATGGAGCAGGCGTTCGTGGTCCTGGGCACGGATCGCCTCGGGCGTCGGCATCGGGATCCATTCCGCGGTGACGCGGGCGTCGCGGAGCATCGCCTCGACCCGCCGGCGGCGCGGATGCGGGACGATGAGCACGGCCGTGCCCTTCTTCCCCGCACGGCCGGTGCGGCCCGACCGGTGCTTCAGGCCGTCGGCGTCGCGCGGCAGCTCGACATGGATGACGAGAGTGAGCGTCGGCAGGTCGATGCCGCGCGCGGCGACGTCGGTCGCGACGCAGACGCGGGCGCGGCGGTCGCGCAGGGCCTGCAGCGCCGCGTTGCGCTCGTTCTGGCTGTGCTCGCCGGAAAGGGCGACGGCGGCGAAACCGCGCTCGGTCAGGCTGGCGTGGAGATGGCGGACGTTGTCGCGCGTGGCGCAGAACAGCATCGCCGAGTCGGCCTCGTGAAAGCGCAGCAGGTTGACGACGGCATTCTCGATGTCCGACGGCGCGACGGTGACGCACTGATAGGCGATGTCGCCATGGCCGCGGTCCTCGCCGACGGTCGAGACGCGCAACGCGTCATTCTGATAGCGCTTGGCAAGCGCCACGATCGGCTTCGGCATGGTGGCCGAGAAGAGCAGCGTACGGCGGACATTGGGTGTCGCATCGAGGATCTGCTCGAGATCCTCGCGAAAGCCCATGTCGAGCATCTCGTCGGCTTCGTCGAGCACGGCGACGCGCAGCGCCGACAGGTCGAGCGCACCGCGTTCGAGATGATCGCGAAGGCGCCCTGGCGTACCGACGACGATATGCGCGCCATGCTGGAGGTTGCGGCGTTCCTTGCCCGCGTCCATCCCGCCGACGCAGGTCGCGATGCGCGCGCCGGTCTTGCCATAGAGCCACATGAGTTCGCGGCTGACCTGCAGCGCCAGTTCGCGCGTCGGCGCGATGCACAGCGCGAGCGGGGGCAGGGTAAAGGGCACCTTGCCGTCCTCACCCAGCAGCTGCGCCGCCATGGCGAGGCCGAAGGCGACGGTCTTGCCCGAGCCGGTCTGGGCGGAAACGATGAGGTCACGCCCCTCGGCTTCGGGTTCGATGACGGCCGCCTGGACGGGCGTGGGGGCGGTATAGCCATGCGCGGCGAGGGCTTCGCCGAGAAGCGCGGGAACATTGCTGAAGGAGGTCATGACGGGGGCCATAGATGAGTTTTGCGCATTTGTCGCCTGTTGCGTTGCAGCACGGCGAGGGGCAGGAGGAGTTATGGGGAACAGGGGCTTTTCGCGCGCCGTATTTGCTGCGGCGCTGATAGCAGGATCGTCATTCTATCTTTTCGTTCTTTGGCAAACGGGCCAGTTCGTCATGGGGCTGTCCAGCGCTGCCCATAGCGCCTCCATTGTCTGGAAGGGGAGCGGGGTCGCGTTGCTCGCGCTGTGGTGCGCCATGCAGGCGCGGTCGGCGGACGGCCGGCTGATCGCCGCGGTCATGGCTTTCGGGGCGCTGGGGGACGTGCTGCTCGAGACATCGGGCCTGACGATCGGCGCGCTGGCGTTCGTCGCCGGCCATGTGCTGGCGATGTTGCTGTATTTCAGAAACTGGCGCCCGCGGATCACGTTCAGCCAGCGCCTTCTGGCGGCGCTGGTCGTGCCGCTGTCGGTCTTCATCGCTGCCACGGTCGTCGGTGCGAAGGACATGGTGCCGATCGGGGTCTACACCTTCTTCGTCTCCGGCATGGCGGCGAGTGCCTGGACCAGCCGCTTTTTGCGCTATCGGGTCGGGATCGGCGCGATGATGTTTCTCGTGTCCGACCTGCTGATCTTCGCGCGCATGGGGCCGCTGGCGGGGTCCCCGCTGCCGGGGCTGCTGATCTGGCCCTTGTACTTTGGCGGACAGGCGTTGATCGCCTGGGGCGTCGTGCGGACGCTGGCGGAAAACGGTGGCGACGCGAGACCGCTTCGCTGAGCTTGTCGAAGAGCTCTCCGCCTTTTTGCGGTCAGAAGAAGGGCAGGCCTTCGACAGGCTCAGGCAAGCGGGGGGTGTCTTAGCGCTTCGCCGCTTTCCACGCCGCCAGCTGCTGCGGCACAAGGGCGACGAGGTCGTCGTAGACTTCGGAGACGTCGATGAGGTGAAGGCCCCAGTCGGCGAGCACGGTCTTGCCGACGGCGACGTCGCCCGGCACGTCGTCGGTGCGGGGATCGGCAGGATCGGCGTTGACGTGGATCGCGAGATAATTGGCGCCATCGGTGCCGGCGCATTGCGCGTTGAGCAGGCCGGGCAGGGTCACGAACGCCGTCTTGACGGTGCCGGTCTTGCTCCAGGGGCCGGTGTCGCGCGCCATCTCCCAGGATCGGCCCGCGGCGAAGGCGGCGTGCGTTTCAGCCCTGCCGCCGCCGAGCGCGGCCGGGTTGGTGCAGGCGACTTCGAGCGCGGCATCGTCGGCCCTGCCGAAGCGTGTCTTGGGCGGTGGCGGTACGGTGTCGCGGAAGCTGACCCAGGCGATCGCGCAGCCCGTCTGCGTGGCGGCCCGGCAGAGCGGGATCGTCTTGAAGTCGCCGCCCCTGTCCTTGCCCCGGGCGACGGTGACGTTGCCGCCGGGCAAGATGGCCGACAACATGCGCGCGGCGACGGGCTTGCCGTCGATCTCCTCGGCGATCAGCCGCTTGAGGTGGTTGGTGCCCTGGCTGTGGCCGATCAGCACGAAGGGGCGGCCCTGGTTGTCGTTGGCCAGATAATGCCGCCACGCCGCCCGCACATCGGCATAGGCAAGCTCGCGGTCGAGCGGCATCGGGTTGCCGTACATCACCGATTGCAGCGCGGTCAGCGTGACCTGGCGGTACATCGGCGCGAACAGGCGGCACTGCGAGCCGAAGCGCGCGAATTGCGCCTCGATGACTTTACGTTCTTCGTCGTTGGCGACCATGTCGCTGTTACCGGTCCGGTCGAACGACACGGTCGGATAGACGTAGAAGCAATCCGCCTCGGGCGCCTTGGCTGGCTTGAACGGCTGGGCGGTCATCGTGCCGTCGGGCGCAATGGCGGTCGCGTCGAGCGGGATCGTGCAGGCGTCGCGCCGGTCGGGGCGGCAAAGCCAGTTCTGGCCGAGGCCATAGTCATTGGGCGCGGGCGTGGCGGCGGCAGCCGCCGCGGCGATCAGCAAAGTTGCGAACATCAACAGGTCCCCTCGATGCGACGTTTCGCCGCTATCGGGTCACTGTGCCCCGAACCGCGTGCATCGGCAACACGCCATAGACATGCGGGAACAGCTGGCCGCCGCGTGACTCTTCCCAGCGGACCGTGTCGCCGAGCAGCTTCAAGTCTATTTCTGCGATGGTCAGATATTCCTGCCCTGCGAAGTGCTTGGCCAGGGTTTCTTCCAGCTGGTCGTAAGTCGACAGATGGATATAGCCATCGGCAAGATCGATCGGCGCGCCCGTGAAGACGCCGTCACGTTCGAAGGCTGCCCATTGCGCGGCGGTCAGGATCTTGAAAGCGATATCATGGGACATGACGAACGCTTAGCGCGGCCTTGGGCGAAAGCCTATGCCGCGGCGCGCCCGTCGCCCGGCGCCGCGGGGGTCAGGACCAGGGCACCGTCCTCGACGCGCCATCCCTTCAGCTTCATCAGAAAATTCATGCCGAGGATATCCACTTTGCCAAGACCGGGCGCGACGACGACAGGCAGGTCTCGCGCTTCGATCGTGCCGATCGTCAGGCGCGACACCGTGGCAGCCCGGGCCATGATCGACCCATTGGCGGTCTGGGTGATGACCGGCGTCACGCCTTTGCGCAGGACGGCGCCTGCGGCGGCGGCCGTGTCGGGCGAGAGGGCGGTCACCGTGGCGCCCGTGTCCACGAGCATGCGCCGCTCGACGCCGCCGATTTGGGCGCGCACCCAGAAATGGCCGTCGGTCGAAAGCGGCACACGGACCTCGCTGCCGACGATTCGTTGCGGGTCGAGGTCGAGGCGGTCGAGCACGGCGGCGATCGCCGGGTGAAAGCGGCCCTGTTCGGCAACGACGACAGTCAGGACCGCGATTCCGCCGAGCCAGACCATTGCCGAGACCATCCGGCGGACGACGCGTGACTGGGCGGCCGCGAACGAGATCAGCGCGATCATGGCTATCGCAATGAGAAGATTGAGATTTATGTCCGGCATATCGGGGAGCGTCATGCCCGACATGTGGGGGCTGTCGCGCCGATTTGCGAACCGTCAGACGCGTCCCCGGTCAGCGCCGAACTTCAGACCGGCATCCTCGTGCGGGCGGATGTAGACGCGGGTCACGCTCGGGAACTCGGCGCGGACCGCCTGTTCGATCTCGTCGACGATGCGCTCGACGTCAGCCGCCGAAATGCGGTTGTCGAAATCGACGTTGAGCGCGGCGACGATCTGTTCGGGCGCGTTGTGGATCGTCATGATCTCACCGATGCCCATGACCCCGGGGCGGCTTGCGGCGCGGCGCAGGCCCAGGACCAGGGCGGGATCCGCGGCTTCACCGATCAGCAGCCCCTTTGCCTCGCGCGCCAGGAAGATGGCGACCACGCCCAGCAGCAGGCCGATCAGCACCGAAGCGATGCCATCGAAGCGCGGATCGCCGGTCAGTTGCGACAGGCCGAGGCCGATGGCCGCGACCAATATGCCGGCCATGGCCGCGCCATTTTCCAGGAGGACGATGACGGTCGTCGCGTCCTTGGCATCGATCAGCGCGCGCCACCACGACTTGCCGTCGCGGGCTGCGTCGAATTCCCGGAATGCGGCGATCGTCGAGCCGCCTTCGAGCGCGAAGGCGATGGCCAGCACCGCATAGGCGATCAGCGGCGACACCGCATCCTCGGGATCGAGAATATGGAGCACGCCCTCGTAGACCGACACCCCGGCACCGAGCGCGAACACGAGCAGCGCGACGACGAAGCTCCAGAAATACAATTCCCGCCCATAGCCTGCCGGATGCATGGCATCGGGCGCCTTGGCCGCGCGCTTCTGGCCGTACATCAGCAGCAGCTGGTTGGTGGAATCGACGAGGCTGTGCACGCCTTCGGTCAACATCGCCGAAGAGCCCGTGATCGCGGCCGCGACGAACTTGGCGACGGCGATGCCGACATTGGCGGCGAGTGCGATGACAAGGACGCGGGTGTTGCCGGGCTTCACTGCCCGTCCCCGGGCCCTTCTGCCGCGTCCTCGCCGATGACGGCGCCGTCGTCTGGCGCTGTTTCGGGTTCGATGCCTTCGACCAGAACGGCTTCGGCCTCGTCTTCGCTTTCCTCGATCCGCGCGGCGCTGACCACATGTTCGCCCGGCGCCACGTCGAACAGGCGGACACCGGCCGAATTGCGGCCGATGACGCGCAGGTCGCCCACCGTCATGCGGATGAGCTTAGCCTGGTTGGTGACGAGCATCAGCTGCTGCCCGTTCGAGCAGGGGAAGCTTGCGACCACGGGCCCGTTGCGGGCGAGATTGTCGATATTGGTGATGCCCTGTCCGCCACGGTTGGTGCGTCGATATTCATAGGCGGAACTGCGTTTGCCATAGCCATTGCCACAGACCGTCAGGATGAACTGCTCCTTCTCCGCCATCTCCGCGATACGCTCCGCGGGCAGGGTCGCCTCGCGGTCGTTTTCCTTCCAAGGGGCGGCGCGCAGATAAGCCTCGCGCTCCTCCTGGCTTGCGCCGGAGCGGTGGAGGATCGACAGCGAGATCACCTGGTCGTCGGGCCGAAGCGTCATGCCGCGCACACCGGTCGAGTTGCGCGACTGGAAGGCGCGCACGTCATCGCCCTTGAAACGGATCGCGCGGCCCTGGCGCGTCGCGAGCAGGACGTCGTCCTCCTCGGTCAGCAGCGCGACGCCGATCAGCCGGTCGTCGACATCCTCGCCTTCGAACTTCATCGCGATCTTGCCCGCCGTCGGGATGTTCGCAAACAAGTCCATCGAGTTGCGACGGACGTTACCCTTGGCCGTCGCGAACATGACGTGCAGGTCGGCCCAGCTGTCCTCGTCCTCGGGCAGCGGCAGGACGGTCGAAATCGTCTCGCCTTCGGCCAGCGGGAGAAGGTTGACCATCGGCCGGCCGCGCGTGTTCGGCCCGCCTTCGGGCAGGCGCCAGACCTTCTTGCGATAGACTTTCCCGTGGGTCGAGAAGAACAGCACCGGCGTGTGGGTGCTGGTCACGAACAGTTCGGTGACGGCATCCTCGTCCTTGGTCGCCATGCCCGCGCGGCCCTTGCCGCCGCGCCGCTGGGCGCGGAAGGCCTCGAGCGGCGTGCGCTTGATGTAGCCCGCCATGGTGACGGTGACGACCATCTCCTCGCGCTCGATCAGCGCTTCGTCGTCGATGCCGTCGAATGCGGCGGTGATCTCCGACCGGCGCGGCGTGGCGAATTCGTCGCGCACTTCCTGAAGCTCGGCGCGCATCACGGCATAAAGCTTGATGCGGTCGGCCAGAATTTCGAGCAATTCTGAGATGCTGCCCGCAAGTACCTTTAACTCGTCACCGATTTCCTCGCGGCCGAGCGCGGTCAGGCGGGCGAGGCGCAGGTCGAGGATCGCCTTCACCTGCAGTTCGGACAGCTTGTACGTCGACGCGCCGGCCTGCGGCTCCATCGCCTCGACCAGCATGATATAGGGCAGGATCTCGGCGATCGGCCATTCGCGCGCGAGCAGGGCGTCGCGGGCGACGGCAGGGCTGGCCGAGCCGCGGATGATGCGGACGACCTCGTCGACGTTGGACACCGCGACGACGAGGCCGAGCAGCAAGTGCGCGCGCTCGCGTGCCTTGGCGAGCTCGAATTTCGAGCGGCGGGTGATGACCTGTTCGCGGAACTTCACGAACGCTTCGATCATGTCGCGCAGGGTCAGCGTCTCGGGGCGGCCGCCGCGGATGGCGAGCATGTTGGCCGGGAAGCTCGACTGGGCGGGCGTGTGGCGCCACAATTGATTGAGGATGACGTCGACGCTGGCGTCGCGTTTCAGCTCCATGACGATGCGGACCCCGAACCGGTTCGATTCGTCGCGCATGTCGCTGATGCCTTCGATCCGCTTGTCCTTGACGGCTTCGGAGATCTTTTCGACGAGGCCGTTCTTGCCGAGCTGGAACGGGATTTCGGTGAGCACGATCGCGCGCTTTTCGCCGCGCCCTTCCTCGACGATGTGCCGCGAGCGCACGATGATCGAGCCACGGCCGGTCGTGTAGGCGGACTTGGCGCCATGGGTGCCGAGGATCAAGCCGCCGGTCGGGAAATCGGGGGCGGGAACGATGGCGTACAGGTCTTCGGAGGTGACGCTGCTGTCGTCCATGTACGCGAAGCAGGCGTCGATGACTTCGCCCAGATTGTGCGGCGGGATGTTGGTCGCCATGCCGACCGCGATGCCGCCGCCGCCGTTGACGAGCAGGTTGGGGAAGCGCGCGGGCAGGACCTGCGGCTCTTCGCGCTGCGCGTCGTAGTTCGGCTGGAAGTCGACCGTGTCCTTGTCGACATCGGCGAGCAGGAAGTTCGCGACCTTGGCCAGCCGCGCTTCGGTGTAGCGCATCGAGGCCGGGGGATCGGGGTCCATCGAGCCGAAATTGCCCTGGCCGTCGATCAGCGGCAGTCGCATCGACCAGTCCTGCGTCATGCGGGCGAGCGCATCGTAGATCGCCGAGTCGCCGTGCGGATGGTAATTGCCCATCACGTCGCCGACGATCTTCGCCGACTTGCGATAGGGCTTGCCCGCGACGAAGCCGCCTTCCTGGCTGGCCCACAGGATGCGGCGGTGAACCGGCTTCAGCCCGTCGCGCACGTCGGGCAACGCCCGCGAAACGATGACCGACATGGCATAGTCGAGATAGCTCGACTTCATTTCGTCGACGATGTTGATCGGCGAGATATCGGAAGGGTCGGCGAGGATGGTCTCGTCGCTCATTAGGGCGCGCTGCTTTCGATGACGTTTGGGTTACACCGCTCTAGCGGGTGGCGCGCCGCGATACCAGCCTCGCGTGCGCGCGGGAGCGCGTGCGGGGGTCAAGTAGCGCGTGCGGGGGCTCAATCGGCGATGCGCGCGCCATCCCAGGCGAAATGGCCGCCGCTGTCGGCAGGCGTCAGCCCGGCGGCAACGGCGATGACGCATTCGGCCGCATAGGCCGGCGTGAACAGCTTTTCCGGCGCGACATTGGCCTGGAAGGGCTTCGACATGGCGGTGTCGACGGTCCCGGGGTGAAGCGCCACGCAGATCGCCTGCGGGTGGGTGCGTTTCAGTTCGATGCTGAGCGTCTTGACCATCATCACCAGCGCCGCCTTCGAGGCGCGATAGCCGTGCCAGCCGCCGGTGCGGTTGTCGCCGATGCTGCCGACCCGGGCGCCGAGGACGGCGAAGACCGCGCGCCGGTCGCGGGGCAGGCGGGGCAGGACGTGGCGTGCGACCAGCGTCGGCGCGATCGTATTGACGAGGAAACTGCGCGCGAGCCTGTCGGCGTCGAGCTCGCGCATCGACCGTTCGGGTCGCTGAAACGCGTCATGGAGCAGGCCGGTGGTAACGAAGACCTGCTCGAGCCCGTCGGGGAGCGCCGCCGCCGCCGCGGCGATGTCGCGCTCGAGCGTCGCATCCACGCCGGTCGCCCGGCTCCAGACCGTGACGTCGCCCGTGCCCGCCAGCCGCGCCGCCAGCGCTTGGCCGATCCCGCCGGCGCCCACGACCAGCGAATTCGCGGTTCGGTTTTCATTCATCGACCGGCCCCTAGCGGCCGGGCAAAGCTTCGCAAGACGCAGTCGGCTTGTGTCGGTGCAACGCGGGGGTTAATCGGGGTCATTCCCCGTCATGGATGGTCAAGGAGAGAAAAGTGAAACCCGTTTCCCGTCTGGCGATTGCTGCCGTTCTCGCGCTCGGTGCGGTCGCATCGCCCGTTGTCGCCAAGGAAAAGCCCGCCGCGCCCGCGAAGGGGCCGAATCTGTCGAAGGAGTTCCGTGCGGCAGCCCAGGCCGTCCAAAAGGCTATTCAGGCCAAGGATTTTGCCGCCGCATCGGCCGCGCTTCCCGCCGCGCAGACGGCAGCGACGACGCCGGACGACAAATTCTACGCCGGCCTGTTCCAGTATCAGATCGCGGCCAATTCCAAGGATACGCCCGGTACGATCGCGGGGGCCTCGGCCATGCTGGCCAGCGGCGTCGCGCCGGTCGAGCAGCAGGGGGCTCTGAATTATCTGCTCGGTCGCGAAACCTATTTCGCCAAGGACTATACCAAGTCGCTCGCCTATCTGAACGAGTCGATCCGCTTGGGGAACAAGCCGCCCGAGCTGCTGATCATGGCCGCCGACATCAGCTTCAAGCAGAAGCAGTTCCTGCCCGGCCTCACCTATGCCGAACAGGGCATTGCCGCGCAGAAAGCCGCAGGGCAGGCCGTCCCCGAGGATTGGTACCAGCGCGCGCTGAGCGCGGCCTATAACGCCAAGAGCGGGCCGGACCTCGTCAAATGGGGCGGGATGCTGGTCAAGGCCTACCCGACGTCCGAGAACTGGCGCAGCACGCTCGTGCTCTACCGCGACAGCAAGCAGATGGACGGGCAGATCACGCTCGACCTCTATCGCCTAATGCGCGCGACGAAGAGCATCGCCGGCGAGCGCGACTATTACGACTATGCCGCGATCGCCAGCGAGCGCGGCCTGCCGGGCGAGGCGAAGGCCGTGGTCGATCTGGCCGTCGCGCGCGATGCCAAGCTGGCGACCAGCAAGAACCTGGCCGAGCTGCGTTCGGCCGCAACGCCCAAGATCGCGGCCGACCTCGCGAGCCTGCCGGCGAGCGAGAAGGCCGCCGCAGCGTCGGCAGCCGCACGCCCGACGATGGGCGTGGCCGACGGCCATCTCAGCTACGGCGAATATGCAAAGGCCATTCCGCTGTATCGCTCGGCGCTGACCAAGACGGGCGTCGATGCGGATACGGTCAACACCCGCCTGGGCATCGCCCTGGCGATGAGCGGCGACAAGGAGGGCGCGCGTGCCGCTTTCCAGGCGGTCAAGGGGCCCCGTGCCGAGATCGCCGCCCTCTGGATCGCGTTTCTGGACGCGCCGCAAACCGCGGCCTGAATCGCGAGCGGGTCGGGGTTACCGGTACGTATCTTCGGTACGGACCGGAACGCCCGACACCGATTTCGCCGTACGGATCGTCAGCGATGTCTTTACCCCCGCGACATTGGGCGCGGGGGTAATGTGCGTCGTCAGGAAAGCCTGAAATTCCTGCAGGTCGTGCGCCACGATTTTCAGCATGAAATCGATTTCGCCATTGAGCATGTGGCATTCGCGAACGGGATCGAGCGAGGCGACATGCGCTTCGAACGCCTTCAGGTCGGCTTCCGCCTGGGTTCTGAGGCTCACCATGGCAAACACGGTGATGCCATAGCCGAGCCGCCCGGCATCGAGTTCGGCGTGATAGCCGCGAATCGTTCCCTCTTCCTCGAGGGTTCGGACGCGTCGCAGGCACGGGGGTGCCGTCAGGCCGACGCGGCCGGCAAGTTCGACGTTGGTCATACGGCCGTCAGCCTGCAATTCGCGCAGGATCTGGCGGTCAATCGGATCGAGGGGTCGGGCCATTCGCTGCCTGTATCAAGATTCCGCGCGAAAAGGCTATAGGATAATAATGTTACGGCCGGCATCCGCCTGTCCCAGCATGTGACGTGCCATTTTGGACGCTTGCGCAAGCCCGTGCGAGGAGTACGGACACAGCGTCGACACGTATCAGGCGTGTCCCAGTCTTTGGGAATTACTCGCTCCGCATGTCCGCCCGTTTTGATATAATGCTGGCAACGGCCATGCGGCTTGCGGGTGCCGACGAAGGCGCGCGTGCTGCCTCGTGGCGGCAGATCGTGGATATCGTCGCGCAGGCGGGCGAAAACCTCGACGACGAGAAGCGGGCGGCGGCCTTTGTGCGGATGGACGAGCTGCGCGACCATGTGCCGGTGGCCGACCGTCGCATGGCCGCGGGAAGCCTGGCCGGCCGTACCGCCGATCCCGTGCTTGCCGTCATGTTCGCGCGCGACCTGCCGTCGGTCGCGGCCCCGTTCCTCGTGCGTGCCGAGCTGAGTGCAGAGGGGTGGCGGCAAACCATTCCGGCGATGCCGGCAGCGGCGAGGAATATCCTGCGCAACCGGCGCGATCTGCCGCAAGAGGCGGTCGCCATGCTCGCCAGCTTCGCCGCTGCGGACCTGACGCTGCCGCCTTATCTGGGTGCTTGGGTGACCGAGGATGCGGGGCAGGTCGACCCGGCCGTACCCGGCGTCACGCAGATCCGCGAACTCGTCGATCGCATCGCGGCCTACCGCCAGCGCGTGCCCCTGCCGCCGGCAATGGCGCCGACGGCTGCGGGCGGCGACGAGCCGGCAGAGGGGGAAGGGTTCACGTTCGAGACGATGACCGACGGCACGATCGACTGGGTCGAGGGTGCCGCACGCGCGGCGATCGTTGGTATGTCCATCGCCGAGACGGCCGGCTTCGGCGTGGCCGGCGTCGATGGGCAGGCGGCTGGCGCATGGCGTCGGCGCGCCCCGTTTCGCGACGCGCGACTGCTCGTCGCGGGAAGGGGCGGGGCAGGCGGGGACTGGCTGATCACCGCCCAGCCGTTGTTCAATCCGCATGACGGTCGGTTCTGCGGTTATCGAGGCACTGCACGCCGCCCGCGCGTCGACGAGCGCGCCGGGGGGCCGAGCAGCATCGGTAGCATCGCGCCGGACTCGCTGCGCCAGCTCGTTCACGAATTGCGCACGCCGCTCAATGCCATCCAGGGCTTTGCCGAGATGATCGACAAGCAGATCCTTGGCCCTGCCGCGCTTCGCTATCGTGAACGCGCGCGCGAGATATTGGCCGAAACGCAGCGACTTGTCGCCATGGTCGACGACCTCGATACCAGCGCGCGGATGGAAAGCGGCCGCTTGCCGGCGGAAGCGCCCGATGACGGGGACATGATCGGGATCGTGGTGCGCGTCTGCGCGCAGCAGCGGACGGCACTGGCCGGCCGCAACGTGGCAATCGCCCTCGAAACGCCGGCGTTCGCGGCTGCGGTCGCCGCCGCGACGTCGACGGTCGAACGGATCGTGTCGCGGCTGCTGGCGGCGGTCAGCGGGGTGGCAAAATCGGGCGAAACGATCTTTGCCAGCGCGGCAATCCAGGCAGGCAACATGGCGTTCGTCGTGGGCCGTCCGTCGGTGCTGGCCGGGTGCGACGAGCAGGCGCTGCTCGACCCCGGCTATGGCCCCAGCGGCGACTGGCCCGATGCCCCGCTGTTGGGCCTGGGCTTCACCTTGCGGCTGGTCGCGCGGCTGGCCGCCCAGGCCGGGGGCAGCCTCAAGATCCTGCCCGGCAGCTTTGAACTGCACCTGCCGCTGGCCGAAGCGCGGGCGGAAGTTCAGCCCGGCTGAACCTTGCGCTGCACGGCCGACTTCCGCTACGCGCTACGGGCGTGGGCCTGTAGCTCAGTTGGTTAGAGCTGGCCGCTCATAACGGCTAGGTCGCGGGTTCGAGTCCTGCCGGGCCCACCACGTGTTTCGGACAGGAAACCGATGCGGATTTCGCGCGTCGCAGGTGCCGCAGGCATCCCGCCCGGTCGTTCGCGCGGCCGGACCGCGCGACATCCGACAAGGCTTGCCTTATCGCGCCGGTCGCGGCAAAGCCGCGCCGTCCGACGCACGCATGTGCCGGCCGGATGAGCGCGTTGGCAAATAGCTTGGCTATGGCACCTCACGCTCCGTCGGGGAGTGGCGCAGCCTGGTAGCGCGTCTGCTTTGGGAGCAGAGGGTCGCAGGTTCGAATCCTGTCTCCCCGACCAATTTGATTCCGAACCTGGGAAAAGCCGTCATTTCCTCGCCGCTGAGCGGCGCGGATCCGTGGCCAGTTCATTAGCAATCAGTGCGGGCGGCAAGATACCGACATCGAAGATCTTTCGAATGACGGCGCCGGTATCGAAAGATACGTCGGCATGCTCGGCGTCGAAGGATGCGCGCGCCAGCAATGCATCGAGCTGCAGCTTGCCGACGATGTAACTCGGGCCATAGCCCGGTTGCCGCAGGTAAAGGAGTTGCTCGAAGCCAACGAGAGGGCTTTCGGGGTCGGACCAGTGCCGAGGAGTCCAGGCTGCGTGAAATTTGCCAGCAGCGGACAGGTCGACCTCATTGGCCTGGACACGCAACGACACGAGTCCGCGCGCCGCCCGGTTCGCGAGCATGATCCAGACAAGTTCACGGCCATGCGGGATGTCGTCATACAGGCCGGCCTGCATCACCAACTCCTCCATCGCAGTGGCGAACCCCTCGGAACGATCCGCGAAGATGTTGAAGAGCGGTGGCACACGGCGGATCGGGCTTGGTCGAGGCTCGTGTTTCAGTCGCGCAAGCTCGATCCAGTGGGTCGAGTGCGACAGCAAGGGCAGCGGGTCCAGCGCGGTGACGTTGAAGAAAAAATTGCGGTTTGCGGGCGCCACATAGCTGCTTGTCTGTGCTTCCAGCGCGGTGCGGAAATAGGGTTTGTCGGGAACCAGTCCGCTTTCGACGAGGAAGTCGTTGAACTTTGCCGTTTTGGCTTCGGCCATCCGGCGATAGCTCGCCGGATCGTCGATGGGATCGATCGCGGGCAGCTTGCGGTTGCGTAACTCTTCAAGTCGAAGCGAGGCCAGCGCCCGGTCCAGTTCGCGCTGGAGAAGCACGACCTGCTGATCCCATGTGTACGGCGACAGGGTCACATGAGCGAGATACCAATCGTAGTTGGCCTTGCCGACGCCGGATGGGCCGGTCTTGCTGCGGCTCTGTGCCTCGACCCAGGCTGCGAATTCGTCGGTTGCCAGTTTCGCCGCGCGCACGGCTTGGCGGAGCGACTTGCTCGCCCCCATAAGCGTTGCAACCCGCTGCCCCTCAAGGGTGCGCATCTTCAGATCGCCGCGCTCCCATGCAGCCAGCACTTCGCTCTGTTCCCTGAAAGCGCGATTGCCGTACCGCCAGAGGTCTGCAGCGTTGCTCTCCGCAAGATTGGTTCGCGCGTCCCTGAGCAGCGCAGGTACGGCGCCTATCAGCGTCGTGAGGCGCCGATCGTCAGCGCGCGAAAGGGGATAGGACAGATTGAAGAGATCGATCGTCGGGCTTGCCGATGGGCCCTCGTGCGCCGGTACGTCGCTCTCCTCGCCGAAGATCGTCTGATAGTAGCCAGGGTCGCGCGCCCATGGCCGCAAAACGCGCAGGTTGAAGTCCAAACCGTTCATTTCGGCTTCGATCAATTTGTGATCGTTGATGTCGGCCGGCGACCAGCCAGTCGTATCGATCGCCTTCAGGCGTGCCTGAAAAGCCGGCAGCATGGTCGCTTTGCGGGACATGGCTGCTGCACTGTAGTCGGGCAGTCCGTTAAGGATGACCGGTTGTTCGAAGGTGCGCCATTCATCGAACAGGGCAACCAGCGCTGCGTGACCGGACGACGGCGCGGTGGCTGTACTGGGGCTCGGAGGGGCTTCCTGCGCGACTGCTGCAACAGGAGAGAACGACAAGATGAGAGGGATGACCCTCAAGATAACGCGCGGTTGTCTGGTCATCGTGATCCCCTGCCTTGTAAGTCGTGCCGCCCGGCCGGCGCGTTGAACTCGCGTCAACCAGACAGAGGTGTCAAGCGCCTGACTTGTCTTACACCAGTGTTGCATTGCAACAACACTGACGTCTCATTCGTCGAGATTTTGGCGGACCAAAGTCGTTTCGGGGTTGGCATTCGGTTCAATTGGGCGAACGGTCTGCACTCCTTTTTGGGGGGTAAGAGTATGAACCGGACCGCTTTGCTTTCGACCTGCGCAGTTCTCGCCACCGTCATGTCGATGACCGGCACCGAAGTGCTGGCGCAGACAACGACGACGTCCGCCGAAACTGAAGCAGCGAGCGAGATTATCGTCACCGGATCACGAATCCGCCGCGATCCGCTCGATCAGGCCTCTCCGGTCGTTACGCTCGACCAGACGGCACTCGCGCAAACCGGTCTTTCGGCGGTCGCCGACGTCCTGCAGCGGCTGCCGAGCGCGGCGGGCGGACTCAACACCAAGGTCAACAACAGCGGGAACATCGGCAATCCGCCGGACGGCGGTGGTGTCGGCGCGGGATCGGCCGAAATCGACCTGCGCTACCTGGGGGCCAAGCGCACATTGGTGCTTGTCGACGGCCTTCGCTTCGTCAACGGCGCAAGCGCGAGCGGCATCCCCTCCACGGTCGACCTGAATACGATCCCCGCCAACATGATAGAACGGATCGAAGTCCTGCAGTCGGGCCAGTCGCCGCTTTACGGTTCGGATGCGCTTGCAGGCGTCGTCAACATCATCACCAAATCGTCGCAGAAGGGACTGCAGGCGTCGGCCCAGTTCGGTACGTTCCGCCAGGGCGACGGGCACACGCAGGACTATAACGCCAGCTATGGCATCGTCACACCGACGACGAGTGTCGTCTTCGGTGCTTCCTACGTGAAGCAGGAGGCGGTGCTCACTCGCGACCGGGCGATCTCGCAGTTTCCCAACCCTGGGCAGACCAGCTGTTCCGACCCGATCGGCGGCTGCAGCAGTGCACCCGTGCTCGGGCGTTATGACGTAAACGGGCAAAGCCTCACGCTGCGCGCGCCGGTCATCGGCCGCAAACCCGTCTATGATCCCACTCTTGTTGCGGGCGACTATACGACTTTTACATCTGCAGCGCGGTTCAACTTTGCGCCGTTCAACTATTTCCTGACGCCGTCGGAACGCTATGGTGGTTTCGTCAACATCAAACAGGAACTGACCAGCGCCATCAACCTGCGGGTCAAGGCGGTTTATTCCCACCGCAAGTCGCAAAACCAGGCAGCATTCCTGCCGCTGTTCATCGGTCCCGATGCCGGCAACGGCAACTTGCTCGACCGGATCACGATCGACGCTTCGAACCCCTACAACCCCTTTGGCACGCTGTCGGCCGGCAATCCCAGCGATCCCCCGGCAAACTACTCGACCGTGCGCCGTCGCCTCGTCGAGGCTGGCCAGCGGACGTATACGCAGACCGTCGACACCATGTCGGTCACCGGCGGACTCGACGGGTCGTTCATGGTCGGCGCGAACAAATGGTACTGGGACGTCAGTGCGGTGATCGGGTTCAACGATGCCAAGCAATCCTTTACCGGCAATGTGAACGCCGCGAACCTGACGCGGGCGCTGGGGCCGGTCGCCGCCTGCACCGGGGCGTGTGTCCCCGTGAACATCTTCGGTGGCGCCGGGTCGATCACGGCCGACCAGCTTGCCTATATCACCTACACCGAGCGCAACCGCAGCGCCCAGGAACTGCAGGACTATACCGCCAATCTCAGCGGCGACCTGTTCGATCTGCCGGGCGGACAGGTCGGCTTCGCCATGGGCTATGAACACCGCTATCAGGCAGGCAGCTTCGATCCCGATCCGATAACGGCAGCGGGGCTGAGCTCCGACATCCCGTCGTTGCCTGCGCGCGGCAGCTACAATTCCGACGAAGTATACGGCGAATTGCGGGTGCCGTTGCTCAAGGAAGTGCCCTTCTTCTATGCGTTATCGCTCGACGGCGCCGTCCGGTATTCGGATTTCTCGCGCAGCGGGACCAGCACCACATACACGGGCAGCGGCACCTGGAAACCGGTCCGTGACCTGCTGTTCCGCGCTTCCTATGCCACGGGCTTCCGCGCGCCGGCCATCGGGGAATTGTTCGGCGCGGCCTCCCGCGCGGATGCCCCGATCGACGATCCCTGCACGAATGTGCCCGGATCGCCCTTTGCCCTGAACACGGGTGCCGTCCGGGCCAACTGCATCGCCAACGGCGTGCCCGCCAACGGCAGCTACCAGGAACCGAATGGCGGTCAGCTGAGCGTGCTGACCGGGGGCAACCTTGCCCTCAAGCCGGAAAAGTCGCGCACGTTGCTTTTCGGCGGCGTCTATTCGCCTGCATGGGCCCGTAACGGCAGCTTCGCCAGCCAGCTGAGCCTCGAAGTCAACTACTACGACATCGTCGTGAACAACGCGATCGCGCCGGTCGACGCCCAATTGACCCTGAATCGCTGCGCATTCGCGGGAGATGCGCTGAGCTGCGGCCTGATTTCGCGCACGCCAAATGGCCTCATCTCCCGCATCGGGGCGCAGCTGCAGAATATCGGCAGCATTCGCACCCGAGGCATCGACGTAACGGCCAATTACCGGACGCCGGAGACTGGATTTGGTCGTTTCGGATTGCAGCTCAACGGCAACTTCCTGATGAAATACAGCGAAACGTTCCCGGCGCAGGTCGGATTCACGACGACGAACTACCTGGGCACGACGCGCGGTTTTCCCGACCAGTCATACCCCCGGTTCAAGGGCAACGGCACGCTGGACTGGATGCTGGGCGCATTTACCGGTTCGTTCACAGGCCGCTACATCGACGCCGTGCGTGAAGCCGATGGCAAGAAGCTCAACAGTCGCTTCTACGGTGATGTCCAGCTTGGTTATGCATTTTTCGACCGGCGCATGGCGTTGACCCTGGGCGTCAACAATGTGTTCAACCAGGACCCGCCCGCTTGCTTCAGCTGCACGGGACCGAATTACGATCCGACGACGTACGACGTGCCCGGCCAATTCGGATATGTCCGCATATCGTACAAGATGTAGGCCGACACCTGGGCATTCGATCGGCCATGTCCTCGTCGGGGAGGACATGGCCGATCCCGCTACCGGCGATTGTTACGACATCTGCGCAAGTGCCTTCGGCTTCCAGCGGGGCAGCGAGTAAATCCGGACCCCTGGCCGGCAGGGCCCGCAAGACGGCGGTATTGCGGCAACATGCCCGCCATCAGCCGGTCGGCGGTCCGACCTCGATCCCGACAGCAGTCACCCGTTTTACGGGAGCTTCAAAGGTTCACCTTCGAAAGACCGACGATGGTGGGCAGCGCTGCGGCAAACGGCACGGTGAAGGGACCGGTTCAGGCAGCAGTGCCTGCGCCTTTGGGCATCCGACCGAGCAGGGGCTCTGATTGCGCGAGCCGGCGGCGGCTACGCGCCATCGCGCCGATCGCCCCGAAACCCATCATCATCATGCCCCAGGCCGCCGGCTCCGGTACGGCGCTGACGTTAATCGTGCCACGGCTGATCGTCAGGGTCGAGGATGGCGGCCCCTGGTCAAAACGAAGCTGCCCGGTTCCCAGAAATGAACCCGTGGCGTTGCTGAACATGCCGGTGCCGCCCGTGACCAGAAAATTCTGGACGTTGTTTACTATCCCGAACGTGCCGGCGTTGGACAAGAGGCCCGTATAGGTGCCGGTCAGCGTGTCGCCGCTCGCAAAATTGTAGGTGAAGACGCCGTCATAATAGGGACGATCGGGAGAACCGAGCGCGACCGGGGGCGCGCCGTCGAGGCAGTGGCTCTGACTGCCGGTGAATGATCCAAAATTGGAATTGCCGGTGGCGCTGAATGGCGGGGTGTTGCTGATGGACACCGTCAGCACGGCGCATCTCCCGCCGGTCGCGCCAGGCGCATTTGTGTTTGCGAACGTACCCGCAAACGGCAAAGTCGTAGCGATCGATGGCGATGCAATCGTGAGGCAGGCAAGCGCGGCAATCCATGTACGGTTTTTCATAACTCGCTCCTGATGTCGGGGGTTGGGTTTCATCCGGCCGGCTCTTTGTTTGCGTGTTGCGGCGGATCCGCGATAGGACGCCGATCGTACTTTTTGCCGACCTTTTGCCGATCTTCTCCGATCTCTCCGTGAGGCCGCCGCCACATGATCGAACTGAGCCGATGCGACGATTTCGATCTGGGGCCGGCGCACATCCGGCCCTCTTCGCGGGAGATCATTGCGGGCGGCAGGGCGACCGTCATCGAGCCGAAGGTTATGCAGTTGCTCGTCACGCTCGCCGCGCAAACGGGCCGTGTCGTGTCCCGGGACGATGTCATCGAGCATTGCTGGCAAGGGCGGGTGGTCGGCGAAGACGCCATCAACCGAGTGATCGGCAAACTCCGGCGCGCTGCTGAGGAGGCGGCCGATGGTGCGTTCCGCGTTGAAACCGTTGCGCGGGTCGGTCTTCGGCTCGTCGTCGGGAACCCGTCGTCAAGTTCGTCGGTCGCAGCTTCGGCGGACCTTCGCGGGCGCGACTTTCGCCGATACGGGATTTGGGCGGTCGCGGCGTTGCTCGCCATAGCAGGCCCGCTCGCGCTTTGGACGTGGCGCTCTGGTCCTATCCCTAGAGCCCCGGTGCGGGGAACAACGCTCCCGCTTGCGGTGACCGATCTCGAGACGCGCGGGCTTTCGGCAATGTTCGAGAACACGCCCGAACGAACGGCCGCAGGCGTTGCCTATCTGCGGCAGGCCACTGCCGCAGCGCCCGGCTCGGCACCGACCTGGGGCTCGCTGGCGATGGCCTATGTACTTACGCTCCGCTGGGTCCGTCCCGCTGAGCGGGCGGCGGTCGTCGCCCGTATCCGAGACGCTGCCGTGCATGCCCAGGCCATCGACCCTCGCGAGAGCCGTTCCGCGGCAGCGCTGTTCAGCCTGTTGCCTACTTACGGCCATTGGCAGGCCAAGGAAGCCAGTCTGCGAATGTGGGAGGATCGCGCCCATCCGGACAACGGTCCGCTGCGATATCAACGGGTCCAGTTTCTGATGGCGGTCGGTCGCAACCGAGAGGCGCTCGCAATTTCGGAGGGGCTGGCGAAGGCTTCGCCGTTGGTGCCGTGGATACAGGCCGCTCACATCGATTTGCTCGCGGCCAACGGGCGGCTCGAGGAGGCTGACCGCGCCGCGGCGGCTGCGCTCGCGACATGGCCACGCGACTCGCTGATCTGGTTCACCAATTTCGATCTCGCGGCCTTCTATGGTCGGCCCGAGCGCGCCGAGGCGATGGCGGCCGACCGTGCTTCGTGGCCAGAACAAACCGCGGCAGCAGATGTCTCGCTCGCCGCCCAGATGGTGAGGGCGATGCTGAGCGGACATGCGGACGACGCCACGGCCGTGGTAAACGCCTATGCGGCGCGCAGTTCGCTTGGCCAAGGTCACGCAGAACGGGCGATGCGGGCTGCTGCGGCGCTCGGTCGTCTGGACGACGCGATGCGGTTTGCGCGCGAGCTGTATTCGGGCCGACTTGCTGCGGAGCCTCACAACACGATGCTCCCGCTCGTCGGACTCCCTGCCGATGCCGATCCGCCGACGGCCGCGCTGTTTCTTCCGCCCGCCAGCGCACTGCAGAGACATCGCGACTATGGAAAACTATTAAGTACCCTCGGTGTTGCCCAAAAAAATTGACATTTGCCCTGGCCGGAAAGCTGCGGGCCCCAGGTAACCATTGCCAGACCAAGTCAGGGCGCATCTCTTGGCTTTGCCGTGAATTCGGGTTCGGCGCACTCGCAGCGGACGCCTTACGCAGTAGCCACGTGTTTCAGACGAGGTCGAGGCCTCTCGCCCCGACGCGCTTCCGTCTTGGCTTGATACCGGTCAGCGCCCTGCCGAGAGGGCAGGGCGCTGATTGCGCTTCGACCCCGTCGTGGCGCGCCGATCTCGTCCTGGCATTGCCGGCCAGGCCGCCGGCAGGGTCTTTGGGATCGGGCCCGAGGACTGTCGCCGACCCAGGCCATTCGCTATCCCGCCTGCCGTGCCCAGTCTTCCCATCCACGCCGTTCTGCCCGAACTCCTGTCGCAGCTGCGCATGCGGCCGAATGCCGTCCTTGTCGCGCCTCCCGGTGCGGGGAAGACCACCGCCGTCGCGCCCGCCCTGCTGAGCGAGCCCTGGTGCACCGGTGAAATTCTCGTGCTCTCGCCTCGGCGGATTGCCGCGCGCGCGGCGGCGGAGCGGATGGCCGAACTGGCGGGCGAGCGGGTCGGAGAAACCATTGGGTACGCGACGCGCATGGATTCGAAGCGCTCGGCCAGGACGCGCATCCTCGTCGTCACCGAGGGAATTTTCCGCAACCGCATCCAGTCCGATCCCGAACTGGCGGGCGTGTCGGCGGTACTCTTCGACGAAGTGCATGAGCGCAGCCTCGACAGCGACGCAGGCCTCGCCTTCGCGCTCGATGCGCAATCGGGCCTGCGCCCCGATCTGCGGCTGGTCGCCATGTCAGCGACTCTCGATGGCGCCCGGTTCGGGACACTGCTCAAGGCGCCGGTAATCGAAAGCGAAGGGCGGGCGTGGCCGCTCGATCTGCGGCACATCGGGCGCAGCGCGGACCGGATCGAGGAGGACATGGCGAGCGCGATCCGGCGCGCGCTGGCTGAGGCGGAGGGCGACATCCTCGCCTTCCTTCCCGGCGTCGGCGAAATCGAAAGGACCGCCGCGCGACTGGCGGGCGTCGCTGCACATGTCCACAGCCTCCACGGCAGCCTCGATCCCGCAGCGCAGCGCGCCGCGATTGCCCCTTCGAGCGAACGCAAGATCGTGCTCGCCACGAGCATCGCGGAGACATCGCTCACCATCGACGGCGTCCGCATCGTAATCGATTCCGGGCTGGCCCGCCGTCCGCGCTATGATCGGGGTGCAGGGATGACGCGTCTCGTCACCGAACGCGCCTCGCAGGCCGCGGTCACGCAACGCGCCGGTCGCGCCGCGCGGCAGGGGCCGGGCGTCGCCTATCGCCTGTGGGAGGAAGCCGCGACGTCGGGCCTGCCACGCTTCGATCCCCCCGAGATCCTCGAGGCCGACCTGTCGGCGCTGCTGCTCGAAACCGCGCTCTGGGGGGTCGCCGATCCACGCGAGCTGAACTGGCTCGATCCCCCATCCGACGCTGCGGTGCGCGAAGGACATGCACGCCTCGCACGTCTCGACGCGCTCGACGCCGACGGCCGCCCGACGCCGCACGGCCGCGCGATCGCTGCACTCTCCCTGCCGCCGCGCTTGGCGCATATGTTGTTACGGGCGCAGGACGTGCAGCGCGCCGCCGAGGTCGCGATACTGCTCATGGAGCGCGGGCTCGGCGGCAGCGACACCGATCTCGACGCCCGGCTCGCCCGCTGGCGCCGCGACGACAGCGCAAAGGCGCAAGCCGCGCGGGCTGCGGCGAAGCGGCTCGTCGCCGGCGTAAACACGACTTTCGAAAGCGACGCGAGGCGTCCGTCCGAGCGCAACGAGAACCGCATCCGCGAGACCGGGACGGCGCCTGCGATTGCCACAGCGTTTCCCGATCGCGTCGCCCGCCGCCGCAGCAGCGACGGTGCGGACTGGCTCAGCGCCGGCGGACGCGGCTTCCGGCTGGATCCTGCGTCGCCCTTGGCGCGGCACCAATGGCTTGCGGTCGCCGAATCGCAAGGCTCGGCGGCGGGCGCGCGGATACTGGCAGCCGCCGCGCTCGATCCCACCGACGTCGAAACGCTCTTTGCGGCCCAAATGGAAACCCGCGACGACCTGAGCTTCGACCCCGCGACCGGCACCGTATCTGCGCGCCGCCTCCGCCGTCTCGGCGCGATCACGCTCTCCGCCGTTCCCGTCGAAGCCACCCCCGAAGCCGTCGCTGCAGCACTCGTCGCGGGCGTCCGGACCCACGGGCTCGCCGTCCTAGCGCAAAATGACACCACCAGCGTCCTGCGGGCCCGCGCAGCCTTCGCTGGCGTCGCGCTCGACGACGAAACCCTCATCGCCCGCCTCGACGACTGGTTCGCGCCGCTGGTCGCGGGCAAGCGCCGGCTGTCCGACATTTCCCCCGCCGCGCTCGTCGAAAGCTGGCTCAACCTGCTCGACTGGCCCGAGCGCCAGCAGCTCGACACGCGCGCGCCGCACCAATTCGTCTCACCCGCGGGCACCGCCCACGCGATCGATTATGCCGCCCCCGCCGGTCCCACGGTCGAGCTGCGCGTGCAGGCGGTGTTCGGCCTTGCGACCCACCCGGTCATCGGCGATGGCGTGCCGCTTGTCCTGAGCCTCACTTCGCCCGGCGGCAAGCCGATCCAGACGACGCGCGACCTGCCCGGATTCTGGGCGGGCAGCTGGCGCGAAGTCGCCAAGGAAATGCGCGGTCGCTATCCCCGCCATGTCTGGCCTGACGATCCGGCTTCGGCCCAGGCCTCGCTCAAGACCAAGAACGCGCTGGCCCGCGCCCGCTGAGTTGGGGCAAGGCTCGGCCATGCCCAAGGTCGGCAGCCTTCTAAAGTCATGGTTGGGTATCGGACAAAACCGCAATTCCGCTATGGGTCCGCTAACGGGGCGTCAGCCGTCCTTCGTGTCCATAATTCTCGGCGACGAGTGGATTGCCGAGCCGTCTTTCAGGCCGACACCGGTCATTTGCTGTCGTCGTGCTGCGTTCAGCAGGGCCGTGATCGTATTCGCGGCGACCGCATAGCCGAGGCCGTGGGGCGGCCGAATATTCGAGACGCAATTGCGCTCATTGTCGCGCCGTCCGCGCTGCGGAGACCAAGTCATATATGCGCCGAGGCTGTCGGGTGAACTGAGTCCGGGACGCTCACCGATCAGCACCAGGGACAAGTCGGCACCAAATGCTTCCGCAACATCGTCGCCGAGCGCGACGCGAGCCTGTAGCGCGACCACGAGAGGCGCGATTGTCCAACCGGGCAACTTGGATAGAAGCGCGGCAACCAGCGGGGCGGCGTGTTTCTGCACGGCCGTCGCCGACAGGCCGTCCGCGATAACAATTGCGAGCGTGTCACGCGTTTCAGGAATGAGCGCGCCGTCGTCCTGATTCAGCAGACGGCCGAGATCCGGGCGTCGCAGGTATTCGGTACGATCGCGTGCGCGGCTGCGCACCACGATCAGCGGCCTGCCGATGGCTGTCTCGAGCGCCCCCACGTCAAGGCTGGTCTGTACGGCATCGCGGGCGCGGGCATGATCGAGTTGAAAGTCGAGGAGCGCGCGCGTCGGCATGGCCTGGCCGGCGCGTCCGAGCAGGATACGCGCTTGGGTGAGCGCGTTGAGACGATGGGGCAGGGTGGGCTTCTCAGCCATTCAGTTGGCGCAGCGCCGAGATACGGCTCGCCTCCAGCGCGGGCGGAGTCCAGTCGGCGATCCGCCCGTTTTCGCGTAGCCCGATCGTTTCCAGCCACGCTTCAAATTCGGGGGCGGGCCTGAGTCCCAGCACGTCGCGGAGATAAAGTGCATCGTGGAAGCTGGTCGACTGATAATTGAGCATGATGTCGTCCGCGCCGGGGACGCCCATGATGAAGTTGACGCCGGCGACGCCGAGCAGAGTCAGAATTGCATCCATGTCGTCACCATCGGCTTCGGCATGGTTGGTGTAGCAAATGTCGACCCCCATCGGCAGGCCGAGCAGCTTGCCACAGAAGTGATCCTCGAGCGCAGCACGCGCAATCTGCTTGCCATCGTAGAGATACTCAGGCCCGATGAAGCCGACGACCGAGTTCACGAGCAGCGGCGAAAAAGCGCGAGCCACGGCATAGGCTCGCGCCTCCAGCGTCTGCTGATCGACGCCGTGGTGCGCATCGGCGGAGAGGCACGACCCTTGGCCGGTTTCAAAATACATCACGTTCGTGCCGACGCTGCCGCGCCCCAGCGACAGCGTCGCTGCATGTGCTTCGGCAAGCAGCGCGAGATCGATGCCGAAGCTGCGATTGGCATCCTGCGTGCCGGCAATGGACTGGAAGCAAAGATCGACGGGTGCGCCACGCCTTGCCAGTTCGAGTGTCGTGGTGACATGCGCAAGGACGCACGACTGGGTCGGTATGTTGTAGGCGAGGCGGACCTCGTCGAGCAGATTGAGCAGCGTCGTCGTGGTCTCGACATTGTCGGAGGCGGGGTTGATCCCGATTACGGCGTCGCCGGCACCCATCAGCAACCCGTCGAGCACCGAGGCGGCGATACCGGCTGGATCGTCGGTCGGATGATTGGGCTGGAGGCGGACGGCGAGGTGGCCGGGAAGGCCGATCGTGTTGCGGAACCTTGTCACAATGCTGATCTTGCGCGCGACGGCGATGAGGTCCTGATTGCGCATCAGCTTCGAGACGGCGGCCGCCATCTCTGGCGTGACGGCGGCAGCAACGGCCCCGATGTCGGCGCCATCGACCTCGTTCGACAAAAGCCACTCACGAAATTCGCCAACGGTCAGCGTAGAAATCGGAGCAAAACCGGCATGATCGTGGCTGTCCACGATCAGCCGCGTCACTTCGTCAGATTCGTAAGGAACGACGGTTTCGACAAGAAACGTCTTCAAGGGCAAGTCGGCAAGAACGAAGCGCGCGGCAATGCGATGTTCGGCACTTTGCGCGGCGAGGCCCGCAAGTTCATCGCCCGAACGCAATGGGCTCGCCACGGAAAGCAGCTGGGCCAGCCCGTCGAAAACGTAGCGCGTCGAGGCTAGATTGACGGAATATCGTGCCAGCGGGATTTGCTCCGGAAGAAGTGCCAAGCGCACACTAGCTCGGACCTGGCGCGATTTACAAAGATGTTAAGCGACCAGTCCGGCAACCGCCGGGCTCCTTGCGCGGACCAGGCTCGACTTTCCGAGCGAGAAGCGGGCGCAAGCCATGGTGGAGCACGCCGCCAGGCGGCATTTCCTGCAGGCATTTGCCGGCGCGCTCGAACGCGGCATACTCTCTCGTGGGCTAAGGGGGTAAGCGCAGGGATGATGGCCGATCGGCCGCCGTTCGCCGGGGACGCGGACACTGATATTCTCGACGGGGGCGGACTGCACCGCAGCCTCGACTGGAAAGGTGCGTTCTGGGCGTCGAGCGGCGTGCCTGCGGGCGTATTGCTGACGATGGGCGGGATTGCGACGGTGATCGGCCAGCCGAGCTGGGTGGTCTGGATCACCTCGATCCTGATGGGGTTCATCCAGTCGTTCGTCTATGCCGAGATCGCCGGGCTCTTTCCGCACAAATCGGGCGGCGCGTCGGTCTATGGAGCGGCGGCTTGGCTCCCCTACAGCAAGTTCGTCGCGCCGATATCTGTCTCGTGCAACTGGCTGGCCTGGTCGCCTGTCTTGGCGCTGGGAACCAGCCTGGGCGCGGGCTATGTGATGGCCAGCCTGTTCCCGCCCGACGCGGCGATCAACCATTGGCAGGTTCCGCTGCTCGAACTGGGTTTCATCCGCCCCGGGCTGAGCCTGCGGATCAACGTCGTATCGGTGATTGCAGCGGGTTTCCTGGTGCTGACCTTCACGCTCCAGCACCATGGAGCGGCGCGCGCGGCGCGTGCGCAGAAAATCATCGGCGCGGTCTGTCTCGCGCCGCTGATCCTCGTCGGCCTCGTGCCGCTGATTACGGGCGACCTGCCGGCCGATCACCTCTTTCCGCTGCTGCCCCTGGCGCGCGACGCCGCGGGCCATGGCCATTTCGGAAGCTGGAACGCGTTCGGGCTGACGCTTTTGATGGGGGCGATGTTCGGCGCAGCGTGGTCGACGTACGGGTTTGAAACAGCCGTATGCTATACGCGCGAGTTCGGCGATCCGGCACGCGACACCCCCCGCGCCATCATGGCCTCGGGGCTGCTCTGCATCGTCGTCTTCTCCCTCGTGCCGTTGGCGTTCCAGGCCTCGCTCGGGCTCGACGGCCTGCTCGATCCGCGCATCTACGACGGTTCGGGCGTGGCGCTGGCCCTCGCGCACATCGTCGGTGGCGGCGCCGTTATGACCAATGTCTTCGTCGCCACGTTGATCCTGGCATTGTTGCTGATCGTGATGACCTCGATGATGGGCTCATCGCGCACATTGTATCAAGCCTCGGTCGATGGCTGGCTGCCGCGCTACCTGTCGCGGGTCAACCGTCATGGCGCGCCGACGGCCGCGATGTGGACCGATCTCGGCTTCAACCTCGTACTGTTGCTCGCGTCTGATTATTTTGCGGTGCTGATGATCTCCAACGTTTGCTACTTGCTGTTCAACTTCCTCAATCTTCAGGCGGGCTGGATCCACCGCCTCGACCGGCCCGACCAGGAACGGCCTTTCCGCTGCCCGAACTGGCTGCTGGCGCTGGGGGCGGGCTTTGGCTTCGTCAACATGGCGTTCCTCGGCGCCGGCGCGGACGTCTGGGGGCCAGGGACATTGCGCAACGGCCTGATTGCCGGCCTGTTGATCCTCCCGGTCTTCGTCTTCCGGCATTATATTCAGGACGGGGGCCGCTTTCCCGGCGACAGTTCGGACCGAGGCGCAGCGCTGGATGGTATTCGCCCCCGCCGGGCGGGATGGTGGCCTTGGCTGGCCCTGGCCGGCTGCCTGGTCGTGATCGCGGTGAGCCATGCCTTCGCGCGGCTCGGGACGGGCTAGACAAGCCGACGCCGTCTGCCCGCGCGGCGGCAAAGCCCGATCATGACCATTTGAATCGATCCCGAGCGACGTCCGCCGGCCGGTCGAATGCCAGGCATGCCTCATGGTTGACACCCCATAAGCGAGAGGCGCTTAGTGTCACATGCCCTCCTTTCGGGCTCTGATATATCTGGGAGATGACGATGCTGTTCCACACGATGGTTGGATCAAACGACATCGAGCGATCCAAGCGGTTCTACAACGCCGTGCTCGGGTCCATCGGCGTGGGCGAAGCCATGATAAACATGGCAGGCAGTGGGCACACGCGGCTCTTCTACCGCAATCCGGCCGGGACAAATTTCATCGTGACAGAGCCGATCAACGACGAGGCGGCCACGGTATCCAACGGGGCTACCGTCGCGTTCTCTTGCACTTCGCCGGAGCAGGTGAAGGAATTCCACGATACCGCCGTCGCAAACGGCGGCACGTCGATCGAAGATCTGCCGGGGCCCCGCGAGTCAGCGATGGGCACGATCCATCTGGCCTATGTGCGTGATCCCGACGGCAACAAGCTGTGTGCAATTCATATCCCTGCCTGACGGATCGAAGCCATGAAAAGCGCCGTTGGCAGCATGGATAATGGCGTCGCCATCGTCACCGGCGGCGGGACAGGTATCGGAGCAGCAGTTGTACGAAAGCTCGCGGAGCGGGGCGTAAGGTGCGTCTTCAACTACGCGACAAGCAAGGATGAAGCCGAGGCACTCGCGGCCGAAATTGGCAACGGATCAATCGCTGTCCAAGCCGACATCGTCGATGACACCGTGTGTCGGGACCTTGCCAAGGCTGCCGTCGACACGTTCGGTCGGCTGGATTTCCTCGTGAACAATTCTGGTCGCACGAAGTTCGCCAACCACGAAGACCTCGAAGCATTGGATGCCGAAGATTTCATCGACATCTATCGGCTGAACACGGTGGCGGCATTCCAGATGATCCGTGCATGTACGCCGGCGATGCGCGAGGGGCCGATGAGTGCGGTCGTAAGCGTTGCCTCGGTTGCCGGCGTGTTTGGCATGGGATCGTCCGTGGCATACGCCTGTTCCAAGGGGGCGCTGATCACGATGACGAAAAGCCTCGCCCGTGTGCTTGCGCCCGCCATCCGGGTAAACGCGGTCGCCCCGGGTTACGTGGGCACGGGATGGTTCGAAAAACGGCTCGGCGACGAAGGGTTCGCGAAACTCAACGAACGCGTGGCGGCGAGCGTCCCGATGGCTTTGGCGACGATGGCTTCGGACGTTGCCGGGCCAATCGTCGGATTGCTGGACCCGGTTATGCGAAGCGTAACGGGGGAGGTCACCCTGATCGACGCGGGCGGGCATTTGGACGTCGCGCTCAGCAGGCGACCGGGCAGAGAAAACTGACGCGCTCGCTTCGGGCTGCCCCTGTGAGCCATATCGTCGGGCATGCGGCCCTGCGGCGATCGCCTCGCTCGCTGAGCAGTGGCCTTGACGCCGCGGGCGCGGTAATGCTGCGCGCGTGAACCGTTCGTCCCGCGCGCGCCGCGTTCTTCCGCTGCTGTTCGTCACTCAGTTCTTGAGCTGGAGCGGTATGTTCTGCCTGTGGATCTACGCTGTTCCGGTCATCACCCAGTTCATTTTGCGCACGGGGGGCGAGGCAAGGGCGTACCACGCCGGACTGGTCCTCGTGAGTGCCTGTTTTGCGCTGTACGCCGTTCTGGGCGCCCTGCTTGCTTTCGCCGTTCCCGCCTTGCTGCGTCGCATGGGCGCGGGCACACTTTACGGCCTGGCGCTGCTGGTGGGCGGTGCCGGGATCGCCACGCTCGGAATCGCCAGCGCGACGAGGGCGCTGGTGCCGGCGTTCGTCGCAATCGGTGTCGGCTGGGGTGCCATGTCCACCATCCCTTATGCGCTCGCCGGTGCGGCGGCACCCGAAGGACGCGGCGCTCACACGCTGCGCGTCTTCGGCTTTTCGACCGTCCTGCCCCAAGTGGTGACGACGCTGTTCCTGGCCACGGTAGCCGCGCCGCTGTTCGGCGACGCCCTCAACCGCGTCATGCTGGCGGGCGGCGCGCTGATGGCGGCGGGAGGCCTGGTCGCGCTTTGCGCCCGCAGCCGTTTCGACGTACCATCGGAAAGCTGGTGACGCCCGGCGCACGGTGCGACCCGATCATCGACGGCGAGGAGCTGCAGTGGAAGTCGAACTAACCGCCGAGGCAAAGGACAAGCGGCTCAACAGGCTGGTCGCGCTCACCGTCGTGGTGCTGTCGGTCTTCATGGGACTTTGCAACATCAAGGACGGCAACATCGTCCAGAACATGGCGCAGGCAAAAGCCGATTCAGTCGATCGCTGGGGCGAATATCAGGCGACCCGAACCAAGACGCATGTCGCAGAGGTTGCCGCAACGACGATCGGCGTCTTGTCGGATTCACCTGCTGCGCGCGCCGCTACCGCGAAGCTCGAAGGCGAAATCGCCAAATATCGCGCAGAGGCACCGAGACTGGCGGCCGAGGCCAAAGCCCTGAGCGCTTCCTACGATGCGCTCAACGTTCACGACGACCAGTTCGACGCCAGCGACGCCCTGGTCTCGACGGCGATTTCCCTCGCAGCCGTGGCGGCCCTGACCGAAAGTTTCATGCTCGTCTACGCGAGCTGGTTCTTCGGTGCGTGCGGGCTGTTCATGGGCATTTGCGGGTTTGCGGGGTGGGCGTTCCATCCCGATCTTTTGAGCAAGTTTCTCGGCTGATCAGGCACGCGGGCGCGCCGCGTCCGCCCGCAAGCCCGCGCATGTTCATTCGCCGCGAAGTGCCGCGTTCAACCCTTCGACATCGATGTCGCGGTGTTGTTGAGGGTCTGGCTGATCTGCGCGCCCAGTCCACTCATTGCGCCGACGGCTGCCACCGCGATCAGCGCCGCGATCAGTCCATATTCAATGGCGGTCGCCCCGCTGTTGTCGGCCAGCAACTGGACCGCATAATCCAGAAAATCGGACCCGACTTCCCCCACGAGCGCTTCGAACAACCATAGCATCGCAATTTCTCCCAGGGATCCTGGACCTTCACCCCGTAACGATTCTGGGCCGAGAGTCTTAAGATGGACTGAAGAAAACCCTGGGTTTCCAATGGTTGGTTGGCGTCGTCGGCCGCCTGCTCGGCTTTTCTCATGGTTGACTGCGTCCAGCCCCGCTCGGCGCGGCCCGGCGGCACTTGTTGCAGACGGTCGGGCAGAAACATGGACTCGACTGCACATCTCTGTCACGTCGGCGAAATGATTGCGGCGGCTCTTGTCGGATAGGGGGCAATATTGGTCACGATTGAGTTCCGATGACGACAGTCCGGTATGCCGTGAGGGAGCCAGGATCTGGCAGGCCAGCGTGTGCCGACGCTCCCCGGCCGGACATTTCCGAAGGCGGCGGCCCGCGTGGAGCGTAGTATATCGCCGACGCGGCACGCGCAGGTCGAGGGCCGCGACGTTTTCGTGTTCGACGGGCTGATCGACGAAGCCGACCTCAGTGCCTATGCCGAAGCGCTCGAGCGCGCGCTATTCTCGCGAACCGAATTCGCGAAGGCCGAAACCGCCGATTACAAGCATTGGGCGAGCGAGATGCCGCTGGCGAACCTGGTGCGCCTGCCGCTGTGGCCTGCAACCGAACGTGCGCTCGCGCATGCGCGCCCGGCCGAGACATACCGGCCATATCGCGCGTACACGAATTACGCGGCATATGGCGACATGCTCTACACGCACGTCGATTGTGCGCCGGACCAACGCGGCATGACGGCCCTGTGGTTCCTGTCGGCCCGCTGGGAACCGGAGTGGGGCGGCGAGACCATGTTCTTCGATGAAACCGGCGACGCGCTGTTCTGCGCCAGCCCGAGGCCCGGCCGGCTTGTCGTGTTCGACGGGGCGATTCCACATGTCGGTCGGCCGCCGTCGCGCATCTGCTTTGCGCCGCGGTACAGTTTCGCCGTGAAATTCAGTCCCGCGCCGGTTAGCTGACCGTAGCGAAGCGTTCAGGGCGAGCGTTGCCTGATCGCCACTTTCTGACGGAACTGCCGGCTGTCGTTACGCCCTGGGTGCTCGAGCGTTTTTCGGCGATAAGCACGAGATGAAGCCGGCATTGCCGGCCCGCAATCAGTGCGTGGTCGAATTGCCCGCGGTCGCGTTTTCCGCCGCGGTGTTCGCTGCCTCTGCGTTCATGTTGGCAACCTCGTTGTCCACCAGATTGTCCGTTGTCGCGTCGAGTTCCGCAGCCGAGTTTTCCAGCGCGGCGCCCGCACTGTTTTCGGTGTCGGCAACATTTATGGTGTCGGGCGCCTTGGCACAGGCGGCCAGTCCCAACAGCGCGGCCAGAACGATCGGGGCACCATGGGCAGCGGCGGTCTTAATCATCGATTACGTCCCGGAATGATTTATTGCCACATAGCGGCCACAATTCGCCCGTCAATCATTTGGCCTTGACCAGCGCCTCCGGCGCGTTCGCGACGACCGCGAGCATGGCGGTCCATGCCGCCACGTTTTGCCGCAACTGTTCCTTGTCGATGCGCTCGAGCGTGTCCTCCGGCGTGTGGTGATAGTCGAAATAGCGGGTGCCCGACTGGTTCAGGTCGACGGCGGCCACGCCTGCCTTCACCAGCGGCGCGATATCCGCGCCGTCGCCGCCCTTTTCGCGCGACCGCACGATGCCGAGCGGGGCGAACGCGGTCGCCAGCCGGTCGCCGATCGCGGTCGCCGTATCGGGCAGGTTCACGGCGAAGCGCCAGACGCGGTCCGCGCCGAAATCCGATTCGGCCGCAAGCGCGTGGGGCTCATCCTTGTGCGCGGCGAAATAGCCCTGCGAGCCGGCGCCGCCGGTTTCCTCGTCGCCGAACCAGACGACCCGGATCGTCCGGCGCGGCGGCGGGCCATCGAGAAAGCGCTTTGCCGCCGCGGCAGTGATGGCAATGCCCGCACCGTCGTCGATCGCTCCGGTGCCGAGATCCCAGCTGTCGAGATGTCCGCCGACGACCACAAGGCCTGCCGCCGGATCGGTGCCGGGGACCTCGCCGATAACGTTGCCCGTTTCCGTCATGCCAAGGTCGCGGGGCGTGAGCGTCAGGTGGATCGTGATCGGCTTGCCGCGCTTGACCATCCGCGACAGATTGTCGGCATCGGACGTCGACAATGCCGCGGCGGGGATCGGTGTCACGCCGGTCTCGAAATTCGTCTGGCCGGCGTGCGGGCCGCGGCCGTGGTCGCTGCCGATCGAGCGGATGATGATGGCCGCTGCACCCTTCTTGGCCGCGACATTGGGACCGACGAAGCGCGCCGGGCCGAAAGCGCCGTAGCTCGAGCCGTCCTGCGTTGCGACCATCGCGTTGGAAACGAATGCGATTTTACCCTTGAGGCTGGCTTCGGGGGCTGCCTGCAGGTCGCCAAAACTGGCGAAATAGACGATCTCGGCGGTCAGCCCCTCGGGCTTCGTCGCGCCCGAGCTGCCCAGCGCCGTGAGGCGCAGTTTCTGGGGATAGGGGCTGACGACCTCCGCCGTTTCGACGCCCCGAACCCATGTACGCATCCTCGTCGTCTCGATACGGACATTCTTGAAGCCGAGCGCCGTCAGCTTCGTGGCGCCCCAGGCACGTGCGCGTGCCTCTGCCTCCGTACCGGCCATGCGCGGGCCGACTTCGGTCGTGATGCCTTCAACGATGTCGTAGGCGACATCGTCCTTGAGCGCGGCGTCGCGCAATGCCGCGACCTGGGGATCGAGCGGGGCCGGCGGGGGCGGGGTAGGACGCTGGGCCGTGGCGGGGCCGCCGAGGACGGCGGTGGCGAGGGCGGCGGCAAGCGCCGCGGGCAGGGTGCAGGATGTCATATCTCCTGCCTAACGTGCGGCCGTTGCGGCGCAAGGCTTTCCAAGCGGCCGCGCACCTTCTAAATGCCCGCCCCGATCCCGTCACACCAGACCCGAAAGCTCACCCACAGATGGCCGCGCAATACGCCTATGTCATGAAGGACATGACGAAGACCTTCCCCGGTGCCCCCAAGCCGGTGCTCAACAACATCAACCTGCAATTCTATCAGGGGGCCAAGATCGGCATCGTGGGCCCGAACGGTGCGGGCAAGTCGACGCTGATGAAGATCATGGCGGGCGTCGACACCGATTTCACCGGCGAGGCCTGGCCGGGCGAAAACATCACGGTCGGCTATCTCGAGCAGGAGCCGCAACTCGACACCACCAAGACGGTGCTCGAGAACGTCAAGGAAGGTGCGCGCGCCACGGCCGATCTCGTCGACCGCTTCAATGCGATTTCGGCCGAGATGGGGGACCCCAAGGACGATACCGATTTCGACGCACTTATGGAGGAAATGGGCGACCTGCAGGGCAAGATCGACGCGGTCGACGGGTGGACGCTCGACAGCCAGCTCGGCGTTGCGATGGAGGCCCTGCGCTGCCCGCCCGGCGACTGGCCGGTCGAGAATCTGTCGGGCGGCGAAAAGCGCCGCATCGCGCTGACCCGGCTGCTCATCCAGAAGCCGTCGATCCTACTGCTCGACGAACCGACCAACCACCTCGACGCCGAAAGCGTCAAGTGGCTGGAAAACCATCTGAAGGAATATGCGGGCGCGGTGCTGATGATCACCCACGACCGTTATTTCCTCGACAATGTCGTCGGCTGGATCCTCGAAATCGATCGCGGGCGGTACTTCCCTTACGAGGGCAACTACTCGACCTATCTCGAAAAGAAGGCCAAGCGGCTGGAGCAGGAGGACCGCGAAGAAAGCGGCCGCCAGACCGCGATCAAGAACGAACTCGAATGGATCCGGCAGGGGGCAAAGGCGCGCCAGACCAAGTCCAAGGCGCGTATCGCCAAGTTCGAGCAACTCGTCGAACAGCAGAAGAACCGCACGCCCGGCAAGGCGCAGATCGTCATCCAAGTGCCCGAGCGGCTGGGCGGCAAGGTGATCGAGGTCGAGAATGTCTCGAAGGCCTATGGCGACAAATTGCTGTTCGAGAACCTGTCGTTCACCTTGCCCGCAGGCGGCATCGTCGGTGTTATCGGCCCGAACGGCGCGGGCAAGTCGACCCTGTTCAAGCTGATCATCGGCGACGAGCAGCCCGATACCGGCACCATCGAGAAGGGCAGCACGGTCCGGCTGGGCTATGTCGACCAGAGCCGTGACCATCTCGACCCCAAGAAAAACGTGTGGGAGGAAATTTCCGACGGGCTCGATTACATGAAGGTCAACGGTCACGATCAGTCGACCCGGGCCTATGTCGGCGCGTTCAACTTCAAGGGTGCCGACCAGCAGAAGAATGTCGGCAAGCTGTCGGGCGGCGAGCGCAACCGTGTGAACATCGCCAAGATGCTCAAGCGCGGGGGCAATGTGCTGCTCCTCGACGAGCCGACCAACGATCTCGATGTCGAAACGCTGGGTGCGCTGGAGGAAGCGATCGAGAATTTTGCGGGTTGCGCGGTGGTGATCAGCCATGACCGCTTCTTCCTCGACCGACTGGCGACGCATATCCTGGCGTTCGAGGGCGACAGTCACGTCGAATGGTTCGAGGGAAATTTCGATGCTTATGAAGAAGATAAGCGACGGAGACTGGGCGATGCCGCAGATCGGCCGACACGTCTGGCGTATAAGAAGCTGACACGGTGAGTATTCGACCGCGCCTTTACTGAAAGCGTTGATTAAGCAACCGTCGCTACATTTGCTCCCCTAGCGAAGGGGACATTTGTGACCGAGTTTGCAATGCAACAAATAAAGCGTGTGTTTTCTGTAAGTAGCGAACGGGTCGTCGGTCCTGTTGAACGAATCGGTGCGCCGAGCCTGGTCCGGGAAGCGGTGCGGGAGGCAGAGCGGGCCACGCACAGATTACGCGTCGAGCGCGACCTCGAGACGACCCGGCAGAAGCGATGTGCTGCCGAACTCGAGGCACTTTGCCGCAGAGGCGCGGCCGTCCCGGCGGACGGGCGCTTGGCTCCGGCCAAAGATCGGACCCAGACCGCCGGGGCAGCGGTCGCGCCGCCGACTGCGTCGGATACCCAGGAGGTTCGCTTGGAACGAGCGCTCGCGGCTCATGCGGATCGCATCGCGGCGCTCGACCGAGCGATTGCCGCCGCCGTGTCACGGACCCGATTTCTGAGCGAGCCTGAAGCCTTTATCAGGGAGCAGCCCTCGGAAGCTAGCGCGTGACAAGCCGCTGCAAGCGTGGCCGAATCCTGAGGAAGGCCGTGTAGAGACGCTCGAGCCCCGCCAGAACTGTGGCGTTTCGCGCCACGAGCCCCAGGGGGCGTAGCAGGGGGATTGCACGCCACATCGCGGCAAAGGCGGCGGCGCCGTCGAGGATCGGACCGTTCCCCTCGCGTGCATGGAAGCGGGCCAGCAGCAGTTTGCGGTCGATGGGACAGGCAGCGTCGTCGGGCGCGACATCGACGAAACTGATGGCGGCCGCGCGGTCCAGCCGCCGCATCAGTGCAATCTCGCGGATGCACAAGGGGCAGGCCCCGTCGTACCAGACTGTGACAGCGGTCATGCCACCGGATATGGAACCTTAACCCGCGCTGCGCTAGGCCCTGCCCATGGCCATCGACCTTTCCAAATTCGAGCGCGGCGCCCATTACGACGGCGACTATGAGGCTGATCTCGCTGCCCTTACAGAGCGACTAGCGCGCATCCAGGCCGCGTATATCACGCGCGGCAAAAGCGCGATCATCGCGTTCGAGGGCTGGGATGCCAGCGGCAAGGGTGGGGCGATCCAGCGGCTGACGGCGTCATGGGATCCGCGCTGGTATGAGGTCTGGCCCATTGGCGCGCCGACGAGCGAAGAACGCGAGCGACACTTCCTTTGGCGTTTCTGGAAACGCCTGCCCGCGCGAGGCGAGATAAACGTGTTCGACCGCACCTGGTACGGGCGTGTCCTGGTCGAGCGGGTGGAAGGGTTCTGCACAGAGGCCGAATGGAAGCGCGCCTATGACGAGATCAACGAGTTCGAGGCGCAGCAGAAAGACAATGGCGTGACGGTGGTGAAGCTGTTCATGCACGTCACGCAGGAGGAACAGGACAAAAGGTTCAGGGACCGGCTCGACTCGCCTTGGAAGCGCTGGAAGACGGGCAAGGATGACTACCGCAACCGGGCGCGGCGGGCCGATTATCTCGAGGCCTATGCGACGATGTTCGATCGGACCGACACGCGCTGGGCGCCGTGGAAGGTGATCGACGCCAACAACAAGAAGGCGGCGCGCACCGCAGTCGCAAGCTATGTCGCGGACCGGCTCGAGGCCGCGGTCGACATGTCGCCGATGGACGCTGATCCGGAAGTTCTCGCGCTGGCCAAGGCAGCGGGAGTCTGAGCGACCCCGTTCCCTCGGCGAAGGCGTTCAAGCGTAATTGATCGACACGACCTCGACTTCGCTTTCGCCACCCGGCAATTGCACCTTGCGCACGTCGCCGACCGCCGCACCGCGAAGCGCACGTGCCATCGGGCTGGTCCAGCTGATCCGCCCGGCACCCGCATCGCTTTCATCCTGACCGACCAGAGTGACCGTCCGCTCGCGGTCGTCCGCGTCGGCGACGGTCACGGTCGCGCCGAACCAGACATGGGCGTGATCGGCCTGCGCAGCGGGGTCGACGACGGTGACCGCCTTGATCCTCTTTGCGAGGAAGCCTGCGCGCCGGTCGATCGCGCGCAGTTTCTGGCGACCGTAGATATAGTCGCCATTCTCGCTGCGATCGCCGTTGCCCGCAGCCCAGCTGACGATGTCGACGGTGGCGGGCCGCTCGACGGTCATGAGCTGCGTATATTCGGCGCGCAGTGCCTCGAGCCCGGCGGGCGTAATCGGGTCGCTCAACCGGCCGTCCGCTTGCCCAGGTACATCGACAGCGGGGTGCTGCTGCGGACCCGCGCCTTGGTGGGATCGATCAGGTCGTAGACCACGGCATTTTCGAGCACGCGCTGGACGTAGCTCTTGGTTTCGCTGAACGGGATCGCCTCAATCCACTGCAGGATGTCGACCGAGCCGTTGCGCGGATCGCCATTCGCCGCCAGCCATTTGTTCACGTTTCCGGCACCGGCGTTATATGCCGCGACAGCGAGCGGGTAGCTGCCGTTGAAGCGGTCCATCAGCCGTTCGAAATACCAGCTGCCGAGGCGGATATTATACTGCGGATCGTTGGTCAGCGCGCCCGGGTCGTACACGGCACCGATCTTGACCGACGTATCGCGCGCCGTGCTCGGCATCAGTTGCATCAGGCCGCGGGCGCCGACCCGGCTAAGCGCGGCGCGGTCGAACTGACTTTCCTGACGCGAGATCGCGTGGACCATGGTCCAGTTGGCGGCGGCTTCCGCCGGGACCGGCACGACCGGAAACCCGGCGCGGACATAATCGGCATAACCGTTGATGCCCGCGCTGCGTCCGATCATGACGGCCAGATCGGGCCTCGAGATGCGCTGTGCCAGTTCGACGGCAAGGACATGATCGGTGTCGGAGTTTGCGGCGAGCGCGATCTGACGGACGAACAAGGTCTGATTGAGGTGATCGCCCCGCTGCCCCAGGATTTGCGTGACCCGGACGATTTCCTGGTTGAAGAAGGCCTCGCGCTGGTTCCGCGAAATCTCGATGCGGGTCATCACCGGCGGTATGGTTGGCGACCTGCCGAGGCGTTCGGCAGCAAGCTGGCCATAGAACTGGTCGAACAGCGCGGCGGCGCTTTCGTAATAGCTGCGGGCGACGTCGCCGCGCCCGGACGCTTCGGCAGCACGGCCTGCCCAGTAGAGGCCCTTCGAGCGGGTCTGCGGCGAGCGTGCGGCGCGTGCATACAGGTCGAACATGCGGATCGCATCGGCCGGCCGGCCGAGACGGTCCATTGCCGTCGTCCCGGCGAGCCATGTCGCATTGGTGTATTCGTCGCGCTCGCCCAGGGGGCGGTCGCGCACTACCGTGCCGGCGACGTAGACGTCATCCACCTGGCGGGCGACGTCATAGGCAGTCTGGAACTGGCCCTGCGCCGCGGCATTGCGCGCAACGGCGACAAGCGTGTCGAGCCATTTCTCGGCATCGAGCGGCGGTGCGTTCAGGCGGCGCGGCGCGGCGAGCAATGCCTGCGCCGCAAACTCCTGCCCCGACAGGCGCAGCCAGTTGACCCGGTCGAGCAGGAAACCGGGGTCGCCGGTGGCGGTCGGCGCAACATAGCTCAGTTTCACGGCGGCATCGGGCGCTTTCGCCTGCATGGCCAGTCGGGCGTCGAATTGCGGCTGGCGCGACGGGCTGGTCAGCGACAGCTGGCGCGCGGCAAGCGTGGTCGATCGGCTCCACAACAACCGCTCCATCCGCGTGTCATGGTCAGCAGTCGACAACAGGCCCGGCCAGCGCGTGACGAGACGCGTCTCGTCGTCGGGGCTCAGCACGCCCATGACCCAGGCACGTTTGGCGGTGCGCTTCGCCTCGTCACGCCGGCCGATCGCGTCGAGCGCCTCGGCATAGCGCAACATGTTCGTCGCCGTCGTCGGCGTCGTGCGCGCGAAATAGGCGGCAACCAGTTGCGGATCCTCCGCATCCCGGCGCAGAGCCCGTTCGGCCGACTTGCGCAGCGCGGCTTCCATCGGCCAGCCCGGATGCGCAATCAGGAAGCGGGCATAGGACGCAAAGGGCAGGGCGTCCGACTGGCGCAGCGCATCCCATTCCGAAAGGGCGACGCCCAGCGCCGAATCGTTGACGACGCTGGGAGATCTCGGGGCCGGCGGCGCCATGAGGTCCTGTGCGCCAGCCACGCCGGGCGCGGCAAGAACGACGGCGGACGCGACAAGGCGGGAGATCATTTCCAGCGACATGCTGGACATGCTGGGACATGCGTCCTTATCAGACGCTGAACGTTGTTGGAAAAAGCGGATCGGGCGAACGCTACTCATCGCCTTGTTATGCCGCAGGGCACCACGCACGTGAAGGGAGAAGATCATGTTTTCCGGCTCGATCCCGGCACTGGTGACGCCGTTTCGGGACGGTAGGGTCGACGAGGCCGCCTTCCGCGCGCTCGTCGACTGGCAGATCGACAGCGGCACGGCCGCGCTCGTCCCCTGCGGAACGACGGGGGAAAGCGCGACGCTGAGCTTCGACGAGCATTACCGCGTCATCGAGCTCTGCATAGAGACGGCCGCAGGCCGCGTGCCGGTCATCGCCGGGTGCGGCTCGAACGATACCGCGACCGCGGTGCGTCACATGGCGTTCGCCCGAAAGGCGGGCGCCGCTGCCGCGCTCGTCGTTGCGCCCTATTACAACCGGCCCAGCCAGGAAGGCATTTTTGCGCATTATGCGCACCTCGCCAGCGTGAGCGACCTGCCGATCGTGCTGTACAACGTGCCCGGCCGCACGGTGACCGACATCCTGCCCGAAACCGTCGCACGTCTGGCCGAGCTGCCCACGGTGATCGGGATCAAGGATGCCAGCGGCAACATGGCCCGCGTCGCCGCGCACCGCCTGAGCTGCGGAACCTCGTTCTGCCAGCTTTCGGGCAATGACGACATGGCGCTGGCCTACAACGCCGCAGGCGGGGCGGGTGCGATTTCCGTCACGGCCAATGTCGCGCCCCGGCTGTGCGCCGATTTTCAGACGGCATGCGCAAAAGGGGACTTTGCGCTCGCACGCGATATTAACGACAGGCTGTATCCGCTTCATGCCGCGTTGTTTTCCGACGCATCGCCTGGACCGACCAAATACGCGATGGCCCGGCTGGTCGATTGGATGGTGCCCGAATTGCGGCTGCCGATGACGCCTCCCTCGGCCGCTTCCCGCGCCGCCGTCGACGCGGCCCTAGCGCATGCGGGGTTGATCTAGAACCCGTCATGGCACGTCCCCGTCCCGAACAAGTGAAGGCCAAGACCGTCGCCGAAAACCGGCGCGCTCGCTACGACTATGCGATCGAGGATACCTATGAGGCAGGCATCATGCTGACAGGTACCGAGGTCAAGTCGCTGCGTTTCGGCGAAGGATCCATCGCCGAATCCTATGCCGAGGTGAAGGGCAACGAGGTCTGGCTGGTGAACAGCAACGTCCCCGAATACAGCCATGGCAACCGCGAGAACCACGAGCCGAAACGCCCGCGGAAGCTGCTGCTCAACGAGCGTGAAATCGCCAAGATGCACAAGGCGATATCTCGCGAGGGGATGACGCTGGTCCCGCTGTCCATCTATTTCAACGCGCGTGGACGGGCCAAGGTCGAGATTGCCGTGGCCAAGGGACGCAAGCATCAGGACAAGCGCGAATACGAGAAGGAAAAGGACTGGAAGCGCGAATCGGCACGCATCCTGAGGGACCGCGGTTGAACGCGGCGGTGGCCCGGATCGCGGCGCAGCTGCCACCGCGCGTCACCGACCGCCTCGTCGGTGCCGCCGTCGCCGCGTCGGCGCTTCTGTCCGGATGGCTGGTGTACAAGTCCTTGGGGCAATCCGTCATTGCCGTGGCCTTTTCCGCCGCCGTGTTTGCGCTGGCGGGGCTGCTCGTGCTCGCGCGGCATCTTTATCCGGCACCACAGCGTGTCGAGCGCACGACCGACTGGGCGCTGGTCCGCGACGCCGCCGAAAATGGCGAAACGGCCCTTGCGGTCATCGATCGCAACGGGCGTCTGGTCTGCACGAATGCCCTGTACGACAGGTGGTTCGGCGCGGTTGCGCCGATCGACCTGATCGCCGAGGTCGGTGATTTCGTCGCGGCGGGTCGGGCGGGGTGGCGCGACGGCGCGGCATCGCTCAGCGCGCGGGTGCTGTCGCGCAACGTCGACGTCGACATAGGCCGCAGCGGGCATGCCGATGACTGCCTGTTATGGCGTTTTCGCGAAGGCAGGGAAGGCAACCCGGCGATCGCCTTGCCCGCCTTGCTCGACAAGGGATGGGGCGACCGGCTTGGGGCGGCGGGTATCATGGTCGCGCTGATTGGCGGGGAAGGACGCGTCCGTACCGCGAACAGGGTGCTTATCCTGCGCGCGACGGGCCGCAGCGATGCGCCGATCGCGGGCCGCGACTTCGTGACGTTGCTGACGTCCGCCAGCGACGGCACGATCCGGTTTGCCCATGAGGGACTGACGGGCCTGCCGCTGCGGCTTCTGCAGATCCCGCTCGATACGGCGGACGATGATGGGGACCGGATCATCGTGCTGATCGATGATGAGGGCGGCGGCGGTACCGGTACCGACGTGCCGCTGCAGATGCTGCTGTCCATGCTGCCGCTCGGGCTCGCCCTTGCCGACCGCGACGGACGCTTCCTCTATCTGAACGACGCCTTCATTCGGGCAGCCGGAATCACGCCCAATGCGAATCCTGTCTATCCGGGCGACCTGTTCATTCGCGAGGACAAGGCGGCAGTCGCCGACGCCGTGCGCCGCTTTGCCAGCGGGCAGGCCGTTTCGGGCGACATCGCGGTACGCTTGAAAGACCGACCCGATGACCCCGTCGCGCTCACGATTGCCGGCGCCCGCGGGCTCGGCGAAGCCGCCGTGCTGCTGAGCCTGAAGGACAATACCGAGGAATCGAAATTGCAGCGCCAGGTCGCCCAAGCTACCAAGATGCAGGCCGTCGGCCAGCTTGCCGGTGGCGTCGCCCATGATTTCAATAACATCTTGACCGGTATTCTGGGGCATTGCGACCTGATGCTGATGCGCCACACGCCCGGCGACAGCGATTATGACGATATCCAGCAGATCAGGAATAATTCGAACCGGGCGGCGGGGCTGACGCGCCAGTTGCTCGCTTTCTCGCGCCAGCAGACGCTGCGTCCGCAAATCCTGCAGCTGCCGGACGTGGTTTCCGAAGTCTCCAACCTGCTCCAGCGGTTGCTGGGCGAGACGGTCGATCTGGTCATCAACCACGGACGCGCGCTCGGCGCCGTGCGCGCCGACCCCGGGCAGATCGAACAGGTCATCGTCAACCTGGTGGTCAACGCGCGCGATGCGATCCAGGCAAAGGGCGACAAGGCCGGCAAGGTGACATTGAGAACGTATCGCGTGACCGCGGACGAAGTGCGCAAGCTTGCCACGGACTTCCTGCCGGTCGCCGACTATACGGCGCTCAGCGTGACCGATACCGGCACCGGCATTGCCCCCGAAAACCTGTCGAAGATCTTCGAGCCCTTTTTTACGACCAAGGATGTCGGCAAGGGGACCGGGCTGGGCCTGTCGACCGTCTACGGCATCGTGAAGCAGTCCGGTGGGTTCATCTTTGCCGATTCGGAACTGGGCCAGGGCACGACATTCTCGGTGTTCCTTCCGGTCCATCACGACACCGAGACCAAGGTGATGCCCGTAACCGCGCCGGCCGCCAAGCCGGCCGAACTCTGGGGCAGCGGGACCATCCTGCTTGTCGAGGACGAGGACATGGTGCGCGCCGTGGCCGAGCGGGCGCTTGTCCGCCACGGCTATACGGTGCTGACGGCGGCGCATGGCGAAGAGGCGATGGCCATCCTGAATACGGGGACGAAGATCGACCTGATCGTGTCCGACGTCGTGATGCCGACCATGGACGGGCCGACGCTGGGGCGTGCGGCGCGCGCCGAATTCCCCGACCTGCCGATTCTGTTCATGTCGGGCTATGCCGAGGAACAGCTTCGCAAGACGATCGACCTCGACCGTATGGGATTCATTCCGAAGCCTTTTTCCGTGAAGGCGCTTGCCGAGGCGGTCAAGGCGACACTGGCACTCTGATCGATCGGGCGCTTTTTTTCTGTTCTTCACTTGTTCCGTGGGAACAAATGAGATACGAAACCGAAATGGCGCGTTGACCCGATGCGCCGACCGGTTAGGAGGAACGGCAGATGGCGGCTCAGCTGAAGGTGATTGGCGGCGATATGGCAACGACAGCAACCACGGACCGGCAGCGGGCGCTAGAAGCCGCGCTCGCGCAGATCGACCGTGCCTTCGGCAAGGGGTCTGCGATGAAGCTGGGCTCGCGCGAAGCCATGCAGATCGAGGCGGTATCGACCGGGTCGCTGGGCCTCGATATCGCGCTCGGAATCGGCGGGCTGCCGCGCGGTCGCATCGTCGAAATTTTCGGGCCTGAATCGTCGGGCAAGACGACGCTGGCGCTGCACGCCATTGCCGAGGCGCAGAAGATCGGCGGCACGGCCGCGTTCATCGACGCCGAACATGCGCTCGATCCGGTCTATGCCAAGAAGCTGGGCGTCAACATTGACGAACTGATCGTGTCGCAGCCCGACACCGGTGAGCAGGCCTTGGAAATCGCCGATACGCTGGTGCGCTCGAACGCGATCGACGTGCTGGTGATCGATTCGGTCGCTGCACTCGTGCCCCGTGCCGAAATCGAGGGTGAGATGGGCGACAGCCATGTCGGCCTGCAGGCGCGCCTTATGTCGCAGGCGCTTCGCAAGATCACCGGATCGATCAGCCGTTCGCGGTGCACCGTCATCTTCATCAACCAGATTCGCATGAAGATCGGCGTGATGTACGGATCGCCGGAGACGACGACGGGCGGCAATGCGCTGAAATTCTATGCGAGCGTTCGTCTCGACATCCGCCGCACGGGCCAGATCAAGGACCGCGAGGACATTGTCGGCAATACGACCCGGGTTAAGGTGGTGAAGAACAAGGTCGCGCCGCCGTTCAAGCAGGTCGAATTCGATATCATGTACGGACAGGGCATCTCCAAGGTCGGCGAAATCCTCGATCTCGGCGTCAAGGCGGGGATCGTCGAGAAATCGGGTGCCTGGTTCAGCTATGACTCGATCCGCGTCGGCCAGGGCCGCGAGAATTCGAAGGTCTATCTGACCGAGAATCCCGAGGTCGCCGATCGTATCGAGAAGGCGATCCGGACGAAGACCGACGATGTCGCCGAAGCGCTAATGGTCGGGCCCAGCGCCGACGACGACGCGTAAGGCGTCGCCATGGCCCGCATCGACTATGTCGAACTGCCGGTAAGCGACGGCGCGGCATCGAAGGCGTTTTTTGAAGCTGCCTTTGGCTGGGCGCTGACCGATTACGGCCCCACTTACGCCGCGACGACGACGGGTGACGTCGACCTTGGGCTGGACAGTACCCCGGGTGAAGCCGTCGCTGCGCCGCTTGCCGTGATCCGCGTGGGCGACCTCGAGGCAGCGCGCCGTGACGTCCTCGCCGCCGGCGGCGTGCTCACGCGCGACATTTTTGCCTTTCCCGGCGGGCGCCGATTCCATTTCCGCGAGCCCGGCGGGTGCGAGCTTGCCGCCTGGGTCACGGAGTAGCGCGCGCAGCCGCTGATCTGTGATAGGCGTCGCGGTTCAAGGGGAGCAGCGACGATGTCTTCGACTGGAAACTTTGCGGCCGAAGGCTGGCATGGACGCGTCGGCGAAAGCTGGGCTGCCGAATGGGTCCGTACCGACCGCAGCTTCGGCACGTTGACGGCGACGCTTGTCGATGCCCTGACATCCGCGCTTCCTCGCACCGACGGGGTGCCGCCGCATCATGTCCTCGACATCGGATGCGGCGCCGGCGAGACGTCGTTGCGGGTGGCCAGCGAACGCCTCGACCTTCAAGTGACGGGCCTCGACCTGTCGGAAGAACTGCTCGCGGTCGCGCGCCTGCGTGGGGGATGGGTCCCCAACCTGTCTTTCGAGACGGGCGATGCGACCACTTGGCGTAGCGACGTGCCCTTCGACGCCGCCTTGTCGCGCCACGGCGTGATGTTCTTCGCCGATCCGGTCGCGGCCCTGGGACATGTGCGCGGCCTGATGGCGCCAGGCGCGCCTCTTGTCTTCAGCTGTTTCGCGGCGTGCGCTGACAATCCATGGGCAAGCGAGCTTGTCGGTATGCTCGGCGCGTCGCCGCCGGGCGACCCCTATGCGCCGGGGCCGTTCGCCTTTGCCGACGCCGATCATGCGCAACACATCCTCGCGTCGGCAGGATGGCAGGCGGCCTCGCCGGAGCGCATCGATTATGACTATGTTCCCGGCGGCGGTGCGGATCCTGTTGCCGACGCACTCGACTTTTTCGGGCGGATCGGCCCGGCGGCACGCCACATCGCCTTGCTCGATCCGGCCAAGCGAAGAGCTCTCGAACCGCGCATCGAACAATGGCTCGGCGCGCATGTCGTCGATGGAGAAGTACGCTTCCCGGCCGCGGCCTGGCTGTGGCGGGCAACGGCGTGACCGACCGGCCCCTCCCCGCTGTCGCCCTGATCGGCGCGCCGACGGATTGCCACTCGTCCTACATTCGGGGCGCCGCCGGGGCACCGGCCGCGATCCGTGCGGCACTTGCCAGCGAACATGGCAATGCGGCGTCGGAATCGGGCATCGAGCTCGGCATCGACGTGGTCGTCACCGACTTGGGCGACGTCGCGATGGCCGACACGCGGGGCGCGACGGCGGCGGACGACAGACTGCTCCTTGGTGCCGTCAGAGGCGCGGTGGACGCCGGCAGAATGCCGCTCGTCCTTGGCGGCGACCACGCGGTCACTGTTCCGGTCGTCGCGGCACTCCACGGCGTCCATGGTCCCATCGATATCCTGCATTTCGATGCCCATCCCGACCTTTACGAGAATTACGACGACGATCCGCGAAGCCATGCGTCGCCGTTCGCGCGCATCCTGGAGGCCGGTCACGCCCGGCGGCTCGTCCAGGTCGGCGTCCGTACCATGAACCGGCATTGCCGTGAACAGGCTGCGCGTTTCGGTGTGGAGGTCATCGAAATGCGGCATTTCTCGATCGACGCGGTCCCGCGGCTCGATGGCCCGCTCTACATCAGTCTCGACATGGATGGTTTCGACCCGAGCGTCGCACCCGGCGTGGCGCATCTCGAGCCGGGGGGCCTGACCGTGCGCGACGTGCTGTCGGTGCTCGACCGGCAGACGGCGCGGCTGGTCGGGGCCGATGTCGTCGAGCTCTGCCCGCCGCGCGATCCGACCGGCGTTACCGCGATCCTTGCGGCCAAGCTGGTGCGTGAACTCGCGGCGCTCTATGCCCGCAATGGAGGTGCTGCATGATCAACCGGCGACAAATACTGGCAACGGGCGGGGCAGGGCTGGCGCTCGCGGCGCTGCCGGCATGGGCGGCCGCCCCCGGACTGGCGTCTATCACTGACAAGGTGCCGCGCATCGGCGCCGCCGAACGGGCGGCGCGGATCGCCAAAGCACAGGGTCTGATGCGCGCGCGGGGGCTCGGCGCGATCCTGGTCGAAGCGGGGTCGAGCCTCGACTATTTCACAGGCGTGCAATGGTGGCGCAGCGAGCGCCTGACCTGCGTCGTGATCCCGGTCGAGGGCACACCCTGCATCGTCACACCGTTTTTCGAGGAGCCGTCGATCCGCGAGACGCTGAACGTCCCGGCGGACGTGACGGTCTGGCAAGAGGACGAAAGCCCCGTTGAACTGATTGCGGCCTTCCTCAGGAAGCGCGGACTGGCGAAGCAGCCCGTCGGGATCGAGGAAACGGTGCGCTTCTTCGCCAGCGACGGCCTCGCCCATGCGCTGCCCGAGGCAAAGCTCGTCTCCGCCAACCCGGTCGTGCGCGGGTGCCGGATGATCAAGACGGCCGCCGAAATCGCGCTGATGCAGGCCGCATCCGACGTCACCATCGGCGCGATCAACCACGCGATTTCGCGCACCGAAGTGGGCATGGCACCGGCCGACATCCGAGCGCTTCTGCTGTCCGCGACGCGCGCGCTGGGCGGTGACGCGGACGATGGCGGGCTGGTGCTGCTCAACGAGGCGAGCGCTTATCCGCACGGCTCGAAGTCTGCGCAACGCGTGACGAAGGGCGGCATCATCCTGATCGATGTCGGCTGTTCGGTCGGCGGCTATCAATCAGATATATCACGCACTTTCGTGTTGGGCGGGGCAAATGCCGAGCAACGCAAGGTGTTCGGACAGGTCCAGGAGGGGCAGCGCATCGCGCTGGCAGCCGCCAAGCTCGGCGCGCCTGCCGGCTCGGTCGACGATGCCGTGCGCAGCGCCTACGAACGGATGGGCTATGGCCCGCGCTACAAGCTGCCCGGTACCCCGCACCGCACGGGCCACGGCATCGGCATGGACGGGCATGAACCGGTCAACCTGGTCCATGGCGAGACGACGCCGCTGGCCGTGGGCATGTGCTTTTCGAACGAACCCGGCATCTATGCACCGGGCAAGTTCGGGGTCCGCATCGAGGATTGTTTCCACATGACCGAATCGGGGCCGAAATGGTTCAGCGAGCCGCAGCGGTCGATCGACTACCCGGCGGATTGAGGCGGCCGATACCGTTTGCAAGGGGCGCGAACGGCACCCAGGGCCCGCAAACACGCGCCTCCCTTGAGCCGGACGCGCCGCTCCCCTAAGCGCACCACATGACCTCGACGAACGACATCCGCCGCTCCTTTCTCGAATATTTTGCTGCTGAGGGGCATGAACGCGTTCCGTCCGCGCCGCTGGTGCCGCACAACGATCCGACACTGATGTTCGTCAATGCCGGCATGGTGCCGTTCAAGAACGTCTTCACCGGCCTCGAGCACCGTCCGTACGTGACCGCGACGTCGAGCCAGAAGTGCGTGCGCGCCGGCGGCAAGCATAATGACCTCGACAATGTCGGCTACACCGCGCGGCATCATACGTTCTTCGAAATGCTCGGCAATTTCTCGTTCGGCGACTATTTCAAGGAACGCGCGATCAGCCTCGCCTGGAACCTGGTAACGCGCGAATGGGGGTTGGATCCGAACCGCCTGACGGTCACCGTCTATCATACCGACGACGAAGCGTTCGACCTGTGGAAGCGGATCGCCGGGCTCCCCGACCACCGTATCATCCGCATCGCGACCAAGGACAATTTCTGGGCGATGGGCGACACGGGGCCGTGCGGGCCGTGCTCCGAGATCTTCTACGATCATGGCGAACATATCCCTGGGGGGCCCCCGGGCAGCCCAGACGAGGATGGCGACCGATTCGTCGAGATCTGGAACCTGGTGTTCATGCAATATGAGCAGGTGACGCTCGAAGAGCGCCGCGACCTGCCGCGCCCCAGCATCGACACGGGCATGGGTCTCGAACGCATTGCCGCGGTCATGCAGGGCGTGCACGACAATTACGACACCGACACATTCAAGGCGCTGATCCACGAGAGCGGCGAGCTGACCAGAACCGCCACGACCGGGGCCAACCAGGGGTCGCACCGAATCATCGCCGATCACCTGCGCGCGTCGTCGTTCCTCGTTGCCGACGGGGTACTGCCGGCAAATGAGGGGCGCGGCTATGTCCTGCGCCGGATCATGCGCCGCGCAATGCGGCACGCGCATCTGCTCGGTGCCGCCGATCCGCTCATGCAGCGGCTGGTGCCGAGCCTCGTTGCCGAGATGGGCGGGGCCTTCCCCGAGCTCGTGCGCGGGCAGGCGGCGATCGAGGCGACCCTGCTGCAGGAGGAAACGCGTTTCCGCCAGACGTTGCGCAATGGCCTTGGCCTGCTCGACGAGGCGACGGCAGGCCTTGGCAGCGGCGACACGCTGCCCGGCGAAACGGCGTTCAAGCTCTATGACACTTATGGTTTTCCCTATGACCTGACCGAGGACGCCCTGCGCGCCCGGCAGATCGGCGTCGACCGTGCCGGCTTCGACGCTGCCATGGCGCGACAAAAGGCAGCAGCGCGCGCGGCGTGGAAAGGATCGGGCGATGCCGCCTCCGCCGACATCTGGTTCGACATTGCCGACGAGCTCGGCGGCACCGAATTCACCGGCTATTCGGGCGATGTCAGCGACGGGGAAGTCGTGGCGCTGGTCAAGGACGGCGTCCGCGTGACGCAGGTCGGCGAGGGCGAGGCCGTCACGATCCTCACCAACCAGACGCCCTTCTACGGCGAAAGCGGCGGCCAGATGGGCGACGCGGGGCGGATCAGCGGCGCCCATGGCCTTTCAGTGCTCGTCGAGGATACCTCCAAGCCGCTCGGTAGGCTGCACGCGCACCAGGGTGTCGTCGAAAGCGGCACGATTTCAGTCGGCGATACGGTCACGCTGAGCATCGACGTGGAACGGCGCAGCCAATTGCGCGCCAACCATTCGGCAACGCACCTGCTGCACGCGGCGCTGCGCCACCGGCTGGGCGGGCATGTCACGCAAAAGGGCAGCCTGGTCGCGCCCGACCGGCTGCGTTTCGACTTCGCGCACAACGCTGCGCTGACCGCCGCCGACATTGCGCATATCGAATCCGAGGTGAATGCCCGTGTCCGCGAGAATGACGCGGTGACAACGCGGCTGATGACGCCCGACGACGCCGTCGCCGCCGGCGCGCTTGCCTTGTTCGGCGAGAAGTACGGCGACGAGGTGCGCGTGCTCAGCATGGGCCGCGCCGACGAAAACCATTACTCCGTCGAGCTGTGCGGCGGTACCCATGTCAACGCGCTGGGCGACATCGCGCTCTTCAAGATCGTCTCCGAGAGCGCGGTGTCGAGCGGCGTGCGCCGGATCGAGGCGCTGACGGGGGAGGCGGCGCGTCACTGGCTGACCGCGCGCGAGGACCGGTTGAAGGAAGCGGCGGCGCTGCTGAAAGCAGCGCCCGATGACGTGCCGGCACGGGTCGCGGCGTTGGTCGACGCACAGAAGAAGCTCGAACGCGAGCTTGCCGACGCGAAAAAGGCGCTGGCCCTGGGCGGCGGTGGCGGGGTCGGCCCGGCGGTCGAGGACATCGCCGGTATCAAATTCGAGGGCCAGTTGCTCGAGGGCTTCGATCCCAAGGGACTGCGCGGCCTGATCGACGAGGCGAAGGCGCGCATCGGCTCAGGCGTCGCGACCGTCGTCACGGTGAATGAGGGGCGCGCCTCGGTTGCCGCCGGCGTCACCGACGACCTGAAGGACCGGCTGAGTGCGGTCGACCTCGTCAAGGCGGCGGTCGCGGCGCTCGGGGGGCAGGGCGGTGGCGGCCGTCCCGATATGGCACAGGGTGGCGGGCCGGACGGCGGTGCCGGCGCGGCGGCACTGCTGGCGGTACGTGCGGCAATCGAAGGCGCGGCAATTTCGGCATAGGCGTTGCCGGGACGAGGGCAGGGGCGATCGCCCTGCCCATGGCTTTGCCCATAAGTCGGCCCCGGCATCCGCCGCGCGCGACTATCCCCTTAAAGCGCCTTCAAGCGCGGGGGTGCGCGCACCCCACCGGCGTCCTTGATGGTGCCGCGCAACTCGTCGCGTTTTTCGTGAATGCTTGCGATCACCGGGCCCATCGCCACCCCAAGATCGACAAGCACGGCCTCCGACAATTGTAGCGACGATTCGAGCGTTTCGGGGACCGCATTGGTAACCCCGGCCCGGTACAGCTGCGCCGCATGCTCCGGGTCGCGGGCGCGGGCGACGATGGTGAGATCGGGCGCCTCTGCCCGCAGTCGCCGCGCCAGGACGACATTCTGGACCGGGTCGTTCATGGTCAGGACGACGGCTGCGGCGTCCGCCAGATGGAGCGCCTCTGTCGCGCCGGCGCGACCGGCGTCGCCGAACCGTACCGGCTTACCCGCGCGTCGGGCGGCGGCGACGACGTCGACATTGGCCTCGACCGCCGTCCAGGGCTTGCCGTGGACGTCGAGCATCGAGGCCACCATCTCGCCCACCCGGCCGTATCCGATGATGACCGTCGTTTGCGGATCGACCGGCGGCGGTGCCTCGGCTTCGCCCCAGCTGATCCGGCGCGCCACGCGATGGCCGATTTCGGCCAGCAGCGGTGTAATCGTGAGGCCGATCGCGGTCACGGCCGACCAGAAAGTGGCGGTGGGCGCATCGATCAGGCCGGCGGTCAGGGCGGTGCCGAGCACGACCAGCGTCAGTTCGGACGGGCTGGCCATCAGGATGCCGGTCTCGGCGGCCACGCCGGTCTGAGCTCCGCCGAACCTCAGCAGTGCGGCGGTGAGGGCCGCTTTCAGGATCACGACGATGGCGACGGCCCCAAGGATGGCCGGCCATTGGGCAATCACGAAGCGCAGGTCGAGTTGCATCCCGACTGTCAGAAGGAACACGCCGAGTGCAAGATTTTTGAAGGGGGCGATGACCGCCTCAACCTCGTGCGCATAATCGGTCTCGGCGATCAGCAGGCCGGCCACGAGCGCTCCGACGATGGGCGAGAGGCCGACGGTCAGCGTCGCGAGGCTTGCGAGGATGACCACGAGCAGCGTGACCGACAGGAAGAGTTCCGGGCTACGGGTGCGTGCGGCCTGGGCAAATACCCGGGGCAGGATGACGCGGCCCGCGATCAGCAGCACGCCGACGACCAGCACGCCAAGGCCCAGTACCTGCCCCATGGCACCGAGGTCGCGGCCGCCGGGCCCGAGCGCGCCGAGCAGGAAGATGATCGGGACCAGGGCGAGGTCCTCGAACAGCAGCATTGCGAAGGCGAGCTTGCCGACGGGGCTGGTCGTGCCCGCAATCGGCAGCACGAGCGCGGTCGACGAAAGCGCCAGCGCGAGACCGAGACCGAGCGCGGCGTTGGTCGAATAGCCGAAAAGGAGCAACGCGCCCGCGATGAGCGCGGCGTTGCCGAACAATTCGCTGGCACCGATTCCCAGCACCGTGCGCCGCATTGCCCACAGGCGCCTGAAGCTCAGTTCGAGCCCGACCGAAAACAGCAACAGGATGATGCCGAACTCGGCGAACACCGACATGCCCTTGGTGTCGCTGATCGTGATGTAGAACAGCCATGGCAGGCGCGCCACGAGACTGCCCAGGCCGAAAGGCCCGACGACGACACCGACGAGGATGAACCCGATGACGGGCGAAATCTTCAGTCGCGCAAAGGCCGGGATGACGAGCCCCGCCGCGCCGAGAACGACCAGGGCATCGCTGAGGCCGGAAGAGTTGGGATCGAGCGCCATGATTAACTCTAGCGGGCGGATGCCCGATATGTCACGCGCTCAACCACCTAGTGCCAGTCGTTCATCGCCTTTTCGAGGTTAAGGCGGATCGCCTCGAAGAACTGCTCGGTCGTCATCCACGCCTGGTCGGGGCCGATCAGCAACGCCAGATCCTTGGTCATGCCGCCCTGTTCGACCGTGTAAATGCACGCGCGTTCGAGCGTCTCGGCGAATTTGACCACGTCCGGTGTGTCGTCGAACTTGCCGCGATACTTGAGGCCGCCCGTCCACGCGAAAATCGAGGCGATGGGGTTCGTCGAGGTGGCCTTGCCCTGCTGGTACTGGCGATAGTGCCGGGTGACCGTACCATGCGCTGCCTCGGCCTCCACGGTCTTGCCATCGGGCGTCAGCAGCACCGACGTCATCAGGCCCAGCGAGCCGAAGCCCTGAGCGACCTGGTCCGACTGCACGTCACCATCGTAATTCTTGCAGGCCCAGACGAACTTGCCCGACCATTTGAGCGCCGAGGCCACCATGTCGTCGATCAGGCGATGTTCGTAGACGATGCCAGCTGCAGCGAACTGGTCCTTGAATTCCTTGTCAAAAACCTCTGCGAACAGGTCCTTGAACCGGCCGTCATAGGCTTTGAGGATGGTGTTCTTGGTCGACAGGTAGAGCGGCCAGCCGCGACCCAGCGCGTAGTTCATCGACGCGCGGGCGAAGTCGGCGATGGAGTCGTCGAGGTTGTACATGCCCATCGCGACGCCCGAGGACGGGAATTTGAAAACCTCCTCGTCGATGACGGTGCCGTCCTCGCCCTCGAACACCATGCGCAGTGTCCCGGGGCCGGGCACGCGGAAATCGGTGGCACGATACTGGTCGCCGAAAGCGTGGCGCCCCACGACGATGGGGTCGGTCCAGCCCGGGATCAGGCGCGGCACGTTCTTGATGACGATCGGTTCGCGAAACACGACGCCGCCCAGGATGTTGCGGATCGTGCCGTTCGGCGACTTCCACATTTTCTTGAGGTTGAATTCCTTCACCCGGTCCTCGTCCGGAGTGATGGTCGCACATTTCACGCCGACGCCATATTTGGCGATGGCATTGGCCGAATCGACCGTAATCTTGTCGTTCGTTTCGTCGCGCTTTTCGACGCTCAGGTCATAATAATGCAGGTCGATGTCGAGATATGGCTTGATCAGGCGCTCCCGGATCCATTCCCAGATGATCCGCGTCATTTCGTCGCCATCGATTTCGACGACGGGGTTTTTCACCTTGATCTTGGCCATGCGTGCTTCCTTGGGGAATAAGTCGCCGACGCTCTAGGCAAGGCGGCCCGCTCAATCAACCGCAGCCGTAGTGTTTGCGGTTCCGCCGATGAGTCACTACAAAGTCACAATGTCGCACATAGAAAACGGCCCCTTGGGGACGCCGAGCGTCCGCTGGCGCTTTCCCTCCGTCCATCCCGACGGTCGCAAATTCGTTGTAATTTCCGGGGCGATTTCGCTTCTTTTCGCCCTGATGGCCTGGGAGACGCTGGCCTGGCCCATGCTGGGGGTCACCATCTGGGTCGCCGCCTTCTTCCGGGACCCGATCCGGTCGGTGCCCCGCGGCGACGAGCTGATCATCGCGCCCGCGGACGGGTTGATCACGCTCATCCGCGACGTGCCGCCGCCGCGCGAGCTGGCGGGCGAACATGGCCTCGGCGAGGCGACGATGACGCGCGTGTCGATCTTCATGTCGGTGTTCGACGTGCACATCCAGCGTTCGCCGATCGAGGGGATCATTCGTCAGGTCGTTTATATCTCTGGAAAATTTCTCAATGCAGACCTGGACAAGGCGAGCGAGGACAATGAGCGCCAGCACATATTGGTCGAGCGGCGTGACGGAGTCAGGATCGGCTATACGATGATTGCCGGCCTCGTCGCGCGGCGCATCGTGCCGTTTGTGAAGCCAGGCGACACCGTGGTTGCCGGGCAGCGTGTCGGGCTGATCCGCTTCGGCAGCCGCGTCGATGTCTACCTGCCGGCGGGAACGGCGCCGCGCGTTGCGCTGGGTCAGCGAACGATCGCGGGCGAGACGATCCTCGGCGTCATCGGCAACAACCAGGCGGCAGGCGGCGTCAGCCAGTGAAGCCGCCCATTCGGCGCGGAATCCCGTTACGGACAGTCGCGCCGAATGCGGTGACGGCGCTGGCCCTTTGCTCGGGCCTAACGGCGGTGCGTTTTGCGATCGGCGGCGATTGGCAGCTCGCGCTGGCGGCGATCGTCACGGCGGGCGTGCTCGACGGTCTCGACGGCCGGATCGCGCGCATGCTGAAAGGCGAAAGCCGTTTCGGGGCCGAGCTCGATTCGCTGTCCGATGTCATTGCGTTCGGCGTTGCGCCTGCGCTTGTCGTGTTCCTCTGGAGCCTTGTCGGCGTCCCCCGTTACGGATGGGTGTTCGCGCTGGCGTACACGGTGTGCGCCGCCCTTCGGCTCGCCCGCTTCAACGCGGCGATCGATGCTGCAGACCAGCCTCACAAATCGGCTGGATTTTTGACGGGTGTTCCCGCCCCCGCAGCCGCCGGCCTGGCGCTGTTGCCCGTCTACCTTTGGCTAATCACCGGCGAGGCGTTCTTCCGGTCACCGTTCGTGACGGCGCCTTGGCTCGGGATCGTGGGCTTCCTGATGATTTCCAGCGTCGCGACATACAGCTGGTCCTCGCTGCGCCTGCGTCGCAATGTCCGGTTCGAAGCACTTGCCGGTGTCGCCGTCCTGTTCGGCGCCCTGTTTTCGGCGCCCTGGGAAACGCTGACCGCCATTTGCGCCGTCTATCTGGCGATGATCCCGTTCAGCATCCGCAGCTACGGCAAGGTCAGGCGGCAGCGCGCAGCGACGGCAACGACCGCGCAACCACTGGCCTGAGTGTCACCCGGACGCGAGGCGAGGGCACGTACAACGTCTCTGCCCGCACGGATCGGCCTGCAAGCGCGGCGACGATTGCCTCAGTCCGCCCCCGCAACGTGGCAGCGATGACGCCAAGCGCCAAAGCGAGAAGGGCGCATACGGTCAGCATCGACATAAAATAAATCATCTCTCGTCTCCAAAGACCGCAACAGCCCGCCGAGTCGTTTGTTCCCGAAATCGACGATGTTCACGTTCTGTTCGCGTTCTTTGCTCTTGTCAAGCGGCAGATGCCCGTTTATGCGCGCCGCCATTCCACATGGGGAGCACCATACCGGTGCCGCCGCGCAAGCGGTGGTTCCGCCCCCCAGAGGTTCAACCGGGCTAGGAGAATTGGCTATGGCGGCACCAGTCGTCACGATGCATCAGCTTTTGGAAGCTGGCGCGCACTTCGGACACCAGACGCATCGCTGGAATCCGAAAATGAAACCTTACATCTTTGGGGAGCGCAACGGCGTCCACATCCTCGACCTGTCGCAGACCGTGCCGCTGTTCGCACGTGCACTCGACTTCGTCGCGGCGACAGCCGCCGGCGGTGGCAAGGTGCTGTTCGTCGGTACCAAGCGCCAGGCGCAGGACCCGATCCGCGACGCGGCACGCGCGTCGAACCAGCATTTCGTCAACCATCGCTGGCTGGGCGGCATGCTCACCAACTGGAAGACGATTTCGGGTTCGATCAAGCGCTTCAAGGCGATGGAAGAGCAGCTGTCGGGTGATACGACCGGCCTCACCAAGAAGGAAGTCCTTCAGCTGACGCGCGAACGCGACAAGTTCGAGCTTTCGCTGGGCGGCATCCGTGACATGGGCGGCATTCCCGACGTGATGGTCGTGATCGACGCCAACAAGGAAGAACTGGCGATCAAGGAAGCCAACGTGTTGGGTATCCCGGTCGTGGCCATCCTCGACTCGAACGTTTCGCCTGACGGCATTGCGTTCCCGGTTCCCGCGAACGACGACGCAAGCCGCGCGATCCGCCTTTATTGCGAGGCGCTTGCCCAGGCGGCGACCCGTCACGGGGCGCAGGCTGCGCAGGCTCGCGGCCAGGATTTCGGCGCGATGGTCGAGCCGCCGGTCGAACCGGCACTTGCCGTCGCGACCGACGCTGCCACGGCTGAAGTACAGGAATCGCCGAGCTTCGGCGTTGGCGAAGAAGCCGCCGCGTAACAATAGGGCTTTAGCGCTAAGTCGCCCCGGCGGAAGCTGGGGCGACGCTTATTTGAGGAAGATCGAAATGGCCGAGATCACTGCCGCTCTCGTGAAGGAACTGCGCGAAGTTTCGGGCGCGGGCATGATGGATTGCAAGAAAGCACTCAACGAGACCGGTGGCGACATGGACGCCGCGGTCGACTGGCTGCGGACCAAGGGCCTCGCCACGGCCGCGAAGAAGGCCGGCCGCACCGCTGCCGAAGGTCTGGTCGGCGTGGCGACGTCGGGTACCAAGGGTTCGGCCGTCGAAGTCAATTCGGAGACCGATTTCGTCGCCAAGAACGACCAGTTCCAGGCGTTCGTCCGTGACGTGACCGCGCTTGCGCTCGACACCGACGCGAATGATATCGCGGTCCTCGCTGCCGCGCCGATGGGCGAAGCCAGCGTACAGGACAAGCTGACCGCCAACATCGCGACGATCGGCGAAAACCAGTCGCTGCGCCGTGTGAAGACGCTCAGCGTCAACCAGGGCGCCGTCGTGTCCTACGTCCACAACGCTGCGGCGCCTGGCATGGGCAAGATCGGCGTACTCGTCGCGCTCGAAGGCGATGCGGACGCCGCCGCCATCGAGAACCTCGGCAAGCAGCTCGCCATGCACATCGCTGCGGCCAACCCGTCGGCTCTTCATGAAGAAGGCCTCGACGAAGCGCTCGTCAGCCGCGAGCGCGCGATTGCGATGGAAAAGGCGGCCGAGAGCGGCAAGCCGGCCGATGTCGTCGAGAAGATGGTCAACGGCACCATTGCCAAGTTCCGCAAGGAAAACGCTTTGCTCAGCCAGGTTTTCGTCATGGATAACAAGACGAAGATCGCCGACGTCGTTGCCGCTGCGGCAAAGGGGGCAGGGGGCAGCATCGCGTTGGTCGACTATGTCCGATTCCAGCTCGGCGAAGGCATCGAGAAGGAAGCGAGCGATTTTGCGGCCGAGGTCGCTGCTGCTTCCGGCGTGCCGCAGGCAGTATAAAAGCGCCCGCTTCACAAGTTCACGGCGCGGGCCTAGGGTCCGCGCCGCTCAACTCTCAAGGAAGCCCCGCTCGCCCATGAGCCGTCCCCCGTACAAACGCATCCTGCTGAAGCTGTCGGGCGAAGTGTTGATGGGTCCGGGCGGCCTCAGCATCGATCCCGAAGTGACCGCCCGCGTCGCTGGCGAAATCGCCAATGCCAAGTCGATGGGCTTTGAAGTCTGTGTCGTCGTAGGCGGCGGTAATATCTTTCGAGGGCTGGCGGCTGCGGCCAAGGGCTTCGAGCGCGCCACGGCCGATTACATGGGCATGCTGGCGACCGTGATGAACGCGCTGGCGGTGCAGAATGCGCTCGAGGCGATCGGTGTCGAGACGCGCGTTCAGTCGGCCATTCCCATGGCCAGCGTCTGCGAGCCCTACATCCGTCGGCGTGCCGAACGGCATCTGGAAAAGGGCCGTATCGTGATCTTTGCTGCAGGCACCGGCAATCCGTTCTTTACGACCGATACCGGTGCGGCATTGCGCGCGGCAGAAATGAAATGCGATGCGCTGTTCAAGGGCACTTCGGTTGACGGTGTCTATGATGCTGACCCCAAGAAGGTGGCGAGTGCGAAGCGTTACGAGACAATCAGTTACTCGACGGTCCTGGCACATGATCTGAAAGTGATGGACGCGTCTGCCGTGGCGCTGTGCCGCGACAACAATATACCGATCGTCGTCTTCAACATCCGCGAACAGGGCAATCTTGCCCGGGTTCTGGCGGGTGAAGGCGTCGCGACGATCGTCACGCGAGAGGAAGTATAATGGCTGCTTATAACAAACCGGACCTCGAGCGCCGGATGAACGGCGCGGTCGAATCGCTGAAAGGCGATCTGGCAGGCCTGCGCACCGGTCGTGCTTCGGTGAACCTGCTCGACCCGGTGACCGTCGAGGTTTATGGCGCACATATGCCGCTGAATCAGGTCGCGACGGTGAGTGCGCCGGAGCCGCGCCTGCTGTCGGTGCAGGTCTGGGACAAGTCGAACGTCGGTCCGTGCGACAAGGCGATCCGGTCGGCAGGCCTGGGGCTCAACCCGATCGTCGACGGCACGACATTGCGCCTGCCGATCCCGGACCTGACGGAAGACCGCCGGAAGGAACTGGCCAAGCTTGCCGGACAATATGCCGAAAAGGCGCGCATCGCGGTGCGCAACGTGCGCCGGGACGGCATGGATGCGCTGAAGATCGACGAAAAAAAGCACGAAATCAGCGAGGACGATCGCAAGCGGTCCGAAACAGAGGTCCAGAAGCTGACCGACGCGACCATTGCCGAAATCGACGCGACGGCAATCGCGAAGGAAAAGGAAATTCTCGGCAAGTGAGCGCTCCGGCGCTCACTGAAAAACAAGCTGCCGGGGCTGCGCCGGCCACGCCTCGTCATGTCGCCATCATCATGGATGGCAATGGCCGCTGGGCAAAGGCGCGGCATCTGCCGCGTGTTGCGGGCCACAGGAAGGGGATCGAGGCCGTTCGGACGGTAACCCGCGCGGCGCGTTCGATGGGCATCGAGGTGCTGACCCTCTATGCCTTTTCTTCCGAGAATTGGCGCCGGCCCGCAGAGGAAATCAGCGACCTGATGGGTCTGCTGCGTCATTTCATCAAATCGGACCTCGACGAGCTGGCGCGCGAAGGCGTGAGGTTGCGCGTGATCGGCGATCATTTGGCGTTTGCGCCGGACGTCGTTGCGCTGATCGATGGCGCCTTGGCGCGGACGGCCGGCAATACGGGGTCCACGTTGGTCATCGGCCTGAATTACGGCTCGCAGGACGAAATCGTGCGTGCTGCCCGCAAGCTAGCCGGTCGTGATCCCGCCGAAATCGACGTGGCGGCCGTCGAGGCGGCCCTCGACACCGCAGACTTGCCACCCGTGGACCTGCTGATCCGCACCTCGGGCGAGCACCGGCTCTCCAATTTTATGCTCTGGCAGGCAGCTTATGCCGAGTTGCTGTTCGTGGATGCGCTCTGGCCCGATTTCGGTGCAGACGCACTTGCCGAAGCCGTCTCGGCCTTTCACCGGCGTGAACGTCGCTTCGGCGGCCTCTAAAGGACCGGGATGAGCGAGCTTAGCAAGCGCATCCTGTCAGGGTTCATTCTTGCCGCGTTGCTGATGGGCGACGTCTGGCTGGGGCAGTGGTGGTTCGTCGCCTTGCTCGCGCTAGGTGCCGTTGTCCTCGCACGGGAATATCTGCGACTCATCTGGCGGGGTTGGCCCTCGGCACGTGCGCGTGCGCTTTGGATCGCCTTTGGTATCGCCTATTTGGGCGGCGCAATCGGCGGACTTTGGGTCGCACGCAGCGTGGAACAGGGGTTTTTCGTGACGATGGTCCTGTTTGGCGTCGTCTGGGCAACCGACATCGGCGCCTTTGTCTTCGGGCGGATGATCGGCGGCCCCAAGATCGCCCCCTTGATCAGCCCGTCGAAGACCTGGGCAGGGCTGTTGGGAGGAATCGTCACGGTGGCGGCACTGATCCTGATCGTTTTCACGATCCGTACCGAACAATGGCCCAACCAATGGGGCATCGCCTTGCCCCTGTCGATGCTGGGAGCGGTGCTGATCGCCGTCATCGCACAGGCGGGCGACTTTTTCGAAAGCTGGCTTAAACGACGCGCCGGCATGAAGGATTCGGGTACATTGATACCGGGACACGGCGGCCTCTTCGACCGGATCGACGGCCTGTTGCCGGTCGCCATCCTGTTCGGCGGCGTGATCAGCTGGATGACCCCCGCGTGATCCGGCGTTCGGTCAGCATCCTCGGCGCGACGGGCTCGGTCGGCACGTCGACCCTCGACCTGATCATGCGCGAGCCCGATCGATTCAAGGTGGTGGCGCTGACGGCCCAAACCGACGTGGCGGGGCTGGCCAAGGCTGCGCGCGCGACGGACGCCGAACTTGCCGTCATCGGCGACGCAACGCGCTATGCCGAACTGCAAGACGCGCTATCGGGAACCGGCATCGGCGTGGCCGCCGGCCCCGACGCCGTCGTCGAGGCCGCAGGCACCGGCGCCGACTGGACGATGGCCTCGATCGTGGGGTGCGCGGGCTTGCCGGCGACGCTTGCGGCATTGCGCGGCGGCCGGACGGTTGCACTCGCCAACAAGGAGTCGCTGGTTTCGGCCGGCGACATCATGACTGCCGTCGCGGCCCGTTCGAAGGCGCAGCTCCTGCCGGTTGACAGCGAACATAATGCGATTTTCCAATGCCTTGCGGGCAGCCCCCGCAATCGCGTGCGGCGGATCGTGCTGACAGCGAGCGGCGGCCCGTTCCGCACCTGGACGCGCGACGCCATGGAAAGCGTCACGCCCGAAGTTGCGGTCAAGCATCCGAACTGGTCGATGGGCGCCAAGATCAGCATCGATTCCGCCACGTTGATGAACAAGGGGCTTGAGCTCATCGAAGCAAAGCATCTTTTCTCCTGCCGTCCCGACGAGCTTGCAGTCGTCGTTCATCCGCAGTCGGTTATCCACTCGATGGTGGACTATGTGGACGGATCGACGATTGCGCAGCTCGGCTCGCCCGACATGCGCGTCCCCATCGCGTCCACGCTGGCCTGGCCCGATCGCATGGAAACCCCATGCACGCCGCTCGACCTGGCGACGATCGGGCGCCTGGATTTCGAAGCCCCGGATCTCGACCGTTTTCCGGCGCTCGGCATGGCCATGGCGGCGCTTGCAGCGGGCGGCGCGCGTCCGGCGGTTCTGAACGCGGCGAACGAAATCGCGGTGGCGGCATTCCTGGCGCGGCGCATCGGATTCCTCGAAATTGCGAATATCGTTGCGGCCGTACTCGACAGCTATGACCCGCCCGCGCCGGCAAGCGTCGAGGATGTGTTCGCCGTCGATAGCGATGCGCGCCGCATTGCCGCCGCGTTTCTGGAGGAAATGGCCGCATGATCGAAACGCCGAACATCCTCTGGGCCGCCACTTTCTTCCTGCTGGCGATCTTTCCGCTCGTCGTCCTGCACGAGCTCGGCCATTATATGGTGGCGCGCTGGTTCGGTGTGCATGCAGAGGTGTTCTCGATCGGCTTCGGCAAGCGGATAGCGGGCTGGACCGACCGGCGTGGGACGGACTGGCGAGTGGGTTGGATGCCGCTGGGGGGCTATGTGCGCTTCGCCGGCGACATGAGTGCAGCCAGCACCCCGAGCGAGGAGTGGCTTTCGCTTCCCGCAGAAGAACGCAACAAAACCTTCCAGTCGAAACCGGTCTGGCAGCGTGCGCTGATCGTCTTTGCCGGACCTGCCGTCAATTTCCTGTTCGCGGTCGTCATGCTGGCAGGGCTGTTCGGTATCTATGGCGAACCGCGCATTGCGCCGCAGGTCGGCGTCTTCACGCCGCATTCGACGGCGCAGGCGGCGGGGATGAAGCTGGGCGACCGTATCGTTTCGGTCGACGGCGGCGCGATCGAGCGCTTCGAGGACATTGGCCTGATCGTCCAGGCCCGCGCAAATCAGCCGACAAGCTTCGTGATCGACCGGGCAGGCAAGCGGATGGTGCTGGAAATCACGCCGCGACTTGAGTCCGTCAAGGACGTGACCGGGATGCAGATCCCGACGGGGCGCATCGGCATTGGCCCCGCAAAGATCGAGCGGGTTCGGTTGTCGGCCTTGGAGCTGCCGGGTGCGGCGGCACGGTTCACGGTCCAGTCGGTGCGGACGATGGTCGTGGCACTTGGCCAGATCGTTACCGGTAACCGATCGGTCAAGGAACTCGGCGGACCGGTCAAGATGGCCGCGACGTCGGAACGCGTTGCGGCGCTCGGTTTCGTGAGCTTCCTGTTCTTCATGGCGATGGTGTCGATAAATCTGGGGTTCATCAACCTGCTGCCAATCCCCACGCTCGACGGCGGGCATCTGGCTTTTTACGCGGTCGAGGCGGTCCGGCAAAGGCCGGTAGGAGTGGCGACACAGGAATGGGCATACCGATCGGGGCTTTTGGTATTGCTCGCCTTCATGCTGTTCGTAACGATAAACGATCTGGCGGGCTTCGGCCTGTTCGGCCGGTTCGCGGGTTGATTGCCGGACGGGCATCGGGCAGGGCGTGGCGGCATTAATGACAAGTGGCGGGATTTGAGTTGAAAGCAGAACGAATGGGTCTTCAGGGTCGCCGGATGCTGTCGCTGCTGATGGTCGGCACGATGCTGGCCGGCCTGCCGGTTGCAGCGGTTGCTCAGCAGCGACCGTCCCGTCCCGCCCCGGTCGACTTGACGACGGTGCCCACGCCCCCGCGGGCAGCGCCGACGCAAGGGAGCACTATCACCTCGATCAACGTCATCGGGTCGCAGCGCATCGAGCCCGAAACCGTGCGCTCCTATCTCAAACTGCGTCCGGGCGGCCCCTATACCCAGGAACTGGGGGACGAGGCGATCCGTGATCTGTTCGACACGGAATTGTTCGCCGATGCGCAGATACGCGACGATAACGGCGCGCTGACGATCCTGGTCCGCGAAAATCCGGTCATCAACCGGATCGTTTTCGAGGGTAACAAGCGGATCAAGGAAGAAAAGCTCAGCAAGGAGCTGAAGCTCGCGCCGCGCCAGATCTTCACGCGCAGCAAGGTGCGGGCCGACATTGGGCGTATCGTCGAACTCTACCGCCGCCAGGGCCGCTTCGCCGCGACCGTCGAGCCCAAGATGGTGACGCTCGACCAGAACCGCGTCGATATCGTTTACGAAATCAGCGAAGGGCCGAAGTCCAAGGTCCGCCGCATCAACATCATCGGCAACGAGGTGTTCAAGGACGGTCGGCTGAAGGCGCAGATGGCGACGAAGGAATCGTCGATCACGCGCATCTTCTCGTCGCGCGACACCTATGACGCCGACCGGCTTGCCTATGACCAGGGCAAGCTTCGCCAATATTATCTGACGCAGGGCTATGCCGATTTCCGCGTCATTTCCGCGGTCGCCGAGCTCACGCCCGACAAGCGCGACTTCATCCTGACCTATGTCGTCGAGGAAGGGCCACGGTACAAGTTCGGCGACGTGCTCGCCGAAAGCGAAGTGCGCGACTTCAAGGCCGATTTGGTCAAGGCCCAGCTGCCGATGAAGACCGGCGACTGGTATGACGCCAAGCTTGTCGAAGACACTGTCGAGAACATCACCAAGACCGCCGGCCTGTTCGGTTATGCGTTCGCCAACGTCGATCCTGTATTCAACCGGAACAAGGAAGACAAGACGATGAACATCACGTTCCGGGTGGCGGAAACGCCACGCGTGTACGTGGAAGCGATCAACGTGAACGGCAACACGCTGACCGTCGACAAGGTGCTGCGCCGTGAATTCCGTCTCGCCGAAGGGGATGCGTTCAACGCCTTTTCGGTCAAGCGCTCCGAAGATCGCATCAAGTCGCTCGGCTTCTTCCAGGAAAAGTTCGAGATCAGCCAGAAGCAGGGCTCGGCGCCCGACCGTATCGTGCTCGAGGCCAATGTCGAGGAAAAGTCGACCGGCGAACTGCAGCTTTCGGCAGGGTTCTCGTCGCTCGAGCGCTTCATCGTAAATGCCTCGATCCGCCAGCGGAACTTCCGCGGCAAGGGTCAGGAACTGCGTGCCTCGGTCAACTACTCGACCTATTCGAAGTCGGTCGAACTGGGCTTTACCGAGCCCTATCTGTTCGATCGCAACATAGCGCTCGGCGGCGATGTATTCCGCAGGGATTACAACAGCTTCAATTATGTCGGCGATCAGCGCAACACGACCTATCAGCAGACGACGACCGGCTTCCAGATCCGGGCAGGTCTGCCGCTCACGGAATTCTGGTCGGTGGCGTTGCGCTACGGCCTCAGCTACGACGACGTGACGCTCGACCAGGCAACCTATTTCTTCAACGGGCAATGCGACCCGCTCGTTGCCGGGCGGTACCTGTGCGACTCGCTGGGCAATCGCTCGACGTCGTCGCTCGGCTACAGCATCGTTTATGACAATCTGAATAACCGCATCCGGCCGAGCCGCGGTCAGCGCTTTGTGTTCAGCCAGGATCTTGCCGGGCTGGGCGGGTCGGTGAAATACATCCGTCAGACGTTCAACGCAGCCAAATACTGGCCGGTGCTGAACGGCTTCATCCTTTCGCTCAGCGCCGAGGCGGGCTCGATCATTCCCCTGGGAGGAACGCCCGCTTCGGGTGCCGATCCGGTTCGCCTGACCGACCGGTTCTTCCTCGGTGAGCCGCAGATCCGCGGTTTCGACATTCGCGGCGTCGGCCCGCGCGTGCTGCGCAAGCAATACGACTCGACGAGCCCGACCGGCTTCAACGAGGATCGCAATTCGATCAGCGACGATGCGCTTGGTGGCCGCGCCTATTATTTCAGTCGGTTGGAGCTTGAAATTCCGCTCGGCTCGGGGGCGAAGGAATTGGGCCTGCGTCCGTCGATCTTCCTCGATGCAGGCGCGGTGTTCGGCATCAAGGCGCCGGTGCTGCAGGATTACGCGCCCGGCGACACACGCCTGATCCGCGATTTCCTCGATGCCAGCGGCAATGCGCAGTGTACCGACAATGCGGCGACCCCGACATTGACGGTGCGGCCGCCGACGGGCTGTCCCACCGGTACGGTCGCCTACACTTATCAGGCGGCTTCGCCGTTCAAGGAATTCTACCTCGGCAATTCGGCACGTCCGCGCATTTCGGTCGGCTTCGGGGTGAACTGGAACTCGCCGTTCGGGCCGTTCCGCATCGATATCGCCAAGGTTCTGCTGAAGGAGCCCGGCGACCAGACCAAGACGCTCACATTCAACGTAGGAACTCAATTCTGATGAAGAACATTTTCAAGGCGGCCTCGCTTGCCGCACTCGCGCTCGCTACCGCCCCGCTCGCGGCACAGACGCGCGCCGTCGCGACACAGGCCATTGTCGTCGACACGGGCCGCATCTTCGCCGAGTGCACGGCGTGCAAGGCGGCCCAGGCTGCGCTGAAGGTCCAGGCCGATGCCATCCAGGCACGTCAGCAGGCGCTTGCAGCACCGCTGCAGACCGAAGGCCAGGCACTCCAGCAGGCGGTGAACGCGCTCGCCGGCAAGGAGCCCGATGCCGCCCTCAAGGCGCGTGCCACGGCGTTCCAGCAGAAGCAGCAGGATGCCCAGAAGGAACTCGCGGGTCGCGAGGAAGCTTTCAACCGGAACCGTGCCTATGTCGGACAGCAGGTCAGCGCCAAGCTGAACCCGATCATCGTGGCGACCATGAAGGCGCGCGGTGCCAATGTCGCGATCGATCCGCAGTCGATCCTGGCCTATGAGCCCGCGCTCGACGCGACGTCGGACGTCCTGGCGCAGCTCAATACGCAGCTGCCCAGCGTGTCGACGACGGCGCCGGCTGCGGCCGCGCCGACCACGCCGAAGCCGACCGGCCGCTAAGCGCCCGTGAGCACAGCGATCGACATCCGGGGAGTGATGGCGGCTTTGCCGCATCGCTTCCCGATGTTGCTCGTCGATCGTGTCGAGGAACTGGTCGTCGACGAACGCATCGTCGCGATCAAGGCGGTCACGATCAACGAGCCGTTTTTTGCCGGGCACTTTCCCGGCCGGCCGATCATGCCGGGCGTTCTGATCGTCGAGGCGCTGGCGCAGGCCGCGGGCATTCTAGCGGTCGAGTCCCTGGGCCTCGCGGGCTCGGGGAAGCTTGTCTACTTCATGGCGATCGACGGGGCGAAGTTTCGTGCACCCGTGGAGCCGGGCTGCCTGCTGCGGCTGGAAGTTGGCTTCGTGCAAAAGCGCGCTACGGTTTGCAAGTTCACCGGCCGTGCGATGCTCGGCGACAAGCTTGCCGCAGAAGCCAATTTCACGGCAATGATCGCCGACGCACCCGAATAGGTTGCTTCCCGGCGGTCCGGTCGCTATGCGCGCCGCTTCCTTTCGAGGCTGGTCGGAACCAGCCACACATCAGAAAGACACGACATGAAGAGCACCGGCCACCCCGATTACCACATGATCCGCATCAAGATGACGGACGGCACCGAGTTCGAGACGCGCTCGACCTGGGGCAAGGAAGGCGATCTGATGACGCTCGAAATCGATCCGCTTGCGCACCCGGCATGGACGGGCGGCAAGGGCACGATGCTTGACGCCGGTGGGCAAGTCGCGCGCTTCAACAAGCGTTTCGGCGGGCTCAGCCTCAAGAAGTGAGTGGTCCGGAGCCCTGCGCTCCGGCCCCCATCATCGTTACCGCACTGCTCGGGCGAGAGGATTTCGCCTGGGCGGATGCGCTTCGGCGCGCGCATTTCCCGCCCGAGCGCAATTACTTGCGTGCGCATGTCACGCTCTTCCACCACTTGCCGCCCTCGGTCGAGCGAGAGCTTTGCGGGCTGCTGCAAGATGAAGCACGCGGCCAACCGCCCGTTGCGCACCTTGCGTCGCTCATGTCGCTCGGCGGCGGTGTCGCCTACCGCATCGACAGTCCTGACCTGCAGAACGTCCGCGCGCGCATTGCCGACCGGTTCGCCCCGTTGCTCGTGCCGCAGGACAAGGCCGGCTGGCGCCCGCATGTCACGGTGCAGAACAAGGTGAAGGCCGATGTCGCACGCAGCTTGCTTGGCGCGCTGGAGGCGGATTTCGCACCGCGTCCGCTGGTCATCGCGGGTCTTGCGGCATGGTGGTATCGCGGCGGGCCATGGGAGCCGATCGGTGCCTGGGCCTTCGGCACGGGGCACGCAATCAAGCCCCCCTGTTGACGCCTTTGGCGGCGCTGTTATAGGCCGCGCTCCCCTACGGGGCGGAGTAGCTCAGCTGGTTAGAGCACGGGAATCATAATCCTGGGGTCGGGGGTTCAAGTCCCTCCTCCGCTACCATATCTACGGGGTCCTCGCTGCCGGTCGTAACGAGGCGTTACTCTCCAGCGAAAGGCCATCATGGCAGCCACCCACGCCACGCGCATGTTGATCCTCGGTTCGGGGCCCGCCGGCCTGTCGGCGGCAATCTACGCCGCGCGGGCAGGGCTGAACCCCCTTGTCGTGCAGGGTATCCAGCCGGGTGGACAGCTGACCATAACGACCGATGTCGAGAATTATCCGGGCTTTGCCGACGTCATCCAGGGGCCCTGGTTGATGGAGCAGATGCAGAAGCAGGCCGAACATGTCGGTGCCACGATGGTGTGGGACACGATTGTCGACGTCGACCTGTCGGAGCGGCCCTTCACGCTGACCGGCGACGGCGGCACGACCTATGTCTGCGAGACACTCGTGATCGCCACGGGGGCTCAGGCGCGCTGGCTGGGCCTAGAGAGCGAAACCCGGTTACAGGGCAAGGGCGTCAGCGCCTGCGCAACCTGCGACGGCTTTTTTTACCGCGGCAAGAAGGTCGTCGTCATCGGCGGCGGGAATACCGCGGTCGAAGAAGCGCTGTACATGACCAATCACAGTCCCGACGTCACGCTGATCCATCGCCGCGACCATCTGCGCGCTGAACGGATCCTGCAGGACCGGCTGTTCGCCAATCCGAAGATCTCGGTCCTGTTCGACAAGAAGGTCGAGGCGTTCGTTGGGGCAGGGGAACCCGAGGGAATGATCGGCGTCGATCTGATCGACACGGTCACTGGCGAGAAGTCGCATGTCGCGGCCGATGGCGGCTTTGTCGCGATCGGCCATTCGCCCGCGACCGACATCTTCAAGGGGCATCTTCCGATGGATGACGGCGGCTATTTGCTTGTCGAGGTGGGCTCGACCCGAACGGCCGTCCCGGGCGTGTTCGCGGCGGGTGACGTCACCGACAAGGTTTATCGCCAGGCGGTGACCGCAGCCGGCATGGGCTGCATGGCGGCCCTCGACGCCGAGAAGTTCCTGGGCGTCGCCGAATTCGGGGTCGCGTCGAGCTGGTAGGCCAGGCCGCAGCCATAAGTGGTCGCAAGGTCGCCGCTGCGCCACTTGGAGGCATTGGCCCTCGGGCCTCCTTTTGACTGTGTTCCTTGCTGCTCAGAATTGACAGCGCAAGTGCAGGCCGCGCGGGGAGTCGACCCGCACGAGTGATCCCCCGTGCAGCCGCATGACGGCTGCAACGATCGCAAGCCCGAGCCCGGCGCCGCTCGTCGAGCGTGCCAGGTCCAGGCGCGCAAAAGGCTCCACCACACGGGTAAATTCTGCGGCCGACATGCCCGGCCCGCCGTCCTCGACGCTCAGCACCGGCCGACCATCATGCGCCTCGAGCCGGACCGTTATCCGTGCCCCGGGGGGCGTGTGCTTGACGGCGTTCTCCAGCAGGTTGGACACGGCCAAGCCGACCAGATCGCTGTCGCCAAAAAGCGTTACGGCGGGCGCAAGCGAGATTTCGAAGATGCGTCCGGCGTGCTCGATATCCGCGCGATAGGCATCGGTGACCAGCTCCACCCGCTCGCCAAGGTCAAAGGGTGCAAAACGCTGGCGCGCCCGCCCGGCTTCGATCTCGGCAAGGCGCAGCATCGCGTCAAAGAGCCGCAAGGCCTCATCGATCGCCTCGTCGGCAGCCGTCAGAGCGGCCCCCCTATCGCTGGCGTTGTCCGCCGCCGCAGCCTGTCCGATGCGCTGCCGGACGAGCGACAGCGGGTTGCGCAGTTCATGCGCAACGTCGGCGGAAACCCGGCGCTGCGCCTGAACAAGCAGGGCAATGCGGTCCAGCATGGCGTTGACGCCGCGTCCCATGAGATCGATGTCGTCGCCCCCCACGGCCACGCCCGGAACGCGCGCTGACAGGTCGCCGGCACTGACTTCCTCGAGCGTCCGGCCCAGCACCTGCATCCGCCCCAGCGAGCGGCGCGTCGCCCAGATCCCGAAGCCCAGCCCGAGGCAAAGTGCCAGGCTGCCCCAGAGCAGCAGCGACCGGAGCAGCGCATCGGCGAGGTCACGCGCCGGCGCCAGATCGTCACCCACCGTGAGCCGCGCGCCCCCGGGCACCGAAACGGAATAGGCGATCAGGTCGGACGTCGCATCCCGGTGTGCCACCGACATCCGGTGCCACCCCGATCCCTTTGAGTCGGGCAAATCCCCGGCAAGATGACGTCCGGCGCCATCAACCAGCAGATATTCGAGCGCGCCCGGCCGGGCAGCGCGCGAGCGGACCGCCGCTGCTGCCTCGGCGACGCCTTCACCCCTCAATTCGGCGATGATCGCATTGCTTTCCAGACTGATGCGAGACCGCAGCTCACGCTCGGCGACACCGCGCGTGATGATCGACATCGCGACGCCCGCACCCGTCATTGCCAGCAGAAGAAATCCGGCCTGGACGACGGCCAACCTGAAGCTGGTGGATCGCCAGAAAGTGTCAGGCCAGCCGCGCTGCATAGCCCTCGCCGCGAATGGTGTGGATCAGCGGCGATGCGCCTTCGATGTCGATCTTGGCCCGCAAACGACTGATATGGCTCTCGATAAGGTTGGTGCCCGGATCGAAGCGAATTTTCCAGACGCGCTCGAGAAGCATCGTTCGGGTGACGACGTTCGGCGCCTCCGTCAGTAACGCATCGAGCAGTTCATATTCGCGGGCCTGTAGCGAAATCGCCCGGTCGCCGCGCTTCACCGTGCGCGCCAGCCGGTCGATCGTGAGATCGGCCAGCGACTGGACGGCACTGGTCCCACGACTCTCGCGCCGTTTCAGCGCTTCGACACGCGCGACAAGCTCGATCATCGCGAACGGTTTGACGAGGTAATCGTCGCCGCCAGCTTCGAATCCGTCGACCCGGTCTTCCACCAGTCCTTGCGCGGTGAGGAACAGGACGGGCGTCCTGATGCCTTCGGCCCGAAGGCGCTTGACGAGGGTCAGACCGTCGATCGAGGGAAGCATCCGGTCGACGATCAACACGTCCCAACCCGGATTACGAGCCCTTGCGAGGCCGATGGCGCCGTCGTCGGCGGTCTCCACCTCATGCCCGCGCAGCGCCAGTTCGTCGCGGACCTGCCGTGCCGCGTCCTCGCTGTCTTCGATCAGCAATATCCGCAAGGTTCAACTTTCCGCAGCTACGCTCGCGCGTCGGCGATAGCGCAGGATGAGGGCCGGCAACAGGACCAGGCTCATCACGGTCGAGGTGACAAGGCCACCCAGAATGACGATCGCCATCGGCCCCTGTACTTCGCGGCCGGCCTGGCCTGCTTCGATCGCGAGGGGGGCAAGACCGAGGGCGGTCACGAGCGCGGTGACAAGGATGGGCGTAACCCGTTCGCGCGCGGCGCGCAGGACGGGGGCAGGGCCCCAGGGTTCCGCTTCGGTCTCGACCAGATGATCGACGTGCGACACCAGCAGGATGGCATTGCGTGCGGAAACGCCGAAAAGCGTCACGAAACCGACGAGCGCCCCAAGCGACAGCACGCCGCCGGTGACGGCGACAGCAATCACCCCGCCGGCAAGGGCGAAAGGGGTGCCGGCAAGAATGAGAGCCGCTGCACGACCGCTACCGAACGCCAGGGTCAGAAGCGCGACGATCGCGATACTCGCGACGCCGACGTTGACGGCGATCTGTCGACTAGCGGCCTTTTGTCCCTCGGCCACGCCGCCAAATTCGATCGACACGCCGGGTGGCAATTTGACGCCGCGGGCAATCGCCTGACGCGCGTCGGCGACAAAGCCGGCAATATCGGATCGCGTCGGATTGGCAGTGACGACCTGCCGCCGCTGCCCCCCTTCACGCAGGACCTGTGCCCGGCCCTCGGTGAGCGCGATCGTCGCTATGTCACCAAGGCGGGCGCTTGAGCCGTCGGCGGCGCGGACGAGCACATCCGCGACGCTTTCCGGGTCGCGCCGCAATTCGGGCGGCAGGGTCAGGGCAATGTCGGTGACACGGTCGGCAGCCGGAACCTGTGCCACGACCCGGCCCTGGAACGTCGCCTCGATGGCATCATAGGCGTCGGTCGGCGATACGCCACGAAGGCCCATCCGCGCACTGTCGAGTGCGATCTGGAGGACTGGCGTTCCCGGTGGGGCCTTGACCTGTACGTCGGCAGCGCCCGGCACCTTGGCGAGCACAGCCGCAATCTGCGCGGCGCTCCGATCGAGGCCGTCGAGATCCGCGCCGTAAATGTTGACCGAGACCGCCGCCGTCTCGCCCGACAGGGATTCCGCGATGCGGTCCCCCAGCGAACTCAGGATCTCGCTCGTGATCGCCGGATAGTTCGCCAGGATCGCGCGCATTCTGCCGACCACGAAGTCTTCGCTGCCGCCGTGGAGCGGTTTCAGATCGACATGCATTTCGCTTCGGTTCGGGCCGAACGTGTCTTCGCCCGCCTCGGCGCGCCCGATCTGCTGCTCGACGGTCGCGACTTGCGGTACAGCCAGCAAGTCATGGGAAATCTTCGTCCCGACGTCGCGCATCCATGACATCGACGCGCCGCTCGGTCCGTTGACCTTCAGCACATAGTGACCCTCGCGAAACGACGGCAGCAATTCCGAGCCGAATGACGCGAAGGCGATGATGCCCAGGACGGCGACGCCCAGCGAGGCCGCGACCACTTCCCTGGGGCGGTCGAACAGCGGCGACAGCAGTCGCGCATGGGCCGCCTTGATCCGGTCAAGCAGCGGGGATTCCTCGACCGGACCGATCCGCGCGAGAAGGAGTGCGGCGAGCGCCGGGGTCACTGTCATCGCAACGGCAAGCGATGCAAGAACCGCGAGCAGAAAGGCGAGGGCGAGCGGCGCGAAAAAGGCGCCCTGAAGGCCGGTCAGGAACAGAATCGGCGCGATCGTGAACGCAAGCACATAGGTTGCGTAGACGACCGGTGCGCGGACCTCGACCGCTGCGGCCGCGATGATCGCGATCCGGTCTCCGCCAGGATCCTCGCGCAGGCGGCGAACGATGTTCTCGATGTCGACGATGGCGTCGTCGACCACCACGCCGAGCGCTACGGCGAGGCCGCCCAGCGTCATCGTGTTGATGGTCAGGCCAAGCCGGTCGAGCACGATCAGCGCGGCCAGCAGGGACAGGGGGATGGACAGGAACGCGATCAGCGCGATCCGGAAGCTGCGCAGGGCGGCAAGCAGGACGAGCGCGATCATCGCTGCCCCGATCAGCAAGTCGATGGCAATGCCGTGCAGCGCAGCCTCGATGAAATTGGCCGGGCGGTGGAGGGTCGTGTACATGCGCACGCCTTGTGCGGCGAGCGTCGGTCGCAGGTCGGCCAATGTTGCTTCGACTGCGCGCGTCGCATCGAGCGTGTTCGCGCCATATTGGCTGGCAAGAGCAACAAGCACGCCTGGGCGCCCCATGATCAGCGCATCGCCGAAGCGCGGACTGGGTGCTTCGACGACATCGGCAAGGGCCCCAATCGTCAGCGCGGCGCCGCTCCCGGTGATGACGGGGGCGGCAGCAACCGTGTCGAGGGTCACGGTTGCGGCGATCGGCTGTACGAGAATGCGCTGGTTGGCGGTCTCGGCGAAACCGCCACCCCTGATTGCCGACAGTGCAGCAGCGGCATTGGCGACATCGCTCATCGACGCGCCGCTCGCGATCAGCGCGTCGGGCTTGACGCGGATCTCGATCCGGCGAAGCGCGCCGCCGAAAACGATGGCGTGGGCAACGCCGGGCGTAGCGAGCAACCTCGGCCGAACCGTCCATTGAATCAGGTCGCGCAACGCAGCCGGATCCAGCCGATCGCTGACGAAGCCGACTTTCAGCAAATCCATGGTCGACGAAGTCAGGGGGCTGAGGCGCGGGGTATTGGCGATCGTCGGCAATTTGGCAGCCGCTTCGCTGACCGCTTCGGCAATCACCTGGCGCGCCCGATAGGGATCGCTCCCGTCGCGAAACGTGACATTGATGACGGAGAGGCCCTGGGCGGATTCGGACCGTACCGAAGCAACGCCGTTCGCGCCATTGATGGCGTCCTCGAGCGGTCGAGTCACCAGTGCCTCGACCTGTTCGGCAACCAGCCCCGGCGCCTCTGTCTGAATGGTGGCCTGAGCCGGCACGAATTCGGGAAACACATCGTATTTGGCGCGCTCGACCGTCATCAGCCCGACCGCCATGACGATCCCGGCCACACCGAGGACGAGCCAGGGATGCAGCAGACAAAAGCGGACGATGGCTCTCAACATCTGGACATCATCCGCCGTCGTCGGTGGGCGCGCTGCCTGTTTCGATCGCCATGAGCGACCCGGCTCCCGAGACCGCGATCCGCGTGCCCGGCGTGAGCCCGCGCGAGACGAACCAGCCATCGGCCGCCGGGCGGGGCTCAATCAGCCTGACCCGGGCAAAGCTTTTGTCCGTCTTTTCAACGAATACCCACAGATCACCATGATAGCGAACGATCGCATCTCGCGGTACCGTCACGCCCTCTTCCGTCGATCCGGCGTCGGCCGCGGCCGGAACGATCCGCCCCGCCATCAAATCCCGAGCGGCGGCGCCGCGGACGATCGCAAGCGCCCCGGCGCTCTGCAACTTGGCATCGGCACTGGCCGCTGCGCCGAGCACGCGGACACGCGTTTCGTTCGATGCTTCGCCGAGGCGCACGGAGTCGCCGGGTCGTAAGATGATGTTCGCGATATCGATGCGAACGAGTGCCGCATTTCCGGAAGCGATCGCCGCCACCAGTGCGGACGCCCCGCCGCGTCCGAGCCGTGCCAACCCCGGTCCGAATTCCAACGCAATTCGCCGCACTGCCAGCTGCGCCCGCGCAGCGTCGGCCAGCGCCTGTGCCTGCGCTGCCTCGACAGAGCGCCGCGAGGCACTTTGATCCTGCATGGCAAGCGCCGCGAGGCGTGCGGCCTCTGCGCGTGACGCCAGCGCCGTCGCGTCGGCCGCCTTGACCTCGGCATCTATGGCCGCGAGCGCACTTATGTCGAGTGCACGGGCGAAGCCTGTCAGCACCATGCCATGTTGTGAACCCTGCAGGGTCTCGACGCGTACGCTCGCGCGTTCCTTGAGATTGTCGTCGAGCACCAGTCGGTCGGGGGCGGAAAGGGGCGCTGCAGGCGGCTTTTCGTCACCGTCGAGCGATGACTTGTCCGGCGCAAGCACGAAGATGGCGCCGGCACAAAGCCCCGCACCCAGCGCTGTCCAGCCAATTGGCGCAAGTAGCTTCACATTAACGCCCCCGATTGTCCGGTAATTTCGAGTTCGGGGCCGGTCAGCGGCCGTCGCAGGGCCAGCTCGAGCGCGGTGTCCGCAACGTGGACCCGCGCCAGCGCATCGAGTTCCGCGAGACGCGCCAGCAGCATGCCGCTTTGCGACGCCGCCCAGTCGGTACGATCGATGGCGCCCGCGCGCAGCTCGCGGTCGGCTTGTGCGGCAAGCTGCCGTGCGGCGGGCAGCTCATCGCGACGGATGCGGGCAAGCGCCTGACGTGCGGCATCGTCCTCGGCCTGCGCAGCCGAGATCGCGGCCGATGCATTGGCGACCGCTGCTTCAAGCGCCCGCCCGGCTTCGTTGCGTTTCGCTTCGGCGCTCGCGATCGCGCGGCGATTGAGATCGAGCGGGGGCAGAGCAAGGCCCAGCGAGAACGGAAGCTTCACGAGCCCACGCTCCCATGTGAAACCCGGGCCGACGGTGATCGCCGGATATTGCCGGGCAATTTCCCCCCGCATTTCTGCTTCGCTCAGGTCGTACGCCGCAACCGCCCGCAGGATATCGGCCCGGGCGACAAGGGCGGCGCGAACCGCCGCTTCGTCGGTCGCGAAAGTCGGAGGGTCGTCGAATGCCTCCCAGACAACAGCGCTTCCCGCGAGGGCGACGACAGGCACGCCCGTCAACGCCGCAATCGAACGGGTTTCCGCTTCGATACGCGAAGTGGCGTCGCCGGCACGTCGGCGGGCGTCGCTCAGATCGGCACGAATCCGCTCGAGGTCGGCGCGGCTCGCTTCTCCTGCAGCGAGCCGACGAGATACGGCGGCAAAATGGCGCTCGCGGAGCGCGACAAGCTCAATGCCTGTCTCGGCTTGTCGGGTCGCGATCAGGCGATTGACCAGCGCTGTCCGAAGGGCCTGGCGTGCCGTCCAGATTGCCTCAAGCAAGTCATAGCGTGCCATCGTCGTTTTAAGACCAGCGCCGTCGATGCGGACGCTGCGCCGCCCCCCGGTATCGAGCGGCACGTCGATGACACCGCCGAAGAGCCACGGCGACGCCTCGGGAGCAGCGCCGGCATATTCCGTCGTCAGGGTCAGCGTCGGCGCGACGGGCGCATGGGCGGCGCGTTCTTCGGCGACGGCCCGTGCGACGCTGGCCCGTGCGGCGACGACATCAGGATTGTTTTCGACCAGTGCGGCAAAAAGTGCCAACCGGTCCCAGCCTTTAGTCGGCGCACGAAGCAGAGGCGCCAATCGCGCGATCCGAGCCGAAACCGACCGAGCGTCGTAACTCTTTCCGGCTTGTGCCGTAGCGATCGCCGAGGGCGATACCGGCGCTGCAACATAACGAGCGCAGCCCGTCATCGCCGTCGCGAAGCAGGCAACAACGAGCAGAGGTGCGCGCGGACTCATGGGTCGCGGCTTACGGTGAAAGGTCGGCGCGACACATTGGGAATTCCCAATGTTTCGGCTGCGATATGCTTTTCCACAAGCCGCAGCCGCCAACTACGGGACAAATGCGATGCCGATCGGATCTTGTCCCGAAAGCGTCATTTCTTTGTCTCGTTCCGGTCACAAAACGTTTTCGGAACTGTCACTTAACCTTCCTAGCGGGCCGACAAAGCAGCGAACAATCGCTTGCTGTCCACAGGGGGACTTATGCGGACGACCTCACTTGCGCGCTTGATGCTCGGCGCAGCCTTTATCGCCAATGCCACATCGGCCTACGCTGCCGAGGCGCCGACGGCCGATGCTTCTGCCGAAGACAAAATCGCCGAAGGCTCGACGATTATCGTGACGGCGACCAAGGCGAACGAGATCGCGCCGGTGACGGCATCGCTCGCAACGACCCAGCCGCAGTCGATCATCTCGCGGTCGTTCATTCAGGACTCGATCTCGACCACCGCCGATTTCAACCAGATCGCCCTGATCGCGCCGTCGGTGTCCAACTTTGGCGGCACGAACGGCATCGGTCTGTCGGAATCGAAAGCACAGATCCGCGGATTCCAGGACGGCGAGTACAACATTACCTATGACGGTGTTCCGTTCGGCGACCAGAACGACCCGACGCACCATTCGAATACCTTCTGGCCCTCGAACACGATCGAGACCCTGGTGGTCGACCGTGGTCCCGGAAACGCCAGCCAGCTGGGCCAGGCGACGTTCGGTGGCAATTTCAACTTGTTCAGCCGCGCGGCGCGCGATGAAATGGGGGTCGAGCTCGTGGGGGGCTATGGCAGCTTCAACACGATCAACGGCCAGGCCGTGCTGCAGTCGGGCGCCATCGATGCGCTCGGCGGCACGAAATTCGTCGTCAGCGCGCAATATGTGAATTCCGACGGCGCGCTGACTTTCGAAAAGTACAAGCAGCTCAATCTCTATGCCAAGGCTGTCGTCCCGATCAGCACCGACGTCACGCTAAGCATCATTGCGACGGCGAACCGCAACGTTTTTGCCCAGTCCGACAATGACGGCGCGAGTGCTGCGCAGGTTTTGGCCTTCGGCAAAAGCTATGCCCTGTCGAACGATCCGAACACGCAGAATTATTTCAAGTACAACAGCACGATCAAGACGACAGACTTCTACATCGCGCGGCTCGATGCCAAGATCGCCGAGAACAGCGAATTCACGAACAGCGCCTATACCTATAAGTACGACAACGAGACGCTGTCCGGTCTCGACGCGACGCAGCCCGGCCTGTTGGCCGGACAGGTGCCCGGCGTTGTCGTGCCGACCGGCGTCACCACCACCAACCGCGTAAAACTCTCGGCGACAGGTGCGTTCGTCTTCGGGATACCCGGCTATACCAAGTCAAATTCATACCGCACCTATGGCGATATCGCCAAGGTGAAGGTCGATTTCGGGTTCGGCGCGCTGACGGCCGGGGCTTGGCTCGAATGGAGCCACACCTACCGCCAGCAAACCGAAGTCGACCTGATTTCGAACCAGTTCAACTATCGCAATTCGCAGCAGGTTGCACCGGCCACGGGCCTCAATCCCGGAGCCATCACGCAGGGCTACATCCGGTTCGACCAGAACAGCTCGCTCAACCATACCGAGGAATTCGCCGAGCTCGAGCTGCGCCCCTTTGCCGGCCTGACGATCACGCCCGGCATCAAGCACATCGACTTCAACCGCAAGATCGACGCGCTCTACAACCAGACCACGCGCTATGCGCAGCGGATCAGCAAGACCTATACCGCGACGGTGCCGTTCCTCACCGCGAACTACCAGATCACGTCGAATCTCTCGATCTACGGACAATATGCCAAGGGCTTTCTCGCCCCGCCGCTCAGCCAGCTCTATGTGGCGCGCCCCGACCTGTCGACGGTCGAGCCGCAGACTTCGACCAACTATCAGGTCGGTATCGTCTACCACGGGTCGAAGCTCAGCCTCGACTTCGACGCCTATTCGATCGACTTCAACAACAAGTTCGTGAGCTCGACGTCTCCAGTCCCGGGTGAAGGCGTCATCTTCACCAACATCGGCGGCGCGCTTTATCGCGGTCTGGAAGGGCAGGCGACATTCGCGTTCGGCAACGGTTTCGCCGTCTTTGCCAATGGTTCGCTGAACGAGGCAATTGCGAAGGACACGCGCCTTCAGATCGACAAAGCGCCGGAAAGCACGGCGGCCGCGGGCATTCTGTACAAGCATGGCCCGATCCGCTTCTCGCTAATCGACAAATATACGGGGCCACAGTTCATCAGCAACTCGGGGCTGGGGACGACGATAATCGAACTGACGCCGGTCGCGGGCATTGCCAACCGGTTCCGCATCGCGCCGTACAACACCGCGCTGGTGTCGGCGAGCTACGACTTCGGCTTCGTGCGTGCCGGGATCAAGGTGAGCGACCTGTTCGACTCGCAACGCGTCATCAACGTGTCGGGCACCCAATATTTCTTCCAGCCGGGACGTCAGATCAGCGGCGAATTGACGGTCAAGTTCTGATGCGTCTGCATGCGGCACTGGCGCTGTTCCTCGCGCCGGTGCCCGCGCTGTCAGCACCTCAATCGGCATTCGTCGTCCTCGGCGACAGCGGGCGGGCGGTCGCACGGGTAATTACCGCCGACGCCCGGTGCCCCGATCTGCTGGTGGATGGCAGGCCGACGTCGATGACGGTCCGGCTGCCTGCAGAAACGCTTGCCGTACGTCCGACATTGTCGACACCCGAAAACACCAAGCCCTCGGCCTTTCCGGTGCTGACATGCGATGCGGAAGTGCCTCCCGGAATGGAGAGCGCATCGATCGGCGGCCAGCCGTTGCCGCGTGTGCGCAAGGACATTCGACGGATCGTGGTCATCGGCGATACCGGTTGCCGCCTCAAGGCGAGCGATAACGCCTATCAGGATTGCAACAACCCGGCGGCCTTCCCCTTCGCCCGGATCGCCACGCGCGCGGCCAGGTGGAAGCCGCAGCTCGTCGTCCATGTCGGCGATTATCATTATCGTGAAAATCCCTGCCCATCGGGCAAAGCCGGATGCGCCGGTTCCCCATGGGGCTACGGCTGGGATGCGTGGAACGCGGACTTTTTCACGCCGGGCGCGCCGCTGCTTCGTGCGGCCCCGTGGGTCATGGTGCGCGGCAACCACGAAAACTGTCCGCGCGCCGGGCAGGGGTGGTGGCGGTTACTCGATCCGCGACCGTTGCAGCCCGGTCGCGACTGCAACCGTCCCGAGGATGACTCGCTGGGCGATGCGGCCACGGTTTACGCGGTCGACATCGGCCGCGGCGCACGGATCATCGTTGCCGACCTTGCGACGGCGCCGGACAAGCCCATCGAAACGACCGACGCGCGCTTCGCCCAGTTTGCGGCCGCACATGATGCGATCCAGGACCTCGCCCAGGGCGGGACGTTCAATTTTGTCGCGACCCACAAGCCGATCCTGGGCGTCGCAGCCACCGACAAGAGCGGCTCAGCGGTGCTGCGGACGGCGACCGTCGGCACGCAGTCGGTTTTCGCTTCGCGCGACGCCGGCATCCTTCCCGCGAGCATAGACGCCATCCTGTCGGGCCATGTCCACCTGTGGGAGCAGATCAGCTTTTCCGGTCGATACCCCAGCCAGTTCATCACGGGATTTTCGGGCACGGTGGAAGACGTCGTGCCGCTGCCGGCGCAACTTCCAAAGGATTATTCACCGGCGCCCGGCGCCGTCGTCGACGCCTTCGCAGCATGGGTGGACGGCTTTGGCTATATGACGCTCGAACGCCGCGGTGCACGTACCTGGCGGGCGATCGTGCGCAGTGTCGACGGTCGAACGATCCATCGTTGCTCGATCGATGGCCGCCGGTCGCATTGCACGAGCTAGGACAACGTCAGAGCGCGGTCGCGCACTCGTTTAAAGGCGGTCGCGAACGAGGTCCGCCGGGCACAACGCTCGCGCTCAGGAAAGCGCAGCACCCGCCATCATGTGCAGGAGAAGCTTGACAAGCTTGCGGTTGGCCTCGGGCTCGGCGAAGCTGTGCGAGGCAGTGTCGATGCGCTCGATCGCGATCGCCGGATCGTTGCGCCACGCATCGGAAAAGGCAATCGCCGTCGCGTCGCGCGTCGCGAGCAGGATGGTTGTCGGGATTGTCGATGCTTCCAGCGCACGGACCGTTTTGTCGGCAAGGCTGTCGGGCAAGGCAGGCTTGGCGGCGGCAAGCCGACCAAGCCCTTTGGCCAGCTTTGCCATGTCGATTTTACCGGTCAGCAGTGCCTTCCAGGCTTCGGGATCGCGCAGGCGCCGGACATAGCGATCCTTGATCGCCGCCGGAGGAGGCATCTCGCCTGATGACGGGATGACCCAGGGATTGGCGAGCACGCGCGCGTCGACAGGCACACCATGCAGCGCGAGCGCCGTAGCCGCATCGCAATTGCCGAAAGCGACGACACGAGTCACCTGCGCGCATTCACGCCGGAACGCATCCAGTGCCGCCTGGATGTCGGCTCCGCTGAACCGAAATCCGCGGTTCTCCCCGTCACTGTCGCCCACGCCGCGGCGATCGAAGCGAAATACGGGATACCCGCGGGCGGCGACCATGGCCGCGAGTTCGGCCATGCCGCGATGCGCGCCGGCACGGATCTCGTTGCCGCCGGACACGATTAATAGGCCTGCCGAACCGGGCGCATCGTCGACGGTTCCCGCCAGCGTTGCGCCCTCGCAAGCGAAGTTCAGCGCGCGGCGCATGGCGTTATCCAATCGGCGATATCTGCAACGACAGCGGCCGCGAGCATGGGGTCATGATCGGGTTCGGCGCGTCGCCAGAGGGGCGCACCCGCCAGCCGCGCGTCCGCGTTTCCGGCTTCGTCCTCGAGACGGAGCGTGCGGAGGGTGCCCTTCGTCGACGGCGTCGCACCCTCGATCGCGACAAACAGCGCGGGATGGATCAGATTGCCCGCCAGTGCCGTCGACTGCAGGTGAGCCTGCGCTTCCAGCTCGCTGGCCTTCAAGCTTGCCGTCATTGCGGTGGCGCGGACCATGTCGCGAAGCAATCGGGCACCCGTCTCCGGCGAAAGCCGCCAATGGCGATCGCAATCGGCCGCTGCGTCGAGCAATGCTCCCCCGCGCAGGCTGATGGTCACCGACGGCGCGGGAAGGGCACCGATCGCGGCCTGCCAGTCCTCCAGCCGCGCATCCACCGTCGCGACAGCGCTGTCGTTCGTGCCGGGCAGGTCGGGCAGGATCGAGGTGATGCCAAGTGCTGCGAGCCTGCGCATCACCTGCACAAGGAAATGGCGTGTCCGGTTCGCCTCTTCGAACAGAGGCGGCAAAATCAGCGCCAGTGGGCCATCCCCGGGCCCGAACCGCAACATCGCCTCGCGTCCTCCACGCCAGGCATAGCTGTCGATCACGCGCCGACCTTGCTCGCGGCAAAGGCGCACAGCGAACCGAACGTCGCCAACATGTCGCCGTCGACGTCGTCGTCGTCGATGATGATGCCCAGACGGTCTTCCATCTCGGTCAAGAGCCCGGCAACGGCCATTGAATCGAGTTCGGGCAACGATCCGAACAGTTCGGTTTGCGTGTCGAAGGCATCGACGCGGGCCTGTGAAATGCCGAGCACGTCGCGCAGCACGCCCCGAACCACCTGTCCTATCGTCTGCGAGTCGATCATGCCGTTCCAGTCCGTGCGGGGAATGTCGCGCGCCGTTAGCCCTTGCGCCCGCGCCGGACAAGCGCACGCAGCTCCGCCTTGGCCGCGCCGACAAGACCCGAGGGACGGCGCGGGTTGTACAGCTCGACCCGCATCCGCACGACGCGCGTATCCATCCAGTCGGCCTTGTAGCGATCGTCGCCCGTGCCGAAATCGATCAGGGAGACATGATCCCTGTCGATGACATATTCGAACATCGCCTTCGACAGGATCGTCCCCGGCGACAGTTCGGCCACATCTTCGCGGTGGGCCAGCTTGTGAATGATCGCGATGCCGTGCTCGACGGTCCAGAGCTGTGCGGCGACTGCGCGGCCGTCGATCCGGGCAATGCCCAGCCTCAGCGCCCCGACTGCGCCCTCCTCTTCGGCCATCGCCCGCACGAAATCGAGCGAGCCTTCCTCCGGCTTCCAGCTGTGGGCATAGATGCTCTCGTAATCGGACCAGGCGTCGGCGTCGAACCGGTCGAGGATCGCGACGTCCATTGGCGCCTTGGCAGCCTTGCGCTTGGCGGTCGAGCGCAACTGGCCCGGGCGCTCCGCCCAAAATTCGGCAAAGCTCTTGCCGCTGACATCGATGCTCCAGTTGGCGGTCTGCGGCGCGACATGCGCGCTCCAGCCGGCACGGGAGAACCCCGAACGCAGCAGCTCGGCATCGGCTTCGGGGACATGGTCGAACGTTATCGACGCCAGACGCGGGCGCAGGCGGCGAGCCATGGCCACGATCAGCGCGCGGGCGGTGGGCTCTGAGGGCGTACCCGTGAGGATGGGGCGAAAGGCCAGCGTATACCAGCTCGCCAGCCCGCGCGCAGCGGCGCCATGTTCGGTCATGAACAGCCAGGCGTCGCTTCCCTCGGCGCGCGCACGGACGATCAACGGGCGGTCACCCGGGGCGCACAATGTCCATGTCCGGCGAAACCAGTCGAGCCGGTCGAACAACGAACGACCCGCCCCGCGGTCGAGCGAGCCCTTTGCCACGCGCTCGACCTCGTCGAGGTCACGAAATATTTCACCCTTTACCCACATAGGGCTATCCCTGCCGCTGCGCGCATGTTGCTGGAGCCTGTTACGGGTGCAAGTCCCTGATTCAACAAGATACCCGATCGACCATGTCGCCCTCGCCGGGCGGGATGATGCACCGGCTATGGTTACCAAAACGGTAACCCTGAGCTATGCGGCGCTGGAACAGGCAGTGGGCCGGCTCGCGGCCGCCTTGCGCGGGCAGGTGCCCGACGCCGGCGCGCGGGTCGCCACCTGGCTGCCCAAGACCGTCGAGGCCTGCCTGATGCCGCTGGCGGCTCCGCGCGCAGGATTGGTGCATGTGCCCGTCAATCCCGTGCTCAAGCGCGCGCAGGTGGCGCATATCCTCGCCGACAGTGGCGCCTCGCTGCTGCTGACGAGCGCGGCGCGTGCGGCGACGCTGGAGCCCGGCGACGTGCCGGCGGGGTGCACGATCTTGCTGGAGGATGGCGTGCAACAGGCCTTGGCCGGGCCATTGCAACTGCCCCCCTCTGCCGCCGATCCCGATACGCTGGCTGCCATCCTCTACACGTCCGGCTCGACGGGCCGGCCGAAGGGCGTGATGCTCAGCCACGCGAACCTGTGGCTCGGTGCCGTCAGCGTTGCCCATTATCTCGCCCTCTCGCCCGAAGACCGGACGCTCGCCGTGCTGCCGCTGGGCTTCGATTATGGCCAGAACCAACTCCTTTCGACATGGAAGGCAGGCGGCTCGGTCTACCCTTTCGATTTTCTCATGCCGAAGGATGTGTGGCGGGCGATCGACCGCGAGCGGATCACGACGCTGGCAGCGGTGCCCCCGCTCTGGCTGCAACTCGTCGAGAGCGACGCCCCGCCCGCGCTGTCGATGCGCCGCATCACCAACTCGGGGGGCGCGCTGACCCCTGCACTGATCGAGCGCTTGCGTCCGCGGGTCCCGAACGCCGATATCTACCCGATGTACGGCCTTACCGAAGCGTTCCGCTCGACCTATCTGCCGCCCGCGCTCGTGGCCTCGCACCCGTCGTCGATGGGCCGCGCCATACCGTTCGCTGAAATCATGGCGGTGGCGCCAGACGGCAGCGAAGCAGCCGAGGGGCAACCCGGCGAACTCGTTCATGCCGGGCCCTTGGTCGCTCAGGGTTATTGGCAGGACGCTGCACGCACTGCGGAGCGTTTCCGGCCGGCACCGGCCTGGTCGCAGAGCGGCGGGACCGCCGTCTGGTCGGGCGATACCGTCACGCGCGATGCCGGGGGGCTGTTCTATTTCGTCGGCCGTGACGACGAGATGATCAAGACCAGCGGCCACCGGATCAGTCCGCTGGAAATCGAGGAAGCGGCGCTCGCCAGTGGTGCGGTCGCAGAGGCCGTCGCCCACGCCATACCGGATCCCGCAACGGGGCAGGCCACGCGTCTGGTCGTTCGCGGTACCGGCGACGTCGACCTGTTATCGGCACATTTGAAGCGCGAACTGCCATCGCACATGCAGCCTAAAATCATCGACTGGCGCGACGAATTGCCGCGCAATGCCAATGGCAAGATCGACAGGTCGGCAATCAGATCGGAAGTTGGGTGAAGCCCTTCGGGACCATACCGCATTGGTGGGACGACGCGCGCATGGCCGACGCCGTCGCCGCGGCGGGCGATACGTCGCCAAGCTTCGTCTATCACTTGGGAATCGTGCGTGACAAGGTGACGACGCTGCGCGCGGCGCTGCCGGCAGAGGTCGGCATCCATTACGCCGTCAAGGCCAATCCGCATCCTATGCTCGTGACGGCGCTGGCCGCACTCGTCGATGGCCTCGACATTGCCTCGGGCGGGGAACTGGCGCTGGTCCAACGCACGGCTCCGACGGCGTCGGTGTCCTTTGCGGGACCGGGCAAGCGCGACGACGAAATCGAGGCCGCCATTCGGGCGGGGGTCACGCTGAACCTCGAGTCTGAAGGAGAGGCGAGTCGTGCCCTTGCCGCAGCCGCTCGCCTGGGCCTGACTCCGAAACTCGCTGTCCGCGTCAACCCCGACTTCGCGCTCAAGGGCAGCGGTATGAAGATGGGCGGGGGTGCGGCCGCATTCGGTGTCGATGCGGAACGGGTCGCGTCGCTCGTCCGCCACCTGATCGCAGCGGGCGCCGATTGGCGGGGATTTCATATCTTTGCCGGAAGCCAGGCGCTCGACAGCGATGCGATTTCGGCAACCCAGGCGGCCACGGTCGAACTCGCCGGACGGCTCGCCAACGAGGCGGGCGCGGCGCCGCCGCTCGTCAATCTCGGCGGTGGCTTCGGTATTCCCTATTTTGCCAATGACGCGATAATTGACGTCACCCTGGTCGGCGCGCGTCTCGGCGACGCCCTGGCAACGCGCGCCGACAGCTTGTCGGGCGCGCGTTTCGCGGTTGAACTCGGGCGATGGCTGGTCGGCGAATGCGGCGTCTATCTGACCCGCGTGATCGACCGCAAGGTGAGCCGCGGCGAGACCTTCCTCGTGACCGACGGCGGTCTCCATCATCAACTCGCGGCCAGCGGCAATTTCGGCACCGTGGTGCGTCGCAACTATCCCATTGCCGTGGCAACCCGGTTTGGCGAACCCGCCGCCGGGGCCGTGAATGTCGTCGGATGCCTGTGTACCCCGCTCGACAAGCTCGGCGACAGCGTGGCGTTGCCTTTCGCCGAGGCCGGTGACGTCATCGCCATCTTCATGGCGGGCGCTTATGGTGCCAGCGCCAGCCCGGCCCATTTTCTCGGCCACCGCCCTGCTGCGGAACACATTATCGGCTGACGGCTGGTGGCAACTGTCCACAGCGTCCGTAACGCCAACGTTCCTAACGTAAAATTCACCTCTTAGGACATAGATGGGCAAGCTTTTTTCGAGGTGGGGTGCGTGCGGACATGTTCGACGCGCGGCTCGCCCCGCCTGAACGTGCAAGGAATTTGGTTATGCGGAGCACGCGTTCGTCGCTTTTCCTGGGGGTCGGACTCGCCGCCATGACGCTGACCGGCTGCGCCGGTGGCGCGGGCAAGGGGCCGCAACTTCCACCCGCCAGCTTTGTCCAGCAGAGCGAGGGCCCCGGCGACGAATATGTCATCGGGCCGCTTGACCAGCTCACGATCTTCGTCTGGCGCAACCCCGAACTGGGCGCAAAGGTGCAGGTGCGGCCCGACGGACGCATCACGACACCCCTGATTTCCGACATGCCGGCGGTCGGCAAGACGGCAGCACAGCTCCAGGACGACCTGCGCGAACAATTGTCGCGCTACGTCAAGGATCCGATCGTTTCGGTCATCGTCGATAATTTTTCCGGCACCTATTCCCAGCAGGTGCGTGTCGTCGGCGCGACCGAAAAGCCGGCGTCGATTCCGTTCCGGGCGAACATGACCCTGCTCGACGCGATGATCGCCGTTGGTGGCCTCAGCGAATACGCCGCGGGCGACCGGGCGCGCCTCGTCCGCTTCGACAAGGGCTCTGGCAAGCAGACAGAATATGCGCTGCGGATCGGCCGGCTTCTCAAGCAGGGCGATTCCAAGGCCAACGTTCGGCTGCAGCCGGGTGACGTCATCATCATCCCGACCAGCGCATTCTGAGGGCGGAGCCGTTGGGGAATATCTATGACGAAGCGCTCGTCGCGCTCCATGGCATCTGGCGCCGTCGCTGGCTTGCGCTTGGCGTCGCCTGGGCGGTCGGCCTGCTGGGGTGGCTGGTCGTCAGCCTGATCCCGAATACCTACAAGTCCGAAGCGCGCATCTACGTTCAGGCGGCCTCGCTGCTTCCCGACAAGGTGGGCATGTCGCCGGGTGAGCAGAAGGCAAACATCGAAACCGTTCGCCAGACGCTCACATCGATCGACAATCTGCAAAAGGTCGTACGCGGCACCGAGCTTGCCAATCATGTATCGAGCGATGCCGAGATCATGGCGAAGGCGGGCAGCCTGCAAAAAGCGATCACGATCGTCGCCGACCAGGACAATTTGTTCAAGATCAGCGCGGTCGTCGCCGAACACAGCATGTCCGACGCCCAGAACGCCCGTTTGTCGAAAGCAGTCGTGCAAAAGCTGATCGACCTGTTCGTCGACGGCAATTTGCGCGACGGCCGGACCGAGACCGGCACCAGCCTGAAGTTCCTGGACGCCCAGATCGAACAGCGAGGTCAGCAGCTTGCGCAGTTCGAGGCGCGGCGTGCGGCGTTCGAATCCAAGTATCTCAGCGCCCTGCCGGGCGGTGGATCGATCGCGGAGCGCGTCGCACTCGCCCGGAGCGAACTGTCGCGCGTGTCTTCGGACTATGCCGCCGCCGCGAGCAGCCTCGCCGCCGTCAACGGGCAGTTGGCAGGCATCCCCGCCACGACGTCCACCCCAGGATCGGTCGTGAACAGCGTCGACGGACGGGTTGCGCAAATCCAGGGGCAGATCGCCGATGGACAGGCGCGCGGCTGGACGGACAATCACCCCGACATGATCGCGCTCCGCAACCAGCTCGCCCGTGCTCAGGCCTTGGGCGGCGGGAGCCGTGTCATGCCGGACACCTCGACCCAAAACCCGATGTACGTGACGCTGCGCTCGATGCAGGCGGAGAAGCAGGCGACAGCCGGTGCCCTTGCCGCGCGAAAGGCGCAACTCGAGGGGGAGATCAACCGGATCCTGTCGCTGCAGGCCTCGGACCCGGAATTCAGCGCTGCACAGAACGGACTCGAACGCGACTATCAGGTCCTGAAGACGCAATATGACAAGCTGCTCGCCGACCGCGAGGACCTGCGCCTGCGCGGCCAGGTCCAGGCACAGACGTCGCCGGTCAAATTCAATGTCATCGATCCGCCCTCGGCGCCCTCGCTTCCATCCTCGCCCAACCGGCCGCTGCTGCTGACGCTCGTGCTGCTGGCCGCGCTGGGGGCGGGCGTGGGGGCGGCGTTCGGCTATGGCCAGCTTCAGACAACCTATCCTACCGCCACGCGCCTCGAACGCGCCAGCGGGCTGCCCGTGCTTGGCACCATCACCGAAGTAATTCGGGCCCCGGATCGCGTCATCCGCCGCAAGCGCTTGATGCAATTCGCCGGCGGCACCGCTGCATTGGTGGGCGTGTGGGCGCTGCTCATGGTTGTCGAGTTCGTCCAGCGGAGCATGGTGGCATGAACGCGTCCATGACAAGCAACGATAACCGGCGCGCCGACCCGGCCTCGCTCATCGAACGCGCGGCCGAGGTGTATCATTTCGGCGCTGTCCTGCGCGAACGGGGCGCGGCGCCGGCCGAGGCACCCGCGCAGCCGGTCGTCGCCCCGACATCGGCCGCCATCGTTTCCCGTGCACCCGAAACGCAGCCGGCCCCGGTTTCCGCCGTCACGACAGAATGTGGTGCAGCATGCGCTGTCGACCGCGACCTTTTGCGAGAAGGGGGCTTCATCATCCCCGACTCTCCCATCGACACGCTGGCGGAGGAATTCCGCCTCGTGAAGCGCCAGCTCCTTCTTCGGGCGGGGGCCCAGGCTGCTGCCGAGCGGACACCAAAGGATCGCATGATCCTTGTCTGCTCGGCACAGCCGAACGAGGGCAAGACTTTCTGCGCGGTGAACCTCGCGCTGAGTCTCTCGAGCGAGCGCGATAGCGAAGTGCTGCTCGTCGACGCCGACGTCGCCAAGCCGCAGGTCCTGTCGACGCTCGGCCTGCCGAACTCGGCCGGGCTGATCGACGCCATTGCCGACCCGTCGCTCGACGTCGAGCGCTTGATCATCAAGACCGACATCCCAAAGCTTTCAGTCCTGCCGGCCGGCACAACCACCAAATACGACACGGAACTGCTGTCGTCCGCACGTGCGGCAGCGATCATCGCGGGTCTGGCCAGCGCCAATGAACGGCGCATCGTCATCATCGATTCAGCCCCCGCATTGGCCGCTTCGCCTGCCGCTGTGCTCGCGCACCGGGTCGGCCGTATCCTCATGATCGTGCGCGCAGACCGCACCAGGGAATCGGACCTTCAGGACGCCATCGCGCTGCTCGACGGCTGCAACGACATTTCGCTGCTCCTCAACGGGGCGAGTTTCTTTGGGACAAACAAGACCTACGGGTCATATTACGGATCGGACCAGTCATGATGCGGAGCCTTCCCATCGCGGCGCTCGCAGCAGTCGTCATTCTCGCGCCGCCGGCCCATGCGAGGAAGCATACCGAGTTCCACCCCTATCTCGAGGTTGACCAGACCGCACTGGCCGATCTCAAGAATGGCGGCCCGATCGAGACGTACACGTCGCTCGCGGCCGGGATCGATGCCAACACCAGCACGTCGCGCGCCGATGCGCAGATCAGCGCACGCTACGAATATCGAAAGGGCTGGGGGCGCAATGCCGATGATTCGCACGTCATCTCCGGTCTCGCGCGCGGCCGTTTCGAGGTTGTTCCCCGCGTGCTCAGCCTCGAGGGCGGGGCTCTGGCGACGCGCACGCGCACCGATATCCGCGGAACGGCCCTCAATACGGGTCTCGGCAATCCTTCCAACGTCAGCCAGCTTTATTCGGCCTATGTCGGGCCGTCGTTGGCGGCGCACGTCGGCGCGCTCGACGTGAACGGATTCTACCGGCTCGGCTATACCAAGATCGAAAACGAAACACCGACCTTCCTGCCGGTCGGGAGCCCGACCATCGGGTCTTTCGACAGCGCTGTCGGACATTCGGCAGGCCTCAGCGTCGGCATGAAAAGCGGCCTGTTGCCGTTCGGCTGGACGGTTTCGGGCGGCTATTCGCGCGAGGACGCCAGCCAGCTCGACCAGCGCTACGAGGGCAAGTTCGCGCGCGCCGACATCGTCGTGCCGCTGACGCCGACGTTCGCGGTCACCGGCGGCGCCGGCTATGAAAAGATCGTCGCCAGCCAGCGCGACCCGTTGCTTGATGCTGGCGGCAATCCGGTCGTCACGCCCGACGGGCGTTTTACCACCGACCCGGCCTCGCCGCGTCGCCTGTCCTACGATACGTCCGGCTTTATCTGGGACACCGGCGTCCTGTGGCGCCCCAGCCGTCGGACCTCGCTCGAGGCCCGCATCGGCCGGCGCTACGGCGACATGACCTATATCGGTGATTTCAGCTGGCAGATCAGCCAGAACGAGTCTTTCCAGGCCGGCGCCTATGACGGCATCACGACCTTTGGCCAGCAAGTGAACGGGGCCCTGTCGCGCATCCCGACCCGCTTTGTCGTGTCGCAGGATCCATTCAGCAACCAGTTCGGGGGCTGCGTTTTCGGCGGGACCGGGCAGGGGGCGGGGTCCTGCCTGTCGCCAGCGCTCCAGTCGGTCTCGCAAGGCGTCTATCGCAGCCGCGGCATCGGCGCGATCTATCGCAAGTCGAGCGGTCGCCTCGGTTGGGGCGTTGCTGCTGGTTACGCCCAGCGCAACTTCCACGCGCCGCGCATCGCCGGCTTTGCGATCGACGGCACGACCGACGCCAGCGCCTATCTGCAGGGTGCGGTCTCCTACCAAATCGACGAGGCTTCGGTGGTCGACACCTCGGCCTATATCAACTGGTACGAACCGGGCGTGGCAGGGTCAGCACGAGTGCTTGGCGTAGGCGGCACGGCAAGCTATCGCCGCAACTTCGGTCCGCGCCTTTCGGGCACGGCGGCGGTCGGGCTCTACGCGAACAGCGTGGACGGGGTGGAATCGAGCCTGGTCGGTGCCGCACAGCTCGGCGCTCGGTACACGTTTTAGGGGTAGGACAGTCACGCGATGAGCTACACCGACCACTTCGGCCTGACCGCAGCGCCCTTTGCGCTGACGCCCGACCCGCGCTTCTGGTTCGAAAGCGCGACGCATAAAAAGGCGATGGCCTATCTCGGCTATGGCTTCCAGCAGGCAGAGGGTTTCATCGTCGTCACCGGCGAAATCGGTGCCGGGAAGACGACGCTCGTCGGCCTGCTCATGGAACGCCTCGATCCGGCACGGGTCGCGGTCGTCCGGCTGGTTTCAACTCAGGTCGACGGGGACGATGTCCTTCGCCTTGCGGCGCAGGGATTCGACGTCCCGACCGAGGGCGTGGCCAAGGCCCAATTGCTCGACCGCATCGAACGTTACCTCATCGACCGGGCCCGTGAAGGCCGCAAGACGCTGCTCATCGTCGACGAGGCACAGAACCTGCCCGTCTCGGCGCTCGAAGAGTTGCGGATGCTGTCGAACTTCCAGTCGGGCAGCCGTCCATTGCTGCAGATCCTGCTGCTGGGACAGCCCGAATTCCGCGACCGGCTTGCTTCGCCCGCGTTGGAACAGCTTCGCCAGCGGGTCATCGCGACGCACCATTTGGACGGCATGACGGGCGACGAAGTCCTGCCCTATCTCGAACATCGTCTGGCCGTAGCCGGCAGTAACGGGCGGCCACGCTTCCGCTCCGACGCGGCGCTTGCGCTGCACGCGGCATCGGGCGGCATACCGCGGCGGATCAACCAGCTGGCTACCCGTGTTCTGCTCATGGCCGCGCTCGACGGCGTGGACGAGATCGATGCAGACCTTGTCGACAAGGTCGTCGGCGATTTCGGCGCCGATGAAAAGCGCACCGAGGTGGCGCCGGCTGCGGCACCGGCACGGCCCGAACCCGCCCCCTCTGATCCTCGCGCCGAAGAACTCGCAGGCCGTGTCTCGCGGCTCGCTGCGCAGGTCGAGGCACAGGAGGCGGCGCTGCGTCGGGTGTTGACCCTGATGATCGACTGGGTCGAGCGCGATGAGGCCGCCTCGCAGGACTTTCCGCGCGCGCGTCCCGCCTGATCTCCCCAAAGAGGCCGCCATGCTCAACGCGCTCTCGGTCGATGTCGAAGACTGGTACATGGTCGGCGCCTTTGAGGGCACGATAGCGCGCGCGGACTGGCCAAAGAAGGAAGTGCGCGTCGAGCGCAATACCGATGCGGTCCTCGACCTGTTCGGCGAAACGGGGGTCAAGGCGACTTTCTTCACGCTCGGCTGCGTCGCGCAGGCGCATCCGGCGCTCATCCGCCGCATTGCCGATGCCGGGCACGAAGTCGCCAGCCATGGCTGGGACCATGAGCGCGTCTTCACCATGGATCCGGACCAGTTCCGGGCCGATGTCGATCGCGCGCGAAAGGCGCTCGAGGACGCATCGGGGAGTGCGGTCACGGGCTATCGCGCGCCCAGCTTCTCGATCGACGCACGCACACCCTGGGCGCACGAAATCCTCGCCGACCGCGGCTACGTCTATTCGTCGAGCGTGGCGCCGCTGAAACACGACCATTATGGGTGGCCCGAGGCGCCCCGGTTCGCGTTTCAGCCAGTCCCTGGCAGTCCGCTGATCGAGCTGCCAGTGACGATCGTCGATCTGGCCGGCAGGAAATTTGGCGCGGGCGGCGGCTTTTTCCGACTCTTTCCCTATGCCTTGTCGCGCCACGCCGTGAAGCGGGTGAACGGGCAGGGGCGCCCGGCGACATTCTATTTCCATCCTTGGGACATGGATCCCGACCAGCCGTTCGTCGCGGACGCGCCGCTACGTTCCAAGCTGCGTCACTACACCAATCTCTCGGCGATGGCAGGCAAGCTGCGGCGGCTAGCCGGCGACTTCAGCTGGGGTCGCTACGACGCCGTGGCGGCGCACGAACGCGCCCGGCTGGGCTGATGGCGGTCCGCCTTGCCACGCCGGACGACGAAGGGGCAATCGCGGCGTATGTCGCGGCGCATCCCGCCGCAACGCCCTTTCACCGGCCGGCGTGGGGGCGGGCAGTGGCCCGGGGGTGCGGTCAGACGGCGCATGTCCTCGTCGCCCCCGCGCTGCCCGGGGTCGATCGCCTCGCCGGAATGTTACCCCTCACGGAAGTTCATTCGCCCTTGTTCGGTCGGGCACTTGTCTCGAGCGGATTTGCCGTTGGCGGCGGTATCCTTGCAGACGACGACGCAACCGCCGAAGCGCTGGCCGCCGAAGCCCTGCGGCTCGCCGCCCGGCGCTCGTGCCCCGGTGTGGAGCTTCGGGGCGGATATCTCCCCGCAGGGTGGGAGCGCGACGACACGACGTATCGCGGCTATGTGCGCCCCCTTGCCGCCGATGACGAAGCCGAACTCCTCGCCATTCCGCGAAAGCAGCGCGCCGAGGTGCGCAAGGCGCTGGGTTACGATCTTAGCGTGGACGTCGGACGCACGCGTGCCGACCGCGACGCCCATTACCACGTCTACGCAACGAGCGTCCGCAACCTCGGCACACCGGTGTTTCCCAAATCGCTTTTCGCCGAGGTGCTCGATGCGTTCGGCACCGACGCGGACATCCTGACGGTCCGCAAGGATGGGGAGCCCCTGTCCAGTGTGCTGAGCCTCTATCACCGCGGAACGGTCATGCCCTATTGGGGCGGCGGCACGGCGGCTGCGCGCCATTGGCGAGCCAACGACATGATGTATTTCGCCTTGATGCGCCATGCGCGCGAACGCGGCTGTGTTGCATTCGACTTTGGCCGATCCAAGGCCGGGACCGGCGCTGCCCAGTTCAAGCACAATTGGGGGTTTCATGCACAACGCCTTGTTTACGCGTCGAAAACTCTCGACGGGAGTTCCAAGCGCAACGTCAACCCGCTCGATCCCAAGTACAGCCTGCAGGTCAAGCTCTGGGCCAGGCTTCCGCTGGCGGTCGCCAATCGCGTCGGCCCGATGATCGCGCGGGGCCTTGGGTGAGCGGAACGGACATTCTCTTCCTTGCGCACCGATTGCCGTGGCCGCCGGACCGTGGCGACCGTATCCGGTCGTGGCACATGCTCGAAGCGCTGGCCCGATTGCGCCCCGTGCACGTCATTTCGCCCGTCGACAGCGCCGAGGAACGCCAACACATCGCGCACGTGGAAACAATCGCGGCCAGCGTGACCACGGCGCTGCGTCCCGCCTCGAAGGGCGGGGCTGTTGCGCGGGCGTTGCTCAGCGGCCGTCCCGCCTCGGTCGAGCTCTTTTCACTGCCGGTCCTGCATCTGGCGGTACGCCAGCGGCTTGCGCAGGGCGGCATAGGGACGATTTTCGCCTATTCCGGCCAGATGGCGCACTATGTGCCTCAGGCCACAGGCGCGAAGTTCATCATGGATTTCGTCGATATGGATTCGGCCAAGTTCGCCCAGCAGGGGGCGGACGCCAGGGGATTGGCGGGCCTCGCGCTGCGTCATGAGGCTCGGCGCCTGCTGGCATTCGAGACGGCAACGGCGCGACGGGCCGACGTGGCACTGTTCGTCAGCGCAGCCGAGGCGGGGCTCTTTACGGCTGCGACGGGCTTGGCCGCGACCGCCGTCGAAAATGGCGTCGACACGGTGCACTTCGCGCCCGGCGTGGTCGAGCCCGAAGAGGCGCCGCATCCGCTGATCGTATTCACCGGCCAGATGGACTATGCGCCGAATGTAGCGGCGGTGACGGCCTTCGTCCGGGACGTCCTGCCGATGCTGTCCGGTGCAACGTTCGCCATTGTCGGTCGCAGCCCGACCGCCGCCGTGCGGGCGCTGGCCACATCTCATGTCCTTGTCACGGGGCAAGTCGCCGACACCAGGCCCTGGCTTGAGGCGGCCGACGTCGTGGTCGCGCCGCTCGCATTGGCGCGCGGCATTCAGAACAAGGTTCTCGAGGCCATGGCCATGGCTCGGCCCGTTGTCGCCTCGCCTGCCGCGGCCGAAGGGATCGATGCCGAGGTCGGCATCGAACTGCTCGTGGCGGACAGCCCCGCTGCTCAGGCGGCGGCAATTTCGGCACTTTTGCGCGACCCGCGCCGCGCACGCGCGGTCGGCAGTGCCGCGCGAGACCGGATGCGCGCACGCTATAGCTGGACCACGTGCCTGGCGCCGCTTGCGGATCTGGTCGCGTGACGCTGAATTCGTCTGTCGCGGAGGCGTCAGTCGCGGTTGCCGCGACCGGTGATGCAATGTCCGGCGTCGTAGCGCCCCTGCGTAACGCAGCGGCCTGGCAGAAGCCGCTTCTGGGCCTCGCCTTCGTCGTTGCCGCGCTGCTGACCCTGTTCGCGCGCGACGCGGCTGACATGGCCGGCCTGTGGTGGAATATTTCTACTTACCAGCACTGCCTTTACATCGTGCCGATCAGCGCGTGGCTCATCTGGCTACGCCGTGCGGAGGTCGTGCTGACGACGCCCGCGGGATGGCTACCCGGGCTGGCGCTCGTCTTCGGCGCTGCGCTGGTCTGGCTGGTCGGTGAGGCTGGCGGCGTCGCGATCGTGCGGCATGTCGGCCTAATCCTGATGGTGCAGACCAGCGTGATTGCGATCCTGGGGCCGGCCGCGACCCGCACGATCCTGTTCCCGCTGTTCTACCTGATCTTCCTCGTGCCGTTCGGCGACGAATTTACCGGGCCGATGCAGACGCTCACCGCCCGGATGACGATGGCGCTGCTGCACCTGACGGGTGTGCCGGCAAGTATCGACGGCGTCTTCATCACCACGCGCGCCGGCTGGTTCGAAGTCGCAGAGGCATGCGCCGGGGTGAAGTTCCTCGTCGCCATGATCGCCTATGGTGCGCTTGCCGCCAACGTCTGCTTTCGTTCACCGCTGCGCCGCACGTTGTTCATGGCAGCTGCGGTTGTGGTACCCGTGCTCGCCAATGGGGTTCGCGCCTGGGCGACGATCTTTGCGGCCGAAAGCATCGGCGTGAAGGCGGCAACAGGTTTCGATCACATCGTCTATGGCTGGGTGTTCTTTGCGCTGGTCATGATCGCGATCATGGGCGCGGCTTGGCCATTCTTCGACCGGCGGCTTGGCGAGGACTGGTTGGGCGGCAAAGTTTTTCATGTCTGGCGACCCGTGGCGCCGGTCCTGTTGATGACGCCGATGGTCGTCGCCGTCGCGGTCCTTCCCGCAGCTTGGGACGCCGTTGCTTCGACCACGGGACGCAGCGCGCTGCCGTCCCGGGTAGAGCTTCCGGTCGTTGCAGGCTGGACGCGCATGGGCGACCAGCCTGCATTGCCGTGGGTTCCGCGTTTCGACGGGGCCGACCACCGGCTTTTCGGACGCTATGGAAACGAGGCCGGACAGCGCGTCGACATCGGCGTGGCGCTCTATGGCTGGCAGGGCCATGGCCGCGAAATTGTCGCATTCGGTCAGGGTGCTGCCGATCCAGCCGGCCACTGGGCGTGGGCGGCCGACCTCCCGTCGCTCGGCGGGGGCAGGACCGAGCGGCTGATGGGCTCCGAAAAGGCCGAGCGCGAGGCCGTAACTTTCTGGTTCGTCGCCGGCGCCGCCGCGTCCGGTCGTACGGCCGTAAAGCTCGCCACGCTCCGCGCCCGCCTTTCCGGCGGAGACCAGTCCGCGGCCACGATCGTCGTATCTGCGGAGGGGAAGGACGCGCATGCGGCTCTGGTTGCCTTCCTGCGCGATATGGGCGATCCGCAGGCCCGCGTGGCCGCCATGCTCGCGCAGGCAAAGGGACGCTAGCATTCATGTGCGGCATTGCCGGCATTTTCCATCTGGACACGCCCAAGCCCGTCGATCCGGCGCGCATCGTGGCGATGACCGACGCGATGCTGCATCGCGGCCCCGACGGCGGCGGCGTCTGGACCGCGCGCGGCGTCGGTCTCGGCCACCGCCGCCTGTCGATCATCGACCTCGAAGGTGGCGCGCAACCAATGCGCACCGCCGACGAACAGGTCGTCGTCGTCTTCAACGGCGAAATCTACAATTTCGCCGATGTACGCCGCGAGCTTCAGCGGCTTGGCGCGGTGTTCCACAGCTACAGCGATACCGAAGTGCTGCTTCACGGCTGGCGCGCCTGGGGACCGGACCTGCTGCCCCGCCTCAACGGCATGTTCGCCTTTGCCCTGTTCGACGTGGCCCGCCAGTGCCTGTTCCTTGCCCGCGACCGGCTGGGCGTAAAGCCATTGCACTACGTCCCGCTAGCCGATGGAAGCATCGCCTTTGCTTCTGAACTCAAGGGCTTACTTGCAAATCCTGCCGTGCGCCGCGAGCTGAATCCGCAAGCGATCGAAGACTTTTTCGCGCTTGGCTATGTCCCCGACGACAGTTGCTGGATCGAGGGCGTGCGCAAACTCCCCGCCGCCAGCTTTCTGCTGCTTGAACGGGGCAAGCCGCTGCCACTGCCGCAATCGTGGTGGGACATCGATTTCTCGCAGCGCGCGCGCGGCACTGTGGCCGATCTCGAAGCTGAGATGCGGCACCATCTTCGTGAAGCCGTCACGTCGCGGATGGTGGCCGATGTGCCGCTCGGGGCTTTCCTGTCGGGCGGCGTCGACTCCTCCAGCGTCGTCGCCTTCATGGCAGAAGCGTCCACCCGGCCGGTCCAGACCTGTGCGATAGGCTTTGACAGCGCCGCCCATGACGAGACGCGCTACGCCGCCGAGATTGCCAGCCGATTCGCGTGCGACCACCGCAGCCGTACTGTCGCGTCCGACGATTATGCCGCGGCCGATACCGTCGCCCGAATGTTCGACGAGCCCTTCGCCGATGCGTCGGCGCTCGCCACGTGGCGTGTCAGCCAGCTTGCGCGTGAGACTGTCACGGTTGCTCTCTCGGGAGACGGCGCCGACGAAATCTTCGCTGGGTACCGCCGCTACAAGTTCCAGCACGCCGAGGACCGCGTGCGTGGCCTCATCCCGCAAGAGTGGCGTGCGCCCGTCTTCGGCAGCCTCGCCCAGGTCTGGCCGAAAGCCGACTGGGCGCCGCAGGTGTTTCGCGCCCGATCCACCTTCGCCGCGCTCGCGATGAGCGGCGGAGAAGCCTATGCGCGTGCCGTGGGAGTGACGTCGCCGGAAGAGCGGGCCACGCTCTTTTCGGCCAGCTTTACACGCAGCCTGCAAGGGCATCGGGCCGAGGATCGCTATGTTGCCGCCATGGCGAACGCGCCGGCCCGGGATCCGCTCGACCGGGCACAATATGCCGATCTCAAGATCTGGCTGCCGGGCGATATCCTGACCAAGGTCGACCGCACCAGCATGGCCGTCAGTCTCGAGGCGCGCGAACCGCTGCTCGACCACCGGCTGGTCGAATTTGCCGCCACGCTGCCGGTATCGATGCGGTTGCGCCGCGGTGAAGGCAAATGGCTGATGAAGCGCACGATGCGTGGTGTCCTGCCCGATGACATCCTCTACCGACGCAAAATGGGCTTCGTGACTCCGGTCTCGGCCTGGTTCCGGGGGCCGCTCTCCGGCGAGGCGCGCCGGCTGGCGGGGTTGGCGGATACCGGCTGGTTCGATCGCGAAACGCTCGAGCGCGTTGCGTCCGACCATATCGACGGCAAGCGCGACCATGGGCGGCTGCTGTGGCAGCTGGCCATGTTCGAAAAGGCGCTTGCGCTGCGCGCTCAGTAATCGGCGCGCATGAAGTACAGGCCATCTGGTGGCGCGTTAAGCCCCAGCTGCGTCCGGTCCCTGGCCTCAAGCGCCGCCTGCAGTTTTTCCGCCGACCATTTGCCGCGGCCCACGAGCGACAGGCAACCGACCATCGACCGCACCTGATGGTGAAGGAACGAGCGGGCGCTTGCTTGAACAATGATTGCGCTTCCCTCGCGCCCGACATCGAGCCGGTCGAGCGTGCGAACGGGCGACTCGGCCTGGCAGTGGGCGGATCGGAAAGTCGTGAAATCATGCCGCCCCACCAGCTGTTGGGCAGCGTCGTGCATCGCCGCGACGTCGAGCGGCACGGGCAGCCGCCATGCAAGCCCCTGTTCAAAGGTCAAAGGGCTTCGACGATTTACGATCCGATATTCATAATGTCGGCCAACACACGAAAAACGCGCGTGAAAATCTTCAGGCACGACCTCGCAAGCGATGATCGACACGGCGTTCGGCCTCAGTCCCGCGTTGAGCGCGCCCAGCAGGCGGAAAGGCGCGATCCCGCGTTCGAGGTCGAGATGGGCGACCATCGCCCGCGCATGGACCCCGGCGTCGGTGCGCCCTGCGGCTTGGACGGCAACGGCTTCGCCAAAGATCAGCTGTACAGCGTCTTCGATCGCCCCCTGGACGGAGGGACCGTGCGGCTGGCGCTGCCATCCCATGAAGGGCCGGCCGTCATATTCGACGGTCAGTCGAAATCGCGTCACGCCAGTACGGTGCCCACGGGAATGGCGAAACCGCGCAGCAGATCGTCTGCGCGCATCGCTGCCCGCCCCGCGCGCTGTACGACCGCAAGACGGATCAGTCCGGCGCCACAACCGATGACCAGGCCGTCCTCCGCTACAAGTCCGGCCATCGCCTCGCCCTCAATGACTTCGGACTCCAGCACACGAATGCGCTCGCCGCCATGCTCGAACCACGCGCCCGGCGTCGGCGCGAATGCGCGAACCTGCCGCTCCACCACCTCCGCGCGCTGGCTGAAGTCAATCCGCGTCTCGGCCTTGTCGATCTTCGCGGCATAGGTCACGCCGGCTTCGGGTTGGACGATCGGCGGTGGCGTATGCGCCAGTGTCTGGACCAGAAGGCCCGCGCCCATGCGCGCAAGTTCGGCGGTCAATTCGCCGGCCGTTTTCTGGTCGATCGACGTGACCGCGCGCGCCAGCATCGGCCCGGTGTCGAGGCCGGCCTCCATCTGCATGATGGTGATGCCCGTCAGGCTGTCGCCGGCCAAGATAGCGCGCTGGATCGGCGCAGCGCCGCGCCATCGAGGCAAGAGCGAGGCATGGACGTTGACGCAACCCAGGCGCGGCGCTTCCAGCACGGGGCGCGGCAAAATCAGCCCATAGGCGGCAACAATGGCGATATCGGCGCCAAGCGCCGCAAATCCGAACTGATCGACCGGATCGCGCAATCTTTCCGGCGTTCGCACGGTCAGGCCCAGTTCCTCGGCACGGAGATGGACGGGCGAGGGCGACAGGGCCTTGCCCCGCCCGGCGCGGCGCGGCGGCTGCGTATAGACCGCCGCGATGTCGTGGCCGGCCTTGATCAGCGCGTCGAGGCTCGGCACCGCGAATTCCGGCGTCCCCATGAAAATAACGCGCAATGCCATGTTGTTCGCCCTCAGCCGCGGGAAGGTCGCCAAGCCGCCGCCCGTTGTAAGCTGCCGGTAATGTGAAGGACAGGGCTTCGACAAGCACTGCCGGAACAGGCTATGTCCCTTTTATGGCCTCTGTCGAAATCGAAGCATTATCTGCCGCACTTGCCCGTCTTCCCGGATTCGGTCCCCGATCGGCGCGGCGCGCGGTGCTTCACCTCCTGAAGAAGCGCGAGGGGGCGCTCGTGCCGCTGCTCCGCGCGCTGGAGGCGGTCGATGAGCGCCTCGCCGAATGCCAGATCTGCGGCAACATCGACACCAGCGATCCGTGCGGCATCTGCGCCGATCCGCGCCGCGACGAACGCAGCATCGCCGTGGTCGAGGAAGTTGCCGATCTCTGGGCGCTCGACCGGGCACGGCTCTTTCCAGGCCGTTATCATGTGCTGGGCGGTCGGCTGTCGGCGCTCGATGGCGTGCGACCCGAGGATCTGACCATCGACCGCCTCGTCGCGCGCGTCGAAAAAGGTGGCGTGGACGAAGTCGTGCTGGCGATGAATGCGACGCTCGAGGGCCAGACGACCGCACATTACATCGCCGATCGGCTGGAGAGCTTCCCGATCCGGCTGACCCAGCTTGCCCATGGGCTTCCGGTAGGGGGCGAACTCGATTATCTTGACGACGGCACATTGGCGCAAGCTCTGAGGGCGCGGCGCCCCGTAAGCTAGGGGAGAGGTATCATGGGCGTGACCGGCATCGGCGGGCTGTTCTTCCGCGCCACGGATCCAAAGGCGCTCGCTGCCTGGTACGCCGAACACCTCGGCGTCGGCACCGGGCAATGGGGATTGTGGGACCAGCAAGCCGGACAAACCGTGTTTTCTCCCTTCGCCGCCGACAGCGACTATTTTCCGGCAGATCGCCAATACATGCTCAACCTGAGGGTCGAGGGACTCGAGGCGCTGCTCGACTCGCTCCGCGCGGCGGGGATCGAGGTCATCACCAATCCCGAATGGGATGCGCCGGAGACAGGGCGCTTCGCCCGCATCCATGACCCCGAAGGCAATCCGGTCGAATTATGGGAGCCGGCGGGCTGAGGCTTGAAACTACCCGTCGCGGTATCCTATCTGCAGATAATGGCCATACGCCCCATCATCGAAGCGCCCGACCCCCGGTTGCGGTTGAAGTCGAAGCCCGTCGAGTCGATCGACGATCATATCCGCACGCTCGTCGCCGACATGTTCGAGACAATGTACGACGCGCCGGGAATCGGGCTTGCCGCCATTCAGGTCGGCGAGCCCCTGCGACTGCTCGTCATCGACCTGCAGACGCAGGTCGAAGGTGACGAGGGCGAAGAACCGAAAACGGTCAACGATCCGCGCGTTTTCATCAACCCCGAGATCCTGGACCCGGCCGAGGAGACGAACGTCTACAACGAAGGCTGTCTGTCGGTGCCCGATCAATATGCCGATGTCGAGCGGCCCGCGACGTGCCGCGCGCGCTGGATGGACCTCGACGGCGTCCAGCACGACGAACGGATCGACGGCATGCTGGCGACGTGCCTGCAGCACGAGATGGACCATCTCGAAGGCATATTGTTCATCGACCACCTCAGCCGACTGAAGCGCGAGATGGTGTTGCGCAAACTGGCCAAGCTCAAGAAGGCGGCTTGAGGCTGCTGGCGTAGAAACTGCTTTCCTACAGTTCCTGTTCCAGTTACGTTCCTCTCATGGAACAGTCTTTGCCGCTTCTGAAACCTGAACCCGTAACGTCCGCGCTTGATGGTTTCAGGTGTGAACTTCGTGTGACCTTTGGCGGATTTTCGCGGAAAATTGCCCGATGACTGTCGAGACGATGCTGTCAGCTCTTCTCGCCCTGCTCTTGGGTGCACTGATCGGTTGGCTGCTTGGCGGACGCAGCGCGGCGACCGTCCGCGCCGAACTCGCAGCAGTGCAGGTGCGCGCCGATCAGGCCGAATTGCTCCGCAGGACGCTCGACGAGGTGGAGCGCGAGCGCGAAGAGGCGACCTCGACAATCGCCGCCTTGCGGGCGGATCATGGTGCGCGGACCGAATCCTACGAGGCGCAGCTGAGGCAGCTGACCGAAGCCAAGGACGCGCTCGGCGCACAATTTGCCGAAACTGCGGCCAAGCTGCTCGACACCGCCCAGCGCCAGTTCCTCGAACGCGCCGACGCGCGGTTCAAGCAATCGGAGGAAACGACGGGGCAGGGGCTGAAAGCCTTGCTCCAGCCCGTCACGGAGCGCCTGCAACGCTATGAAGAGGGGGTGGCCAAGGTGGAAGCCGAGCGGCGCGACGCCTTCGGCGACCTCAAGGGCCAGATTGAGGCGATGCGCCTTGGCACCGAGCGCGTCTCGGGCGAGGCTGCCAAACTGGTCAATGCTTTACGTAACGCGCCCAAGGCGCGCGGGCGCTGGGGCGAGCAACAGCTCAAGAACGTGCTCGAAAGCTGTGGCCTGTCCGAGTACGCCGATTTCCAGACAGAGGTCAGTATCGGCATCGACGATGGCGGCCGGCTGCGCCCCGACGTCATCATCCGCGTGCCGGGCGGCCAGAGTCTGGTGATCGATGCCAAGGTTTCATTGAATGCCTATCAGGATGCGTTCGGGGCGGTCGACGAGACCGATCGAGCGACGCATCTTGCGGCGCATGCCTTGTCGATGCGCACGCACGTCAATTCGCTCGGCAACAAGAGCTATTGGAGCCAGTTCGCCGACGCCCCCGATTATGTGATCATGTTCGTGCCCGGCGAGCACTTCCTGTCCGCCGCGCTCGAAAACGACCCGACCTTGTGGGATTTTGCCTTTGACAAGAAGGTGTTGCTGGCGACGCCGACGAACCTGATCGCCATCGCGCGCACGGTGGCGGCGGTGTGGCGCCAGGAAAAGCTCGCTGGTCAGGCGCGCGAGATCGCCGAACTGGGCAAGGAACTTTACGCGCGGCTGGCGGTCATGGGCAGCCATGTCGGACGCCTCGGCAAGAACCTCGACACGGCGGTAGGGGCTTATAACGCGTTCGTGGGCAGCCTCGAATCGAACGTGCTTACACAAGCCAAGCGTTTTGAATCGCTCAATATTGATACCGGGAACAAGGCCATCGAGACTTTGCCGGTCGTCGAGCAGCTGACCCGCCCGATGGTCAAGCTTGTCGCGTCGAACGCTTCTGATTGAGCACTTCGTAGGCCATTACGGCTGTGGCGACTGCCGCGTTCAGGCTGTCGGCTTTGCCCAGCATCGGCATTTTGACGAGCAGGTCGCAACTCGCTTCGTAGTCGGCTGGTAGCCCCTGCGCCTCGTTGCCGACGAGGATGAAGGTCGGACTTTCGTACCGTGCCGCCTGGTAATCTGTGTCGGTATTCAGGCTGGTCCCGATGAGTTGCCCGGGACCACTGCGGAGCCATTCGATGAACTCGGGCCAGCGCGCGGCCGTAATGCTCTGGGTGAACACCGCCCCCATGCTTGCCCGCACCGCCTCGACTGAAAACGGGTCGGTGCAATCGTCGATCAGGATGAGGCCGCCCGCACCGACAGCATCGCCAGTGCGCAGGATCGTGCCGAGGTTGCCGGGGTCCCTCAGCGCCTGCGCGACGATCCAGATATCGGCGCGCGAACGCTCGAGCTTTTCGAGCGGCGTGGGAAATTCGGCATAGACGCCCACGACGCTGCCCGGATTGTCCTTGCCACTCAGCTTCGACAGGATGTCGGCGCTCGTCACGAAGACCTCGCCGGCCGCCGCTTCCAGCCGCTTTACCAGCGGGTGGTCGGCGCTGTCGGGTGTCCGCCACAGCATTTCGGGCGCGACGCCGGCATCCAGCGCCTCCGTCAGGATGCGCAATCCTTCCGCCAGGAACCTGCCTTCGGCGCGGCGATGCTTCTTGTCGCGCAGGCTCCGCACCTGCTTGACGAGGGGATTCGAAAAACCGGTGATCTCGCGCACCGGCATCACTCTTCCCCGAACTTGTTCTCCACCAGCTCGGACAAGGCCGCAACGGCCTCTTCGGCGCCGTCGCCGCTGGCGCTGATCGTCACCGTGTCGCCGATCGCTGCGCCGAGCATCATCAGCCCCATGATCGACGTGCCGACGACGCGCGCGCCGTCCTTCTCCACCTCGACCTTGGCCGGCAGCGTGCTCGCCAGCGTCACGAACTTGGCGCTCGCCCGGGCGTGGAGGCCGCGCCGATTAGTGATCTCGATGGTGCGGCTGATCATGCGGCCTGCTCGCCATGCACGTCGCCCAGCACTTCGGAGGCGACGGTGATGTACTTGCGCCCTGCCTCTCGAGCTGCAGCCACGGCGTCGCGGACGGTCATCGTCCGCCGCGCGCCTTCAAGGCGGATCAGCATCGGCAGGTTGATGCCGGCGATCACTTCGACTCGCCCGGGTTGCATGAGCGAAATGGCCATGTTGGACGGCGTGCCCCCGAACAAGTCGGTGAGTACAACAACGCCACGACCACTGTCGACCTCGGCGATGGCGGCCGCGATGTCGGCGCGGCGCACTTCCATGTCGTCGTCGGGCCCGATGGCGATGGCAGCAACCGCGCGCTGCGGGCCGACGACATGCTCCATGGCCGTGACGAATTCGGTGGCGAGTCCGCCATGCGTCACCAGCACCAGACCGATCATTGCTCTTCCAACGTCCCTTTGCTGCCCGCGTGTACGCCGTTGCCCTCTGTCAATTCATCGGGGCGCCTGGCAAGGTCGCGATGCGTGACCGTGGGCGAAAATGCTGCATCGCGCAACCGCTTTGCCACCCGCTCCGCCATATGGACGCTGCGATGTCGTCCCCCGGTGCAGCCAAAAGCAATCGTCACATAGGATTTGCCCTCGGCCTGGTAGCGGGGGATCAAGCCGATGAGCAACTCTTCGATGCGCTTGGCGACGTCCTCATATGCCGGGTCTTGCGCTATGTACGCAGTGACCGGAAGATCCAGCCCGCTCATCGGGCGCAAGTTCTCGACCCAGTGCGGATTGCGCAGGAAGCGCATGTCGAACATGAGGTCGGCGTTGCGGGGCACGCCGCGCGCAAAGCCGAACGACATTACCGAGAGCGTCGGCCCGTTGGTGTCAGCGTCCCCGAAGCGTGCACGTATGTCCGTTTTGAGATCGTTGCTGGTAAAGGCGCTGGTGTCGACGACGTGATCGGCCCAGTGTCGCAACGGTGCCATCAGTTCGCGCTCGCGGGCAATGCCGTCGGCGGCCGGCCGGTCAAGCGCCAACGGATGGCGACGGCGCGTTTCGGAGAAGCGACGTTCCAGTTCCGTACCGATGCAGTCTAGAAAGAGCGTCGCGATCTCCGCGCCCTGCGCGCGCATTTCCTTGATCCGCGTGACGATGGCTTCGGAGTCGAAGCCGCGCGTCCGGCTGTCGATCCCGAAGGCGAGTGGCCGCGCGTCATGGGTGCCCTGTGGGGCCTCCGTCGCCAGCAACCGGTTCAGCAGGCGCAACGGCATGTTGTCCACCACTTCCCAGCCCATATCCTCGAGCGTGTTGAGCGCGGTGGACTTGCCCGCGCCGGACATGCCGGTGACCAGCAGGATCCGGGTCGGGCGGGGCTGTTTCACTTTGAGGCTCCGATAAGCGACAACGCCAGTTCTACCTTTATTGGAGCCGATGCCTCGCGTCCTTCAAGGGAAAGAAGCGGAATATCAATTCCGAGTATCTGTCGCGTGCGGCCCGGCTCCGGCAGTCTCGTGGTCGCGCCAAGCGCGACGACCAGGGCAACCGCGGCTTCGGCCTTATGCGGCATCTCGACAATTCCAAGTCCTCGGACCTCGATCTTGCCGGCGATCGTCGCCGGCGCGGCAGCTACGACCGATGAGCCCATGCGGCGGACAAGGCTGTAGTCGTCGCTGATTAAAACTGCCCCTCGATCAATCAGTCGCAGCGCGAGGTCCGATTTGCCGGCGCCCGAGACGCCCTCGATCATCACGGCGCGCCCCCCAATGAAAACAGTCGTTGCATGAAGCATTTCGGTCGAGAGCGTAGCCACATGCCCCTCTAGCCCCGGCTCAAGCCCCCGGCAATCGAATGGCAAAGCGAGTCCCCTGCGCGGAGGGCGGATCCTCGACCCCGATGCGCCCGCCCATCGCCTCGACAATCGTCTTGGCGATTGCCAGGCCCAGCCCTGAATGCCGGGCAAAATCGCCATCGGGTCGCTCGGAATGAAAACGCCGGAAAATGGCCTCGCGTCGATCGGGAGCAATGCCGGGTCCGAAGTCGTCGACAAAAATGGCTATCTCCGCCCCTGTGCGCGTCGCCGAAAGCGTGACGCCGGTGCCGCAAGGTGCAAAGGACAGCGCATTGTCGACCAGGTTCTCGATGGCACGAAAGAGGCGCATCTGGTCGCCCAGAACGCGAAGCTGCCCCTTCGGTCTCGTGAACGTCACGGCGGGCACGTCCGGTGCGCGTCGGAGTTCGCGGGCGGACACGACATCGTCCAGAAGTGCAACAACATCGATGGGTTCGAACCGCGTGCGCGACAGCTCGCCGTCGAGGCGTGAAAGCTCCGCGATGTCGGTCACTGACCGGTCGAGACGGCGAACGTCCTCCGACAGGATCGCATGAAGCTGCGCGGTCACCGCCGGATCGGACGTCTTGCCCAGGCTTTCGACGGCAGAGGCCATCGAGGCGAGCGGGTTCTTCAGTTCGTGCGCGACGTCGGCCGCAAATGCTTCGGTCGCGTCGATGCGCTCGCGCAGTGCCTGGGTCATGTCGGACACCGCGCGTGCAAGCATGCCGATCTCATCGTTGCGATCGGGTAGTCGGGGCACGATGACGTCGCGAGATCGACCCAGTCGCACCCGCACGGCTGCCTGTGCGAGGCGGCGCAGGGGCGTGACGATCGTGCGCGCAAGAAACAGTGAAAGTGCAATCGACAAAAACAGCGTGCCCAGCACGATGATCGCCAGTCGAAAGCGTTCGGCGCGCACCAGGCGGGTCACATCGCGTGCGTTGCCAACGCTCAAGACGAAGCGCGTCCGCTCGAGATTGACCGCCGCCGCTGCGGTCACGATGAGCGTGCGGTCGGGCGCAAGCCAGACGCGGGAAGCGACGGTCGAACCGGTCATCACGCTCTGTAGTTCGGGCCAGTCTTTCGCCCGGTCGCCCGCGTCGGTGAAAGGGTCGGGTACGTTTGCGCCGACGATCCTTTCCGCGACCCGATCCACCCAACGGGCACCTTCGTTATCCCAGGGTTCGTCGGCTCGCCCGTCGAAGCCGTAAGTCCTCGGCCCCGTTGCCCAGCTGTCGAGCAATTGATGGCCGGTATTGTCGAACAGGCGCAGCCGGTCGCCCGACCTCTTTCCAAGAGTTTCGATCAATGCCTGACGTGCGCGACGCGGGGCTGCGTTGATTGCGGCTGCCGCGATCTGGGCTTCGCCTTCCGCCTGGGCGCGCCGTTCCTCGATGAGCCTGACCCGAAAGTTGTCGAGATAGAATAAGCTGCCGGCCATGAGCACCAGCGCTACGACGTTGACTGCCAATATGCGCCGTGTCAGCGAGCCGCGTCCCTGCCACGGCTCGATTGCGTCGTCAGCCATCGGTGAAGCGGTAACCGGCGCCGTAGAGCGTGTCGATCGCGTCGAACGCCGGATCGACAGCCTTGAACTTGCGACGGATGCGCTTGATGTGGCTGTCGATGGTGCGGTCGTCGACGTAGACGTCGTCGTGATAGGCGACATCGAGCAGCTGGTTGCGGCTCTTCACGACATCCGGACGGCTGGCGAGCGCTTCGAGGATCAGAAATTCCGTCACCGTCAGTGCGACTTCGCGCTCGTCCCAGTGCACGCGGTGCCGCTGCGGGTCCATCGACAGCCGTCCCCTCAGGATGGGCTCGCCGCTTCCTGCGGCCTCGGGGTCGTTGTCGGCTCGCGAGAATTCAACCCGTCGAAGAATGGCGCGGATGCGCGCGATCAGCAGGGCCTGCGAAAACGGCTTGGCAATGTAATCGTCCGCGCCTGTCGCGAGCCCTTCCGCTTCGTCGCTTTCCTGGTCCTTGGACGTCAGCAGGATGACTGGAAGCGCGGATGTCGTTCGGAGGCGGCGCAGGAGTTCGAGACCGTCGAGCTTGGGCATTTTTATATCGCAGACGGCCAGGTCTGGCGGGTTGTCGATGAGTGCCTTCAGCGCGACTTCACCGTCCGTGTACACGCGAGTCACGAACCCTTCGGCCTGGAGCGCAACGGCGACCGAGGTAAGTATGTTGCGGTCGTCATCGACCAGTGCGATCGTCGCAGGCATGGCCCTCAAATGCCCCCGCTGCAGCATGATGGCAAGTTCATCCGGTCGTCGTCGCTGGTAACGCTATCAGCTGAATCGGGACATTTCCGGGTCCCGGCAAAGGCTTGCCTTTCACGGTTCATGCTCGCAATGCCCCCGGTCAGATGCGTATTTCAGCTATAGGGTAACCGACGTGACACTTCCCAATTTCGACCTTGCGCAGCAGGGTATCGTTACCGCCGCCAAGCTCCACTGGAACTTGATAACGGCGCCGCTGGTCGAATTTTCGGTGCAGCGGGGCGAGGGTATCCTGGCAAAGGACGGTCCGCTCGTCGTGAAGACCGGCACACACACCGGGCGCAGTGCGCAGGACAAGTTCTTTGTCCGTGATGCCACGACCGAGGACACGATCTGGTGGAGCCAGGCGAACAAGAGCATGACTCCGGCGCATTTCGCCGCGCTGAAGGAGGATTTCTACGCCGCGCTGGCAACCAAGGACGACCTGTTCGTCCAGGACCTGTTCGGTGGCTCGCAGCCCGAGCACCGGGTCAATGTCCGCGTCATCAACGAGCTTGCCTGGCACAGCCTGTTCATCCGCACGTTGCTCGTCCGCCCGGACGCCGCGCAACTGGCCGGGTTCCAGCCCGAATTCACGATCATCGACCTGCCGAGCTTCCGCGCCGATCCCGCGCGCCATGGCTGCCGAAGCGAGACGGTGATCGCGGTCAACTTCACCGAGAAGCTGATCCTGATCGGGGGCACGGCCTATGCGGGCGAGATGAAGAAGTCGGTGTTCGGCATCCTCAACTACAAGCTTCCGGTCGAAGGCATCATGCCGATGCATTGTTCGGCCAATATCGGCCCGGACGGCGACACGGCAGTCTTTTTCGGCCTGTCGGGAACCGGCAAGACGACGCTGAGCGCCGACGCGAGCCGCACGCTGATCGGCGACGACGAGCATGGCTGGTCGGACACGGCGGTCTTCAACTTCGAAGGCGGCTGCTATGCCAAGATGATCCGCCTGTCCGCCGAGGCCGAGCCCGAGATCTTCGCGACGACGAAGCGGTTCGGCACGGTCCTCGAAAATGTCGTGATCGACCCGGAGACGCGCGAGCTGGACTTCGACGATGCGACGCTGGCGGAGAACAGCCGCGGGTCGTACCCGATCGACTTCATTCCCAATGCCAGCAAGGACAATCTGGGGCCGCCGCCCAAGACGGTGATCATGCTGACGGCCGACGCCTATGGCGTGTTGCCGCCGATCGCGCGGCTGACGCCGGACCAGGCGATGTACCATTTCCTGTCGGGCTACACGGCGCGCGTTGCCGGCACCGAGATCGGCGTGACCGAACCGCAGGCGACGTTTTCGACCTGCTTCGGTGCGCCGTTCATGCCGCGCCATCCGAGCGTCTACGGCAATCTGCTCAAGGAGCGGATCGCGAAGGGCGGCGTGACCTGCTGGCTGGTCAACACCGGCTGGACGGGTGGCAAGGCGACGATGCCGGGCATCAAGCGCATGCCGATCAAGGCGACGCGCGCGCTGCTCAACGCGGCGCTCGACGGGAGCCTCAACAACGCCGAATTCCGCCAGGACCCGAATTTCGGCTTCGACGTGCCGGTCGCCGTACCGGGGGTCGACGGCGCGATGCTCGATCCGCGGCAGGCGTGGACCGACAAGGCCGAGTACGACCGCACGGCGGCCAAGCTGGTCGGCGAGTTCATCGACAATTTCGTGCAATTCGCGGATCACGTCGACGAGGGGGTGCGACAATCGGCCCCGAAGCTGCTCGAAACCGCCTGAAGCGCCCGGCAGAAATCCGGGCCGTACCGAAAGCCCGGACATGACCGACCCTTCACCCCGCCTGTTCACGACCGATGCCGACATTCGTCGCGTCGGTCGGGGCCTGCTCGATCGCAGCCTGCCGCGTGCCGACTGGACGCACGAGGCGCATCTGGCCGCCTGCCACTGGATCGTCACCGAACGGCCCGACATCGACCCCGAGCGCGACATGCGCGCGATCATTTCGGGATATAACGAGGCGGTCGGCGGCGTGAACGACGACAGCCAGGGCTATCACGAGACGATCACCCAGTGCTTCGTGCATGCGGTCCGGGCGCATCTGGCCGACGCGGGGCAGGGGGGCCTGGCCGAGCGCGTCAACGGGCTGCTGGCATCGCCCTTCGGCCGGCGCGACTGGCCGTTGGCGTTCTACAGTCGCGAGCGGCTGTTTTCGGTCGCGGCGCGCCGTGCCTTTGTCGAACCCGATCTCGCGCCCATGCCGCCGCTCGGCCGAGGCGAGTGAAAACGGCTGTCACGATTGCTACACAGATGCTAACTACCGGTAGCGAAACGAAAGGACCGACAGCATGAGCATCTTGGATTCGATCATGGGCGCCGTCGGCGGCAGCGCCGGCCAAGCGGTCGAACAGCAGGTCGCGGGCATGATCGCCCAGAAGATGGGGCTCGATCCCGCGACGGTAGAGTCGGCCGTCACGGCGCTGATGCAGAACCACACCCAGCCGAACGATACCGTTCAGGCGGCGGCCGCGCAGACCGGCGTCGCGCCGGACGTGATGAGCCAGATCATGGCGCACATCGGCGGCGAGGGCGCGCTGGGCTCGCTGATCGGCCATGCCACGGGCGGCACGGCGGCGGAGGGCGGCGTTGCGGGTGCGATCGGCGGGATGCTGGGCGGCCTGATGGGCGGCACCAAGAGCTGAAGCTGCCCGCAGGAGTCCCGGTTCGAAGGTCACGACTGTCCCACGATATCACCGTCGCGCTCCGGTGAACCGGGGCAAAACAGCGACGAACCGTTGATCGCGGGCGGTGAGTCGATGAGGTCAAAGAGCATGCCGACTCCGGCGTCCCAAACGATGAGGCGTTGCGCCCGTGTAGGACAGCGAAATCGCGTCGGTGTCGTCAGACGCGTTCGACGACGAGGACGACCCCGTCCGCCCCGATGACCCGCAACCGGTCGCCGACCGCCGCCTCTGCTCCCCGTGCGGACCAGACCCCGTCGCCGACCTTGACGCGCCCCTGCAGCGCATCGACCGGCTCGACCGCCGTGACGATGGTCCCGACGAGGCGCGCGCTCTTGTCGTTGAGCAGCGGATCGGCACTGACGATGGGGTTGTGCGACAGATATTTGCGGCCGGCATAGATTGCGGCGACGCTGGCCATGGCAAAGATCAGGAACTGCGGCACTTCACCGATGGGCAGCAGCAGCGCCAGCACCCCCGTAAACAGCGCCGCCACGCCGATCCAGATCAGGAAAACGCCGGGCACGAGCATTTCGGCGATTGCGAGCAGGGCACCCGCGATCATCCACAGCCAGTGATCGGCCAGGCCGAAAGGCCCGGTCATTGTCCGGAGCCCCCATTCGGCTCCTCGAACGGGCCGCGGCGGCGTGGCGCAGGCGGCGGGGGCGCGGCCGTCTGGTCACCGAACGCTTCCTTTGCCAGCTCGCCGATGCCGCCGAGCGTGCCGATCAGCTGCGTCGCCTCGACCGGGAACAGGATCGTCTTGGCATTGGGCGACGTGGCGAACAGGCCGACCGCCTCGACGTACTTTTGCGCGATGAAATAGTTGAGCGACTGGCTGCTGCCGTTTTCGATGGCCGTCGACACCAGCCGGGTCGCCTCGGCTTCGGCCTGGGCTGAGCGTTCGCGCGCTTCGGCGTCGCGGAAGGCGGCTTCCTTGCGCCCTTCGGCCTCGAGGATCTGCGACTGCTTCTGTCCCTCGGCGCGGTTGATGTCGTTCTGCCGCGCGGCCTCGGATTCGAGGATCGTCGCGCGCTTCTCGCGCTCCGCCTTCATCTGGCGGGTCATGGCGTTGACGATATCGGCGGGCGGGCGAATGTCCTTCAGCTCGATGCGCGTGATCTTCACGCCCCAGGCCTCGGTCGCGAGATCGATGATGCTGAGCAGCCGGCCGTTGATCTCGTCGCGCTTCGACAGCGTCTCGTCGAGGTCCATGCTGCCCATGACGGTGCGCAAATTGGTGGTCGTGAGCTGCATGACCGCAAGGTAGAGGTCGCTGACTTCATAGGCGGCCTTGGCAGCATCGAGCACCTGGAAGAACACCACGCCGTCGACCGCGACCATCGCGTTGTCCTTGGTGATGATTTCCTGCCCCGGAATGTCGAGCACCTGTTCCATCATGTTCACCTTGCGCCCGACGCGGTCGATGAACGGAAAGATGAGCGTGAGGCCGGGCTGGGCGACGGTCGTGAACTTGCCGAAGCGTTCGATGGTGTACTGATAGCCCTGCCGGACCATCTTCACCGCCATCATGACGTAGACGACGCCCAGCAGCGCGATCGTGACGACCAGATATTCCATGTTGCGCACTCCCCGCGTTTGAGGCGCAGTATCGCGGGTTGCAGGGGGCGCGCCAAGCGGAATCGGCACGACTGGCGCGCACGCGCGCACGCGTTTACATGGACCGCCACGACTCGCCAGAACCATAGGGGCATCGCTTGGCTTTCGACATTCCGCTCGGGCTTACTTTCGACGACGTGCTGCTGCAGCCGGGCGCGTCCGACGTGCTGCCCAGCCAGGCCGACACGCGGACGCGGATCACGCGCGACATCACGCTGAACATTCCGATCCTGTCGTCGGCGATGGATACGGTGACCGAGGCCGACATGGCGATCGTCATGGCGCAGCTCGGCGGGCTGGGGGTGTTGCACCGCAACCTGACGGTCGAGGAACAATGCGCCGCCGTCCGGCAGGTGAAGCGCTTCGAAAGCGGCATGGTCGTCAACCCGATCACCATCTATCCCGATCAGACGCTGGCCGACGCGCGCATGCTGATGGAGCGGCACAAGATTTCGGGCATTCCGGTGGTCGAGGCGTCGGGCAAGCTGGTCGGCATCCTGACCAACCGCGACGTCCGCTTTGCGGGCAACCCGAACCAGCCCGTCAGCGAATTGATGACGAGCCAGAATCTGGCCACGGTGACGGCGGGCGTCGGCGAAGACGAGGCGCGGCGCCTGCTGCACCAGCGCCGGATCGAGAAGCTGCTGGTCGTCGACGAAGACTATCGCTGCGTCGGCCTGATCACGGTCAAGGACATCGAAAAGGCCGTGACCTATCCCGACGCGACCAAGGACGGGACCGGGCGCCTGCGCGTGGCGGCCGCGACGACGGTGGGCGATGCCGGGTTCGAGCGGACCGAAGCCCTGATCGACGCCGAATGCGACCTGATCGTCATCGACACCGCGCATGGCCATTCGAGCATGGTTGCCGCCGCGGTAGAGCGGGTGCGCAAGCTGTCGAACAGCGTGCAGATCGTGGCCGGCAATGTCGCGACGGGCGAAGCGACGCGCGCGCTGATCGGTGCCGGGGCCGATGCGGTGAAAGTCGGGATCGGCCCGGGCAGCATCTGCACGACGCGGGTCATCGCGGGGGTCGGCGTTCCCCAGCTCACCGCGATCATGGAGAGCGCCGAGGAAGCCGCCAAGTCGGGCATTCCGGTAATCGCCGACGGGGGGCTGCGCACCTCGGGCGACGTGGCCAAGGCGCTGGCCGCGGGCGGCGCCGCCGTGATGGTCGGGTCACTGCTTGCAGGGACCACCGAAGCACCTGGAGAAACCTTTCTGTATCAAGGGCGTGCGTATAAATCCTATCGCGGCATGGGAAGCGTCGGCGCGATGGCGCGCGGGTCGGCGGACCGCTATTTCCAGCAGGACATCAAGGATCAGCTCAAGCTCGTGCCCGAGGGCATCGAGGGGCAGGTCGCGTATAAGGGGCCGGCCAAGGACGTCATCCACCAGCTCGTCGGCGGGGTGAAGGCGGCGATGGGCTATACCGGGGCCGCGACGATCGCCGACCTGCAGAAGCGGGCGCGTTTCGTGCGGATCACCGGCGCAGGCCTCCGCGAAAGCCATGTGCACGACGTGACGATCACGCGCGAAGCACCGAATTACCCCACACGGTGACCCCCTCAGCCAGACTTCAGTCCGCGATCGAGATCCTCGACCTCATCCTTGCCGCCGCGCGCGACAATGGCGCGGCGGCCGACACGATCATCGCAAAGTGGTTCTCGACGCGGCGCTTTGCCGGGTCGAAGGACCGCCGCGCGGTGCGCGACCTCGTCTACCTGGCCATCCGCCAGTTCGGCGAGATGCCGGTCAGCGCCCGCTCGGCCTTCGGGCGGCTGGCGGATTACGATCCCGAGCTCGCGCCGCTGTTCGACGGATCGCCCTATGGCCCGGCGCCGCTCGATGACGGCGAAGTGCGTGACCAGCCCGTGCCGATGCCGGCGTGGCTCGGCCGGATGATCCCCGAAGTCGAGCATGCCGCGCTGCTCGAAAGGGCGCCGCTCGACCTGCGTGCGAACCGGCTGAAGACCACGCGCGAGGCATTGCTGGCGGTGTGGCCGGAGGCGACGCCCATCGACCATACCGAGGACGGCCTGCGCTTCACCGAGAATTTCGCGGTCGAGGCGAGCGACCAATGGCGTGAAGGTCGCGTCGAGGTGCAGGACGGCGGCAGCCAGATGATCGTGGCGGGTTGCGAGGTGAAGCCCGGCATGACGGTCATCGACCTGTGCGCAGGCGGCGGGGGAAAGACGCTGGCGCTTGCCTCGGCCCTGCGCGGCGAGGGCCGGCTGATCGCGGCCGATACCGACAAGCGGCGGCTGTCGCAGCTGCCCGACCGTGCGGCGCGCGCCGGCGCGACGGTCGAAATCCAGCTGCTCGACGGCGGCCACGAGGCGGAGAATCTGGCGCCGCTGGCGGGGCAGGCCGATGTCGTGCTCGTCGATGCGCCCTGTTCGGGCAGCGGCACGCTGCGGCGCAATCCCGAAGCGCGCTGGCGGTTGCAGCCCGGGCGGCTCGACAAGCTGGTGCAGACCCAGCGCCATGTGCTCGACCTGGCAGTGCCATTGGTCAAGCCGGGTGGCGCGATCGTCTATGCGGTCTGCTCGCTGGTCGCGCGCGAGGGGGCCGGGCAGATCGACGCTTTCCTGGCGCGCTACCCGGGCTGGGTCACGGCGGCACCGTTCGAAAACGGGCGCCCGGCGGGCAAGGGGCGCGTCCTGTCCCCCGGGCACGACGGCACCGACGGTTTTTTCGTCGCGCGACTGGTTTCGCCGTGCTAGCCTGACGGCTTGATATGCTTGTGGAGCTTGCCATGCGTTTTACCCCGCCCGCCATCGGGATCGCCCTTCTCCTGGCGACGGTATCGAGTGTCGGCTACAGCCAGCGCCCCGATGCCGCCATCGATCCGCGCTCGATGCTGCTGGTGGCGCAGGCGAAATCGGAACTCGCGGCCGGGCGGCTGGACACGGCGAACGACGCGCTCGAGACCGCCCTCGCCGTCGATCCGCGCAACCGCGGCGCTTTTGCCCTGCTGGCCGAAGTTGCGCAGAAACAGGGACTTCCGGGCAAGGCGATCCGTCTGTACCGCGAATCGCTGCTGATCGAGCCGAACGACATTGCGGCGCTCGCCGGGCAGGGCGAAGCGATGGTCGCGAAGGGTGCCGTAACCAAGGCGAAGGAAAATCTCGCGCGCATCAAGACGCTGTGTGTCGGCGCGTGCCCGGACGGCGTGCGACTGGCCGCCGTGATCGAAAAGGGACCGCCGCCGGTCGTCCAATCGGCCCAGGCCGCGCCGGCTTTGCCGGTGGCGACGCCGCGCTGATCGGCCGGTCGGCCTAGCCCAATAGCCGGGCGACGCGCACGAACTCGTCGACCGACAGGGTTTCGGCGCGGCGGCTCGTGTCGATGCCTGCCGCTTCCAGCGCCGCGAGCGCGCCGGGCATCCCCTTCACCGAGGCCCGCAGCATCTTGCGCCGCTGGCCGAACGCCGCCGCCGTCAGGCGTTCGAGCGTCGCGGCGCGCACGCCCGGTGGGGCCGCCCTGGGCACGAGGTGCACGACCGCCGACATCACCTTTGGCGGCGGCGTGAAGGCGGCGCGGTTGACGCGCATCGCGATGCGGGCGTCGCAGCGCCACTGCGACAGGATGCTCAGCCGCCCATAGGCGTCGCTGTCGGGCGCGGCGATGATGCGCTCGGCGACTTCGGCCTGGAACATGAGGGTCAGCGATGCCCAGCGGGGCGGCCATGCCTCTCCGGAGAGCCAGTCGACGAACAATGCCGTACCGATGTTGTAAGGCAGGTTGGCGACGATATGGCCGCCCTCGGCCAGCACGTCGGGCAAGGGCAGGGCCAGCGCGTCGCCCTCGATCACCCGCAATTGCCCCGGATGCGCGGCGCTCAGCTCCGCCAAGGCAGGCAGGCAGCGGCGGTCGCGTTCGACTGCCGTCACCGAAGCGCCGGCGTCGATCAGGGCCCGCGTCAGCCCGCCGGGGCCGGGGCCGACCTCGAACACAGATGCGCCGCCGAGGTCGCCGGGCACGCGGGCGATCCGGTCGAGCAGTTGCGCATCGAGCAGGAAATTCTGGCCCAGCGCCTTCGACGCCGAGAGACCGTGGCGCGAAATGACCTCGCGCAGGGGCGGTCGTGCCGCTGTCACGCGGCGCGGGTAGCCGCCGCCTGTGCCGCCAGCCGGATCGCGGCGATCATGGCGCCCGGATTCGCGATGTTGCGGCCGGCGATGGCGAATGCCGTGCCATGGTCGGGCGACGTGCGGATGATCGGCAGGCCCAGGGTGACGTTGACCCCTTCGTCGAAGTGCAGCGCCTTCAGCGGGATCAGGGCCTGGTCGTGGTACATGCAGATCGCCGCGTCATAGGTGGCGCGGGCGCGCGGGTGGAACAGGCCGTCGGCGGCGACCGGCCCGGTGACATCGATCCCCTCGGCGCGAAGCTGTTCGACGGCCGGCAGGATGATGTCGAGCTCTTCGCGGCCGATCATGCCCGATTCGCCCGCATGGGGGTTGAGACCGGCGACGGCGAGGCGCGGCGCGACGATGCCGAAGTCGCGTTCCAGGCCGCGGGCCGTGGCGCGGGCCTTTGCCACGATCAGCTCGATGGTGAGCGTCGCCGCGACATCGGCAAAGGGAATGTGCGTCGTCACCGGCACCACGCGAAGGGTGGGGCCCGCCAGCATCATCACGGCGTTTTCGGGCGAGACGCCGCAGCGCTCGGCAACGAATTCGGTCTGGCCGGGGTGGGTGAAGCCGATGCCGTAGAGCTGCGCCTTGGACACCGGCGCCGTGACCAGCGCGCAGGCGGCGCCCGACTTGGTCAGGCCGGTCGCCAGCTCGAGCGACGACAGCGCGCAGCGCGCCCCCTCGACATCGGGCTTGCCTGCGGTGATGCGGCCGCCGTCGGCGATGTGGAGGACGGGCAGGGCATCGGGGAAAATGCCGGCGGCTTCCTCGGGCGACGAGATGCGGGCGACGGGGCCGGTCCAGCCGGGCCCGAACGACGCCGTGTCCCCTACGGCGAAAAAGGGCGCAAGGCCCGATTCCACGCGTTGTCCCCAGGCCTTGCCGACGATTTCGGGACCGATCCCGGCGGGATCGCCCAGCGCAACGGCGATTGCGGACACGGGATCAGCGATAATCGACCACCGCGTCGCGGCGCAGGTCGCGCAAATAGCGCTGGGCGCGCTGGTTGACGCGCGTTTCCTCGATCTGGGCGCGAAGCTGGTCGGGCGAGGGGCCCGACGCCGAACGCGCCTCGTCGCGGCCGCACAGGACGAGAACGCGAATGCCGTCGGCCTTCGAGCCGAAGACCGGCGTCGCCTGTCCGACACTGAGCTTGAGCAGCATGTCCTGCAACGGCGCGGGCAGGTCGCGCACCTTGACCGCGTCGTTGTCGACGACCTCGGCCCCTTGCGCCTTGGCGACTTCGTCGACCTTGCCGCAGCCGCCCATCGACTGAGTCGCCTTGGCAAAGCCTTCGGCGCGGGCGGTCGCATCGGCCTCGGACATCGTCGGCGAGAATTTGACCGACATCTGGCGCAGGTTGAGCTGGGCGTCGCGCGGATCGGCGGTCAGGACCTGGCGGCTGTCGGCGAGGTAGAGAATCGAGAAGCCGCCGGGCGTCGCGATGGGGCCGGCGATCTGGCCGACCGACAGTTCCTGCACGGCGGCGGCAAGGCTGTCGGGAAGCTGCGGCGCGCGGACCCAGCCGAGATCGCCGCCGACGACGGCCGTCGATGCCTCGGAGAACTGGCGGGCATAGGCGGGGAAGGACCCGCCCTGCTTGACCTGCTCGATGATCTTGCGCGCGTTCGCCGAAACTTCGGCCTGGTTTTCGGGCGTCGCCGACAGATAGAGCTCGCTGACGCGGTATTCCTTGGTTCCCTTCAGCGCCTCGAGCCGTTCGATCACGGCCTGCACCTCTTCGTCGCTGACGTTGACGAAGGGTTCGACGCGGCGGCGGAGCAGGCGGCTCCACGCCAGCTCGCCTTCGATCTGGCGCTTGATCGACTTGTCGGACGATCCCTGCTCGCGCAGATAGGCGCTCATCGCTTCGGGCGTGCGCTTGAAATTGCGCGAGACGCGGGCGTAGCTCTGGTCGATCTCGTCGCGTGATATCTTGACGTCGTTCGCCTTGGCTTCCTGGATCTGCAATGTCTCGTCGATCAGGTTGCGCAGGATCTGCAGCTTCAGCCGTTCCCGCTCCTCGTCCGAAATCTTGCCGCCGTTGGCGATCACGATCAGCGCGAGCCGCTGGTCGATATCGGTCCCGGTGATGATTTCACCATTGATGATCGCCGTCGCCTTGCGGACATGCGGGTCGTTCTTGCCGAACAAAGTGATTTCCGCCGGCAGGTTGAGGTTGGCGGCGGAAGGCACTTCCTTGGAGTCGGGAACGGTCTGGGCGGTCGAGAGGACCGGCGCACCCAGCGCCACCGCCAGCACGGCCAGTGCCGCACCCTGTGCAAATCGTTTCAAGCGTTGCGTTCCAATTCTGTTGCACGACGTCATTCGGCCGCCTGTGACGGGGCCATGCTGAACCCGACGTTAGCGACCTAGGTTGCGGAATGCCAGCCTGAGCAGAAACGAGTCCCCGCGCTGGGCGTCGCCGCTGGTGTCATAGTCGCGCTTCCAGGTGAAGCCGATGTCGAGGCAGTCGTCGGTATAGGCAATGCCGAGCCTGTGGCGAACGGGCTGGTAGCCGGTTGCAATCGACAGCGGATCTTCTGCCCTGTCGGTCAGGTCGACCGTTGCCGAGCCGAACACCGAGACGAAACGGGTGACCTGGACGCGCCCGCCGACCCGGATCTCCTCGCGGTCGCGCAGGTCCTCGAGCGTCGACGAGATGTTGCGATTGAGCCGCAGATAGCCGATCAGCGCGTAGGTCCGGGCATCGCCGATGGTCGCGTCGATCTCGTTGCGCCGCAAGGCGAGCCCGTCCTTGTCGAGGCGGTAGCGATGCGTCAGCGAGATGACGTCGCGGTAGCGCACGGTGGTGCGGCCGACGATATCGGACGTCCGGTCGGTCAGCCCCGTTCCATCCGGAAACAGCGATGGCTTGGCCGTCAGGCGGTAACTCTGCCCGACGGTTGCGGCGACCGAAAAACGCGGGGCGTCGAAGTTCCAGTCGACGCCATAAGTGATGCGCGTGCCGTCCTCCCACCGGTCGTAGCCGGGAAAGCGGTTGAGCGCGAAGAGGTTGCTGTCCTCGAGATCGACCGAGCGCGCGTCCTCGTTGGGAATGGACAGATTGGCGGTCGGTGGCGACGCGACGACCTGAAGCCGGGGCGTCAGGCGTTGCGTGCCGCCCCATAGCGTGCCGACGAAGGGCCAGCGGATCTCGGCCGCGAGCGCGCCGATACCGCGCCCCTGCCAGCCGGTATCGCCGCGATATTGAACTGTCGTCGTGAGGTCGTTCTGCTTGCTGTTGTAGACGTCGGCGCGGGCATAGGCCGTGAGGATGATTTCTTGGCCCAGGTTGGTCAGACGGCGCAGGTCCCAGCGCGCGCCGGCGAACGCCCGTTGCGTGTCCTGCCCCTGGGTGCGGGCCAGGGCCAGCGAATTGAGCTGCACTTCGATCCGGCCCCCGGCGATCGGATCGTCGAACCGTCGGCGATAGTCGATTTCGGGCAGCGCCACGGGAATGGTACCCTGTGCGACGCCGGCACGCAGCGTCTGGACGGCCCATCCCGACAGCGAGAAATAGCTGTCGCGATCGATCCGTTCGAGCGCGAAGGTGGAGCGCAGCTTGTCGTCGTACGACAAATCGTAGCGGCGCAGCAGCGTCCGGTCGGTCACGCGCCGGACGGACGCCGTCACGCTCCAAAGCGGGTCGAGCTGGAACTTGCCCGAAGCATCGAGATAAGCGCGAAACTGGTTGGTCCCCGTCAGCGTGTCGGCGACGAGACGGCGGCTGTAGGTGGCGAAGCCGCCGATCCGATAAGCCCCGTCCTCGGTCAGGGCGCGGTAGGTTCCTTCGAGCGCCGGCGGTGCCGCCGAATAGAGACGCGGTGTCAGTGTCAGGTCGCGATTGGGTGACAGGCGGAAATAATAGGGCAGGTCGACGCGAACGCCGTTGGTGCGGTTGTATTCGATGTTCGGGATCAGCAGCCCGTTGCCGCCGCCGCTGCCCGTGGGCACGACCAGCCCCGGCAGCAACGCCACCGGAATACCGAACACGTCGAGCCGCGCGCCGTTGAAGCGGATGCGCTTGCGCACCGGATCGTAGATGACCCGTACCGCCGAAATCTTCCACGAAGGGTTCTTGGGGCAGCCATTGCTGTCGATGACCGGACAGGGCGAATAGGCGGCATTGTCGAGCGTCGAAATGCCATTGGCCTGGACGCCGCGCCGCGCCGAGATCCGCCCGCCGTCGATGAGGACGATCAGCAGATTGTCGACCATCCCGTCCTTGAGCGTGTCGGTCAGCTCGACCGAATCGCCATAGGCGATGTCGCCGCCGGGATTGACGATGCGGACGTTGCCGATCGCACGGACCTGCCCGGTCTTGCGGTTCCACACGACGCGGTCGGCGCGTACCCGATTGCCTTCCCGCGACATGCGGACATCGCCGCTGGCCGTGACGATATCCGCGTCGCTCAGATATTCGAGGGTGTCGGCCGCGAAGTCGATCTGTTCATCGGGCTTGTCGGCGGTCGCCGGGGCGGGCGCAGGCACGTCCGTCGCCTGAGCATAGGCGGGAGTCGTCGTGGCCATCCACAGGCCTGCCGCCGCCCCCAAAACCCTTGCACTTCTTGCCACACAGCCTCGCACGCACTGGAGAGCGGTCACACCACTCGTGCGCCGGATCACAGCGGGCCTATCGCACCGGTCTGGGGGCCAAGGCAATCGGGCTTTTGCACGCGTCACCTTGCCCAGCTAACAGCAACGTCTTGCCGAGTCGGTAACTTCCGGCCGCCACCCTCAAGGAATGCCCCGTCCCATGAATGTCGAATTTGCTCCTTCCCGTCCCGAAAATGCCACGACGCTCGTCATTGCCGTCGCCAAGGGCGCGCTCGGCGACCGTCTTGCCGGCGACGCCAATGCGGACGGCCTGCGCGCCGCCGCCTCGCTGGCACGGTTCGAAGGCGAAGCGGGGAGCACCGCCGAGCAGAGCGAGTCCCGCGGCGGCGTGGCGCGCCGGGTCCTTCTATTGGGTACCGGGGGCGGCAGCGGAAGCGACGCGGTCAAGGCGGGATCTGCGCTGACCGCCAAGCTGCTGACGTCGGGCGAGACGGTGCTCGCCCTCGATGCGGCGGGGATCGCCACGCCGGTCCTGATGCGCCTGCTCGAAGGCGCGGTCCTGCGGGGCTGGCGCTACGACCGTTATCGCACGCGCCTGCCGGCCACGCAGAAGCCGACGCTCGAAAAAATCGTCGTGACCGGCGCGGACGGCGACGCTGCCGAGGCCTGGGCGCGCACGGCGGCCGTCGTCGAAGGCGTCAGCTTTGCGCGCGAGCTCGTGACCGAGCCGGCGAACATCATCTATCCCGAAAGCTTCGTCGAACGCTGCCGCCGGATGACCGCGCTCGGCATCGAGCTTCAGGTGCTCGACGAGGATGCCATGAGGGCAGCCGGCATGGGCGCGCTGCTAGGCGTCGGGCAGGGATCGGAGCGCCCCTCGCGCCTGCTGGTGATGAAGTGGGACGGCACCGGCGGCACGACGCCGACGCCCGTGGTGTTCGTGGGCAAGGGCGTGACCTTCGATACCGGCGGCATCTCGCTGAAGCCGCCTGCCGGCATGGAGGACATGAAGTGGGACATGGGCGGCGCCGCCGCCGTCGCCGGGGCGATGATGGCGCTCGCGGGCCGCAAGGCCAAGGCGCATGTGGTCGGTGTCTGCGGGCTCGTCGAGAACATGCCCGACGGCAAGGCGCAGCGGCCCGGCGATGTCGTGACCAGCATGTCTGGCCAGACGATCGAAGTGATCAACACCGACGCCGAAGGGCGGCTGGTGCTGTGCGACGCGATCACCTGGGTACAGAAGAACCTGCAGCCCAAGACGATCGTCGACCTTGCCACGCTGACCGGCGCGATGATCATTTCGCTCGGCCATGAGCACGGTGGCATCTTCGCCAACGACGACGCGCTGGCGGCGCAACTCGTCGCGGCGGGCAGCGCCGTCGGCGATCCGCTGTGGCGGATGCCGTTGGGCGAGGCGTACAACAAGCTTATCGACAGCCCGATCGCCGACATGAAGAACGTCGGACCGCGCGAGGGCGGCAGCATCACCGCCGCACAGTTCATCCAGCGCTTCGTCGACGAGGGCGTCGCCTGGGCGCACCTCGACATCGCGGGCATGGTGTGGGCGTCGAAGCCCGGGCCCGGCTGGGACAAGGGCGCGACCGGCTACGGCGTGCGGCTGCTCGATCGCTACATTGCGGACAATTACGAAGGTTGATTGCCGGGCGCCCCGCCGCTAGGGGCGCTCGCAACCCTGTCCCCCCAGCAAAATGGAGCCGCACCAGTCATGGCCGCGACACGCACTTTCTCGATCATCAAGCCCGACGCCACCCGCCGCAACCTGACCGGTGCGGTCACCAAGATGCTGGAGGACGGCGGCCTGCGGGTCGTCGCGTCGAAGCGCATCCAGATGACCCGCGAGCAGGCCGAGGGCTTCTACGCCGTCCACCGCGAGCGTCCCTTCTTCAACGACCTGGTCGACTTCATGATCTCGGGCCCGGTCGTCGTGCAGGTGCTCGAGGGCGAGAACGCGATGCAGCGCAACCGCGACATCATGGGTGCGACGAACCCCGCCAACGCCGAGCCGGGCACGATCCGCAAGGAACTGGCCGAAAGCATCGAGGCGAACTCGGTGCACGGCAGCGACAGCGACGAGAATGCCGCGATCGAGATCGCCTATTTCTTCAAGCCGGAAGAAATCGTCGGCTGAGCTTGCGCCTCTCCCGTTGCGGGAGAGGATGTGCAGGCCTGGCGCTTCAGCGCCTAGTCGGAGTTGGTGAGGGGTTGGCAAGAGAGCTGGTCGATTGCCGTCCCCTCTCCCTCCCACCGCCAAGAGTCGGTGGGCCCCTCCCTCTCCCGCAAGGGGAGAGGGGATAAAATGCTCAAAATTCGTCGGCCACGCTCATCAGCCGGGTGAGTCGTGGCGGCGCGACGGCGCGCCAGCTTCGGCCGAGCCAGTCGCCGATATGGTCCCAGTCGTTGTCGCCGAGGTCGAGCCGGATCGCGACCCAGCCGTCGCCGAAATAGGCGGGCCGGTAATAGCGGCGCGGGTCGTTCTCGATCAGCGTGGCCTGTTCCTCCAAGCCGCTGATCTTCACCAGCAGCGCGACCTTGCCGTCGCCGTGGTGGTCGTTCGACACATAGGCGAACTTCTTGCCCTTGACGATGCCGAAGCAGGGCATGCCGTGCGAGGTGACCTCGTCGGCGTCGGGCAAGGCCATGGCGCGGGCGCGGACGTGTGCGATCAATGCCTCCGGGCCGGTTGCGGCGGCGACGAAAGCGGCGAGACAGCGGCTGTAGAGCTGGTGCTCGGCGATCAGGACGCGGGCGGCCAGCGTATCGGGCGTGTCGCCGTCGATCACCGCGACCTGCGTCTGGCCGAGGATCGGCCCGTCGTCGAGCGCCTCGGTCACGACATGGACGGTGCAGCCGCTGACGCGCTCACCGGCGGCCAGTACGGCATCGTGCGTGTGCAGCCCCTTGTGCGCCGGGAGGAGCGAGGGGTGGATGTTGACGATCCGGCCCTGCCAATCGGCGATGAAGCCGGGCGACAGTAGGCGCATGTAGCCGGCGAGCGCGACGAACTGCGCGCCGGCCTTGCGGATTTCGGCATCGAGGATCGCGTCGAACGCGGCGCGCTTCAGGCCGGCGTGGGCATGGGCGAACGTCGCGATACCCTCGGCGCGCGCGAATTCGAGGCCCGGCGCATCGGGGTTGTTCGAGGCGACGAGGACGATTTCATAGGGGCAATCGGGGTGCTTGGCGGCATAGACGAGCGCAGCCATGTTGGTGCCGGTGCCCGAGATGAGCACGGCGACGGGGGCTCTAGACCCCATAGCTCGCTTCCCACGCCGCCCGTGCGCTCCACGTCTCGACCGATCCGGTAACCACGCAGCCGCCGGCACCGCCGACGACCGCGCCGATGCGGTGGACGGTTTCGCCTGCCGCGGCGAGCGCCGCCGTCACGTCCGCCGCATCGGCCGCCGCCACGATGACGGCCATGCCGATCCCGCAGTTGAACGTCCTGGCCATTTCGGCGGGCTCGATATTGCCCTGCGCCTGCAGGAACGCCATCAGGCGCGGCTGCGGCCAGGCGTCGGCATCGATGCGCGCCTGCATGTCCCTGGGCAGGCAGCGCGGGATGTTCTCGAGCAGGCCGCCGCCCGTGATGTGCGCCATCGCCTTGACCTTGCCGGTGCGCACGAGGGGCAGCAGCGCTTTCACATAGATGCGCGTCGGCGCCATCAGCGCGTCGATCAGCAGCACGTCCTGGTCGAACAGGGCAGGGCGGTCGAGCTTCCACCCCCTGTCGGTCGCGAGCCGCCGGACGAGCGAGAAGCCGTTGGAATGCACGCCCGACGAGGCAAGGCCGAGGATGACGTCGCCGTCGGCGACCGAGGCGCCCGTTACCACCTGATCGCGTTCGACCGCGCCGACGCAGAAGCCGGCGAGATCATAGTCGCCTTCGGCATACATGCCCGGCATCTCGGCGGTTTCGCCGCCGATGAGCGCACAGCCCGCCAGCGTGCAGCCCTCGGCGATGCTGGCGACGACCTGCGTCGCGACGTCGGTGTCGAGCTTGGCGGTGGCGTAGTAATCGAGGAAGAACAGCGGCTCTGCACCCTGTACGATCAGGTCGTTCGCGCACATGGCGACAAGGTCGATGCCGACGCCCTCGTGCCGGTCATGTTCGATCGCGAGCTTGAGCTTCGTGCCCACGCCGTCGTTCGCGGCCACGAGCAGGGGATCGGTGAAGCCCGCCGCTTTCAGGTCGAAGAATCCCCCGAACCCGCCCAACTCCGCATCGGCACCTGCGCGCCGCGTCGCCTTTGCCAGGGGACCGATCGCGCGCACCAGCGCATTGCCTGCCGCGATCGAAACGCCTGCCTGTTCGTAAGTATATCCCGCCATGGCGCGCGCCATTCCACAACCCGCTTCCTTTTCCAACCGCAACTCGCCAAAAGACCCGCCGTGAAGTTCCGGGTTGCCCCTTTCCTCGCCCTTCTCGGCGCATCGCTGCTCGCCGCAGCCGTGATCGCCCAGATCGACGGGGGCGACCGTGGCGTCGCGCCGATCGATTCGTCGGGCAGCTTCGAGGTCTCCGGCATCGCCATCGACGTCCGCGCGAAGACCGCCGAGGCCGCTCGGCTGGGCGGGTGGCGCATTGCGCAGCGCAAGGGCTGGCAGATGCTGTGGAGCAAGATGCACGGCGGATCGGGCGACGCGCCGGCGCTGGGCGATTCGGCGCTCGACGGCATCGTTGCCGGCATCGTCGTCGAAAACGAACAGATCGGCCCCAACCGCTATGTCGCGACCCTGGGCGTGCTGTTCGACCGCGCGCGGGCCGGACAGATACTCGGCGTGACGGGCAACGTCTCGCGTTCGGCACCCATGCTCGTGCTGCCGGTGATGTGGTCGGGCGGCACGGCCTATACCTTCGAGCAGCGGACCGAGTGGCAAAAGGCCTGGGCGCGCTATCGCACCGGGAACAGCCCGGTCGACTATGTGCGGCCGAGTGGCACCGGCTCCGATCCGTTGCTGCTGAACTATGGGCAGACCCAGCGGCCGGGGCGCAACTGGTGGCGGATGATCCTCGATCAATATGGGGCGGCCGACGTGCTGATCCCGGTCGTGCAGCTGCGGTACAGCTATCCCGGCGGCCCGGTGGTTGGCTTTTTCACCGCGCGTCACGGGCCCGGCAACGAGGTGATCTCGACCTTTGCCCTGCGCGTCGAGACCAGCGACAAGATCCCCGCGATGCTCGACGAGGGCGTGAAGCGGATCGACGCGATCTACAGCGATGCGCTCGCCATGGGCATGTTGCGACCCGACCCGTCGCTGATCGAGACCCCGGTCATCGATCCGTCGCTGCTCGAAAATGCGACCGACACCGCGACCGACGAGACGACGAGCGACAATGCGGCCCAGGCAGCGCCCGACACGACGGCGTCGACCATCTCGGTCCAGTTCGAAACCCCCGATGTCGGTTCGGTCAGCGATACCGAGGCGTCGGTGCGCAGCGTGCCCGGCGTGAAGGCGGCGACGACGACCAGCCTCGCGCTCGGCGGCACGTCGGTGATGACCGTGAGTTTTGCCGGGGATGCCGCGACGCTCAAGCTGGCGCTGGAGGCGCGGGGATTCCGGGTGACCGAGGGCGGCGGCGCGCTGCGCATCCGGCGGTGAACGTTCAGCCCGCGTTGCCGCTCGACTGGCCGGTCGACGATGGCGACGCCGAGTTCATCGTCACCGAGTCGAACCGCGTCGCGGTCGCCCATCTGGAGCGGCCGGGGACATGGCCGGTGTTCGTGAGCTTGCTGACCGGCCCCCGCAAATCGGGACGCAGCCTGCTCGGCCGGGTCTTCGCGCGACGCAGCGGCGGCCGGGTGATCGACGATGCCGACCGCGCCGAGGAGCGCATGCTGTTTTCGGCATGGAACGAAGCGCAGGCCGCCCGGCAGCCCCTGCTGATGATTGCCGAAGTCCCGCCGCCCGCGTGGCGGATCACGCTGCCCGATCTCGCGTCGCGGCTCGCGGCGACGCCCACCGTGACGCTCGGTCCGCCGGACGACGACCTCATCGGCCGCCTTCTGGCCAAGCAACTCGAACGGCGCGGCCTCGATCTGACGCTGGAAGTGCGGGCCTATCTGATCCCGCGCGCGCCGCGCAGTCATCATGGCGTCATCGCGCTCGCCGATGCGCTCGACATGGCGTCGCTGGCGCGGCGGCGGGCAGTGACCATTCCACTTGCGCGCGAAGTGCTGGGACCAATCGACGCCCGGGACGAAGGGGGCTAGGGCGGACAGATGTCGGACAGTGAAAGTCGTTATTTCAATCGCGAGCTGAGCTGGCTCGCCTTCAACCGCCGGGTGCTCGAGGAGTCGACCAATCGCGCGCATCCGCTGCTCGAGCGGCTGCGCTTCCTGTCGATCTCGGGCAACAACCTCGACGAGTTCTTCATGGTGCGCGTGGCGGGGCTGAAGGGCCAGCAGCTTCAGGGCGTCGACGAGATTTCGGTCGACGGCATGACGGTTGCGCAGCAGCTGACCGAACTTGCCGCCGACGCCGACAAGCTGACCGATACGCAGCAGGATGTCTGGCTCGACATCGCGATGGAACTGGCGGGGGCGGGGATCGAGGTCATCGATCCCGATGGCGTCCCCGAGGACGCAACGGACTGGTTCGACACCTATTTCCGTGAACAGATTTTCCCCGTGCTGACCCCGCAGGCGCTCGACCCCGCACATCCGTTTCCGTTCATTCCCAATCTCGGCCTCAGCCTGATCTTCGACCTGAAGCGCCTGTCCGACGGCGAGGCGGTGCGCGAGCTGGTGATGATCCCGCCGACGCTGGGCCGTTTCGTGCGGCTGCCGGGCGAGACGGCCGTCTATATCGCGATCGAAAGCCTGTTGCGCCGCTATGCCGCGTCGATGTTCCCCGGCTATGAGGTGCGCGATACCGGCGTCTTCCGGATCATTCGCGACAGCGACCTCGAGATCGAGGAAGAAGCCGAGGACCTCGTCCGCTATTTCCGCACGGCGATCATGCGGCGCCGCCGCGGGCGGGTGATCCGCCTCGACCTCGAGACCGGCATGAATGCCGAGCTGGAAGCCGTGCTCAAGGCCGAACTGGGCGGCGGGGATGCGCTGATCATCGAGAAGGAAGCCTTTCTCGGCATCGGGGCGCTCGAAGCGCTGGTCGACGAGGATCGGCCCGACCTGAAGTTCACGCCCTATTCGCCGCGCTTTCCCGAGCGCATCCGCGAATATGACGGCGACTGTTTCGCGGCGATCCGGGCGAAGGACATCATCGTCCACCACCCCTATGAGACCTTCGACGTGGTGCTCGCCTTTCTGCGCCAGGCCGCTGCCGACCCGGATGTCGTGGCGATCAAGCAGACGCTCTACCGCGCCGGCAAGCAGCCGACGGTCATCCGCGCGCTGTGCGACGCGGCCGAGGCCGGCAAGTCGGTGACCGCCGTGGTCGAACTGAAAGCGCGGTTCGACGAGGAACAGAATCTTCTGTGGGCGTCGCAGCTCGAACGTTCGGGCGTGCAGGTCGTCTATGGCTTCATCGACTGGAAGACGCATGCGAAAGTGTCGATGGTCGTGCGGCGCGAAGGCGGGCTCAACCGAACCTACTGCCATTTCGGCACCGGCAATTATCATCCGATCACGGCGCGCATCTATACCGACCTCAGCTTCTTCACGGCCGACCCGCGTGCCGGGCGCGATGCGGCGCAGATGTTCAATTACATCACCGGCTATATCGAGCCGCACGGCCTCGAACTGCTGACGCTGTCGCCGACGGGGCTGCGCGGGAAACTGACGAGCCTCATCGACGCCGAGATCGAGCATGCCCGGAGCGGGCGGGCGTCGGGCATCTGGGCGAAGATGAATTCGCTCGTCGACCCCGCGATCATCGACAAGCTCTACGAGGCAAGCGCGGCGGGCGTGCCGGTCGAACTGATCATCCGGGGCATCTGCTGCCTGCGGCCGGGCGTGCCGGGACTGTCGGAAACCATCCGGGTCAGGTCGATCGTCGGCCGGTTCCTCGAGCACAGCCGCATCTGGGCCTTCGGCGCGGGCAAGGCGTTGCCCAACGACAAGGCAAAGGTGTTCATTTCGTCCGCCGATTGGATGCCGCGCAATTTCGACCGGCGCGTCGAATACATGCTGCCGATCGAAACGCCGACGGTGCACGACCAGGTGCTCGACCAGGTCATGGTCGCCAACCTCATCGACACCGAACAAAGCTGGGAACTTCAATCCGACGGGTCGTACGTGCGGGTCGAAGCCGGCGCCAAGCCATTCAACCTGCACCGCTATTTCATGACGAACCCGTCGTTGTCGGGGCGCGGCGCGGCGCTCGACCAGGGCGGCAGCGTGCCGACGCTGAGTTTGAGGCGGCGCTGAATGGCGGCAACGCAGGCGATTATCGACATCGGATCGAATTCGGTCCGACTCGTCGTCTACGACGGTCCCGCGCGTGCGCCGTCGGTGCTGTTCAACGAGAAGGTTTCGGCGGGCCTTGGCAAGGGGCTGGGCGACGGCGCGAAGCTCGACCGGCAGGCCACGGCGCAGGCGCTGCGCGCGCTTGCCCGCTTCCGTGACGTGACACGGGCCATGGAGGTCCGGCACGTCCGCACCGTCGCGACCGCCGCCGTGCGCGACGCGAGCGACGGCAAGGCCTTTGTCGCCGAGATCGAGAAGCTCGGCCTGCCGGTCGAGCTGCTATCGGGCGAGCAGGAAGGGCGGGCGTCGGGCTATGGGGTGATCTCCGCCTTTCCCGACGCGGACGGCATCGTCGGGGACCTGGGCGGCGGCAGTCTCGAGCTCGCCCGGGTGCGCGGCGGCGAGGTGCACGAGACGGTTTCGCTGCCGCTCGGCGTGTTGCGGCTGGCGGCCCTGAAGAAGGGGCGCGGCGTGCTGGACCGCCATGTACGCAAGCTGCTGGTGAAGTCCGGCTGGAAAGGTATCGAGCAAGGCCTGCCGTTGTGGCTGGTGGGCGGCTCGTGGCGGGCGCTGGCGCGCCTGCACATGTACCTCACCGATTATCCGCTCCCGGTGCTCCACGGCTATGCCATGCCGCCCGAAGCCGCGTCGCGCCTGTTGCGCGCGCTCGGCCGCATGGACCGCAAGCGGCTGAAGGGGATCGACGCCATCCCCTCGGGACGGATAGGGGCGCTGGGCGATGCGGCGGCGCTGCTCGCCACGCTGACCCGGTTGCTGGGCGCGCAGTCGCTGATCGTATCGGCCTATGGCCTGCGCGAGGGCCTGTTGTTCGAAGGGCTGACGCCCGGCGAGCGCGGCAAGGACCCGCTCGTCGAGGCGGCGCATCTCGTCGGCGCGACGCTGGGGCGTTTTCCCGAACATGGCGACCTGCTGGCGCGCTGGATCGCGCCGCTGTTCGCGCACCAGGACGCGCGCTGTGCCCGGTTGCGGCATGTCGCCTGCCTGCTGGGCGACGTCGGCTGGATGGCGAACCCCGAACTGCGTGCGGAGCGCGGGCTGGACATCGCGCTCTACGGCAATTGGGTCGGCGTCGATGTCCGCGGCCGGGCGATGATCGCCCATGCGCTCTACACCAGCTTCGGCGGTGGCAACACGCCCGCGCCGCTCGTGGCGCAGCTGTCGTCGCCCGAGGACTGCGCCACCGCCGCGGCATGGGGCCTGGCCATGCGCCTCGGCCAGCGCCTCAGCGGCGGGGTGGCGGGTCCGCTGGAAGTCAGCCGGCTGTCGATCGACGACAAGGCGCTGACCCTGACTTTGCCCGAGGGGCAGGCGATGCTTTACGGCGAAGCGGTAGAGCGGCGGCACAAGCAGCTGGCGTCGGTGCTGGGGCGGCAGGCCCGAACGGCCTGAACCGATGGGCGAGGGTCTGGGGCAGCCGGGCTTATCCGCAATCCACGCCGGTCACGAAATGCCGCGCGTCGAGCCGCACGTTCAGCCGGTCCTGCCGATAGTCCATCGTGGCCATCGAGCCCGGCGCGAGCCAGCGCAGGGTCCGCGCGCCGCTGCGCTTCAGAAGCGCATCGCCGACGTCTTGCGTGGCGAGCGCACCGACGAAATTCGCGACAGGGCCGGCATCGCATGTGCCGACGCGCGCGTCGGGGATGGTTTCGCAGGCCGAGAGCAGGACGACGGGAAGGAAAAGGGCGCTGATCTTGGACATCGGACGGCTGCCTGAACTCGAGTCTCGTTGCGCCGAGCGTTAGCGCGCTCGCCGCCGAATGTCAGGCGGCTTCGTCGACCGCGACTTTTTCCGTCCGCGTCATCTTGAGCTTGCCGTTCACGACCGCGAAGGCCAGCCGCCCTTCGACGAGGTCGAGCGCATCGCGCCCGAACTGGTCGAAGCGCCAGCCGGTGAGGATCGACAGCCCGTCGCGGACGCCCGCGGCAAGCATGTCGAGATCATCGGTCCGGGCGAGCAGGCGCGGCGCGACGTTCGATTCCTTTGCGCGGATCTTGAGCAGCAGCTTGAGCAGGTCGGCGACGAGTGCGCCGTCCTTGCCGAGGCCGGGCTTGCGGTCGTCGCGCGCCGGCATCAGCTCTGCCGACAGCGCGGTCGCATTGTTGAGCGCCGCCATCATCCGGGCGCCGATGTCGTTGCCCGCCCAGCTCGACGACAGGCCCCGCACCTTCGACAAGTCGCCCTGCGTGCGCGGCGGGTGCAGCGCCAGATCGCCCAGCGTCTCGTCCTTGACGATGCGGCCGCGCGGCAGGTTCTTGGTCCGCGCCTCGTGCTCGCGCCACGCGGCGAGCGCGCGCAGGCGGCCGAGCACTTCGGGCTTGCGGCTGGCGATCTTCACGCGCTTCCACGCTTCGCCGGGTTCCTGTGCGTAATTGGCGGGGTTGGCGAGGCGCTCCATCTCCTGGTCGAGCCAGGCGCCGCGACCGGTCTTGACCAGCTTGTCGAGCATCATCGGAAAGATCTTCGACAAATGGGTGACGTCGCCGATCGCATAGTCGATCTGGCGCTTGTCGAGCGGGCGGCGCGCCCAGTCGGTGAAGCGCGCGCCTTTGTCGAGCGTGATGCCCAGCCACTGGTCGACGAGGTTCGAATAGCCGACCTGCTCGCCCTGACCCAGCGCCATCGCCGCCACCTGCGTGTCGAAGAGGGGGAAGGGCGTCCTGCCGGTCAGATTGTAGACGATCTCGATGTCCTGGCCGCCCGCGTGAAAGACCTTCAGCACGTCGTCATTCTCGGTCATCAGGTCGAGCAGGGGCTTGAGATCGAGCCCCTCGGCCTTGGGATCGACCGCCGCCGCTTCGTGCTCGTCGGCGATCTGGATGAGGCAGAGTTCGGGCCAGAAGGTGTTTTCCCGCATGAACTCGGTGTCGATGGCGACGAAACTCGATCTGGCGAGGCGTTCGCACATCGCGGCGAGCGTGGCGGTGTCCTCGATCATGGAATGAATCTTCATCTGCACTCCATAGCGAGGTGCCCCCCGAAGACAAATGGCCGGTTGACAAACGCCCGTTACGACTGCCCTAGCCGCGCGCATGACACTCCATGCATACCGCTCCCACACCTGTGCCCAGTTGCGCGATAGCGACGTGGGCAGCGAAGTCCGCCTTTCCGGCTGGGTCCACCGCAAGCGCGACCACGGCAATCTGCTGTTCGTCGACCTGCGCGACCATTATGGCATCACCCAGATCGTGACCGATACCGACAGCCCGGCGCATGCCGTGCTCGACCGGTTGCGCGCCGAAAGCGTGGTGACGATCACCGGCGACGTGGTGGCGCGGTCGCCCGAAACGGTGAATGCGGGACTGGCGACGGGCGCGATCGAAGTGCGCGCCCGCGAGGTCTCGGTCCAGTCGTCGGCCGCCGAATTGCCGATGCCGGTGTTCGGCGACGCCGAATATCCCGAGGAGATCCGCCTCAAGTACCGCTACCTCGACCTGCGCCGTGAACGGTTGCACGCCAATATCGTGCTGCGGTCGAACGTGATCTCGAGCATCCGCCAGCGGATGATCGGGCAGGGCTTCACCGAGTTCCAGACGCCGATCCTGACGGCGTCGAGCCCCGAAGGCGCGCGCGACTATCTGGTGCCGAGCCGCGTCCATCCCGGCAAGTTCTACGCGCTGCCGCAGGCGCCGCAGATGTTCAAGCAGCTGCTGATGGTCGCGGGGTTCGACCGCTATTTCCAAATCGCGCCGTGCTTCCGCGACGAGGATGCGCGGGCGGATCGCTCGCCGGGCGAATTCTACCAGCTCGATTTCGAGATGAGCTTTGTCACCCAGGACGACGTATTCGCCGCGATCGAGCCGGTGCTGCACGGCGTGTTCGAGGAATTCGCCAATGGGCGCTCAGTCAGCGCCGCGCCGTTTCCGCGCATTCCGTATCGCGAGTCGATGCTGAAATATGGGTCGGACAAGCCCGACCTGCGCAACCCGATCGTCATCACCGACGTCTCGGATCATTTCAAGGGATCGGGCTTCGGGCGGTTCGCGTCGATGGTCGAGGCGGGCGATGTCGTCCGCGCGATCCCGGCACCGGGGACGGCGGACAAGAGCCGCAAGTTCTTCGACGACATGAACGCCTGGGCGCAGGGCGAGGGTTATGCCGGCCTGGGCTATATCACCCAAAAGGGCGGCGAACTCGGCGGCCCGATCGCCAAGAACCACGGCGAGGAGGCGACGCGCAAGCTGGTCGAAGCGCTGGGTCTCGGCCCGGATGACGGCATCTTCTTTGCGGCGGGGCCCGAAGCGACGGCGGCCAAGCTGGCGGGTGCCGCGCGGACGCGGATCGGCAATGAGCTGAATCTGATCGACAAGAACCGCTTCGAATTCTGCTGGATCGTCGATTTCCCGATGTTCGAGTACGACGAGGACGCCAAGAAGATCGACTTCAGCCACAATCCCTTCTCGATGCCGCAGGGCGAGATGGAAGCGCTGGAAACGATGAACCCGCTCGATATCCTGGCGTACCAGTACGACATCGTCTGCAACGGCATCGAGCTGTCGTCGGGCGCGATCCGGAACCACCGGCCCGACATCATGTACAAGGCGTTCGAGATCGCCGGCTATACGCAGGAGCAGGTCGACACGAACTTCGCCGGCATGATCGGCGCGTTCAAGCTGGGCGCACCGCCGCACGGCGGCTCGGCGCCGGGTATCGACCGTATCGTCATGCTGCTGGCGGACGAGCCGAACATCCGCGAAGTCATCGTCTTCCCGATGAACCAGAAGGCGGAAGACCTTATGATGAACGCACCTGCGCCCGCGACGCTGAAGCAGCTGCGCGAGCTCGGGATCAGGGTGGTCGAATAAAGGGGGACGGCAATGACGGGCGCGAAGGACTTCACGGTACGCAAGGCCGACGGCAGCGAGATGAAGCTGTCGGAGATCGAGGGGCCGATCCTGGCGGTCAACGTCGCGTCGAAATGCGGTTTCACCCCGCAATATGAAGGGCTCGAGGCGCTCGCCCGCGAATATGGGCCCAAGGGGCTGACCGTGCTCGGCTTCCCGTGCAACCAGTTCGGTGCGCAGGAGCCCGGGAATGCGGAGGAAATCGCCAGTTTCTGTTCGCTGACCTACGACGTGACCTTCCCGGTCCTGGCAAAGGTCGACGTCAACGGCGACGGCGCCGACCCGTTCTACAAGTTCGTCAAGAAAGCGAAGCCCGGCCTGCTCGGCAGCCAGTCGATCAAGTGGAACTTCACCAAGTTCCTGATCGACAAGGACGGCAAGGTCGTCGAACGGTTTGCGCCGACCGACAAGCCGGAAAGCCTGAAGCCGGCGATCGAGAAACTGCTCTAGGCATTTGCGAATCGGGCAGCGCTACCCCACAGAGACACATGGCCCACGCGCAGTTCGTTCCCCTTCGTATCTTCTCTGCCTTTACGATGTTGGAAGGGGCAATCGACCCCAAGGATATTGCGGCCAAAGCGCGCGACATGGGCTTTCCGGCGGCGGCGATCTGCGACCGTAACGGACTCTACGGCGTTATGCCGTTCAGCGAAGCGGCGAAGAAGAAGGGCGTCCAGCCGATCATCGCGACGATGCTGTGCGTCGCTCGGCCCGATCTGCCGCAGGGCGCGCCCGCCGCCTATGACTGGCTGGCGCTCTATGCGCAGGACGAGACCGGCTACCAGAACCTGTGTGCGCTTGTCTCGGCCGCGCATCTGGCGCGGCCCGTCGAGGAACAGGCGCATGTCGATTTCGAGCGGTTGGCACGCCATGCCGACGGCCTGATCTGCCTGACCGCCGGGGGCGAGGGCGCGATTGCCAGGCTGCTGGCGGACCGGCAGCAAGCAGCAGCCGACACCTATGTCGACCGGCTGGTCGCGCTGTTTCCCGACCGGCTCTATGTCGAGGTCTCGCGGCGCGGCGATGCGGTGGAGACGGCAGCCGAGCCGCACCTGATCGCCATGGCCGACGGGCGCGGGCTGCCGCTGGTCGCGACCAATCCCGCCTGCTACGCCGATGCCGACTTCCACCGCGCGCACGACATCATGCTGTGCATCTCGGCGTCGACCTATGTCGAAAGCGACGATCGGACGAAGTCCAATCCGGATGCCTGGATCAAGCCCGCGCACGACATGCGCAAGCTGTTCGAGGACCTGCCCGACGCGCTGGAGAACACGCTCGTGGTGGCGCAGCGCTGCGCGGTCGCCGCGCCGTCGCGCAAGCCCATCCTGCCGAGCCTTGCCGGCGACCGCGAGGCGGAAGCCGAACAGCTGCGGCGCGACGCCCATGCCGGTCTCGAGGAGCGCCTGGCGAAGGTGCCGGTGTCAAACCCCGACGATTACCGGACGCGCCTGGACTTCGAGCTCGACGTCATCACGAACATGGGGTTCCCCGGTTATTTCCTGATCGTTGCCGACTTCATCAAATGGGCCAAGGCGCAGGGCATTCCCGTGGGACCGGGCCGCGGCTCCGGCGCGGGCTCGGTCGTCGCCTGGGCGCTGACGATCACCGACCTCGATCCTTTGAAGCTCGGCCTGCTGTTCGAACGTTTTCTCAACCCCTCGCGCGTGTCGATGCCCGACTTCGACATCGATTTCTGCGAAACACGGCGTGGCGAGGTCATCCGCTATGTCCAGGGCAAATACGGTCACGACACGGTCGCCCAGATCATCACCTTCGGGCGCCTGAAGTCGCGCGCGGTGCTGAAGGACACGGGCCGGGTCCTGCAGATGAGCTATGGCCAGGTCGACCGGCTCGCCAAGCTCGTGCCCAACCATCCGACCGATCCCTGGGACCTGAAGCGGGCGCTCAACGGCGTGTCGGAACTGGCGGGCGACTACAAGAACGACCCCGACGTGCGGCGGCTGTTCGACCTCGCCATGAAGCTGGAAGGGCTGCCGCGCCATTCGTCCACCCACGCGGCGGGTGTCGTCATCGGTGACCGGCCGCTCGACCAGCTCGTGCCGCTCTATCGCGACCCGCGCTCGGACATGCCGGTCACCCAGTTCGACATGAAATATGCCGAAGCGGCGGGGCTGGTGAAGTTCGACTTCCTCGGCCTGAAGACGCTCAGCGTCCTGCAGCGCGCGCTCGACCTGATCGAGGCGCGCGAAGGTCACCGGCCCGATCTCGATACGCTCGGCTGGGACGACGAGGCCGTCTACGCGCTGCTGCAAAAGGGCGACACCGTCGGCGTGTTCCAGATGGAATCCGAAGGCATGCGCCGCGCGCTCGGATCGGTCCGGCCCAGCAACTTCGGCGACATCATCGCCATCGGCGCCCTTTATCGCCCGGGCCCGATGGACAACATTCCGCTGTTCGCCGACCGCAAGAACGGGCGGGTCCCGATCGAATATCCGCATCCCCTGCTCGAGGACGTGCTTGCCGAAACTTATGGCATCATCGTCTATCAGGAACAGGTGATGAAGGCGGCGCAGGTGCTCGCTGGTTACAGCCTGGGCGATGCCGACCTGTTGCGCCGCGCGATGGGCAAGAAGATCCAGTCGGAAATGGACGCGCAGCGCGCGGGCTTCGTCGACGGGTGCGGGCGCAACAACATCGACCGCAGGAAAGCGAACGAGCTTTTCGACTTGATCGACAAGTTCGCCAATTACGGCTTCAACAAGAGCCATGCGGCGGCCTATGCCGTGCTCACCTACCAGACCGCCTGGGTGAAGACGCATTATCCGGAGGACTTCTACGCCGCGTCGATGGCATTCGACCTCGGCAATACCGACAAGCTGGCGATCTTCGTCGACGACATGCGGCGCATGGGAGTCACCTGCCTGCCGCCCTGCATCAACGGCAGCGGGTCCGATTTCACCGTCGAACCACATGGCGAAGGCCTGGCCGTGCGCTTTGCGCTCGGCGCGCTCAAGGGCGTGGGCGAGGGCGCGATGGAGATGCTGTGCGCCGAACGGACGGAAAAAGGCGCCTTCGCCACGCTCGACGACTTCGCCAATCGCATCAATCCGCGCCTGCTCAACAAGCGGCAGATCGAGAGCCTCGCCGGTTCGGGCGCCCTCGATGCGCTGAACGACAACCGGGCCGGGTGTTTCGCGGTGGCCGAGACGGTGCTTGCGGTCGCGTCGCAGGCCGAACACGGCCGGACGAGCGGGCAGGGCGGATTATTCGGCGACGGCGAGGCGTCGGTCGTCGCGATCCAGCTGCCCGGCAGCGCCAAATGGTCGATGGCCGATCGGATGACGGCGGAGAAGGACGCTTTCGGTTTCTATTTTTCGGCGCATCCGGTCGATCGCTACAAGCATGTTGCGGGCGCGCATGGCGCGCGAAGCTTTGTCGCCCTGTCGGGTTCGGGCGGCGAGGGGCGTACCGCCGCGACGATGGCGGCGCTCGTCGAGGACGCGCGCTGGCGGACGTCGAAAAAGGGCAATCGCTTCCTCTCGGCCACGCTCAGTGATGAAAGCGGGCAGTTTCAGGCCAATTGTTTCGACGACGATGCGTGCGTCGCGCTCGAGGAACTCGGGCGCAACGGCGGCTGCGTGCTCCTGAAGGTCGAGCTCGAACGCCAGCCGGGCGAAGAGACGCCGCGGGTGACCGTGCGCGGCGCGCAGCGGCTGGATGCGCTGGCAGGTTCGGCCCGGCTCAATGCGCTTGTCTCGGTCGACGGGGTCGAGGCGGTGTCGGCCCTGGCCGAATTGCTCGCCAAGGCGCGCGGCGGGCGGTGCGAACTGGTCTTGCATGCGCTGCTGGCGGCAGGGCAGACTGCACATATCCGACTGGGTCGGGATTTTCTGATCGACGGCGAGCTTGCGGCGATGATGGGTCGCCTGTCCGGCGTGACCGGGGTCGAGTTGAAGGCACAGGAATCGCCGCGGCTGGCGCTTGTGGGATAGGGTGCGCCAATCGGCGGCGCGGGAGAGGGACTGAAATAATGGGCCTTTTGGGGGGCATGCAGGACTGGTCGCTGCGAGTGACGCACCTGATCGATCATGCGGCACGCGAATGCGGCACGCGCGAGATCGTGACGCGCTGGGGGGACGGGCGCGTCGAGCGGACCGACTGGGCCGGTGTCGCGCTCGATGCGCGGAAACTGGCGCAGGCCTTTGCGGCCTGGGGCCTGCAACCGGGCGATCGCGTCGCGACCTTCGCCATGAACCATCACCGCCACCTTGCCGCCTGGTACGGCGCGATCGGGTGCGGCGGCGTCATCCACACGATCAACGTCCGCCTGTTCGACGAGCAGCTGATCTACATCATCAACCATGCCGAGGACCGGGTGCTGATGTACGATGCCGTGTTCGCGCCGGTGGTCGAGCGGCTGAAGCCGCATCTGGCCAGTGTCGAGCAGTACGTCTGTTTCGATACCGACTATCTGCCCTTGCTGGCGGCGCAGGACGGTCATTACGACTGGGCGACCGGCGACGAGCGCGACCCGTGCATGCTGTGCTATACGAGCGGCACCACCGGGAACCCCAAGGGCGTGCTGTACGAGCACCGTTCGACCATGCTGCATGCCATGGCGGAGATCGCGCCGTCGGTGTTCGATCTCAGCCCGCAGGCGGTGCTGCTGCCCATCGTGCCGATGTTCCATGCGGCGAGCTGGGGCCTGCCGTTCGCGGGCGCGGCAGCGGGCGTGAAATTCGTCTTCTCGGTCACCAACGAGGCCGCGGTCCTGTGCAACCTGTTCATCGACGAGGGCGTGACCCATTCGGCCGGCGTGCCGACGGTGTGGCTCGCGATGTTCCAGCATCTCGACATGCTGGCCGACAGCGACCAGGCCGCCGACCTGGGCAAGCTCAAGATCGTGACGATCGGCGGATCGGCGGCGCCGCGCGCCATGATCGAGCGGCTGATGCGCATGGGCGTCCGGGTGAACCATGCCTGGGGCATGACCGAGACGAGCCCCATCGGCACGATGGGGGCGCCGTCGGCGGACTGGGACGACCTGAGCTTCGACGAGAAGGTTGCCGTGACGGCGCGCCAGGGGCGGGTCCCCTTCGGCGTCGAACTGCGCATCGTCGGTGACGACGGCGCCGTGCTGCCGCGCGACGGCAAGGCGTCGGGCAGGCTCGAAATCCGCGGGCCCTGGGTAGTGAAGCGCTATTTCAAGATGGAGGCCGACGCCACGAGCGAGGGCCAATGGTTCGACACGGGCGATGTCGCCATCCTCCATCCCGACGGCACGATGCAGATCACCGACCGGTCGAAAGACGTGATCAAGTCGGGCGGCGAATGGATATCCTCTGTCGAGCTCGAGAATGCCGCGGTCGGATGCCCCGGCGTCCAGGAAGCGGCGGCCATCGGCATCGCGCATCCCAAATGGGACGAACGGCCGATCCTGCTGGTCATCCGCAAGGATGGCGCAGCCGTCACCGAAGCCGATGTGACCGCGCATCTGGCGGACAAGGTCGCGAAATGGTGGTTGCCGGACGCCGTGATCTTCGTCGACAGCCTGCCGCATACGGGCACCGGCAAGCTGCTGAAGACCGCGCTGCGCGAGCAGTACAAGGACTACCGGTTGGCGGCGGCCTAGAACAGCCGGCCCTGCGCGCCCGCCGGCGGGCGGAACAGGTCGCAGCGCAACTCCACACGCGGCGCCTCCAGGCCATAGCGTCGCCGCGCCAGTTTGAAGCGCGTGAGCATCAGGTCGTACCACGGCCCCGATCCGCGCATCCGATCGCCGAAACGGGGGTCGTTGTCGCGGTCCCCGCCGCGGATCGACTGGATGATCGACATGACCTTGCCCGCGCGCTCGGGGTAATGCGCGTCGAGCCAGGCACGAAAGAGCGGGGCGACTTCGTGCGGCAGGCGCACCGGAATGAACGAGCAGCGGGTGGCACCCGCTTCCGACGCGACCTGCAATATCGCTTCGGTCTCGTGGTCGGTGATGGCGGGAATGAGCGGCGAGACCGAAACTTGGACCGGGATGCCCGCAGCGGCCAGCGCTTTGATCGCGGCCATGCGCTTGCGCGGCGAAGGGGCACGCGGTTCCAGCGTCATGGCGATGCGCGGGTCGAGCGACGTCACCGAGATCATCACCGAAGTCAGTCCCTTCGCCGCCATCGGCCCGAGCACGTCGATGTCGCGCACGACCCTGTCCGACTTGGTCGTGATCATCAGCGGATGGTCGCATTCGGCGAGCACCTCGATACACTGGCGCGTGATCCGCCAGTCGCGCTCGATCGGCTGGTAGGGATCGGTGTTGGTGCCCATGGCGAGCGGTGCGCAGCGATAGGCAGGTTTCGAGAGTTCGGACCGCAACAAGGCGGCGGCGTCGGGCTTCGCAAACAGCTTTGTCTCGAAATCAAGGCCCGGCGAGAGGTCGTGAAACGCATGCGTCGGTCGCGCGAAGCAATAGATGCAGCCATGCTCGCACCCGCGATAGGCATTGATCGACCGGTCGAACGGCACGTCCGGCGACGCGTTGCGCGCGATGATCGACTTTGCCTTTTCCACGGCGACGGTCGTTCGCGGGGGAAGGGGCGCACCGTCGATGGCTTCGGCGTCGTCGAGCCAGTCGCCATCGACCAGGCGCTCCGTCGAGCCGAACCGCAGGCTTTCGAAGTTGCGGGTGGCACCTCTGGACGTAGTTCGCGGTTGCACGCGATTATGATAGACCTTTCAAGAAACAAATCAAGAACGCTATTTTCCTTATCCGACGATTACCAATTCTGGCCAAACTTGGGTCATTTCGCCGTCTGTACAAGCTCTGCCCGGAGCAGATATGGGCGAAGTTATTCGGCAGAAAAATATGCATGTATTCAAGATGCCTGCACGCTGTGGCTGGCACCGGCATCATCTGTTGCCGAATCACTTGCGGCGCTATCCGGATTTGCGGAAGTTCATGGAACGGCTCGGGCGGACCGGCGCGGGCATGGGTGACTTCGAAACCAATGGCATGTTCCTGCCGTCCGAAGAGCGCATCGCCCAGAACGCGCACCTGCCGCTTCATCGCGGGCCGCACCTGGCCTATAACGACGTTGTCGTCGGGGCGCTCGATGCGCTGCGTCAGGAAATCATCCGGCACGAGGTCGGGGAGCGCGACCAGCACGCGTCCGTCCGCAACCTGCAGCGCCGCCTGAAAACACTGTTGCAGCTTTCGGCGCTCGACATGGATGTCGCGCTGGCCGGGCGCGATCCCTTTGGACCGATCCCCGTGGCGGCGGCGCTCGATCGGCAGACCGACGCCCTGTTCGCAGCGGCACTGGCGCGAACGCAGGATCAGGCGGCGAGCGCCTGACGCAGCACGCGGTGCCATGTGTCGAGGCGTAGCGCAGCGTCGCCGGCAACGGGCGTCCAGCGACGCGCGGCGTGCCAGCGCGAGCCGAAGTCGGCGGCGTCGGCGAAAATGCCGGTGCCGATCCCCGCCAGCGCCGCCGCGCCGAGTGCGGTGGTTTCGTGGCTGGCCGGCATTTCGACAGGCGTGCCCAATATGTCGCTCAGGAACTGGGCGAACCAGGCATTCTGCGCCATGCCGCCGTCGATGCGGAGGGCGGCGGGACTCGAGGCGCCGTCCGCGGCCATGGCATCGGTCAGGTCGCGCGTCTGAAAGGCGATGCTTTCGAGCGTGGCGCGCACGAGGTCGGCCGCGGTCGTGTCCAGCGTCAGCCCGTGCACCGATCCGCGCACATCGGCACGCCAGTGCGGCGCCCCGAGCCCGACGAATGCCGGGATGACGGTCACGCCATGATCCTCATGGGCCGCGCGGGCCAGCGCTTCCGTCCCGGCTGCGCTGTCAACGAGGCAGAGCTTGTCGCGCAGCCATTTGACCGCGGCCCCGGCAACGAAGATCGACCCCTCGAGCGCATAGGCGCGATCGCCGCCGATCTCATAGCCTGGCGTCGTGAGCAAGCGATGCGTCGAAGCGCAAGGCGCGCCGGTATTCATCAGCATGAAGCAGCCGGTACCATAGGTCGACTTGACCATGCCGGGGCTGAAGCATGCCTGCCCGATCAGCGCGGCCTGCTGGTCGCCGGCCATGCCGAGGATCGGGATGGCCTTGCCGAACAACGCCGCATCGGTGTCGCCGAAGTGATGCGCATTCGGATGGACGACGGGCAACAGGCCGGCCGGTATGTCGAACAGCCGTAGCAGCGCGTCATCCCACTGCCGCCGGTGGATGTCATAGAGCATCGTCCGGCCGGCATTGGTCCAGTCGGTCGCGTGGACGCGCCCCCCCGTCAGCCGCCAGAGGAGAAAGGTGTCGATGGTGCCCGCAGCCAGTTCGCCCGCCTCGGCACGCGCGCGCGCGCCCGGCACGTTGTCGAGCAGCCACTTGATCTTGGTCGCCGAGAAATAGGGGTCGAGCAACAGGCCGGTCTTTGCCTGAACCATGGGCTCGACCCCGTCGGCCTTCAGCGCGGCGCACAGGTCGGCCGTGCGCCTGTCCTGCCAGACGATGGCATTGTGGATCGGGGCGCCCGACGTGCGGTCCCAGATGACGATTGTTTCGCGCTGGTTGGTGATGCCGATCGCGGCCGGTACGTCGTCCCCGACGACCTCGCGCGTTACCGCCAGCGTCGTCGACCAGATCGTCTCGCCATCATGCTCGACCCAGCCCGGATGTGGATAAAGCTGGGGAAATTCCTGTTGGGCGACCTGCAGCGGCACACCGTCCGGTGAAAAGCGGATCGCACGGCTCGATGTCGTGCCCTGGTCGATCGCCAGCAAGGTCTTCGTCATTTCCCCTCCAGATAGGTCGCCACCCGTGCTTTTTGCACGTCGTCCATGGCAAGCCCCGTCTTGCTGCGACGCCAGATGACGTCCTCGACGGTCTGCGCCCATTCGTGGCCGGCCATCCAGTCCACCTCCCGCGCGGTCAGGCCGCCGCCGAAGTCTTCGCCCATGTCGTCGGCGTTGCCGATCATGTCATAGACCATCGTGCCATAGGCGCGCGCGAGACGCATCGACTGATCCTCGCCCAGGAACGGATAGCTGCGCCGCAGCTCGATCAGGAAACTGTCGAAGTCGCGCATGTCGCCGCCGGGGAAGCGCGCGTTCCGGCTGGCCGTGGAGGCATGGCCGAGCTTGCCCAGAGCTTCCTCGGCCAGATGACGGGCGGTGGTAATCTTGCCGCCGAAGATGCTGAGCAGCGGCGGGCCGTTCTCGTCGAGTTCGAGCACATAGTCGCGCGTGACCGCCTTCGCTTCGCTCGCGCCGTCGTCGTAAAGCGGGCGGACACCCGAATAGGTGCGGACGACGTCGCCCGGGCCGATCTGCTTCTTGAAATAGCGGTTCGTCGCCGCGCACAGATAATCGATCTCCTCGCCCGAAATTTTCGCGTCCTCGGGCCGTTCGACCGGCACGTCGGTCGTGCCGATGAGCGTGGTGTCGTTGGCATAGGCGATCGCGAAGACGATACGCCGGTCCGGCTGTTGCAGCATGTACGCCTGATCGCCGTCGAAGATCTTCGGCACGACGATATGGCTGCCCTTGATCAGCCTGACCCCGCTGCGGGCATTCGCGCCGGTCAGCGCCAGCGCCTGGGCAACCCAGGGCCCTGCTGCATTGACCAGCGCCCTGGCGGCAACCTTGCGCCCGTCGGACAGGGCGGCGGTCCACAGGTCGCCTTCGCGCCGGGCAGAGGTCAGCGCGGTGCGCGTGGCGATCTCGCCTCCATGGCGCTGCGCGTCGAGCGCATTGAGGACGACGAGCCGCGCGTCGTCCACCCACGCGTCCGAATAGACGAATCCCTTCCCCGGGCGCTTGAGCGGCGCAAGATAGCCGGTGTCGGTCGACTTCAGCGATCGCGAGCGGGGCAGGGTGATCCGACCGCCGATGGTATCGTAGAGGACCAGCCCCAGCCGCACCAGCCACCATGGCCGCACGGCGTTTTCATGCGGCAGGACGAAGTGCATCGGATAGATGAGGTGCGGCGCCGCGCGCAGAAGCCGTTCCCGCTCCTGAAGTGCTTCGCGGACCAGCTTGAACTCGTAATATTCGAGGTAGCGCAGCCCGCCATGGATGAGCTTGGTCGAGGCCGATGAGGTGTGCGCCGCCAGGTCGTCCTTTTCGACGAGCAGCACCGACAGGCCGTTGAGCGCTGCTTCGCGCGCGATGGCGGTGCCGTTGATGCCGCCGCCAATGATGAGAAGGTCGTATGTCATCGCTGTCATGTGCTTTAGCGTTTGGCCCTGCCGCGCCAAGTGCCTATCGCAGCTTATGCCAAAACGTCTGCCCACCGGCCTGCCCAACCGCGACCAGATCCTCGCCTTCATCGCCGCGTCGGACGTGCCGGCCGGCAAACGCGAAATCGCCAAGGCCTTCGGCCTGCACGGCAACGACAAGATCGCGTTGAAGACGCTGCTGAAAGACATGGCCGATGAAGGCCTGATCGACAGCGGGCCGGGTCGCGCGTTCCACAAGATGGGCGGCGTGCCGAAGTTAACGGTGATGCGCGTCGTGGATATCGACGGCGACAGCGTCTTCGCAACGCCCGACAACTGGCAGGCCGAGGGGGTGACGGCGCCGCGCCTGCGCGTCATCGAGCGGGGAAAGCGCTCGGCGCTCGGTGTCGGCGACCGGTTCCTGGGAAGGACCGAGGAACGCGGCGCAGGTCACGTCGTCCATCCCATGAAAAAGCTGGCGCGGGGCGAGGAACTGCTGCTCGGTGTCGTCCGCCGCGAGGGCGAGCGTCATTTCCTGAAACCCGTGGACAAGCGCGAACGCCATGACACGCTGATCGCCGATCTGGGCAAGGCGCAGGACGGCGATCTGGTCCTTGCCGAAAAATCGGGCCGTCCCCCGCGGATCGTCGCGCGGGTAACCGAAGTTCTCGGCGATCCCTTTGCGCCGCGGGCGTTCAGCCTGATCGCCATCCACAAGCACGGCATCCCGGACCGCTTTTCCGAAGTGACGATTGCCGAGGCGCACAAGGTTGCGAGAACGCCGCTCGGCGACCGAGAGGACCTGCGCCACCTGCCTATCGTGGCCATCGACCCGGCCGACGCGCGCGACCATGACGACGCCGTCTGGGCAGCACCGAACGACGAAGGTGGTTTCGACGCCATCGTCGCGATCGCCGATGTCTCCTTTTACGTTCGTCCAGGTTCGCAACTCGACCGCGAGGCGAAAAAGCGCGGCAACAGTGTCTATTTTCCCGACCGTGTCGTGCCGATGCTGCCAGAGGAATTGTCGGCCGACATTTGTTCGCTGAAAGAAGGGCAGGATCGCGCCGCGCTGGCCTGCCACTTGAAGATCGAAGCCAACGGCAAGATTTCGGCCTGGCGCTTCACGCGCGCCGCGATCCGGGTCGCGGCGAATATCGCCTATGAGGATGCCCAGGCATCGATCGACAGCGGCAACGCACCCGAACATCTGAAGCATTTATGGGCGGCCTGGGCGCTGCTCGCCAAGGCCCGCGATGCGCGCGAACCGCTCGCCCTCGACTTGCCCGAGCGACGCGTCGTTCTCGACGAAAACGGGCGCATCATGAGCGTCGCCGTTCGCGAACGGCTCGACGCCCACCGGCTGATCGAGGATTTCATGATCGCGGCAAATGTCGCCGCGGCAAAAGCGCTCGAATCGAAAAAATCGCCGGTCATGTACCGCGTCCATGAAGTGCCGGGCCGCGAGAAGCTGGTCGCGCTGAAGGACTATCTGAAGACGTTCGGGGTGGAGTTCGCCCTCGGCCAGGTCATCACGCCCGCGACCTTCAACCGCCTGATCAAGCTGGTGGGCGACGCCGAGCACAAGGCGCAGGTGATGGAGCAGATCCTCCGTACGCAGACGCAGGCCTATTACGGTCCGGCAAATGCCGGGCATTTCGGCCTCTCGCTCGGCAGCTATGCGCATTTCACCTCCCCGATCCGGCGCTATGCCGACCTGATCGTCCATCGCGCACTGGTGCGGGCGTTCAAGCTGGGCGAGGGGGGGCTGACCGAGGACGAGGCGGGCCGCATGTCGGTCCTGGGCGAAGCGATCAGCCACGCCGAACGGCGCGCCATGGAGGCCGAACGCGAGACCATCGACCGCTATGTCGCCGCATTCCTATCGACGCGGGTCGGCGACGTGCTCGACACCCGGATTACCGGTGTCGCCAGTTTCGGATTTTTCGCGACCGTCGAGGGCATCGGCGGGGACGGGCTGGTACCCGTCTCGACGCTCGGCGACGACTATTACCGGTTCGATGAAGCAGCGCGCACGCTGACGGGCGACGAGACGGGCACGGTCTATGCGGCCGGTCAGACGATCCAGCTGCGGCTGGCAGAAGCAAGTCCCATAAGCGGCGCGCTCAGGTTCGAACTGGTCGACGGCGGATCGAACGGCAGCACGCGCCCGCCGCGCACGCCGAGGCCGATGATGGGCCGACGCGGACGACCTTCGAACATTCGGCACCAGGGGCGTCGTCGTTAACGGCGGACACGCCGTGCGATCGACAACGCCGCGCCCAATCGCCCGCCGCCAAAAAAACTTTCGGCGGCAATCCTCCGTTGGCCGGGCATATCCTGCAATCGATCGAGACGCTTAGGGCGGCCCAATTTAACAGACGTCCAGCAAGTGCGCGAATGAAAAACTGACGTATCGGTTTTCCAATTGCCTCGCCGAACAAGATCGGTTCATACTGGTTGCAATAGAGACGATGATGATTAATCGCGAATTAGGGAACCTGCGTCAATGCCCTATCAATTGTGGCATGTTGTAGCATTCAGCGCCGGTACTTGTTTTATTTGCGCAAATCTGGGTGTACTTGCCGGAGGATATCTTGCATCCGGCAAAGTGGCGGATATGGAATCGCGCATCGACGATCTCGAAGATTTCATCCGGTCGCTCGATTTGTCCTGCGATCGTGCGAGCGAATCCGACGCTCACCGAGTCGGCGGGCCCCGGAGCGCGTGTCGTTAACCCTGCCGGCATCGCGGCAGCAGGATTGCTCAGTCTTCGCGCCCGAACGTCAGCCCCGCGTGCTCGACCAGCCTGTCGATCAGCGGGCGACCCATGATGGCGCCGGGCGTCCAGAAACCGCCCGTGGCCGGCGTTTCCGACAGGAGCATCGCGGCTTCCGCAATCATCTTGCTCGTCGACCCATAGCCGGGGTCGCGGTCGCCCTTGACGACGGCCTTGCGGGTCTTGCCGTCCGGTCCTTCGGCAATGAACACGATCTCGTAAAAGCCGTTGTCGCGCTCTTCCTTCGAGGGGCCCTCGCCAGGCTTTGGCCCCTTCGAGTCGCTCATCGGGTTCATCTTGGAAATGGCCTCGGCCATCGCCTTGCCCGCGTCGCCGATGCTGGTGAACAGCATCTCGTCGTACTTGAAGTCCTCGCCATATGGATGGCCGAGCAGGGCGTTGGTGCGGTGGACGTTCTTGGTGTTTATCGGCGCCATGATGAAGGGGGCCGCCCACATGCCGGTCGCCTTGTCATATTCGGGCATCAGCCCCATCGGCTGCGAGGGGCCCTCGAAGCCGGGCGTCAGGGCGAAGGGGTTTTTCAACAGCCCGACGACCGAGAAGTCCTTGGCGGCCGCCGCCATGGTCGCCTTCATGCTCGCTGCCGTTCCGCCCGAAAAAGTGCCCTGCATCTTGCGCACGCGCCCCTTGATGCGGGGTGCCGGCGCGCCGGCGTCGGCCGTGACGATGTCTTGCAGGTACAGAACGCCCAGGTCGAACGGAATGGAATCGAAGCCGCAGCTGAACACGATGCGCGCCCCGCTCGCCTTGGCGCTTTCGGCATGGGCGTCGATCATGTGCCGCATCCAGGCGGGTTCGCCGCACAGGTCGACGTAACCCGTACCCGCCTTGGCACAGGCCGCGACGAGTTCGTTGCCGTAAAGCTGATAGGGACCGACCGTGGTGAGCACGACTTCGGTCCGCGCGCACATGGCCGCCAGCGAGGCGTCGTCGGACGCGTCGGCGACGATGAGCGGCGTATCGGCGGGCGCCGCGATCAGATCGCGCACCTCGGCCAGTTTCGCAGCGCTTCGCCCGGCCATGGCCCAGCGCTTGCCGCGCGCATTCGCGATCAGGTATTCCGCAACCAGGCGTCCCGTAAACCCCGTCGCGCCATAGACGACAACATCGAATTCCTTGGCCATCTTCCGCTCCCCATGCCGTGCTTTTGCCTTCGATGCCCTGCCTGCCGCAGGTCGGCAAGGGGCAGCCGAGCGGCGCGTCGCCTCACCTGCGGCGCGCCACCCCTTTCCGCGGGTAGAACTCAGAGTTTGGGCAACGTCACGCCCCGCTGTCCCATGTACTTGCCGGCACGGTCGGCATAGCTGACTTCGCACGGCTCGTTGCCCTTGAGGAACAGGAACTGGCACGCACCCTCGTTCGCGTAGATGCGTGCGGGGAGCGGGGTCGTGTTCGAAAACTCCAGCGTCACATGCCCTTCCCAACCCGGTTCGAGCGGCGTGACGTTCACGATGATGCCGCACCGGGCATAGGTCGATTTGCCGAGGCAAATGACCAGGATGTCGCGGGGCACCCGGAAATATTCGACCGTGCGGGCAAGGGCAAAGCTGTTTGGCGGGATGATGCAGCAGTCGGTCTTGCGATCGACGAAGCTGTTCGCGGCGAAATCCTTCGGGTCGACGATGGCAGAATCGACATTGGTGAAGATCTTGAACTCGTCGGCGACGCGGGCGTCATAGCCGTACGAGGACAGGCCGTAGCTGATGCAGCCGTCGCGCCGCTGGGCCTCGACGAACGGCTCGATCATGCCATGCGCCTGCGCCTGCTCGCGGATCCAGCGGTCGGATTGGACGGACATTTTTTCCCCTTCAGATCAGGTCGGCCGGGCCAAAGGCCTTCGGCAGCAGGTATGACAGCGCGTGGCTCTCGACGGTCGCGCCGTCGCCCGAGGCGCAATGCACGGCGAGGTCGCGCCCGCTCAATTGCGCGGCCTCGTTCAGGATCTGGCGACAGCGGCCGCACGGGCTGATCGTCGCGGCGCCCGTGCCGCCGATGACGGCAATCTCGACGACCTCGCCCAGCAGCCCTTCGTTCGCGATCTTGGCGACGGCGACGGTCTCGGCACAGAGCGACAGGCCGTAGCTGGCATTTTCCACGTTCGCGCCCGTGACAATGCGCCCGTCGGCAAGGCGGATCGCGGCGCCGACATGAAAGTTGGAATAGGGGGCATAGGCGCGCGTCGCGGCTTCGCGCGCGGCGTCGATCAAGGTCTTGGTCGGGTCCATCATCCCTTGATATGCAGCACGCAGATCAGCGTGAACAGCCGCCGCGCGGTATCGAAATCGAGTTCGACCTTTCCCTCGAGCGCCGTCTTCAAGAGCTCCGCCGCTTCGTTGTGCACGCCCCTCCGGGCCATGTCGATCGTCTCGATCTGTTGCGGCGTCGACTGTTTGACCGCCTGGAAATAGCTGTCGCAAATCGCGAAATAGTCGCGGATCGGGCGGCGGAACCTGCCCATGCCGAGGATATGGGTTTCGAGATGCGTCCCGTCCTCACGCGCGATCTCGATGGCCAGACGGCCATCGGGCACACTCAGCCCGACGCGAAAAGGGCCGGTGTATCCTTCGGCCAGAGGGCGTACCGGAGCGAAATAATTACCCTCCAGCAGGTCGAAGATCGCGATGCGGCGTTCCTGCTCGATATCGGCGTTGCGCCAGACAATCGTCGTCTCATCCAGCGTGATGTGCGAGATCCGGCGCTCGTCGTCGTAATCGTGCATTGCGGACAGCGCTTTGTGCGATTGCCGGGCGCTTGCCAAGAACTATCCCCAGCCGCATCCCCAGATGATTGTACCGGATGGACGCAAATCCATTGTCCCGAGCGTCTTTCGCGCCGATGACGTCGCCATGGTTGAACCGCTCAGACTGATTCCCGCCGCGACCGATGCAGCCCGTGAGCTGCCCCACAACATCGAAGCGGAAGCGGCGCTGCTCGGTGCCCTGATGATCGACAACCGCCTGGTGGGCGATGTGCAGATGATGCTGCGACCCGACTATTTCTTCGAGGATATCCACGGACGCATCTTCACCGCGATCCTGAACATGGCCGACAAGAACATGGTCGCGAATCCGGTGACGCTGCGGCCGATGTTCGACAACGACGAAGCGATGAAGGAGCTGGGCGGCGCGGGATATCTGGCCAAGCTGACCGGCAGCGGCGCAGCCCTGATCGGCGCCAAGGACTTTGCGCGCCAGATCTACGACCTGGCACTGTTGCGCGAACTGGTCAGCGTCGGGCGCGACATGGTGCAAGGGGCGCTCGACACGTCCGAGGCGATCGATCCCAAGGGCCAGATCGAGGCGGCCGAAATGTCGCTCTACAAGGTCGCCGAATCGGGTGGCGAGACCGGCGGGACCAAGACGTTCAAGCAGGCGACGCAGCTTGCCATGGAAATGGCCGAGAAAGCGCAGAATTCGGGAGGGGCGCTGTCGGGCATCACCACCGGCCTCGAATCGCTCAACGCGCGGACCGGCGGTCTGCACAAGAGCGACCTCATCATCCTCGCCGGGCGCCCCGGCATGGGCAAGACGGCGCTGGCGACCAACATCGCGTTCAACACCGCGCGCCGGTGGGTCCGCGAAGAGGAAGAGGGTGTCGAGGACAAGAAGCGGGCAGGGGCGCGCGTCGCCTTCTTCAGCCTCGAAATGTCCGCCGACCAGCTGGCGACGCGTATCCTGTCCGAACAGGCGGGGATCAGCTCCGAAAACCTGCGCATGGGCAAGATCACGACGAGCGAGTTCCGCAACCTGGCGCGCGCGGCGTCGGACCTGCAGACGCTGCCGCTGTTCATCGACGATACGCCCGCGCTGACCATCGCGGCGCTGCGCACCCGTGCGCGGCGGCTGAAGCGCCAGCACAAGATCGGCTTCATCGTGGTCGACTATCTTCAGCTGCTGCAGGGATCGGGCAACGGCCGCGACGGCAACCGCGTGCAGGAAATTTCCGAAATCTCGCGCGGATTGAAGACGCTTGCAAAGGAGCTCGACCTCCCGGTGGTGGCGCTCTCGCAGCTCAGCCGCGCGGTCGAACAGCGCGAGGACAAGAAGCCCCAGCTGAGCGACCTGCGCGAATCGGGATCGATCGAGCAGGACGCCGACATCGTTCTGTTCGTCTATCGCGAGGAATATTACGTCGCCGCACAGGAGCCGCGCGACCCCGACGACCCCAAGATGGAGGAATGGCGCGCGCATATGGAGCGCGTGTTCGGCCTGGCGGAAGTCGTCATCGCCAAGCAACGCCATGGTGCGACGGGCAAGGTGAAGCTGAAGTTCGAAGCGAACATCACCCGGTTCAGCGATTTGGCCGAAGAAGGCTATTACGCCGACCCGCACTGAGCGCGGGGACGAGGAGGAAAGTCACGGCAGAATAGAGCGCGCGCGCGGGTGTCCTATTGCGGCAGACCGAGTGCGAAGGCGTCGCGTTCGAAACCGGCGACGGTGATCATGCCGAGACGCGGATATTCCATGTCGACGATGACGGTGAGCGTGATGGCCATGGTCGCGGTGAAGGCCAGCATGTGGATCCAGCTCCGCGTCCCGTTGGCGCCCATGCCGTATCCGGCCAGCACCGCGCCGACGAATACCAGAGCGAAAAGCATGACATAGATCGTTGCGGGCGGATGCATTTCGATCGCCATCGCGCGGGTGGTCGTGATGTCGATCATGTCATTTAGGGCGGGCAGCAACAGGATATTCGCCGCGGGCAGGGCGTCAGGGCGGCGACCTGCCTCGATGGCCAGCGCCCACAGCCTTTTCTGTTCGCGGGCCGACCGGGCGAGCGCGACACGAAAGGCCTCCGGGTCGGCGACGACGGCATAGGCCGCCTTGCGGCTGGCGATGTAGGCGCGAAAGCCGTCGCGCAGCGCGGGTTGCGCGGGGGCGGGAACGGTGTCGATGCGCAGCCATGCGGTGCCGATCGCATTGGCCTCCTGCACGATCAATTCGCGCCGATGGTCGAAGCGCGACGCAGCGCCCGAGAACGTGAACGCGATGAGCAGGCCGAGCAGTGCAAACACCGCCGCGTCGATCGCGCCGCCTGCCGCTTCGCCGGGACCGGCCGCGTGACGACGGCCGAGGAAGCGGCCGGCTTCGAGTGCGGCGTAGAGCAAGACAAGCACCACGGCGCACAGAGCCACCGGATGAAGCAATATCGTCTGCATCGTCATTACGCCCCCGAGGGGTATCCTAGAGCGATATTCGGCGAACGCCTAGCTAGGCACGCGGCCGAACCCATGTGCAGCTTCGTGCAACGTGCGATCTCGATAAGGGTTCGGCGCTGTGACCCTGTCCGCGGCGAAGGCGTCTATTTCATCGCGGGCGCGGGTGCGGGTGCGGGTGCGGGTGCCGGTGGCGCAGGCCGCGCTTTCCGCTTTCCGCGCAATTCGTCGATATAGGCCTGGCGGTCCTTCAGATATTCTTCGCGGGTCGCCGTGTAGAAACCACTGGTGCTGCCCTTCAGGGCCTCGATCTTTTCGTCGAACTGGTCGCGCTGGTCGAGCTGTCCCAGCACGGCGAGCGGGATCCCCACGAGCGGCTTCCTGAATGTATTGCCCACCGCGATCGGAAGCAAAAGCCGGTCGAGGACGAGGCCGACAAGATCGCGGGCCGTGGTGGGGCCGACGATCGGCAGGAAGAGGAAGGGGCCGGGCTTGATCCCGTAAAAGCCCATCGTGCTGGCAAAGCCGTTCTGGCGGTTCGGGAGCCTGAAAGGTTTGCGCTTGGCAAAATCGAACACGCCCAGGACACCGATCGTCGAATTTATGCCGAACCGGACGAACGTCTCTGCCGCCTTGCCGATCTTGTGCTGGAGCAGGAAGTTGGCGAACACGACGGGCTGTTGGAGATTGTCGAGAAAGTTGCGGATGCCGAGCCTGACAGGCTCGGGCACGATGCGGCTGTAGGCGATCGCCGCCGGACGAACGACGGCCTCGTCGACGGCCTGGGTGATCTGGAATGACGCAAAGTTGAGTTCCTGAAGGGGATCGCCGGGGACATGGCGCGCCCGCGACGTCACGACGATCTCGCCCTGGTCCTGAGGGTGCGTTTCGGCGGAGGCGGCCGGCGCGCCCGGGGCTGCGACGCCGGGCAGCGGCTCCAAGGCAGACGCGCTGTCTGGCGCGGTCGATGGCGTGCTCGCAGGACGGTCGTTCGGGATTGTCGTCCGGAGGTCGGGCGCCGCGAGTGCAGGCGGCACGACGGCGGCCAGCTCAGCACCCGGCGGAGCGCCTGCAAACAGCAATATTGCCCCGATGGCAGGAACTGACATCCGCTGACCCCCTGTTACAGCGTGATGTTCGCGCGCCTTCTGGCGCGTCAAACTGCCGTCGTTGCGGGCGGCGCCTAGAGGGCGCCCGTGATTCGAGCAATGTCGGTCTACCGGACCGACTGTCGCGTAGGACGCGAAAGCGGGTCTGGTGCGGCGTGAAGCCCATTGCGGGACGTCATATATTCGTAACAGACGATTGCGACGCGCGCGCGCTGCCGTTATCCCGCTGTAAAAATCGGGGGGGTTGCCGAAAAATTGGCTTGGGTACGCGCATTCCATCGTAGTCTCGACGCGCGGTCGTCGTCGGCTGCGGCACCGGCCTTTCTTGCCGATCGGACACAGGCCCGGTCGCTGTCGCCTCTTGCGGCTACACGGCCTTCGCCCCTGGCCATCTTGGTTTTCGTCAACGCCGCCGGCGTGGCGGCGCTGCTATGGGCCGCCGGCTTGAGGATGGACGGCGCCTCGACCGCCCTGATCATCGGCCTGCTGTGCCTGTCGCTCGTTTCGACACTCGGGCGTGAGCCATTCGCCTGGCGACATGAAGCGTCTTTGCGTGCGGCGATTTCGGCTATGTCCATCTTCGCCGCAATCGCCCTGACCGGGGCGATGGCCAGCTATCCCGTCGCTGCGCTCACGGCCGGCTATCACGACGAAACGCTCAACCGGATCGACAATTTCCTGGGCTTCGACTGGGTCGCCGCCTATTCGCTGGTGGCGGCGCATCCCGTTCTGCAGGTCCTGGGCGTGCTTGCCTATCGCAGCATCTACCTCACGCCTGTCCTGCTCCTGGGCTATTGGGCGGTCACCGACCAGCCGCATGTCTCGAACCGATTCCTGTTCGAATTCTGGCTCGCGGTGGTGATCACGCTCGTGCTGTTCTTCTTCATGCCCGCCGAAGGGGCGCTGGCCTATCTGTGGCATGGCAGCATACCCTATATGCCCGACAGCCGGCTGTGCCAGCCGCACCTTATCCCCGAGCTCCGCATGGACAGGATCAGGGCGATCGGGATGACCGAGCTCTGCGGCCTGGTCTCGGCGCCAAGCTTTCATGCGGCGGCGGCCGTCCTGTATTTTCGCTCAGGCTTTCGCGCCGGATGGATGAAATGGCCTGTTCTGGGGCTGAGTACGGCGATGCTCGCCGCCACGCCGGTCGAAGGCACGCATTATCTGATCGACCTGATTATCGGCATGGCCGTCGCCGCCTTTGTGCTGAGCGTGGTCGAACTTGCGCTCGGCAGTCGTTCACCCGCGGCCGAGCGTTCGGAGCCGTCGTTGTTCTAGCCCTGCCGGGCGACGGCCGGTCGGCGCCACGGCGGGACCAAGCGTCGAGCAGCGCTCAGAAGACCGGGTCGTGGATGCCGCATTCGGTCTTGTCCCAGCCGCGCCAGCGCCCCGCGCGCGGGTCCTCGCCGGGTTGCACCTGCGAGGTGCAGGGCGCGCAGCCAATCGAGGGATAGCCTTGCGCCTCGAGCGGGTGGCGCGGGAGCTTGTGCTCCTCGAAATAGGCGTCGAGCCGCGCCTTGTTCCAGTCGGCGAGCGGGTTGATCTTCAGGCGGCCTTCGTCCTCCTCGAAGCGGGGAAGGGCATTGCGGGTCTTGCCCTGGAAGCCCTTACGTCCCGAAATCCAGGCATCGAACGGCGCGAGCGCGCGGCGCAGCGGCTCGACCTTGCGCAGGTCGCAGCAGCCGTCGGGGTCGTAGGACCAGCGCAGGCTCGTCGCGTCCTTCTGCGCGAGCCGATAGGGATCGGGCCGATAGACGCGCATGTCGGTGAAGCCGAGCCGTTCGGCGAGTTCGTCGCGATAGGCCAGCGTTTCGCCGAAGATCTTCTGCGTGTTGACGTAGATCAGCGGCACCGACTTATCGATCTGGGCGACCATGTGGAGCAGGACGGCGCTTTCCGCGCCGAACGACGAAACCAGCGCGATTTCGGTATAGGGTGGCTCGTCGAACAGGCGGCGCAGCATGTCGGTCGTCTCGACACCGTCGAAGCGCGCATTGATGGCGGCGGCGGAGTCGGGCGTGAATTTCGGCGTGGTGTCGATCAGGTCGAGCTTGCGGAGCGCTTCACCCATGACGCAGCTTCCACACCGGAACGGCGCCATCGGCCGCAGGTTGATAGACATAGTCGTAGCGCGCGATCGCGGCTTCGGCGGCAGCGCGGTCGATGGCTTGCGCGGGCGCGAAGCTGTCGAAGCCGCAGCGACGCATGGGGGCGATCTGGTCGAGCAGCACGTCGCCCTCGGCGCGGAGTTCGCCGGTATAGCCCGCCTCGCGCAGGATGCGTGCCGACGAATAGCCGCGGCCGTCGCGAAAGCCGGGGAAGGCGATCTCGACGAGTGCCAGCCTGTCGAGGTGCGGAATCAGTTCGCGCGCGTCGTCGCCTGTCTCGATCCGCACGGCATTGGCATTCGACTGGCCGGCAAGAAAGGCGTCGAGCGTGACCGCAGGCTCTTCATGCGCCTCGTCGGTACGGAAGCGAAGCGGATCACCCATAGATCGCCTCCCGGAAAGGCGCGAAGCCGACGCGGCGGTACGTGTCGAGAAAGCGTTCGCCGCCCTCGCGCACGGCAAGGTATTTGTCGGTGACGCGCTCTATCGCATCGACGACGCCGTCCTCGTCGAAGCCGGGACCCGTGATCTTGCCGATGGCGACATCTTCCGCGCCCGAACCGCCGAGCGAGAGCTGGTAATTCTCGATGCCTTTCCGGTCGACGCCCAGGATGCCGATGTGCCCGGCATGATGGTGGCCGCAGGCGTTGATGCAACCGCTGATCTTGAGCTTGAGTTCGCCGATGTCGCGCTGGCGACCGGCAAAGCGCGTCGCGATCTTCTGCGCGACAGGGATCGAGCGCGCGTTGGCGAGGCTGCAATAGTCGAGGCCGGGGCAGGCGATGATGTCGCTGATCAGGTCGAGGTTGGCGTCGGCCAGCTTTGCCTCGGTCAGCGCGTGCCAGACTGCATGGAGGTCGCGCTTGGCGACATGCGGCAGGACGATGTTCTGCGCATGGGTGACGCGCAGTTCGTCGAAGCTGTAGCGTTCGGCGAGGTCGGCCATGACATCGATCTGATCGGCGCTGGCATCGCCCGGAATGCCGCCGATCGGCTTCAGGCTGATATTGACGATGGCATAGCCGGGCTGCTTGTGCGGCTTGACGTTCTGGTCGAGCCACACCGCGAAATCGGGATCGCTGCGGTCGGGTTCGTCGCTCAAGGTCTCGAACGGCGGCGGCGCGAAGAAGGCGGCGATGCGGTCGAACTCCGCCCTGGGCGGGTCGAGATTCAGCGTCTTGACGTGGAGGAACTCCTCCTCGACCTGGCGACGATAGTCGTCGGCGCCGATCTCGTGGATCAGGATCTTGATGCGCGCCTTGTAGATATTGTCGCGCCGGCCGTAGCGGTTGTAGACACGCAGGCACGCCTCGACATAGCTGAGCAGGTCGTCGGCGGTGACGAAGTCGCGGATTTCGGGCGCAATCATCGGCGTGCGGCCCATGCCGCCGCCGACAAAGACGCGGCCGCCGAGGACGCCGTCCTTCTCCACCAGCTCGATGCCGATGTCGTGGAGGCGCATCGCGGCGCGGTCTTCGGCGCTGGCGATCACGGCGATCTTGAACTTCCGAGGCAGGTAGCTGAATTCGGGGTGGAAGGTGCTCCACTGGCGCAGCAATTCGGCCCAGACGCGCGGATCGGCGACCTCGTCGGCAGCCGCCCCGGCATATTGGTCCGAACTGATGTTGCGGATGCAATTGCCGCTGGTCTGCATCGCATGCATCTCGACCGTCGCGAGCTCGGCGAGAATGTCGGGCGCGTCGGACAGCTTGATCCAGTTATACTGGATGTTCTGGCGCGTCGTGAAATGGCCGTAGCCGCGGTCGTACTTGCGGGCGATATGGCCGAGCATGCGCATCTGGCGGCTGTCGAGCGTGCCATAGGGGACGGCGACACGCAGCATGTAGGCGTGCAGCTGCAGGTAGAGGCCGTTCATCAGGCGCAGGGGCTTGAACTGGTCCTCGGTCAGGTCGCCGGCAATGCGCCGCGCGACCTGGTCGCGGAACTCCTCGACGCGGGTGTCGACGATCGCCTGGTCGTACGTGTCGTATTTATACATTCAGATCACCCATTCGCCGGCAGCGGGGTCGGCAGGTTTCAGCGTGAGGTCGGGACGGACAGTAGGGCCGAGCGCGCGGATGCGATCCTTGATGTGGGCGGGGCGGGGCCCTTCGGGCGTCGCGATCGCCTCGATCAGATAGGGGACGTTGACGCGACGCGCGCCTTCCTCGGCGGCGCGCACGGCCTCGCCATGTTCGCCGACATCGGCCGCGTCCTCGACATGCCGCGACCAGTCGCTGCCGGTCCACCAGATGACGTCGCCGGTCTTGAGATCGTTGCCGGTGAGCAATTTCATGCGAGCAGCTCCGCCTGCGAGGCCAGGGACGCAACGCGGTTTTCGGCGTCGGACAGCAGCACGACCTCGCCGATCACGAGGATCGCGGGGCTGACCACCTGTTCGCGCTCGACGAGGTCGCCGAGGTCGGCGAGCAGCGTGCGCAGGGCTCGGCTGCCGGGCAACGTGCCGCGCTCGAGCACGGCCACCGCGATCCCCGGGTCGACGCCGTCGGCCATCAGCTTGTCGGCAATCGCGCGCGCGGCAGTCACGCCCATATAGACGACGAGCGTACGGCCATGTCCCGCGAGGCCAGACCAGTTCTGTTCGGCGAGCCCCTTGCAGGTGCCGGCGACGAAGCTGACGGCCGACGACCAGTCGCGGTGAGTAAGGGGGAGCATCGCCTCGGCGGCGCAACCGAGCGCCGCGGACACCCCGGGAATGACCTCGACCGGAAGGCCGGCAGCGCGGACGGCCTCGACCTCCTCGCCGCCGCGGCCGAAGACGAACGGGTCGCCCCCCTTGAGCCGGACGACGATGGCGCCGGTCTTCACATGCGCGACGATCAGGGCGTTGATCGCATCCTGAGGCAGGGTGTGACGATCGCGCTTCTTGGCGACGGAAATGCGCTGGGCCTGTGGCGGCACGTGCGCGAAGACGCGCTCGTCGACGAGGCCGTCGTGGACGACGACATCGGCCGAGCGCAAGGCGGCAACGGCTTTCAGCGTCAGCAGCTCGGGATCGCCCGGCCCTGCGCCGACGAGGATGACGCGCCCGCGCGCTTCGGGATCGAGGAGACTTGTCATCTTTTCCCCCTGCGCTTCGTCCCGTCGCCCCGCAACATAGGGATACTTGGGCAGCGACCAGCGCCGCTTTCCCCGCAAATCAGTCCTGGCGCAAGCCGACGCCTATGGCCGCCCGCGGATTTTCCTCTTCCGAGGAAACGACCGGGTAGGCGCAGTAATCGGCGGCGTAATACGCGCTCGGCCGATGATTTCCCGACAAGCCGATACCACCGAAAGGCGCGGAAGAGGACGCGCCATTTGTCGGCTTGTTCCAGTTGACGATCCCGGCGCGGCTGTTGGCCCAGAATTTGTCGTACAGCTGCGGCGAGCCGCCGATAAGCGATGCCGACAGGCCGTAACGCGTGTTGTTCGCCTCGATCAGCGCAGCGTCGAAGTCGGGCACGCGGATAATCTGCAGAAGTGGGCCGAACAATTCCATGTCGGGCCGGTCCTTGACCTCGGTCACGTCGATCAGCGACGGGGAGAGGAAGGGGCGCTCTTCGAGCGGGCGTTCCATCTGCACGAGCGGACGGCCGCCCTTCATTAGCAGTGCCAGAAAGCTTTCCTGGAGACCGTCGGCGACTTCGTTGTCGATCACCGGGCCCATGAACGGCGCGGGCGACGAATGGGGTTCGCCTACGATCAGCCGGGCCATCAGGCGTTGCAGCTGGCTGACGATTTCCTCATGCGCACCTTCCCGGACGATCAGGCGCCGCGCTGCCGTGCAGCGCTGCCCGGCGGACGTGAAGGCGGACTGGGCGACGATGACCGCGGCCGTATAGGCGTCGGGCGCATCCCAGACGATAATCGGATTGTTCCCGCCCATCTCGAGCGCCAGAATCTTGTTCGGCATGCTGGCGTACTGGCGGTTGAGCGCGATGCCGGTCCGCGCGGACCCGGTGAACAACAGCCCGTCGATGCCGTCGTCACCCGCCAGCGCCTTGCCTTCGGCAGGGCCGCCAATGACGACCCGGACGACTTCGGCCGGGATGCCCGCCGCATGAAAGCATTCCACGAGCTGGATCCCGCAGAGCGGTGTCTTCTCGCTCGGCTTGAACACGACCGCATTGCCGGCAAGCAGGGCCGGGACGATATGGCCATTGGGCAAGTGCATCGGAAAATTATACGGTCCCAGCACCGCGAGCACGCCATGCGGCTTGTGGCGCAGCGCCGTCCGCGCACCCAAGGCGCCCTCGATCCGCCGCTGTGCCGTTCGGTCGGCATAGGCGTTGATCGAGATTTCGACCTTGGCGATCACCGATTCCACCTCGGTCCTCGATTCCCACAAGGGCTTGCCGGTTTCGCGTGAGATCGTATCGGCCAGCGCCTCGGCGCGGCCGCGCACGACGTTGACGAACCGCGAGAGCAGTTCGGCGCGCACGGCGAGCGGCCGGGCTGCCCAGTCGGCCCAGGCACCGCGTGCAATCTCTACCTCCGCCGCGACGTCGCTGACCGGGCCTCGCCATAGCGTGGCCCCCGTCGCCGGTTCGGTAGAAATGATTTCGGCTGCCATGATGTACTTGTCTTACCGGCCGTGGAGTGAAAGCATTATAGTGGACGCACAAGGCACATCGCTTCGCCCATCCGGCGAATGGCTGCAAGTTTTGTTTCGAGCAGGCCCCAGTTGTCATGCTCGGCAATGGGCGCCCAGATCGCTTCTACTTCCCCGATCAGCATCGAACATGGCTCCGGGTCGGACCAGTAGGGGTGATCGACGGGAGCGGCAGGCGCGAAGGGTGCGACGGCCGCACGGAAGGCATCGAATTCCTTCGCCGCATAGCGGCCATCCGGGTGCCGCAGGTCGCCGCCGCGCCAGTCGAAGAAGAAGCGATCGAGCGAATGCTGCGAGGACACGAGCGCCGATTCCATTGCCTGCACCAGAGCGACGTTCGCTTCGCGGTCCCCCGGGGCAACGCCGAGCCGCCACAGCATCCTGTCGACGAGGGCGTCGCGATAGGCTGCCGCGAACAGGTCGACCGCCTGCGCCAGGGCGTCCACGGGCGCGATTTCGCTGAGCGCGATGGCGAGCTGCACGACATCCCAATGGATCGCTTCGGCCTGACGTCCGAAGGCATAGAGCCCGGCCGAGTCGAAATAGGCCGCCGTGAAGCCGGCGTCGAACGTCGGTGCGAACCGCCAAGGGCCGTAGTCGAAGCTTTCGCCCGAGATGTTGATGTTGTCCGAATTGAGTACGCCATGGACAAAGCCTGCCGCCATGAAGCTGGCCGCCATCTGCGCGGTCTGCTGCGCAACATGGCCGAGCAACCGGGCCGGCCCGTCGTCGCCCATCTCCTCATGATAATAATGGCGCAGGGCATAGGCGACGAGGCGCGCCAGTTCGTCCTTCTGGCCCAGCGTCGCCAGCCGCTGGAAGCTGCCGATGCGGATATGGCCGTGGTTCAAGCGGACGAGCACCGCCGACCGGGTGGGCGAAGGCTCATCGCCGCGATGGAGGTGTTCGCCGGTTTCGATGACGGAAAACGTGCGCGAGGTCGGCACTCCGAGCGCCTCGAGCATCTCCGTTGCCAGGATTTCGCGAACGGCACCTTTCAGCGTCAGCCGGCCGTCGCCGAAACGGCTGTAGGGCGTCGTCCCGCTGCCCTTGGTCCCGAAATCCATGAGCCGGCCCGCGACGTCGTTGCACTGGGCAAACAGGAAGCCGCGCCCGTCGCCGATGTCCGGATTGTACACGCGGAACTGATGCCCGTGATAGCGCAGCGCCAGGGGTTGGGGGAGTGAGCCGGGCAGGGGCTGGAAACGCCCGAAATGATCGACCCATGCCGCGTCGGCAAGATCGGCAAGTCCGACCTCGGCTGCAGCGCGACCATTTCGAAAGCGCAGGCAGTGTTCGGGGAAATCGGCGGGTGCGACCGGATCGGCAATGAAGTCGGCGATTTCGTCGATCGCCCGCGCCGGGACGAAGCTGGTCGGGAAAGGTTGCGGTAGCGCGGCCATGCAGCGATATGGAGCGGGGGCAACGGAGCATCAAGTCTTGGATTTCGTCGACGGATATTGGTGGTCGAACGATGGGCTGCGGCTCCACTACCGCGACTACGCGGCACAGGGCGATGCTGCGGCGGGTCGACCGCCGATCCTCTGCTTTCCCGGACTGACGCGCAACGCGCGCGATTTCGAACCCGTCGCGGAACGCCTGCGCGCCGGCTGGCGCGTGATCGTGGTCGAATTCCGCGGGCGTGGCGAAAGTGCCTATGCCAAGGACGCCATGACCTATGTGCCGCTGACCTATGTGCAGGATGTCGAGCGCCTGCTCACCGACCTCAGGATCGATCGGTTCGTGGCCATCGGGACGTCGCTCGGCGGTATCGTCACCCTGTTGCTTGCCGCGACAAGGCGCGACCGCGTTGCGGCGGCGGTGCTGAACGACGTAGGGCCGGTGATCGAGCCCGCGGGCCTCGACCGCATCCGCGCCTATGTCGGAAAGGGCGGATCCTTCCCGACGTGGATCCATGCTGCGCGCAGCATCGCCGAGCTGAACGCGGCCGTCTTTCCCGGCTATACCCTGGTCGACTGGCTGACGGTTGCGAAACGCACCTACCGCCTGTCCGCGAACGGCCGCATCGTGCCCGATTACGACAAGAAGATCGCGGAGCCCTTCCGGCTTCCCGGCGGCGAAGCCGGAATCGACCTGTGGCCAGCCTTCGATGCCCTGGCCGACACGCCGACTCTGGTCGTGCGCGGCGCCCTGTCCGACCTGTTGTCCGTCGAAACGACGGAACGCATGGCGACGCGTTTGCACCGGGCGACGGTCATCACCATTCCCGGTGTCGGCCATGCGCCCGTGCTCGATGAACCCGCAGCACGCGCCGCCATCGACACCCTGCTGGCGCAGGTCGGCTGATGCCCGTCAACGTCCTGCATTGCCATTCCACTTTTTCGCTCGGCGGCAAGGAGGCGCGTGCCGCAGCGCTGATGAACGCGTTCGGCAGCGCCGCCCGGCACACGATCGTCAGTTCGGTGCCCGGCGCGCTCGACGCCCGAGCGGCCATTGCCGCCGGAATCGATGCCCGATTCCCCGACAAGGCGCCGTCGCTCACCGGGCGGCCTTCTGTTGCGCGATATCGGGATATTGCCGAATATATGCGTGGCTTCGACCTCATCCTGACCTACAACTGGGGCGCCATGGACGCGGTGATGGCGCGGCGGATGTTCGGCAAGGTCCTGCCGCCGCTCATCCATCATGAAGACGGTTTCAATGCGGACGAGGCCGAGCGGCTCAAGCCGGAGCGCACGCTGATGCGACGACTGGCATTCCCGGCCGCTGCCGCGGTCGTCGTCCCCTCGGGCACGCTCGAGGACATTGCGCTCAAGACGTGGAAGCAGCCCGCCGAACGCGTCCACCGCATCGCCAACGGCATTCCGACGGCACGCTACGCCGCGAAGCCAAAGCCGCATGCGATTCCCGGACTGCGCAAGAAAGCGGGCGAAATCGTCATCGGGACGGTCGCCGGCCTTCGTCCCGTCAAGAACCTGCCTCGGCTGGTCGAGGCGGCGCTGATGATTCCCGGCACGCGGCTGGTGATCGTCGGCGAAGGGCCGGACAGGGACGCGATCGTCGCCAAGGCGCGCGAGATGGGGGTGACGCAGCGCCTTGTCCTGCCGGGATTTCTGGCCGAACCGCACAAGTACATCGGCCTGTTCGATATCTTTGCGCTGTCGTCGGACAGCGAGCAGTTTCCCATCGCCCTGGTCGAGGCAATGGCCGCAGGCCTGCCTGTCGCCACGACCCATGTCGGCGACGTCGCCATCATCCTGCCGCCTGAGCAGCTGGCGCTGGTGACCGAGCGCGACGAATATGCGCTGGCGGGTGCGCTTCGCCAGCTTGTCGCGGACAAGGCCTTGCGGGCCCGGCTCGGTGCGGTGAACCGCCAGCTGGCAACCGCCGCCTATGACGAAAAGGCGATGGTTGCGGCCTATGCCCGGCTTTACGATAGCGCGCTCGGCGGCGGCGTGCATTTTGCATCCGGGGCGCTATAGCCGCCGTATCTAGACAATGGAGAGTGGTCGCTTGTTTAAGGGTATTTCGCCGATCGTGTATCGGGGTCGCGAGGTCTGGCCGCTGATCGAAGGCGGCAAGGGCGTCGCTGCGACCAATCACGCAAGCGCGGGGGCCTGGGCAGCGGCCGGCGGGATCGGCACGGTCAGCGCCGTCAACGCCGACAGCTATGACCCGACCGGCAAGATCATCCCGCAGGTCTATCAGTCGCGGACGCGTGTCGAGCGCCACCAGGAACTGATCGCCTATGCCATCGACGGCGCGGTCGAGCAGGTGAAGCGCGCCTATGACATCGCCGACGGCAAGGGCGCGATCAACATCAACGTGCTGTGGGAAATGGGCGGCGCGCAGACCATTCTCCATGGCGTGCTCGAACGGACCAAGGGCATGGTCGCGGGGGTCACCTGCGGCGCTGGCATGCCGTACAAGCTTTCAGAGATCAGCGCGTCCTATGGCGTCAGCTACCTACCGATCATCAGTTCGGCCCGGGCCTTTCGCGCGCTGTGGAAGCGCGCCTATTCGAAGGCCGCGGACTATCTGTCGGCCGTCGTCTACGAGGATCCCTGGCTGGCGGGCGGTCACAACGGGCTGTCGAATGCCGAAGACCCGCGCGTGCCCGAGCCACCCTATCCGCGCGTGAAGGCGCTGCGCGACACGATGCGCGAGGGCGGCATTCCCGATTCGACGCCGATCGTGATGGCCGGCGGCGTCTGGCACCTGCGCGACTGGGCCGACTGGATCGACAATCCGGAGCTGGGCAGCATTGCCTTCCAGTTCGGGACGCGCCCGCTGCTGACGCAGGAAAGCCCGATCCCGCAGGGGTGGAAGGACGCCTTGATGACGCTCGAGGAAGGCGACATCCTGCTGCACAAATTTTCGCCCACCGGCTTTTACTCGTCCGCCGTCCGCAATCCGTTCCTGCGCAACCTCGAGGCGCGCAGCGAACGCCAGATCGCGTTCTCGGGCGAGATGGCCGGCGACCATACGCACCAGCTCGACGTCGGCGTGAAAGGCAAGAACTTCTGGGTGACGCGGGGCGACCTTCTTCGCGCGCGCGAATGGTACGGGCTGGGCTTTACCGATGCGCTGAAGACGCCGGACAATACGCTTGTCTTCGTGACCCCGCAGGAAAAGGCCACGATCCGCAAGGACCAGGCCGATTGCATGGGCTGCCTGTCGCACTGCGCCTTTTCGGCATGGAAAGACCATGACGATTATTCGACGGGCTATCTGGCCGATCCGCGCAGCTTCTGCATCCAGAAGACGTTGCAGGATGTCGTCCACGGCGGGCCGCTCGACGAAAACCTGGTCTTTGCAGGGCACGGCGCCTTCAATTTCAAGCGCGACCCGTTTTATTCGAACGGGTTCGTGCCGACCGTCAAGCAGCTCGTCGACCGGATCCGCACCGGGGACTAGGCCGGTTTTCCGGCACGCATCGGTGCGGCGACGGAGACGATCAGCGCAGCGATGACAGTGGCGACGGTTGCCCAGAGCGCGACCGCGAGTAAGGCGATCGCTTGTGCGGCAAGCTGGGTAACGAGGCCACTCCCCTCGGCAAAGCCGGGGCCGCCCAGCGCAGGCAGCAACACGAACGGCAGAAAGATCGCGCCCGCCAGCGCCGGGGCGCCATGGACCGGGAACGCGGCCGCCGCGCTGCCGAGTTTCAGTCGATTGACGAGCGACGACGCCGCAAATGCCGCCAGCGCGCCCGCGGCACCCAGCACCATGGCACCGCCTGCCCCTATCAGCCCCGCACCCGCCGCTGCCGCGCAAAGCCCGCTGATGGCATTGGCGGCCGTGCCGTAGACTGACACCCGGCCATGGCCGACGCGCTCAAGGGCCATGCCGAGCGCGACGGCGGCACTTGCCGCGAGCTGCCCGTTCAGCAGTGCCATGGCGGCATCGTCGCTGCCGCCAAGCGCCGCAGCACCCATCAGGGCGAGCAGCCCGACCCACATCATGCCGGCGCCGGCGATGGCGAGGCGGGAATCATATTGAACATCGGTCGACAAGGGCGTGCGCATGAGCAGCGCCGCCGCCAGGGCAGAAACGCCCGCAGCAGCCTGCACCGGCAAGGCGCCGGCAAAATCGACGACGCCAAGGTCGCCGAGCCACCCCGACCAGGTCCAGCGTGCCAGCGGCACATATACGATCAGCAGCCATAATCCGGTGAACGGCACGAGCCACGTTGCCCGCGCCTTTTCACCAAGCGAGGCGCAAAGGATCGACACCGCCGTCAGCGCCATCGTCAGTTCGAAGAGGACATAGACGGGCTCCGAGATCGTCAGGCCGTCGACCAGCTCGGACAGATTTCCCAGCATCAAATTGGTGGTCCCGCCAAGGTACGGGCTGCCGCCGGAAAAGGCGACGCTGTAGCCGAGGACGGCAAAGAGCAGCGAGGCAAGCGCGACCGCGGCAAAGAGCACGCCGCCGGTGGGACCGACACGGCCCCGGCCATAGAACATCGCGAGACCCGGCAAGACGGCCAGCAACGCCAGGACCGATGCCGCCATGACCCAGGCGCTGTCGCCGCTGTCGGCAACGACGATCGGCTGTGCGAGGGCCGGTGTTGCGGCAGCAGACGCCAGCGCCGCGACGATCATTCCGGAACGTTTCATCAAGCCCCCAAGCTCTTTGTGCCGGTCTGTGCTAGCGGTTCGGTATTAAGGCTTCAACAATCGGTGCAGCCTTGTCCCGCGACGATGGATTTGGCAGGTCGAGGCCGTGCTTTTTCATGGGAGAAAACTGGCCGTGCGGACGTCGTCGATTGCAGTTCTTGTCGCGACCGTGGTGCTGGCGGCCGGATCGCCGGCCGTGGCGGCCCGCAAGATGCCCTATTGGGCCTCGCTGAACGCGGGCGAGGTGATGATGCGCGCGGGCCCCGGCCGTAATTTTCCTGCCGACTGGCTGTACAAGCGCAAGGGCCTGCCCGTGAAAGTGGTGAAAGCCTATAAGGCCGAGCATGCCGAGTGGCGCCGGATCCAGGATCCCGATGGTGCCGAAGGCTGGGTCCAGGCCAACCTGCTGAGCGAAAAACGTTCCGCCATTGTCGTCGGGGATGTCCGGCCGCTGCGCGAAAAGCCCGCGGCCGGGGCGCCGATCGTGTGGCGCGCGGAGCCGGGCGTCGTCGGCAGCATCAGCCAGTGCGCCAACGGCTGGTGCCGCCTCGACGTCAAGGGCCGGTCCGGTTTCATCGAGACGACGCAGCTGTTCGGCGTTGCCGCGGACGAGCAACTGCCCTGACGCCGGACCAACTGCCCGCGACGGCGGGGTGGATCGCCCTAGGCGGGATCGCAGGGCTCGTTGCAGGCAGCTTCCTTGCGACGCTGATCCTGCGCTGGCCGCGGGCCAGGGGGCTGGGCGGACGGTCGGGTTGCGACAGCTGTGGCCGCGCCCTGTCGTGGACGGAGCTGGTCCCGCTGCTGTCCTATCTTTGCCAGCGGGGCAGGTGCGCGACCTGCAAGTCGGCGATCGACCCGGTGCATCCGGTCACGGAGCTGCTTTGCGGGCTTGCCGGAGCCGCGGCGATGACGATGTCACCGGGCTGGATCGGCGCGACCGGCGCGCTGTTCGGGTGGTTGTTGATCGCACTGGCGTTGCTCGATCTGCGTCACTTCTGGCTGCCCGACCGGCTTACCCTTAGCCTGGGGGTTGCGGGCATGCTGGCCGGCCTCGTCGACCCCGGCCTGACGTTCGCCGAGCGGCTGGCCGGCGGGCTGTCGGGATTTGGATGCCTATGGGCGATCGGCTGGGCCTATCGCCACTTCAGGGGGCGCGAAGGGCTGGGCGGCGGGGACCCCAAGCTGTTCGGGGCCATCGGCCTATGGCTCGGGTGGCAGATGCTGCCCTTCGTCCTGGTCGGCAGCAGTGTCATCGGGCTGCTCGCGACCATGGTCCTCGTGCTGCGGGGCAGGGTGGTCACGGCGACAGTTCGGCTGCCGTTCGGTACCTTTCTGGCTGCAGCCGCCTTTCCCGCCTGGTTCCTTATGCGCTGAGGGCAGCTGCGGCCGCAGCATGTTGTTTGATGAGGGCCGCGTCCGGCGCCCCCTTGGGTACGATCCAGCTGCCGCCCACGCACAGCACGGCGTCTTCGGCAAGCCATTCGGGCGCCGTGGCCAGCGAGATACCGCCGGTGGGGCAGAAGCGCACTCTGCCGAACGGCGCCGCCAGTGCCTTGAGCGCGGGGAGACCGCCGCTTGCCGTGGCGGGGAAGAATTTGAACCGGTTGAGCCCCAGATCGAGGCCGCGCATGATGTCGCTCGCATTCGCCGTACCCGGCAGGAAAGCGACGCCGCTCGCGATGGCGGCATGGGCAAGCGGGTCGGTAAGGCCCGGACTGACGATGAATTGGGCGCCCGCCGCAAGCGAAGCGTCGAGATCGGCGGTGTTCAATACGGTCCCCGCGCCCACGATCGCACCCTCGACTTTCGCCATTTCGGCGATGACATCCAGCGCCGCGGGCGTACGCAGGGTGACTTCCAGCACGCGAAGGCCGCCGGCGACGAGCGCCTCGGCGATGGGCGCGGCATGGGCGACATCGTCGATCACCAGCACCGGGATGACCGGCGCCGTGCGCATGATGGCTTCGATATTCATTGGTTATGGTCCCTCGCGAAAGCGGCGGCCGCACCGAACAGGCCGGGTTGCGGATGGGTGATGAGCTTGACCGGGATCGACCGCATGAGCGTCTCGAACCGGCCCTTGGCGGCAAAGCGCTCGGAAAAGCCCGACCGGGGAAGGTGGTCCGCGATGCGCAGACCGACGCCGCCCGCGATGACGACCGCGGTCGGCCCATGTGCCAGCGCAAAATCGCCTGCGATCGCGCCGAGGCTGAGGCAGAAGCGGTCGAGGGCAGCGGCGGCAAGGCTGTCGCTGCCTTCCAGCGCGGCGGTCCAGAGTGCCTTGTCGTCGCGCGCGGCGACCTGCTTGCCTTCGAGGCGGGCGAGTACCCGGTGGATCTCGGCAAGGCCCGGGCCCGAGACGATGCGTTCGACCGAAACGCGTCGGAACTGCTTGCGAAGATCGGCGAGCACGGCATCCTCGATACTGTCGAGCGGCGCGAAGTCGACATGGCCGCCTTCGCACGCAATGACGTGATAGCTGTCGCCGGTACAGAACAGCTGGCCGACGCCGAGACCGGTGCCGGGCCCGACGATGCTGGTGATACCCTGCCGCGGCAACGGGATGTCCGGCCCGCAGACGTGGCGCAGCTGGGATGCATCGACCTGTGCCACGGCATGGCCGACGGCTTCGAAATCGTTGACCAGAACGTGACGATCGACGCCCAGTTTTTCGGGAATGAGCGCAGGCCGGATGATCCACGGGTTGTTCGTCAACTGCAGCACGTCGCCCCGGATCGGGCAGGCGATGGCAATGGCGGCGGCGCGCGGCAGGGGCGCGCCTCGCAGCCCGGCAAAAGCCTCCCAGGCCGTCTGGAAGCTGGCGTGTTCGGCCGTTTTCAGCGTGACGGGCTCGCCGAGCGACTGGACCGCACCCTCTGCCACCTCGGCAATGGCGAAACGCGCATGCGTGCCGCCGATATCGACCGCGACGACTTCGCTCACAGGCCGGCCGATGCCAGCATCGCCGACGCACCCCGTTCGGCATCGTCGGCGCCGTGGCGCATGAAGGCAAACAGTTCGCGACCCGTTCCGTCGGCGGCGGCCGGCGTCGGCGCGGGCGATCGGGCAGACAGATCCGCGCGGGTGGACAGCGCGCCGGTGACCGCGCAAACCCGCACGACGTCGCCGTTTTCGAGCGCCGCCAGCGCGCCGCCGAGCGCGGCCTCGGGGGTGACGTGGATCGCCGCCGGGACCTTGCCGCTGGCACCCGACATGCGGCCGTCCGTCACGAGCGCGACACGAAACCCCTTGTCCTGCAAGACGCCCAGCGCCGGAGTCAGCTTGTGCAATTCGGGCATGCCATTGGCGTTCGGTCCCTGGAACCGCACGACGACGACCACGTCGCGGTCGAGTTCGCCCGCCTTGAATGCGCGCAGCACGTCGTCCTGCCGGTCGAATACGGCACAGGGGGCCTCGATCGTCCATCGATCCGGCTGGACGGCGCTGGTCTTGATGATGGCCCGTCCGAGGTTGCCGTGCAGCAGGCGCATGCCACCATCGGGAAGGAACGGATCGGCGACCGGGTGCAGCATTGTTGCGTCACGCGGAATGGCCGGCGCCGGCTGCCAGACGAGGGCGTCGTCGACAAGCGTCGGTTCCACCGCGTAATCGGCGAGCGAGCGCCGCGCCACGGTCATGACGTCATCGTGCAGCAGGCCCGCGCCGAGCAGTTCGCCGACGACATAACCGATGCCCCCGGCCTTGTGAAAATCGTTCACGTCACCCGATCCGTTGGGATAGACGCGAGCGATCAGCGGCACCGCTGCCGACAGCTCGTCGAAGTCCTGCCAGTCGATCCGGATCCCCGCCGCCCGCGCCATGGCGGGCAGATGAATGGCGTGGTTGGTCGAGCCGCCGGTTGCGAGCAGACCGACGATGGCGTTGACGATCGCCTTTTCATCGACGACCCGGCCCAGCGGGCGATAGTCGTCGCCGTCCCAGCCGATGTCGGCAACGCGGTGCGTGGCGGCGCGGGTGAGTTCGGCCCGCAGCTTGGTGCCGGGGTTGACGAAGGCGGCGGCGGGCATGTGCAGGCCCATCACTTCCATCATCATCTGGTTCGAATTTGCCGTGCCGTAGAAGGTGCACGTGCCTGCGTCGTGGTAACTCGCGCTTTCGGACTCGAGGAGTTCGGCCTGGCCGACTTTTCCTTCGGCGAACAGCTGCCGGATGCGGACCTTTTCCTTGTTGGGCAGGCCCGACGGCATCGGTCCGCCCGGCACGAAGATCATCGGCAAATGGCCGAAGCGCAGTGCGCCGATCAACAGGCCGGGCACGATCTTGTCGCAGATGCCGAGCAGCAGCGCGCCTTCGAACATGGCATGGCTGAGCGCGATCGCCGTCGACAGCGCGATGACGTCGCGGCTGAACAGCGACAGGTCCATGCCGGCCTGACCCTGTGTCACGCCGTCGCACATGGCGGGAACGCCGCCGGCCACCTGCGCGGTCGCGCCGACCTCGCGGGCGTAGAGCTTGATCGCCTCGGGGTAGCGGCCATAGGGCTGATGCGCCGAGAGCATGTCGTTGTACGCCGTGACGATGCCGATGTTCATCGCCGTGCCGCGCTTGATGACGTCCTTGTCCTCGCCCGACGCGGCAAAGCCATGGGCCAGATTGCCGCACGCCAGATTGTGGCGGTTGGTGCCGTCGTCCCGCTGGCGGGCGATCAGGTCGAGATAGGCGGCGCGCGGTGCTTTCGACCGCTCGATGATGCGCTCGGTGACGGCTTCGACGACGGGGTTCATCTATTGCATTCCCTCGTGCCAGCTTGCCCCGTCGCGTTCGATCATCCCCATCGATGCCGACGGGCCCCATGTGCCTGCGGTGTAGGTTTTGACCGTGACGCCAGCGGCGCGCCAGGCGTCGTGGATCGAATCGACCCATGTCCAGGCCGCCTCGATCTCGTCGGCGCGGACGAACAGCGTCGTGTCGCCTTCGAGCAGGTCGAGCAGAAGGCGTTCGTAGGCGATGCGGCGCCGCTGACCCTCGAAGGCGGCCGTCAGCGAGACGTCGAGCTCGACTTCGCGCAGGGCCACACCGCCGCGGTCGAGGCCCGGTTCCTTGGTCATGATCGAGAGCGACATGCCTTCATTCGGCTGCAAACGGATGAGCAGGCAATTCGCTTCGAGCCCGGGGCCGCGCCCGCTGAAGATGGAATGCGGCACGGCCTTGAACTGGATGAGGATCTCGGAATGCCGCAGCGGCAGGCGTTTGCCGGTGCGCAGATAGAAAGGCACGCCTTTCCAGCGCCAGTTGTCGAGATGCGCCTTTACCGCGACGAAGGTTTCGGTGTCGGAGGGCTTGCCCAGTTCGTCGGCGTAGCCCGCCACCGGCTTGCCGTCGATGGCGCCCGACCGGTACTGGCCCTTGACGCTGTGGCTGTTGGCGGTCGCGGCATCGAGCGGGCGCAGCGAGCGCAGCACCTTCACTTTTTCGTCGCGGACGGCGGTCGCCGTGTAGCTCGCGGGCGGTTCCATGGCCACCAGAGCAAGCAGCTGGAGCATGTGGTTTTGTACCATGTCGCTCAGCGCACCGACGCCGTCGTAATAGGAGACGCGCCCTTCGAGCCCGACGGTTTCGGCGACCGTGATCTGGACATGTTCGATGCCCTGCGAATTCCATAGCGGCTCGAACAACATGTTGCCGAAGCGCAGGACGAGCAGGTTCTGCACCGTTTCCTTGCCGAGATAATGGTCGACGCGAAAGACCTGCTCCTCGTCGAAGCCATGCGCGACCGCGGCATTGACCTCGCGGCTCGACGGCAGGTCGTGCCCGATGGGCTTTTCCATCGCGACGCGCGTGGCCGGCCCCGTCAGGCCGACCGACTTCAATCCCGCGACCACCGGCGCGAACAGCGACGGCGGGGTCGACAGGTAAAAGGCGACGCCGGCGTCGCGGTTCGGGCCGATCTTTGCGGCGAGGCACTCGAAATCGCCGGGCGTGTCGACGTCGACCGGGCAATAGCCGAGGCGGTCGAGGAAACGCGCCTGGACATCGGCGTCGAGGCGCCCATCGGGCAGGTGGCTGGCGAGCGCCGCCGATACCTGATCGCGAAAGCCGGCATCATCGAGTTGCGAACGGGCGGCGCCATGGATCTGCAGCCCGTTCGCGAGCAGGCCGTCGGCGTCGAGATTGTAGAGCGACGGAAACAGCATCCGCTGTGCGAGATCGCCTGTGGCACCGAAAATCACGATCGTCTCGAAGGGTTGCGGCAACGTCGAACTCCCTGCTTTCCGTTACGGCCGCCATAGCGTGCGGGTACCGATCCGCAAGGCAAAGGGAACCAGTTGCGAATTGCGACGAAAGGCGACATTCGTATTCATTCAGCAACAGACCTCAGGAGAGCGACATGGCCGATATCGAGACGCGTACCGCAAGCGTAGCGGCGGCCGTCGACCGGCTCGCAGCGGTGCGGACCCGACAGCGTGCTGCTTTCGACGCCGAGCTTCCCGTTTCGGCAGCCACGCGGCGCGACCGGCTGACGCGCTGCATCGCCATGATGAAAGCGCACGGGACCGATTTTGCCGCTGCCATGTCGGAGGATTTCGGCCACCGCAGCCAGGCCCAGTCGATGCTGACCGACATTGCGGCGTCCATTTCGCCCGCGCGTCATGCCCTCAAGAACCTCGACCGCTGGATGCGCCCCGAAAAGCGCGGCGTGCAGTTTCCGCTCGGCCTGCTCGGGGCAAGCGCGCGGGTCGAATACCAGCCCAAGGGCGTAGTGGGCGTGATCTCTCCCTGGAATTTCCCGGTGCAGCTGACGATGGCGCCACTGGCGGGAATTTTCGCGGCCGGCAATCGCGCGATGGTGAAATCGTCGGAATTCACCCCCGCGACCGCAGCCTTGTTCGAGACTGTCGCCCCCAAGTTCTTTGCCGAGGACGAACTGGCGTTCTTCAGCGGTGGGCCCGAGGTGGGGCAGGCTTTCGCCAAGCTTCCCTTCGATCATCTGATCTTCACGGGCGCGACGGGCATCGGAAAGCATATTCTCCATGCGGCTGCCGACAATCTAACGCCGGTGACGCTCGAGCTGGGCGGAAAATCGCCGGTCATCATCGGCAGTTCGGCGGACATGAAGCAGGCTGCCGAACGCATTGCCATCGGCAAGATGATGAATGCGGGACAGATCTGCCTGGCACCCGACTATCTGATGGTGCCCCGGGATCGCGAGGACGAACTGATCGGCGAAATGACCCGGGCCGTCTCGGTCATGTACCCGACGCTGCTGACGAACGACGACTATACCTCGGTCGTGAATGCGCGGCACCGCGATCGCCTGCGCAGCTATCTCGACGACGCGCGTGCCAAGGGCGGCGAGGTCATCGAGATCAACCCGGCCAACGAGGATTTCGCGGCGTCCAACGGCAACAAGATGCCCTTGTACCTCGTCCGCAACCCGACCGACGACATGACGGTCATGCAGGAAGAAATTTTCGGGCCGGTCCTGCCCATCAAGAGCGTTGCCAGCACCGAAGAGGCGATCGGTTACGTCAACGCCCACGATCGCCCCCTGGGTCTTTATTATTTCGGCAAGGATGCAGCGGAAGAAAAACGCGTCCTCGAACGGACGGTTTCGGGCGGCGTGACGGTCAACGACGTGATCTTTCACGTCAGCATGGAAGACTTGCCGTTCGGTGGCGTGGGCCCGTCGGGCATGGGCAGCTACCACGGGCACGACGGGTTCAGGACTTTCAGCCATGCCAAGAGCATCTATCGCCAGCCCAAGATCGACGTTGCCAAGCTGGCCGGGCTGAAACCGCCCTATGGCGCGACCACGCGCAAGACCGTGGCGCGCGAGATGAAGTGACATCAACTTTGTATCATTAACAAAATCGAGCGTCCGCTAACCATTTTTTCGTATCCTGTGGGGTAGCGCTGTCAGGCACAAGGAAACCTGACGGACAATGACGCGACCTGATTGCCCGATCCCGCCGCTGTCGGACGCCGCCCGGTGAAGCGGTTTTCGATCCGGCGCCTGTGGCAGCGTTTCCGCGCCGCGCCGCGGGTGCGCATCATGACCTATGCGTTGCTCGCGTCGCTGCTCTGCGGTGCGACAGGGTTCCTCGATCCGCTGGACGACTTTGCGCGGAACATCCGCTATTCGCTGCGCTATGTCCCGGCGGACCAATCGATCGTGATCATCTCGATCGACGAGAAGACCGAAAAGACGCTGGGGATCAAATACCCCTGGCCGCGGGCAATCGAAGCGCGCCTCATCGAGCGGCTGAAGCAAAGTGGCGTTCGAAAGATCGTGTTCGATAATGCTTTCACGAGTTCGAACGCCGCACAGGACGATGCGCAATTGATCAAGGCGCTCGACCGCTATCGTGGCGATATTTATTTCGGTTCAGGCGTACAGGCTAGCGAACGCGGCTCTTTGAAATCTGCGCTGCTGCCCGCCCCGATCTTCCGCAACCATGTCGAGATCGGAACCTTCGTCCACCGGGTCAATACGATCGGGCAGGTCGCCAAGCTGTATGTGAACGGTCCGGGACGCAGCGATCCCTATCCAGGACTTTCCGTTATCCTGTCGGGCAAGCCACGGCCGAAGACGGTCAGTTTCAGGCCGGACTTTGCGATTCAAGGCTCGACCGTGCCGACCATTTCTCTTGGGGACGTCGTGGCCGGCAATGTGTCGCGAGAACGGCTGAACGGGCGGGACGCCATCGTGGGGCTGGGTGAAGTCGCCTTCGGCGATGGCCAGCTTCTGCCCGGGCAAGGCCCTGCCCAAGGGGTTTTCGCCCATGTGATCGGCGCACAGACGCTCAAACGGGGAATGCCTGTCGATCTTGGTTGGATTTATCCCTTGCTGGCCGCCATCTGTGCCGGTCTCGCACTTCTTTTAATGCGCCACTTGATCGCTGCCGCCGTGGTGGCAGTCGCCGGGCTTGGCGCGCTTGCCGTCGTGCCCATTTTGCTCGATGCCAACCTCATAACGGTGGACGTGGCGCCCGCGCTTTTGCTGTTCAGCATCACGCTGATCCAACACGCCCGCCTCACTTTTGGCTGGCGGAAAAGCCGAACACACGAACCGACTGGCCTGCCCAACGTCACAGCATTGCGCGAACTCAATGCAGCGCGTCCACGCGCACTCATTGCCGCGCGCATCGACAATCATGCGGCGATCACCGCAAGCTTTGCAGGGGACGTCGAACCGCTGATTACGAGCGAGATCGTATCCCGCCTGAAAGTGGGGGACAGCGAGACGACAGTCTATCAAGGCGATGAGGGCGTTTATTACCTCGTTTCGCCGATCGTCGACCGAGAATTGCTTTCGGAACATCTCGATGGTCTGCACGCACTGTTTTCACAACCGATACGGGTAGGCAATCGGCGGGTCGACGTTGCCATTACTTTCGGCGTCGACGACCAATGGACGCGTACGATGTCAAGCCGGATCGGTAGCGCAATGCTGTGCGCCGAAGAGGCTGTCCAGCAGGGCGCGCGCTGGAAAATCTACGATGCGTCGCGCGGGGCCGACGCAGCGTGGCAATTGTCCATGGGCAGCGAAATCGACCGTGGCCTTGCCGATGGGGAATTCTGGCTCGCTTATCAGCCAAAGCTCGATCTTCGTAGCAACCGTATCGTAGGTGCCGAAGTGTTGGCCAGGTGGACGCATGCCGAACGCGGATCGATCGGACCGGCTGAATTCATCCCTGTCGCCGAACGCGATCACCGAATCGAGCGGCTCACGCAGTTCGTGTTTCGCCAAGCCATGAGCGATGCGGTCCGCCTGCGGGACAAAAATGATCTGAAGCTTGCGATCAACGTGTCCGTGCCTGTCTTGCGGCGCCCGGATTTTGCCCAGTTCGTGATCGGCCTGACGCGCGATTTCGGCTTGGCTACGAGCATGTTCACGATCGAGATTACCGAATCCGTGTTCCTGTCCGGCGACGACAAGGTTGTGACGGCCAATCTGCGTCAGCTGACCGATGCGGGTCTGCATATTTCGATCGATGACTTCGGCACAGGGTTTTCGACGCTCGAATCGCTCCAGCGCGTCCCGGCAAGCGAAGTGAAAATCGACCAGACGTTCGTTAAGTCGCTGCTCTCCAAACCGGGTGACCGGGTTATCGTTTCATCGATCATTCGGATGGCGCAGGGTCTCAATCGTCGCGTGGTCGCCGAAGGTGTCGAGACGGCCGAGGCACTAACATTGCTCTCCGCCCTGGGCTGCGATGAGGCGCAAGGCTATTTCGTCGGGCGGCCGCAATCGCTGAACGACTTCATTGAAACGATCGCCAAGGACGACGTCGATCGTAAAAAGGCTTTTGGTTAATTACTTGCTAACCGATTAACGCTTTGGTAACCAAGTTCAGCAAGCCGCTTTGCGTTTGCAAGACTAGGGGACCTAAAATGCGTAAGGTTAATTGCCCCGCGCGCGGTTTCTGGGACTGGCTCTGTGGAGACGGTAACTCGGGCAGCCGCAACTAATCGGGATATCTAAAAGGCCTCGGCAATGCCGGGGCCTTTTTTGTATGGGCGGCCGATGGACACGCCCAATTTCACGCTTCACCGATTCGCCAGCTTCGATGGCGCAGAGCTCGCTTGGCATCAGGCCGGCAAAGGCAGGCCGGTGGTTCTGCTTCACGGGCTTTTTTCCAATGCGCAAACCAACTGGATCCGTTACGGTCACGCCAAACTACTGTTAAATAACAGTTTTCAGGTCATCCTGCCGGACCTGAGGGCCCATGGTTCCAGCGCCAAATCGCATGATCCGGGGGCCTATCCGGCGGATGTCCTGACCCGTGACTGTCTCTCACTGATCGCGCATCTCGGCCTCGAAGACTATGATCTCGGTGGCTATTCACTGGGGGCGCGAACGGTGGCGCGGGCGGTCGTGTGCGGCGCCCGGCCACGCCGGCTGGTGCTGTCGGGCATGGGCCTCTCGGGCCTGACGACGACTGCGCCGCGCACCGATCACTTCAAGCACATCCTTGATAATCTGGGGACATTCGAAAGGTTTACTCCCGAGTGGAATGCCGATTCGTTCCTCAAGACGACTCGGGGCGATCCGGCAGCGTTGCGGCTCTTGCTCGACAGTTTTGTCGATACGTCATCCGACGAACTGGCCGGGATCGCGGCGCCGACGCTCGTCCTGTCGGGCGCGGATGACGATGACAACGGATCGGTCGACGCGCTTGCCGCCATCCTTTCCGATGCCCGTGTCGTGCGGACTCCCGGCGGTCACATGAGCGCCGTTACCAAGCCCGAACTGGGCGAGGCGATCGCTGCCTTCCTGACAGCTTGATTCCGTCGGGGGCTGAGGCCAAGCTGCCCCTATAAAAGCATTTCCGGAGGATTTTCAGTGAAGTCGATGTTCGTTTCCGCGCTGGCGCTGGCCATCGCGTCGCCCGCCGTTGCGCAGCAGCCGGTCTCCCAGACAGCGCCGACAGCGGCCGATGCCGATGCCTTCGTCGCCGCCGCCGAAAAGGAGGCGTTCGATTTCAGCGTATTTGGCCAACAGGTTGCGTGGGTCAACAACACCTACATCACCGATGACACCGACGCCCTCAATGCCCGCGTCGGTGCCGACGGCACGGAAATGGGTGTCCGCTTTGCCAAGGGCGCCGCACGATTCAACGACGTCGCTGGGCTGTCTTTCGACACGAAACGCAAGCTCGACCTGTTGCGCAACGGCCTTGTCCTACCGGCACCGTCCACCCCCGGAGCCGCGACTGAACTCAACACCATCGCGACGCGACTGAACTCGACCTATGGCAAGGGGAAAGGGACGTTGAAGGGGCAACCGGTCAACGGATCGGACATCGAAGCGGCCATGGGAACCAACCGCAACCCCGACGAGCTCAAGGAAATGTGGGTAAGCTGGCACACCAATGTCGGCACGCCCATGAAAAGCGACTATGCCCGCATGGTCGAGATCGCCAACCAGGGCGCCAAGGAACTCGGCTATAGCGACGTAGGTGCGATGTGGCGCTCGGGCTACGACATGACGCCCGAACAATTTGCAGCGCTGACCGACAAGCTCTGGGGCGAGGTCAAGCCGCTCTACGACCAGCTGCATTGTTACACCCGGGCCAAGCTCAACGAGAAATACGGCGACGCGGTCCAGCCCAAGACGGGACCGATCCGTGCCGATCTGCTCGGCAACATGTGGGCGCAGGAATGGGGCAACATCTACGATGTCGTGGCGCCGAAAGGGGCAGGTGATCTCGGCTTCGACACCGGCGCCTTGCTTGTCGCCAAGGGGTACGACCCGCTCAAGATGGTGAAGACCGGCGTCAATTTCTATTCGTCGCTGGGCTTTGCGGAACCCGCACCCACGTTTTGGGAAAGGTCGCAGTTTACCAAGCCGCGCGACCGCGAAGTCGTCTGCCATGCCAGCGCCTGGGACATCGACAACAAGGAAGACGTGCGCATCAAGATGTGCATCAAGGTCAACGGCGACGATTTCGTCACGATCCATCACGAACTCGGCCATAATTATTACCAGCGCGCGTACAGCAAGCAGCCCTACCTCTACCTGAACGGCGCCAATGACGGGTTCCACGAAGCGATCGGCGACACGATCGCGCTGTCGATCACGCCGCAATATCTGGTCCAGATCGGCCTGCTCGACGCCGCGAAGGTGCCGAGCACGGACAAGGATATCGGCCTGCTACTTCGCCAGGCGATGGACAAGGTTGCATTCCTGCCGTTCGGCCTGCTGGTCGACAAATGGCGCTGGGGGGTATTTTCGGGCGCCATCAAGCCCGGAAACTATAACGCGGCCTGGACTGACCTGCGCCGCCAATACCAGGGCATTGTCCCGCCCGTGGCCCGCGACGAGACCAATTTCGATCCCGGGGCAAAATATCATATTCCCGGCAACACGCCTTACACTCGCTATTTCCTCGCGCGGCTGCTGCAATTCCAGTTCTACGAGGCCGCCTGCAAGCAGGCAGGGTGGAAGGGACCGCTGCACCGTTGCTCGTTCTATGGCAACAAAGAGGTCGGCAAGCGCTTCAATGCGATGCTCGAGATGGGCGCGTCGAAACCCTGGCCCGATGCGCTGCAGGCGTTCACGGGGACGCGCGAGATGAGCGGCAAGTCGATGATCGCCTATTTCAAGCCGCTGATGACCTGGCTCCAGGCGCAGAACAAGGGGCGCAGCTGCAGCTGGTAGCAGGGGGCTGGCAGGCGCGTCGGGGTAAGGGGCGCCCGACGCGCCATGCGGTCGAGCTCGGACGGCCGGTCAATCCGGTACAGTCCCGTTGGGAAATTTCGCATTGTCGGCCGCGAATGTAGCTGTATGACGGATGCACAGGGAGCGGAAATGCCCGAATTCGCTGACGTATCGATCGAGCAATTGGCTTCGCTGGACGCCGCGGCGCGCGATGCGCTCGATTACGGTGTCATCGGGCTCGATCGCGATGGCATCGTGACAATCTACAACGCGACCGAATCCGCAAATGCCGGACTCTCCCCCGAGCGGGTCGTCGGCAAGCCATTCTTTACCGATGTCGCCCAGTGCATGAACAACTTCCTCGTGGCCCAACGTTTCGACGACCAGTCCGAGCTGGACGACACGATCGACTTCACCCTGACATTTCGAATGAGGCCGACGCCGGTGCGGCTGCGGATGCTGCAGTCGGACGCCGTGGGGACGCGTTTCGTGCTGATAAATCGCGTGCTTTCTTAGCCATATGGCGGAGGCGCTGGGGTCGGAGCTGGATCAGGTTCTAGATTTCGTAGAGGCATGCCCCATCGGCATCGTGCAACCTCTGCCAATGGCTTGATCACCATGGCCAATCCCGTCGCCATGAACCTGATCCTGTCGATTTCGCCGACGAGGTTCGTCACCAACCTGTTCGATATCCTGTTCGACTATTCGAGCAGCCTGAAACACATCGTCGGTTCGTTCCGCGAACCCCGGGGAACGATGTGCGTCGAACACAGGATCTTCGTTCCCGAAGCATGGACCTCGCTCCACCCGTGCCCGACCGTCTTGGCATGCACGCTGGTGAAGCGCGACGAGCAGTCCTTTCTGGCGACGCTTGCCGATGTGTCGAAGCAGGTCGAGCAGGAGCAGCGCCTGAGGCAGTCGTTCGCCTTGCTCAGCAGCGTGATCGAGGTGGTGCCGGGGCTGATCTACGTGAAGGACCGGGCAGGGCGCTTGCTGCTGGCTAACAAGGCGACACTCGCCCTGCTCGACAGGCCGTGGTCGGAAATCGAGGGCAAGCGGCAACAGGACATCGGCGGCCCGTTCCGACTTTCGGAAACACTGATGGCCGACGACGATCGCGTCGTGGCGCTCAACGCGCCGCGCGAGCGGGAAGTCATCATCGACCATCCCGACCTCGGCCGACGCGTGTACCTGTCGACCAAGGTTCCGTTCGGCGAACCCGACGACCAGTTGAGCGGCATGGTCAGCCTCTCGATCGACATCACCGAGCGCAAGGCGCTCGACAACGAGTTGCTTCATCTTTCGCGGCGGACGGCCATGGGCGACATGGCGGCCGCCATCGCGCATGAGATCAATCAGCCGCTGGCCGCGATCTCGCTTTACCTCGGCGCCGGCTCGGCACTGCTGGCGAAGGAGCCGTCTGCCAGTCTGCTGGCCGAACCGATCGCCCGGGCGACCGACCAGTGCCTGCGCGCCGGCGAGATCATCCGTAGGGTGCGCTTTTTCGTCTCGTCCGGCGATCAGGAGCGGCATGTCGAGAACCTGCGGCTCGTCGTCGAGGAGGCCTGCGCCATGGCGTGCTTCGTCACGAACGAGCGCGGCGTGGCGACCACGATCGAGCACGATCGCGAAGAGTTGCTCGCGATGGTCGACAAGGTTCAGATCGAACAGGTGATCGTCAACCTCATCCGCAATGCCTTCGACGCGATGATCGAGGTCCCCGACCCTGCGCTGCGCGTCACCATCGGCCGCGATGCCGGCGGGATGGCGATCATATCGGTAAGCGACAACGGGCCGGGCATCGACGACGCCGTTTTCGAAGGGCTTTTCAAGCCGTTCGTCAGTACCAAGGGGCGGCAGGGCCTCGGCATCGGCCTGTCGGTCTGTCAAAGCGTGATCGAAAGCCATGGGGGCAAGATTTGGGCTGAGCCCCGGTCAGGGAGAGGGGCCAAGTTCAGCTTTACCCTGCCCATTCTCGTGCTCGAGGGTGTGCCGGAATAGACGCGCGGCGATGGCCGGACGCGCATCGCCGACGCCATCAGATGCTGCCCGGACGAAACACGACAAGCTGCGTTGCACGTCGGCCAGCACTTCCCCATATAATGCGGTATGAGCGAAATCTTTCCCGTCCTCCCCCTGCGCGACATCGTTGTATTTCCGCAGATGATCGTTCCCCTGTTCGTCGGTCGCGACAAGTCCGTGTCGGCGCTCGAAGCCGCGATGGCCACCGACAAGGAAATTTTCCTCGTCGCACAGCTGGACCCGTCAGAGGATGATCCGGCGCGCGACGACCTGTACGACCTCGGCGTCATCGCCAGCGTCGTCCAGCTGTTGAAGCTGCCCGACGGCACCGTTCGCGTGCTTGTCGAGGGCAAGCGCCGGGCCCGGCTCGTCGAACTTTCGGGTTCCGAAGGGCATTTGACCGCGACGATCGCCGAAGTGAGCGATCTTGCGGCGGAGGGTGACGAGGTCACGGCGCTGATGCGTTCGGTCGTCGATCAGTTCGACAACTATGCCAAGCTCAACAAGAAGCTGCCGGCGGAAACCGCTGTTCAGCTCGCCGATTTCGAGGAGCCCGGCCGGCTGGCCGATGCGGTTGCCGCCAATATCTCGGTCAAAGTGGCCGACAAGCAGGCGCTGCTGGCCGAAGCCGATCCGGCCAAGCGCCTGGAGATGGTCTTCGCTTTCATGGAAGGCGAGCTCGGCGTGCTGCAGGTCGAAAAGAAGATCCGTGGCCGCGTGAAGCGCCAGATGGAAAAGACACAGCGCGAATATTACCTCAACGAACAGCTCAAGGCGATCCAGCGCGAGCTGGGCAACGACGGTGAGGACGGCGACGGCAACGAGATCGCCGAACTCACCCACAAGATCGCGAACCTGAAGCTTTCGAAGGAAGCACGCACCAAGGCGACCGCCGAGCTCAAGAAGCTCAAGACGATGGCGCCGATGTCCGCGGAAGCGACTGTCGTGCGCAACTATCTCGACGTGCTGCTCGGCCTGCCTTGGGGCAAGAAGTCGAAGCTGAAAAAGGATCTCGTCGCCGCGCAAGCGGTGCTCGACGACGATCATTACGCGCTCGACAAGGTCAAGGACCGGATCGTCGAATATCTTGCGGTGCAATCCCGGACCGGCAAGCTGAAGGGGCCGATCCTGTGCCTCGTCGGTCCCCCGGGCGTCGGCAAGACATCGCTGGGCAAGAGCATTGCCAAGGCGACGGGGCGTGAGTTCATCCGCCAGTCGCTGGGCGGCGTGCGCGACGAGGCCGAGATCCGTGGCCATCGGCGTACCTATATCGGTTCGCTCCCCGGCAAGATCGTCACCAACCTGAAGAAGGCCGGCACGTCGAACCCGCTGTTCCTGCTCGACGAGATCGACAAGCTCGGCCAGGATTTCCGCGGCGATCCGGCGTCTGCGCTGCTCGAGGTGCTCGACCCCGAACAGAACGGCAAGTTCAACGACCATTATCTCGAGATCGACGTCGACCTGTCCGACGTGATGTTCGTGACGACGGCCAACACGCTGAATCTGCCGCAGCCGTTGCTCGACCGCATGGAGATCATTCGGCTGGAAGGCTATACCGAGGACGAAAAGGTCGAGATCGCCAAGCGCCACCTGATCGAGAAGCAGATCGAGGCGCACGGGCTGAAGCCCAGCGAATTCGTGCTGACCGACGAAGGCCTGCGCACGCTGATCCAGCAATATACGCGCGAGGCCGGCGTCCGCACGCTGGAGCGCGAAATTGCCAAGCTCGCGCGCAAGGTCTTGCGCCAGATTCTCGAGAAAAAGGTCGAAGGCGTCACGATCACGGCCGAAAACCTCCACGAATTCGCCGGTGTGCAGAAATTCCGCCACGGCCTGGGCGAGGAGGAAGACCAGATCGGTGCTGTTACCGGCCTTGCGTGGACCGAGGTCGGCGGCGAACTGCTGACGATCGAAGCCGTAACCGTCCAGGGCAAGGGCGCCGTGCGTTCGACTGGCAAGCTCGGCGACGTGATGGGCGAGTCGATCCAGACGGCGCTTAGCTATGTGAAGGCCCGGGCGCCGTCCTACGGGATCAAGCCGAGCCTGTTCGCGCGCAAGGATATCCACATCCATTTGCCCGAAGGCGCGGTGCCCAAGGACGGTCCGTCGGCGGGCGTCGGCATGGTCACCGCCATGGTCTCGACGCTCAGCGGCATCCGCGTGCGTCGCGACGTGGCGATGACGGGTGAAGTGACGCTGCGGGGCAGGGTGCTGCCGATCGGCGGGCTCAAGGAAAAGCTGCTCGCGGCGCTGCGCGGCGGCATCACCACCGTCCTCATCCCCCAGGAGAACGAAAAGGATCTCGTCGAGATTCCGGCGAACATCCGCGAGGGACTGAAGATCGTGCCGGTGCGACATGTCGACGAGGTGCTCGCGCTGGCCCTGGTGGAACCGCTCGAGGCGATCGAATGGACCGAAGCCGATGAACTGGCGGCCCAGCCACCCATTGCGGCGGTGCTGGGCGACGAGGCGGTACGTCACTGAAGCGGGAAACGCGCTGCGACAGTCGCCGACAAATGCAGGCTTTCGGGCGTTTTTGCTTTGACACGGCGGGACAACTCGTCGTTATGTGCCCGCTTCGCGCCCTGATTCCGTAGGGTGCATCGATAGATAACAGGGGCTCACTGGGCATGAACAAGCAGGAATTGATCGGTCATGTTGCGGACACTGCCGGCCTGACGAAGGGTGACGCAGTCAAGGCCGTGGAAGCCGTTTTCGACACGATCACCGCGACCTTGAAGAAGGGTGGGGAAGTTCGTCTCGTCGGTTTCGGAACGTTTTCGGTAACGAAGCGCAAGGCATCGACCGGCCGGAACCCGCGCACGGGCGAGCCGATGGCCATCAAGGCATCGTCGCAGCCCAAGTTCAAGTCGGGCAAGGGCCTGAAGGACTCGGTCAACTAAGCCCCTCGACGAAACCGATTGACCCGCCGGGCGGCGACGCTATCAGCGCCGCTCGGTCCCGGAACATGGGTCTCGGGCGCGTAGCTCAGCGGTAGAGCACTCCCTTCACACGGGAGGGGTCACAGGTTCAATCCCTGTCGCGCCCACCATCGCGCAGGCCGCTAGCGGAGCTAACGGCAAGAAGCGCAAGCGCCGACAGCGAGGCGCAGCCTCGACGGGCGGCGCAATTCGACGAGCCTCCGATTTTGTTGCGGCCGACGTGGCACAGCCGCGTCGACGGTCCTCCGGATTTCGAGGCCGAGCTTGCGTGAGTTAAACGAGCTTAGCTAAACTCTGCCCGCGCTACGCCTCAGACGAAACCCAAGTTCCATGTCGAGGCGTTGTAGTTGCCGATATTCGGCAGCACCGTGTTCATATCGGTGTTGGACACGCCGAACCAGCTCGCCAGAGTCGACGCATATTGATCGACGGATGTCGAGGGCAGCAGGCGCCCCTGACCGACGTCGTCGGGACCGTTGTCGGCCATGACGGGTGCGGTGCCATAGAGCTTGCGGCCCTTGACCGCGCCCCCCACGACCATGTGCATCGATCCCCAGCCGTGGTCGGAGCCATCGTCATTGGCGACCAGGGTTCGGCCGAAATCGGAAGCCGTGAAACTCGTCACCTTGTCCGACACGCCGAGCTCGACCGTGGCGTCGTAGAACGCCTTCATCGCGTCGGCGATCTGCGCGAGCAGCAACGGCTGCTGCGGCACCAGGAAGTCATGCAGGTCGAACCCGCCGATCGAGGCAAAGAACACCTGGCGCTTGGTGCCGAGCTGCGCACTCGCGGAGATAAGGCGGGCGATGATCTTGAGCTGATTGCCAAGGCTGGTGGTCGGAAAGGCCGTGGCGAGCGGCGTCGCGGCGGCCAGCGCGGACGTGACCTGTGCTTGCGTGTCGAGCGATCGTTTCGAGACCACCGCATGTTCGTTCGCAAGCAGGGTCGGTTGCGTTGCGGCCATCAGCGTCTTGAGCGCGGTGCTGCCGGCTGCCGATCCGAACAAGGACGTATTGCCGGTCAACGCCACGGGGCCATTGGTGCCGACGGCGTATTGGACTGCCTGCTTGCCGGACAGATAGACGGCATTGCCGGCGGAGTTGATGCAGGTCAGCGTCGCGGAAGCGCCGTTGCTCGACTGGAAGAGGTCGCCGATGCGGCCACCCCAGCCCGAGGGTGCGCCCTCGCCACCGCTCGACTGCCAATAGGATTGCTGGTCGTTGTGCGAGAACAGCTTGGGCGGAAGCGCAACGCTCTTTGCAAGATATTGTGCCTTGGTCGTCGGTCCGGCGAGGGTGCCGACGTTCATCACGACGGCAAGCTTGCCCGCGTTGAACAGCGGCAGCAACGGCGCAAGGCCGGGTCCCATGGCGAACTGGCGACCGCCGGGCAAGGGCGTGAGCGGATTGAGCGCGAACGGATCCAGGCTGGTCTTGGTATAGGCGAGCACGGCGCGCAGCTTCAGATAGGCGTCGTAGCTCGTCTGGTCATAGGGGACGATGGTGTTGGCATAGTCGTTCCCGCCGTTCAGGAAGATGCAGACCATCGCCTTATAGTCGGTCGAGACCGCGGCGGCTGCTTCCCCGATTGCGGCGAGGTTCACGACAAACGGCGTGGCCGCGCCGGCGATGCCCAGAGCGGCGGACCGCTTCAGAAAGGCGCGGCGCGACTGATCCTGGTGGTACACGACCGCTCTCCTATTTCTGCACGATGTAATCGGTGGACGCCATCGTCAGCAGAATGGCGGTGTAGACCCGGTTCGCGAGCAGCGCTGGCGTCGTCGTGCCGATGGCATCGACGGCCGCCTTGATCGTTGCGATCGTCGCGCTCGACAGGTTGCCGGAGGCAAGGACGAGGTTGATGTCGCTGATCAATGCGGTGCTGTCCGTCGCCTTGGTCAGGATGGCGGTGTAGTCGGCCTTGACGTCGCCGGTGCCCGACTGGATCAGCGACTGCATATAGTTGACATAGGCCACCACAGTCAGTTCGTTGGTCACCTGGAATTCGGGTGCGACGAGCTGGGCGTTGCTGATTGCGGTATTGGGAGGTGCATAGCCCGGCCTGAAGAAGTTGAAGACCGAGGGCGACTTCCCGATCGTCTGGCCAAGACGCGTCGTCTGGCTGTTGGTATCGCCGATGGCCCAGGCGTCTGACGGGGACGTGACGCCGAAGGCGCGGGCCCAGTTGGTCAGGCGAACGACCGGTTCGCGCAGCTTGCCGAAATTGGCAGCCGTCAGATTCGCGTCCGACCGTGCCTCCGAATCCATCAGGATCGCGCGGATGACCGCTTTCATGTCGCCGCGGACGCCCGATCCGTTGTTTGCGAAGATCGCCGAGACGCGCCCGACATAAGCGGGGGATGGGTTGCTCGTGACCAACCGCTGGATCAGCTGCTTCGAAACGAAAGGCGGCAGGTTCTGGTGCGCGAAGATCGTGTCGAGCGCGATCTTGAGGCTTGCGAAACCGTCGGTGTTGGCAGGGATGGTGACGCCAAGAAACGTCTTGGTCCCCAGTTCGTGGTCCGTGGCCTTTTGAATCATGGGACGGCGCGCCCGATCGGGCGTCGTGAAGTCGTTTCCGTCCGAAACAAACCCGGTGAAGACGCGGGCGAGGCCGCTTACATCGGCCGGGCCGTAGGTTTCGACCGGATTGCCTCCCGACAGCTGGAGCGTCCCGTCGGCGTTGAGCTTGTACAGGCCCAGCGTGAAGAGCTGCATCAACTCGCGTGCATAATTCTCGTCGGGCTGCGACCCGGTGGCCGCATTTGCCTTCTTGTTGTTGATGAAGGTCAGGAAATATCCCATCGCCACGTTCAGCGAAATGCGTTCGATCAGGTCGCGGAAATTGCCGAAGGCATTGTCGGCCAGCACATCGAGATAGGCCGCGGCGGCGAACTGCTGAAAGCTCGTGCCCATGATGCCGTCGATGCCGACGACGATGAAGTTCGACAGCGCCGACGTGACCCGCTGGCGGAGCTGATCCTCGCCGCTGATGGCCTGCCGCCAGACGGTATTGGTGAAGCCGTTCTGGTTGTTCTGGTTGGCTGCGACATTAAACCCCGCCGCGACCAGCCAGTCCCAGTGGCTGGTTGCCCGTGGTGTCGCAAACTGCGCCGTGATCCATGCGTCGTAGCCCTGCGCCACGACCTTATCGATTTCGGCCTTTGTCGATCCCATCGACGACTGCGACAGAAAACGACTGGCCTGGGTGTCGGTTGGCGGCACGACCACGACCGGGGGCGGGGAGGGGGTGGGCGCCGTGCTCGTCGCCCCGCCGCCGTCGCCGCAGGCGGCAAGCGCCACCATCGGCAAAGTGGCCGTGACAATGCCGGCGAGGGACGACGGAACGACGACGTTGTCGTCTGCAGGTCGTACTTCGGTCAGCGGCTCGGACTCGGCCCGAGCTGATCCTTCGTCGCGCATGTAGTCCCCGCTTTTTGAGGAGGCGTCTTGTCCCGGTGCCCCCTGTGTTAAGACATCAAAGCTGCATTAACATTTCGTTTAAACGCGTTAATTCTCTACTATTTTTCCCAACGGTCGGGCCGCGCCAACCCTTCGTGGCCTAATAAGCTTGGTCGCGCATTCGCGCGCGCATGCATTGCTCGCGCGCATCGTCTCCATCGACTTCGCGGTGGCATGCCTTGCGCGCCTTTTCTTCTGCTTTGCGAATCTTGCGCCCGCGGTTGCGGTCCGCCTCGGACTGGCTGGTCGTTGCCCAGTCGACGCCCTTGGCAGCCACCCTGACGGGGGCGGTCACGACGGTGGCCACGGTCGAAACGCAGCCGCCCAGAAGCGATGCGACCAGGGCGAGCGCGACGGCGGATTTCATGCAGCGCCGCTTAGAGCATCAGCCGCCCATGGTCGAGCTTGGGCAGGACATGTCGGCTGAACAGGTCTGCTTCTGCGGCGTGCGGATAGCCGGACAGGATGAACGCCTCGATTCCTTCGGCTTGATACGCTTGCAGTTTTGCCAGCACCTGATCGGGATCGCCGACGATGGCCGCGCCGCAACCCGAACGCGCGCGCCCGATGCCGGTCCACAGATTGTCCTCGACATAGCCTTCGTCGCCTGCGCTGGCGCGCAGCTCGGCCTGGCGGAGGACGCCGACGCTCGTCGAATCGAGCGATTTGGCGCGGATCGCGTCGCCCGTCTCGGCATCGAGCTTCGACAACAGTCGCGTGGCATAGGCGCGCGCCTCGGCTTCTGTCTCGCGTACGATGACATGCGCGCGATAGCCGAATTTGAGCGTCCGGCCGTGTCTGGCAGCGCGCGCGCGCATGTCGGCGATGATCTCGCGCACGGCGGGCATGGTGTCCGGCCACATCAGATAGACGTCGCACCCGGCCGCCGCCGCTTCGCGCGCGTCTTCCGACAGCCCGCCGAAATAGAGAGGCGGGCACTTGCCGCTGACGGTCGTGATCCGCGGCGGGTCGATCTCGATGTCGTAATGCGCGCCGTGGTGCGAAAGATGCTCGCCGTCGAGCAGGGTTTTCAGGATCTGCATCACTTCCAGCGTGCGCGCGTAGCGCGGCGCGCTCGCCAGCTTTTCGCCGGGCAGGTCGGACGAGATGATGTTCACGGTCATCCGGCCGCCGGTGATGCGATCGAGCGTCGCGATCTGCCGCGCGAGCTGCGGCGGCCAGCTTTCCCCGATCCGCACCGCCATCAACAGGCGGATGCGGCTGGTCAGGGCGGCGATGGCCGCGGCGAAAGCCGTCGTGTCGAGGCCGAGCTGGTAGCCGCTCGGCAGCAGGACATTGTCGAAACCGCCCTTTTCGGCGGTCAGCACGATGTTTCGGCAATGCTCCCAGCTCGAGGCCAACGCCGGGTCGGGCTGTCCGAGGAATTCATAATCATCGTCGCACAGCGCCGAGAACCAGCTGACTTCGACCGGGCTTGTCATGGCAGCTTCTCCCCGCGCGAGGCGACCAGGACAGCATACCAGCTTTCGCGCGTCCAACGGACCTTGTGGGCATCGGCTGCCTCGCGGATCCGATCGACGTTCTGCGAACCCACGATCGGGATCGGGCGCGACGGATGCGCCATGATCCAGCTGTAGGTCGCCGCGGTGCGCGAGACGCCGTGCGCGTCGGCAACCGCGTCCAGCGCTGCGGCAACGGCGGTCTCCCGCGCGCCCGTCGGACGGGCGATCCGGCCGCCGCCGAGCGGCGACCAGGCCAGCGGACACAGGTCGTGCTGCATTGCGATGTCGAGCGTGCGATCGACGATCGCGTCAAGGTGCAGGGGCGATATCTCGGGCTGGATCGTCGACAGCGGCAGCCCATGTGCCGGCATCAGCGCAAGCAAGGCACGCGTCTGCGCCGGCGTGTAGTTCGAGACACCGAACGCGCCGATCTTGCCCAGCGCATAGGCTTTCTGGGCGAACTTCACGATTTCGTGCGGGTGCGTCAGGATGTCGGGACGATGGATCTGGTAGAGGTCGACCCGCGGGATGCCCATGCGCCTGAGCGAGGCGTCGAGCGCGGTCTCGAGATAGGCGGCCGAGCTGTCATAGGGCAGCGGCGGCATGATGCCGCCTTTTGTCGCGAGCACCATGCGATCGCGCAGCGATGGCGCCTCGGCGAAAACCCGGCCCAGCAGCACCTCGGCATCGCCGAACCCGCCCTTGCCGTTGAAGCCGTAGATGTCGGCGGTGTCGAGAAGGGTGATGCCGGAGTCGAGTGCCGCCTCGACAAGCCCCCGCGCTTCGGCGACGCTGCGGCCGGCGAAGCGCCACATCCCCCAGGCCATCGACGACGTGACGATCCCGCTCTTGCCGAGCAGGCGCGTTGCGGGAACGGGGGAAAGGCTACTCATTTTCTCTACGGCTCCGGCGTATGACAACGCTATCTTATAAGATGGGGACAGGGGGGGCGGTCAACCCACGCGTGCGGTGCTCGCCCGTTCGATGAGGCTGTGTTGCAGGCGGCGATGCTCGACCCCGTCCACTTTCTCGAACAGCAGATTGGCGGCGGCAAAGGCCAAATCACGCGTCGGCTGGCGGATCGTCGTGAGCGGCGGCCAGACGAGCTGGGCGAGGGGCGTATCGTCGAACCCGGCAACCGACAGGTCGTCGGGCAGACTCATTCCCCGGCTGTGCGCGACCGTCAGCACGCCGGCGGCCATGTCGTCGTTCGAGGCGAAGATGGCGGTCGGGCGGCGCGGGTAGGCCAGCAGTGCCTGCGCTGCGGTCACGCCGCTGGCAAAGTCGAATTCGCCCGGATGGACCAGGCCCGGTTCGTAGCTGATCCCCGCGCGGTCGAGCGCGCGGCGATAGCCGAACAGCCGCTGCTCGCTCGCCATGTGGTTCGGGTGTCCGACGATGAAGCCGATCACCCGGTGGCCGAGATTGATGAGGTGGGTCGTCATGTCGTCGGCGGCCTGAACGTCGTCCATGTAGACCGAGGACGTCAGCGCGTGGTTCGTGCCCGGCGAGATGCGCACGAACGGGATGCCGCGTCGCTCGAGCTCGGCCAGCACTGGCGCGCAGTCGGTGACCGGCGAGGACAGGATGATGCCGTCGACGTGCGTCTCATCGATCAGCCCGCCCACTTCGGCGGCGATGGAGGGCGAGGCGACATCGGCGGGCTGCGCCAGCATGCGCACGCCCGCCTCGCGGCACCTCGCCCAGACGCCTTCCTGAACGGCATGGATATAGAAGGGCGAGTGGTTGTCGTAGATGAGCGCGATCTGGTGCGAGCGGCTGCCCGCCAGCGACCGGGCCGCAAGGCTGGGGCTGAAGGCAAGCGCGGCCATCGCCGCCTCGACCTTTTCGCGGGTGTCAGCGCGGACATAACGTTCCTTGTTCAGCACGCGGCTGACCGTCTTGATGGAAACGCCCGCCGCGCGGGCGACGTCGCTGATCGTGTTACGCGAAGCCATGGCTACCCCTGTCGCGCCTGTTGTAAGCGCGCAACACCGCTTGATGCAACGACTCCGGCCCCTTGCAGAGGGGCGGCAGACCGTGCGATTGATCATTTAAGACATCGCTGTCATAACGCGGTGTACGGGAGAGAACATGACGCTGCGGTACGGCCTTGTCGGCACGGGCATGATGGGCATCGAGCACATCAACAATGTCGCGATCACGCCGGGCGCCGAAATCGTGGCGCTCGCAGATCCGACAGAAACCTCCCTGTCATGGGCCCAGAATGCGCTGGGCGACGGACCAAACCCGCAGGTCTTTTCGAGCGCGGCGGAACTCGCCAGGGCCGATCTCGACGCCGTCATCGTCGCCAGCCCCAACTATACCCATCGTTCGGTCCTCGAACCGCTGTTCGATGCCGGGCTCAACATCCTGTGCGAAAAGCCGGTTGCGACGACCGTGGCGGACGCACGCTGGATCGTCGAACGCGCCGCGCAGTCGGCCGGCATCTTCTGGACCGCGATGGAATATCGCTTCATGCCCCCCGCTGCCGAATTCGTCCGGCAGGTGCACGACGGGCGCACCGGCAAGCTGCAGATGCTGAGCATTCGCGAGCATCGCTTTCCGTTCCTCGTGAAGGTCGGCGACTGGAACCGGTTCAGCGCGAATACCGGCGGGACGATGGTCGAGAAATGCTGCCATTTCTTCGACCTGATGCGGCTCATCATCGGCAGCGAAGCGGTGCGGGTCTATTGTTCGGGCGCGATGGACGTGAACCACCTCGACGAGCAGTACGACGGGCGCACCCCGGACATCATCGACAACAGCTTTACGACGGTGGACTTCGCCAATGGCGTCCGTGCGATGCTCGACCTGTCGATGTTCGCTGAAGGCGCCGAGAACCAGGAAGAAATCACGGCGGTCGGCGACAAGGCGCGGCTGGATTGCCTGATCCCCACCGGCGACCTCGTCTTTTCGCCGCGTACCGGCTTCATGCAGCCCAAGGCCGTGACCCGCGAGCACATCGCCGTCGATGCGCAGGCCCTGAACGCTGGGCACCACCATGGCGCGACCTTTTACCAGCACCAGAAATTCTATAGTGCTTTAGTCGACAATACGCCGGTAGAGGTCACCGCGACCGACGGCATGATGGCGGTCGCTATCGGCACCGCCGCCGAAATCAGTGCGCGCGAACATCGCGTCGTCGAGATGAGTGAACTGGGCTTTTAGACAGACAACAGGCGACGGTCACAGGCCGCGCCGCACGCAGGAAGGACTATACATGACAAAGAATTTGATGCTGGCCGGCGTGGCCGCATTCGCCCTGACAGCGGCACCGGCCTGGGCGCAGACCGCCCCGGCGGCGGACACAGCGAACGATGCCGCCCCCGCCGAGATCATCGTGACCGCGCAGAAGCGCAGCGAGCGCCTGCAGGACGTGCCGGTAGCGGTGTCGGTCGTGAGCGGCTCGGCGCTCGAGGCACAGGGCAAGGTGAACCTCGAAGGGGCGGTCAACCTCGTCCCGTCGTTCAACTTCCTGAAGTCCGGTACCACGCTGAACCAGTCGCTTTTCCTGCGCGGCGTCGGCACCGCGACCTTCTCGATCGCGGGCGAGCCTTCGGTCTCGACCGTCGTCGATGGCGTCGTCTTCTCGCGCTCGGGCGAGGCGTTCAGCGAGCTCGTCGATGTCGAACGTCTCGAAGTGCTGCGCGGGCCGCAGGGCACGCTGTTCGGCAAGAACGCGAGCGCCGGCGTGATCAACATCATCGCCAAGGCCCCGGCACGCGAATTCGGCGGCTTCGTCGAGGCCGGCTATTTCTCGGTCGGCAACGAATACCGCCTGCGCGGCGCGGTCGACGTGCCGCTGGGCGACAGCGTCCGCACGCGTCTGAACGGCTTCTACAGCAAGTACGACGGCAACATCTTCAACCGCGCAACCAATGGCCGGGTCAACGGCTGGGAACATTATGGCGGACGTCTGGCCGTCGATATCGACGCAGGCCCCAACGTGCAGATCGCGCTGCGTGCCGACTATCACAAGAACAACGACAATTGCTGCGCCCAGATTCCGGGTACCTTGCCGCTGACGGCAACGGGTGCGGTCAACACCACCAGCCTCCTCGTGCCGTTCCTGACGCCCGATGCGCAGGGCGACGCGACGCGCACGATCAACCAGAACCTCGTCACCTCGACGATCGAGACCGGCTATGGCTTCTCGGCGCAGATCGACGCGCAGATCGGCGGCACCGGCCCCGTGTTCACGTCGATTACCGCCTATCGCAACTGGGAAAATACCGAGGTTCGCGACGGCGACTGGCTCGACCGCGCCTATATCGGCTTCAACCAGCTTCACGATTTCGGCCCGCAGATCGGTGACACCTTCTCACAGGAATTCCGCCTTGCCTCGGCCGGCAAGCAGCTGATCGACTATACTGTCGGCGCCTTTTACTCGCGTGCCTATTCGGAGCGCAGCTTCACGCGCAGCGATGTCGTCTGCAGTGCGCTGACCGCACCCGCGCCGACCGTGCTGACGCCGTGCACGAGCCCGCTCGCGGCGGCGTCGACGACGCCCTCGGCGACCGCAGTCTTCGGGTCGACCTTCAAGAACCTGGCGTTCTTCGGCCAGGCGACGCTCAACCTTGCCGACCGCTTCCGCGTGATCGGCGGGCTGCGTTACACGTCCGACCAGCTCGATGTTTTCCACAGCCGGGTTGCCGCCGGGCTGGCCACGGCAAACTCGGCCGCGACCGGCGGCGTGACGGTGCCGGCAGCGGCTCCGGGGATCCAGCCCAATTTCGACCAGGGTGTCTTCGACCGCTTCAACGCGCTCGTGGCTTCGGGCGTCTCGGTCGGCGTTGCCGGCAACCAGGCGCCGCTCGCCTCGAACGGCGTACCTTTCCGCACCAAGACGACCAACACCAACTGGTCGGGCAAGGCGGGCCTGCAGTTCGACGTGACGAACAATGTCATGGCCTATGGCACTTACGCACGCGGCTATAAGGGGCCGGCGTTCAACATCTTCTTCAACCTGACGGCGACCGGCACTAATGCCATCGCCGCCGAGACGTCCGACGCTTATGAAATCGGCCTGAAGAACACGCTGTTCGGCGGCAAGCTCGTGCTGAACCTTGCCGGCTATTATGCGAAATACTCGAACTTCCAGGCGAACAATCCCGACCTGGTCGCGGGCGTGATCGTCTCGCGCTTCACCAACGCCGGCACGGTATCGACGCGCGGTGGCGAGCTCGACCTCATCTGGCGGCCGATCCGCGATCTGAGCGTCACCGGCGGCGCAGCCTATACCGACGCGCGCGTCGATGCGTTCAATGCGCCTGCGGGTTCCACGGCGGCGCAGATCATCCAGCCGGGCACGCCGCTCGCTTATGCGCCGAAGTGGAAGGGGTCGCTGTCGGCCGACTACCGCTGGCGTACCGGCGGCGCGGTCGACTTCCTGTTCGGTGCCCAGGGCAACAGCCAGTCGAGCCAGCTGTCGACATTCTCGCCCGATCCGGTCGTGCGCAGTCTCTCCACGATCAAGGCCTATACCCTCGTCAACCTGTCGGCGGGCATCAGTGCGGCAGATGACCGGTGGCGCCTGACCTTCCAGGCACGCAACGTGTTCGACACCAGCTTTGCCGCGGCGATCGCGAACGGCGGGCCGGGTGGTGCCTATCTCTACCAGATCCCGCGCGATGCGGACCGCTACTTCGGTGTGACGGGCCGGATCAGGTTCGGCAAATAATCAGGGGCAGATCGGGCCCGCCTTCCCTGCGGGGAGGGCGGGCCTTTTTGCGTCGGTCAGTCCTGCGCGACCCGGATGACCGGGACGAGCAACTGGATGATGCCGAGCGCCAGCAGGTAGGATACCGCGCAGATCGCCATCATCGGGGCATAGCCATAGCCGTGGCTCAGCGACCAGGCAGCGAACTGGATCATGCCGATGCTGCACAGATTGCCGCAGAAGGCAGCGAGCCCGACGGCCGACCCGACCTGTCGCGCGGGGAATACATCGGTCGCAAAGCCGAAGACATTCGTCGAAAAGCCCTGGTGGGCGAACAGCCCGAGACCGAGCAGGAGCGCGGCCGACCAGGCGCTCGAGACCGTCATGACCAGCGGTGCCGGCAGGATCAGCAGCGCGTAGAACAGCAACGTCGTCTTGCGTGCCCGGTTGACGCTCCATCCCCGGCGCATCAGGTGCGTCGGCAGCCACCCGCCGGTCAGCGCGCCGCACGCCGCCAGGGCGAAGACGAGCGCGACCGGCAGCCCGACCGTTCCCTGCGGCAGGCCGAACATCCGGTGGAACAGGTCGGGCAACCACGACAGCATGAAAAACCAGACCTGGTCGCTGAGCACCTTTGCGCCGGCGAGGGCGACCGTCCGGCGATCGCGGACGAGCGACAGCCACGGCACCCTGGCACCCAGTACCGCGGCGGAATCGGCGACCGGGGGAACCCGCACGAGCAGCCAGACCACGACCCAGGCCAGGCCCAGACCCCCGGCAATCAGAAACGCGGCTTTCCAGCCGAACGCCACCGCGATCGCGGGAATGGCAAGCGGCGTGACGATGGCGCCGACGCTGGGTGCGGTGTTGCCGATGCCCAGGACGATCGAGCGTTCCTTCTGGTCGAAATAGGTGGCCGCCGTTTTAACGGCGGCGGGCGTCCCGATCGACTCGGCGGCACCAAGGGCCATGCGCGCGGCAATGAAGCCGAAGACGCCCGCCGAAAACGCGTGCGCCATGCCCGCGAGGCTCCAGATGCCGACGCCGAGCGCGAATCCCGGACGGAGTCCGACCCGATCGAGGAACCAGCCGGTGCCGAGAAAGGCAAAGGCGGCCGAGAACTGGAAGGCCGAAACCATGTTGGCATAGTCGCCGTCGCTCCAGACGAATTCCTGCTCGAGCGTCGGCTTCAGCAGCGCGAGGATCTGCCGGTCCACATAGTTCAGCATGATGGCGATAAAGACGAGAACGACGATGACCCAGCGTCGCATGTCCAGGGCCGGTTTCGCCGACGGCACTTCCTCGATTGACATCGCTGTCATCCTCCCGTTTTGACACTGTCTTAGAGCGTCGTCAGACACGGGCAAGCGATGAAAAGTGAACGAACCCTTCCGGCGGCAGCCGATCTCTACGGCGATCTTCTCGATGTCGTCCCGTCGGCGCCGCTGGGATGGCGCGCCTATCTGCCCGGCCTGTTGCTGACCAGCATCGCCTCGCTTGCCGCGGCCTATCTCGCCGAACATTACGGTGCGCCGATCATGCTCATGGGGTTGCTGATCGGCCTTGCCTTCAACTTCGCCAATGCCGACGCCCGGCTGCATCCCGGGCTGGGCTTCGCGTCGAAGACGCTGCTGCGCTGGGGCATCGTCCTTGTCGGTCTGCAAGTGACCTTCGGCCAGATCGCGAGCCTGGGCGTGCCCGCCTTTGCCGCGATCGCCGCGATGGTCGCGCTGGTGACGCTGAGCGGCACGGTCGTGTCGAAATACATCGGCCGCGGCGCGGCGTTCGGGACGCTTGCGGGCGGTGCCGTCGCGATCTGCGGCGCCTCGGCGGCGCTGGCGCTGTCGAGCGTGCTCGGCGAGAAGCGCGCGTCCCAGGCACAGCTCACACTCGTGCTGGTGGCCGTCTCCGCCGCCAGCGCGCTCGCCATGTCGCTCTACCCGGCGCTGGCGCATATGCTGCACCTGACCGACCGCCAGGCGGGCTTCCTGATGGGCGCCTCGATCCATGACGTCGCCCAGGCGCTCGGGGCAGGCTATTCCTATTCGCCCGAAGCCGGGGCGACGGCTACGGTGGTGAAGCTGACGCGCGTGGCGTTGCTGGCCCCCGCGCTCGCCGTGGTGGCCTATGCCTATCGCGACGACGGCGCGGAAAACCGGGGCGGGGTGGGCGTGCCGTGGTTCGTGCTCGGCTTTCTCGCATTGTGCGCCGTGCACTCGCTCGTCGCACTGCCGCAACCGGTGCTCGATGCGGCCAAGCCGACCGCGACCGCGCTGCTGCTGCTGGCGGTGACGGCCACGGGTATCCGGTCGCCGATGAACCTTTTGCTGGAACAGGGATGGCGCGCGTCGATGCCCGTGATTGCCGCCACGATCGTGTCGTTCGTGCTGGCACTGGGATCGGCCTTGCTGCTCGTCTGACTATCCCCACTGTCATGATAGTGTAACCCCAGCGTCACCGTTATGACCCCGTAATTGCTCCGTACTGTCACACGTGGCTCCTAACGGAGCCCCCGGGACGGAAAAGGGGGCCGGTGAGTCGGTCATTTCCGCATCCTCGATATTCACTCGAAGCCGGATGCACCGGCGCGGAGATTTTATGACCTCGTTCAAATGCGCGAAAACGGCCCTGCTTGCGGGTGCTGCCTGCGTTCTGCCGACCATTGCCCTGACCCCTGCCTTCGCTCAGGCGACCGCGCCTGCCGAAGCAGCGCCGGCACCAGCGGCTGCGGACGATACGGGTCTGGCCGACATCGTCGTCACGGCGACCAAGCGCGAGACGAACCTCCAGAGCACACCGATCTCCATCTCGGTCTTGGGCAGCGAAGCCATCAAGGATCGCAAGGTCCAGAGCCTGCTCGACCTCGCCGACGGCGGCATCCCCAGCCTGCGCGTCGCGACGTTCGAAGCACGCCAGTCGGCGCTGACCATCGGTATCCGCGGCATCGTGCCGCTCGATGCGAACCAGCCGGCGCGCGAACAGGGTGTCGGCATCTACATCGACGGCGTCTACCTCGGCCGCCAGCACGGCCTGAACGCGAGCCTGTTCGACGTCGAGCGCGTCGAAGTGCTGAAGGGGCCGCAGGGCACGCTCTTCGGGCGCAACACCGAAGGCGGTGCCCTGTCGATCGTGTCAAAGGCGCCGACGGGCGAATTCGGCGGCCGGGTCGAGGGGGGCATCGCCAACCTCGGCGCGTACAACGGCGCCATCCACCTCGACTTGCCGAAGATCGGCGGCTTTTCGGTCAAGCTCGACGGTGTCGTGCAGCGCCAGGACGCGGTCACCGACAACCCGCTCGCCGGCCAGGTCGGCTGGGGCTATTACAACCGCAAGGGCGGCCGCATCGCCGTACGCTGGCAGCCGACCGACGACATCACCAACGATTTCGCGTACGACGTCGCCAAGGACGAGAATACGCCGTTCTACAGCCAGCTGCTCAACTACAACCCCAATGGCTGCCTCAGCGGCGGCACGAATGCCGCGCCGATTGCCATCCCGGCAGGCAGCACGTGCGTCCTTCCTGGCACGGCCTTCACCGGCACCCAGGGCACGGTACGTGCGCTGCTTCCCGGTGTCGTCGTCAACGGCAGCACGCTGCAGCGGGTCGCCGATATCGGTGTGCCGCAGCAGGTGAGCGTCGACAACACGCACGGCTTCTCGAACACGTTCAAGTGGAAGATCTCGCCCGAGATCGAGTTCCGTTCGATCACCGCCTGGCGCGGCGTCGATGTGCAGCAGTGGGACAATTCGGGCGGCGCGCACCGCGTGCCGGTCGTCAACCTGACCGCGGCCTGCGCCGGCGCCAACTGCGCCTTCAGCCGGTACAGCCTCGCCGACCTTCGCCAGCGCCAGTTCAGCCAGGAGTTCCAGGCTGTCGGTAGCGTCGGCAAGTTCGATTACGTCGCGGGCCTCTATTATTTCAACGAACGGGTCAGCGACGACGCGGCCACGCCGAACTCGATGGGCGCGACCGCGGTCGTCACCGGCGGTGTCGTGACCGGTGCGACCTATGCGCCGATCCCCTATTGCACCGCGACCAACCCGGCGAGCCTGGCGACCTATTTCGCGGGCACGGCCGTCAGCGGATGCAACATCGACCGTGCTTCGTCGGTGCGTTCGCGCAGCTACGCCGCCTATGCCCAGGTGACCTGGAACGCGACCGAGGCACTGCACATCACCATCGGCGGCCGCTACACCACGGACAAGAAGACCGGCATCCTCGTCGCGTCGCGCAACATCGACTATGCCGCGAGCCCGGCACTCGCTGCCGCAAACGGCTATGCGCCGCTCGACAAGACGTGGAACCGCTTCAATCCGATGGCGACCGTCGCCTATGATTTCAGCGACACGATCCACGGCTATGCGAAATATGCGACCGGCTATCGGGCCGGCGGCGCAAGCTCGCGCACCTCGGACTACCGGCCGTTCAACCCGGAAGACGTGAAGAGCTACGAAGTCGGCCTGAAGGCGGACTTCTGGGACCGGCGCGCCCGCTTGAACGTGGCGGCCTACATCATGGACCGCAAGGACAGCCAGGTCGATCTCAGCACCATCCAGCCGACCGCGACGGGCAACTTCAACAACCTCGTCACGTTCAATGCGCCCGGCATCACCAAGATCCGGGGTGTCGAGGCTGACCTGTCGGTGCGGCCGGTCGAGGGACTGACGGTCAACCTGTCCTACGCCTATACCTATACCGACATTCCGCTGATCCCGGTCACCTACACGGCGCCGGGGATCATCATCCCGCCGGCCACGACGCCGACGGCCGCCCAGTCGACCACCGTGAACCAGAAGTTCTACATCGTGTTCACGCCGCGCAATGCGGCCAGCGGGTCGATCGACTATGCCCTGCCTGTCGGCAGCAGCGACGCACGCGTGAAGTTTCACATCGACGCCAACTATGCCGACGCCACCCAGACGTTCGACCAGTTCGCGACCAAGGCCGACTCGTCGTTCATCGTCAACGGGCGCATCTCGCTCGCGGACATCAGCCTGGGTGACGGCGGTCAGAAGTTCACCATCGGGGTGTGGAGCCGCAACCTGTTCAACGAACAGCATGTCTATCGCCGCGATCCGTCGAACAGCCTGCCTGCCGTTCAGGCAACCCAGGTCGCCGGCGTCGCCAACGTCGTCGCCATCGGCAACAACGGCGGTGTCCTCGGCGATTACGGCAACTTCAACGTGCCGCGCACCTTCGGCCTCGACGCTTCGGTCAAGTTCTGACGGTCAGGGACCGGCTGTGCCTCGACGGCGCAGCCGGTCTCCTGCGGTCAGTTGCGCGCGTCCGACGTCTGTACGGTACGCGCCAGCATCATCCGGGCGACGGTATGCGACCAGACCGCATCGCCCGTTCGCGTCTCGAGCATGACATTGTCGAGCGCAAGAACGCGGCGATAGGCATTCGCCGCATCGGCCGTCCGTCCGGCGCGCCAATAGGCGGCCCCGAGCTCGGCATAGGCACCGCCGTCCGACGGGGCGATGCGCGTCGCCACCTCCAGCGTCGCGATATTCATCGCTCTTGCAGAGTTATCCACAGGCTGCGCAAGTGCCGCCGTGGAAGACATCATGGCGATAAACGCCACCGATCCCAAGATGCTCTTCATGACAATCTCCCTCTGTCCGCAGTCTTTATGACAGTTAGGTGACGATGACATGACGGTTATGTGAAACGCAAGTGCAATTATCGCACGGCATCCGGGCGTGCGCGCCACGGGGCGCGCCGCTCCGTCGAGGCGGGGTCACATTGTTGTCGCATGTCGCCCGACTATCCGGCATAGAGCAGTCGGTATCGTCGAGCGGAGGGACACGGGCTCACATGCAATTCAAGCTTGGCGCCTGGCCGGTCCCCGCGCTGCGCCAGCGATCGACGTTCAGCGTTGCGCGTGCAGCCGATATCTTGCTGATCCTGGCCGTGGCGGGCGCCGTGGTCGCCTTGCTCTGGGCGATCGTGCGACCGCTCGGGCCGCTGGGTCGCTGGCAGGTCGCCCGGTCGGTCGCGATTGCAGCCGATCCCGATCTGCTCACGCGTTTCGACCCGTTCTTTCGTGACGGCGGTGCCGCCGGCGCCGCTGCCGTGACGTCGCTGCCCCTCAAATTATTCGGGATCCGTCTGGACCAGGCCATGGGCCGCGGGTCGGCGATCATCGCGACGCCCGAGGGGGTACAGAGCAGCTACGGCGTGGGCGAAGAGATCGTCCCCGGCGTGAAGCTGAAGTCGGTCGCCTTCGATCACATCGTCCTCGAACGCGGCGGCGTCGAGGAGCAATTGTTCCTCGACCAGTCCGTCGCGGCACCGGTCGCGGGTGGCCCGGGCGCACCGGCTCCGTCAGCTCCGTCCGGCGCAGCGCCCGCTTCGGCGCAACTGACGCCGCAGGCGCTTGCCGAAGGGATTGCCTTTACGCCGCGCGCAGACAAGAGCGCGGCGCCGGGGGTAGTCGTGGCGCCGAAGGGCAGCGGCACGTTGTTCACACAGACCGGACTGCTGCAGGGAGATGTCGTGACGCAGATCAACGGACAGCCGGTTCGATCTGCCAGCGACATCGCCGATGCCGTCGTCCGCGTCCCGCCGGGAGGGCGGTTGAATTTAATGATCGAACGTAATGGCACCACAATGAACGTCTCGGCCGGAGGGGCCAAGTGAAGCGGCTGGCATTGGCGGCCGCGCTGCTGGCGGCATCCGCCACGCCGACCATCGTGCTCGCGCAGCAGGTCCTGAACCTGCGCGATGCCGACATCCGCGCCTTCATTCAGGATGCGGCGCGCGTCACGGGCCGAACCTTCATCATCGATGCGCGCGTGGCGGGGAAGGTATCGGTCGTAACCGACCGGCCGCTCAGCCGCTCCGAATATTTCGAGGTCTTCCTGTCGACGCTGCGCGCCAATGGTCTGGTCGCCGTGCCGACCGGCAACGGCGCCTATCGCATCCAACCGACCGAAGGGGTCGCCACCCAGCCCGGGCGCGTCGGTTCGTCGGGTGCGGCCCGCAACAGCTTCGTCACCGAGATCTTCCGCCTGCGCGCCATCGACGCCGCGCAGGCCGTGGAGACCGTCCGGCCGCTCGTCAGCCGCGAGGGTTCGGTGACCGCCAATGCCGCGGGCAACAGCCTCGTCGTCGCCGATTATGCCGACAATATCCGGCGCATCCGCAGCGTCATCGCTCGGATCGACAGCGATTCGGCAGAAACGCGTGTCGTCCCGCTTCGCAATGCGGGCGCGCGTGAGATCGCGACGGCGCTCCAAGCGCTTTCCACCGTCGGTGGCCCGCGCGGCACCGTCGCCATCTCGCCCGTCGACAGTTCCAACGCCATCGCGCTGCGCGGCGATGCCCGCGCCGTCGCGCGCTTTGCCGACATCATCGCCGATCTCGACCGGCGCGCTGCCGCAGGGTCCGAGATCCGTGTCGTCTTCCTGCAGCATGCCGATGCCGAAAAGCTTCTGCCGGTCCTGCAGACGCTGGTCGGGCAGACGCCGAGCATCACGTCGCAAGTCGTCTCCAACACTCAGACGCGCACTCTGCCCGGAGCTTCCCCCGCCGCGCCCGTGGCCGCGGCGGGGGCAAGCGCGCCTGCGGTGTCCGGCGGCGGCGGGACCGGCGTCGGTCACTCGCCGGCGATCATCGCGCGGTACGAAGGCACGAACGCCATCATCATCTCGGCGTCGGCCGACGTGCAGCGGACGCTGGGAGAGGTCATTCGCCAGCTCGACACGCGCCGCGAACAGGTGCTGGTCGAGGCCATCATCGTCGAGATCTCGGACACGGCCGCGCGCAAGCTGGGCATCCAGCTTGCCTTTGGCGGGCCCAATGGCGGCGCGTTCACGACCTATTCGAACGTGACGCCGCCGATCGTGCCCATTGCCGGCGGCATCCTGCAGAACCAGCTGAGTGGCGGGACGACCACGACCACGACGGTCAACGGCACGACCACCACGACGACGTCGGGCAACAGCAATGGCAGCACGCTCCTCCAGGGCGCGCTCAGCGCGGTGAATTCGGCGACGGGCGGGACGGCGGGCGCCGCCTTCGGACTGGGCAACAACCTGTATCTCGGCGCAATCATAAACGCGGTCAGCCAGGACAATCAGTCGAACCTGCTGTCGACGCCATCGGTGGTCACCCTCGACAACCAGGAAGCCAAGATTCTGGTCGGGCAGGAGATCCCGGTGACGACAGGCGAAGCGCTGTCGGGCAATTTCGACAATGCCTTCCGCACGGTACAGCGCCAGAACGTCGGCATACAGCTCGAGGTAAAGCCCCAGATCGGGGAGGGCGGGGCGATCAAGCTGTTCCTGCGGCAGGAAGTCAGCTCGATTGCCGGGGCAGTTACCAACAACTCTTCGGATCTCATCCTGAACAAGCGCGAGATCCAGACGACGATGACCGTCGACGACGGCCAGATCATGGCGATCGGCGGGCTGCTCGACGACAACGAGCGACGCACGCTCGAAAAGGTGCCCGTGCTCGGCGACATTCCCTTGTTCGGCGAACTCTTCCGTTCGCGCAGCAAGTCGCGCGGCAAGACCAACCTGATGGTGTTCATCCGCCCGACGATCCTGCGCTCGGCGGAAGATGCCAAGGCCTATGCCGAGCGTCGCTACGGCTATGTCCGTTCGCAGCAATTGCTCGGCAACCCCGATCAGGAGCCGAGCATCGACGAACTGATGCGCGACTACATGGGCGTGCAACCGCCGGGACCGGTCGCGCCGCAGGCCGCTGCTCCGGGGGAGGCGCCGCCGCCACCCCCGCCGCAGGTCGTGCCGTCCCAGTCGTCGACCCAGGTGATCCGCCCCGTACAGCCTGCGAAGGACAAATGAGCGAAGCGGACGCCCTGCCACCTGCGACCATCCCCTATGCTTTTGCGCGCCGGTTCGGTGTCGTGATGCAACCGGGGACCGATGGACGCCTGGCGGTGGCCTTGCGTGAAGGCGCCGACCCGCAGGTCCTGCTCGAGGTGCGTCGGCATCTGGCGCGGAGCTTCGACGTGGTTCCCGTCGGTGCACCGGCATTCGACCGGCTGTTGTCCGACCATTACATGACCGACGGCGAAGCTGCCGCCGTGGCGATGGGCGCCGAGGAGATCGACGCGCTGGCCAGCGGCATTCCGAGCGCGGAGGATCTTCTCGACACGGCCGACGATGCACCCGCTATCCGCCTGATCAACGGCATCATCGCCGAAGCCGTGCGGCAGGGCGTGTCCGACATCCATATCGAACCCTATGAAAGCGGCCTGATCGTCCGCATGCGCATCGACGGGGTGCTGCGCGAAACGCTGCGCATGCCGCCGCACGTCGCGCCCGTCATCGTCAGCCGCGTCAAGGTGATGGCGCGCCTCGACATTGCTGAGCGGCGCGTACCCCAGGACGGGCGGATCGGCCTGACACTGGGCGGCAAGCTGCTGGACGTGCGCGTCTCGACCTTGCCCAGCCGTGCCGGCGAGCGCGTGGTGCTGCGCATTCTCGACAAGGAGAATGCAGGCATCGATCTCGACGTGCTCGGCATGACGCCGGTGACGCTCGCGCTCCTGCGCGATGCGCTGTCGGAACCGAACGGCATCATCCTCGTCACCGGGCCAACCGGCAGCGGCAAGACGACGACGCTCTACGCCGGGCTGCGCCTGCTCAACGACGGCACGCGCAACATTCTGACGGTCGAAGATCCGGTCGAATATGCCATCGACGGGGTCGGCCAGACGCAGGTGAATGCGAAGGTCGGGTTGACCTTTGCCGCCGGCCTGCGCGCCATTCTGCGCCAGGATCCGGACGTCGTGATGATCGGTGAAATCCGCGACCGCGAGACGGCGGAGATCGCGGTCCAAGCCTCGCTCACCGGTCATCTCGTGCTGTCGACCGTCCACACCAATGATTCGGCCGGGGCGATCACGCGCATGCGCGACATGAAGGTGGAACCGTTTCTCCTCGCCTCGACACTGCGGGCGGTGATCGCCCAGCGCCTCGTGCGGCGCCTGTGTCCCGAATGCCGCCGCGCCGTTCCGGCAGATACTGCCGTGGCCAGGCTGCTCGAGGTCGATGAGGGGACGATCATCTACGAACCGGGCAGTTGTACCGCTTGCGGGACGACCGGCTTCAAGGGGCGCGTGGGCGTGTTCGAGGCTGTCCGCATCGACGACACGGTCCGCCGCCTGATCAACGAAGGGGCCGACGAGGATTCGATCGCCCGCCACGCTTTTGCCAGATCGCCGAACCTCGGGGCTGCCGCGCGCGCGCTGGTCCGCGAAGGGCTGACGACACCCGAGGAAGCTGTGCGCATTTCGCGTCGCGGTTCGGACGATGGCTGAGTTCGACTATCATGTGATCGACACCGCCGGGCGCGAGCGTCGCGGATCGCTGGCGGCGGCCAGCCTCGACGATGCGCGGGGCAAGCTGGGGGCGCGGCGGTTCTACATTGTCCGCCTCGATGCCGCGAGTGGCGACAGGCCGCGTGCCGCTTCGCCGCTTGCCTCGTTCGACGCCCTGGTCGGACCGCGTCGCCTCAGTGGCAAGGCGTTGACCCTGTTCACGCGGCAGCTCGCGACCCTGTCGCTGGTCACGCCGCTCGAGGAAGCTCTGCGCACGATCGCCCGCCAGACCGAAGGCGATCATGTCCGCACGATTCTCGATCGCGTCCATTCGGGCGTGGTCGAGGGGCGACGCCTCTCCGATGCGATGGCACGCGAGCCGCGCAGCTTTCCGCCGCTCTACCGCGCGATGGTGCAGGCGGGCGAGGGGGCAGGGACCTTGCCCCTCATCCTCGAGCGCCTCGCCGGGCTGCTCGAGCGCCAGGCCCAGATGCGCGCGAAGATCACGAGCGCGATCGCCTATCCGGTCGTGCTCGCCTTCGTGGCGACGTTCGTCGTGATGGCGCTGATGATCTTCGTCGTGCCCAAGGTCGTCGACCAGTTCGACACCGTCGGCCAGCAATTGCCGCTGCTGACGCGCATCGTCATCGCCATCTCGTGGTTCCTCGCCAACTACTGGTGGGCGCTGCTGATCGTCATCGGCGCGGTCGCCGTGGCGGCAAGCTATGCGCTGAAGGACGAGGCGGTCCGTTTGCGCGTGGATCGCGCGTGGCTGCGACTGCCGTTGATCGGGCGCCTGACCCGCGACCTCCATGCCGCCCGCATGGCGCGTACCCTGTCGACGATGGTCGGCAGCCGCCTGCCGCTGCTCGAGGGGCTCACGCTGACCGCGGCAACCGTCCACAACCGTGCGCTGCGCGCCGCTTCCGACGACATCGCCGAATCGGTGCGCACCGGGGGCAGCCTGTCCGCTGCGCTCAAGCGCGCGGGCATCTTCCCGCCGCTGCTGGTCTATATGTCGGCATCGGGAGAGGCATCGGGCCAGCTCGACACGATGCTCGAGCGCGCGGCCGACTATCTCGAACGCGAGTTCGACACCTTCACCTCCAGCGCGCTGTCGCTGCTCGAACCTGCGATCATCGTGCTGATGGGCGGCATCGTCGCCGCAATCGTGCTATCGATCCTGCTTCCGATCCTGCAACTCGAAACTCTGGTTGGTACCTGATGAATTGCCCCCGCCGCCCCGCCGAAAACGGCTTCACGCCCATTCGGCGTTCCGCCGAAAACGGCTTCACGCTTGTCGAACTCATGGTCGTCATCGTCATCATCGGCCTGCTTGCAACGCTCGTCGCGCTGACCGTGCTGCCGCAACTCGGCAAGGCCAACGACCAGAAGGCCAAGGCCGATATCGCGACGCTCGACCAGGCGCTCGAGCTCTACCGCCTGAACAACCTGACATATCCCGCCACGGCCGAAGGGCTCGGCGCGCTTGTTTCCGCGCCGCCGACGCTTGCGGATCCGTCGCGCTACCAGCCGGGCGGCTATATCAAGAAACTGCCGAAGGATCCCTGGGGACGCGATTACAAATATCTGAACCCGGGCAAGCATGGCGCCTATGACATCTACACGCTGGGTGCCGATGGCGTCGAAGGCGGCACGGGCGAAAACGCCGACATCGGCAACTGGTAGGCGGATGGCGCGCGCCCGCCCGAACGGCTTCACGCTGATCGAGCTGATGGTCGTGCTCGTGATCCTGGGGCTGGCGTCCGCCGCCGTCGTCATGGCGATGCCCGATCCGGGCGGCCGGGTGCGCGACGAGGGCGAACGCCTCGCGGCGCGCGCGCTCGCGGTGCGCGACGATGCGATCCTGGCGGGGCGCAGCACGCGCCTGATCGTGGACGCGTCCGGTTACAGCGCCGAGCGCCGCGCCGGGGGGCGCTGGCAGCCCTACGGCGGCAAGGGGTTCGGCATCGTCGCTTTTCCCAGCGGCGTGACGGCCACGACATCCGACACGGGCCGCGTGATCGTCACCTTCGACGCGACGGGCGCCGTGGCCGAACCCGCCGTTATCGACCTGACGAAAAACGCGGTCCGCGTGCGCATCGACATTCCCGCGAACGGCGCTGTTCGTGTCTCGTAGAGCGAGCGGCCAGGCCTCTTTGACGCGTTCCGCCGAACGCGGCTTCACCCGTCCGTCGCGTTCCGCCCAACAGGGCTTCACGTTGATCGAAATGCTCGTCGCGCTGGCGATCTTCAGCCTGGCGGCGCTGGCGTTGCTCCGGCTCGAGGGCGCGACCCTGTTCAGCACGCAGCGTCTTGCCGACACGACCGTGGCGCAGATCGTCGCGCGCAATCTGGCCGTCGGCCTGCTGACGGACCCGCAGCCGCCGGCGTTCGGCACCGACCGGGGCGAGGTAACCAACGCGGGTGCGACGTGGCGCTGGGTCCGCGAGACGCGCCGCACCGACGACGTCCGGATCGTGCGCATCGACCTTGCCGTCACCGATGCCTTGGGGCGGCCGATGACGCGCCTCTCGCTGGCAAGGGCGGTCGAATGACGCGCCCGTCCGCGTCCGGGTTCACGCTGATCGAACTCATGGTCGCGCTGTTCATCTTCGCCATGCTCGCCGCGGCGGGCGTCTCGCTGCTCAGCTTTGGTGTCCGCGCGCAAGCGGCCGCGACACAGCGGCTCGAGGATGTCGCCGATCTTCGCCGCTTCTCGACGCTGCTGGCCAGCGACCTTGCCCAGACCCTGCCGCGTCCCGCCCGGGCGCCCGACGGCCAGCCTGTGCGTGCCTTCACCGGCAATGACGGGCGCAGCGATCCGCTGGTCATGGGCTATGTCCGCGGCGGCTGGACCAATCCCGATGGCGCGCCGCGCGCGGGCATCCAGCGCGTCGATGTCACCTTCGGTAACGGGCGCCTGACACGCACGGCCTATCCGATGGTCGATGGCAGCGTCGCCCCCGCCGGGATCGTGCTCGCCGACGGTGTCGAACAGCTGGCGATGCGGTACCGCGATCGGAAGGGTGAATGGCGGCCGCGCTGGGACGATGCGCTGCTCGATTCGACACCTGCCGCGGTCGAGATGACAGTGAAGCGCACGGGCGAGGCGCCCCTGGTGCTCGCCTTCGTCACGGGGCCCGCCTATCCATGAGGCGCTTGCCGAAACATGAGGAGGGCGCCGCGCTGCTGACGGTCCTGCTGATCGTCGCCGTCATGGCGGTGCTTGCCGCAGCGGCGCTCGAACGGCTGAAGATCGGCACGCGCCTGGCCGCGAACGGGGGTGCAATCGAACAGGCCCGCGCCTATGCCATGGCGGCCGAGACCGTGGCGCGCTTTCGCATCGGCGACCTCATCCAGACCGACCCCAACCGCACGACGCTCGCCGGCAACTGGGCAGGGCAGGCCACCAATTTCCCGATCGACGGCGGGCTGGCGACCGCACGCCTGGATGACGGAGGAAACTGCTTCAATCTCAATTCGCTCGTCGACAAGACGCCGGACGGCACCCTAGTCGCGCGACCCGCGGCGATCGCCCAGTTCGCGCGGCTGCTGACCTTGCTCGACCTCCCGGGTCGCGATGCCGACGCGCTGGCTGCGGCCACGGCGGACTGGATCGACAGCGACGCGACTCCCGTCGCGGGCGGCGCCGAGGATATCGGCTATGCCAATGGCCGGATCCCCTATCTGCCCGCCAACACGATCATGGCCGACACCAGCGAATGGCGCGCAGTTGCCGGGGTGACACCCGGCCTTTATGCGCGGGTGCGTCCCTTCATCTGCGCGCTTCCGGTGACCGATCTGACTGCTCTCAACGTCAATACCCTGCGCCGCGAACAGGCGCCCCTGCTTGCCGCGATCGTGCCGACACTCGACGTATCGCGGGCGGCGGCCATCGTCGAGGCGCGTCCCGCGGCGGGATGGGAGTCGCTCGGCACGTTCTGGAGCCTGCCGCAGCTCGCCGCGAGCGAGGCTCAGTCGGGTCGCGGCCAGCTCAAGCTGAGCACGCGCTGGTTCACCCTGTCGCTCGACGTCGAGCTCGGCGGCGCCGAACTCGAGGAACATGCGCTGATCGATGCCGCGATCAAGCCGGCAAAGCTGGCGCGCCGCAGCTATGGCGAGCCGTCATGAGCACGCTGGTCGCCTTTGCCGACGGGCGCTGGCTGCGGATCGTCGCCGGCGACATTCTCGCGCGGGGCGATCATCTTGCTGAGGCACTTCCCCAGTCGGACAGCGAGCGGACGGTTGCCATCGTCCCCGCCGGCGACGTGGTCATCCGCACCATCGACTTGCCCGATCTCGCCGACCTGCAGGCCCAGGGCGCGGCGCGCATCGCCCTCGCCGACGTCAGCGTCCTGCCGCCCGAGGTCCTCCACGTCGCCGTCAGCGCTGCCGACGTCCAGGGTCGCCGCCTCGCCGTGGGCGTCCCCGTGTCGACCCTTGCCGCGCTGCTCGCCGCGCTCGCCGAGGTCGAGGTCGATCCCGATCACCTCGTTGCGGCACCGCTGTTGCTGACTCGGCCCGAGGCCGGCTTCGTTACCGGCGACCTTGGCAGCGAAAAGGTCGTCCGCGGCACGGACACGGGCTTTGCCGACGACCCCGTGCTCACGCCGTTGCTCGTCGGCGACGCGCCGCTGCTCCGGCTCGACCGGGCGGCGCTCGAGGCCTCGCTGGTGGCTGCGGTCGAATTTCCCGAGGCCGACCTGCGCCAGGGGCCGTTCGCCAAACGGCGGCGCTGGCCGGTCGATGTGGCGCGACTGCGCCGCTTTGCCGTCATGGCACTGATCACCGGCGTGCTGATTTTGGCGGCGCAGCTCGTCACGGTCATCCGGCTGAACAGCCGGGCGGCCGCCATCGAAGCCGACACGTTCGTGCAGGCAAATGCACTGCTTCCTCCGGGGACGACGGTTACCGACCCGGTCGTCCAGTCGGAAGCGCGACTGGCCGCCATGCAGGGCGCAGGCGGTGGCTTCGAACCGCTCGCCGCGGCGGTTGCGGCGGCCGTCAATGCGGTGCCCGGCGTCGAGCTCGGGTCGATGGTCTTCGACGGCGAAGGCGGGCTGCGCGCGACCGTCCGGGCCGCCAGCGGCGCCGATCTCGATGCCGTTGTCGCACGGCTCGGTGCCAGCGGACTGCAGGTGGTGCCCGCGCCAGTCGTGGCCGGGCAAGGGCGCCCCTATCGGGACATCACGGTGCGCGCTCAATGATCGCCCGGTCGCTTCTCTGGTGGTCGGGGCGCAGCGAGCGCGAGCGGATGCTGCTCGGCGTGATGGGCGCGCTGATCGGCCTGTTGCTGTTCTGGCTGCTGGTCATCGGGCCGCTCGACGCGGCCCGGGCGCGCGCCGAACAGCGCCTCGAACTCGCGACGCAAGCCGCCGGACGGGTCGCCGCCGTGGCCGACGGCGTGCGGCAGGCGCGCCGGATTGCCCCCGCAACCTTGTCGGCGGCGCTGCCGACCGCGGTGGGCGAGGCAGCACAGGGTGCCGGCTTCACCCTGTCGCGGCTCGAGGGGCAGGGGCCCGACCGGGTCGTCATCGGCATCGCCACGGCGCGCAGTCCGGCCCTGTTTTCCTGGCTCGCCGGGTTGCGCCGACAGGGCGTCATCGTCGAACGGCTGACGTTGCGCACGAACAGCGACGCCACCCTTTCGGTCGAGGGGACGCTGCGGGTGCGGGCGCGGTGACGACGCTGAGCCGCCGACAGCGCTGGATCATCGGTGGCAGCGCGGCCCTCGTGATGGCGCTGGTGACGCTGCCGCTCGCGCTCGCGTTTCCGCTGGCCCTGCCGGCCGACAGCGGCGTCAGCGCCCGTCGCGTGGCAGGGACGCTGTGGAACGGAACCTTGTATGAAGCCGATATCGCCGGCCTGCCGCTGGGCGACACCAGGGTGGCGTTCGACTGGCTGCCTCTGCTGGTCGGCAAAGCGCGCATGGGGTTCGCCGGCACGACCTTGCGGGGGATCGTCGACATGTCCTCGAACGAGGTCGGCCTGTCCTATGGTACGGGGACGATCGACCTGGCAGGGCGGCTTCGTCCGCTACCCCTGTCACGCGTCACGCTTGATCAGGCCGCCGTTCGGTTTCGCGACGATCGCTGTGCGTCCGCAGCGGGGCGGGTGCGCGCGGACGTCGCCGGGAACATCGGCGGCCTGAACCTTCCGGGCGGGATGAGTGGCACGTTACGGTGCGACTCTGGCGAGCTGCTCGTGCCGCTGGTGGGCCAGTCGGGGCTGGAACGGATCGACCTTCGCGTGACCGGGGCAGGCAAATGGCGCGCGGATATCTCGGTTCGCACGAGCGACGCCGCTTTGGCGGCAAAGCTGCTGGCGTCCGGATTCACTACCGGTCCGGCGGGCTATTCACTGCGGGTTTCCGGCGCGCTTTGACTTGACGTTGCGATGCGGCGGCGCGTAGGGCGGCCCGCGCTCTCCGCACACACGCGGCATGGCGATCGTAGCTCAATTGGTTAGAGCGCCGGTTTGTGGTACCGGAGGTTGCGGGTTCAATCCCCGTCGATCGCCCCAGCGTCGCCTTTTCCACCGTGACAACCCAGACGCAACATTCTAACGGATGTGTGTAATTTTCTGTCGAAAGCTTGTCATGCCCGCTGTCTATGACCTTCCCGATTTCGACGCGCACGAGGGCGTCCATCTGTTCCACGATCGGCCCAGCGGCATGACCGCGATCGTCGCGATCCATTCGACCGCGCTCGGCCCGGCGGCGGGCGGGACGCGGTTCTGGCACTATGCCGACAGCAACGATGCTGTCACCGATGCGCTGCGCCTGTCGCGGGGCATGAGCTACAAGAATGCGATGGCGGGGCTTCCCGCAGGCGGCGGCAAGGCCGTGATTCTCGCCGATGCCGACCGCACAAAGACACCCGACATGCTCGCTGCCTTTGCGCGCGCGGTCGACAGCCTCGGCGGGCGCTACATCACGGCACAGGACGTGGGGATGAGCGAGGCCGATATGGTCTCCCTGGCGCAGGTGACGCCGCATGTCGCCGGCCTGCCTGGGCAGGGCGGCGATCCCGGCCCCTCGACGGCCCGTGGCGTCTATCTGGGCGTGTGCGCCGCCGTGAAACGCGCGCTCGGGCGTGACACGGTGCGCGGTGTGCACATCGCAGTGCAGGGGGTCGGCAGTGTAGGCGGCGGACTGGCGCGGCTGCTCGCGGCCGATGGTGCACGCCTGACGCTGGCCGACGTTGATGACGCGCGCGCCCATGCGCTGGCGGGCGAAATCGGCGCGGCCGTGGTGCCGGTCGACCAGATCCTCTCGCTCGAGGCCGATGTGCTGAGTCCCTGCGCCCTGGGCGCGATCCTGACCTCCGACGCGATCGCCGCCCTTCGCGTCGCTGCCGTCGCAGGCGGCGCCAACAACCAGCTGGCGACCGCGGCACAGGGCGCCGAACTCGCCGCGCGCAATATCCTCTATGCCCCCGACTACGTGATCAACGCCGGCGGCATCATCAACGTGCTGCGGCATGTGGGGCAGGGCGGGGATGCCGAAGTCGACGCCCGGATCGCCGGCATTCCCGCGCGACTCGAATCCGGTTGGGCCGAAAGCGCCGCCTCGGGCCAGACTCCGGCCGAGGTCGCCGACCGCATGGCCCAGAAACTCATCGGACGCGCCTGACTTCGCGGAACTGCTTGGCAACCGGCGGGCGGCTGCGCTAAGCCCCCCCCCAGGATGCACGCGTTCGCCAATCCCGCCAAGTTCCTGCGCCTCGCGCGGCCCCTTACCGCAATCTTCGGCATCGGGGGCGCGCTGCTCATCGCGTTCGGCTGCTACGCCGGGCTGGTGATGACGCCGCCCGATTATCTGCAGGGCGATTCGGTGCGTATCCTCTATATCCATGTGCCGGCCGCCTGGCTGTCGATGGCGGGGTGGAGCGGCATCGCGATCGCAAGTCTGGCCCAGCTCGTCTGGCGTCATCCCCTGTCCGGGGTGGCGGCACGCGCGGTTGCGCTGCCCGGCGCCATGTTCACGGCTATCTGCCTGATAACCGGCGCGATCTGGGGCCGCCCGACCTGGGGTACCTATTGGCAATGGGACGGGCGCATGACGTCGGTGCTCGTCCTGCTGTTCCTCTACATCGGCTATATTGCGCTCGCGTCGAACAGCAGCGAGCGCGGCAGCGTCAGCCGCGTGACCGCGATCTACGGGCTCGTCGGCGCCATCAACCTGCCGATCATCAAATACAGCGTTCAGTGGTGGAACACCTTGCACCAGGCGCCCTCGATCACGTTGCGCGGTTCGGCGATCTCGCCCGAATTGCTCTGGCCGCTGGGCTTCACCGTCTTCGGCTTCAGCCTGCTGTTCGGCGCGATCGTGCTGATGCGGATGCGCGCCATTCTCGCCGGGGCAAAGGTCGAGGCGCGTCTGGCAAGGCTTGCCGCCGCATGAATCCCTGGCCGTTCGTCATTGCCGCCTATGTCATCACGCTCGGCGGAGCAGCGCTGATCTCGGCCTGGGCCTGGAGCGCCATGCGCAGCGCCGAACGCGCGGTCGACGAGCTGCGCGATTCGAGGCGCGAGCCGTGAAGCCCAAGCAGCAGCGCCTGGTCCTCGGCCTCGCCGCCGTCGTCGCCATTGTCGGCTCGGGCTTTCTTGCCATGTCGGCCATCGGCGACAAGGCCAGCTTCTTCTACTCGCCCGCCGACATCGCCAAGGACGGCGTACCGCAGGGGCAGGCGATACGGCTGGGCGGCATGGTCACCGGGGGCAGCATCAAAAAGGCTGCCGACGGGGTCACGATCGATTTCCTCGTCCATGACGGCCCCGCGACCGTACCGGTCCGCTTCCGCGGCATCCCGCCCGACCTGTTCAAGGAAAATTCCGGCGTCGTGGCCGAAGGCCGGTTCGAGGGCACGACCTTCGTCGCGAATAACCTGCTCGCCAAGCACGACGAGCGCTACATGCCGCCGCAGATGAGCGGCAAGCAGCACAAGACGACGACGCTCGCCGCCCAATGACTGACCTCCGATGATAGCGGAAGCCGGTCTCGCGGCGCTGTGGCTCGCGGCGGCGCTTGCCTTGCTGCAGTTCGTGCTGGGCTGCCTCGGCCTGAACGATGGCCGCGCCGAACTGCGCCGCGGTGTCCGCGCGGTCGCCGTGGTGCAGGGGCTGTTCGTCGCGCTGGCCTTTGCGCTGCTCGTCACCTGTTTCCTGCGGTCGGACATGTCGGTCGCGCTGGTCGTCACCAACAGCCATTCGGCGAAGCCGTGGCTCTACAAGCTCGCCGGAACCTGGGGCAACCACGAGGGGTCGATGCTGCTCTGGGTGACGATCCTGGGGCTGGCAGGCGGCCTCGTCGCGCTTGTCGAGCGCCGGGTGGTCGAGCGCACCCTCACCGCGACTTTGGGCGCGCAGGCGCTGATCTCGTTCGGCTTCTACGCGTTCCTGCTGTTCGCCTCGAATCCCTTTGCCCGCGCCTTTCCGGTGCCGGAAGACGGGCAGGGCCTCAATCCGCTGCTTCAGGATCCCGGGCTCGCCTTCCATCCGCCCACCCTGTACATCGGCTATGTCGGCATGTCGGTCGCGTTCAGCTTTGCGGTCGGCGCGCTCGTCACGCGTGACGTCGGCCGCGACTTTGCGCGCGCCATGCGGCCCTGGGTGCTGGGCGCATGGATCTTCCTGACACTCGGCATCACCGCCGGCAGCTACTGGGCCTATTATGAGCTCGGCTGGGGCGGCTGGTGGTTCTGGGACCCGGTCGAGAACGCCTCGCTGATGCCCTGGCTGGCCGCGACCGCGTTGCTGCATTCGGTGACCGTGCTCGCGACGCGCGACGGCCTGCGCGCCTGGACGATCATGCTCGCCGTCGTCGCCTTCAGCATGTCGATGATCGGCACTTTCCTCGTGCGCTCGGGCATCCTGACCAGCGTGCATGCCTTTGCCGTCGATCCCCAGCGCGGCAGCTTCATCCTTGCGCTGCTCGCCATTTACATCGGCGGCGCACTTGCGCTGTTCGCCATCCGCATCGGCACGGTGAAGGAGGGCACGCAGTTCGATCTCGTCAGTCGCGAAGGCGCGCTGGTGATCAACAACCTGATCTTGTCGGCCATCCTGGGCATCGTCTTCGTCGGCACCCTCTATCCGCTGTTCGCCGAAGCGATGTCGGGCGACAAATTGTCGGTCGGCCCTCCCTATTTCAACGCGACGGCCGGACCGCTGGCGCTCGCGCTGGTCATCGTCATGGCGCTGGGTCCGGTCAGCCGCTGGCGGCGCGACGAGCTCAGGGCCGTCATCCGGCGCGTCGCCCTGCCGGTCGCGATCACCGCGGTGGCGCTGCTCGCCATGCTGGTGTTCGCGCCGCGCATCAACATCCTGTCGTTTCTCGGCATCGTGCTGGCAGTCGGCGTGGGCGCGGCGAGCCTTGCGCCGCTCTGGGGCCGCAACCTGCGGCGCACGCCGATGTTCACCTACGGCATGGTGCTTGCGCATTTCGGCGTGGCGGTCAGCCTTGGCGGCATGGCCACGGAAAGCGCGTTCATCAAGGAAACGCTCGTCGCCTCGCAGATGGGCGAAACCCATGCGGTCGGCCCCTATAGGATCACGCTGAAAAGCATCGAGCCCGTCGCTGGGCCGAACTGGACGGCGCTCGAGGCCGAACTGGTGGCGCAGCGCGGCGACAACGCGCCGTTCACCCTGCGCCCGCAATCGCGCATGTTCTCCAACCCGCCGACCGAAACCAACGAGGCGGCGATCGCGACCCGGCTCGACGGCCAGCTTTACCTCGTGCTCGGCAAGCCCGACGCGCGGGGGCGCTGGCAGCTGCGTCTGTGGTGGAAGCCGATGGTGACGCTGATCTGGCTGGGCGGTGCGCTGATCGCCATCGGGGGCGCGTTGTCGCTGCTCGGGCGCGGACTGCGCCAGCGGGGTCAGTCGCTGCGAAAGGCCTATGCGTGAAACGCGTCTGGCTGTGGCTGCCGCTGGGCTTGTTCGTGGCCTTTTTCGGGGTCGTCGCGATCGGCCTCTACCGGCCGGACGACCGGACGCATCCGTCCAAGCTGATCGGCAAGCCGATGCCCGCCTTTGCCTTGCCACCCGCCGCCGCGGGTCGCCCGGGCCTCGCCAGCACCGACCTGCGCGGCCAGCCGCGCCTCGTGAACGTGTTCGCGAGCTGGTGCGTGCCCTGCGCCGGCGAAGCGCCCGTTCTCGGCCTGCTGGCGCAGCAGGGCGTCATCGTCGACGGCATCGCCATTCGCGACCGGCCGCAGGACCTCGCCGTATTTCTCGCCCGCCACGGCAATCCGTTCCGCGCGATCGGCGATGACCCGGCCTCGCAGGTCCAGATCTCGCTGGGCTCGTCGGGCGTGCCCGAAACCTTCGTCGTCGATGCGGCCGGCATCATCCGGTATCAGCACATCGGCGCCATCGAGCCGGACGACGTGAACACCATTCTTGCCAAGCTTGGCGCGGCGCGGTGACCCGTCGCCTCGCTGTCCTTGCGCTTGTGGCGCTGGCCGGGCCGGCCCTCGCGGACTCGCAGATGCCGCAGGCACCGCTTGCCAACACCCAGTTGCCCGACCCGGCCAAGGAAGCCGCGGCCAAGGACCTGATGCTGTCGATCCGGTGCCTGGTCTGCCAGGGCCAGTCGATCGCCGACAGCGATGCCGAAATGGCCGCCGATATGCGGTCGATGATCCGCACGCGCGTGCAGGCAGGTGAAAAGCCGGAGGCGATCCGGTCCTGGCTGGTCGAACGATACGGCAATTGGGTGACCTACGACCCGCCGCTCGACCTCGCGACGGCCCCGCTGTGGATCACCCCGCTCGTCCTGCTGGCGCTCGGCCTGTTCCTCGCGCGGGGCCGCTTCAGGAAGCGTGCCTGATGGCGTGGATAGTCGTCCTTGTCTTCTCGCTGGTCGCGCTGGCGCTGATCTGGCGTTTCGCCGGCCTGCCGCGCGCCGGGCTCGAACTCGCCGTCGCCGCGGCGCTGGTCGGCATCGCCGGCTATGTCTGGCAGGGATCGCCGACCCAGGTCGGGTCGCCCGTCGAGGCAAGGGACAAGGGTTTCGTCCCGCCCGATGTCGCGTTGCGCGCCTCGCGCGCGGCGACCGGCAATAATTACGGCGACGCGGCCAAGGTCGCCGAATTCGCCGATACGCTCGACCGCATGGGCCTGACCCGCGAGGCGGTGATCGCCGTCAGGACGGCGATGCGCAAGGACCCGAACAACGTCGAGCTGTGGGTGGCGCTCGGCAACACGCTTGTCGCCCATGGCGGCGGCACCTTGTCGCCAGCCGCCGAATTCGCTTTCCAGCGGGGCGCACAGCTGTCCCCGGCCCATCCGGGCCCGCCGTTCTTCATGGGCCTGGCGCTTGCCAATTCGGGCAGAAGCGAAGACGCGGCGCAGGTCTGGCGCGGGTTGCTGGCGCGTACGCCGCCCGATGCCCCCTGGAAGGCCGATCTCGAAGCGCGGCTCGCCGCCATCGGCGGCATGCCCGACGCCCCGAAGTAACGCCTCCGACGCTGACGTCAGCGCCTATTCGGCGGCGACAAGCGTGCGTTGCTGCATCGTGGGCGCCGGCGGTTCGGGGCGATCGAGCAAATCCATGCGCCCCTCGGCCGACCGCCGCTCATGCGCCACCGGAACGCTGCGCACCCGGCGCTCGTAGTTGAACACCTTCGCCCGGTCGACCAGCCGGTCGATGCTGGCCGTCAGCTTGCGGGCAGACAGGGCCGTGACTTCGACATTGGCCGCGTTCTGCTGCGTCGCATTGTCCATGCTGGCGATGGCGGCGGTGATCTCGGTGACCGCCAGCGCCTGGGCCTGGTTGTCGTCCGCCATGGTCTCGAGCAGGGTGTGAACCGTGCCGACGTCCTCGGCGATCTTGGCGAGTGCGCCGTCGACCTTCTCGACGGCAACGACGGCGCCGGCGACTTCGACCTGCGTCGCGGTCAGCTGGTCGCGGGCGCGCTGCGCCTCTTCCTCGGCGCGCATGGCCAGGGCGCTGACGAGGTCGGCAACGACGGCAAACCCCCGTCCGGCCTCTCCCGCGCGCCCGGCCTCGACGGCGGCGTTCATCGCCAGCACGCGCGTCTGGAAGGCGATCTTGTCCAGGCCTTCGATGACGTCGTCGATCCCCTTGGCGCTGTCGCGCACCCTGCTCATGGCGGCGACGGCGGACTCGGCGGTCGACCGGCCGCCGTCCACGGTCGCGATGGCCTCGTTCGCGCGCTCGACGGTGGCATGCGACGAAGCGGCGGACGTCTTCAACCGGCCGTCGATCTCGATCAGCGCCGCCGAAGTCTGCTCGAGGCTCGCCGCGTTGCCCTCGGTCCGCCGGGCAAGGTCGTCGCTCGACTCGGCGATGTCCTGCGCCCCGCGGCGCACCTCGTCGGTGATGCTGTTCACGATCTGCATCATGTCGCGAAGCTCGCCCGACGCGTGGTTGAAGTTTTCCTGGAGGATTGCGTACTCGGGCGCGAATGTCCCGGCGATCGGCTTGGTGAAGTCGCCTTCGCGCAGCCGCTTCAGTCCTTCCGACAGCGCATGGACGATGACCGACTGGGCCTCGCGCGCGGCGGCACCTTCGTTTTCCAGGACGCGTTTCTGGCGGCCGGCGTCGCGCAGCTCGACAAGCCCGCGCGCGACGGTGCCCAGTTCGTCGGCCCGGCCCCTATGCGGCACGTCGCTGTCATAGTTTCCGGTGGCGAGGTCGTGGGTCACCTTGCCCAGGGCCGCCAGCGGACGCACCAGAAAGCGGCTCACGACCATGCCGAGCACGATCGCCAACGCGACACTCGCCATCAGGGCAGCGATCATCAGCGTCCGCACGCTCGAAGCCTTGGTCACCTCGCTCGCATTCGCTTGCTTGGCGGCATTTTCGATCGTCTCGCTCGCCTTTTCCATGGCGTCGCGCAACCTTTCGAAGTGCCTTTCGAAGGCCGGGAAGGCAGCCGCCGCATGTACGGGGTCTTTCTTGAGCCGCCGCTGCATCTCGCGCGCCGAGGCGATATAGGCCCCAAGCGGCACGTTCAGGGCGTTCAGCGCCGACAGGACGGCGGGATTGTGCGCATTGGCCTTCGCTTCGCCGACCGACCGCAGGAACGTCGCACTGTCTTCGTCGATGGCGGTCAGGCTGTCGCGCATGGAAATGCCGGTGGAGGGGTCGAGCGCGGCGATCGCCGCCGCGACGTCGGCCCGGATGGCGTCGTGCATCATGTCGGAGTTCATGTGGCGCTGGACGACGATCGTTGCGCTGCCCAGCTCGGCGATTGCGTGCTGCGTATTGGTGGCGCTCATATAGCCGATTCCGCCGCACAGCGCGATCAGCGCAAGCATGACCGCGCCCATGGCACCGGCGGATTTTCCGATTGAACTAAACACGTTGACAGCACCTCTGCGCCACCCTGGCGCCATGCCCAATTATAGAAGGCTCGCGGCACCCCGAGTATTTTTGCCCAATAGATGCAACGCGTTGCGGTCGCGTCCCAAAAACCGGTCGCGCTATTGTTGACCTATAATGACGCAGAAGGCCGGCTGCAGGCTTTATGCACCCCGGCGCGGACGTCCTTTGGAGGGCAGCGTCATGTCATTGAACTATTTAAAGAAATGCATTTGCAGCGTAACGGTCTTCATGGTGACGCCGGCGGTTGCGCAGGAAGCGGCGCCCGCGGTCGTGATTACCGGAAAAGTGACCGGCGACGTCGTCAGCATCGTCGCTGGCCCCACGCAACCCGGCACGAAGGCGCTCACCAACATCGACCTCATCATCGACGCCGATCTCGACCGGCTCATCGGCTGGACCGGCGCGCACCTGAAACTTCATGGACTGAGCAACAACGGCGGGCGGCCGAATGATCTGGCCGGCACCCTTCAGGGCGTGGACAATATCGAGGTCGATCAGGGTCGCACGAAACTCTATCAGGCATATATCGAGCAGACCCTTCTGGCGGGGCGCGCCTCGGTATTGCTGGGGCTCGCCGACCTGAATGCCGATTTCTACCAGAACGATTCGGCGGGCCTGCTGATCGCGCCGGGGTTCGGGATCGGCACGGAGCTCGCGGCGACCGGTCCCAACGGCCCGTCGATCTTCCCGTCGACGGCCCCGGCGGTCCGGGTCAGTGTCACGCCGAGACCCGACTATTATCTGAAGGCGGCGGTTTTCAACGCGGACTCGGGCGTGATCGGGGATCCGGGCGGGGTCGATCTGACGATGCGCGACGGCGCGCTCGTCATCGGCGAAATAGGGTGGACCGGTCGCGGCAAGCTGGCCCTCGGCTATTGGCGCTACACCAAGCTTCAGGATGACACCCGCCAGACCATGGCGGACGGCACGCCCGCGCGTGCGCGGGCGCAGGGTGCGTATCTGCTGGTCGACCAGCCTTTGACCTCGCCGACGGCTGACGGCCCGGCGATCAGCCTCTTCGGGCGGGTGGGCATCACCGACGGCAGGACGACACCCTATACGGGCGGATTGCAGGTCGGCGCGCTGCTGCAGAAAGTGCTTCCCGGGCGCCCCGAGAGCCAGATTTCCTTCGGCGTGACCCATGCACGGCTGTCGCGACGCTATCGCGACAATGCCGCCGACGCCGGCATTCCGCTCGCCGCTTCCGAAACGGGCTTCGAGTTGACCTTTTCGGATCAGCTGACGCCGTGGCTGCGTTTCCAGCCCGATGTCCAGTATGTCACTAATCCCGGCGGCGACCCGGCGGCGCCGGCCGCCGTCATCCTCGGCCTGAGATTCTCGATGAGCGCCGACAAGTCCTTCGGCCACGGCCGGCGCTGATACATAAGCCGGACGGGAGGCGCTGGTACTGCCGGTGCAGACCCGTCTGACGATGTCGACGGGCCTAGGGCGACCGCGCATCCCTCAGCCGTTGCATCATTTCGGCGGTCAGCTCGATACCGATGCCGCGCGAAATGCCCGCGAGGGCCGTGCGGGCGTAGGTCGTCCGTACGTAGCGGCGGGATGACTCGCTGTAGGCCGCGCCGCTGGCGTCCCGCACTTCGCGCCAGAACGCATCATAGGGGTCGCGACGCCCGTCGCTTACGGCAAAGAGATAGGCAAGGGCGAAGCGCAGCGCGAACGACGGCTTGAGCGGCCCGGCTTCGCACTGGTCGATCGCCTCGTCGAGTGCGCACAGCGCCTTGAAGGTCAGGTGGTCGCGGTCGAATCGCATGGCGGAACGTAAGCAGAACATCCGCGCGCGCGCCAGCCGCCGCCGCCGATCGAGCCGACCGGCACCATGGCCGCTCGCAGGGCAAGGGGCAGGGAAGGGGCGGGGCGTAGGTCGCCGATTTCGAACGGGAGTCTTGGCGGACAGGGTGGGATTCGAACCCACGGTGAGCTTGCACCCACGACGGTTTTCAAGACCGTAGCCTTAAACCACTCGGCCACCTGTCCGCATAGCTGCCGGTTAGGGTCTCACGCTCTGCCGTGCAAGCGGCGCGACGAAGCGGGTTTCGCAAATCGGGCGCGCTGTGCCATGATCTGGCGATGCGGGGGCGAGCACTTTGGTGGTATCTGGCGGGAATCCTTGCCGTCTTGCCGTTGTCCGGGCTGGGCGGCGGCCGGGCCGTGGCGCAGGATCCCGATGCCGGCTTCCAGGCATATGTCCAGGGTTTGGCGCCGATCGCGCGTGCCCAGGGCGTGACGCAGGCGACGATCGACAGCGTGCTTCCCACGCTGACCTACAACCCGCGCGTTGCCGAACTCGACCGCCAGCAACCCGAAGCGAACCCGAACGCCCCGATTCCGCGCTTTGCCCCCTATCGCGCGCAGCACGTCGACAGCGCGCGGATCACGCGGGGCCGTTCGAAATACCAGGCGCTGCGTCCGCTGCTGCAGCGCGTCGAGCGCGAGACCGGCGTGCCCGAGAGCATCATGATCTCGATCTACGGCAACGAGACGAACTATGGCGCCTTCACCGGCAATTTCGATCTCGCCCGGGCGCTCGCCAGCCTCGCGTACGAGGGGCGGCGCCGGGCGCTCTTCCAGCAGGAGTTCATCGACACGCTCAAGCTGATCGATCGGGGCTATCGCCGCGAGGAACTGGTCGGCAGCTGGGCGGGGGCGACCGGATATCCGCAATTCCTGCCCTCGGTCGTCCTGAAGCTGGCACGCGACGGCGACGGTGACGGGCGGGCCGACATCTGGCGGAACGAAGCCGATGCGCTGGCCTCGATCGCCAACTACTTCCGCGACGCCGGATGGCGCCCGGGCCAGCCCTGGGGCGTCGCGGCCAGCGTGCCGGCGTCGCTCGACCGTGCCGCGCTTGCCAACCGCACGACCAGCCCGCGCTGCCCCCGCGTTCACGACCGCCACAGCCGGTGGATGACCGTGCGCGAGTGGCGCGCGCTCGGCGTGACGCCCTATTCGACCAAGCTGCGCGACGACGACCTGGCCTCGCTGCTCGAGCCCGACGGGCCCGGCGCCACGGCCTATCTGCTGACGGGCAACTACCGCGTGATCCTCGATTACAACTGCTCCAATTTCTATGGCCTGTCGGTGGGCCTGCTGGCGGATGCGGTTGCCGGTTGAACTGATCGGGGTCGGCCTGGCGCTCGCCAGCTGTATCGGCCCCGCCGACCCGCGACCGGCCGGCGGCATCGTCCCGCTCCATCGGCCGCCCGTCAGTGACGAAACGGTCAAGATCGGCGCGACCTATACGGCGGGGGGCCGCAGCTACACGCCGCGCGACGAGCGCAACTACGAGGAAACCGGCATGGCAAGCTGGTACGGGGAGGAGCTTCGCGGCAGCCGCACCGCCAATGGCGAAACATTCGACCCCGACGGCTTTTCGGGCGCGCACCGCACCTTGCCGCTGCCGTCCTATGTCGAGGTGACGTCGCTCGAGACCGGCCGCACGATCCTGGTGCGCATCAACGATCGCGGCCCGTTCCACTCGAGCCGGATCCTCGACCTGTCGCTCGGCGCCGCGCGCCAGCTGGGCATCACCGGGCGCGGCGCGCACGAGGTGCGCTTGCGGCGGGTCGAGCCGAGCGAGCAGGACAAGCTGGCGCTGCGCCGCGGCGAACCGGTAGCCCTGCGACGCGGCCCGGCTGCCGACGAGCTGAGTCGGATCCGCGCCAGTGCCGACTGGCAGGCACCGCCGCGCACGGCGGTCGCGGGCACGATGCCGACAGGCGTCGGCCCCTTCTTCCTGCAGGTCGCGAGCTTCTCGAGCGAACAGCGCGCGCGGACGCTGGCGGGCAAGCTGGGGGCGGGCGTCTCGATCATCGCCGGCACATGGCGGGTGCGGCTCGGCCCCTATAAAACCGCCGACAAGGCGATCGCTGCACTGGCACCGCTGGCGGCTAGGGGCTATCCGGACGCTGTCGTTACCCGCTGAACCCATCGGAGTCGTTCGTGAAGCCTGTTTTGCCGATTATTGCCCTGCTGCTGACCGCCGCCCCCGTGACCGCCGCGGCGCCGCCCTTCGAAACGGCTGCGCCCATCGCCTATCTGGTGGACCTTTCGTCGGGTGCCACCCTCTATGCCAAGGACCCGGACCGGCGCATGCCGCCCGCGTCGATGGCCAAGATGATGACGGTCTATGTCGCGTTCGACATGATCAAGAAGGGCGAACTGAAGCTCGACCAAATGATGACGGTGCGGCCCGAAACATGGGCGCGCTGGCATGGCCCGGCAGCGGGATCGACGATGTTCCTGTCGGCGGGCGAGCAGGTCAGCGTCGACAATCTGCTCAAGGGCATCGTGACGCTGTCGGGCAACGATGCCTGCGTCGTGCTCGCCGAGGGTATTTCGGGCACCGAAGAGGCGTTCGCCGCGCGAATGAACGAAGAGGCCAAAAGGCTCGGCCTGACCAACAGCAATTTCGGCAATTCGAATGGCTGGCCCGACGAAGGCCGCACCTATGTGACCGCGCGCGACCTCGCCAAGCTGGCCGCCGCGACGATCCAGGACCATCCCAAGCTCTACAAGACCTATTATTCGCTGCCCTCGTTCACCTGGGGCAAGACGCTGGGCGCCGGGGCCGACATCACACAGGCAAACCGCGATCCCCTGCTGGGGCGGGTGACGGGCGCCGATGGGCTGAAGACCGGGCATACCGATGAAGCGGGCTACGGATTTACCGGATCCGCCGAACAGAACGGCCGGCGCCTCGTGATGGTCGTCGCCGGGTTGGGCAGCTTCAACCAGCGCATCGAAGAGTCGGTGAAGTTCATCGAATGGGGTTTCCGCGCTTGGAGCACCAAACCGTTGCTCAAGCAGGGTCAGAAGATCGAGACGGCCGAGGTCCAGCTCGGCGACGCCTCGTCGGTCGGGCTGGTGGCGCCCCGCGATCTGGCGGTGACGATGCCCGCGGGCGCGATGACCGGCATGAAGGTCAAGGTCGTCTATGACGGCCCGGTCAAGGCGCCGATCGCCGCGGGCCAGCACATCGCCGACCTGGTCGTCGAAACGCCCTCGACACCGCCGCAGGTCATGCCGCTGGTCGCCGAGAATGCCGTCGGCAAGGCGGGCCTTTTCCGTCGCGCCTGGGCCGGCTTCCTGTCGTTCTTCGGGGCCTGACGCTGCCGGGACGATTCATCACGCTGGAAGGGGGCGAGGGCGTCGGCAAATCGACGCAGCTTGCCCGACTCGCCGAGGCGCTGCGTGCGCAGGGAAAGACGGTGGTCACGACGCGCGAGCCCGGCGGTACGCCGGGGGCGGAGGCCATCCGCGACCTGTTGATGACCGGGGGCACCGATCGCTGGAGCGCACGCGTCGAGGCCCTGTTATTCGCCGCCGCGCGGGCCGATCATGTCGAGCGGGTCATTCGGCCCGCGCTCGCGCGCGGCGACTGGGTGCTGTGCGATCGCTTCATCGATTCCACGCGCGCCTATCAGGGAGGTGCGGGGGGCCTCTCGGACGAGGACATCCTACAGCTGCACGGCTTCGGCAGCGATGGGCTGTTGCCGGACCGGACGTTGCTGCTCGCCTTGGCGCAGCGTGAAGCGGCGTCGCGCGCGCGCGTCCGTGACGGCGCGAACGGCGACCGCTTCGGTGCGAAGGGTGCCGATTATCACGCGCAACTGGGCGCGGCTTTCGACGCCTTTGCCCGGGCCGATCGCGATCGCTTCCGCCGCATCGATGCCGACGGCCCCGCCGACGTCGTCACGGCCCGCCTGCTCGGTGCTTTGGACGACCTGTTGTGAGGCTGCTCGGCCACGATGGCGCGTTCGAGGCGATGCGGGCGGCCATCGACAGCGGCCGGATGCACCATGCCTGGCTGCTGCACGGGCCGCGGGGCGTCGGGAAGGGGAGCTTTGCCCAGATCGTGGCGGCCCGCCTGCTGGCCGAGGCTTCGGCGACACCGCCCGGCGGCGCCGATTTCGCGCTGGCTGACGACCACCCGACGTCACGCCTGATCGCGGCGGGTTCGCATCCGGATCTCGTGACGCTGGCGCGGCTCGAGAATGAAAAGACCGGCAATCTCGCCCGCAATATCACGGTGGAGCAGGTCCGCACGCTGAAGGGCGTGTTCAGCGGCACGCCGTCGCAGGGCGACCGGCGCGTCGTCGTGGTCGATGCGATCGACGACATGGAGCGCGGTGCCGCCAATGCGCTGCTCAAGAGCCTCGAGGAACCGCCGGCCAGCACGACCTTCCTGCTCGTGAGCCATGCACCGGGGCGGCTGTTGCCGACCATTCGGTCGCGGTGCCGCAGCCTGGGCTTTGCGCGGCTGAACGATGACGTCATGACGTCGATCCTCGCCGAGCAGGCCCCAGACCTCGACGACATGACGCGCGCGGTGGTGATCGCCGTGGCGGGCGGCGCGCCCGGCGCGGCACTTTCGGTGATCGAGGCCGATGTCCCCGGGATCGACGCGGCCCTGCGCGAGATCGCGACGACGGGCGATCCGTATAATGTGCTGCGCCTCGAACTCGCGGCAAAGCTGGCGCTCAAGGCGGCTTTGCCCCGCTACGAAGCATTTCTCCGTCGCGCCCCGGCCTTCATCGCGTCGCAGGCGCGCACCCGATCTGGCGCGGCGCTGGCAACGGCCGTCGAGGCGTGGGAAAAGGCGAGGCAACTTGCCGACGTCGCGATTTCGCAGTCGTTGCCTGCCGAAAGCGTGGTCTTCGAAATCGCGGGACGTGTCGCGACGCTTGCCCCGAGGGACGCGTCCGCTAAAGCCTGAGCCATGCCAGGCACACCCTATTACATCACCACCGCGATCAGCTATCCCAACGGGCAGCCGCACGTCGGCCATGCCTATGAGGCCATCGCGGCCGACGCGATTGCCCGTTTCCAGCGGATGCAGGGCCGCGAGGTGAGATTTCAGACCGGGACCGACGAACACGGGCTGAAAATGGTCCAGACCGCGCGTGACCGCGGCGTCGAGGTGGCCGATCTCGCGCGCGAGATGTCCGACCGGTTCCAGGCGATGTGCGATGCGCTGAACGTCAGCTACGACCGGTTCCAGCGCACCACCGATCCGGCCCACCACCGGGCCAGCATCGCCATCTGGGAAGCGATGAAAGCCAACGGCGACCTGTACCTCGACCGGTACGAGGGCTGGTACTCGGTGCGCGACGAGGCATTCTACGAGGAAAAGGAACTGGTCGACGGGGAGGGCGGCGTGCGCCTGTCGCCGCAGGGCACACCCGTCGAATGGACTGTCGAGGAAAGCTGGTTTTTCAAGCTATCGAAATACGAGAAGCCCCTGCTCGAACTCTATGAAAAACAACCGGATTTCGTTCAGCCAGACAGTCGGCGCAATGAGGTGGCCCGTTTCGTCGAAGGCGGATTGCGCGATCTCAGCATCTCGCGCACCAGCTTCGACTGGGGCGTCAAGGTGCCCGGTTCACCTGACCACGTCATGTACGTCTGGGTCGATGCGCTGACCAACTATCTGACGGGCTTGGGTTATCCCGACGCGACGCCCGAGATGGCGAAATTCTGGCCGGCCAGCCTGCATCTCATCGGCAAGGACATCGTGCGGTTCCATGCCGTCTATTGGCCGGCTTTCCTGATGTCGGCGGGGATCGCCCTGCCCAAGCAGGTCTTCGGTCATGGTTTCCTCTTGGCGCGCGACGGGGCGAAAATGTCGAAGTCGGCGGGCAACGTCGTCGATCCGATCGCGCTTGCCGAACGCTACGGCGTCGATGCGTTCCGCTATTTCATGCTGCGAGAAGTGAGCTTCGGGTCCGACGGGACGTGGAGCGAGGAAGCGATCGTCACGCGGTGCAATGCCGAACTGGCCAATAGTTTCGGCAATCTGGCCCAGCGCACGCTCAGCCTCGTCGTCAAGAACTGCGACGGCCATCTGCCGGCCATCCGGGGCCATACGCCCGAGGACAACGCGCTGTTCGAGACCGTCGGCAAGGCGGTCGCCGAGACGATTCCGGGCCATTACGACGAGCTGGCGCTGTCACAGGCGGCCGAAAGCTGGCTGCAGGCCGTATTTGCCTGCAACGCCTATATCGACGTGCAGGCACCCTGGGCACTGAAGAAGACCGACCCCGAGCGGATGGAGACGGTACTGGCAACGCTCTTCATCTGCATCGCCCAGCTTGCGGTTGGCATCGCGCCGTTGATCCCGGCGAGCGCGGCCAGATTGCTCGACCAGATGGGTGTGCCCGAAGAGGTCCGGACCTTTGCCGGCATCGGTTCGCACTGGTATTCGTCGCTTGCCGAAAGCGCGTTCCGGATGGCAGCGCCGCAGGGATTGTTCCCGCGACTGGAATTGCCAGCAGCGGACCCTGACTGATGTTCGTCGATTCGCATTGTCACTTGAATTACAAGGGCTTGGTCGAGGATCAAGGTGCCGTGCTCGAACGTGCGCGGGCTGCTGGCGTGGACGTGATGCTCAACATCTCGACCCGCGAACGCGAGTGGGACGAGATCGTCGCGACCGCAGAGCGCGAACCCGACGTCTGGGCCTCGATCGGCATTCACCCCCATGAAGCGGACGCCCATCCGGACGTCGATACGGCAAAGCTCGTGGCCCGCGCCGCGCATCCCCGGGTCATCGGCATCGGCGAAACGGGTCTCGACTATTATTACGACCACAGCGACCGCGAGCGGCAGCGTGCCTCGTTTCGCAGTCATATTGCGGCGTCGCGTGCGACCGGCCTGCCGCTGATTGTCCACACGCGGAGTGCCGAAGAGGATACGGCGGACATCCTGGCCGAGGAAATGGGAAAGGGCGCGTTTCCCGGCGTCATCCATTGCTTCACGGCGTCCGATTCCTTCGCCCGCATCGCCCTCGACCTGGGTCTCTCCATTTCGATCTCGGGTATCGTGACCTTCAAGAATGCGAAGGACCTGCAGGCGACGGCGGCGACGATCCCCGAAGACCGGCTTCTGATCGAAACCGACGCACCGTTCCTGTCGCCGGTACCGCACAGAGGCAGGACCGGCGAACCGGCGTTCGTCGCCGACACAGCGCGCTTCCTGAGCGGGCTGCGCAGCGTTTCTGTCGAGGAACTCGGCCGGACCACGAGCGCCAATTTCTACCGGCTGTTTGCAAAAGCCCGGTCGTGAAGGTCACCATTCTCGGGTCGGGTACTTCGTCGGGCGTGCCCCGCATCGACGGCGTCTGGGGCGCGTGCGACCCCGCCGAACCGCGCAACCGGCGGCGGCGGGTCTCGATCCTCGTCGAGCATGAGGGCACGCGCATCCTGGTCGACACGTCGCCCGATCTTCGCGAACAATTGCTGGCCGAGGGGGGCGGCCGTCCGTCGGCCGTCATCTGGACGCACGAGCACGCCGATCATTGCCACGGCATCGACGACCTGCGCCCGTTCTATTTCTACGGAAAAGAGCCGATTGCGGGATTTGCGCGGCCGCGCGCGCGCCATGAACTCGAGCTTCGTTTCGCCTTCGCCTTCGCCGGGCATCAGGGGTATCCACCCTATATGTCGTGCGGCGACTTGCGTGACGACTTCACGCTGGGCGACGTTCGCGTCCGCGTCGTCGACTTGCCGCATGGCCGGATCAGCAGCGCGGGCCTGCGCTTCGACGCCGCCGGGAAGTCGATTGTTTATTTCACTGATTTCAATATCTTACCGGTCGAAGCTTCGGCGCTCGTGGAAAATGCCGACCTCTGGATCGTCGATGCGGTGCGCGTTGCGCCGCATCCCACGCACCCGCATCTTGCCCAGACGCTCGACTGGATCGAACAGCTTCGTCCGGCGCGCGCGATCCTGACGCACATGGACCAGTCGATGGATTATCGCAGCCTGTGCGCCGTGCTGCCCGAAACGGTCGAGCCGGGCTATGACGGGCTGGTGGTGGCGCTGTGACCGGTGACGTTACGGCGCGGCTCGTCTGGGCCGTCTTTGCGATCCTGCTGGTCGCCGGCAGCCTTTTCGGGCGCCAGCTGAAACTGGCGACGACGATCCGGATGGCACTCGCCTGGGTCGCGCTTTTCACCCTTGCCTATGGTCTGTTTTTGTTCCGCGACGAGGCGAGGGGGGTCTGGTCGCGTGTCGTGGCAGACGCTGGCGGCTCGTCAGCGCCGCTTGTCAGCGGCGGCGTGACGCGCATCAACATGGGCAGCGACGGTCATTTTCACGTGCGGGCCAAGGTGAATGGCCAGCCGATTGAATTCCTCGTCGACAGCGGCGCGACGACGACCGGGCTGAGCGCGGACGCCGCGCGGCGCGCGAACGTCGTGCCGGACAGCTCAATCGATCTGCCCATCGACACGGCCAACGGCACCGTCATGGTGTCGACCGCGCGGATCGCGCTGCTCGAGGTCGGCAATATCCGCCAGGCCGACGCGAAAGCGGTGATCGGCGAAAGCTTCGGCAATACCAACGTGTTGGGGATGAGCTTCCTGTCGGGGTTGAAGCGCTGGCACGTCGAGGGCCGCACGCTTACCCTCGAACCCTGAGGCATTTTACATAATGTATATTATCGGGATTAAGGCTTTCCAACGATGACCGACCCCCACGCCCCCCTCACGCGTATACTTAAACTTGTTGAACGCCTCCGCGATCCCGAAACAGGCTGCGACTGGGACCGCGTCCAAACCTTCGCGACGATCGCGCCGTACACGATCGAGGAAGCCTATGAAGTGGCCGACGCCATCGCACGCGACGACATGGCGGCGCTTAAGGATGAGCTTGGCGACCTGCTCTTCCAGGTCGTGCTGCACGCCCGTATCGCCGAGCAGCAAGGCACTTTTGCCTTTGCAGATGTTGCGACGGCGATCTCTGACAAGATGGAACGTCGCCATCCTCATCTGTTCGGAGATGCAGATGTCCGGCCAGACTGGGAAGGCCTGAAAGCGGCGGAACGCGCGTCGAATGCCAGCGCCCTCGATGGTGTCGCCCTGGCGCTCCCGGCCCTCATGCGCGCCGAAAAGGTGCAAAAGCGGGCGTCGCGCCTGGGCTTCGACTGGCCAGACCGTGCGGGGCCACGTGCAAAAATTGATGAGGAGCTGGCCGAAATCGAAGCTGCGACGACAGACGCGGAGCGCATCGATGAAGTCGGCGATTTGCTGTTTGCCGTGGTAAACTACGCGCGTCACCTTGGGGTCGATCCCGAAGTGGCGCTGCGCGGCGCCACCGCCAAATTCGAAAAGCGGTTTCGATCGATTGAAACCGAGCCGGGCTTTACCGACCTGTCGCTCGAGAAGAAGGAACAACTGTGGAGCGATGCCAAGAAGCGAACGTGTTAGCCAGGCGAGACTAGCGCGCTTCGAATCGAGCATGGTCCTCCTGGGTGAGCCTGACGGTCACTGTGACCGTGTCCCCTTCCCCGCTTTCCCGCTCCACATTGCCATGCTCATGTAGCCATGCGAGCGCGGCACCGTCGTTCGCGGCGACGCGTACGTCGTAAGGCTTTCGCGCTGCAGTCAGAATAGCTGCCGAGCGTTCGGACAGGGCATTTAATCCCTCTCCGCTGATTGCCGACAACATCACCACGTCGTTACGTCGCGATGCCGCGTTCGTCACAATTTCGCGCGTTTCGTCGCTCAACAGATCTATCTTGTTCCAAGCCTCGATAAGAGGCGTCGCCGTTGCGCTGCCGATGACTCCGAGGTCGGCGAGCACCGCTTCGACATCGGCCGCCTGGGCGTCGCTGTCACGATGGGAGATGTCGCGGACGTGCACGATGAGATCTGCTGAGGTGACCTCTTCGAGCGTAGCGCGAAAGGCCGCCACAAGCTGCGTCGGCAGGTCTGAAACAAAACCGACGGTATCGCTCAGGATGACCTTGCTGATCCCCGGCAGTGTCACGTTGCGCATGGTGGGATCGAGCGTCGCAAACAACAGGTCTTCGGCCATGACCCGCGCCCCGGTCATGCGATTGAACAACGTCGACTTGCCAGCGTTCGTGTAGCCGACAAGCGCCACGACCGGCCACGGGGCGCGCCGCCGTCTGCCGCGGTGCAGTCCGCGGGTACGGACGACTTGGTCCAGTTCTTTCTTGAGCTTTGCCATGCGGTCGCGGATCAAGCGGCGATCGGCTTCGATCTGCGTCTCGCCTGGACCCCCGAGGAAGCCAAAGCCACCGCGCTGGCGCTCAAGATGGGTCCAGCTGCGAACCAGCCGGCCAGCTTGGTAGTCGAGATGAGCGAGTTCGACTTGCAAGCGCCCTTCGGCGCTCGCAGCGCGTTCGCCGAAAATTTCGAGGATCAGCCCAGTTCGGTCGATGACCTTGGTCTTCGTCTCGGTTTCCAGATTTCGTTGCTGGACGGGCGTCAGCGCGCCATCGACGATGGTCAGTTCCGCATCGACGGCATGACCCCTGCTCGCGATGTTCGCCACTTGCCCGCTGCCGAACAGGGTCGAGGGCCGGGGTTCGCGCACCTTGATCGCAACGCGGTCGACCACGTCTATGCCGATTGCTGCCGCCAGCCCTGCAGCCTCATCCAAACGTGCGTCGGAGTCGCGAGCGGCTCCGGCCGACTGACGATCGGGATAGACCACCAGTGCCCGGGCGCCGCGCGACACACCTTCTACGCGCTGAAGCTGGAATTCCCCCAAATCAGTCCTCGATGTCGTCCGTAGTTTCTTCGGCGAGGTTCAGCGGGTGTGCTGGCTGAACAGTCGATACGGCGTGCTTGTAAACAAGCTGAACCATGCCGTCGCGCTGGAGCAACATGCAGAACAGGTCATAGGCGGCGATCTCGCCCTGCAGCATCACACCGTTGACCAGGAACATCGTTACGGGATTGTTCTGGCGCCGAACTGCGGTCAGGAAGATGTCCTGAAGCTGCTTGGGTTTGCTTTTGTCTTCAGCAAAGGCGGCGGCCACGGGCGCCAGGTCCAGGGGGTTGGACGGCATCACTGTCGAGATCGCATGCTTGTAAATGAGCTGCGACTGACCGTCTCGGCGCAGCAAAACGGAAAAGTTATCGAACCACGTGATGATGCCCTGCAACTTGACGCCTTTGACGAGAAACATCGTCACTGGCGTCTTCGCTTTGCGGACGGAGTTGAGAAACAAGTCCTGGAGATTATTGGGCTTTTCGGCCATGGTGTGTCACCTTTTTGCTTTTGGCACACATTGGGGTGCAGTTGCTCTTGGCGCGATGCGCCTCATCAAGATAGCGCGTCGTTGCCGCACCGCAAGTTGCTATTCGTCCATATCGTCGCGATCGTCCGCTATGCCCAAGATCTTCAACTTGCGGTGGAGCGCTGACCGCTCCATGCCGATGAACGCCGCAGTCCTCGAAATGTTGCCCGAAAAACGGCGTATCTGGACTCGCAGATATTCGCGCTCGAATGTCTCGCGGGCCTGCCGCAGCGGTGCGCCCATCGCCAATGCGGCCGGGTTGGCGCTAGGGGGGGCGGCGGTGACTTCAGACGGTAGGAGGTCGACCTCGATGAGGTCGAGCCGGGAGTCGGGCGCAAGGATGATCGTCCGCTCGATGATGTTGCGCAGCTGCCGGACATTGCCGGGCCAATCGAACGATTGAAGTGTCGCCATGGCTTCTGGCGAGAACGTGGGGGTACGGGCACGCCGCTCACTTGCGAACCGGGCCATGAAGTGGTCGGCGAGCAAGGGAATGTCCTCCCGCCGGTCAGCCAGCGGCGGAAGGTGTACCGGCACGACATTCAATCGATAGTAAAGGTCTTCGCGGAAACGCCCTTCCGCGATCTCCTCGGGCAGATTCCGTGCGGTCGCGGAGATGACTCGGACGTCGACGCGCACGATGCGCTGCCCTCCGACGCGCGTGAAACTCTGGTCTGTAAGTACGCGTAATATCTTCGCTTGTGTCGGGACCGGCATGTCCGCGATTTCGTCGAGGAACAGGGTGCCTCCGTGCGCTTGCTCCAACAGGCCGGGCCGAACCCTATCTCCATCCTCACTGCCGAACAGTTCATCTTCGGCTCGGTCCGGGTCCATCCGCGCGGCGCTGACGGTAACGAACGGCGCACGGGATCGCGGACTCCATTGATGGAGCATGCGCGCCGCAATTTCCTTACCGACACCCGCCGGCCCGGTGATCAGGACGCGGCTTCCGGTGGGCGCGACACGCTTGAGCGTTGCACGTACGGCATTGATCGCATTCGACGAACCGTTCAGTTCATCGTCCGTGCCGACGCGTTCTTTCAGCGTGGCATTCTCGCGGCGTAAGCGCTCGGTCTCGGTCGCCCTGGCGACCAGCAATGTCAGGCGCTCGGCTTCGAATGGTTTCTCAATAAAGTCCACCGCGCCGCGGCGAATGGCATGAACCGCCGTGTCGATGTTCCCATGGCCGGAGAATACCAGCACCGGCAGAGTCGGGTCGCGCTCCTTGAGCACATCGAGCAGCTCGAGCCCGTCGAGTCTGGATCCTTGCAACCAGACGTCGAGCAGCACGAGCGAGGGGCGTCGCTCTGCGAGAGCAGCGAGGGCCGCGTCGCTGTCGGCGGCAACGCGCGTCGTATAGCCTTCATCCTCGAGGACGCCTGCAACAAGTTCACGTATATCTCGTTCGTCGTCGACGATAAGAATATCGAGCGCCATTAGGCTGCTGCCTCCGTCTGTTCGGATTCTACCGCAGCGAGCGCCGCCGTATCGAAATCAATGGTCACGATCGAGCCCCCGCCGTCGCGATCGGCAAAGCGCATCGTCGCAAAATGCTCCTCGACAATTTTCTTCACGATGGCGAGGCCGAGGCCAGTGCCGCGCGCCCGCGTCGTGACGTAGGGCTCGACAAGACGTTCGCGGTCGGCGGGAAGGCCGATGCCGGTATCGCTCACCGAAAGCTGCACATTGCCGGGCGCGGCCGTAATGCTCAGGACGATTTCGCCGCCCTCTTCGCTCCCCACGGACTGGATCGCTTCGACCGCGTTCTTGACGATGTTCGTTAGCGCCTGGCCCAGCTGGCGACGATCGCAGACCAGATCGGGGTGGATGTCGGGCGCAACCATCCGAAACTTGATCGACGGGTGCGCAATCTCGTGAAGGAACATCGTCTGGCGCGCGATGTCGACAAGCGATTCCGGGCGGAAGGATGGCTTGGGCATACGCGCGAAGGACGAAAACTCGTCGACCATGCGACGCAGGTCGCCCACCTGCCGCACGATCGTGTCGGTCAGCTTGGCGAAGGTACCCGGATCGCTCGTGATCTCGGCACCGAAGCGTCGTTTCAGGCGTTCTGCGGCCAATTGGATCGGCGTCAGCGGATTCTTGATTTCATGCGCGATGCGTCGCGCGATGTCGGACCATGCCGCGCGGCGCTGGTCGCTGAGTTGCTGAGTCATGTCGTCGAAGGTCAGAACATGGCCGCTGTCGTCGCGCGCCACCTTGACGGCAAGCGTACGCGTTTCGCCGTCACGGGCGAGCTCGATCACGGCCTCGCGCTTGCCGCTGGCGATCAGATCGGCCAGTTCAGGCGATATCTGTACCAGAGGACAGCCGACCAGCGGACCGTCAGGCGATGAGAGAAGCGCCGCGGCCGACGCATTCGTCAGGCGCACCTCGCCGGTCGTGTCGACGGAAACGACGCCGGCGCTGACGCCCGAAAGCACAGCTTCGATCAGTGCCCGGCGGCGTTCGATCTGGTCGTTGGCGGCAATGAGATCGCCCGTCTGTTCCTGCAGGCGTCCGGTCATGCGATTGAAGGCGGTTGCCAACGTGCCGACTTCATCGCGCGAATGCGGACCGGCGACCCTCGCCGACAAGTCGCCGCCGGTGACCCGACGAGCGGCATCGACGAGCTGGCCTACGGGCTGGACGAGCCGATCCGCAACGCCAAGCGCAATCCACACGGCGGCACCGACGATGAGCATCGAGATGATCAGCAGCGCCGCATTGAACCGCAACTGCAATGAGCGCGAGCGGGCGGACAGGTCGCGGTAGTCGGCCAGCACGGCACGCGCGCGCTGGATATGTTCGCCGAAGACCGGATCGAACCGTGCGGCGTAAAGATAGATATCCGTGCCGACGGAGAGTTTCGCCAACGCCCCGATGCCGTTCACACTGGGCACTGTCACGGTGGGTTTGCCCTTGCGCAGGGCGTCGATCATGGAGGGTGTGATGAACTTGTTCGGGTCGCGCGACCGCGGATCGAGCAGCACCAGCGTCTGGATTTCCCGGCCCGGCGCTGCGCGGAACACCATGCCTTCCGACATTTCGCGTTGGTACAATTGGCCCCCGAAATTGCCGAGGAATTCGCGGCTGTCGATCGGCAGCGCGCGAAGATCGCGCGAAAGGTCGCCCGCCATGGTCTCGGTGTTGATCGTTATCCGGTCCTGTTCGCGCGCAAAACTGTCCTGGGCAACGGACGCTGCCCCCTCGAGCGTCGCCTTGGCCCGATCAGAAAACCAGAACTGGACGCCTGCCTGGAACAGCAGTGACGCGAATACGACTACCAGCAAGGTCGGCACGCTCGCCAAAAGCGAGAAAATCGCGACGAGGCGAACATGCAGTCGCCCGTCGCCGCCGACGGCCGAGCGTGCCGCCCTGCCCCGTGCAATGCGGCGTCCGATGAGCACCAGAAGGGCAATGGCAGGAAGCAGGTTGCCGAGCAGCAGCGTCGCCGCAAGGGCCGGGGTCAGCAGTCGCTGGCTGTCGGCTCCCCCGGTCAGAATGGCCCAGGTGGCAATCGCCATGGCGATCGACAGCGCGAACGTGCCCATTTCCACAAACGGCACCCACCGTCGGCGCCGGAACCAAAGAGCGCTTCGGATGCGCAACTGGCGAAGGGGCGACGCCGTCATTGTTGCTCTAATACAACTATTCCGTGACATTCCAAGCACAGGACCGGAACGATCGGGTCGAAGCGCGCCTAATCCCGGTTGCGACGGCCAGGGTCGATGCCCAGCAGGGTCAGTTTCTTCCGCAACGTGTTGCGATTAATTCCCAGCAAATCCGCAGCCTTGAGCTGGTTGCCGCGTACCGCCGCGAGCGTTGCCCTGAAAAGCGGTCGTTCGACGTCTGCGAGGACCCGGTCGTACAACCCGGCGGGCGGGAGGGCATCGCCATGGCCGACGAAATACCGCGCAAGATGTATTTCGAGCGCATCCGAGAGTGTTTCCGCCGGCCGGTCGACGCTGGTGGTGCCAAGCTGGACGTCGATCAAGGCCGCCGGGATGACGGGATCGCGACTGATGGCTGCAAGACGCCGCATAAGATTGTCGAGTTCGCGGACGTTGCCGGGCCAGCTATGTGCACGCAGCCGCGCTTCGGCGTCTCCCGACAGTCGGCGGCGCGGCAGCCCATCGGCAGCTGCGCGTTCGAGGAACGAGTTAGCGAGCAAAAGAATATCGTCGCCCCGCTCGCGCAGCGGCGGCAGCGGGATCGGCACGACGTTCAGCCGATAGTAAAGATCCTCCCGGAACTGCCCGGCCTCGATCAGGACCGGCAAATTCTGATGCGTGGCAGCTACGATGCGCACGTCGACGCTGACCGTACGTCCCCCCACGGTGGTAAAGGCATTCGATTGCAGAACGCGCAGCAGCCGTGTCTGTGCTTCGATCGGCATGTCGCCGATTTCGTCGAGAAATAAGGTGCCGCCATTGGCCTCCTCGAAGCGCCCGGTTGCACGCGTGTTCGCACCGGTGAAAGCGCCCCGCTCATGGCCGAAAAGTTCTGCCTCGATCAGTTCCCGAGGAATCGCTGCCATGTTTACGGGAACAAAGGGTTTTTTGCGCCGTCCGCCCATCTCGTGGATCGCCCGGGCCACGAGTTCCTTGCCCGTTCCGGATTCGCCGAGCACCAAGACACTCAGGTCATTGCCGACGACGCGGGCGATCATCCGATACACGTCCTGCATCGGCGCCGACCGTCCGATCAGCGGGAGCGCCGCGTCGGACTCGGCAAGCTGCCCTTCCCCGCTGCCGGCGCGGGAAAGGCCGCTCCGTACGGCCTGGCACAAGGCGTCGAGGTCAAACGGCTTGGGCAGATAGTCGAAAGCGCCCTGCTCCGTCGCCCGTACGGCCGTGGTCAGGGTGTTCTGCGCGGAGAGGATGATAACCGGCAAATCGGGTCGCCGGGACAAAATGTCGGGCACGACATCAAGGCCGTTGCCGTCGGGAAGCATCACATCGGTGATGAGCAGGTCCGGCGCATATTTCTCGAGGGCCTGTGCCTGTGCGGCGAGGCTTCCCACGGCCTGAACATTATATCCTTCACGTCGCAGCGCTTCACCGACGACCGTCCGGATGGCCGCGTCGTCGTCCACGACCAGGATGCGTGCGCCTCTCATTGCGCCTCGGCCCGCGGGAGGAGGATGCGGAATACCGATCGAGGCGGCGCCTCTTCGCGCGCGAACTGCACGATGCCGCCATTGTCACGGACCAGCTTGTCGACGAGCGCGAGACCTAGCCCGCGTCCGGATGATTTGGACGAAACAAAGGGTTCGAACAAATGGTCGACGATCTCATCGGGCGGGCCCGGCCCGTCGTCGCTGACGCCCACTTCTATCGGCAGCGCCCGGCGCTGGCCGTTGGCCGCGATCGAGACGCCGTGGCGGTAACGCGTCGTCAGCGTCACCGTGCCGCGTCGGCCGTCCGGTACGGCTTCGGCGGCGTTCTTTATGAGATTGAGCAACACCTGCACGAGCGAATCCCTGTGAACGTAAACTTGCGGAAGCGACGGGTCGTAGGCGTCCAGAATATCGATGCGGTCGCCAAAGCCCGCGACCGAGACGGCGCGGGCATGTTCCAGGATCGCATAGAGATTCTGCGCGGTACGTTCGACGGGCCGGCTGTCGGTGAATGCCTCCATCCGATCAATCAGGGCAGTAACGCGGTCCACTTCGTCACGGATCAGCCGGGTGAGGTCGCTTCCCGGGCCGACATGGGCATCGAGCAACTGGGCAGCTCCCCGAATGCCCGAAAGGGGATTCTTGATTTCGTGTGCGAGCATGGCTGCGGCGCCGATGGCGGAACGGCCACGGTCACGCCGATCGAATTGCTGGCCCATCGTCTGTGCCGCCGTCGCGCTCTGCAGCGTGATCAGACGCCAGCCGGGATAATCGGCAAGCGGCGTTGCGTGGAAATCGGCGCGCAGCCGGGTACCACGCGCCGTTTCCAACTGGCAATCATAGGCGGCGAATACCGCTTCCTGTCGCAACCCCTCGTAGCAGGGCGGGGGAATGCGCAGAACGATGCCGAGCGGCTTGTGCAGAAGATGCGCGGCGCTGGCGTTGAGGAGCATTTCCGCCGCGGCATTGACGCTGGCGACGCAACCCTCTCCGTCGAGCACGATGAGTGCCGTCGGGAGCGCCGCGACCAACGCGTCCGCCGCCGGGCCACCCGCGTCGGTCAGGCGGCTGCGCGCGAGCGCCACGGCGCGTAAAACCGGTCAAGCATCGACAGCACCGTCCTCGAATCCGGAACGCGGTTCACCTCGTTCCGGAACTCAGCCGATCCGTGCAGGCCCTTGGTGTACCAGCCGATATGCTTGCGGGCCATGTTGACGCCGGTCATTTCGCCATAATGATCGAGCATCATACGGTAATGCTCTGTAATAAGGTGATATTGTTCTTCGATACTGGGATCTGGGACACGGCGCCCCTCGGTCAGAAAGGCGATCGTCTGCCCGAGCAACCACGGTCGGCCGTAGGCACCGCGCCCGATCATCACGCCGTCGGCGCCGGACAGGTCGAGCGCACGCACCGCGTCCTCGGGCGAGCAAATGTCGCCATTGACGATCACGGGAATACCGACCGCGTCCTTCACCTTGCGCACGAATGCCCAGTCCGCGCTGTCGCGGTACATCTGGTTGCGCGTGCGGCCATGAACGGTGATGAGTTTGGCGCCGAGATCCTCGGCGATATGGGCCAGCTCCGGCGCGTTGAGTCGCGTGTGGTCCCAGCCCATGCGCATCTTGACGGTTACCGGCACGTCGACGGCCTTCACCGTGGCCTGGATCAGCGAAGCGGCCAGCGGCAGGTCGCGCATGAGTGCAGAGCCGGCGTCGCCGTTGACGACCTTTTTCACGGGGCATCCCATGTTGATGTCGATGATCGCCGCACCACGATCGGCATTGAGCTTGGCGGCCTCCGCCATTTCATGCGGCGTGCAGCCGGCGAGCTGCATCGATACCGGTTCCTCGCTCGCGTGCCAGGCGGCCTTTTGCAACGACTGGCGGGTCTCGCGGATCATCGCCTGGCTCGCGATCATCTCCGTGACGTTGAGCCCCGACCCATAGCGCCGCACGATGCGTCGGAACGGCATGTCGGTGACCCCGGTCATCGGCGCAAGGATGACCGGGGCTTCGATACGTATCGGACCGATGTTGATGGGCTGGATGCGGGTCACGTGTCTGCCTAAATTTCAGGCAGCCCCGTAGCGGTTATGGCGCAAGGCGGCAAGCGCGGCTAAGCGGGCCACGTGCATGATACCGTCGCCCTGATTGTTGCTGCCGGTCGCGGCGAACGCGCGGGCGGCAGCGTGCCCAAGCAATTTGCGACTCTCGCAGGCATCCCGGTGATCGCGCGCGCGATCGACGCTTTCGGCAGCCTGCCGGTGTTCGTCGTCGTCGGCGAAGGGCAGCAAGATGCGCTGTCGGCGGCGCTTGGCGCGCGCGAGGTCGCGGGGATCGCGATCGGCGGTCCCACGCGCCAGGCTTCGGTTCGCAACGGGCTCGCCGCCATTGAGGCCGCGGGAGGTGCGGGGAACGTGCTCGTCCATGACGCGGCGCGGCCCCTCCTGCCCCGTTCGGTGCTCGATGCGCTGGTTGCCGCGCTGCACACGCACGATGGCGTCGTGCCGGTGCTGCCGGTCGCAGACAGCCTGGCCCGCGGGGGCAAAGAGATGGGCGACAGCGTCGATCGCGACAATCTGCTCCGCTTGCAGACGCCACAAGCATTTCGCGCCGATGCCCTGAGGACGGCGCTGTCACGCTGGACGGGCGAAAGCGCCACCGACGAAGCGCAGGTGGTGCGCACTGCCGGTTTCGCCGTCGCGACCGTTCCAGGAGACCCTATGCTCGACAAGATCACCCACCCCGAGGACTTTGCCCGCGCTGAGGCGCTGCTTTCGACGCGCATGATTTCGCGCAGCGCCAGCGGGTACGACGTGCACCGGCTGGTCGAGGGCGAAGACTTGTGGCTCGGTGGCGTGAAAATCGCACATACGCACGGCCTGTCGGGTCATTCGGATGCCGATGTCGCGCTGCACGCCATCACCGATGCCGTGCTCGGCACGATCGGGGCCGGCGACATCGGCAGCCATTTTCCGCCAAGTGACGCACAGTGGCGGGGGGCTTCGTCCGACCGGTTCCTCGCTCATGCCGTGGAGCTGATCGCCGCCAGGGGGGGAATCGTCGACTTCGTCGACCTGACCCTGATCTGCGAAGCACCCAAAATTGGCCCACACCGGGACGCGATGCGCAGCCGCATCGCCGAAATCTTGCACGTTTTGCCAAGCAGGGTTAGCGTGAAAGCAACGACGACCGAGCGGCTTGGTTTTACAGGGCGCGGCGAAGGCATCGCTGCGCAGGCCATCGCAACGGTTCGTATTCCGGAGGATTTGTGAACGACTCGACCGATACCGGTGCCGCCGAGCACCGCGACTATCTCTTGCCCGATGTTCTCGTCGAGGCGGCACGACGCGTGATCGACGCAAACCGCATCGCGGGGCGCACCGTCGCGGTCGCCGAGAGCTGCACCGGCGGCCTCGTCGGTGCGGCCCTCACCGAAATCCCGGGCTCCTCCGACGTCCTGATCGCGAGCATCGTTTCCTATGCGAACGAAGCCAAGATCTCACTGCTCGGTGTCGGCAGCGATATCGTCGAGACGTTCGGATCGGTATCTGTGGCGACGGCCTGGGCCATGGCGCGCGGCATGATGGAGCGCAGTGGCGCCGACGTGGCGGTCGCGATCACCGGGGTCGCCGGCCCCCACGGCGGGACGGAGAAAAAGCCCGTGGGCACGGTCGTTTTCGCAAAAGCGATCAAGGGCAGCAGCGCCGACGACATCGATGCGCAAAAGCGCCACTTTCCCGACACGGGCCGGGGCGGCGTCCGCCTTCAAGCAGCGCTGTGCGCGCTCGAACTGCTGGTGCCGGACGAGCCCGCGTAGAGCGCGTGGGCGCGCGTCTCGAACGCGCCGATCATCTTGCGCAGGGCCTGATCGAAAAACTGTCCGGCGATCGCTTCGAAAATGCGGTTCTTGAAGGCAAAGTCGACGGTGAAATCGACGGTGCAGCCCGTCGGCGTGGGTTCGAACACCCACTCGTTGCGCAGGTGCTTCAGCGGACCGTCCAGATAGTCGACATGGATCGTGCGGGGCCGCATCTTCACCACGCGCGAGGTGAATTTTTCGCGCAGGGATTTGAAACCCACAAGCAGATCCGCCACCATCTCGGTATCGCTGTCGGACCGGATGCGGACCGCAGAGACCCAGGGCAGGAACTCGTTGTAACGACCGACGTCGGCGACCAGGTCGAACATGGCTTCCGCGCCGTAGGGCAAGCTGCGGCGTTCATGGTGTCTCGGCATCAGGCGAGCCTTGCCACGCGCGCGGCTTTCAGCTTCGCAAAGTCGTCGCCGGCGTGGTAGCTCGACCGCGTCAACGGGCTCGACGCGACCAGCAGAAATCCCTTTGCGCGCGCGATTGCCGCATAGGCGTTGAACGTCGCGGGCGTCACGAATTCCTCGACCTTCGCATGTCGCGGCGTCGGCTGCAGATACTGGCCGAGGGTCAGGAAGTCGACGTCGGCGGATCGCATGTCGTCCATGACCTGATGAACCTCCATGCGCTGTTCGCCCAACCCCATCATCATTCCCGACTTCGTAAAGATCGTCGGGTCGTGGCGCTTGACGCTCTCGAGCAGGCGGAGCGAGGCATAGTAGCGCGCGCCGGGGCGGATCGTGGGATAGAGGCGCGGAATCGTCTCGAGATTATGGTTGTAGACGTCAGGGCGCGCGGCAACGATCGACTCAACCGCGGCCTGCGACTTGTTCCTGAAATCAGGGGTGAGGATTTCGATCGTCGTCCGCGGCGTGGTCCGGCGCAGCGCCTCGATCACCTTGACGAACTGCGAGGCGCCGCCATCCGGCAGGTCATCGCGGTCGACCGAGGTCACAACGATATGCTCGAGGCCGAGTTCGGCCGCCGCGTCGGCCGTGTGTTGCGGCTCCAGCGGGTCGACGGCCCGGGGCATGCCGGTCTTCACGTTGCAGAACGCACAGGCGCGTGTGCAGGTGTCGCCAAGGATCATTACGGTCGCGTGCTTTTTGGTCCAGCATTCGCCGATGTTCGGACAAGCCGCTTCTTCACACACCGTAGCAAGATTGAGGCGCCGCATAAGCGCCTTGGTCTCGGCAAAGGCCGCGCCCATCGGCGCCTTCACGCGGATCCAGTCGGGCTTGCGGGGGCGCAGGGGCGTGATGGCAGGGTCGGCTTCGCTCATAGGGCGTCAGATAGCGATGCGGGAGCCGCTTGTCATCTCTGCCGCCGTGGCCTAGCCGAGCCGTCATGCCTGAGTTTAATGCGCTTCTCGACGGCTATCGCCGTTTCCGCACCGGTGCCTATCACGAGCAGAAGGACCGCTTCGACGCCCTGGTCGAGGGGCAGTCCCCGCCCGTGATGGTTGTCAGCTGTTGCGATAGCCGCGTCGATCCGGCGACGGTTTTCGACACGGTGCCGGGGCAGATGTTCGCGCTGCGCAACGTTGCCAATCTGGTTCCGCCCTATGATTCGGCTGGTGGCCTGCACGGTGCCAGCGCAGCCATCGAGTTCGGGGTGCTGGGCCTCGAAGTCCGCCACATCGTGGTCATGGGCCACGCCCGCTGCGGGGGGATCAAGGCTGCGCTGTCGGGCGCGCAGATTCCCGGAGGGGGCGGCTTCGTCGACGCTTGGATGACAATCATCGGCGACGCCCGCAGCCGTGTGCTCGTAGAGCGCCCGGCCGATCCCCAATCGGCGCTGGAACATGAAGCGATCAAGATCAGCCTCGCGAATTTGCGCAGTTTTCCCTACATCGCCGAGCGCGAGGCCGCGGGAAGGCTCAAGCTTCACGGCGTGATCTTCGGCATCGAGCGCGGCGAGCTCGAAGTGCTCGACGAGGCAACGGGCGCTTTTCTGCCGGCGTGAGCCTTTTACAAGGTGGATGCGCGCGCCCGGGAATTCAGGCGGCGGCTCGGCCGCGACCTTCCCGAGCATCTCGAGCCGACGAAGCACGGCGCCGGCGACGCTGCAGGCTACCGATCGCGCCGATCCCGACGATCATCAGCGCCCAGTTGCCAGGCTCGGGAACCGCATCGGTAAGCCGCTCGAGCGAGACATTGTCGATGACCGCGCTGTTATCGAAGTCGGGGTCGAGACTCTGGAAACCGATGGTGGTCGAGCCCGCGGTCGCGACAAATTGCTGGGTGCACTGCTGCCATGCAAGGGTGAAGCCCGCGATGGCGTTGACGCAGGTGAAGTCCTTGCCACCCGAACTGAACAGCGTGCGAATGCTGGTATCCGTTCCGAACGGCCCGCCCGAGACGTTGCCGACCCAAAAGCTGAGCCGGTAGGTTGCGCCGATCGTGGTTGCCAGCGCTTGGCTGACGATCGCCGGTCCGTTGGCGTTGAACCCCGCGAGATCGAGCGAGAGGAGTCCGTCCTGCGCCGGGAAGCTATACCCCGGATTTCCCGCATAGTCCGACCGAAGCTGGCTGACGACCGAATTGGCGATCGTCCATCCCGTGAGAGTCGAGCTGCCCGGCTGGTGATCGGTGTACGTGTAAGGCAAAGGCGCCGTCACCGCCGGCGTCTCGAAGCTGCCGTTGACGAAGAGATTCACGGCAGAGGCGGGGGCGGCAACACCAACGGCGGACAGCGCCGCGATCACAAAGGTAGTCAACCTGGTCATCAAGCGTCTCCCAAAAGCGATGGAACGGTTGCGACCTTTTGAAGTCGCTTAACACGTTGTCACCATGGGGAAAAGGGTCGTCAGAGCTGGCCAAGGAACAGGTGGCGCTGGGGCGGCGGCCAGCCTAAATCTCTACCTGCGACCCCAGTTCGACGACGCGGTTCGTCGGCAGCCGGAAGAACTCCATGGCACTTTCCGAGTTGTTGAGCATCCAGGCGAACAGCTTTTCGCGCCAGATCGCCATGCCCGGCCGCGACGAGGGCAACAGGGTCTGGCGCGCAAGGAAGAAGCTGGTGTCCATCATCTTGAACGCCGGGCCGCAGCCGGTCAGACGGGCAAGCGCGGCCGGCACGTCGGGCTCCTGCATGAAACCATATTTGACGATCAGGCGGTGGAAGCCGTCACCCATGTCCTCAAGTCGGCAGCGTGTTTCCTCCTCGACATAGGGCATGTCTAAAATCTTGACGGTCAGCAATATGACACGTTCATGGATAACTTTGTTGTGCTTCAGGTTGTGAAGCAGCGCATGCGGGACGCCATCGGAGGCCGAGGTCATGAACACGGCAGTGCCGGGAACGCGCGTGGCGGAGCTCGCGGCCGATTGAATGAACACCTTCACCGGCATCGCAGCCTCGCGTAGGCGCGCGATCATCAGTTCGCGTCCCTTCGACCAAGTTGTGAGCAGAAGGAATGCAATCCCGCCGACGAGAAGCGGGAACCAGCCACCGTCGGGGACCTTTGTGAGATTCGACGCGAAATACGCCGTGTCTATCGTCACGAAAACTATGGTCACGGCCACGACCAACCACATCGGCCACTTCCAAACCTTGGCGGCAAGTACGGCAAGCATGCACGTCGTGCACAGCATCGTTCCCGTCACCGCAATACCGTAGGCTGCGGCCAGATTGCTCGACTCCCGGAACATCAGCACAAGCAGCACGACGAGGATCATCAGGGCCCAATTCACGACAGGCACATAGATCTGTCCTGCTGCATTCGCGCTCGTGTGCTGAATCTTGAGGCGCGGCATCAAGCCGAGCTGCACGGCTTGCTGGCAGACCGAAAAGGCACCCGTGATGACCGCCTGGCTGGCGATGATGGTGGCCATCGTGGCAAGAATGACGAGTGGCAGACGCCAGCTTTCGGGTGCCATGAGGTAGAACGGATTCTGGGCGGCGGCCAACGCCGCCTCCGGCGTGGGCGCGTTCAGCAAGAAGGCGCATTGCCCAAGGTAATTGACGATGAGCGCCGGGAAAACCACGAACAGCCAGGCATAAGAGATCGGGCGACGCCCGAAATGCCCCATGTCTGCATATAGCGCCTCGGCACCCGTCACGGCAAGCACCACCGAGCCGAGCGCCAAAAAGCCCAGCAGGGGATCGTCAGCCATGAACAGCCAGCCCCAATGGGGGCTTAGCGCCCAAAGCACTTGCGGATGGGTCACGATGTTCATGGCGCCAAGAAGCGCCAATGCTGCGAAATAAACGAGGACGATGGGTCCGAAAAGCTTGCCAACGGTATCCGTGCCGCGCGACTGGAAGAAGAACAGCGCGATGAGGATGGCGATCGAAATCGGAAGCACGAATTTGGTGAAGGCCGGATCGACAATCGACAGGCCCTCGACGGCAGACAGCACTGAAATCGCTGGTGTGATCATCGCGTCGCCGAAGAACAACGCGGTCGCAATAACGCCCAGCATCAGCAGGGCGCCACCGCGTTTTGCTCCCGTCAAGCGGGTGACAAGCGCAAACAGCGCAAGACTGCCGCCCTCTCCCTTATTGTCAGCGCGCATGATCAGGAAAACGTATTTCACCGTCACGATCAGGACGAGCGACCAGAAGATCAAGCTCAACGCGCCGTAGATGTGCAGTGAGTCGACCGCCAAAGGATGATGGCCGACAAACACTTCCTTCAGCGCGTACAGCGGCGAGGTGCCGATGTCGCCGAACACCACGCCCACCGCGCCGAGGGCAAGCGTGTGGAAGCTGCCGTGAATACGGTGACCCTGTTCGCTTTCGTCTTCATCGTTCAGAGTTGCGCTGGCGACCTGCGCAGATGCGGTAGTGGACATGGACGGGCGGAACCCAGCCTCTCTGTCTTGACGTCCGGCCCATCGCCGGACGCGCGCCCCTAGCACCAGCGAAACGGCCACGCAATCGAGACAAATGCGAGGAATCATGTTACCGACTCACGTAATATAATTGCGAGGAGTCAGGTCATGCGCGTCGGTGTCCCGAAGGAAATCAAGAACCACGAATATCGGGTCGGGCTGACGCCCGCCTCGGTCGCCGAGCTGACGGCAGCCGGCCATGAAGTCGTGGTCGAGGCGCTTGCCGGCAACGGGATCGACTTCAGCGATCGCGACTATATGGACGCGGGCGCGCGCATCCTGCCCAATGCCAGCGAAGTCTTCATGGCCGCCGACATGATCGTGAAGGTCAAGGAACCTCAGCCGTCCGAGATCGCGATGCTGCAGGCACGGCACACGCTGTTCACCTATCTCCACCTCGCCCCCGATCCCGAGCAGGCCAAGGGCCTGATGGCGTCGGGCGCGACCTGCATCGCGTACGAGACCGTGACGTCAAAGTCGGGCGCCCTGCCCCTGCTGAAGCCGATGTCCGAAGTGGCCGGGCGCATGTCGGTGCAAGTCGGCGCGCATTATCTGGAAAAGGAGCAAGGCGGACGCGGCGTCCTGCTCGGCGGCGTCCCCGGCGTGGCCCCCGCGCGAGTCGCCATCCTGGGCGGCGGCATTTCCGGCGTGAACGCGGCGCAGATGGCGGTGGGCATGCGCGCGGATGTCACGATCTACGATATCAACAACGATCGGCTGGCCGAACTCGACATGTTCTTTTCCAGCCAGATCAAGACGCAATACGCGTCCAAGGCCGCGATCGCGGCTGCCGTCGAGAAGGCGCATCTCGTTATCGGTGCCGTGCTGGTTCCCGGTGCGGCGGCGCCGAAGCTGGTGACGCGCGAAATGCTCAAGACGATGAAGCGCGGGTCGGTGCTGGTCGATATCGCCATCGACCAGGGCGGCTGTTTCGAGACGTCGCGCGCAACGACGCACGACGATCCCGTGTTCGTCGAAGAAGGCGTGATCCACTATTGCGTGGCGAATATGCCCGGCGCGGTCGCGCGAACCTCTGCGTTTGCGCTCAACAATGCGACGCTGCCGTTCGTCCTGCGCCTGGCCAATCTCGGCGCGGAAGGCGCGATGGCGGCCGATCCGCACCTTGCGGCGGGGCTGAACGTGTCCGGCGGGCAGATCCGGCACAAGGCTGTTGCCGACGCGCTGGGGCTGCCGTTCGTCGCCTAGAAACGGATGTAGACCACCGAATCGGGCAGGTCGCGCGGGACCAGCGTGACCCGTCCCCGGGGGGCATCGGGCGCGCTGAAGCTGACTGCTGCAAGGATGGGGCCGTGCAGCATCATGTCGTGCGCCAGGCGGGCGACCAGGCGCGCACAGACCAGGCGGAGCGAGTCGTCAGGCGGCCATGCAATGATTTCCTGGCCGGTCAGCGGGCGCAGACCGATCGTCCGCGTACCCGGCGGCGTCCCCGCCAGCGCAAAATTGAAGCCGACGAGGCTGTGCACCGGGAGCTCCGCATCGGTCCAGCCCTCGAGTGCTGCGGCGAGCTGGTCGGCGTCGAGCACGAGGCCCGAATGGGGAAATGTCGCCGTGCCGTGCGCCAGATTGCGCAAGACCGACAGTGCCGCGCTCATGAGACGGCGGAGGACCTCCAATGGTGCAAGGAGCGCTGCCTTTGGGGCGATCGACAGCTCCAGAAGGCAGGCAACGCTATCCACTCGACTTTCGACGCCATCGATGGCAGTAGAATCGGCAGGCCCCGACCGAGGCCAGGGCGCGATCAAAACGGTCAGCCCGACCGGATCGCCCACCGAGGCGAGGATGGTTTCGTTCATGGAATGTTCTGATACCATAGTTGAGATCGCGTCGTACCGAACCTCGTCCGAAACGGATTATTCTGTCGACGACACGATGACGCACCGCGCCCGTAACCGGTTGTCCAATTCTTGAGCCGTTTTTCGCCCCAGTTTCTGGACGAGCTGCGCGGCCGCACCCTGTTGTCGGCGCTGATCGGCCGAAGCGTGAAGTTGACGCGCGCGGGGCGCGAATGGAAGGCATGCTGCCCCTTCCACCACGAAAAGTCGCCGAGCTTTTACGTCAATGACGACAAGGGCTTCTACCACTGTTTCGGCTGTTCGGCGCATGGTGATGCCATTCGCTGGATGACCGACCAGCAGGGCCTGTCGTTTCTAGACGCCGTGAAGGAGCTCGCCGATAACGCCGGTCTTACCTTGCCTGCGCCCGACCCGCGCGCCGCCGAGCGCGACGAGCGGGCATCGAAGCAGCATGACGTCATGGCAGCGGCGGCCGAATGGTTTGCGACCCAGCTGCGCGACGAAAGCGGCGCGGCAGCGCGCGCCTATCTGGCGCGGCGCGGCATCCTGCCGGGCACGGTCGAGGCGTTCGGCATGGGTTTTGCGCCCGACCGCCGCGACGCCCTGAAGGCCGCGCTGGCATCGTTCGGCGATGCCGCGCTGATCGAAGCCGGCTTGCTGATCAGCGTCGAGGACAAGTCGCCCTACGACCGGTTTCGCGGACGCCTTATGATCCCGATCCGCGATCCGAGGGGAAGGGTGATCGCGTTCGGGGGACGAATCATGGGCGCGGGCGAGCCCAAGTACTTGAATTCGCCCGACACGCCCCTGTTCGACAAGGGCCGGACGCTCTACAATCTGGACCGGGCAGCCCCGGCGGCGCGCAAAGCCGGGCGCTTGCTGGTCGTCGAGGGTTACATGGACGTCGTCGCGCTGGCGCAGGTCGGCATCGCCGAAGCCGTGGCGCCGTTGGGCACGGCGCTGACCGAGGCGCAGCTAGAGCGTTTGTGGCGGGTCGTCGACGTGCCGGTACTCTGCCTCGACGGCGACGGCGCCGGCAAGAAGGCAGCCGTGCGGGCGGCCGAACGTGCCCTGCCCCTGCTGGCACCGGGCCGGTCGCTGTCGATCGCGATGCTGCCGGCGGGCAAGGACCCGGACGATGTCGTGCGCAGCGGCGGCCCGGCAGCGTTTGAACCGCTCGTCGACGGTGCGCTTTCGTTGATCGACCTGCTGTGGGACCATGAAGTGGCGTCGCTGCCGCTGGGGACGCCGGAAGCCCGCGCCGGTCTGAAGCGACGGCTGGCGGGCCTTTCGTCGGCGATCGCCGACGAGGACGTGCGCGAGCAGTATCGCGAGGAATTCCGCCGGCGTTTCGAAGCTGCGTTTTTCGCACCCCGGGCAGAACGTCGCGCGGCACCTGCGCGACCGGGTCGGCAAGGCGGCAAGAAATGGTTCGACGCCGGGCCTTCCCTGCCCGGCGAGCATGCGCGCCGCATCGGAGGCGGCGGCGTGGACGCTCTGTACGGCCGTGCCATCCTCGCAGGTCTGCTTCGCCACCCGGCCCTCGTCACCACGTGCGCGGAGGCGCTGTCGATGCTCGTGATCGAGGACCGCGACCTCGACCGCCTGCGTTCGGTACTGCTCGAGGCGGCTTACGCGCCGCCAGCGTCAGATCCTGCCGTTGAATCCGGCGGAATCGATACCATATTCGCCAAGACGGGTCTTTCGGTGCTCGTCGAGTCGCTGCGACGCGCGAACGGGCTTGCCTTTTCGTTCACGCGCGGCGAAGCGGACGCTGAGACAGCCCGCAGGGACTTGGCATTGGCTATCGAGGCACTGGCGTCGCGTCCTGAGCTGGATGCGGCGCTGGAAGCGGCGACGGCACGGCTGGCGATGGGGCCGGATGCCGATGGCTTTGCGGAACAAATGCGCCTGATTGCGGCGCGCGCCGAGGCCGACCGGGCCCTGGCCGCGTTATCTGGCGAAGACGAAGATTGATTGGGAACGGGTAGTAGATGGCGAAAACGAATGTGGCCGAAGCACCGGCCAACGGGAACGGCGGCGATGAAGCCAGCGATGCGCCGCTGATCGATCTGAACGATGCCGACATCAAGAAGATGGTCGCCCGTGCCAAGAAGCGCGGGTACATCACCGTCGACGACCTCAACGCTGCCGTCGGCGAGCTGACCACCGACCAGATCGAGGACGTGATGTCCGCGCTCAACGAAATGGGCGTCAACGTCGTCGAGAACGACGAGGCCAGCGAAGACGGCGAAGAGGCCAAGGACGACGACGACGAGATCGAAGCCGTCGACGGCAGCGAGTCCGGCCATGTCGCCGAGAAGGTCGTCAAGGTCACCGACCGCACCGACGATCCGGTCCGCATGTATCTGCGCGAAATGGGCGCGGTCGAACTGCTGAGCCGCGAGGGCGAGATCGCCATCGCCAAGCGGATCGAGGCCGGTCGCGACACGATGATCCTGGGTCTGTGCGAATCGCCGATCACGTTCCATGCCATCATCGGCTGGTCCGAGGCGCTGAATGCCGGGACCATGCAGCTGCGCGAGATCCTCGACCTCGATGCGATGCTATCGAAGGACCCCGCGCCCGAAAGCCTGACCGACGACGACGAAGGCGCGGACGGCGAGATTTCGGAAAAGAACGCCGGCCCGACCTTCAAGGAAGAGGAAGAGCCCGAGGAAGTCGTTGCTGCGAGCGACGGCGACCATGACGAGGATTCGCTGACCGAGCGCCGCGCCCCCCGCCCGTCCGATGACGAGGAAGAGGACAACACCCTCTCGCTCGCCGCGATGGAGGAGTTGCTCAAGCCGTCGGCGCTCGAGAAGTTCGCCGCCATCACCTCGCTGTTCAAGAAGTTCAGCAAGGTTCAGCAGGCGCGCATCGACGCACTCGGCGTCGGCAATGACTTCCCCTCGAGCGAGGAGAAGAAGTATCACAAGCTGCGTGAAGAGCTGACCGCACAGGTCGAGAGCGTGCAGTTCCACAATGCCAAGATCGAATATCTTGTCGACCAGCTTTACAGTTTCAATCGTCGCCTGACGGCGCTCGGCGGGCAGATGCTGCGCCTTGCGGAACGTCACAAGGTTCCGCGCAAGGCATTTCTCGACAGCTATGTGAACCGCGAGCTCGATGAGACCTGGCTCGACAGCGTCAAGGCCATCGACAAGAAATGGGCGGCCTTTGCGACGAACGAAGGCGAGGCCGTCGAGCGGATCCGCGTGGAGATCGCCGAAATAGCCCAAGCCACCGGCATGTCGCTGAGCGAATTCCGCCGCATCGTCAACACGGTGCAAAAGGCCGAGCGCGAGGCGCGCATCGCCAAGAAGGAAATGGTCGAAGCGAACCTCCGCCTCGTCATCTCCATCGCCAAGAAATATACGAACCGAGGCCTGCAATTCCTTGATCTTATTCAGGAAGGCAACATTGGCCTGATGAAGGCGGTCGACAAGTTCGAGTATCGCCGGGGCTACAAGTTCAGCACCTATGCGACATGGTGGATCCGCCAGGCGATCACCCGCAGCATCGCCGACCAGGCGCGGACAATCCGCATCCCGGTGCACATGATCGAGACGATCAACAAGCTGGTCCGCACCAGCCGCCAGTTCCTTCACGAGCAGGGCCGCGAGCCGACGCCCGAGGAAATGGCCGAGCGCCTGTCGATGCCGCTCGAGAAGGTCCGCAAGGTGATGAAGATCGCCAAGGAGCCGATCAGCCTCGAAACGCCGATCGGCGACGAGGAGGACTCGCACCTGGGCGACTTCATCGAGGACAAGAACGCGGTCATCCCGGTCGACGCGGCAATTCAGGCGAACCTGAAGGAAACCGTGACGCGCGTGCTCGCGAGCCTTACCCCGCGCGAGGAGCGCGTGCTGCGCATGCGGTTCGGCATCGGCATGAATACCGATCATACGCTCGAGGAGGTCGGCCAGCAGTTCTCGGTCACGCGCGAGCGCATCCGCCAGATCGAGGCCAAGGCGCTGCGCAAGCTCAAGCACCCGAGCCGGTCGCGCAAGATGCGGTCGTTCCTCGACCAATAGGGCGGACCGGGGGGTGGAATTCGACGAGGTCATCCTCGGGCGGCGCAGCATCCGCGGCTACAAGCCGGACCCGGTACCGCGAGCGCTGATCGAGGAAATCATTGCCCTTGCCATGCGGGCGCCCTCGTCGATGAACACGCAGCCGTGGAATTTCACCGTCGTGACGGGCGAACCGCTCGACAGGATCCGGCAAGGCAACACCGAACGGATGATTGCCGGCGTGCCGCAATCGCGCGAGTTCCGTACCGGCGAAGCCTTTGCAGGCACCCACCGCGAACGCCAGATCGGCGTCGCGAAACAATTGTTCGGCGCGATGGGCATCGAGCGGGACGATACGGCGCGGCGGCAGGACTGGGTGCTCCGCGGCTTTCGCCAGTTCGACGCGCCCGTGTGCGTGATCATCACCTATGACCGCGCCTGCGACGGCAGCGACGACACGCCGTTCGACTGCGGGGCGGTAGCGACCGCGCTCGTCAACGCGGCGTGGTCGCGGGGGCTGGGCGCGGTCATCAACAGCCAGGGCATTATGCAGTCGCCCGTCGTCCGCGAACATGCGGGCATCGCCGACGACCAGGTCATCATGAAAAGCATCGCGCTCGGCTGGCCAGACGAGAGCTTTCCAGCGAACGCCGTCGTATCGACGCGCAAGTCGATCGAGGAGGCAACGACCTTCGTGGGCTTCCGGGCGGATTAGCCCTGCCCTTGTCGGCGCGCGCGTCACCGGCTAGCCGCGTCTCCATGCAGACGCTTCTCCTACTCCCCGGCGACGGTATCGGTCCCGAAGTGTGTACCGAAGTCCGCCGCGTCGCCGCCGCCCTGACGCCGGACGTCCAAGTTACCGAGGCCATCTATGGCGGGGCGAGCTACGATGCCCATGGCACCCCGCTAACCGACGATGTGCTGGCACAGGCCTTGTCGTCGACTGCCGTGCTGCTCGGTGCGGTGGGTGGTCCGCAATGGGCCCAGGCCCCGCGCCACCTGCGCCCCGAGGCGGGGCTGCTCAAGCTTCGCAAGGAGATGCAGGTCTTCGCCAATTTGCGCCCTGCCCTGTGCTTCGATGCGCTGGCGGATGCATCGAGCCTGAAGCGCGAGGTCGTGGCCGGGCTCGACATCATGATCGTGCGCGAACTGACGGGCGGCGTCTATTTCGGCGAGCCGCGCGGCATCGAGATCCTGCCCGATGGGCAGAAGCGGGGCTTTGACACCCAGGTCTACACGACGAGCGAGATCGAGCGCGTGGCCCGGGTCGCCTTCGAGCTTGCCCGTGGCCGTCACAATCGCGTGACGAGCGCCGAGAAGTCGAACGTCATGGAAAGCGGCGTCCTGTGGCGCGAAGTCGTGACCGCGCTCCATGCGCGCGACTATGCCGATGTCGCGCTCGACCATATGCTCGCAGACAATGCCGCGATGCAGATCGTGCGGGCGCCGACCCAATTCGACGTCTTGCTGACCGACAATCTTTTCGGCGACATCCTGTCGGATGCGGCCAGCCAGGCGACCGGCTCGCTGGGCATGCTGCCCTCGGCTGCCCTCGGCGAAAAAGGCAAGCCGGGATTGTACGAGCCCATTCACGGATCGGCGCCCGACATCGCCGGCAAGGGGATTGCAAACCCCCTGGCGGCGATCCTGTCGTTCGAGATGGCGTTGCGCTGGTCGTTCGATCGCGCCGATGCTGCGAACCGGTTGTTCGCGGCGGTGACACGTGCTCTCGAAAATGGCGCGCGGACGCGCGACATCGGGGGCACGCTGACGACAACGGCGATGGGGGACGCTGTTCTTGCGGCACTGGGTTAACGGCCCGGCAAGACCTGTAATCTAGCGTGCGCCCGACCAATCAGGGACGCACCTATGATCGAAACACGAATCGAAGCCGCTGACTCGCGAGACCCGGGTGCCGTCGATCGCGTCGCCAGGGCGTGCGGCGAAGTCGCCGTGGGTTGCACCGACGCCGGGGGCCTCGTGGACCGTGTGGCGCAAAGCATCTCCGGGCAGATCAGCGTGCTGGGTGAATTGCAGGCCGTCATGGCCTCGCTCGAGACCGACCAGCGGCAAGTGACCGACGCCACCGACGAAGCGCGACTCCTTGCGGAAAACGCCCGTGCCCGTCTGACCGAGGGCGGTCGCACGATCTCAACAGCCGTTGCCGAGTTCAGCGAGCTTGGCGCACTTGTGCTACGCCTGGGACAGCAGATCGGCAGCTTTGCCGCCGCGATGCAGCAGGTTCGGCGCACGGCGGATACGATCGACACCATCGCCCGCACGACCAACATGCTGGCCCTCAACGCCGCAATCGAGGCAGAACGCGCGGGCGACGCCGGCCGCACTTTTGCCGTCGTCGCGGCCGAAGTTAAGAAACTGGCGCTCGACACGCGTGCCGCCACCGAAGAGATCGGCCTCACCATGGACTCGCTAAGCCGTGAGGGCGATGCCTTCATGGTCGAGTTGCAGAACGGCATGGCGCGTAGCCGAGCCGCCGAAAAAGGTTTGGCTCGCGTTACCGATACGGTCGGCGAGGTTACGCATCTGGTCGAACAAGTGGATGCCCAAGCTGCCGACATCGCCCGTGCCACAAGCCTGATCCACCAGAGCGTCTGCCGCGTGGGTGACGAACTCGATGGGTTTTCAAATGCGGCGCGCGCCAACAGTACGCTCTTGGGCAATACGCTCAGCACCATGGGCGGGCTCGAGCGCCAGGCACATGAAATGCTCGATACGATCGTCCATTCGGGCTTTGCGATCGCCGACCGGCGACTGGTCGACATCGCCCTCGGGCTTCGCGACCATTTTGTCGACATGACGCAAAAAGCGTTGTTCGACGGCCGCCTCGACACGGCAAGCCTGTTCGACACCGATTATCGCGAAATCGCCGGGTCGAATCCTCCCCGGTTCGATACGCGGCTGAACGGTTTCGCCGACAAAGAATGGCGGCCCGAACTCGACAGGATCATGAGGCTCGATCCCTGCATCATTTCAACGGCTTGCACCGACGCGAACGGCTATCTGCCGACGCACACGACCCGCTACAGTCGTGTGCCGAACGGGGATCCTGCGCATGATGCCGCCTGGTGCCGCAACCGGCGCATCCTGGCGGACGATACCGATCGCATTGCCAAGGCCTCGACCAAGCCTTTCCACATTTCGGTGTTTCGCCGTGACCGCGACGACGGCGGCTATGATGTCGTGCGCAACGTCTATGTGCCGATGGTCATCGACGGGCGCCGCTGGGGCGATTTTGAAATAGCCTACCGGGTCGAGTGACGCGGGCAGCCCCGCGTTGCCCAGCCCTGATGCCGGCTCCCGCCCAAATGGGGCTGGCCGGGCTTTTCGGGCTCCGGCTGACCTCGGCTAACCCTTGGCGCCCGCGCGCCGCGCCATGAATGCCAGGCGCTCGAAGAGCATCACGTCCTGCTCGTTCTTGAGCAGAGCACCGTGCAACGGCGGGATCGCCTTGCTGGGGTCGCGCGATTGGAGCACGTCGAGCGGCATGTCTTCGGCAAGCAGGAGCTTCAGCCAGTCGAGGAGTTCACTCGTGCTCGGCTTTTTCTTGAGCCCGGGCACTTCGCGGACTTCATAGAAGATATCCATCGCCTTGTTGACCAGGATTTTCTGAATGCCCGGAAAATGAACGTCTACGATGGCCTGCATCGTGTCGCGATCGGGGAACTTGATGTAGTGGAAAAAGCAGCGGCGCAGGAAAGCGTCGGGCAATTCCTTTTCGTTGTTCGACGTGATGACAACGATCGGGCGCTCCTTTGCGGCGATCGTTTCATGCGTTTCGTAGACGTCGAACGACATGCGATCCAGTTCCTGCAGCAGGTCGTTGGGAAACTCGATGTCGGCCTTGTCGATCTCGTCGATCAGCAGGACGGGCAGCACCGGCGAGGTGAAAGCCTCCCACAACTTGCCCTTGCGGATGTAGTTGCGGATGTCGTGCACGCGCTCGTCGCCGAGCTGGCCGTCGCGCAGGCGCGCGACCGCGTCATATTCGTACAAGCCCTGATGGGCCTTTGTCGTCGACTTGATGTGCCATTCGATCAGGGGCGCGCCAGCGGCCCTGGCGATTTCATGAGCCAGTACGGTCTTGCCCGTTCCCGGTTCTCCCTTGACGAGGAGCGGTCGGCGCAGGGTAACGGCGGCGTTGACCGCGACTTTCAGGTCGTCGGTGGCCACATAGTCGGCGGTTCCGGTAAACTTCATGCTGATCGCCCTGACGTAAACGTAAAGTCGGGCGTTGGTTAGGACAGGCGGCCGGTTCCGCCAAGCCCCCTTTTCGATCAGTCGTTCGGCCGGGCGGCGGCGCGGGACTCGAGCAGATCCCACAGCCCCCTGTGCTGGTTCACGATCTGCTGCCCCCCGAACAGGACAGCGCGTTCCAGTGCCGGGCCCTTGCAGCCCTCCACAATGGCACCAAGCGTCGCAACGGGGGGCAATTTGGTGACCGGCAGCTCGACACCGAAACGCTTGGCCGCTGCATCCATCACGCAGCGGATGGCATGCCAGTCGATCGCCAATGCGACGGCTGCACCCAGTGCGCAGCCCTGGCGCTCCGACTGGGCGAGCATGTCGATCGCGTGATGCTGGGCGATCACACTGGCTTCGGTCTGCGCCTGTCCTGGCGTACTCGGGATCGGTCCTGCCGCAACGACAAGGCGACCGAGCGACAGGCGCTCGACGGCAAAGGCATCCGCCAGCGAAAACAGGGCGCTGCGCGCACCGATCTCGCGGGTTCCCGTTGCGGCATGGTCGATGACACCCGGATGCCGGCCATGCAGCATCGACAGATGGTGAAGGGCATCAGCGGCGTTCCGCGCATCGCGTGCGTTGTCGAGCGACAGCAGCGACCGGACATGCGGGTGCGACGCCGAAGCCTCCGCGACCACCAGTGCCGTGAGCACTGACGTCATCGGGCCTGTCGCCGGTACCGAAGCCGTGTAAGCCGCCATGCACTACCTTCCTGACCGTTCTACGGTCGTCACTCTGAGCACGCTGCCTAACCGAAGCGCGTAAAGACGTAGTTGAGACGGCGTTAGGGTTATGGGAAGGATTGCGTCGGCCCTTGGCTTGAGGCAGGTCGCCAACATGTTTCTGAACTTCCTCGACGAGCTGCGGGCCGCCGGAATCCCGGCCAGCCTCAAGGAGCACCTCGTGCTGCTCGAAGCGCTCGAGGGCGATGTGATCGAGCGCACGCCCGAGGAATTCTATTATCTGGCGCGCGCGACCTATGTTAAGGATGAAGGCCTGATCGACCGGTTCGACCAAGTTTTCGCCAAAGTCTTCAAGGGGATAGCGACCAGCTTTGGCGAACAGGGCGCCGAATTGCCCGCCGACTGGCTTCGGGCTGTGGCGGAGAAGTTCCTCACGCCCGAGGAGATGGCCGAGATCGAAAAACTCGGCAGCTGGGAAGAACTGATGGAGACGCTCCAGAAGCGGCTCGATGAGCAGAAGGAACGGCATCAAGGCGGTAGCAAGTGGATCGGCACCGGCGGCACCTCGCCGTTCGGCAACAGCGGCTATAACCCGGAAGGCGTGCGGATCGGCGGCGAATCGAAGCACAAGCAAGCCGTCAAGGTTTGGGACAAGCGCGAATTCAAGAATCTTGATTCGACCAAGGAGCTCGGCACCCGCAACATAAAGATCGCGTTGCGCCGCCTGCGCCGGTTCGCCCGCGAGGGCGCCGCGGATGAGCTCGATCTCGACGCCACCGTCGCGGGGACGGCGCGACAGGGCTGGCTCGACATCCACATGCGGCCGGAACGCCACAATGCGGTCAAGCTGTTACTTTTCCTCGATGTCGGCGGCTCGATGGATCCGCACATCAAGCTGTGCGAAGAATTGTTCAGCGCGGCGACGGCCGAGTTCAAGAACATGGAATTCTACTATTTCCACAACTGTCCCTATGAGGGCGTGTGGAAAGACAACCGCCGGCGCTTTACCGAGCGGACGCCGACCTGGGATGTGCTGCACAAGTTCGGCCACGACTATAAGCTTATCTTCATCGGTGACGCTTCGATGTCACCCTATGAAATCTCGCATCCCGGCGGCTCGGTCGAGCATTTCAACGACGAGTCGGGCATTACATGGATGCAGCGGCTGACGACCACCTATCCGGCCGCCGCGTGGCTGAACCCGGTTCCCGAGGCACATTGGGGGTATTCCCAGTCGATTGCCCTGATGCGGGAGTTGATGAACGACCGGATGTTCCCGCTCACGCTGGGCGGGCTCGACGACGCGATGCGGGCGCTGACCCGAAAGACCTGATCAGATCGCGAACGCGAGCTGAACTTCCCGGCATTCCTGAGCCTTTACGGCATAGGCCTGTGCGAGCATCATCCGGCGTTCGCGCGCCTCGGGCGTCACCGCGCGCAGCGCAGCCTGCCGTTCCGACGCGGCGCGTCGCTGATAGTAGCGAAAATCAGATTCCACGACGTCCCCCGACCCGATTCGGACGTTATAATTGTTCGCGACGATATGAGCGTTTGTAACAATGTCAACGCAGCCGTGTAAGCTATTGAGCCGAAGCGACTATTTGGCGCGGCGGTCAGTACAGGAGGTATGGCTGCCGCAGAAGTTGCCATGCCGCCTCGTCGGGCCCCGTAAGGTCGTCGAGGTCGGCAGGCACTGAATTCGTGTCGTCCACCCAGGCCCTCAAGTCCGGACCCCCATTGATGACATCGATCGCGAGCTTTCCGAATTCATATTCGTAGGGAAAGTCGCGCCACAGCGGATAGTCGCCGTACAGATTTCGGACAGCCTTGAAGCCCAGCGACTGAAGCCGCCAGGGCCGAAAAGCTTCATGATCGTAGTGCGGCCCTTCAGCGTGGATGTGAAGCCCGTGGCACAGCCGACCGACATGTTTGTGAAAAGTGGGTTCGAAGCTGATCTCGCGCAGCGTGCATCCCGCCAGCCAATGGGGCGCAATCCGCTGCATTTCAGCCAGTACCGCCCGCGCATCGATATCGGGCGCGCCAAACAACTCGAGCGGGCGGGTTGTCCCCCTGCCTTCGCTCAGTGTCGTTCCTTCGAGCATCACCGTGCCCGCATAGGCACGCGCCATGTTCACGTTCGCGGCGTTCGGGCTGGGGTTTATCCAGATGCGCTCGGCGGGCCAGCCCTTGCCGGGCCCGTCCGGCGCGTAGCCGTCCATCTCGACGACACGATAGTCCACGCCAAGCCCGTAATGATCGATGAACCAGCGGCCCAACTCGCCCAGGGTCATGCCATGGCGCATCGGCATGGGCCCTGCCCCCACGAAGCTTTCCCAGCCGGGTCTCAACGTCAATCCCTCGACGGGCCGACCGGCCGGGTTGGGACGATCAAGAACCCAGACCGACTTGCCATGTTCGGCAGCTGATTCAAGGACATAGAGCAAAGTCGTGATAAAGGTGTAGATGCGGCAGCCGACGTCCTGCAGGTCGATGAGGACCGTATCGAACGTTCCCATCGCCTGGCGCGTGGGGCGGCGGACTTCGCCATAGAGGCTGAACACGGGGATGCCATGCACGGGGTCGGTGAAGTCGGGCGACTCCATCATGTTGTCCTGCTTGTCTCCGCGTAGGCCATGCTGCGGACCGAAAGCAGCGGTGATGTTGAGCCCGGCCGCAACCAGCGCGTCGAGCGAATGGGTGAGGTCCGCCGTCACCGATGCGGGATGTGCGAGCAGCGCGACGCGTTTGCCCTCGAGTGGTGAACGCAGGGCGGGGTCGGCGAGCAGCCGATCGATTCCGAATTTCATGACGACTTCGGTGCCGGAAGGGTCAATGCAAAGCAATCCGGATGATGAAAATCGGGTGCGCCTGCCGGATGCCGCAACGCCCAATAGGATTTGGTCCCATCGGTTTCCTCGATCACGGCGCTGAGGCCGATTTTGCACGCAGGCGACGTCAGCCGAAGTTGTACTGCCAGTCGATATTCAGCTGAGGTACGTGACTGCTCTGATCTGCGAAGCGTTGTCGGCGCATCGCGCATGCCGGTGCGATACGCATCGAATTCATATGCCGCCCATTCGGACGACGACGCAAAATTATACTCTCGATAACCGCCGATGTCGCCCGCCATGACGAATGCTTCGAAGCAAGTCGATCGCCAGAGGCCATCGACGCGGCGGCTCGGCCCCGGGGGCGGCAGGAGAACGCGCGAGAGATCGCCCTGCAGCCTGAAGCGGATATCCAGCCGATCGCCCGAACCGACGACGACGGCCTCCAGCGTCAGCGGGTGACCCGAGGGTGTATCGACATGGGGATGAAGGCGCCACACGTACACCCTCATGGAGCAAAGCGATGCTGTCCGACAAGTTCGGTCCGCAAGCGAAGCCCGTGGCGGGGAGCCGTTTGCAAGCTGCGACGTTGTGCGAACACCACCCTTGAAAGGACTTCATATGCTGCGTGCCATGATGATGGGATTTGTCGCCGGCGCGCGATCGATGACGCCGCTTGCCGTCGTCGCCAACGCCGCGCGGACGAACACACTGCCAGAAGACAATGGTGCGCCGGCCTGGCTGGCGCATCCGCTCGTTTCGGCGGGAACGATGGCACTCGCGGTCTACGAAATGGTCGGCGACAAGCAGAAGTCGGCACCCGACCGCATCATACCGCCTGCCGTCGTGATCCGCAGCATGAATGCGGCATTTGCAGGCATGGCTGTCTCGCCGCGCAACGAACGCTTTGCCGGGGCCGCTGTGGCCGGCGCGACGGCGGCGCTCGCCTCGTACGCGACCTTTGCGCTCCGCATGCTGGCCATGCGGCGCGGGGGACAATCATCGACTGGCGCCGTTGAAGATGTCGTCGCCCTATCAGGTGCTGTCGCAGCGGCTTGTGCCCCGCTGGCGGCTGTACCCGCGCCAACCCGGGCGCTCTCACGCCAGGCTGAGCGCTGTTAAGGTTGCGGGATGACGCGCGCGCCGCCAGCGGCTATGCGCCGCGCATCATGACCCAATACAGCTCAGACCTGCTTCGTACGCTCTCCACGCGAGGCTATATCCACCAGATCACCGACGCAGCGGCGCTCGATACCCTCGCCGCGCATCAGGTCGTTCCGGGCTATATCGGGTTCGATGCAACCGCCCCCTCGCTGCACGTGGGCAGTCTCGTTCAGATCATGATGTTGCGCCACCTTCAGCAAAGCGGCCACAAACCCATTGTGGTCATGGGCGGCGGCACGACCAAGGTCGGCGATCCTTCGGGCAAGGACGAATCGCGCAGGATCCTGACCAACGAAAACATAGCCGAGAATATCGCGGGTATCCGACGTGTGTTCGAACGATTTCTGACGTTCGGGGACGGACCGACGGACGCGGTGATGGTCGACAATGCCGATTGGCTCGACAAGCTTGAGTACGTCCCTTTCCTGCGCGACGTCGGCAAGCATTTTACGATCAACCGTATGCTGACTTTCGATTCCGTGAAGCTGCGGCTCGAACGCGAGCAGCCCCTCACGTTCCTCGAATTCAACTACATGATCCTGCAAGCCTATGATTTCCTTGAGCTGTCGCGCCGCGTCGGGTGCCGCCTGCAGATGGGCGGCAGCGATCAGTGGGGCAATATCGTCAACGGGATCGAGCTGACGCGGCGGATGGAGTCGACGCAACTCTATGGCCTGACGACGCCGCTGATCACGACGGCGGATGGCGGCAAGATGGGGAAGACGGCAGCGGGCGCGGTCTGGCTCAATGCCGAGGCACTCTCGCCCTATGATTACTGGCAGTTCTGGCGGAATACGCAGGATGCCGACGTCGGCCGCTTCATGCGGCTGTTTACCGACCTGCCGCTTGACGAGATCGCCCGGCACGCAGCGCTGGAGGGAGCGGAAATCAATGCGGCCAAGCGGCTGCTCGCTTATGAGGCAACCGCGCTTGCGCATGGCGTCCCGGCTGCAAAACTGGCGGAGGCGACTGCCGATGCCACCTTTGCCGGCGGGCATGGCGACGACTTGCCGAGCCATGCGATCGCAACCGAAGTCATCGGAATCGTCGATGCGCTCATAGCCCTGAGTTTTGCATCTTCGCGGGGCGAAGCGCGGCGATTGATCGCCGGCGGTGGCGCGCGAATCGACGGTGTGAAGGTCACCGATGAAGCAACGGTCATTTCGCCAGGTGCCGAACCCGTCAAGATATCGGCCGGCAAGAAACAGCACGGCTTGATCGTACGATAGGAGGCGGCCCGGCGCGGGAGGGTAAACCCGCTCTCAATCCTGTTCATTCACAGAATTATCGTGGCTTAGATGCAAGCCTTTGGCGCATGGACACCGCCACCGCCGAACCGCTCGCCGCGCATGTCGCCCACGTCAACCGCCGTCGCACGGCACGACAGGACATCCAGGCCGATACGTTGATGACAGACCGCGAGGGGCGGCTGTCGGGCATCCGCCTGCTCAACCTGTCGGAAGACGGCTTCATGGCGATCACCGACATGGACCAGTGCGAACGCGAGCCGATCCGGATCGACATGCCGGTGGTGGGCTGGGTGCGTGCCGACATCGTCTGGGTGCTTGGCGAGCGCATCGGTGCGGCCTTCCGCGAGCCGTTGACGCCGCTTCAGATGAGCGCGGTCGTGGGCGAGGTCACGCGCTAGCCCGCACGCAGCAATCCCACGGCAGCGTCGCGTTCGAACAGATAGAGGGCCGTCCGCGCAGCGTGGCCCCTTGGTCCTTCCAGTCCTCCATCGCGATCGACCAGCAGGCGTGCGTCATCCGTTGCGATGGCAATCATCGCATTCATCTGTTCGATGCTGGCCAGCCGGAACCGCGCTTCGCCCGATTGGCGCGTACCGAGAACTTCGCCTCCGCCGCGCAGACGCAGGTCCTCTTCGGCGATGCGAAACCCGTCGTTCGTCTCGCGCATGAGCGCCAAGCGTGCGCGTGACGTCTCGCTAAGGGCATTGCCCCGCAGCAGCAGGCAAACCGAGCGCTCGGCGCCCCGGCCGACCCGCCCGCGCAATTGGTGAAGCTGCGCCAGGCCGAAGCGTTCGGCCTCTTCGATGACGATCAGCGAGGCGTTCGGCACGTCGACGCCGACTTCGATGACGGTCGTTGCCACGAGCACCGACAGCGCGCCGCCGGCGAATAGCGCCATGACGGCGTCCTTTTCAGGCGGCTTCATGCGCCCGTGCACGAGTCCAACCCGAGCGCCGAAACGCAGCTTGAGCCCGGCGGCGCGGGCCTCCGCCGCCGCACGGTCACTGACTTCGCTTTCCTCGACGAGCGGACAGACCCAATAGGCCTGCTTTCCGTCCGCGATATGCCGGGCCAGCCCTTCGACCACTTCGTTAAGGCGCTCGCAGGAGATCACCCGTGTCTCGACGGGCGTTCGGCCCGGTGGCATCTCGTCGAGCCGACTGACGTCCATTTCGCCATAGGTGGTGAGCGTCAGGGTGCGGGGGATGGGCGTAGCGGTCATGACCAGCAAGTGCGGCGGGGTTTCGGCTTTCGCGGTCAGGAGCATGCGCTGCGCGACACCGAAGCGGTGCTGCTCGTCGACGACGGCAAGGCCAAGCCGCCGGTAACCGACCGCCTCCTGGAAGATGGCGTGCGTGCCGACAAGAATGTCGATGCTTCCATCGGCAAGGCCCATCAACGTGGCTTCGCGCGCCCTGCCCTTGTCGCGGCCAGTCAGTACGGCGATCCGCACATCCACGCCGGACAACATGCGCGACAGCGTCTCGTAATGCTGGCGCGCCAGGATTTCAGTTGGGGCAAGCATCGCGGCCTGCGTACGGGCCTCCACCGCAATCAGCATGGCGTTGAGGGCGACCAGCGTCTTTCCCGAGCCGACATCGCCCTGAAGCAGCCGCACCATCGGTGTCGCCTGTCGCATGTCGTCTTCGATCTCGCCAATCGTTCGCGTCTGCGCGCCAGTAGGGGCATAGGGCAATCGCAACGCGTCGCGCAGCCGCCCGTCCCCCAACAGCGGTGTCCCCCGCCGCCGCCGGGTCGAGGCGCGCACCAGCATCAGCGCGAGCTGATTGGCAAAAACTTCGTCATAGGCGAGCCGATCGCGAGGCAGCGTGTCGTCGGGGTCGGCATGCGCGGCGGCGATCGCCTGATGCCATGACGGCCAGCCCCGCGTCGCGAGCAGCCCGGGTTCGATCCATTCATCCAGATCGGGCGCGCGCTCGAGCGCCTGGGCAGCGAGCTGGTTGAGCTTCTTGCCCGTCAGCCCTTCCGACAGGGGGTAGATCGCCTCGCGCAGCGCGAAGGCCTCGTCCGGGCCGCCGACGTCGGGATGCACGATTTGCCTTGTCTCGCCGTAGAGTTCGAGCTTGCCCGAAACGAGCCGTGGTTCACCCAGCGGCAGCAGCTTTCTTGCGTAGCCGGTGTTCGACCCGAAATAGGTGAGGTTCAGGTAATCGCCGGAGACATCCACGGCCTGAACGTTGAGCGGGCTGCGCGGACCCCGGCTGCGGTAATCGACCGGTGTCACCACGATGGTTATCGTCTCGCCGGGTACGGCATCGTCGAGCCGCGCCACATGGTGGCGGGTCACCGATCCGGTCGGCAGATGGAACAGCAGGTCCACGACGCGCGACAGGCCCAGCCGCTCGAGCGGTTTGGCGAGCGCGGGCCCGACACCCTTCAGTGCGGCAATCTCGGCAAACAACGGGTTGAGCAGGTCGGGGCGCATGTCTAGGGGAGTGCCTATCACGAAGTCGGCAGGCAATGAAAATGCCCGCCGGCCATTTGGCGTTTGCCCGCAACGAGGAAACACGATTTGGACCGCGAAACCCGCATCAAGCGCCTGCGCTTTCGCAGCTGGCATCGCGGCACCAAGGAAGCCGACATGATGGTCGGCGGTTTCTTCGACCGCTTTTCGGCGACGTGGAACGAAGCCGAGCTCGCGTGGTTCGAAGCGCTGATGGATGAACAGGACGTCGACATCATGGCCTGGGCGACGGGTGCTTCCGAGCCGCCGCCGCGCATTGCCGGGTCGATGATGACGGCCATGCAGCAGCTCGATTACATCACGATTCCCAAATGACCGATATCTCGCGGATCACGCGCGCGGCGGGCCCGCTGACGCTCGCCGGCGTGCCCACGGGTTTCCTGCCCTGGCTGATGACCGACCTTGCCCGTGCGGCAACCCGGCGGGCGGTGTTCATCGCCACCGACGAGGCGGAGATGCGCGGCGTTGCCGACACTGCGCACTGGTTTGCGCCCGAGGTCCGCGTGCTGACGTTCCCTGCGTGGGACTGCCTTCCCTATGACCGTGCCTCCCCCAGCTTGCGCGTCACGTCCGAGCGCATGGCCACGCTGTCCGCGCTGCAGGACAAGGCCGCGGGGCCGCAGTTGCTCGTCACGACCGTCAACGCGGCCACCCAGCGGACGCTGACGCCGTTTCGGCTGCGGCAGCTGGTCGCAACGCTTGCGCCCGGCGAGCGGATCGACCGCGATGATCTGGCCAAGCTGTTGCAGGCGAACGGTTATGTCCGCACCGAGACCGTGACAGATGCCGGTGATTACGCGGTGCGCGGCAGCCTCGTCGACCTGTTCCCGAGCGGCATGGACCACGCGCTGCGTCTGGATTTCTTCGGCGACGAAATCGAAAGCGTTCGCAGCTTCGATCCTGCCGACCAGCGCACGATCGAGCGCATCGACGGCTTTACCTTGCTGCCGGCTTCCGAGGCCCTGATCGACGACGAAACCGTCAAGCGCTTCCGCAGTCGCTATCGCGAGCTGTTCGGTGCCACGGCCACGGGCGATCCGCTGTATCAGGCGATCAGCGAAGGGCGCCGGCTGGCAGGCATGGACCACTGGCTGCCGTTGTTCGAGGAAAAGCTGTCCACGCTTTTCGACCATCTCGGCGCCGACGACATCATTGTGCGCGACGCCGGGTCGCCGGGTGCCGCCGACGGGCGGTTCGAAGGCATTGCCGATTATCATGCGAACCGCGTGCGTGCCGCCTCGAGTGATCCCGGCAGCTACCGACCGCTGGCTGCCGACTCGCTTTACCTGGCACGACCACAATGGGATGCCCTGCTGGCCGAGCGGCGCGTGCATCTGGTCACGCCGTTCCATGAACCTGAGTCGACGGGCGTGGTCGATTGCGGCATCGACGGCCCACGCGACTTCGGCGCGGAGCGCAGCCGTTCCGAGAACGTCTACGAAGCGCTGACCGACTACCGCAAGTCGCTCAAAAAGACCGGTCTTGTATTGGCGAGCTATTCGGGCGGTTCGCGACAGCGGCTTGCAGGGCTCGTTGCCGATCATGGCCTGACCGACACCGTGATGGCGGACAGCTGGCAGGAGGCGCAGGGCCTTGCAGCCAAGGGCAAGGTTGCGCTGGCGGTGGTGCCGCTCGACCGCGGCTTCGTCGCGCCGTCGCTCGCCGTGGTTACCGAACAGGACCTGCTCGGCGACCGGCTGGTCCGTCGTGCCAAGCGCAAGAAATCGGCCGACGCGTTCCTGAGCGAACTCGCCACCATGTCGCCTGGCGACTATATGGTCCACCGCGACCACGGCATCGGCCGGTTCGAGGGACTGACGTCGATTCCGGTCGGCCAGTCGCCCCACGATTGCGTGCAGCTTACCTATGCCGGCGGCGACAAGCTGTTCGTGCCGGTCGAGAATATCGACGTCCTGTCACGGTTCGGCAGCGAGAGCGACGGCGTCACGCTCGACAAGCTCGGCGGCGAGGCCTGGCAGCGCCGCAAGTCGAAGATGAAGGAGCGCATTCGCGAGATCGCGGGCGAACTCATCCTCGTCGCCGCCGAACGCGCGCTTCGCCCGGCTGACGTCATGCAGCCGGACGGCGCCTACAATGAATTCGTCGACCGCTTTCCCTATCAGGAAACCGATGACCAAGACCGCGCGATCGCTGAGGTCATCGACGATCTGGGCGCGGGTAAGCCGATGGACCGGCTGGTCTGCGGCGATGTCGGTTTCGGCAAGACCGAGGTCGCGCTGCGCGCAGCTTTCGTCGCGGCAATGGCCGGGCATCAGGTTGCCGTCGTCTGCCCGACCACGCTGCTTGCACGCCAGCATCACAAGACGTTTGTCGAGCGCTACCAGGGCTTCCCGCTGCGCATTGGCCGCCTGTCACGGCTCGTGGCGCCCAAGGAAGCGACGGAAACACGTGCGGGCCTGGCCGACGGTACCCTCGACATCGTCATCGGCACCCATGCCGTTCTGGCTAAGTCGGTCGAGTTCAAGCGGCTCGGACTCGTCATCGTCGACGAAGAGCAGCGCTTCGGCGTCACGCACAAGGAGCGCCTGAAAGCGCTCAAGACCGATGTCCACATGCTGACGCTGACCGCCACGCCCATACCGCGCACGCTGCAGATGGCGATGTCGGGCCTGCGCGAATTGTCGGTCATCCAGACGCCTCCGGTCGATCGTCTGGCCGTACGCACCTATGTCATGCCCTGGGACCCGGTCGTCCTGCGCGAGGCCCTGCTGCGCGAACACTATCGCGGGGGCCAGAGCTTCTTCGTCGTGCCGCGCATCGCAGACCTGCCCGACGTCGAGGAATTCCTGACCAAGGAAGTGCCCGAGGTGCGGGCCGTCACGGCGCATGGGCAGATGTCGCCGACCGAAGTCGAAGATCGCATGTCTTCGTTCTACGACCGCAAATACGATGTGCTGCTGTCGACGACCATCGTCGAGAGCGGCCTCGATATCCCGACCGCCAACACGATGATCATTCACCGCGCAGACCGGTTCGGGCTCGCACAACTCTACCAGCTGCGCGGTCGTGTCGGTCGGGCGAAGACGCGTGCCTATGCTTATTTCACGACAGCCGCGAACCGGCAGATGACGGAGGGCGCGGAAAAGCGGCTGAAGGTCCTCAGCGACCTCGACAGCCTCGGCGCCGGCTTCCAGCTGGCCTCGCACGATCTCGACATTCGTGGTGCGGGTAACCTTCTCGGCGACGAGCAGTCGGGCCATATCCGCGAGGTCGGCTTCGAACTGTACCAATCGATGCTGGAGGAGGCGATTCTCGAAGCAAAGGCCGGCGGGATCGTTGCCGCGCGCAAGGCGGACCTGTCACCGCAGATCACGATCGATGCGCCCATCCTCATCCCGGAGGACTATGTGCCCGATCTCGACCTGCGCATGTCGCTCTATCGCCGTATCAACGAATTCGACGAGGCCGAGCGGATCGAAGCCTTTGGCGCAGAACTCATCGACCGGTTCGGCCCCCTGCCCGACCCGACCGAGAACCTGCTTACCCTCATGTCGATCAAGCTCAATGCGCGCGACGCCCACATCGCCAAGATCGACGTCGGCGCCAAGGGCGCGCTGGTCAGCTTCTGGAACGACAGTTTCCCCAACATCCCCGGCCTGCTTGCCTATGTCGATCGCCTGAAGGGCACGGCCCGTTTGCGACCGGACAACAAGTTGTCGATCACCCGCGACTGGGCGAGTGACAAGGCACGGCTGAACGGCGCACTGCAATTGTCGAAGGGGCTGGCTAAAATTGCGAAATAGGCCGGGTGCGAGCGGACCGGGTCAACGTGGCGCGGTCGAACCTGTCATCAATGCCAGCAAACCGTCGACGCCCAACGCTTCGGCAAACAGAAAGCCTTGCCAGTAGTTGCAGCCCTCGGCCGCAAGCAACGCCAGCTGCTCCTCGGTTTCCACCCCTTCGGCAACGACGGCGAGGCCGAGCGAGCGCGCCATGTCGATCACGCTGCGTACGACGACGCGGTCGCGCGTGCTTCCCGTGATGTCCTGAGCCAGCCCCTTGTCGATCTTGAGATAATCGAGCGGGAGCGCCTTGAGCCAAGCGAGCGACGAATAGCCGGTCCCGAAATCGTCGATCGCAACGCGCACGCCGCCAGCCCGCAGCGTTGCAAATGCGTCGGCTGCCCGCTCGAGATTATCGATCAGTCCACTTTCGGTGATCTCGACGGTCAGGCGCGACCGCGGAAATCCCGATTCATCGACTTTCGCGAGAAACGCGTTGGCGAATCCCGCAATGGCGATGTCATTGGCGGTCAGGTTGATCGCGAGGCGCAGACCCGACAGGTCGTCCGGCCAGGCAGCAGCCATCGCCAGCGCGCGATGTTGCACATGCTGCGACAGGGTGAGCAAGTAGTCGGAGCGGCTCGCAACGGCGAACAGCGTGTTTGCCCCCAGGTCTCCCTGGTGGGGATGGTGCCAGCGGGCCAGCGCTTCGACCCCGATCATCTGGCCCGAGGATAGTTCCACCTGCGGCTGGAACAGCAGGTCGATTTCATTGTCGTCGAGGGCACGTCGCAGATCAGATTCGAGGCCGGCATCGTAGAGCGCCTCGCCATCGTCGTCTGCTCCGATGGCGCGCACCGCGGAAACTTCCGAAACCCGGGCTTCGGCAAGGGCGAGGCTCGCGCGGCGGAGGAGCCCTACCGAATCTTCGCCGACCGCACTTTCGACGACACCGATGCGACAGCCGATCGCGACGATCTGTCCCCCGATCATGAACGGCCGATCGATCCGATGGCAAATCTCCGTGGCCAGGCTTTCGCCGCGCCCTTGTGGCACCAGGACGGCAAACTCCGCGCCAGAAACGCGGGCGATGGTCGCCGTCGGATCGACTTCCCGCACGGCGCTGGCAATGCGCTGCGCGACGGCGCCCAAGAGTTCATCCCCGACCTCGCGGCCATATGCGGCATTGACCGCTTCGAAACGCGTCGCCGCGACCAACAGGGCCGACACGCGTCCCGCCCTCAGGCGGCGCTCAATCTCGCCGGTAGCCTTCGAGCCCTCGAGGACAAGCCCACCTTCGACCGCGGAAGCCGCGCGTCCGGGAACGACTCCACCGATAATGAGCCGTACCGCCTGCGCGAGTTCAGCTTGAGGGAATGGGCTCGTCAGATAGTGCGTCGCTCCGGCATCTACCGCCGCCGTGATCCACTTGATGTCGCGCCCGGGCACGATGGCAAGCACGAGCGCCTGTCCTGCGAGCTCGCGGATCGCCGCCAGCGCCGAGATGCCGTCGTCGCGCAGATCAACGATGACTCCGGACGCGCTCGTCTCCCTCAGCCTGTCCAGCGGCTTGTCGAAACCGCGCGCACCCACGACCTTCCATCCGCTCCGCGACAGCGCAGTCACCAGCGCGTTGCGATTGACGCTCGACATCGCCAGCAAGGTCGGCCGGGTCGGATCGGTTGGGGCGGTACTCAGACATGCTCCTTTATCGTAGATCACGTTAGCCGCGCCGCTTGTCGCGCACCAAGGGTAAATGTAACACCAACAGGCGATGACAGGTTCAGCGACGCAGGCCGGCACGGCAATGCACGACGGCCTCGGTCGGCGTATCGACTATGTGCGCCTGTCGCTGACCGACCGGTGCGACATGCGGTGTCGATACTGCATGGCCGAAGAAATGGTCTTTTTACCGCGCAGTGAGGTGCTCAGCCTCGAGGAAATCGCTGAACTGGCGCGTCGTTTCGTGGCGCGCGGGGTCAGCCGCATCCGGCTGACCGGTGGCGAGCCGCTTGCCAGGCGTGGCGCGGTCCAGGTTGCAGGTGAAATCGGCAAGCTGATCGGACAGGGGCTCGACGAGCTGACGCTGACGACGAATGCAACGCATCTTGCCGAACATGCGGCCGGTTTGTGGCAAGCCGGTATCCGGCGAATCAACGTGAGCCTCGATTCGCTCGATCCCGAACGCTTCCGCTACGTGACGCGGCAGGGTGATCTGGCGCGGGTGCTGGCGGGAATTGAGGCGGCACGTCAGCAGGGTTTTTCAATAAAGATCAATATGGTGGCTCTCAAAGGCCTGAACGAGGACGAGATCGTGCCGATGTTGCGCTGGTGCAGCGTCAATGGTCTCGACTTGTCGCTGATCGAAACCATGCCATTGGGCCAGATCGACGACGACCGGACCGACCGGTTCTTCCCGCTGACGGCGGCACGCACGCTCATCGAGAAGGACTATGTGCTGGTGCCCAGTGCCAAACGTACCGGGGGGCCGGCACGTTATTGGCAGGTCCCCGAGCTTGGAGTCACGATCGGCCTCATCTCGCCGCTGACGCGCAATTTTTGTGACAGCTGCAACCGTATTCGGGTTTCTGCGTCCGGACAGTTGTTCATGTGCCTGGGGCACGAGGATAATGTCGATCTTCGCGCAGCACTTCGCTCGGGAGACGATGCGGCGCTCGATCGTGCGATCGACCGGGCCTTGCGGCTCAAGCCCGCGCGCCATGACTTTGACCTCACGACGCCCGCAACGGCGCGCCACATGAACGTGACCGGCGGATGATCGCAGAACCGAAGCGCGCGCTGCTCGTCTCGCCGACGGAGACGGCGCAAGATGCCGCGCTGCGCCTGCGTAATCGCCGGGATTGGGTCGATATCGAACAGGCTGAAATGGTCGTGGCGCTCGGCGGTGACGGCTTCATGCTGCAGGTCCTGCACCAGATGCTCGAGCGACGGCGGATCCTGCCCGTCTTCGGCATGAACCTCGGCACCGTCGGCTTTCTGATGAACGAGTGGCGCGAAAAACGGCTGGACGAGCGGATCGAAGGCGCGCGGCAGTTCAACGTGACGCCGCTCAAGATGGAAGCGACGACCATCGATGGCGAGCAGATCGTCTTACCGGCGATCAACGAGGTCTCGCTGCTGCGCGAAACGCGGCAGACAGCCAAGCTCGAAGTCAGTGTCAACGAACGCGTGGTGATTCCCGAACTCGTCTGTGACGGTGTGCTCGTCGCGACCCCTGCGGGATCGACGGCATATAATCTTTCGGCGCAGGGCCCTATCCTTCCCCTGGGCTCGGCTATGCTGGCGCTCACCCCGATCAGCCCGTTTCGCCCGAGGCGCTGGCGCGGCGCCATATTGACGGAGAGCGCGCGCATCGCCTTTCGCGTGCTCGATGCGGTCAAGCGGCCGGTCTCCGCCGTGGCTGATCAGCGCGAGGTGCGCGATGTCGCCACCATCTGCGTTTCGATCGACAAGAGCCAGACGCTGAAACTGTTATTCGATCCTGAACACGCCCTCGACGACCGCATCGTCATGGAGCAATTTGCGACCTGACTTCTCGTGCTTGCAATGCCGCGACGCGTCGTTATACGCGCGCATTCCGCAGCGGTATTCCCTGATAGCTCAGCGGTAGAGCATTCGACTGTTAATCGAATGGCCGTAGGTTCGAATCCTACTCAGGGAGCCACCGCGCACGGCAAGCCCGCTTTCGCTATGCCAAAGCGCCTTCACGGCTGGCTTGGCCGCGCCGAGAGCGGCCCAGCCTCGACGCGCTGAAAGTTCTAGGCTGCTTTCTGCCCTGCCACGGGATTGGAAAACCGCATCGTCCCATCGTCGATCTTGCCGAATCTGAGCGTCATCAGGTCGAGCGCATAATTCTGGTTGAGTTTCCAAGGCGCTTTTGCTCCCTGCTTCGGCAGGATTTCGAGCGCACGCTGGACGTACCCACTGCTGAAATCGAGATAGGGTTCCTCGCTCATGGCCGGATCGGTGCGAACGGGGGTTGCGATCTTCGTGCCGCGTTTGTCCATGTAGTTCAGCGTGCGACAGACAAATTCGGATGTCAGGTCGGCCTTCAGTGTCCAGGACGCGTTGGTATAGCCGAATGCGAACGCCGCATTCGGCACATCACTCAGCATCATGCCTTTGTAGGTCAGCTCTTTCGCCGGATCGACTGCGCGACCGTCGACCGACAGCTGCACGCTGCCGAGGATGTTAAGCTTCAGTCCGGTGGCGGTAACGACGATGTCGGCAGGCAAGACCTTGCCTGAGTTGAGTTCGATGCCCTCGGCCGTGAACCGCGAGATATGGTCCGTGACGACCGAGGACTTGCCTTCGCGCAGCGACGCGAAAAGGTCTGCGTCGGGAACGAGGCACAGGCGCTGGTCCCACGGGTTGTAGCTCGGCGTGAAGTGCGTCTCGACATCGTAATCGGGGCCAAGTTCTGCACTGACCATGCCTATCAGGCGCTCCTTCACCTTTGCAGGCGATTTGCGCGCCATGCGAAAGAAGAACATCCCGAACAGCACATTCTTCCAGCGCGTCGCGGCGTAAGCGGCTTTGGCGGGCAAGAGCTGACGCAGGCGGTTTGCAATCCCGTCCTCGCCCGGGCGCGACACGACATAGGTGGGCGATCGTTGCAGCATCGTGACATGCGCGGCCTTCCGGGCCATCTCGGGGACGATGGTGACGGCGGTGGCGCCGCTGCCGATCACGACGACCTGCTTACCGGCATAGTCGAGATCGTCGGGCCAGAACTGGGGGTGGACGATGCGTCCGCCGAAGCTGTCTTCGCCTTCCCAGGTCGGGCGATAGGCTTCGTCATAACTGTAATAGCCGGAGCAGAAGAACAGGAACGACGCCGTCATCTCGACGGTATCACCCTCATGCGTTGCCGTGATCGTCCACAGCGCGGTCTCGGTCGACCAACTCGCCGAGACGACACGGTGATGAAAGCGGATGTGCTTGTCGATCCCCGCTTCTTGCGCGGTATCGCGGACATATTGGCGGATCGACGGCCCATCGGCGATGGCCTTGGCCTCGGTCCATGGGCGGAACCGGTAACCGAGCGTGTGCATATCGCTGTCCGAGCGGATGCCGGGATACCGAAACAGGTCCCACGTCCCGCCGATCGCATCGCGCGCCTCGAGGATCGTATAGCTCTTGCCGGGACACCGGTCCTGCAGGTGCCAGGCGGCGCCGATGCCCGACAGGCCCGCGCCCACGATCAGAACGTCAACATGCTCCAAGCCGCTCTCCTTTATTGACAGCAATGTCAGTCCGATTGACGCGCGCGTCAACCGCTAAAGGTTTTCCACAGCAACTGGCCCGATACATAGAGGATGAGAATGCCGGTCGCCCGCCGCACCGCAGGTTCGCTGAAAAGCCGGATGCCGGCATGGGTGCCGATCTGCCCGCCGACGAGTACGGCGATCAGCAGGGGCCAGAAGAGCGCCAGGCTGGCGAGGCCGGCAGTGCCGATCTTGGTCAGCTGGCCTGCAAGGCCCGCAAGCGAGTTGACGAAGATGAATACGCTGGCGGTTGCCGCGATCTGGCGCGGCGGCGCCCAGCGCATCAGGTGCTGCAGCGGCGACAGGAAAATGCCGCCTCCGATACCGACCAACCCAGAGAGATAGCCGACGGCACCGCCGAGCGCAGCATCCCCGATGCTGGTCGTCTCGCGCGTTGCCTCGACCGGCCGGCTACGCTGGAACACCAGCAGCAGCCCGGCCACGAAAAGACTCGCCCCGAGAATGGCGATGAAGGTCGCCTGCTTGATCGGCGTGAGGCCGCCCAGATAAGCCAGCGGCGCAGATACGATGACGAGCGGGAGTACCCGTCGCCAGGGGACCAATCCTTCCCGCGCGAACCGGATCGTGCCGCCGCTCACCACAACGAGGTTGCACAGCGGTGCCACGACGGGAACCAGCTGCGCGCTCACCCCGGCGAGGACGAGCAAGGCGATGTACGTCGACCCGCCCCCGAAGCCGACACTGGCATAGAGCAGCGCGGTCAGGAAAAAGGCAGCGACGAGGAACGTCATCGAGCGCTGGGGTGAGGCCGTCGCGGCAAGGCCGGGCCGTTGCTGCTCGGCTTGCCAAGGCCAACCGGACGCGCCGTGTGGCCGTATCGTCCCCGCAGCGGTTCGATCACAGCGCGCCGTGACAATGCTTGTACTTTTTGCCCGACCCGCACGGACAGGCGGCGTTGCGGCTCACATTGCCTTCCCACGACGCCGGATCACTGCCGAGCTGGATCGCTTCGGTCGGCGCCGCCATCGTCAGCGTGCCCGCGTCGCCGCTCGAAAAGTTGCCGAAGGCGCCAACCTCGGGCCAGGCACCGGCTTCGGGAAACGCGTCGAGGTTGGTGAAAATGTCGGGCATCTGCGGCAGTTCGGGCGGGGCCATGAACTGGGCATGCGCGAGCAGCTTTGTCACGTCCTCGCGGATCGCGGCGAGCATGCGTTCGAACAGCGCAAAGGCTTCTTGCTTATACTCGTTGATCGGGGTCTTTTGCGCATAGGCGCGCAGATGGATGACCTGGCGCAGTGCGTCGAGCGTCGACAGATGCTCCTTCCAGTGATGGTCGAGGTTCTGGAGCAGGACGCTCTTTTCGATCGTGCCCCAGGTTTCCTTGCCCACTTCCTCGGTCTTTGTCGCGATCGTAGCGTCTGCCGCTTCTTGGAGCCGCGTTTCGAGGATCTCCGGATCGATTCCTTCCTCCTGAACCCACTGGGCATACGGCAGGTCGAGACCAAAGGTTTCGAGCGTCCGCTGGTGCAGGGTCGCGACATCCCATTGTTCGGGATAGCTGTTGGGCGGACAGGCGTCGGCGATCAGGCCGTTGACGGTCTCGGCGCGCATGTCGGCCACGACATCGTCGACAGTGTCCGAGTCCATGATGTCGGCGCGCTGTTCATAAACAACCTTGCGCTGGTCGTTCATCACGTCGTCATATTCGACGACCTGCTTGCGGATGTCGTAGTTGCGGGCTTCGACCTTCTTCTGCGCGGTCTCGATCGCCTTGCTCATCCAGCGCGACGGCGGAAGCGCTTCACCATCTTCAAGGTTCGCGCGCATCATCTTGGCAAACATCGTGTCCGGGCCGAAGATGCGCAGCAATTCGTCGTCGAGGCTGAGGTAGAAGCGCGACAACCCGGGATCGCCCTGGCGCCCGGAACGGCCGCGCAGCTGGTTGTCGATGCGTCGGCTCTCGTGGCGCTCGGTGCCGAGCACGAAAAGTCCGCCAGCGGCAATCACCTTCGCCTTATTCTCAGCCACTTCTGCCTTGATCTGGGCGATGGCGGCGTCACGCATGGGCCCGTCGGGCATGTCGCGCAGTTCGTCCTCGATCCGAAACTCCACGTTGCCGCCAAGCTGGATGTCGGTGCCGCGCCCGGCCATGTTGGTCGCGATCGTCACCGCGCCGACGCTGCCGGCTTGCGCCACAATGTGCGCCTCCTGCTCATGGAACCGGGCATTGAGAACTTTGTGCTCAACGCCTTCCTCGGTCAGGAACTGGCTGAGCAGCTCGGACTTCTCGATCGAAACAGTACCGACGAGGACCGGCTGTCCCTTGGCCGACTGTTCGGCGATCGCCTTGGCGATGCCGCGGAACTTGTCGTTAGTGTCCTTGTAGAACGTGTCCTCCTCGTCGACGCGCGCGACCGGCACGTTGGTCGGGATGGTCACGACGTTCATCTTGTAGATCTGGTGGAATTCGGCCGCTTCGGTTGCCGCCGTACCGGTCATGCCACCGAGCTTAGGGTACATGCGGAAGTAATTCTGGAAGGTGATCGAGGCCATCGTCTGGTTCTCGGGCTCGATCTCGACACCCTCCTTGGCCTCGACCGCCTGGTGCAGGCCGTCGGACCAGCGCCGGCCGTCCATCATGCGGCCGGTGAATTCGTCAATGATGACGACCTTGCCGTCCTTGACGATGTAGTCGGTATCCTTGCGGAACATCACGTTGGCGCGCAGGCTCTGGTTCAGGTGGTGAACGACCTGCGTGTTCTCGAAGTCGTAAAGGTTCGTGCCGTCGAGCAGGCCCGCTGTCTCCAGCATACGCTCCATCTTCTCCGTACCGTCTTCGGTAAGGATGACGGACTTCTGCTTCTCGTCGAGCTCGTAATCCTCGGGCACCAGCTTCTTCACGATGGCGTCCACCTGGAGGTAGAGTTCGGATTTGTCGTCGGTAGGACCCGAAATGATGAGTGGCGTCCGAGCTTCGTCGATCAGCACCGAATCGACCTCATCGACCACAGCAAAATTGAACGGGCGCTGGACCATGTCGGCGCGCTCGTACTTCATGTTGTCGCGCAGATAGTCGAAGCCGAATTCGTTGTTGGTGCCGTAAGTGATGTCGGCGGCATAGGCGTCGCGCCGTTCCTGATCACCGATGTTCGGCACGATCACGCCCACCGTCATGCCCAGGAATTTATAGACCTGGCCCATCCATTCAGCGTCGCGGCGGGCCAGATAGTCGTTGACGGTGACGACGTGGACGCCGGTGCCGGGCAGCGCATTGAGGTACGTTGCGAGCGTGGCAACGAGTGTCTTGCCCTCACCGGTGCGCATTTCCGCAATCTCGCCGCGATGAAGCACGATGCCGCCGATCATCTGGACGTCGTAGTGCCGTTGGCCGAGCACGCGCTTGGCGGCCTCGCGCACCGTTGCGAAAGCTTCGGGAAGCAGATCGTCGAGGGTGGCACCGTCTGCAAGCCGTTGCCGGAACAACACGGTCTGGTGGGCGAGCTCTTCGTCGGTCATCGCCGAAATGGTCGGCTCAAAACCCGCAATCTTGGTGACTATGCCCCCGAGGGATTTGACGTAACGATCGTTTGATGACCCGAAAATGGCCTTGGCAATACCGCCCAGCATAGGAAATTCCTGTAATTATAAGGAGAACCCGCATCTGCGGCGGGCAAGAGACGTCAGCAATCGCAGCGCAGCAAGGCGCTAGACGCGCAGGCGCTCGGCATAGAGCGGACTTGTCCGCAAGGGCGAAACCGCGAGCGCCACGGAACCGACGCTCGCCCGGTCCGAAAAGCAAATCTTGCGCGGCAAGGTTGCCGGCGGACGAGGAGACAATCGTTCGGTCCGAAGGCTCGTGGTGACCGACACTTCGCATGCCGGACGCACGGCAGCAGCCGCAGGTGTGCCGACGCCGACCATGGCGGTCAGCAAAGCAGAGAGGAGCAGCAGCAAACGCATCGTTGTGCGCATGTAATAGGTGGCAGCGCTTTCGTCCACCTTAACAGCGTCGGGCTTTCGGCCCGACTTCAATTGCCGCACTGACTGTTCTACGGCAGGCGGATGACCCGCTCCCCCCTCGCGACGCCCTTCCCCGAACTCCCGCCCGTCGAGGGCGTTACGATTCGCGTTGCCCGCGCAGGGTACAAAAACTGGGGCCGATGCGACCTCACCTTTGCCGAACTGGCCCCCGGTACCGCCGTGGCGGGAGTGACGACCCAGAGCAAATGCCCCTCTCCCGAAGTCGAATGGTGCCGTGCGGCACTGACGCTCGGGGCCGCACGCGCGCTCGTGGTCAATGCGGGCAATGCCAATGCGTTCACGGGGCAACGGGGCAAACTGGCGGTCGAGGCGATCGCGGCGCGCGTCGCAGGGCATCTGGGGTGCCAGCCCTCCGACGTGTTCATTGCCTCGACTGGTGTCATCGGCGTGCCATTACCGATCGACAAGGCGGAGGCCGGGCTCGGTGCCGCTTTTGCCGCGCCGCCCGCGAGCTGGGAAGACGCGACGAACGCGATCGGGACGACCGACACATTTCCGAAGGCCGCGATGGCGCGCGCAGTCGTCGGCGGCCGGACGGTGACGCTGGTCGGCTTCATCAAGGGCAGCGGCATGATCGCACCCGACATGGCGACGATGCTGGGGTTCATTTTCACCGATGCCGCGGTCGAGCCGGCATTTCTCAGGACATTGCTGAGCGCGGCGAATAACTCGACCTTCAATTGCATCACGGTCGACAGCGACACGTCCACCAGCGATACCGTACTGGCGTTCGCGACGGGCGCCGCGGGCAACGACAGGCTGACTTCGTTCGAAGACGCGGGGGCCGACGCCTTCGACGCAGCACTTCGCGATCTCTGTCGCCAGCTGGCACATCTGGTCGTGCGCGACGGTGAAGGGGCCACCAAGTTCATTGAAGTGCGGGTTAGCGGGGCCGAAAGCGATGCCAGCGCCCATCGGATCGGCCTGAGCATCGCAAACTCACCGTTGGTCAAAACCGCTATTGCCGGCGAAGACGCCAATTGGGGCCGGGTCGTGATGGCGGTTGGCAAGGCCGGCGAACCGGCGGACCGGGACAAGCTGTCGATCGGCTTTGGCGGAGTCGAAGTCGCGCGCGAGGGGCTGGTGGTCGAAGGTTATGACGAAGCACCAGTCGCGGCCCATCTGAAGGGCACGGACATCGACATTGCGGTAGATCTGGGCCTCGGGTCAGGCCGCGCGACCGTTTGGACGTGCGACCTGACGCATGGCTATGTCTCGATCAACGCGGACTACCGCAGCTAGGCAAGCTCGCTCTCGAGCCACGCCTTGAGCTGCGACTTCGGCGCGGCGCCGACCTTGGTCGCCGCGGGTTGGCCGTTCTTGAACAGAATCATCGTCGGGATGCCGCGCACGCCGTACTTGCCGGGCGCATCAGGGTTGTCGTCAATATTCAGTTTGGCGATCGTGACCTGCGCGCCGAGCTCGTCTGACAATTCCTCGAGGCTCGGCCCGATCATCTTGCACGGACCGCACCACTCCGCCCAGAAATCGACGAGCACGGGGCCGCCCGCCTCGATTACGTCCGTGGTGAAGCTGTCGTCGGTAATTGCCTTGGTGGCCATGTTCATCTCCTGTGTCTCGGCGTCCTAAGTAAGCCGAAGTTCGCCGGACTCAACCGGTAGGCACTGACAAGAGTTGCTGTGCCGAGTCCAAGCCGGGCTTGTGCGCCTCGAGATCTGCCGCGCTTAGCGCGATCAGCCGGGGACCGGACGTGTACAGCAAGGCCGCGCGGACCTCATGGCGCGGAAACACGCCGCGCAACACGGCGACATAGGCGGCCATCTGGCGCTTATGGGTGTCGGGAACGCCCGCAGTATCGGCGGGGACCCGCCGGCCGGTCTTGAAATCGACGATGTTGACCGTCGTATCTCCGACGACCAGTCGGTCAACCGTGCCGGAGATCACGGCGCCTTCGACCACGCCGGCGATAGGAACTTCGGCAAGGCCGCCGGAAACGACGAACGGTGCAAATCGGGGATCGTCGAAAATGGCTAGCACGGACGCAACGACCTCGTCCCGCAACGCCGCATCGGTGACGCCGGCTGAGCGGACGAGCCAGCGTTCCGCGGCGGCGGCACGATTCGGGGCGTCAACTGACGGTAGGCGCTCGATCAGGGCATGAATTAGCCTGCCACGTTCGGCAGCCTGTTGCAGCAAGGCGCCCGGCGGTGGGTCGGCGACCAAGTCGGGCCCCAGCGACGAGGGACTGAGTGGCCGCGGCGGGCGGGCTTCAGGCGGGGCTGCGCGGTCCAGCCAGTCAGGGCGCGCGAACTTCGGCCGTTCAGCGATCGACTTGGCAGCTTTGGTAGCGCTTCCACCGGCGATCGCATGCACGTGTGCCGAGCCCCAGTCGGGCAGTTCGACCTCGGCCGCTCCGATGCGCTGCATGGCGCGCTCGACAGCGCTGTGCCAGCTTTCTGGCGGCACGAGCTTTTGACGTGGCGCCAGCGATCCGGTAATGACGAGTTGTTCCTCGGCGCGGGTCATTGCCACGTAAAGGAGGCGCCAGTGCTCGCGACGATCGGCTTCGCGCAGTAGTTCGGCCGTGTGTTCGAGTGTCGCCACCAGCCGACGCTCCGCGCCGCGCGGGCGGAACAGCGGCACGATGACTTCATCGAGCACCCATTTGAAATCGCGGTCAGTCGCTGCATCGGGATCGCCCGTCGCGTCGGCCAGGACGACCAGCGGCGCCTGCAGCCCCTTGGCGGCGTGCACGGTCATGACGCGTACGGCATCGCCCTTGCTCCCTGCATCGCGCACGATGTCGCCGTCGCCACGGTCGAACCAGTCGAGGAATCCTTGCAAAGTCGCGACGCCTTCGCGCTCGAACTGGAGCGTCGCGTTCAGCAGTTCGTCGATCGGGTCGGCAGCTTCGTTGCCTAGCCGAAAGAGCAGGTTCCTGCGCGCGGCGATGTCGCCCGACAGCATGGTTTCGAGGAAGACATAGGGCGACACAAAGTCTGCCATCGCGAGAAGTTTGCGCGGAACAGCTATTGACGCCTCGGTCGCATGGGCGCGTAAATGAGCCCATAGCGAGCCCGCGCGCCGCACATGCGCGGCATCGTAAAGCTGCTCCTGAGTCCAGCCGCAGATCGGCGAAACGAGCAGCGAGGCGAGCGTCAGGTCGTCATCAGGCTGTACGGCAAATCGCAGCGCCGCCAGGCAATCCTTGACGACAAGGGGGGCGGCGAGCCGTAAGCGGTCGACGCCGGCGACGGGGACGCCCTCTTTCTGCAGACGCGCGACAAGCAAGGCTGCCAGGTCGCTGCGCTTGCGGACGAGGATCATGACGTCACCCGCCGTCAGCGGCCTGCCCTCCGACGCGAGCATTCGCCCATCGGTGATCCAGTCACGGACCTGGCGGGCGATGCGTGACGCAAGTTCGCGCGTAGCCGTGGGCACCCAGCCCTCTTCCCCGTCCTCCTCGGCGCCATCGGGGGCGCGCACCGGCGGCAACAGGGTGACGCTCCCGGGGCCACCGCGCGCGCTTTCGTGACGGTCTAGCGCCTGGTCGCCGAACGCGTCGTCGCCGAGTTCCTCGAGCAGCGCGTCGACGACGTCGAGCACCGGCGGTGTCGAACGGAAAGAACGTTCGAGCGAGAGGCGCGCCAGTTCGCGTCCTGCCGCGGCCGCGGCCGCACCGAACTGGTCACCTGCTTCGGCATAGTAGCGCGGATCTGTGCCCTGAAAGCCGAAGATCGCCTGCTTATAGTCGCCGACTGTGAAAAGGGTCCGCAATGCGCCCGCACGCGCCCCGTCCCCCGCCCAGAACTCTCCTGCCAGCGCCTTCACGATTTCCCACTGGCGCTCGTTGGTATCCTGCGCTTCGTCGACGAGGATGTGGTCGGTCGCCTGATCGAGCTTGTAGGCGATCCATGCGCCCATGCCGGGCTCACGCAGGAGCGCCACGGCCTTGCCGATCAGGTCGTCGAAATCGACGAGCCCTGCGGCCTGCTTGGCATCGCCATAGGCGCGGGCGTAGCGGCGCGCAGCGTGCAGGCCATGCGCGATGTCAGTGGCGAGCGCCGCGCGCTGCTGAAGCTGAAGCAAGGCGCTGCACCATTCGCGCATGCGGGCGGCCAAAGGCTCGTAGCTTGGATCGGTCGGAATTTGTCCTCTGCCGCTGCGCGGCTCGCCGTCGGTCTTGTTCCAGACGAGGTGTAACTTGCCGAGCTCTGCGGCGCGCGCGGATGGGTCGCCTTGGAGCCAGTCGGCGATAATGGTCGCGCGCGCTTCGCCAGTCTTGCTCCAGTCGGCAAGGACCTGTCCCAGCTGCAACAAACCGTTGCGGTCGAAATTGGCGTCGTCGCAGGCGGTGGCGACATCCGTAGGCGAATAGTCCGCAGGCACGTCTAGCGCGCGACGGACGACGGCCTCCAATCCTTCGGGCAGGACGTCAAGCGCATCCCCGTGGCGGGCCGCGCGCAGCAGGAATGCCTGGGTCCCGGCCTCGCCCAGCCGTCGCGACAGGGCGCGGAGCGCGGCGAGCAGGCGCGTATCGCTTTCGCGCTCAGCCTGTTCGGTCAGCGTCCCGAGCACATTGGAAGCGAGCGCGGTCTGTTCCCGCCCCTCGATGGCGCGGAACCCGGGCGCCAGCTCCGCCTCCAGCGGGAAGGATGCAAGCAACGTCTGGCAAAAGGCATGGATCGTCATCACGCGCAGGCCGCCGCCGCGCGCTTCGAGCACCGCGGCGAACAACGTGCGGGCGCGGGCGATGCTCTCGTCGCTGTTGTCCTCTCCCAGCGCCGTCAGCTCGCCGCGCAATTCGCTGTCGCTGGCCATCGCCCACATCGCCAGGCGGCTATGGACGCGCTCGGCCATCTCTGCGGCGCCGGCACGTGTGAACGTGAGGCACAGGATCGAGTCGGGCCGCACGCCGCGGCGCAGCAGCAAGCGCCAGACGCGCGCAGCCAGCACATAAGTCTTGCCCGTACCGGCCGAGGCCGACAGCCAGACGTCGTTATCGGGCGACGATGCCTGCGCCTGCTCGCCCTTCAGATAGCTTAGAAGTGAGGGTCGGTCAGTCTTCGCGGCCATACCACTCGTCCCGTCGCATCAGCTGGTCATACTCCTCGTAAGGGGCGTATTCAGGATGCAGCTTGGCAGTGAAGGGGGCGCCGCCAGTCAGCCAGCGTTCCGCCGCCGCGGTGAAGTTCGCAACTGCATGGGCAACGAAGTTAACCTTGGCGGGTTGGCCCCTGCCCCCCACCGGAGATGACATTTTGCCGAAACCGTCGCCGTTCTTCGCGAACGACCAATATTCGAACTCTGTCACTTCAGCGTTCTTGGCCGCAGCTTGAGGCGGGTTGTCGATATTGAACCCACCACGCTCGGCAATCGCCGCCAAAAGACCGAGCTGCATCGAATACCCCGCTGCCACCGCCTTGCTGCTGGGCGCGTTGCCCGTCTTGTAATCGACAATGGCGAGCGTGCCGTCGTCCAGCCGATCGATGCGGTCGGCTCTGCCGTCCAAGTCGATCCCGGCGATGTTGGCCCTGCCCTGGACCTCGGACAGGATGGGCACGCGGTGAAGATCGCGTCGTTGCGCCGCGATGCGGTCGGCAACCCATTCGCAGGGCTCGATCAGGCGAGGGCCCCACAAAGTCCGAACGACGGGATGCACGCCAGGCCCGTTCAGCAGCGCGTCGATGCGCGGAAGGAGCTTGTCGGGATGCAAATCGTCGTCGCGCATCCAGGTATCGAGGACAGCATGCACCGCGGTGCCACGCCAAGAGGGGCCGGGATCCGCATCGACGGAGTCGAGCGCCGACAAGCGAAGCATTGCGCGCGCGTAAAAGGCATAGGGGTCGGCCTTAAGTCGATCGACATCTGTCACCGAAATTCGCCGCGGCCGCTCTGCCACGGGCGGCGTTGGCGCGGGGCGACGGGCAGGTCGGGCCGCGCCGGGGTTTGCATCGATCGCACTGGCCAGCGCGGGAAGACGATCTTCCTTCTCGAGGCCCCCGGTCATGGCCTCCAGGCGGAGCAGGAAGCGTGAGGCGATTGTCGCCGAGCGGGCGTCGCGCGTCGCGCGGGTCAGCAGCACTTCCCCGGCGCCCAAGGCGACCGCGAGGTCGTGCGCAGCAAGCCCGACCCGGCGTTCGGGATCGGCAAGCGACAGCTCGCGACGGACGCGCGGGCTTAGCCAGGGATCGCTGCCCGCGGCTGCGGGCCAGCTGCCTTCATTCAGGCCGCCAAGGACCAGCAGGTCGGGCTGCTGCAAACGCCCCTCGATCAAGCCGTAGATGCTGATGCGCGGGTGGCCGCCTTGTGGAGGCCGAATTGCCTTTTCGGAAAGAGACTGGCGCAAGAGCGGGAGCAGGTCGTCCGCGGCGAAATCGGCCGGACCCAAGTCGTGGCGCGCCTCGAGCTCGAAGAACAGGTCGGCCGCTGCGCGCCCGGCTGGCCCGGCCCATACCGCCTCGCCGCCGAGCAGATCGAGAAGCCGCCGGATCGCGCCGAGCAGGTCGCCGAACGATGCGCGAGGGTCGGCAAAGTCCTCTTCGAATTCACCGAACAGCGGCGCGGTTTCGCTCCACCACGTCGTTGCCCGATCCCGGACCTGCCGCTCGCGCTCGTTGCCCGACCGAAGCCATTCCGCCAGCCCGGCAAGCCCCGGCGCCGGACGCGGTCCACGCAACGCCAGATCCAGATTGCGTACCCCTTCGAGCCACGTCAGGCGGGGCGCGCCACTGCGGACCAGCGGGTGTTTGAGGACGGCAAGCAATGCGGTCGGCGCGAAGCGCTCGATACCCAGTGCGGCAATGGCGAGGATGAGCACGCCGACCGGCATCGCCGGCAGTGGCTGCCCGGCTGAATCGTCCGCCTCGATCCCCCAGCGGCGCAGGTGGGCGACGACGCGGCCGGCAAGGCCGCGGTCGGGCGTCACCAGCGCGGCGGTGCGTTGCGGAGTCTCCAGGGCTTCGCGCAGCGCGATGGCGATACCCTGTGCTTCATGGGCAGGGGCGGCAAAGGTTGCGAGGCGAACGCCCTTCAGCGAGCGTTGCGCCGGCGGGAGGTGGATCCATTTGCTGGTAAAGCGTGCCGGGACGAAGGCGTTAGAGACGACCCTCCCCCGCACCGCCTTGCGCGGTTTGCCGTCGCCCCAACGCCAGCGGACGACCTCGGCGCGGGTCGCACGGATCCGGTCGAGCAACAGCCTAAGATGATGCTGGGGATGGGTCTCGATAGCGGCGTGGTTTTCGTCGCCGGCGATCGCTTCCCATTCGGCGTCGGGACTTGCCAGGTCGAGGCCGGGCAGCACGACGGCGCCATCGGGCAGTCGTGCGACGACCGCGAGCAGGTCGGCAATCGCCTTTGCCGAACTGGTGACCCCGGCCGCGATCACGAAATGGTCGGGCGGCACGGCCCGCCATCGGCTCGCGACCTCGCGAAGTTGCCGGTTGCGACGTTCAGGCAGATCGATGCGTCCGAGGCTGGCCAATTCCTCGGGCCAGCGCTCTATGACCGTCACGAACAGGTCGAGCGACTTCTGCCAATGGCCGGCGAGTTCCGGGCCCACCTTCAGGTCGCGCAGGTCGCGGGGGCTCCGGTCTTCGGCGATGAGTTCGTCGAGCGTGCTGCCTAGCTCGCTCGCCAGCCGCATGGCCTCGGCGGCGCCGACGCGCTGTCCGACCAGGCTGCGCTCCTGTTGCACAAGACGGGCGAGGATCATCTGGCGGGTGAGCGCATCGACGGCAGCCGGTACGTCGCTGGCGATGTCATCGAGCCCCGCGCCGGCAGCCTCCCCTGCCTCGCCGATGGCCACGATCCGCGGCAGCAGCAGTCCGTCCTCTGCCCGGCGGACAAACGCGTCGGTGACGGCGCGAATCGCGCGATTGTTGGGAACGAGGATCATGCCGCGCGCCATCGCCAGGCGGTTACCGCCGTGCGTGGCCAGCACGCCGGTCACGAGCGCATCCGCGAAGGACCGGTAGACGGGGATGGACAAGACTTTAGGGCCGCGCGCCTCAGGCATCGGCCAAAAGCGCCTCGGTTTTGGCAATGGCAGGCGGGCTGCCGACGTCGAACCAAAGTCCCTGATGGACGACTCCATAGCAGCGACCCGCGGCGATCGCCCGATCCCAGAAGACATTGGTCGAGAACACGTCGGTTGGCGGTTCGGAGATCAGGCGTTTCGAAAGCATCTGCACACCCGTCCACACGAAAGGCGCGATGCGTCCGACGCGTCGCCGCGCGATGCGGCCGGCGGCATCCATGTGGAAATCACCTTTCCCGCCGTGGCAGTTCGCGCGGGCCAGCGGCACCAGAAGCAGGAGCGCGTCCATCGCGTCATCGTCCCAGCGCTGCGCCAGCAGTGTCAGCGCATCGACGGGGCCATCGACCCAATAGTTATCGCTGTTCACCTGGATGAATGGATCAGAGTCGATCAGCGGCAGCGCCTTTATCAGCCCGCCACCGGTTTCGAGCAGCTTTGTGCGTTCGTCGGAGATGGTGATGTCGAGGCCACGGCTGTGGCGCCTCAGGTGCGCTTCGAGCGCGTCGGCGAGATAGTGGACATTGACGACGGCGCGTTCGACTCCCGCTGCGGCCAGCCGGGCCAGCACATGGTCGATAAGCGCGGCCCCGGCGACTTCGACCAGGGGCTTGGGTCGCGTCGCTGTCAACGGACGCATCCGCTTGCCGAGGCCCGCCGCCATGACCATCGCGGTTTTGGGAACGGGGACGCCGGTCATGCGGTCGCCTTCAGGTAGCCGCCGCGCTTGCCTTCGGGAATGTTAGCCTCGAACCACGCCTCCACTTCGGCCAGCGCCGGATGCGAAAGGTCGCGTTCGAGATAGCCCCAGACTCGCGGCAGGAAATCGAGATAGCGGGGCTTGCCGTCGCGCTTCCACAAGCGCGTGAAGATGCCGACGATTTTCGCGTTCCGCTGCGCTCCAAGAATAGCATAGCCGTCGAGGAACGCCGGGCCCGGAGCGGCAAGACGTTGATATTCGACCAGCATCTTCGTTTCGATGTCGGCCGGCACGTCCCGTCGCGCGTCCTGAAGCATCGACACCAGATCATAGGCGGGATGGCCCACCAATGCGTCCTGGAAATCGAGCAGGCCGAGGCGAGCGTTGCCGGTAAACCCCTCACGCAGCATGATGTTTTCCGCGTGGTAGTCGCGCAGGACAGTCACCGGCGGCACGTCTTCGATGCGGTCGAAAGCGCGATCCCAGGCAGCATGATATGCTTCTGCATCCACCGTCAGGCCGACCGCCGCACAATACCAATCGGTCAGCAGCCCCACCTCGCGATGCAATTCTTTGCGCGAATAAGGGGGCACCTCGGCAGGCGGATGGCGGTGAAGCTCGGCAAGCAGAGCAACCGTCGCAGCATAGGTCGCGGTTTCATCGACCTCACCGGCATCGATCGCTTCACGCATTCGGGCATCGCCGAAGTCTTCGAGAAGGACGAGGCCCTGGTCGAGGTCCTCGGCAAGAATGGTGGGCGCGGCAAAGCCCTGGGAACAGAGGTGCCGGGCGATGCCGATAAACGGTCGCGGGTCCTCATGCGGAGGCGGCGCGTCCATCAGGACCGCGCGCCGGTGTGGTTCAACCACCCGGAAATAGCGGCGGAAGGACGCGTCTCCTGCCAATGGCTCGATCCGCGCATTTCCCCAGCCTGCACGGGTCAGGAAAGCGGCGGCCGCTGCGGGGGGAGTCATGTCGGCGGCCATCGGTGCTCCCAAGCGGGTGGCACCTGCGCTGTCAAGAAGCGGACGCCCTCGCCGTGCACGTCGAGCGTCAGCACGAGCATGTCGGGCCAGCTCCGTACGCCCATCCGTTCCGGCCATTCGATGATCAGCGCACCGTCAACGCGGGCATCTTCGAGTCCCAGTTCATCGAGCGCAGAGGGATCCTCGATCCGGTACAAGTCGACATGGGCCAGCGCGATCCGGGTCGTGGGGGGCGCATAGGGTATCACGATGGGATAGCTGGGGCTCGGCACGTCGCCTGCATAACCCAACCCGCTCAGGATGCCTTTCGCGAGCAGCGTCTTACCGGCGCCGAGCGGCCCCTTGAGTGCGATGACGTCACCAGTCTCGACAAGCGGCCCCAATCGCGCACCGAGCGCCAGGGTTTCGTCCGGCGTTTGCAGGATCATCGCGGCAAGTCGATGCGCACCATCGTTCCCTGCCCCGCTTCCGCCATGATGGACAGCGCGCCGCCGTGCGCCTTAACCGTTTCGCGCGCCGCAACCACTGCCGGGCTTGCCTTGGCGGATGCCGCCTGGCCGGGACCATTGTCCGAGACAACGAGGAGCGCGCCTTCGGTCGTGCCGCTGGCGTGCAGCAGGACACGTCCTTGCTCGGGTGTCTGTAAAATGGCGCTGGCCAGAAGCGCCTCGATAGCGTCGCAGAGGCGTCTACCGTCGCCTTCCACGCGCCCGACCGAGGCGTGAAGATCGGTCGCCAGGTCGATCTTCTTTGCCAGCGCCGATTCTTCGCTGGCGGCAACGGCGCGGTCGAGCATCTGCAGCACATCGATCGTTTCGCGGTCCACCGCTGCCAGGCCGGCTTCGGACTGAGTCAGTTGCAGTGTATCGTCGACAAGCGAGCCCAGCGTACCGACCGATTCCAGAATCGCCTCGACATATTGCCGCGCCTCGGGCGTCAATTCGCCGGCGTAGCCTTTCGCCATCATTTCGGCGAAGCCGCCGATCGACGTCAGCGGCGTGCGCAATTCATAGCTCATGTTGGCGACGAACGCCGTTTTCACCTTGTCGGCGGCTTCGAGCGCATCCGCACGGTCACGCAGCACGCGCTCGACGCGGCGGCTGTCCGTAACGTCGAGCATCGTAAACAACGCGTTGCCATCGGGCAGCGGGACGGCGGCAAATTCAAAATGCCGCCCGTCCTTCATTGCCACGCGCCCCTCCTGCGATTTGCGCTCGACGGTCGCCGCTCGGACAAGATCACGCATCAATGCCGCGCGCGATGGCGTCGTGAGCGTCCCCGCAGCAGCTTCTGCCAGGGTGTCGACGCGGGGATGCGAGGACAGCAGCGCCTCGTCAAAGCCCCAGACTTTCCGGAACCGGCTGTTCCATGACGTCAGCCTGCCGTCGGCACCGAACACGCCGATCGCCTCGAACAAATTGTCGAACGTCGCGGTACGCACGCGCAACAGCGTGTCGCGGGCGCTGGCAAGCTGAAGCTGTTCGGTGCGATCTTCGAATACGACGAGCAGACCCCCGTCGGGCATCGGCTGCGCAACGACGCGCAAGTGCGTGCCATCAGGCAGCAACCAGCTTTCCTCCGCCCCGGCGTCTGTGGAGAACCAGGCGGCACGCTCTGCGCGCCAGGCCGGGAAGTCGCGAGCTTCGGGGGCGCGGCCGGCCTCGCGCATGCGGTCCAGGACGCGATCGAACTCGGGACGATCGGACAGCCATTCGGGCTTCATCGCGAAAATCGATTGAAAGGGCGTGTTGCTGAACGTCAGCGAGCGGTCGGCAGCGAATTGCGCGACGCCGGCCGACAGACGGTCGAGCGTGTCGCGCTGTGCATCCGCGAAGCGGCGAAGCTCCGCACGGGCCCGGTCGAGCTCATCGTTGTCGAGTGCATACCCGGCAACGCCGGACTTGCCGAGCGGGACGTCCACCACGCGCATCGACCGGCGCTTGCCGCCGATCGTGGCAGGCACGTCACGGCTGGTTGCGGCGCCGGCAATGCGCGCTGCATCGGCTGCGGCGATCGGTGTCAGTCCCCCTATGGACTCCACGAGCTCCAAACCCCTTGCCACGACATCTTCGGCGCTTGCCGCATCGACCGCGTCCACATAGGCCCGATTGACAAGGGTAAGCCGCAGATCCGGACCTCGATGCCACATGGGCACAGGCGCGGCCTCGATCAGGTGCGACAGGGCTTCAAACGCGCGTTCGAGACGGGTCACCTCCTGGCCGAGTTCGCCGATTTCAGCCTGGCTTTCCGTGGCATCGAAGACCCAGAAGATGACACTCCCCGATGCGCCCAACGACGCCGGCGCGGGGCCACCGCGGACCAGCAAGGTCCGCTCCGACCCGCTCGCCCGCACGGCCCTTACGAAACGCGCGCCAGTTCGTTGTGCCGCCGTAACATCCCTGGCCAGGTCGTTCGCGTCTGCTTCAGTCAGCCCAGCGGCAGGCGTGTGAAAGTCGATGACGAAACCAGGTGTACGGGCCAAGCCGAGCCACTGGCCGAGACGCTCGGGCGCTTCGATGCGCCCGTCGGCCCGCACGACCACCGGGAGCGCGGGCGTGGTGTCGAGCAGGGCCGCGAGCCGATCCGCCTGTGACCGGGCGAATGTCGCGCTGCGGCGACGTTGCAGGCCGGTAAACACAGCCCAGGCGGATATGGCCAGCCACAATGCCATGACGACACCCAGCAGGACGGCCGTGCCGCTAGAAAGCGTTACCATGTCGGAAACGAGCGATGACAAATCATTGCGGCGGGCATTAGCGCATCGGGGAGCGTTGTCGAATGGGCGTTAGCCGGAAATTGCGCTCATAAATCCGGCAGCGACTGGCTGGCGATGCCCCATGACGCGAGGTCCTTCGACGTGGCTCGCTCGACAAGCGCGGCGGCGTCGCTCAGATGAAAGCGCGCGGCACTGTCGATGTCGCGCAGTTCCTCCCAGGTGACCGGTGCCGCGATTGGCGCGCCGGGGCGGGCCCTGACAACATAGGGAAGCACGGCTGTGGAGCCTCGCTGGTTGCGCAGCCAGTCGATGAAGATGCGACCCTTGCGCTTTGCCTTCGACATGGTGGCGACGAAGCGTTCGGGTTCGGCCTGCGCGAGAGCCTGCGCAAAGCGGGAGGCAAAGTCCTTGACGGCGGGCCAGCCCGCGTCGGGCGTCAGGGGGACGATGACGTGTACACCCTTGCCGCCGGACAGCATGGCAAAGCTCAACAGCCCCAGGTCGGCCAGCTGGCCGCGAATGTCGATCGCTGCCTTCCTGACGTCGGCGAATTCCAGTCCCTCGTCGGGGTCGAGGTCGAAGACAAGCCGGTCGGGCCGTTCGACGTCGCTGGCTCGGGCGCCCCAGCCATGGAACTCGATCGATCCCATCTGCACCGCCGCAATGACGCCGTCGATGCTGTCGATCCACAGATAGTCCTCGGTGCTTCCGTCCTTCTCGCGGATCGGCACCTTGTGCACCGCGTCGCCGAAGCTGCCGGCATCGTGCTTCTGGAAGAAGCATTGCTTGGCCCGACCCTGCGGACAGCGGACGAGGCTGATCGGGCGGTCCGCGATCCACGGCAGCATGACGGCACCGACCTGGCGGTAATAGGCCGCCAGTTGTCCCTTGGTTATGCCGTCGCCGGGGAAGATGACCCGGTCGGGATTGGTGATGCGGTCGGCATCGGGCGCGGGCGCCGTCGGCAGCGGCGCGGCGCTTTCGACCTCGACCTGCGCGGCGGGCTTGTCCTCGCGCAGGCCGATGAAGCTGGCATGCCGCACCACCTTGTCGGCGGTAAATTCGGCAAAGGCGATTTCGGCCACGAGCTTGGGCTTGATCCAGTGGACCCCGCGCGCGGCGACGCGCGGCACCTCCACCGCTGGCTTTTCAGCCGCGATCTTGTCCATCCGGGCGCGCAAGTCAGTCAGCAGGTCGGCATCGAAACCGGTGCCAACCTTGCCAGCATAGCGCATCTTGCCGTTCTCGTTGACCGCGAGCAGCAGCGACCGAAAGCCCCGGGTCCGGGCATCGCTGGCGATCCAGCCGATGATGACGAATTCCTGCCGCTTCGTGCATTTGACCTTGAGCCAGGCCTGGGTGCGCTTGCCTGCGTAAGCCGCTTCGGCCCGCTTCGACACGATACCCTCGTAGCCCGCGCCGCACATCGCCTCGAACAGTTTTTCCCCGGCGCCGACGATATGCTCGGCATAGCGAATGGCGCCTTCCGGCGGCAGAAGCGCCGCAAGCTTGGCCTTGCGCTCGATATTCGACCTGCCCGTCAAGTCGACGCCGTCCAGGCTGAGCAGGTCGAAGGCAAAAAGCGTGAGGCCGGTACTGCCTTTGTCCTTGATCGCGGTGCGCAACGTCGAAAAATCCGGCCGCCCCTCTGCGTCGAGCGCGCAAATCTCGCCGTCGATCAAGGCACTTTCCACGTCGAGCGCAGCCGCCGCCTCGACGATCTCGGGAAATTTCTCCGACCAGTCGAGGCCCGACCGTGTGTAAACCCTGGCCTGGCCGCCGGCGATCGCGATCTGCGCGCGATAGCCGTCGTATTTGACTTCATGGATCCAGTCGTTGCCGTCCGGCACGCTGTCGACGAGCGTGGCCAGCTGCGGCGCATGGAAACCGGGCATGCGGCCTGCCTTTGTGGACGATTTGGCTGAACCCTTGCGCGGCGTCTTGACGGCTTTCGTCTTCTTGTCGGCCACACCGGCTGCGATCTCGTCCATTGTCCGGCCCGTCGCGACGCTGGTCACTTCGCGCTCGACCAGGTCATCGCTGCCGCCGACATATTCGTCGCCGACCTTACGGAGCAGCCAGTTCTCGCCGCGTTCACGGCCGCGGGGTTTCAGGCGGATGAGCATCCACTCGCCCTTCATCCGCTCGCCTTCGAGAATGAAGTGGAGATGGCCCTCGTCGATGTCCTTGGCGCTCTTCCCTGCGATCGGGGCCCAGGTGCCGCGGTCCCACAGCATCACCGTGCCGCCGCCATATTCCTTTGCCGGGATCGTCCCCTCGAATGTCGCATAGGATAGCGGGTGGTCTTCGGTGCGCACCGCAAGCCGCTTGTCGTCAGGGTTTAGGCTCGGACCGCGTGTCACTGCCCAGCTTTTGAGCAAGCCCTCCGCTTCGAGCCGAAGGTCCCAGTGCAGGCGCGTGGCATCGTGCTTCTGCACCATGAAGACGTTGCCCGCGCCCTTCGCGATCTTGCCCGCTGGTTCCGCCGTTTTCGCGAAGTCGCGTTTGGCGTTGTAACGCTCGAGCGGATCAGGCGGCACGTTTCTTCGCCGGTTTCTTGGCCGGAGCCGCCTTGGCAGGCTTGGTCCCCTCGGAGGGCTTCTCGATCGATTTCTTGAGTGCCGCCATCAGGTCGATCACATTCGATCCGCCCTTTTTCGGCGCCTCGTCCTCCTCGGGCGTGACCTTGCCGCCCTTTAGCTTCAGCTTGCGGGCGACCAGCTCCTTCAGCGCCTCGACATAGTGATCATGAAACTTGTCGGCGGCGAACGGACTCGATTTCTTGGCGATGAGAGTCTCTGCGAGATCGAGTAACTCTTCGTCGGGCTTCAAATCGGGAATGTCGCGGAAATAGCTGGCGGCCTTGTTGACCTCATCGGCGTAGCGCAGCGTTTCCATGATAAGGCCGCGGCCGCACGGCTTTATGCTGACGACATATTCGCGCCCACGCATGGCCAGCTGACCCAAAGCGACCTTCTTCGTCCGGCGCAACGCTTCCCTCAGCACCACAAAAGCCTCTTCGGCGAGGTCGTCAGCGGGTACGACGTAGTAGGGCTTCTCGTAATAGAGCACGTCGATCTCGTGCGCGTCGACGAACTGCGTCAGCTCGAGCGTCTTCTTCGATTCGAGGCGCACGGCATCGAGCTCGTCGTTTTCGAGCAGCACATAGCTGCCGCGTTCGTACTCGTAGCCCTTCAATATCTCGTCGGTATCCACGGGGCCGATCCCGGGCACGACTTTCTCATATTTGATGGGCTTGCCCGACGGCTCGTGGATCTGGCGAAACGTAACGCTCGATCCGCTCTTGGTCGCGGTGAAGATCTGAACGGGGATCGAGACGAGCGCGAGCCTGATCTGACCCTGCCAATAGGGGCGTGCCGCCATGTCCGTATCGCTCCCGTTCCGATGCCGGAAGGGTAATGCGCGACCGGGCGCGGCGGTTCCGTCCGGGCCCTAGCGTCGGGTCGCGATCCAGTCGTTCACGCGGGACTCGAGCACGGCAAGCGGCATCGACCCTGAACCGATCAACAGGTCGTGAAAGCCCCGGATGTCAAACTTCGCGCCGAGCTCACGCTCCGCCTTGCGGCGCAATTCCATGATCTTGATCATGCCGATCTTGTAGCCCGTGGCCTGTCCCGGAAGCGTGATGTAGCGCCGGATTTCGGACCGGGCCTGATCGGGTGACGTGCGTCCGGTCTTGATCATGAAATCGACCGCCTGTTCCTCGGTCCAGCCCTTTGCGTGGATGCCGGTATCGACGACAAGGCGGGTCGCACGGAAAAGCTCGGCGTCGAGGCGCATGAAGTCGGCCGCGATGTCGGGGAACGATCCCATCTCCTTGCACAACGCTTCGCTGTACAGTCCCCAACCTTCGCCGAAGGCGACATAGCCATAGCCCTTGCGGAACTTGGGGGCGCCGGACTGGCCGACCTGGATATCGCCCTGCATGACGTGGCCGGGAATGCCCTCGTGGCACATCAGGTCGTAGACCGCAGCCGGATCGCCCGTCACGCCGACCAGGTGCACGTAGACGCGCCCGGGACGGACGCCGTCGGGGCTCGGACCGGCCGCATGTGCCGCGCCGCCCGCGACCTCGCTGAACGAGGGTTCGCGAACAACCTCGACACGGTACTTCGGCAACAATCCGAAATATTTCGGCAGCAAAGTTCGCGTGTGGGCAATCGCCTCGTTTGCGGTCTTCAGATACGCGGCACGATTTTCGTCGTTCCACGGCGTCGGCGGAAACAGGCGCGCGCGCTCGTCATAATAGGCGTTGCGGTCCTTGAAACCGACCTTGCGCGCCAGCGCGTCCTGCTCGCCTTCGATGCGGGCGACTTCACGAACGCCTGTCTGATGGATCTGATCGGCAGTGAGGTCTGTGGTCGTGTTGATCTTCAACGCCGCCGCGTACCAGTCGAGCCCGCCCGGCAACGATACGGCGCCGACGCGGCCGCTTGGCGCGGTGGCCATTTCGCTGTTCGCCCAGGTGATGACGCGCTCATAGGCCGGCTTGATACCCAGCAGGGCGGTACGCGTGTCGGCGAGAAGAGCCGTGGCTTCTTCGGCGGTTACCTTGCCCGCGGCTTGGAGCTTGCCGACTTTGGCTTTCGCATCGGCCCACAGCGGCGAATCGCCGCCGGTGCCGAACGGTTCGCCGGTGATGATCGAAGTGCTTCCCGCAATGACACGTTCGATCTCGAACTTCGGCGCCCGGATGCCGGCCGCGTCCGAGGTTCGACTACGGGCTATGGCGGTGTCGAGCACGGCCGGGATGCCCGATACGCGCGCGGCATAGGCGCGCATATCGGCCGCATCCTGCACCGTGTGGGTGTTGATCAGGAAGTTGGGCAGCTCGGAATGCGCCGAGTAAAGAAACGAGTAGAAGGGCGGCTGAAACGCCCGAAATTTGTAGTTCAGCTCGGCGCGGTCGAGTTCGAGCGCCCAGATGTCGTAATTGGCCTGCGCCGCAGGAGAGAGCTTTGCACGGTCGAATTGCGCCTTCATGCGCGCCACGCTGCCCCGCCGCCATTCGAGCCGCGCGAGGACTGCAGCATCGCTGGTGTCGTCGAGCTTGTCCTGACCATCCTTGATGCCAAGCCGCGTCGCAAGCTGCGGCCGCATCTTAAGCTCTTGCGCGAATTCGGTGTCGAGGAACTGCGTCAACCGCGCGTCTTCGGCGGCGGGCGTCGCGGCAGACACCGACTGGGCCCATGTTGGCGTGACGGGAACCGCCAATGCCAGAGCCGATGCGAGCCCGGCGCGAATGATTTTATGCATAAATTCTCCCTGATTGCGCGCAGCCTATCGACGGCGCGCAATCAGGTGAAGAGACATTCGCCCAATGGCGGCCGCTCAGTAGCGGTAGTGGTCCGGCTTGAACGGCCCGCTCGTGCTCACGCCGATGTAGCCGGCCTGCTTCTCGCTGAGCTTGGTCAGCTTCACGCCGAGCTTTTCGAGGTGGAGCATCGCGACCTTCTCGTCGAGGTGCTTCGGCAGGACATAGACTTCGTTCTTGTACTGCTCGCTCTTGGTCCAAAGCTCGATCTGCGCCAGCACCTGGTTGGTGAAGCTGGCCGACATCACGAAGCTGGGGTGCCCGGTCGCGCAGCCGAGATTCACGAGCCGGCCCTTGGCGAGCACGATGATCTGCTTGCCATCGGGAAACTCCACCAGATCGGTGCCGGGCTTCACTTCGGTCCACTTGTAGTTGCTCAGCGCCGAAATCTGGATTTCGCTGTCGAAATGGCCGATGTTGCAGACGATTGCGTTGGGCTTCATCGCCTTCATGTGGTCGGCAGTAATGACGTCGGCGTTGCCGGTCGCCGTGCAGAAGATGTCGGCGCGCGTAACGGCCTCTTCCATCGTGACGACCTCGAAACCTTCCATCGCTGCCTGCAGCGCGCAGATCGGGTCGATCTCGGTGACCATGACGCGGGCGCCGCCATTGCGCAGCGACTGCGCCGAGCCCTTGCCGACATCGCCGAAGCCGGCGACGCAGGCGACCTTGCCGGCCAGCATCACGTCGGTGGCGCGGCGGATCGCGTCGACCAGCGACTCCTTGCAGCCATAAAGGTTGTCGAACTTCGACTTGGTGACGCTGTCGTTGACGTTGATCGCAGGGAAAGGCAGCTCGCCCTTCTTCGCAATCTCGTACAGGCGGTGGACGCCGGTCGTCGTCTCTTCGGACACGCCCTTCAGCGCCGCCACGGTTGCCGTCAGATAGCCGGGCTTCTTGGCGACGTACGCCTTGAGCGCGCGCTGCATTTCGACTTCTTCTTCGTTCTCGGGCTCGGGCATGGTGTGCCCGGCCTCGAGCTTGGCGCCCCACAGCGCGAACATCGTCGCGTCGCCGCCGTCGTCGAGAATGATGTTGGCGGTCTGGCCGTCACCCGCGTGATCCCAGCTGAAGATATCGCCGACATAATTCCAGTATTCGGCCAGGCTCTCGCCCTTCACCGCGAATACCGGCACGCCCGTGGCGGCAATGGCAGCGGCAGCGTGATCCTGCGTCGAAAAAATGTTGCAGGTCGCCCATCGCACTTCGGCTCCCAGCGCCGTCAATGTCTCGATCAGCACCGCCGTCTGGATCGTCATGTGCAGCGATCCCGTGATCCGCGCGCCCTTGAGCGGCTGCGACACGCCGAATTCGTCGCGCAGCGCCATCAGGCCCGGCATCTCGGTTTCGGCAATCTGGATTTCGCGGCGACCGAAATCGGCGAGCGCGATATCGGCAATGACATAGTCGGGACGGTCGAGGACAGTGGCCACGTTGGCAGACTCCGGTTGGGATCGTTGCGGCGCCCCTACCCCTCTACCGACATCTCGTCAAATCGAATATAAAGACTTCTTTATATGTGGTCTCAGCGCAACACGGCGATCTGAAGCGCAGGCGCCCCGCATGCGCCGCCCGGCAGCTCGGGCGTGACGGCCGCGCGGTCGGCGAGTGCGACAAGTGCGGGCAGCGTGCTTTCTTCCTGCAGCGCCGCCGCGGCAATCGACTGCAGTGAATCGCAACTCATGTCCTCGGCACCGGCGCCATAGCGGTTTGCGACGCGCGTCACGTAGCGGTCGAGCTCGTTCGCCCCGCCCGCAGCCGGCGAAAAATGCGACTGCAACAACATGTTCGCCTGAGTCAGTGCCGAACGGTGGCGCACGACCATTGCGTTGTAGGTTTGCATCAGAGCCGCACTCTGAAAACGGCAGCGCAAAGCCGACACCATCAGCATCGTGTCGAGATCGCGTACTTTCGCTGCGGCAACCTCGTTCTGGGTCCAGCAGGCAGCGTTGACCGGTGTCGAAGCGAGGGCAAATACCGCGCCCACGATTGTGAAAGCCTTTTTCATTTTTGCTATCCCCTTGCCCTCGTTGAGGAAAACAGGCTCTCAGACGAGAGTTAACAAATTACTGATCGTTACGGTCGCGAACTTGCTTTATTTTCGATGCGGCGCGATGCGAGATGTCACAAACGCAGCTTACCAAAACCACATTATAGGAGCTCGAAATGACCATCGCCGTTGGAGACAAGATTCCCGCCGCCACGCTGACCAAGGTGACGGCCAGCGGGCCGGAGGCGGTTTCGACCGCCGACTTCTTTAAGGGTCGCAAGATAGCTTTGTTCTCCGTGCCGGGCGCGTTCACGCCCACCTGTTCGGCGCGCCACCTGCCCGGGTTTGTCGAAAAGGCGAACGACCTGAAAGCCAAGGGCATCGACGAGATCGCCTGTACCGCGGTGAACGATGCCTTCGTGATGGGTGCCTGGGGCAAGGCGGGTGGGGCCGATGCCGTGACCATGCTCGCCGACGGCAATGCCGAATTCGTCAAGGCTCTCGGCCTGACGATGGATGGCAGCCCGTTTGGCATGGGCACGCGCGGTCAGCGCTTTTCGATGATCGTGAATGACGGCACCGTCGAGGCACTGCATGTCGAGGCCGGTGGCGAATTTCGCGTCTCCAGTGCGGAATACATGCTCGACAACATGTAGCCGCGCGTCCCCGATCGTACCGGGCAGTCGATATCGACCTGATGTCATCTGCTCGGCCGATCGGGGACCATGCTGACCCGGTCGCACATCGGCGGCGACTTCGGCGGCCTGAGTCTTGCGGGTGACACGCGCCGCGCGTAACGATTGTCCATGAACCACCCGAATGCTCCGCACGGTGGCCGCGAAATCGTGGCCCAGCTCGATACACTCTTCACCGCCGCTACCGACCGCCTTCGTACTGCAATTTCCGCCTATATCGCCAACGGTACGCGTCCCGATCCCTCGGCTCGGAGCGACGGAAGCTTTGCTTATCCCGAAATCCGGGTCACTTACGCCGGCGACGACGAACAGCGGCAGGTTCCCCTTCGCTCTTTCGGACGTCTGACCCAGCCTGGTCACTACGCAATCAGCGTGACGCGACCTGCCCTGTTTGCCGATTACCTGACCGAGCAGCTCGACTTGCTCATGACGGACTATGACGTGACCGTCGAAGTCGGGCCCTCCAATCAGGAAATTCCTTTTCCCTATGTGCTCGATGCCGACATGGACCTCGGCGACATCAGCCCGACCGATCTCGCGCGCTGGTTTCCGGCAACCGAGCTGGCGCACATCGGCGACGAGATCGCGGACGGGATTTTCAGCATCGCGCCCGACAGTCCTCGCCCCCTCGCCCTGTTCGACGGGCTGCGTACCGACTTCTCGCTGGCGCGCTTGCGCCACTACACGGGAACCCCTGTCGAGGATGTGCAACGCTATGTCCTTTTCACCAACTATAACCGCTACGTCGATGAATTCGCACGTTGGGCACTGAGCCAGCTCGGAGGCGATTCTCCCTATACGCATCTGAGTGGCGCCGGCGGCATCAGGGTGACCCGCGACACGCATGATGCCGAAAGCGTGATCGCAGGCGATGCCTGGCGGCGGCACCAGATGCCTGCATGGCATCTGTGTGCGCCGGATCGTAGCGGCATCACGCTGGTCAATATCGGCGTGGGACCGAGCAACGCCAAAACGATCACGGACCATCTCGCTGTCGTGCGTCCGGAGGCCTGGCTGATGATTGGCCATTGCGGCGGCTTGCGGCCGTCGCAACGGATCGGCGATTATGTATTGGCACATGCCTATTTGCGCGACGACCATGTGCTTGACGACGTCCTGCCACCCGAGATTCCGGTGCCCGCCATTGCCGAAGTGCAGCAGGCTTTGGCCCGTGCCGCGGAAACCGTGTCGGGCGAGTCGGGCGATGTATTGAAGCGTCGTTTGCGCACCGGGACGATCGTCACGACCGACGACCGGAATTGGGAATTGATGTTTTCTAAATCAGCATTGCGCTTCTCGCAGTCGCGGGCAGTCGGGATCGACATGGAGAGTGCGACGATCGCGGCCCAGGGATACCGGTTTCGGGTGCCCTATGGGACTTTGCTGTGCGTTTCGGACAAGCCGCTGCACGGCGAACTGAAGCTGCCGGGACAAGCCAACCGGTTCTACGAGCGCGCCATTGCCGAGCACATGAAGATCGGGATCGAGGCCTGCAACGAACTGCGCCGCGAGGGGGCAAAGCTGCACAGCCGCAAGCTGCGTGCGTTCAACGAACCACCGTTCCGCTGATCGCCCCCGCGCGGGACGTCATGCCGCCTGGCCCATATTGTCCACGGGCTTTGCAGAGTTCCAAAGCTTTGCCGTCTTGAAGGCAGGAATGCTGGCTGGATGCCCGGCGTGCCTCGCTCTGCGGGCAGCGACCATCTTCGCGTCAGGTTCGGGCATCCCGGCGAGCGAGAGCATGTAGGGGGAAATGCGATGCCTTGTGCACAACCCGCCGTTGCCGTCGCTGACAAGGCGCTCGTCGAACTCGACACCCTGCTGATGCCCTTCCGACCTGCGAACCGTGGCGACGGCGAGCTGCCCGCCGCCGAGATCGAGCACGAAGCGGGTGCCCAGAGGCACGTCCACCAGTCCCTCCATCAAGGCACCGGTCAGCGAAATGTTGCGGATGACGACCTGATAACAGTGGTCGTCATGAATAGCAGTCGCACGGCGAAAAACGGATTGCCGATCTTCGCGCTGCCTTGCCGGGCCGGAAGGCTCGATCACCCAGTCGCCGCCCTCGAGATTTCGCATGACGATATCGTTCTCGACGGCTTGGCTGTAGATGTAGCCCTGGATGTGGCTGACACTCAGCCCGCGGACCAGCGCAAGCTGATCGAGCGACTCGATCCCCTCAGCTGTCGTCTCCATTTCAACGGCGTTGGCGAGCGCCACAATGGCGGCGATGATGGCGCCATTGCGGGATCCGGGTTCGGTCGCGCCCCGAACGAAGCTCTGATCGATCTTTATCTTGTCGAATGGCGCCGTGCGAAGATACCCGAGCGACGAATAGCCCGTTCCGAAATCATCGAGCGCGAGGCGCACGCCGATGCTCTTCAGAGCCTTGAACATGCCGTCGGTTTCGACCGAGTCGGACAGAAACACGCCTTCGGTAATCTCAAGCTCAAGGCGGCTTGGCGGCAGCTTCGCAGCAGCGAGCGCCGACTTAACGACAGCGGGAAACTGTGCATTCGCGAACTGGATCGGCGACACGTTGACGGCCACCCTAATCTTTCCAGGCCACTTGGCGGCGTCTTCACAGGCGCGGCGTAACGCCCATTCGCCGAGGTCTTCGATCAGGTTGGCTTCTTCGGCGATCGGAATGAAAAGCCCGGGAGAAATCATGCCCCGTTCCGAGTGGTTCCAGCGGATGAGCGCTTCCAGCCCTTTCACGCAATTCGTCTGGGTGCAGACGATGGGCTGGTAATACATGTACATTTCGCCCTTGCCGACCGCGTCACGCAGATCCTCTTCAAGGATGCGGCGGTCTTCGGCGGCTTGGAGGAAATCGTTCGTAAAAAAGCAGAAGCGCCCCCTGCCGCCTCCTTTTGCAGCATATAGGGCCAGGTCAGCGTTGCGGGTCAATTCCTCGCTGTTTCGGCCATCATAGGGGCTTATCGCGACTCCGACGGACGCACCGATGACGCAGCGCGAACCATCGACCGAATATGGTTGGGAAAGTGCGCCGATAATGTGGTTTGCCAGGTCGCCGAGGACACCCCGGTCCTGCTCGTCGGGCAGGATGATCTGGAATTCATCCCCGCCGAGCCGGCACACTTTTTCCTTGTCGCCGATGATCTTGAGCAGGCGTTCGGCAACTTGCTTGAGCAGGGCGTCGCCTGCCGGGTGGCCGAGCGTGTCATTGACCTGTTTGAAACGGTCGAGATCGATCAACATGATCGTGCACGCCCGGTTTTGATGGGTGAAGGCCTGCAACGTCGATTCAAGCACCTGTCCCATGCGTCGACGGTTCGTCAGGCCTGTCAGCGCATCGTACATCGCCATCTGCGACGCCTGTTCAGACGAACGGCGCTGTTCGGTGACGTCCACGCCGCTGCCCCTGAAACCGCAGAATTCGCCATTGCGGTCGAATTGGGGGCAGCCGGATACTTCCCACCACCTTTCCTCTTCCGCATGCGTCGCAACGACCGCCAGCTTCCCAAACTTCGACCGCTTCGCCAGCGCGAACGACAAGGTCCGCCTGTTTCCGGCGGTATCCTCTCCATATGAAAACAATGCCGCGAACTGCGTGCCCAAAAGAGAGTCGCCGCCCGGCTGAAGCACTTCGGAAATGCTGTCGGTAAGATATGTCAGGGCGCCGTCCGCGTCCGTCGCCCAGAACCAGCCCTGCCCCGATTGCTCGTGGTTCTGGAGGATGAGCAAGGCCTCGCTGTTTCTGTCCAAGGCGACCGGTGCCGGCGGGCGTCGGTTGAGACGGCCACTTAGCGTAGCGAACAGCTTACGTGCGGGACCCTCGTCGCCAGCAACGTGAGGCAGTTCGCCACTCTCCATCGCCATGCCCGCCACTCTTCCTGAAATCGGCTTTACCGTTCAGTCAGTAGCGCACAGTCGTTGCCGATACGTAAACAGCAGTTTTCTGCCGAGTCGCGTGCATCCCGAAGTGATTCAATAGCGCTAGAATAAACCAACAGAAAAAATGTCGGAGTGCAGCCCGCTCACCAGACGTGATGCGCTACGCCGCGTCGTCCACCTTTTCCTTCTTCGCATAAACGCGGATCGGTTCCTTGGTTCCGGCAACGACATCCTTGTCGATCATCACTTCGTCGACACCGTCCATGCTCGGCAAGTCGAACATCGTGTCGAGCAAGATACCCTCCAGGATCGACCGGAGGCCGCGCGCGCCGGTACGCCGCTCCACGGCCTTTTTCGCAATCGTCGCAAGCGCATCGTCGGTAAATCCGAGCGCTACGTCTTCCATGTCGAACAGCTTGCGATATTGCTTCACCAACGCGTTTTTCGGTTCGGTCAGAATCTTGACAAGCGCGGTCGTGTCGAGATCCTCGAGCGTTGCGATGACAGGAAGGCGCCCAACGAATTCCGGGATCAGGCCAAATTTGAGCAGATCTTCGGGCTCGCACTTCTGCAGGATTTCGCCAGTGCGGCGCTCGTCTGGCGCAGCGACATGAGCGCCGAAGCCGATGCTCTTGCCCTGCAGCCGGTCGCCAATGATCTTTTCGAGGCCTGAGAACGCGCCACCGCAGATGAACAGGATGTTGGTCGTGTCGACCTGAAGGAATTCCTGCTGCGGATGTTTCCGACCCCCCTGAGGCGGGACGCTGGCGACGGTGCCCTCCATCATCTTCAGAAGCGCCTGCTGAACGCCCTCACCTGATACGTCGCGCGTGATCGACGGGTTTTCGGCCTTGCGGCTGATCTTGTCGATCTCGTCGATGTAGACGATGCCCCGCTGGGCGCGCTCGACGTTATAATCCGATGCCTGCAGTAGCTTGAGGATGATGTTCTCGACATCTTCGCCGACGTAACCCGCCTCGGTCAGTGTCGTAGCGTCAGCCATGGTGAAGGGCACGTCGAGGATACGGGCGAGCGTCTGCGCGAGCAGGGTCTTGCCGCAACCAGTCGGCCCGACCAGCAGGATGTTCGACTTCGCGAGTTCGACATCGGCGCCTTTTTGCCCGTGGTTCAACCGCTTGTAATGGTTGTGCACGGCAACCGAGAGAACCCGCTTGGCCTTCTTCTGGCCGATGACGTAATCGTCGAGGACGTCGCAGATCTCTTGCGGCGTGGGTACGCCGCCGTCCTTCTTCGCGACGAGCGCCGACTTCGTCTCCTCGCGGATGATGTCATTGCACAAATCGACGCACTCATCGCATATGAACACGGTCGGGCCGGCAATGAGCTTGCGGACCTCGTGCTGCGATTTGCCGCAGAAAGAGCAATAGAGCGTGCTCTTCGAGTCGCTGCCGCTGAGTTTCGTCATAATCTATCCTACTGACGCGCATCGGGCGCGACGACCGTCATGTTACTGCCAAGAATCCAACGGGCAATGCCGAATATCGTTTGGCGCCCGACATCCGGAGGCGTGGCCGTCAGGCTTCCTCAGGCGGAGCCGGACGCTTGTCCATCACTTCGTCGATCAGTCCGAAAGCCTTTGCCTCGTCCGCCTCCAGGAAATTGTCGCGATCCATCGCGCGCTCGATCTCCTCGACGGTTTTTCCCGTATACTTCGCATAAAGCGTGTTCAGGCGATGCCGCATGCGCAGGATCTCCTTTGCCTGAATCTCGATGTCGGACGCCATGCCCTGGGCTCCGCCGGAGGGCTGATGGATCATGATGCGGCTGTTGGTCAGAGCCACGCGCTTGCCCGGCTGCCCTGCGGCAAGCAGGAAGCTGCCCATCGATGCCGCCTGGCCTATGCACACAGTGCCAACCTCGGGACGGATATAGTGCATCGTGTCGTGGATCGCGAGACCCGCAGTCACGACCCCGCCCGGGGAATTGATGTACATGTAAATGTCTTTCTTGGGGTTCTCCGACTCCAGAAAGAGCAACTGCGCCGTGATGACCGAGGCCATGTGATCCTCGACGCCGCCGGTGATGAAGATGATGCGCTCGCGTAACAGGCGCGAATAGATATCGAAGCTGCGTTCACCGCGCGTCGATTGTTCGATGACGATGGGGACGAGGCCACCGATAATGTCGGCGTGGTCGGGCGTGCTCATGCGATTGTCGATCCTTGATCCTTTTGCCCAGCCTATTTCGGCGGTCGAAAGGCGCGGTTCAAGTGGGGATTAGAATTCGATGCCCGGGGCGGGATATTGCAGATAGGCAAGCCGCCGCATTTCGCGCCGCCCGCGGACGACCGTGTCTAAGATGAGCCCGGTGAAAAAGTTTAAAAAGGCGAGGATCATCAGGCCGGTAGCGAGGATCGCGGTCGGAAAGCGAGGTACTTGCCCGGTTTGCAGATAGGTGATGATCAGCGGAATCGAGAGAAACACCGACATCAATGCGAAAACGAGCCCGATGAAACCGAAAAACGCCAGCGGGCGCTCGAATCGTGCAAGCATCGCGATGGTTCGCAGGATCCGCCATCCGTCAGCATAGGTACTGAGCTTCGATACCGATCCCTCCGGGCGTGCCGCATAGGCCGTCACGACCTCGACCGTGGGCATCTTGAGTTCCAGCGCGTGGACGCTGATCTCCGTTTCGATTTCGAAACCCGCCGAAAGAACGGGAAAGCTTTTGACGAAGCGTCGTGAAAATACGCGGTATCCCGAAAGGATATCGGTGAAACTGTGGCCGAACACCTGGGTCAGCATGCCCGTCAGCATTGCATTCCCGAAGCGGTGACCGCGCCGGTAGGCTTCCTCCACTTCGGACTTACGCGCGCCAACGACCATGTCGAGGTGCTCGTCGATCAGGCGCGCGACAAGGGCCGGGGCAGCTCCGGCCTCATAGGTCGCATCGCCATCGGCCATCACGTAGATGTCAGCGTCGATATCGGCGAACATACGCCGTACGACGTTGCCCTTGCCCTGCATCCGCTCGGTACGGACCACGGCGCCGGCCCCGCGTGCAACTTCTACCGTCCGATCGGAGGAGTTGTTGTCATACACATAGATCGTGGCGTCGGGCAGTGCCGCGCGGAAACCGACGACCGTCTGAACGATCGCGGCTTCCTCGTTGTAGCATGGCAAAAGGACAGCAATGCGTGGCGTCAAAACGTAATCCCCTCGCCGCTGTCCTAGCGCAAAGGCGTTAAGCCTCTGTTTTCTTCTTGGTTGCAGCCTTTTTCTTGGGCTTTTCGACCACAATTTCCTCGACGAGTGCCGTGCCGCCCGATTCTTCGGTGACCAGCGTGCCTTCTACGACGGCAGCTGATTCGACGGCCGGCTTGCCCTTCTTGCCCTTGGGCGCCGAAGCCCCCGTCTCGGCCGCGGCAGGCGCGGCATCGGCAGTGGCACTCGCCCGCTTCGTCGCAGCTGCCTTCTTTGCCTTCGGCTTGTCGTCGTGCGCATGATCGTGACCGCAGTCGGGGCCATGGACGTGGCCATCCTCGGTCTCGATCAGCGCTTCCAACTCGGCCTTGGTCGACACGCGGTCCGTAATCTCGGCCTTCGAGAACAGGTAATCGACGACCTTGTCCTCATACATCGGGGCGCGAAGCTGGGCCTGTGCCATGGGCTCGTTACGCAGATATTCGACAAAGCGCTCCCGATCCTTCGGATCGTACTGCTGTGCCGCCTGGTTCACGAGCATGTTCATTTCATTCTGGGTGATTTCGATCCCGCCGGCTTGGCCGATCTCGGAAAGCAGCAAGCCCAAACGCACCCGGCGTTCCGCGATACGGCGGTAGTCCTCGCGGTCCTTTTCCATTTCGGCGCGAGCCGCTTCGGGATCGGCTTCATGACCGGCCTCATGCTCCAGCTGGCGCCAGATCTGCTCGAATTCGGCCTCGACCATCGACGGCGGAACCGGGAAGTCGTGCGTTTCGGACAGGTGGTCAAGAAGCTTGCGCTTCATATACGTGCGAGTCAGGCCATTGAGTTCCTGTTCGACCTGTCCCTTGAACAGTCCGCGCAGTTGCTCGAGGCTTTCGAGGCCGAGCGACTTGGCAAACTCGTCGTCCGCCGTCGCTGTCTTGGCTGTCTGCACCTTCTTGATCACGAGGTCGAAGGTCGCCGGCTTTCCCGCGAGATAGGCAGCGTTGTAATCTTCGGGGAAAGTGACGGAAATTTGCTTTTCGTCGCCGGCCTTCACGCCAACCAGCTGGTCCTCGAAGCCGGGAATGAGGCGGCCGGAGCCGATCTCGACCGACATGTCCTCACCCTTGCCGCCGTCGAAGGGCTCGCCATCGACCTTGCCAAGGTAATCCATCGTGACGAGATCCCCCGTCGCCGCCTTGTGCTTGGCTGGCGCGTCTTCGAACGACTTCTGCTGCGCGACGAGCGCCGCGACCTGCTCGTCGACCGCTGCCTCGTCGGGCTCCACGGTCAGGCGCTCGAGCTTGATACCCTCGATATTGGGGGTGGGCACGTCGGGCAGGATTTCCAGCGCGACCTTTATTTCAGCGTCCTTGCCCGGCTCGTAATCTTCGCCGAGCTCCACCGAAGGCTGCATGGCGGGGCGGAACTTGTTGTCGGAGACAAGCTTTGAAACGCCGTCCTGGATCGCCGAATTCAGTGCTTCCTGCTGAAGTGCCGGACCGTGCATCTTGCGGATAAGGTTCGCCGGCACCTTACCGGGCCGGAACCCGGGCATGCGCATCTGCGGCGCGACCTTCTTAACTTCGGCGTCGACCAGTGCCTCGATATCCTTGGCGGGAATGGTCAACAGGAAGGCGCGCTTCAAGCCCTCGTTCAGCGTTTCGGCAATCTGCATGTCGTCAAAATCTCTCTACTTGGGGCAACCCCTTCGCTTTCGCTCCGGGGTCCGCCGGCCAAAATCGTCCCCCGGACAATTTTGAGTCACGGCGAACTGGTGCGGGCGAAGGGACTCGAACCCCCACATCTTGCGATACCAGAACCTAAATCTGGCGCGTCTACCAGTTTCGCCACGCCCGCAACGGTACGTCGGCAAGGCGCGCGTCTATATGGGCGGTTGCGGCGAAGGGCAAGGGAGCCGTTTGCGCGATCGTTCGTTGTTCGGGAGAAGGAGAAGCCAGATGGCAACTGTTCCGAACCCCGAACCCGATTACGGTCCTGTGGACAACCCGCAGCCGACCGTGCCGCCAAGTGAACTTCCGCCGATGCCCGGCGATACCGACATCCCCGAACCGATGAGCGAACCTGCGGCCGAGGGCGGTACGCCTCAACTCCAAGCCTAGCCGATGCGCGCGGTGCCGACGAGCGTTCGGTACCGCGCGACGTCGCGGTCGAAGTAGTAGATTGCCGGCGCCTCGAACGTCACGAGATACAGCTTTCCGTTAATGATCGCGCCGACTGCTTCGCCTTTTCGCCGCACCTCTTCCCCCTGCTGGACGAAACTATAGGCGAATCGAACGCCGGGCTTGCCGGCAAAGACGATCGGCTCGACGGCACCGATCTCGAACAGCGACGTCCCCGCGGCAACGCGATAGCTTCCCTCGAAGAGCGACACGATGTCCGGGGGAAGCATCGACGCACTGAATTTGGGAAGGGGCCGGTTCTTCTTGTCCACCTCGCGAAAAAGCGACCTACCGTCCTCGATGCCCGCGTAGAACGACAAATCGTTGAGCGATAAACCATCTATCGTCCAGCTTTCCGCGTTACGCCCAATCTTCGCGCCCAGCCTGTTCCAGTCATTGGGCGGCGTTACGGACAAACCTAGCTTGCCGACGGTTTGGGCCGTGCCGGCGGGCATCAGCTTGTAACCCGCGGATGCCGGCACCGCGAGAAAGAGCGGCGCCAGAAATCCGAGCGCAATCATCCGTTTCATGACGTCACTCCGGCCATCATCGCCATCATCGGCTTGTCCTTGGCGTCAGGTTTCTTTTCAAGATAGGTTCGCAGCGCTGCCCGCCCGTGGATCGTATCGCCGCTCCGCAGAAGCGCGAGGCCAAGCCCGCGCCAGGCCTCGATCGGCGCGCCACCCGACGCGATGCCGTCCCTGTAGAACGCAGCTGCAGCCTTGAAGTCGTCCGGCCGCCCGCGCGAGCGGTAGAGTTCGCCGCGCGCATAGAGCAGCTCGCCTGTCCATTTGCTGTCGGCCAGTTGGCTCAGAAGCAGGTCCGTCGCGCCAAAATCGTTCAGCTTGATCTGGTCGTCGATGAAATCGGCCCACCAAGGCGCCAGCGCCGCACGATACTCGGCCGTGTTGAGTGCGACAGCGGAAGGGGATGCGAGGGCCTTGGCCTGGCGCTCGAGATCTGCCTGGCGCTCGACGCTTTGGGGGTGCGTGGCGAACATGCCGCCTTCTCGCCGCCGCGCACGCTTGCGCTCGGCAGCCGTCGCTGCCTCCTCGGCGAGAAGTTGGCCCCAGATCTTGGACGCGGCACTCGGATCATATCCCGCCTTTACCATCAGGGGCAGCGCGCCGGTGTCAGCCTCCCGCTCCATCTCACGCGAATTCGAAAAAACCGACCCGATCATGCCGAGCTGGGCAAGGGCAATGCCCCCCGCGACGAAACCGCCTAAAGGAATCACCGACAGCCATCCGACCGCGTTCGTCTTGTTCTTCATGTCGCGGAACTGCTTCACCGTGTGCCGGTTGCGATAGTGCGTATATTCGTGGCCCAATATGGCAGCGAATTGTGCCTCGTTGCGACAGCGAAGGAACAAGCCAGACCAGACCTGCATCATGCCATTCGGCGCCATGCTCGCGTTGAAATAGGGAGTGCGGACGATGTAGATGCGGACGTCCTGGCACTCGGCTGCGCCGACAGTCCTGCAAAAGACCTGGCGGACATAGGCGTTGAGCGCTGCATCGCGCATGACGAAGTGCGACGTGCGAAATTGGCGCTCATATTCATCGACCTGCATCCACAGGCCACGTTCGTCGGCATCCTGCGGCGCGTAACCCGGGGTCACGGCAACTGGCGGGGAACCGGCACCGATCGCGAGCAGCGCGAGCGGCAGCAGTCGCCTCATTTCGCCGCCGCCACGGCCTTGGGTGCTTCTCCCGGCTGGGTCGGCATCGAGGCCATGATCGCCGTTACCATGGCTGCGGCACCCTCGCGTTCCCGCACGTCGCCTCTCGAACCGCGAAGCACGTTGAACCAGACGATGTTGCCCGACGAAAGTTCGACCAGCGACGCATAGGCGACGTGCTGGCCTCCGGTCACGATCATGCAAAAGCCCACCAGACAGCCCAGCATGCCCGCAACCTGCATCGACTTGCGGCTCGCGCTCGCGAAGTTGTCGCGTGTGAACAGGAACAGCGCGTAGTTGCCGCCGGAAAGGACGCCGAGCTGCTGCGCGCCGGGACCCATCGTCCAGTCGAACTTGTCTTTTTTGGTAGGGAGCTTGGCGCCATAATATTTGTGCTGAATGATCGCGTCCGCAACTGCCTGATGCAGCGCCGTATAATCGGCAACCAGTTGCCCCGCTTCGCCCGATTGTTCGTCGATTACTTTCAGCTGAAGCTTCTTTGCCGCCGCATCCGCCCTCAGCGCGTCCGCAAGGTTCGCGCGTGCGGCCTTCGTCCAGTCGGCATTGGGCTGCGGCAATCCGCCGGCGGCAAGTTCGCCAACATCGGTATCGGGGCGCATCAGGACGATGGTGACCGGCTTGTCTTTGGGCAGGGCGTATCCCGAGGCGGTTACGGCCTTCGTGCCGGCATGCGCAGGTGACGAGCCGAGAACGGCGCAAGCCAGAGCGATCGCAATCGTGCGCCTCATTTTCCCCCGTTCCCCTCGCTCGACTCTTCGGCCGATGCCAGTTTTATGCAGAAGCGAGCAGCTCCCGCAACCGCTCGTTGATCACTTTCGGATTCGCCTTGCCCGCCATCGCCTTCATCGTCTGGCCGACGAAAAATCCGAACAGGGCTTCCTTGCCGCCCTTATATTCGGCGACCTTATCCGAATTGGCAGCGAGTATGCCGGCGATCGCGGCATCAATGGCGCCGGTATCGCTCGTCTGCTTCAGGCCATCGCGCTCGACAATGACTCCCGCCCCGTCTCCCGTCTCCAGCATCTTTTCGAAGACGGTCTTGGCCATGCTGCCGGACAAGGTGCCGTCGCTGACGAGCTTCAGAAGTTCTGCCGCCTGGGCAGGGCTTACGGGGCTGTCGGTGATACCTCTACCAAGGCGATTGAGCGCACCGAACAGCTCACCGGTAACCCAGTTTGCGGCCATCTTGCCCTCGACACCCTGCGCCAGCAGCGCCTCGAACCAGTGCGCCGTATCGACGTCGTTGGTCAGCACTTCCGCATTGTAGGGCGTGATCCCCATCGTTTCGGTAAAGCGCACCCGTTTCGCGTCCGGCAATTCGGGCAGGCTTGCGGCGCATTCGGCCACGAAGTCCTCCGTCAGCACCAGCGGCAGGAGGTCGGGATCGGGGAAGTAGCGGTAATCATGCGCGTCCTCCTTTGACCGCATGCTGCGTGTCACGCCCTTGTCAGGGTCGAAGAGCCGCGTTTCCTGAACAATGGTTCCACCGCCTTCGATGACATCGACCTGTCGCCTCGCTTCGAGCTCGACGACCTGCTGGATGAAGCGGACCGAATTTACGTTCTTTGTCTCCGTCCGCGTGCCAAACGGGTCGCCTGGGCGGCGTACGCTGACGTTCACGTCGGCGCGCATGGATCCCTGTTCCATGTTGCCGTCGCAACTGCCGATGTAACGGACGAGCTGGCGCAGCTTGCGTACATATTCGCCGGCTTCCTGCGGGCTTCGCATGTCCGGCTTGGACACGATCTCCATCAGAGCGACGCCGGACCGGTTGAGATCGACGTAGGACATGGTCGGATGCTGGTCGTGCATCAACTTGCCGGCATCCTGCTCGATGTGGATCCGCTCTACACCGATCGTCTTGGTGCCCTCATCCGTCGTGACGGTAATCGATCCCTCGCCCACGATCGGGTGAAACAGCTGCGAAATCTGGTAGCCCTGCGGCAGGTCGGCATAAAAATAGTTCTTGCGATCGAACCGGCTCCAGCGGTGGATTTCAGCCCCTATGGCGAGCCCGGTGCGGACTGCCTGCTTCACGCATTCCTCATTGGGTACCGGCAGCATGCCAGGCATCGCCGCGTCGACGAGCGAAACCTGCGTGTTCGGTTCCGCACCGAACGCCGTCGAGGCGCCTGAAAATAACTTCGCGTTTGACGTGATCTGGGCGTGCACTTCCAGGCCGACGACGACCTCCCAGTCACCTGTTGCTCCTTTGATGCGAAAGCTGCTCTGTTCCATGCGTCGACCGATGCCGCTGTCGCGACCGTCTGGCAAGCCGGTTCGCGTTAAAGGCGGACGTAGATCAGGTTTTCGCCCTTGATGAAGACTTCGAAATCATCCCGCGCTCCCATAGCTGCCTGAAAAGACCCGCTGCTGCGTTCACCCGGCAACATCCAGTCGTGCAATTCGGTAAAGATCGCGAAGAAGGTGTCTATCCATTCGGTATTGCCGGCAAAGACGTCCGCCTCGAACCCTTCTATGTCGATCTTGGCGATCATTGGCACGCCATCGGGAACAGCGGCGACAATCTGGCCGACGGTCGTTACCTCGAGGCCTGTCTCGGCCCTGATCGTGCGCGTGGCATCCGAAGACTGCCCCGGCATCAGCTCGACTTGCCCCGCCACGCCGCCTAGCGCCGCCGCAATGACGCGGACGTTGGGCAAATGCGCAACGTTGCGCCTCAACATGTCGATCGTCGCGGGATCGGGCTCAACGGCAAGAATGACCGCCTCAGGGTACAATTGTGCGAACCAAAGTGCCGAGCCGCCGATATTCGCGCCGGCGTCGACGATCACGGGGCGCTTTCCCGCGCTTACTATGGCCTCGTACCGCGCCAGCAGGCGGTCGCGGACAAGGGCTGATGGTATTTCGTAGTCGCGGTGCAAGAAAATCCGGCGCAACGTGTCGATGTCACTGTCTCGACCGCGCACCCAGGCCGCCTCGACGCCCGGCAGAGGCAATTTGAAGAGCGCGTTCCTCTTCCACCGCCGCAATGCCGCCCACGCAAATCCCGGGCCCATATGGCGCAGATCGGTCAGCACCTGGATGAGCTGGTCGAGCCTGTTCACGGTCGACGCCATGCATACGCAACCGTTTCCGGGCGGTTCAGCAAGCGGGCGAGCGTATCGGCCGCAAGGAAAACGAGCAGACTGGCAATCACATAGCGGTAGCGAACGAGAGGCTGAGCCAGCATGTAGGGCAGCGCGATCAGAAAGATGGGCGCACCGACGTACAGATAGGTCCAGTGCCGCAATGCGACCGCCCGGCAAAGGCCAAACAGCGCAAGCACCGCGATGATATCGACAATGACGATTCGCAAGGGCGTCGTTGCATCAGGCAGCCCTGAATGCAGCCACATCCAGAGCGGCGGGAAGTAGAACTCCCACAGATGACGCTTCCAGATTTGGGCGGCCTGCAGTGGGTGCGCGCCGACCCAAGCCCATGTTTCGTCGCCCAGCTTTCGCGCATAGGCCAGCTCACCGCCAGCGTTGGTCAGGGCGCGATAGCCCGGCTCGCTACCATGCGGATGCACTTGCGCGAGGCGTGCGAGATACACCGCGCCGGGATCGACCGGATCGACCGCAGCCGGATGAGTACCGATGGCGAACTCGAGACCGAAATTACTGCGCGTCCATAACATCTGCCCCAAGACGTCGCGATTGCGCAGCGCCCAGGGCAGCGTCGTGGCGAACAAAGTGATGCCCAGCAAAGCAGCGGCCTTCGCCCTGCCCTGCCCGTTCAGCTTGCGCAGGGCAAGCGTGCCCAACATCGCCATCACGGCGACTGCGAGGGCCGGCGACAACGCGACGATAAGCGCTGCCAGCCCCGAAAGTCCGAGCAGATCAACAAGACCGATTTGCCCGCGACGGTCGAGGCGGAGGACGCTGAGCAGCAGGGCCGCAACAAGCAGAGCGGCAGTGCCATTCTCGTAGATCCGCAGCGAGCGAGCCTCGATCTCTATGTGCAGCGGCACCAGACAGACAAGGAGCATCGCGCCGGCGCGCGCGGGAGCCGGCGTGCCGAGAAGGCGGAACGCTCCATTCAAGACCAATGCCGTCGCAACAATGACGATCGCACTCAACGTAGTCAGGATCAGGGTCGTAGCAGCTGTATCGGTTCCTACGGTCCGCATGATCAAACCGGGAATGATGACGGGCAATGCTCCCACATGCGCAGTTGGCCCGCTCCCCGCGCGAAACGCATCGGCAATCGAGCCGGTCGTCGCCCAGTGCATCGCGACGTTGCGCAGCTCTGTATCGAGCATGTTCATATGCCCTGCCAATGTCCAGGCAACGCGTTCGGCGACGGCGGCCAGCATGAGAGGCAAGGCAGCAATAGGACGGTCGGCAACCCAGTCGAGAAAGCGCCTGACGCTCACCGGGTGCCGACGCTGCCTACCACCAGCTCTGCGGCCGCGCCGTGAAGCCGGCACGCTGCTCGAGCGCAAGGCAGGCGTTGAGAACGCCCTGCTCGTCGAGGGCCCTGCCGATGACCTGCAGGCCAAGCGGCAACCCTTGCGAGTCCAGACCGCCGGGAACCGACATTGCCGGCAGTCCGGCGAGGGAACTTGGCACCGTGAAGACGTCGTTGAGGTACATGGCTAGCGGATCGGCGCTCTTTTCGCCCAGCGCGAACGCCGCACTCGGCGCCGTCGGCGTCAGCAGCAGGTCGCACTGCGTCCATGCACGATCGAAATCGCGCGCGATCAGGCTGCGCACTTTCGACGCTTGCGTGAAATAGGCGTCGTAAAACCCTGCCGACAGCACATAGGTCCCGATCAGGATGCGCCGTTTGACCTCAGAGCCGAAACCCGCGGCACGCGTGGCGGCATACATGTCCTGGAGCCCCGCTCCTTCGGGCAGGTCGCGCAGGCCATAACGGACGCCGTCATAGCGCGCGAGGTTTGACGAGGCTTCGGCCGGTGCGATGATGTAATAGGCGGGAAGCGCGAATTTGGTGTGTGGCAGGGATACTTCGACCACTTCTGCACCGGCATCTCGCACCCAGGCGATGCCCTGTTCCCACAAGGCGTCGATTTCGGCAGGCATGCCGTCGACCCGGTATTCGCGAGGGATGCCGACCCGTTTTCCCCTGAGGTCGGCATCCAGCGCCGCCTCCCAATCGGGCACCGGGAGATCTAGCGACGTCGAATCCTTCGGGTCGAATCCAGCCATCGCGCCAAGGATGATCGCGCAGTCGCGCACATCGCGCGCCATGGCGCCTGCCTGGTCGAGCGACGAGGCGAATGCCACCACGCCCCATCGCGAACAACGGCCATAGGTCGGCTTGATACCGCTGATGCCGGTAAAGGCAGCAGGCTGGCGGATCGACCCGCCCGTATCGGTACCTGTTGCCGCCGGGCACAGGCGCGCCGCAATCGCTGCCGAGCTCCCGCCCGAAGATCCGCCGGGTGCCAGCGCCGCGTTGCCACCGTCGCTGCGCCGCCATGGCGAGACGACATTGCCGAAGGCGCTCGTTTCGTTCGACGAACCCATGGCGAACTGATCCATGTTGAGCTTGCCCAACATGCCCGCGCCCGCGTCCCACAACTTTCCGGAAACCGTGGATTCATACGGCGGTACGAAGCCGCCGAGAATCTCGCTGGCCGCCGTTGTCGCCACGCCCTTCGTGCAGAACAGGTCCTTCATGCCGATCGGTACGCCGGCTAAAGGTCTCGTTTCGCCCGCAGCCCGCGCGATATCCGCCCTGTCCGCAGCCGCCAGCGCGTGTTTGGGCGTCTCCACGAGAAAGGCGTTCAACGGCTTTGCCGCCGCTACCTTGTCGATGAAGGCGACAGCGATTTCGCGCGCGGAGAAACTTCCGTCGCGCACGCCATCACGAATGGCTGCCACCCCGAGGTCGGTCAGCTCGGACATTTATTCGATCACCTTCGGCACGCCGAAGAACCCATGCTCCGGAGCCGGCGCATTGGAGAGGACCGCTTCGCGGACGTTACCGTCGGTTACGGTGTCGGCACGAAGCCGCAGCGTATTGGCAACCACCGCTGTCATGGGTTCCACCGACGACGTGTCGACCTCCGCGAGCTGCTCGATCCACCCGAGAATATTATTGAGTTCCGGCACCATGGCCACAACTTGTTCTTCGGTCACGGCGATGCGCGCGAGCGAGGCGATCTTCCGGACGGTTGCACTATCGACTGACATGCGACTGGCCGCTAGCAGCAACCCCGACACCCTTCAACGGTCGGACACCTAATGGCCCGCAAGTTTCTCTACGTCGTCGCCTTCCTGACCTTCCTGGTGATCCTGTGCGGTGTGATCTGGGCCCTGTTCAGCGACCGGCTGATCCGCATGGCGTTCGTGCCGGGGGCGCCCTTCGCCGAGCAGGCGCCGGCCGCGCCCAACGCTTATTCGGCAAGGGCGATGTGGTACGCCCGGCCCGACATCGCGACGAACAATTCAGCGGAATGGCGTCCCAAAGGTGTCGCGGCACCCAGGGCTGCACGCGGTGCATCGGTCTTCTTCATCCACCCCACCAGTTATTTGACCCGCGCCGGATGGAACGCACCCCTCGAAGATGCGACGTCTGCGGACCTTGCGCGTACCTTCATTCGAGGACAGGCAAGTGTCTTCAATGACGTCGGAAACGTCTGGGCACCGCGCTATCGGCAAGCCACATTTGGCTCGTTCCTGACGACAAAAGCTGATGCGCAAAAGGCACTCGACGCCGCTTACCGCGACGTGGCGCTGGCCTTTGACGCCTTCGTGGAACAGGCACCTAAGGACCGTCCCATCATCCTTGCCGGGCATAGTCAGGGCGCGCTTCATCTCACGCGTCTGCTGCGAGAGAAAGTCGCCGGAAAGCCGATTTCGGCACGGATCGTGGCCGCCTACGTCGTCGGCTGGCCTGTATCCGTGGAGACCGACATCAAAGCATTGGGTCTTCCCGCCTGCGGGGCGCCGAGCCAGACCGGCTGCATCCTATCCTGGCAAAGTTTTGCAGAGCCTGCCGATCCAAAACTTGTGACCGAGGCTTATGACGCAACGACGGGCTTCGACGGCCGTTCGCGCAAGGGAACGCCGATGTTGTGCACCAATCCGCTGACGGGCACGCCAGGCGCCAGCGCGAGTGCAAAAGCGAACCTCGGCGCCGTCATTCCCGACGCAGATCTGAAGGATGGGTCGCTGCAGGTCGGTACCATACCCGCGCGCTGCGACCCCCGTGGGCTCCTCCTGATAGGTGCGCCGCCCGAAGACATCAAAAGCTATGTTCTCCCCGGCAATAACTATCATGTGTTCGACTACAGCCTCTTCTGGACGAACATCCGCCTCGATGCCGCGCGCAGACTTGCCGCTTTCGTCGCAAAACCTTGACGCTACGGGCGACCAGGGCGTAGGGCGCCCACCTCGCTTGCACGGCCCCTTCGTCTAGCGGTTAGGACGCGGCCCTCTCACGGCTGAAACACGGGTTCGATTCCCGTAGGGGTCACCAACGAAAAGGCTAGGACTTGAGCCGCTTTCGGCACAGCCTGCGAAAACGTTGCTCACGCACGGCTACAGCGGCGCTGGACCGTACCGTACGGGTCGCAGCGGTACGTGCGTACGGCGACGACAAAACAGCGGCCTGACGACGACGCGCTGACGGCCTTAAAAGGCTCCGGTTGACACTTGCTTGGGCAACGCGATAGCGGCCGGCTTCGCGCCGCAAGGTGCGTGTGCGGATGCCATGATAAGGGGCCGGTAATGCGCTTTAGAGCCATCTCATGGACGGTCGCACTTTTCTATTGCACGGCTGCCAATGCGGCGCAGCCTTCGATCGATGTCATGGTTCTGGGGGCCTATCATTTTGGCAACCCCGGTCGCGATACCAACAACATTAAGGTGGACAGCGTACTAACTCCTCCCAAACAGGCGCAACTTGAGGCCGTTGCCAAAGCCTTGCTGTCTTTTCGCCCGACCAAGGTCATGGTCGAGATGCAGAGCAATGCACCCGACCTCGCGACGGCTGCCTATCCCCGTTTCAAGGTCGCGGACCTGTTAACCGATGCCAATGAAATTACCCAGATCGGCTTCCGGGTAGCGAACCTCGCTGGTCTGAAGAAGGTCGAAGGAATCGACGAACAGCCGGGACCGGGTGAACCAGACTATTATCCGTACGACAAATTACAGGAAGGTGCCGGAAGGTTCGGCCAGACGCGGCTGATCGACGCGGCAAATGCGCCCATAAAAACGTGGCTCGCGAAGTTCGAGCAGGATCAGAAAACCCGCAGCGTTGCTGACCTTCTGATCAGGGTCAACACGGATCCCATCTACACAAATATGGACAGCTATTACGCGTGGCTTCCGGTCGGCGACAACGACAGCCAGCCTGGTGCCGACATGAACGCGGCTTGGTATCTCAGGAACGCCAAGATTTTCGGCAAATTGATGCACGTCGCCCAGCCCGGTGATCGTGTGCTCGTCGTTTATGGTGCGGGCCACGGTTACTGGCTGAAGCACTTCGCCAAAACAGTGCCCGGCTTTCGGTTGATCGATCCTGTGGCTTATCTGAAGCGCGCCAAGACCATTCCCTAAGTCGGCTGGCCGTGGCAGCACGTGAGTAGCCGAGACAGTCAGGTCCGGCAGTGTCGCGGCATTGTTGAGGTATTCTGCCGACGCCGACCGGCTTCATCCTGCATATCATATTGAGGGGCCGGTTGGACGGCTGGTGTTGCCACGAGGTGAAGGACTCGAACGCGCCGACCCATGGCGGTTCGATCGGAAGACAGCCCGTCGCCCCTCCTTGGCGGCAACCACAATAGTCTCTTTCCTCAACACCCTTTAACGCGCGCAGTGCCGCCGACCAGAGCTGTGTTCAGACCAAAAGGCTATACGGCGCCGATCCGCGCGAGCGCCGTCACTTCGTCGGCATCGAGGCCGAGTTCGCCATAGATCTCGGCGTTGTCCTGCCCGACTGTTTGGGGCGCCAGGCTGCGGATGCTCCCGGGCGTTCGAGACAGGCGCGGGAAAGGCGCCTGCATCTTCAGGTTCGTCCAGCGCGGGTGATCAATGTCGACGATGGCCTCGCGCGCGGCGAAATGCGGGTCGCCGAGCATGTCGGCAGGCGTGTAGACCCGGCCGGCTGGCACGCCGTGCTCGATCATCAATGCCTCGACTTCGACGACGGTATGCTGACGCGTCCAACTTTCGATGCGGACGTCGAGCTCCTTCTGGTTGCGACCGCGCGAGATATGGTCGACGTAGCGCGGATCGCGTGCCAGTTCTGGCTCGCCCATCGCCGTGCACAACCGCCCGAAGACCGTGTCCTGATTTGCCCCGATCAGGAAGTCGCCGTCGCTGCACTGATAGACGTTGGAGGGCGCAATCCCGGGAAGCACCGAGCCCGTGCGCTCGCGAACATAGCCGAACACGCTGTAGTCGGGGACCAGACTTTCCATCACCTGCAGCACGGCTTCATAAAGCGCCGAATCCACGACCTGGCCCTCGCCCGTAGCCTCACGGTGCCGCAGCGCAGCGAGTGCGCCCATGCAGCCATAGGTTGCCGCGAGCGTGTCGCCGATGGAAACGCCCATGCGCGACGGCGCACGGTCTGGATCGCCGACGATGTTGCGCCAGCCACCCATGGCCTCGCCGATGCCCCCGAAGCCGGCGCGGTCACTGTACGGCCCGGTCTGGCCGTAGCCGGAGACGCGCACGATGATCAGTCCGGGATTTTCGGCATGGAGCACCTCCGGCGAGAGGCCCCAATTCTCGAGCGTGCCGGGACGGAAATTCTCGATCAGGATATCGGACGTCGCGATGAGCCGCTTGGCCAGCGCCTGTCCCTCGGGTATGCGCAGATTGGCCGAAACCGACCGCTTGTTGCGCGCCACGACCTCCCACCAGAGCGGATAGTCGCCACGGCCCCAGTCACGCATCGGATCGCCCTTTCCGGGCGGTTCGATCTTGATCACTTCCGCGCCCATGTCGCCGAGCAATTGCCCGCAAAACGGCCCCGCAATCAGCTGGCCCATTTCAACGACGCGCAGCCCCTTCAAGGGACCCTTGTTCTCAGACGACAGGCTCATTCCGCAGCGATCGCAAACGCATTAGGCTCGGTGTGCCACACGGGCTGTGCCGGCGGCTGCAGGCCCGTTTCGTCCAGGCATCGCGCGCGCAGCTCGTCGATGCTCCCGCCGCGGTCGAACAGCAAGGGTTCGCCGCCAGCGGCGCGCATTTCCGCCCGCAAAACGTTCGTTGCAGCCTCGTCGACGACTCCGTCCGCATCCGCCACGACACCATAGGCCCGTGCGCCCGCTGCGGTGACCAGCCCCTGGCGGATTTCGCGGGCGATCAGGTCGACCTCACGATCGACTGGGTCGCCCCAACCGCCGCCGCCCCAGGTGATGAAGTGTAGCTGGTCGCCTTCCTCCACCATCAGGCTGTCGAGCTTGTTAGCGACGATCGCCGACGTGCCGTCAGCCTTCTCATGGATCTTGCGCGCGCGTGTGCCCGGCTTCCCGCCGTTCACGCCCCAGGGGTAGGTGAACCAGCGGTCATCGTGGATGCTGACCGTGCCGGGGGCGAGGAAACGGTAGCTCATCAAGATACCGTTGCCGCCACGGAACCGCCCGGCGCCGCCGGAGTCCGCGAGCGCCTCGTAACGTTCGATGCGCAACGGGAAGTATCGCTCGAGAAACTCGTTCGGCACGTTGGTGAAGCCGGGCCACAGGCTATGGCCGTCGGGGCCATCGCCGAACGGCTTGCCCGGAATGCCGCCGAAGCCGATCTGGAACAGTTGGAACCAGTCTCCCTCGCCGGCACCCTTGCGGGTGTCGCGCCCTGAATACATGAGGTGCGGCGACGAACTGAACCCGGCAGCGCACAGGAATTCCGGCGTCCTTTGGCCCAGCAAGCCACCGAGGATGTCGAAGATCCGCCCCAGCGCATGCGTTCGCCCGGAAAGTGCGGCCGGAAATTTCGGCTTCAGCAGCGACCCCTCGGGAATGCGCACCTCGATCAGGTCGTAAAACCCGTCGTTGAACATGATCTGCGGATCGAAGACCATGATCATGTAGATTCCGAAGAACATCTTGAACATGTTCTCGTTCAGGTAGAAGTTGATCGAGGCATCTGACTGGGGATCCGTCCCCTCGAAGTCGAGGATGACCCGATCGCCCTCGCGCCGCATCGAGCACTTGATCTTGTAGGGGCCGTAGCCAACGCCATCATCGCAGACATAGTCCTCGAAGCTGACCGCCTCCTCGCCGACCGACTGGGCGATCAGCGCCTTCATCGCCCGGTGATTGCGCGCCAAAAGCGCCTGGGTCGCGGCGACATAGACATCCTCGCCGAAGCGCGTGCACATTTCTTCGACGCGCCGCGCCGCAACCCGGCAGGCGGCGATCAGCGCGTTCAGGTCCGCCGCGCACCAGTCCGGCTTGCGCGTCTGGTGCATGACCAACCTGATCAGGTCGGCATTATATTCGCCCTTCGCGTAGATCTTGACCGGCGGAATGCGAACGCCTTCCTCGAATATCGCACGCGCGTCGATCGGCATCGATCCGGCAACCTTGCCGCCGATGTCGGACTGATGGCCGAACATCGCGGTCCAGGCCACGAGGCGCCCGGACCGAAACACCGGCAAGAGTACGAGCCAGTCGTTCGAATGGCTGACGGCGCCTTCGCAGCTGTACGGGTCGGACAACAGGATCATGTCGCCTTCCTCGATCGTCCCGTCGAAGCCGCGCAGGAATCCGTCGATGAAGCTGCCGAATTGCCCGACGATCATCTTGCCCGCCGGATCGGCAATCAGCGGAAAGGCATCGCCCTGCTCGCGGATGCCTGGCGACATTGCGGTCCGCACCAGCGTCGCGTCCATCTCGATGCGGGCATTGCGCAGCGCATTCTCGATGATGTCGAGCGTGACGGGATCGATCGACACGTCGACAAATGCTGTATCGTTCGTCTGGATGATAGTCGCGGCCATATCAGCGTGCCTCCGGCGTGATGAGGATATTGCCATAGGGATCGACGGCGGCAACGTGGCCCGACAGGACCAGCGTCGTCGAATCCATTTCGGTAATTACGGCCGGCCCGACGATACGGTCGCCGCTGCGCAGTTTCGTGCGATCGTAAATGACCGCGTCCTGCTCGCGACCGTCCATCCATACCTTGTGGTCGTAGAGCCGGGCCGCCGATGTATCACCGTTGCCCTCGGGTATCCGCTCGGCGCTGACGTTGGCGGCCTTGCCCAGGGCCACGACGCGGATGTTGACCAGTTCCTGCGGCACCGTGAGATTGAACGTGAACAGCCTTTTATGTTCGGCGTCGAAGCGTTCGACAAGGTCGCCGATGTTCGAGCCCGGCGGGCTGTAGAGCGAAACCTCGAATGCCTGTCCCGCATAGCGCATGTCGATCTCGACGCGCAGTTCCTGATCCGACGGGCCAACGCCCTCCGCCGCAAGTTCGGCCGTGACCTGTGCGATGACCTCGTCGATGACAGCGCCGACTTCGACGTCATCCGTGTGGGTGACCAGCTTATTGAAGCTGCGCTGGGCATCCACCCTCAGCCGGGTCGTCGCGTCGCCATAAGCACAGAGCACGCCCGGTGACGGCGGAATGACGACGGGCCAGCTGCCCATCAGCACGCCCATGGCATTGCCATGCAGGGGGCCCGCACCGCCGAACGCCATCAGCGCGAAATCGCGCGGATCATAGCCCTGCTGGACCGAAACAAGGCGGAGTGCGCCGTACATCGTCTCGTTGACGATGCTGACGATGCCCGCGGCGGCCTCCATCAGGGTGATGCCCAGCGCATCGGCAATCGTCTGGACCGCGCGGGTCGAAGCCGCGCGGTCGAGCTTGAACGTACCACCGAGCAGGTTCTCGGGCAGATAACCGAGTACGACATTTGCGTCGGTGACGGTCGGCAGTTCGCCGCCCCGCCCATAGGCCGCGGGCCCCGGCACGGCACCCGCGGATTGCGGGCCTACGCGCAGCGCCTTGGTGAGCTCGGGAACGGTCGCGATCGAGCCGCCTCCTGCGCCCACCGTCTTCACATCGAGCGAAGACGCGCGAACGGTCAGGTGACCGACACTCGTTTCACGCCGCAACCGCGCCTGATACTCCTCGATCAGGGCGACGTCGGTCGACGTGCCCCCCATGTCGAGCGTCAGCACATTCGGCAGCCCCGCGCTCTTGGCGACGAACACGGCGCCGGCAACGCCACCCGCCGGGCCCGACATCAGCAGGTTCACCGGCGCTTGGCTTGATTTTTCCGCCGACATCAGCCCGCCGTCCGAGCGAAGCAGGCTGAGCTTTGCGTAGCTCCCCCAGGCGCGAAGTTCACGCTCGAGATTTCCGACGTAGCGCGAGACAGTCGGGCGGACGGCCGAATTAGCGACGGTGGTCAGCGCACGTTCGTATTCCTGCATCTCGGGCAGGATATCTGCCGAAATGCTGACGGGAATGCCGGGCATTTCTTCGCTGACGATTTCGGCCACGCGCCGTTCGTGCGCCGCGTTCATATAGCTGTTGATCAGGCATATGGTTACCGCCTCGACCTGCTCGTCGCGCAGCCGTCGCAAGTTGCGGCGTAGCCCCGCCTCGTCGAGCGGTCGCACGATTTCGCCATCTGCGCCTATTCGCTCGGGCGCCTCGATCGTCGCTTCGAGCGGGGCCATCGGTTCGGGCTTCGGCCAGATGATCCAGGCTGCGAGTCCTCCGGGCACGAGGCTACGTGCGATTTGAAGGATGTGCCGGTACCCCTCCGTGACGATCAGACCGACGCGCGCGATCTTGTGTTCGAGCACGGCGTTGGTCGCGACCGTCGTTCCGTGAAGAAACAGTTCAAGCTGCTGGGGCGAAATGCCCGCGCGGTCGCATAATTGCCGGGCACCGGTGATCACGGCCTCGCTGGGATCATGTGGCGTCGATGGCACCTTGTCACGCCAGGTTCGTCCGCTTGTCTCGTCGATGACCAGTAAATCGGTGAAAGTGCCGCCGACATCGACGCCCAGACGATAGCTCATGCCGTTTCCCGCTCCCCATTTACCTGATTCTTCGGAACAAAATCTCCTGCTCGGCCGACTTTGGACGGCAGCGGCCGGCCCATGATGCCGGCAAACCAGGCGTTGGCGGCCAGCGCAGCAGGCAGATCAATGCCACAATTCACGCCACTGTGCGCGAACAGATAGGCCAACTCCTCCGTCGCAACATTGCCTGCAGCGCCCGGGGCGAACGGGCAGCCGCCCAGACCTCCCAAGGCCGAATCGAAAGTGCGACACCCCGCCTTATAAGCGGCCCAGGCGTTCGCCGGCGCCATCCCGCGCGTATCGTGGAGATGGACACGCAACCGGAAATCGCGGCCTACCCGCTCGAACGCGCGCTCGAACAGTTCGCCGACCTGGTCGGGCACCGCAACCCCGATCGTGTCGGCAAAAGCGATCTCTTCGGCGCCCGCCTCGGCCATTGCTTCGGCCAGGTCGAGCACGCGTTCCTGCGGCACTGGTCCTTCGAACGGGCAACCGAAGGATGCGGAGATCGTGAGCTGCGCCGTCATGCCGGTCGCCCTCGCCTTTGCAATCATTGCACGGTTTGCAGCGATCCCGTCGACGACCGTCTGTCCCTGGTTGGCAATTCCGAAGCTGTCGGTGGCCACGAGCACGCAGCCTGCCTCATCGACCCCGCGCGCGCCTGCGCGGCTCGCGATGGCACGGTCGACGCCGCGCTCGTTCAGGCACAACGCGATGTACGAGACGCCGGACAGATCGGGGAGCCCGGCGATCACCCCTTCCGCATCCGCCATCTGCGGAACGCGACGGGGATTGACGAAACTTGCAACTTCGATCCGCCGGGCCCCAAGCGCGATCAGCCGCTCGACGAGCGCAATCTTGTCTGTGGTCGAGACGATTTCTTTTTCATTCTGAAGCCCGTCGCGGGGCGACACTTCGACAATCTGGACGGGATCACGGCTCATGCGACTTTGTATACAAACCTCATTTGCGCCTGTATAGCACCCTTTGCCAGCCCGTCAGCAGGACAGCGACAGCGATGAATGACCGCATGCCCCAGCCGACCGATGATTTGACCAGGGATTATGCGGAAGCCGGCTTCGGCGGCACTCTGTTGCCGGGCACGCGCCCTGCCCTGCTCCTCATCGACTTTGCCCGCGCCTATTTCGATCGCAGCTGCGGCCTTTACGCGGGCGTCGAGGCCGAGCGCGCCGTCGCGACCCGCCTTGCGGCCGCGTCGCGCGCCGCAGGCGTGCCGGTGGTGTTCACGCGTGTGGAATATCGCACGCCGGCCGATGGCGGCCAATTCTATCGAAAGGTCCCCGCACTGAGCGCTTTCGACACGGGAAACGCTTTCGGCGATTTCACGGCCGAGCTGTCGCCTGAGCCCGGTGATGTTGTTGTGACCAAATGCTATCCCAGTGCCTTTTTCGACACCGAACTTGCCGCCCGGCTCAAATCTCTGGAGACCGACACGCTGCTTATCGGCGGCTTGTCGACGTCGGGCTGCGTCCGGGCAACCGCGCTTGACGCGTTATGCCATGGGTTCGTGCCGCTGGTCGTCGAAGATGCGTGCGGTGACCGAGACCGCCGGGTTCACGACGCGACGATTTTCGACCTGCGCAGCAAATATGCCGAAATCTGGGATTGCGACATGGCGATCGCTTATCTTGACGAGCTGAACCGCTAGGCGGGACCGGCTGCACCGCGGAATGCGTGAAACGCTCGCCGGATATGCCCCGTCATCAACGCCCTTGCCCAATCGGCGTCCCGCGCCTCGAACGCCAGAATGAGCTCGCCATGCTCGCTCGCCGAGCGAGACAATTGGTCACGACCATAGTGGAGCGCCGTTCGGCGGACGACCGGCTGTTCAACGAGAGTCGCCAGCGTCGCCGCGAGACGGGGCGACTGTGCCGCATCGATGATCAAGCTATGAAATTCTCGATTGCCGCTCAGGAATGCCGGGATATCCGGTTCGGCTTGGCGCACGGCGGCTTCGATCGCGCTGTTGCAGGCGCGTAGCGCTGCCAGCCCGGCATCGCTGAACCTCGTTGCGGCGCGGGCGGCGGCATGAGCCTCGAGCATGCCCCGAAGTGCGAACATTTCATCGACATCGGCATGACTCCAGTCAGCAACGAACATGCGCTGCGACTCAGATCTGATAATATAGAGTTCTGCCTCCAGTCGGCGAAGTGCATCCCGCACCGGTGTTCGCGATACGCCGCAAATCTCCGCCAGTTGCTCCTCTGTGAGTTGCGATCCGGGCGCGGCATCACCCGACAGGATAAGGCTGCGAATCTCGGAATAAGCATGATCGGAAGCGCGCGACATCAGACGCCGATTATCGTTTCAGGCACGACTTGACCAGCATGGATTGTATACATTAGCCTCGCCATGCTCCGAACCGAATCCGGCGGGACGATTTAAGGGGACCGATCATGCGCACCACATTCGCCACTTTGCTGGCCGGGTTTTCAACGCTCGCCTTTGCCGCTCCCGCCGTCGCGCAGGTACCCGGCGCAGCGGACGGCGCGGACACGCCCACCGAAATCGTCGTTACAGCGCGGCGCCAGAACGAGCGTCTGATTGACGTTCCTGCGTCTGTAACGGTCCTGACTGCAGAAACGCTGGCCCGAACGGGCGTGACCGATGCTGCCGGCTTCGTCCAGCTGACTCCCGGCGTGACAATCGTGACCGGCACGGCCGAAGCGGGTGACACGCAGATCAACATCCGCGGCATCAACGGCGCCCGCGACGCGGAAAGTTCCGTAGCGCTTGTCGTGGACGGGATTCTGAAGACAAACACCGCCCAGCTGAACCAGCAACAAGGCACGCTGCGCCAGATCGAAATCCTGAAAGGTCCACAGGGTGCAATCTACGGTCGCAACGCTGCGGCCGGGGCGATCGTTGTATCCACGCTGAAGCCGAGCGACCGTCTCGAAGGCGGGTTCCTCGCCAGCTACGCGGAAATGAACACACTCGAAGGGACCGGGTATATCGCGGGTCCGCTTTCGGACACCTTGGGGTTCGTGCTATCGGCGAACTACCGCAAGACCGACGGTTTCTACACCAACACATTCCTGAATTCGAAGACGGTCGACGATCAAGAAGTCTATGGCATCGACGGCCGATTGATCGCGCAGCTCGGCGCCGCCACGACGTTGGACCTCAAGGCCCGCTATGCCAAGCTGACGGGCGCCTCGATCAATTTCAACTCGGTATTCCACGTCCCCAATTTCGCCGCCGTGAATGCGGCGTTCTACGAGGACGTGAACAAGCACGTGTTCAACTATTATTCGAACATCCGCCCCACCAACGACCAGCGTACCGTCGAGGCGTCGGCAAAGCTCGACCATGATTTCGGTGCGGTGAAGCTGACGGCGTGGGCGCTGTATTCGGACGTCCGCCAAGACCTGACCGCCGACGGGACGTCTGCCGACTTCGCGCGCTACATCTCGGCAGCACTGGGTGGCCCGGTGAATGCGACGAGCACCGCCGTGCTCAACAAGTGCAATGCGACCACGTTGGCGCTCAAGGGCTTTCCGATCAATCAGCCCGGGGCCATCGGCAGTTCCCCGATCCCCTTCATCTTCAACCCTGCCACCGGTTCCACTTTCGGTGCCTACAGCCCGACGACGTGCGACGGCACCCAGTATCAGGTTCGGAACCAGAAAGATTTCAGCGCGGAAGTCCGGCTTGCGTCCAATGGCGACGGGCCGCTCAACTGGCAGCTCGGCGCTTATTACCTGAAAATCGACCGGCTGGTCGGCGTCTCGCTCGGCGCCGACCTCGGCCTTGGCGTCATCAAGAGCCTCTACAATGCGCCCGGCAGCAACAATCCCACGTCGCAGCTCTATGCCGACCAGTTCAATACCAACGTCTATGCTGCCTTCGGGTCAGTCGATTACGCTCCGACCAGCAATCTCAAGGCAAGCCTCGCGCTGCGCTACGACAATGAGGACCGGACGACATCGACCCGCGTCCCTGTGGCGACCGACCCGATCACCGGGGCACCGATCAATCCTGGCCAGGCCGCCGGCCCCATTCGCGATAAATCCGCAAGCTTCAACCTGCTCGAGCCGAAGATCTCGCTCAGCTGGAAGCCGAATGCGGTGACCAACATCTACGCCGACTGGGGCGTCGGCTTCAAGGCGGGCGGGTTCAATAACACCGGCTCGCAGGCAACGATCAATGCCGCATTCAACAACGGTGCGCCCGGCACGATCAACACTGGCGTCCTCATCAACGACAATTACCGAAAGGAACGCTCGAGCGCGTTCGAGGCGGGGATAAAGGGGTCACTGCTCGACGGGCGGGTCAATTATGATCTCGCCGGCTACTACACCCGTATCCGAGACATGCAGTTCTTCGAATTCTTCGTCGGTTCGTTCGGCCTGCTGCGCGTGGTGTCCAACATCGACCGCGTCGATGTGAAAGGCGCGGAACTCAATCTCGACGCTCGCATCATTCCCGGCTGGAAAGTGTTCGGGGCGTTCAACCTGACTGACAGCGAGATCAAGCAGAACGCGTCGCGCCCCTACACGGTCGGCAACAAGTCACCGTACACAGCCGACTATACCATCAACCTTGGCACGCAGATCGAGGCACCCCTTACCACGTCGTTGAACGTCACTCTGCGCGCCGACTATCGCATTACCGGTCCGACGTGGTTCCACACCGTCCAGGCGCAGGAGCGGCCCACGATCTTCAGCGGCCTGTTGCCGATTTCGGCGCTCGCGCTTCCCGGTTTTGTCGGGAACGGACGTTACGATGTCGCCCGCCGTGCCGCCTTCGGCGTCCTGAACTTGCGCTTCGGACTGGAAGGACCGAAATGGAAGGCGACCGTATTCGCCGACAATATGCTCGACCGCCGCTATCTGAACGAAGTGATACCCGCGATTGAATTCGGCGGTTCGTTTATATCCCCTGGGGACCGTCGGCGCGTTGGTCTCGAACTCGGCTACAAGTTCTGATGACGGCCCCCATGGCACGCTCTTAAGGCTGCCGCTCCTCGTGGCGGAAACGGCCACGAGATCACCTCGCGGATGCCAACGTGCTTGACGGGCGTGGGTTCTTCATTGCCACGCGAGGCTGACGCTGCGCGTTCGCCCCAGCCACGGCCATGTCACGACAATGCTTGAACGCGGTCCATCCCAGCAGGTCCGCAGCGGACGGCGTATCGCACAGCGCGTAAGCCGCATGCAGGATGCGCAAGTCGAGCACGCGCTGGCCCCTTGCACTAGCCAGATCGAGGTCTGCAATGCGGACAACGGTCTGCCGTGTTCCTGGATCGGCGGTTGCCGCAGAGGGCATTACAAACGATAGAGCAGCAAGGGCTGCAGCAGCATATAGCTTCTTCATGACGGTCTCCATTCATATCGAAACCGCTGGCCAACGTGCGATGCGGATACCGCAGCTTGCGATCGCGAAACAGAAACGATGTTGCGCTTCGGTTCTGCGAAAATGCAGAATGCGACCATGCTTGACTGGAACGACACGCAGTACTTTCTGGCCGTCGCCGAGACGGGCAGCACGCTATCGGCAGGTCGCGTGCTCCGAGTCAGCCAGACGACGGTTGCCCGTCGCATCGCGGCGCTCGAAGAAGCGCTGGGTCTATCGCTGTTCGAGCGGCGCCGCGCGGGCTATGTCCTCACGGCCATAGGCGAAACGCTCCTGCCACAAGCACGTGCGTTGCGGGCCTCGGCGGTACAGTTTGCCGAAGCAGCCGCCGCGCGCAAAAGGGTCGAGGGCGGGACCGTTCGCCTGACCGCAGAGGAATCCTATGTCGTGGGTGTCCTCCCAGCCATGCTGCGCAACCTGCGCGAACGACACCCGGACATCGTCATCGAACTTGATGCCACCGAAGACGTCCGCGATCTCGGATCCGGGGCAGCCGACATCGCCATTCGTGTCACCAAGAATATCGAAAGCGGCGCGGGGCTAGTGGGGCGCCGGATCGGTGACGATTTCTGGACGGTCTATTGCAGCAAAATCTACGCGGCTGCGCACCAGCTGCCCCGGAACCTTCGCGAGTTAGCCACACACCCGCTCATCGGGGGCGGCGGGGGCACGATCGGACGGTATTACGGGACGTGGCTGCGTGATAATGGGCTCGAAGGGTCGATCGCGATGCAACACAGCTCGGTCAGTGGCCTGCTTTCGGCGGTGCGATCGGGTATGGGTCTGGCGTCGCTGCCTTGCTTCGTTGCCGAAGCCGATGACGACTTTGTCCGCTGCCTGCCTCATGCGGCCTCGGGATCGCGCGAAATCTGGCTGGTCACCCATGAGCGACTTCGTCAGGTGCCGCGCGTCCGTGTCGTGATGGATTTTCTGGGAGCCTGTCTCAAAAAACATGCCGACATGGTCACCGACCGGCTCTCGACTTCGACTTAGGCAGCCAGAGAATGTGAGTTCGAGCCGGGAGCGGAAGTTCTCGTTCGTTCGCGACGGCTCGCTCGGCTCCTAATGCCGGTTGGCGGATAGCTACGCGGCCTCACTTGCTCCCGACCTTCCGCACCAGGCGTTGCAATTGCCCAAGTTTTTTTATGGTGCAATGGGCGACACCCACCCCTAGCCGACCAGCACACGCTTAGGAGTTTCCTTGACCGATCTCGCCATCCTCTACGAACACCCCAGCTGGTTCGTACCGCTCTTTGCCGCGCTTGATCGACATGGAGTCGAGTATGAGCGGTTGTCGACATGCGATGTATTCGATCCCGCGGCACCGCCACCGTACCGTCTCGTTTTCAATCGCATTGCCATGTCGGCGTTCCTCCGCGATGCGCAGCACCCAATTTTTTGGGCCCAGTCGCTCATCGCCCACTGGCAGCGGGCGGGCGCGCGCGTCATCAACGGCAGCGCGGCATTGGCCATCGACACGTCGAAGGCAAACCAGTTGTCGCTCATGGCTTCGCTTGGCTTGGAAGTGCCCCGTACGCATGCGGTGCACCGGGTCGATCAGGTCGAAGCCGCGGCGGAAGCGATTGGCTATCCGCTGTTGCTGAAAGCCAACATCGGTGGCGCCGGTGCCGGCATTGTCCGGTACGACACGCGCGACGAACTGCGCGCTGCCATTGCCGACGGGACGCTGCCCGAAAGCATCGACAATGTCCTCCTCGTTCAGGAATTCGTCCCGGCGCGGGACGGCAAGATCACGCGCGTCGAGACGCTTGACCGCATGTACCTGTACGCGATCGAGGTAAGCGGTGCCGGCCAGTTCGACCTGTGCCCGGCGGACGCCTGTGTCGCGGGAAGCGGGATTACCATGACCGCCGTCGATCAGGACGCACCTGCCCGACGCGCTGCTGAAGCTATCGCTGTTGCCGCGCAGCTTGACGTCGGCGGCGTCGAGTTTCTGATAGACGACCGCGATGGGCGGGCCGTGTTCTACGACATCAACGCCCTGTCCAATTTCGTGGCGAGCCCGCTCGACGTGCTCGGCTGGGATCCACATGATCGGCTCGTCGAGCGGTTGGTCGGCTGGATCGGGGAGAGCCGCTGATGCGTTACGGTTATTGGATGCCCGTCTTCGGCGGTTGGCTGCGCAACGTTGCCGATGAAAATATGGAGGCAAGCTGGGACTACGCGAAGCGGCTGACCCTGGACTCAGAGCGCCAGGGCTGGGACCTCACGTTGATTGCCGAGCTGAACCTCAACGACATCAAGGGAATCGAGCAACCTGCGCTCGACGCCTGGTCGACCGCAGCCGCGCTGGCAGCCGTGACCTCGTCGATCGAGCTGATGGTCGCCGTCCGGCCCAATTTCCATCATCCGGCGCTCTTTGCGAAGGCTGCGGCGAACATCGACCGCATCTCGGGGGGCCGGCTGTCGCTGAATGTCGTATCGTCCTGGTGGGCCGATGAGGCGCGTCAATATGGCTTGCAGTTCGACCTGCATGACGACCGTTATGCGCGGACAAGCGAATGGCTCGACGTGGTTAACGGCCTGTGGACGCAGGAACGATTCAACTTCGCCGGGCGCTTCTATTCGACCGACGAGGCAATCTGCGCGCCGAAGCCGGTGAAGCGACCGACAGTCTACGCCGGCGGCGAAAGTGAGGCGGCAAAGGCGATGATTGCAGAACGATGCGATGCCTATGTCATGCACGGCGACCCTGTTGAGGCCGTGAGGCCCAAGATTGCCGACATGGCACGGCGGCGAGACTCGCTGGGGCTGCCGCCCATGCGCTACGGCATGGCGGCCTACGCCATCGTGCGCGACAGTGAGGCCGAAGCCAAGCGCGAACTGGAACGCATCACAACCGTGGACGAGCTGCCGGCGGGCTATGCCAATTTCGACCAGTGGCTGTCGGGGACGCAGCTCGAGCGGGAACTCAAACTGCAGGAATATGCCGTCTCGAACCGCGGCCTGCGCCCAAACCTTGTCGGTACGCCCGAGCAACTGCGTGAACGTATCGAGGGGTATGAGGCCGCGGGCCTCAACCTGCTTCTGCTGCAACTGAGCCCACAGGCCGAGGAGATGGAGCGCTTCGCCGCCCAGGTCATCGCACCCGTCAGGGCAAAGGCCGTCGCATGAAACTGCCGATTGCTGCGCGCATCCTGATCGGGCTGTTTGCCGGACTTGTGGCGGGATATTTCTGCGGGTCGAAGACGCCGGTGCTCCCCGTGCTGCAAACCGTCGGCGGTGTCTGGCTGGACGGCCTGCGCATGACGATCATCCCGCTGGTCTTCGCGCTGATCGTCACAGGCATCGGAACCGGGCTCGGCGCCGGGGGATCGACACGCGTCGCCCAGCGCGCACTGGTCGTCTTCGTCGTGGTTCTCTTTGGCTCGGCCGTCTTCGGCGTCGTCTTGAGCGCCGCGTTGTTCAACGGCTGGACCGTCACCGGCCTTGATGCCTTGCGCGCGGGAAGCGCCCGTATACCAGAGCTGCCGCCGCTGGAGCAAAGCTTGCGGGCGCTTGTTCCTTCGAACCCGATTGCATCGGCCGCGCAGGGCGCCGTTGTTCCGGTTGTTTTCTTCGCACTGCTTTTCGCGCTCGCGTTGCGACGCATCGATGCGCGCCGCGCCGCGCTGATCGGCGATTTTTTCAAGGGCGTGGCCGATACATTGCTGGTGATCATCGGCTGGGTGTTGTGGGCGGCCCCCTTGGGCGTGTTCGCTTTGGCATTCGATGTGGCGGCGCGCAGCGGCCTGGCCATCGGGGTGGTGCTCGCCTGGTATGTGGCCGTGCGGGCCATTGGTGCCATCGTCTTGACGCTGCTGGTGCTGGTTGTGGTCGCACTATTTGCGCGAACGCCGCTGTCGACTTTCGTGCGCGCCGTATTGCCGGCTCAATCCGTCGCTTTCAGCACCCAGTCCTCGCTGGCTTCGCTGCCGGCGATGCTGGGCGCAACGCGCGTTTTGGGGCTTCCAGAGCAGGCGGCTGGTACTGTCCTGCCTCTCGCCGTCGCGCTTTTTCGGATCGGCGCGCCCACGGCAATCGCCATCGCAACGCTCGCCCTGGCGCGCATGAACGGGATCGAATTGGGCCTTGGGCAGCTCGTGCTCGTGGCGCTGCTGGCGACGCTCAACAACCTCGTTATCGCGGGCCTGCCGAACCAGATCAGCTTTTTTGCCGCCTATGCGCCGGTCGCTTTGGCCGTGGGCGTTCCGATCGAACTACTGGTGTTGTTCCTGGCGGTCGACACCGTGCCGGACATGTTTTCGACAGTGGCGAACGTGACTGCGGACGTCGCTGTCACGATGTTTCTCACCGAAGCGACGTCTGATGAAATGATCGGAGAGACTGTATGATAGGCCGCGCTGCCCTCGTCGACAAAGAAGTGCAGGCCGACGATGCGCTTGCCGCGTCATTGGCCAGCCTGGGCCTGGATGTCACGCCGTGCGGTCCCGTTCTTGGCGCAGAAGTCGCGGGCTTTGAAGCAAGTGATGTCGTTGATCCGGATACGGCGGCGGTGCTCCGCGCGCTTCTGCTGCGCCACAAGGTCCTGTTTTTTCGCGATCTCGATCTTACCCACGAACAACATCTTGCGCTTGGGCGTGTCTGGGGCGTGCTCGAGGGGCATCCCGTCATCAACCATGTCCCCGGCTACCCCGAGATACTCGACATTCGGGGGTCGGAAGGACGAGTCGAGAATGCCGAAGGAAATCGTCGTTTCCAGCGGCTCGACAAGTGGCACACCGACGTCACGTTCCGCGCCGCACCGTCGATGGGCGCCGTTCTGCGCGCTCGTGTTTTGCCGCCTATCGGCGGTGACACTTTGTGGGCGGATGCGGCCGCTGCCTATGACGGGCTGAGCGACGAAATTAAGGCACGGATCGAAGGCCGAATGGCAACGCACGACTTGCTTTACGATTTCGGTGATCGCATCGCGCCCGAGCGTCGGGCAGCCATGGCTGCGGAATTCCCCGCGCAGCATCACCCGATCGTGCGCATCCACCCCGAGACTGGCGCAAAGACGCTGTTCGTGAATGCTAGTTTCACCAGCCGGATCGACGGCATTGACGACGCCGAGAGCAGCGCTTTGCTCCGTGACCTCCTGGACCAGTTCAAGGTCCCCGAATATCAGGTGCGCTTCAGATGGACGCCCAATGCGGTCGCCGTCTGGGACAACCGGGCGACGCAGCATTATCCCGTCGCGGATTACTGGCCATCGTCGCGCCGGATGGAGCGTGTAACGATCGCGGGTGCCCCGCTCGCTTCTGCCCTACCAGTCTCGGCATCTCCCGCAACGCGGTGAGCGGGTTTCCCGCGCAATGGGTATAGCCTGCTCAAAGCAATCTGGACGCACGAACGGCCCGTTTTGGTTCTGGACGCCACCGCGACATCAGATATATACCGGTCAGTATGGAAACGCGATCGACTCCTGCGCGCGGCCGCCCTCGCGAATTCTGCCCGGATGCGGCGCTCGCCGCCGCGCTCGGCGTGTTTTGGGCAAAGGGTTACGAGGGCGCCTCAATGTCCGAACTCACAGACGCGATGGGCATCACCAAGCCCAGCCTGTACGCGGCTTTCGGCAACAAGGAGCAACTGTTCCGTAAGGCGCTTGATCTCTACGAAAACGAGAAACTGGCCTATACGCGCGAGGCCTTGCTCCAGCCCACCGCACGCGGTGTGGCGGAGCATTTCATGCGCGGGGCGATCGAGGCACAGCTGAGCAGTTGCGACCCCAAAGGGTGCCTTGGGGTTATCGCTTCCACCGCCTGTGGATCAGAGGCGGAGTCGATCAAGACTGAAGTGCTGAAGCGTCGTTCCTCGTCCTCGGCAATGCTGCTCGAACGTTTTCGGCAAGCGCAGCGCGACGGGGATCTGCGGCGCGATGTCGAACCTGAAGCATTGGCACAGTATCTCTTCACGATACTTCAGGGGATGGCCGTTCAAGCCGGGGCTGGTGCGAGCCGTGCCGACCTCGAGAGCGTCATGGAAACGAGCCTGATGCTCTGGCCGAGCCGATAAAAAATCAAAAAGTGATATCACGGGTTGACGCACTGCAGCATCAGGTAATATATACCGATCGTTACAGAATTAGGCGGTAGTCATCGCTTGCCCTTGAGTGCGGCGGGCACGGGCGACGCCGATACAGGACGACGGCAATGGCGTATCTCGCATTCAACCAAACAGACGGCGCTCCTGTCGCGCCCTACGGTGGCGGAGGACTAGCCACGGAGACAGCTGTCGCCGCGCCTGCTCATACGCTGACCACCTTGGAGTGGGCCGTTGTCAGGATCGCGCGACGTGACGGTCGCCAATCAGTAAGACCGCCGAACTGGAAGTCTGTCTTGGCACGGTTCCTGTTCGGCGAGACGAACCCGCGATTGGCCGATCCGCGCTTGGAAGGGCTGCGGCGCCTGGCCGTGCTCGTCTGGCACGACGGGCTCGCCGTGCCCCCGCATGAACGCGACGCCTTCCTCGGTGCCGGTTTCACCTCCGAACAGCTTCTCGCGATCAGCGCATACGTCAGTGCTGATCGTGATCGGGATCGGGGAACCGTTCCGCTGTTGTAACGTTAGTCGTTCCAGGTCTGGCCCATGTCGGTCGTGACGACGCTCCGCGCGCCGAACACCGCACATGTCCTGACCTAACCTTGCCCCCGATCCAGTCCAGTTTTGCGGTTGCCCGTTCCATTCCAGCCCACAGGCTTTTGCATGACTTCCATTCGTCATCTTTCGCTCGCGTCTGCGCTTGTCCTCACGGCCTGCGGGCAAGCCGCGCCACCCCCTGCGCCGCCACCGCCCAGCGTTGGCTTTGTCACGCTGGCACAACAGTCGGTGGCGCTGATGAGCGAGTTGCCGGGTCGTACGTCTGCGTTCGAGACGTCGGATGTCCGTCCGCAGGTGAACGGCCTCATCGAGTCACGGCTTTTCAACGAGGGCGATCAGGTGACGAAGGGACAGGCCCTCTATCGCATCGACGCACAGCCCTATCTGTCGCAGGTTGCCAGTGCCCGGGCGGCACTGGCGCGCGCCCGTGCCGCAATAGCCTCCAGCACGGCACTTGCACGGCGTTACGGCGAGCTAGTCAAAATCAATGCCATCGCCAAACAGGACTATGAGAACGCCCGGACCGCCGCGGACCAGGCACGTGCCGATGTTGCCGCGCAACAAGCGGCACTGCGGTCGGCGGAAATCGACCTTGCCCGGACAACCATTCGGGCGCCGATCAGCGGGAGGATCGGCCGGTCCGTCTACACCGTCGGCGCGCTGGTGACCGCCGCGCAGGCGGCGCCGTTGGCGACGATTCAGCGCCTCGATCCGATCTATGTCGACATCCAGAAATCGAGTGCGGACCTACTCAAGTTACGCCAGCAGATCCTCGCCGGACAAGTTGCACGCGATGGCAATGCGCCCGTCAAGCTCTTGCTAGAGGGCGGGAGCAGCTATGGGCCGCAAGGCGTACTGCGCTTCGCCGACGTGACTGTCGATCCGACGACGGGATCGCAGACCATTCGAGCGAGCTTTCCCAATCCCAGCGGATTGCTGCTGCCTGGCATGTTCGTGCGCGCGCAACTGGCGGAGGGCACTCAGCAACAAGCCATTCTGGTTCCGCAGCGCGCTGTCGGCCGCGACGAACGCGGCAATGCCACAGTGATCGTCATCGGCCGCGACAACAAGGTGGCGCCAAGGCCCATTCAGACAAACCAGACGGTCGGCGACAGCTGGCTGGTCACCGGCGGTGTCAAGCCAGGGGAGCGGATCGTGGTCGAAGGCGGCGGCTATCTGCGCCCGGGCACGGCGGTAACGCCAAAACCCTGGCGCGCCAACGCCGGGCCCGCCCCTCAGGCACAGGGCAAGTAAACCGCCATGGCTCGTTTTTTCATCGATCGCCCGATCTTTGCCTATGTGATCGCCATCATCCTGATGCTCACCGGCATTCTCGCGATCCGGCAATTGCCGATCTCGCAATTCCCGGCGATCGCGCCGCCCGCTGTCTCGATCACCGCGACCTACCCGGGGGCCGACGCGCAAACGCTTGAAAACACGACGACGCAGATCATCGAACAACAGCTGAAGGGCATCGATCACCTTCGCTATTTCTCGTCTTCATCGTCCTCGTTCGGGCAGGTGGTCATCACCGTGACCTTCGAGCAAGGCACCGATCCCGACATTGCGCAGGTTCAGGTACAGAACAAGCTGCAGGCAGCTACGCCGCTGTTGCCCCAGGAAGTACAGCAACAGGGCATCCGTGTTGCCAAGGCGACGCAGAATTTCCTGATGTTCGTCGGCATCTATTCGGAAAATGGTGCGCACAATGGCGACGACCTAGCCGACTATGTCGTCTCCCGGCTTCAGGATCCCCTCTCACGGCTGAGCGGCGTGGGGGACACCCAGGTGTTCGGTTCGCAATATGCGATGCGTATCTGGGTTGACCCGCTCAAGCTCAATAATTTCGCGCTTACGATGGCGGATATCCGCGCCGCCGTCATTGCCCAGAATGCGCAGGTTTCGGCGGGGCAAATCGGCGCGCAACCCGCGCCCAAGGAGCAAATGCTCAATGCGACGGTTTCGGTCGAGTCTCGACTGACCACGCCCGAGCAGTTCAGGGCGATCAGCCTGAAGAGCAATGCCGACGGATCGATCGTGCGCCTTGGCGACGTTGCCCGGGTCGAGATCGGGGCGGAGACATACGGCTATTCGTCCGAGTGGAACGGCAAGCCGGCATCGGGCATCGGCATCAAGCTCGCGCCGGGAGCGAACGCGCTCGACACGGTCACGCGGATCAAGGACCGCGTTAATGCGATCGCCAAGGAATTTCCGCCGGATGTCAAGGTGATCTACCCATATGACACCTCGCCGTTCGTCCGCCTGTCGATCGAGCAGGTCATCGAGACGCTGGTCGAGGCGGTCGTGCTCGTCTTTCTTGTCATGTTCCTGTTTCTTCAGAACATCCGCGCCACACTCATCCCGACAATTGCGGTACCGGTTGTGCTGCTGGGCACCTTCGCAGTGCTCGCCATCGCGGGCTATTCTATCAACACGCTGACCTTATTCGGAATGGTGCTCGCAATCGGCCTCCTCGTCGACGATGCCATCGTGGTCGTCGAAAACGTCGAGCGGCTCATCGAGACAGAGCATCTGAGCCCCAGAGACGCCGCGCGCAAATCGATGGATGAAATTACCAGCGCACTCGTCGGCATCGCGCTTGTCTTGTCGGCCGTCTTCCTGCCGATGGCCTTCTTCGGCGGCTCGACCGGCGTCATCTATCGCCAGTTCTCGATCACCATCGTCACGGCGATGATTCTCTCGGTCTCGGTCGCGCTGATCCTGACCCCTGCCCTTTGCGCCGCTCTGCTGAAACCGCATGATCCAGCCAAGGCGGAAGGCAATGGCATGCTCGCGCGCTTCTTCCGCTGGTTCAACGACAAGTTTGACCATGGGCGCGCTCGCTATGAACGCGGCGTCCGCACGACTGCGCGCCGCTGGGGCCGCTCGCTCGTCATATACGGCGTCATCGTCGCGATCATGGCCGTCCTGTTCGTTCGCCTGCCGACAGGCTTCCTGCCCGAGGAAGACCAAGGCATCATGATCGCCCTCGTCCAGGGACCGGCCGGCGCCACCAGTGCGCGGACGCAGAAGGGGCTTGACCTCATTCGTGACGAATTCCTGCAGAAAGAGGGGAGCAACGTTCAGGGCGTCTATACCGTCAATGGTTTCAGCTTCGCCGGCAACGGGCAGAATGCCGGCATCGCGTTCATTCCGCTCAGGGACTGGAAGGACCGGAGCGGCGCGTCGAACAAGGCCGCAGCCATCGCACGACGGGTAATGGGAGCGTTTTCACAGTATACGGACGGCCTCATCTTCGCCGTCGTGCCGCCGGCCGTGCAAGAACTGGGCAATGCTACGGGTTTCGACCTGCAGCTCGTCGACCGCAACGGCATCGGCCACGCCGGGCTTTTGGCGGCGCGCAACGCAATGTTGGGCGGCGCCGCGCAGAACAAATCGCTGATCGGCGTCCGGCCCAATGCCGTCGACGATGCGCCGCAGCTCAAGATCAACGTCGACCATGACAAGGCTCGCGCCCTCGGTCTCGACCTGACCAGCGTCAACAGCACCATTTCCGCCGGTCTCGGCGGGGCATATATCAACGACTTCATCGACCGCGGCCGGGTGAAGCGGGTATATATGCAGGCGGACCAGCAATACCGCCTGACGCCCGAAAACATTGGCGACTTCTACGTTCGCGGCAGTTCCGGCACGATGGCACCGTTCAGCGCCTTTTCCTCACTGTCCTGGGCACAGGCGCCGATGCAGCTCACCCGTTATAACGGCGAGCCGTCGATGGAGCTTTTGGGGCAGCCGGCACCGGGAATATCTTCCGGCGCTGCCATGAAGGCGATGGAGGACCTTCAGGCCAAGGTCGCCCCCGGTTTCAGTCTCGAATGGACCGGTCTCAGCTTCGAGGAGCGGCTGTCAGGCGGGCAGGCACCGGCGCTGTACGGCCTGTCGCTGCTGATCGTATTCCTCTGCCTTGCTGCACTTTACGAGAGCTGGTCGGTGCCGATCTCGGTCATGCTTGTCGTGCCGCTCGGCATCATCGGCGCACTGCTCGCCGCCACGCTGACGGGGCTTAGCAACGACATCTACCTGCAGGTCGGCCTCATTACGACCATCGGCGTGTCGGCGAAAAACGCCATTCTGATCGTGGAATTTGCCGAGGAAAGAATGCGCGAGGGGATGGACGCGTTCGATGCCGCGATCGAGGCCGCTAAACTGCGCCTTCGCCCAATCTTGATGACCAGCTTTGCCTTCATCTTCGGCGTGTTTCCTCTCGCCATCTCGACCGGCGCGGGTGCAGGCGGACAGAACGCGATCGGTCGGGCGGTGGTCGGCGGCATGCTGTCCGCGACGATCCTGGCGATCTTTTTCGTGCCGATGTTCTTCGTGGTCGTGCTGCGCCTCTTCGGCCGCCACGGCGCGTCGGAGCCAGCATCGGTCGACGCAACGCCTGCCGCACAGGGAGCCTGACACATGAACAGTCGCCTTAACCTGTTCCTGACAATTTCGGCATCGACCGCTCTGGCGGGCTGCAACCTGGCACCGGCCTATGTCCGGCCGGCGGGCGCCGTCCCCGCAAAATTGCCGCAGGATGGTATCTATCCTGCGGCAGCGACCGACGCCCGCGACATCACGAAGCTCGGTTGGCGCGACTTTTTTCTCGACGAGCGCTTGCGCCGCGTCATCCAGCTCGGCCTCGACAATAACCAGGACCTGGCGCTTGCTGCGGCAAACGTGCTGCAGGCGCGCGCGCAATATCGAGTTCAGCGTGCGGATCTCGTCCCCACGACCTCCGTGTCCAGCGGGGCAACCTATACGAACAGCGCCTCCGGTGTGGCCGGCGGGAGCGTCGGCAACGGCAGCTTCAACGGCGGTTCGACCAATCTCGAATATTATTCTGCAAACGTCGGTTTCTCAGCGTTCGAACTCGACCTGTTCGGCCGCACCCGGAATCTGAGCAAGGCGGCGCTCGAGCAGTTCTACGCGACCGAAGAAGCACAACGCGCCACGCGGATCAGCCTGATCGCCGAGATCGCGACGGCCTGGCTGACACTCGCTGCCGATGAGGAACAGCTCGCGCTTTCGCAGCAGACGCTCAAGACCTTCCAAGAAACCTTGCGGCTGACGACAGCCCAGTTTCGGATCGGGGTCGCGTCCGAACTGGAATCGCGCCAGGCGGAAACCAATTATCAGGCCGCACGCAACGACATTGCGGTTCTACAGACCCGAATTGCGCAGGACCGCAACGCCCTTAACCTACTTGTCGGCACGCCGGTCGAGCCGGTGCTGCTGCCGACCACGCTTGGTGACGCGCGTCCGGCACTCGAGATCTTGCCGACCGATCTGTCCTCGACCGTGCTGCTTCGCCGACCGGACGTCCTGCGAGCGGAACATCAGTTGATCGCGCAAAACGCGAATATCGGTGCGGCACGAGCAGCCTTTTTCCCTACGATCTCGCTGACCGCCGTCGTTGGCACGATCAGCACAGCACTCGGCGGGCTGTTTGCCAACGGCAGCTTCAGCTACACCGCCAGCCCGGGCGTGTCCCTGCCCTTGTTCGACGGCGGTCGGAACAAGGGCAATCTCGATTTTGCCCGTGCTTCGCAGGCTGCCGCCGTGGCGTCCTATCAAAAGACGCTGCAGACTGCCTTTCGCGAAGCCGCCGATGCGCTGGCCCAGCGCGGCACGATCGACGAACAGGTGGCCGCACAGTCTGCTCGAGCCCGAGCGGCACAGGTGGCCGCGAATCTGTCAGATGCCCGCTATCGCGCTGGAGTAGATTCCTTCCTCACGTCGCTCGACGCGCAGCGCACGTCATATGCCGCGCAACAGCAGTTGGTGACGACCCGTCTGGGACGGGGTGCCAACGCAGTGACGCTCTACCGCGTCCTCGGCGGCGGGCTCAGCTGATCGCGGCCTTTCGGAGCGACTTGCCAGCTGCAAGAATCGGCGTAACCTGTCGCCATAAAGACAAGGAGAGCCGCGATGACATCGACAGCCTCACTCATGCCGGATCCGGCCAGCGATCCCGGTGAGGAAAGCCTAATCATTTTACAAAGCCTCATCTGCCTGATGCGTGAAAAGAACCTGCTGACGCGCGCAGATGTCGAGGAGCTCTGCCATAAAGTGGATCGCCGCGCCCGGGGGGAAAGCCAGAACCCGCTTCCGTGCTGTGCGCAGGCAGCCAAGGGTGCGTCCGGATCGATGCACCAACTGACGAACTATATCGGCCGCCGATACGGAGGCAAACACGCGCGCAACTGACACTGCGCCGGGCAAGTACCGAGCACACATCAATTTGTAGTGCGCGTGGCGGTAAGGAATGCGCCAGCGCAGAAGCAAATGGGCGGCACCTGCGGAGGCCTGCATGGACCGCTGGGTCAACCGGCCCTCTGTCGGCACGATTTCGACTACCAGAATCGGCTACCGGGAATTCCTTTGAAGGGGCCGCTTACATCGCTTGTGATCCATCCCCCGTAAAATCCGCCCGGCTGGGGCGTCACCTGTTCGCCATCGACGAGGCACCCGTCGAACGACCAGGCATAGAAGGCGATGTAATCACGCAAAGCCGCGAATTTCGCCGTGGGCGTGAGATATGACCAGGCAGCGTTCGGCAGAAGCTGGTTTTCGACCGAGACATCGAAATAGCGGGCATGTCCTTTCCACTCGCAGAAGCTGGAGCCATCGGTCGGATGCAAAGCCGACATCAGGACATCGCTGGGCGGGAGGTAGTAGGTTGGCGGGTGGCTCGTCTCAAGCGTGCGCACGGAGCCTGTCGTATCGGCGATCGTGATGCTACGATGACGGATGACGATATGCTTGTCGCAAGACACGGCGACGGGCGGTCGCGGATAGTCCCATACGCTCTCTTGGCTCGGCGATTGAGGGTCACGAACAACGTTCAAGCATCTGTCCTTTCACGTACCCTGCGTTGCGGTGCCCGCGACGACGTACCAAGTGACGAAAAGCCCGCATAGCAGACCGCCGGGAACGGCACTGCCCGTCCGCTTCCAGGCAAAAGTTCCGATGACGGCCGTTATCGCCAGCAGGGGCACGAACTGGATCGCAATGACGGTCGTCAGCGGATCGAAGGCCGTCGGCAGTCGCCCGGTCGCAAAGAAGATGCCGTAATCCACCCCCAGCATGAGGACAAAGCCTGCGGCCAGCGCCATCGTCGCTGCACCATAGCCACGCATCACGCTATTGCCCGCTGTCGCCAGTCGGCTCAGCGCGCCCAACGCGACGATCTGCGCGCATGTAATCGGAACGACGTAGACCAGTGCAGTATGGAATTGCTGGGCGCTCAACGGCTTAAGCGCAACGACCCAGAAGCGGAAATCGACCGTGAACCATGTCGCCATCGTCAGCAAAATCGCATAGCCGAGCGCCGCAGTTATCAGTGCCAAAACCGCCGCCAGGAGCCAGTGCGCTGTGGTGCGCTGCGGCGCCGGTGACGTGGATCGCGACATCAGCAGGGTAAGCCCGGCGTTGATCAGCCCCCACACCATGACCTGCGTCGTTACGGTCTGCGGCAGGAACGACGTCGGCGGCACTGTCAGCGTCACAAGAATGAACGCCGGAAAGAAGGTAGCCGCCGGGATCAGTGCGGCCATCGCGAACTGCCGCCACCACCGACCGTCGCGACGGTGCGCGGCGTAGGTTGGCGCGCGGCGCAGCGCGGCAAAGAACGGCAGCCTCAACAGCAGGTCGAAGGTGCCGGCAAGAACCGCGAGAATGCCCATGAACGCGAGCCCCGTCGCCATTTCCTTGCCAAACCATGTCTGGTCACCGGCCGAAAGTGGATGCCCCCCTTCGAGCGTCCGCGCAAACCAATCGAGGGCGTCGCCAATCGCCGCATGGCTGATATGATCGCCAGGATGAGTGGTGGCGGGCTGCGTCAGCCGCCTTGCCGTGCCGTCCGCGATGCTGCCGTAAATCTTGCCCGGCACGATCGGCCGCGTACCGAACAGCGCGTGCATTTTAGGGCTGGTCGCGACATCCCGAGCCCGGTCGACATCCCACATGATCTTTGAGAACTCGTCGTAGCGACTGAACACAATCGCCACATTTCGCGGCCACGTCGGTGTTCCCTCAGCGGCGAAGGGCTTGCCTGTTGAAGACCCCTCGAGGACCATGGCGCGGTACGCGTCGGGCATGGCGGCGGCGGCAGCTAGCACGGTCCAGCCCCCCATGCTGTGGCCTTCAAGCCCGATGTTGGCCTTGTCCACCATGGGAAGACCACGCAGATAGGTCAGCCCGGCGGGTCCGCCGAATGCTTCGGAAAATGCGGGTCCGCCCGAATAGCCATGACCAGTCTGGTCCAGCGCGAGAACGACATAACCCCGCCGTGCGAATTCGATGGCAAACCCGTCCTGCGTTTCCCGACTGTTTATGTAGCCATGAACCGCCAGAATGGCTGGCGCCGGTTTGGCGCTTGTTGCCGTCGCTGGGACGTACAGGAGGGCACTCATCGTTGTGCCGGTTGCCGACTTGAAGCGAATGTCGCGGACTGAGATGCCGCCCGCCGTCTGGATCCGGTTCGCTTGCCAAGAGCCCCCCAGAACCAGCGCCAGCCCTAGGATTAAAAGCCAAGCGCCTTTAGACATCGTTGCTCTCCCCGTTACCGCCCGCCTTAGATGCTGGCGTTTGCGGCGCAAGCCGCTTCGGCTTCAGGAATTGAGGAGATGCCCGCCACCGACCGTTCCACGCCACTGTTCCGGCCGTGAACCGCCGCCTCGATGAGCAGGCGTTGCGCTTCGGTTCCTGACCTGTCGAGCCACGATGCGGCTACGTAAAAATAGTTAATCAAATTTGAACCCTCCGCTTCGTGCGAGGCACAAAGCCATGGCGTCTCTCGCGCATCACCAGTTTGTTGCGATGCGATGCACGCTCGCGGATCGTCATTTTTGAGGTCCGCGTCTCAAAAAGCCGGGAGTGATGAGATGAGAAAGTCGATAGCCGCCGTTTCCTTGATACTTCCCACCGTATTGGCGATGGCGCCAGCGCAGGCGACCACCGTCATAGATGCGACGGGCGATTTCCTGCCGACCTATGTCGGTCCCGCATTAGCTGACCTGGACGTCACGAGCTTCTCTGTCGCGTATAATTCGTCGAACAGCATTTTCACGCTGGGCGCCACTTTTGCGGGCGCGATCAATCCGGCCACGGCCGGGATCTACGTCTTCGGCGTGAACACCGGTACTGGGACTCTTCGTCCGTTTGCCGCGCTCGGCCAAGGCAACGTGATCTTCAACCAGGCAATAACCGTGCGCAAGGACGGCACGGGGTCGATCGGCGCCATTGCCCTGAACCCGGCCGACATTTCGATTACCGGAAACATCCTGACCTTCAAGATCGCCGCGTCACTAATGCCGAGCACCGGCTTTACGCCGGAGCAGTACGGTTGGAACCTTTGGCCACGCATCGGTACGGGAAACAACAATCAGATCACCGACTTTGCGCCAGAGAACGCGACGATTTCGGCCGTCGCGGTACCCGAGCCATCGGCGTGGGCAATGTTGATTGCGGGATTTGGCATGATGGGCGGCACAATGCGGAGCCGCCGCCGAAAGTCGCCGTTGATGGTCTGAAAAAGCCTGCGGGTCGCACCTTCGCATTTAACAGATTTCTGGCAGCAACCGATTGAACCTTTTCCCGCGCCGGCTGCACACAGGCGTGGGAAAGGGTCATCGCTCCCGTGAACCGAAACCCAAAACAAATCATCACGACGCATCCCCCCGGCGACACTGGTTTCGAAGCGAGAAATCATTTCTTACAGCCGATGTCGTACGTGCCGTCGACGTACGCGCCTTCGAAACGCTGTTCCGGCGATATACCTTCCCAAGACCGCATTGGTGCGCGAGCTGACCCAGCCGTTCCGACGGCGGCGACGTCGACCGAGTGCCCGATTTGGGCGTGCTGCTGGTACGTGGTGCTAAATCGTAATTGGCATGGTTAGTTCTTCCTTACGTCCCGCGGTGCGCAAAGGCCGTACAACCCGCAGGCTCGCTCACTGCCACCATTAAACATTTTTCGGCATGGCCCTAACGATCGCAATGACTTGCCTTGCGCTTGGGGGACATATGAAGGGCGTCATCTTCAACCTGCTCGAAGAAGTGGTCTCGGAGCATCATGGGGACAGCACTTGGGAAGCGCTGCTCGATGTCGCCCGCTGTGACGGAGTCTACACATCGCTTGGCAGCTATCCCGATGCCGAACTCGTCGCGCTCGTGGAAGCGGCATCGAACTTGACGGGGACGCCCGTGCGCTCATTGCTCCACTGGTTCGGCATACAGGCATTGCCCAAGCTTGCAGAGCGCTATCCTTCCTTTTTCGAAAGCGCGCCCGACGCGCGCAGCTTCATTCTCTCGGTCAATACGATCATTCACCCTGAAGTACGCAAACTCTACGCCGGGGCGGCTTGCCCTCATTTTCACTTTGCCGAAACCGTCGACACGCTGACCCTGGGTTACCGGTCGCCGCGGAAGCTTTGCGATCTGGCGCACGGCTTCGCCGAAGCTGTCGCCATACATTACGGCGAGACCGTCAGTTTCAGCCAACCGGCTTGCATGCACGACGGTGCACCCAGCTGCCAGCTCGTGATAACCTGGCAGTAATGAGCTTCCGGGCCGATCCGGATCAATTCCTGACGGGCGACGCCGCGCGATGTGCGCTGCTCGAACGACAGCTCGCGCGTGAGCGGCGCATCAGGATGGAAGCGGAAGCGATTGCCGAGCGAGGCCTTCGCCAGGCATATCTGAGCAATCGCCGCTTCCAGCTGCTCTGCAGCATCGCCAATGTCGCCAACGAGACGACGGACCCGATGGAAACGCTCCGCTTCGCCATTGCCGAAATCTGTGCGGTAAAGGAGTGGGCATTCGCCAATGTCCTGGTGAAAGAAGGCACCGAAGGAGACACCCGGTTGGCAGCCTGCGGCATCTGGCATGCACGCAATCCCGACCAGATGTTCAGCTTCGCCGAGCGGTCGACCAAACTGGTCGTCTGGCCCTGCGCGTCGACGCCGGGACGCCTGCTGATCGATCAGACCACCGCCTGGACACGCGACATCCAAACGGTTTCGGGGTTTGCACGCAGCGAGGAGGCACGCCGGTGCAACTTGCGCTCGAGCATATCGGTGCCCGTCATCCAGGGGCAGGAACTCGTCGCCGCCATGGAGTTTTTCACGCACGATACCATCGAGCCGGATCCGCAATTACTGGAGACACTGAACCAGATCGGCGTCCAGATCGGCCGCGTCTTCAAGCGGCGGGCCAGCGCGCAAATGCTGCTGGCCGACGCGCTGAGCGATCCGCTCACTGGCCTGCCGAACCGCAAAATGTTCGAAGCTCAGCTGGAACGCCTGTTCATGAAACGGGCGACACATGACCGCAGCCGGATGTCGCTGATCTACATCGACCTCGACGGCTTCAAGCTGGTGAACGATGCGCTCGGTCACATGGCCGGCGACCAGCTACTGATCGAGATGGCCTGCCGCTTGCAACGGGTTGCAACGGAATATGTGACCACCCCCTTCCCCGGCGCGCCCGACGACGTCGTGATCGCCCGTATGGGTGGCGACGAATTCACCATCCTCGTCGAGGGCGAACATCACCGACAGGTCGCCGTCGACATCGCCAAGGATATCCATAGCTGCTTGAAGCCATCGCATTTTATCGACACCAACGAGGTGCGATGCGCTGCCAGTGTCGGCATTGCGCATGACGATGGTGGTCACGCCGTAGCCGCCGATCTGATGCGCGACGCGGACGTTGCCATGTACGACGCAAAGGCCCGCGGACACGGCCAGACCACTGTTTTCGATCAGTCGATGCGGGACAGGGCCGTGCATCGCCTGCAGCTGGAAGCCGAACTGCGACTTGCCCTCGAACGTCATGAGTTCCGACTGCATTACCAGCCGATCGTCGACATTGCCAACGGGCGCATTGCCGGTTTCGAGGCGTTGCTGCGGTGGCAGCGCGGCGAAGAGTTGATCCAGCCCGATGAGTTCCTTCATGTCGCGGAGCAAAGCGGCATGATGAATGTCGTCGGCACATGGGTGTTGCGCGAAGCCTGCAGCGTGGCGGCGAGCTGGCGTCGGGCGGGCAACGACGTCCAGCGCTTCTACATGAGCGTCAACGTGGCGCCGAGCCAATTCCTGCAGCCCGATTTCGTCGAACAGGTTCGGGACATCATCCATGCGACAAACGTCGATCCCTGCACGCTGGTCATCGAAGTCACCGAAGGCGCAGCGATCACCAACCGGCAGCGCACAGCACAAATCCTCGACGAATTGCGCGCAATGGGGATACGATTGAGCCTCGATGATTTCGGGACCGGCTATTCGTCGTTCAGCCATCTTCAGACGCTGCCGTTCGACAGCATCAAGATCGATCGATCGTTCGTCAGTGGCGAGCAGACCAACATGTCCTGGAACATCGTTGACGCCATGCTCAGTTTTGCCCGCGCAATGGATATGAACGTCGTCGCCGAAGGCATCGAAACGCAATATCAGCTCGACCGTCTGGCCGAAGTGGGTTGCGCTTTCGGCCAGGGATTTCTTTACGATCGCGCCATCACGGCCGACATGGCCCTGGAAATGCTCCGCGGCGCGAACAATTACGTATTGCCGACGGCAGAAACGCTCGCGCCCGTCATCTGACCCGGGGCCCTGCCCTGCCTCGTTAAAGCGCTGTTACGCAGCCTTTTTCAGGTGCCGCCTGCCGAGGAGCTCGGCGATCTGCACGGCATTGAGAGCTGCGCCCTTACGAAGGTTGTCCGAGACGCACCACAGGCTCAGCCCGTTGTCGACCGTCTGATCCTCGCGCACGCGGCTGACATAGGTTGCGTAATCGCCGACGCATTCCACCGGCGTCACATAACCGCCGTCCTCGCGCTTATCGACCAGCATGATGCCGGGGGCCTCGCGCAACAGGCTTTGCGCCTTCTTTGCCGAAATCTCTCGCTCGAACTCGATATTGACGGCTTCCGAATGCCCAACGAAAACCGGGACGCGTACGCACGTGGCCGTCAGCTTGATCTTGGCGTCGAGGATTTTCTTCGTCTCCACCATCATCTTCCACTCTTCCTTCGTCGACCCGTCGTCGAGGAAACTGTCGATGTGCGGGATGACGTTGAACGCGATCTGCTTGGTGAACTTCTTCGCCTCGGCGCTGTCACCGACGAAGATGTTGCGGGACTGTTCGAACAGTTCGTCCATCCCCTCTTTGCCCGCGCCCGACACCGACTGGTATGTTGCGACGACGACCCTCTTTATTGTCGCATAATCGTGCAGCGGCTTGAGCGCGACGACGAGTTGTGCCGTCGAGCAGTTCGGATTGGCGATGATGTTGCGCCGCGTATAGCCCGAAATGGCCTCAGGGTTCACTTCGGGCACGATCAACGGCACGTCCGGGTCCATTCGGTACAGCGACGAATTATCAATTACCGTACAGCCGGCAGCCGCGAAGCGCGGCGCATGGACCCGAGTGCCTTCAGACCCGATGGCAAATAGCGCAATGTCCCACCCGTGCGGATCGAAATGCTCGATGTTCTGGACCTTGAGCATCTTGCCGGTGTCGCCGAGCTCGACTTCCGTGCCCTGGCTGCGCGAGGAAGCAACTGCGGCGATCTCATCGATCGGAAACTGACGCTCGGCGAGAATGTTGAGCATCTCGCGCCCGACATTTCCGGTCGCACCTGCGACCACTATCCGGTAACCCATGTCGAACCTTTCAAACTGTCGCGCGGCGCATAGCGTTACGCGACAAATTGTCCAGTTTGCAGGTCAAGAGACGGCGTACGACTCCACCACTTTCTCATGCGCACGGAGGCGGAACGGCTGCCACTGAAGATAGGCAAGTGAGCGCCATGCCCATTCGAATGGTCCCATGGCGAAGCTGCGTACCCAGATGTTCGCGATGACGATCTGAACTGCGATCACGGCTGTCGCGATGGCCGCAAGGCCGGCATAGCTGTACTTGCCCCACAGTCCGAAGCCAAAAGGCGCGAACAGAATGAATATGCCAACTATTTGTTGCATGAAATAAAGTGAGAAGGCCGTGCGCCCCGCCGCTTTCAGGGGCGACAGAAGGCGCGCACCAGCAGTCGACTTCGCGACCAGGTTGAGGAGCGCAATATGCCCGATGACGACCGCAAGGCGGGCGAATTCCGAAGTGAACCAGATGGTCTTCGGAATGGGATAAAAGTGGAAAATCTCCCAGACACCGACGGCACGGGCAGTGAGCCCAAAACCATAGCTGGCCAATAGCAATACGCCGTAAAAACGGGCGCTTTTGCCACCCTGGATGATCTGCCACTTCCAGAGCGCGATGCCGATAAGCATGGCACAAAACGCCTCGAAGACGCTGAACTGAATGGAGCCCTTACCGATGAATTTTATCCAGGCACCCCACATGAACCCGGCATATTGCGTGAAGCTGGCGCCGACGCTGCGGGCTTGCCGTTCCTCCTCGACTCGTTGGCTTTCCTCCTTGTCCAATTTGAATCGGTCGAGCTTCTTTTGCCACTCGGCCTTTTTATCCATGTCAGCCTTGGTGAGTGGCGTTTTATTTGCCGCCTTTGCGTCGATCGCCTGCACTTGCGTCATCAACGAGGAACGGGAGGCGTATTCGATGCCGCCACTCACGGCCGTGAACGCCGCGAAAGCCAGACCGATGGTCACAAGCCATTTCGGAGCCAGCCGCCGCAAGGGAAACAGAAAGAGCGCAGCAAGGCCGTAGATGTGAAGGATGTCGCCTGGCCACAGCAGGATGAACACGTCGAACAAGCCAAAGGCGATGAGCCAGATGTTGCGTCGGTAATATAGATCGGCAACGCCGACCGGCCCGTCCGGCTCCATGGCGCGGCGTGCCAGCACCATCATGCCCGCTCCGAACAACATTTCGAGAAGGCCGCGCTGCGTGCCCTCAAGCAAGATGTTGATGGCCGCCCAGGCGTTCCGGTCTGGAACGGTCCATCCGATTCCGCGAATGTCGTTCGCCGCCAGATACACGCTGGCCCCCATGAAGGGGATGTTCATGTAGAAGATGCCCAGGATGGCAAAACCGCGCAGGATATCGAGAATGTCGATGCGATCCATGCGCGCAATCGGCGTGATGCTTGTGTCGGTCATGTAGCCCCCCGGATCGGGATCTGGCTATCGCGGCATCGACCTGCTGTCCACCGGCAACACATCGAACGCGACGGTGAGGCGCGGTGCAGCACTCCTGAACGGCAAGGTATTATGCCAGAAATAGGACGGAAAAAGCACCAGCTTGCCAGGGGCCGGCGTCACCACGCGTCGCGGCGGCAGATCGAGGCCAAGCAGCGGTTCCGGGACGCCGAATGCAAGCGCGCCTGCACTTGAACTACCGCCTACTTCCGGCGGGAGTTCGATGTAAGCGGCCGAACTCATCCAGCCCGCCTGATGAATATGGCTGATATGATGGCCGTCGCTGCGCAGCCGCACGGACCAGGAACCCGCAAATTCGAACCTTGCGGCCATCCGTCCCAGAAATGGGTGACGCGGGTCCGCCGGGAACGCCTTGAGCGTGTCTGAAATGGCGTGGGCAATGCTGTCGCGCAGGTTGCGGATGACGGGATCGGTCTTGTCGAACAGCGACCCGCGGGTTTGCGTGCCGCCGCGCAGCGACTGCTCAGCTGGATGTTCGACAGTATGATGCAGCCGCGTCAAGGCCAGCGCCGTAGCTGGCAGGTCGATGCCGTCGAGCTCGATTTCCACGACGTGGCGGTCGTAATCGGCAAGCCAAGCCTCGCGGGGGTCATTCATCAGCCGCCAGATGACCGTCAATAATGCCCAGCCCGACTGATCCATTGGCGCCAAACGTGTGGCGGCAAGAGCGGATTGCTCGGCAGCAACAATGTCGCCGCGCCGCACGTGGATCTGGGCAAGCGTTGCATGTGCGGCGGCATTATCCGGTTCGGCAGCAAGTGCGCTCTCGAGCGCTTCCTGCGCGATCGCATCATCGCCGCCCCACATGTGCGCTTGGGCCGCGAGGATGGCCAGCATCGGCTCAGGTCCGAAGCGCGCCTCGGCGGCGCGCAGAAGCGCGAGCAATTCCGGCCCGTCGCGCAAATCCTTGGCTGCAGATAGAGCCGACAGCCACAAAAGGCCGGAGCCCGGCACACGCACAAGCGCGCTGTGATACGCATCGAACGCTTCGGCCCGGCGACCTATTTGCGGCAGGAGACGCGAGAGCGTCTCGTGTGCATCGATCATGTCGGGGTGGGCAGCCAGGACTCGGTGATATTGCGCAACTGCCTCGTCAAAACGGCCGAAGTCACCAAGCAGGTGGCCGTAAATGGCGTGCGTTTCGGGCGTTTTGCTCCCGAGCGCGAGTGCCCGTTCGATGACCTCAAATGCTTCATCGAGCCGGTCGCGCTTGCGCAGTTCGACACCCAGATTGTGCAAGGCGATGACGTCCCGGGGATTGCGTGCGACGAGGCGGCGTTGTTCCTCGAGCGCTCGATCTTCCCCCGGTGCCACGACCTCAGTTCCCGCTTGGGTTGTTCGCCCTCACATGGCGATCGAGGAAACCCAAGATGGTCCGCCATAAATGAACACTGACGCCCGGACCAGCCACGCGGTGGGTCTGGCCAGGGTAGACCATGGTTTCGAACGGCTTTCCTGCCGCCTGCAGTTTTGCCATCAGGGCCGTCGAGTTTTCGAACACGACGTTGTCATCGGCCATGCCGTGTATCACCAGCAAGGGGTCGCTGATTTTGTCGGTGTAAGTCAGGGGATCCGCCTTGGCATAGGCGCCGCCTGGGTCCTGCGGCATGCCCATGTAACGCTCGGTGTAATGCGTGTCGTAAAGCTCCCATTTCGTGACCGGCGCCCCGGCGACGCCGGCTGCAAAGACGCCTGGTGCACTCTCGAGCAGACGCAAGGTCATATAGCCGCCGTACGACCAGCCATATACACCGATCCGCTTCTGATCGACCCAGGGCTGGCTCTTCAGCCATTCTATGCCTGCCAGCTGATCCTGGACTTCGACCGAGGACATCGCACGATAAATCTGGTCCTCGAACGCCTTGCCGCGATCTGGCGTCCCGCGCCCGTCGACCGAGAAAACGGCCCACCCCTGTTGAACCAGATATTGCTCGATGGGGCTCGCCCAGCTGTTGGTCACCTGCCGCCCTGCCCCCGGACCGCCGTAGACGACCACAAGAACCGGCACACGGGCACCTTCGGCCAGGACGGGTTTCAGCAATTTGGTATGCAGCGTCGAGCCGTCAGCCGCCTTGATGGTCGAGAAAATCGCAGGAACGTGAGCGGCCGCGAAGGGCCCATAGGGATGGTCGCCGCTCGGTAAGTTCTCGTCGATCCACGACACCCGCTTCCCGTCCATGTCCGCAAGATAGGCCTGCTCCGGTTGCGACTGGCTCGACCGGGTCACGATCATCCGGTCGCCGCTGGCCCCACAGGTCTCGGCGCGCGACCCGCTCCGGGCACAGGTCCAATAGCCATTTTCACTGAGCTGGCTTACGGCGCCGCCGGCAAGCGGAACGGCGTATAATTGGTTCTCGATCGGCGTCTCGCGATTGGCGGCAAAGATGATGCGGCCCTTTGCTTCATCGACCGAAATGATGTTGCGGACGTTCCAAGGGCCTTTGGTCAGCTGTGTCCATTTTCCCGCAGTGAAGCGATACAAATGGCTGAACCCGTCGCGCTCCGACGACCAGAGCAGGCTACCGTCGGCAAGTGCCTTGAAATTATCGTGTAGATTGATCCAGGTCTTGGCGCGCTCAGTAAAGACGATCGTCGATGCGCCGGTCGCGGGATCCACGCGCAGGAGATCGAGTGTTTTCTGGTCGCGGCTCTCTCGCTGCACATAGAGTGCCTTGCCGTCTGCCGACCAATCGACCCTGGCCAGATAAAAATCGTCGTTGTCGCCGAGGTCGACACGGGCGAGGCCCGAGCCATCATTGCGCATCACGAACAGCTGTACCTTGGCGTTGGCGGCGCCTGCTCGCGGGTAGCGCTGTTCGTAGATCTTGGTACCGTCCGCGCCGATCGCCGCGCGGTTGATCACCGCAACGCTGCTTTCGTCGACGCGGGCGACGGCAATGCGGGCGTCATCGGGGGACCACCACGCCCCCTTTGTCCGGTCCATTTCCTCTTGTGCGACGAACTCGGCGAGCCCCCAGCTGAGCGTACCGCCACCGTCGCGCGTCAGACGCCGCTCGGCACCAGTGGCAAGGTCGATTACAAAGAAGTTCTGGTCGCGCACGAACGAGACGAAGCCGCCCTTCGGACTGATCGCCGCGTCGAGCTCGCCTTGCGGCGTGTCGGTCAGGCGACGCACACGACCATCGAGCCCAGCCAGATAGATGTCGCCGTCGAGTGGCACGAGCAATGACTTGCTATCGGCAGCCCAATCATAGGCCACGATCCCGCGCGATCCTCCGATACGCGCACGCTCGCGCTGCATCTTTTCTGCTTCCGATAAGTCCCGTCCGCCGAATTTCGTGGAATCGACCAAAATTCTTGCTTCGCCGGTCTGGGTATCGACTCCCCACAGGTCGAACCGCTCGCGATCTTCGGCGCGCGGTCGCAACGAAGTCAGCAACTTGCCGTCGGGGGAAAGCTTCAGGGCACGCGGCGCAGCACCGCTCAAACTTGGCGAAGCGAAGACGCGCTCGAGAGTGAGTTTTTGAGGGGCGGGTTCGTCAGCCACGGCGGGCACAGAAATGACAACTGCAAGCCCGAACAACCATTTCAGCATCACCGCTCCCAATCGACGTCACGCCGAAGTCTTCGGCATCCACGCATCCGCAAGGACATCTCCTCAGGCGGATGAAAGGACCCTGAAACAAGTTCGGGGTGACGGCAATTGGGAAATGGTCGATTTGGCTTAGGCGTTGTCACCACGCGTATCGCGGCGCTCGGCGATGCGCGCCGATTTGCCGCGGCGACCGCGCAGGTAATAGAGCTTGGCACGACGCACGGCGCCCTTGCGGACGATCTCGATGCTGTCGATGTTGGGCGAATAGAGCGGGAAGACACGCTCCACGCCTTCGCCGAACGAAATCTTGCGCACCGTGAAGTTGCTGCCCATGCCCTTGTTCGAACGGGCGATGCAGACGCCCTCGTAGTTCTGGACGCGGGTACGCTCGCCTTCGACGACGCGGACGCCGACCTTCAGCGTGTCGCCGGGGCGGAATTCGGGGATGGCACGCTTGGCGGTGTGCTTCGCGATGTTTTCGGCTTCAATCGTCTGGATGAGGTTCATGCCCCATGTGTTCCTTATTCTTTCGTCGCGCGTCAGAGGCAGGCTGGACCCGAGCGCCGATGTGACGCTCCCAAAGATCCGGTCTGCGTAACCGTGTATCGTCTTCTGCCTGGCGTTGCCGCCATGCTGCGATTTTCGCATGATCCCCCGATCGCAACACTTCCGGGATCGTGCGCCCTTCCCACTCGGCGGGTCGGGTGTAGTGCGGATACTCCAAAAGCCCCGTTTCGAAGCTCTCGTCGTCCCCGCTCAAGGGCGCGCCCATTACGCCGGGAAGCAGGCGAATGCAAGCGTCGAGCACGACCAGCGCCGCGACCTCGCCACCCGACAGGATGACGTCACCGATCGACACCTGCTCGATCTGCGGGCGGGCGTCGAACAGGCGTTCGTCGAAGCCCTCGAAACGACCGCACAGGAGCGTGACGCCGGGGCCGGCGGCAAGGGAGCGAATACGGGATTGTGATAGCGGCGTGCCGCGCGGGGTCATGGCGAGGATCGGGGCACTCGGGTTGGCGGAGATCGCGTGATCGACCGCCGCTGCCAGAACATCCGCGCGCATCACCATCCCCGCCCCGCCGCCGGCGGGCGTGTCGTCGACCGACTTGTGCTTGTCGGTGGCGAAGTCCCGGATCTGGATCGGCGCGCAGGACCATTTTCCTTCGGCCAGCGCGCGCCCGGCAAGCGACGTGCCGAGCGGCCCGGGAAACATCTCGGGATAGAGCGTGAGGATCTGCGCGACAAAAGTCACAGCACAAAAGCGGCGTCGATCACCATCCGATCGCCCCACTCCGGAACCGCGTCGGGGCGCATCGGGACCATGAAGCGTTTCTTGTCGGAACGTTCGATCTCGATGACATCGCCTGCGCCGAAGTTTTCGACAGCGACGACCTGGCCTAGGTCGGCTCCATCGGTCGAAACAGCGGACAGGCCGATCAGGTCGGCGTGATAATATTCCCCCTCGCCGAGCGGCGGGAGGGTGTCACGCGGCACCGTCAGCGCCGTGCCGCGCAAGCGCTCCGCTGCGGTTCGGTCGGCGATTTCCGCGAAGTGCGCGATGTTGCCGCGCAACGACTTCAGCGTCAGCGCACCGTCGTTGAAGCTCTTGTAGCCCGACAGATCGTCGGTGAAGAGCTTGAGCTTCACCTCGCCGCCCACGCCATGCGCGCCGGCGATTGCGGCGAGCGTGACGGGGCGGCGCGGGTCCAAGGCTTAGGCCTGCGCCTGTTCTTCGGCCGGGCCTTCGGCAGGCGCTGAAGCGCTCTCGTCGACAGCGGCTTCGGCCTGCGGCTCTACGGCACCTTCGGCGGGCGCTTCTGCCGAAACGCCTTCGTTGGTTGCTTCGGCAGCAGGCGCGGGCTCTTCTGCAGCAGCCTGTTCGGCCGGCGCCTCTTCAGCGGCGGCCTCAGCGGCAGGCGCTTCTTCGGCCACGACTTCTTCGACGACGGGCTCGGGCTCCGGCTCGGGCACGGCGGCCGCAGCCGCGGCTGCTTCAGCGGCTTCGGCTGCCTTCTTCTGTTGCTCTTCGAGACGCTCGGTCGCCTTTTCACCGGGCTTGCCCTTGTTCGGGTTGCTGCGGGCTGCGCGCTCGCGGACGCCAGCGGCATCGAGAAAACGGGCGACGCGATCGGTCGGCTGTGCGCCCACGCTCAGCCAATGCTGGGCGCGTTCGGTATTCAGCACGACGCGATTGGCGTCGTCCTTGGCGAGCAGCGGGTTGTAGCTGCCTAGGCGCTCGATGAAGTTGCCATCGCGCGGCGAGCGCGCATCGGCGACGACGATGCGGTAATAGGGGCGCTTTTTGGAGCCGCCGCGCGAGAGACGAATTGAAACTGCCATTTTCTTACTTCCTTCGTTGATCTGAGAGTTGTGCTGTAATTATTTCTTGAAACCGGGAGGAAGGCCGCCACCGAGAAGCCCGCCAAGGCCTCCCATGCCGCCCGGGCCACCGCCGCCGCCCATCATCCCCATAAGCGCCTTCATGCCGCCCACCTTCTTGAGCTTTTTCATGGCGCCGGACATTTCCTGGTGCATCTTCAGGAGTTTGTTCACTTCCTGAACAGTCACGCCCGCGCCTTTGGCGATGCGAATCTTACGCTTGGCCTGCAACAGTTCGGGCTTGGCGCGCTCCTTTGGCGTCATCGAACCGATGATGGCGTCCATGTGCATCAGCAACTTGTCAGTCCCGGGTGCCGCGGCCATTGCCGTTTGGGCTTTCTTGAGGCCGGGTATCATGCCGGCGAGAGCACCAAGGCCTCCCATGTTCTGCATCTGCTTGAGCTGCATCCGCAGGTCATTCATGTCGAACTGGCCCTTCGACATCTTGGCCGCGAGCTTTTCCGCGTCCTCGACCTCGATCGTCTGCGCGGCGCGCTCGACGAGCGAGACGACGTCGCCCATTCCCAAGATGCGCCCGGCGACGCGGCTGGGGTGGAAAAGCTCGAGCCCGTCGAGCTTCTCACCCGTGCCGACGAACTTGATCGGCTTGCCGGTGACCGCGCGCATCGACAGCGCCGCCCCGCCCCGCGCATCGCCGTCCATGCGGGTCAGCACGACGCCCGTCAGCGGCACCTGGTCGGTGAAGCTCTTGGCGACGTTGACCGCGTCCTGGCCGGTCAGGCTATCCACGACGAGCAGCGTCTCGGTAGGCGCGGACACCTGCGAAACCGCCTTCATCTCGTCCATCAGCGCCTGATCGACGTGCAGGCGACCGGCCGTGTCGAGGATCAGGACGTCATAGCCCTGCAGCTTCGCTGCAGTCAGCGCACGCCGGGCGATGTCGACGGGCTGCTGCCCCGAAACGATCGGCAACGTCGCGACGCCGGTCTGCGATCCCAATACGGCGAGCTGCTCCTGGGCTGCCGGGCGATTGACGTCGAGCGACGCCATCAGGACCTTTTTCCGGTCCTTGTCGGTCAGCCGCTTGGCGATCTTGGCCGACGTGGTCGTCTTGCCCGAGCCCTGGAGCCCGACCATCATGATGATCGCGGGCGGCGTGACGTCGAGCTCGAGGTCCGACGCGTCCGAGCCGAGCATTTCGGTCAGGGCATCGTTGACGATCTTGACGACCTGCTGCCCCGGCGTGACCGAGCGCAGCACGTTCTGGCCGACCGCCTTGTCCGTGATGCTGTCGACGAAGGAGCGGACGACCGGCAACGCCACATCGGCCTCGAGTAGCGCGACGCGCACTTCGCGCATGGCCGCGCGCACATCGGCCTCGGTCAGGGCACCCCTGCCCTTCAACCGGTCGAAGACGCTCCCGAGGCGGTCGCTCAGCGTGTCGAACAAGTGGCCCAAACTCCAACGCAAAAAACGCCAGCGGACGAAACCTCGTCGGCTAGCGGCACCGCACCAAGCGGCTCGATCGCAATGCGATGCGTGCGCGGGCCTTAGTCAAAGGGGCCCCCGGCGTCAATGTCCTGCGCGCCGTCGCCATTTACAGCTTGTTCACGCTGCGCCGCTAAATGCTCGGCTCGAAACGCATACAGGGGCAATTGGTGGGCGGAACCGGGACGACCAAGGCGCGCACCGACAACGCTAGGAACGACATCCTCGCGGGCGGGATCGTTCTCGCTGCCATCATCATGTTCGTCGGGACGGGCGGGCAACTCGTATCGAGCTCGATACGCATGCTGTCCGGCGTCGGGGGCGGGGCAGACCAGACGCTCGTCGTCGCGTTGCTGCTCAACATCGCGCTGATACTTTTCGGCTGGCGCCGATACAACGACCTGTCGCAGGAGGTTGTCGAACGGGCGGCCGCCGAGCAGCGTGCCCAGTCGTTAGCTATTCGTGACCCGCTGACAGGATTCTACAACCGCAGGGCGATCCACGATAAAGGTTCGGAACTGCTGATCCGGGCTTTCAGGCGGCAGAAAGCGGTCGCTTTGCTCATGCTCGACCTCGACCACTTCAAGAACGTGAACGACGTCCACGGACATGCCGTCGGCGATGTCCTTCTGAAAACGGTCGCGGAACAGATCTCCGAGATACTCCCCCCGTCCGCGCTTGCGGCACGGCTCGGCGGCGACGAATTCGCCTGCATATTTGCCTTCGACCACGATTATCCCGAAGTGGTTGAACGCGTGGCGCAAGCTATCGTGTCGCGCCTGGCACAGCCGATCGACGCCAACGGTGCCCATGTCCGCATTTCGGTCTCCTGTGGAATTGCGCGCTCAGAAAGCGACTGCGTCGACGTCGACATGCTCATGCGTCGCGCCGACATTGCGATGTATGCTGCCAAGAGCAAGGGTCGCAACCGCCACAGCTGGTTCGACGCCGCCATGGAAAGAGAACTCCATGCGCGCAACGAACTCGAATACAGCATGCGCCAAGGCATACCGGCTGCAGAATTCGTTCCCTATTTCGAGCAACAGATCGATCTGACGACGGGCCGGTTGCACGGCTTCGAGATGCTTGCGCGCTGGGAACATCCGACGCGCGGGCTCGTGTCGCCAGAGATTTTCATCTCCATTGCCGAAGAAACCGGCATGATCGCCGAACTGTCGCTCGCCGTGATGCGCACCGCGTTTATCGAAGCGCGCAACTGGGATGCCGGCCTCACGCTCTCGGTAAACATCTCGCCGGTCCAGTTGAAAGATCCCTGGCTCGCCCAGAAGATCGTCATGCTGTTAACAGAAACGGGCTTTCCGGCGTCACGCCTGGAAGTGGAGATCACCGAAACCTCTCTGTTCGATAATCTGGCGTTGGCGCAATCGATCGTGGGCAGCCTCAAGAACCAGGGGGTCAAGCTTGCGCTCGACGACTTCGGCACCGGCTATTCCTCGCTCGCGCACTTGCGGGCGCTGCCGTTCGACCGGATCAAGATCGACAAAAGCTTTGTTGCTTCGATAATCGACAATCCGGAAAGCGCGGCGATCGTCAACGCGATTGCACGTCTCGGAGAGAGCCTCAATCTGCCAGTTACGGCAGAGGGCATCGAGAATGCTGCGGTCGAGGAACGGCTGCGGCAACTCGGCTGTCGCAAGGGCCAGGGTTGGTTCTACGGTCGCCCCACATCGATCATGCAAACGCGGACGCTCCTTGCAGAGCGCAACCTGTTGCCAAACGCCCGCCTCTTGCACTCCACCGCTCTGCACGAGGGGGCACTGGTGTCGGTTGGCCGCGAAGACGAACGCTCCGAGGGACCCGTTCGCCGCTCGGCATAATGGACTTAGCCGCGGGTCGTCCCTAAGTGCCCGCGGTCATGACTGGCCGTTTTCACAAGATGCACGGATTGGGCAACGACTTCGTCGTTATCGACGCTCGTGAAAGCGTTGTGTCGATGAACCCCGCGCGCGCGCGCGCGATCGCCGACCGGAGAACTGGCATCGGCTGCGACCAACTGATCTTGATCGCCCCCTCTTCGACCGCAGATGCCAGCATGCAAATCTGGAACAATGACGGCAGCGAAGCCGAGGCGTGCGGGAACGCCATGCGGGCGCTTGCCGTGCTGATCGGGGAGGCAGCGCTTGAAACCCGTGGTGGTCCGGTGCGCATTGCCCGCAACGACGCTGGCGCGACGGTTGAATTGGGCATGCCGCAATTTGACTGGCAAGCCATCCCCCTCGCCTACCCCATGGATACGGCCTCCATGCCGGTCGCATGGGAGAGCCTCGCCACGCCGATGGCGGTCAACATGGGTAATCCCCATGTCGTCTTCTTCGTCGAGGATCTCGAAGCCGTTGACATCGAGCGGCTGGGGCCGGCGATCGAGACGGATCCGCTGTTTCCCGAGCGAATAAACGTCAACGTCGCGCAGGTCGCGGGAAAACACGCCATCCGCTTGCGGACCTGGGAACGCGGGGCCGGGTTGACCCGAGCCTGCGGAACCGGTGCGTGCGCCACGGCCGTCGCGGGAATCCGAAAGCGCCTTGTGTCAGGACCCGTTGATGTGGAGATGACCGGCGGCGCGCTGACCATCGACTGGCACGAAGGTGGCGGCGTTTTCATGAGCGGACCTGCCACGCACGTCTACACCGGCGAGACCGACTGGACACGGTTCGACGCATGACCGTCGAAGTCGTCGATTTCGGGTGTCGCCTGAATCTTGCCGAGGGAGCCACTATCGGTCGGCTGCTCGACGGGCAGGTCGATGATACGACAGTGATCAACGGGTGCGCCGTCACCGAAGAAGCGGTGCGCCAGACAGCACAGGCGATCCGTCGTGCGCGCCGGTCCAGGCCGAACTCGCGCATCGTGGTCACTGGCTGCGCGGCGCAGGTCGATCAGGCACGATTCTCGGCCATGGCCGAAGTCGACCTGGTGCTCGGAAATCGTGAAAAGCTGGTCGCTGATAATTACGCCCGTGCCGGCGTCTACGTCGGTGACGTCATGACCACGGCACAGCGCGCCACGCCCGTGGTCAGCGGACGCGGCCAAACACGCAGCTTCGTCGAGATCCAGACCGGTTGCGACCATCGCTGCACCTTCTGCATCATTCCCTCCGGTCGGGGTAACAGCATCTCGGTGCCGCCATCCGCAGTCGTCGACGCGGTCGCGCGGGCCGTCGATGAAGGGCAGCGAGAGGTCGTACTTACCGGCGTCGATCTGACGAGCTACTTGCCCTCGATCGCCGCGCTTGTGACCCAGATCTTGCGCGACGTCCCATCCCTGCCGCGCCTGCGACTGTCGTCGCTCGACCCGGCCGAGATAGACGCCGCCCTGATCGACCTGATCGTGGGAGAACCCCGAATCATGCCGCACATACACCTGTCGCTGCAGTCTGGAGACCCGATGATTCTGAAGCGCATGAAGCGGCGGCACGATCGCGCGCAGGCGATTGCGCTGGTCCAGCGCCTCAAAGCTGCACGTCCCGATATCGCCATCGGCGCCGACCTCATCGCAGGATTCCCCACTGAAACTGCGGCGATGCACAGCAACAGCGTTTCGATCATCGAGGCCTGCGACGTGGTGTTCGGTCATGTCTTTCCGTATTCGCCGCGCGCGGGCACGCCCGCCGCGCGCATGCCGACGGTCGCACCTGCTGTCGCGAAGGCGAGAGCCGATGAGCTGCGGCGCGTCTCTTCAGTGCGCCGTGCCAACTGGCTGTCAGGCCTGGTGGGCAGCACGCAGCAGGTCCTGGTCGAGCGCAGCGGCGTGCGCGGGCATGCGGAGAATTTTGCCACTGTCGTCCTTACGGCGCGGCGTTCGGCAGGAAGCATCGTGCCTGTGCATATCCTCGCGACCGACGGCGACAACCTGAGCGGAGTACCGGCATGAGCGAAACGAGCTGGGCACGGCGCCTCTTCTCCGGGCTGCGCCGCACGTCGGAACGTGTCACCGAAAGCGTGACCACGCTTATCGGCATCGGACAGCTCGACGAGCCGACGCTTGATTCGGTGGAGGACGCCTTGATCGCGGCCGATCTCGGATCGCCGACGGCCGCCCGGGTGCGAAGGGCGCTTGCAGCCAAAACTTTTGAACGCGGCATCGACGAACTCGGTCTGCGCGCTGTCATCGCCGAAGAAGTCGCGGCCGTCCTCACCCCCGTGGCGAAGCCGCTGGTGATCGACGCCTTCCCGCGCCCCCAGGTTATTCTGGTTATCGGCGTCAACGGGTCGGGCAAAACGACGACCATCGCCAAGCTGGCGCATGTGTTCCTGGAGCAGGATTATGGCGTGATGCTGGCGGCGGGCGATACCTTCCGTGCGGCGGCGATCGGGCAATTGAAGGTCTGGGCGGAGCGGTTGGGTATTCCCATCGTCACTGGTCCGGAAGGCGGCGATGCGGCCGGCGTCGTCTATGACGCGGTAAAGCAGGCGACGGCCACCGGCATCGACGTTTTGATCGTCGATACGGCGGGCCGGTTGCAGAACAAACGCGAGCTGATGGATGAACTCGCGAAAATCCGACGTGTGCTTGGCCGCCTGAATCCTGCCGCACCACATAATGTCGTGCTCGTGCTCGACGCCACGACCGGCCAGAATGCGCTCAACCAGATCGAGGTGTTCAAGGAAGTTGCCGGCGTGACCGGGCTCGTAATGACGAAGCTTGATGGCACCGCGCGGGGCGGCGTGCTGGTCGCAGCTGCCGAGAAATATGGTTTGCCGATCCACGCCGTTGGCGTGGGCGAAACGATCGATGACCTGCGCGCGTTCGACGCGCAGGAACTGGCGGAAGCCATTGCAGGGGTGAAGAAGTGACTGACGCAAAACCCACCGCCGCGGGCAATCTTGGGTTGCTCCTCGACTATGGACCGCTGCTTGCGTTCTTTGTCGGCTTCAAGGTCTGGGGCGTATTCGGCGGGACGGCCGTTTTCATGGCCGCCATGATCGTCGCGCTCATAGTCTCGCGCTGGAAGCTCGGCCGAATCGCGCCAATGCTGTGGATTTCGGCAGTTCTTATAATCGGCTTCGGGGCTCTGACGATCTGGTTTCACGACCCGATTTTCATCCAGAAGAAACCGACGATCATCTATGCGGGCCTGGGAATCTTGCTGCTCGGCGGCGTGATACTCGGAAAACCGCTGTTGAAATATGTGCTCGAGGCCGGGTTCGAGGGGTTGCATCAACGTGCCTGGCTGACGCTCTCCCGCAATTGGGGTCTGTTTTTCTTCGCCATGGCCGCCCTCAACGAGATCCTCGTGCGGCAGTTGAGCTTCGACACGTGGCTGTCGGTAAAGGTCTGGGCGCTCGTACCGCTCTCGATCCTGTTCGGCCTCGCGCACGTGCCTTACATGATCAAGAACGGCTTGGGCAGCGAAGAGACCGTGCCGCCAGCCTCCTAACCCTTCTGGTCGGCGCGGCTGGCCCCGTTGCCGTCGAGGTTTTGAGCGACGAAATCCCAGTTTACCAGGTTGGCCAAAACGGTTTCAGCGAACTTTGGCCGGGCGTTCCGATAATCGATGTAATAGGCGTGCTCCCACACATCGAGCGTCAGCAACGGCGCGACGCCGTGTGCGATCGGCGTATCGGCGTCGTGATACGACGTCACCTTGAGCGTCGATCCGTCGAGAACGAGCCATGCCCAACCGCTGGCGAAATGAGCTACGGCCTCGGCTGCGAGTTTCTTTAGCAGGGCGTCGGTAGAGCCGAAGTCGCGATTGATAAGTTCCGCGAGCTTGCCAGCCGGCGTCTGCTTCGTCGGCGACAGGCACTGCCAAAAGAAGCTGTGGTTCCACAGCTGCGCCGCTTGGTTGAACAGCTGCTTGTCGCCCGGTGCCGTGTGATGCTTGATCAGGTCGACCAACGACATGCCGCCCAGCCCCTTGGCAGCAACGAGTTCATTGGTTTTGGTGACATAGGCTTGGTGGTGCTTGCCATGGTGGAAATCGAGCGTTTCGCCCGACATGTGCGGCGCAAGGGCTTCACGGGCGTAGGGCAGCGGCGGCAAGACAAAGGACATGGCGAGAAAGCTCCAGGTAGGAATTCGGGGCTGTAACGCTTCGTGACGGCTTCGGTCGCATCGCTCAAGCCGCTTTTTCCTCGCCGTCGGTTTCGAAAAGCCCGTGTCGCTTCATCGCGTGGCGCAACTGATCATAGCTAAGGCCGATAGCCTTTGCCGCAGCGCGCTGGTTGTAGCGGCACCGCTGTAGCGCATCCGCCAGGATCTCGCGCTCATAGCTCGCCACGGCGCTTCGAAAGTCGCGCACTTCCGCGACATTTCTGCGTGGTGCGGGCGTAGCGGACGGGTTTTGGGCCGGTGGCAGCGCTGCGCGGACCGAGGTCTCGTCGGGCTTTGGCATCCATGGGGAGACGAACGGGTCAAAGTCCACCTGGTCGATCGGGCGCTCTTCATCCTGCCAGCGATAGACCGCACGCTCGACCGTATTGCGCAATTCGCGCACGTTACCGGGCCAGTCATAGCGTTCGAGCACTTCCAAGACACCCGGCGAGAAACCAGGCCACTTGCGCCACTCGAGCTCGGACGCCATGCGCCGCCCGAAATGTTCGGTCAGCACGGGAATGTCGCCCGCCCGGGCGCGTAAGGGCGGCAAAGTAACCACTTCGAACGCCAGACGATCGAGAAGATCGGCCCGAAAACGTCCCTTGTCCACCAGCGAAGGCAGATGCTCGTTGGTCGCCGCGACGATTCGGACGTCGACACGTATTGCCTTGTTCGATCCGATCCGCGTGACTTCGCCATATTCGACGGCACGCAACAGGCGCTCCTGCGCTCCGGCCGACAGCGTGGCGAGCTCGTCGAGAAACAGCGTACCGCCATCGGCCTCCTCGAAACGTCCTTCGCGCGCGCGCGTGGCGCCCGTGAAGGCACCCGCCTCATGACCGAACAATTCCGCTTCAATCAGCGTTTCTGCGAGGGCGGCACAATTCATCGTGATGAGCGGCGCCGCCCAGCGCGGGCTGAGCCGGTGAAGGCGTTCGGCAATAAGCTCCTTGCCGGTGCCGCGTTCGCCGATAACGAGCACGGGACGATTGAGGGCCGCCGCGCGGCTGGCCCGTTCGATTGAATCGAGAAAGGCGAATGACTCGCCGACGACCTGATTGCCCCTGTCCATTCCTGAGAGTTAGCGCAAATTCCTTACTTTTCGCAAAGCCATTTTCATTCGGGTGGAAAGAATGCGCGCATTTCCGCCATTTTCGAAACTGGCACGCTTTCTGCAAAGCTGTTCATGTCTCCGCCACCCCGACGGAGAGCCAGATAGAACCACCGTTCAAGGAGCTGCCGCCATGTTCACTGCCACCCTCCCGAACTTTCGCGTTACCGCCACTGCATTCGCCGCTTCGCTGCTCGGCACCGCACTGGTGTTTGCCGTTCCCCAGGCCGCACGGGCCGCCACGACCGGCAATGATTTCGTCAGCAACGTCGAAGCCCAGTTGGCTCGGAACAGCCTGACTGCGGTCGATGCCAAGGGTGTCGCCACCGTCGCCGTTCGCATCGATGCCGATGGCAAGATCCGCTCGGCCGAGATCGCCAAGTCGAGCGGTCATCGCGCTCTCGATAAGGCAGCGTTGGCTTCGGCCAAGTCGGTTCGCTACCCCCAGGGCACCAATGCCCGAACGGTTGCGGTCGTATTGAGTTTTGGCGACGCGCCGAAGCCCGCCAAGGCGGAGAGCGCCGCCCTTGTCAGCCGCTACGTCAATGCCAAGGGCGAAGCGCTGGCCTCGCAGAATACCGCCAGCCCGGTGGGCTGATCGGGACGTCGGAGCGGGCCAACCCCTGCTCGCTCCGGCAACCGTTTCGAGTTAGATTACAAGTCGCACACAGAAAGGCCGTTTCCATGGGTATTTTTTCCCGAACCCGCGACATCGTCGCTGCAAACTTCACCGACCTGCTCGACAAGGCCGAAGACCCGGCCAAGATGATCCGCATGATCATCCTCGAGATGGAAGAGACGCTGGTCGAAGTGCGTGCCACGGCGGCGCGCACCATCGCCGACCAGAAGGAAATGCGCCGCCACATCGGCAAGCTCGGTTCGCTCGAGGCCAGCTGGGAAGAAAAGGCCGAGCTCGCCCTTTCGAAGGGGCGTGAGGACCTGGCCAAGGCCGCACTGGTCGAGAAGCAAAAGGCGACCGACATGTCGGAGCGCCTGCAGGTGGAAATCGCCGTGCTTGATGACGCGCTGAAGTCGTCGGAAGCCGACATTGCCAAGCTGCAGTCGAAGCTGCGCGATGCCCGCGCCCGTCAGTCGGCGATCGCTACCCGCATGGAGAGCGCCCACCAGAGCATCCGCGTTCGAGAAGCCTATTCGGGCGAGCGGGTGCAGGATGCCTTCTCACGGTTCGACGTGCTCGAAAAGCGTGCCGACTTGGCCGAGGGTCGCGCCGAAGCGCTTGCGATGGGTGCGACCAAGACGCTCGAGGAAGAGATTGCCGAATTGCAGTCATCCGAAAAGGTCGAGGCCGCCCTCGAAGCGCTGAAGGCCAAGGCCGCCGGAAAGGCGGGCTGAGATGGACGCCGTAGAAGCCTTGATCCCACTATCGGCAATCGTCACGCTCTTCATCGGATTTCCGTGGCTGATCTTCCATTATGTTACGAAGTGGAAGCAGGCCAAGGTTCTTTCCGTAGATGACGAGAACCTGCTCGACGACATGCACGAAACCGCTCGCCGGCTCGAGGACCGCGTCGTTACCATCGAACGCATTCTCACGGCCGACAATCCCAACTGGAAGAACCAGGGCTGAACGCCCACTCAGGAGACAAACAATGTCTGCTCGTCGTACTTCATTCTACCTCGACAAGGGCAATGCCAAATGGCTGGGCGTTTGTGCGGGGATTGCCGACTACACCGGCATCGACCTTACGGTCATCCGCATCGTCACGGTGTTGGGCACGATCTTCGGCTCGGGAGCACTGCTCGTCGCTTATCTCGTCATCGCGTGGATGGCACCCGCAAAGCCCATGGGGCTCTACGAGGACCCTCAGGATGCCAAATTCTGGCAGGGCGTCCGGCAGTCGCCATCACGCACTGCACGTGACGTTCGGTCGAAGTTCCGTGACCTCGATCGCCGCCTTGCCGACGTGGAAAGCTTCTACACCAGCCGCAACTCTAGCCTCGCCAACGAGATCGACAGCCTGCGCTAAGCGACAGCAATCATAGGGAATATCGCTATGACCTTTCATGGACCCGACTTAATCCTGGCAATCATCGGGATGAGCACGGCAGGTTGGATCATGACAACCTGGATACGAGCAAAGCACGGTTATCCGGTCGAAGGCGAGTGGGGCGGAACTTCCGATCGGAGCGCGCCCCACATCGACCGCAAGATCGAGCTGTTGTCGAACGAGAACCAGCGTCTCTGCGGCCAAATCGACCGGCTGAACGAACGGCTCTCGGTGCTTGAACGGATCGCAACGGACAAACCCGCTCGGCTCGCCGAAGAAATCGACAGCCTGCGTTAGGCTCCGGCTCTTCTCAAGGAAACAGATGATGTCTCTCTCTCCGCTTCTCATACCGATCTTCGCACTCTCGATCCCGATCGTTGCCATCGTCGCGGGCGTCTTTTCCAAATGGATGAAGCTCAAGGAGCGCCAGATGGAAGCACAGACGCAGCTGACCGCTGAAAAGACGGCACAATATGCGGCGCATACCGAAAGGCTCGAAGAGCGTGTTCGGGTTCTCGAGCGCATCGCCACCGACAAGGGTGTCGATCTCGCCGACGAAATCGAAGCGCTGCGCGAAAAACCGCTCAACTAGATATCTCACCCCAGGAGTAAGATCGATGAACCCGTTCGAAATGGTCGTGATGATCGTCGCCATCGTGATGATCGCGAGTGTGGTAAAGACGCGCTACGGCGTCACTCGCGACAAGCACGGCAATGAAGTGCTCAACCGTCCCGACCCCGAAGCGGGCCGGATGAAACAGGAAATCGCCCAGTTGAAGGAGCGCATTGCGGTGCTCGAACGACTGGCTACCGATGACAACAGCGCCCGCCAGCTCGATCGCGAGATCGAGAAGCTGCGCTAACAGGAGCGAAGACAATGGAAAGTCTGGTGCTTTACTTCGGCATGGGGCTGACGGCGCTCGCCGCAACGACTGTGCTGGGCCTGATCGGGCTCAAGGGCTTTACCGCCTGGCTCGACCTGAAGCGTACGGAAATCGGATCGGCGATGCACGGCGAACTGGCCGTTGCCGCCCCGACGATCGGTCAGCGCATCGACGTGGCCGACTTGAAGGAACGCGTCCGGCGGCTGGAGGCGATTGCAGCAGGGGTGGATATCTGAACTGCTTCGGCTAGAGCGCGGCAAATGCCCCTGCCCGCGCTCGCCGATATTCTGGATGAATTTGAATTTCTTGACGCCGACGATCGATATCGCCTGCTGATAGACCTCGGTCGCGATCTCGAGCCGATGCCGGAAGCGCTCAAGACCGATGCCACACTTGTTCGCGGTTGTTCCGCCAGTGTCTGGGTTTATCCGACCAAGGTCGGCGAGACGTTGCACTTTCTCGCCGATTCCAACGCCGCCATCACCAAGGGAATCATCGCGCTCGTACTGGCAACGGTACAGGATCGCCCTGCCGCACAGGTGGCTGCGACCGACATCGCGGCCGAACTCGCTCCTTTTGAACTCGGACGCCAGCTCAGCTCGAACAGGACTCAGGGCATTCCGAACATGATCGATCTGATCCGGTCGACGGCAGCGCGGTACCTGGTGTAATCGGCCGCCATGGGGCTGTCTCTTTTCCTAACGGTCGCTGCGACGCTCAGCGTGGCGGGAAAACCGCTCGCCGCTCGAGACTTCCTTGATGGTCGCGCCATCGCCGGGGGGACCGGAACACCTGTTGTTCTGCTCACGCTGACGCCGGAGGCTCTGGCACGGATCAGGAAATTGGGCCCGACGCCAAAAATCACGCTCGATGGAAAGCTGGCGCGGGCGCGACTGAACGAAAATACGATCGAACTGGACGGTCAGCCGAATTTCGCTGCCGCCGCCTTGGTCGCCCGGGCAATTTCGGGAAAGGCGCCTTTACCCGACAGTCTCGAGGAATAGATCGGCAACATCCTCGGCCGGCGTGCCGCCGGCGACGATGACCCATTCGCGGGGCCGGCGCGAATCATGCAGTGCTACCGCTCCGTTAGGGCAGACCCCCAGGCAGCGCGTCTTCACTAGCTTGATGCCATGTGGTTTGAGCGCGCGCTTCAGGAATTTCGTCATCCTGTCCTTAATGCCGGCGCGCGTGAAACATTTTTCGCAGCTCAAGACGATCGCGGCCGGCTTCGCCTTAGCCAACCGGATCATGTTGCGGTCCGGACGGCCTCGCGTCGTTCCTCGGCTGAACGAACAACGTCCCAGGCAGCCTGTATCTCGCGAAAGCGCGCAGCCGCATCGGCGTCGCCGGGCTTCAGGTCGGGATGATTGGCTTTCGCAAGACCGCGCCAGGCGACACGGATATCGTCAAAGCTCGCGTCGCTCGAAACACCCAGCACATTTAACGCGCGCATCTCGTCACTGCTGCGCGTGCCGTCGCCGGGCCCGGCCCACTGCTGATACGCACTGGTTTTCCATCCGCCGGCCTCAGCCTGCTCCTGAGCCTCGCGCGCGGCGGCTTCTTCGGGACTGAGTCCCTGAAAATAATCCCAGTTACGGTTGTATTCGCCTGCATGCGTTTCACAGAAATACCACCGGTCGGGGCTGTTCGGCGCCTTGGGTGCCGGCTTGTCGCCTTTCGCTTCGCAGCCGTGGCGGTCGCATAGGCGAACCGTCGCCGCGGCCGTCTCGGCACCATATTCCCGCCAGCGCGGGAAGCCCCAATCGAGCGAACGTGTTGTGCGGCGCGGCATAGGCGCATCATCTAGGGGCTCAGCGTCGCAAGTGCCAGTGATGAAGTGTGCCAGAGAGTCTGTAAGCCGGGTTCTGTCCACGCCGACGAATAGCTCGACGGCGCTGTGCGACCATTCATCTAGGCGCGGCGTTGCCGACGCGCTCAAGCAATCAACCCGGACGACGGAACCGAGCAGGTCCATATGCCGTCCCTATTCGATCTTGCTCCCGGTGGGGTTTGCCCTGCCAGCCTTGTTGCCAAGGCTGCGGTGCGCTCTTGCCGCACCGTTTCGCCCTTGCCGCGCCGAAGTGCGGCGGTCTGTTTTCTGTGGCACTATCCCTTGCCCCGGCTTGCGCCGTGACCGCCGGGCGTTACCCGGCACCGTTGCTCTGCGGAGCCCGGACTTTCCTCCCCCACATGCGTGGCGGCGGTCGCCCGACCCTCTGGCACAGCTGCGCCCTAATCGTCGCCTTGCGGTTTGGGAAGTAGCAACGCGAGCAGGATGGCGCGGCACTCCCCGTCGACTGTGCCATCCATCAGCTCGGGGCGGAACCGTCGCTGAAATGCGACGACCGCCGCCAACCGGTCGCTGACATCATAACCGAAACGTTCAAGCGCGAGCAGAAATCCCGCATCGGTCCAGTTCGGATCGATCAGATTTTTCGTCGGGCGCGGGAGGGCGAGGCGATGTTTCGCAAGGCGGGCCCAAGGGAAAAGTTCCCCGGGGTCCTGCTTGCGCGTCGGCGCAATGTCCGAATGCCCGACAATATTGCCTCGCGTGATGCCGTAGCGCGCCTGGATATCGGCCATCAGCGTGATGAGCGACTCGATCTGTGCATCGGGAAACGGCCGATACCCGAATTCGTGGCCCGGGTTGACGATTTCTATACCGATGCTGGCGGAATTGACGTCATCGACCTGCCGCCAATGCGACCTGCCGGCGTGCCAGGCACGATGTTCTTCAGCCACCAGCCGCATCACTTGCCCGTCTTCGGCAATCAGATAGTGGCAAGAGACTTTCGCTGCCGGATCGGTCAGCCTTTCAATAGCCCCGGCCGCGTCGGGCATGCCGGTGTAGTGCAAAACGATCATGCTGATCGGCAGTGTGCGGCTATCGAAATTGGGCGATGGCGTTTCGATCACGCAGCAGATCCGTGCCTGGCTTCACTGGCGCTCGCCGTTCGCATCGTCACAATCGCCACCCCCGCTATCGCTATCGTCCCGCCGAGCACCATAACGGGCGTGAGCGGATTGCCAAATACGACTGCGGAGGCGACGACCCCGATGATCGGCGAACCCAGCGTTACCGGGATGACAGTGGTGACCGGGTGTCGCTGCAGCAGCCATGCCATTCCGCCCGACCCGACAAGCGTCGACCCCAGTGCGGAAAACGAAATCCAGAGGAACGCAATCGGCGGGATGACTTGGGTGCCCGACATGGCGGCGGGCTCGAAATAAAGTGCGAGCGGCGCCAGAACGATGACGCCACCCAGTCCCACCCATGCGTACATCGTGGGGATACTCACGCCGACCAGCTTGCGCTGGAGCAACGATCCTGTGGCCCAGAAGGCGGACGCAAGCACCGTCAGCGCGAGTCCGGGTAACTCCTTCGCCGCACCCGGATCGAAAACCAGCACGGCACACCCTCCCATGGCAAGCACCATGCCGAACACGCGCACAAGGCCGATGCGCTCTCCCAGAAAGATGATTGCCAGGATCAGCGAAAATGGCGCACCGAGCTGCCCGGCGATTGCAAGGGCCCCGATGTTTTCCGTAACGACGAGCGACAGGTTCACGATCGCGAAGAAGGCGCCACCGATCACGATCGAAAGTGCAAGCAGGTCGCGCATGCGCCCCGGCACGACGCGCAGCCAGGGAAGGCAACAGATGAGCACCATCGACTGCCGCAATAACGCCGCGGTGAACGGCGGTACGGCCGTCACCGACATTTTGACGAAAACGATATTGAGACCCCAGACCAGGTTGATGGCCAGGGCAACAGCCAGATCGCGCGGCCCGAATCGACTGGGAAGGGTCATGGAGCCGGGCTTAGCGGCTCACCACGCAGGATGGCGACTGCGAAACCTCGCTCGCCGCGGCGTACAGGCCGCGCATTGAAGGATGCGGCTTGAAGCGGTCGGTTTGACCAAGGACGGTCTCGCCCGCGCCGAGCATGAGAATGCCGCCCGGATCCAATGCATCGGCGAGCAGGTCGAACACGCCCGTTCGGACGTGTACGGGAAAATACATCAGCACGTTACGGCAAAGGATCAGGTCGAATGTGCCCGGCGCCGGCAATCGGATGTCGTGTGTAGCGAAGCGTATGGCGCGTGATAGCGAGGCATCGGCAACCCAATCGTCACCGTCTTCGCGAAACCAGCGCAACATCGTGCGCGCCGGAAGCCCCCGCTGGATTTCGAAGCGGCTGTACCGACCTTGCCGAGCGCGCTCGACCATCGAGGAGGACGCGTCGGTGGCCAGGATGTCAAATGTCCAGCCGGCCCATCTCTGACTGGCATCCCGCAGCATCATGGTAAGCGAATAGGCTTCCTGCCCGGTCGAGCAGGCGGCCGACCAGATGCGCAGATGCCGACGGTCGGCGCGGCTCGTGCGGAGTGTCTCCAATGCTTCGCAGTCAAGTTGGGCAAATGCCGCGGCATCGCGAAAAAACGAGCTTTCGTTGTTCAACAACGCTTCGACGACCTTCACGGCCAGCGCTTGGTCGGTGCCGTTTGCCAGGCGCGCCACCAATGCATCGAGCGCCGTCAGGCCCAGCTCACGCATGATGGGTTTCAGCGAAGCTTCTATGCGCCAGCTGCGCGCGGTCGACAGCGATTGGCCGGTGCGCGCCTCCAGTAATGCCGAGAGCGCGCGCTTCGCCGCCGAGGCTTCCGGGGAAGAGGTGGGGCCGCTCACGCCGTGCCTCGCCGCGCGATATGGCCCGCAAGCGCCGTCGGCGTCGCCGCGACGCAGGCAAGCCCTGCCCGGGCGACCGACCCCGGCATGCCCCAAACCGCACTGCTCAAGCGGTCTTGGACAAGCACCGAACCGCCCGCTTCGACGATGCGGGTCGCGCCGATGGTGCCGTCTCGCCCCATCCCGGTCAGGATGATGCCGACCCCACGGACGCCCGCAACCTCGGCAACGGACTCCAGCATGGGATCGAGCGACGGGAAGCACCGGGTTTCCGTGCGCTCGTCCGTAAGCTTCGCCACCAAGTGATGTCCCGCTTGGACCACTCTCAGATGTTTTGGTCCGGGCGCAATCGTGATCTCGCCGCTCTCGATGATGCGGCCCTCCTCCGCGAGATTTGCAAATCGACCGGCCATTGCCGACAGCTGATCCGCAAAATAGGGCATGAAGCCCGGGGGCAGGTGCTGGGTGACGACGATAGGGGCCGTGAAACTGCGCGGCAGAGCGGAGAAGAATGCGGCAAGCGCGCTCAATCCGCCGGTTGACGCCCCGATCGCCAAGAGCGCAATCGGTGTCGCCGGTTCGCTGCGTAGCGCGAAATGTTCGACTGTCCGGTCCTGGCGGTCGGCGCAGCCGAGCCGTTCGATCCGTTCGACGAGGATTGACTGAAAGTTTTGGTTGAGCTGCCCAGTTTCGGGTTTTGCCAGCGTATCCGCCGCACCGGCGGCCAACGCCTGCAAACTCGCCTCTGCTCCCGCTCGTGCCGTCGATGACACGACGAGAACCTTTGCACCCCGACCTGCTGCAAGCAGCTTGGGCAAGGCCGCGAGACCCGTCCATCCCGGCATTTCGAGGTCGAGCAAGATGACGTCGACGGGTCGTTGCGTGAGGGCAACGATCGCAGCTTCGGCGCCATCGGCCACCCCCGCGAGCATCAGCGTCGCAGAGCGCTCGACCATCTGGGACAACGCGGCCCTGGCTACGGCGGAGTCATCGATAATCAGAACTGAGATCGGTTGCCCTGCAGGAGGCGCGCACTCGATCCGGGCCGCTGCGTTCATGACGACCTCAATCGAGGCCGACGAACTGAAGCTTGCTGGCCAGCGTGTCGCGATCGAAGGGCTTCATGACGTATTCGTCGGCGCCGGCATCTAGAGCTGCCCGAATATGCGCCGTACCGTTTTCGGTGGTGCAGAAAACGACCTTAGGCCGGGGCGTGAGGCCGAGCTCACCGAGCGCGCGCAGGAATTCCATCCCGTTCATGACGGGCATGTTCCAGTCCAGCAAAACGACATCGGGCACGGCCTTTGCGACGGCTGCCAGCGCGTCTCTTCCATCGCCGGCCTCTTCGACGGCAAAGTCGAGCGTTTCGAGGATATGGCGCGCTACTTTCCGGATGACCTTGGAATCATCGACGACCAGACAGGTTTTCGGCATTTGCGACCCTTTGTTTCAACAAAGTGATTAGGCTGCAGGTGTGAGCGAGGCGTTAATCCTCAGGCCGCAATAGCCACGGCCGGACCGGCGATGATCCGGGCCGCATCCACGACGACGACAAAAGAACCGTCCGTCTCGATCACGCCGGTAGACAGCGACTTCCACTGCTTCGCCAAGGGCATAGATTCGCTTGCTGGGTGCAGCGCCGCGGCAATCACGTCATCGACCCGATCCACGCGGATCGCATAGCGATGACCCTCGATCGACACGACAATCGCACGCCCCGTCGGCGGCCCGTGCCGCCCGCCCGTGGCAACGCTCCCGTCAATGACCGTGATGACCTGGCTCCGGATAGCCGCAAGTCCGACGACATGGTCAGCGGCGAGCGGGACTGAGACCACCATGGCGATGTCCACGACAGCTTCGACAGAGGTTGCTTCAAAAGCGATCCGCTGCCCACCGATCCAGCCCAGGACGAACAAATTGGTCATGCGCTCGCCCTTCGTGTCGCGCCGATCAGGGCCCGCAGCGTCTGTCTATCGTAACGGTTGGTCGCAACGGCGCCATCGGCTTCCCGCGCGAGCGCAATGTGTGCCGCATCGGCGGGTAAAGCCACGGCGTTTTCGAGATGTATGACGAGTGCGGCATTGTCCGTCTGACCGAAGCTGACGCTATAGCCGGCGGCCTCCACGAGCGGCGCCAGGATCGCCAGCGACCAGGGCGTGGGATCAAGCAGGATGGAGGCGACTGGCCTTGAAGAGCCTGCAGCTGATGCGCTTTCAAAAAGGCATGACGCATCGAGGAGCTCTACGGGTCTGTCGTCGATGCTCAGCAGCCCTTCGATGCCGTCTGCATCGACAGGAACAATCGCCGAGAGGGGCGCAAGATCGTGCACCGCCTGAAGCGGCAGAATGACGCGACGCTGTCCGTCGAACAACAACATCGCGGAGATCAGCGCACCGGCGGGCAGTGCTTCCGAAATGCAGCTGGGCAGGTGCTCGCCGTCGATCACCGCGAACCAGCGCCCGCCGACCATCAGCCAGTCGTCGCGGGTCGTTTCGACCAGTCGTTCGACCAGGACGCTGCGGACCGCAATCCTGCGGCCGTCGAACGCCGTTGCGACAACGACGGAGCCCGTCACTGTCGATACCTGCTCGACGTCGGTGGGGCGCGGCAGGGCGACACGCGAGATGCCCACCGAAGTTGCGATGCCGACCGGGTCGAGCACGATAACGGGGCATCCGTCGTCGCCCAGGCTCTGTCCCGCAAATATTCCCTGCGCTGCGAGCTGGGGGGCCATCGGGCGCACAACAAGCTCTTCATGGTCGAGGACGGAGTCGACGGCGAGCGCATAGCGACGACCCGAGGGCGTTGCCACGATCGCAGCCAGTCGCGGCGCGTTTACGCGAAGGCCCAGCAGGCTCGAGAGAATGTAAGCCGGATGCGCAATGCCGCGCACGACGGCAATGTGTCCTCCGCCGATTTCTTCGATCCGGGCGTGTTCTCGGTTCAGCGCGACGACCTCCTCGACGGCGCCGCGCGGCACGGCAAACCCCTGCCCGCCCGCGCGAACGACAAGTGCGTTGACGATGCTCAGGGTTAGCGGCGCGCGGAGCGTGACTGTCAGGCCGTGACCGGGCCTGTTGACCAGTGCAACGCTGCCGCCAAGCCGTTCTACATTGGCCCGGACGACGTCCATCCCGACGCCCCGGCCCGACACGGCCGTGACCTTTTCCGCAGTCGACAATCCGGCTTCGAAAATCAGTTGCGCCGCGGCAGAACTATCGAGCAAGCCGACGCGCGCCGTGTCGATTTTCTTTGCGGCAATGGCGCGTTCGATGAGCGCTTCGGTATCGATGCCGCGCCCGTCGTCGGTGATCTCGATGCTGACCTGATTGCCCGACTGCAGCGCCGCGATCCGCAGGATGCTGCTTTCCGGTTTCCCTGCAGCCCGCCTAGCCTCGGGACGCTCTATCCCGTGATCGATGGCGTTGCGAACGATATGGACAAGCGGGTCGCGGATGGCCTCGACCATCTCCCGGTCGATTTCGACGTCTTGCCCACTCAGTTCCAGTGTAACGAGCTTGCCGCATTCCTTCGCCGTATCGCGGACAAGACGCGGCAATGTAGCGAAGAGCCGGTCGATCGGTTGCATCCGCGTATGCGTGACGCTGTCGCGCAGGTCGGTAACGATCGCCGCCAGCCGGTCGAAGCCGCTCGCAAGCGCTGGATCGTTGGACATGCGCACGGTGCGCGCAAGCTCGTTCCGGACGAGCACGAGATCGGAAACCTGCGTCATCAACGCTTCGAGCAGGGGCACCGCAATGCGAACGGTGCGCGAGGGCGTCAGCGGCGACAGCTCCGCAACATCGGCCGGCTCGACAACCGCGGCAAGCGCATCGGGCTCCAGCGCGGAAACAAGAGCTTCGTCAGTTGTCGGGTCCGGGACTTCGAGTTCGGCGGATTCCAGCGCCGCAACCAGGATTGCGATGCGGTCGATGAGCGCAAGCATGCCGCCAACCAGGGCGGCGTCAGCCCGACGATTGCCTTGCCGCACATCTGCCAGCGCTGACTCGGCGGCGTGAGCCAATGCCTCTATGCGTGGCAAACCAATGAAGCCGCAGCTGCCCTTGACGGTGTGGACGAACCGAAAGATTTCGTCGAGCCGTGCTGCATCATTGGGACTCGTTTCCCACAACAGCAGCGCTTCGCCGATACGGTCGAGCATCTCGCGCGTTTCAGCAACGAACTCGGTGGTCAGATCTTCCATGATGAAGCGCCGTTTTGCATGGCGCGAGGTCTAGAATGCGGTGGTTAAGAAGCGCTTAGGACGCGTTGAGCGTCGCGCCGAACAGCAGGAAGCCGGCATCGGCCGACGACACCATCGCCGCGCCGCCGCTGTCGACGGCCAGACGGTGCACCAACCAGGCTGCCGCCGCACGCGGGGTGAGCGCATTCTCCCCCGTTTCGCCCGTCAGTGCCGTCCGCAATTCGGGGTCGAGGACCAGGCGCGGACCCTCTGCCCGGACGACGATTTCGGTACGGTTGCCCGCGACTTCGACGCCGATGTCGAGCCGGCCGCCCCTGACCAGCGCATCCCCGGCGATCAGCACGATGTTGAGCAGCAACTTGATCGCCGTTTTCGACAGCGTCGCTTCTTCCACGAGCCAGTTGATCTCGATGCGTCCATCGCTGCCGAACAGGCCTTCGATCGCCGCCCTGGCTTCCCGCGCATCGACCGCGTCGCCGAACCCGCCGGCAGCGCCGAAGGCGAGGCGAAAGAATTTGAGCTTGTTCGCCGACGCCCGCGCACTCTCGTTCAGCAGCTCGAGACAGCGCGCCCGCATGTCCGGATCGGTTTCGTCGGCAAGCAGTTCGAGACCGTTGTTGAGGGCGCCCACAGGGCTCAGCAGGTCATGGCACAGCCGTGAACAGAGGAGGCTGGCAAAATCGACCGGCGCGATCATCATGGGTAGCACACTCCGAATGGTGGTCCCGCTTTGGCCGACGTCACGGCGTCACGCAAGCAGGGGACTTTACCACGATATCAACCGCCTCGAATCCATCGAGATGCGCCCCGCCGGGTACGGCGCGCCAAAGGCCGACCTCTTGCGCGCTCACGATCAGCCACAGCGAGCCGTCGGGCGTTGCGGCCGCCTTATCGCGGACGGACGGCATCGCCGGACCACGGGGATGCGAGTGGTAGTGGCCCAGGATGGCGTCGCCGCCGGTCCGGGCACGCTTGTGCGCCTGGATGAGGGCCTGGGGATCGATCTCGAAGGACGATCCGGTATCCGCTGCGACGTTCGCGCAGCTCTGGTAGCTGGTTATCGCGCAGCCGCTGCCAAGAAGCAGTCCGCAGACCTCCCGCGCAGGCTGTCTGCGGGCCTCTGCGACGATCGCGTCGAGAACGTCGCTTGATATCGTTACATGCATGGCCACATTCTAGGCAATGACAGCGGGGACTTCCACGATTTGCGTCACGATCGGCGACGAACTGGCGGGCATGCGGCTCGACCGGGCACTGGCGCTGTCCATTCCGACCGTGTCCAGAGAGCGGCTGAAGGCTTTGATCTCGACAGGCCATGTCCGTCGGGGCACGGTTTCGACGCGCGACCCCGCGGTCAAGGCGGAGGCAGGCGCGGCGTTCGAGGTCGACGTCCCCGCCCCGACCGCCATGCGCAACGAGGCACAGGACATCGCGCTCGATATCGTCTTCGAGGACGACCATCTGCTGATCGTCGACAAGCCGGCGGGGCTCGTCGTCCACCCGGCGGCCGGGAACCTCGACGGAACGCTGGTCAACGCGCTGCTCCATCACTGCGCGGGCCGGCTCTCGGGGATCGGCGGTGTCGCGCGACCCGGCATCGTCCACCGGATCGACAAGGACACGTCGGGCCTGCTCGTCGTCGCCAAGACCGATCCCGCGCATGAGGGCCTGTCGGCACAATTCGCGCGGCACAGCATCGACCGTCGCTATGCCGCGATCGTGGCCGGCATCCCCGCACGCGAGGGTACGGTCGACGCGCCGCTGGCCCGCAGCCCCCATGACCGCAAGAAGATCGCCATCCAGCCACGCGGCAAGCGTGCCGTCACGCATTTCACGCTGGTGGAAGCGCTGCGTCGGGCGGCGATGGTCGAATGCCGCCTGGAAACCGGCAGGACGCACCAGGTTCGGGTTCACATGGCCTCGATCGGCCACCCTCTGCTCGGCGACCCGGTCTACGGACGGAACCGACCCGAGCACCGCGACGTTCTGGCTAGGCTCGATTTCAGGCGGCAAGCCCTGCATGCCGCCCACCTGGGTTTCATTCATCCCGTGACAAGCGCGGCTATGGCGTTCGAAAGCAAATTACCGCACGATATGCAGGCATTATTCACGGCACTTCGTATATAGGTCGTTACATGGCCGTCCCGGCATGAATCGGGCGGCAGGGAGTTATTCACGTCATGGCTGGTGACAGCAATCTACCCGCGACGATCCCCACTCTCGGCACAGAGGCGGGCCTCAATCGTTATCTTTCTGAAATCAGGAAGTTTCCGCTCCTGACTCCCGAGGAAGAATACATGCTCGCCAAGCGCTTTTCGGAGCATGGCGACCCCGAGGCCGCAGCCCGACTCGTCACCTCGCACCTGCGCCTCGTGGCAAAAATCGCCATGGGCTACCGTGGCTATGGCCTGCCCGTGAACGAGCTGATTTCCGAAGGGAACATCGGCCTGATGCAGGGCGTCAAGAAATTCGAGCCCGATCGCGGCTTTCGCCTCGCCACCTATGCGATGTGGTGGATCCGCGCGTCGATCCAGGAATTCATCCTGCGGACCTGGAGCCTCGTGAAGATCGGCACCACGGCCAACCAGAAGAAGCTGTTCTTCAACCTGCGGCGGATGAAGGCACGGATCAACGCGTTCGAGGACGGCGACCTGAAGCCCGAGGACGTGACCAAGATCGCCACCGACCTGGGCGTGACCGAAGACGAAGTCGTCAGCATGAACCGCCGCATGTCGATGGGCGGCGACACCAGCCTCAACGTCTCGTTCAACGAGGATGGCGAGGGTCAGTGGCAGGACACGCTGCCGAGCACGGCGCCGCTCCAGGACGAGGAAGTCGCCGAGTCGCAGGAACGCGTCCATCGCCACGCGATGCTGATCGAGGCGATGGAAGAGCTGAACGAGCGCGAGAAGCACATCCTGACCGAGCGCCGGCTGGCCGAAGAGCCCAAGACGCTGGAGGAACTCAGCCAGGTCTATGGCGTCTCGCGCGAGCGCGTTCGCCAGATCGAGGTCCGGGCGTTCGACAAGCTGCAAAAGGCGATGATGAAGATCGCCCAGGGCAACGGCACGCTGGCACTGGCCTGATCGAGCCCCGCCAAAGGTCACGACTGTCCCACGCGTTCGCTGGATTCCTCCGGCGAACCGTGGTGCAGGCACGACGAACCGTTGCGGGGTGTACCATCGACAGCGAGAAAGAGCGGCCCCGGTCCGAGCCCGGCGCGTCACACGTGATGCCGATGACCTGCAGTGTAGGACAGCCCTTTTTCGAGGTGCCGTAGCGCCGCGGCGGCAATTTTCGCCCGCCAGCCGGTCCACAGCCTCGCACCCCGTGTGTCGATGCCCCGACGTTGCTCTTTTTTACTACTGATTTCATTGCAAGATCAGGTTGGGCGACGCTAGCAGAGGCCATGATCTTATCGCTTCGTTCGCTGATCGCCGTCGCCTCGACACTCTGTTCGCCCATGGCCATGGCCGCGCAATGCACGCCGCAACGCGAAGCGGTCAGCGTCGCGCTGCCGGACTTCGCAAGTCCGGCGGAAATCGTTTCGCCGCCGAAGGGCATTCAGCGTCGGGGCGTCCTCGTCCTTTTTCCAGGCTCCGACGTCGCCGACATGGATGGCGCGATCGAAGGAGCGAAGGGCGTAATCGTCTCGCGGCCGATGCGGCAGATCGCCGACCATCTTGCCTGCGCCGGCTTTGTTTCGCTGCGTTACAACAAGCGGTTCGTTTCCGGTGCGACCACGGTCGACCGGGCCAGGTTCGACGCCCTCAATGGTGTGGACTTCGCTGCCGACGGCCGCACCGCGCTTGCCTTTGCGCGATCGCGCGGCGACCTGGCGAAATTACCGGTCGGACTGGTCGGCTGGAGCGAAGGCACGACCGTCGCGATGGCCGTGGCATCGAACGAGCCGTCGGTGCGGGCCATCGTCCTGGTCGCGCCGGTCGTCGAGTCGGCGGCGCGCGTCGCTCAGGCGCAATATGGGCGCGTCGGCAAACCCTATCTGATGCGCTTTGCAACCGACGGCGCGCTCGATGCGGACGCGATCGCGCGCGCGTCGGCCGGACCCGGCGGCGATCTCGCCCAGATCTTCGTGCGGATGTATCGCGGATTTCGTCCGGGCGAGCGTCTCAATCCGTTGCTCGACGCCAACCGTGACGGGCGCATTTCGTTTGCAGAGGCGGACCCTGTCATCGCGTCCTGGTATGCCGATGGGCCCGGCAGCGGCCTGGGCATGTCATCGACCGAGCGATCGCTCAAGGGTGTTGCCGATGCCCTTTCCGCAACGACGGCACCGGTATTGCTGCTGCAGGGAGCGAATGATTCGATGATCGCGCCTGCGGCTGCCCTGGCCCTTGCGAAACGTGCGGATGCGCGGGCACGCGTCACGCTGATTTCCTACGATGGTCTGGGGCACTCGCTGGGCCGTGCCCGCTCGATCGAGGAAGATGCCCTGCTGCCGATGGCCGACAAGCCGCTGAACGACATGGGTCTCTGGCTGAGGCAAAGGCTGGGACCGCGATAGCCGTTCGTCACCCCGGGGCGGTCGTATCGGTTGAAGACGACGCCCCCGCGGGCCTATGCCCTAAAACCGCCGGGCAATCCCGACATAGACTTCCGCGTCCGGGCTGTCGCGGTTGAGGCCGGCGACGCCGCCGAGGTCGAGCTGCGTGTTGGCACCGACCATCCAGGCGAGCGACGCGGACGCGAAAGCCTGGGTCGTCGCGCCCGCCGGATCCTCGTCGCGCACCGCCTGGAATTCGACCGTCCCGCTCAGGCCCTTGGCCAGCGGCGCCGACAGGCCGATCACGCTGCCAAAGGCGAGGTGGCGGCCCGATCCGCTTTCGTTGACCGCCGCGTCGACCTCGGGCGAAAGCGAGAGCTGGACGTCGTGCCCGAGGTCGAAGCCGATCGGGACGATCACGCCCGCGCCCCAGTCGCCCGCACCGATGGCCGAACCGCCGACCGGCACGGTGACGAAGGGCTGGATCGCGACCGGACCGCCGGGCCCCGACAGGCTGCGCCGCAGCCCGAGCGAGACATCGCCCGTCCCGCCTTCGCGCGAGACGAGTCCGCTCGCCTTGTCGCGCACGCGGACATGCCCATAGGGCGTCCAGCCGATCTGTGCCTCGGTCCGGTCGTCGAGTCCCACCCGGACAAGCGTGTCGCCGAAAAGCACCGTGTCGGTGCGTTCGTCGGCCGTGTCGTCGCGCGTCCAGTCGGCGAGGCCGACCTCGACCATGACATGGCCGGAATCGACGGTACATGCCGGTGTGCCGAGCCCCGGGCGCGACGCGCAAAACTCGCGCAGTTCGGCGTGCGCGGGAGCCGCAAGGACGAGCAGAGTTGCAACAGTCAGAAAACGCATGGCTTTCCTAGAGCCGATTGCGGGCTTTCCGGCAAGCCGGTAACGCCCGCCCATGCCCGCCCGTCGCCCACGCTCGCTCCCTGCCCGCCTCTGGCAAATTGCATGGCGAACGGCGGCCTTTTTCGTGCTGGGCTCGGTGCTGTGGGTCGCCCTTTACCGGTTCGTGGCGCCGCCGATCACGCTCACGATGCTCGGCGACATCGCCGGAGGGCGCAGCGTGACAAAGGACTGGATGCCGCTGTCGCAAATCGACCGCAACATGGCGCGCGCGGCCATTGCGGCGGAAGACGCCAAATTCTGTCTGCACAACGGGTTCGACGCCGCTGCGATCGAGGCGGCGATCAAGCGCAACGCCCGCGTCTCGGCACGCGGCAAGGGCGTCATCCGCGGCGGCTCCACGATCAGCCAGCAGACGGCGAAGAACGCCTTTCTGTGGCAGGGCGGCGGCTATGTGCGCAAGGGCCTGGAAGCCTGGTTCACCGTGCTGATCGAGACGATCTGGGGCAAGCGCCGGATCATGGAAGTCTATCTCAACATCGCCGAAACCGGCATCGCGACCTATGGCGTCAACGAAGGGTCGAAGCGCTATTTCGGCCATGATGCCAGCCGGATGAGCACGATCGAAGCCGCGCGCATGGCGGCGGTGCTGCCGCTGCCCAAGAAGCGCGAGGCGACGATCCCGACGGGGTATACGCGGCGCTATGGCAACAGCATCGCCGCGCGGATCGGGGTCGTGCGCGACGACGGACTGGACGCCTGCCTCAGATAGGCAGCTTGAACCCCGGCGGCAGCGGGATGCCCTGCGTCATCTTGCCCATTTCGGCGCCCGCGACGGCATCTGCCTTCGCACGCGCGTCGTTGAAGGCGGCGGCAACGAGGTCCTCGAGCATCTGCTTTTCGGCGGGCACGATCAGCGAGTCGTCGATCGATACGGCGATGATGCGGCCCTTGGCGCTGGCGCGGATCTTGACGAGCCCGCCGCCCGATGCGCCCTCGACCTCGATGGTGTCGAGGCTGGCCTGAGCCTCGGCCATCTGAGCCTGGACATTCTGGGCCATCTTCAAAATATCGTCTATGGAATTCATAGCGTTGCACTCCGTACTTCGGAAAACTGGGTAAGTTCGGCACCCGGAAAGGCAGCCAGCGCCGCGGCCACGATCGGGTCGGCGAGAACAGCGTCCCGCGCGCGGGTTTCGGCCGCCAGCTCGAGTTCGCGCAGCGTCGGCGCCGCGGCGGTCTCTTCGCTGGTCACGATCCAGTCGGTGCCGGTCGCGTCGCGGAAGGCAATGGCGAGCTCGCGCAGGTCGAACGGGCGTCGCAGGTGAAGGCCGACTTCGGGCGGTGCCCAGCGAGCCAGGCTGGCTTCCTCCTGCAGGCGGTGGGCGAGCACGCGCTTCCCCGACGACTCGACGAGTGCGACGAGGTCGCGATAGCTCGCCGGCCCCGCCGGCGATGGCGCGGGCAGCGCCTCCGGCGACGCAGCGGCGGTGAAATTGCCCGATTCGAGCCGTTTGATGAGGCTCGCGGGGTCAGGCATCTGGCTCGCATGGATGACGCGCAGCAGGGCCATGTCCGCCGTCTGGTGCGGATCGGTCGCGCGGGCGACTTCGTCATGCCCCTTGAGCAGCAGCTGCCAGAGCCGGTGCAGCGTGCCGAAGGACAGGCCATCGGCCCAGCGCCCGGCGGCGGCGCGCTCCTCGTCCGACTGGGCGGCATCGGGCGCCGCCCCGGCCTTCACCAGGGTGATGCCGTGGACGATCTCGAGCAGGCCGCGCAGCACGCCGGCGGGATCGACGCCGAGGTCGACCTGTTCGGACAGCCTGGCGAGTGCCGCGGGCGCCTCGCCGCGCAGCAGCACGTCGAACAGGTCGCGCAGGGCACTGCGGTCGGACAGGCCGAGCATGGCGCGGACCGCCTCGGCCGTGACGTGCCCGCCGCCGTCGAGATCGGCATGGGCGATCGCCTGATCGAGGATCGACAGGCCGTCGCGCACCGACCCCTCCGCCGCGCGGGCGATCATCAGCAAGGCCTGCGGATCGACATCGACCTTCTCGGCCTCGGCGATCGACGCGAAATGGGCCGCGAGCATTTCGGCCGGAATGCGCCGAAGGTCGAAGCGCTGGCAGCGCGACAGCACCGTGACCGGGACTTTCTGCACTTCGGTCGTGGCGAACAAGAACTTCACATGCGGCGGCGGTTCTTCCAATGTTTTCAAGAGCGCATTGAAGGCATTCTTCGACAGCATGTGAACTTCGTCGATGATGTACACCTTGAAGCGCGCCGACACCGCCGCGTAGCGCACCGCCTCGATGATCTCGCGGACGTCGTCGACGCCCGTGTTCGACGCGGCGTCCATTTCGATCACGTCGACATGGCGCCCCTCGGCAATGGCGACGCAGGGTTCGCAGACGCCGCACGGATCGATCGTGGGGCCGCCAGTTCCGTCGGGGCCGATGCAGTTGAGCGCCTTGGCAATCAGCCGCGCCGTCGACGTCTTGCCGACACCGCGCACGCCCGTCATCAGAAACGCGTGCGCCAGACGGTCGCGCTTGATCGCATTGCCCAGCGTGCGGACCATGGGCTCCTGGCCGATCAGTTCGCTGAAGCGCTGGGGGCGATATTTGCGGGCGAGCACGCGATACGGTTTGGGCGAGGACATGGCGGTACCCTAGACATTCGCGCCGCGCTGGCAAAGGCGCGATTGCGTGGCGGGCCGCGCCGACCTGCGGCTATTACGGTAAAGGCGCTAACCTGCGCTTAGGCTTGCGCGGTCTAGCCCGCGAGGCGCAGCCGTGCTGCGCGGAAGGACACGACCATGGCGATACAGGGAACAACCTACGCTGCGCCCGTACAGGTCAACGGCTATATGTGCCGCGACTGTACCGACGTCGGGCTCGCGCAGAAGAACATCGATCCGGAGCATCCCAAATCGGGGCCCGGCAATGCCGATGCCGTGAGCGACCCGAGCCGGACGACTGCCGACCCGGTCATGATCGCAGCGGCCAGGCGCGCGGCGGAAGCGAGAGCACAGGTGACGGTCGGCTATTCGCCAGGCGGCGCCATCAGCGGCTCGGCGGAACCGGGACAGCTGTTTTCGCTCAGGGCCTGAAGCGCAGCGCCGAAACCAGGCGGCGCGGTGGAAGCCGGACGACCCGGCGCGAATTCGTTGTGGCTGCTTCCTTCCGGACCTGACCAGGTTGGCGAGAGCACCGTCCGCCCGACTTCCGGGGGGGCATATGGCGCAACTGATCCTGCTTTTCAACGACCCTGCATGTTGCGGCTCTCGCCGGGCATGCGGACGGTCAGGCCGTCGAGGCTGTCGTCGAGGACGATCTGGCAGGCAAGGCGGCTGGTCCTGGCGACCCCCGCCGCGAGATCGAGCATGTCCTCCTCATCCTCGCTGGCGCGTGGCAATCTCGGGAAATCGGCAGGATCGACAATGACATGGCAAGTGGAACAGGCCATCTGCCCCTCGCAGGTGCCCTCCAACGGCTGGTCATGGGCCTGGGCAAGGTCGAGAAGCACCGTACCGGCTTCGGCGCTCGCCTCGGTCACCCGGGCGCCGTCGGCGCTGACAAAACGGACGCGGATCATGCCGCGATCCTCCCCTGCCCTGCGGCGGATGCCATGATTCGCTCGATCGCTTCGGTCAGTTCCGCCTCCGTCGTGTAGCGCCCGAAGCCCAGCCTGATGCTCGCCCGAGCCTCGGCATCGGACAGGCCGATGGCTTTCAGGACATGGCTGGGGCGGCCCGAGCCGCTTGCGCAAGCCGAACCCGCCGAAAAGGCGATGTCGCGCAGGCCCGACATGAGCTGCGCGGCATCGAGCCCATCGCAGCGGATATTCAAATTGCCGCGATAGCGCGCGGCGACCGGGCCATTGACCTGCCAGCCGTCGCCGAGCCGTGCCGTGGCGACGTTCCAGAGCTGCTCGACGTGCGCCGCATCCTCGGCCCGGCGGCGCCCCGCCAAGGCGGCCGCCGCGCCGAAGCCGGCGCAAAGGGCCGGTGACAGCGTGCCAGAGCGCAGGCCGCCCTCCTGCCCGCCGCCATGCAGGAGCGGTTCGAGCGCCACGCCGTCGCGTACCCAGAGCGCGCCGATGCCCTTTGGCCCGTGGATCTTGTGCGCGCTGATGGCGATCAGGTCGCACCCCGTGGGCATGTCGACACGGCCATAGCCCTGCACGGCGTCGCACAGCACGAGCGCGGGCTTCGAGCGGGCGACGAGTTCGGCGACGGGCTGGATCGTGCCGATCTCGTTGTTCACGAGCATGACGGCGAGCAGGTCGAGGTCGCCGGGCACGGACGCGGGGTCGGCGATGCCCTGCGCGTCCACCGGGAGCACCATGACGTCATGGCGGTGGTCGCCCATCCAGCGGACGGTATCGAGCACGGCGGCATGTTCGGTGGCGAAGGTGGCGATCCGCGTCGCGCCGCTTCCGCGCAACGCCCAGTTCAGCGCCTCGGTGGCGCCGCTCGTGAAGAATACCCGTCCGCCCGTCGGCAGCAGGGCCGCGACCTGTTCCCGCGCCACCTCCACCGCCGCCTTCGCCGCGCGACCGGCGACATGGGCGGCATGCGGATTGGCCGACCCTTCGGCGGTGAGCCAGGGCAGCATGGCCTCGCGCGCTTCGGGGGCCAGCGGCGTCGTTGCCTGATAGTCGAGGTAGATCACGGTCGCGCCTTCGCATCGGCGAAGATGCGGCGCCAGACCTCGACGAAACGGTAGACGTCGGCGCGGCCTGTCTCTGGCCCGAAACTGACGCGGATCACTTCGGCAGCCTCGTTTTCCGGCCAGCCCATGGCCGTGAGCACATGGCTCGGCTTCAGGCTGCCCGACGAACAGGCGCTGCCGGCCGAGACGGCGATGCCCGCAAGGTCGAACTGGATGAGCTGCGCGGCCGAGGCGACGCCCGGCATGCGATAGGACGCGATCGTGGCGATGCGCGGCGCGCCCTTGGCCACGACCTGCCCGCCCGCCGCCTCGATCGCGCCATCCAGATGGGCGCGCAGGTCGCCCGCGCGATCGACCCAGGAGCGCGGGTCCTCGAGCGCCGCGACCATGGCCATGGCGCCGGGCACGTTCTCGGTACCGCCGCGATAGCCGCGCTCCTGCCCGCCGCCGGGCTCGAGCATGTCGAAGCTGCGGACAAGGAGGGCACCGACGCCCGGGGGACCGCCCGCCTTGTGTGCCGACACTGCGATCAGGTCCGCGTCGGGAAGCGGCAGCTTGCCGGCCGATTGCGACGCATCGGCGAACAACAGGCCCCCTGCGGCCCGCACGACCGGCACCAGTTCGTCGAGCGGCTGCAAGACGCCGGTTTCGCTGTTCGCACTCTGCACGACCACCAGCGGGAGCGCGGCGCGCAGGGCGCCGAGGCGGCCGGTCAGCACATGGGCGGCGACGATACCCTCGGCAGTGACGGGAAGGACCACCGCCCCGGTCGCCCGCCGTTGCACGGCGTCATGCTCGGTGGCGCCCACCAGCAGCGCATCGGCCGTCGAATGGCCGAGCGCGAGATTGATCGCCTCGGTCGCGCCCCCGGTAAAGATGACCTCTCCGGTCCAGCCGAGGGCCGCCTTGAGGCGTTCGCGGGCGTGTTCGAGCGCGGCGCGGGCGGCGCGACCGGGGTAATGCGGTGACGACGGGTTGGCCCAGATATCGATTCCCCGAAGCAGCGCGGCACGTGCCACGGGCATCAGCGGCGCCGTCGCGGCATGGTCGAGATAAAGCCGTTCCGGCACCTGGTTCTCCGAGCGCGCGATCCAGCGCCGTTGCGATTGTTACGTTGCCCCCTATATAGCGCGCCAGCTTTCGCCAACACTCGTCACGCCGTTCCGGCCTCCGGACGGCGGGCCAACACAATCGAGAACCCATGCCCGAAGTCATCATCCCCGGACCCGAAGGCCGTCTCGAGGGCCGTTTCGCGCCGGGTCCGCGGCCGCGCGCGCCGGTAGCGATGATCCTCCATCCGCATCCGCAAGCGGGCGGTACGATGAACAACCGCATCGTCCAGGCGCTTTACCAGACCTTCGTGCGGCGCGGCTTCGCGACGCTGCGCTTCAATTTCCGCGGCGTCGGCAAGTCGCAGGGCGTGTTCGACAACGGCGTCGGCGAGCTTTCGGACGCCGCCTCGGCGCTCGACTGGGTCCAGCAGGTGCATCCCGAGGCGCAGACGACCTGGATCGCCGGATTCAGCTTCGGCGCGTGGATCGGCATGCAGCTGTTGATGCGCCGCCCCGAGATCAAGGGTTTCATCTCGATCGCGCCGCCGGCGAACATGTACGACTTCACATTCCTGGCGCCCTGCCCGTCCTCCGGCATCATCATCCAGGGCACCGCCGACGAAGTCGCGACCCCCAATGCCACGCAGAAGCTGGTCGACAAGCTGCGGACGCAGAAGCACATCACGATCCATCACGACGAAATCCGCGGCGCGAACCATTTCTTCGAGAAGGAAGGGACCGAGCTGATGGCGTCGGTCGACAATTACCTCGACATGCGCCTCGCGCCGAATTCCCCTATCCGGTAAGGGTAAGGCCAGTGGGGGCGACACTCGACAGCGAGGATCCGGCGACGCGGGCGATGCTGCTCGACATTTTCACCGACATCGCGATTCTCGAGCATCTGACGCGCGAGCGGTTCAATCCGGCTGCCGGCGAGCTCGATGCCCGCCAGTTCGGCGTGATCAACTATCTGGTGCGGCAGAAGAAGAGCAGCGAGACCCTGTCGACGCTGGCGTGGTGCTTCCAGGTCGAGCCCAGTGACATGGACGAGACGGTCGAACGGCTCGCCGCGCTCGGCTTGCTCCGCGTCGACCTGCTGGCGAACGATCGGTGCGTCTTCCTGACGCCGGCGGGGGCAGCGCGACACGAGCAATTCCTGAGCACGGTCGCGCCCGACGTGACGGAGCTTCTGTCGGAGTTCGACCCGGAGGCGCTGCGGATCACCGCCGAAACGCTGAAGGACCTGCGCCGGACGTTCGACAATCTTCCCGACCGCTAAAGCGTCATGATCAAGACGTTGGCGAGGAAGACCGCGGCCGCGACGAGCATCAGCGTGCCGCGCTTTCGATCGTTCCCCTTGCGGACAAGGTAGATCCCGCCGACCGTCAGCGCGAAGACGGCGAGCATCAACAGCCCCGGCGCGAGCCCGCTCATGCGCCGCGCGCCAGGACGGCAGCGAACTGGGCCGCATCGACATTGCCACCGGACAAGGTGATCAGCGTGCGTGCGCCGGGCCGGACCCGGCCCGACAGGATCGCCGCGAGCGCAACGGCACCGCCCGGTTCGATGACGAGGCGCAGCGTCGCATAGGCGAACCGCATGGCGTGTTCGATCTCGGTTTCGGTGACGAACACGCCGGTCGCGGCGCGCGATTTCAAGATGTCGAAGGTCAGCGGTGCGACTTCCTTCGTCATCAGGGCGTCGCAGGCCGTGGGCGGCGGGGCGGCGCCGACGGGGACGATGTGCCCTGCGCGCAGCGAATTGCCCATGTCGTCCCAGCCCTCGGGCTCGACGACGACGATGCGCGCTTCGGGACAGGCCAGCGCGAGCCCGGCGGACAGGCCGCCGCCGCCGCAGCAGGCGACGACGAGGTCGGGTCGGGCGACGCCGAGGGCGGCCATCTGCGCCGTCGCCTCGATGCCCGCGCTGCCTTGTCCCTCCACGACCCAGGGGTCGTCGAAACTGGGGACGAGCGTCGCGCCGCGTTCGTCGGCCAGGCGCGCCGCGATGGCCTCGCGGCTTTCGCTCGCGCGGTCGTAGAGGACGACGTCGGCGCCCAGGGCCCGCGTCCCGCCAAGCTTGGCCGCGGGGGCATCCGAAGGCATCGCAATGGTGGCAGCGATGCCGAGTCGCCGCGCCGCCCAGGCGATGCCCTGTGCATGATTTCCCGACGAGAAGGCGACGACGCCGCGCGCGCGCTCTTCGGGCGAAAGCGACACCAGCCGCCACCACGCGCCGCGCAGCTTGAACGCCCCCACCGGCTGAAGCGATTCGGCCTTGGCGAAAATCGTTACGCCCGCCTGTTCAAAAGTTAACAAGGGCGTCGGCAAGACGACCTGCGCCACCGCCGCTGCAGCCTTTTCCACACCCGAAAAGCTCGGAAATCTCACGCGTTGGCGCTCCCATGACAAATTTGTGACTCGTAACTGCAGTGGTCCTTTACACGGGGGTCACCCCCCCATATATGCCCCCCTCGCTGCTCCATGGGACTTCCACCGCAAGGCAGCTTTTCACGACACTGCCGCGAGGCAATTGGAGGTCTCTTGAGTTGGTCAATCACCATAGCGCGCTGGGGCTAGCGTCTGCCCTGAAGCCGGTCCAGCCGGTTACGCTCATTCGTCCGCACGCGGCCAAGCGCGCGGCCCGGTTCTTCGTCGAGAAGTTCCCGGGGCGCTCGATCTATGCCGTCAAGGCGAACCCTTCCCCCGACCTGATCCGGTTGCTGTGGGACTGCGGAATCACGCATTTCGACGTCGCGTCGATCGCCGAGGTGCGGCTTGTCGCGGGCCTGGTGCCCGGGGCGACCCTGTGCTTCATGCACCCGGTCAAGGCCGAGGAAGCGATCCGCGAGGCCTATCACGTCCACGGCGTGCGGACTTTCTCGCTCGACACGATCGAGGAACTCGAGAAGATCGAGCGGGCCACCGGCAATGCGACCGACCTGACGCTGTGCGTGCGCCTGCGCGTGTCGTCGGAGCATTCGAAGCTTAGCCTCGCGTCGAAGTTCGGCGCCGATCCGACCGAAGTGAAAGAATTGCTGATCGCGGCCCGCCAGACGGCGGATGCGCTCGGCATCTGCTTCCACGTGGGATCGCAGGCAATGACGCCGGCAGCCTATGCCGACGCGATGGAGCGCGTGCGCGCGGCGATCGTGTCCGCAGGGGTGACCGTCGACGTCGTCGATGTCGGCGGGGGATTTCCCTCGTCCTACCCCGGCATGGAGCCGCCGCCGCTCGAAGTGTTCTTCGAGGTGATCCATCGCGCGTTCGAAAGCCTGCCCGTCAGCTATTCCTCCGAGCTGTGGTGCGAGCCCGGCCGCGCGCTGTGCGCCGAATATTCGTCGCTGCTGGTCCGCGTCGAAAAGCGGCGCGGCGACGAGCTGTACATCAACGACGGGGCCTATGGCGCGCTGTTCGACGCGGCGCATATCGGCTGGCGCTTCCCGGTCGAGCTGCTGCGCGACACGCCGTCGCGGTCGCGCGACCATGGCTTCAGCTTCTATGGCCCCACCTGCGACGACATGGACCATATGGCGGGCCCGTTCATGCTGCCCGCCGATGTCGACACCGGCGACTATATCGAAATCGGCATGCTCGGCGCCTATGGCTGCGCCATGCGGACCGGGTTCAACGGCTTCGGATCGGGCGACACGATCGAAGTGACCGACGAGCCGATGGTGTCGCTGTACGTCGACGACCATCAGCGGGTCGCGTCGAACGTCGTCAAGCTGTAACGCAACCTTCCTAGCCCTTTCCCATCGGGGGAGGGGCTGGGGCGCGGCCTGTCCCTCCCCTATTCTGAAATCCGGTGGTGGCGGACCTTCCCCACCCCAACCCCTCCCCCGCAGGGCAGGGGCTCAATGGAGACCCTTATGACCACCCCCCAGATCAACGCCCAGCGCAAGGCCGAACTGCTGTCGACGAAGGTCGAGCATATCGACATCACCAGCTTCGACGCGCGGCCGATCGTCGACCAGATGGGCAAGATGAGCTTCACGTCGCGCGACCTCGCGCGCGCGACCGGCATCTACAACCAGATGCTCGAGGATCCCGACTGCACGATCTTCCTCGTCGTCGCGGGCTCGACGAGTGCCGGCGGCTGCATGGACCTTTATGCCGAACTGCTGCGCTCGAACATGATCGACGGCATCGTCGCGACCGGTGCGACGATCGTCGACATGGATTTCTTCGAAGGGCTCGGCCACAAGCATTACCAGGCGCTCGAGGTGCCCGACGACGACACGCTGCGCTCGTTGCTGATCGACCGGATCTACGACACGTACATCGACGAGGAGCAGCTGCAGCACGTCGATCACACGATTTTCGAGATCGCCGAAACGCTCGAGCCGCGCCCCTATTCGAGCCGTGCGTTCATTCGCGAGATGGGCAAGTATCTCGTCGAGCACGGCAAGAAGGACAACAGCCTCGTCAAGCTGGCGTACGAGCACGACGTGCCGATCTTCTGCCCGGCGTTCGTCGACTCCTCGGCGGGCTTCGGGCTGGTCAAGCACCAGGTCGACCGCATGAAGGCGGGCAAGCCGTACATGGTGCTCGACGCGATCGCCGACTTCCGCGAGCTGACCGACATCAAGATCAAGGCGGGGACCACGGGCCTGCTGATGATCGGCGGCGGCGTGCCCAAGAACTTCATCCAGGACACGGTCGTCTGCGCCGAGATCCTGGGCCATGACGACGTCCAGGTGCACAAGTACGCCGTGCAGATCACGGTCGCCGACGTGCGCGACGGTGCCTGTTCGTCGTCGACGCTGCAGGAAGCGGCCAGCTGGGGCAAGGTCAACACCGGCATCGAGCAGATGGTGTTCGCCGAAGCCGGTTCGGTCATGCCGCTGCTCGCCAGCGACGCGTGGCACCGCCAGCAGGACCGCACGCGCACCAAGCGCCGCTGGGGCGCGATCTTCGACTAAGTTGCATTCGGCAACATACTGAGGCAGCTTCCCCGGGTCAGTCCCGGGGAGGCGCCACTTTGTCATCTGAAATCCTGAAACCCGTCGCGGTCCTGATCGCGTGGTCGCTGGTCATGCTCGTCTGGATGGTCGCGGCGCGCCTGCCGGCCATGAAGAAGGCCGGCATCGACCTCAACAAGGCGGTCGGCGGCCGCCCGGGCGCGCTCGACGGCGTCGTCGAGGACAAGGCGCAGTGGCCCGCGCACAACTATATCCACCTGATGGAGCAGCCGACGCTGTTCTACGCCGTCGCGCTGCTGCTGGCGGTCGCAGGGATGGGCAATGGATTCAACGCGACGCTCGCCTGGGCCTATGTGCTGCTGCGCATCGCGCACAGCCTGTTGCAGGCCACCGTCAACATCATCCGATTCCGCTTCCTGCTGTTCGCGCTGTCGAGCCTTTGCCTCATGGGGCTTTCGCTGCACGCGCTGATCGGCGTGTTCGCCCTGCACGGCTGAGGGGACGCCGTCATGGATGCTGCCATATTGAAACCGGTTGTTGCGCTGGCGGCGTGGTCGACGATCATGTGGATCTGGCTGTACGCCGCCCGGCTGCCCGCCATGTCACGCGCGCGGATCGACGGGACCAAGCTGGTGGGCACGACGGGAAAGAGCCTGCGCGACGACCTGGTCGCAGCGGGCGAGGAACGGGCGTCGTGGGTGGCGGACAACTATAATCACCTGATGGAACAGCCGACCGTCTTTTATGCGGTCGCGCTGGCGCTCGCACTCATGGGCCAGGGCAGTGGGCTGAACGCCACGATCGCCTGGGCCTATGTCGGCCTGCGCATCGCGCACAGCCTGGTGCAGGTGCTGTCGAACCGCGTGATCTTTCGCTTTTCGCTGTTCATGCTCTCGGGCATCGCGCTCGCGGCGCTGGTGCTCCATGCGGCGCTTGCAGCGTTTCACTGACGCGTGAAGGCCGCCGCAAGCTCGACGTGCGTCGACCAGCGGAATTGGCCGACGGGCGTTATCGATTCGAGGCGATAGCCGCCGTCGATGAGCGTCCGCGCATCACGCGCAAAAGTGGCGGGATTGCAGCTGACATAGGCGATGCGGGGGACACCCGATCGGGCAAGTTCGGCAACCTGTTCGCGCGCCCCGGCGCGCGGCGGATCGAGCACCACGGCATCGAAATCCTTGAGCTCGGCGGCGAGCAGCGGGCGCCTGAACAGGTCGCGATGCTCGACGGCGACGCGCCGGGTCGCGAGGAGCGCCAGGGCGGCATCCCGGCTGCCTTCGACGGCCTTGGCCGTGGCGTTGAGCGACAGGGCAAAGGTGCCGAGCCCCGCAAACAGGTCGACGACCGATGCCGCATCGCCAACGGCAGCGCGGACCGCCGTCACGAGCGCCGCCTCGCCATCGGCGGTCGCCTGCAGGAACGATCCCTCGGGCAGGCCGACCGCCACGCCGCCCAAGGTGACCGTCGGCGGCGCGGGGCACCAGCGCGGTGAGGGGCCCAGGCCCTCGTCGAGCGAGAGTCGCGCCAGCCGCTGGGCCGCGGCATAGGCGTTTAGCGCTTCGATCGCCGACAGGCCGTCGACCTCGAAACCGGAAATGAGGACGTCGATTCCCTGGTCCGCGCGGGTCAGCGTCACCGTCGCCCTGCCCCTGTCGGGCATGATCGACGCGAGCAGCCGGCGCAGCGGCGCGATCGATGCGACGAGTTCGGGCAGCAGCACATGGCATTCGCGCAGGTCGATGACGCGGTGGCTCGCCGCTTCGTTGAACCCGAGCACGACCTGCTTGCCGCGGCGCTCGGCGCGCAGGCTGGCGCGGCGGCGGGTGTTGGGCGGCGACAGATGTACGGGCGCGAAGGGCGGTCGATCGATCCGCTGTTCGGCCAGCGGCCCGCCGATCCGGTCGATCAGGAATCGCGCATAACTCTCGTCGTCGATGTGCTGCAGCTGGCATCCGCCGCAACCGGGTGCGGGGGGCAGCGCGAAATGGCGGCACGGGGGATTTGCGCGGTGCGGCCCGGCGACGATCCGGTCGTCCTCGGTGATGCCGTCGCCGGGTGCCGTGCCCGCGAAAAATCGGCCCCGGTCGCTGACGCCATCGCCCCGGGCGGCAAGGCGGACGATCGTCTCGCTCATCGTGTCGCGGCCGCGAGCGCCGCCGGAATGTGGCGGCACAGGTCGTCGGCAATGAACCCGATACCGGCGCGGCGCGCCGCCTCGCCGTGGAGCCAGACCGCGGCACAGGCGGCCTCGTGCGGGTCGAGGCCGCGACCGAGCATCGCGGTCGCGATGCCCGCCAGGACGTCGCCGGTCCCGGCGGTCGCCAGCCATGGGGAAGCGGCAGGCGCGAGTGCCGCACGGCCATCGGGCGACGCGATGACGGTATCCGACCCCTTCAGGACGACGGTCGCGCCCGATTTTGCCGCTGCCATGCGCGCACGGTCGATCTTGCTGCCGCCGAATTGCCCGAAGAGGCGCACGAATTCACCTTCATGCGGCGTCAGGATCGTGCCGGCCGCGCGCCTGAGGCTCCCGGGATCGACCAGGCCCAGGGCACCGGCATCGACGACGAGCGGCACCTGCGACGCCAGGGCGGCGTCAAGCCTGGCCCGGTTGCCCGGCGTATCGCCGAGCCCCGGCCCGATCAGCAGGGCATCGAGCTTCGCGTCGGCAAGGATCGCGTCGAACCCGCGCCGAACGACAGCGGCGGGCGCATCGCCCTTGCCGCACAGGATCGTGTAGCCCGCCAGATGGGCCGCGGCCGTGACGCCGAGCGTGGCGGCACCCGGCATGTCGCCGGCGACGACGGCCACCATGCCGCGCGTATATTTGTGGTCCGAAGCCGTCGGCGGCGAAAGACGCGGCCGCGCGAGGACATGGATGCAGGATTCGGGATGCATGCCGAGACCGGCAAGCAGGACCGTGCCGCACCGGCCGGCCGCCGGCTGCAGCACGTGCGCTGGCTTGGCGGCACCGAACGCCAGCGTGATATGGGCAGTCGCGGCGCCCAAATAAGAGCCGTCATCGCTGCCGACCCCGCTGGGGAGGTCGGCCGCAATCACCAGCTGGGAAGCCTTGGCCAAACGGTCGACGATCGCCCCGACTTCGGCGTCGAGCAGACGCGTCAGCCCGGTACCGAACAGGGCATCGACGAGAACATCGGCAGGTGCCGCCTCCGCCAGCGTCGCAACGGCCCCCGTCCAGCCGGCGCTCGCCGCGCGCGCGAGGTCGGTGGCGGGCGGTGCCAGCGCCGCCACGCTGACGGCGATACCCCGCGCGCGCAGGTGCCGGGCCGCGACATAGCCGTCGCCGCCGTTGTTGCCGGGGCCGCAGACCACGAGCACCGGATTACCGCTCCCGAAGCGGATTGCCGCCTCGGCCAGCGCTGCCCCTGCCCGCTCCATCAGCACGTCGAGCGGCACGCCGCAGCCACGTTCGGCCGCCTTCATCTCGGCAGCCGTCAGCACGGGTCCGCAAACCGGCGTCATGGGCGCGGGGGCAAGCGGTACCGGTCGCGGCCGAGGCTCAGTTCGAAGCGGCCATCGGGCAATGGCTTTCCCTGTGCGGTGTCGCTGCCGTCCGCCGCGGTGATCGTGCCGTCCGCCGCGAGGTCGATCCGACGGAACCCGCCATCGGCGTTGCGCAGGACGATGCGCGTCCCGGCGTCGCGCTCGATCGCGCAGGCCTTGCTGAAGTCGACCGCGCCCCCGGTCGCGCACTCGATGCGATCGTCGGGTGCGGCCGCCGCAACCTTGTTTTCGGCGTTCGGACCGCAAGCCGCGGCGGCGAGCAGCAGACCGACGCTAAATATCCGCAAAGACATGAGTTTCGTGCGTTGCGCCGGGATGGGTCACCGCCCCTTGCCAGGCGGGACCCACGTTCCGGGCGTAGCGCCACAGGGCGCCCGACTGGTAATCATGGGCACGCGGCTGCCATTTTGCCTTGCGGGCAGCGAGGATGTCGGCCGCGACGTTCAGATTGATGGTGCCATTAAGGGCATCGATGCTGATCTCGTCGCCCTCCTCGACCAGCGCGATCGGACCGCCATCGGCCGCTTCGGGCCCGACATGGCCGATGCAAAAGCCACGGGTAGCACCGGAGAAACGCCCGTCGGTGATCAGCGCCACCTTCTCCCCCATGCCCTGCCCGTAGAGCGCGGCCGTCGTCGACAGCATTTCCCGCATGCCGGGGCCGCCCTTGGGACCCTCGTAGCGGATGACAACGACCGATCCCTCGCGGATCTCGCGCGCCTCGACCGCCGCGAAGGCATCTTCCTCGCAATCGAAGACCTGCGCAGGGCCAGTAAATTCAAGCCGGGCCATGCCGGCCACCTTCACGATCGCTCCATCGGGCGCCAGGGTGCCGCGCAGGCCGACGACCCCGCCGGTCGGCGAGATCGGGGCGGCGGCGGGGTAGATCACCTTCTGGTCAGGGTTCCAGGTGATCTCGTCGATGTTCTCGCCCAGCGTCTTGCCGGTGACGGTCAGGCAGTTGCCGTGCAGCAGCCCTTCCCCCAACATCGATTTCATCAGCATATAGACGCCCCCGGCCTCGTACATGTCCTTGGCGACATAGTTCCCGCCGGGTTTGAGGTCTGCCATGTAAGGTGTTGATTTAAAGAAGTCGGCGACATCGAACAGGGTGAGATCGATACCTGCCTCGTGGGCCATGGCGGGCAAATGAAGTGCGCCGTTGGTCGAGCCGCCGGTTGCCGCGACGATGCGCGCGGCGTTTTCGAACGCCTCGCGCGTGCAGATGTCGCGCGGGCGGATGTTGCGGGCGAGCAGTTCCATCACCTGCACGCCTGCGGCATGGGCGATCTGGTCGCGCGTGCTGTAGGGCGCAGGCGCCATGTTCGAATTGGGCAGCGACAGGCCGATCGCCTCGGCGACGCAGGCCATCGTATTGGCGGTATACTGCCCCCCACAGGCACCATGACCGGGACAGGCGGCTTTCTCGAGCTCGGTGACTTCCTCCAGCGGGCAGGCCCCGGCGGCATATTTGCCGACGACCTCGAACACGTCGACAACAGTGACGTCGCGTCCCTTATAGCGACCGGGCAGGATCGAACCGCCATAGACGAAGATGCTCGGCACGTTGAGGCGCAGCATCGCCATCATCATGCCCGGCAGGCTCTTGTCGCAACCGGCAAAGCCCAGCAGCGCGTCATAGCAATGCCCGCGCACGCTGAGTTCGACCGAATCGGCGATGACCTCGCGGCTGACCAAGGAAGACTTCATCCCCTGATGGCCCATCGCGATGCCGTCGGTCACGGTGATCGTGTTGAAACGGCGCGGCATGCCGCCGCCGGCCTCAACCCCGGCGCGCGCGACATCGGCCTGATGGTCGAGCGTGGTGTTGCACGGCGCGCTGTCGTTGCCGGCCGAGGCAATGCCGACGAAGGGCCGGGCGATCTCTTCCTCGGTCAGGCCCATCGCATAATAATAGCTGCGGTGCGGCGCGCGTTCGGGCCCGACCGAGACGTGGCGGCTGGGCAGGCGGGATTTGTCGAAGCGGTTTGTCATGTCGGGGCCGCAATCGTCGCATCGCGCGCACGAATCAAGCGATGCCGGCACAAACCTCGGCAATAATCGGCCCGAGCCGCGCCGCCCAGCGCGCCACGCCCTCGTCGGTAGCGATCAGATCCTGCCGCACTTCGAGACCGAGATAGGGGATGCCGTTGGCCTCGCCATGTCGGTTCATCGACGCGTTGAGCAGTTTTCCCGAATAGGGCTGCTGGTCGCCGGTCACGATTCCCGCCGCCTGCAGGAGCGGAATGGCGCGGCGCGGCGCGCGATCGTCCTCGTTGTAGAGGACACCCACTTCCCACGGCCGCCGCTCCTCCGGCCGCGTCGCAAGTTGCGGCGTGAAGCTGTGGAGCGACACCAGCATCGATGGCGCTGCAAGGGCGATGTGCCGGGCAAGACCGTCATGATAGGGGTGCCAGTAGCGTGCGATCCGGTCGGCGGTATCCGCGGCGTTCCCGGGTATGGCGTGACCGTCGCTTGCCAGCGGCACAAGCGCGGGATCCCCGGGGTCGCGGTTCAGATCGATCACCAGCCGCGAGACATGGCCCAGCCAGGCAGGCGCCCCAAGCGCACGGGCCAATGCGGCAACACCGATGTCCCATGCGATATGGGTTTCGAGAAGGTTCGGGTCGATGCCCAGGTCGATCCCGGGCGGCACGACGTTCGAGGCATGATCGCCGACGACCAGCACATTGCCGAGCGCGGCCGTGCCGGTCGTGAACCAGTCCCGGTTCATCGCAACACGGACTCCATTGACCAATAGCCAGGGAAGCGTTGCGCCAACGCGTGGTTCGCCTCCCCCCGGGCGACTTCGCCGGCGAAGAGCGCAAAGCAGGTCGCGCCCGAGCCCGACATGCGCGCCAAAGTGACGTCATGGCAGCCTTGAAGCCAGTCCAGCAGCTCGACAATCTGCGGGACCAGCTTGCCGGCGGACGCCTCGAGGTCGTTGCGACCCACCCGCCAGTCGCCGAGGGGGCCGTGATCTCGGCCGTCCCATGCCCGAAAGACCTCGGCGGTCGAAAGCGCGATACCGGGGTTGACCAGCAGCACCGGCGTGCCCGCCAGGGACTCGCCAGGCGACAAGGCCTCTCCGACTCCTTCGCCGCGGCGGGTCTGCGAGATCACGCAGGCCGGCACATCCGCGCCCAGCGCAAGCTGATCGGCAAGCGGCGGCAGCTCGCGCCCGCCAAGTCGGGAAAGCAGGCGCAGCGTCGCGGCCGCGTCGGCCGAACCGCCGCCGATGCCGCTTGCGACCGGCAGGTTCTTGGTCAGGTGAAGGCGGGCGGTGATGCCCATGGTTGCGGCCGCGCGGCAGACGAGATTGTCGATGGTCGACAGGCCTGCGCCAAAGGGGCCGTCGATCGTCAGCGTGGTCGTGTCGGCAAGTTCGGCCGACAGCCGGTCGCCGTCGGCACAAAAGGCGAAGACGGTTTCGAGCGCATGATAGCCGTCGGGCCGCCGGTGCCGCACATGCAGCGCGAGGTTGAGCTTGGCATAGGCCGTCTCGCAAGCTGTCAAGGCAGGCCCCGGTCGATCTTGTCCTGGATGCGGCCACGCGCGTCGTCTGCAGCGCCCTCTCGCGCTGCGGTCCATGCATAGCGTGCTTCGACGCGACGCCCTGCCGTCCAATAGGCGTCGCCCAGATGTTCGGCGATCTCGGGCTCGACGGGATCGAGCATGCGCGCGCGTTCGAGGACTTCGACAGCGTGCCCTACCTGCCCGGCCTTGAACGCCGCCCAGCCGATCGAGTCGGTGATCGCCGCATTCTCGGGATTGGCCGCGTCCGCCTTGCGCAACAACGCGGTGGCGCGGTCCAGTTCCTCGCCCCGTGCGGCAAGGCCATAGCCGAGCTGGTTGAGCAGGCGCGGATCATTTGGGGACAGCGCCAGGGCACGCTCGAGCGCCTGGCGCCCGGCGGTCCAGTCGCCGCTCTGCTCGAGGGCGTTGCCAAGGGCGAGCCAGAGCTGCGCACTGGCCTTGTCCGCGCCGATCGCATCCACGGCGCGCCGATAGCGCGCCGCCGCCTCGCCGAAATGGCCACGGCGCGCCTCGAGGTCGCCCAGCCGGGTCATGTCGTTGACCGAACGGGCCGCACGCGCCGCGGCCGCGGCATAGGCCTCTTCGGTCCGGCCGAGCGCCTCGAGCCGGTCGACGCGCAACGATTGGGCGAGATCGCCATAGACCGGATCGCGCGCGACGCTGTCGATGAGCGCAAGCGCCTCTGCATCGCGCTTGCCAAGGCCGAGCGCAGTGGCGGCGACGAGCCGGGCGTTGGGACTGGCGGGATCGGCAAAGGTGGCGAAGCGGGCAAGCGTGATCGCCGACCGCGCCGCACCCTCGTTCATCAGGTCGCCCGCCATGCGCGCGAGCACGAACGCCGCGCCCTTCGCCGGGCTGTCCACCGCACCGGTGATCCGCTTGCCCCGCGCGATCGCCTTGCGTGCGGCAACGATCGTGGGGTCGTCGCCGGTCAACAGGGCAAGGGCGGCTGGCCGCTGCCTGTGCGCCGCGAACGACGCCGCCGCCGCCAGCCTCAGGCTGGTCGCCCGATAGGGGTCGGCCGTCCACATGCTGTTGATGCCGGTGATCCCCGTGGTTGCGGCGCCATGGGCGATGTCGACGAGGATATCGTTTTCGGCGACATAGGCGCTGGCCGCAAGCTTCGAACGGGGCGCGGCCTCCCCGGTCGCCAGTGCCAGCCATGCGCGAAAAAGCGGCGACAGGAAACCGAAGCCTTCCTGGTCCTCGATCTGGTCGAGGCGGGTCGCGGCGGCGCGCCAGTCGCCCTCGCGCACCGCGGCGATGTAGAGAAGGATGCGCGCGTCCGGCGGCACGATCCCCGAACGGTCGAGTGCCTGTGCGGCGCGAAGGGCGAGCGGATAGTCGCCGCCGTCGACACCCGCCCGGTAAGCGCGAAAGGCGACCAGGCTGGCGTCGGCGGCCATGGTCAGCGCGGCGGCATAATTGGCGACCGCCGCCGGGCCGTCGCTCGCCCGGTCGGCGACGCGCGCCCGCACATAGACTCCAAGCGCCGACGGCTCGAGCCGCTTGGCTGCTCCCGCCGTCGAGAGCAGCGCAGCGGCAAGCACGGCGAGGCTACATGTTCGGATAGTTCGGCCCACCGCCACCCTCCGGCACCACCCAGTTGATGTTCTGGGTGGGATCCTTGATGTCGCAGGTCTTGCAATGGACGCAGTTCTGCGCGTTGATCTGGAGACGGGGATTATTCTCTTCGCGACCCACGATTTCGTAAACGCCCGCCGGGCAATAGCGTTGCTCGGGATTGTCGTAGAGCGGCAGGTTGACGGTGATCGGGACGTCGGCGTCCTTCAGCGTCAGGTGGATCGGCTGATCCTCCTCGTGATTGGTGTTCGACAGGAAGACCGACGACAATTTGTCGAAGCTGAGCACCCCGTCGGGCTTGGGATAGGCGATCGGCTTCACCAGATCCTTGCGCCAGATGTTCTCGTTGTCGGCGTGGTGCTTCATCGTGATCGGCAGGCCGATCTTGAGCGTACGCATCCACATGTCCGCACCCGCAAGGATCGTGCCGAGCGTGCCGCCGAATTTGGCGACGGCGGGCTCGGCGTTCTGGACGAGCTTCAGTTCCCTGGCGATCCAGCTCGACCGGACGGCGGGTTCGTAGTCCGCCAGTTCGTCGCTCGTGCGACCCGCGGCGATCGCGGCAGCAGCGGCTTCAGCTGCCAGCATGCCCGACTTCATGGCGGTGTGCGTGCCCTTGATCCGAGGCACGTTCACGAAACCGGCACTGCAACCGATGAGGGCGCCACCGGCAAAGGCGAGTTTCGGCACCGACTGCCAGCCGCCCTCGTTGATCGCGCGCGCGCCATAGGACACGCGGCGCCCGCCCTTGAGGATCGCCGCGATCTCGGGATGGTGCTTCCACCGCTGGAACTCCTCGAACGGCGACAGATACGGATTCTTGTAATCGAGCGCCACGACGAAGCCGAGCGCGACCTGCCCGCCGGCCTGGTGATAAAGGAAGCCCCCGCCCCAGGCGTCGTCGAGCGGCCAGCCCTGGCTGTGGATGACGCGGCCCGGCACGTGATTTGCCGGGTCGATGTCCCACAGTTCTTTGAGCCCGATTCCATAGACTTGAGGCTCACAATTCGCTTCCAGATCGAACTGGCGCTTGAGCTGTTTGGTCAGGTGCCCGCGTGCGCCCTCGGCAAAGAACGTGTACTTCGCATGGAGTTCGAGGCCCGGCTGGTAATCGGGCTTGTGCGTTCCGTCGCGGGCGACGCCCATGTCGCCCGTCGCGACACCCTTTACCGAACCGTCTTCGTTGTAGAGGATCTCGGCGGCGGCGAAGCCGGGGAAAATCTCGACGCCGAGCCCTTCGGCCTGTTCGGCGAGCCAGCGGCACAGATTGCCAAGCGAACCGGTGTACGTCCCCTTGTTGTGCATGAAGCCGGGCATCATCAGGTGCGGCAGGGCGTATTTCTTCTTCGCCGTCAGCACCCAATGCTGGTTGTCGACGACCGGCACGTCGGCGAGCGAACATCCGCTGGTGCGCCAGTCGGGGAGCAGCTCGTCGAGCGACCGCGGATCGATGACCGCGCCGGAGAGGATATGCGCACCGATTTCGGACCCTTTTTCAAGGACACAGACACCGAGATCGCTGTTCAACTGTTTCAGGCGGATCGCGGCGCTAAGGCCGGCGGGGCCGCCGCCCACGATCACGACGTCATAGGGCATGGATTCACGTGTCGTCATTTCGGTGCTTTCGTTCGTCTCGGTTGGCGGCGCTTGACCGTCTTTCCTTCTCGTCTGGTCACGAACCGCATTCCGCATCATTGACCGCGCCGTCAACCGATTGCTTAACATGGTGGCGATGCTCGACAGCGAAACCCCCGATCTTCACGCCGAGGCCGAAAGCCTGATCGGCTGGTGGCGCGACGCCGGGGTCGACGTCCTGATCGACGAGGAACCGCATGACTGGCTTGCCGAGGCCAAGCCTGCCGCCAACCCGGCGCCGTCGCGGACCCAGGCGCGGCATGCCGTGTCCGCACAGGTCCTGCCGCCCCCGGCCCGACCCGCAGCCGTCCTTCCCGATACCCTGCCGCTGTTCCTGGAGTGGCTCGCGACCGACATCGACACATTGTCCGACTATCCGGTGCGGCAGCGCCTGGCTCCCGAGGGAGACCCTTCCAATAGCCCGATGATCGTCACCGACGTGCCCGAACGCGGCGATACCGCCGCCGGCCATTTGTTGTCGGGCGAGATCGGCGCCCTGTTCGACAGGATGATCGCCGCCTGGAAAATCGATCGCACGCGGATCTACCTCGGGGCGATGGCGCCGGCCCGCCCGGCCAGCGGCCAGATCGACCCGGTTTCGCTGGAACTGCTGGGCCCGATCACGGTGCAGCACATCCGGCTTGCCGCCCCGAAAAAGCTTTGGCTGATGGGGGAAGCGGCGAGCCGTGCGGTGCTCGGGACGAACGTCGCCGATGCCACGGGACGGTTACACCACATTAACTATGGTGGCGTCACGGTGGACGCGATCGCAACGCTTCACCCACGCGTGCTTCTCCGCGAGCCGAAATCCAAGGCGCGCGTCTGGGAAGACATGCAGAGACTGATCGGGGACGTGAAGGCATGATACGAACTGTTCTGCTCGGCGGCGCCGCGCTTCTGGCGACGATGGGGGCGCCGCTCGCGGCCGCGGAGCCGGTGGCGGCAAGTGTCACGACGACACCGACGGCACTTCCCGTGCAGCTCGGCCCGAATGCCCGGGCCCAGTATCGCGCGATCTTCGACGACATCGACGCCGGACGCTGGTCAGACGCGTCGGCAAAGCTCGACGTCATGCCGGAAGGGCCGCTGCACAGCGTCGCCCGGGCGGCGATCTACACCGCCAAGGGTTCTCCCAAGGTCGACGGCGTGCAGCTGGCGATGCTCGCTACCGCCGCGCCGAATCTTCCGGAAGCGCCCGCGCTCGTCCGGATGGCATCGGCGCGCGGCGTGGAAGCCGTCCCGACGCTGCCCGAAGCGCGCAGCCTCGGCTGGCTCGGCACCTCGCCCCGTCGCGGGCGGACGGCCACGACCGAAGGCGATGCCGTCGCCTCGGCGATGGGCCAGCAGATCCTGCAGCTCATCAAGGACGACCAGCCGGCCCAGGCCGAAGCGATCCTGATCTCGAACGAGCCCAATCTGACGGCCGAAGGCCTGACCGAATGGCGCCAGCGTGTCGCCTGGTCCTATTACATCGAGGACGACGACGTGAACGCCCGGCGCCTCGCCACCGTCGCGCAAGGCGGCACCGGGCCCTGGGCGGCGCAGGCGGACTGGGTCGTGGGCCTTGCCGCCTGGCGCCAGAAGGACTGGACCGCGGCGTCCAACGCATTCGCATCGCTCGCCCGGCGGTCCTACGATCCTGAGATGATCGCTGCCGGCCATTACTGGGCCGCCCGCGCCGACATGGTGCGGCACCAGCCCGACCTCATCCAGCCCCGGCTCCGCGCCGCCGCGCGGCTGGAGGAAACCTTTTACGGCATGCTGGCGCAGGGCGCGATGGGACTTGCCCCGGCGAAGGACGATTCGGGGATCGGCGCGATCCGCCAGGTCGTCGGACATCCCAATGTCCGGGCCGCGCTGGCGCTGGCCGAGATCGGCGAAAGCGACCGCGCCGACGCGCTGATTCGCTGGCAGGCGCGCATCGGATCGCCCGCCGAACATGCGACCCTGACGGCGATCGCGGGCAAGCTGGATCTGCCGTCCACCCAGCTCTGGCTGGCTCACAACGGACCCGCCGGGGCCAAGACCACGATCGAGGGGCGCTATCCGATGCCGGGCAACTGGTCGCCCGAAGGCGGCTGGCGTGTCGATCGCGCGCTGGTGTTCGCGCACGCGCTGCAGGAATCGAATTTCCGTACGAACGTGGTCAGCCCGGCCGGCGCGCGCGGCCTGATGCAGGTCATGCCTGCAACGGCGCAGCTGATCGCCCGGCGCAAGGGCACGGTCATGACGGGGTCGCTGACGTCGCCCTCGACCAACATGGAATATGGGCAGAGCTATATCGAGCAGCTGCGCGACATGGCGCAGACCGGCGGGCTGCTGCCCAAGGTGATCGCCGCCTATAACGCCGGCCCTGCCCCGCTCGACCGCTGGAACATGAATGCGGCCGCCGGCAAGGACCCCCTGCTCTACATCGAGAGCATCCCCTATTGGGAAACGCGCGGCTATGTGACGATCGTCCTGCGCAACTACTGGATGTACCAGCAGCAATCGGGCCAGAAGACGGTCAGCCGGACAGCGCTGGTGCAGGGGATCTGGCCGAAGTTCCCGACACTTGCGAGCGCGGCACCCAGCCCTGCCTCGATCGTCAAATCCGCGCAGTGGCAGCGTTGATGCCGTCGACGCGGGCGGGACGTCGACGGTGATCGACGAATCCCTTCCCTTCACGCCCGTCAACATCGCCCTGCTGACCGTGTCCGACAGCCGCGACGCGTCGACCGACAAGTCCGGTGACAAGCTGGCCGAACTCATGACGTCAGCGGGGCACACGCTGGTGCGTCGTGCCATCATTCGCGACGATGTCGATGCGCTCGTCGGCCAGTTCCACGCCTGGATCGAGGACGAGACCGTCGATTGCATCATATCGACCGGCGGCACCGGCGTGACGGGCCGCGACGTGACCCCCGAAGCCATCGACCAGCTCGGCGGCAAGGCGATTCCCGGTTTCGGTGAGCTGTTCCGGTGGCTGAGCTATGCGAACATCGGCACGTCGACGATCCAGTCGCGCGCCTGTGCCGCCGTGGTGCGGGGCACCTATATCTTTGCCCTGCCCGGCTCGACCGGTGCCGTTGCCGACGGGTGGAACGGCATTCTCGCGACCCAGCTCGATTCCCGGCACCGGCCGTGCAATTTCGTCGAGCTCATGCCGAGGTTGCGCGAGGTCTGAGCCGCCGCTAACGCTGTCGGCTTAGTGACATCGATGCATCCCTTTCCCCACCGGCACCTGACCGGGATTGCGGGCCTGAACCCGCACGAAATCACTTTCCTTCTCGACGAGGCCGATGGTTGGGTCGCGCACAATCGCAGCCACGCCGCCTCCGACCACCGTCTCGACGGACTGACGCAGATCAACGCGTTTTTCGAGAATTCGACCCGGACGCTGCTGAGCTTCGAGATCGCCGGCAAGCGGCTGGGGGCGGACGTCGTCAACATGCATGCGGCGCAATCGAGCGTCAAAAAGGGCGAGACGCTGATCGATACCGCGATCACGCTGAACGCGATGCGCGCCGACGTCATCGTCATCCGCCACGGGAGTTCGGGCGCGGTCGCGCTGATCGCCGACAAAGTCGACTGCCCGGTGCTCAATGCCGGCGACGGCACGCACGAGCACCCGACGCAGGCATTGCTCGACGCCCTGACGATCCGGCGGCGGCTGGGCGCCATCGCGGGCAAACGCATCGCGATTTGCGGCGACGTGCTGCACAGCCGGGTGGCGCGGTCGAACATCCTGTTGCTGACCGCGCTGATGGCCGAGGTCCGCGTCGTCGCGCCCGCGACCCTCATTCCGGCGGGCATCGAACGATTCGGGGTCACGCCGTTCACCGACATGAATGCCGGGATCGAGGGAGCCGATGTGGTGATGATGCTGCGCCTGCAGTCGGAGCGGATGTCGGGCGGCTTCGTGCCGAGCCTGCGCGAATTCCACGCGCTTTACGGCCTGACGCCCGAACGTCTCGAGCGCGCACCCGATGCCATCGTCATGCACCCCGGGCCGATGAACCGCGGGGTCGAAATCGCCTCGAGCGTGGCGGACGACCCGGTGCGCTCCACGATTGCCGAACAGGTGGAAATGGGCGTGGCCGTGCGCATGGCCTGCCTCGATGTCCTGACGCGGGGCCGGCGATGAAGCTGACCGGGACACTCGTCGATGCCGACGGGCTGCGCGAGGGGACGCTTGCCATCGAGGGCGACCGGATTTCGGCGATCGACGCCTTGGCAGTCGAGGTGCCGGGCCCGACGCTGATCCTGCCGGGCATCGTCGACCTGGGAGTCTTTGCGGTCGAACGCGGCGCGTCCGCAGCGGGCGGGATCACGAGAGTCGCGCTGATGCCCGACCAGTCGCCGCCGCTCGACGATCCGGGACTGGTGCAGCGGGCAGCGCTTGCGGCCAAACCGGCGCTCTGGGTTCACCCGCTGGCAGCCGCGACCAAGGGGCTTCGGGGCACCGAACTGGCCGAATATGCGCTGATGGCACGTGCGGGGGCGAAGGCGGTCGCGACGGGCCGGAACTGGATTGCCGATTCGGGCGTGATGCGCCGCGTCCTTGCCTATGCGGGGTCGCTCGGCCTGACAGTCATCGCCCATGCCGAGGACGGCGGACTGACGTCGGGCTCGGTTGCGTCCGAGGGCACGACCGCAACCCTTTACGGATTGCCTGCCGCGCCGGCGGTGGCGGAAGCCATGGCAATCGCGCGCGACCTCATGCTGGTCGAAGAGACCGGAGCCCGGATACATTTCCGCCAGATCACCACGGCGCGCGCGTTCGACCTGGTCCGTGACGCCAAGCGAAGCGGTCTGCCGGTCACCTGCGGCATCGCACCGGCGCACCTGCTGCTCAGCGACATTGCGGTCGGCGACTATCGTACCTTTGCCCGGCTCTCGCCACCGCTGCGATGCGAGGACGATCGGCAGGCAAGCCTCGAGGCGTTGCGCGACGGCACGATCGATGTGTTGTGCTCGGCGCACGACCCGCAAGGACCGGAAGCAAAGCGGCTTCCCTTTGCCGATGCGGAACCGGGCGCATCGGGTGCCGAAACATTGCTGACGCTTGCCCTGGGCCTCGTGCGCGATGGCGTAATCGATTTGCCGCGGCTGGTCGCGCTGACGAGTACCGCACCGGCCGCGATCCTGGGCATCGATTGCGGGCGCCTCGAGCCCGGCGCGCCGGCCGATGTCACGGTCGTCGATGCGGACCGACCCTGGCGCATCGACGGCGCGAAGTTCGCGTCATCTGCGGGCAATACGCCGTTCGACGGGCTGCCCGTTCAGGGCAAGGTGGTCCGCACGCTGAAGGGCGGACGAACGATCTACGAGCTTTGAGGGATTAGCGCGAAGCGACCTTGAACGTGTGCTTCTGCACCCAACGCGCGGGCGTGTCGCCGGCCTGGGTGCGAACGAAGCAGACGTTACCGGTCTGCTTGATCCGCGCGCACATCTTGTCGGCATCCGCGCGCCGTTCGAAGCTGCCGACGGATACCCGCACCAGGCTGGCGTTGCGCACCTTGGCGGCGCCGTTGATCGCTTCATAATTCGCGAGATCGACGCGGGCCGAAATCTTGCCCCACGCCCGCTGCGCCGAAGCCGCCGTCTGGAACGCGCCCAGCTGTACAACGAAATTTCCGGGGTTCGGCCGTTGCGCGGACACCTTGCGAAGCTGGGCGACGGCTGACGACGCCGGCTTCGACGCGGGCCGTGCTGCGACCGCGCGCGGAAATGCCTTTGCGACCGGCTGACGTACCGGCTGCGGTTCCGCGCGAATGAGAACGGGTGCCGGCGCTGCGGCTGCCACGACCGGCGATACCTTGGCGGCATCGGCGGGGGCAGGTGTCTCGAACGCCGGTGCCGGTTCGGCAGCGGCGACCACCACCGGTGCCGGCTCGGCCGCGGCAACCACCGCCGGCGCCTGTTCGGCAACGGTCTGGGCGGCGGGGGCGGCGGCAACCGCGACCGGTGCGGCCGGTGCCGCAAGCGCCAGGCGCGTCGGCAGGCCATTGTCGGCAGCGGGCTTCACGCCCAGGAGCGAAGCCACTTGCGCCGGACCGCCATCGGGACGGGCAAAGCCGGCCCAGGCGGCCAGGCGCGCATCGGCCTCATCCGGGGTGATGTCCTGCACGGCCATGACCTTGGCGTTCGTCCATTTCCCGGCAAGGGCATAGGCAAGCGCGAGATTCTGGCGGGTCTTGGCCGTCGCATCCGGTGCACGCGTCGCGAACTCCAGCACGCGGACGGCTTCCTGCGGATTGCCGGCAAGCGCCATGGCCAGACCAAAGTCCGCGGCCGCGAGCTTGTCGCGATAGTCGCCGAGCGTGGACTGCGCTGCGTCGTTTTTCCCCAGTGCCACCTGGGCCAGCGCCAGGTTCAGCGCCGCGCGCTCGTTTTCCGGATTGAGCGTCAGCGTATCGGCAAAGGCCTGTTCGGCGGACTGGAAGCGACCGACTGCGAGATAGGCCTGACCGAGCAACATGCGATGGCCGGCATCGCGCCCTTCGAGTTCGACGGCGCGCTCGGCGAAGGCGACGGCCTTGACCGCGTTCTTCTTGTGCAGGGCCTTGGTCGCCCGGGCCGCGAAAGACCGCGCTTGCCGCACGGCTCCGGCTTCGCTGGCCGTGTTGGCGCCCTGTGCCTGACCGCTCACGCTTCCCAGCATGATGGACGTGCCCGCGACCAGAACCGAAGCGGTCAATCTAAGCATGGAATTGCTGCTCATTGTCTTTCCCTTCAGTTCGTTCACTTGCGGCCGTGATCGCTCGCCGTACGGGCGAGTTCGTTCACGGCGGGCTGGGTTTCGAGAAACGCGTCGAGCGCGGCGATCACGAGTGCCTGGGCAGATTTGTGCGCGACCGCGCAGGCCAGGCGCAGCCGGAGATGCCGATCCGCATCGAGGCGCAGCGTGAACGCGGCCTTGCCCTTCGAACCGGGCGCCGCGCGCTTTGCGCGCTCGGCAAAAGCCGGCGGCACGGGTCCCCATTCGCGCTGCAGCTCTTCCTGCTGGCGGACAACGACGGGCGGCTCGACCGGTGGTTCGATGGCTGCGACCGGCAGGATGGGTACGACTTCGGCAGAAACCGGCGCATTGGCGGGCGCCTGGTCGAGCCCCAGGTCGTTCCAACCCAGATCGTCGTGGAGCTGGTGGCTTCCGGCAAAGCCGAAGCTGGCGAAGCCTTGCGGCCGCATGGCGGGCTTGGCGTGCCCCTTGCGGGCAAGGAGCGTCGACGAAAGCGATGCGAGAGGTTTAGGTTCACCCATGACGCCCGCCCTCACTGACCGACGACGCGGCGGCCGAAGCCCCCGCCCGCCGGCCGATGCATCGCAGGTGCAGCGGTGGGAACGCCCGGCGCCGAGAACACCGTGCGCCGAAAATTCTTTTCGAGCCGGTCCGACACATATTCCCACAGCTCGGCGACTTCTGCGGCGGAACGGCTTTTCGGATCGCACTCCATGACGGTGCGGCCGTCGATCATCGACGCGGCGAAATCGGTGCGGTGGTGCAGCGTTACCGGGGCGACGGTGCCGTGCTGCGACAGCGCGACGGCCGCCTCATAGGTGATCTTCGCCTTGGGCGTGGCACCGTTGACGACGAACAACAGGGGCTTGCCCGCGCGATCGCACAGGTCGACGGTCGCACCGACCGCGCGGAGATCGTGCGGCGACGGACGCGTGGGAATGACGATGAGTTCGGCGACGGCGATGACGCTCTGGATCGCCATGGTGATGGCGGGCGGCGTATCGATGACAGCCAGGCGAAATCCCTGCTGGCGCAGCATCTCGAGATCGGCCTGGAGGCGCGCCACCGTGGTCTGCGCAAAGGCTGGGTATTCCGCCTCGCGTTCGTTCCACCAATCGGCCAGCGACCCCTGGGGATCGATATCGATCAGGACGACCGGGCCAGCGCCCGCGCGCTGCGCCTGAACGGCAATATGGCCGGACAGGGTGGTTTTCCCCGATCCGCCTTTTTGGGAGGCCATGGCCAGTACGCGCATCGACAGTCCTTGGATGTTGTCCGGTTACTGCGAAGGGAATGTCATGCGCGTCGCTAAGATAGGGTTAACATCCCCGAAGATTGTGCGCGGCGTGCGACCCTCGCATTTTTAAAGGCAGCTGTGGTAAACGGATCTTCACTTTCGCGGGGTAAGCGGACGCCTGATCTGGAATGAGGGGGAACGGAATGCTGTTGCGTCATCGTCTGCTTGCGGCGCTTGCCGCAGCGTTTGTTGCCGTCGGCGCGCCGGCACTGGCCGACAACAAGGCCGGGTTCGACATGTGGAACCGGGGCGATTTTTACGGAGCCGTCAAGGAATGGCGCCCGCTTGCCATCGCCGGTGACCCGATCGCCCAATATAATCTTGCCAAAGCCTATCAGCTCGGCCGGGGCCTGCCCGTCGATACCAAGATGGCCGAGAGCTGGTACGGCAAGGCTGCGCAACAGGGCCATATCCCGAGCCGCGACAACTACGGCCTGCTGCTTTTCCAGAACGGCGACCGCCTGTCGGCCATGCCCTATATCGAGGAATCGGCAGGGCGTGGCGAGCCGCGCGCGCAATATGTTCTGGGCACCGCCCTGTTCAATGGCGACGTGATGAAGAAGGACTGGGTCCGCGCCTATGCTCTGATGACGCGTGCGTCGGCGGCGGGCATCGCCGCAGCGTCGACGAGCCTCGCGGAAATGGACAAGTATATCCCGCTCGACCAGCGACAGCGCGGGCTGGCACTGGCGCGGACCTATGAGTCCGGCGCATCCGCACCGCAGCTCGCCGCGGGCATGATCGGCGACACCCCGCCCCGCCCCGCGATCCGGGCCGAAGAACTTCCGCCGTCCGACGTCGGCGCCCCGCCCATGCCGGTCACACCGCCGGCGAAGGCACCGAAGCCCACCGTCGCCAAAGTGACGCCCGTTGCCAAGGCGCCGACAATCGCCAAGGCGCCGCCTGCGGTAAAGACGCCGCCCGTCGTCAAGGCGCCCGTCGAGAGTGCCGCAGAGACCGCGGCGCCGCGCCCCAAGCCACCCGGCGCCCTGCCCCAAGCGGGGGCGACCGGCGGAGCCTGGCGCGTGCAGCTCGGCGCCTACAGCAACGAAGCGAACGCGCGGCGCGCCTGGAGCAGCGTGGCCGGACGGCTCGGCGGCCTGACTGCCGATTACGTGCGTGCCGGCAACATCGTTCGCCTGCAGGCGGGCCCGTTGCGGGACAAGGCCGCCGCACAAAAGGCCTGCGCTGCATCGGGCACGTCCTGCCTTCCGATCGCACCCTGAGGAACGATGTCCGATCGTCGTCGTTCGATAGGGTGAGCGGCACGAAGAAGGACATAAGTCATGGACAGGACCGACCTGACAGGTACGCTCGCGATCGGCACGATCGGCGTCGTTTTGATCATTGCTGCCGTGCTGCTGATAAAATTCCTGCGCAAACCCGGCAACCGGCATCCGATGGCGGGCACGCGCGAACGCAACATCGGCGAGATCGAGGCCGATGCGGGCAAGCCCGAGCGCGTGCGCACCGATCGGCCGATATCCTGACGCTGGCCGAGCTTCATGCCGCGATGGAGGCGGCTGCGGAACGCCTCGACTTCGAGGAAGCGCGCCGCCTTCGCGACCTGATCGGACTGGTACGCAGCGGTGCCGATACCCTTGATGTCGACACGACCGGGCTGACCCGCCAACAACCGGGCGCTATGGGCATCGGGAGCAATCGCGCTCGAGCTTCGCGACCCGAGGGGTGGCAGGCGCCGAGGAAACCCGACCTGATGACCAAAGGCAAGAATCGGTGAGCGTCGCATTCCGGCGGGAAAGCGACGACGAACATCTGGAACCCAAGTTCGCCATTCCGCTGCCGCCCGGCGCGAATATCGTGACACCGCGCGGCCTGTCGCTTATTCAGGCAAGGGTTGCCGAATGGAACGAGGCCGTCGCCGCGGCGCCCGATGACGAGGCGCGGAAAAAGGCACTGCGCGACCTGGACTATTGGAATACCCGCCTGTCCACGGCCCGCGTCGCCGAGCCCCCGGCGGACGACGTCGTGGGGATCGGGTCGACGGTCACGTTCAACTATCGGAGCACGACGCGAACGCTGCATATCGTCGGCCACGACGAGGCCGATCCTGCGGCGGGGAGCATCGCCTTTGCCGCGCCGCTCGCCAAGGCCATGATCGGGTCGGGGCGCGGCGATATCGTCGATTTCGGCGACGAGTCGATCGAAGTCATCGAGACCCGTTAGCCGAGCGCGTAGCGCAGCACGTTCAGGTCGCCATGGGCGATGCGGGCGTCGGCGGCTGCCTGCGTTTTCGGCTTGGCATGATAGGCGACTCCCAGGCCCGCGGTTTCGATCATCGGAATGTCGTTCGCCCCGTCGCCAACGGCGATGGTCGCCGAGAGGGGGATGCCGAGGGCAGCGGCTTCGGCCTGCAACGTCTCGCGTTTCGTCCCGGCATCAACGATCGGCTGCACCACCTCACCGGTCAGCATGCCATTGTGGACGACAAGCCTGTTGGCGACAGCCCGATCGAACCCGATCTGCCGGGCAACGCTTTCGGTGAAATGCGTGAAGCCACCCGAGACGAGCACTGCCCTTCCCCCGGCGGCACGGAAGGCCGAGACAAGTTCGACGGCGCCCCCCATCAACCGGACCTTCTCGCGCAGGCATTCTGCCACGGTGGCTTCCGAAAGCCCGGCAAGCAATGCAACCCGGCTGCGCAGCGCTTCGGCGAAATCGAGTTCGCCCCGCATGGCCCGTTCGGTGACTTCGGCAACCTGTGCCTTCAATCCGACATAATCGGCAAGCTCGTCGATGCATTCGACCGTGATCATCGTCGAATCCATGTCGGCGACCAGCAGTTTGCGCCGCCGGTCCGCTTCGCGCTGGACGATGACGTCTAGGGCCGGAAAGGCTTCTTCGAGGTGCCGACGCCCCTCGTTGACGTCGCCCGAAAAGCGGATATCGCACGCGATTCCGTCGACAACGACATCGGCCGAGCCAAGGACAACATCGCAGGCGGCCGAAATATCACCCGTACCGAGCCGTTCTTTTGCTACGAGCGTGGCGATGAACACCGAAAATCTCCCCGTTGTCGCGCTCATCGCAGGACCGACCGCGAGCGGCAAGTCCGCGCTGGCGATGGCGCTTGCCGACCTGACGCCCTCGACCATCGTCAATGCGGATTCGATGCAGGTCTACCGCGACCTGCGCGTCGTGACGGCGCGCCCGAGCGAAGCCGACGAAGCGCGTCATACCCACCGCCTGTTCGGCTATATCGACGGGGCGGCGGCCTGCTCGGCGGCGCGCTGGGCCGGGGATGCGAAGGTTGCGATAGCCCAGGCCCATGACGAGCAGCGGCTGCCCGTGCTCGTGGGCGGGACGGGGCTGTACCTGCGCACGCTCCTCGACGGGATTGCCCCAGTGCCTGAGATAGATCCCGAGACCCGCGCTGAAATCCGGGCCATGCCGGTGGCAGACGCCTATGCGGCATTGAGCCGCGACGACCCCGAGGCAGCGGCGCGGCTCGCGCCGGCCGACACCACGCGCGTTGCCCGCGCGCTGGAGGTCGTCCGGTCGACCGGGCACCCGCTGGCGCAGTGGCAGGCGCACAAGACCGGTGGGATTGTGCCGCATGTACGGCTGGTCCCGCTCGTGGTGCTGCCGCCACGCGACTGGCTGTTCGCCCGCTGCGACGCCCGATTCGAAACAATGATCGATGCCGGCCGGGCGGAGGTCGCCGCCCTGATCGAGCGCCAGCTCGATCCCGCCCTGCCCGTCATGCGCGCGATCGGCGTGCGCGAGATCGCCGGGCTGGTGGACGGCACACTCGATCGGTCGCGCGCCGTCGCGGCAGGCACGCTGGCTACCCGGCACTATGCCAAGCGGCAATTCACATGGTTCGCGAACCAGTCGCCCGAGGACTGGCCCAGATCGACCGCGCAGTTAGATAACGCCGCTATCGGTAATTTAGCAACTATATTACGCGATAAGGCGTTGACAGCATAGTTTCATATCCCTAACCGCGCCGCACTGCAACAAAGGAACGACCCATGCCCGCCGAACTGCCCGGAGCCGAAATCCTCGTCGAGGCGCTTGTCGATCTCGGCGTCGAGATCGTGTTCGGCTATCCCGGCGGTGCCGTGCTCCCGATCTACGACGCGCTGTTCAAGCAGAAGCGGATCAAGCACATCCTGGTGCGGCATGAGCAGGCGGCGACGCACGCGGCGGAGGGCTATGCCCGCTCTACCGGCAAGCCCGGCGTCGTTCTCGTCACCAGCGGCCCCGGCGCAACCAACGCCATCACCGGGATCACCGACGCCCTGATGGACTCGATCCCGATGGTCGTCATCACCGGCCAGGTCCCGACGAGCCTGATCGGCAGCGACGCGTTCCAGGAAGCCGATACCGTCGGCATCACGCGTCACTGCACCAAGCATAATTACCTGGTGAAGGACCCGGCGAAGCTGGGCGCGGTCATCCACGAAGCCTTCCATATCGCTACCTCGGGCCGCCCGGGCCCCGTCGTGGTCGACATCCCCAAGGACGTGCAGGTCGCGAGCGCGCGCTACACCAACCCCGGCAAGATCCAGCACAAGACGTACCGTCCCGCGCTCAAGCCCGAACCGAAATCGGTCGAGGCACTGGTCGAGATGCTCGCGGCGGCCGAGCGCCCGGTGCTCTACACCGGCGGCGGGATCATCAATTCGGGTCCGGGCGCGAGCCAGATGCTGCGCGAGCTGGCGCGGATTTCGGGCGCGCCCGTCACGTCCACGCTGATGGGCCTCGGCGCCTATCCGGCAAGCGGCGACCAGTGGCTGGGGATGCTCGGCATGCACGGCACCTATGAGGCGAACATGGCGATGCACGGGGCGGACCTGATCGTCTGCCTCGGCGCGCGCTTCGACGACCGCGTGACTGGCCGGCTCGATGCGTTCAGCCCGCGCTCGAAGAAGATCCACGTCGACATCGACCGCAGCTCGATCAACAAGATCGTCCGTACCGACCTGGGCGTCGTCGGCGACGTGGGGCGCGTGCTCGAGGACGCGGTCAAGCTGTGGAAGGCGCGCCAGCATCCCAAGCCGGACCTGAAGGCCTGGTGGGCACAGATCGATGGCTGGCGCGCGAGAAAGTCGCTCGGCTTCGCCAGCTCGAACGCGGAAATCATGCCGCAGCATGCCGTGCGCGCGCTGTGGGAGGCGACGCACAAGCGAAACCCGATCATCACCACCGAAGTCGGCCAGCACCAGATGTGGGCCGCGCAGCATTTCGGCTTCGAAGGGCCGAACAAATGGCTGACGTCAGGGGGCCTCGGCACGATGGGCTATGGCCTTCCGGCCGCGATCGGCGCGCAGCTCGGCAATCCGAATGCGCTCGTCATCGACATTGCGGGCGAAGCGTCGATCCAGATGAACATCCAGGAACTGGCGACGGCCACGCAATACCGCCTTCCGGTCAAGGTGTTCGTCCTCAACAACGAATATATGGGGATGGTCCGCCAGTGGCAGGAGCTGACCTATGAGAGCCGCTATGCCGAAAGCTATTCGGACAGCCTGCCCGACTTCGTGAAGCTGGCCGAAGCCTATGGCTGGAAGGGCATCCGCTGTTCCGACCCCGCCGACCTCGACGGCGCGATCGCCGACATGCTCGCCCATGATGGCCCGGTGTTCTTCGACTGCATGGTCGCGAAGCTGGCGAATTGCTTCCCGATGATTCCGAGCGGCAACGCGCACAACGACATGATCCTCGATCCGGCCGGCGTATCTGGCACGATGGACGACGAAGCGAAGGCGCTGGTTTAATCATGCACATCAAGACCGGCCCCATCGAGCGTCACACGCTCTCCGTCACCGTCGACAACGAAAGCGGCGTGCTCGCCCGCATTGCGGGCATGTTCTCCGCGCGCGGCTACAACATCGAGAGCCTGACCGTCGCCGACATCAGCGCCGACGACGCGGTCAGCCGCATCACCATCGTCACCAACGGCACGCCGGCGGTGATCGAGCAGGTCGTGGCGCAGCTCGACCGGCTGGTGCCGGTGCACAAGGTCACCGACCTGACCGTGCTCGGCGAGCATATCGAGCGCGAACTGGCGCTCGTGAAAGTGGCGGGCGTCGGCGAACACAGGATCGAGGCGCTGCGGCTGGCCGAAGTCTTTCGCGCCAACGTCGTCGACACGACGATTTCGAGCTTCGTGTTCGAAGTCACCGGCGCGAGCACCAAGATCGACCGGTTCATCGAACTGATGGGCGAAATCGGGCTGGTGGAAGTGGCCCGCACCGGCATCGTGGCGATGGCACGAGGGAAGACAGCGGTATGAATTCTTAGCCCCTCTCCCCCTGCGGGAGAGGGAGGGGCCCGCGCCACAGGCGTGGGAGGGTGAGGGGTCGTCCCTCAAGCCCCTCACCAACTTCGACTCGGCAGCAAGCTGCCAAGTCTTCGTATCCTCTCCCGCAGGGGGAGAGGAGATAGATCGGGAAACAGCAATGCGCGTATATTATGACAGCGACGCCGACATCGGCATCATCAAGGGCAAGAAGGTCGCGATCCTCGGTTATGGCAGCCAGGGCCATGCCCATGCCCAGAACCTGAAGGATTCGGGTGTCGCCGAAATCGCCGTCGCGCTCCGCGAAGGTTCGGCCACGGCTGCAAAGGCGATCAACGCCGGCTTTCGCGTCATGACCAATGCCGCTGCGGCTGCCTGGGCCGATGTCGTGATGATCCTGGCACCCGACGAGCATCAGGCCGCCATTTACGCCGACGACCTGCACGCCAACCTGAAGCAGGGCGCGACGCTGGCGTTCGCGCACGGGCTCAACGTCCATTTCGGGCTCATCGAGCCGCGGGCCGACCTCGACGTGGTGATGATCGCGCCCAAGGGGCCGGGGCATACCGTGCGCAGCGAATATGTGCGCGGCGGCGGCGTGCCCTGCCTGATCGCCGTCCATCAGGACGCGAGCGGCAACGCGCACGACCTGGCGCTGGCCTATGCCTCGGCAGTCGGCGGCGGACGCAGCGGCATCATCGAAACCAATTTCCGCGAGGAATGCGAGACCGACCTGTTCGGCGAGCAGGCCGTGCTGTGCGGCGGCATCACCCACCTGATCCAGGCGGGGTTCGAGACGCTGACCGAAGCCGGCTATGCGCCCGAAATGGCCTATTTCGAATGCCTCCACGAAACCAAGCTCATCGTCGACCTGCTGTATGAGGGCGGCATCGCCAACATGCGCTATTCGATCAGCAACACGGCCGAATATGGCGATATCGTCACGGGGCCGCGGATCATCACCGACGAGACCAAGGCCGAGATGAAGCGCGTGCTGGCCGACATCCAGTCGGGACGGTTCGTGAAGAATTTCGTGCTCGACAACCGCGCCGGGCAGCCCGAGCTGAAGGCGTCGCGCAAGGCCGCCGCCGCGCACCCGATCGAGAAGGTGGGTGCCGAGCTGCGGGCCATGATGCCCTGGATCGGCGCGAACAAGCTGGTGGACAAGGCGAAGAATTAATCACCGCAGACCGCCACGACGGACCGTGCGAATTGTCTTCTCCCGGGCGAAGCGCCTGCTTTGGCCGAGCGAAGTCTGCCCGTCAGGAAACGGGCGTCAAAACGGGTTCAGCGTGGCGGCAAAGCTAAGGCGTCGTCTTATAACAGAAGCTCCTCCATGCGTCGCCTTGCCCTGCTCGCACTTCCACTCGTCATCGCCACGCCGCTCTTTGTGTAATTGGCAGCCCTCGGCTCGAGTCGCGTTCCAGAAGTGAATTGCGTCGGGCGGACGGCTGTTGTAGCTGTCCGCTCATGACGCGTACCCGCGCCCTGCTGCTTCGACTTACGCGCCCTTAGGCGCGATCTCCGTCGTGCGCTTCGCGCGCACACGCTGCCTAAGGGAAACGACCAACTCTCCTCGAAGCAAGCGAGCGCCATCATGTTACGCGATCCGTCCGTAAAATACCGCCCCTTCCCCCAGATCGACCTGCCCGACCGTCAGTGGCCGTCGCGGACGATCACCCGTGCACCACGCTGGCTGTCGACAGACATGCGCGACGGCAACCAGGCGCTGATCGATCCGATGGACAGCGAGAAGAAGCAGCGCTTTTTCGATCTGCTGTGCCGCATCGGCGTCAAGGAGATCGAGGTCGGATTCCCGAGCGCGGGTGCCACCGAATTCGATTTCATTTCCGGGCTCGTCCGCAACGACCGCATTCCGGCCGACGTCACCGTGCAGGTGCTGACGCAGGCGCGGCGCGACCTGATCGAGACGAGTTTTGCCAGCCTTGCTGGCGCGCCGCGCGCGATCGTGCATGTGTACAACGCGGTGAGCCCGGCATGGCGCAAGATCGTGTTCGGCATGGACAAGGCCGCCATCAAGCAGATCGCCGTCGACGCGGCGATGATGCTGCGCGACGAAGCGGCCAAGCGGCCCGAAACCGACTGGCGTTTCGAGTATTCCCCGGAAACCTTCTCGACCGCCGAGATCGAATTTTCGACCGAGGTGTGCGCCGCGGTCATGGACGTGCTGAGGCCGACCGCCGACAAGCCGATCATCTTCAACCTGCCCGCCACCGTCGAATGCGCGACGCCCAACATCTATGCCGACCAGATCGAATGGTTCGGACGGAACATCCCCAACCGCGACGCCGTGGTCATTTCGCTTCATACCCATAACGACCGGGGCACGGGTGTCGCGGCGACGGAACTGGGGCTGCTCGCGGGCGCCGACCGGGTCGAGGGCTGCCTGCTCGGCAATGGCGAGCGGACGGGCAACGTCGATCTGGTGACGGTCGCACTCAACATGTACACGCAGGGCGTCGATCCGGGGCTCGACTTTTCCGACATCGACAGCGTCGTCAAGACCGTCGAATATTGCACCAATATCCCGACCCACCCGCGCCAGCCCTATGTCGGCGACCTGGTCTTCACCGCTTTCAGCGGATCGCACCAGGATGCGATCAAAAAAGGGTTTGCGGCGCAGGAGGCGCGCAACGACCCGCTATGGGAGGTCCCCTATCTACCCATCGACCCCAAGGACCTCGGCCGCGACTATGAAGCGGTCATTCGCGTCAATTCGCAAAGCGGCAAGGGCGGCGTGGCGTGGGTCCTCGAACAGGACAAGGGCCTGAAGCTGCCGAAGCGGATGCAGGCCGACTTCAGCCGCCATGTCAAGGCGCTGGCCGACGCGACCAGCCGCGAGCTCAACGCCGGGGATATTTGGGGACAGTTCGAACGCGTCTATCTCGGCGCCGGACGGTTCACGCTCGGCGACTATGAGGAAACGCGCGCCGCCAACGGCGACCGTCTTTTCGCCGGCAAGCTCATTGTCGACGGTCGCGAAAAGTCGGTCAGCGGGCGTGGCAACGGTCTCATCTCGTCGGTTGTCGCCGCCATCGCCGAACAGGGCGTTGCCCTGGATGTCATCGACTATTCCGAACATACCCTGGGTCTGGGCAGTGACGCCCAAGCGGCCGCCTATGTCGAATGCAGGACGGCCAGCGGGAGCACGGTGTGGGGCGTCGGCATCGACGTGGACGTCGCAACTGCCAGCGTTCGCGCCGTCCTGGGCGCAGCGAACCGCGCCTAAGCGGCCCAGAACCAGCGATGGGGATCGACGGTCTCCAGATGCTCGCGGACATGCGGCTCGATATCGGCCGGATTTTCGGACATCAGGTACAGCGCCCGCATGCGCCACGTGCCGAAACGTCGCACCTCAATGATGTCGTCCGATGCCACAACGAGATTCGTGTGGCGGGGATCGCGATGAAGTCGGCGCAAAAGATGATCGATCGCGTCGACGCCGCCTTCGATCGTCTGGCAAAAGCGGCGGCCGTTGTACACGAGCAGGCCCGTGACACCGTCGAGCGCGTTCAGCCGCGAAGCCTCCGTGCTGAGAACGTGAAGCTCTTCGGCGTCGAAGGGCTGGCAAGGCGTGCTGACATAAGTCAGCGAACGAAGAGGGTCGATCATTAAAAATGATCTAAGTCATTGATTTCACGAAATCAATGACTTCACCGCATCAGTGTTGCCATCTTTACCGACTTGTCGCGTCCATCGCTCAGCTGAACGATGTAACGGCCGGGAACGACCGCGAAACTGACCGACTTTCGCAAGCCCGGGCAGGCCTTGAGGTCGACATGGCCCGTCGATTTAAGCACCCGGCCATCGCGGACGAGATCGACGTATACGGGCGCCGACAGGATGACGTCCAGGGTGCCGCCCTTCCTGACGTCGAGAGCTGCCATCCCCGCCGTCGAGCCGGCCCTTGCCGGACGCCCCGGCGCCACCGCAAGCTTGACTTGCTCGGCCGGGAGCAGGCCGATTTCGGTCGAGGTATCAGTGGCCAATCCGAATTTGAGATCCGGCGTCCGTGCCGCGAGATGCCGTTCCGGCTTGGCCCAGCCAGTCGGCGACGGGCAGGACTGGGCGAAAGCCGGAGTCGCCGTGAACATTGCAAGTAAGGCCAAACTACGCATCATGTTCTCCCGAATAGTTTTTCGATATCGCCGTGCGCGAGCTTTATCCATGTTGGCCGACCATGGTTGCACTGTCCAGAGTGCGGCGTGACTTCCATTTCGCGAAGCAGCGCATTCATTTCAGAAACGGAGAGAATCCGTCCTGCCCGCACCGAGCCGTGGCACGCCATGGTCGCCGCGACATGATCGAGACGCTCGCGGAGCGACAAGGTCTCGCCGAATGCGGCAAGCTCGTCGGCCAAGTCCGTGACGAGGCCGCGAACATCGCTGTTGCCTAGCACTGCCGGGACGCCTCGGACCAGCATGGCCGCGGGACCGAAACGTTCAAGATCAAGCCCCAGGTCGGCGAGTTCGGGAATCCGCGTCTCGAGCCGGTCGCACGCGGTTTCGTCGAGCTCGACCACCTCCGGCAGGAGCAGCGGCTGCGACGCCATGCTCCCCCCTGCCGTCGCCCGGCGCATGCGTTCGAGCACCAGCCTTTCGTGCGCGGCATGCTGGTCGACGATGACCAGCCCGTCGTCGGCTTCCGCAATGATATAGGTGGCCGCGACCTGGCCGCGGGCAACACCCATGGGAAACTGGCCTACCGGCGCCGTGGCCGGCTCGGCCCGGGCCGCGGGGCGATAGTCCCGCGCCGCGTCGAACACGCTTGCACTGTTGTCCGGCGTTGCCGCCAAGAGCCCGCCGTAGCCGGAGCGGGGCCCAGGCGCGGCCGGGCCGACAGCGGACGTCGTCCACATTCCCAGTGCGGCCGCACTCGGCCGCGGCTGGCTGCGGTGTCCGGCGGCATCGAGCGCAGCCCTCAGCCCGCCGACGATCAGGCCGCGCACCAGCGCCGGATCGCGAAACCGCACTTCGGTCTTGGCCGGGTGGACGTTGACATCGACCTGGTCGCCGGGAACGTCTAGGAACAGCGCGACGACGGCGTGGCGGTCGCGCGCCAGCATCTCGGCATAGGCACCGCGGACGGCGCCGATCAGCAGCCGGTCCTTCACGGGCCGATTGTTCACGAAGAGATACTGGTGGTCCGCAACGCCGCGATTGAATGTCGGCAAGCCTGCGACCCCGCCAAGCCTGATCCCCTCACGTTCCGCGTCGACCGCGACGCTGTTGTCGAAGAGCTGCCGGTCGGTCAGCGCCGCGACGCGTGCCGCCTGCGACTCCGGGGCGACTGAAAGCGACCGACGCCCGTCATGATCGAGCGTAAAGCCGATGTCGGGACGGGCCATGGCAAGCCGCTTGAAGACGTCCACACAGGCGGCATATTCGCTGCGCTGGCTGCGCAGGAATTTGGCGCGGGCCGGCACCCGCGCGAAGAGGCCGTCGACTCGGACCCGGGTTCCCGGCGGGAGCGCGGCAGGCCCTTCGCCAATGACCTCTCCATTGTCGACGATCCGGAACCACCCCGCTCCGCCAGCGATCCTGCTTTCGATCGTCAGCCGGGCAACGCTGCCGATCGACGGCAAGGCTTCGCCCCGGAATCCCATCGTCGCGACGTTTTCGATCGCTTCATCGGGCAATTTCGATGTGGCGTGGCGTTCGAGGGCCAAAGCGATATCGCTGCGATCCATGCCGCAGCCGTCGTCGACGGCCTCGATTCCCTCGATTCCCCCGCCCCTCAGGACGACGGAAATCCGCGTCGCTCCAGCGTCTATGGCGTTCTCGACCAGCTCCTTGAGCGCGGCGGCCGGACGCTCGACCACCTCGCCGGCGGCGATGCGATTCACGAGGTGCGGCGGAAGGCGGCGTATTGACATTAATTAGCCCCTAGACCAAGCGCAGCCATCCCGCGACCCTGGCCCGGCAGCGGAATTCTTCGAGCATTCTCAGACGGGCCCAACCGGCTACGAGACCGCACACCTATGGCATTCCCCTTTTCGCGTTTTTTCAAGTTCATGTCGCATGACATGGCGATCGACCTCGGCACCGCGAACACCGTGGTCTATGTTCGCGGGCGCGGAATCGTGCTCAACGAACCTTCCGTCGTCGCGATCGAGACCATCAACGGCGTGAAGCGCGTCAAGGCCGTCGGCGACGATGCCAAGATGATGATGGGCAAGACGCCCGGCAGCATCGAGGCGATCCGGCCCCTGCGCGACGGTGTCATCGCGGACATCGATGTCGCCGAGGAAATGATCAAGCACTTCATCCGCAAGGTGCATGGCGGCAAGGCGCGCGCGTGGCGCTTTCCAGAAATCGTGATCTGCGTGCCGTCGGGCTCGACCAGCGTCGAGCGCCGCGCCATCCGCGATGCCGCCTCGAACGCAGGTGCCAGCCAGGTGTTCCTGATCGAGGAGCCGATGGCGGCGGCGATCGGCGCGGACATGCCGGTCACCGAACCGATCGGCAGCATGGTGGTCGACATCGGCGGCGGCACGACGGAAGTCGCGGTGCTCAGTCTTCGCGGCGTGGCCTATTCGACCTCGGTCCGCGTCGGCGGCGACAAGATGGATGAAGCCATCGTCAGCTATGTGCGCCGCAACCATAATCTGCTGATCGGCGAAGCGACTGCCGAGCGCATCAAGCAAGAAGTCGGTATCGCAAAGCCGCCGCCGGACGGCATTGGCGTGACGATCCACATCAAGGGTCGCGACCTGGTCAACGGCGTGCCGAAGGAAATCACGATCAACCAGGGCCAGATCGCCGAGGCGCTCTCGGAACCGGTGGGCCAAATCGTCGAGGGTGTCCGCATCGCCCTGGAAAACACCGCACCCGAGCTGGCGGCCGATATCGTCGACCAGGGCATCGTCCTGACCGGCGGCGGCGCGTTGCTGCAGGGTCTTGACGAAGTTTTGCGCGACGAGACCGGGCTGCCGGTCACCATCGCCGACGATCCGCTGACCTGCGTCGCATTGGGGACTGGCCGCGCGTTGGAAGATCCGATGTTCCGCGGCGTCCTCCAGACGGCCTAACGGGCGGACTCGCCGATGGCGCCGCCAAAGACCCGGCGCGCCGGCTTTTCGCGACGAGCACAATATGGCTTGTTCGCCAGCTATGTCATCGCGGTTGCCGGCCTGTTCACGGGGCTTCTGCTTGCGATAACGGCGCGGTTCGATCCTGCCGGCCACGCCGCAATCCAGGGCGTTTTCGCGGACTTGACGTCGCCCATAGCGAGCGCCGCCCGTCAAGCGGTGGGCGGGGTATCTGCCGGGATAAACGGCGTATCCGCCTATATCGAGGCGGGATCGAAAAACGCCGCAATGGAGGCCGAACTCCGCGCGAGCCGGACCCGCCTGATCGAGGCGCAGGCACTGGCACGCGAGAACGACCGGTTGAAACGGCTGCTCCAGCTGCGCGAGGCAGCGAGCGACGCGCTGGTTACGGCACGTCTGATCGCTTCGACGGGCGCCAGCACGCGGCGATACGCCACGCTTTCGGCCGGGACATTCCAGGGCGTGGCGACGGGCCAGCCCGTTCGCTCTCCTGAAGGGCTGGTCGGCCGTGTCGTGATGGCGTCGCGGGTCACGTCCCGGATTCTGCTGATCATCGACGGCGGCAACGTCGTTCCCGTCAAGCGCGCCCGCGACGGCATGCCCGCCCTTGCCACCGGCCGTGGTGACGGCGCCCTTGATGTCCGCGCGCTCGAGGCGGGATCGAATCCTTTCCGGGTCGGCGACGTCTTTGTGACCTCCGGTGCCGGCGGGGTCTATCCACCCGATGTTCCCGTCGGCATGGTTCTCCGGTCGAACCGCGACCTGGCCATTGCGCGCCCGTTCGCCGATCCCAACCGCCTCGATTTCGCAATTACCCTGCCGCCCTATGTACCGGCAATTCCGGATGCGCCGCCCGCTGAAGGCGCGCCCTGAACATGCTGCCGCTCAAGCGCCGCACACGGTTCACGCCGCCGCCCACCGCGATCGAGGCGCAGCTCGTCCCTGTGGTCTCCACGATGATCGCTTCGCTGGCCGTGCTGGCGCCCAACATCTTCAGCGAGCCGCTGATGCCGCCTTTCGGTCTGCTGGTCTTCCTGGGCTGGCGACTGTTGCGCGGCGACATCTGGCCCCTGTGGATGGGGCTTCCGCTGGGGTTCTGGGACGACCTATTCAGCGGACAGCCGCTGGGGACGGCAATGTGCGGCTGGACGGCGATCATGCTGGCTCTCGACAGCCTCGATCGCCGCATTCCGTTCCGCGACCATCGCCAGGACTGGTTCGTCGCGAGCCTTGCAACCGGCGGTTATCTGCTGTTCGCGTTGCTGATCGCCCGGCTGACAGGCGGCGAGACGTCGCCGTTCGCCCTGGTGCCCCAGATACTGCTGTCCGCGCTGCTCTTCCCGCTCGTCGCGCGCACCTGCGCGGCGCTCGACCGGTGGCGCTCTCCGCGCTAATAGACGGGCCATGAACCTCGACCGCTTGCTCGGCAAGCGCAGCCTTTCCGAAGCCCAGGTGCAGATGAGCTTTACGCGGCGCGGATTCGTGCTGGGTGCGGCGCAGGTGGGATTGTGCGGTGTTCTGGCCGGGCGGATGGCGTGGCTGTCGATCGTGCAGAACGACAAGTACAAGCTGCTCGCCGAAAGCAACCGGGTGAATCTTTCGCTCATCCCGCCGCGGCGCGGCTGGGTCGTCGATCGCAGCGGCAAGCCGCTGGCCCTCAACCGCACCATCTTTCGCGTCGACATCATCCCCGACCGGCTTATCGACAAGGACGCCACGCTCGACGAACTCCAGCAGATCCTCGATTTCGATGCGGACGAGCGCCAGCGCATTGCCGACGACATCAAGGCTGCCGCAGGGTTCCAGCCCGTGCAGGTCGCCGAGAATCTGAGCTGGGAACATTATGCCGCGCTATCGGTGCGCGCGACCGACCTGGCGGGAGTCATTCCGGCACAGGGATTTGCGCGTTTCTACCCGGACGGCGCCGCGGTCGGGCATCTCCTTGGCTATGTCGGCTCGGCAAGCGCGGCGGATTACGAAAAGACCAAGGATCCGCTGATGCTGACGCCCGGCTTCAAGGTCGGCAAGGACGGTATCGAACGGGCGTTCGAGCCACTTCTCCGCGGAACACCGGGCGCCAGGCGTACCGAAGTCACGGCGCGGGGCAAGCTGGTCCGCGACCTGGCAACGCGTGCTGACGTGCCGGGCAAGACATTGCAGCTTACCATCGACAAGGGGTTGCAGGCCTATGCCGCCAGGCGCCTCGGGACCAACTCGGGGTCGGCCGTCGTGATCGACTGCCTGAACGGCGAGATGCTCGCGATGGTCTCGATGCCGGCCTATGATCCCAACAGCTTTTCCGACGGGATCAGCCGCACCGAATGGAAGCGGCTGTCGGAAAACGACCATGTTCCCTTGATGAACAAGGCGCTTCAAGGTCTCTATCCCCCCGGCTCGACCGTGAAGCCGATGAACGGCCTGGCCCTGCTCGAGGCCGGCGTCGGCCCCACCGATCGCATCTTCTGCTCGGGATCGCTCAGGGTCGGCAATGGCATCTTCCACTGCCACAAGCGGCGCGGCCACGGGCCGCTCGATCTGAAGCAGGCGATCATGTACAGTTGCGACATCTATTTCTACGAGATGGTGCGCCGGCTGGGCTATGACCATATCGCCCCGATTGCCCGCATGACGGGGCTCGGCCAGAAATACGACCTGCCCTTTTCCACGCAGCGCTATGGCACGGTGCCCGACAGCGTCTGGAAGCAGCGCAAATATAAGCAGGACTGGACTGTCGCCGACTCGCTCAACGCGTCGATCGGCCAGGGTTACGTGCTCGCCAATCCGCTTCAGCTTGCCGTGATGGCAGCCCGGATTGCGTCGGGCAAAGCCATCCAGCCGCACTTGCTCAAAGGCCGCAACAGCGCGGCGGCGGCCGCCCTGCCCGTCTCGGCGGAACATCTGTCGCGCGTGCGGGAAGCCATGGCCGGCGTGGTCAATGGCGGCGGCACCGGCGGGGCAGCGCGGTTGCAGCTGCCCGGCGTCACGCTTGCGGCAAAGACCGGTACGGCACAGGTGCGCCGCATCACGATGGCCGAGCGCGGAACCGGTGTGCTGGGGAACGCCGCGCTTCCTTTCAAGCTGCGCGACCATGCGCTGTTCGTGTGCTTTGCCCCGGCAGAAGCGCCGCGCTATGCAGCGGCGATCGTGCTCGAGCACAACGGCCATACCGTCAGGAACCTCGACACGCCGCTGATCGGACGGGACATCATGACATATCTGTTCGACGCCGACCTGGCGATGAAGAACCTGGCCGAAGTCGAAGAGAGCTGGGGGGGCGACATCGCCACCCGGATGGCAGCGGAAGCCGAGGCGATCGTGCCGCCGCCCGCGCCGCCGGCCGCAGCGCCCGCGGCCAACGCCGCGCAGGAGTTGCCCGATTGAGCGCCCAACCCGGCATCGTTCCCGCGCAATTGCGCGCGCTGCCCTGGCGGGTCCTGTTCCTGATCGTCGCGATCACGGGATTTGGTCTGGTCGTTCTCTATTCCGCGGCCGGCGGTTCGCTCAGCCCCTGGGCCGCATCCCAGGGTGCCAAGTTCGCGGTATTTCTGGCCATGGCGCTGATGATGTCGCGCCTGCCGGTGTCGTTCTGGAAGGACAGCGCCTGGCCTGCCTATGCCGTCATTCTCGTCATGCTTGTCGCCGTCGAGCTGCTCGGCGCGGTTTCCGGCGGCAGCCGCCGCTGGCTCGATACGGGCATCATCCGGCTGCAGCCGTCCGAGTTAATGAAGCTCACCATCGTGCTTGCACTGGCGAAATTCTACGACCAGCTGCCCGCCGGCGAGATCCGCGGCTGGAACGCGCTGTGGCCTGCCGGCCTGGCGGTCCTGATCCCCTTCGGGCTGGTGCTCACGCAACCGGATCTCGGGACCGCGACGATGATCGCAGCGGGCGGGATCGTTATCGTGTTCCTCGCGGGCGTACCGATGCGCCTGTTCGCCGCAGCCGGGGCGACGCTGGCCGCTGCCCTGCCCATCGCCTGGTCGTTCATGCACGACTATCAGCGCAACCGGGTCCTCATCTTTCTGGATCCGGAGAGCGACCCGCTCGGCACCGGCTATCACATCACCCAGTCGAAAATCGCGATCGGGTCGGGCGGCATATTCGGCAAGGGGTTTCTGCAGGGCAGCCAGTCGCACCTGAAATACCTGCCCGAACCACAGACCGATTTCGTGTTCGCGACAATGGCAGAGGAATGGGGGTTCATCGGTGGCCTGTTCCTCATCGGCGGTTTCCTGCTGCTGTTCCGTTGGGGCATGCGCGTATCGAGCCGGGCGCCGACGCGGTTCGGGCAACTGACGGCGGCAGGGCTGACCGCAACGATTTTCTTCTATGTCGCGATCAACCTGATGATGGTCATGGGTCTGGCGCCCGTCGTCGGCATCCCATTGCCGCTCGTGAGCCATGGCGGCACGGCAATGCTGACGGTGATGCTGTGCATCGGTATCCTCATGAGCATCGAGCGCGAAGGTCGGATGCGCCGAAGCAGGTTTGATTGAGTGCGTTGCCTATGACGCGTGCGCGCACTAGGCGGACCCGATGATCGATTACCTGGATTTCGAAAAGCCCGTCGCGGCGCTGGCCCGCAGCGCCGATGAACTTCGCGCCACCGACACGCCCGAAGCTGCCGCCGAAGCAACGCGCCTGGATGCGCGCGCCGCAAAGATGCTTTCGGACCTCTATGCGCGGCTGACCCCATGGCAGCGGACACAGGTTGCCCGGCACCCTCACCGGCCGCGTTTTTCGGCGTACCGGACCGCGCTGACCGATGACTGGATGCCCTTGTCCGGCGACCGCGCCTTTGCGGACGATCCGGCCATCATCGGTGGCCTAGCCACGATCGCCGGGCGCAAGGTGGTGCTGATCGGCCATGAAAAGGGGCACGACACCACGAGTCGGCTGACCCATAATTTCGGCATGGGGAGGCCGGAGGGCTATCGGAAGGCCATTCGCCTGATGGAGCTTGCCGGCAGGTTCGGCCTTCCCGTGGTGACCCTGGTGGACACGGCGGGCGCTTTTCCCGGCATCGATGCCGAGGCGCGCGGTCAGGCCGAAGCCATCGCCCGCGCGACCGAGGCGTGCCTTGCGCTGCCCGTGCCCATGGTCGCGGCGATCGTCGGCGAGGGCGGAAGCGGCGGCGCCGTGGCACTGGCGGCGGCAAATCGCGTGCTGATGTTCGAGAACGCCATTTATTCGGTGATCAGCCCGGAAGGCTGCGCCTCGATCCTGTGGCGCGCCGACGGCAGCACGACCAACCAGGCTGCGCTTGCCGCCGAAGCGATGAAGGTCACGGCGCAGGACCTGCTCCGCCTCGGCGTCATCGACCGCATCGTGCCCGAACCCACGGGCGGCGCGCACCGAGAGCCTGTTGCCGCGACCTCGGCACTGAAAACAGCGCTGGGTGAGGAACTCGCCGCGCTGTCCGGCGAAAGCCCCGTGGCACTGCAGGCCGCCCGGCGCCGCAAATTCCTCGACATCGGCGCTCTCTGACCCCTTGCGTCGCTGCAGAGGCGATGCTAGCGGCCCTGCTCTTCGCGGCCCGGAAGCGGGACTGGCGACGGACGCATAGCTCAGTTGGTAGAGCAGCTGACTCTTAATCAGCGGGTCCTTGGTTCGAGCCCAAGTGCGTCCACCATTTCCTACAGTAGTCTCAGCACACTAAATCCAGGGTGTCGTCGCGACACTTTTCCTCGATGCGGGCCGACGCGGCGCGGGGGTAGCGGGGACAGCCGATTTTGGCGCGCGCGCCCATCGCACCTTGCCGGGAAGATCCTTGCCGCACTGCAACAAATGCGTCACTGGAGCCCGCTAGTCGCCAGAATCGCTAGACTTTCTCAAGAACGAGCCAGCGCCTCAAGGCCTCAAAGGGACAATCCATTAAATGACGTACGCAATTGTGAAATCGATGCGGCATGCCGCGATCGCTGCAGTCACGCTGATCCCTGCCACGGCCTGGGCGGCTCCTGCCGACACCAGCGAGAGTGACACCATCGTCGTCACCGCGCAGCGCCGCGCCGAGGACGCCATCGCGGTTCCGGTGGCGGTTTCGGTCATCGCGACCGACTCCCTGCACGATTATCAGTCGGCGGGTGCCGACACGCTGCTGTCGCTGTCGGGCAAAGTGCCAAGCCTGTACGTCGAATCGACGACCGGCCGCATCTTTCCACGCTTCTATATTCGCGGTCTGGGCAATATCGATTTCTACCTCGGCGCTTCGCAGCCGGTCTCGATCATCCAGGACGATGTGGTCGAGGAGCATGTCGTCCTGAAGTCGAACCCCGCGTTCGACATCGCGCAGGTGGAGGTGCTCAAGGGGCCGCAGGGCTCGCTTTTCGGCCGCAACACGACCGCCGGCATCGTCAAGTTCGACAGCGCGCAGCCGAGCGAGAGGTTCGCGGGCCAGGCGTCAGCAAGCTATGGCCGCTTCAACAGCGTCAATGTCGATGCCGGCGTCGGCGGTCCGCTGACCAGCGGCGGTAGCCTGTCGTTCCGATTGTCCGGGCTTTACCAGCATCGCGACAACTGGATCAGCAACGTCTATGCCGGCCCGTCGGACGACGGCACGGTGCCCGGCCGCAACGTGATGGGCGGCTATGACGAACGCGACGTCCGCCTGCAGCTCCTGGCCAAGCCGAGCGACGCGCTCAGCATCCGCTTGTCGGGCCACTATCGCGATTATCGGGGCACGGCCTCGATCTTCTACCGCGGCTCGATCCTACCCGGCGTCCGGCAGTCTTCACCGACGCTCGACCGCTCGGTCGTCGCCTATGACGAGGCGCAGAATAACCCGCAGGCTTACCAGACCGGTGGGGCATCGCTGAAGATCGATTATGATTTCGGCGGCGTGACCCTGACGTCGATTTCGGCGTGGGAGCGCGCCTCGGGGTACAGCCGGGGCGATACCGACGGCGGCGCGGCCGCCAATTTCGGTGGCGTGGCCCCGAACATCTGTGCCGTCGGCTGCGGCGAAAGCCAGGGCCGACTGCGCCGTCTCGACCAGCTCACCCAGGAAATCCGCCTCGCCAGCCCCGATACCGGCCCGTTCAAATGGCAGGTTGGCGGCATGTATTTCGACGCACGCGACAACACCGAATTCGACCAGCGCGCGTTCTTCCTGACCAGTAACGCGCTTGGCACGACGCCGAACCCGAACAACTGGGTGCTGTTGCGCAACGTGAACACGTCATGGGCCCTGTTCGGCCAGGCGAGCTACGACCTGACCGACCGCCTGACGGCGACGGCAGGCGTCCGCCTGACGCGCGACAGCAAGGAAACGACCCTGTTGAAAACGGCGAACACGGTTGCCAACGTCTCGACCTTTACCGGCGCGTCCAACGTCAAGCTGGCCGACACGCAGCCGAGCTGGGACGCGAGCCTGTTGTATCGCGCCAGTCCCGACCTCAGCCTATATGCCCGTGTCGCACGCGGATTCCGCGGGCCGACCATCCAGGGCCGCTCGGCGGTATTCAACAGCCCGTTCACGACGGCGAATTCCGAAACCAACACCAGTTACGAGGCGGGCCTCAAGAGCGCGTTCCTCGGCAATAGCGTGCACTTCAACCTGACCGGTTTCTACTACACGGTCGACAACATCCAACTCAACGGCAACGACAGCAACGGCAACGGCGTGCTGTTCAATGCCAAAAAGGCGACGGGCTATGGCTTGGAGGCCGAGTTCGACGCGCGGCCGACGCCCAACCTGCGCTTCAACGCCGGGCTGAGCCTGTTGAACACCGAAGTGCAGGACCCGAACGTCTATGCCCAGGTGGGTGCCGCCAACGGCGTCTTGTCGCAGACGGTACTCAATCCGACCGTCCGCGTCGGCAACAACTTCTTCGCGCAGATCGACGGGAATTCGTTGCCCAATGCGCCGACGTTCAACCTCAACATCGGCGGCCGCTACGACCTGCCGGTCGGCGGCGGTGACGGTCGCTTCTTCGTTTCGGGCGACTTCAACATGCAGGGTCGTGTCAATTACGTCCTCTACAAGACGGTCGAATATAGCTCGATCGGCAATTTCGAACTCGGCGCCAAGGCCGGATACAGCTTCGGCCGCTACGAAATCGCCGTGTTCGCCCGCAACCTCACCAACGAGCAGAACCTGATCGGCGTGATCGACACGTCGAACTATCGCGCGGGCATCTACAACGAACCCCGCGTCTTCGGCGTGTCGCTGAGCGGCTCGTTCAAATAAACCGCGCGCGATTGAAGCCAATCGCCCGGACCAAACTGCCCGACGAAATCTGCCTGGGGCAACTCTGCCCCAGGCAGTTCTGAGCACACCAACGAGCGGTTCACGTGTCGCCAACGTCGCCCTCGACGGGCGACGCGCGGGGCAGCGAGACGCGCCTTGCGTATAGGCACTCGCCTTCGTCGACCGCACGCGCCACCTGCAGGGGATCACGACTCGCCGGCCGTCCACGCCCGTCGCGCGACGTCACGGCATGGCGGCGTGCGCTTTGCCGTAAGGGAAAACCGACCACCCTTGCGCGCCCTTTCGGGAGCGTTACTACCCGCTTGCATGACACTCCCCTCCCCCCTTTTCGACCGGCTTCGGCTTCCGCTCATCGGCTCGCCGCTGTTCATCGTTTCCGGCCCCGATCTGGTGATCGCCCAGTGCAAGGCGGGCATCGTGGGCAGCTTCCCCGCCCTGAATGCGCGGCCGCAGGGGCTGCTCGACGAATGGCTGCACCGCATCACCGAGGAGCTGGCCGCGCACAACCGCGACAATCCGGACCGTCCGGCGGCGCCCTATGCCGTCAACCAGATCGTCCACAAGTCGAACGACCGGCTCGAAGCCGATCTGATGACCTGCGCCAAGTGGCAGGTGCCGATCACGATCACGTCGCTCGGCGCGCGCGAGGACCTGAACGCCGCCGTCCACGCCTGGGGCGGCATCACGCTGCATGACGTCATCAACGACCGCTTCGCGCGCAAGGCCATCGAGAAAGGGGCCGACGGTCTCATCCCCGTGGCCGCCGGCGCCGGCGGCCATGCCGGCACCCAGTCTCCCTTCGCGCTGATCAGCGAAATCCGCGAATGGTTCGACGGCCCCGTCGCGCTCTCTGGCGCGATTGCCAACGGCCGCTCGATCCTGGCGGCGCAGGCCTGTGGCGCCGACCTCGCCTATATGGGCTCGGCCTTCATCGCCACGACCGAAGCCAATGCCGATGCCGACTACAAGCAGGGCATCGTCGAAGGGCGTGCGGCAGACATCGTCTATTCGTCGCTGTTCACCGGCGTGCACGGCAATTACCTGCGCAAATCGATCGAGGCAGCGGGTCTCGATCCCGACAATCTCCCCGAGGGCGATTTCAAGACGATGAACTTCAGCCAGTCGTCGAATGCGCCTGCCAAGGCATGGCGCGACATCTGGGGATCGGGCCAGGGCATCGGCACCGTGCACGAAAGCGTCAGCGTTGCCGAATTCGTCGACAAGCTGGAACGGGAATACCACGCCGCCAAGGCCGACCTCGACGCAAGGGTGCGCTAGGCCCGCTCGTCCTTCGGCGAACCCATCACGACATAGGTCGTGATCGCGCGCACCTGGGGCAGGACGCCGAGCACTTCGGTGTGGAAATGCTTGTACGCGGCAAGGTCGGCCGCCTCGACGCGCAGGATGTATTCGAAGGCGCCGGTGACGTTATGGCATTCGCGGACTTCGGCGGCGTCGGCAATTGCCGCCTCGAACCCCTCCTGATCGAGCTTGGTATGGCGGGCCAGCGCCACCGCCACATAGGCGACGAAGCCGACGCCGAGCTGCACCCGATCGAGAACGGCGCGATAGCCCTGGATCAGCCCGCGTCGCTCCATTTCCTGCACCCGACGCAGGCAGGCCGACGGCGAAAGGCCGACGCGTTCGGCAAGATCGAGGTTGGACTGGCGTCCATCGCGTGACAGCTCGCGCAATATGCTTTCGCCAATCGCGTCGAGTTTTGCCACGAATTGCACGCCCCAGCGTTTAACCTGCGATATTTGCAACACGTTCGGGCATGAAATGCAATAGGATGCCGAAATGATTACGCAGCAGTTCGTCGCCCTTGTCGGCTTCGCTTTCGTCTCCTCGGTCACGCCAGGGCCGAATAACATGATGCTCATGGCATCGGGCGCGAACTTCGGAATCCGCCGCACCCTGCCGCACATGGCCGGTGTTGCAATCGGCTTTGCGCTGATGATCTTCCTTGTCGGCATCGGGCTGATCGGCCTGTTCGATGCCTGGCCACCGCTGTTCACGGTGCTCAAGGTCGTGAGTGCCGCCTATCTCCTGTGGCTGGCGTGGAAGATCGCCACGGCCCCGCCGCCGACGCCAGGAGCGGCAACATCGAGCGGCAAGCCGATGACATTCGTCCAGGCGGTGCTGTTCCAGTGGGTCAACCCAAAGGCCTGGACGATGGCCCTGACCGCGATCGCCGTTTACGCCGGTTCGCGGAGCATTGCCGCCGTGATCGGCGTGGCCGCCATCTTCGGCGCGATCAACCTGCCCGTCGTCAGCCTCTGGGCGGGCATGGGCCAGTATCTGCAACGCTGGCTGACCGACCCGCGCCGGCACCGGTTGTTCAACTGGGGCATGGCGGCCCTGCTCGTCGCTTCGCTCGCCGTCGCCCTCTGACCCGATCTAGATCATCGCCATCCCGCCATTCACGTGCAGCGTCTGGCCCGTGACATAACCGGCCTCGCGGCTGGCCAGGAAGGCGACGGCAGCGGCAATGTCGTCGCCGGTGCCCATTGCGCCCGCGGGAATCCGCGCATTGAGCGCTTCTTTCTGCGCATCCGGCAGCCCATCGGTCATGGCCGTGGCGATGAAGCCCGGGGCCACGCAGTTCGCCGTGACGCCGCGGCTCGCCAGTTCCTGCGCGACCGACTTTGTCATCGCGACCAGCGCGCCTTTCGATGCCGCATAGTTCGCCTGCCCGGGATTGCCCGTCGTGCCGACGACGCTCGTCACCGAAATGATCCGCCCGAACCGCGCCTTCATCATCGGCTTGGCCGCGGCACGGATCAGACGGAACGCGGCTTCCAGGTTGACGCGGATGACGGTGTCCCATTCCTCGTCCTTCATCCGCATGACCAGATTGTCGCGCGTCACGCCGGCATTGTTGACGAGGATGTCGAGCTGTCCGCCCAGCGCCTCGACGGCGCGCGGGATGAGGCCGTCGACGGCTGCCGCGTCCGACAGGTTGCACGGCAGGATCACGGCCCCGGGGATATCGGCGGCCACCCCCGCAAGGGCGTCCTCGCGCGTCCCCGACAACGCGACCTTCGCGCCCTGCGCGGCGAGCGCCCTGGCCACCGCCGAGCCGATGCCGCCCGAGGCGCCGGTCACCAGTGCGGTCATGCCTGTAAGATCGAACATGATCAAAGCTCCTTTGCCAGTGTTTCGATGTCCGCCATCGAGATGACCGCGCGATTGGTGACATCCGAATTGATGCGCCGGATCATCGGGCCCAGTACGCCGCCGCCGATTTCGACGAATTGGGTCACGCCTGCCGCGATCATCGCCTCGACACTCTCGCGCCAGCGCACGGTGCCCGTCACCTGATCAACCAGAAGGCGCTTGATCTCCGCCGGATCGGTAACGGCAGTTGCCGTGACATTGGCGTAGAGCGGCACGAGCGGTGCCTGGATGTGGACCGTCTCCAGCGCCTCTTCCATCGCGCGGGCTGCCGGCTCCATCAGCGCGCAGTGGAACGGCGCGGATACGAGCAACGGGATGACGTGCTTGGCACCATAGCTTTTCGCCAGCAGCTTGGCGCGTGCAATAGCCTCGAAATGTCCCGAGATCACGACTTGTCCCGCGCCATTGTCGTTGGCCGCCTCGCAGACCTGCCCCTGTGCCGCTTCGGCCGCCAACTTGGTGGCGCCCGCGAAATCGAGTCCGATCAGCACGGCCATGGCGCCTTCGCCCACCGGCACCGCCGCCTGCATGGCGGCCCCCCGGCGGCGCAGCAGCCGTGCCGTCGTCGCCAGATCGAGGCTTTCGGCCGCGCAGAGTGCCGAATATTCGCCGAGGCTGTGCCCTGCGACGCAGCCCGCCTTCTCGGCCAGGCTGATGCCGCCCTCCTTCGTCAGCACGGCAAGGACGGCCATCGACAGGGCCATGATCGCCGGCTGGGCATTTTCGGTCAGCGTCAGTTTCTCCTCGGGTCCGTCGACCATCAGGCGGAACAGATTCTGGCCCAGCGCCTCGTCGACTTCCTGGAATACGGCGCGCGCCGTTGCGCTGGCAGCGGCAAGATCGCGCCCCATGCCGACCGAATGGCTGCCCTGCCCCGGGAAAATAAAAGCTCTCATGCACAGACTCCGAAATGGTTGCGGCGCGTTAGGGAGCAACGCCGGGGTTGCCAAGCCCGGCCTTTGCCGTCATAGGCCCGCGCTCGAAGAAGGCCGGAGGGGCGTCCGCATGGTGCGGCGTCAGCGATCGGCATGGAAAGGTAAAAGACCGCATGGCTCTGTACGAGCATGTGTTTCTCGTGCGTCAGGACGTGGCCCAAAGCCAGGTCGACGCGCTCGCAGAAACCGCAAGCAAGATCATCACCGACAACGGCGGCAAGATCGTCAAGACCGAAACCTGGGGCCTGCGCACGCTCGCCTACCGGATCGCCAAGAACCGCAAGGCGCATTATGTGATGCTCGAGTTCGAGGCGCCCGGCCATGTGGTGCTCGAACTGGAACGTCAGATCCAGATCGACGAAGATATCGTCCGCTACATGACCCTGCGGGTCGATGCGCATGAGGCCGGCCCCTCGGTCATGATGCGCAAGCGTGATCGTGATGACCGCCCGCGTCGCGAAGATGGCGACCGTCCCCGCCGGGACGACCGCCCGCGCCGTGACGATCTCGAAGCGGCTTAAGGAGAATTTGAATGGCTCGCCCGTTTTTCCGCCGTCGCAAGACTTGCCCCTTTTCGGTCAAGGACGCACCGCGCATCGATTATAAGGACGTTCGTCTGCTGCAGGGCTTCGTGTCCGAGCGTGGCAAGATCGTGCCGTCGCGCATCACCGCCGTCAGTGCCCCCAAGCAGCGCGAACTCGCCCAGGCGATCAAGCGCGCACGGCACATCGGCCTCCTTCCCTATGTCGTGAAATAAGGAGCGGATACCATGGAAGTCATCCTGCTCGAACGCGTTGAAAAGTTGGGCCAGATCGGTGACGTCGTCACCGTGAAGGACGGTTTTGCACGCAATTTCCTGCTGCCGAACAAGAAGGCGCTTCGCTCGAACAACGCCAACCGCAAGGTGTTCGAAGCGAACAAGGCGCGCATCGTCGCCGAGAACGAAAGCCGCAAGGCCGAAGCCCAGACGGCGTCGAAGGATGTCGATGGCAAGGCGGTCACGCTGATCCGCCAGGCCTCGAACACCGGCCAGCTCTACGGTTCGGTGGCCGTGCGCGACATCGTCGAAGCGCTCGAAGCTGAGGGCGCGAAGGTTCTCAAGAACCAGATCGTGCTCGACAAGCCGATCAAGGCGATCGGGCTCTACGAGGTCAAGGTCCAGCTTCACCCCGAAGTCGCGGTCATGGTCAAGGTGAACGTCGCCCGTTCGCCCGAGGAAGCCGACCTGCAGTCGCAGGGTGTCGACGTGATGGCCGCCATGTTCGAAAAGGACGAAGCGGGCTTCACCGAGGATTACGATCCGAACGCAGAGCCGGGCGAAGTTGCGCCGCGCGAAAGCGACGACGACGCGTCAGCGGCGTAAAGCTATCGAGGGCGGCAACGAGCCCGTACGGCGGACGCGAAAGCGGTCCGTCCGACAAAGGCGCGGGCATTGCCCGCGCCTTTTTTCGTTCGGTTCCGGCGGCAAATAGCGAAGAAGTTGCATCAGCAACATCGGGTCGATCGCGGCAAAGCCCCGCCCTCGGTCCTCGCTACGGCCAGGCAGCCGTGCGCGCCGTGTGTCGGCCGTTAATTCCGCTAACCGCTTGCCGCGTCGCTCAATAACCCATCAGCTTGAGCACTTCCGCGCGGCTGCGGTGATCGTCAAGAAAGCACCCGAGCAGCCGCGACGTCGTCATGCCGACACCCGGCGTCCGCACGCCGCGACCCGTCATGCAGCCATGCTGCGCCACGATCACGACGGCCACGCCCTGCGGGTGCAGATTGTCCCAGATGCACTGGGCAACCTGGGCCGTCAGCCGTTCCTGGATCTGAAGCCGCCGCGAGAAACCGTTCAGCACGCGTGCCAGCTTTGAAATTCCGACGACGCGCTTGTCGGGCATATAGGCAATCGACGCCTTGCCCGTGATCGGGGCCATGTGGTGCTCGCAATGCGACTGGAACGGAATATCCTTCAGCAGGACGAGCTCGTCATAGCCACCGACCTCGTCGAACGTCCGCGACAGGTGGTGGGACGGATCCTCCTCCATCCCCGAACAATATTCACGCCAGGCCCGCGCCACGCGCTTGGGCGTATCGATCAGGCCCTCGCGATCCGGATCGTCGCCCGACCAGCGGATCAGCGTGCGGATCGCCTCCTGCACGTCGCGCGGAACCGGAAGCTTGGCGGCTTCATAGGCGTCGGCCTCCAACGGGCCGTCATCATAATCGGACATGATCCAGAGATAGGCGCTTGGTTCGCAAGTGCAACCATTGTTCGCTTGACGCTACGGCATGCGAACCGGACGGCAAAAAGATGAGTAGCTGGTTGCAACTCGACTCGATTAACGCACTTACGCCATTGACGCGCGCGTAAGGTTGCGCGACCTAGGCCCCTGAAAGCACCGACGAGTGCTGGTATTTGCAGGGGAGACATTCCAATGAAACGCATCCATTTTGCCGGCGCCTCGCTGCTTGCGCTCGCTGTCGCCACGCCATCTTTCGCGCAGGGCGCTGCCCAGCCGGCCCCGCAGGCCGCAGAAGCCGAGGACACGAGCGCCGACATCATCGTCACCGCGTCGAAGCGCGCGCAGACGCTGCAGGACACGCCGATCTCGGTCGCCGTCGCCAGCGCGCAGCAGATCGAACAGTCGCAGGTCCGCGACCTGCTCGACCTCCAGACGCTGGTCCCGTCACTGAAGGTCGGCCAGCTGCAGAGCTCGGCCAACACCAACTTCATCATCCGCGGCTTCGGCAACGGCGCGAACAACGTGGGTATCGAACCCTCGGTCGGCGTCTTCATCGACGGCGTCTACCGTTCGCGCTCGGCCGCCCAGATCGGCGACCTGCCGAACATCGAACGCGTTGAAGTCCTGCGCGGACCCCAGTCGACCCTGTTCGGCAAGAACGCGTCGGCGGGCATCATCAGCATCGTCACGGCGGAGCCGCAATTCAAGTTCGGTGGCCAGATCGAAGCTTCCTACGGCAATTACAACGCCATCGTCGTCAAGGGCAGCGTCACGGGTCCCCTCTCGGACACGATCGCGGTCAGCCTTGCCGGCAACTACAACAAGCGTGACGGCTATGCGCGCTACGTGAACCTCAATCAGGACACGAACAATCGCAACCGCTACGGCGTGCGCGGCCAGATCCTGTTCCAGCCGAGTTCCGAATTCAAAGTCCGCATCATCGCGGATTACGACAATATCGACGAGCGCTGCTGCACGGTGGCTAACCTGTTCGACGGGCCGACCGGCAACGCCGTACGGGCCCTGGGCGGACAGATCGGCGCCAACCAGCCCTTCTCGTACAACGGCTACGCCAACTTCCCGTCGACCAACAAGATCGACAATTACGGCGTGTCCGCCCAGATCGACTGGCAGTTTTCCGACAAGATCGGGCTGACGAGCATCAGCGCCTATCGTGGCGTCAAGACGAACACCAACGCCGACTCCGACTTCACGAGCGCCGACCTGATCGGGCAGAATGCCAACCAGGGTAAGATCGACACCTTCACCCAGGAACTGCGTTTGCAGACCAGCTTCGATGGTCCGCTCAACATCCTCGCCGGCGTGTTCTACTTCAACGAGAAGATCCACAACGAGAATCAGCTGACTTTCGGCAAGGATTTCAAGGCATATGCGAACCTGCTGACCGGCGGTGCCTATAGCGGCAACGAAGCGCTGATCCGGGCGCTCGCCGGGCTGCCTGCAGCGACGGCGACGACGGCATTCGGTGCCCAGGGCCAGGGCCGGTTCGAGAAATATGATTATCGCGACGAAGCCATTTCCTTCTTCGGGCAGGTCGATTTCGAAATCGTGCACGGCCTGACGGCTACGGCCGGGTTCAACTACACGTCGGACCGCAAGAAGGTCGTACAGAACAACGTCGCTACCGACGTATTCTCGAGCATCGATCTCGTGCAGGTCGGTGCGAATGCAGGCATTCCGGGGTCCATTCCGCTGCCGACGGGAACGATCTTCCCGCGGACGACGGCTTGCCCCAACCCGAACACCGCGCCCGCAGGCACCTGCAACCCGTTCCTCGGACTTGCACCCTTGCAGTTCATTCCGCCTTATCTGAACTTCCCGAATGCTGTCGAAGACGGCAAGACGAAGGACAACAACTTCTCGTACACGCTGCGTCTCTCGTACAAGTTCAACTCGAACATCAGCACCTATGCAACGTACGCAACCGGCTTCAAGGCGTCCTCGTTCAACCTCTCGACCGACAGCCGTCCGTTTGCACGCGACTTTACCCCGGGCTCGCCAGCCCAGGTACCGGCGCCAGCGGCGTCGGCAATTAGGACGGCAGGCCTTGCCGTCAACAATCTGGTGACCGGCACGCGCTACGCGGGACCAGAGGATGCGTCAGTTTATGAAGTTGGCCTCAAGGGCAACTGGCGCGGGTTCGGGTTCAACCTGGCGGTGTTCAAACAGATCCTGAAGGGGTTCCAGAGCAACATCTTCCAGGGCACCGGCTTCGTGCTCGGCAACGCCGAGAAGCAGTCGACCAAGGGTTTCGAGCTCGATTTCTCGCTGTCGCCGGTACGCAACCTGAACTTCACCAGTTCGGTAACGTATCTCGATCCGAAATATGACCTCTTTACCGGTGGTTCGGCATTCAATCCGGCCACGAACGGCGTACAGCCGACCAACCTGACCGGCCTGAAGCCCAGTGGCATTTCGGATTGGTCGATTGCCGTCGGCACGACCTATACGGCTGAACTGAGCGACGCGATGAAGGCCATCTTCCACGTCGACTTCGATCATTCGAGTTCGTTCGTGATTGCTCAAGGTCTGCCCTACAAGGCGGCTCCAGAAACGCTCAACGGGTCGGTCACGCTGGCCATGCGCAACGGCCTCGAGCTGTCGGTATGGGGCCGCAACCTGACCGAGCCTAAGTTCAACCCGGTGATCTTCCCGGGCGTGGCGCAGTCCGGCACGCTGTCGGCCTATCCGAGCCCGCCGAAGACCTATGGCGTGAGCGCACGCTTCAAGTTCTGAGCGAGCGCGCAGGCGACAAAAAGGGTGCGGGGCCAATGGCTCCGCGCCCTTCTTGTTTATCTGCTCAGGCCGATACTTTTTGCCGCGGATGACTCGATGCGAGCGTCGCCGAAGGTGAGAAAAGATGCGCTAAAGCATGTCGGCGCGCTCGCCCGTCGCCTCGATCCGCGCGAGCAGCGCGTCGACCTGCACCTGGGCACCGGTAGTGGCATTGAGCTCGGCGACCGTGCCGTCAAAGGGCGCCGTCAGCGAATGTTCCATCTTCATCGCTTCCAGCGTGACCAGCTTCTGCCCCTTCGTCACCACATCTCCCGCTGCGACGTCGACCGCGATGATACGACCAGGCATGGGCGAGAGGATGGTTCCCGAAGACGCCGCGCCAAGCCCGCTGCCGCGTGGCTCGTAAAGGCGGAATGCGCGCGCAAATCCGTTCACGAACGACAGGACTTCGCGCGCGGGCGTATCGTTCTCCGCTTCGGCCAACTCGACGATATGCACCCGCCCCGAGTCATCGATCACCCGCGCTTCGGCACGCGGAGCGGCGTTGAGTCGCAGCCCCAGCGCGGCATGCCACGGACCGTCACCCGACGAGCCACATAGCAGCGCGGCCGCCTCTTCGAGTTCATCCGTGTCAGGATCGGGCGCCATGGTCAGCGCATCGCCAGCCCGGGCGATCAAGCCGGTTTCGACATCGCCCGCCACGAAGTCCGGATGCGCGTTGAGCAACCCCAGAAAGCCGGCATTGGTCTTGACCGGCCAGACTTCGGTTGCGGCGATCGCCTCGTCGAGCGCAGCAAGGGCGCCGTCACGCGTTTCGGCGTGGACGACCAGCTTGGCGATCATGGGGTCGTAGAACGGCGAGACTTCCCCGCCCTCTTCGACGCCGGTTTCGATGCGGGCGTCGTCCGGAAAACGCAGATGATCGAGCCGCCCGATACTCGGCAGAAACCCCGCCGCCGGATTTTCCGCATACAATCGCGCTTCCATAGCCCAGCCATCAATCGCCAGATCATCCTGGCGCAACGGCAACGGCTCCCCGCTTGCCACGCGCAACTGCCATTCGACGAGATCGACGCCGGTTATCGCTTCGGTCACGGGATGTTCGACCTGCAGCCGCGTGTTCATCTCCATGAACCAAATGCGGTCGGCGCGCAGACCTTCGGATGCGTCGGCGATGAACTCGATCGTGCCGGCGCCGACATAGTCTACGGCCTGTGCCGCCTTCACTGCGGCAGCGCAAAGCTGTGCGCGGGTGGCCGCGTCCATGCCCGGCGCAGGCGCTTCCTCGATCACTTTCTGGTGCCGCCGCTGAAGCGAGCAATCGCGCTCGAACAGATGAACGATGTTGCCGTGGGTGTCGCCGAATACCTGCACCTCGATATGGCGCGGCCGCTGGATGTATTTCTCGATCAGCACATGGGCATTGCCGAAGGAGGCAGTCGCTTCGCGTTGGCACGACGCGAGCGCGTCGGCAAAGTCAGCCGCGTCCTCGACCCGGCGCATCCCCTTCCCGCCGCCGCCCGCAACCGCCTTGATAAGCACGGGATAGCCGATCTCGCCGGCCTGGCTTGCGAGGAACGATGGATCCTGGTTCTCGCCCATATAGCCAGGGGTCACCGGCACCCCAGCGGATGCCATCAATTTCTTGGCCGCATCCTTCAGACCCATCGCGGTAATGCTCGCCGGGCGCGGGCCCACCCAAACGAGCCCCGCATCGATCACCGCCTGAGCGAATTCAGCGTTCTCCGACAGGAAGCCATAGCCCGGATGAATCGCCTCGACACCTGCGGCCTTGGCAGCAGCGATGATCTTGTCGCCAACCAGATAGCTCTCGCGCGCCGCCGGCGGCCCGATATGCACGGCCTCGTCCGCCTGCCGTACATGGAGCGCCTTGGCATCGGCATCCGAATAGACCGCGACCGTGCGGATACCCATGGCGCGCGCCGTGCGGATGATCCGGCAGGCGATCTCGCCACGGTTGGCGATGAGGAGCGATTTGATCATGCTGCTCACATCCGGAACACCCCGAAGCGGGGCGCCTCCTCGACCGGCGCATTGAGTGTCGCTGCCAGCGCCAGCCCCAACACGTCCCTCGTCTGTGCAGGGTCGATGATCCCGTCGTCCCAAAGGCGCGCGGTTGCGTGATAGGGGTTGCCCTCGTCCTCGTATTTCTGGCGGATCGGGGTCTTGAACACTTCGGCCTCTTCCGCCGTCCAGCCCTCAGCATCGCGGTGAACGGTCGCCAGCACCGACGCGGCCTGTTCGCCGCCCATCACGCTGATCCGGGCATTGGGCCAGGTGAAGAGAAAGCGGGGTGAATAGGCTCGTCCGCACATACCGTAGTTGCCCGCGCCGAAACTGCCGCCGATCAACACGGTGATCTTGGGCACCTGTGCGGTGGCGACCGCCGTCACGAGCTTGGCGCCATGCTTGGCAATCCCTTCCGCCTCGTATTTCCCGCCGACCATGAAGCCTGAGATGTTCTGGAGGAACAGCAAAGGGACCCGTCGCTGACAGGCGAGCTCGATGAAATGCGCGCCCTTTTGCGCGCTCTCGCTGAACAATACGCCGTTGTTGGCCAAGATCGCGACCGGCATGCCCCAGATATGGGCGAAGCCGCAGACGAGCGTCGTGCCGTAGAGCGACTTGAACTCGTGGAATTCGCTGCCGTCGACGATGCGGGCGATGACCTCGTGCACGTCATATGGTGCGCGAACGTCATCGGGGATTATGCCATAGAGCTCTTCGGCGTCGAATTTCGGCGGGCGTGGCTCCTTCAGGTCGAGGTCGGGTTTGTGGATCGGCCCCAGGTGCGAGACGATGTCGCGCACGATGGTAAGCGCATGCTCGTCGTTCTCCGCGACATGATCGACGACGCCCGACTTGCGCCCGTGTGTATCTGCGCCACCCAGTTCCTCGGCGCTGATGACCTCGCCAGTCGCCGCCTTCACCAACGGCGGACCGGCGAGGAAGATCGTCCCCTGATCGCGCACGATGACGGTTTCGTCCGACATGGCGGGGACATAGGCACCGCCCGCGGTGCAGCTGCCCATGACACAGGCGATCTGGGGGATGCCTTTGGCGCTCATGTTGGCCTGGTTGAAGAAAATGCGGCCGAAATGATCGCGGTCGGGGAAGACGTCTGCCTGGTGCGGCAGGTTCGCGCCGCCCGAGTCCACGAGGTAGATGCAAGGCAACCGGTTCTCCATCGCAATTTCCTGCGCGCGGAGGTGCTTCTTGACCGTCATCGGGTAATAGGTACCGCCCTTTACCGTGGCGTCGTTGCAGACGATCATGCACTGGCGGCCGGACACGCGACCAATCCCCGCGATCAAGCCGGCAGCGGGGATTTCGCCCTCGTAGAGATCATTGGCGGCCAACTGTCCGATTTCCAGGAACGGTGACCCCGGATCGAGCAGCCGCTCGACTCGCTGGCGCGGTAGCAGCTTCCCGCGCGCCGTGTGCCGCTCGCGTGCCTTCTCGTTTCCGCCGAGCGCGGCGGTCGCGACCCTTGCCCGCAATTCATCGCAGAGCGAAATGTTGTGGACAGTGTTGCGACGGAAAAGGTCGCTGTCCGGCATCAGCGAGCTGGTAAGGATCGGAGCACTCATATCGACGGCGCTAGCATGCCCGCCGCCATGCGAAAAGCCGCCGGAACGTTGCGTCAGACCGCCTTTTTGCGAATGAGATAGCGGTATACGCCAATGGCGTTGATGACGAGCAGCACGCTGTTTTGCCACCCTATCCCCTCGCTGTCCTCCTTGAGAAAGCCCCAGGCGATCAGCGTGATCGAGGACGTTACGAACAGAACGAAAGCCCAGCCCGTCGGCCTTCGCCCCAAGTCCAGCGAAACGACGAGGGCCGCGATCACGCCCGCCGCAGCTCCGTAATACTGCAGCGCAGTGAGGATGTTTTCATTCATCCTCCGCCAACGCGCGTGTCCCCCGAAGTGTCCGGCGCTCAGGCCGCGCCGAGCAACTCGCGCCCGATCAGCATCCGCCGGATCTCGTTGGTGCCGGCGCCGATGTCGAGTAGCTTGGCGTCGCGGTAATAGCGTTCGACCGGCCAATCCTTGGTATATCCGGCGCCTCCTAATGCCTGGACGGCCTCATTCGCGACTTTGACGGCGTTCTCGCTCGCCAACAGGATCGCACCCGCTGCATCGAAACGCGTCGTCCGTCCGGCATCGCAGCTTCTGGCGACGGCATAGACATACGCCCGCGCGGAATTCAGTGCGACGTACATGTCGGCGATCTTGGCCTGCATCAGCTGGAAAGCGCCGATCGGCTTGCCGAACTGCTTGCGCTCGCGGACATAGGGCAGGACGGTGTCGAGGCACGCTTGCATGATGCCGAGCTGGATCCCGGCAAGCACAGTGCGTTCATAGTCGAGACCTGACATCAGCACGGCCGCGCCGCCGTTCGGCGGCCCCATCACCTGATCCTCACCGACGAAACAGTCGTTGAAGACGAGTTCGGCCGTGGGGGAGCCACGCATCCCCATCTTGTCGATCTTCTGGCCGATGCTGAATCCTTCGATGTCCTTTTGGATGAGGAAGGTCGTAAGACCGCGTCCGCCGTCACTCGTGTTGGCATAGACCACCAACGTGTCGGCGTAGGCCGCATTTGTGATCCAGAATTTCGTGCCGTTGAGCACATAGCCGCCCTGCACGGCATCGGCTTTCAGCTTCATCGACATGACGTCGGACCCGGCGCCGGCTTCGGACATCGCCAGACTGCCGACATGATCGCCGCTTATGAGTTGCGGCAGGTATTTCGCCTTCTGTTCGGGGCTGGCCCACCGCGCAATCTGATTGACGCACAGGTTGGAATGCGCCCCATAGCTGAGCCCGACCGAAGCCGAGGCGCGGCCGACTTCCTCGCACGCGATGACATGCTCCAGGTAACCAAGCCCGAGCCCGCCGTCTTCTTCCCCCACGGTGATGCCATGCAGTCCCAGTGCCCCCATTTCGGGCCAGAGTTCGATCGGAAACCGATCGTTCGCATCGATCTCTGCCGACAGCGGCGCAATGCGCTCGCTGGCAAAGCGTCGCGTCGTGTCGCGAATCATGTCGGCAGTTTCGCCAAGCGCGAAATCGAAATCGGTCATTTTCAGGCAAGTCCTCAGCGCTGGGCGATCTTTGGTGTCCCGAGAGAGACTCGAACTCCCGACCTGCGGTTTAGGAAACCGTTGCTCTGTCCTGCTGAGCTACCGGGACACGCGCCGGGTGCTAGCCGCGCCGCCCCCTTGCGGTCAATTCTGTTGTTCAGGCGGGACAACGGGAAACGGCAGGGGCATCACCTTGATACCTTCGTCATGGAGCGCTTTCGCCTCACCCAACGTCGCCTGCCCGTGGATCGTTGCCTGCGGGGCGTCACCGTCCGCCATGGCGCGGGCCTGACGGGCGAAATCCTCGCCGACCCACGTCGAATTCTTCAGTATCTGTGCCTGCAATCCGACGAGCTTGTCGACAATTTCCGTGGGAACGCTGCGGTTCCCCTTCGCGCCGATACGCGGAACGGACAAGGCCCGTTCGACCTTGGCATCCCCGCAGAAGGGACAGGGTATCTGGCCATTGTCGCGCTGGTCGGCAAAGGCGTCGGCATCGGCGAACCACCCCTCGAAGCCATGACCCTGTCCGCACCTGAGGTCGAAGACGATCATGCCGGAACGGGTATGGCACGGCGGTGCGCGAGGACCGGCACGCGTGAACGTACATCGTCCACGGCGGCGGGATCGACTTCGACGATCGCGAGACCGGGCGCGGTCTCCATATCGAGCATGACCCGGCCCCAGGGGTCCACGACGAGAGAATGGCCATAGGTGCTACGGCCGTCTTCGTGCGTTCCGGTCTGCGCGGCGGCAACAACCCAGCAGGCATTCTCGATTGCTCGCGCGCGCAACAACGTGTGCCAGTGAGCTTGACCTGTGGGCACGGTAAACGCTGCCGGCACCGACAATATCGTCGCGCCGGCCCCGCTTAGCGCCTGATAGAGTGCGGGAAACCGCATGTCGTAGCAGATCGACAGCCCCAGCTTGCCCGCCGGGGTTCCAACCACCGCCGTTGCCGGTCCCGGTAAGTAGCGCGACGACTCGCGCCAACTTTCCCCCGTCGGCAAATCAACGTCGAACAGGTGCAGCTTGTCATAACGCGCGACGACAGTGCCGGCAGGGTCGATGACAAACCCCCGGTTGGCCCAGCGGGCGTCGTCACCGTCGCTGCGGACGGCCAAAGATCCGAGATGCACCCAGATGCCGGTGGCCGCTGCGGCCGCCCGCACCCGCGCAAGCACCGGATCATCGCTTTCGGCCAGCACATGGCTTGCGGCACGTGCCCCATTCGAGTCGAGCATGCCGGACATTTCGGGCGTAAACAGCATGGCTGCCCCTTGCTGCGCCGCATCAGTCACGGCCGCTTCGATCACGGCAGCATTGGCTGCTGGATCGATCCCCGACGTCATTTGGAGAACGCCGATCTTCATTCGGCGGCCAACAGCCTGTCGAGCTCGCCAGAGCGTTCGGCCTCGGCGAGATCGTCGGATCCGCCAACATGGGTTCCACCGATGAATATCTGCGGCACTGTGTGGCGCCCGTCAGATCGCGCGATCATCTCTGCGCGACGCGGTCCGCCCATCGTGATGTCGTAGGTCTCGTAAGCCACGCCCTTCCCATCGAGCAGCATCTTCGCGCGACTGCAATAAGGACAAAAGGCGGTGCTATAGATTTCGACGAGAGGCATGACATTCCTTCACAAGGATCAAGAGGTGCGCACGGTGCGATCGGTTGTCAATCCTCGCGAAGGACCCGGGCCCAAGCCAGAACGATCACCCGCTCGGCTCCCGCCCGCTTCAGGGCCGCCGCACACGCGTTGGTCGTTGCACCACTGGTGTAGACGTCGTCGACCAGCCAGACAGTGCCACCATCTACCCGTGCCGTCGTACGGAACACCCCGCGCATTGCGTCTGCTCGGCGCTTGGCAGAGAGCCTGCGCAGGGGCGGTGTGGCGCGCTTCCTCACGAGCAAATCGGCGTTCAATTGCAGGCCCGAAGCCGCAGCGATTGCCCCGCCGACCAGCGCGGCTTGGTTGAAACCCCGAGACCACAGGCGCCAGCGATGAAGCGGGACCGGCACCACCGGCCCTGCCCCATCCACGTGCCGGATCATCAGCGCTGCCATGGTACGCGCCAGCCCGGTGCGGCGCCCGTATTTCAGGCGAAGCGCAACGTCTCGGGCAATTGGCCCATAAGCGACGGCGGCCCTTACGCCGTCATGCCTGGGCGGCGCCTCGAGACACGGCCCGCAGATCGATCCCGCGGTCGCGGATAGCGGCACATGACACAGGGCGCATCCTGCGCCGGTCAGAAAATCGAGCGACGTCCAACATGTCACGCAAAATCGATGGTCGCTGGCAACGACAACCCCGCACCCCGCGCATCGCGGCGGCAGGGCGAAGTCGACCATTTGCCTGAACGGGGCGACCATCTTCATCGCCCAGGTTGTCGCTTGGCCCCACCCGCGGCACAAGCCGCGTGATGACCGCTCTCCCGCCGCAGATATTCGACCGCGTTTCCCGCCGCTTGCGCCGGGACCGCATGGCTCACCACAGCCCGTCGCCACTCGAACCAGGCATTTCGGCAGAGTTGCTGGAGCGACTCGACCTGGTTTCGCGTGCTTTCGACCGGGCTTTAGTCATCAATACCGGCAGCCGGCTACTTGCCGACGGATTGCGAAAGCGCGGCATGTCTGTCGACGAAACCGATCATGGTGCCGCCTATGCGCAATCAGCGCAGGGCTTGTACTGCGACGAGGATCGCCTCCCCGTCGCGCCGGGAAGCTACGACCTGGTCGCCATGCCATGCGGGCTCGACACGGTGGATGACGTTCCCGGCGCCATGATTGCTGCACGACGGGCGCTTCAGCCGGGTGGGTTGTTCCTGGGCTGTCTCGTCGCGGCGCCCAGCCTGACGACGTTTCGGGAATTGGCCCAGAAAGCCGATGCCGCACAGGACCGAGCGATCGCCCGGTTCCATCCGCAGATCGACGTCCGCGCTGCCGGTGATCTGCTCGCGCGTGCCGGCTTTGCCCTGCCCGTTGCCGACTGCGAAACCTTGTCGCTGTCCTACACGTCGCTCGCGCATCTGTTGCGCGACCTGCGCGAGGCGGGGCTGACGAATGTGCTGGCCGAACGGCATGCCGTGACGCGGGAGTGGCTGGAGATCGTCGGCCGGCTCTTCATCGGGCTGGCCGATGACAAGGGGCGCGTGAACGAGACCGTCAGCCTGCTTTTCCTGACGGGCTGGGCGCCCGAGCAGCCCCCTGGGAAATAGACTCCAGATACGTGACCAATGGCCCATCGGCGGGCGGCATCGGGATGGCGTGCAGCTCAGACGGTTTATGCCATGCAAGCGCGGTGGCGTGATGAGCTGTGGGCGTGCCTTGCCACCGCCGACAAAGAAAGACGAGCATGACAAGGTGGCGCTCGGCCAGCGTTTCGCTCGCGAACGGACCGGCGAGCAAATCATCGGGATCAACATCGATCCCCAGCTCCTCGCGTAACTCGCGGACAAGCGAAAATTCCGGCGTCTCGCCGGCTTCGATCTTGCCGCCCGGGAACTCCCACAGACCCGCGAGCGACTTCCCCGGCGGGCGCTGCTGCACCAGCACCCGCTCCTCGCTGTCGATCAGGGCCGCCGCGACCACCCACAATATCGGCTCCGATTCCATCAAGTTTTCCTTAACTCGCTGAAGTGTAATTCTTAAACGTCGTGAACTCGCCACGGCTCGACGGGGGACAGTCGATGAAGACCATAGCAGGACGCTTGTTGCGGGATAACCGCGGAACCACGGCAATCGAATATGGGCTGATCGCGGCGCTTGTCGTCCTCGGCGCCTTTGCCGGCTTGAGAAACTTTGCCGACGTAACTGTTAACATGTGGACCAACGTATCGACTTACGTGTCCAAAGGCTGACAGAAACGTATGTAGACATTAAGTTTTTAGAAACTTCCGGTCGGTAAATCCACAATCACTGGCTCACTTAATTCAGCGGGGCAGTCGGGTAAGTAATAGTGGACGTTTTTCCAAGGAGACCGGAAATGAAGATGATTCGCAAGATGTTCGCCGACAAGAAGGGCGCCACCGCCATCGAGTACGGCCTGATCGCCGCTCTTATCGCCGTCGCTGCCGTTGGCGCAATGTCGAACATGGGTTCGCAGATCAGCAAGACCTTCAACAACACCGCGACCACGATGTCGAAGGGCTGATTTGTTGCCTGGTGCTTGCACCAGGCATCAAAGGCACTGGAATGGGTGGGCAACTCCGGTTTCCCACCCATTTTTTTTGACGGAGAGTATCAATGGTTCGCTTTTTCAACACCATTAAAGCCGTCGCGAAAAGCAAGCGCGGCGCAACGGCCATCGAATATGGCCTGATTGCCGCCCTCGTCGCAGTTGGCGCGGTCGGGGCTATGTCCAACATGGGCGCTCAGCTGAAGAAGACCTTCAACAACACCGCAACAACGATGTCCAAGGGCTGATGCCCTCCTGGCTGGTCGTCATCCGATGACGACCAGCTTTACTTTCTGCCCGGGTCGCACGCTGCCATCGGGCGCAATGCCGTTGAACACGCGAAACCGTTCCTCCCGCAGAGAGGGGTAGGACATGCGTGCCGCCAGCGACGCGACGCTGTCGCCTCTGCCCACCGTCACGATCTTGATCCGGCGTGGCTTCACCGCCGCCACTTCCGTCGCCGAGAGCCGGCGCAAGGAATCGATCAGCGGGACGAAGGGACCGGCACCGCTGCCCTGGGCGGTCACCAGCACGAAATGATAGGCGGCCCTCGGCTCGACGGCGTAGGCGACCACCGTGACATCGACGGGGCCCGACCGGGTTGAGGCGCCTACCGTCAGCGTGGCGGCATCGATTCCGTTTGTCTGGAATTTCCGCGCGGGCGGCACGTCGAGATCGGCGTCGGGCGCCAGCGACTTCAGCACGGTCCGGATGTAGCCGTCGAGATCGCCCGAATAGCGCGCGCCTGAAAAACTTGCCTGTCCCCCCTGCCCGACGATCGTCACGGCATCGGCGCCATTCGTCATCGCAAAGCCTGGCGGGGCCGTGAAGCCGAGGCGCAGTCCGGGATGACGAAAGGACTGGCCATCAACGATCCCCTGTGCCGGATCGTCGCCAACGATCATACCGTCGATCGCTGCCAGAAATGCTTCCCGGTTCCTTGCCCCTGTCGTGACCCCCGTCGCGCGCGCCTCCTGTGCCGTTCGGGCGACGCGACCGAGCGGATCCGGATGCGTGCTGAAAATTGTCGGCGTGTCGCCCATCTTCCCGCCGATCCGCGTCTCGAGCGTGTTCTGCGCCGCGAGCGAGGCAAGCATCGTCGATGCCGCCATCGGGTCGTAGCCGGCGCGGACCAGGTACTGAACGCCAAGACTGTCCGCCTGGGTCTCTTGGCTACGCGAAAAGCCGAGAACGCCGAGTTGTGCGCCATAGCCCACGCCCTTGGTGACAAGTTGTCCAAGGGCTGAATTGCCGAGCAGCGCGCCGAGGAGGCCCGTACCGATGCCGGCGATATTGGCCGTGTTCTGACGCGATCGGGCATGACGAGCCGCGACATGGCCGACTTCATGCCCCATCACCGACGCCAGCTCCGCCTCGTCGTTCATCAGCGCCAGCAAGTCCCGGGTGACGTACACATAGCCGCCGGGAATTGCGAAAGCATTGTCGATCGGCGAGTTGAGCAGCGTGACCGTGAAGTCGGCCTGTGCATTCGACAGCCCCGACTGGACGGCAATGCGCTGGCCGACCCGGCGCACATAGTCAGCCTGGGGACCCGCGTAGGCACCCCCATATTGACGCAGAAATTCCGGATGTGCCTGGGCGCCCTGCGCCCTGTCCTGCGCCGAAATCGATGACGCTTGCGCCTGTGCGGCAAGCGGCGTTGCTGCCACCGCGCCAAGCATGGCGGCCATGGCGAGAACCGATAATTGCTTGATCATCACGCTCTCCCTGAAGGTGATTTGGGCGGCACCGCCGCGGACGATCCCGCTCCGCCAGCTGTCGGATCGGACAAGGGATGCCGTGTCGTCACGAGCTCGACAAGCCGGGCGGAATCCACGTGCGTATAGATTTCGGTCGTGGCGATATCGGCGTGGCCCAGCATCGTCTGCAGAGCGCGCAGGTCTGCCCCGCCCTCGAGCAAATGAGTGGCAAAGGCATGGCGCAGAACATGCGGGCTGACCCGCTCCGGCGGAATGCCGGCATCGGCGGCCAAGGTGCGCAACAGTTGGAACAGCCGCACGCGGCTCAGGTGCTTCGCCCCCGAGGGGAACAGATAACCGGGGGCGTCGCCACGGACAGCCTTCCACGCAACCACCGCCGCGCACGCCCGCTCGGAGACCGGAATAAGCCGTTCGCGCCCGCCCTTCCCCTTGATGATGGCGAAGGGCCGGTCCGCGGCAATCGCGCGCACGTCGAGCGATACAACCTCGGTGGCGCGCAGGCCGGATCCGTAGAGGAGTTCGACCAGCGCCGAAAGGCGAAGATCCTTCGGTGCGTTGTCGGTCGCGACGAGGCGCGCGGCGAGAACCTCGAACAGCCGATCTATGTCGCCGTGGTCCAAGATGCGCGGCAACCGACGCTGGACGCCGCCTGGGCGAGGCAAGGCATTTGCAGGATCGTCGTCGCGCCACCCCTCGTCGCACAGAAACGCATAGAATCGTCGCAGCGCAGCGGACTTTCGCGCAACGGTGGATTTCGCGAGGCTGGTCCAGCCGTCAGCCAGGCGGTTCAGATCCCGGGGTTGCGCATGTGCCAAACCCCCGCCGAGCGTTGCGGAAGCCAATTCAAGATCGGACCGATAGGCCATCAGCGTGTTGCGCGCAGCGCCCGCCTCGGCCGCCAATGCCGACAGGAAGGCGGCGATCGCACCCCCGTCATCGAGCGCGCTCAACTTCGCGACAGCGCCTCGGCCGCCATCATCCGTGCCTCCGGTTCCAGGCCGACGCGTCGGAAGGCGACGATGATGTGAAACAGCGCCTCAGGCGGCACATAACGCCATTCGCGGGTCTGCATGCCCGCAGCGGCGATCAGAACAACGGTTCCCGCTTCCCTTGCCCGTCCGGCGCGGTCCAGCGCACGAGTCCAGCTTGTCTGACGACTGAGGGGGACGGCGTATTTCTCTGCAAGGCTGCTCGCATCCTCGGCCGACAGCCGGCCAAGCCCGGCAAGCGCCGCCAGCATGAATTTCGCCCGCCTGTCATCCTCGCCCGCGCCGATCGATGTGACAGCCGAGGCATCCAGACCCTGCAGCGCGCGCGGCGCGCCGACCGCCAGCAACGCCCAGGCCAGCGAGCCGCGGGGTGCAGATGCCGCCCAACGCGCCGCCTGGATGTCGAGCCCGGCAGACATCATCGAGGCGATGATCCGGTCGAGGTCGTCGCCCGAAAGGCCCGAAGCCGGATCGAGTTCGGCGGCAGCACGGGCGGTCAGGATTTCGCGCGCATAAAGATCAGCGTCCGCGGCCGTCCAAAGCGTGCGCATAGCACCCAGGCGGGCAGAACCGTCCGCCGAATAGGCGGCCCTCAACAGCTCGCCTACGGTTCCGCTGCGCTCTGCGGGGTCGGTCGCGTCCCGGATCGCGCCAAAGAAATCGACAAGTGCCTCGCTCGAAAACACGCCCATCGTCGTCGCTCGTTCGACAAAAGGCGCGCGCGCCGAAGGCGCGATCAAAGGCGCGCGAGCCTGCCACGCCCGCAGCTGCGGCCCCGCCGTAGCAAACAGGTCGGCCGGTATCGCCACGCCGGTCGCCGCGGCGAGGCCGAAGCGCCAGGGAGTCAGCTCGTTGACCCCTTCCCACTGGATCGCCACCGCCCGACGGGTGTTCGTCGCCGCCCCGACGACCTTTTCGGCGAGCAGGACGTCAATGCCGCGGGCGGCGCCGGAATCGCGCACGCGGTCGACCAGCGCGCTTGCCGTTCCCGATTCGCCTGCCAAGCCGGCACACATAGCCTGGGCCAGCGGCCAGGAATTCTCGCCGTCGGTCGCCGCCGCGCCATTCGCGATGCCGCAGAGCGAGGCGGGGTCGCCCGTCGCAAGGGCCGCCTGCATCGCCGCTTCGTACAGGCTGGGCGTAAAGTTCTCGGCATCGACGCGTGCGACCAGCGCGCGGGCCATGTCGGCCTCCCCCATGCGCGCGAGCAGCAACGCTCGGTCGGCGACCCAGTCGGCTCCGGCGATGCCGGCCGGAATGTCCGACGGGGCGACCAGCGAGCGGCGCAGCACGATCGACAGCCAGCGCGAGGCGATCGGCGCGTCGATCCGCTCCATCAGCGTGCCTAGAAATCGGCCGTCCGTCGTTCCGTAGCTGTTCGGCGCAAAGCCGGTCTCGTCCGAAAGGCCGACGCGTTCCAGCGAGCGCCGAGCCTGCGGCGGGAGGTCCATCGGTTCGGCAACAACGGCCGTGGCATTGTTCGAGCTTTCCTCGATCACGTCGCCGATGATGTCTGATTGGGCGCTGTTGCCTGCCTCCGGCTGCAGTGGCGTCAAGCGGACGTCGGGAACAAGGTCGCCGGTCGGGCGCGCCCCGCGATCGGGCGCCGGGCGGGTCGAATTCGCCGGTTCGGGCTCGCCGAAACCAGGCGGAAGGATCGATTCCGGGCCGCGCTGGGCGACTGCCGGCCACAGCGCGACCGCGCTGGCAGCCAGCATCAGGGCAGCGGGAAGGCTATTTCGCCAGCGCATTTTCGGGAACCGGCTTTTCGACGCGCTTGGGCGCCTTCGTCGGATCGACGAACGACAAGCCGACGATGACGGCGACAACGACGACGACGATCAGAATGAGGCGGAAAGCCAGCGGGCGGGGCATTGCAAGATACTCGGATTCAGACTTTGGGACGGGCTCTTTGCCCGACGCGACTGGCCTCTGTATAGCCCCGCGTGAATGAGCCGTCATCCTGCCTCGCTACACATACCCTCGATCGGTCGCCCCATCGTGTTGGTTGGACTGATGGGCGTGGGCAAGACAACGATCGGGCGACGGCTGGCGCGCCGCCTGGACGTACCCTTCGTGGATGCCGACCACGAAATCGAATCCGCCGCGGGCATGACGGTCTCCGAGATTTTCGATCGTTTCGGCGAAGCCCATTTCCGTGATGGCGAGCGTCGTGTCATCGCCCGCCTCATTGACGGGACGCCCCGGGTCGTCGCCACCGGGGGCGGCGCGTTCATGAACGTCCAAACCCGCGCGCTCATCCTGTCGCACTCGACCGCGATCTGGCTGGACACCGATGTTGAGACCTTGGCTGAACGCGTCGCCAGACGAAACGATCGCCCCCTGCTCGCCGGTCGTGACGCGCGCACCGTGCTTCACGAACTCGCGACCGTGAGAAATCCGATCTATGCGCTGGCACCGATCCACATCAAGTCACACCCCGCCCCCCACGAAGAGACTGTCGACGCGATCATGAAGCACCTCCCGAAATGAAGGTCGTCCGCGTCGAAACCGGACGGCCGTACGACGTCATCATTGAGGTCGGCCTGCTTGACCGCGCGGCCGCGCTCCTGGTGCCGCTTGCTCGAAACGGCCGGCTGATCGTGGTCGCAGATGCCATGGTCGTCGAGCCGCATCTTACGCGGCTCGGCGAGGCGCTTGCCGGAGTCGGTTTGCGCGTCGAGACGATCATCATCCCTTCGGGCGAAGCGAGCAAAAGCTGGCGGCAGCTCGAGACGCTGACCGACCGGCTGCTGGCGCTCGAGGTCGAGCGCGGCGAGGCCATCGTCGCCCTTGGCGGCGGCGTCGTCGGAGACCTGACCGGCTTTGCCGCGTCGATCGTGAAGCGCGGCTGCAAATTCGTCCAGATCCCCACGACCTTGCTCGCACAGGTCGATTCATCCGTCGGCGGAAAGACGGCAATTAATACGGGCGCAGGCAAGAACCTCATCGGCGCTTTCTACCAGCCCGAACTGGTGCTGATCGATCCGGTCGTGCTCGACACCTTGCCCGCCCGCGAGCTGCGCGCCGGTTACGCCGAGGTCGTCAAATACGGCCTGATCGACGACGCCGCCTTCTTTGCGTGGTGCGAAGCGAATGGCGCTGCGCTGCTGGCGGGCGATCTTGAAGCCCGTGTCCACGCAATCGCGACCAGTGTTGCCGCAAAGGCCAGAATCGTCGCTGCCGACGAGCGGGAGACGACCGGAACGCGCGCGCTCCTCAACCTCGGCCACACCTTCGGCCATGCGCTGGAAGCCGAAACCGGGTTTTCGGACAGACTGCTCCACGGCGAAGGTGTCGCGGCAGGCATGGCGCTGGCTTTTCGTTTCTCGGTCGCGCGAGGATTATGTCCTGCCGCCGACAGCAACCGCGTCCAGACACATCTCGCCGAAATCGGTCTTCCGACCGGCGCCCGCCCGGCGACCAGCGTCAGCGGCACCGTGCTCGCGGCGCATATGGCGCATGACAAGAAGCGGGAGGGCGGCGACCTGCCCCTGCTGCTGGCCAAGGGGATCGGGCAAGCGTTTCTCGCAAGGGGTATTCCGCTTCACGACGTCGCAGCATTTCTCGACGCGGATGTCGCTTATGCCTAACGGCATCGCGAAGCGCGACCTGCCGATCAAGCAGTGCCCCGCCTGCGATCGGCCATTCACATGGCGAAAGAAATGGGCGCGCGACTGGGACTCAGTCGTCTATTGCTCGGACCGGTGCCGCAAGGCGCCCAAAAGCAAGCCATAGCCAGCCGCCGATCATCGCCGCGCCGCCCAAGGGCGTGATCGCCCCAAACCAGCGCGGCGCTCCCAATGCCATCAGGTACAGACTGACGGCGAACACCGCCGCGCCACCCAGCAACACCCACGCGATCCGGGTATCCAGGCGCGCAACCACGATCGCGGCAATTGCGTGCGGCAATTGGTACGAAGCGCCCGTGCGCAGCCATTCCTGCGGCTGACCACTCGCGGCATGAGCGCCGAATGCCCCCGCACCGATGGCGATGGCGGCCGACAGGGCCGCAACGCGCATGACGGCAATCGGCCTCACCCCGAGGTCTCCCCTTCAACATCGTCGAAAGGAACCGCCGTCCAGTTGCCCGTTTTTGCGATGACTTCTGCGCGCGACGCGCGCAGGTCGCCGGCCTCGAGCTGGATCTTTAGCCGCTCGCGGTCGCGTTTGCGGTAGAGAGCCTCGGTCCGGTCGATTTCCTCTCCCTCGATGCCGACCGCGGCCATCGCCTGACGGGCCATGCGGACGGCCGAATCGAGAACTTCCCGCACGACGCCGGCAACGGGCGCACCCTTCAGCTTCAACAGGGCGCGGCGGTCATAGGCGCGCACGAAGATCGACGCCTTGGGAAAGGCTTCGTGCACCGCCTCGACGAGCTCGGGTCCAATCTGGTCGCCGTCGATGCAGAACAGGATCAACTCGGCATCGGCAGCCCCCGCCTGCCGCAACAGATCGAGCCGCGTGCCGTCGCCGTAGTACACCTTCGCTCCGAACTGGCCGGCAACGTCGATCATCTCGATATCGGTGTCCACCAGCGTGACAGCGATGCCCTGCGCGATCAGCATTTGCCCGACCGTCTGGCCGAAACGACCATAACCGACGATCAGAGCACTAGAACCGTCGGCGACCGGGCCATCGCGGACCTGATGATCTACCGCCTCTGCGCGGATCCCGCGCGTGACCATCATCAGGAATGGCGTCGTTGCCATGGACAGCGTCACGATCGCACCGAACAGGCTTGCTGCTTCAGGCGCAATCAGTTGCGCGCGCTGCGCCTGTGCGAACAGCACAAAGCCGAATTCCCCGCCCTGGCTGAGTAACAGACCGAGTGCGAGCGCAGGGCGCCAGGCCATGCGAAACGCCATGCCAAGCCCCATGATGATCGCCGCCTTCGTCACGATAAGCGCCAGCGCCATGCCGACGACGAACACCGGTCGCTCGGCGATGGCGTTCAAGTCGAGCATCATGCCCACCGACAAGAAGAAGAGCCCGAGAAGGATCGAGCGGAACGGCTCGACATCGGCCTCAAGCTCGTGGCGATAAGGCGAATCCGCGAGCATGACGCCGGCGACGAACGCACCGAGTGCAATCGACAAATGCAGCGATTCCATCAGCGCTGCACTGGCGATGACCGTGAAGAGTCCGGCAAACACGAACATCTCGCGCTCGCCAAGATTGCCGATCAGACGGAACAGCGGACGCAGGATGAACCGTCCGGCCAACATCAGGCCGATGACGGCCCCCACGGTCAACAGGAACTGCAGCCAGCCGGGAGGCCCGCCCGCGTCTGCGGGGTTTCTGCTCATGGCAGCCACGATCGCGATCAGCGGCACGATCGAAAGGTCCTGGAACAGCAGGATCGAGAAGGCGCGCTCGCCGAATGGCGTCCGCAAGCGCCCGGAGGATTGCAGCATCGGCAATACCTGTGCCGTCGAGCTCAGCGCGAGCGGAAGGCCCAGCGCAAGCGCCGCATAGGGCGAAAACCCTACCGCCAGCCAGATGATGGCGCTGACAGCGGCACCGCACAGCACGACCTGTGCCAGTCCGAGCCCGAAAATTTCTTCCTTTAAACGCCATAGCCGCGTCGGATTGAGTTCGAGGCCGACGAGGAACAGGAGGAAGGCTATGCCCAGCTCTGCGACACCCAGCTTGCTTTCGACGCTGCCGACAAGGCCTAGTCCCTGCGGCCCGATGAGGGCGCCCGCGATGAGGAAGCCGAGGACCGCTCCCAGCCCGAGCTTGCGGAAAATCAACACGAAGACCAGGCCAACGCCCAGCAGGATTACGGCTTCGGCAAGGACGGACCCGCTCATGCCGCGACTTTCGAGGCGGCGGCGACGGCTGCTTCGAATGGCAACAGCATCGCGCCATGCCGGGCGGGATAGGCGCGCGCGGGCGCCAACAGCTCGATATCCGGCCAGTCGGGACGGGGCGCATCCGGAGTCGCCAGCCAGAGCGCGAATGCGTCCCGCCCTTCAACCAGCTCGGCAACGGTCATGCCGCATATGGCGCGCGCAAGGATGGTTGCCGCCGCCTGCCCCAGCGCACAGGCTTTTACATCGTGCCCATAGGCCGACACACGCCCGTCGGGGGAGAACGCCAGATCGACGGTCATCGTACTGCCGCAGGTCGGCGCGCGCCTTTGCTCACTGAAGTCGGCAGCGGCGAGACGAGGATGATCAGCCGTTGCTGCGGCAAGTCGCAGGATCTCGAGCGTGTAAAGTTTCTCGCTCATTATTGACGCCCTGCCTCGACGGCACTCACGAGCGCGGTGCTGCTCGCGCGCAGCAAGTCGTAAGTCCGCGACGATGTCATCCATTCTGGCCGAAGTGCGTCGGCGCCATAGAAGAAATCGTAGACCTGGCTCATCAGCAGAAAAGCGACCGTGGCAGCCATGAGCCCCTTTACCATCCCGAAACCCAGACCCAAGACCCGATCGAACGGCCCGAGCACCGAGTTCCGGCTGAACCGGCCCAACCTGTTGCCGATGAGCCTGATCGTCACAAACGTCAGCCCGAAGACCACTGCGACGGCGAGAACGGACGCCCCGCCGCGACTCCCTACTGGCGCAACAAGCATGGCCGTGACGGCGCCGTGCAGCAATTTGACCGCAACAATGGCGGCAACCCAGGCAGTGAGCAAGAACACTTCCAGGACGAACCCACGCACCAAGCCGAAGCCTCCGGCGACTGCCAGCGACACGATCACCATCATATCGAGAGCCGTAAAGCCCGCTCCCATCAGCCGGTCCCGATCAAAACGATTGCTGCAGGCGGCTGAGCAACTGCCGCGCCGGGCTGGGGGCCGGGAAATCGTCTTCCAGCCCTGCCTCCAGGCGTGCCACACGCAGGTGCAACGCAATGCTCGCTTCGACGAAACGACGTGCCTCGATCGGCAACCGGCCCAGCGTTTCCTCGTCGCTTTCGATGCCGCCGCCCAGCAAGCGCGACGGGTCCCGCGCGCCGTCGGCCGTCAATTCGCCGACCTGCACGGCGCGCTGGGTCAACAGCCACGCAATAACGTGCATCAGGCGGGTCGTGACCTTCAGCGATTCGCAGCTGAACAGGACCCGGTCCATGGGATCCAGCAAGTCGCGGGCGTCGCGGCCCACGTCATCGAAATAAGCGCGAACTTCATCGGCAAGGAGCATGGCCTCGGTATACAGGCCGTCGATCAGGCGGTTCGCGAGCATCGATGTCCCATGCCACAGTCGAGCCTCGGGTAAAATTGCAATTGACGGTAAACGGCGACGCCGAATGGATCAGGCGATGATATCGGGGATCAGGCGGGATTCGAGCGTTGCCAGTTCGTCGCGGAGGCGGAGTTTGCGCTTCTTGAGCCGCGCCAGCCGCAGCTGGTCGGGCACGCCGGCACTGGCGAGAGCGGCAATAGCCTCATCCAGGTCGCGGTGCTCAAGTTTCAGAGCGTCCAGACGCTCGGCGAGTTCACGGTCGTTCACCGATCGAAACTAGCCAAGCCCGATGCCCCGCTCAACTTCCAATTCGGTTTACAGCGCCTTTGCCATCATTCACCGAGTCGGTCGCAGTATTCACGCGACAATTATGCTCGTTCATGATTGTATGGTCTGTCTAGCCCAAAGGAGATGACAGCCATGTCCACTGCACATGTTTCTTCCCTTTCTGCAAAGCACGCCGATATCGAAGCGCGCTTGGACGACGAGCAGCGTCGGCCCCGGCCCGACACGGCGTTGATCGCGTTGCTCAAGAAACAGAAGCTGCGCCTCAAGGAAGCCATCGCTCTCAGCTGACGCTTCAGCGCGACCGCGGCCTCGCGGTCCTTAACGTACAGTGAGGCCGGGTCGGCGTCCGGGTGTCGATTTCAGGAAGTCGGGCATCTCGTGCTTTGATCCAGAACTGGTGCGCGCGAGGCGAGGATCGATCTCCTCGTTGAAGGCGATGCCCGCCCTTCCCGGGGAAGACCATGCAATCCTGCCCGCGATTTCGCCAATGCCGCGAAGTTCGGCCACCACCGGCGTGCCGGGAACCTGATCTCTGGTAACGTCGATCATCATGCCGCCCGCCGACAAATTGCGAACGCGCGTCGAAAAGGGCCGGCCGCCATCGATGGCGACCGTCGCGCTGAGGAAAAGGCTGTCGCGCTTCTCGTGCCGCTGGCCCTGTTCTTGATCGTGCGTCATCGTTCCAGGGGTCCCGTTTACCCAGTTAACTTACGATAGGCACAAGTTGTCGCCAAATCGTAAACACCGGGCTCAATCGTCCCTCGAGACCTTCTCGTTTCGTTCGTGCCGCTCCTGCGCTTCCACAGTCATCGTCGCGATCGGACGCGCCTCGAGGCGCCCGAGCGAAATCGGCTCGCCCGTCACTTCGCAAAAGCCGTATTCGCCCTCTTCGATCCGGCGCAGCGCCGCGTCAATCTTGGAGATCAGCTTTCGTTGCCGGTCCCGCGTGCGCAACTCGATCGACCAGTCGGTCTCGCTCGATGCCCGGTCGGTGACATCGGGTTCCCGCATCGGCTCGTTCTGAAGCGTCGCCAGCGTGTCCTGCGACTCGCGTAAAATAGCTTCTTTCCAGTCGATCAGCTTGGCCCGGAAATAGCCAAGCTGTCGCTCGTTCATGAAGGGTTCGTCCGCGGTTGGGCGGTAGGGCATGTCGTTCGAGTTTGCGCTCACCTGGCCATCCGATTGCTGTCCGAATCCCGACGTATTCAGTGCCGTCGCCATCCTGATCTCCATTGGCGGTCCGTCCCGCCTGTGACCGGCGTTTGGATGCGGACCCGTTCGTTGGCGCGGCCTATAGACAGCGCCCCGATGCGGCACAAGCGGGCTAGCCGAAATGAAATTTGCGGCTCACCGGGGCAAAACAGCCCCTAAATGAAACATTAACTGCGATCATTTGCCGACAGCCATCGAATTGGTGCCAATAAGCCCCCGATTTGCCGGAAACTGGCTTGCAGGCGGAATGATAACGACGCAGTCCAGATGAATTGGATGTCCCCGGCTTCTATTGCGGCCGGCGCAGGCGTGGATGAACAGGACGAAATATGTCGGTGAAAATGGCCCTTGCCAAACTCTGCGTCGCAGCATGTGGCGGCGCGATCGTCGGCGGTGGCGCCTTGCATGTTGCCAGCCAGCCGGATGCCCGCCCCACGAATGTTTACAAGGCAAAGAAGAACGCGCCCATCCGCGTCCATCACGCCAAGCAAGCCCGTGTCGTAAAGCGCGTCCGGCGCATCGTGACCGCATCGACCGCCTGTGCAATTCGCGCGGAACAGACGGTCGGCGGCAAGCGACGCTTCTACATGAAGCGCGTGCCCTGCGGCACGAGCACCACGGTGCAGACGGTCAGTGCCGGCGCGATCCCCCTGCCGCCCATGGCGCCGCGTGAAGCAGCCTATGCCGGCGGTGGCGGTGGCGCTGTACCGATCGTGGTAGGCGGCTCGGGTGGCGGCGGCTTCGGTGGCGGGTTTTTCGCCGGCGGGTTCTTCGGCGGTTCGGGCGGCGGTGGCGGCAGTGTCGTCGTAACGTCTACAAGCAGCGGGGGGTCGACTTCCACCTCAAGCGGCGGCTCGGGCGGCAGCTCTTCGTCGACAAGCGGCGGATCGACGTCCACCAGCGGGGGCTCCTCCTCGACATCAACGGGCGGACTGTCGTCGACCACGACGAGTTCCACGGGCGGCTTGTCTTCAACGACGACCAGTTCGACAGGCGGATCTTCGTCGAGCGGCAATGTGTCTTCGTCATCGTCGGGTAACGTCTCGTCGTCGTCATCCGGCAACGTCAGTTCATCGACGAGCAGTTCGTCGAGCGGCAATGTCTCTTCGAGCACTTCGACGTCATCGTCATCCAGCGGCAACGTCACGTCCAGCACGTCAACCAGCAGCAGTACCTCGTCATCCACGAGCACTTCGTCCGGGGTCACGAGCAGCGGGACGACCAGCAGCGGGACAACTAGCAGCGGCGATTTTCCGCCTCCGCCGCCCCCGCCGCCTCCACCAGGCGATCCGAACCCGGTTCCGGCGCCACCTATGGTCATCCTGTTCGGCTTGGGCGCTGCCGCATTGGTCGCGCGTGGCCGCCTCGCCGCACGCAAGGCTGCCTGACGTCCTCAGTCGAGGTTGCAACGCTGCGGGCCGAACGCCATAGCCCCGGGTCATGCATGACATACGCCTGATCCGCGACGACCCAGCCGCGTTCGACGCCGCGCTCGCTCGCAGGGGGATTGCGCCTTCTTCGGCAACCATCCTCCAGCTCGACACCATTCGCCGCGCACGCATGACCATGGCCGAACAGGCCGTGGCCGAGCGCAATCGCATCTCCGCCGCGATCGGACCGCTGACGGGTCGGCTGAAGGTGGCTGACGATGCTGACCGTGCTGGGATCGAAGCTGAAATCGAGTCGCTCAAGGCAAAGCTTGGAGACAAAGCCGCAATAGAGCAGCATGAGCGCGAAGCGAGCGACGTGGGTGCACAGCTGGACGCTCTGCTCGCAGCCCTGCCCAATTTGCCCGACCCCGTCGTTCCGGAAGGCGAGGATGAAACGGGAAATCATGTCGTGATCGTGGAGGGAGTACCGCCCGTCTTCGGCTTTGCCCCGCGCGAACATTTCGACTTCGGCCCCGCGCTCGGTCTCGATCTCGAAACTGCCCAGAACGTTTCGGGTGCGCGATTCGCCTATCTGCGTGGGCCCGTCGCCCGCCTGTCGCGTGCGCTCGGCCAGTTCATGCTGGACGTGCACACGCGCGACTTCGGCTATGAGGAAGTGGCTCCCCCGGTCCTCGTGCGCGACGAGTCCATGTTCGGTACCGGACAGCTGCCGAAATTTCGGGAAGACTCGTTTCAGACGACCGACGGCCGTTGGCTGATCCCGACGTCTGAAGTCAGCCTGACCAACCAGGTGCGCGAGCGCATCCTGCCCGACACCGAATTGCCGATGCGCTTTACGGCGCTCACCCCGTGCTTCCGATCGGAAGCAGGCTCCGCCGGTCGTGATACCCGCGGCCTCATCCGCCAGCACCAATTCGACAAGGTCGAACTCGTGTCGATCACCACGCCGGATCAGTCGGAAGCGGAACACGAGCGAATGACGCAGGCCGCAGAAGCCATCCTCGACCGGCTGGGGCTCGCCTATCGTCGGATGCTGCTTTGCGCCGGGGACATGGGGTTCACCGCAAAAAAGACCTACGATCTTGAAGTCTGGCTGCCGGGACAGAATACCTATCGCGAAATTTCGTCATGCTCGAACTGCGGTGAGTTTCAAGCACGGCGCATGAACGCGCGCTACCGCGTGAGTGGAGAAAAAGGCACTCGCTATGTGCATACGCTCAACGGATCGGGCGTTGCGGTCGGCCGGGCGCTCGTTGCCGTTCTCGAAAACTACCAACAGGCCGACGGCACGGTCCACGTGCCGGAAATCCTGATCCCGTACATGGGCGGCGCGACCAGGCTGGTTCCCTGAATGCGCATCCTGCTCACCAATGACGACGGCATCCACGCCCCTGGCCTGAAAGTGCTGGAGGCGATCGCGCGCACGCTGTCCGACGACATCTGGATCGTGGCCCCCCAGGAGGAGCAATCGGGCGCCGGCCATTCGCTGACGCTCAGCCGCCCGGTCCGCATTCGCAAACATGACGAGCGGCGCTGGTCGGTCAGCGGCACGCCCACCGATGCGGTGATGATGGCGCTGGGCGTGGTGATGGACGAGGCAAAGCCGGACCTCATCCTTTCGGGGGTCAACCGAGGGGCCAATTTGGCTGAAGACGTCACCTATTCGGGCACGGTCAGCGCGGCGATGGAAGGCACATTGGCGGGCTATCGCTCGATCGCGCTCAGCCAGGTCTATGCCCGCGAAGGCATGGGCGACACCGTCCCCTTCGCTGCAGCCGAGGCGTGGGGCGAGCGCGTCCTGCGCCCGCTGATCGGCGCTGCGATGCCGCCGCGCACGCTGATCAACGTCAATTTCCCGGCACGCGTACCCGATGCGGTCGAGGGCGTGAAAGTCGTCGAGCAGGGCTTTCACGATTACGGCCGGGCCCGGATCGTCAAGGGCGTCGACCCCCGCGGCTATCCCTATTACTGGTTCGGACTGGGCGCGTCTCAAGAGACGCCCGGCCATGCCACCGATCTCGAGGCGATTGCCGACGGTTTCATCACGGTCACGCCGCTCCACCTCGACCTCACCCACTACGCTTCGATTCCGACCCTTAACGACGCGCTCGCGGGCTGCTAGGTCGTCCCTCGTGAGCGGGGGCAGGACATGTCTGGCGGCCGGGGCCGTGCTGATGCTGGGTGGATGCGTTCCACCGGCTCCGGTGACGCCGCCCGATCCGCCGCCCGTCGTCCCCACCACGGCGCCGCCTCCCAGGCTCGAGCTCGATCTGAGCCAGTTGCAGGATGAGCGGCCGATCTGGGAAATACGTCCGGTCGTTCCGCGACCCGTCATGGCCAATGGTCAGCGCTACCACGTGGTTGCAGCAGGAGAAACGGGCATAGCGATCGCGCGCGCCTATAATGTCGCCTGGCACCGGATCGTCGACGCCAACGCCCTCGCCGAACCTTATGTGTTGCGTGTCGGCCAACGATTGCGTCTGCCCGGCGCAGCGGCGGTCGCTGCCAGCCCCGAGGCGCGCGCCGCCGCTTTCCGGATCGACATCGACGACCTCGTCACGGGCAGCAATCCTGCGCAGTCGACCCACAGCCCTCCGGCCCGATTGCCTGGAGCCGCTCAGCAATCCACCCGCTTTGTTTGGCCGATCGCCGGCGCGATTACACGTCGCTTCGGGCCACAGGGAAGCGGCCAGAGCAACCAAGGAATTGATATCTCGGCACCGCCGGGCACAGGTGTCCGCGCCGCGTCTTCCGGCACGATTGCCTATGTCGGCAATGGCGTCCCCGGATATGGCGGGCTCATCCTCGTCCGCCACGACGGCGGCTGGATCAGTGCATATGGCCGCATCGCCGCCGCCGTCGTCGCCAAGGGCGATACCGTCAGCGCGGCTCAGCTTCTCGGCAGGACAGCGGGCGAACCCCTCCATTTCGAGCTGCGCCGCGCGCGGGTGCCGGTCAATCCGGTCAACTTTCTGCCCGCGCGCTAGGCCGCTTCGAACATTTCGACGGGCATCGACATCATGCTCTCCGCCCCGGCTTCGAGCTTGCGTCGCAGCGAGCCCGTGTCCGGCATGATGCGTTCGGCATAGAATCGCGCCGTCGTCAGCTTGGCGGTCAGGAAGGCGGCATCGCCTTCTCCAGCCACCAGCAGACGCTGCGCTGCCGTCGCCATGCGCAGCCACATCAACCCAACCGCAACGATGCCCATCAGGTGCATATAAGGCACCGACGCCGCGCCGGCGTTGTCCGGATTTGCAAGCCCGTTCTGCATCAGCCACATCGTGGATGCCTGAAGGTCACCGAGCGCCTTTTCGAGCCGCCCGGCGAAATCGGCGAGCTCGGGCACTGCCTTTGCCGCCGCAATCTCCTCAGTGACGGTCGCAAAAAACAGCTGGACACCGCGTCCGCCATCCTTGGCCAGCTTGCGGCCGACCAGGTCGAGCGCCTGAACGCCGTTCGTCCCCTCGTAGATCATCGCGATGCGGGCATCGCGCACATATTGCTCCATCCCCCATTCGGCGATGTACCCATGTCCGCCATAGACTTGCTGGCTGACGGTCGCGATCTCATAGCCCTTGTCGGTACCATAGCCCTTGATCACGGGGGTCAGCAGCGAGATGAGGTCGTCAGCATGTTGGCGCTCGTCCTCGGTCTGCGCCCTGTGCGCCAAGTCGACCTGGAGCGCGCCCCACAGGCACAGCGCTCGCAGTCCCTCGGTCATCGCCTTGGCTTCCATGAGCATGCGGCGCACATCGGGGTGCACGAACAGCGTATCTGCCTTTTCCAAAGGTTCCTTGGCGCCGCTGAGCGCGCGCCCCTGCCGGCGGTCCTTCGCATATTGCACAGCATTCTGTCGTGCGACTTCGGCAATCCCCAGGCCTTGCAAGCCCACGCCGAGGCGCGCGGTGTTCATCATGATGAACATGGCGGCAAGGCCCTTCATCTCCTCGCCGACCAGATACCCCGTCGCGCCATCGTAGTTCATGACGCATGTCGCGTTGGCGTGGATGCCCATCTTGTGCTCGATCGACCCGCACGAGACGGCATTGCGCGCACCCAGGCTACCGTCGGCGTTGACGATGAATTTCGGCACGATGAAGAGGCTGATACCCTTCACATTGTCGGGGGCGCCCGGCGTTTTGGCGAGTACCAGATGAATGATGTTCTCGGTCAGGTCGTGCTCGCCCGACGAAATGAAGATCTTGGTGCCGGTGACCGACCAGCTGCCGTCCGGCTGCGGTTCGGCCTTGGTCTTGATTAGGCCTAGGTCGGTGCCGCACTGGGGCTCGGTCAGGTTCATCGTCCCGCCCCATTTGCCCGCAACCATGTTGGGCACGTAGGTCGCCTTCTGCTCGTCTGACCCTTTGACCAGGATCGACGCGACGGCCCCCATCGTCAGCCCCTGATACATGCCGAATGCCATGTTCGCTGAAATCAGATATTCCTCGAAAGCCGTGGAAACGACGTGCGGCAGGCCCTGCCCGCCGAACTCCTCGGGCGCGCCCAACGTCGTCCACCCCGCTTCAATGAACTGGGAATAGGCTTCCTTGAAACCCTTGGGCGTCGTCACAGATCCGTCGGGATGGCGCGTGCAGCCCTCCTGGTCGCCCGACAGGTTGAGCGGGAACAGGACCTCGGACACAAAGCGCCCGCCTTCTTCCAGCACCGCATCGACCGTATCGGGCGTAGCGTTCTCGAATCCGGGCAAATTGGCGTATCGATCTAGGCCGATCACGCTGTCGAGGACGAAGCGCGTGTCGCGCACGGGGGCTGTGTACTGGGGCATTGTCGTTCCTTGTTCGCTCGTCAGTGCGCTTCGGTTTCCGCGGCCTGGACGGTCTTCACGAAGCGATTGAGTTCTTCGACGTGCGCGTCGATGTCGGCGCGCTGCCGTTTGAGCAAGTCGATACGCGCGAGGCATTTCTCGATGGTGACATGACGCTGCGTCGCACGGCCATCACCCACGTCGTAAAGATCGATCATCTCTCGGATGTCCGAAAGGCTGAATCCGACACGCTTGGCACGCAGGATCCAGGCCAGCCTGGCGCGGTCGCGCTTTGTATAGATACGCGTCGTGCCGCGACGGATGGGTGCGATCAGCCCCTCATCCTCATAGAAGCGCAGCGCGCGCGCGGTGACGCCGAACTCCTCTGACAGGTCCGAAATCGAATAGATGTGCCGGTCGCGGAAATCCGGCGTTTCGAGCGTCGCGTGCGAACCGATGTCAGCCATGGCCGCAGTCTAGTTGACGTAAACGTAAGGCGCAACAGATTCGAAATATTCGAAGGGAACCTGGCCGCGCCTCGTTTATTTCGTCCGCGTAGCAACTGGGGATAACATCCGTGTCCAGCGAGTTCGTGTTCGACACCATCCACCGTGCCATGCGCCGGATGACGGGATTGAAACTTGTCAGCGATCTGCACGAGCGCCCGACTTTCCCAGGCATCTACCCGCCGCTCGATCCGTTATTGCGCAGCCGCCTCGATCGCATTCGCGAGGCCGGCGTCCTATTTATCCACATCCCTAAGAACGCCGGCATGTCGGTCAGCAGCACACTCTACAACGACCAAGTCTTCCATCCGACGATCCGGTACTATGCCCGTGTCGCACCCGACCTCGTACAGAACCTGCCCAGCTTCGCCGTCTGGCGCCACCCGGTCGAGCGATTCGTGTCAGCGTTTCGTTATGCCCAGGTGGGCGGGTCGCACGAGGTGCCCGTCGCACGCGCCTTCCGCGATAGGTACATGGCTTTCGAAACGCTGGACGACGCCATCGATCATGTTGCAGCGACGGGCAGCCTTTACGACCTCGACCACATCTTCCGGCCACAGTTCTGGTATGTTGCGGACATGGCGGGGCGGATCGCCGTCGATCGCATCTGCATGATCAACGATCTCGACAGCGCTTTGGCGGGATATGCCAAGGCACCGCTGGAAAAAATCGCCTGGCTCAACAAGTCGAAGCCGCTCGATATCGAACTGAGCGATGTTCAGCTGGCGCGGCTGCGCAGCCTGTATCCGATCGATTTCGCCATCCATGACGCGCTGTCGAGCGACTCGCTTGCCGTTGGCTCCATGCCCGAAACCATGGCTTCGATCCGCTAGTCGTAAATGAGGCCGTCTGATCCGAGCCTGCGGTAAAAGCAGCTCACCGCTCCGGTATGGCATGCGGGACCTGTCGGTGTCGCCTTGATCCAAAGAGCGTCCTGGTCACAGTCTATCCGCATTTCAGTGACGCGCAGCACATTGCCCGACGCTTCGCCCTTGCGCCAAAGGCGCCCGCGGCTGCGTGACCAGAAATGGGCTGTCCCCGTCGAAAGGGTCAATGCCAGCGCTTCCGCATTGAGGTGCGCGACCATCAGCACTTGGCCGGTATCGGCGTCAGTGACGACCCCGGTTATCAAACCGCTGGCGTCCCATTTGGGGTCCAATCTGGTGCCGTTCTCGCGATCGTCGGCCAAGGCAAAATTTCCTGTTACAAAAACGAGACAGCGCGGACTCATCACCCTATATGCGCGGCATTCGACGCCGACAACGGACCCGCCCCTTGATCACGACGAACCCGTTCGATGACGACAAGCTCCGCGAGGAGTGTGGCATTTTCGGTGTCTGGGGGTCCGACTCGGCCGCCGCACTTGTGGCGCTCGGACTGCATGCCCTGCAGCATCGCGGCCAAGAGGCCGCCGGGATAAGTTCGTGGGACGGGCACCAGTTTCACACCCATCGCGCCATGGGCCATGTTGCCGGCAATTTCGATCGCGACGACATTATCCGCGCACTTCCGGGGCCGATGGCCTGCGGCCATGTCCGCTATGCGACGACCGGAGAAACGGCGTTGCGCAATGTCCAGCCGCTGTATGCCGACCTTGCGACCGGTGGCTTTGCCATTGCCCACAATGGCAATGTTTCCAACGCGATGGCCATCAAACGCCAGCTGATCCGTCGCGGGTCGATCTTCCAGTCGACGAGCGACACCGAAGTCTTCATCCATCTCGTCGCGACGAGCACCTATCGTACGCTGCTCGACAAGTTCGTCGATGCCCTGAAGCAGGTCGAAGGTGCCTATTCGCTGATTTGCATGACCACGGAAGGCATGATCGCCTGTCGGGATCCGCTCGGCATCCGCCCCCTTGTCATGGGCGAACTGAACGGCGCGACCATCTTCGCCTCCGAAACGGTGGCGCTCGACGTCGTCGGGGCGAATTTCATCCGGACCGTCGAACCCGGCGAGCTCGTCATCGTGACGGCAGCCGGAACGCGTTCGGTGAAGCCTTTCCCCAAGAGTCATCCCCGGCCGTGCATCTTCGAGCACGTCTATTTCAGCCGACCCGATTCGATCGTCGCCGATTCGTCCGCCGGGCTCAGCGTCTATGACGTGCGCAAGGCAATCGGCGCGCAGCTCGCCATCGAGAATCCGGTCGAGGCGGATCTCGTGGTTCCTGTGCCCGATTCCGGCACACCTGCGGCGATCGGCTATGCGCAGCAATCGGGCATTCCGTTCGAGCTGGGCATTATCCGCTCGCACTATGTCGGCCGTACATTCATCCAGCCCGGCGACCAGGTCCGCCACCTGGGCGTGAAGCTCAAGCATAATGCCAATCGTGCACTGATCGCAGGGAAACGGATCGTCCTCGTCGATGACAGCATCGTCCGCGGTACGACCAGCCTCAAGATCGTGCAGATGATGCGCGATGCCGGCGCTGCCGAGGTTCATCTGCGTATCGCCAGCCCGCCAACGCGGCACAGCTGCTACTACGGGGTCGATACCCCGGAGCGCACAAAGCTGCTTGCCCACAAGCTCGACGTCGGCGGCATGCAGGACTTCATCCATGCCGACTCGCTCGGCTTCATCAGCATCGACGGGCTCTACCGCGCGCTGGGCGAAACCCAGCGCGCGGATATCCGCCCGCAATATTGCGATGCATGCTTTACCGGTGACTATCCGACACAACTGACCGACCAGGACGAAAGCGCGGTCGAAGATCAATTCGAAATGCTGGCGGAGCGTGTGGTTTGAGTGAAGGAAAGCTGGCGCTCGTAACGGGCGCCTCGCGCGGGATCGGGGCAGCCACTGCCGAGGCACTCGCATCGGCGGGCTATCACGTCGTGTTGACGGCACGGACGCCGGCCGGGCTGGAGGATGTCGAGAATCGCATTCACGATGCCGGAGGGAGCGCCACGATCGCGCCGATGGACCTGACCGATGGCGATTCGATCGGCCGGCTCGCGACAGCGATTTCGGGCCGCTGGAATGCCCTCGACATATTGGTGCTCAATGCAGCGATGCTGGGCACTCTGACGCCCGTACCGCACATCGATCCCAAGGAATTCGGGCGCGTCATGACGCTGAACGTCACCGCACAGGCAACGATGCTTGCTGCATTTGACCCGATGCTGCGGGCCGCACCGGCGGGAACGGTAATCGGCCTTACCTCAAGCGTAGGAGCAACGCCGCGTGCTTACTGGGGGGCTTACGGGGCCTCGAAAGCCGCGTTCGACACGTTGCTGGGCGCCTATGCCGACGAGACGAGGGGAAGGATCAGCGTTGGTCTGATTGATCCCGGCGCGACCCGTACGGCAATGCGCGCGAAGGCCTATCCCGGTGAGGACCCCGCGTCGCTGAAGGGGCCGGAAGTCGTGGCGGAGCGCATAATTTCTTTAATTGCCAACGGCTTCGAAAGCGGTGAACGGTTCGTCGTTAACCCTGTCGCTTAGGCTGCGGATAACTATTCGAGTCGCATCACGGTCCCCTTCCAAGCCGCAAGGGGAATCGCGATGACCTTGACTCTCGTTTCCAGTTCCTACGCAAGGGCAGCCCAGGAAGACCGTTGTGCACCGCGGACGGTGCTCAACATTCCCGCCATGCTGCGGCCTTCGGGCTCGACCTCATTCGCGACAAATCTCATCGACCTGTCGATCAGCGGATTTGCCGCGCAAGCGGTAACCGGCATGCGCGCGGGCAGCCTGTGCTGGCTCAGCGTGGGCCCCTATAAGGGTCTTCAGGCCGAGGTCGTGTGGAATGACGGCCAGGTAGTAGGGTGCTCGTTCGCCAACTTGCTCAACCCGGCCGTCTTCGCCTCCATCGTCGCCGCGCGCTGACGTTCAGCGTCCGGCGTCGATCGCCGCCTGTACTGCCTTGTAGAAACGTTCGCGGTCCTCGCCCACGCCATCGTGATCGGTGGCTTTGGGCCAATTGCCGTTCGACGCGATAATCAGCTTGCGCTTGGGATCGATGAAGATTCCCTGGCCAAAGATGCCCTGCGCGGCGTAGCTTCCATCGTCGTTGGTCCACCATTGGAACCCATAGCCGCGCCCGGGCTGGTCGATTTCGGCTTGCTTCACCGTCGCCTGCGCGAACCAGTCGTCGGGGACGACGCGCTTGCCGCCCGCGAAGCCGCCGTCCATCACAAACTGTCCAAATCGCGCATAGTCACGCAGTCGGGCCGAAATGCAGCAACCGCTGATCTCGTGCCCCGTATCACCCAATATCCAGAAGGCATCGGCCTCCATGCCATAGGGTTTCCACACCTTTTCAGATAGATAATCGGCAAGTTTCTTACCCGTGGCGCTCGATACGAGCACCCCGATCAGATTGGTCTCGCCTGTCTTGTAGACCCACTTAGTCCCGGCGGGCGCTTCCCTCGTCAGCTTCTTCATATAGCTGACGGTGATGTCCTCACCCGGCACCGGCTTTTGCAGGGCGAACTGGGCGACATCCGACTTCGGGTCCGCGTAATCCTCGTTCCACTTCACACCCGAGGTCATCGTCAGCAACTGGCGCACGGTCACATCGTCGTACACCGAGCCGCGCAGCGTAGGGATGTAGCGTGTCACTTTGTCATCGAGGCTCTTGATATACCCATCCTTCACCGCCGCCCCGACCATTGTCGAGGTGAAGGACTTCGCAACCGAGAAGCTGGTCCATCGCCCTTCGGGGCCATAGCCCAGCGCATATTTCTCGAACCGGACCTTGCCGTCCTGAATGATCAACAACCCGGCGTTACGCTGACGCGCCATATAGGCATCGATATCCAGATCGAGCTTGAGCGGTGCGCCTTGGCCAAAGGCATGGACCGGACCGCCAGCGGCAATGTTGCGCACAGTGGCCAGTTTCTCGAGCGCGCGAAACCCGTTGTCGCGCTGGTCTTGCGTCCAGAAAAGCACATTCTTGTCCTTTGGCAGGTCGGCATAGAGCTTTATGGTGTCGCACGCGCCGAGCAGCGCGAACGCCCCCAGCATCACCAGTCTCAATCGCTTCATGCCTTCCCCTCTCGATACGCCGCCAGGGCGCGCTCGCGTCCTTCGCGATGTCCGACAAGGGGTTTGGCATAGGATGGGGGCGCAACGCCAGCGCCATGAGGATCATGAATGCTGGCATCCGGCAGCTTGGCAAGCTCGGGAACCCATTTGCGGATGTAAGCGCCCGCGTCGAACTTCTCGGACTGGCTCAATGGCGCCATGATGCGGACGAACATGTTTGAATCGACCCCCGAACCCGCCGTCCACTGCCAGTTGACGGCGTTCGAGCCATAGTCCGCATCGACCAGCGTGTCCCAGAACCAGCGCTCGCCGCGCCGCCAGTCGATCAGCAGATGCTTGATGAGGAACGACGCCGCGATCATGCGGACGCGGTTGTGCATCCATCCCGTCGCCCATAACTCGCGCATGCCGGCGTCGACGATCGGATAGCCGGTTTGACCGCGGGTCCACGCCCGGAAGTCACCTTCGGACTGGCGCCATTTCAACCCTTCGAAATCTTCCCGCGCATTCTTCGTGGCGTAATCGGGAAACTGGTCGATCGTGTTCGCGGCATAATCGCGCCAGCCGATTTCGCGCAGATATGGTTCCCCCTTCGCGCCGACATTCTTCGACACATGGTGCCAGACTGTCGTTGGGGAGATCTCGCCAAAGTGAAGATGGGGCGACAGGCGCGAGGTGCCCGTCTCCGACGGCATGTTGCGTGCGCGGTCGTAGTCGCCGACGACATCGAGAAAACCGCGCAACGCAGCCCTCGCCCCTTCTTCGCCGGGCGTCCAGACGTCAAAGCCTGTCGCCCAGTCGGGCGCCGTCGGCAGCAGGCGCCAATCGTCGAGGCTGTCACACCGCGCGCTGATGGTTTCGATCTTCTCCGGTGCGGGTAGCGGCCTTGCAGGCGGCATCCGATCGAGCAGCGCCCGCCAATATGGGGTAAAAATCTTGTACCGCCCGCCGCTGCCCGTTCGAATGGCGTCCGGATGAGCCAGGTAATTGCCGTCATGGAGCGCTATGCGGTCGGAAAGCTCGGCGTCGATCCGTTGCCACCAGGGCTCGTAGAGTCGGGTGGCGTGGACGCGCTCTGCGCCGGTTTCCGCCATCAGCTGCTCGATCACGCTCAGGCTGTCGCCGCGACGCAATATCAATTTGCCGCCGAGGGCCTTGTCGAGCGCCTTCAGGCTATGATGCAGCCACCATCGCTGCGCGCCGCCGATCTTATGTTTGCCGGGAGAGGCGTCATCGAGGATGTACACTGGCGCAATCCGGCCGCCTGCCAGGGCCGCAGTCAGTGCCGCATTGTCGGCCAGGCGGAGATCCTGCCTGAACCAGAGGATGGAGGTCATTCTGGCTGCGCCCCTTCAGAAAGAGGCCTGCGCGGGGAGCTTGGGAAGTAGCACATCGGTGGTGGCATAAGGCGAGAGTGTCTCCGCCCCAAGCCCTGCGTTCACCGTCATGAACTAGTCACCTGTGACTATCTTTGCGCAGGTCCGCATCACCGCGGCATGGCGCGAGGCGACAGCCATGACGTCATCGCCATAGCCGCCGCCCATGACGCTCGCGAGCGGGATGCCGCTGGCGCGCGCCGTTTCGGCGATATGTGTGTCACGCGCCGCTATGCCGGCATCGCTCAGCGCCAGCCGGCCGAGCTTGTCGGCGGCATGCACATCGACACCCGCCTGATAGAGGATGAGCTCAGGGCGATGCCGGTCGATCATCGCCGCCAGAGCCGGGACCAGCGAAGCGAGATAGGCATCGTCGCCAGTGCCGTCGGGCAAGGCAACGTCCATGGTCGAGCGCGCCTTGCGCACAGGAAAGTTCTTGTCGGCATGGATGGACAGCGTGGCGACGCAGGGATGCCCCGCAAGGATGACGGCAGTCCCGTCGCCCTGATGCACGTCGCAATCGACGATCAATACACGGGTCGCATCCCCTTCGCCCGCAAGCCGCAGCGCTGCCACCGCAAGGTCGTTGAACACGCAGAAGCCGGCGCCGCTTTCGGGCAGGGCATGGTGACTGCCCCCGGCGGCATTGGCGGCATAGCCGTGCTCCAACGCCAGTTTCGCCGCAAGCCACGTGCCGCCCGGACTCAGCTGGGCCCGCCGGGCCACTTGCCGCGTGACCGCGAACCCTATTCGTCGCTCGATCGCTCGGCCCACGTCGGCGTTCAGTACCGCGTCGATGTAATCGGCATCATGCGCGGCCTCCAGCCAGCGCCGCGGCATCGGGTCCGGCTGGTATTCGGTCAGGTCGCCCGTCGCGCGCAGAATGTCCATCACGAGCGCATATTTGCTGAACTGGTGGAGCGTACCCGTCGCCGACACGACATAATCAGAATGGTGGACGACGTGCAGCACGGGCACAGTCATCGCCGATAAGCTGCGAGCGCGAAAGCCCCCGGCCTTGCGTCGTGCGCGACCAACAACCCTATTTCTACATCTCGTCGTTTCCGTTAGCGTCAAGCATCATACCGGAGAGCATGCATGACCCACCCGTCGAACCGTCCTGACGTGAACGCCTTCCTGACATTTCTCAACAACGTGCCTGGCCCCAAGATGCACGAGTTGCCGCCCGAGGCCGCCCGGATGACAATGGTCGCCATGCGTTCGGTGGCGGAACTCGAGACCGGACCATTGGCGGTGATCAAGAACCTCGAAATTCCGGGACTGGCCGGCGTGATACCTGCGCGGCTCTATGACGCCCGAGAAACGCGCGAGGCGGGCCCCGTCATGGTGTTCTACCACGGCGGCGGTTTCGTCATCGGCAACCTCGACACGCATGAACCCTATTGCGCCGAAGTCGCTCGCAGCCTCGACATCCCCGTAATCGCCATCGATTACCGGCTGGCGCCCGAACACCCCTTCCCTGCCGCGCCCGACGATTGCGAGGCAGCGACGCGCTGGATCGCCAGCAGCCCTGCAGCGCTCGGGCGTACGGTGACAGGCCTTGTCACATCGGGCGACAGCGCGGGCGGCAATCTTGCGATCGTCGTTTCGATGGCGCTGCGCGACAATCCTGCCGCCGTGCCTGTGATCGTTCAGTTTCCGATCTATCCGGTCGTCGATGGCAGCCCGGATTGGCAATCCTTTGCCGACCATGGCGAGGGGAAGCTGCTGACGCATGAAGCGATGGCCTATTTCAACGCCGCCTATCAGGCAGAGGCCGATCATATCCGCGCCTATCCGCTGCGCCACGACCATACGGGCATGCCCCCGACGCTGATCGTGACGGCAGGTCTCGACCCGCTACGGGACCAGGGCCGCGCCTATGCGGGCGCGTTGATCAAGGCCGGCGTGCCGGTGACCTACCGCGAAGCCGTGGGCAACATCCATGGGTTCATCACCATCCGCAAGGGCATCCCTTCGTCGCAGGGCGATGTCGTGGGCTACCTTGCCGTCCTGGCGCCGATGATTGCCGAGGCGACGACAGCGCTGGGCGAGGTGCAGGCCGCCGCATGACAGCTTCCCTCGAGTACCGTCCCGCCGCTGCCGTCATGCTGCTCAACGGCGCGGACCAGGTCTTCGTCGCCCAGCGCCTCGATTCCAGCCTTGACGCCTGGCAGATGCCGCAGGGCGGACTCGATCCGGGCGAAGACGCTCGAACCGGGGCCCTTCGCGAGTTGGAAGAAGAGACGGGGATCGCCCCACATCTCGTTGAAATAGTTGCACAATCTTCGCGTGATCTGGTCTATGATCTGCCGCCTGAACTGCAAGGCAAATTATGGAAAGGGCGCTACGCGGGGCAGCGACAAAGCTGGTTTCTCATGCGCTTCCTGGGCAACGATACCGACATAAATCTCGACACCGAGCATCCCGAGTTCCGAAATTTTCAATGGGTCGACCCGTGGCGGCTCCCTGAACTGATCGTGGTGTTCAAAAGGCGACTATACGAAGAAGTACTTGCGGAATTCGCGCCGCATCTGCCACCCAGGGGTGCCTGACGGATGCGCACCGTCGACCTCCTGCCTTATGTCATCCCGATCATCGTCGTGGGCATCCTGTTCCTGCGCAACCGTCCGGGACGCGCCCGCCCCGTCCGCGTCGCTTCGCTTTGGATCGTGCCGATTATCGCGACGTTGGGCATCGGGTCGGGGCTCTACTTTCAGCCCCACCCCACTTTCTACGCAGCAGCCTATGCGACCTTTGCCGTCGCGCTTGCGCTCGGCATCGCAACGGGAAACCTTCGCGCGCGCGCGCTGAAGCTTCGCCGCTGCCCCGATAGCGGCAGCGTGCTCGCCGAAACATCGAGCCTAGCATTTCTCCTGCTTGTTGCACTGATGCTGCTGCGGATGTCGTTTCGCCAGATGTCGGGCAGTTTCGGCGCCATTGCGATTGACGCTTCGATGCTGTTTGCGCTGGGCATGATCGTCACCCAGCGCCTGACGATATGGCACCGTGTCAGGAGGCTTCCCGCGCTTTTGCCTGCGCCCTGAACTTGTGGAGCAACGGCTCGGTATAGCCGTTGGGCTGCGTGACGCCTTCGAAGACCAGCGCACGCGCCGCCGTCATCGCGATGCTGTCGGGCGTCAGCTTTCGGTACCACGGATCGTCAGCATTCTGGCCATCGACCTTGGCGGCCATGCGCGTGAAAGCCGCATCGACCTGTTCGGGCGTGCAAATGCCGTGGAGCAGCCAATTGGCCAGCGCCTGCGACGCGATCCGCAGCGTCGCCCGGTCCTCCATCAGGCCGACGTCGTCAATGTCGGGGACCTTCGAACAACCCACGCCCTGGTCGATCCAGCGCACGACATAGCCGAGGATGCCCTGTGCATTGTTGTCGAGCTCGCGCTCGATTTCGCTTGCGCTCCAATTGCGCCCCGTCGCGAGCGGCAAGCTGAGCAGGTCGGCAACCGGCGGTATCGCGGTCAGTTCCTTCTGCCGGGCAAAGACGTCTACTTGGTGGTAATGCATCGCATGCAACGTCGCTGCCGTCGGCGATGGCACCCAAGCCGTATTTGCACCCGCCATGGGATGCCCGATCTTCTGTGCGAGCATGTCGGCCATCTTGTCGGGCGCGGCCCACATGCCCTTCCCTATCTGCGCCTTGCCGCTGAGCCCGCAGGCAAGCCCAATGGCAACATTGCGGGCCTCATAGGCCTTGATCCAGACACTGGTTTTCATCTCGCCCTTGGGCACCATCGGGCCAGCCCGCATCGACGTGTGGATCTCGTCACCGGTGCGGTCGAGAAAACCGGTGTTGATGAAGGCGATGCGATCACGCACGGCATGGATCGTCGCGGCCAGATTGGCAGAGGTACGGCGCTCCTCGTCCATAACACCGACCTTGATCGTGTATCGTGCGAGACCCAGCAGATACTCGGTCGCGTCGAACAGATTGTTGGTGAAGGCGGCTTCCTCCGGCCCGTGCATCTTCGGCTTGACGATATAAATGCTTCCGGTTCGCGAATTGCGGAACCGGCCGAGCCCCTTGAGGTCGTGCAGCGCGCAAAGCGAGGTAAAGACGGCATCCAGAATGCCCTCAGGCGCCTCCGGGCCGTCGGCAAGACGCACTGCGGGGTTGGTCATCAAATGGCCCACGTTGCGCACGAACATGAGGCTGCGCCCCGGCAAGGTGAAAGTCGATTTATCGGCGGCCGTCCATGTGCGGTCGGGATCGAGCGCCCGCGTCTGGACTTTGCCGCCTTTGGTGAAGCTGGCGGTCAGGTCGCCGCGCATCAGGCCCAGCCAGTTGCGATAAGCTGCAACCTTGTCCTCGGCATCGACCGCAGCCACCGAATCCTCGAGATCGATAATCGTGCTGAGCGCCGCCTCTAGAATTACATCGGCGATGCCAAGCGGGTCTGCAGCGCCAATCGGGTGGGTGGGATCGACGACGATCTCGATATGCAGACCGTTGTGCGCGAAGAGAAATCCGCCATCTCGCGTCGAAAAGGCCAGCGGGCAATCGCCGCCGGTGAGCGCCAGTTCCCAGCCAGGGATGGTCTTGTCGAGGAAATTGCGTGCGTATGCGACGACGGCGGCGCCCCGGACCGCATCATAGCCGCCCGGTCGGGCGGGCGGCGCGTCGAGTGCATCGGTCCCGTAGAGGGCATCATACAGGCTTCCCCAGCGCGCATTTGCAGCGTTCAATACAAAACGGTCGTTGAGCGAAGGCACGACGAGTTGGGGGCCGGCCATCGTCGCGACTTCAGCATCGACATTCTCAGTGTTGATCGAAAACGGCGCAGGATCCGGCACCAGATAACTGATTTCAGTCAAGAATTTATGATATTCGTCAGCATCCCACGCCTGGCCTGCGCGGGCAATGTGCCAAGCATCGATCCGTTGCTGGAGGTCGTCGCGTTTAGCGAGCAACGCCTGATTGACGGGCACGAACCGCGCAAGAATCTCGGAGAGCCCGGCCCAAAGCCGGTCCGGCGCAATCCCGGTCCCCGGAAGCGCTTCGTCCTCTATGAATCGCGCAAGCACGCTGTCGACCTGCAACCCCGAACGATCCAAATATCCCATGGGGACTCCTTTGCTGAATTGATCCGGGGAGGACGGACGGGCCTATGCCGCTCGAGGGCGCGCGACACAAGCGCGATGCGTCGAAGCCGGGGTTAACCCCGCGAGCTTAACCCGCTAGGCTCTCCCGATGAGTTTGAATTCGCAGGAGAGCGCGCTTGTGGCGCGGGCAGCCGGAGCGCCGATGCGTGCGCAGGTGGAACAATGGGCAGCGATCAACACCGGCACCGGCAATCTTGCCGGACTTGCCGCGCTTGCTGAGGACCTATCGGGGGCGCTCGCCAATTTGCCCGGTGTGCTTCGGCAGGTGGACGCCGCGCCCGAACAGAGCGTCGCGCCCGACGGCCAAGTCAGGAACATTCAGCGCGGCCAGCACCTTCACTTGTCCGTACGACCTCAGGCGAACCGGCGGATCCTACTGACGGGGCACATGGACACGGTGTTCCCAGCGGATCACGCCTTTCAGACCCTGCGTGAAACCAAACCGGGGATCATCAATGGCCCGGGCGTTGCCGACATGAAGGGCGGGATTGCTGTCATGCTCGCCGCCCTCGCGGCATTCGAAATGAGCGACTCCGCCTCTGCACTCGGCTATGACGTCCTGCTCAACAGCGACGAAGAAACCGGATCGGCAACGTCGTCCGCGCTGATCGCGAACCTTGCCCAGAGCAAGGTCGCGGCGCTGACCTATGAACCTGCAGCACTGCCCGATGGTACGCTCGCAGGCGCGCGACCAGGGAGCGGCAACTTCAGCTTCGTGGTGACGGGGAAAGCCGCGCATGCGGGGCGCAATCCCGACGACGGTCGCAATGCCATCGTGGCAGCGGCCGAGCTCGCGCTGCACCTCGCGGGACTTCGTCGCGAGGGGCTCAGCGTCAATCCTGCGCGGATCGACGGCGGCGGGCCGAACAACGTCGTGCCCGACCACGCCGTGCTGCGAGTCAATTTTCGCCCCGCCACTCCCACCATCGAGGATTTGGCAAAGGTCGCCATCGCCGACGCTGTTGCGCGAGTGGAACACCATCATGACGTCAGCGTGCACGTCCATGGCGGCTTCGGACGTCCGCCAAAGCCCCTCGATGCTGCGGCAGAGCGCCTGTTCGGTCTCGTGCGCGACTGTGGGGCGGATCTGGGCCAGAGCATTGCGTGGAAAGCAACGGGCGGCGTCTGCGATGGCAACAATATTGCCGCCTGCGGGATCCCTGTCGTCGATACGATGGGTGTCCGCGGGGGTGCCATTCATTCGGATCAGGAGTATCTGATCGTCGAATCGCTGGCGGAACGCGCGGCTCTCAGCGCACTCACTATCTCCCGGCTGGCGAACGGGGCAATTTGATGACTTTCAGGATGCGCGCGGCCCGTGCCGACGACCTTGCCGCGCTCTACGAAATGGCAAAGCTGACGGGCGGCGGTTTCACGAATCTGCCGCCGGACAAGCCCTCGCTCACGGCAAAGCTCGACCGGTCGGCAGCGGCATTCGCGCGAAACGAAGCGACTGTCGGTGACGACCTGTTCGTGCTCGTGCTCGAAAACACCGAGAACGGTCAGGTGCGCGGCACCTGCCAGATCTTCAGCCAGATCGGCATGCGCGTTCCCTTCTACAGCTATCGGGTCGGGATCCTGACCCAGCATTCGAAGGAACTCGGCCGCACTTTCCGCGCCGATATGCTCACCTTGTCGACCGATCTCGAGGGTTCAAGCGAAGTCGGCGGGCTGTTCCTGCATCCGCGAGAGCGTGCCGGGGGCCTCGGCATGTTGATCGCACGCAGCCGGTATTTGTTCGTTCGACAGCACCGTGCGCGTTTTGCCGATCGAATGATCGCCGAATTGCGCGGGCTGATCGACGAAGGCGGCGGATCGCCCTTCTGGGACGGACTTGCCGGCCGCTTTTTCGGCATGAACTTCCAGGATGCCGACGAATTCAATGCGATCAACGGGCACCAGTTCATCGCCGACCTGATGCCAAAGACGCCGATCTATATCGCGATGCTGACCGATCATGCACGCGCCGCCATCGGTTTGCCTCACCCGTCCGGACGTGCCGCGATGCGCATGTTGGAAGGGGAAGGCTTTTCGCACGATGGCTATATCGATATCTTCGACGGCGGGCCGACGATGTGTGCCGCGACGAGCCGCATCCGCACCGTTGCAGAGTCGCGAGAGGTCGTCATCGCGCATGTGGCCCCGAATGCGGGCCCGCGAACGATCGTCTCGCAGGGCAGCCTCACCGACTTTACGGCGACCTGGGGCCAGGTGGACGGCAATATCATCGATCCGGTGGCCGCCGCCGCGCTTCAAGTCGAGCCGGGCGACACGATCCTGGTCGCACCGCAATGACCCTGGTCGAGATCAACTTCGACGGGATCGTCGGGCCGAGCCATAATTATGCCGGGCTCAGTATGGGCAATCTCGCATCGTCGAGAAATGCCGGCGCGGTCTCCCACCCGCGTGCCGCGGCGCTGCAAGGCGTGGAAAAGATGCGGCAAAATCTCGGCATGGGGCTCAGGCAGGGCATTTTCCTGCCACAGCGGCGACCGGATTCCGATTGGCTCGCGAGTCTGGGTCACCAAGGTGACGATGGCTTGGAGCCGCCTATCCGGGCCGCCGCCATGTCCGCATCGTCGATGTGGGCTGCGAACGCGGCCACCGTGTCGCCCTCACCCGACACGCGAGACGCACGCTGCCACCTTACCGTCGCCAATCTGATGACGATGCCGCACCGTGCCCATGAGTGGCCGGAGACCCTGGCGCAATTAAGGATCGCCTTTGCGAACCCTGCGTTCGCCATTCATGGACCCGTTCCTGCCCCGTTTGGCGACGAGGGCGCTGCCAATCATATGCGGCTGTGCAAGGCGCACGACGCACCGGGTGTTGAAGTTTTTGTCTATGGCGTGAAAGGCGGCGCATTCCCGGCGCGGCAGCATATCGAAGCATCGAAGGCAGTCGCCCGCCTCAATGGCGTTACCTCGCCGCTCTTCGTAGCGCAGTCCGAAGAGGCGATTGCAGCGGGTGCCTTTCACAATGATGTCGTTGCGGTCGCCAACGAACAGGTGCTCTTCGCCCATGAACAGGCCTTTGCGGACAAGGACAGCTTTTACGCCGACCTGTGCGACCGGTTGCCTGAGGTCGAAATAGTCGAGGTTCCGGCGGCCATCGTGTCGCTCGCCGACGCGATATCCAGCTACCTTTTCAATGCCCAGCTTGTGTCATTGCCGGGCAGCGAGGGCATGGCGCTGATCCTACCGACCGAAGCGCAAGGCAACGCGCGCGTTTGGGGCTGGCTGGAGCAGCTGGTGGCGGGGAACGGCCCGATCCGGCGCCTTGTCCCCGTTGATGTTCGCGAATCCATGGCCAACGGGGGCGGACCCGCGTGCCTCCGGCTACGCGTGGTAGCCGATCCTGCTACGATCGACCCGCGCTTCCTGGTCGATCATCCAAAACTCGACGCTATTTCAGGGATAATAGCGACTTGCTGGCCCCGAGAAATCGAAGCGGGCGACCTCGCGAGTCCCGCGCTGACTGCCGACATCTCGCGCGCCCGACAAGCTCTGGCGAGCGCGCTGGATATCCCGATCTAGGACTGTCGGATTAACTGACAGTTTACCTTTGCCAGTAACCGGTTGTTTACGCAAATCCGCGGTTGGCCTAGTCTTTGCTGCATGAAAACCATGTGGCGCAAAATCACCCGGCTGTTCGTCATCAAGACGCGCATCGAAGCTTATCTGATCATTTTCGCGCTGGCGGTCGGCGCCATGGAGCGCGGCAAGGCGTATCTCACGGAATATCCCGGCACCGGTGGCTGGCTGTTGTTCTGGGCCTGCAGCGGATCGGTCATGCTGGCGGGTGCAAAAATCCTTGATGCCTTGAGGTACGAACGCCAGGCGTCGAGCTGACCGCAAAAAGCAACTCGGATTGCGGAACCAACCCATGAGCCGCGCGCTTCGTTGCCAGCCCAACCGAGGAGCAACGACATGGCCAAGGCACTAGAACGATTTACTATCGCCCGCGCGACTGACGAATATATATTGACGATCGAGGACGAAAACGGTGACGTCGTCGAACTGACGGCATCTTACGACCAGCTCGATCTGATCACCGAAGAGCTCGACCGCGCGCTCGATGAAGACGAGGAACTGGCCCTCACGGACGATGGGGATGCGGAAGACGGCAAGTTAGACGAAGAAGAATAGACCCGGCCGCGCGTTTGGGCCCCGTCCGGCTCGAACGCGGCAGGGCGGCGGGGTCGGCATCCTGACCACTGCCGTCGGCACGAAGTGCGTCGCGGCCCCCCAGCCTCGCTTGAGTTAACGGATCAATTGCTGGCAGATGAAGCCCGGTGCGAAATGGCGGCGGGGAAAAGCATTGGGTCAGCAGAAAACGCAGATTGTCGTTGTGGGCGGTGGTGCGGGGGGTCTTGAACTCGTCCGCAAGCTGGGAACTCGCTATGGACGGAAACGTCACGACATAATCCTCATCGATAAGAACCTTACCCACATCTGGAAGCCGCTCCTGCATGAGGTCGCGGCTGGCTCTCTGGATGCCAATCTCGATGAGGTGGGGTACGGCGGCCATGCAGTGCGTTGGGGTTATCGGTTTTTCAACGGCAGCATCGAAAGCATTGATCGCGAGGCGCGAACGATAACGACGGCGCCGCTGCTCGACGAACGCGGCCAGGAGATCATCGGCCGTCACAGCATACGCTATGACTATCTGGTGATGGCCACCGGCGGCATCTCAAACGACTTCGGCGTTCCGGGCGTTCGCGAACACGCCATGTTTCTGGAAGACCGACCGCAAGCCGACCGGTTCCGCCAGAAACTGCTCAACGCCTGCCTTCGCACCAATCATGCCCATCAAACCGGCAACGCGGAGGCGCGTGTGCGCGTCAGCATTGTCGGCGGGGGCGCCACCGGCGTCGAACTGGCGGCCGAGCTGTACAACGCCGCCAAGGCGCTGCGGCACTATGGACTGGAAGTATTCGACGAGACCAAGCTCGAGGTCTCGCTTGTCGAGGCAGGGCCGCGAATCCTGCCAGCGCTGGACGATACGCTTGCCGCTACGGCAAAACACGAACTCGAAAAATTGGGCGTCCGCGTGCTCGACAATACGCAGGTCGTTCGTTTGACCGATGGTGCGGTCCATACCGGCAGCGGCGCGCTCATCGAAGCCGACCTGATTGTCTGGGCCGCGGGCGTAAAGGGCGCGGACGAAATTCGCGCGATGAGCGACCTGGAAATTACGCGAGGCAACCAGATCGTCGTGCGTCCGACGCTGCAATCGGCGAACGACGATCGCATCTACGCGCTCGGCGACTGCGCCTCGTGCCTGCTGCCGGGCCATGACCGCCCCATCCCGCCGCGTGCTCAGTCCGCACACCAGATGGCGAGCCTCGTCTTCGTGAACCTCTCGCGTGCCCAGGCTGGCCAGCCACTTCGAAGTTTTGTTTACCGGGACCACGGTTCGCTCGTCTCGCTGAGCCGTTTCTCAACTGTGGGAAGCCTGATGGGCAATCTGGTCGGCGGGCGCATGCGCGTCGACGGCTGGATCGCGCGGACGGTGTATATGTCGCTTTACCGAATGCACCTGATCGCGATCCACGGCTGGTGGCGAGGTGCCGCGTTGATCGCAATCGGTCACGTGAACCAGATCGTTCGGCCGAAGCTTAAGCTTCATTGACCGCGTATTGGAAAAGTGGCGCGCCCGGAACGATTCGAACGTCCGACCCTCAGATTCGTAGTCTGATGCTCTATCCAGCTGAGCTACGGGCGCGCAGAGGCGCTGCACATAGCGATTGTGTGGCGGGGCGCAAGCCCGTTGCGACACGGGAATGTGCAGCCTAGGGAAATTGCATGAAAATGCAGCTTCTCCTCGTCGCGTTCCTGTTGTCCGCCTGCGTCAAGACGATCGATGCGCCATCGCTCCTGCCGCGCGCAGCCGAGCAGGAAGATGTGGACAAGCCATCGCCCGCCCCCGCGCAGCCTGCACCTGCCGATGCGGCCCAGGCGGCTCTGGTCGCCAAGTTGCTCGGACAGGCACGGGATGGCGATGCGGCGTTCGATCGCGCGCTGCCCGCGGCCACGACACGCGCCGCGCCGCAGAGCGAAGCTTGGATCGCTGCGCAAAATTCTCGTTCAGCGCTGGACGTTGCGCGCGGACCTACGCTGGATGCACTTTCCGCGCTCGACGCCGCGATCGGCGATGCCATCGACAAGGGGCAAGACACGGCGGCGCTCACTGCCGCCCGCGCCGAGATCCAGGCAATCTACGACAGGCAGACCGCCCGACTGGCCGAACTTACGCGGTGACGGCCGCTGCGTGTTGACGGGCGAGTTCGGCATAATGGGCCGCGCCTAGCCGGTTCACCGAGATTTCTTCGACCGAAAGTTGCCGCAGTAGCTTTGCAGGACGCCCGATCCAGAGCTCACCTGGACCAATTGCCTTACCTGGGCTGAGCAGCGCACCAGCCGCGAGCATGCCGTCCGACTCGATCGTGCAGCCGTCCATGACAGTGCTGCTGAGCCCCACAAAGGCACCGTCGTGCAGCACAGAGCCATGCAACATCACCATATGGCCGATCAGGACGTCGTTGCCGATGATGGTCGGCAATCCGGCATCATTGCCGGGCCTGGGCGAATCGCAATGGATGACCGTACCATCCTGCACGTTGGTCCGTTCACCGATACGGATTGAATTCACATCGCCGCGCAGCACGCAATTGTACCAGATGCTCGAACCCGCGCCGATCTCGACGTCGCCGATGATCCGGGCTCCGGGCGCGATGAACGCCGTCGGATGGATGCGCGGAGTCTTGCCGCGAAATGTAATGATTGAACTCATGCGTTTAGCGGCGTGTCCATTTGATCACTGGCAGGATGCTCGCGAAATCATCCGTCCAGCCGTTAAACCCGGGGCGACGTTTGGTCGGCGTCCATTTCGCCGATCCGGTGCGCTGAAGGAAGGCGGAAAATGTCCGCGCATCGCGCGCCAGCATGATCCAGTGGGAATCGGAATACGCGCGCTTGCGTCCTTCTGCATCGGGTGAATAATCGCGCTTCGCCAGATGCCATCCCCAGCTGTCCGCTGCTGCCAGCACAGGTTCGAGTTCGAGGAAGCGGTTGGACACGTGCATCATCAGAATGCCATCAGGCTTTAGGCGGCGCGCATAAGTGTCAAGGGCATCGCGCGTCAAAAGGTGCATTGGCACGGCGTCCGAGGAAAAGGCATCGATCACCAGAACGTCGAGCGGCGCAGCATTGGCGCGCACCTCACGCCCCAGCACGAGCCGTGCGTCACCGATCTCGACCGGGACGCCGGGTGCACACCGCGACAGGAAGGAAAAGCGCTTGGGATTTCGGGCGATGCGCTCGATCGCCGGATCGATTTCGTAGAAGCGCCAGTCTTGGCCCGGCCGCCGGTAGCAAGCCAGCGTCCCTGCACCCAACCCGACGACTCCCACGCGGCCGTCACTCCTGCGGTTGGCCAGATCTCGAAGAGCAAGGCCCACCCCCGACTCGGGCGCGTAATAGCTTAGGGGTTCGATCTCGCGTCCGGGCACTTTAGACTGAATGCCGTGCACCGTCGTGCCGTGCACCAACGTACGCGTGTCGGCTGTTTCATTGAACGAGTAGATGCCGAAATAGCTGCGCACGCGCTTGCCGCCATCGATCGACAAGGCAAGGACGCCCCAACCGCCAAGCGCCAGCATCATGGCAGCCAGGCACATGGTGAAGGCGAGACGGCTGCCGATCGCGAGCACGGCGAAATTGATGATGACAAGGATCCCAGCGACTTTCAGCCAGACGGGAACCGGGGCGGCAATGCCGGGGAACAAGCCGACGGGGACTGTCGACAGGATGATCGCCACCGCTCCGTAGATAAAGGCGCGCCGCCACGATCCGCCCCATAACCTCTCGCCGAAAGCGAAGACCGGTGGCGCCGAAAGCAAGGCACCGCCAATCAGGATCAGGATCGGGTGTTCATAGGCCCAGTCGAACGCAAGTGGCGCGACGAGCGCGCAAAACGCGCCGCCGAGTACGCCGCCGAAGGACATGATCAGGTAAAATTTCGTCAGCTGCGCCGGTTCAGGTCGGGTCCGGAACAGTTCGCTATGCAGGGCAACGGCAAAACAGAACAGGAGGACCAGGCCCAGCGGCGCGAACAGCCAGGGATATTGCGGGTTCTGCGCGAAGGCGACGCCGCCACCGAGCAGCACGACCAGCAGCGTGACTCTCACAATTCCTTCCGCGAGCCGACGATCGTCGGCAAAGGCAACCGTGAAGCTAAGGAGATAGAGGCCGAGAGGTACGACCCACAGCAGGGGCATGGCGACGATATCCGTCGTCAGATAGGTCGTCGTGGACAGCATCATGCCCGACGGCACAGCTGCCAGGGCAATCCAGTGAACGATCCGCCGCATCGAGATGGACGTTGCGGCCACGGGTGCCGTGACAGCGACCGCAGGACCACGCGGCAACAGCAATGCACAAGAAGCTACGAGAATGCCGACGGCGACATAGCCGCTGCTCCACAACAGGCTCTGTCCCGCAATCGGCAAAAACGGCTCAACCAGGAGCGGATAGGCGATCAATCCGGCAAAGCTGCCGAGATTGGAGGCTGCGTAAAGCGGATAGGGATCGCTTCCGCCCGATATCGCATACCAGCGCTGCAGCAACGGCGCCTGCGCCGCAATCACGAAGAACAGCGGACCGATCGATGCCGCAAGAAACCACGGTGTCCACAAGGCGGGATTGGCAGTGGCTGAAGGCTCCGCATTGATGAGGCGTATGGGCAGCATCAGCGCCGCAGCGGCGAGCAGCGCCAAATGCACCCGCGCTTGTACCCGCGGCGCGAAGCGGCCGATGAAATGGGCGTAGGCGTAACCGCCGAGCAGCAACGCCTGATAAACGAGCATTGCCGAGTTCCACACTGCAGGCGCACCACCGAGGCGAGGCAGCGCCATTCGGGCAATCATCGGCTGGACCAAGAATAGCAGGAAAGAGCCTGCAAGGATGGCCAGCGTGAAGCGCTGCTTCGCCGAAGCATCTGCCGAAGTCATCGTCGCCGCACTCGCCATCACCGGTCTCCCCGGTCAGGGTGTAGCCGACCAATCGTGTGAAGATGGTTAACGCAACTTAAGCGCCCAACAGCCTTGCTGCGTGCGCCGCATGATAGGTCAGAACGCCGGAACAGCCCGCACGACGGAAGGCGAGCAGGGTTTCAAGCACAAGGGCGTCGCGGTCGCCGGCGCCAACAGCGGCGGCAGCCTCGATCATCGCGTATTCGCCGGACACCTGATAAGCGAAGACCGGCACTTCGAAGCGCTCCTTCACGCGCCGGACGATATCGAGATAGGGAAGTCCCGGCTTGACCATCACGCTGTCGGCCCCTTCTGCAATATCCAGCTCGACTTCGCGCAGGGCCTCTTCCGCATTGGCAGGGTCCATCTGATAGGTCTTCTTGTCGCCTTTCAGCAGGCCGCCCGAGCCGACTGCGTCGCGGAACGGGCCATAGAATGCCGATGCGTATTTGGCGGCATATGCCATGATCTGAACGTTGACATGCCCGCCCTCTTCCAGCGCGTCGCGTATCGCGCCCACCCGACCATCCATCATGTCGCTGGGCGCGATGATGTCGGCGCCGGCGTTCGCCTGATTGAGCGCCTGGGCCACCAGCACTTCTGACGTCGCATCGTTGAGCACATAACCGCCAGCGTCCACCAGTCCGTCATGTCCGTGAGCGGTGTAGGGGTCGAGTGCGACATCGGTAAGGATGCCGATATCGGGCACGGCGTCCTTGATCGCGCGGATTGCGCGACACATGAGATTGTCGGGATTGAGCGCTTCTTCGCCGCCGTCCGTGCGCAAAGCTTGCGGCGTGTTAGGGAACAGGGCGATGACACCGATGCCGAGTGCCCGCGCTTCCCTGGCACGAGCGACGATCCCGTCAACCGACCAGCGCGACACGCCGGGCAGACTGGCAATCGGTTCCTCGACCCCCTGCCCGCTCGTCACGAACAACGGCCAGATGAGGTGCGCAGGGGCGAGATATGTCTCGCTCACCAACGCGCGGCTCCATGCTGTCGATCGGGTACGACGCAGGCGAAGGGCGGGATACATGCTCATGCGGGCTCCGGTGTTGGCTGGACGGCGGGGGAAAGGCCGGATTCGAGCCGCTTCTTGCGCCAACCTCCGTGGAAATAATAGGCAAGGCTCAAAACCATCGAAACCGATCCGCTGGCCACAGACGACCACCAGATCGCCTCGGCCCGCCATGTCGGGTACAGGCCGAAGGCAAAGCTGAACCTGACCAGCACGGCGGAAATGACGAGGAAGAGAAACGGCACAAGCACGGCGCCATTGGCGCGCACGACCGAGGTGACGACCATCGACACGCCCATCATCAGGTAAATCCAGGCGACGATGCTGTTCATATGAATGCCGATCGGAATAGCCGGGCTGTCTGCGGGCAGGAAAAGACCCATCAGCGGGCGCGCGAAGATCGTGATGCCGACGATCAGAATGAAGCTCATGATCGTGTTGATGCCGATTCCTGCCCAAGTGATCCGCGACAGCCGGTCCCATTTCTGGGCGCCGATATTCTGCGCCGCCATGGCGCTGACTGCGCTGCCGACCGCCACAGCGGGCATCTGAACATAGCTCCACAGCTGGTTCATGACGCCGAACGCCGCCGTGGTGTCGACGCCCTCGCGGTTGACCAACCCGATCAGCACCAGCATCGACCCGGCCATGACGATCATCGAGGCACCCATGGGAAAGCCGAGAGCCAAGATCGTTTTGACGACTGCAGCATCCGGTCGCAGCCAAGCCAGTTCCGCTCCGCGCAGCCGGATCGGCAAGTCCTTTGCGTAAATGCGGTAGATCAAGACAGAAACGCTGACGACGCCCGCTATAAGCGTCGCGAGCGCCGAACCCGCAATGCCCAGCGCGGGAATGGGGCCAAGGCCCAGGATCAAGATCGGGTTGAGAACGATGTCGAGCGTCACGTTGAGGATCGCGTTCCACAATGGCGTGATCGAGTCACCGACGCCACGCAATGACGACGTCAGCAAGATCATGACGAAGGTGAATGGCATGCCGAGAAAGATGACCCGCAGATACGCCAGCGCCAGCGGATAGGCGTCTGCCGGCGTTGCCAGCGCCCGCAACAGGTTCGGCGCGAAGATCCAGCCCAGGGTGGCGGTCAACGAACCGGCAATCACGAACAGCGCGAGCGCGCTGCCGAGCGTGCGACGCACCGCCTCGATATCGCGGCGGCCCATCTGCTGACCGATCAGCACGGTCGTAGCCATGGCGAAACCGAACAGCGTGCCGAACATGAGGAACATGATCTGGCCCGCGTTGGACGACGCGGCGAGGGCTGCCTCTCCCAGCGAGTGCCCGATCCAAATGGAATTGATCGAGCCGTTGATCGACTGGAGAATGTTCACGCCGAGCGAAGGCAGCGCGAAGGCGAAAAGCGTGGTGAAAACAGGTCCAACGGTCAGGTCGCGACGCTTGGAGGGCGCGGGCGGGACGGGGGCGTCGGACTCGGACATCGGTACCCCCTAACCCGCTCCTTCTGCTACGTCACCCCAGCCGCGCCAACGCCGCGCGAAGCCGCTCGGCCTCTGCTGTTTTCTCCGCGTGATCGGCGCGGGCCTTCTCGACCGCCTCGGGCTTGGCACGCTCGACGAAAGAGGGATTGCTAAGGCGTGCAGCCAGTGCCGCGGCTTCTTTTTCGGCGGCGTCCGCGGACTTCGTGAGGCGCGCACGTTCGGCGTCGAGATCGATCGTACCTTCGAGCGAGAAAGCGACCGTGGCGCCACGGCTGGCGATCTGGGCCGACGCGGCGGGCACCATGCTGATGCGTTCGGCGGATCCTGTCTTGGCGAGCCGCGGGACCGCGCCGCCAGCAAACAGATCGAACAACTCCGGCTCCCCGCCCACAATCAGCGGCTTCAGTTCCACCGTCCACGCAATGCCCATTTCGGCGCGCAACGTGCGGATATCGGTGATGATTTCGATCTGCCAGTCGGTCAGATGTTTGGCTTCCGGATCCGGAATCGCCATCGGCGCCGGCCACTGGGCATGGATAAGTCCTTCAGCGCGTTCGCCCATGGCATGCCAGAGTTCTTCGGTGATGAACGGCATGAAGGGGTGCAGCATCACGAGGATCTGGTCGAACGCCCAGCCCGCAACGGCGCGCGTTTCGTCATCGAACGCGCCCTTGACCAGTTCGATGTACCAGTCGCAGAACGTGCCCCAGGCGAAGTGATATATGGCGTCGGCCATGGCGTCGTACCGCAGGTCGGCGAATGCTGCGTCGAGTTTGGCCAGTGTCTCGATAACCTCGCCGATGATCCATTTGTTCACCGCAAGCGAGGCGTCCGGAGCAGCGACCGCGGCGCTTGCCCTCACGCCATTCCCCTGCAGGAAGCGCGCGGCGTTCCACAGTTTGGTCGCGAAGTTGCGATAACCGACGACACGCTGCTCATCGAGCTTGATGTCGCGGCCCTGGCTTTCCATGGCGGCAAGCGTGAAGCGCAGGGCGTCGGCGCCATATTGGTCGATCAACCCGAGCGGGTCGACGGTATTGCCCTTCGACTTCGACATCTTCGAGCCGTCCGGGGCCCGAACAAGTCCGTGAAGATACAACGTCTTCCACGGCACTTGCTTCATGAAGTGCAAGCCCTGCATCGCCATGCGGGCATCCCAGAAGAACAGGATATCGAAGCCTGAAATTAGGACATCATTGGGATAATGCTTGGCGAGCTTCGGGTTTTCATCGGGCCACCCCAAGGTTCCGAACGGCCAAAGCGCCGACGAGAACCAGGTATCAAGGACGTCTTCGTCCTGCGTCAGTACGACGCCCTCGCCGGCTATTTCCTGCGCACCGGCCTCATCAATGGCGACGTAGTGATTGCCCTCTTCGTCGAACCAGGCCGGAATGCGGTGTCCCCACCACAGCTGGCGCGACACGCACCAGGGCTGGATGTTTTCCAGCCACTGAAACCATGTCTTTTCCCATGTCTGCGGCACAACCTTGATCGCGCCCGAACGCACGGCTTCGATTGCCGGCTGCGCAAGTGTTTTCGCATCGACATACCACTGGTCGGTCAGCATAGGTTCGATCACGACACCCGATCGGTCGCCGAACGGCTGCATGATTGTCTTTTCCTCGACCCGGATCATCAATCCGTCGGCGTCGATGTCGGCAACGATCTTCTTGCGCGCGGCATAGCGGTCGAGTCCGCGATAGTCCTCCGGCACCAAGTTCAGCGCATCGATTTCGGACGGAGTCGCGGCCTCTCCGCACGAAATCGACCGGGCGCGCGCCGCTGCCTGCTCATAGGGCGCGCCGTCGGTCCGGAGAACCGCTTCGGCGTCCATCAGACGATACATCGGGATGCCGTTACGCTGCGCGACGCCATAGTCGTTTTGGTCATGCGCACCCGTGATCTTCACGGCTCCCGAGCCGAATTCAGGATCGGGATATTCGTCCGTGATGATCGGGATCAGGCGCCTTTGCGCTTTAGGGCCGACAGGTATTTCACAGAGCTTGCCCACAATCGGCGCGTAGCGCGCGTCGCCGGGATGAACGGCGACGGCCCCGTCGCCAAGCATCGTTTCCGGCCGCGTCGTCGCAATGGCGATGTAGTCGCGCTCTTCTTCCAGCGTGACATTTCCTTCGGCGTCACGCTCGACATATTTATAGGTCTCGCCTCCGGCGAGCGGGTACCTGAAATGCCACATATGCCCGCTGACTTCACGCGTCTCGACCTCCAGGTCGGAAATGGCGGTCTTGAGTGCAGGATCCCAGTTGACGAGCCGCTTGGCGCGATACAGCAGGCCCTGGTTATACAGGTCGACAAAGACCTTCAGCACGGCCTTGGAAAAGCCCGGGTCCATCGTGAAGCGTTCGTTCTGCCAGTCGCAGCTGGCACCAAGACGCCGAAGCTGGCGCGTGATCGCACCGCCACTCTCGGCCTTCCATTCCCAAACTTTTCCGACAAAATCCTCGCGTGAATAGTTGGTGCGCTTGTCCTGCCGCTCCATCATCTGACGCTCGACGACCATCTGGGTTGCGATCCCGGCATGATCGGTACCGGCCACCCACAGGGCATCCTTCCCCTGAAGACGGGCATGGCGCGTCAAAATGTCCTGCAACGTCACGTCGAGCGCATGGCCGATGTGCAAGCTACCGGTGACATTGGGCGGCGGCATGACGATGGTGAACGGCTCAGCGTCGGGCCGCGCCGGCCTGAACGCATTGGAGGTTTCCCAATGCGTGTACCATTTCGCCTCGATTGCGGCGGGATCGAAGGTTTTCGGGAGTTCGGTCATATCGGGGCCGCGCTTAACGGCCCGCGGGCGAAACGGCTAGCCGCGTGCGCTAATTCGCGCAATTTCCTGCGCAACCTGCCGCTCGACGATTTCGGGAAGTTTCGCATCGAGCCAATCGGCGAGCATCGGTTTCAGCATTTCCCGCACCAAAGCTTCCAGCGTGTCGCTGCCGGGCGTTTCCGGCTTCACGATCAGCGCGGAAAGTGCAGCAAGCGAGGACCGGCTGGCCTCGGCAGTCGTCGGCGACACGAGCGTCGCGCCGGCTTCGGCGGTCGCCGGCGCCGCTCCCGCGGCAGGCCTGACTTCAGCGGAATTGGCCTTGGCGGGCACGGCTTCAACGGGCGCCGGATCGACTTTCGCTTTTTGCGGCGCGGGCTCGGGAGCGATTACCGCCGCGGCCGGAACCGGATCGGCAGCAGGTTCGACCGCAACGGGGTCCGTTAGTTCGAGGATTTCGTCTTCGGCCGCCTCTTGCGCGTCATCGGGGCGGGCAAGCGGCGAAAGGCCAACGGATCGTTTGACGCGAGGACTGGAGAGAGTGGACTCGCTATCTTCCGCAATTATACGTTTTATAGAGGAAAGGATGTCCTCCATCGACGGTTCAGCCGAAGTTTTGAATTCCCCGTCAGCCACGCGCAAACCCCTGTTTACTGACCTTGGTTGGCCACGGGACCTATTAATGCCGGTGTTTGCGTTGGACTGTCAACGGTTCGCGTCGCTACGGGTGCCGGCTTGGGGTCGCTGGCCCAGTCGTTGATGCTGCGCCGTACCCGCCGGTAATTGACCTGCGGATCATAGAGCGGGCCGCCGTCGAGACCCAAGTCCTGCACGCCCGCCTTGCCCATTGCGGCAAGCAGCGAGAAGCCAGCGACATAGGCGTTGCGCCTCGCGGCCACGAGATTCGTCTGGGCGTTCAGCAATTCCTGCTCGGCATTGAGGATATCGAGGATAGAGCGCGTACCGACACTGTTTTCCGCGCGGACCCCTTCCAGTGACAGCGCGTTCGCTTGGACAGCGGCTTCGAAAGAGGCGATCTGCAGGTTCGATGCCTGCCATGCGGCATAGGCAGAACGAGTCTGGGAAATGATGCTTCGTTCGGTCGCAGTCACCGTCTCGATCTGTTGCGATTCAAGGGCCTGCGCCTGCCGGACCTGCGCGCCGGGGAGACCCCCCTGGAAAAGGGGTAAAGTAGCCTGGAGACCCACGGTCGTGCTGCGCGACGTCTGGCTGATCCCGGTGACGCCCGTACCCAGACTGCCCAGCGAGCCGAGGTAATCAGCGTAATTTTCCGACCCGACCGCAGCCAGCCTCGGCAGGCGCCCAGCGCGCGCCACGCGCGTATCGAACTGGCTGGCCTCGCGGCGCTGCCTCGCGGCCGCAAGGGCAGGATTGCCATCGAGCGCGACCGTCACCGCCATGTCCGCCGAGCCCGGCAGATTGGGTAGCGGTGGCGGTGCTTCCAGTGTCCCGGGCGGTGTGCCGACCAGCTGGATGTAATTTTCCTTGCTCGCAATCAGGTTAGATTCGGCCTGTTCGAGTTGCCCCTGGGCCAGGGCCAGCCGCGATTCCGACTGCGCAACGTCGGTGCGCGTGAGGTCGCCGATCTGGAACCGGTCGCGCGTCGCTTCCAGGTTCGTGCGGAGTACGCCCACCTGTTTCTGGTTGAGCGCTACAATCGCCGAATCCCGGATAACGTTCATATAAGCCGCGACGGTCTGCGAAAAAACGCTCTGTTCGGTATCCCGCAGTCCGAACTGGCCTGCCAGAACACGCGTTTCTGCTGCCCGGGTCGAGTTTTGCACCGCGCCGCCCTGATAAATGGGCACCGAAAGCGACAGCCCGGCCGAGAACTGGCGCGCAGGCGACGTGAAGCTGTTCGACGCCGTTTCAAGGAACTCGTTGTACGACGTCGTTGCGCTGACTCCCGGCAAGCCGCGCGCCCGTGCGATCGGAACATTTTCGTCTGTCGCACGCTGTCCGGCACGTGCGCCCGTAATCGTCGGGTTTGTCTGATAGGCCTTGACCAAGGCCTCGCGCAGCGTCTCCGCGCCCGCTGGCGTGACCGCGGTCGAAATCAACAAGGCAACAAAGAGGCGGCGACGCTGGATCATGCTGTTTTGGTCTCTCGCAGGGGCTGGCGGCGTGGCGACGGGGTCAAAATGCGAACTCGCGGGGGCGTACGAAGCCGGGCAGCGCGACTGCCTCGGCGTCGACAAAGGGAACAAGGGCAAAACCGGTGCCGCCGCGTCGGCCGACGGCCAGCCGCGACACGCCACCTTCGTTGATGGCCGTCGTCAGCCTCCCGTCGGGTGCAAGCTGGGCTATCAAGGCTTCCGGAACGAAATCGACAGCGCCGTCTATCACGATCGCATCATAAGGCGCGTGCGCCGCCGCCCCTGTTTCGAGCGGTCCCTCGACCAGCCGCGCGCCACGTACGGCGCGGGCCTGAGCGGCGAGAGCCGCATCGCATTCTACACCCGTTACCGTGCCCGAGATCGCAGCAGCGAGCGCCAGCGCATAGCCGGTCGCTGCGCCGACGATGAGGACACGGCTGTCGGCACCGATGCGCGCCTCGTTGAGCAGCAAGGCAGTCGCAAGCGGCGGGTTGAGCGCCCGACCGCCGCCGACAGGAACAGGCCGGTCGATATAGGCCGTCGCCTGCTTCTCGGCCGGCACATAGGATTCACGCGGCACATGCGACAGCGCGTCGAGCAGCGCCCGATCCGTCACGCCATTTGTGCGGAGTTGGCTCGCCACCATGGCGCTACGCTGCGCGGCAAAATCGGGGGCGGATTGGGCTGTCATCACAAAGCTTCCGTGGCACAACTGTGTTATACTTGCAATACAGCAAGTGATGTTGCGTTCTATCCTGCACCCGCGCGGACGCCAAGTGCATCGCCGACGATTGTTGCGCGCCCAGGCCCCGGCAGGTTCCGCCACCATAGGCAGCGCGGCTGACAGGCTGTATCGGCTCGGCGCAAGCGGTATCAGGAAGGAAGCATTTTGACCAAGCGCACGATCAACGGTCACCCGGTCAACCCGATCGGCCTCGGCTGCATGTCACTGAGTTGGGCCTACGGCATTCCACCCTCGCCCGCCGACGGCGCAAAGCTGCTGCACCGGGCGCTCGACCTGGGCTATGATCATCTCGACACGGCGCGCATTTATGGCGAGGGCAAGAACGAAGCGCTGATCGGAGAGACGCTGAAGGCGCGGCGCAAGGATTTTTTCCTCGCCTCGAAAACAGGCATCATCGTCGAGGGCAAGGACCGGCGTATCGACTGCCGCCCGGAGACGATCCGTCATGCGCTTGAAGAGAGCCTGCGCCTTTTGCAGACAGACCATATCGACCTTTACTACCTCCACCGTCGCGATTTCACGACGCCGATCGAGGAGTCGGTCGGCGAACTCGCTCGCGCGGTCGAAGCGGGCAAGATCGGCAGCATCGGTCTGTCAGAAATGTCGGCGGACACGCTTCGCAAGGCCCATGCCGTGCATCCCATTGCCGCCATGCAGACCGAATACTCCCCGCAAACGCGCAATCCAGAAATTGCCGTGCTCGAGGCATGTCGCGAGCTCGGCACGACCTTCGTTGCCTTTTCCCCGGTGGGCCGCGGGTCGCTCTGCGGCACGCTCCGCGATCCGGCCAATCTACCCGAAGGTGATCTCCGTCGTCACTGGCCCCGCTTCAAGGGCGAGAATTGGAGCCGCAATCTCGCCCTGATCGACGCCTTTGCCGAACTGGCGACGGCCGCCTGCGTAACGCCAGCGCAATTGGCGCTGGGCTGGGTGCTGGGAAAGGGAGACCATATCGTCACCATCCCCGGCACTGCCAATATCGACCATCTCGGCGAAAACATCGCGCGTGGCGACTGGCGCCCCGATGCGGCGACCGTCGCCAAGATCGATGCCCTCATCAATCAGGCGACGGTCGCCGGGCCGCGTTACCCGGCCGCCGCCCAGGCAACGGTCGACACCGAGGAATTCGCCTGAATCCAAAGCCGACGGCCGCTGCCGAATGCCATCAGGCGAGCATCCGCAATTGCGGCTCGCGGGCATAGAACCGCCGACTTCCCGCTTCGACGAGGGTTTGGTCGGGGCTGACGACCCCGTCGTCGGCTGTCACACCAGCCTTGTCGAGCAACGGCATCGCCGCATCGTTCGCGCCTATGGCCTTGAGATGGCCGAACGCATCCATCACCCATTGGACCGCGGCGGCTTCACCGAGCAACTTCGTGCAGCCTTGCTTCGATACGATGATCGCCACAGCGTCGAAAATCTGTGACGGCGCGCCGGCGAGCTGAGCATCGGCCTTCTGCAACTTGCCGTCCGACAGCGTCGCGCCGCCGACCTTGGGTGCGACGATGACGGCCTTGCCTTTGGCCTTCCCCACCGCTGCGACCAGCGTGTTAAGCGCCGCAGCATCCGTACCGTCCGCAATCAGGATGCCGACGGCACGTCCTTCCAGCGTGTCCTTCATTTTCTTGTGAATCGACAGCGCGTCGGAGGGTGCCATGTCGACCGGTTCGCGCGCGGCCTTGGCTTTTTTGGGCAGCGGCAAGCCGAGGCCGTCGGCAACACGCTTCGCAAAATCCTCGTCGACGTTGCGTAAATTCGCCAGCATTCGCGGCGGCACCTGATCGAGCTGCCCGACCTTGGACAATTCGAAAACGAACGACGATGCGATGTGCGCCTGTTCGCTTTCAGTCTGTGATTTCAGGAACAGACGCGCCTGACTGTAGTGATCGGCGAACAGCTCTGCACGCACGCGCTGCTTGTCGCCGGTCTCGTCCGGTCCCGTCGCCGCGTTCGTCGTTGTGAACCCTGTGGTTGCACTCTCGCGAGGCCCCCCGTCTTCGCCATGCGCGCCCAGGCTGTTCGGCTCGTAGTTGGCGCGCCCCTTGGGCACCATCGTCTGCATCATGCCGTCGCGCTGGAAATTGCCGAACGGGCAGCGGGGCGCATTGATGGGAATCTGATGGAAATTGGTCGTCCCGAGGCGCGACTTCTGGGTGTCGAGGTAAGAGAACAATCGCCCTTGCAACAACGGGTCGTTCGAAAAGTCGATGCCCGGCACGATGTTGGTGGGCAAGAACGCAGCCTGTTCGGTCTCGGCGAAGAAATTATCGACGTTACGATTAAGGACCATCCGCCCGATCACGCGAAGCGGTACATCTTCCTCCGGGATCAGCTTGGTTGCATCGAGCACGTCATAGGGTTGCGCGTCGGCAAACTTTTGATCGAAAGCCTGGATCGCCAATTCCCATTCGGGGAACGCACCAGTGTCGATCGCCTCATAAAGGTCTCGCCGATGATAGTCGTTGTCGGCCGCCTGCAGCTTGAGCGCTTCGTCCCAGATCGTCGACTGGATGCCGAGCTTGGGCCGCCAGTGAAACTTGACGAAGCTCGACTGGCCTTTGTCGTTGATCAGCCGAAAAGTATGAACGCCGAAGCCCTCCATCATGCGCAATGACCTGGGCAGGGTCCGGTCCGACATCGCCCAGAATAGCATGTGCGTTGTCTCGGGCGTCAGCGATGCAAAGTCCCAGAAAGTATCGTGCGCACTGCCCGCCTGCGGGTAGCCGCTATTAGCCTCCATCTTCACCGAATGGATGAGGTCGGGAAATTTGATCGCGTCCTGAATGAAGAATACGGGAATGTTATTGCCGACCAAATCCCAATTGCCTTCGCGGGTGTAGAATTTGACCGCAAACCCGCGCACGTCGCGCGGCGTGTCCACCGACCCTGCGCCACCGGCAACCGTCGAGAAGCGGGCAAAAACTTCGGTCTTCTCTCCTTTGGTGAACACAGCAGCTTTCGACAGGTCCGAAATATCGTCCGTCGCTTCGAAATAGCCGTGCGCACCGGATCCGCGTGCGTGGACGATCCGCTCCGGAATACGCTCATGGTCGAAATGGAAAATCTTTTCACGGAGAACGAAATCCTCGAGCAGGGTCGGCCCGCGCGATCCGCTTTTCAGGCTGTTCTGGTTGTCGGACACGGGAACACCGTGGTTGGTCGTCAGGACAGGCGTATCGCCGATTGACTGCTGGTGAGTTTCGCCGCCGTTCCCGGTGGTGGTTTTGACATCGTCGGCCATGAAAATCCTTTGTCGCCGGGGGTCGGCTTCGTGGACACAACGCTGAGAGTCCCAACAATTTCCGTGACTGGCAGCCGCATCGAAGAAATACGTCGGGCTGTGCTTGGTACCGGCTAGCAAGTCTGGATCGACGGTAAGGCAATCGCCAGTGCGCCGACGCAGGCAGCGGCCCGACAGGGATTGCTCTGCCCGAGATCATCGTCTAGCGGCGCTGCCACACGCAAGCTTTCGGCCCGATGGCGGAGTGGTTACGCAGAGGACTGCAAATCCTTGCACGCCGGTTCGATTCCGGCTCGGGCCTCCATCGCGCGGTCGCCGTGCACCTGCCCGCGCCCTAAAGGTTGACGTCGCGAAGGGCCTGAACGAAGGCGGCGCGTATGTCCGCCATGCCGCCAACGCCCTTGCGCCTGTTCAATTCGCTGACCCGCGAGATCGAAGAATTTCGTCCGGTCCATGCCGGCGAAGCGCGCGTCTATTCGTGCGGGCCCACAGTCTATAATTATCCGCATATCGGTAACATGCGTGCCTATATCTTCGCTGACACCTTGGGCCGGGTGTTGCGGTGGAAGGGCTATGACCTGACCCATGTCATCAACATCACCGATGTCGGCCATTTGACCGACGACGGAGACGCGGGCGAGGACAAACTCGAAAAAATGGCCGCGACGCAGCGGCTCACCGCGCGGCAGATCGCCGATCATTATACCCAGGCCTATTGGGCCGACTTTCGCGCGCTCAACTGTCGCGAGCCTGCGCACTGGTCGATAGCAACCGAGTTCGTCCCGCGCATGATCGAGTTCGCCGAGGGGATCGCCGACAGGCATTGTTACGAGTTGCCTTCGGGCCTGTACTTCGACACTTCGACCGTTGCGAATTACGGCGCTCTCGCCCGTGCCAAGACCGACGAGGGGGAAAGCCGCATCGACCCTGTCGACGGCAAGCGCAACGCCGCGGACTTCGCGATCTGGCGTCGCACGCCCGAAGGCGAGACGCGGCAGATGGAATGGGACTCGCCGTGGGGCCGCGGCGCGCCGGGTTGGCACCTCGAATGCTCGGTCATGTCGGGCGACCTGCTCGGATTTCCGTTCGACATCCACACGGGCGGGATCGACCACCGCGAGATCCACCACCCGAATGAGATTGCGCAGAACCAGGCGCACTGCCACGCCGACGACAGCGGCGCGCGCATCTGGATGCACAACAACTTCCTGATCGACCGTACGGGGAAGATGTCGAAGTCTTCGGGTGAATTCCTGCGGCTCCAGACGCTGATCGACCGGGGTTTCCACCCGATGTCATACCGCCTGATGTGCCTCCAGGCGCATTACCGCAGCGAACTCGAGTTCAGTTGGGAAAATCTGCTGGCAGCGCAGATGCGGTTGAAGCGGATGGTGATGGCTTTCGGCAAATTGGGCGCGAACGGTACAAACGGCGCGACATTTATCGAAAAGTTCGAATTTGCTGTCTTCGACGATCTGAACACGGCCGTCGCTTTGACGGTAGTTGACGAGGCAATTGCTGCCAAAGTCGAGGTCGCGGCGGTGACGGCAATGGCTGAAACGCTCGGGCTCGACTTCCTCGTTCTTGATCGCCCGTCACTCAGGATACGCCCTGCTGCCGCCACCCTCACCGAAGCCGACATCGAAGCCGGACTCGCCGACCGCAAGATTGCGCGCGCTGCCAAGGACTTCGCCACGTCGGACCGCATCCGCGACGAACTTACCGCCGCTGGAGTCGAGGTAATGGACGGCGACCCGCTCGGTTGGGATTGGAGACCCGTGGTATGACCGTCGCTTCCCTACCCGCCCTTGTCCGTCCCCTGATCGAGAGCCGCCTGCCCGCCTGGCTCGCGCCGCGCTGGTTTGTGACGCTCGATGAAGCAATCGCCCTTGCCCCGGATGCGGAGATCGGGTGGTTCGATTTCTACAGCAAAACCGACATGGCGGCGGCCATCGGCCATGCCACGTCGCTGAAATGGCTGCATTCGCTCTACGCAGGTATCGATGGCATCCCGCTCGACCAGCTTGCGCAGCAAGGCACCGTCCTGACCAATGGCGCTGGGACCAATGCGGTCACCATCGCGGAATATGTCCTCATGGGCATGCTGACCATGGCCAAGGGCTATCGTCACGTCGTGCATGCGCAGGAGCGCCATGAATGGTTGCTCGATTCACCCGGCAAGATCGAACTTGCAGGCTCTCGCGCCCTGCTCTTCGGCTATGGTGCGATCGGGCGGCTGATCGAAACGCGGCTGAATGCCTTCGATGTAGAGGTCAGCATCGTCCGGCGCACGCCGGGCCCGAACACACTGGGCCCCGACGACTGGAAAACGCAGATCGGTGCCTATGACTGGATCGTCCTCGCGCTCCCCGCAACATCCGAGACCGAAGGAATGTTCGGCGCAGAGGCCATTGCCGCGATGAAGCCATCCGCCGTGCTGGTCAACATTGCGCGCGGGAGTGTCGTCGATCAGGACGCGCTTGTGGAGGCGCTGGCGGCAAGGCGCATCGGCGGCGCATTTCTTGACGTCACGACGCCCGAGCCCCTGCCCGCCGACCACCCCCTCTGGTCGCTTCCCAATGCGCATGTCACCATGCATCTGTCGGGCCGGTCGCAGGAAAAAATGTTCCTGCGCGGCGCTGATCGCTTCCTCGCAAACCTCGAACGCTGGCACCGGGGCGAACCGCTGCAGCACGTCGTCGACCTTGAACGGGGATATTGATCATGGACATGGATGCCGCCCTCGCCCGCTGGAATGCCGTTGCCGACTCGCGCGACCACGATGCGATTCATGCCCTGCTCGCCGACGAGGCCGTGTTCGAATCGCCCGTCGTGCATACGCCGCAACGCGGTCGCGCCATCACGGCGAAATACCTGACTGGGGCAAGCCATGTCCTGGGGGGCGAAGGCTTTGCCTATGTCGGTGAATGGCGTGCGGCTCGCTCTGCGGTGTTGGAGTTCACCACGGTCGTCGACGGTATCACGATCAACGGTGTCGACATGATCAGCTGGAACGATGACGGCCAGATCGTTCATTTCAAAGTCATGGTTCGGCCGCTCAAGGCGATGACCAAGCTCCACGAAAAAATGGGGGCCATGCTTCAAAATCTCGCCTAGCCGATTGGACGCGACGGCGGCTTGTCGCTAGGCTGTCAACCGAACGCGCCAACCCGCGAATGGTCGCTGTCAGCCACGCCTCCGGGGAAATGCTATCATGGCCAAAGCATCCGATTTGTTCATTCAATGCCTTGAGCATGAAGGTGTAGAATATATCTTTGGCGTGCCGGGTGAAGAAAACCTCGATTTTCTCGACAGCCTGTCACGATCGACCAAGATCCGCCTGATTCTGACCCGGCACGAGCAAGGCGCTGGCTTTATGGCCGCGACCTATGGGCGGCATACCGGCAAGACGGGCGTGTGCCTCGCAACACTCGGGCCGGGCGCCACCAACTTCGTGACCGCAGCAGCCTATGCCCAACTCGGGGGCATGCCGATGCTGATGATCACCGGTCAAAAACCGATAAAGAAGTCGAAGCAAGGCCGCTTCCAGATCCTCGACGTCGTGCGGATGATGGGGCCGCTCACAAAGTTCACGTACCAAATGGCCAGCGCGGACAATATTCCGAGCCGCGTCCGCGAGGCCATCCGTCTGGCCGAAGAGGAAAAGCCGGGCGCTGTCCACCTCGAGCTGCCCGAGGACATCGCCGAGGAACAGACCGACTCTGTGCCCATCCCGCGCAGCGTCGCGCGACGTCCGAGCGCCGACTCCAAGGCAGTCGCGGCGGCAGTGGCAAAAATCGAATCGGCCACGTCGCCCATCCTCGTCATCGGCGCGGGCGCGAACCGCACGATGACTTCGAAGATGCTGCTCGAATTCGTCGACAAGACAGCTATTCCCTTCCTCACGACGCAGCTCGGCAAGGGCGTGATCGACGAGCGCCACCCGAAGTTCGTCGGCTGCGCGGCACTCAGTGCCGGCGATTTCGTCCACCGGGCGGTCGAGGCGTCGGACTGCATCATCAACGTCGGCCATGACGTCATCGAAAAGCCGCCCTTTTTCATGAAGGCCGGCGGGGCGGAAGTCATCCATGTCTCGACGCGCACCGCCGAAGTCGATCCGGTCTATTTTCCCCAGACCGAAGTCATCGGCGACATCGCCAACGCGATCTGGCAGATGAAAGAAGCCATCACGCCGCAGAGCTGGGACAGCGCGCTGATGCTCCGTGCGCGGGCAGCAGAACTCGCGCACACCGCCAGCATCTCGAGCGATGCGCGATTCCCGATCTACCCGCCCTATCTTGTCGAGCAGGTCCGCGAGGCAATGCCGGACGACGGCATCATCTGCCTCGACAATGGCGTCTACAAGATCTGGTTCGCGCGCGGCTACGCCGCCTACCGACCCAATACGGTGCTGCTCGACAATGCGCTCGCGACCATGGGCGCGGGCCTCCCGTCGGCGATCATGTCGAGCATGATCTATCCGGAGCGGCGCGTCATGGCGATCTGCGGCGACGGCGGCTTCATGATGAACAGCCAGGAAATGGAAACCGCCGTCCGCCTGAACGTCAACCTCACGATCCTCGTCCTGAATGACAACAGTTACGGCATGATCCGCTGGAAACAGGCAAACATGGGGTTCAAGGACTGGGGGCTGACCTATGGAAACCCCGATTTCGTGAAATATGCCGAAAGCTATGGCGCGCATGGGCACCGGGCGGAGAGCGCGGCACATCTGAACGAGTTGCTTGCATCGACCGCAAATTCGTCGGGCGTGCATCTAATCGAGGTCCCCGTCGATTATAGCGACAACGACCGAATCCTGAATAAGGACATCAAGGAGATGTCTGCGGCCGTGTGATGATGTTCCTCTGCCCTTCGGGCCGAGGGTCGGGGAGAAGGGCAGTCTTTCCCGATAGGCGTTTCAGCAATCGATGGGACACTGCCCCCCTCCTGCCCTCGCCCCTGATAGGGAGTGGGAGAAAGTTGGACCATGCTTAAATCGGTATATCCCCTTTATCTCGCCAACGAAGCGCAGCAACCGAACACCGATCTCGAAGTCACCGACAAGTTCAGTGGCGAAATCGCGTTCCGCTGCGCGCAGGCCGACGCTGCAACGATCGATGCCGGGATCGCTGCGGCGGTCGAGGCTGCCGAGCCCATGGCGCGAATGGCCGCGTTCGAGCGGCAGGCCGTCCTCCAGCACTGCGTCGACCGATTCAAGGAGCGCTTCGACGAGCTGGCCTATGCGCTGTGCGTCGAGGCCGGAAAACCGATCAAGGACAGCGAGGGAGAGGTCGGGCGCCTGATCGACACTTTCCGGATCGCGGCGGAAGAATCGGTGCGGATAACGGGTGAGGTCCAGCCGCTCGATATCTCGCCACGTGCCAAGGGGTATCAGGGCATCTGGAAGCGCGTGCCGATCGGACCGTGCAGCTTCATCTCGCCGTTCAATTTTCCGCTGAACCTGGCCGCGCACAAAATCGCCCCCGCTATCGCGGTCGGCTGTCCCTTCGTCATGAAGCCCGCCAGCCGCACGCCGTTGGGTGCGATCATCATGGGCGAGGTTTTGGCCGAAACGAATTTGCCGAAAGGCGCGTTCTCGATCCTCCCTGCGCACCGCGATGGCGCCGACCTGTTCACACAGGACGATCGGCTCAAATTGCTCAGCTTCACGGGTTCGCCCGCTGTCGGCTGGGACCTGAAGGCAAAGGCCGGCAAGAAAAAGGTCGTCCTTGAACTCGGCGGCAATGCCGCCGTCATCATCGACCATGACGCCGACCTCGACGATGCGCTGGAGCGCGTGATCTTCGGCGCCTTCTACCAGTCCGGCCAATCGTGCATCGGCGTGCAGCGGATCATCATTCATGACGGAATTTACGACCGCTTTCGCGCCATGCTCGTCGCCAGGACGAAAACGCTCGTGTCGGGCGATCCCAAGCATCGGAACACATTCATCGGTCCGATGATCGACGTGAAGGAAGCGAGCCGCCTCGATGGCTGGATTCAGGAAGCTCAGGCCGCAGGTGCGAAGCTGCTGTGCGGCGGGAGGCGCGACGGCGCGATGCTCGATGCCACGCTGGTCGATGAGTGCCCACGCGACACGAAACTCTACCGTGAAGAGGCGTTCGGGCCGGTTGCAATCCTCTCGCGCTTTACTGACTTCGAAGCGGCGCTCGACGAGGTAAACGACAGCAAGTTCGGGCTTCAGGCCGGCATTTTCACCCGTGACCTTTTTAAAATGTTCGACGCTTGGGACCGGCTCGAGGTCGGAGGTGTCGTCATCAACGACGTCCCGAGCTACCGCGTCGACAACATGCCTTATGGCGGCGTGAAGGACTCCGGCCTCGGACGCGAAGGCATCCGTTTCGCCATGGAGGACATGAGCGAGATCCGCAATTTGGTGATTCGCAGGAACTAGGTCGGCGCGAAAGCGGCGCGCACTCTTTCATCGTCGCGTCGTTGCGCTAGACGCGAAAGCATGAGCGATACCATCACACGTGGGTTCAGCCGCATCGGCCTGATCGGCGCCTCCCTTCTTGCCCTAACCGCCATTGGTGCCAAACTGTCAGGTGATCGCGCGCCTGAAATCGCCGCAACCACGGCCGGACCCGCGAGCCCGCAGGATTCCGGCGCGATGATTGCCGCGCTCGAGAATCGGTTGAAGGCAAACCCGAACGATGCCGAAGGGTGGCAGATGCTCGGCTGGACGTTCTTCCAGTCCGAGCGCTTTGCGGAAGCCGCCATGGCCTACAAGCGAGCGACGGTCCTGAAGCCGGACAATGGCGCCACTTGGTCGTTGCTCGGCGAGGCACTTGTCACGGCCGGCAACGGCAGCGTACCGGCCGCCGCCAGAGCTGCGTTCGACAAGGCGGTCGCGATTGACCCGCGGGATCCCCGTGCACGCTATTTCATTGGCGTTTCCAAAGACATGGCGGGAGATCACAAATCTGCGATCGAAGACTGGTTCGCCCTTTTGAAGGACACGCCCCCGGGGGCTCCCTGGGAGAACGACGTGGTCCGCACGATCGACGCCGTGGCCAAGAAGAACAAGATCGACGTGGCGAGCCGACTTGCGGCGCTGCGGCCTGCGGGGATCGGCAGCGCCGCCGCGCCCGGGCGCGATCCGGAGCAAGTTCGCGCTGCGGCGCAGCTTCCCCCTGCTCAGCAACAGGCCCTGATCGCGAACATGGTCGAAGGACTGGCGACCAAGCTGAAATCAGATCCGAAGAATGTCGAAGGCTGGATCATGCTGATGCGCAGCTATGCCACGCTCGGTCGCCGCGACGACGTAGACACCGCTTATCGTTCGGCGCTTGCGGCCAATCCCGCCGCGAAAGTCCAGCTTGACGAGGCCGCAAAAACGCTTGGTGTTGCGCGGTAGCCGCCACGCGCGCATAGGCCCGCGCACTATGGCAAGCAATTGGACTCCGCAAAGCTGGACGGCGCATGAAGCGCGTCAGCAACCGACCTACCCTGATGCACAGGCGCTTGACCGCGCTACGGCGACGCTGTCGACATTTCCGCCGCTCGTCTTTGCGGGCGAGGCTCGCGACCTGACGGCCGAGCTGGCCAAGGTCTCCGACGGCCGCGCCTTCCTGTTGCAAGGCGGCGACTGCGCCGAAAGTTTCGCCGAATTTCACCCGAACAACATTCGCGACACGTTCCGTGTCATCCTTCAGATGGCCGTCGTGCTGACCTTCGCGTCGAAGCTGCCCACAGTGAAGCTCGGCCGCATGGCAGGTCAGTTCGCCAAGCCCCGCAGTGCCGATCTGGAGGATCAAGACGGCGTCGCGCTGCCCAGCTACCGCGGCGACATCATCAACGACATCGCGTTCGAAGCCGCCGGCCGTGCCCCCGATCCACAGCGGATGGTACAGGCGTACAACCAGTCGGCAGCAACGCTGAACCTGCTCCGTGCTTTTGCGGCGGGCGGCTATGCGAACCTTCATCAGGTCCACGCCTGGACGCATGACTTCATGGGCCGCAGTCCCTGGACCAAGCAATATCGCGACGTCGCCGACCGCATCGGCGAGGCCCTCGACTTCATGAATGCGTGCGGCATCAACCCCGACACCGTGCCGCAATTGAAGGGCACGCAGTTCTTCACCAGCCACGAAGCGCTGCTGCTGCCATACGAGCAAGCGCTGACTCGCCAAGACTCGCTCACCGGCCAATGGTATGACACGTCCGCCCATTTCCTGTGGATCGGTGACCGGACCCGGTTCGAAAACAGCGCGCACGTCGAATTCCTGCGCGGGATCGGCAATCCGCTGGGCATGAAAGTAGGGCCGAGCCTGACTCCCGACGTGCTGCTGCGCTTGCTCGATACCCTCAACCCGGGGCGTATAGCCGGCCGCATGACGCTGATCACGCGCTACGGCCATGACAAGATCGAGGCGGCACTGCCGGCACTCGTCCGTGCCGTTCTGCGCGAAGGCCATCCGGTGGTCTGGAGCTGCGATCCGATGCACGGCAACGTCGTGAAGGCTGCAAATGGCTACAAGACGCGGCCGTTTGAGCGCATCCTCGCCGAAGTGCGCGGCTTCTTTGCTGTTCACCGGGCAGAAGGATCGTTCGGCGGCGGCATCCATGTCGAAATGACCGGCCAGAATGTCACCGAATGCACCGGCGGCGCGGTCGACGTGACCGAAATGAGCCTCGGCGACCGCTATCACACGCACTGCGATCCGCGCCTCAACGCTGCGCAAAGCCTGGAACTGGCGTTCACATTGGCCGAGATGCTCAACGCCGAACTGAGCGACCGGCGCAGGGTCGCTGCCTAGGGCAGGATCATCTAATTCGGCCCGCCTTCAGGACCTCTGGGCGCCTGCATCCTTTGCGTTTCTTCCTGGGCATAGGCTTGCTGCCGTTTCCAGTCCTCGCGTGTCAGGCACACTTTCTGATCGACAAGAGATCCGGTCTTTTGCTGGCGGTGACAGATCAGCGCCTCGCCGTTCGAGGCGCTCGCGACATTGAAGGGCGGCTTTACGGCCGGTCGCGCAACGCCTTCGGGCAAGGTCCAGTCGATCACCCCGTCGCGCTGGTATGAAATGCGCCGGTTGTCGGCATTCCGCATGATTTGCCCGGTCGCTCCGGAAAGGATCATGTCGCACGTCGCCTTGTCGAGCGCGGCATAACCGCTGCTTTTGGTAACCTGGCAGGCGTTCATGCGGCCGTCGCGGTTGAGAATCATACGGAAGGCCACTTGCCCTTCTTCGCCGCGCCGCAACGAAGACGCCGGATAGAATTTGCGAATGACCAGCAGATTGCGTTCGATGATCGGGCTCGACGCCGTGTCAGCAGTTGGGGGTGGCGGCGTCTGTCCGACGGCTGCCAGGGGAGCTGCCGCCGAGATGGCGGCTGCAAGCAAAGCAAGTTTCATCAGAACCTCCCTTAACGTCTTCGAACCTATTCCTTTTTAGCGCGCCGTCCAGATGCACTCGACCCTCGACGAAGCCTGGCGCATAGCGTGGCCATGGTCGTGACCGATACCGCCGAATTTGCCGCCCTCCTCCCGGAACGCGGGCGGTTGATTGGCCTCGACGTCGGGACGAAGACCATCGGCACGGCGCTGTGCGACGCGATGTGGACCATCGCCTCACCCGCCGACCTGATCCGTCGGAGGAAATTCGGTGCGGACAAGGCGGCGCTGGATGCGCTGATTGCCCGACAGGTCGTAAAGGGCATTGTGATAGGCTTGCCGTTGAACCTCGACGGCACAGATAGCCCCCGCACCCAGTCGACCCGCGCCTTTGCACGCAACATGGACGTCGACGGCCTGCCGATCCTCATGTGGGACGAGCGCTGGTCGACCGCCGCCGTTACCCGTACGCTGATCGACGCCGACGCCAGCCGGGCGCGGCGGGCGGACCTCGTCGACAAGCTGGCCGCGAGCTACATACTGCAGGGAGCCATCGACCGGCTGGCGAGCGCTTAGTGCCTTTCCCTTTTGGAAAAGAGCGTCAGTAAGTCCGACCGATCAGGATCGTCTCGACCGCCGCCTCGCCCGTGAATACGCACGCTCCATCCGGTGCGGCCCCGCCCAGCGGCGTATTGCGCGCCGTCAGTTTCAGCCCCTTCAGTCGCTTCACCACATCTTCCAGCGCGGCGCCGGTCGGCCGCGACCAGCCGCAGCTGACCCAGCCGACAACATCGTCTTCGCCGCCCGTGAAGTGCGCTTCCAGTTCGGCCCAAGATGTCACAGGCCGGATCGCAGCATCTCGCCGCGCCGTCGCTTCGGCGTGCAGTGACTTTTCGATGTCGACCAGTGTCGTCGCGACTTCGCCCACGAAGCTGTCGATGGGCGTGAACGCGGTCGCCAGCTTGCCGTCGTCCTTGTAGAGACGATCACGCCGCAGCACCGCTGCCTTGCCCTCGGCCACGTCGCGCGGACCGACTTCGACGATGAGCGGCGCACCTTTCTTGACCCAGGCCCAGCGCTTGTTCGATGCCTTGTTCGCCTTCACGTCAAGCAGCACGCGCACCGGCTCGCCAAAGGCCATCTGGGCGCCCACCTGCTTTGCCAGCGACCGGCAATAGTCGAGCACGGCGTCGTCGTCGGGCCCGTCGCGCAGCATCGGCACGATCACGACCTGCCACGGCGCGATCTGCGGGGGGCAGCGCAGCCCGTCGTCGTCGCCATGCGTCATGATGACGCCACCGATCAGGCGCGTGCTGACGCCCCAGCTCGTCGTGTGCGCCAGCGCCTGTCCGCCGTCCTTGTCCTGATATCGAATTCCGGCGGCTTCGGCGAAGGTGGTGCCCAGATAGTGCGAGGTGCCTGCCTGCAGCGCCTTGCCGTCCTGCATCATCGCCTCGATGCTGTACGTAGCATCGGCCCCGGGAAAGCGTTCGTGCTCGGGCTTTTCGCCGGCGATCACCGGCATCGCCAGCGGCCCTTCCGCGAACGCCCGGTACATCTCGAGCGCTCGCAATGTTTCGGCCATCGCATCGGCCTTGTCGGCGTGCGCGGTATGACCCTCCTGCCACAGGAATTCGCTCGTGCGCAGGAACATCCGCGTCCGCATTTCCCAGCGCACGACATTGGCCCACTGGTTGATCATCAGCGGCAGGTCGCGCCACGACTGCACCCAGCGCGCCATGGCTGCGCCGATCACGGTCTCGGACGTCGGGCGCACGACCAGCGGCTCTTCCAGCTTTGATCCCGGATCGGGCATCAGCCCGCCCTTCCCGTCTGCGACCAGCCGATGATGGGTAACGACCGCCATCTCCTTGGCGAACCCTTCGACATGATCGGCTTCGCGGGCGAAATAGCTCAGGGGAATGAAGATCGGGAAATAGCAGTTCTCGACACCGGCCTTTTTGATCTCGGCGTCCATCAGCTTCTGGATGCGCTCCCACATTCCATATCCCCACGGCCGGATGACCATGCAGCCGCGCACGCCCGAATCCTCGGCCATGTCGGCTTCCTTGATGACGTCCTGATACCAGGCGGCAAAGTCCTGTGCGCGGGTGACCGAGAGTGCATGTTTCATGGGCAGGTGCTTTGACGGAGCCGCCCGCGCTCGGCAAGGGGAAGGCGTGTCAACCGACCCTTCCCCCATGACTGCCCCGGACCGCATACTGCCTGCCGTCGCGTTCAGGCTCGTGTCCGTGTTTGCCTTCACGACCATGGGCGCGCTCATCAAGCTGGCGGAACTCCGGGGGGCCGGACTGGCAGAACTGCTGTTCTTCCGTCAGGCAATGGCCATCCCGGTGGTCGTGGCCGCAGTCATCGCAGGACCCGGACTGGCAACCTTGGCCACGACGCGCCTGCCCGCCCATATCCTGCGTACCGCAATCGGCCTGACGTCGATGTCGTTCATGTTTTCAGCCGTCATCATGCTGCCGCTGGCCGAAGCGACAACGCTGCAATTCACCGTGCCCATCTTCGCGACGATCCTTGGCGCCGTCGTCCTGCGCGAGGCGACCGGCTGGCACCGCTGGGGCGCGGTCGTGGCAGGCTTCATCGGCGTGGTCATCGTCGCGCAGCCAGGATCGGGGCATATCCCTCTGCTGGGCGCCGCAACCGGCCTGACTGCGGCTCTGCTCAGCGCCACCGTGTCGATCCTGCTGCGCCACATCGGCAAGACCGAGCGGCCGACCACCACCGTCTTCTATTTCTCCGTGCTCTCGCTCATTCCGCTGACGCCCCTGTTCGTGATGTCGATGGGCGCGCATGATCACTGGACCTGGGCGCTTCTCGTGCTCATCGGTCTGACCGGCGGCGTCGGGCAGATCGCGATGACCAGCTCGCTGTCCCTTGCACCGGTCGCGGTTGTCGTTCCGATGGACTATGCCGGCCTCATCTGGGCGACCCTTTATGGCTGGCTGATTTTCTCCGTATTACCCACGGCATGGACGTGGATCGGCGCGCCGGTGATCATCGCCAGCGGCCTGTATATCGTGTGGCGCGAACATCGCTTGCGACTGGCAAATACACTTGCCGCGTCGGCGCTCGAGGCATAGCCTGTCGTGAAACAATCTATCAGGCGAGGGACATATTCATGACGACGACCGGCATCACCTTCACGCGCCGCGCGCTTCTCTCCACCGGCTCGGTCGCCGCTGGTGTGGCGGCGACACCTGCTCTCGCCAAGGCGGCAGCGCGCGCCGCAAGGCCCGCAAGTTTCCGCCAGACGATCGACGGGTTTGCCGAGGAAGTGCTACAATTCTCGCCCGAAACGGCGACGTCGCTTGGTGTCGATACTGGCCCGCGTGCCGGGCTGCGTGCCAAGCTGTCCGACGGTTCCGAGGCAGGCAACGCAAAATTCGCAGCGGCGGCGGCGGGCATGATGACGCGCTTGCACAAGATCGACCGCAAGACGCTTGCCCCCGCCGACCAGCTCCGCTGGGACACCGTGCATTACGCGCTGGAGAGCGCCGAGCTCGCCAAACCGTTTTTCTATGCCAGCGCCGGGCAAGGCTTCGGTGGCGGCACGACGCCTTATGCGATCACTCAGCAAAGCGGTGCGATCGCGAACACGCCGGAATTCCTCGATTCGCAGCATCCGATCAACAACAGCGCCGATGCCGAGGCCTATCTCGCGCGTGTCGCCGCGCTCGCGCGCCAGCTCGACGACGAGACCGCGCAGATCAAACGCGATGCCGCGCGCGGCGTGATGCCACCTGATTACATTGCGAAAACCGTGGTCGGCCAGTTGTCCGGATTCCGCGCGACTGCGGCGGCCAAGCAAAAGCTTGTGACTTCGATCGCGACCCGCACTGCTTCCAAGGGCATTCCCGGTGACTGGGGCGCCCGTGCTCAAAAGCTTGTGGAAACGATGGTGTACCCTGCCCTCGACCGCGAGATCGCTGCCTTCAAGGCCGCGACTGCCCATGCTCCGCATGATGCCGGCGTTCAGCGCTTGCCGATGGGCGACGCCTATTATGCCTGGGCGCTCCGCCTTGGCACCACCACGACCCAGACGCCCGCCGAGATCCACAAGATCGGCCTCGCCCAGAACGAAGAACTGAAAAGCCGGATGGATGGGCTGCTCCGCAAGCAGGGCCTGACCAGCGGCACGGTCGGCGAGCGGGTCCAGGCGCTCAACAAGGACCCGAAGCAGCTCTTCAACGACGATGATGCGGGCCGCGCAGCGCTGATCGCTTTCTGCAACGGAAAGATCGCGGCTATTCGACCGCTCTTGCCCAAAGTCTCGCACCTCGGCCTGAAAGCTGACGTGATGGTCAAGCGCGTGCCCGAAGACATTCAGGACGGCGCGGCGCTCGGCTATATGAATTTCGCCTCGCTCGATGGCTCGCGCCCGGCGATCTATTACATCAACCTCAAGTCCACGACGCTATGGCCTAAATATCAGATTGCAACGCTAACCGCGCACGAGGGCGTGCCGGGGCACACTTTGCAGGGCGCCTATCTCGCGGAACATCATGCTGAAATTCCGCTCATTGCCTCGCTGATCGGTTTCAATGCCTTCGTCGAGGGCTGGGCTCTGTATGCCGAGCAGATGATGGATGAACTTGGGCTCTACGCCGACGATCCCTTCTCGCAGATCGGCTATCTGCAGGCACAGCAGTTTCGCGCCTGCCGCCTCGTGACCGACACCGGACTGCACAACCTTCATTGGACGCGCGAACAGGGTGTCGCCTTTCTGACAGAACAGACCGGCAAGGGCGCCAATGCGATGACCAGCGAAGTCGACCGTTATTCCGTCGCGCCGGGGCAAGCATGCGGATACAAGACCGGGCATAACGAGATTTTGCGCCTTCGGGCACAGGCCCAGGCTGCGCTTGGGGACAAGTTCGACTTGGCGGCGTTCAACGACACATTGATCAAGACGGGCGGCGTGCCCTTGTCCGTGCTGCCCGCCGCCGTCGATGCCTATGTGCGAGGTGCGCGGGTCTAATCCCGCGGGAAGGACAAACGCGGGCTACCGATCGCGATCGATAGCCCGCGCTCATTCATGCGATCGCTGCGACCCGTGATGGACGGCGCGCGCGTAGCGTCATGCCCACCGCGCCGAATCCGACGATCAGCATCGCCCACGCCGCCGGTTCAGGCACTGCCGTCGCTGCGGACGAGATCGTGATCTGGGCCGGGCCCGATGTGATGCTCGACAGGGCGAAGGTCCCGGTCTTGAACACGGGCTGCGAATTGACGAAGCTGAACAAGTCGGTCGCCCCGGCATATTGGGTGAAGCCGAGCGCCGTTCCGCCGATGTTGAGCTGCGCGAAGATCGACGTCCCGAACCCGATGCTGCCCGTTCCCGGCGTGCCGCCGAAGATGCCGCTGATGCCGTTGTAGGAAACCTGGTCCCCGAAAACGGTCTGGCTGGAAAAGGACGGGGTTACCGAGGTGTCGATGACGAACGAGGCGGTCTTGCCCCCCGTCAGCTCGAACCTGACCAGTTCGGCCTGCGCCGGTACGGCCGCCGCGAGCGCGACAACTGGTGCAATCCCCGTCAAGAACAGTGTTTTGATACGCATTTAGGCTACTCCCTACACGAGGCGCCGATCAAAGCAGGATCGCTTGCCGGACACACCTCTCCGACGCGATCGTTCGAAAATCACGAAGCACGTCTGGGGAGATACGTCGGCCCGGGTGAAAGGCTTCACTTTCGGTTAAGGATTTTCACCCGGTTGCTGCGTCGCAGTTGTCGCCGCCCTTCGCGGGCAGCTACTCCGCGGCGACCGCCAGCGCCGGCTCTTTCCAGACCAGTACCGGCTTTCGTGCGGCAAGCGTCTCGTCAAGCCGTCGCCGCGGCGCGAAATGCGGCGCCGATTTCAGCGCGGGATCGCCCGCCTTCGCCCGCTCGGCCACGCTGCGCAAAGCCGTGATGAACTGGTCGATCCCGGCCTTGCTCTCGGTCTCGGTCGGCTCGACCAGCATCGCGCCATGCACGACTAGCGGGAAATAGACCGTCATGGGGTGGAAACCCTCGTCGATCAGCCCCTTGGCGATGTCGAGCGTGCTGAACCCATCGGCCATGCCGTCATCGCTGAACAGTGCCTCGTGCATACACGGCCCGCTGGCCGCAAACGGCGCGTCGAGCGTGCCCTCAAGGCTACGCAGGATGTAATTGGCATTGAGCACCGCGTCGCCCGAGACCTGCCGAAGCCCGTCAGCACCATGGCTCATGATGTAACTGAGCGCGCGCGTGAACATGCCCATCTGCCCGTGAAACGCGACCATGCGGCCGAACGACGATGTCTGTCGGTCCTGCGCGGTTTCCTCTTCGATCAGCCGATATTCGTCGCCCAGTTTTTCCACGAAGGGCAGTGGCGCAAACGGAGTGAGCGCCGCCGAGAATACGACCGGTCCCGACCCGGGCCCGCCGCCGCCGTGCGGTGTGCTGAAGGTCTTGTGCAGGTTGATGTGCATCGCATCCACGCCAAGGTCACCCGGTCGGACACGGCCGACGATCGCGTTGAAGTTTGCACCATCGCAATAGACAAAGCCGCCCGCAGCATGAACGGCATCGGCGATGATCTTCAGATCCTTTTCGAACAAGCCGCAGGTGTTGGGATTGGTGATCATGACCCCCGCGACGTTCGGCCCGAGCTTGGCGATCAAGGCGTCCGTATCGACTCGCCCGTCGCGCGCCGGGATGCTTTCGACGCGGTATCCGGCAAATGCGGCCGTGGCGGGATTGGTGCCATGCGCGCTTTCCGGGACAAGGATCACCTCGCGCGCATCGCCCCGCGCTTCCAAGGCGGCGCGGATCGCGAGCACGCCACAAAGCTCGCCATGGGCGCCCGCCTTCGGCGACATCGCCACCGAGTCCATACCGGTAAGCGTCACCAGCCAGTGCGCCAGCTGATGGATCACCGCGAGCGCCCCCTGCACCGTCGAAACGGGCGCCAAGGGGTGGATGTCGGCAAAACCTTTCATCCGAGCGACCTTCTCGTTCAGGCGGGGGTTGTGTTTCATCGTGCAGCTACCGAGCGGGAAGAAGCCGAGGTCGATGCCGTAGTTCTGGCGCGAAAGGCGCGTATAATGGCGCACTGTCTCGGGCTCGGACAAGCCCGGCAGCCCGATGGGCCGATCGCGCGCTAGGTCGCCGACCCGTGATCTGTGCGCCGGTGCGGGCGGCAGGTCCACGCCACAAGTCTCGTCCCCGCCGATCTCGAAGATCAACGCTTCCTCGAGCATCAAGGCGCGATTGCCCGTCGTCGTCGAAGGCGCTCCGGACCCTTTGGTATCCGCCACCATTTCGGGCTTCCATCCGCTTGCGTTAATCGTGCTCATGCCAGTGCCTCCGCCCCCAATGCCTCGCCGAGCATCGTGGCAAATGTTTCGATATCTTCAGGGCTGACCGTTTCGGTCACGGCCACGACAAGGCCACGCTCGATCCGACCGTCGTTCTGGTACAGCCGCCCGAGCGAGACGCCGCCAAGCACGCCTTTATCGGCGAGGTAGCGCACCACGGGCCGCGCCTCGACGGGCAGTTCCAGCGTAAACTCGTTGAAGAAGCGCTCGGTGACCAGCCGTACGCCAGGGATCCGGGACAGCCGCTCTGCTGCGACACAGGCGTTTGCGTGATTGACCTCGGCAAGTCCGCGCAATCCCTTTTCGCCGAGCAAGGTCACGTGAATGCTGAATGCCAAGGCGCATAATCCCGAATTCGTGCAGATGTTCGACGTCGCCTTTTCGCGGCGGATATGCTGTTCGCGCGTCGACAGGGTCAGCACGAACCCTCGCTTTCCTTCGGCGTCCACCGTCTCTCCGCACAACCGCCCCGGCATCTGCCGAACGAATTTTTCCTTGCAGGCGAACAGCCCGACATAGGGGCCGCCGAATTGCAGGCCGACGCCCAGCGATTGCCCCTCGCCGACAACGATGTCCGCACCCATCTCGCCGGGTGACCGGATCAGGCCGAGAGCCACGGGCTCGGTCACGACGGCGATCAGCAGGGCGCCATGCTCATGAGCTTTGGCGGCAAGCGCGCCCATGTCGTCCACACGTCCCAGAATGTCGGGATACTGCACGACGACGCAGCTCGTCTCGCTGTCGATCGCCGACAGCAATTCATCATAGTCGGTATTCGAAACGAGCGCCGGCACGCGGGTGTCGAGAACGTCGCCGGTGAAACGCGCCATCGTACGCGCAACGGCAACATAATGCGGGTGGAGCCCGCACGAGAGCACGGCCTTGCGCCGCTTGGTGATCCGCCCCGCCATCGAGACGGCTTCCCAGCAGGCTGTGGACCCGTCGTACATGCTGGCATTGGCAACATCGCAGCCCAGAAGCCGCGCGACCTGGGTCTGGAACTCGAAGAGCATCTGCAGCGTGCCCTGCGCGATTTCGGGCTGGTAGGGCGTATAGGCGGTCAGAAACTCGCCGCGCTGGATCAGATGGTCGACACTCGCCGGAACATGGTGGCGATAGGCGCCGCACCCCAGAAAGAACGGGTGATTGGCCGCCGCCCGGTTACGCCGCGCCAGCTCCGAAAAGTGCCGCTCGACAAGCATTTCCGGCATGTGATCGGGCAGGTCGCGAATTGGCCCCGACAACTGAGCTTCTGCAGGCACGTCGACGAACAGGGCATCGATACTGGGTGCACCGACGACGCGGAGCATGGCCGCGCGATCTGGATCGGTCAGCGGCAAATAACGCATTATAATCCTTCCACAAATGCCTTGTAGGCATCTTCGTCCATCAAGCCTTCGAGTTCGCTTTTGTCGTCGAGCACGAGCGTGAAGAACCAGCCGTCGCTTTCCGCTGCGGAGTTGACGAGAGCGGGTTCCGCCTCGAGCGCCGTGTTGCCATCGACGACTGTCCCGGTGACGGGCGCATAGACATCCGACGCGGCCTTCACCGATTCGACCACCGCCGCATCGCCGCCCTTGGTGAGGCGCGTACCGCTTGAGGGCAGCTCGACGAAAACGATGTCTCCCAACTGGCCCTGCGCATAATCGGTGATGCCGACGGTCGCCGTGTCGTCGCCGTCCTCGACATCGATCCACTCATGATCTTCGGTGAAATAACGCATCAGGCGGCTCCTTTGCGGTGGTAGCGGTGAGGAATGAAAGGCGTAGGCACGACGGTCGCGGCAAGGCGCTTGCCGCGCACATCGATTTCCAGCGACGTGTTGACCGTGGCAAAATCGGCGACGACATAACCCATGGCGATGGGTGCCTGAAGACTGGGCGAAAAGCCGCCCGACGTGACTTTGCCGACCATCGTGTCGTGCATGTAAATTTCCGCTCCCTCGCGCGCGGGCAGTCGACCCTCGACCAACAGACCTATGCGCTTTGTCGCCGGGCCAGCCTCGCGTTCGGCGAGGATGCGCTCGGCGCCGGGGAAGTTCGCCTCCTCGCGGCGGCGCTTGCTCGCGACGGCAAACCCTAGCGCCGCCATGATCGGCGTCGTCTCCGGATTCAGGTCATGCCCATAAAGCGGCAAGTCGGCTTCCAGCCGAAGCGAGTCGCGCGCACCGAGACCGATCGGTTTCACTTCCGGTTCGGCGCAGAACAAATCGGCGACCTGAACCGCAGCCGCAGCCGGGATCGAAATTTCAAAGCCGTCTTCGCCGGTATAACCCGAGCGGCTGATCCACGCATCGATGCCGGCGATCATGAAGCGACCACCCGTCATGAAATAGAGGGAGTCGAGAGACCGTTCGCCGGTGGCGTGGCGGTTCAGCACCTCAAACGCCTTCGGCCCTTGCAACGCGAACAGCGCGAGGTCGGCGAGGTGATTGAGGGTAATCTCGTCCGGCAGGTGCTCGCGGAGGTGCGCGATGTCGTCATATTTCACCGCGCCGTTGACGACCATGTAAATGCCGTCAGGCCAGCGCGAAATCATCAAGTCATCAAGGATGCCGCCGGTTTCGGCAAGCAACAGCGAATATTTCTGCTGGCCCGCTTTCAACCCCTTAACGTCCGCCGGAATCAGCGCCTCCAGCGCCTCGTCGACGCCTTCGCCCGAGATCAGCAGCTGGCCCATGTGCGATACGTCGAAGAGGCCGGCATTTTCGCGCGTCCACAGATGCTCGGCGACGATGCCTTCATATTGGATCGGCATGTCGTAGCCGGCGAAGGGTACCATTCGCGCGCCCTGGGCACGGTGCCAGCGATCCAGTGGCAGCAATTCGGGGGCTTCGTCGGTCATCAAGCAGTCCGTGCCTAGAGCAGCCGTACCGGACGCAATCGTCCGGCCCTTCGAGCTGCCCCCTCTGTCACGGAAACCTGAGAGCTTTGATCCCGCGGAAACGCGCGGGATTTACCCCTTCGGTGGTTTCGGTTGCCCGAAACGCTTTCCAGAGTCGCCTTGTCGTCCGCGCGGTCCTTTGGGCCTGAGAGTTTCCGGGGCGGTTGCTCCTTCGGCGCTGTCCGAGGCTTTCCCCGTGCCAGCTCTCCCGCGCGGCCGTCCGGGTCGCCCCGGCCAGCTATGTCAGCCGATGGGCGAGCGAACGATTCGTGTCAACAATCGGATAGGTCGCGCAGGAATTTAGCGCGTCGCGTTGTACTGCAGCTGATCGGCGGTAAGCTGAAAGCCGATAAGCAGTTCGAAACTGGCACGCGCGACCGCCGCCTTTATTTCCGGCTTTGCAAGCGGATCGGTGGCCGCGTCGGCCTCTCCCGGCTTCCGCTTGCGTGTCAGCAACCGCTGGATATCGGGTGCCAGCGTTGCTTCGGTACGCGCGATGACCGCGCCGCCCTCCCCCTTGGCGGAAGCGCGCACCTGGCCTTCGGGGAACACGATCCGAACGGTCGAAATGCGCTTGGCCACGACGGTCGTCCCGGCGCGCATCACGGTGGCGAAATACGGAATGACGACTTCGCGCGTACCACGCGGGTCGGCGCGCCGTGCCAGCACATCGAAAGTCACGTTGCTCACCACGTCGCTCCCCTGCTCGTTGCAGGCGACGCGCATGTTCGTGATCGAAGCCGTGACGTCGATCGCGGTCGACGCGCGGCTGTTGACAGGGTTGAACAGGGTAATGTCACCGGTGGAAGCCGGAACCGCCACCGCCGGACAGGCACTGCGCGTAATCGCGATGCCACCGGTCTCGTCGATCTCGCCATCCTTGGCACATCCGGCCAGCAGGGAGAGCGCCACGGCGGCGGCGGCGATACGGACGGTCACGGCAGGGGCGGTCACTACGCAAATCTTTCTTTGGGCACGGCATCGAAAGCAGTGCGGCGCCGTCATAGGAAGCGGCTTTGCCGGTGGCAAGCAATGGCGTAAGGGCGTGTGCCATGAGCCTTGCAGATCCAAAGCCACCCCTCCGCCTGCTGATCGCTGCACCCCGCGGTTTCTGCGCAGGTGTCGATCGCGCCATCAACATTGTCGAGCTCGCCATCGAGAAGCATGGCGCGCCTGTTTATGTGCGGCATGAGATCGTCCACAACCGTTACGTCGTCGACACCCTGCGGGCAAAAGGCGCGGTCTTCGTCGAGGAGTTGGACGACGTGCCCGATGGGGCGCCTGTCGTTTTCTCTGCGCACGGCGTTCCAAAAAGCGTGCCTGCCGCGGCGCAGGCCCGCGGCTTGGCTTACCTCGATGCAACCTGCCCGCTCGTCTCGAAAGTCCATCGCCAAGCTGAACGTCTTGTCGAAAGCGGGCGCCATATCATTTTTGTCGGCCATCGCGGCCATCCGGAAGTCATCGGAACCTTCGGCCAGGTCCCGGAAGGGGCAATGACATTGGTCGAAACCGTGGCGGACGTCGCCGCACTGGCACCGTCCGATCCGGAAACGCTGGGGTTCCTGACCCAGACCACCCTGTCAGTCGACGACACCAACGAAATCGTCGAGGCGCTGAAGGTCCGTTTTCCTTCGATACAGGGACCGCGCGGCGAAGACATTTGCTATGCGACATCTAACCGCCAGGAATCGGTAAAGGCGATCGTGCCTGAGTGCGACAAGATGATCGTCATCGGGTCGCCCAACTCATCCAACTCCCAGCGTCTGGCTGAAGTAGCCCGGCGTTCGGGCGTGCCTGCTGAACTCATCGAGCGTGCCAGCGAAGTCGACTTCGAATGGCTGGAGGGCGTTCGAACGCTGGGTATCACGGCCGGAGCCTCGGCTCCCGAAGTCCTCGTCCGCGAGCTCGTCGAGCACCTCGCGACCCGCTTCGATGTCACGGAACGACAAGTGGAAACGACCATCGAGACGATGTCATTTAAGCTGCCGCGTGGGCTTGCCGCCTAAGTGGCCGTATACACTGTTGTTACAGCCGAAGCGCTGACGGCGTTTTTACGACAATATGACGTCGGAAGTCTCGTATCCGCGAAGGGCATTGCGGAGGGGGTAGAGAATTCCAACTATCTGGTCGATACGACCGAGGGCCGGTTCATACTCACGCTTTACGAGAAGCGCGTCGCGGGGCACGATCTTCCGTATTTCCTGTCGGTGCTCAAGCACCTTGCGGACAAGGACTTGCCAGTGCCGCCGGCTATCAAGGATCGAAAGGGCATCGAGATCCACGAGCTGGAAGGTAGGCCCGCATGTCTCATCAAGTTTCTCCCTGGGGTCTCGCTATCGCACCCGACCGTTCGTCAGGCCATCAATGCCGGACGCGCAATGGGACGCATGCATGCTGCGCTAAGCGATTTTCCACTGGTTCGCGAAAACACGATGGGTTTCGATCATTGGCCAGCGCTGTTCGATCACTGCGGGCGAGCGCTCGATGACATTCGGCCGGGGCTTTATGACGATCTCGGTTTCCAGCTCGATCAGGTGCGCAGCCGATGGTCGACGGCGCTACCTTCGGGAACAATCCATGCAGACCTGTTTCCGGACAATGTGCTCGTTCGAGGGGACGAGGTCTCGGGCCTGATCGACTTCTACTTCGCATGTACCGATCTTCGTGCCTACGACCTGGCCGTCATGCATACGGCATGGTGCTTCGACAGCGCCGGTGTCGCGGTCGACTGGGCAATCGGCGATGCCCTGATCGCGGGTTATCAGGAGGTCGTGCTTCTCGAACCGGATGAGCGCGCGCAGTTGGACAATTTGGCGAGAGGCGCGTGCATTCGCTTTTTGCTCTCGCGCGCCTGGGACTGGTTGAACACGCCGGCCGACGCTCTGGTTACGCGCAAGGACCCGCAAGCCTACTGGCGACGCCTTCAGACATACGCCCGGCGCCAAGAGCCGCTGGCGTGAGCGCGCTCCCCAGGGTCGAGATCGCCACTGACGGCGCTTGCAAGGGTAATCCTGGACCCGGGGGATGGGGTGCGGTGCTGCGCTATGGCACGATTGAAAAGGACATGTCAGGCGGTGAAGCGCTGACGACGAACAACCGGATGGAACTGATGGCGGCGATCCGCGCGTTGGAAGCCCTCAAGCGACCGTCGCACGTCATCCTGTCGACCGACAGCCGCTATGTCATGGACGGGCTGACCAAGTGGTTGAAGGGCTGGCAGCGCAATGGGTGGATGACCGCCGCGCGGCAGCCCGTAAAAAATGCCGATCTATGGCGCGAATTGATCGCCGCTGCGGAGCGTCACCGCATCGAGTGGGTCTGGGTGAAGGGACACGCCGGTCATCCGGACAATGAACGCGCCGACCGGCTGGCCAGCGACGCCGCGCTGGCGAACCGGAAATGACAGAACCGCGGACTCCTCAGGCCAAGCCCGCGCGCGTCGGCGAATAGGCACTCGGGTCTACACCCTTGGGCACCGGCACTGCCGAGCCAAGAACAAGATGCGCACAGAGCGCGGCAGCAGCCGGAGCCGTCTGGATTCCAACGCCGCCCTGACCCGCACACCAGAAGAAGCCCGGAGCATCCTGTGCAAAGCCATAGACCGGCAAGCGGTCTGGCGCGAAACTGCGCAATCCTGCCCATTTTCGCTCGACAGCCATTACCCGCCACGATGTCATCGTTTCGAACCTATCGATGGCGATCGCCACATCTATGTCCTCCGGGGCGGCATCGCAGGCAACGCTCGGCGTTTCGTCGTGGGGGCACACCCATAGGCGGTTCGCGGCTTCCGGCTTGAAGTAGAAGCTTCCCGCAACGTCGATCGTCAGCGGGCCGTCGGGCGGAACGTCGTCGCCATCTACGCGCACCTGCGCCACGGTACGCCGCTTTGGCTGTATGCCGAGCTTCCGCACACCTGCCATTTCCGCAACCGGATCAGCCCAGCTGCCTGCAGCGTTGACGAGTATGTCAGCCGCAACGGGCATGCCGTTGGCATTCAGATGCCAGCCTGTCGGCCCGCGCTCGATCGAAACCACGCGACGATCGGTCAGCAGCCTACCACCAGCCTGCCTGAACGCAGCAAGCATTTTGCCGTGAAGCGCAGCCACGTCGATATCGGCGCAATCCTCCTCGACGACGCCCCCCACGAGCAAGGAACTGGCGCGTGGCACAAGCGCCGCAATTCCGGCGTGATCGACCCGCTTAAGTCGGGCGCCACTGCTGGCGAAGTCGGCCTGCAGTGCGTCGAGAAGCACGAGATCTTTCTCCACGGCGACGTTGAGCGAGAGCCGCGGCTTCAGAAAACCGCCTTCGGCGAGCACGGTGCGTGATGCCGCAGACAGCGGCTGCACCAACGGCCCGCCCAAGGTTTCGTGCCAGAAGGCAACGGAGCGCCCTGTACTGTGATAGCCCGGCGCTTCCTCTGCCTCCAGCAATACCACGGAACAATGCCGGGCGAGCTCGGCGGCCACGCCCGCGCCGGCAATGCCGGCGCCGATCACGACGACATCGGCTTTCATTGCGCAGGCGCCTTTCGATCCAGGAAGTCACTAATGCGCGCCATCGCGGCATCGCGCACACGATCCGTTTCGCGCAGTACTTCGTGCGCGACATCAGGGTCGAACATCAACAGCTCGGCATGAGGGAGACGGGCTGCCGCCCGGCGGATCGCCACCGGGCTGACCAGTTTATCTCCTTCGGTCCCAACGAGAAGGATGTTTCCAGAGATTCCTTCCAAGGCCCCCGGTGAGTCGCACTTCGCATTGGAGCGATAGGCAGCGGCGACCCACGCCCAGCTTGCCGGACCCAGCGCAAGCGACGCATCGCACTCTTTCCAATAAACTTCGTCCGCATAGCGGCCTTCATCATGAGTGAGGTAGAACTGCCGCCTCGCGTCGACGGCGCCCGGCTTTTCTCCCTGTTTCCAGGCGCGCAACTCCGGGACGAACCGCGCCAGAACCGCTGCCAAACGCCCCGAAAGCCCCTGCGGCAAAGGGCCGCCCATAAACCCGAGCATGGGTGCCGACAAAACGGTCGCCACGGGTGCAATGCGGCGTTCCAGCAATGCGCGGAGCACGAGGTGCCCACCCATCGAATGCCCCATGACGACGTGCGGTCCCGGCGTTCGACCGATCCAGCTATTCCAGAACGCCGAAAGATCGTCGATCCAGGTCGCGAAATCGGGCATGTGCCCCACTTGCGGGTCAGGCAGCAGGCGTCCCGAGCCGCCCTGTCCCCGCCAGTCCATGGCAGATACGTGCCAGCCGCCGAGATGCCATTCTTCGAAACACTCCAGATACTTCTCGATGATGTCGCCGCGTCCCCCCAGCCACAAAATGCTGCCACGCGACCCGATGGCCGGTCGGTCGAACACGCGCATGGGCCAGCCGTCCGGCAGCGCGAACATCGACATAGTGGCGTCGGCAGGAATGGTGCGTCGCGCGCCCGGATATGCGGTCATCGGACGCGGTTACGTTTTGGCAAGGCCCCTCGTCTAGAGGCGAACCTATGGTTTCGTTCGAAATGACCCTTGCCGGCATTCTTGTCGGGCTTCTCCTCGTCGCATCGGTGACTGATGCCCGCAGCCGCATCATTCCCGATTGGGTCAATATTTCGATCGCTGCAATCGCAATTCCGTTTTGGTGGACCACGCATCTGAGTTTCTGGCCAGGCCTGGCTGTTCAGCTTGCCGTCGCTGCGAGCGTATTCGTACTCATGCTCGGTGCCTTCAACCTTGGCCAGATGGGTGGCGGCGACGTTAAGCTTCTCACGGCGCTCGCCCTTTTCCTGCCGCCGCTCGATTTTGTGGACGCCTTTATCGGTACTGCAATGGTTGGCGGCATCCTGACATCGATCCAGCTCATCCGGCATACGCTGACAGCCGAGGAGCGCCCATTCGAAAACCCTTACGGTATATCCATTTCGATCGGAGCGCTGATCGCGCTGGGGGGTCGATACGACCTGTTGCCAGAGACAAAAATAATGAGCGTGCTCATGCCGCTAGCGATCGTCTGCTGCTTGGCCGCGCTCATCTTTCGCCTTTCGCGACGCCATTTTGCGGCGCGCTGAAGGGATTATCCGAACGATATCTTAACCATTTAGCCTGAAAGGTCAGGCTTACCCGCAAACGTCGCGGTACGCAGGAGGCCTGGGGGCTATGGAGCCTAAGAAGATCGCTTTGCTCGTCGGTGCAGTCGTTGTGGCTCTCGTCACCGCACTGTTGGCCCGTCAGATGTTCGTGAAATCATCGGCACCCGTCGCGGTCGCTGCGCCCGTCATCTTCAGCCAGCCTACCGGACCCAAGGTGCTGGTGGCGACGCATGCTCTGCCGGTTGGCACCATCCTCGGCGAGACGGACTTCAAGTTTCAGCCCTGGCCCAAGGACCTGATCAAGGGCGCTTATTATGTCGAGGGCAAGCTCGACATGAATGTGCTGCGTGGGTCCGTCGTGCGCAACGAGATGGCGGCAGGCCAGCCCCTGACAATGGGTTCGTTCGTCCAGCCCGGAGACCGCGGCTTCCTTGCTGCAGCCCTCGGACCGGGAATGCGTGCGATCACCGTCGCCGTGCGCGCCGAGACGAGCGTCGCAGGATTTGTTTTCCCCGGCGATCGCGTCGACGTGATGCTGACCCAGTCGGTCGAGGGCGGTGGCGCAGGTCCCGCACTCAAGACCTCGGAGACCATCGTGCGCAACATGCGCGTTCTGGCAACCGACCAACGGACGGCGTCCGAGGACAAGGACGGCAAGAAGGAAGTCAAAGCCTTCAATACTGTCACGCTGGAAGCAACGCCCCGAATCGCCGAAAAGATCGCGGTGGCCCAACAGATCGGCCAGCTAACGCTCAGCCTGCGTCCCATCGCGGACAATACGGCAGAACTGGAACGCGCGATTGCCGCCGGCGAAGTCAATGTACCCACGAGCGGCGATCCCAAGGCGGACCGCAAGCTGGCCCTGAATATCGCGGCCCAACCGCTCGACAACAACCCGACGTTCGTCACCGGTGCCGATGTGTCGCGCTTCCAGCGTCGCAGCGCGCCCACCCCTGGCCCGGTCGCCGTCCGTCCCACCGAGCGTCAGCCCGCCGGTGGCATCAATCCCGAAGGGCCGAAAGGCCCGGTCATCAAGATCGGCCGTGGCGTTGCGGTCACCGAAGTTTCGATTGGGAGCAAGTAACATGCGGTTCGCCCATCTCTTCCACCGCTCGGTTGCGGCAACCATGACAGCCGTCATGATTGCGAGCGTCCCGGCTGCGGGTGCCGCTGCGCCCAAGGCTCGCAAAATCGGTGTCGCAAAATCGGTTCGTCAGACGGCGCGGGTTGCCCAGCTTCCCGCAGGCACGCAGCGTCCGACCAGCGAGGTTCTGCTGTCGATCGGCCAGGGCCAGCTGGTAACCTTGCCCGCCGGCATTGCCGGTGTTTGGACCTCAAACCCGGAGGTTGCCGACGTCTACGTAAACAACCCCCGTCAGATCAATATTTTTGCAAAGGCAGCCGGAGAGGCGACCATCTTTGCAACATCTGCTTCGGGCGCAGTTCTCTATGCAACCAGCGTTCGCGCGGTGCCGAACATCACGTCGCTCGACCGCATGCTGAAGCTGGCGATGCCCGACGCTGATATCAAAGTGACCACCGCGGGCCAGCTCGCCGTGCTCACCGGTACAGTCGCGACCCCGGACGATGCGGCGCAGGCTGAACTGCTCGTAAAGACCATGCTCAACCCCGGCATCGACATCGTTGCGCCGAATGCGCAGCTGAAAGTTGCCGTCATTTCCCGGCTGAAGACCGCGACGCCGTTGCAAGTCATGCTCCAGGTCAAAATTGCGGAAGTGAATCGCTCCCTTTCCAAGGAGATCGCGGCAAACTTGACGACGCGCGACCGTGGCAACGGCTTCAATGTCGGTGTCATCCAGGGGCGCGACTTCGGCAGCATCGGAAACGTCGACACGTCGTCATTCCCCAAGCTCGACGCGTCCTCTATTTACGGTCTGCCTGCGGGCACGATATCGCTCCCGTTCAATCCCGCGACCGGTCAGTTCATCACACAGGCCGGCTCGGCGCTCGCGTTCAAGGGCCTCGGCGCCGGCAAGACAACCCTCGGCTTTCTCGGCAGCCTCTTCGGCGTCGACGTGGGTGCGGCTTTCGACCTGAGCGAAAAGAACGGGCTTGTCAGCACCCTTGCCGAGCCGAATCTGACGGCGCTGTCCGGCGAGACCGCGAGCTTCCTCGCCGGCGGAGAATTCCCGATCCCGATTTCGCAGTCACTCGGCACGATCTCGATCGAATACAGGCAATATGGCGTTAGCCTTGCCTTCACGCCGACGGTTCTTGCCGATGGCCGCATCTCGATGCGCGTCCGCCCGGAGGTCTCGCAGCTTTCGTCCGAAGGCGCCGTTTCGCTGAACGGCTTCAGCATACCCGCCTTCATAACCCGCCGTTCCGAAACGACGGTCGAACTTGGCTCCGGACAGAGCTTCATGATCGGCGGTCTTATCCAGAACAGCAACGTGAACTCGATCGACAAGGTCCCCGGCCTCGGCGACGTTCCCGTTCTTGGCGCAATGTTCAAATCCAACGGCTATCGGCGCAATCAGACCGAACTGATGATCATCGTGACCCCGTATCTGGTAAAACCCGTCTCAGCGAATGAGATAAAATTGCCGACCGACGGCTTGAAGACACCGACCGACCTGCAGAACTTCCTTCTCGGTCAGGACTTCAGCGGCAAGACGGGCGCCAAGCGCGCCACGCCGACGCTCGCGCCCCCGGTCACCGTGCCCGCGCGGCCAGCCGTTGGCGATGCGACCTCGCCGGCACCGTTACAGCGCTCTGCGGCACGCAAGCCGCAACCGTCCGCCGCGCCCGGCTTCAGCAACTAAATCGGAAGGTTCACGTCATGAAGCTTCGTATCGCCGCGCTCGCTCTGCTGGGTTGCACAACACTCACTGCGTGCGGCACCGAAAACCGCAGTCTGGAATCAGTTCACCAGCCAGTCGTCTCACGGACCGATTACGTCTACGATCTTCCTGCTCCATCGGACGTTTTGAGCGAGGCCGAAGATAGAGCCATCACCGGTTGGTTCGAATCATTGTCACTGCGTTATGGCGACCGGATCTCGGTGGACACCCAGGGCTATGGTCCGCGGGCACGCAACGCGATCGCTCCCGTCGTGGCCCGCTACGGCTTGTTGATCGATCCCGAGGCGCCCGTAACCCAAGGCAACATTCCTTCCGGTACGGTGCGGGTGATCGTCAGCCGGATGAACGCCAGCGTACCTGGTTGCCCGGACTGGACGCGCCCATCGAATCCAAATTTCGACGGCCATTCGATGTCGAACTACGGCTGTGCAACGAACAGCAACGTGGCAGCAATGATCGCCGATCCCCGTGACCTGATTTCGGGCCGCACTGGCGAAAGCGCCGTCGACGGTCGCATCGCGACCAAGGCAATCGGGACCTATCGCGCCATGCCGACGACCGGCGCGGCCGGGCTCAAGATCGAAACAACGAAGGGGAAGTAAGATGAACGCGCCCTGGTCTCCTTCGCGCACCGGCACGATGCGCGAGCCATTCACGGCTTTCGTGTGCGACGATATCACTGCTGACTCGCTACGCCCCGTGGCGGTCGAACTCGGTTGGGCGCCCGACAAGATCAACAAGGGCGGCTTGCGCAACGCGGTGCAGACCTTGTCCGTATCGGCAAGTCCCCAGATCCTCTTCGTGGATCTGTCGGAAAGCGGAGATCCGCTTAACGACATCAATGCACTGGCTGAGGTCTGTGAGCCCGGCACGGTCGTCATTGCGGCCGGCCAGGTAAACGACGTCCGCCTGTTCCGCGATCTCGTGGCAAGCGGCATTCAGGATTACCTGCTCAAGCCGTTCAGCCCCGATCAGCTGCGCGATGCATTTGCCAGTGCGCAGGCAGTATTCAACGCGCCACGCCACGCAGACGCCGGTGCAGAACGCCCGCATATGATGGCGGCCGTCATCGGCGCACGCGGCGGATCAGGCGCTTCGACGATCGCCACTTCGATTGCTTGGCTGATGGGCGACCGTGCCGGGCGCTCAACGGCGTTGCTCGATCTCGACGTTCATTTCGGCACGGGTGCTCTCGCGCTCGACCTCGAGCCGGGGCGTGGCCTGACCGATGCCATCGAGAACCCCAGCCGCATCGACGGCTTGTTTATCGAACGCGCCATGGTGAAGGCGAACGACAAGCTGGCGATCCTCAGCGCCGAAGCACCTATCAACCAGCCGATGCTGACCGATGGAGCTGCCTTTTATCAGCTGCAAGAAGAAATGCGTTCGGCGTTCGAAACGACGATCATCGACTTGCCGCGCGGCATGCTGGTCCAGCATCCGCACCTCATGCAGGACGTGCAGATGACGGTGCTCGTCACTGAGCTCACCTTGGCATCGGCCCGCGATGTCATCCGGATCTTGTCGTGGCTTAAATCCAATGCGCCGCAGACCAGCGTCCTGGTCGTCGCCAATCGCGTTGCCGCCAACGGGCCTTCGGAGATCAGTCGAAAGGACTTCGAGAGCTCGATCGAGCGAAAAGTCGACTTCATCGTCTCGTCCGACCCGAAGGTTGTCACGCAGGCTGCGAAGCTCGGCAAGACCGTCGCCGAGGCGAGCAAGGGGACCAAGATCGGCGCGACGTTGGGCGAGATCGTCGACCGGCTGGCTGCCATGAGCGACGACGGGACGGGACGCGGGGGCGACGACGAAAATGCCTTTGGGAAACCCGCGAAGCAATCGCTGCTCGGAAAGCTCGGTGGCTTCAAGTCGATGATGCCCAAAAAGTCCAAAGCCAAGGCGGGCTGATCCGTGGATCCGTTACCCATGTTCGCGATGGCGACCGGTGCGGTGATTGTCGTGGCAATGTTGGTCTTTGCGTTCGCAGGGCCGTCAGTGGACAAGGCAAAAGCCCGCCGGCTCACCGCGCTCAAAGATCGGCATTCGAGCTCCACGGGGGCCGTGGTCGAAGCGCAGATGCGGCGCATCCAAGCGAATCGTGCAACGCGCATGGATGGCTTCGCGTCTCGCATCCTCCCCAACCCGGTTCAGTTGCAAAAGCGCCTTGCCATGACCGGCAAGCCTTGGACGCCTGCACAATATCTCATGGCCTCCCTTGGCATACTTTTCGTCATCGGTTCGCTGGTCTGGTTCAAACTGGGGAATCTGGGGCTCGGCGTCGCTCTCGGCGCGGCCATGGGTGTGGGCCTGCCGCACTTCATCGTCGGATATTTGATCAACAAGCGCGTCAATCTGTTCAACAAGCGCTTCCCCGACGCGATCGAATTGCTCGTTCGCGGCCTTCGCTCAGGCTTGCCGATCACCGAGACAATCGGCGTCGTGGCCTCCGAGGTTCCAGGTCCCGTCGGCATGGAGTTTCGAAGCGTCAGCGACAAGATCAAGATCGGGCGCACCATGGACGCGGCGCTTCAGGAAACCGCCGACCGACTGGGAACGCCCGAGTTTCAGTTTTTTTGCATCACCATCCAGATTCAGCGTGAGACAGGTGGCAACTTGGCGGAAACGCTGTCGAACCTGGCGGGGGTCTTGCGCTCACGCGCGCAGATGAAGCTGAAGATCAAGGCGATGTCTTCTGAGTCCAAAGCATCGGCCTATATTATCGGCTCGCTGCCCTTCATCGTGTTCGGCCTGATCTACTCGATCAACGACCATTATATGCAGCAGTTCTTCACGAACCCGAAGCTCATTGCGGTCGGTCTTGGCGCCGGTTGCTGGATGGGGCTGGGCGCCTTCGTCATGTCGCGCATGATCTCGTTCGAAATCTAGGAGCGGACCCAAAATGCAACCTGTGCAATCCGGTCCGACTCTTCTTGGTGTTGACGTCCTGTGGGTGGCTACGGTGCTCGCCGCCGTGGCAACGATGGCCGCCATGGTTGCGGTCTATGCCGTCACCACTGTTCGCGACCCCATGTCGAAGCGCGTGAAGGCGCTCAACGATCGCCGCGAGCAGTTAAAGGCCGGAATCGTCGCGTCGACCTCGAAGCGGCGCGCCAAGATTCAGAACAAGAGCGAAACCGCCGACCGGATGCGGACGTTTCTGAATTCGCTCAAGGTGCTGCAGGACGAGCAGCTGAAAGTTGCCCAGGTCAAGCTCATGCAGGCCGGCATCAGGTCGAAGGATCTGGCCGTCATCATCATTTTCGCCCGCCTGGTCCTGCCGATCTTCCTCGGCGGCGGCGTGGTATTGTGGGTGTACGGGTTCGGCGGTCTGGAGCACTGGACGTCGTGGAAGCGTACCTGCGTCGTGCTCGCTTCGCTCATCATGAGTTACAAGGCAGCCGACATCTGGCTGAGCAATGCGGTAAGCAAGCGCGTCGCTGCCATCCGAAAGGGACTGCCCGATGCGCTCGATCTGCTCGTCATCTGCGCCGAGGCCGGTCTTACGGTCGATGCCGCATTCGGGCGCGTTGCCAAGGAACTCGGCCGGGCCTATCCCGAATGTGGCGACGAGTTCGCGCTGACGGCGATCGAACTGGGATTCCTTACCGACCGGCGCGCAGCCTTTGAAAACCTGGCGTCGCGCGTGCCGCTAGACGCCGTCAAGGGCGTCGTCACCACGTTGATCCAGACCGAAAAATACGGGACGCCGCTTGCGTCGGCACTACGTGTCCTCTCGGCGGAATTCCGTCATGAGCGGATGATGCGCGCCGAAGAAAAAGCTGCGCGACTGCCGGCGATCATGACGGTGCCGCTGATCCTCTTCATCCTTCCGGTGTTGTTCATCGTCATCCTTGGTCCGGCGGCATGCGCCATCTCGGAAGTGTTCAAGGGTTAGGACCGGCCGCAACAGTCGCGGAACAGCTGCGCGCTCCCTTCGTTACCGCAAGGAAACAAGGGAGATTTGCGATGGAATATTTCAGCACAAACGGCTGGGTAATACTTGGACTAACGCTGGTGATCGGATGGTTGCTGGGCCTATTGAGCCGTTCGGGCGGCGGCAAGTGGAAAGCTGCCTACAATCGGGAGCGCGATGCGCATCTTGCACTGCGCAAACAACATGAGGCGTTGCTTAGCCAGCGGGCCGTGGTGAATACGACCGAGCGTCACCCGGTCGATCCGGTGCGAACCGGCGCGTTCTAAGCGGACCGGCAAAACGATTTTCGCCGTAGCGCATCGACGGCAGGAAAATCGGCTTTGTCGGCCAGCAAGATTCTCAGCAGCACGATCCCTTTGGGGTATTCTACCTGTACGGGAAGATAGCCCGCCGGCGCATGCTGCCCAGGCTTGGTCACGGCCAACATAGCAGGTTTTCCGGCCGTGTCGCGATCACTGAGCACGATCGCGACGTCGGTCCGCGCGTCGAACACGCTGACCGACCAGTAACGGCCCGGAATCGGCTCTGCGCGTACAAGCACCGGACCTTTCGATAGGTCAAAGACGCACAGCGAATAGGACAGGTCGGGTGAGGGCCGAACGATGGTCTGGTTTTCGGCAGTCGTCATCGGTCCGAAGTGGAATTCGTTGTTAGACAGCCCCTTCCCCACCTTTGCCTCAGCGACCCGCATCAACGCGAAAGGCGTCGCAAGCAGCGTTGCTTGATAGGCCAGCGTTGCTGTGCCGAGCCCGACGAGGGCGGGGAGAAGCCACCGCTGGATCATGAACAGACAAGCCGGTCAATCGCGGGCAGCACGGTCTGTTCGGGATGCCTCAGTATCGCTTCCGACGGGTGATAAAGGCGGAGCGTAAGGTCGAAACGATCCGCGTTTCCGGTTGGCAACCAGTTTGCAGAAGCAGGTTGGGAGTGGGGGCTCAGCGTCATGTTCCATGCGTTGGACGGTCCGGTCGGCAAGTTGCCGACCGACCATCGATTAGCACTGTTGGGCACAAGCCATCCCTCGCCCCGATAGAGTGTAATGCTCCACCATCTCGCGGAAAAACGGGGACCGCGGACCCGATAGGTGCACCGCCCCTCGAGCGGCCGCCCTCGGCTGTCGGTCCTTGCCGTGAAATACATGGCTTCTTTAGCGGGCAAGGCGAGCAGCCCGGACAAGGCCACCCGTGCACGGGTGAGCGCATCGGCACGCTTCGTTCCGTAGGTCGCGGCCGTAGCCCACGGGCCGTTGGTCACCTGCCCGGCGCCGAGGCCACCGCGGACCCGGTAGACCGCTAGCGCAGCGCCGATGACGACGCCGAGTACGATCGCCAGCGATAGGCGATGCCAAGTTTTCAGCGGTTGCTCCCCAAGGCTGCTTGCGCTGCCGCGAGCCGCGCGATCGGCACGCGATAAGGCGAGGCAGACACGTAATCGAGCCCCACGCTTTCGCAAAACGCGATGCTAGCCGGGTCGCCACCATGCTCCCCGCAAATGCCGAGCTTGATGTCGGGACGCGTGGCCCTGCCCCGGTCGGCGGCGATCTGAACCAGCTCACCGACACCCTCGACGTCCAGGCTGACGAACGGATCGCGCTCGTAGATACCCTGGTCGACATAGATGCCGAGGAAGCGGCCGGCATCGTCGCGCGAGACACCCAGGGTGGTCTGGGTCAGATCGTTCGTGCCAAAGCTGAAGAAAGCGCCAACCTCGGCGATCTCCCCGGCCTTGAGCGCGGCGCGCGGCAATTCGATCATGGTGCCGACGAGGTACTGGATCCGCTTGCCGCGTTCTACGAATACAGCTTCGGCCGTGCGGTCGATGACGGCCTTCATCAGCTCCAGTTCGCGCCGCGTCGCGACGAGAGGTACCATTACCTCGGGAATAGGCGACACATCCAGGTCACAGGCCGCCTCGAAGATCGCGCGAGCCTGCATTTCGTAGATTTCGGGATAGGTGACGCCCAGCCGGCATCCTCGATGGCCGAGCATCGGGTTGAACTCGTGCAGCTCCGCGGCGCGGCGCTTGAGCATGTCGACCGTCAGGCCAGTCGCCTTGGCGACGTCCTCGAAGTCGGACTCCGCATGGGGCATGAATTCGTGGAGCGGCGGGTCGAGCAGGCGGATCGTCACGGGCAGCCCTGCCATCACCTCGAACAGGCCGACAAAGTCGGCGCGCTGTTCCGGCAGGAGCTTGGCGAGCGCCACACGGCGGCCCTTTTCGTTTTCGGCGAGGATCATCTCGCGCACGGCGGTGATCCGCGAGGCCTCGAAGAACATGTGTTCAGTACGGCACAGGCCTATGCCTTCCGCACCGAATTCGCGCGCAACCTTTGCATCTGCCGGAGTCTCGGCATTCGCACGCACCTTCATCCGGCGCGAGCCGTCGGCCCATTCCATCAGCGTGCCGAAATCGCCCGAGAGCTCGGGCTGGATCGTTGCCACTTCGCCCGCCATGACTTCGCCGGTCGAGCCGTCGAGGGTCAGCATGTCGCCTTCGCGGATTTCCCGCCCGCCGACGCGCGCGATCTTGCCCGCCGCATCGATGCTCAGCGAGCCGGCGCCCGAGACGCAGGGGCGTCCCATGCCACGCGCCACGACGGCGGCATGCGAGGTCATGCCACCGCGCGCCGTCAGGATACCCTTGGCCGCGTGCATGCCGTGAATGTCCTCGGGCGAGGTTTCCGTGCGGACGAGGATGACCGACTGGCCCTGCTCCGCGCGCTTTTCGGCGGTGTCGCTGTCGAAGACGGCGATGCCCGATGCCGCGCCGGGGCTGGCGGGTAGGCCCTTCACGATGACGTCGCGCACGGCCTTGGGGTCGAGCGTCGGGTGGAGCAACTGGTCGAGCGCCGACGGGTCGACGCGCATGACGGCTTCGTCCCGCGTGATCAGCCCTTCGGCGGCCATGTCGACGGCAATCTTGAGCGCGGCCTTGGCGGTGCGTTTGCCCGAGCGGGTCTGCAGCATCCAGAGTTTGCCGCGTTCGACGGTGAACTCGATGTCCTGCATGTCGCGGTAGTGCGCTTCAAGAAGGTTAAACACGTTCGCCAGCTCGTCGTAGACGCCCGGCATAGATTCCTGCATCGACAAAGGCTTAGCGTTGGCGCGCTCGCGGGCTGCGGTTGTCAGATACTGTGGTGTGCGGATACCGGCGACGACGTCTTCGCCCTGCGCGTTGATCAGATACTCGCCGTAATAGGCGCGTTCGCCGGTCGCCGGGTCGCGGGTGAAGGCCACGCCGGTCGCCGAGGTGTCCCCCATGTTGCCGAACACCATCGCCTGGACGTTGACCGCCGTGCCCCAGTCGTGCGGGATCGAGTTGATGCGGCGATAGACCTTGGCGCGCTCGGACTGCCAGGAGCCGAACACCGCGCCGACCGCCCCCCAGAGCTGCTCGTGCACGTCCTGCGGAAAGGCCCTGCCCCATTGTTTCTCGACAAGGCCGAGATAGACCGCGACGAGGTCCTGAAGGTCCGAAGCCTCGAGCTCGGTGTCGAGATAATAGCCCTTGTCTTCCTTCGCGATTTCAAGCGCTTCCTCGAAGGCACCGTGGTCGAGGCCGAGCACGACATCGGCGTACATCTGGATGAAGCGGCGGTAGCTGTCCCACGCAAAGCGCGGGTCGCCGCTGGTAGCAGCGAGGCCCTGCACCGTCGCGTCGTTGAGCCCCAGGTTGAGGACGGTGTCCATCATGCCGGGCATCGAGACGCGCGCCCCGCTGCGCACGGAGACCAGCAGCGGATCGGCAATGTCGCCGAACTTCTTGCCGGTCACGCCCTCGATATGCGCGATGCCGGCGGCGACTTCTGCGTTGAGTTCAGGCGGAAATTTCTCGCCCTCGTCGTAATAGCGCGTGCACATCGCGGTGCTGATCGTGAAGCCGGGGGGCACGGGCAGCCCGATCGAGGCCATGCCGTCGAGGTTCGCGCCCTTGCCGCCGAGCAGTTCCTTCGACAGTCCCTTGCCGTCCGAAACGCCGCCACCGAAGCGATATACGTATTGGGTCATTCAACCTCCTTAGCCCCTCCCCTTCAGGGGAGGGGTTGGGGTGGGGCCGATCAAACCCCACGATTTCAATGCCTATAGGGAGGGACCTTCCCCACCCCAACCCCTCCCCTGAAGGGGAGGGGCTTAAGAAATTCAGCCCTCGATCTTCGAAAAATCAGCAACCCGGTGCACCGCGTCGCGGAAGCGCGCCAGCAGCGCCAGCCGCGCCGCGCGCTTGGCGGCGTCGGGGTCGTTCACGGTCACGGTTTCGAAGAATGCGTCGATGGGCGTGCGCAGCGTGGCAAGCGCGGACATCGCGGATTCGAAGTCCTCTGCCTCGATCGCCGCGGCGGCGCGCGGTTCGGCAGTGTCGAGCGCGGCGATGAGATCGGCTTCGGCTCCTGCCGACCCCTCTCCCTCCGCGCCTGACGGCGCTCCTCCCTCTCCCGCAGGGGGAGAGGGGCTTTTTTTCAGGATGTTCGCGGCGCGCTTGTAGCCGGCGAGCAGGTTGGTGCCCTCGTCGGTCCCGACGAATGCCTGCAACGCCTTCACCCGCGCGAGCAGGCGGACGAGATCGTCCTCGCCGCCGAGCGCGAAGACCGCGTCGATCAGGTCGTGGCGGACACCGGCTTCGCGTTGCTGGACTTTGAGGCGGTCGGCGAAGAAATAGCGCAACGGTTCAAAGCGGTCCGCGATCTCGACGTAACGATCGCCTGACCAGCTCTCGAACAATGCAGCGAAACGGATGCGGAAATTGTTGTCCGTAAGCACCGATAAGAAACCCAGAGCCGAGCGCCTGAGCGCAAAAGGATCTTTGGATCCTGAAGGGGGCATGTCTGCCACAAAGAAACTGGCAAGACTGTCGAACTTATCCGCCAGCGACACCGCCACCGTCACGGGCGCGGTCGGGACGTCATCCCCCTGCCCGACCGGCTTGTAGTGATCGCGGATCGCGTCTGCGACCGCATCGGGCAGCCCCTGCGCGCGGGCGAAGTGGCCGCCGATGATGCCTTGCAGTTCGGGGAATTCGCCGACCATGCCGGTGACGAGGTCGGCCTTGCAGAGGCGAGCGGCGGTTTCGGCGAGGGCGGCAAGGCTCTCCCTCTCCCCTTCAGGGGAGGGGTTGGGGTGGGGGTTGTCCGCAGGAACCGATGCTGCGCTGTCGGGGACAGGCCCCACCCCAACCCCTCCCCTGAAGGGGAGGGGCTTTGCGGTGACGACACCGCTCTCCACCAGCCAGCGCGCCAGCTTCGCCACGCGCTCGACCTTGTCGGCGACGGTGCCGAGCTTTTCGTGGAAGACGATTCCGCCCAGCTTGGCTGCCTGGTCGGCCAGGGGCACTTTAAGATCGTTTTCCCAGAAGAACTTCGCGTCGCTGAGCCGCGCGGCCAGCACCTTGCGGTTGCCCGCGACGATGGCAGTGCCGCCGTCGGTCGCATCCAAGTTCGCGGTGCAGACGAAGGCGTTGGCCAGTTCGCCATCCGCATCGGTGCAGGCGAAGTATTTCTGGTTGGTGCGCATCGTCAGCTGGATGACTTCGCGCGGCACGCCGAGGAAATCGGGGTCGAAACGGCCGAGCAATGGCACGGGCCATTCGGTGAGGCCCGCGTTTTCGAGGACCAGCCCTTCGTCCTCGACGAGTACCAGCCCCTCCGCAGCGGCGGCGGCACGCGCCCCGTCGCGGATCAGCGTCGTGCGCTCCGACAGATGTACGATGACGTGGCACGCGCGCAGCTTTTCGATGTAGTCGGCAGCGCTGCCGATGGTGATGGGGCCGCTGTGATGGAAGCGGTGGCCCATGGTCGCGGCGCCGCTGGCGATACCGTCGATCTCGAACGGGACCACGTCATCGCCGAACAGCGCGACGATGCCCTGCAGCGGCCGCACCCAGCGCAGGCTTTCGGTGCTGATCGACGCGTCGCCCCAGCGCATCGATTTCGGCCAGGGGAAAGCGCGGACGACGGCGGGAACCGCTTCGGCAAGGACGCCGGCGGTCGGGCGGCCGGGCTTGTCGATCACCGCGAAGAACACGCCGTCGCGTTCGACGAGCTGGTCGCGGGTCAGGCCGGTCGAGCGCAGGAAACCGGCAAGCGCCTGTTCCGGCGCGTTGCTGCGGGGCCCCTTGCGCTCCTCGCTGACGGCGGCGGTCTGCTCCGGCAGGCCACGCGCGATGAGCGCGAGGCGGCGCGGGGTGGCGAAGGCTTCGATCGTCGTCGCGGTCAGGCCGGATTTCGCGATCTCTTCGGCGAACAGGCGCGCGAGGTCGTCCTTGGCCTTGACCTGCATCCGCGCGGGAATTTCTTCGGAGCGAAGCTCGAGGAGGAAGTCGGTCATGCCGACGTCCAGTTCGGATACCGGGCTTTCCAGCCCTCGGCGTTCTTGTCCATCCAGCCGGCGCACGCGCCCTTCGCGAGGTCGCGGACCCGGCCGATATAGGCCTGGCGCTCGGCGACCGAGATGACGCCGCGCGCCTGCAGCGTGTTGAAGATATGGCTGGCCTTGATCGCCTGTTCGTAGGCCGCGATCGGCAGGTCGGCGGCGAGCGCGCTTTCGCATTCGGCGGCCGCCTTGCGGAAGCCGTCGAACAGCGTCTCGGTATTCGCCACTTCGAAATTCCATGTCGACATCTGGCGCTCATTCTCGAGGTAGACGTCGCCATAGGTCACGCCATGGTCGTTGAACGCGAGGTCGTAGACGCTGTCGACGCCCTGCACGTACATGGCGAGGCGTTCGAGCCCATAGGTCAGTTCGCCCGCAACGGGCTTGCAGTCAAAGCCGCCCATCTGCTGGAAATAGGTGTATTGCGTGACTTCCATCCCGTCGCACCAGACTTCCCAGCCGAGCCCCCAGGCACCGAGCGTCGGCGATTCCCAGTCGTCCTCGACGAAGCGGATGTCGTGCAGGCGCGGATCGATGCCGATAGCGTCGAGGCTGCCCAGATACGCCTCCTGCATGTCGGGCGGGCTGGGCTTCAGGATCACCTGATACTGACAATATTGGCCGAGACGGTTCGGATTTTCGCCGTAGCGCCCGTCGGTCGGGCGGCGGCTGGGCTGGACATAGGCCGCATTCCACGGATCGGGGCCGAGCGCGCGCAGGGTGGTCGCGGGGTGGAAGGTCCCAGCGCCCATTTCCATGTCATAGGGCTGGAGGATGACGCAGCCGCGCGCGCTCCAATATTCGTGGAGCGTCAGGATCAGGCGCTGGAAAGAAAGTGGCTTTGACACGCGCGCGGCTTTGGCGTGGGGGTCGCGGCGGGTCAAGCAATGGGCTATGCGCCGCCGCCATGAACCGTATTTTCTCCACGCTCGTCACAGCCATCGCCCTCGCTGCCTGTGCCGGCACCGAAGCCAAGGCCCCCGCAACCGCCCGCCCCGCCCTGTGGAAAGTCGCCGACGCCGACACGACCATCTATCTGTTCGGGACGATCCACCTGCTGCCCAAGGGGCTGCAGTGGACCACGCCGGTCATGACCAAGGCCATGGCCGCCTCGCAGCGGCTGATGCTCGAAGTGGCGCTCGACAAGGATCCGGCGAAGCTGGGTGCGGTAATGACGCGGCTGGCGCGCAGCCCGGGGCTGCCGCCGCTGCTCGACCGGGTACCCCCGGCGAAGCGGGCGAAGTTGCAGAAGGTGATTGCCGACAGCGGCCTGCCGCTCACCTATCTCGACGGGCTGGAAAGCTGGGCCGCGGCGCTGACCATTTCGTCGGCGATCAATGCCAAGCTCAACCTGAGCTATGCCGATGGCGCCGAGACGCAGCTGACCAATGCCTTCGAGAAAATGGGCAAGCCGGTGGCCGGGCTGGAGACGGCGGAGCAGCAACTGGGCTATTTCGATACCCTGCCCGAAGCCGCCCAGCGCACCTTTCTGACGAGCATTGCCGACGACACGGCCAATGCGGAAAAGGAATTCGCGGTGATGATCGCGGCGTGGAAGGCAGGCGACGTACGCAAGATCGCGCTGACCTTCGACGACGAGATGAAGCTGTCGCCCGAACTGGCCGACGTCCTGCTCCACCGCCGCAACAACAACTGGGCGGGGTGGATCGCCGAGCGGATGAAACAGCCGGGCACGGTGTTCATCGCGGTTGGCGCGGGACATCTGGCCGGCAAGGGATCGGTCGAGGAGCTGCTGGCGCGGCGGGGTTACAAGGTGGTGCGGGTCCAGTAGGACCGGCGGCTCGCCTTCGGGGCGGTAAGGCGGCCTGCCTTTTCCCTGCGACAATCCTGCGGTGACAGGAACTGCCCCTCCCCAACTCCTCCCCTGAAGGAGAGGGGCTTTGGGCGTTGCAAATTGCCCCCTCCCCCGCTATGCGCGCCGCTCCCCGTCGCATCGACATCCCTGGAGGCGCGCGCGGGTGACAACACTTGGAGATACATAATGAGCGATCAGCTGACCCTGTCGGCCGAAGCGCGCGAGACGGCGGGTAAGGGAGCCAGCCGGGCATTGCGTCGTGAGGCCCGTGTTCCTGCCGTCGTCTATGGCGCAGGCGAAGCCCCGATGGGCATCCATATCGAGGAAAAGGCGCTGCTGAAGGCGCTGCACACCGGCCATTTCATGAATTCGGTCGTGATGATCGACGTGGGCGGCAAGTCCGTGCGGACGCTGCCCAAGGACGTTGCCTTCCATCCGGTCACCGACCGCCCGCTGCATGCCGACTTCCTGCGGATTTCGGAGCACGCCAAGGTGACCGTGCAGGTGCCGGTGCACTTCATGAACGAGGAAGCCTCGCCGGGCATCAAGCGCGGTGCGGTGCTCAACGTGGTGCGTCACGAGCTCGAACTGATCTGCGATGCCGCCGAAATCCCGGACGAGATCAAAATCGACCTGACCGGCACCGATGTCGGCGATTCGATCCACATCTCTTCGGTCACCCTGCCCAAGGGCGTGGAGAGCGCGATCACCGACCGCGACTTCACCATTGCCACGCTGGTTGCGCCGTCGGCGCTCAAGTCGAGCGAAGGCGACACGTCGACCGAGGGCGAAGGCGAAGCCGAATAGTCTTTGCTCTCTCCGCATTGGAGAGAGAGTCGGGGAGAGGGGCAGTCTGCTCCCCAGCAAAGTCTGCAACCGGGTGGGGAAGTCACTGCCCCTCTCCCCTGCCCTCTCCCCGCCAGCGGGGAGAGGGGGATTGAGATGCAACTCTGGGTCGGTCTCGGCAATCCGGGTGCGGAATATGCGCTGCACCGGCACAATGTCGGCTTCATGGCCGCCGACGCGGTCGCGCAGGAATGGCGTTTCGGGCCGTGGAAAGCGAAATTCCAGGGCAGCCTGACCGAGGGGCGCATCGGCGACACGAAGATCCTGCTGCTCAAGCCCGCGACGTTCATGAACGAAAGCGGCCGGAGCGTGGGCGAGGCGATGCGCTTCTTCAAGCTGACCCCCGCCGACGTGACGGTGTTCTACGACGAGCTCGACCTCGCGCCGATGAAGGTGAAGGTCCGCGTGGGCGGCGGCGCGGCGGGACACAATGGCATTCGCTCAACGATGGCGCATATCGGCGAGGATTTCCGCCGCGTCCGGATCGGCATCGGCCATCCGGGACACAAGGACCGGGTGACCGGCCATGTCCTGGGCAATTATGCCAAGGCCGAGATGGACGAGCTGGCGCATCTGCTGGGGGCGATTGCGGCGGAATCCAAATGGCTGGCAGAGGGGGACGACGTGCGGTTCATGAACGATGTCGCAATGAGGATGGGTTAGCTCCCTCTCCCCTTCAGGGGACAGGGTCGGGGAGAGGGGCAGTCTGCTTCCCGTGCATTTAATCGGGTTGGGAAGTCACTGCCCCTCTCCCCAGCCCTCTCCCCTGAAGGGGAGAGGGAGTGATCATGGGTTTCAAATGTGGGATTGTCGGGTTGCCGAATGTCGGCAAGTCCACCCTGTTCAACGCGCTGACGCAGACGGCGGCGGCGCAGGCCGCGAATTATCCGTTCTGCACGATCGAACCCAACGTCGGCAACGTGGCGGTGCCCGATCCGCGGCTCGACAAGCTCGTCGAGATCGGCAAGTCGGCCAAGAAGATCGAGACGCAGCTGGCGTTCGTCGACATCGCGGGGCTGGTGCGCGGGGCGTCGACCGGCGAGGGGCTGGGCAACCAGTTTCTCGGCAACATTCGCGAGGTCGATGCGATCGTCCATGTCCTGCGTTGCTTCGAGGACGGTGACATCACCCATGTCGAGGGCAAGATCGACCCGATCGCCGATGCCGAGACGGTCGAGACCGAACTGATGCTGTCGGATCTCGAAAGCCTCGAAAAGCGCGTGCCGAACCTGATCAAGAAGGGCCAGCAGGGCGATAAGGAAGCCAAGTCTGCGGCGGCCGTGCTGGGCAAGGCGCTGGCGTTGCTGCGCGAGGGCAAGCCGGCGCGGCTGACCGAAGTCGGCGATGCGGACGAAGCGCGGCACTTTGCACAGGCGCAGCTGCTGACGTCGAAGCCTGTCCTCTATGTGTGCAACGTCGAGGAAAGCGCGGCGGCCGAGGGCAATGCGCTGTCGGCAAAGGTGTTCGAGATGGCAAAGTCCGTCGGGGCGCAGGCGGTGGTCGTCTCGGCAGCGATCGAGGCCGAGATCGCGACGATGCCGCCGGAGGACCGGGCCGAGTTCCTGTCCGACCTGGGCCTGACCGAGACCGGCCTCGCGCGCGTGATCCGCGCCGGGTACGAGCTGCTCGACCTCATCACCTTCTTCACCTGCGGTCCCAAGGAAGCGCGGGCGTGGACGGTGCACAAGGGGGCGACCGCGCCGAATGCGGCGGGCGCGATCCACAGCGACTTCGAGCGCGGCTTCATCCGGGCGGAGACGATCGCGTACGACGACTATATCGCGTTCGGCGGCGAAAGCGGCGCGCGCGAGGCGGGCAAGCTGCGGTCCGAAGGCAAGGAGTACATCGTCCACGACGGCGACGTGCTGCTGTTCCGGTTCAACGTGTGACACGCGGCTGACGCAATAGGGGTGGAGAGCAGCATGATGGCCCGGTTCTTCATCGCCCTTTTTGCCCTTTGTGCCGCGCCGCTCGGGGCCCAGCCCGTCGAGCGACCGGTCACGATCCTGGTGTCGATCGACGGCTTTCGCGCCGACTATCTCGACCGCGGCACCGCACCGCGGCTGAAGGCGCTGGCCGACAGCGGCGTGCGCGCGACGATGCATCCGTCGTTCCCGAGCGTGACCTTCCCCAACCACTGGACGCTGGTCACCGGCCTGCGTCCCGACCACCATGGCATCGTCGCCAATACGATGGAGGACGCAGGCAAGCCCGGCGTCACCTTCACGATGGCGAACAGCGACCCGTTCTGGTGGTCGGCTGCCGAACCGCTCTGGATCACGGCCGAGAAGGCGGGCGTGCGGACGGCGACGATGTTCTGGCCGGGCAGCAATGTCGACTTCGGCGGCGTGCGCCCGCGCGACTGGTGGCTCTATGCCAAGGAGAACACCGAAGCGCAGCGTGTCGACTCGGTGATCGACTGGCTCCGTCGGCCCGCCGCGACGCGGCCGCAATTCGTTACGCTCTATTTCGATACCGTCGACACCGTCGGTCACAAATATGGCCCGGATGCCCGAAAGACGAACGACGCGATCACCGCCGTCGACGGCCAGATCGGCCGGCTCGTCGACGGGATAGCTGCCCTCGGCGTACGCGCCAATTACGTGATCGTTGCCGACCATGGCATGGCCGCCACATCGCCCGACCGGGTCATCCGTCTATGGGAAGTGGCGAAATCGAAGGATTTTAGGGCCGTAACGGGCGGACCGGTTGCCGGCATCGAGCCGACGAAGGGCCGCGACGCCCGGCTGGCCAAAGCGCTGCTGAAGCCCCATCCGCATATGAACTGCGCGCGCAAGGGCGAACTGCCGCCTGCGCTACACTATGGACAGAATGCGCGCGTGCCGGCCTTTGTCTGCATCGCCGAAATCGGCTGGTACATCCTGGGATCGCCGATGCCCGCCGACAAGCCGTTCGAGGGCGGCGGCGCGCATGGCTATGACCCGGCCAACCACGAGATGGACGCGCTGTTTGTCGCCAACGGGCCCGCGTTCCGCCGCAGCATCACGCTCCCCGGCTTCGACAATGTCGATGTCTATCCGCTCGTTTCCGGACTGATCGGCGTCGCTCCCCGGCCCTCGGACGGCAGCGCGACGGTGTTCGCCCCGGCCTTGACCGGCGCCGAATAGCCGCCACAAGGGCGTCATGCTGTATTTCGAAGATTTGGTCATCGGTTCGAAGTCGTCTTTCGGACGCTATGACGTCACGCGCGAGGAAGTGCTCGATTTCGCGCGAAAATACGATCCACAGCCGTTTCACCTCTCGGACGAGGAAGCGGCGAAGACCCACTTCGGGCGCATCGCGGCAAGCGGGTGGCATACCTGTGCGATGATGATGAGGATGCTGGTGGACAACATGTCCGAGGTGCAACAGGCCGGATTGGGCTCGCCCGGGCAGAATGAATTGCGCTGGCTGAAACCGGTCTATCCGGGAGACACCCTGCGCGTCGAAACCGAAGTGCTCGAAAAGACGCCGTCACGCAGCAAGCCCGACATCGGGTCCTTCCTGTCGCGCGCGACGGTTTTCAACCAGAACGATGAGCCGGTCATGACGACGGTTGCAATCGGGCTGATCAGGCGACGGCCGGCCTAGCAGGCCTTTGGAAACTTGCCGTCATTGGCGGGCCGCCGGCCGCGCCCCATCGTCCAGTTCGACTGGAAGCGCACCATCGGATTAGGCGCACACCAGATTTCCCCAGACTCGTCGAGCGCGGTCACCCAGATCAGGTTATGCTCCTGACCGTAATCGATGACGCCGATCGCATAGCCCTTCCCCTTGTCGAGGACCGTGAGCGGGAGCGGCGGATTGAGCTGGGTGAACGACATTGGGACGCTAACGGCGCAATGTCCCGCTTGTTCCCGTCAGTGGCCGCCGAATGCCATCAGGCTGTCGACCGGGACACCCTCGGCACGAAGCCGGTCCGCGCCGCCCAGGTCCGGCAGGTCGATGGCAAAGACGGCGCCGACGACTTCGGCGCCCGCATCGCGGAGCAGCTTCACACAGGCCATGGCAGTCCCGCCGGTCGCGATCAGATCGTCGACGATCAGCGCACGGTGGCCTGGCAGGACAGCACCGACGTGCAGTTCGAGCCGGTCGGTCCCGTATTCGAGGTCGTAATCGACGCCCAAGGTCGCGCCGGGAAGTTTGCCGCGCTTGCGGGCCGGGATCACCCCGGCACCCAGCGCCACCGCGACCGGTGCCCCGAACAGGAAGCCGCGGGCATCGATGGCGACGATGCGATCGGGGCTGAACGGACGGGCGATACCGGCCATGGCTTCGATCGACGCCGCAAATCCGGCACCATCGGCGAGAAGGGTCGAGATGTCGCGGAACTGGATCCCCGGCTTCGGAAAGTCGGGGATCGTCCGGACGAGCGACTTGAGGTCACTCCGCGTCATTGGTCGCACCCGCTGCCGCCGCGGGTCACGCGGCGGCGAGCTTCTTCGGCTTCTTGTCGGCCCAGATGTTGCGGTAGGCGAGATAGGCGAGCCCCGTGAACACCAGGAGATAGGCCAGCGCTGCCCAGCCCACGGCATGGCGCGTGGGCAGGTTCGGTTCGGCCGCCCACATCAGGAAGGCCGTCACGTCCTTGGCCATCTGCTTCTGCGTGTTCGGCGTGCCGTCGGCATAGGTCACCTGCCCGTCGGCGAGCGGCGGGGCCATCGCGAGGTTGAGGTTCGGGAAGTACGGGTTGTAGTGCAGTCCGTCCGGCGTTTTCACGTCGGGGAACTTGGCGACCAGCGCGGCCGGCTGGTCCTCATAGCCCGTCAGCAGCGAGTAGATATAGTGCGGACCCGCGTGGCGCGCCTTGGCGAGCAGCGACTGGTCCGGCGGCAGCGCATTGTTGTTCGCAGCACGCGCGGCTGTTTCGTTGGGATAGGGCGACGGGAACTTGTCCGCCGGCGTCGCCTTGCGCGTCGTCGCCTCACCCGTGTCGGGGTTGATCGACGGCACTTCCACGACCCAGTTCTTGGCGATCGCCTTCACCTCGGCCTTGGTGAAGCCGATCTGCTCGAGGTCGCGGAACGAGACCTGGTTCATCGAGTGACAGGCCGAGCAGACTTCCTTGTAGACCTGGAAGCCGCGCTGCAGCTGGCGGTTGTCGTATTTGCCGCCGGGTCCCTCGAACGACCAGGAGACATTCTCCTTGGGGTGCTTGGGAAGTTCGAATGTGTTGAGCACCGTCGGCTTCCCGATCTCGGGAACATAGGCGACCACGCCCCAGACGAGGGACCAGAGCAGGACAAGGACGAAGCCGGCACCGGCCAGCATTCCGATCGGACGAACCATGATAAACCCCTATTCGGCCGGCTGCAGCTGCGGCGCGGTGCCGGAAGCTGGCGTCACGCCATATTTGCTGAGTACGGCCTCCGTGATCGAGTTCGGCAGCGGCAGCGGCCGTTCGATCATCGAGATGATCGGCAGGATGACGAGGAAGTGCGCGAAGTAATAGGCCGCCGCGAGCTGCGAGATGATCACATAGGGCTCTTCGGCAGGCGCACCGCCGCAATAGCCCAGGACGAGCACGGCAGGCAGGAGGCCGAAGATCGTGAACTTCTTGAACAGCGGGCGGTAATTGCCCGAGCGCACGGGCGACGGATCAAGCCACGGCAGGAAGAACAGCAGCAGGATCGAGCTGAACATGGCGAGCACGCCCCACAGCTTCGCCGGCAGGATGAAATCGACCGTGAACGCCCGCAGGATCGCGTAGAATGGCCAGAAATACCATTCGGGCACGATGTGCGCGGGCGTGCTCATCGGGTTCGCCGCGATATAGTTGTCCGGGTGGCCGAGGTAGTTCGGCGCGAAGAACATGAGCGCGGCAAACGCGATCAGGAACACGCCGAGCCCGAAGCCGTCCTTCGCCGTGTAATACGGGTGGAACGGCACCGTGTCCTGCTCGTCCTTGACGCTCACGCCCGTGGGGTTCGACGAGCCCGGGATGTGCAGCGCCCAGATGTGCAGGATGATGACGCCCGCGATCACGAACGGCAGCAGATAGTGCAACGAGAAGAAACGGTTGAGCGTGTTGTAGTCCGGAGCCGGACCGCCGAGCAGCCAAGTCTGGATCGTCGGGCCGACGAAGGGAATCGCCGAGAACAACCCGGTGATGACCTTGGCACCCCAGAAGCTCATCTGCCCCCAGGGCAGGACATAGCCCATGAACGCGGTCGCCATCATCAGCAGGAAGATCACGACGCCGAGCAACCAGATGACTTCACGCGGCGGCTTGTACGACCCGAAATACAGGCCGCGGGCAATATGGATGTACACCACGATGAAGAACATCGACGCGCCGTTGGCGTGGGCGTAGCGGAAGAACCACCCGCCGTTGACGTCGCGCATGATGTGCTCGACCGAATTGAACGCCCCGCCGATATCCGCATGATAATGCATGGCGAGAACGATGCCGGTGACGATCTGGATGGCGAGCGCCGCCCCGGCGAGCACGCCGAAGTTCCAGAAATAATTCAGGTTGCGCGGTACCGGATAGCCGGCCCCGACGGCGTTGTAGACGAGCCGCGGCATGGGCAGCTTCTCGTCGAGATAGCGCATGAACGGGTTCTTCGGCTCATAGTGCTTGGCCCAGGGAAAGCTCATGCCTTTGCTCCCACTTCAACAAGGGTGTCCGAGCGGAACACATAGTCCGGCACGGGCAGGTTCTTGGGCGCGGGACCCTTGCGGATGCGCGCGGCGGTATCGTAGGCCGAGCCGTGGCACGGGCAGAAATACCCGCCGAACTCGCCCTTGATCTCGCCCTGGCCGGCGCCCAGCGGAATGCAGCCGAGATGGGTGCAATTCCCCGACGTGATCAGCCATTCTTCCTTGCCGGGCTTGGTGCGCTGGGCCAGCGTCTGCGGATCGCGCAGCGACGACAGCGGCACGGCGTTGGCGGCCGCGATCTCGGCACCGGTCAGGCGACGCACGAAGAGCGCCTGTTTCTGGAAAATCGTTTTTATCGCCTGGCCAGCCTCGATCTTCGAGATATCGACCTCTGTCGTCGCCAGCGCCAGCACGTCCGAAGACGGGTTCATCTGGTTGATCGCCACGCCGAGGATCGGCACGACCCCGACGCCCGCGAACGCGACGGCGGCAATGTTGATCACATCGCGGCGACGTACTTCGGGCTCTGCCGCGATCGTCGCGTCGGCTTCAGCTACAGCCTGTCCGGCCATGTTTCCTGTTCTCCAAAAACGGTCTGCGCCACGGCACCATAGCCGGATGCGCAAAAGCAACCGTACTTGATGGCGCGCCTGATAGCGGTTCGCGTGCCCCTTGCAAATGCGAAAATGTCAGGCTTGTGACGCCAGGGCCCTGCCCCTACGGCATGCGTGATGCGCCTAGCCTGTTATCAGCCCGAAATCGCCGGCAACATGGGCGCCGTGCTCCGCCTGGCGGCCTGTTACGGCATTGCCGTCGATGTGATCGAGCCGTGCGGATTCGTCTGGTCGGATGCCCGGATGCGGCGCGCGGGCATGGACTATGCGGCACATGTCGCGACCGAGCGTCATCCCGACTGGCAGGCCTTTCGGCGCGCCGCCCCCGCCCGCGTCATTCTGCTGACCACCAAGGCACGGCAGCGGGTTCACGATTTCGCCTTCACGGCCAGCGACACGTTGTTGCTGGGCAGCGAGAGTTCGGGCGTGCCGAGCGACGTTGCGCAGGACTGCAACGCCGGTGTCCGCATCCCGATTTCCACGACCGTGCGATCGTTCAACCTTGCAGTCGCGGCCGCCATCGCCCTATCCGAGGCACTCAGACAAACGGGGGGATTGCCGGAATGATCGAACTCGACGCCGAACAGCAGCAGGCGCGAACATGGTTCGAGTCGCTACGCGACCGGATCTGCGCGGCATTCGAAAGCATCGAGCGCGAGGCCGCCAGCGACGCGACATTCGAATATACCCGCTGGTTTCGCGACGACGACACTTCCGGCGCCAGCGGCGGCGGTGTTCGCGGCGTGATGAAAGGCAAGGTCTTCGAGAAAGTCGGCGTCAACGTCTCGACCGTCGGGGGCGCCTTCGCCCCGGAGTTCGCGCCGTCGATCCATGGCGCGGGGGAGAATCCGAATTTCTTTGCGACCGGAATCAGCCTTGTCGCGCACATGGCCAACCCGCATGTACCCGCCGTCCACATGAACACGCGGTTCCTGGTCACGACGAAGCGCTGGTTCGGCGGGGGTGCCGACCTGAACCCGGCATTGCCCAAAGATGCGGACACCGCGGACTTTCATGCGGCGATGGAACGCGCCTGCGCGACCAGCCCGGCCGGCGACTATCCGCGCTTCAAGAAGTGGGCGGACGACTATTTCTGGCTGCCCCACCGCAAGGTCCATCGCGGCGTCGGCGGCATCTTCTACGATCATCTCGAAGGCGACTTTGCGACGAATTTCGCGCTTACCCGCGCCGTGGGAGAGGCGTTCCTCGACTCCTATCCCATGATCGTTCGGCGGCGCATGGCCACGCCGTTCACGCAGGCGGAAGAGGAAGCCCTGCTCGAATGGCGCGGGCGCTATGCCGAGTTCAACCTCGTCTATGATCGCGGTACGTCGTTCGGGCTCAAGACCGGCGGTAATATCGACGCCATTTTGATGAGCCTGCCGCCGCGCGCGACATGGAGCTGAGCCTGGCGCGCGAACCGTGGGTCTGACGCCCGTTCCCGACGGCCAGTGCGCCGCGATCGTGACCCATCTCGAGATGACCGCGCGCCCCCGGCCGCGTCCCGTGCCCCCGTCGCCGTTGCGGCTCGTCCAGTGGCCCCAACCGGACCTGGCGAAATACCGGGCCCTGTTCAGCCGCGTCGGCACGCCCTGGCTATGGTTTTCACGCGCGGTGATGTCCGACGCCGCCGTCGGGAAGATCATCGGCGATCCGGCGGTGGCGGTGTTCGCGGTGACCGATCCGAACGGGGTCGAGGTCGGCCTCGTCGAACTCGATTTCCGCAAGCTGCCCGACTGCGAGATCGGGTATTTCGGACTGGTCCCCGAACTGAACGGCAAGGGTCATGGCCGCTGGCTGATGGCTGAAGCGCTCACGCGCGCCTGGCGCAGGGACGTGACGCGGGTCTGGTTGCACACCTGCACCCTCGACCATCCCTCGGCACTCGGTTTCTACCAGGCGCAGGGATTTGTCGCGTTCAGGCGCGAAATCGAGATTTTTCCCGATCCGCGCTTGGGCGGCCACCTTCCCCACGACGCCGCGCCCCGGGTGCCGCTGCTCAGCTGAAGATGTTCTTCAACGGCGCCGGGCCACCGCGCAACTGGCGATAGATGGCGGCTACCAGCACCGAGATCAGCACGGCGAGGGCGCCACCGCCCAGCGCGTCGGCGAAGGCCCGGGCGATGGCGCGCGAACCGGTCGGCAGCGCCAGCCCGGCCACGACGGCGAGGACCGACGACGCCGCGGAAACGGCGATCCAGGCGACGACGCCGACGAGCAACGCCAGCCCGGCGATGCGCCAGCCCAGTCCCCTTGTGTAGATCCAGCCCTGCCGGATGGCCTCGACCGGACTGCCGACGCCCTCTGCGATCATGACGGGCCCCGCGATGGCCAGGCGACCCATCAGATAGATGCCGGGCACGAGGAACAGCACCAGGCCGATCCCGACGGCGAAGTTGGTGAGGACGGTGAGCACCAGGTAGAGCGGGAGGAGCCGTGCGGAACTGCCCAGCGCCTCGCCCACGGTCGGGCGTTGCTGATCGAGCAGGAGCGACAGGATCGCTGCCTGGCCGAACGTGCCGACGATGTTGACCAGCAGCAACAGCGGCAGGTTGTTGCCGTAATAATCGATGAGAAAGCGCATGCCCTCGCTCCCGTCGGCGCCCGTGGGCGGGGCCGGCATCGGCGCATACATGCCGAGCGCGAGCGACGGCAGGAATACGAAGACGCCCGCCAATGTCGCCAGCAGGCCCGCGTTGGCGCGAATCATCGCGACGACGTCGGCCCAGACACGATCATAGGAAAAACTCATTGTCTCGCGCGCTCCGTCTCTGCTTTGACCGGCGCTAGGCAATCGGTGCATGGCACACAAGTGACACTTGTTTCGGACATAGACTGGATCGTCGCGGACGCGCCGGTGCCCTACCCCGAGGCGCTCGCGTGGATGGAGGCCCGTGCCGGCGCCGTGGCCGCGGGCGACGCGCGCGAGGCTGTCTGGCTGGTCGAGCATCCGCCCCTCTACACGTCGGGCACGAGCGCCGACCCGGCCGACCTCCTTGATTCGCGCTTTCCCGTGTTCGCAGCCGGGCGCGGCGGACGGTATACCTACCACGGGCCCGGGCAGCGGGTCGGCTATCTGATCCTCGACATCGGCAGGCGCGGCCGCGACGTGCGCTGTTTCGTCCATGCCGTCGAAGGCTGGGTCATCGCCGCCCTGGGCCGCATGGGCGTGACGGCCTGGCGGGCTCCGGGGCGCATCGGCATCTGGACGGACGATGCCGGACAAGAGGCCAAGATCGGCGCAATCGGCATTCGCGTCCGGCGCTGGATATCGCTTCATGGATTTTCGGTTAACGTCGATCCGGACCTGTCCCATTTCGGCGGGATCGTTCCGTGCGGCCTGCCCGACTTTGCCGTCACGAGCCTTTCGAAATTGGGCGTTGCCGCAAAAATGACCGAATTCGACGCGGCATTAATGGCGGAATTCAGCGGTTTCCTGGCCTCACTGCCGTCGTTGCCGGAAAATTGACACAATTCGCTTGAGCGCCTCAAGAAGAATAGCTAAAGCCCACCTCGATTTGGGTATTAGGGCAAAGCCAGTCCAAGTCCGCCATTTCCTAGGGAGCACTAAAATGCGCAAGATTGCTACTGTTTCGATGATCGCCGCCGCCGCGTTCGCTGTTGCCGCCTGCAGCAAGACCGAGTCGACCAACACGACCGAAGTCAACGCCACGGACATGAACGCCATGAACGTTGTCGAAGGCACGACCAACGACACGATGACCAACTCGGACGGCGCGATGGCCTCGAACGCGATGAGCTCGAACGCCACGGGTTCGAACGCCATGGAATCGAACGCCATGTCGAACGGCACGAACGCCACGAACGCGATGTAATTTCGCGCTTTCGAGCGACTGTTTCGAAAGGGCCGTCCGGGCAACCGGGCGGCCTTTTCTTTTTGATGCGGCCCGAATTCGCACAAACCAAGGCCCGCAGGGCGACCGGCTGTTCATCGCACGGCAATTTCGTTTGCGCGCAAAGGGTTCCGTTGCGCCGTGTTGCCACCTAGAGAGTAACACGAGACGGATGAGAGGTTGAGTACATGCGTTTGCCGGCACTTGTTTCCCTGTTTATCGCACCTTTTGCGGCACTTGCCCCCATTCCCGCCACTGCCCAGATTTTCTGGCAGGCACCCCCCGTGTCGGGCCCGCCGCTGATGCCGGGCGAAATAGCAATGGGTGTCCCGCTCGCCGGCGCCACGGTTGCCGAGGAACGGGCCAATTGGGCCTGGCAGATGCGCGCGGGGCTGAATGTCGCCAAGCTGCAATGCAAGTTCGATCCGACCCTGCTGACCGCCGACAGCTATGACGGCGTCTACATCAATCATGCCGTCGAGCTCGCCGCGGCCTATGACACGTTGCGCAAGTACTTCCTGCGGACGAACAAGGCGCCCAAGGCAGCCCAGAACGCGCTCGATAAATATGGCACCAAGACCTACAGTGCCTTTTCAACCGTCGCGAGCCAGTACGGCTTTTGCCAGGCGGCCTCGCGCGTCGGCAAAAAGGCATTGTTCACGCCGCGCGGTGCGTTCACGATCTTCACCGTCGAACGGCTGCGCGAATTGCGGAACAGCCTGGCGCCCGGCGGCGAACAGCTGTTCCGCCATACGCGGGTCGACATACCGGCCGTAAACTTTGCCGCCGAATGCTGGGATCGCAAGGGGCGCTACATCGACAAGTGCGGCTATATTTTCTAGCGTAAGCCCAGCATCTTGTGCGCCTGGGTCGTCAAGCGCCACTGCGGACGTTCCATGACGAACCGGATGGCAGCATCACGGGCGGCGGCGGCCTCCGCACAATCCATCGGCTGGATCAGGAAATGGTCGAAGGCCCATGACTCCATGGACTCGACGTCAGAGGTGGGCTGCGGCCAGACGAGCTTGAGTTCGTTGCCCCGGCGCTGAACGACCACGCTGCCGGCCTTGGGACTGACGCAGAGCCAGTCGATCCCCGGGTGGGCAACGAGCGTGCCGTTGCTTTCGACCCCTATTTCAAAGCCTTGCGCATGTAGCGCATCGACGAGCGCATCGTCGATCTGAAGCATCGGCTCGCCGCCGGTCAGCACGACATAGCGCAGCTGCTCACCGGGGCCCCAATGGCCGGCAGCCGCTTCGGCCAGCGCCTGCGCATCCGCAAAACGGCCCCCGCCCGCGCCGTCGACTCCCACGAAGTCGGTATCGCAGAATTTGCAGATCGCCGTGGCGCGATCTTCTTCGCGCCCGCTCCACAGATTGCAGCCCGCAAAACGAACGAAAACCGCCCGGCGACCGGCGTGCATGCCTTCGCCCTGCAGCGTCAGGAACATTTCCTTGACGGCATAGCTCATAGCGCCGGGTCGGTAAGGCCCGCCTCGGCAAAACCCTTTGCCCGCAGTCGGCAGCTGTCGCACAGCCCGCACGGCGTACCCTGTGGCGTGGGATCATAGCATGACCAGGTCGCGCCTGCGTCGAGGCCGAGATCGGCGGCCGCGCGGGCAATGTCGGCCTTGCTCATCAGGGCAAGCGGCGCGTGCACCTTGAGCGTCGCCCCTTCGACACCCGCGCGCGTCGCGGTGCGCGCCATGGCCTCGAACGCGGCGATGAATTCAGGGCGGCAATCGGGATAGCCCGAATAGTCGAGCGCATTGATGCCGATGACGAGATCGTTCGATCCCGCAGCTTCGGCCCAACCGAGCGCGACCGACAGAAAGATGGTGTTGCGCGCCGGGACATAGGTGACGGGAATGCCGGGCTCCACGCCCCCTGCCGGGACGGCGATGTCGGCATCGGTCAAGGCCGAACCGCCAAAGCGCGTCAGGTCGAGCGGCAGAACGACGTGGCGTTCGGCACCCAGCATCGTTGCGACGCGGGCAGCCGCCTCCAGCTCGATGCGGTGACGCTGGTTATAGTCGATCGTGAGAGCGAACAGACGGTAGCCGGCCGCACGCGCGAAGCCGGCCGCGACCATCGAATCGAGGCCGCCGGACACCAGCGCGACGGCGATAGCATTGGAGGTAGCAGGGGGCAGAGTCATGACGCGCCGCTAGGACGCGCGTCGCCGGTCCGCAAGCACGACAAAAAAAGGGCGGTTCCTGAGAACCGCCCAGAGATGGCCTTTCGGCCCACTAGGGAGGAAAAATGCGTGTCGGAAACCGAAGCGCATCCTCTTCATACGCGTCGAATGGTTAACGCCTGAATAACGATGCCGCGGTCTTCTACCGAATCGACAGCGACGGACAGTCGCCCGTGCGACGCGCCTCGATGGCGAGGTCGAAAGGGGCGCCGCCGACCACGCCCTGCGTCTCGATCTGCGCAAGCCGGGGCGTTTCGACACGAAGCGTCGTCAGCCCGTTACCCGCGCCCGAGCAACTATAGCTGACGACGGCATGACGGGAATCATTGGCCACGACGAAGCGGTTGCATGTGCCGGTGGGTTGGCGAATCTGAAGCAGAACCTTGGGATCGCCGATGCAGATCGCGCGCGTTTCGAAGTCGGCGTCATGCGAACTCAACGTCCAGCGCCCTGGCTGAAGTTGCTGAAGCGCGATCAGCGGCGGCGTGTCCGCCGCGGTCGCGACGAGACCGAGCATCGGCAAAAGCAACAAGCGTATGGCCATGGTCACCAATCATCCCCGAAAGACAGCGCGCACGCCCCCGTGCTTGCACTGCCGATTTTGCGACCATCGCGGTACGTAATGGATACTTAGACGGAATGTTAGGGGGAAGTAACGATTTCACGTGCCGCAATGGGAAAAACCCGCGAACAGAACGCGCAATCCACCCCGATCGTCCCGCGCGCATCCGCCATCGCCAGCCGCTCGTCCTCGGGAAACTGGGCAAGCACATTGCGAATATGCACCGGATCGCAACGGCATCCTTTGGAGAGCGACGACCCGCCCAGCAGCAGGACCTCGTCCTCTTCGTTGAACAGTCGCCAGACGATCGTTTCCAGCGGCAGGCTGCGGTCGAGAAGTTCGTCGGGGCCGAGCGTGCTGCCCATGATCGCCACATGTTCCCATTCGGGATGATCGAGCCGGGTGTGGATGCGGTCCCGCCCCTGTTCGCCTTCGGGCAAATGCTGAAGCAGCAGCCCGCCGGCCTTGCAGCCGTGGTCGTCGCGGCCGACGGCAATGCGCACGAGGCTGGGAATCTGCTCCGACTGGGCGAAATAACTCTGCGCCGCGTCGGCAAGCGAACCTCCTTCGAGGGGGACGACACCCTGGTAGCGCTCGCCCGAAATCGCCTGGTCGAAAGTGATGGCGAGATAACCCTTGCCGAACAGCGCATAGAGCGACGGATCAGCAGGCGCCTCCGCCAATCGCGCGCCGTCGTGGCGGACATAGCCGCGCAGCTCGCCGTCCTTGTAGTCGCAGACGAGCAGATCGACGATACCGGCTTCGGTCTGTGCCTGCAGCGTCATCTGGCCATCGCTGTTCTTGAGCAGCGCGCCGAGGAGCGCCGTCAAGACCAATGCTTCCGCAAGCAGCCGCTCGATCGCTGCAGGATAGGCATGGGCCGCAAGGATCGTGTCGAGCACGGGTCCGAGCCGCGCGACGCGGCCGCGCGCATGGCGGCTGGTGATGGTGAAACCGAGCGTGCGGTCGATGTCGTGGGATGTCGTCATGGGTTACAAACTCTGCCGTTCGGGCGAGCCTGTCGAAGCCCCGTCCTTTGTCGCGGTCAATGTAGGAATGGTCGGCGCATGGACAAGCCGGGCGATGTCCGCGCGACCTAGTCGAGCCGGCCGAATGCCCAGAGCAGCACGGATTTCTGTGCATGAAGCCGGTTCTCTGCTTCGTCCCAGATCGCCGATTGCGGGCCGTCGATGACCTCTGCCGTGACTTCCTCGCCACGATGGGCGGGCAGACAGTGGAGGAAGGTCGATCCCGGCTTTGCGCCCGTCATCAGGCCCGCCCCGACCTGGTACGGCATCATCGCCGCGAGTTTTGCCTCGGCCTGCGTCTGGCCCATCGAAATCCAGGTGTCGGTAACGACCAAGTCGGCGTCGGCGACGGCACGCGCCGGATCGCGCTCGATCGTCACGCGGGCATTGGTATCGGCCAGCCGGGCATTCGCTTCGTCGATCCAGCGCGGGTCGGGATCATAGCCCTCCGGGCAGCCGATCGTGACGGAGAATTTCATCAGTCCCGCGGCTTCGACGATCGAATGCAGCACATTGTTGCCGTCGCCGAGCCAGGCCCATTTGGTGCCGGGAAGCGCGACGCCCCGCTCGATGACGGTCAGCAGGTCGGCCATGATCTGGCACGGGTGCGACGCGTCGGTGAGGCCGTTGATGACGGGGACCGTGGCATGTTCGGCCATTTCGGCAAGCTTCGCCGGGTCGTCGGTGCGGATCATGATCGCGTCGACATAGCGCGACAGGACGCGCGCGGTGTCGGCCACGGTCTCGCCGCGCCCGAGCTGCATGGAGCCGCTGTCCATCACGATCGTCGTGCCGCCGAGCTGGCGCATCGCCATGTCGAACGAGACGCGCGTTCGGGTCGACGACTTCTCGAAGATCATCGCCAGCGTGTGGCCTGCCAGCGGCGCGTCGGCATCCGCCCTGCCCCTCGGCCAGCCGGTCCGTGCCGCCTTGCGGTCGAGCGCATCCGCAAGCATCGCCGCGATCCCGTCCGCGCCCGCCGACGACAGGTCGAGGAAATGGCGGATCATGCCGCTGCCGGAACCTCGAAACTGGCGGCGGCTGCCGAAAGCTTTTCGACGAATTCGGCGATGTGCGATTCCTCGATATTCAGCGGCGGCAGGACGCGGACGACGTTTTCGCCGGCGGCGACGGTGAGGAGGCCGTGATGGTCGCGCGCATGGGCGACGAAGGCGCGGCTGTCGACTTTCAGCTTCACGCCGAGCATCAGCCCCTTGCCCCGCACGCTGTCGAAAATCTGGTCGTGGTTGGGCAGCATCTGGCCGAGCGCGGCGCGCAGGCGCTCCGACGTCGCCGTCACCTGCGCCAGAAACGCGTCGTTGGCGACGACATCGAGCACGGCGTTGCCGGCCGCCATCGCCAGCGGGTTGCCGCCATAGGTCGAGCCATGCGTGCCGACGACCATGCCCTGTGCCGCATGTTCGGTCGCGAGGCAGGCGCCCAGCGGAAAGCCACCGCCGATGCCCTTGGCCGTCGCCATAATGTCGGGAACGATGCCGTAATGCTCGTGCGCGTAGAGCTTGCCCGTCCGCGCCATGCCGCACTGAACCTCGTCGAGGACGAGCATCAAGCCCTTCTCGTCGCAGATCCTGCGCAGGCCGGCCAGGAATTCCTGACTGGCAGGACGGATGCCGCCTTCGCCCTGGATCGGTTCGACGAGGAACCCGGCGGTGTGGTCGTCGACAAGGGCGAGCGCCGCTTCCAGATCGTCGAAAGGCGCATAGGCGAACCCGGGGAGCAGCGGTTCGAACCCGGCCCGCATCTTGCCCTGGTCGGTCGCGCTGATCGTGCCGAGCGTGCGGCCGTGGAAGGCGTTCGAGAAGGTGATCAGCGTGTGCCGTTGCGGGTTGCCCGTGGCGTAGTGGAACCGCCGCGCCGTCTTGATCGCGCACTCTACCGCCTCGGCGCCCGAATTGGTGAAGAAGACGGTGTCGGCAAAGGTCAGGTCGACCAGCCGCTGCGCCAGCGCCTCACCCTGCGGCGAGCCGTACAGGTTCGACACATGCATGAGCGTCGCGACCTGGTCCTGCAGCGCCTTGGTCAGGTGCGGATGGCCGTGACCGAGGAGATTGACCGCGATTCCGCTGGCGAAATCGAGGTATTTCTCGCCGCGTTCGCCGTAGAGATACGCGCCCTCTCCACGCACCGGCCGCACCCCGCTCCGGGGATAGACGGGCATCAGGGCGGTGATCGACATGGGAACGGCCTTTCCAAACGAAAAAGGCGACCCGATTGGCCGCCTTGTTGCGAGGACGTTCTATATCGAAACGGGGCTCGCGCCGTCAATCGTCCGTGATTTGACCTCTTCGCCGCGTGCCGCGAGCAGATACATGACCGGTGTGATGATCCGGCTGAGCAAGGTCGAGCTGACCAGCCCGCCGATGATGACCCAGGCAAGCGGCGAATAGAGCGCGCTGCCGCCGAGCGCGAGCGGCAGCAGCCCGCCGATGGCGGTGACGGAGGTGAGCAGCACGGGCAGGAACCGGATTTCGCCGGCCTTTTCGATCGCCTCGCGCAGCGGCAGGCCGCGCTCGCGCAACTGGGTCGTGAAGTCGACGAGGAGGATCGAGTTCTTGATCTCGATCCCGATCAGCGCGACGAAGCCGATGATCGCGAGGAACGACATCGAATAGCCGGTCAACAGCAGCGCGATCAGCCCGCCGAATGTCCCCAGCGGAATCACGCCCGCGACCACGATGGTCTCGCGGAACCGGCCGAATTCGAGGACGAGCACGCCGAAGATGCCGAAAACGGTCAGGAGGATGATCGGGCCGAGGCCGGAAAAGCTGCGCGTCGCCTGTTCGGCTTCGCCGCCGAGGCTGAAGCGGTAGCCGTCAGGTACGCGAAGGCCGGCAAGGCGCTGCTCGACCTTCTTCGTCAGCGCCGAGGCCAGATAGCCGTCGCGGTTGTAGGCGCGCACCGTGACCGTGCGCTGCAGCTTCAGGCGCGTGATGACCGGGATCGAGCTCTGCAGGGTCGGTTGGGCGATCTGCGACAAGGGGATGCTGCCGCCCGACAGGGTCGAGACATAGACCTGGTCGAGCGCGGAGACCGGCTGGCCGTTCGCCATCGGCAGGCGGACGACGACGGGCCAGCTGTCGCCTTCTTCATCGCGCAAGGTGCTCGCCTGCTCGCCTGAAATGGCAAGACGCAGCGCACGGCGGGGCTCGCCCGGCGCCACGCCGAGCAACGCCGCCTTGCCCTCGTCGAGCCCCAGATTCATGTCGACACGGTCGTAGGCGACGAGGTTTTCGATGTCGCGCACCCCTTCGATGCGGCCGAGCTCGGTCGCTACCTGGGCTGCCAGCGACTTGAGCACGCGCGTGTCGGGACCGCTGATCCGCACCGCGAGCGGTGCTTCCACCGGGGGGCCGTTTTCGAACTTGATCACGCTGACCCTGGCGTCGGGATAGGCGTCGAGCTTGGCACGCAGGCGCCGGATCATCGCCGGACCCTCGCGCGTGTCCCAGCTCTTCATGTTGACGAACACGTCGCCGTAACGCGGCTCTTCTTCATGGGGCAGAATGTTATAGTAGATCTGCGGATTGCCGCGCCCCGCATTCTCCATCCGCGCCGCAATCGCCGGCTCGCGCGCAAGGATGGCCGAGACATCGCGCACGGCCTTGTCGGTGGCGGCGATCGTGCTGCCCTCCGGGGTTTCGACGCGGACGAGGAAATAGGGGACGTCCGCCGAGGGAAACAGGCTGAAACCCAGGACCGGCACCAGGCCGAAGGCGGCGACGCACAGGATCATCGCGCCCCAGAACCAGCGGCGAGGCTGGTCGAGCGCGCGGTGGAGCAAGGGGGCGTAGAAGCGCTGGATCAGCCCGGTGAGCGCCCGCAACAGCCGGTTGCCCTCGGGCGCATGGGGACGCAGCAATTTGCTGGCGACGAAGGGAATGAGCGTGAGCGACACGATCATCGAACTGGCGACCGTGAAGATCACGGCCAGCGGCAGACCGCGGACGAAGTCGCCCGATCCCTCGGGCAGGAAGGCGATCGGCAGGAAGGCGAAGATCAGGACGCCGGTTGCGCCGATGACCGCTGCCGTTATCTCGCGCGCGCCGCTGATCGCCGCGGTCTCGGGCGGGTCGCCGTCGCGGATATGGCGCTCGATGTTTTCAGTGACGACGATCGAATCGTCGACGAGCAGCCCCAGCGATATGATAAATCCGGAGATGCTGATCTGGTTGAGGGTGAAACCGCAAAGCGCCAGCACCAGCACGCCCATCGCGAGCGAAAGCGGGATCGAGATCATGACGATCAGCGAGGGACGCAGGCCTAGCGGCAGAATCGTGACCATCACGAGCGCGAGCGCGATGCCGAAATCGCGCGCCAGTTCCCCGAGCCGTCGCGCAATGTCGCGGCTCTGGTCGAAGGCGACCTCGAGCTTCATGTCTGGCGGCAGACCGGTTCTGAACCCGTCGACCGCGGACACCAAGGCCGTACGGAGCGTGCCGGCATCGACACCGTCCTTTTGCCGGATCGATACCCATAATGCCCGGTGGCCGTTGAACCGCGCGATATGCGTTTGTTCGGCTTCGGCCCAGTCGACCCGGGCAACGTCACCGACGGTCAGGAGCTGCCCGTCGGTCGCGCGCACCGGAATGCGCCGGATGGCCTCGATACTGCGATAGGCACCGCCGGCCTGGATGTTGAACCGACGCCCGTCGGTGCTGACGGACCCGGCCGGGAGATCGACGCCGCCCTGACGGATGGCGTTGGCGACCGCCGAAGCCGGAATGCGCGCCTCCGCAAGCCGTCCCGCATCGATCGCGACGCGGACTTCGGGCTTGGCGGCACCGTCGATGGAGACCGTGCGAACCCCCGTCACGACATTGAGCCGCTCGCTCAGATCCTGCGCATATTTCGCCATGCGCAACCACGAGCCGCTGTCGCTGACGAGGGCCAGTTGAAGCACTGCAGCCTCCGTCGGGCGCGGCCGACGAAAGGCGATGCGCGCGATGCCCTGCGGCAGTTGATCGCGGGCGGACTGCACGACCCGCACCGTCCGGTCGAGCGCCTGGTCGGCATCGGTCCCGTGTTCGAACTCGACGGAGACCACCGCGACCCCTTCGCTCGAGGTCGACCGGATTTCGCGGACATGGTCGAGGCCTTGAAGCGCCTCTTCCAGAGGCTTGGCGATCGTCTCTTCGACATCGGCGGCATCCGCGCCGGGCAGAACGACGGTCGTCACCGTCACCGAAAAGGGGAAATGCGGATCGACCGAGCGCGGAATGCCAAGGAACGCCGAAACCCCGAGCACGGCGAGCAGCAGGAAAATAACCAGCGTTGCCTGCCAGCGCCGGACGGCAAACGCCGTGAGGTTCACTTGGTGGCCCGCAATGGCGTGATTGCCATCCCGTCGACGAGGCGGTCGAGGCGCGAGGTCGCGACCCATTCGCCCCGTTGCAGGCCGCCCGTGACCCGGATCGCACTGTCGCTGGCCTCAGCGATCGTGACACGGCGCAACTTGACGTGCTTGCCATCGGGGTCCGCCACATAGACGAACGCCTGGCCCGCGCGCGGCGCGAAGACGGCGGCGGGCGGGACAAGCAGCGAGGGAGTACCCGGGCCGCTCGTAACGATCGATACCGTGCCGATCTGTCCGGCCCGCAGGCGCGGGTCGTCGGGCAAGCCGACTTCGACGACAAAAGTGCCGGTCGTTCGATCGGCGCGGCCGCCGATCTCGATAACCGACCCTGATAACTCGCCCTCGACAGCAGCAAGCCGAACGGTCGCCGGCGCACCGACGCGGAGCCGGGCGGCGTCACGGTCGGCGAGCGGCAAGCGGAGCACCCTGCCCCCGCTGGCCTCCCCGACGACGAGCACAGGCGTTCCAGCCGCAACGACCTGTCCTGCGTCGGTCAACCGCGCGAGCACAACGCCGGCGCCGGGCGACACGATGGCTGCGTTGCGCGATTGGAAACCCGCGCTGCGGACATTGGCTTCTGCAGCGGCAAGGGTCGCGCGGGCGTTGTCGAGCCTGGGCTTGGTCACCCAGCCCTGCTCGAGAAGCTTCGCGCTTCGTGCATATTCGGCGGCAGCACGATCGCGCTCGGCACGCGCGGCCGAGACGCTGGCGGCGACGGTCGTCGAATCTAGCGCGGCCAGCAGCTGGCCGGGGCGAACATTATCGCCTTCGTTGACGGCGACGGTCGCGATGCGGCCCGCGCTGGTAAAGCCCAGCGACGTTTCACGACGCCAGGCAACGGTGCCGGTCGTCGTGATGGTCGTCGGCAGATTGGTGCCGCCGACCTGCGCGATACGAACCTGTGGCGGCGTATTGTCCGGAGGCGAGGCGGCCTGGCTGCATGCCGCGAGCGTTGCTATCGCCAACACTATCGATGCGCTTCGCATGCATCCCCCTCGATCAAGGGGGTGGTATCATACCGGTAGCAGTTTGCAACCTGTTCTTAGCTGCGAAGTTTCCAGCCGCTCTTCAGTACTGCATAGCAGATGGCGGCAAGGATCAGGTTGAGGCCCAGCAAACCGAGCGCCCCGACCAGTACCGGCGAATCTGCAGCGCCGATGAACCCGTAGCGAAATCCTGAAATTACATAATGAAAGGGGTTGAATCGGCTGAAAGTCTGGAATGCCGGCGACAATTTGTCGATCGCATAGAACGTGCCCGACAACAGCGACAGCGGCGCGACGACGAAATTGCCGACGACGGCGGCATGGTCGAATTTTTCGGCCCAGATCGACGTCAGCACACCGACGAGCGACAACATGGTGGCGCCCATCAGCCCGAACCAGGCAACGGCCCAGATATGCTGTGCACCGACATGGACCCCGGGCCAGAACAACATGACCACCCAGATCGCGGCCCCGACCAGGACGGCGCGCGTGATCGATCCGCCGACCAGCGCCGACAGGAGCTCGCCGACGGAGAGGGGCGGCATCAGATAGTCGACGATCGTCCCCTGCATCTTGCCGACCAGCAGCGAGAAGCTGGAGTTGGCGAAGGCATTCTGCATCATGCCCATCACGATAAGGCCGGGTGCCAGGAAATCGGCAAAGGCAATCGTCGCGCCGCCGATGCCGACCGGCGTCCGGCCGCCGGTCGAAACGGTGAAAATCGCGAGGAACAACAAGGTCGTGATCGCAGGCGCCCAGATCGTCTGGAGCTGCACCTTGAAAAAGCGGCGCACCTCCTTGATATAGAGTGTCTTCAACCCACCCCAGTTGACGTTCCTGATCACCGGCACGCCGGGTTCGAAACGAATGGCACTTGGCGGCGCGGCGTGTTGGGGCTGGTCGTTCATCGCAGTTGCGACTATCGGCTCCGCTTTCGCGCGGCAACCGGCAAGCTGCCCTCAACGCAAGATAGCGGCGCTCCCGGCCGAAGGGACGCCGACAAGGAATGTGAATGGCCTGGACCGACGAACGCATCGAACAGCTCAAGACGATGTGGGAAAAGGGCATGACTGCCAGCCAGATCGCCGAATCTCTGGGTGGTGTCAGCCGCAATGCCGTGATCGGCAAGGCGCATCGCCTGTCGCTCGAGGCACGTCCTTCGCCCGTCAAGGCGAACGAAGCCGAGGAAAAGCCGGCCGCGGCTGCGCCCTCGCCGGTGACGGCAACGCCGCCGGTCACCAAGACCGCGCCGCGTGCTGCCGTCGCCCATGACAATGTGCCGCGCCAGCCGGCGCCGCCGCCCTCGCCCTTCCCGCCCGCCATTCCGAGCGGCCCGACCGGCGCACAGCTGCGCTCGATCGGCCCCGGCGGTTTCCTGCGCCAGGGACCTGGGGATCAGGCACCCCCCGCGACCCCCGCACCGCCGCGCCGCCTCGTACCTGCGCGCCCGAGCCCCGAGATTGCCGGCAAGACGAGCCTGCTCGACGTCAACGACCGCATCTGCAAGTGGCCGCTGGGCCATCCCGGCGAGCCCGACTTTCATTTCTGCGGCGACACGGTGAACCCGGGTTTCCCGTATTGCGTCGCGCATTGTGGCCAGGCCTATCAGGCGCAGATGCCGCGCCGCGACCGTCGTGCGCCGCCGCCCCTGCCGTTCGGGGGTCCGCGCGTCCGCTGATCGATCTGCCGCTATGCGGCGGACGGCTGGCGTCGGCTCCGGCGGGAACGACCTTGCCAATCGGCGGCGTCTTAGTGCGCCCTGCGTTGGCCGCTGCTCATTTTGAGCATGACGGGGCTCATCGGGGTTGTCGTGTCGCCGTGGTATAGCATTGGCGCGCTTCTTCGCGGATCACGTCGCAAAGCCAGTCGATCAATCGATCGTTGCTGCGCGCGCCCGACGTGACGAGTGTCATCTCCATTTCCGTCTCGGCAAATGGCGCATCGAGGATCGCAAGGCCGAACGCGTCGCGAAAGCGGGTCGCCGCTGCGCGCGAGACAGTCGTTACGGCGTCGGTTGCGGCCACGATTGACAGGGCCGTCACGAAATTGGGCACGACGCTGGCAATACGCCGGGTAACGCCTTGGCGCGCGAGGATTGTGTCCAGGTCGGACGTGCCGTCGCCGATGAGTGAGATCGCCACGCTGGGCCAGCGGGCATAGTCGCCCAGCTGCCAGCCCTGTTGCGCCCGGGGGTGCGAGGCGCTGACGACGACGGCATATTCGTCCAGCGCCAGCGGCCGGCTCGCGGCACCCGGCGGAAGCGGCGTCGTCGCCAGCGCAAAAATAATATCGATTTCGCCGGCACCCATGCGCGCGGGGATGTCGCGGCCGTAAGCCGCGAGCGAAATCGTGATGCCCGGTGCGTCGCGGGCGAGCCGGGCGATGAGCAACGGCATCAGCAAAAGGGCATTGGCGTCGCTCATGACGATCGTGAACCGGCGCACCTCGGTGGCCAGGACGAGGGGCTGCTCGGTCACGAGCGCGCCGACATCGTGCAGGATATCCGCCAGCAGCGGCCGCAGCGCGGTCGCACGCGCCGTAAGGACATAGCCTTGCGGACCCCGCACCAACAGGGGATCGTCGAGCAGATCGCGCAGGCGGGCGAGTGCCCGGCTGGCGGCGGGCTGGCTCAGATTGATGGCCGCTGCCGCGCCGCTCACGCTGCGGTGCGCCAGAAGTGCGTCGAGCACCGGAAGCAGATTGAGGTCGATGCCGCGCAAATGTGTCTGTTGCATAGATCCTATGTGATAGATGCATTGGACGCATAAGTCGACGTGGCTCATGAAAGGGGCATGGTTGCAAGGAGATCCTGCATGAACGCCGATGTCGTCGTCCTGGGTTATGGGCCTGTCGGGAAGGCCGCGGCTGACATCCTGGTCGCGCGCGGTTCGCGCGTGATCGTTGCCCAGCGTTCGCGCCCGGACGATCTTGCGCCCGGCCTGACCTATGTCCCGTGCGACGTTCTCGATGCGCAGGCGGTTGCGTGCGTGACGGCACGTGCGCCGCAAATCGTCGTCGCGATCGGCTTTGCCTATGACGGCGAGACCTGGCTGCGCGACTGGCCGGTCGCGATGAGCAACTTGCTGGACGCTTGTGCCGAAGCCGGCACACGCATGGTTTTTTTCGACAATCTGTACATGTACGGGCCGCAGACCGCGCCACTCACCGAAACGATGGCCGTGAGCGACTTCGGCCGCAAGGCGCGCGCGCGGGCACAGGTGACGCGCCTGTGGCAGGCCGCCGCCGCCACCGGCAGCGTCCGCGTGGCCGCGCTGCGTGCTCCCGATTTCTACGGACCCGGGGTGCGCCTGTCGCACGTCGGGGACACCGGCTTTGTCGCCATTGCCCAGGGCAAGCCGGCAATGCTCATCGCCCCGCCGGACACGCCGCACGACTTTGCCTATGTGCCCGACCTCGGCCGCATGATCGTGACGCTGCTGGATGCCGGAGACGACGCCTATGGCCAAGCGTGGCACAGCCCGTGCGCCCCGACCACGACCCCCCGTCGCATCCTCGAACTGGGTGCCGGGGCAATCGGCACCAAGGCACGCATCCGCAGCCTGCCGCTCTGGACGCTGCCCGTCATGGGCCACGCCGTGCCGTTCATGCGCGAGATGGCGGAAATGCGCTTTCAATGGGACCGGCCCTACCGGGTCGATGCCAGCAAGTGGATCGGGCGCTTCGGCAACGAGGTCACGTCGTTCGAGGAAGGCGCGGCGGCGACGGCACGATCGTTCCTGTAGCAAGGGATTTGCCAAGTTCGGCCAAGCGCGCAACACTGGCCCCAAAGCGGGGAGAGCGGCATTGGTCTATCAAGTGAGCGTCTGGAGCGTTCTCGGCGTGAACGCGCTGGTGCTCGTCGCGACGTTCCTGATCGCCTGGCTTGCCGCCCTCAAGCTTCGCGACGTGACCTTCATCGACAGCCTGTGGGCGTTCGGCATGGTCGTAATGGCGTGGTCGACCTTCATGCAGACCAAGGGGGACCCGGGCCGTCGACTGATGCTCGTCACGCTCTGTACCCTGTGGGGCGTGCGTCTCGGGGGCTTTCTGCTCGTCCGCTGGCGCGCCCGAGGAGCGGACCGCCGCTACGAAAAGATGTTTGCCAATGCGCAGGCGACGCGGGGATGGGGCTTTGCCAAGGCTTCGCTGATTCTCGTCTTCGCAACGCAGGCGCCGCTTTTGTTCATTGTCTGCCTGCCGGTCCAGCTCGGCCAGATCGACGGCGGCCCGGCGGTCGGAAAGCTCGCCCTCGCCGGCGCACTCATCGCGATCATCGGCATCGCGTTCGAGACGATCGGCGACGCGCAGCTCGCACGGTTCCGGCGCAATCCTTCGAACGAAGACAAGGTCATGGACCGCGGCCTGTGGCGCTACACCCGTCATCCGAACTATTTCGGCGATGCCTGCACCTGGTGGGGGCTGTACCTCGTCGCGGCGGAATCGACGACCGGCCTTTGGGCATTGCCGGGGCCCGTCCTTCTCACCTGGACGTTGCTGAAGTGGTCGGGCGTGCCGACCACCGAAGGCCGGATGAAGCGCAAGAAGCCGGGCTATGAAGCCTATGTCCGCCGCACGAGCGGATTCATACCTTGGCGGCCGAAAAGCTAGCGTTCGTAATGCGTTTGTGTGCGTACATGGCGTGGCTGCGGCGCGCCGGTGTGGTTGGCTATTTCCCCGCGAACATGAAGGCGACCGCGCCCATGATGCATGCGAAGGCGGCCAGATGCCGCCAGTGCAGCGGCTCGCCGAGAAAAAGGACCATAAAAGCACCGAAGATGACGAGTGCGATCGCTTCCTGCGTGACCTTGAGCTGACCCGCGGACCAGCCCGCCGCATAGCCGATGCGGTTGGCAGGAACGGCCAGCGCATATTCGACCAGGGCGATGCTCCAGCTGATCGCGATCACGAGCAGGATCGGCCGCGTCATGCCGCCCTTGAGATGCCAGTACCACGCAACCGTCATGAAAATGTTGGACGCGACGAGAAGCAGGACGGTGGGCATGGCCCGCTAACTCTCGAGCGCAGCCAGGTATCCATGCAATTGCGCCACCACCGCGGCACCCTCGCCGACGCCGGCCGCGACGCGCTTGACCGAGCCGGCCCGCACGTCACCGATCGCGAAGACACCGGCGATGCTTGTTTCGAGCGGCATCGGCTTGCGGTCGAGGTGCCATCCCGCCCCCTTGAGCGCGTCAGGCTCGAGCGCATCGCCGGTCACGACGAAGCCCTTGCGGTCGCGTATCGCATCGCATTCACCGAGCCACGCCGAATTGGGGTCCGCGCCGATGAACAGGAACAGATAGTGCGTATCGCAGCGGTCGGTTTCTCCGGTATCGCGATTGCGCCACGTCACGCCGGTGAGCCCATCCTTGTCGCCGTGCAGCTCGCTGATCTCGCTGCCGACGTGGAGCACGACGTTGGGCAGGGCTGCGATGCGCTCGATCAGATAATTGGACATGGTCTCTTCGAGCGGGCGGCGGACGACCAGATTGACGATGTTGCAATGGTTGGCGAGAAAGACGACGGCTTGGCCCGCCGAATTGCCGCCGCCGACAAGCGCGACCTCCTGCCCCTTGACCAGGCGCGCCTCGATCGGGGACGCCCAGTAAGAAATGCCGCGCCCTTCATAGCGCTGCAGCCCCTGCACCGAGGGGCGGCGATAGGCAGCGCCGCTTGCCACGACGACCGAGCGCGCGCGCACGCGACGGCCGTCGCCGAGGACGAGGCTGGGCGTCTTGCGGCTGCAGTCGAGCTTTTCAACAGTGACGGGAATGGCGATCTGTGCGCCGAACTTCTGCGCCTGTCCGTAGGCGCGACCCGCAAGTGCCTGACCTGAAATACCGGTCGGGAATCCAAGATAATTCTCGATCCGCGCCGAGGCGCCCGCCTGCCCGCCATAGGCACGTGAATCGAGGACGACGACGCTGAGCCCTTCCGAAGCGGCATAGACGGCGGCCGCCAGTCCGGCCGGACCCGCGCCGACGATCGCGACGTCGAACGTCGTTTCGGTATCGATCGTGTCGAGCCCAAGGCAATGCGCGAGGGCGCGGTCGGTCGGATTGCGTAGGACTTCGCCGTTGGGGCAGACGGCCAGCGGAAGATCGTCTTCCGAGACGTGGAACCGCTCGATCAGCGCTCGGGCGTCCTCATCGGCGGCAGGGTCGAGCACGGTCTTGGGCATGCCATTGCGCGCACAAAATGTCTCGAGACGGACGAGGTCGGGCATGCCCATCGTGCCGATCAGGATCGGGCCGCCGGCACCGCGCTCGATAAGGGCAACGCGGCGCAGGATCAGCGCGCGCATGACGATTTCGCCAATGGCCGCATCCACGATCAATAGCTGGCGCAGCGCATCCGGCTTGAGCAGCAGCGCCTCGACGGCGCCCTTGGCGCGTCCGTCCACGAGCGCCGGGCGACCGGCGAGCTGGCCGGTTTCGGCGAGAAACTGGCCGGGGCCCTGCTCGACGACGGTGACGTCATGGCCCGCGGCATCGCGGTTGGTGATGCGCACCCAACCGGACAGCAGGACGAAAAAGCCGGGCCCTTGCTTGCCCTGTTCGAACAGGAATTCGCCGTCAGCGAAGGTCAGGCGATCGCCAAGCCGCGCGATCCGGTCGATTTGATCGCCGGAAAGTGCCGGAAACATCTGGTCGGCGCGATCCGCCAGAGGGCTGTCCGGTGAGAGGACATAGCTGTCTTCGGGATCGGGAAGGTCCATCGGGCGTACCTTTCAGGTTCACCCGTTGGTGGGGTCATCTCGTGACAGATACAAGAGGGGGGCCGGAAAACGGCCCCCCTCCCGGTCATTTAAATCGGCGCGATCCTAGAAGCGGAACGTGCCGACGATGCGGGCGCTGTGCCAGCGCATATTGGCGTTCGAGAAGCGCAGGTCGGTGCCGCCGGCGCCTGCGAGCAGGAACGGGTTGGTCGCCGGCGCCGTGCCTGCGCCAACGCGCACGCGGCCCTTGTCGGCACGCACGTCGGTGTAGAGATACTCGAGACCGATCGAGAAGTTGTTGCCGATCTTCTGTTCGACACCACCGCCGGCGTTGAAGCCCCACTGGTCCTGATTGCCGTTCGACGTGAAGCTGTTCGCCGTGTTCGACGTCGCGATGCGGGTGCGAACCTTGGCGTAGGTCGGGCCGAACGCGCCATAGAACAGCGTGCTGTTGTTCGGCGTATAACCGATGCGGCCGCGGGCGTTGATGTTGTAGCGGACGTCGCGGGTCAGCGTGTAGCTGGCAGGCGTCGTCGAGAATGCGCTCACGCTCTCGTTGAAGTCGGGACGGCCCCCTTCGACGACAAAGCCGAGAACGATGTTGCCGCGCTGCGTGTCGCCACCGACGCGACCATAATATTCGATGCCGTCACGACGGAACGAGCAGTTGCCGTTACCGGTCGAGGTCGCCGTGCCCGAGCAGAAGCCGGGCGAGAAGGCATCGGCACCGGCCGCCGTCGTCACGGTGTCGCCGAAGCTGCCGTTAAGATCGCGATCGAAGAGAACGGTGCCGCCGCGCTGCGCGGTGTGCGCACCACCGAACGAGCCACCGATATAGAACTGGTTGAAGCTGGGCTCGCTCGTCGTGTCGCTGGACTGGGCCAGGGCAGGCGCTGCCGCCGTAAGGGCGAGGGCCGCCGCCGAAAGGGCAAAAATCGTACGCATACTATACTCCATTGGTTGAGAAACTCTCGGTGACAAATACGAAGCACGGCCCCGATGGATGCATGCTGCAATGCAGTAATTTTTTCGCGTTGCCGAAATGTCACATCTCCGATTGCGCACCACATGCATGCGCGGCTTGCGCGGGAGACTCCGGCGTCCCTATAGCTATGCGCGATGACCGATCTCTTCGAAGCTGCGCCACCGCCGACCTCCTCGACCTATGACGCGTCCTCGATCGAGGTCCTCGAAGGGCTGGAGCCCGTCCGCCGTCGCCCCGGCATGTACATCGGCGGGACCGACGAACGCGCCTATCATCACCTTGCCGCAGAAGTGCTCGACAATGCGATGGACGAGGCGGTCGCCGGCCATGCGACGCGGATCGAGATTTCGCTCGACATCGGCAACCGGCTGACCGTTACCGACAACGGGCGCGGGATACCCGTCGATCCGCATCCCAAATTTCCCGACAAATCGGCGCTCGAAGTCATCATGTCGACGCTTCATTCGGGCGGCAAGTTCGACGGCAAGGCCTATGCGACGTCCGGCGGCCTGCACGGCGTGGGTGTCAGCGTCGTCAATGCGCTGTCGAGCGAGACCGTCGTCGAGGTTGCTCTGAACAAGCAGCTCTACCGACAGTCGTTCTCGCGTGGTGCCACGCTCGGGCCGCTCCAGAAGCTGGGCCCGGTCCAGAACCGCCGCGGCACGACCGTCGCGTTCGTGCCCGATACGGAAATCTTCGGACCTGAAATGAGCTTTTCGCCGGCGCGACTGCACAAGCTGGCACGGTCGAAAGCCTATCTGTTTGCCGGCGTCGAGATCCGCTGGAAATGCGCGCCTGAACTCATCTCGGACGACACACCGGCCGAAGCCGTCTTCCAGTTCCCCGGCGGCCTTGCGGACCATTTGCGCGAGCAGGTCGGCGAGCGCGAATGCGCAACCGCGACCTTCTTTGCGGGGCGGCAGGACTTCCCCGGCGAAGCGCAGGGGCGGGTCGAATGGGCGGTCGCCTGGCCGCTGTGGAGCGAGGGCAGCTTCAGCTGGTATTGCAACACCATCCCGACGCCCGATGGCGGCACCCACGAAGCCGGGCTGCGTGCTGCCCTCGTCAAGGGCATTCGTGCCTTTGGCACGCTGGTAGGGGTGAAGAAGGCCGCCGACATCCAGCCCGAGGACATGATCGCGCCGAGCGAGATCATGCTGTCGGTCTTTATTCGCGATCCGCAATTCCAGTCGCAGACCAAGGATCGGCTGACCTCCCCCGAAGCGGCGCGGCTGGTCGAAAATGCCGTGAAGGATCATTTCGATCACTTCCTGACCGACAATATGGACCGGGGCCGTGCCCTGCTGACCTATGTCATCGATCGCATGGACGAGCGGCTTGCACGCCGTGCAGAGCGCGAAATCAAGCGCAAGACCGCGACGTCCGCGCGAAAACTGCGCTTGCCCGGCAAGCTTACCGATTGCTCGGCCGACAGCCCCGAGGGGACCGAGCTCTACATTGTCGAAGGCGACAGCGCAGGCGGCAGCGCCAAGCAGGCGCGCGACCGCAAGACACAGGCCATCCTGCCGATCCGCGGCAAGATATTGAACGTCGCCAGCGCGACCGCCGACAAGATCCGCGCGAACAGCGAGATCGCCGACCTGATGCTCGCGCTCGGGTGCGGCGTGCGCGACAAGTGCGATGCGGGCAATCTCCGCTACGAACGCGTGATCATCATGACCGACGCCGACGTCGACGGGGCGCACATCGCCACGTTGCTGATGACGCTGTTCTTCCAGGAAATGCCCGACATCGTCCGCAAGGGGCATGTCTATCTGGCGCAACCGCCCCTTTATCGGCTGACGGTCGGTGCAAAGTCGCTCTACGCCCGCGACGACGCACACCGCGCCGAACTCGAAGCGACGACATTCGCCGGCAAGAAGGTCGAGGTCGCGCGCTTCAAGGGACTGGGCGAGATGAATCCGATCCAGCTTCGCGAAACGACGATGGATCCCAAGTCGCGGACATTGCTGCGGGTAACGCTTCCCCAGGAGTATGAGGAACGCGCCGGGGTCCGTGACCTGGTCGAACGGCTGATGGGCAAGAACCCGGAGCACCGCTTCAACTTCATCCAGCAGAATGCCGCGCGCGTCGACGAAGAAGCAATCGACGCATGATCCGCTTGCTGCTGGCGCTGATGCTGCTGGCACAAGCCCTTCCCGCCGGCGCCCAGCAGGTTGCATCGCCCGCGATCCGCGCCGGAGCCGAGCGGCTCGTCGCCATGCTGCGCGACGCGAAGGCCGACGAAACGATGTTCGCGCCCGCGTTTTTGGAGCAAGTGCCCGCCGCCCAGGTCGAGGCGATTGCCCGCGACCTGCGGGACACCAACGGCACCGTCATCGGGATTGCGTCGGTCACCCCTGAAAGCGCGCTGCAGGCCGTCGTCGCGGTCGAATATAGCAAGGCCGTCGTGCCGGTTCGCCTCGCGCTCGAGGGACCCGAGCCGCATCGTTTCGTCGGCCTACTCGTGGCGGGCGTCGATCGCCGCGGCGACAGTTTCGAGACCGTGATCGGCGACTTCAGGAAGCTTCCGGGCAAGTCGTCGCTGCTCGTGGCCAAGCTGGGTGAAGCGGATCCTGTGGCCTTCGCGGGCTATAACGCGGATGTCCCGCTCGCGACCGGATCGATGTTCAAGCTTTTCGTCCTGGCCGAACTGGAACGGGCGACACAGGCTCGAGAGCGGAGCTGGCAGGAGGTGATCCCGCTCGGACCGCCTTCGCTTCCGTCCGGCGTGACCCAAAGCTGGCCCAAAGCCCTGCCCGTCACGCTGGCCACCCTCGCCACGCAGATGATCTCGGTCAGCGACAATACTGCGGCAGACACGCTGGTCGTGGGGCTGGGCCGCGCGAAGATCGACGCGATGCGGGCATCGATCGGCACGACGCCCGGGTCGCTGCCCGTTCTGACGACACTCGAGGCGTTCGCGCTCAAGATGCCGGGTGCCGAACCACTCCGGCAGCGTTGGATCGCCGGCGGCCTGTCCGAGCGTCGGCAAGTGCTGAGCGTGCTCGATCCTGCGGCAACCACGATCGACGCAACCGCGCTGGCGGGGGGACCGCTGCACATCGATACGGTCGAGTGGCCTGCGACAATGACCGAAATAGCCGGGGTGTTCGACAGGCTTCGCCGGTCGAACAGTCCGACAGCGATGGATATCCTGGGCGTCAACACGGCCTTGTCTTCGGCGGACCGGGCGCGGTTCGACGTCGTGGGCTACAAAGGCGGCTCCGAGACCGGCGTCATCGCCATGGGCTGGCTGCTGCGGCGCAAGTCGGGCGACTGGTACGTGGTTACCGGGGCGTGGAACGATCCGACCCGACCGGTCGAACAGGCGACCTTCGCGGCCCTGATGGCGCGCGCGGTCGCGCTGGTGGGAAAATAGCCGCCGGCTTCGCGCCGCCGACCGCATCGACCGGCTGGCCGAAAGAAACGCTCAGGCGGAAAGCACCTCGACGAGCGCCCGTACCTTCTTCTGCCGCCACTGCGGCAGGGGTGCCACCAGCCAGTAACCACGCGGGTCCTCGACGGTTGGTGAGGTACCTGCAAGGAGGGCGGGAACGATGGCCCGGCCGAGCCCTGCCCGCGCGGCATCCATCGCGAGGCCGGCATCCGCGACGCTCAGGGCGCCGCCCGGCTCCGGGCTGCCAGGCCAGCCGATGACGTCGCCGTCGCCCACGACCGCAAAGCCACGGGGGCCGATTGGGACGCCCTCATGCTCGCCCGATGACGCATCGAAGCAGATGGCCAGGTCCAGATTGGCTTCGGTAAAATCGAGGCCGGTATCGCTGGCGACGAGGGCAAAGCGCAGGTCCGGATCAGAGGCGCGATAAGATTCCAGATGCAGTAACAGCCACTTGGCCGTCAGGTCGCGCGGTGCCGCGATCGTCAGCGATTTGGATGACTGGCCCGCCTGCATCGCGCGCACGGATTCCTCGAAGCTCAGGAAGCCGCGGCGCAGTTCCGCCAGCCCCGCTTCGCCCTCGGGCGTCAGCTCAAGGCCTTTTGGTGTCCGCCGGAAAAGCACCGTGCCGAGCGTATCCTCGAGCGCACGGATCTGTTGCCCGACAGCCGCCGGCGTGACGGCAAGTTCGTCCGCCGCGCGCGTGAAGGACAGGTGCCGCGCTGCCGCATCGAGCACGCGCAGGCCGTTCAGCGGCAAATGCGTGCGCTTCATGGGCGCCGTTCGCGCGCGGTCACCGGGGCTGCCAGCGCAAACTTGGGGATGGCGACGGGAAATGAGGAGCCATCTTCGCCGACCATCTGATAGCTTCCCTGCATCCAGCCGGTCGGCGTGGTCAGCGGGCAGCCCGAAACATAATCGTAGGATGCGCCGGGAAGGATGACCGGCTGTTCGCCCACGACCCCTTCCCCTTCGACCTGGTGGCGCGCGCCGCGCCCGTCGGCGATCGTCCAGCTCCGCGTCATCAGCTGGACGGCAAGCGGCCCGTCGTTCTCGATGCGAATGTGATAGGCCCAGAACCAGCGCGCCTTTTCGGGCTCCGACTGCTCGGGAAGGAACGTCACCGAGACCCGGACCGTGACGGCGCCGGTGGTTTCGAAATAGGGGAATAATCCCTTCATGCCGAAACTGCTCATAGGCCGACTTTCGTCAGCGCGCGGTCGAAATCCTCGATCACGTCGTGCGGATCCTCGAGACCGATGTTGATGCGGATCATGCCCTCGGCGACGCCCATGATCTCGCGGGCTTCGGGCCCGACGCTGTGATGCGTCGTGGACGCAGGATGGGTGGCAAGGCTGCGCGAATCGCCGATGTTGTTCGAGATATCCACGAGCTGCAGGTTGTTCAGCAGGTCCATCGCCTGACGACGGCCGCCGTCGAGCACCAGCGAGAAGATGGGCCCGCATGCCCTCATCTGTGCGGCGGCGAGATTGTGCTGCGGATGGCTGGCAAGGCCGGGGTGGAGCATCACGGGAACCCGGCTCTCTAGGAATTGCCCGACTTTCAGCGCGTTTTCCGACTGGCGCATGGCGCGCAGTTCGAGCGTCTCCAGCCCCTTGAGAACAACCCACGCATTGAACGGCGAAAGATTGGGACCGGTATTGCGCTGGAACGGCAAGAGTTTTTCATTGATGAACGCGTGCGACCCGGCAACGGCGCCCGCCATCACCCGTCCCTGCCCGTCCATCATCTTGGTCGCGGAATAGGCGACGACGTCCGCACCGAAATCGAGCGGGCGCTGCAGGACCGACGTCGCAAAGGCATTGTCGACGACCGTCGTGATGCCATGGGCCCTGGCGAGGCCGCAGACAAAGCCCATGTCGACGATGTCCATCGTCGGGTTGGCCGGCGTTTCGAAAAAGAAAACCTTGGTATTCGGCCGGATCGCCGCTTCCCATGCGTTGTTGTCGCGGCTGTCGATGGTCGTCGTCGTGATCCCCCATTTCGGGAGCAGGCTGTCGGTCAGCCAGCGGCAGGAACCGAACGCCGCGCGGGCCGCGACGACATGGTCGCCGGTTTCGAGCTGGCACAGCAGGGCGGTCGTCATCGCGGCCATGCCGGTCGCCTGTGCGCGGCAGGCCTCTGCTCCCTCCATCAGCGCGATGCGCAGTTCGAGCATTTCAACCGTCGGATTCTGCAGCCGCGAATAGGTCGGCCCCTCGGCCTCGCCCGCGAAGCGCGCGGCGACCGTCTCCGCATCGTCGTAGGTATAGCCCGACGAGAGGATCAGCGCCTCGCTGGTCTCACCCCATTCGCTGCGGGCCGTGCCCCCGCGGACGGCCTGTGTCGCCGGTCGCCAGTGGCGGGTGATTTCGGGATTCTGACCGTCCTTGCGCTTCATGCAGACCGCTTTGCCCCTACGCCAAGGCGCGCGCAAGCCGCTCGACGAGACGATCGCGGGCAGCGAGCGGGCGCGCACGGCGTTCAGTCAGGACATTGTCGGCGAGCCGTACACCGTTCCGGCGTAGTTGGGCCAGGATGTCGGCTTGCGCCGCGGGAAGCGTGCCATAGCCCAATTCGGCCAGCACGACTTCCTCATAGCCGACCAGCGCCGCACTCCAGGATCGCGCCGAGGGCGCCGACTCGATCGCTATCAAGACCCCCTCGAGCGCCGCGTGGATCCTGGGATAGGCCTGCCCCTCGGGCAACGCCGCCGCGGCGAGCGCCGTGGTCCACTCGATGGCGGCGGCCGCCAGCGGTTCGCCAAGCAACGCGCTGCGCGCCTTGACCATTTCGACGGTCAGTGCGGCCAATTGCGTTTCGACCCGTGCGCGAAAATCTGCTTTCACGACGTTGCCCGGCGACAGAACCGGCCGCAACTGGCGCGACCGACCGCCACGGACATATCCCGCGAGCAAGCCGTGATCAGCCGTCATCAGGCGGACGATCGCGCCGTGCTCGCCATGGGCGCGCACCCCGACCACAATGGCTTCACATTCGATCCGCATGCACTGGACAAGCGCAGCGTTGACGCTTTTGTAAAGCCCGCGTGGCATGACGAACCAAGTTGTCGGGGAATCTTTGGTGCAGACCGAGCAAGTTGTGACCGAAGCGCGGCTGGACCTTCCGCCGCCCGACGCGGCTCGACTGCACCTGCCCGATTCATTCGGCACGCGCTTTGCTCTGTTCGGCGATGCCGAGGAAGAGTTCGACTGGAACGGCCCGTTCCGACGCGAGAGCACCGCGACGGAAACGATTCGCGCCCTGCCCGACGCCAACCGGCGGTTTCAGTCCGCGGGGCTGGAGCCCTGCTGGATGGCGGACTGGCCCGTCGTCGACAACGCGGAAAGCGGCGCGATCCTGCGTGAGCTCGTTGCCGCGGGCCACTGCACCATCGGGACACAGCTGCATCCCTGGGTGTCCCCGCCGTTTGACGAGGATGTCAGTCGGCGCAACAGCTACACTTGCAACCTGCCGCGCGAGCTGCAGCGCGAGAAACTGCGCCGGTTGTCCGATCGCATCGAAGCCGTGACGGGCGCGCGGCCGCGCGTTTACCGCGCGGGCCGATACGGCATCGGTCCGCATACGGCGGGCCTTTTGCACGAACTCGGCTACGCGCTAGACGTGTCGGTTCGTTCCTGTTTCGACTATCGTGGCCAAGGCGGGCCGGATTTCACCCGTCATCCACTCTGGCCATGGACGATCGCGCCCGGACTTTTCGAGCTGCCGCTGAGCACGGCTTTCACCGGTGCCCTGGGACGTTGGCCCGTTGCGTACCGCGCCGAGTCGCTGCGCGGGACGCTGGCACGGACCGGACTGCTGGCGCGGGTACCGTTGACCCCGGAAGGCGTGCCGCTGGCCGATGCGTTGGAAGCCATCGAAGCCCTGCTCGGCGAAGGCCATCGGCTGTTCAGCCTGTCTTTCCATACGCCTTCGCTGGTGCCAGGCCACACGCCCTATGTGCGCGATGCCGCCGATCTGGTAACCTTCTGGCGCTGGTGGGATGGTGTATTCGACCGTTTCGCAGCGCGCGGCGTGCGGCCCGTAGGCCTTGAGGAAATGATCGCGACATTCAGCGCTGCGGAGGGGCGTGGCCCATGACGGCGCTTCGTCGCCAGCCCGTACAGGTCGTGCGCGACCGACGGCGGTCGGAAATCGTGCCGCTTGCCGCTTATCTGGCGGACCCGGATCCGAGCTGGGATGCCATTGCCGAGCGTCCGAGCGAGCCGACCGCCTTTGCCGAGCGCTGGTTCGTCGAAGCTGGCGCGCGCCATCTGGAACTTCCGCACGACCTGCGCATGCTGGTGGTACGTGCTGAGGGGCAGCTCATCGGCATGCTGCCGATATGCGTTGCCGGCCGATATGGTCGGCTGCCGGTGAAACACGTTGAAAACTGGCTGCATTACAACTGTTTCTTCGGGGCGCCGCTGGTTCGACGCAGCTTCGAGGCCTATTTCTGGCACCGCGCGCTTGCATTGCTCGATGCCGACCCCGCCTCGCCTTCATTCCTTCACATGGTTGCGCTCGATGGCCAAGGTCCGCTGACGAGAGCCCTGCTGCGCGCGCGTCGCGGGGCGGCGATCGTCCATCGGTCCAGCCGCGCCATGCTCCAATCCGAACTGTCGTCGCGTGAGTATTATGAGGCGACGGTACGCAAGAAGAAGCGCAAGGAGCTCGCCCGGCTGCAACACCGCCTCGCCGAGACAGGAAGCGTCAGCTTCACCCGCCTGGCGCGCCATGACGCCCTCGAACCCTGGATCGATGCGTTTTTAAGGCTGGAAGCGAGTGGCTGGAAAGGGCGTCAGGGTGCGGCCCTGGCCAATGCCCGGGAGACCGAGGCCTTTGTGCGCGACGCCTTGAGCGGTGCCTTTGCCGCCGGACGACTGGAAATGATTCGCCTCGATGTCGATGCGCGCCCGATCGCCATGCTCGTCAATTTTCTGACGCCGCCCGGCAGCTTCAGCTTCAAGATCGCCTTCGACGAAGAATTCGCGCGTTTCTCTCCCGGCGTTCTTGTCCAGCTCGAAAACCTGAAGATCCTCGAATCGGCCGGGATCGACTGGATGGACAGTTGCGCCGTCGAGGACCATCCGATGATCAACAGCCTCTGGGGCCAGCGCCGCGAGTTAGTGCGGATCAGCGTGCCGCTGAAAGGGCGGCGGCGACGCGCGACTTTTGCCACGTGCCGCACGCTCGAACGCGCTTCGGCCTTCGTCAGGAACGCGTTGTGACCGCCTTTCCCGACCTTGATGCCTTCACCAATCTCTATCCCGAGGTACCGGGAATCGTGCGCCATTCACTGGCCGGCCACCCGATGTTCGGTCTCGAGTCGCTGGCCGACCTGGCCCTGCGTCTCGATCCGGCGACGGTCGAGTACAACCGGGGCGACCTGCCGAAGGGGGTCGACCCGGACGCCATCCCCGACAATGGCCTGTCCATCGCCGACACGATCCGCGGCATCGAGACGAACGGATCGTGGATGGTCCTGAAATTCGTCGAGCGCGACCCTGCCTATGCTGAACTGCTGAAGGCGACCCTTGCCGAATTGCTGCCGGTCGTGACGCCGCGCACGGGCGCGATGCACCAGCTCGAGGCGTTCATTTTCCTGTCGAGCCCCAATTCGGTAACGCCGTTGCACTTCGACCCCGAGCATAACATTCTGCTCCAGTTGCGGGGCATCAAGACGATGACCGTCTTTCCGCAAACCGACGCGGAAATCGCGCCGGGCGATGCGCACGAGCGTTTCTATCAGGGGCTGGCACATCGCAACCTGCCCTGGCGCGAAGCCTATGCGGCGCGCGGTCGGGCCTTCACGCTCCAGCCCGGCGACGGCATGTTCGTTCCCGTGATGGCGCCGCACTGGGTGAAGAACGGACCCGAGGTATCGATCAGCTTTTCGGTCACGTGGCGATCGGACTGGACCTATGCCGTTGCCGATGCACATGCCTTCAACGCCGTTCTTCGCAAGGTCGGGCTGAGGCCAACGCTGCCGGGACGATATCCGGCGCAAAACCGCGCCAAGGCCCTGACATGGCGCGCGCTGCGCCGCATGGGCGTACGTCCCTAAAGCGCCTGCCCGGCCGCCCAGCCGCTCGCCCAGGCCCATTGAAAATTATAGCCGCCGAGCCAGCCCGTCACGTCGACGGCTTCGCCGATAGCGTACAACCCTGCCACGTGACGCGCTGCCATGGTTTGCGACGACAGCTCGGCAGTGCTGATCCCGCCAACGGTGACTTCGGCCTTGGCAAAGCCTTCGGTGCCGTTGGGATGGAACGCCCATGCCGCCAGTTGCCGTTCGACCTGCTCCAGAACGCTGTCCTTGTGCCCGGCAAGTTCGCCCGAAAGGCCGACCCGGTCGGCGAGCGTCTCGGCGAGACGCGCGGGGAGCGATCCCGAGAGGACGGCCTTCAAAGTCGTGCGTGGCGACGTGCGCTTCGCCGACGACATCCATCCGCGCGCGGCGTCCGGCAGGAAGTCGATCGTCACGGGCTCGCCATGCCGCCAGTAGGATGAGGCCTGCAGGATCGACGGCCCCGAAAGACCGCGATGGGTGAACAAGGCCGCCTCTCGGAACGCGGTCTTTCCCGCCTGCGCGACTACTTCGGTCGCGACGCCCGAAAGCTCGCGGAACAGTACTTCCTCGCCGCCAAGTGTTAAGGGCACCAGCGCCGGGCGCGGCTCGACCACCTTCAGCCCGAACTGACGGGCGATGTCATAGGCGAAGCCGCTTGCGCCGATCTGCGGGATCGAGGGGCCACCCGTTGCGATGACAAGCGACGGCGCCACCGAGCGGCGGTCGCCGTGGCGGACGGCAAATTGCCCATCGGCGTGCGTGATCTCTGTGACCCCCTGCCCGAAGGCAAAGGCAACGTTGCCGGCCGCACACTCGTCCATCAACATCGCGACGATCTGCTTCGCCGACCCGTCGCAGAAGAGCTGACCCAGTGTCTTTTCGTGCCAGGCGATGCCGTGACGGTCGACCAGATCGATGAAATCCTGCGGCCGGTAGCGGCCCAATGCCGACTTGGCGAAATGCCGGTTGGCCGACAGGAAGCGCTCGGGGGCGGTGTTGCTATTCGTGAAGTTGCACCGTCCCCCGCCGGAAATCAGGATCTTCTTGCCCGGCGCATCGGCGTGGTCGATGACCAGCACGCGCCGCCCGCGTTGTCCTGCCGTCGCTGCGCACATGAGCCCTGCCCCGCCCGCGCCGAGGACAATCGCGTCATAGCCGCCGGAAGTCACTCCGACGCGACCGTGGCGTGGAAATAATCATAGACTTGCTGCGCCACGGCGGCGCTCACCCCCGGCGCCATCTGCAGATCGTTCAGCGACGCATTCTTGACCGCCCGCGCCGTGCCGAAGTGCATCAGCAACGCCTTCTTCCGCGCCGGGCCTATACCCGGCACGTCATCGAGCGTGCTGGTGACGAGCGCTTTTGCCCGCTTGGCACGGTGAGCACCGATCGCAAAACGATGCGCCTCGTCGCGGAGGCGCTGGAGATGGAACAGGACCGGCGCGTTCATCGGCAGCGCGATCTCACGACCGTCCGGCAAGTGGAATATCTCGCGCCCGGCATTTCGGTCCGGCCCCTTGGCGACGCCGACGATGGGCACGTCTTCCACACCCATGGCGTCAAGGACACCCTTCACGGCCGAGACCTGTCCCTTGCCTCCGTCGATCAGCAACAGGTCGGGCCATGTGCCGCTCTCGCGATCGGGATCTTCCTCCATCGCGCGCGCAAAGCGGCGCTCGAGCACTTCGCGCATCATGCCGAAGTCGTCGCCGGCGATCGTCTCGGGCCGCTTGATGTTGAACTTGCGGTACTGCCCCTTCTGGAAGCCCTCGGGCCCCGACACGATCATGGCCCCGACCGAGTTTGTGCCCATGATGTGGCTGTTGTCGTAGACTTCGATCCGCTTCGGTGGCCCCTCGAGGTCGAACAGTTCGGCAATCTCGTTCAGCAGCTTCGCTTGCGTCGTCGATTCTGCGGCGCGACGATCGAGCGCCTCCTCCGCATTGCGCTTGGCCTGGGCGACCAGGCGGACGCGATCGCCGCGCTGGGGCTGGGCGATCGTCACCTTGCCTCCGGCCCGCTCGGCCAGTGCCTCGGCCAGCAGTTCGGCTTCGGAGACGGTCCGGTCGGTCAGGATGGTGCGCGGCAGCGGCACTTCGTCGTAGAATTGCAGCATGACACTCGCGAGCGCCTCATCCTCGGGCACGTCGGCGGTGTGTTGCGGGAAGAAGGCGCGGTGACCCCAGTTTTGTCCGCCCCGGATGAAGAAGGCCTGCACGCACGTGACGCCGCGTTTGCACGCGAGCGCCCAGATGTCGGCGTCGCCGACGCCGTCGGCGTTGATCGCCTGGGTCCCCTGAATGAATGTCAGCGCGCGCAGCCGGTCGCGCAGCATGGCCGCGCGCTCGAAGTCCATGGCTTCGGCGGCTTCCTGCATGGCACCGCCCAGCTTGGCCTGTACCTGGGTTTTCTTGCCGGCGAGAAAGTCCTTCGCGTCGCTGACCAGTTCGGCATAGTCGGTCTCGGAGATACGACCGACGCACGGCGCGGAGCAGCGCTTGATCTGATAGAGCAGGCACGGCCGGTCACGGCGGCTGAAGAACCCGTCCGAGCAACTGCGGAGCAGGAACAGCTTCTGCAGGGCGTTGAGCGTCGTGTTCACTGACCCTGCGCTGGCGAAGGGGCCGTAGTAATTGCCCTTTGCACGCCGGGCCCCGCGATGCTTCGAAATGCGGGGAAAGGCGTGGTCGGCGCGCAGCAGGATGAAGGGGAAGCTTTTGTCGTCGCGCAGCAGCACGTTGTAGGCGGGACGATAGCGCTTGATGAGCTGCCCTTCGAGCAGCAGCGCTTCGGCCTCGTTGTTCGTCGTGACGATCGTCATGCCGCGCGTCTGCGCGATCATGCGCTGGAGGCGCTTGGGGAGACGCGCGACCTGAACATAATTGGCGACGCGGTTCTTCAGGACCCGCGCCTTGCCGACATAGAGCACGTCGCCGCGCGCGTCGGTCATGCGGTAGACGCCGGGCTTGGCAGGCAGCGTCTTCAGGACGTTGCGGATCGCCGCGACCCCGGCATCGAGGTCGGGGGCGTCGCTCCCCTTGACCGTGAAGGTAGCGGCGTCTTCGTTGAAACGGTCAGGGGATTGCGGGCGCGACATTCCAGCGATCTAGGGCGCGCGCCCGCAAGATACTACCAGCGCGGCGTTACTTTACGGCAGCGAGCGCTTCGTTGGTCTTGGCCAGCGCTTCGTCGGTGATCTTACCACCCGACATCGGCTGAAGCTGCTTCAACGACATCGACTTGAACTGCTCGTACATGGCATGGGTGGTGATACCGGGCATCGCGGCATCGAGTGCGGCCTTCCCGGCGGGATCGGCGGCGATCGTTTCGATCGGCGTGTCGACCGTGAACTTGGCGGCGGCGGCAGGCGCCGCGGGTGTCGGCGCTGCATTCTGCGCAGCGAGCGGTGAAGCAAGTGTCAGGACAGCAGCAACAGCAATCAGAGCACGCATCGAATCAGCCTTTCGGAAGAGGTCCGATGGCTTAGTTCATCCGAGCGATCGCGCTGTCAACAAGGGCCTTGTCGGTCGCCGCATCATGGTGGGCGGCAATGACCTTTTCGGCGATCGTCGCGGCGGCATCGGTCGCCCGAATCCGGAGGTCCGCGATCGCGCTGCGTTCCGCGGCGTCGATACGGTCCTCCGCCATCTTCGTGCGGCGTTCGGTCAGCTCCTGGGCACGGACTTCGGCATCGGCAAGCATCTGTTTTGCTTCGGATTCCGCATGCGCAATGATCGCCGCCGCATCACCGGCACTGGCCGCGACCCTGGACTTCGCACTGGCCAGCAACTGCTCGGCCTCGGCACGCAAACTCTGCGCCTCGTCCAGGTTGCGCCGCGTTTCGGCGATCCGCGCGTCGAGGACATCGGTGATGACCTTCGGCGCCTTGGCAACGAAGATCGCCAGCAGAATGAAGATGGTCAGGCCGACATAGACCCAGCCCTCGGCGTCGAGCCCGAGCAGCGTCGGCCCGTGTTCCTCGGCTGCCCCATGCGCCGCCTCAGCCAGCATCGAAAGCGTCACGACCATTTCAGTTCACCGTCACGGCCGCGGCCGCGCTTTTCAAGGCAGTGGGCTCGGGGCGCTTGCCCGTCAGCCGTTCGACGATGTCGGCAGCCAGATCGGCGGCGACATTTTCCATGTCGGCAACCGCCTTGGAACGCGCGGTTGCCAACGCGTCTTCCGACGCTGCCAGCTTGTCTGCCAGCACGGCCCCGGTGGTGGCCAGGGCGGCCTGGAGATTGGCGGCGGCAGTCGCACGGGCCGCCGTGATCGTGGCAACCGCCGACTTATGGGCAGCATCCAGCCCCGCCGCATAATCTGCCGCCAGCGCGTCGGACGCCGCCTTGGCGGCTTCCGCTGCCGCGATGTCGCCCGTCACCTTGTCTTCCCGCGCCTGCATCACGCCGCCGAGCTTGGGCAACGTCATCCGCACGATCCCGAAATACAGGATCGCGAAGAACAGGAACAGCCACACCAATTGCGGCAAGAAGACAGTGGCGAAGTCGAACTGCGGCATGGACGCCTGTTCCTAGATGATCAGGAGAAGGCGAGCGCGAGGGCCACAACGGCCGCGATCAGGCCGAGCGCTTCGGTCACCGCGAAGCCGAAGATGAGGCGACCGCCGAGCTTGGCGTCGGCTTCAGGGTTGCGTGCAACGCCGTTGAGATACTGGCCGAAAATCGAGCCGACGCCGATGGCGGCAAGGCCGGCACCCATTGCAGCCAAACCGGCGGCGATCTTTGTAGCAGAAGCGAGGTCCATGAGATTCCCTTTCGTGAGATGGTCTTAGTGAAGGTTGATGGCATCGTTGAGGTAGATCGACGCCAACAGGGCGAAGACATAGGCCTGAACGACGGCGATGAGCACTTCGAGCGCCGACAGCGCCACGTTGACCGCAAGCGGCACGACACCGAAGACATAGGGCAATGCGCCGAACGAGCCGAGCGCGACGACGAAGGTGCCGAACACTTTCAGCAACACGTGCCCTGCGGTCATGTTGGCGAAGAGGCGGATGGCGAGCGTGAACGGCCGCGACAGGAAGCTCAGGAATTCGATCAGAAAAACGAAAGCGCCGAGCGCCACGTTGACACCCTTGGGCCAGAAGAGGCTGAAGAAATGAAAGCCGTGCTTGGCGAAACCGACGACGCACACGATCACGAAGACAAGCATGGCCAAGCCGAACGTCACCGAGATGTGGCTCGTCGGCGTGAACGCACCCACCCAGGGAATGAGGCCGAGCAGGTTGCAGGCGAGGACGAAAATGAACAGCGAAAAGATCAGCGGCGCAAAACGACGCCCCTCGGGCCCGACGTTTTCATCGAGCATGTTTCGAACAAAGTCATAGAGATATTCCACCGCCGCTTGCGCGCGGCCCGGGACGAGCTGCGGTCGCGCGGTACCGATGAACAGGAATGCCGCAACCGCTACGAGCGCGACGGCCATCCAAAGCGACGAATTGGTGAACGAGACGTCATGACCCATCACCGAAATCGGCTGGATGGTCTTGATCGCGAATTGTTCCATCGGATTGGCCATGGCTCTACCCTTCAGCTTTCCGGATCGCCGTCGAACTGCTTCGACGTCTGCAACGCGCGGCGCGTACCGGCCGCAAAGCCCAGGATCAGCAAAACGATCATGGCCCAGGGCGCCGTGCCGGCGAACCGGTCGATGCCCCAGCCCAGCGCCGCTGAGACCAGCACGGCCCCGACGAATTCTATGCCCACTGCCCAGCCACGCCCCTCGGCACGCCCATCGAGAGCCGACGGCCGTGCATTAGCATGTTTGGCCGCCGCAATACGCGCGTCCAGCGCGTCATTTTCGGTATTGCGGTCGTCGGACACACCGGGGCCTTTGCGAAGCAGATAAGAAAACGCCGCCCGTGCGCGAGCACCTTGGCGGCTTGGCTGCGCGTTTAGGAAGGTGACCCGGTCAAGTCAACTCTTGTGCGGTGCGGTACGCTAGCTGCAGTAATCGGGCAGCGGGATCGGGGTGGCGCCCTGCCGCACACGCCATATGCCGTCGCGCAGTTGATAGGCCTCGCCCGGCCCGACGCGCGTCTTCAACGTGGTGCAACCGACTGCAGCCGCAACGTCCTTGACGGTCACGCCGCGCTGGCCGGCCAGTTCGGTGTAGGCGGCGCGTCGCTTGATGTTGATCGCCTCCATCTCGGCTCGCAGCTTTTCCGAGACATTGCCGCGCACACCCATGAACCCGTCGGCCTGTTCGCCCACCTGCCCCGACGCGATGGCCGAAGCGAGTTCGGAACCCTGCGCATGAGCCATGCCGGCGGCGGCAACAAGCAAGGCGGCGATGATCGGCTTGGCGTTCATTTCGGAAACAACTCCGGGTTCGCGGTTATCAGGTCAGCGGCATCCTTTTGCAGACGGACAACCACTTCCTGCTTGATGTTCACGTTAAGGTTGATCTCGATCGGTTTTTCCGGCGTCTTTATGCTGATGCAGCCCGACATGGGGATCAACGACGGTACGATCAGCAGTTTCGCCAATTTCATGTCCGGCCGATTCGCATTGCTCATCCTGTTCGTCAACGTCGCCTTCGTCATGGTCGATGGTCGCTTGCGCCAGGCTGAACGGTTCGGTTGAGCAACAATCCCGGATCCTGGTAACTGCGCGCCGTATTCACCAGCCCCCGGAACGGGGCGCTGATGCGGATGTTGAACCTGAACGGCAGGTTCGTGAACGACCTCGCCAGACCTGCGGCGGCGACGGGTGCCTGGTTGACGCCGTTGAAGCGAACGAGGCTGACGATCTCGCCGTCAAGTGAACCGTCGAGGTCGATCGCCAGGTCGCGGTAGCGAATCGACTTCAGGGCATCGAAAGCGAGCTTGGCGAACCTGTTGGTCTGGGCATTGGATACATCGCCGACATAGGCAAGGGTTCCGCCGCCTGCCCGCGCGGCGATCTGGCCGCCGACGATCCGCCCGCCACTTGCGTCGAACACGATAGGCAAGGTGCCGTCGAACGTGCCGGTCGCGGCGATGTTTTCCAGTTTCAGCTGTTCGATGAACTTCGCGGCGTCGAGCGCGGTGACGCGGAAGGACAATCGGCGCGGCGTCGCTTGGCCGAGGTCGAGGGTGCCGGCGTCGAGCGACAAGGTGCCACCCGCAAAGGGCCATTGCCCGCCCTCTATCTCGACGCGCCGCTCGGGACGAAGGCGGTAGGTCACGGTACCACCTCTCACTTCGACGCCGGGATTGACGAGCGCAAGCTTCACCTGCTGGCCGGGCGGCGTCGACAGCGCGACAAGATCGTCGAACATGATTTCACCCGAAGCGCCGGTGACGGGCCCGAACGCCGCAGCAAAATCGAGCCCGTCGCTGCGGAAACGGCCGGAGCTGGTGATCTTGTCCCCGCGCCACTGGATAAGGCCCTTGCCGTCCAGCTGGCCATACACGTCGGCGACCACGCCGATCGTCAGCGGCGTAATCGCTTCCGGCTGGAGCGACTTGCCGAAAGTGAGTGCGTCGACGGAGAGACGAGCCTCGCCGACCCCCTGCGAAAGCTCGTGATCGATCGTCACGGTGGTTACTGCGCGCCCCGAAACCGGCTCGGTGAGTGCCGCACGGGCAGCGATCCGGCCCGCGCTCAACCGTAACGTCATGTCCTTGGCAAGAAGCGGATTGAAGCGCGCGACGGCAGCAGCATCTGAAAGCATCATCGACCCGCCAAGTGCGAGTTCGCTGCCCACAAGGGTCCAGCGACCTTTCCCGGCGCCGGCAAGGAATGGCAGTTGCGCAATGTTGCCCGACAGGCCGTCGAAGCGGCCTGACAGGCCCCGCGAATCCGTCACACCCGTGATTTGCGCGACGCGAAGGCGTGACTGACGCGCCGCCGACCCCAGGAAACCGACAAAATTCGTGACGGAAACCGGGCCGTCGAGCGCGTAGGCGGCGCCGGCGACGGACAGTCGCAGGGGCTGGGCACCGACCTGCCCCACCAGTGTCAGCGGGCCCGTCCGCGCGCCGCCGCGGATCATGCCATCTGCAATGCGAATGATGGCGTCTCCCTGCGCGGGGCAAAGGGTCAGGCTTCCGCGCGCCAATGCAGTGCCGGAGATCGCAAGGCGACGGTAGCCGATCGGAACGCAACCGGGACCAATGAGGATGCTGCCCGATGAGGTCCGCTGGATCATAACAGGCAGGTCGACACCTTCGACACGGCCACCGCCCAAAGGACCATCGAGCATCGCCACGGTTTCGAAACGCATGGTGCCATCCGCGCGCGCTGCAAGGCGAAGCGGCTGCAGCGCAAGCTTAGCGCCGCCAGCGGCATAAGGTGCCATCACAAACAGGCCGCGGCTGGAGCCGTCGGAAGCCTGCTCGATACGGCCCCGCACCGACGGAAAGTCACCCCCCGAAAGCAACAAATCTCCGTTGCTCGAAAGTCCTCGGGCCGTGACGCTGATCGCCGGTGCTGTCAGGCGCGCGCCACGGCGAGTCGCGAACGTCAGCGCCGAAATGCGCGTGCCGGTCCGATCATAGGAAAAGGACGCGTTAGCCGTTACCCCGTCCCCGGCATCACCGATCGCTTTCGACAACTTCACGGCAAGCGGACCGACCGGCGTCGGGGCAGCCCCTGCCAAAGCGCGACGCAGCGCCGCAATCTGGGCAGGATCTGCCAGCACACGCGCAACTTGAGCCGCGCCATCGATGGTGACGGCGGGCCCGAAGCCAAAGCGCCCGGTGGTGCTCAACCCGGCCATCCGCGCAGAGCCCAGGCGCGCGGCGGGAGACGCGAAGGCGAAAGTCCCGCGCGTCGTGATGGCGTTTCCAGCGAAGCCGACTTGTCCGCCCGCCATCGCGACTTGCAGGGGACCTTGCCGGTAGCCCGGCGTCGCGATCCGTGCCCGGCCCGTCCAGCGATCGAACGACTCGCCGAATGCGGCCTCGAAATGCAGTCGCACCGGTGCCGTCGTCGCGGCTGCACAATAGGATGAGCCGGCCGTGAGCAGACCCGCGAGCGCGGGGCGACGGCGACTTATCGTCAGGCGGGCCGTGACTAGCGGCTGCTCGAGACGGCATCCCTCCCGACCCATTGACGGCGACGAGGCGCGCACCTGCGCCACGAAGCCGTCGTTCAACCTGCCGCTACCGGCGATCACGACGCTGACCGGGCCAAAAGCCGTTGCGAGGTCGAGATGGGCATCCGACAGGTGCATGTCGATTGCCGGCAGCGTGGACGGCCCTCCCGTCGGCGACGGCCGCAACTTGTCGATGTCACCCAGATTCAGGCGTCCCTGGAGCAGGGTGCCACGCAAGTGCACCCCGCGCGCATTGATCGCTGTAACGGCAACGCCACCCCAGGACGGAACCAGCGATACGTCGATGCGATCTGCCGTCAGATCGGGATGGGCGGGATCACCGATCCGCACGTTCTCGATGCGCTGATTTCGGAATCCCAGTTCGACGAGCGTGTAGCTGGCGCGGATGCCGCGGGCTGCCAGCGCCTTGTCGATCGCCGTCGTCGCAATGGGTTGGCGTTGCGACCAGACAGCCAAGACTGCCGCGACGCCCAGCGCTGATCCGAAAATGGCTGTGCGCCGGATATTGATCTTGCCCAGCCGCACTGAACCCTCTTCATCGCGCGTCGCAATTCGTCGCTTTAGCGATCACCCGCAAGCGATTTGACCGACCCGCGCCATCGGCTAGTCATCATGAATGGCCGATGCACCGCCCCCAAATGATGCTGCCGGACATCGCGGCCGTCTCCGCGAACGCCTGTTGACGGGCGGGGACGCGGCCCTGGCAGATTATGAGCTGCTGGAGTATCTGCTGACGCTGGCAATCCGCCGCGGCGACACCAAGGCGACGGCCAAAGCGCTGCTGCGGGAATTCGGCAGCATCGGCCGCGTGCTGTCGGCCAGGCCGGTCGACCTGATGCGCGTCGCGGGCGTCGGCGAAATGGCGGCGGCTGCACTGAAAATCGCCCAGGCAACAGCCGTTGCCCTGCTGCATGAACAGGCCATGGCAAAGCCGGTTCTCGCAAGCTGGCAGGCGCTCATCGATTATTTGCATGCGTCGATGGCGTACAGCGACATCGAACAGGTCCGCATCCTGTACCTCGATGCGAAAAACGCGCTTATCCGCGACGAAATCGCCAGCCAGGGAACGACCGACCAGGCTGCGGTTTACACGCGCGAAATCATGAACAGGGCTTTGGCGCTCGGTTCGACGAACTTGATCCTCGTCCACAACCACCCGACCGGCGATCCGCAACCCAGCCGCGCCGACATTCAATTGACGCGCGACATTGTCGAAGGGGGAAAACGGCTCGGCATTACGGTGCACGATCACATCATCATCGGCGCCCATGGTCACACGAGCCTTCGGTCGCAAGGACTGATGTAGGATACCAAAAAAACGGGCCGCACCAAAAGGTGCGGCCCGGTTGCGACCCGACCGCTTAAGCGCCCTTGGTCAGATAGTTCTGAAGCTCGACGAGCGTGATCGCCTTGCTCTTGTCCGTGTCGGCCGTCGTGAACGCACCATCGGTCCACTTCGTCATGTCCGCCGGCGACATGGGCGCAGCGCCAGTCTTTGCCTTCAAGGCGCCCATCCAGGCCGCAAATTCCACCTTGTCCAGCTTGCCGTCCGCGTTCTTGTCATAGGTCGGAAACTCCGACGCAATCAGCGCCTTCGGATCGGACGGAGTCGCTACCGTCGTCGGCGAAGCCTCAGTTCCGGTAGTCGCCGGATCCGCTGGTATCGTCTGTGTCGAGGGCATCGGGTTCGCCGGGGTGGTCGGCTGGGCAGTGCCCGTGCTCGGCGTTGCAGGCTCCATCTGAGCCATTGCAGGGGCTGAAAGCGCGAGGGCGCTTACGGCAATCAAAAGAGCTTTCATCGGAATTCTCCAATTTTTTCGATCTGACGGGACGGTAGCGTTCCGTTCCGAAGAGACAACGACCTGACCGAAACGATGTTGCTCAGCTTGCCGCGTTGTCGGGCCGGTTCGTCCCTGCTACCGCCCGTGGCCATGATTGAACGCTATTCCCGTCCCGCCATGGCCGAGCTGTGGAGCGCAGCAAGCCGTTATCGAATCTGGTTCGAGATTGAGGCCCATGCTCTGGACGCCATGGCCGACCTGGGTGTCGTGCCGAAATCTGCGCCCAAGGCCGTGTGGGACTGGTGGGCTACGAACCCGGTCATCGACGTGGCGGCCATCGACGCGATCGAGGCCGTGACAAAGCATGACGTCATCGCGTTCCTGACCTGGGTCGCCAATCACGTCGGCGACGAGGCGCGGTTTCTCCACCAGGGCATGACCTCGTCGGACGTGCTCGATACCTGCCTTGCCGTGCAACTTTCGCGCGCGGCAGACATGCTGATAGGCGACGTCGATGCGCTGCTCGACGTGCTGAAGCGCCGGGCCTTCGAGCACAGGCTGACCCCGACCATAGGTCGCAGCCACGGCATCCACGCCGAGCCCGTCACCTTCGGCCTGAAGCTGGCACAGGCATTTGCCGAGTTCTCGCGAAACCGGGCGCGGCTGGTTTCAGCGCGCGCCGACATTGCTACCTGTGCGATTTCGGGTGCCGTCGGTACCTTTGCAAACATCGATCCGCGGGTGGAAGCGTTCGTCGCCGAAAAAATGGGATTGAGTGTAGAGCCGGTCTCGACACAGGTCATTCCACGTGACCGCCATGCCATGTTCTTCGCCACCCTTGGTGTTGTGGCCTCGTCGATCGAACGGCTGGCAACCGAGATCCGCCACTTGCAGCGCACCGAAGTGCTGGAAGCCGAGGAGTATTTCTCACCCGGACAAAAGGGTTCTTCGGCAATGCCGCACAAGCGCAATCCGGTGCTGACTGAGAATTTGACCGGTCTCGCCCGCATGGTGCGCAGCGCCGTCACGCCGGCGCTCGAAAACGTCGCGCTGTGGCATGAGCGGGACATAAGCCATTCCTCGGTCGAACGGTACATCGGCCCGGACGCGACGATCACGCTCGATTTCGCGCTGGCGCGGCTCACCGCCGTGGTCGACAAGTTGCTGGTCTATCCTGCCCGCATGCAGAAGAATCTCGATCGCATGGGCGGGCTCGTGCATTCGCAACGGGTGCTGCTTGCCCTCACCCAGGCGGGGATGAGCCGCGAGGATGCCTATAAGGCGGTACAGCGCAACGCCATGCAGGTCTGGGAGTCCGACGGCGAACTGTCGCTGCTGGAGTTGCTCAAGGCCGACGTCGAAGTCGCAACGCATTTGTCGCCCGACGAGCTCGAGGACAAGTTCGATCTCGGTTATCATTTCACGCAGGTCGACACGATCTTCGAGCGCGTCTTCGGCGACGCCTGAGCGCGCGCCTCTTCAACCGTCGATTGCAAAAAGCGCATTTGATCGCGCAATCGTTGCGCTTTTCATACCACACTAAATCAGTATGGATCGCCGCATTGCAGCATGGCGCTGCCAAGGGTCCGGCCCTTACCGGTTAACAGGAGACTGTAGGTGCAGAAGCTCGAGATGGCGGTTTTCACTGCCGCTGCGATCCTCGCCCAGGTCCTGCTTGCAAGCGCACTTTTCGCTTAAGACAGTACCAGGGCACCGCCCGCCCCGCCATCGACTCGCTCTGGCAGGGTGGGCGGATCGCTTTCCTCACACGATATCGTCGAACACCGAGCGCAGCTTGTCGAAAAACCCGGTCGACTTGGGACATTCGTCTCCCGTCTCGGTTTCCCGAAAAGCCTCGAGCAGTTCTTTCTGCTTCGCGGACAATTTCGTCGGGGTCTCCACCTCGACCTGAACGACAAGGTCGCCCGTGCCACGCCCGTTGAGCACGGGCATGCCGGCACCACGCTGACGAAGCTGTTTGCCCGACTGGATACCTGCCGGGATACGGATCTCGTGCCGTTCCTGGTCGAGCCCGGGAATTTCGATCGTCCCGCCCAACGCTGCGGTCGTAAAACTGATCGGCGCGCGGCAGAACAATGTCGTACCATCGCGTTCAAAGATCGCATGCCGCGAAACGTGCAGGAAAATGTAGAGATCGCCCGCGGGCGCCCCGCGCGCACCAGCTTCGCCCTCGCCTGTCAGGCGGATGCGCGTGCCCTCGTCCACGCCGGCAGGAATATTGACCGACAGCGTCTTGGCCTTGTCGACGCGCCCTTCGCCCCGGCAGACGGGACATGGGTCGGCGATCACCTGTCCTGCACCGTGGCACGAGGGACATGCACGTTCGACCACGAAGAAGCCCTGCTGCGCGCGAACCTTGCCGTGGCCGCCGCAGGTACTGCACTGTTTCGCAGAGGTGCCGGGCTTCGCGCCCGAGCCGCCGCACGGGTCGCAGAGCGTCGAAACCTCCACGCTGACCTCGGTCGCCTTGCCGTGAAACGCATCTTCGAGGGTGATCTCGAGATCGTACCGCAGGTCAGCGCCGCGCGCAGGCCCGCGCGGGCGGCCGCCGCGACCGCCGCCCATGAACTCGCCGAAGATATTGTCGAAGATGTCGGAAAAGCCCTCGAAACCTTGCGACTGCCCGCCGCCCCCGTTCTGGAAGGCGGCATGGCCGAACCGGTCATAGGCAGCGCGCTTCTGCGGGTCCTTGAGGCAATCGTACGCTTCCGAGATCGCCTTGAACTTGGCCTCGGATTCGTGACAGCCCGGGTTCTTGTCCGGGTGAAATTTCATGGCGAGCTTTCGATAGGACGACTTGATCGTCCCCTCGTCGGCGGTCCGTTCGACCTCCAGCAGCTCGTAATAGTCGGTGTCAGCCACTGCCGCCCCTCACAACGCTAACGCCGCCCAGCCCAGGCCGGGCGGCGAAAGGTCACACTAAAGTCACGCCTGCGCGATCAGGCCTTGGTGCTGTCGTCGACTTCCGAGAACTCGGCGTCGACCACGTCTTCGCTTCCGGGCGCTGCCGTCTCGGCCCCCGGTGACGCCGCAGTGGCCTGTTCCTTCTCGTAGATCGCCTGCCCCATCTTCATCGCGACCTGCGTCAGCGCGTTGGTCTTTTCCGTCATGGCGTCGACATCGCCGCCTTCGACCGCGGTCTTGGCCTCGGCAACCGCCGCTTCGATCTCACCCTTCAGCGCTGCATCGATCTTGTCGCCATTGTCGGCAAGCTGACGCTCGGTCGAATGGATGAGCGATTCGGCGTTGTTCTTGGCCTCTGCCGCTGCGCGACGCTTCTTGTCTTCCTCGGCGAACTGCTCGGCATCCTTGACCATCTGGTCGATGTCGGCGTCGGACAGGCCGCCCGAAGCCTGGATCTTGATCTGCTGTTCCTTGCCCGTGCCCTTGTCCTTGGCACTGACGTTGACGATGCCGTTCGCGTCGATGTCGAACGTGACCTCGATCTGCGGCACACCGCGCGGCGCCGGCGGAATGCCGACGAGATCGAACTGGCCAAGCAGCTTGTTGTCCGCGGCCATCTCGCGCTCGCCCTGGAACACGCGGATCGTCACGGCACCCTGGTTGTCGTCGGCCGTGGAGTAGGTCTGCGACTTCTTGGTCGGGATCGTCGTGTTGCGGTCGATCATGCGCGTGAACACACCGCCCAGCGTCTCGATGCCGAGCGACAGCGGCGTCACGTCGAGCAGCAGCACGTCCTTGACGTCGCCCTGCAGCACGCCCGCTTGAATGGCGGCGCCCATCGCCACGACTTCGTCCGGGTTGACGCCGGTGTGCGGCTCCTTGCCGAAGAAGTTCTTCACGACTTCACGGACGCGCGGCATGCGCGTCATGCCGCCGACGAGCACGACCTCGTCGATCTTGTCCGCGGTCAGGCCCGCATCGGCCAGCGCCTTCTTGCAAGGCTCGAGCGTGCGGCTGACGAGGCTTTCGACCAGCTTCTCGAGATCGGCCCGGGTCAGGGTCTCGACGAGGTGAAGCGGCGTGGTGCTGCCGCCTTCCATGCGAGCCGTAATGAACGGCAGGTTGATCTCGGTCGTCGGCGCCGACGACAGTTCGATCTTCGCCTTTTCGCCCGCTTCCTTCAGGCGCTGCAGCGCGAGCTTGTCGCTAAGCAGGTCGAGCCCTTCCTTCTTCTTGAAGGCGTCTGCGAGCCAGTCGACGATCTTGTTGTCGAAATCCTCGCCGCCCAGGAAGGTGTCGCCGTTGGTCGATTTGACCTCGAACACGCCGTCGCCGATCTCGAGGATCGAGATGTCGAACGTACCGCCGCCAAGGTCATAGACGGCAATCGTCTTGCCGTCCTGTTTCTCAAGGCCATAGGCAAGCGCCGCCGCGGTCGGCTCGTTGATGATGCGCAGAACGTCGAGACCCGCGATCTTGCCGGCGTCCTTCGTCGCCTGCCGCTGAGCATCGTTGAAATAGGCGGGAACGGTCACGACGGCCTGGGTGACGGTCTCACCGAGATAGCTCTCGGCAGTTTCCTTCATCTTCTGCAGGATGAAGGCACTGATCTGCGCCGGCGAATAATCCTCGCCGCCCGCCTTGACCCATGCGTCGCCGTTCGGACCCTTCGAAATCGTGTAGGGAACCAGCTCGGTGTCCTTCTTGGTGATCGGGTCCTCGAACCGGCGGCCGATGAGACGCTTCACAGCGAAAATCGTATTGTCGGGGTTGGTCACGGCCTGGCGCTTGGCGGGCTGGCCGATCAGTCGCTCGCCGTCCTTGGCGAAAGCGACGATCGACGGTGTGGTGCGCGCGCCTTCCGCGTTTTCGATGACCTTGGGTTTGCCGCCCTCCATGACCGACACGCACGAGTTCGTGGTGCCGAGGTCGATCCCGATAACTTTTGCCATAGTCGTTTCTTGCCCTGGTGTTGATGGGACGTCGCCATGCGGCGCCGAGCCCGGTGGATTGTTTCACAGTGCGATATAGGTGGCGGTTCCCTTGCCGCAAGAACCGGACACGCCTAGCTACCCAGCCAACATAGGACAAAGGAACGGACATGCGAGCGCTGGGCATCCCAACATTAATTTTGGCGATGGCATTGGCGGCCTGTGCGGACAAGCCGACCGAGCCCACGATCACCGGAGCCGTCGTGCGTTTGGCCGCCAATCCCAAGGCGCCCTCTGTCGGCTATTTCACGATCAAGGGCGGCCCGAGCGACGACCGCTTGCTGACCGTCACGTCGCCCGTCGTCATTCGGGTCGAGATGCACGAGAGCATGACGTCAGGGGGAATGGCCAGCATGAAGCCGCTCGACGGCGGTATTGCCGTGCCCGCCAAAACCGACGTCAAGTTCGAACCAGGCGGCAAGCACCTGATGTTGTTCAATATCAACCCCGGCATGAAGGTCGGCCAGACGATGCGCCTGGATTTCGTGTTCGCGAGCGGGCTTCAGCTGCAGGCCTATGCGCCGCTCAGGGCAGCCGGATCGGCGGAATAGCGGGTGACGGGGCGTCCGCTGACGCCGGCAGAGACGGCGCTCGCGCGATCGGTGTTCGGCGAGGCGATCGACTATGCGCCGGTGCGGCTCAATCAGCGCAAATGGGCTTTCTTCCAGCCGCGCAACACGGTGATGGCCCCCGACGGCCAGATCTGGTTCCATCCCCGGGGGACGACCTATTGTGACGATTTTTGCGCCGCTTCAACCGACGCGCAGGGATTGCTGCTGCACGAATTGACCCATGTCTGGCAGCGCCAGAAGGGCATTTTCCTGCCCCTGCGACGGCATCCCTTTTGCCGCTATGGCTATGCCCTCAAGCCGGGGCAAAGATTCGAAGACTATGGGCTTGAACAGCAGGCGGAAATTGTTCGTCATTTCTTTCTGATCGGCCAGGGGCGCGTCGTGCCGGGCGCGCCCCCCCTTTCCCAATACCGCTCGCTGCTGCCGTTCGCCGCTACTTGACGAAAACCTCGACGCGGCGTGCCTCGACCGGCGTGACCGTTGCGTCGGACGTCGCAGCAGGCTTGATCAACTCGATCGCGGATTCGGGAATGCCCGCCGCGACCAGCGCCGACCTTACCGCTTGCGCCCGCTGCTTCGAAAGGAGGGCATTGGCCGCCGCATTGCCGCTGGGATCGTTATAACCCGAAACGCCGATGACGCTGCCGGCATGCGCCCCGACATACGACTGCAACGCGGCAACCTCCGTCGCGAACGCGGGCGCGACGTCGGCCTTGCCTATCGCGAAATAGACCTTGACCACCGGCTTGGCATCGCGCGTTTCGGCGACGATCCCGGCACCTTCCGGCACCGCGGTCGCGACCTTCGTTGCGGCGGGGGCGACTGCAGGCGAAGCGACAGGCGCGGTCGCAGGTGCGACCGCCGGCGGAGCCTTGTGGACCAACAGGAGCCACGCGATTGCCAGCACCATCAATGCGAGCGCTGCCCACAGGAACAGCCCGATTTCCTTGCCGGCCCCACCCTCGCTGAACAGCAGCGTGCGGCGGCCGAGCGGGCTCGATTCGCCCTGCCAATGCCCGAGTGCCGAGGCGGCAACGCCGGCGGCACCCGCGCCGACGGGTCGGGCAGCTGTGGCGGGCGGGGCCACCGGCGGCGCGGCGGATACGCCCGTGTGCGCCGTCACCGGCGCCGAAGCGTCCGACGCTGGCGCTGCCTCGACCGGTGCGGAAGCAACATCCGGGGCGGGCGCTGACATCGACGCAACAGGTGCGATCGTCGCTTTGCCCGGACCGGCGATGGAGGCGTCTGTCGCGTCGCCATCGGCCAGCGCCGCAACGCCGGCGGCGGCGCCTGCCGCCACGGCCGAAGCGACACCGGCCTTTGCAACCGATGTCTTCGGGGCCTTGATGAACAGCGGATGCAGCCCGAATCGGTCGGCCAGAAGGTAGTAGACGGTCACGCGATTCTTGGTGCGATCGGCTTTCATCAACTCGCCGACTTGGGCGATCGCGGCGTCGAGCACGTCGTCGGGATCGGTCAGCCCGCATTTTTTCTTGAGGAAATTGTTGCGGACACGGGCAAGCTCGGCCGTATCGCTGAACGATACCAACGACGAATCAAGATTGCGCAGGGCGATACCGCAGTAACGGACAATGCCGGCGATCACGCGATCGTCTGCATCCGGCACGTATTTCCTGACGTCGCTTGCCCAGTCTGTTGCCATGTCCATTTCCCCTGAGTCACCGCCAGCCGAGCGGCCGCGTAAAACTAGCCGATCGTTCGCGAAAAATAAGCCGGAATCGTTGCGCCTGACGCTCGATTGCGGACGTGTCGGGAACGCCGTAGCCGGTCGACACGGCGCACCGGCGACGTGGGGGCGACATGGTCAACGGGTCGTTAACCATTTCACGCCAATGTCGGCATATGACCTGCCAGCTGCATCCCTTCGACAATGTCGCCGAAATCCCCGCGCCCCAGGATGTGATCGAGTTGCTGCGCAGCTACGCCAAGGCTGCACGCAAGACGCGGAGAAGCCTCGACGAGGCGCCCCGGAACGACCATCTGTCGATCCTTGCCGAGGTACGCGCCAGTCTAGACCGGATCAACGCTTCGACGGACTAACCGGCCCGCGCGACGCCGACCATGGCCGCGCGCAGCAAGCGGTCCTTGATCATGTAACCGGCCTGCATTTCCTGCACGATCGTGCCGGGCTCGGCATCGCTCGGTACTTCCATCATCGCCTGGTGCTTGTTGGGATCGAGCTTTTCGCCGACCGAGACGATCCGTGTGATGCCGTTGCGCTCGAACACCTTTTCCAATTCGCGGCCCGTGGCTTCCAGACCGACTACGAGGCCCTTGAACTTCTCGTCGTCGCGCAACTCCTGCGGGATGGTATCAAGCGCACGGGACAGGTTGTCGGCGACCGAGAGTACGTCACGGGCAAACGCCGTCGCGGCATAAGCGCGGGCGTCCTGTGCATCCTTTTCCATCCGGCGGCGCACGTTCTGCGTTTCTGCCTGCGCGTAAAGGACGGCCTGGCGCGTCTCGGCCAATTCGGCTTCGAGCTTGGCCATGGCGTCGTCCGAGGCCACCGCATCTGCGCCATCGACGATGACCTCTTCCTCGGTCACTGGCTGTTCGGTCTTGGTCTCTTCAGTCATAATTTTAGTCAGTCTCGCCAAAGTCTCTGTGAAAGGGTCTGGGCCGTGAAGTCCACCATCGGAACGACACGGGCATAATTCAAGCGGGTCGGGCCGATCACGCCGACCACGCCGACGACGCGGCCGTCACGCCCGTGATAGGGAGCCGCTATCACCGACGAGCCCGACAGCGCAAACAGCTTGTTTTCTGCGCCGATAAACACCTTTGCGGCGGAAGCGTTGCTTGCGGACCCCAAAAGCGAAGCGATTGCCTCCTTTCCCTCGATCTCGTCGAGCAATTGGCGGACGCGGTCGAGGTCCGCGAGGGCGGCATCGTCGATGAGGTTCGCGGCGCCGCGCACGATCAGTACCGGCCGGGCGGCGCCGTCCTGCGACCAAACCGCTAGCCCGCGCTCGATGAGTTCGCGCGAAGCGCTGTCGAGCGTTGCCTTTTCGTCGCGCAATTCGGTGGCGATGTGCGCCTGCGCCTCTGCCAGCGTCAGACCCGCCAGCCGCGCCGACATGTAGTTACACGCTTCGGACAGCGCGTCCGCGCTGAGGCCGTCGGGCAAGGCGATGACGCGATTCTCGACCGATCCGTCATCGCCCACAAGCACGGCGAGTGCCTGTCCTGGCGACAGGGGCACAAAGGCGAATTGGCGGACGCGGACTTCGCGCGTCGGCACTAGGACAAGGCCCGCGCAGGCGGACAGCCCCGACAGCGCGGCCGTGGCGGCAGCCAGTGCGTCCTCGACCGGGCCGGCCGTCGTCAGCCGCCCCTCGATCACGGCGCGTTCCTCGGCGGTCGGGTCGCTCGCTTGCATCATGCCGTCGACGAACAGGCGCAGCCCGGTCTCGGTGGGCCGGCGACCGGCCGAAGTATGTGGATGGTCGAGCAGCCCGGCTTCCTCAAGATCCTGCATGACGTTGCGGATCGACGCCGGTGAAAGGTTCAGCCCCGACAGTTTCGAAATCGTCCGCGATCCGACCGGCGCGCCCGAATCGAGATATTGCTCGACGACGACGCGGAAAACGTCGCGGGCGCGGGTCGTCAGTTCCTGAACCGGTGCAGACATTGAGCGGATATAAGGCTCAGCGACGCCGGGAAAAGACGAGACACCCGACGCCGACCGTCGCGAGCAGCACGCCCCACATCGCCCAGATGCGCTGGTCGAGCATGAAGCTGGACGCGGGCCACATGATGACGCCGGTACCCTGCCCGATCCACAGCAAGCCCATCAGCACGGCAAGCACTCCGATAACGGTCAGCAACATCTTCATGGCAACATCCCCTGTTCACTGCTGGCGCGACACCAGTTGCGGCGCTAGATGCCCGCTTTCACTTGCGAAGGACAGCCCCACATGCGCCCATCCGGCCGCGCGCCCGACCAGATGCGAACGATCAGCATCGAACCCGGTTTCACCAAACACGCCGAAGGATCGGTGCTCGTCAGCTTCGGCGACACCCGCGTGCTGGTGACCGCAAGCGTCGAAGAGAAGGTGCCCCCGTTCCTGCGCGGCAAGGGCGAAGGCTGGGTCACCGCCGAATATGGCATGCTCCCGCGCGCCACCCACACGCGCGGGTCGCGTGAGGCGGCAAAGGGCAAGCAATCGGGCAGGACTCAGGAAATCCAGCGACTTATCGGGCGTTCGTTGCGCGCCGTCGTCGACATGAAGCTGCTCGGTGAGCGCCAGATCACGATCGATTGCGACGTGATCCAGGCCGATGGCGGGACGCGCACGGCGTCGATTTCGGGCGGCTGGGTCGCGCTTCGGCTCGCCGTCGACAAGCTGATCGCGGAGGGCAAGCTGACCGCCGACCCGATCAAGCAGCAGGTCGCGGCGATCAGCTGCGGCATCTATGAGGGAACGCCGGTGCTCGACCTCGACTATATCGAGGATTCGAACGCGCACGCCGATGCCAACTTCGTCCTGCTCGACGACGGCAACATCGCAGAGGCACAGGCGACCGCCGAGGGCGCGACCTACGACGAGGAAGCGTTGCTACGCCTGCTGCGCCTGGCGCGGATCGGCTGCACCGAGATCTTCGCGGCGCAGAAGGCGGCCGTCGGGAGGTGAGGAAACTCACGCCGGGCAAGCTGGTCATCGCCAGCCACAACGAGGGCAAGGTCCGCGAGATCCGCGCGCTGCTCGCGCCGTACGGGATCGAGCCCATCTCGGCGGCTTCGCTTGACCTGCCCGAACCCGACGAAACCGGTACGACCTTCGTCGCCAACGCGATGATCAAGGCACAATCGGCGGCGGACCTTTCGGGCCTGCCCGCGCTCGCCGACGACAGCGGCCTGTGCGTCGAGTCGCTGAACGGCGAGCCCGGCGTCTACACCGCCAATTGGGCCGAGCTCGTGCCCGGCGAATCGAGCCGGCGCGACTGGATGCATGCGATGCGGACCGTCGAGGAACGGTTGCAGGCGCTCGGTCCCGATGTCTCGCGCTCTGCGCACTTCACTTGCACGCTTGCACTTGTCTGGCCCGACGGCAGCGATGCCTTTTTCGAAGGGCGGGTCGAAGGGGCGCTCGTCTGGCCACCCCGCGGGGAAAAGGGGTTCGGCTATGATCCCGTCTTCGTGCCGCTGGGCCAAAGCGAAACCTTCGGCGAAATGGACCCGGACAAGAAGCACGCGATGAGCCACCGGGCCGATGCCTTTTCCAAGCTCGTGGCGGCCCTCTTCTAGCGCATGAAGGTGCCGAATACGTTGCCGGCAGGCAGGTAACGGCACACGAGATAATCGTCGCTGGCATTGCTGACGATCGCGCAACCGACGCTGGACGTCGTGGGCCAGATGATCTGGGTGTAATGGCTGACCATCGTCCAGGGTGCCTTGCGGCTGACATCGGGGAAACGTCCGGGCCGGAAGTTCGCGCCCTCGTCGATCCAGTCGGCAACCATCGTTGCATATTCGAATGCGCCGCGGGTTCCGCGCCACAAGTTCTCGCCCTGCCGGACTTGCGCCCCGCGTTGCGGATCGTGCGCAAAACGTCCGTCACGCGCGAGAGCCAAGGCATAGGCCCGTGCACTTGCGGCAAGCGCCTCGTCCCAGGCCAGCGGCGGCGATCCGTAGACGGCTCGGGCACGGTTCTGTGCCTGTATGAGCGTCTTGCGCATCAAGGCCTCGTCGCGCGGCGCGGGGCGGCCGTCCCAGAGCTCGCGATACGCTTGAACCTGTGCGGTGCCGGCCATTGGCGTTAGAAGAGCGATGGCCGTAAGGAGCATGCGGATCATGCCCGTCACTCTTACGCCCAATCCGTCGAAAGCAATACGCAGCCGAAACGAGATCGCCGAGCCGTTCGCGCTCTACGTCCACTGGCCCTTCTGTGTCTCCAAATGCCCTTATTGCGACTTCAACAGCCATGTTCGAGCCGAGGTCGATCAGGCGGCCTGGCGCGACGCGCTACTCGCTGAACTTGCTCATGAAGCGGCCATGCTGCCCGACCGGACCTTAGGGTCGATCTTCTTCGGCGGCGGGACGCCGTCGCTCATGCCACCATCAACCGTGGCCGCGATCATCGAGGCGGCCACGCAACACTGGCGCGTCCTCGACGATGTCGAGATTACGCTTGAGGCAAATCCGTCATCGGTCGAAGCGGCGAATTTCAGCGATCTTGCCGCGGCGGGCGTGAACCGTGTGTCGCTCGGTCTGCAGGCGCTCAACGATGCCACGTTGGCATTCCTCGGACGCGCGCATTCGGTGAACGAAGGGCTCAACGCGCTCGAAACGGCCCAGAAAGCCTTCAGGCGGGTGAGTTTCGACCTGATCTATGCGCGGCCGGATCAGACGCCTGCGGCGTGGCAGGCCGAGCTGGAACGCGCGCTGTCATTCGGCACCGAACATCTGTCGCTCTACCAGTTGACGATCGAACCCGGCACCCGATTTGCGACGCTTGTCCAGCAGGGCAAGCTGGTCCCGCTCGATAACGATGCCGCGGCGGACATGTTCGAGAACACGCGCGCATATATGTCCGCAGCGGGTATTCCCGCCTATGAAATCTCCAATCACGCGCGGCCCGGCGCCGAAAGCCGCCACAACCTGACCTACTGGCGCTATGGCGATTATGCCGGGGTCGGCCCCGGCGCCCACGGTCGCCGCGACGGGGTCGCGACCGTGCGTCACAAAAAGCCCGAAAACTGGCTGGGCGCGGTGGCACGCAATGGCCATGGCATGGTCAGCGAAGACATACTTCCCGACCGCGATCGCGCGATCGAGGCGCTGCTCATGGGGCTTCGGCTGCGCGAAGGCGTAGACCTGGCCCGTATCTCGGCGCGGAGCGGTATCAGCAATCCGGTGGATCGTAGCGCGGTCGCGCGCCTCGCCACGCTGGGCCTCGTTACCGCCTCACCGCCGCGCCTGACGGTGACCGAACGCGGATTCGGCGTCCTCGACGCGATCCTGACCGAGATCGTCGCATCCTAGAAGCCGCGCGGCGCCCCATCGACGACGACGAAGCCGTTCGGGCCGGCCTGCTGAACTTCAAGCGCACGCTGGGCAACGCCGTCGCGACCGAAGCGGAACGCGCCGTCGATGCCGGTGAACCCGCCCGGATCCGCAAGCCGCCCGACCGGAAATCCGCTGCCGAAGCGCCAGTCGCTGCCGATGCGGCTGACGAGCAAGACAGCGTCATAGCCGAGGCTCGACAAACGGTAGGGCCCCTTGCCGAAGCGCGCCCGATATTTGCCCGAAAGCTGCGTGTAAACGCCGTCCGAGACGCTCGCGAACCAGGCACCGCGCAAGGCAGGATTGGTCGCCAGCCCGCCCTCCGCATTCCATAGTTCGGTGCCGAGCAGCCGGGCACCGGCGCCGCCCTTTGCCCTGACCATCGGCGCTGCCTGCACCGCGACGCGTGCCGAATCGGCAATCAGCAAGGCATCATAGGGCGACGCGGCCGACAGTTTCGTAATTGCGGCGCTGATGGAGTTCGACGTCCGGTCGAAGGTCTGGAGCGACACGACCTGCCCGCCGGCTGCTTCGACACTGCGCAGAAAGGCCGTGGATGCGCGCTGGCCGTAAAGTCCGGAGGGGACGAGCCCGGCGAATTTATTGGCGCCCTTGCTCCGGGCATATGCGACCACCCGCTCGATGGATTGCGCCGGCGCAAAGCCCATGACGTAGACGCCGTTTCCGGCCACGCCGACGTCGTTCGAGAAAGTGATCACCGGCACCCTGGCAGCGCGTGCCACCGGCGCGACGGCGCGGACGTCATCGGCGAGCAACGGCCCCAGGATCAGCTTATTTCCCTCCGCAATCGCCTTTTGCGCGGCAGCCGCAGCCCCGGTTGCAGTGTCGTACATCGTCACCCGGATAGTTTTGCCGCCGGTATCGAGCACAGCCATATTCGCGGCATTGGCGATCGATTCACCGACGCCTGCATTGGCACCGGTCAGCGGTACCAGCAGGGCGACGCGATTACGCTGGGTGTCGCTCGGCAGCGCCGGCCCGACCGGCTCCGACGTCACCGGCGGCGGCGTATCGATCGGACGCGGGGGTCCCTTGGGCACGACCTGACACGCGGACAAAGCGACAGCACCAAACAGCGCAATCCGCTTGCCCAGCGCCCTGAATTGCGCCAGCGCCCCTGCTCCTGCCATGACTCGTTTTCCCTTATGAACGCACCACTCTCGCCCGGGCTCTACATCGTCGCCACCCCGATCGGCAATCTCGGCGATCTGACTCCGCGCGCCGCGGCGGTGCTTTCGCAAGCCGACGTGCTGTGCGTCGAAGACAGCCGTGTCACCGGCAAGCTGCTGAACCACCTGGGCGTGCGGCGGTCCATGACGAACTATCACGATCATAATGCCGACGCCGTTCGCCCGGGGCTTGTCGCGCGGATGGCAACCGAATCGGTCGCGCTTGTCAGCGACGCCGGGACGCCGCTGATCTCCGACCCCGGCTATAAGCTGGTCCGTGATGCGCGGGCCGCAGGCCACGCGATCGTGACGGTGCCCGGCGCCTGCGCGGCCATTGCCGGGCTCACGCTCGCAGGCCTACCAACCGACCGCTTCCTGTTCGGCGGCTTCCTGCCGGTGAAGGCGAAGGCGAAGACCGACGCAATCATGGAACTCGCCCATGTGCCGGCGACTTTGGTTTTCTACGAGTCAGGCCCACGCCTCGGCGCCACGCTTGCGGCGCTGCGCGACGTTCTCGGCGACCGCGACGCGGCAGTCGCCCGCGAACTGACCAAGGCATATGAGGAATGCGTGACGGGAACACTGCCGGAACTTGCCCTGCGCTATGCCGATGCACCGCCCAAAGGCGAGATCGTCGTCCTCGTCGGGCCGCCGGTCGTTCGTGAGATTGCGATCGACAGCGATGCCGCCTTGCGCGAGGCGCTTTCCCGCTTGCCGCTCGGCCGCGCGGCGAGCGAGGTCGCAGATGCGACCGGCCTCGACCGGCGCACCCTCTATGCCCGCGCTTTGGAAATGAAGACCGGCGCATGAGCCGCGCTGCTGCCGAAGCACGCGGCCGGCGGGCAGAACGTATCGCGGTCTGGTTTTTTTGCGGATGAAGGGCTGGCGGATCCTAGGCACCCGGGTGCAGACACCAGTCGGCGAAATCGATATCGTCGCGCGGCGCCTTCGCACGACGGCGTTTGTCGAGGTCAAGACCCGAGGAACGGTCGCCGAACTCGCGCACGCGGTCGACAAGCACCGGCTGCGGCGCGTTGCGGCAGCCGCATCGGCACTTGCGGCGCGCCACGCGTTCCCGCTTGGCGACATCCGCATCGACGTGATCCTCGTTGCACCCGGACGGATGCCGAAGCACCTTTCCAATGTATGGGAAGAGTGACGCGACTTTAATCCGTCATGCTTGCGGTGCACCGGGTCAGGGGTGACGCGGGCGCGAACTCCAATTAGGGCAACAGCATGACTCTACGTGTCGCCTTCCAAATGGACCCGCTCGATGGCCTCAATATCGCCGGGGACTCGACTTTTGCGCTGATGTTGTCGGCCCAGTCGCGCGGACATTCGCTGTTTAACTATGGCGTCAACGACCTGACCTGGGAAAACGGGCGCCTTTACGCCATGGCGTGGCCGGTAAATGTGCGGCGCGAGCCGGGGAATCACTTCGACCTCGGCGAAGCGCGCATCCTCGACCTCGGCCGCGATGTGGATGTCGTCTGGATGCGGCAGGACCCGCCGTTCGACCTGAGCTACATCACGGCGACGCATCTGCTCGAGCGCATCCAGGATGAGACGCTGGTGGCAAATGATCCGGCAAGCGTGCGCAACGCCCCGGAAAAGCTGTTCGTGCTCGACTATGCGCGCTTCATGCCGCCGACGATGATCACGCGTTCGCTGGGCGCGACGCGCAATTTCCTCAAGCAACACGGCGAAATCGTCATCAAGCCGCTGCACGGCAACGGCGGCAAGGCCATCTTCAAGATCGGCGGCGACGGCGCGAACCTGTCTTCACTGATGGAGATGTTCAACGGCGCCTATGTCGAGCCGCACATGGTGCAGGCGTTTCTTCCCAGCGTGACGGCGGGCGACAAGCGCATCGTCCTCGTCGACGGCGAGGTCGCGGGGGCAGTCAACCGCATCCCGGGCGAAGGCGAGATCCGGAGCAACCTCGCGGTCGGCGGCACCGCAGCCAAGACCGAACTGACCCCGCGCGAGGCAGAGATCTGCGCGGCAATGGGGCCGGAACTCAAAAGGCGCGGGCTGATCTTCGTCGGTATCGACGTAATCGGCGGGGAATGGCTCACCGAGATCAACGTGACGTCGCCGACCGGAATCGTCGCGATCGACCGCTTCAACGGCACCGACACGGCCGGCGCGATATGGGATGCCGTCGAAGCGCGCCTGGTCTGAGGCGATGGCCGAATTCATCTTCAGATGGATCGAGGGCGGCGGCTATTTGGGCATTTTCGCCCTGATGCTGCTGGAGACGATGTTTCCGCCCTTGCCGAGCGAAGTCATCATGCCGCTGGCGGGCGTTGTCGCCACACGGGGACATCTGGGGCTGCCTTGGGTGATCGTCGCCGGCACGGCGGGGGCAATGGTGGGAAACATCATTTGGTATGTCGCTGCGAAAGCGCTCGGCCTCGAGCGTTTTCGTCCCCTGATCGAGCGCTATGGCCGATGGCTGACCCTCGACTGGGCAGAGATAGAACGCGCGCACCGGCTGTTCGACAAACATGGCGGGGCGCTCGTGTTTGTCGGTCGCCTGCTACCGACGGTGCGGTCGCTGGTTTCGATCCCGGCGGGACTGCTCAACATGCGCTTTGTTCCGTTCTTGCTGTGGTCGACGGTCGGTTCGGCCCTGTGGACGGCAGGGCTTGCGCTGGCGGGCTGGATGCTCGGCAGTCAGTTCGAGCATGTCGAAACGGTGCTCGGGCCATTGTCGCTGGCCGTCATCTTCGTGCTGGGGGCATGGTATCTCTGGCGCCTCGCCACCTGGCGACCGTCTAGGCCCTAGGATGGGCGTTGCGGTAGACGTCGAGCAGATGGGCCGCATCGACTGACGTGTAGATCTGGGTCGAGCTCAGGCTGGCGTGTCCGAGCAATTCCTGAAGCGAGCGCAGATCGGCCCCGCGCGCGAGCAGATGAGTCGCGAAACTGTGACGGAGTGCGTGCGGCGTGGTGCGGTCGCCGAGCCCCAGTCGCGCCCGTGCAGCGCGTACCGATCGCCGTACAGTCGAGGGATCGAGTGGTCCGCCCCGCACACCCCTGAACAAGGGCGTCGTCCGGCTGCAAGGGTGCGGGCAAGCTTCGACATAGGTCTCGATCGCTTCGGACACTTGTGGCAGCAGCGGCACCATCCGTGTCTTGTCGCGCTTGCCCGTAACCGCCATGACCTTGCCGAGCGGGAGCACTGCCCCCGTCAGGCCCAGCGCTTCACCGATCCGCAGGCCGGCGCCATAGAGAAGCATCAGTACCGCCCAGTCCCGCGCCGAGACCCAGGCCTCGCGGCCCTGCCCTGCGACGTCCTCGGCCAGCGCCATCGCCTCGGCCGGCGACACGGGACGGGGCACGCCGCGCTTGACCTTCGGCCCGCGCATCCGCGGCATCGCGTCCTCGCCGCCAGTGAACCGGATGAACGCCCGCAGTGCCGACAATTCGCGCGCGGCACTCGCATTGCACAGGCCGTCGGCGCGGCGTTCCGCCAGATAGTTGCGCAGCGCGGGCGCATCGACCGCCTGCGCGCCGAGATGTTGGACCAGCCGCTCGGCGGTCGCGACATAAGCGCGGACAGTATGCGGCGAGCGGCGGCGGTCGCGCATCAAATGGACCGCAAAGGCCGCCACGGCTTCAGACAATGCTCTGCCCCGTCTTCGCCCAGTCCGCCATGAACCCGGCCATTCCCTTGTCGGTCAACGGGTGGTTGAACAATGCCTTGATCACGGCTGGGGGTGCCGTCATCACATCGGCGCCGATGCGGGCACTTTCGAGAATGTGTATCGGATGGCGCACGCTGGCGACGAGGATTTCGGTGTCGAACGCATAATTGTCGTAGATGAGCCGGATATCGCGGATCAGATCCATGCCGTCCTGTCCGATATCGTCGAGCCGCCCCACGAAGGGCGAAATGAAGGTCGCGCCCGCCTTTGCCGCGAGCAGCGCTTGCGCCGGGGCGAAGCAAAGGGTGACATTGACCTGCGTCCCTTCGCTCGCGAGCGCTTTGCACGTTTTCAGTCCATCGAGCGTCAAGGGGACCTTGATGCAAACGTTGTCGGCAATCTTTCGCAAGATCTCGGCCTCGCGCATCATGCCGACGTGATCGAGGGCCACGACTTCAGCCGAGACCGGACCCGGAGTAAGCGCGCAAATCTCTTTCACCACGTCGAGAAAGTTGCGCCCCGACTTGGCGATCAGCGAAGGATTGGTGGTGACGCCGTCCAGCAACCCGGTCGCCGCAAGCTCTGCGATATCGGCAGTATCGGCAGTATCGACGAAGAACTTCATAGCGGCCACCTTCTGATCGTTGCGGATGCGACTTATGCCGCGCCCGCGCGTTATGGCGTCCGTCTACCGATCACCCAAGGAGAAATCGATGCGTAAACTGACCTTAATCGCCGTACTGGGCAGCCTCGCCCTCGGCACCGCGGCGCAGGCCGACGTCGGTATCGACCTCCGCCAGGCGAACCAGCAGCGCCAGATCGATGCCGGCAAGCGGTCGGGCAAGCTGAGCCTGCGCGAGCGGCAGATCCTGACCAACGAACAGCGGGCGATCAAGCGGCAGGAAGCGCGTTATCGCGACAGCGGCGGCCAGTTCACCAACCGGGAGCAGGCGTCGATCATGGCGATGCTCGATCGCGCCCAGGCGCACATCGACCGGCTGAAGCGCAACCATGTTCGCGGGCCGAACGACGTACCGAAGCCGTTCTGACCGAACACGCAACAGCGTGATTGCGGCGCGGGCATTCCGGCTTAAGTGAGCCGGCATGTCCCGCGTCCGCGTACTGACCCTCAATGCCGCACTCGGCCCGCTCGACTATCGGGTCCCCCATGGCATGACGGCGGAACCGGGCAGTATCGTGCTCGTCCCGCTCGGGCCCCGCCAGCTTGCCGGCGTCGTCTGGGAGGCAGACCGGATGCCGTCCGATGCCGAAGTTGGCGACAACCGTCTGCGCAACCTGATCTCGGTCTACGACCTGCCGCCGGTCGCTTCCGCGCTGCGACGGCTGATCGAATGGACCGCCAGCTATTATCTCGCGCCGCCTGCGGCCGTCCTGCGCATGGCGCTGTCCAGCGCATCCGCGCTCGACGACCGCCGCTCGGTCGTGGAATATCGGGCGACGGGTCATGTGCCCGATCGCCTGACACCTCAACGTGCCCAGGCGCTCGAGCGCATCGGCGAGCGGCAAGGACTGATCCGCGAACTGGCGATGATCGCCGACGTATCCGACGCGGTCATCAGAGGGCTGCACAAGGTCGGGGCCATCGAGGCGGTCGAAGTGACGGTGGACGACCCCTATCCGGAGCCGGATCCCGATCATGAACCGCCTGCACTTTCGCCGGCGCAGTCGGATGCGGCGAAGGCCCTGGTGGCAGATGTTGCCGCGCGGCGCTTTGCGCCGACGCTGCTCGACGGGGTAACGGGATCCGGCAAGACGGAAGTCTATTTCGAGGCGATCGCCGAGGCGTTGCGGCAGGATCGCCAGACGTTGGTGCTCCTCCCCGAAATCGCCCTGACCGAGCCGTTTCTCCGCCGGTTCGAAGCCCGGTTCGGACACCAGCCGGTCGCCTGGCATTCGGGCCTGCGCCAGTCGCAGCGGCGCCGGGCGTGGCGCGCGATCGGGAGCGGCGAGGCAAGGGTCGTTGTCGGTGCCAGGTCCGCCTTGTTCCTGCCCTATCGGGACCTTGCCCTGATCGTCATCGACGAGGCGCACGAGACCAGCTTCAAGCAAGAAGACGGCGTGCATTACCATGCGCGCGACGTGGCGGTCATGCGCGCGCGGTTCGAAGGCTGTCCGGTGGTACTCGCAAGCGCCACCCCCGCGATCGAAACACGCCAACAAGTAGCGCTGGGCAATTACACGGAACTGAAACTGCCCGGGCGCTATGGCGCTGCGCAGATGCCGACGATCACGGCCATCGACCTGACGCAGGACGCGCCGCCACGCGGGCGATGGCTGGCACCCGCGCTGGTGACCGCCATCGAGGACGTGATGGAGCGCAAGGAACAGGCACTGCTGTTCCTCAACCGGCGCGGCTATGCACCGCTGACGCTCTGCCGCCATTGCGGCCATCGGTTCCAATGCCCGAATTGCACCGCCTGGATGGTCGAACACCGGCTGCTGGCCCGCCTGCAGTGCCACCATTGCGGGCACGTGATGTCGCCGCCGAAGCAATGCCCCGAATGCGGAGAGGAAGACTCGCTCGTCGCCGTCGGCCCCGGCGTCGAGCGCATTGCGGACGAAGTCGCCGAACTGTTCCCCGACGCCCGGCGCGCCATCGTGACCTCGGATACGCTCTGGTCTCCCGCCAAGGCCGCCGAGTTCGTCGGCAAGATGGAGGCCGGCGAGATCGACATCGTCATCGGCACGCAGCTCGTCACCAAGGGCTATCATTTTCCCAATCTGACGCTCGTCGGCGTCATCGATGCCGACCTTGGCCTGCAGGGCGGCGACCTGCGCGCGGCCGAGCGCAGTTTCCAGCAGATCGCCCAGGTTGCCGGTCGCGCCGGGCGCGGCAACAAGCCCGGCCGCGTCTTCGTCCAGACGCACGAGCCCGGTGCGCCCGTGATCGAAGCGCTGGTCTCGGGCGATGCCGACAGCTTCTACGCCGCCGAGACCGAAAGCCGCCGTGACGCCGGCGCCCCGCCGTTCGGCAGGCTGGCCGCGATCATCGTCTCGTCCGAGAACCAGCGGGAAGCGGCCGACACGGCGCAGCGCATCGCCAAGGCTGCGCCGCGGGTCGACGGGATGGAGGTCTTCGGCCCCGCCCCCGCCCCGCTTGCCATGCTGCGCGGCCGACATCGGGTCCGCCTGCTCGTCCACGCCCGGCGGGCACTCGACGTGCAGGACGTGATCCGCGCGTGGCTGGGCGGCCTCGAATGGCATCGCAGCGTGCGGGTCGCGGTGGATGTGGACCCTTACTCGTTCGTATGATGCGCCTTAAGCGGCTACGGGGGGCCTCATGATTCGTCGCTTAGCCTTGACCTGTGCGCTGGTACTGCTTGCCCTGCCCGCGATCTCGCCCGCCCAGTCGAACGCCGATGTCGATGCGGCCGCCCGCAGCGTCGTGCGGGTCGTCGTGACGAACGAGGCGAACGACGGCGAGGTCGGCATGGGATCGGGCGTCGCTGTCACGCCGACGCGGATCATCACGAACGCCCATGTCGTTGAAAATGCAGTCGAGAATGGCGGCTTTGTCGGCATCGTCCCCAGCGAGGGACGCAAGCGGTACGAAGGCAAGGTCATTGCCTATGCGCCCGATATCGATCTGGCGATCATCGAGATTTCGAACGGGCGCATCGAGCCGGCGACCTTGTTCGGCGGACCGGTCGCCGACGGTTCCGCCGTGGCCGCGCTCGGCTATCCCTATGGCGTCGATCGCGCCATGGCGTCGGGAATCGACGAGTTGATCCGGCCGCAGGCACCGGTCAAATCGCTCGGCCATGTCGGCGGGCGGCGGACCAACGACCGCTACGACACCGTGCTCCACGACGCCAACATCGGCCGGGGCAATTCGGGCGGACCGCTCGTCGACGCGTGCGGGCGGGTCATCGGGATCAACAGTTTCCTGTCGGTGAGCGAGGGCATCGATTCGCCGTTCGCCTTTGCGCTGTCGGTGCGCGAACTGGCGTCGTTCCTGGCGAAGTCGAAAGTCACGCCGACGATCGTGACGGCGCCGTGCCTGAGCGAAGGCGACCTGTCGGCACGCAACGGCGCCCTGTCGCAGGCCGAGGCGGAGGCGCAGGCGCTGCAGGCACGCCACGCGGCCGCCGAACAGGCCCGCGCCGCAACCGAGAAGCAGAAACTGCGCGACGACATCGCGGGCGAGCGCGACAACGGCATGGCGCTGGCCGCCGTGCTGCTCGTGCTCGGCGCGCTGGCGGGTGTTGGCGCGATCGTCCTGCTGGGCGACAGCCGCCGGCCCGACAAGCGCCTGGCCTGGGCGGTACTGGCCGTCGCGGTCGTGCTGGCGCTGGCGGCCGTCATCGCCTTTCTGGGGCGGCCCAAGATGTCCGACGTAGAGGACCGCTATGCCAAGCTGCACCCGGCAACATCGGCGCCGGTGCTTGGCGCGACGGACACGGCGGGCGCCAAGCTGTGCACGATCGACCTCGACCGCAGCGTGGTCAAGCTGTCGAAGACCGACGATGTTCCGCTCGACTGGCGCGACGACGGCTGCGTCAACGGCAAGACGCAATATGGCGCCAACGCCGGTACCTGGAGCCGCACCTTCGTCCCGAACGGCGAGGCGACGGTGACCATCCAAAGCTACGACCCGGCAAAGTCGCGCTATGCGGTCGAACGCTTCCTGATGGGCGCCGATGCGATGGAGCAGGCCCGCGCGATCCGGGCGCGCTACAAGAACAATGCCTGCACGGCCGACCCGGCCCAGCGCCAGTCGGTGGCGGACATGGAAAGCGCGATTCGCGCCGTCCTGCCGGCGCAACCGAACGAGCGGCTGGTCTACAATTGCCGGACGCGACAGGGCGGCTGAGGCCCGGTCGAAAGGTCACGACTGTCCCACGAGTTCGCAGAAATCTTCCGTCGAACCGTGGCTCACGCGCGACGAACCGAAGCAGGGTTTAGGGTTCAACGGCGGGAAAGAGCGGCACGCACCCCGGGCAGCGCCCATGCCCCGAAGATGGCGCGGCCGCACCGTGTAGGACAGCAATTTTTAGCCCAAGAAATTCAAGCGGCCGGCATTGCACCGCCGGCATTCGGCGCACGTCGGCCTATCGCCGGGCGCCCAGCCAGGCCTGCCCCATCACCCCGTCCAGCGCGACGGGATCGAAACGGTCGAGCCCCGAGCCGGGATAGAAGGTCATCTCGCCGAACAGGGGTCGGCCGGCGATCTCGTAGAAATCGACGCGGACGAACTCGAAGCCCAGAGCAAGTGTTTCCGCGGCGGCGAGCATGCGCGCGAGGTTGGCGGGAGGCGCCGGATCAGGTTCATCGGTCATGGCGGAGACGCGGCGCCAGTCGCGGTCCATGACGATCCAGCGATGGTGCAATTCGCGCTCGAGGTGAACCTGGACGAAGCAGGCGCGGCCGCCGAAGACATAGATCTTCCAGTCCACGGGGAGCGCCCCGTCTTCGCCGACGAAGGGCTCTACCAGGATGCCGCGCGGGATATGGCTATAGGCCCATTCGTCGAGCCAGGCGCCGTAGCTCGACTCCATCCATCGGGCCGAGCGGCGGCGGATGCCGGCCCAGTCCTCGGTTCCGCTACGCACGAACGCGCGCTGGTTGCAGCCGTGCCGCGACTTGACGACGAAGGGCGCCGGCCATGGCGCGGCGGCAGGCAGCATCGACCCATGCCACAATGTCGGGATGATCCAGTCGCTTCCGAGAAGATCGGCGACATAGGTCTTGGCGAGGACCTTGTCGGCCAGCACCGGCATCCGTGCATCGCGGTCGATGAGCTTGCGCCGCTGGATGAGCTCGGTGAAGGTCGCCGGCGTCGCAAGATCGGGCCAGCGTCCATGCCGCCAGCGGTAGGTCAGGCTGACACGCAACCTGGCGAGATCGAGCCCACCCGAGAAGCCGACAGCGGGAAGCGCATTTTCCATCGACGCCAAAGTCCCGGCCGCAGCAATTGTTCCGCCTGCGTGCCTAGTCGGCGGCGATCGGCCGGAGGCGGCGCCTGCCGGCCGTCGCCCGACGGGGTAAAGTCAGGCGATGTACGCCCCGAACACCGTCATGCCGGCGACACCGAAACGGGCCCGACAGCCCATCGTCCGCGCTCCATCGACCGCGCCACGCACCGGACTGTTTCAGAATCTGCGCGTCGCCCAGCCCGGCCTCAGAAACTCGTCCAATCCTCGCCTGCTCCACCGCCGACAAGCGCCCGCTTCGGCGCCGCCGCGCCTTTCGGAACGAAACTCTTGGGAACGATCGGCCGACTGGCCGACTTGGACTCTGCGCCTGCAAGCAGGAACGACTCGTCGCCGACACGAAATTTCGACGCCTGGTTGGACAACGAGACCACTTCGCTGGAAAGGCTGCGCGCGGCCGCGGAAGTCTCCTCGACCATCGCGGCGTTCTGCTGCGTCGTTTGATCCATCGCCGTGATGGCAGCGCTGATCTGGACGATCGCACTTGATTGTGCCTGGTTGTCATCGGCAATGCGACCGAGCAGCTTGTGGACTTCGCTGACGTCGCCCGAAATTTCGGCAAGGGCGCCGTCGACTTTCTGGACCATCTCCACCGCCATGATCACCTCGTTCTGCGTGGCGGTCAGCTGCTGCCGGGCATTGCCGGCTTCTTCTTCGGCACGCATCGCCAGTGCAGAGACCAGGTCGGCGACAACCGCAAAGCCCCTGCCGGCCTCGCCGGCGCGCCCGGCCTCGACGGCCGCATTCATGGCGAGAACCCGCGTCTGGAACGCGATCTTGTCGAGGCCTTCGATGACGCTGTCGATGCCCTTTGCAGATTCCGAGACCCGGCTCATGGCCATGACGGCGTCGTCCGTGATGGTGCGGCCACCGGTGACCGTCGCAATCGCGCCATCGGCGCGCTGGAAAGTGAGGTTGGCTGCGTCAGACGTGGCTTTGAGACGACTGTTGATCTCGACCACCGCCGCCGACGTCTCTTCGAGACTGGCCGCGCTGGATTCGGTGCGGATCGCCAGGTCTTCGGAGGCCTGCGCAATCTCGCTCGAGCCGGCGCGGAGCGACACGGCCGTGTTCGTCACGGTGCCGATCAGGCCCCGCAGTGCGGCAAGGGCGTCGTTGAAATTCGTCTTGAGCTGAGCGAACGGCGGCTGAAGCTCGGCGGTCACTTCCGCCGTCAGATCGCCGCTGGCGAGCGAGGTCAGGCCACGGCCGATACTTTCGACGATGAGCTGAGCCTGGGCTTCCTTGGCCTTTTCGGCCGCGGCGAGCTGGTCGCGAAAGGCAAGCATCGCGTTGGCCATGTCGCCCAGTTCATCGGCGCGCTCCGTCCCGGTCACGGCGGCGGTAAGGTCGCCGGCGCCAAGCTGACGCATCGTGCCGGCAAGCGAGACCAGCGGCGACACGAGACGGCGTCGCACAGCCAGGGCGATCATGACCGTCACGGCAACGGCAGCGAGAAGGCTCAGCATGATGATGACGATCGCCACCTCGCCCAAGCGGATCGCCGCATTCGCGACGTCGTCGCTGTGCTTCTCGATGATCCGCGAAGCATCGCTGAGCGAGGCATCCAGCGCGCCGTAGCGCGTGAAGAATTCATCGAGTTCCGCATCGGCGGCGGCCGGATTGCTGGCGGTCAGGGCCATGAGTCGACGCGCCGCGGCCATATATTCCTCCGAGGGCGCGGCGAGCCTGGCCACGACCGACGCGACTTCCTGCGATTCGGTGTATTTCCTGGCCGTGTCGATCGTCTGCTGAAGCGTGGCGAGGTGCTCGCCAAAGCCCTTTTCGATATCGGCGCGGTGCAACCCGCTGTTAGGATCGCGTGCATCCATGGCGGACAGGATATCGGCGCGAATGGCGTCGTTCATCAGGTCGGCCCGATCCTGATTGTGCAGCAGCGCGGACGCCTGGGTCTCACGGTGGAGCGCGCCATTCTGCTGCCACGCCGCGACCGTTCCGGCAACGCCGCCAAAGAGAATAAGGCCAAGCAGCACGGCGCTGACCTTCTTAGAAAGCTCGTTGATCGACGCCTTGCCGACAACGTTACCAATGATAGCGGTATCCATGTGATGCCCTCATGCTTTGTTGGCTGACCCTCAAAGCCGTTATAGAACAACGACAAGAGAAACGCGGCGCGAGCGAGAAGAATGTCCGGCGCAGATCGAAACACTTCGTCGCCGCACCGTTGTCGGTTATATTTTATCGTTTCTTATCAGTAACGTTATTCATTCGCGGCCTAGTGAAGCGTCGGATGCCCCAGGAATATGCCGGCAGCCCGGGTCACGGCTTCCACGACCGACGTGCGCCGGGGGCGGATTGTCGCATTGACGCGATTTCCAAACAGGTTAGCTTTCGGTGACCCTGAAGCTGCATCAGGTCGCGGGTGGCAGCTCGGCGAACTTCTGTTTTGGGGAGAGTTGGCTTGCCACGATATCTTGCTGCACTTGCGATCGCCGCGACCTTGATTGCCAGCCCGGCCGTCGCCGACGACGAGGCGTCGATGAAACAGCTGTCAGCCGCGGTCGGCGCCTTGCCGCCGCCGGCCGCCACGGTCCAATATGGCGACGACCTCTTGCGCAGCGGCACCATCCGCCTGCCCGATGGAAAGGGGCCGTTTCCGCTGGCCGTCCTGATTCATGGCGGATGCTGGACCAAGGGGTTTGCGACGCGCAAATCCTTCGAGCCGCTGGCCGATGCGCTTGCCAAGCGCGGCATTGCCGTCTGGAACATAGAATATGGCCAGATCGGCGACCCCGGCGCGGGCTGGCCGGGTACGTTCCAGGATGTCGCCAAGGCGATCGACTTCGTGCCCACGCTCGCCAAGAAATATCGTTTCGATCTCAAGCGCATGACCTTTGTCGGCCATTCCGCGGGCGCTCACCTGGCGCTGTGGGCGGCGTCCCGGCCCAAGCTCGGAGAGCCCTGGGGCCGCCCGTCCACGCTCAAGCCGCGCTCCGTCGTCGTGATCGACGGGCCGGCTTCGCTCGCGCCCTTCGTCGGCATCGATACGGCGGTGTGCGGCAAGCCCGTCATCGTGCCGTTCATGGGTGCAACGCCTGCCGACCAGCCCGACCGCTATCGCACGGCTTCGCCTGCCGACCACCTGCCGCTCGGCGTCCGGCAGCTGATCGTCGAGGCCGAGCTTGGACCGCTGATGAAACCCTATGCGGCGGCCGCAAAGGCGGCGGGCGATGAAACCGAAGAGCTGGCCCCGCCGAATGCCGATCATTTCGATGTCATCGTGCCGGCCATGGCGAACGGCGCGAAGGTGGTCGATTTCATCGCTGCGCGGGCATTCGCCAAATAGCGGCGCTGCCGTCTGAGAGCCGCCCTCGCTTCCGGCACGTTTCGTTCGCGCAGGAAGACCGGCGGTCGGCACGCCGCCCCCGCCAGGGGGTGCCTACGCCTTCGTGCCCGCGGCCTCGCGATCGAGGAGTTCGCTCTTGCGCGCGAGCCCATAGGCATAGCCGCCGAGCGTGCCGTCGGTGCGGATCACCCGGTGGCAGGGAATGAGGACCGCGACGTTGTTGGCCCCGTTCGCGCTGCCGGTCGCGCGCACGGCGGCAGGCTTACCGACGGCGGCGGCGATTGCGGCGTAGCTGCGGGTTTCGCCGGGCGGAATGCGGCGGAGTTCGTCCCACACCGCCTGCTGGAAGGCGGTGCCCGCGACGTCGAGCGGCAGGTCGGGCATGTTGGCGGGATCGGCACAGGCCGCGATCGCGCCCTCGACGAGTTCGGCCAGAGCTTCGCCGCCCGGTTCGATGACGGCATTGGGGAACCGTCGGCGCAGTTCGGCTTCGTCCTCGTCGAACGAGAGGCGGCAGATGCCCTTTGCGGTGGCGGCGAGCAGCATCTTGCCGAGCACCGTGTCGACGATGGCAAAGCGGATCGTCACCCCTGCCCCGCCGCGCTTCCATGCCGAGGGCGTCATGCCGAGGCGATCGGGGGCCGCGGCATAGAAGCGGCTGGGGCTCTGGTAGCCGGCATCATAGAGTGCGGCTGTCACGGTCTCGGCCTTGGTCAGCATGGTTTCGGTCCTCTTGGCGCGCAGCGCACGGGCATAGGCGGCGGGCGTTACCCCCGTGTCGCGTTTGAACAGGCGGTGGAAATGGTGCGGGGCATAGCCGACCGCGGCGGCAAGGTCGTCGAGCAGCGGCATCTCCTCGGCGCGCTCGATCAGGCGAATCGCCCGGGCGACAGCTTCGCGGTCGCGACCGGTCTCGTCGGGCTTGCAGCGCAGGCAGGCGCGATAGCCCGCGGCGCGCGCGCCCGCGCCGTCGGCGAAATATTCGACATTATGGGGCAGCGGGTGGCGCGCGGGGCACGACGGCTTGCAGTAGATGCCGGTCGTCTTGACCGCGCCGACGAACATGCCGTCGAACGCGCGGTTGCGGGCGGAAAAGGCGGCCCAGGCCGTTTCGGGGTCGATGTTCGTCATGGCACCGGTCTAACCCAGCGACTCGCGGTCCGCATCCCGCAACTTGCGGCCAAAGCGGCAGGGTCGACAGGGTCGATGCATCGGCCCATGCAGGTGTCATGATCGAGTCCGCCCCCCTGCCCCGCACGCGCTATTCGCGCGTCGCCATCGCGCTTCACTGGCTGATCGCCCTTGCCATCATCTTCAACCTGTCGAGCGGGCTGCTCGACCGGTACATGCCGGTCCACAAGGCGACCGGGATCACCATCCTCGTGCTGAGCCTGTTCCGCCTGTACTGGCGGCTGGCGCATCGCCCGCCGCCGCCCGAACCGACGCTTGCCCGGTGGGAGATTGCCGTCGCGACCGTCACCCACTGGACGTTCTACGTGCTGATGATCGCCATGCCGGTCACCGGCTGGCTGATGACTTCGGCGGGCGGGCGCAAATTCCCGCTGAGCTGGTACGGCCTGTTCGACGTCCCCTATCTGCCGGTGGCGCGCGACAAGGGCCTTGCCGCCGCCATGGGCGGTGCGCACGAAACGCTGGGCTATGCGATGCTCGCGCTTGCCGCGCTTCATATCGCCGCCGCGATGAAGCACGTGTTCCTCGATGGCGACGGCACTTTCGCCCGGATGCTGCCGGGGCGGGACTAGGCGAAGACTTCGCCGAGGAACGCCACCGTCGCCGCCCATGAGCGGCGGTCGGCATCGGCGTTATACTTGAGGCCCCGCTCCGGCATGTCGGCTTCCCTTGCGGTGAAGGCGTGCATCGTGTGGCCATAGGCGTGGAGCTGCCAGTCGGCCTTTGCGTCGGTCAGTTCCTTCGCGACGCTGAGGACGCTGTCGGGCGGCGCCATCGGATCGTCCCAGCCGTGGAGGATCAGCACCTTGGTCAGGATGTCCGCCTGCGGCCCGATGTCGGGCGCGCCGAAGACGCCGTGGATGCTGATCGCGCCCTTGACGTCCTTGGTGCCGGTCCGCGCGACGTCGAGCGCGCACAGCCCGCCGAAGCAATAGCCCATGACGGCGATCCTCGAGCTGTCGACGGATTCATGTCCCTTGGCGAGATCGACGGCGGCCATCAGACGCTGCCGGAGCGCCGCGCGGTTGCCCGCCCAGGGCATCATCAGCGCGCTATGGTCGGTCGCGTCGGCCGCCCCGCGAATGCCCTTGCCATAGACGTCGAGGGCAATGCCGACATAGCCCAAAGCCGCCAATTTGTCCGCGGTGGCGCGCTCATGGTCGCTCTGCCCCGACCATTGGTGGGCGACGAGGACGGCGGGATGGCGGCCCGCCTCGGCCGGCGTGGCGACATAGGCCTCGCAGATGTCGGCGCCATCTAGATAGTCGAGATAGTGACCCATGAATGCTCTCCGCAAAAAAGGCTTGGCCGGCCGGGCCGCTCGAGGCCCTGCGCGTCTTTACGGGCCGATATGGGAAGGACGCGCCTTCGACAAGCAGGGGCAAACGGTGCGCCGGCAACCTTGCATCGCAGCATTGCCGATGCTAGGCGCGCGCCATTCCGATGCACAGGCGCTTTTGATTGAGTGTCGCCGCACGGGTTCAACCTGTCTGTGGAGACGTTCGCGCGTGGAGAATTCCGCCGGTATTCAGGCTAGCCTTCCGGGGCGCTATGCGGCCGCGCTGTTCGATCTGGCGCGCGAGGGCAAGTCGCTCGACACGGTCGAGACGAGCCTGAAGACGCTCGAATCGGCGCTCGACCAGTCGCCCGACCTGAAGCGCCTGGTCACCAGCCCGCTCGTCGGTCGCGATGCCGCGGCGGCAGCGATCAAGGCCGTCGGCACCGAGCTGAAGCTCGACGGGCTGACCGCGAATTTCCTCGGCGTGCTCGCGCGCAACCGCCGGTTGCGCCAGGCGCCTGCCGTCATCACGGCGTTCCGCGCCATGGCCGCCGATCACCGTGGCGAGACGACGGCCCAGGTCACCACGGCGCATCCGCTGAGCACCGAGCAGGTGACGGCGCTGAAAGCCAAGCTCAAGACCCGTGTCGGGCGCGATGTCGCGGTCGACATGAAAACCGACCCCGCGATTCTCGGCGGCCTGATCGTCAAGATCGGCAGCCAGATGATCGACGGGTCGATCCGCACGAAACTGAACACGCTCGCGATGGCAATGAAGGGCTGAAAGCCCAGATGCCCGACGAATCGATGAAAGGCTGAGTAGACAAGATGGATATCCGCGCCGCAGAAATCTCCCGCGTCATCAAGGACCAGATTGCGTCCTTCGGCACGGAAGCCGAAGTCTCCGAGACGGGCCAGGTGCTGTCGGTCGGCGACGGCATCGCGCGCATCCACGGGCTCGACAATGTCCAGGCCGGTGAGATGGTCGCGTTCGCGAACGGCGTTCAGGGCATGGCGCTTAACCTCGAGGCCGACAATGTCGGCGTCGTGATCTTCGGGTCGGACTCGGAGATCAAGGAAGGCGACACCGTCAAGCGCACGGGCACGATCGTCGACGTTCCCGTCGGCAAGGGCCTGCTCGGGCGCGTCGTCGACGGCCTCGGCAACCCGATCGACGGCAAGGGCCCGATCGTCACCGACCAGCGCTCGCGCGTCGAAGTGAAGGCCCCGGGCATCATCCCGCGCAAGTCGGTGCACGAGCCCGTGCAGACCGGCCTCAAGGCGCTCGACGCGCTGGTTCCCGTGGGCCGTGGCCAGCGCGAGCTGATCATCGGCGACCGCCAGACCGGCAAGACCGCCGTCGCGATCGATACCTTCATCAACCAGAAGGCCGGCCACGCGGGCACCGACGAGAACAACAAGCTCTACTGCATCTATGTCGCCATCGGGCAGAAGCGCTCGACGGTCGCGCAGATCGTCCGTGCGCTCGAGGAAGCCGGCGCGATGGAATATTCGATCGTCGTCGCCGCGACGGCGTCGGAACCCGCCCCGCTGCAGTTCCTCGCGCCCTACACCGGCTGCGCCATGGGCGAGTATTTCCGCGACAACGGCATGCACGCCGTGATCGTCTATGACGATCTGTCGAAGCAGGCCGTCGCCTATCGCCAGATGTCGCTGCTGCTGCGCCGCCCGCCGGGCCGCGAAGCCTATCCCGGCGACGTTTTCTACCTGCACAGCCGCCTGCTCGAGCGTGCCGCCAAGCTTAACGACGCGAACGGCAACGGGTCGCTGACCGCGCTGCCGATCATCGAGACGCAGGCGGGCGACGTGTCGGCCTATATTCCGACCAACGTGATTTCGATCACCGACGGGCAGATCTTCCTCGAGACCGACCTGTTCTACCAGGGCGTCCGTCCGGCCATCAACGTCGGCCTCAGCGTGTCGCGCGTCGGTTCCGCTGCGCAGACCAAGGCGATGAAGAAGGTGTCGGGCTCGATCAAGCTCGAGCTCGCCCAGTATCGCGAAATGGCGGCGTTCGCGCAGTTCGGCTCGGACCTCGATGCCTCGACGCAGAAGCTGCTCAATCGCGGCTCGCGCCTGACCGAGCTGCTCAAGCAGAAGCAATATGCGCCGATGCCGTTCGAGGAGCAGACGGCGTCGATCTTCGCGGGCGTCAACGGCTATCTCGACACGATCCCGGTCACCGACGTGACGCGCTACGAGGAAGCGATGCTCGCCGATCTCCGCGCGAACCATGCCGGCGTGCTCGGTCAGATTCGCGACAGCAAGGACCTGGGCGACGAAGCCAAGGCGGGCCTGAAGGCGGCGCTCGACGCCTTCGCGAAGACGTTTGCGTAACGACTAGCCCTCTCCCCGTCAGGGGAGAAGGTTGGGAGAGGGGCAGTCCCTCCCAACCCCAGCGGCACCAGCGTTCTGAGACTGCCCCTCTCCCCGGCCCTCTACCCTGAACGGGAGAGGGAGAGAAGGTTCGAATGGCAAGTTTGAAAGCCCTCAAGATCCGCATCGGCTCGGTGAAGTCGACGCAGAAGATCACCAAGGCGATGAAGATGGTCGCCGCCGCGAAACTGCGCCGTGCGCAGGAAGCGGCGGTTGCCGGCCGCCCCTATGCCGAGCGTCTCGAAGCGGTGATGTCGGGTCTCGCTGCCAAGGTTACGGTCAGCGCCAGCAGCCCGAAGCTGCTCGCGGGCACGGGCAAGGACCAGGTTCACCTGATCGTCGTCGCGACGTCCGAGCGCGGCCTGGCGGGTGCGTTCAACACGAACATCGTGCGTGCGGCGCGTGCCAAGGCCATCGAGCTGGAGAAGGCGGGCAAGACCGTCCGCTTCTATCTGGCGGGCAAAAAGGGTCGGGTGCTGCGCCGCTTCTACCCCAACCAGATCCTGCACGACCAGGAAGTTGGCCATATCAAGAACGTCGCCTTCGCCGACGCGCAGATCGTCGCCCACGACCTGATCGCGCGGTTCGAGGCGGGCGAATTCGACGTGGCGCACCTGTTCTTCGCCAAGTTCCGCTCGGCGCTGGTGCAGGAGCCTACGGGCATCCAGATCATCCCCGTCCCGCTCGCAAAGCCCGTCGATACCGGGGCCGTCGCAACGGTGTCGACGGCGGGCGCCGCGCCCGCCGCGATGGAATATGAGCCCGACGAGGAAACCATCCTCGCCGACCTGCTGCCGCGCAACGTCGCGATCCAGATCTTCCGCGCGATGCTCGAGAATGCCGCTTCCGAACAGGGCAGCCGCATGACCGCGATGGACAATGCGACGCGCAACGCGGGCGACATGATCAACAAGCTGACCGTGCTGTACAACCGCACGCGACAGGCAGCGATCACGACCGAACTCATCGAAATCATCGCAGGCGCGGAGGCACTCTGATGGCATATGTGACGCGAGCGACAACCAAGGGCGGACGCGACGGACGCGCCGTGCTCGAAAACGGCGGCTTCGGCCTGGCCATGGCGCTGCCGAAGGAAGTCGGCGGCAACGGCGAAGGCACCAACCCCGAGCAGCTCTTTGCGCTCGGCTTTTCCTCGTGCTTCGGCTCGGCCCTGATGGCGATCGCGCGCAAGCACGGCGTCGATGGCTCAAAGGCAGCGGTCACGGCCGAAGTCACGCTCGACAAGGACGAGATCAGCTTTGCGCTGGCGGTGAAGCTGAGCGTCCACCTGCCCGGCGTCGAGCGCGAGACCGCCGAGACGATCCTCCACGAAGCACATGAAATCTGCCCCTATTCGCGTGCCACGCGCAACAACGTGCCCGTCACGCTCGAACTGATCTGACTTAAGGAAATATCGATGGCAACCGCAGCCCCCACCGCAGACAAGCCCGCCCGCAAGCCGCGCGCCCCCAAGGCCGCCGTTCCCGACAACACTGTCGTGCCGATCCAGACGTCGAACAACGTCGGCGCGATCTCGCAGGTCATCGGCGCCGTCGTCGACGTGACGTTCGAGGACCAGCTGCCCGCGATTCTGTCGGCGCTCGAAACGTTCAACAACGGCCAGCGCATCATTCTCGAGGTCGCCCAGCACCTCGGCGAGAACACCGTCCGCACCATCGCGATGGACGCGACCGAAGGCCTGACCCGTGGCCAGCGCGTGACCGACACCGGTTCGCAGATCCGCATGCCGGTCGGCCCGATGACGCTCGGCCGCATCATGAACGTCATCGGCGAGCCGATCGACGAGCGTGGCCCCATCGGCGCGACGCAGACTGCGCCGATCCACGCCAAGGCCCCCGAGTTCGTCGACCAGTCGACCGAAAGCGCCATCCTCGTGACGGGCATCAAGGTGATCGACCTGCTCGCGCCCTATGCGCGCGGCGGCAAGATCGGCCTGTTCGGCGGTGCCGGCGTCGGCAAGACCGTGCTGATCCAGGAGCTGATCAACAACATCGCCAAGGGCCATGGCGGCGTGTCGGTGTTCGCCGGCGTCGGCGAGCGCACCCGCGAAGGCAACGATCTCTATCACGAGTTCCTCGACGCGGGCGTCATCGCCAAGGATGCCGACGGCAACCCGACTCCCGAGGGGTCGAAGGTCGCGCTGGTGTTCGGCCAGATGAACGAGCCCCCGGGCGCGCGTGCCCGCGTGGCGCTGTCGGGCCTGACGATCGCCGAATATTTCCGCGATACCGAAGGGCAGGACGTGCTGTTCTTCGTCGACAACATCTTCCGCTTCACCCAGGCGGGTTCGGAAGTGTCCGCACTGCTCGGCCGTATTCCGTCGGCCGTGGGCTATCAGCCGACGCTGTCGACCGACATGGGCGCGCTGCAGGAGCGCATCACCTCGACCAACAAGGGGTCGATCACGTCGGTGCAGGCGATCTATGTGCCTGCGGACGACCTCACCGATCCGGCGCCGGCCACGTCGTTCGCGCACTTGGACGCGACGACCACGCTGAACCGCGCGATTTCGGAACTGGGCATCTACCCGGCGGTCGACCCGCTCGACTCGACGTCGCGCGTGCTGACCCCCGCCGTCGTCGGCCAGGAGCATTACGACACCGCCCGCCGCGTCCAGGAGACGCTGCAGAAGTACAAGTCGCTGCAGGACATCATCGCCATTCTCGGCATGGACGAGCTGAGCGAGGAAGATAAGCTGATCGTGAGCCGCGCGCGCAAGATCCAGAAGTTCCTGTCGCAGCCGTTCCACGTCGCCGAAGTCTTCACCGGCATCAGCGGCAAGTTTGTGCAGGTCGAGGATACGGTGAAGTCGTTCAAGGCCGTCGTCGACGGCGAGTACGACCATTTGCCCGAAGCCGCCTTCTACATGGTCGGCGGCATCGAGGAAGCGGTCGCCAAGGCGCAGAAGCTGGCGGCCGAAGCCTGATCGCATCTCCCTTTCCCCTTTAGGGGAGAGGGTTGGGGAGAGGGGCAGTCTGCTCCCCAATTGACGGTACAATCGGGTCGGGAACGCACTGCCCCTCTCCCCGGCCCTCTCCCCTGCAGGGGAGAGGGAGAAGTTTATGGTCACGTTCGAACTCGTCACGCCCGAACGCGCGGTGCTGAGCACCACGGCCTATATGGTCGAATTGCCGGGTACCGAAGGCGACATGGGCGTGCTGGAAGGCCATGCGCCGGTCATGACCACGATCCGTGACGGCGAAATCCGCATCTACGCCACGTCCGGCGCGACGCCGCAGCGGATCGCGGTCGAAGGCGGCTTTGCCGAAGTCGGCGCAAAAGGCGTGACCGTGCTCGCCGAGCGGGCCCAGCTGCTCGACTGACCCCGCGCCCCTTGCGAGGGGCGCGCGATACGGCAGCCGCGCTCGTCGCGCCGTCGCCGTTAACCTCATAGCTCAATGTTCCGGCAAGCTTTCGCGCCCATCGCGGCGGGACGTGGGCGGCTTCGGCAGGCCTGCGCGATGGGGTCAAGTCACCCCCGAAATCGATAATCGTATTAGCACTTCGTCAAAGTTTACGGCCTATTCACCGTCTCTGGCTACGTAGCTTTGACGTTAATCCCTTCGTTATGGGGCGACAATATGAGTGCATTCGGCAAGCGCGGCGGTATCACGGGTACGGGACCATCCCGGCCCGCCTTCGGCGTTGCTCGCCCCATGCAGGGCCCCGGCGGCCCCACCCCCGCGAGCAGCTCGCCCGAGGGGGGCGGCCAGTTCCCGCCGCTCGACGCGGTGCCCCTGCCTGGTGCCGAGGCGCCATCGCAGGGACGCCCGATCTCTTCGGCGGATGCCATGTCGCGGCTCAACGATCGCCAGACGGCCGAGATGGAAGTCGCGCCCAAGGCCGAAGGCTTCGAGGCGAGCGTCCACAAGATCAAGGAACAGGTGCTGCCGCGCCTGCTCGAGCGGATCGATCCCGAAGCGGCCGCCACGCTAAACAAGGACGAGCTGGCCGAGGAATTCCGTCCGATCATCGGCGAAGTGCTTGCCGAGCTGAAGTTCACGCTCAACCGCCGCGAGCAGTTCGCGCTCGAGAAGGTTCTCGTCGACGAACTGCTCGGCCTGGGGCCGCTCGAGGAATTGCTGGCTGATCCGACGATCACCGACATCATGGTGAACGGCCCGGACCAGACCTATATCGAACAAAAGGGCAAGCTGACGATTGCCCCCATCCAGTTCCGCGACGAGGAGCACCTGTTCCAGATCGCGCAGCGGATCTGCAACTCGGTCGGCCGACGCGTCGACCAGACATCGCCGCTCGCCGACGCCCGTCTGAAGGACGGCAGTCGCGTCAACGTGATCGTGCCGCCGCTGTCGCTGCGCGGGACCGCCATCTCGATTCGTAAATTCTCGGCCAAGCCGATCACGCTCGACATGATGGCCAAGGGCGGGTCGATGTCTGACAAGATGGCGACGGCGCTGAAGATCGCCGGCGCCTGCCGCTTCAACATCGTCATCTCGGGCGGTACCGGCTCGGGCAAGACGACGATGCTCAACGCCCTGTCGAAGATGATCGACCCGGGCGAGCGCGTGCTGACCATCGAGGACGCCGCCGAACTTCGCCTGCAGCAGCCGCACTGGCTGCCGCTCGAAACGCGGCCCGCCAACCTCGAGGGCCAGGGCGAAATCTCGATCCGCGACCTTGTGAAGAACGCCCTGCGTATGCGTCCCGACCGCATTATCCTGGGCGAAATTCGTGGCCAGGAGTGTTTCGACCTCTTGGCCGCCATGAATACCGGCCACGACGGCTCGATGTGCACGCTCCACTCCAACTCCCCGCGCGAAGCCATCGCGCGTATGGAGAACATGGTGATGATGGGCGACATCAAGATGCCCAAGGAGGCGATTTCGCGCCAGATCGCCGACTCGGTCGACCTCGTCATCCAGGTGAAGCGCCTGCGCGACGGTTCGCGCCGCGTGACCGACATCACCGAGATCGTCGGCATGGAAGGCCCCGTGATCGTGACCCAGCAGCTGTTCAAGTTCGAATATCTGGACGAGACCGCCGAGGGCAAGATCATCGGCGAATATCGCCCGATGGGCCTGCGCCCGTACACGCTCGACAAGGCCAAGCAGTACGGGTTCGACCAGCCCTATCTCGAGGCCTGCCTGTAAATTCGGGCAGGCCGCCGGACCCCGGGGCCCGGCGGCCCGGACCGGCTAGAAATTGACGCCGACCTCAACGCCGAAGGTGCGCGGTTCGTTGACCATCGCGGTCAAATTGTTGAAGTCGATGCCGCTTACCGCCTGGATGTCGTTGGTGATGTTGCGGACGAAACCGGCAACGTCATAGCGATCGGTCTTGTAGCCGATGCGCAGCCCGCCCTCGAGCAGCGTGGCGCTGTTATACTCGGCCGAGCGATACAGGAAGAACTCGATCTTCGAGCGATAGGCCCAGTCGGTGAACGCATAGACCTCGCCCGAGCCGACCGGCATGCCATAGCGCGCCGTCCAGTTGGCCGACCATTCGGGCGCCTGGGGCAGGCTGTTGCCGTTGATCGAGAAAATCCCCGGCGAGCCGGAACGCTGGGTGTTGAGCACCGTGCAGCCCGAGCCGCAGCCGGCGACGTACAGATTGGGATCCTTGATCTCGGTATGGTTGTAGGAAAGGCCCGCGGTCAGGTCGAGGCCGGCGGTCGGCCGCGCCTCCAGCTCCGCCTCGAAGCCATAGCCGTCGACCGCGGCGGCGTTGAGCAGCCGGGCGGCGTTGCTGGCGCCGCCCACGGCGGTGAGCTGGGCATTGTTCAGACGATAATAGAAGCCCGCGAGATTGAACCGCACGCGGTTGTCCGCGAGCTTGGACTTCAGGCCGACCTCGTAGGAGTTGATGGTTTCCGACTTGGCGGTGCTGATGCTGTTCTGCACCGACACGAATTCGAAAAGCGCGCGGCCCTGGATGCTCGGTGCGCGATAACCGCGGGCGACCCGGGCATAGAGGTTCAGATCATCGGACGGCGTGTAGCGCAGGTTGGCGTCCCAGGTAACGTTGTCCTCGTCCACCTTCGCGGCGCCGGTGCCGATGGCACCGAAAAAGCCAGTCCTGCTGTTCGAATAATCGCGCTTGTCCTTGTTGTAACGCAGGCCGCCACCGATCGAGAATTGATCGGACAACTTGTAGGTGAGCGATCCGAACAGGCCGAAGGCGGTCGACTTCTGGCGCTGGAGAACCGTGACGTCGGGGGTCGTCGATGTCGGCGTGGGGAAGTCGAGCGAGCCGATGCGGATCCGTTCGTCGAAGTAGAAGACGCCGGCCTGATAGCCGAGAGCACCATCGCCGTTGCTGGCCAGGCGCAGTTCCTGGGTGAACTGGTCGAGCGCCGGCACGTCGTCCTCGCTGTTGGCGGTGAAGGGAACCGCCGTGCCGGCGCCGCCGTCGATGTCGCCGCGGCTGGCGAGGTTGCCGCTCCACCACGACGTCACCGACGTGAGCGTAACGGGTCCCGCATCATATTCGACCGTGCCGCCGAGATTGTAGTTGCGCAGGCGCTGGAAATTCAGCCCGTCGGTCCGGATCTGGCGGATGTTGAACGGCGTGCCCGCCCCGCCGAGGCCGATCAGCGTATTGCTGCCTTTCGCGAAGGCATTGGCACGGAACACGCGTGCCGTGCCGTCTTCCTTGCGGATCTGCCCCACCAGCCGGACGGTCAGGCCGTCGTTCTTGTACTGAAGCTGCAGCCGCGCGGCGAGGTCTTCATAGCCCTCGAGGTCGTTGCCGGCGCCGTTCGCCAGATTGTCGACCCAGTTGCTGCGCCGCTGGTAGAGGCCCGACAGGCGGACCGAGAACCCGTTGCCGAGCTGGCCGCCGGCGGCGCCTTCAAGATTGACGGTGTTGAACGTCCCATAGCTGGCACGGGCGTAATTGCCCTTGGCATCTGGCTTGACCGTGTCGAACTTGACGATGCCCGCCGGCGTGTTGCGCCCGAACAGCGTGCCCTGCGGGCCGCGCAGCACTTCGACGCGGTCGAGGTCGAAGATCGGGAAACCCTTGAGAATGGGGTTTTCGAGCACGACGTCGTCATAGACGAGGCTGACCGGCTGCGACGCGTTCAGGTCGAAATCGGTATTGCCGAGACCACGGATGTAGAAACGCGGAAACGTGCGGCCGAAGGAGCTCTCGATGTTCAGGCTGGGCACGCGCGCCGACAGCGCGCGGATGTCGGCGCCGCTCGACTGGATGGCCGTCAGCGCATCGCCCGAGACAGTGGCGACGGACAAGGGCACGTTCTGCAGGTTTTCCGACCGGCGCTGCGCCGTGACGACGATGTCGCTCAGGCCGTTGTCGGCCGCGGGTGCCGATTGCGCGAGAACGGGCGTCGCGGCGCCCGCGAGCAACATGGCGGCCAAGCGGGTAAAGGATGCGTACGTCATGAAGATATCGCCTCTGGCATGATCCCGTCCCGGTTGGTCCGGGCCCCCCTGGGCCGGGCGGGTGCCGAACGGGCCGAGTCGGGTCAAGCGACGGCCGGCGAGAACGTTGCACTTCGGTGACAAAATCCGGCCGGCGTTGCAGATGCGCCACAGTCGTGTGCGCAACAGTCTTGAAGTTGACACGGGGACCGGCCACCCTCCGTCCAGAGAATAGTTATTTTGTGGAGGATGATATGCGTCGCTCGTTCCTGGCCGTCCCGATCGCCGCCTTGGCGTTGGCTACCCTAGGCCTGTCGGGGTCGGCGCTGATCGCCAAGACCTACCCCGCCGCGCCGCTGGAGGCGGCCGTTGCCGCGCCGACCCGCACGGCCGTCAATGTTCAGCGCGACAAATACCGCCGGCCTGCCGACACGCTGACTTTCTTCGGCATCAAGCCGACCGACCATGTCGTCGAGGTCTGGCCGGGCGGCGGCTGGTACACCGAAATCCTGGCACCTTATCTGCGCGACAAGGGGCAGCTGACCGTCGTGACACCCCCCGGGCGCGCATCGGACAGCATCGGCAAGAAGCTCGCGGCAGACAGCGCCACCTATGGCAAGGTCGCTCAGGCAAATTTCCCCTCGGTGCTTGGCGGGACCGGCGTCGCACCCGGCACGGCCGACGCGGTCCTGACGTTCCGCAACGTCCACAACTGGCGGATGGGCGCATACAACAAGGATGCCGACTATAGCGAAGCGGCGTTTGCGGAAATCTTTGCCATGCTGAAGCCGGGCGGTGTCCTGGGGATCGAGGATCACAGGTTGCCGGAGTCGATGGACACGGCGCTCGAACGGTCGAGCGGCTATCTGAAGATGTCGACGATCAAGGCCCTCGCCGAAAAGGCGGGATTCCGCTTTGCCGGTTCGAGCGAGGTGAATGCCAACCCCCGCGACACGCACGACTATCCCAAGGGCGTCTGGACGCTGCCCCCGACCTATGCCGAAGGCGATACCGATCGCGCCAAATATGCGGCGATCGGCGAAAGCGACCGCATGACGCTCAAGTTCGTCAAGCCGCGCCGATAATCAGGTGTCGAGCTTGTCGACCTTTGCCTGAAGCTCCGCGATCTGGGCCTTGAGCGCGCTGATTTCAGACGCGTTCTCGGCCTTGGTGCCGGGTACGAAGGCGCTCGCCGCGGCCTCGAACATGGCCATGTTGCGCTTGGCCATCTCGGCAAAAGGGCCGCCCGAAAACGCGTTCTTCATGGCGTCGTTGAACTTCGACTGGTTCAGCCGGAACGCATCCATCGACGCCTCGAGATATTGCGGGACCATCGACTGCATGGAGTCGCCGTACATCGAGATGAGCTGGCGCAGGAAGGTCGGCGGCAGCAACGTCTCGCCACGGCTTTCCTCGTCCATGATGATCTGGGTCAGGACGCTATGGGTGATGTCCTCGTCGGACTTGGCATCCAAAACCTTGAAGTCGCGACCCTCGCGCGTCAGCTGCGCCAGGTGTTCAAGCGTGATGTAGCTCGACGTCTCGGTGTTGTAGAGACGGCGGTTCGCATATTTCTTGACGATCACGGGGGGGCGTGCGCCGCCCTCACCCTCGGTAAGTATCTTGGCCATTAAAATGGGTGTCCCGCCGCCGAAAGCCTGCTCCTATCATCAATTCATGCTGCACAGCAACACGTGCAGCGCAAGAAGCGGTGACACGCTCGCCCCGCTGACCTAAGAAGCCCGAAACCCGCATCGCCGAAGGAAAGATTCATGACCGACGTCGTCCTCACCGCCGCCCGCCGGACCCCCGTCGGCAGCTTTCTCGGCAGCTTCGCGACCGTGCCGGCGCACGAGCTCGGCCGCGTGGCGATCATCGCCGCCCTGGAAAGCGCCGGGGTTGCGCCCGAGGAGGTCTCGGACGTCATCCTGGGGCAGGTTCTGACCGCCGCCCAGGGGCAGAACCCCGCACGCCAGGCGGCGATGGCGGCCGGGATTCCCAAGGAAATCCCGGCTTTCGGCATCAACCAGGTCTGCGGGTCAGGCCTGCGCGCGGTGGCACTTGCCACCCAGGCGATCAAGGCCGGCGATGCCTCCATCGTGGTGGCGGGCGGCCAGGAAAGCATGTCGCTGAGCCCCCATGCCCAGTCGCTGCGGCAGGGCACCAAAATGGGCAATCTCGAGCTGGTCGACACCATGATCCGCGACGGCCTGACCGATGTGTTCAACGGGTATCACATGGGCATCACGGCAGAAAACCTGGCCGAGCAGCACCAGATCACCCGCGAGATGCAGGATGCCTTCGCCGCCCGCTCGCAGAATCGCGCTTCTGCTGCACGTGCGAACGGCAGCTTTGCCGGCGAGATCGCGCCGGTGACGGTCAAAGGGCGCAAGGGCGACACGATCGTCGATACGGACGAATTCATCCGTGATGGAGTCACCGCCGAGTCGCTCGCGGGCCTGCGTCCTGCTTTCAAGAAGGACGGCACGGTGACCGCCGCCAATGCGAGCGGCCTGAACGACGGCGCCGCGGTGCTGGTCCTGATGTCGGCCGAAGAAGCCGCGCGCCGCGGCAGCCCGGTGCTGGCCCGGATCGCAGGCTGGGCGACCTCGGGCGTGGATCCGTCGATCATGGGCATCGGTCCGGTGCCGGCCACACGAAAGGCACTCGAACGCGCCGGCTGGAGCATTGCCGATCTCGACCTGATCGAAGCCAACGAGGCGTTTGCCGCCCAGGCGCTGGCCGTGGGCAAGGAACTCGGCTGGGATCCCGAAAAGGTAAATGTGAACGGCGGCGCGATCGCCATCGGCCATCCCATTGGCGCCAGCGGCGCGCGCGTGCTGACGACGCTTCTGCACGAAATGGGCCGCCGCGACGCCAAGAAGGGACTGGCAACATTGTGCATCGGCGGCGGGATGGGAATCGCGCTGGCCGTCGAGCGCGGCTGACACCCCCGGCACGCGTTGCGCCGGGTCAGGTTTTCAAAGGCAGGTCGTCGCTATGGTCCGACTTCGGGGCGGCAGCGCGGCCCCGGCGGCGCGGCGCACGGTCGGGACCTACTGCCACCTGCGCTCAAAGCGCGCGGCCAGCCCGGTCAGCAGTTCATATTGCGACAGGCCCGATGCCGCGCCGGCCATGGGCAGGTCGTAATCGAGCGTCACCCAGTCGCCCTCCCCCGCGTCGCTGCCCGACACGTCGATCGCGAGCAGATCCATCGACACCCGGCCGATGACGGGGAAGCGACCGCCCCCGCAGCTGCCCTTCGCCGAAAAGGCGCGCCGATATCCGTCGGCATAGCCGATGTTCAAGATGGCCACGTCGACATCGCGCTCTGCGACGAAAGTGGCGCCATAGCCGACGCTCTCCCCCGTCGCGACATGACGGCGCTGGATGATTTCGGCTTCTGGATAGACCACCTGAACGATGTGCCCCGCCGCTTCGGGCCGCGGGCGCCCGCCATAAAGTGCGAGGCCCGGCCGGGTCAGGTCGAAGGCGAAATCCGCACCCAGGCAGACGCCGGCCGAATTGGCGAGACTGCGCCGGCCTGCCGGCACATCGAGCGCGGCAAAGGCCGTTCGCTGCCGGGCATTCATCATGCTGTCCTCGTCCGCGCAGGCAAGGTGGCTCATCAGCGTGTCGATGCGAAGACCGGCCAGCAGGCCGTCCGCCACGTCCTGTGCCGAAATCCCGAGACGGTTCATGCCCGTATCGACCATGACGTCGCAGGGCCGCCGGGTCGGCTTCCACCGCGCAACCTGTTCGGCCGAATTGAGCACCGGTCGGGCCGGGGAAGCCGTGGCGACTGCCATGTCGGCGGCACGGGGCCCGTGCAGGACCGACAGCGCACATCCCGGAGGCAGCGGGCCCAGCCGTGCCGCCTCGTCCCAGGTCGCGACGAAGAAGTCCCGACAGCCTGCCGCGGCAAGGCGCTGCACGACAGCCTTCGCCCCCAGGCCATAGCCATCGGCCTTTACGGCGGCGCCACAGGCGGCAGGGCCGCCCTGCGCCGCCAGCCACCGCCAGTTGGCCGTGAGTGCGGCGCCATCCAGCCGCAATCGGAGAGGTGCAGTCATGGTCGGCGGTCTAGTCGAGCGGTTCGCCCGAGCGCTCCTTCAGGAAGAACAGGCTGACGAAAAAGGCCATGACCACGACAATGACGGTATACCAGAGGCCCGCATAGGGATCACCGCTCCTGATCACGATGAGCTGCGAGATAAAGGGGAGGAAGCCGCCGAAATAGCCCGACCCTATGTGATAGGGCACCGACATCGACGTGTAGCGGATCCGGGCGGGAAACATCTCGACGAGGATCGCCGCGACCTGCCCATAGGTCATCGCCGACAGCCCCACCATCAGCGCTACGGCAAGGATGATCTTCCACGGCTGTTTCTCGCGCGGGTCGGCCTTGTCGGGATAGCCGGCAGCGATCAGCGCAGCCGTATAGGCCTTTTCGTCGAAGCCCGCGATGCGCGTTTCGCCGACGACCAGCGCGACATGGCCAGGGTCATAGGGCGATACCTTGGCATAGCCGATCCCGCGCTTGGCCAGATATCCAAGCGCCTTGGCGCAGGGCGTTTCCTGTTTCGCCGCAAACACGCTGAAGTCGCATGCCGGCAGTTCCAGCCGAACCGGCGACGCCGCATTGGCGCGGGCCAAGGCCGGATTGGCGGCATCTGCCATCATGTGAAAGATCGGAAACACGAAGATCGCCGAGAGCGCATAGCCCGCCAGCAACAGCCTCTTGCGCCCGATACGATCGCTGAGCGCGCCACAGAGCACGTAAAGCGGCGCGGCGATGCACGCGCCCGCTGCCATGTAGAGGAGCGCGTCTTCCTCTGCGAGCCGCGTCGTGTCGCGCAGGAAAGCCAGGGTCGCGAACTGCGACGTGTAATAGACGACCGTCAGACCCGCGGCCACGCCGAACAGGGCGACGAGGACCCGGCCGAGGTTGCCGGGCTCGCGGATGGAATCCAGGATCGGGCTGCGCGACGTCGTCCCGGCCGCCTTCATGGCCTTGAACACCGGGCTCTCGCTCAGCTTCATGCGGATGTAGAGCGAGATCGCCAGCATGACGAGCGACGCCAGGAAGGGAATGCGCCAGCCCCATGCCTCGAACTGCTCCTTGTCGAGCACGCGGCGACAGGTCAGCACGACGATCAGGCTGAGCAGGAAACCGCCGACGACGGAAACCTGGATCCAGCTGGTATATTGTCCGCGCTTCCGGGCCGGGGCGTGTTCGGCGACATAGATCGCGGCACCGCCATATTCGCCGCCGAGCGCCAGCCCCTGCAGCAGGCGCAGGCCGACGAGCAGGGCCGTGGCCCAGATGCCCGCCGAGGCGAAGGTCGGCAGAAACCCGATTGCCGCCGTCGCCCCGCCCATGAGCGTTATCGTGACGAGAAACGTGTATTTGCGCCCGACGAGATCGCCGAAATAGCCGAACACCAGCGCGCCCACGGGGCGAACGCCAAAGCCGGCGCCGAAAACGGCGAGGCTGGCAAGCGTCGCTGCCGTGGGATTGCTCGACGGGAAGAACAACGCGCCCAGCAGCGGCGCCAATATGCCGTAGACGAAAAAGTCATACCATTCGAACACGGTCCCGAGCGACGACGCCACGATCACCAGACGATCGCGCTGCGGGTCGAGTGTCACCGGCACCTCGGACTGATCGGCAGCGATATCTGTCATGAAACTCCCCTGCCCCCGACCCTAAAGGGAGAATGGCTGCGGCGGCAAGCCGTGTCGCACCATCTGTCCGGAACTGGTCCCGGTTTCGCGCGGCCGGAATTCAGAACAGGCGAGCGCCGTCTGGAACCCGCATGTCCGGGGCGAACAGGACGACATGTCCCCGGTCGTCGGGGAAACCGAGTGTCAGGACTTCGGACATGAACTTGCCGATCTGGCGCGGCGGAAAGTTGACGACGGCCGCAACCTGACGGCCGACCAGGTCGCCCGGCTGGTAATGTTCGGTGATCTGGGCGCTCGACCGACGCATGCCGAGCGCCGCGCCGAAGTCGATGGTGAGCTTGACGGCGGGCTTGCGCGCTTCCGGAAAGGGTTCGGCCGCAACGACGGTGCCGACCCGGATGTCGACCCGCATGAAATCGTCGAACGCGATCGGCGCGCTCGGTCCTGAATGAAGGTCGGGGACGACGTGCATCAGTCGCTCATGCTCATGGTCATGCCTCGGTACCCCGCCTTGCACGGCGGGCGCTGGCCACCCGACGCCGGCACACCGATTACCACAGTTTCGCTGCCAGTCGAGGGGTCGGCCGACGGCGCCGACCCTGCCGTCGATCGGCGAGGCTGCCAGCAAAACTACTTAATTGACATTATGTCATTCCGCGAGCCTAGGGCGCCGATGAGGATGAAGCCACGGGCATGACGCAAACCAAGCGTGACCGGACGCGCGACCATTTGCTCGTTTCCGCGCAATCGCTGTTGATGGAATATAATGCCGCGGCGCTCGGCATTCGGCAGATCACGACCCATGCCGGCATGGTTCATGCGAGTTTCTACAACTATTATCCGGACGTCAGCGCCCTGATCGGCGATCTGGCCGAACTGCTCGGCGCCACGCACGCCGCGGCGATGGCCCGGCTGGTCGGCACGAGCAGCGATCCCGGCGTGCGCTTCGCGCAAACGACGCGGCACACGCTGCGCATCGTCGCGCAGCAGCCTGTCTTCGGTCACTTCATGTTCGATGTGGGTCTTTCCGCCGACCGGCTCGGCAGCGAACTGAGGCTCAGGTTGAACCTCGATATCGACGAAGGGGTGGCGCAGCGGATCTTCGCCGTACCGGATATCAAGATTGCGGCCGGCACGGTCGCCGGTGCGATCACCGGTCTGGCGCTGGATGTGCACCGCAAGGCATTGCCCCCGACGAGGATCGACGATGCCACCGAAGGGCTCCTGAACTTTCTCGGCGTCGATCCCGCAACGGCACGCCAGCTGGCGCATGCGCCGACCGATTTCCCGGCGCCACCGGAACTTCCGATGCGCTGGCTTTCGCTGCCGCCGTTCCCGCGATTGCCCGAAGTATCAATGCGATAAGGCTGCCAACCCAGGCTCGAAACGGGGAATGCCCTCTCCTGTGCCGAGGTCGGGGAAGCTGATTGGAACCGCAGGCTGCAACAGCAATTCGGCAAAAAGAGCCGCGCGCTGTTCGGGCAAGGCGGCAAACGTGTCGCTCGTCATCAGCACACCGTGCCCCGCCGCGGCATAACGGGCCAGAAACTCTATCTGGGCGTCGTCGAGGTGGTGGAACCGGTCGCGAAGGAGGATGCAATCGGGATCGGCCTGCCACAGGACGTCCGCCGCGTGATTGCGGCTTGCGCGGTCGCGCAACAGGCTTTCCGCCGAATACTCGCCCGTCCAGGACACCCCGATGTCGCGCCCGATGCGGACGGCATCGACATAACCCACCGACGCCCAGAGCGGGCAGCCGCAGCCGAGCCACAGGGCGTCGCCGATGGCATCGCGGATCAGCGCCGCCATGCGTCGCCAGATGGCGATCCGCGACAGGCCCGGCCGGTGCCAGACCGCTTTGTCGGGCCCGTGTTCGCTGCCGAACAGCATGAAATCGGTCTTGAAATAGCCGGCGCCCCAGTCATGCCGCCAGATCCGGAAGACCTCGGCGATGTAGCGCGCTGCATCCGGGTGGGTGACGTCGAGGATGTAATATTCCTCGCTTCGCTTGTGCCAGCGGAATTCGCCGTAAAAGTCCATCTGGACCAGCGGTCCGCCCGCGACGTCCTGGACGATCCAGTCCGGATGGGCCGCATAGAGCCGGCTGCGGTTGCCGACCATGAACGGGGCGATCCACAGCCCGGGGGTGAAACCGGCATCGGCGATCTCGGCCAGCAACGGCTGCATGCCTTCGGGGAATTGCGGCTTCACGTCGAGCCAGTCACCCATTTCGGGGGTGAAGCCGTCGTCGATCTGGAAGACCTGCAGCGGGACGCCATAGGTGTCGCGAAACGTCCGGCAGCTGTCGAGTTCGGCGCGGATCGTGGCGGCGTCGACCATGGCATAGTGATTGTACCAGCTGCACCAGCCGGTAATCCGGCGATCGGGAATGCGTGGTGGCAGGGGTGATTCGGCCGCAACGATTTCGGCCCAGCGGCGCAAAGCGGGCTCCACCGCGTCACCCGCGAACAGCACCATCGCCTCCCCGCATGAAGCGCCCGTCCGGTCGAGCAGCGTCTCGGCATCGAGCGTCATCGATTCAGCGGTTCCGCCGAAGCGGAAGCGTGTCTGGCACCGGTCGTGCCGGACGAACCCCAGGACCAGCGCGCCACCGGCCGCCGGCAGCAGCGCCGTGGCCGCATAGCCGAGCGTCGGTGCCTTGAGCGGCGGCCCGTCACCCGGCGGGGTCCCGGGCGCGACGAAGAAACTGCCGTCCCAGCTCTGGTAGCCATGGCGCAGATAGCGGCAAACCCCCGTCACCGCGCCGAAGCGAAGGCCGATAGCGGCGAGGGGCCCGGCAACGCCCTCGACGCGGCAGTGCAGGCGCACGGGATTGCCGGCCTTTATCTCGAGGACGAACTGCCCGACGTCGAGAGGCCAGGTGATCGCGTCGAGTGTGACCTGCGCTGCCGCGTGGCGCGGCACGACGCCGTCGATCAGCGGCTCGATCGCGCCGAGCGACAGACCGAGTGCCCGAAAACCGGCCGCGTCAGGATCGAACATCGTCGAGCCGGATTTCGCGCCTTTCCTGCGCGGATCGCACTGCCGCAAGCGCAAGCCGGAGCGACGCCGCCCCCTCACCCAGCGGCACGTGCGGGCTGCGGCGCGTGATGATCGCGTCGGCAACATCGGCAAGCTGTGCAACGAAGGGATCCGTCGGCCCGACGATCGTTTCGCTCGCGCCCGAGCCGTCGGTGCGCGTGAACACGGCGTCGTTCCAGCTTGTGAAGCGCCCCGTCACGCGCTCCGCAAAGATGTTCCAGTCCTTGTACCAAAGCCCCGGCACCGCGATGTTCGAGGCATTGAGCGTGGCGATGCGCCCGTCGTTCCAGCCGAAAAGGATCGCCGAGACATCCTCGACGTCGTAGCCGGGCGTATCCGCGTGGAACAGGGTCGACAGCCTTGCATAGACCGTGTCGGGTTCGCCCACGAGGTGACGGATCAGGTCGATCTGGTGAAGCACCTGTTCGACAACCTGCCCGCCGGACTTCGCGCGCGTCCGCCACCAGTCGGCATGCAGCGCGTTGCAGTGATAGCTGCCGGCATAGAGGCCGACGCGTCCCGTATCGACCGCGCGCCAGCGGCGGACCGCATCACCGAACCGGTACATGAAGCCGATCGCGGCAACGACGCCGGTCTTCGCCACGGCGGCAACCATGTGATCGGCCGCCGCCATGTCGAGCGCCACGGGCTTTTCGACCAGCAAATGGACCCCGCGTGCCGCAAGATGCTCGACTTCGCCGTTGCGCGCGAACGGCGGGATGGTGACCACGACCAGATCGATCCCGTCGTCGATGAGCGTGTCGATGTCGGTATAGGGACGTCCGCCATGCTGCGCCGCAAAGGCAGCGGTGCGCGCCGCGTCGCGTCCGCAACAGGCGACGAGCGCCATCGTGTCGGGGAGAGCGGCAATCGCCCCGGCGTGGCGGGCTGCGATGCCGCCGCAGCCCAGGATGCCGACCCTGAGCACGCTCACGGGCCGAACATCAGCACGGCCTGCATGATGCCGGGCTCACCGGCATCGAGGCGTGCAAAAAGCTCGGGGGCGCTGTCGAAAGGCACCGAATGCGTGATCAGCGGCAAGAGGTCGAGCCGACCCTCCGCCTGCAGCTCGACAGCCGTGCGCCACAGACGCGGCTTCGACCAGCGATGGCTGGCGGCGGGTGCCACGCCGGAAATCTGCGAACTGACGAGTTCCACCCGGTTGTGGTGGAACTCGTCGCCCAGCCGCAGACCTGCGACCTCGCCCTGATAAAAGCCCATGGCGACGACGCGCGACGCATAGGCGACGGCCCGGATCGCATCGGCAAGGGCGGGCGCCGCACCCGACACCTCGATGCAGACGTCTGCACCCCGGCCGCCGGTCATGTCCTTGATCGCTTCGGCGGCGCCCGCCGCCAGTACGTGGTCTGCGCCCCGTTCGAGCGCCATCGCCCGTCGCGCCGGGTCAGGGTCGACGCCGATCACGCGTGCGCCCGACGCCCGCGCAGCCTGCGCGACAATCTGTCCGGGAACGCCCAGCCCGAACACGGCGACCGTGTCGCCCAAGCGGATTCCGGCATCATGGACGCCGTTCAGGGCAACCGCGCCGATATGGCTGAAGATTCCGTATCGGGGATCGGCATCCTTCGGCAGGGCGCGCTCGCGGGCATAGGCCGCAGGGACGACTGCATGGGTGCGGTGGTTCCAGGTGCCGTAGACATGCTGGCCAAGCGAAACGTCCGTGACTTCCACACCGATTTCGACGACTTCGCCGACTTCCTCATAGCCCAGCGTCCGGACCGGATAGGGCCAGCTGGGGGCGGCGCCCGGCACGAACAGGCGGCGCGCCTCGTCGAAACGGCGGTCCATGAACGGGCTGGTGCCGCGATACTGGGTCAGCTCGGTGCCGGCGCTGATACCCGAGAACAAGGTCCTGAGCCGAACTTCGTCCGGCCCGAGCGGCTCGTCGGCCGCGTCCTCGAACGCGAGCGTGCGGGGCGCCGTCAGAACCAGCGATCTCATACATGTGCCTCGGCAGCATTGGCGGCAACGGCCCGCCGGATCCACGGACGCATCGCCAGGATCAGGACGACGGCGAGCGCGTACAGCACGGCCAGCGCGACCATCGCCCCGCCCATGCCCAGCGTACTGGCCGCCAGAGCCACGAACAACGGGGTGAGGCCGGCCCCGAAAAAGCCGATCATGGTCATGGCGCCCACGGCGGTCGCGCGCGCATGCGGCGGCACGACATCGTGCATCGCGGCATAGATGCAGCCGTCGAAGAGACCCTTGCCGAAGCTCGTCGCGATCAGCACGATGCCGACGCCCGTCGCGGTCGTCATCGTCGCGAGCGGCAGCAGCAGCACAGCTGCCAATGCCAGGCCCAGCCCCAAAGTGTAGAAGCGTCCGATGGGCGACCGCCGCGCCATCCAGTCGGCGAGCACGCCACCAAAGGGGACCGTCAGGAACCCGGCGATGTTGATGGTTGCCGAGCCGACGAGCGCCGACCCCGCCAGGTTGAGCTTCAGCGCGTCGTGCACGTACATGGGCGCCCAGACGGTCACCCCGGTGGAAGCGCCGTTCGCGAGGAAGAATACGACGCAGAGCATCAGCGCGGAAGGATTGGCAAGTACCAGGCCCAGTGGCTCCCGCCGCGCTGCGGATACGGTCGTGACCGGGGCATCGCGCAGGAAACGCCAAAGCACGGCGGCATGCAGGACGCCGATGATCGCAAAAAGCGCAAAGGGCGCGTGCCAGCTGAACCGGTCGGCCAGATAGCCGGCGAAGAACGCGCCAAGGCCGGCACCGGCAAAGACGCCGGTCTGGTGAAGCGAGAGCGCCCGGCTGCGCCATTTCGGCTGATGCCAGTCGGAGATCAGCGCGGTAGCGGTCGGGTAGTAGGTCGCCTCGCCCATCGCCACCAGCCCGCGGAAAGCGAGCAGCATCGCAAAGCCGGTGGACAGCGCCGTCAGGCCGGTCGCCATGCTCCAGAAGATCAGGCCGTAGATGATGATGCGCGTGCGGCGCACGGTGTCGCCCAGCCGGCCCGACAGAAAGGCACAAACGGCGTAAACCCAGAAGAACAGCGAGTTGAGCAGCGCGAGCTGCGTATTGCCGAGGCCGAACTCGGCCTTGATCGACGGCATCACCGCAATGATGATCGACCGGTCGGCAGCGTTGAGGAACGCCACGACCCACAGCAAGCCGATGATGATCCAGGGATAGTCGGACGACTTGCCGGACGCGGGGGCGGTCATGGCGCGACGCTGCCGTCGATAAGGATGACCCGGAAATCATTGACGTTCGTCAACGTCGGCCCGGTCACGACGAGATCGCCGAGCTTGTCGAAAAAAAGATAGGCGTCGTTGCGCGCCAGATAGGCGCTGGGGTCCAGCCCGAGCGCGGCGGCGCGTGCCAGCGTGTCGGGCAGCACCATGGCTCCCGCCGCATCCTCGGTTCCGTCGATCCCGTCGGTATCGCAGGCAAGAGCGCAGATGCCCGGCGTTCCGTCGAGCGCGATCGCCATCGCGAGGAGATATTCGAGGTTGCGCCCTCCCCTGCCGGCGGGATTGACGACGGTCACGGTCGTTTCACCGCCCGAAATGATCGCGCGCCGCTTTCCGTCGCGCGACAGCCGGCGGGCGAGCGCGGCATGACTGGCGCCGAGGTGACGGGCTTCGGCCTGCAGCTGGTCGCCGAGATCGGTCACCGCAAAGTCGTGGTCGCGCGCCAGGTCGCCCGCGGCGGCCAGGGCATCGCGGGCGCAGGCAATGATGACCGTTTCGCTGCCGGCCAGACCGAGCGCATCGGGCGCCGGCGTTTCGTTGGCCGTGTCCTCCAGCGCGCGGGCGATGGGTGCGGGCACGGGGATGCCATATTTGGTCAGGATGTCGCGCGCCTGATCCAGCGTCGTGTGATCAGGGACGGTGGGTCCCGAGGAAACGAACGAGGGGTCGTCGCCGGGAATATCGGAAATGATCCACGTCGTGACCTGCGCTGCCCCTGCCGCCACGGCGAGCCGTCCCCCCTTGACCGCGGACAGGTGCTTGCGGACGCAATTGATCTCCGCGATCGTGGCGCCGCTTGCCAGCAAGGCACGCGTGATCGCCTGCTTGTCGGCGAGCGTCACGCCGGGCGCGGGTGCGGCGAGGACGGCCGATCCGCCGCCCGACAGCAGCACGACGAGCCGGTCGCCCGCCTCCAGTCCGCGCGCGATCTCGAGCGCGCGGTCGGCCGCACGTACGCTGTTCTCGTCGGGAAAAGGATGGCCCGCCTCGATCACGTCGACGCCGGGCCAGGCGGCGCCCCCCGGTGGCAGATGGTCGTACCGCGTAACGACCATCCCGCCCAGCGGCGTCGGGGCCCGGCGTTGCGCCACCCGCATCATTTCCGCCGCGGCCTTGCCCACGGCGATCACGGCCGTGCGCCCGTGCGGCGACATCGGCAGGACGGGCGGCATGGCGCTTTCGGGTGTCACGGCACCGACGGCGCGCGCAAAGAGCTGGCGCAACATGGTACGGCTCGACATCGCGGATGCGGCGCTGATGATACTGCCTCCCTCTCGATCGCCGCTCTTTTGGGCGGCGTAGCGGCAGGGTGACGACTCAACGGCGACGCGCCTAGCCTAAATGCTGGAACGCTGTGTTGCGATATCGGCAACGACGTCGACTTCCCACGAGAGCGTGGGCCGCAGCGTCTCCACCATATAGTCGATCAGGGTCCGTACCCGGACGGGCACGCCCTTGGGATCGGCGAACACGGCGAAAAAGCTGAGGTCGGGCGTCTGCCAGCCGGGCAGCACATCGACGAGGCGCCCTTCCGCGAGATCATGCTTGCACAAAAACGCGGGCAGACTGGCGATGCCAAGTTCCGACAGGGCGGCGTGGCGCAGCAGGATCAAGTCGTTGCACACCAGCTTCGGCGCAAATTCGACGGTAACTTCTTGCTCGGCATTGTGCAGCGTCCATTTGTGTCGCCGGTCCGTGTTGCCGCTCGCCAGCAGGTCGAAACGCGGCAATTCGACGTGGTTTTGCGGCGACCCCTTGCGCTCGAAATATCCCGGCGCGGCAAACACGCCGCACTCGGTGGTGCCCAGCTTGACCGCAATGAGCCCCGAGTCCGCCAGGGGCCCCACTGCCAGAGCGACGTCGAAACCGGCGCGCAGCAGCCCGACCGCGTCGTCGGTGAGCACGCTGACGAGGCGCACGTCCGGATAGCGTTCCAGAAAGCGCGCCAGCAACGGGCCGATCAGGCTCTGGCCGAGGACATAAGGGATGGCGACCCGGACGACGCCCTGCGGATGGTGCTGCTGACTTTGCAAGGCGCGCTCGCCGTCGCGGAGCACGCCGATCGACCGCAGGCAATATTCGAAGAACAGCGCCCCGTCCTGGGTGACGGTCACGGCACGGGTACTCCGGTGGAGCAGCTGCACGCCCAGTGATTCCTCGAGCCTCGACACGCGACGGCTGACCGTCGACTTGGGCAGCCCGAGCAGCACGCCCGCCTTGGTCAGGCTTTCGGTTTCAACCGTTTTGACGAAGACCATCAGGTCGCCCAGATCGAGCATCAGAGTCCCTCCCGCGCTCGCACGCTATTCCGCCGTTGCATAATCAGCAACAGATTGTTGCCGCCATATGGGCTTCCGGTCCGGCCAACTAGGTCGCACCAAACAGCATAATCGAGCCGTATCGGCGGCTGAGCGCGGGACCACCCGCCGAATGGGGAGGAAATTAATGACGACCTACACAAATGCGCCCAAATTTCGGGCTGTCCTGGCCGCCAGCGTTGCCAGCCTTGCCATGATCGCTTCGGCGGCGCACGCCCAGGCGCCGGCTCCCGCGGAGGAAACCGGCCCCGACATCATCGTCACCGGCACGAGCCGCGCCCGCATCGCGCTGGATACGCCCCTGGCCGTCACGACGGTCAACGAACAGTCGATCGCGCGCCTGACGGCTTCGGGCCAGGCCGACATCCTGAACAGCGTGCCGTCGATCAAGGCCGATGGCGGCGGCGGCGAGGCGGCAGCGAACGTGTTCGTGCGCGGCTTACCTTCGGGCGGGCAATATCAGTTCACGCCGCTCATGTACGACGGCATCACCGTGCTCTCCAACTTCGGCCTGAACTCGTCGGCGTTCGACGTCTACTACCGCAACGATCTGTCGATCGAGCGGCTGGAATTCGTCCGGGGGGGCGTGTCCAACCTGTTCGGGCCGGGGTCGGTCGCGGGCCTGATCAACTATATCAGCCGCACCGGCGACGACCAGTTTCGCGGGACCGCGCAGCTCGAGGCTGCGGAAAAGGGGCGCTATCGCGGCGACCTCGCAGTGAGCGGTCCCCTCGGTTCGAATCTCTTCTATGCCGTGTCGGGCTATTACCGCTATGACGAAGGTCCTGTCCGGACCAATCTGAAATCGCAAGGTTTCCAGGTTCGCGGCAATCTGAAATACGCTTTTCCCGACAACAGCGGCTCCGTGACGCTCTACGGCCAGTACATGGACGACAAGGTCCAGTTCTACCTGCCGATCCCGCTCGACGGGACGACGCGGGACCGCCTGCGGGGGAACGATGGCCGGACGGTCTATTCGGTGCAGAACGATTTCGGGCCGTCGCTCGGGTTTGCAACGCCCGCAGGACAGTTCACCTCGCGGATCAACGACGGCGTGAAGACCAAGGGCGGCCAGGTGGCCCTGGCCTTCGACAAGAAGTTCGGCGACAATTTCGGCGTCAACGGCAAGGTCAAATATTCGGAATATTCACACCGGTTCGGCCTGTGGTCCGACGGCGACGGCGTGATCAACGTGCCCGAGACGCAGGCCAGCTTCCTGACGAACCGTGGCCTCGGCCTGCCGGCGAATGCGCAGTTCACCTTCGCGGGCGGCGGCGCGCTTCCGAGCAACTACATCGTGTTCGCCAACCGCTTCACCGATCGCGAGCGGCCCGTTACCGACTTCACGGGCGAACTCAACCTGACCACGGGCTTCCAGACCGGCATCGCGGATCACAAGATCACGCTGGGCGGCTTCTACGCGAACACCAAGGCGAGCGACGTCAACGTCACGACGACCTACCTCGCCGAGTTCAACAACACGCCGCGGCTCGTGAACGTCGTCGTCACCAACCCGACGACCGGCGTGCAGACGATCATTTCGCGCAACGGCCTGCTCAACGCCGGTGCCGGCTATGTGAACAACCGCCACACGGCAGAACGTTACGCCGGCTATATTGCCGATCAGGTCGAAGCGGGGCCGCTCAATGTCGATATCGGTTTCCGCATCGAGAAATTCACGGGCAACATCTCGCGCGAGCGTACGGCGACGTTCATCACAGATGCCGCGACCCCGAATTTGTCGACCGCGCTTCGCGATGTCATCTGGGGCAACGGCACCTTTCTGACGGGCAAGGTCTCGACCAGCGAGTGGGCGCTGGCCGTGGGTGCGTTGTACAAGGTCAGCGACCGCGTCAGCATCTACGCCAACGCGTCGCGCGGCTATTTCTTCCCTGAGATCCGCTCGGTCACGTTCAATGCGCTGGGGGTACCCCAGTCCTTCTCGGCCGAAATCATCAAGCAGGCCGAACTGGGCATCAAGGTCAGCCAGCCGGCCTTCACGTTCACGGCGGCGGGCTTCTACACGAAGCTCGACAACCGGCGGCAGGTGCTCTTCGTCAACGACGGTGCGGGCGGCTTCACCGAACGGGTCAATCTGGTGAGCACGCGTTCCTACGGGGCCGAGGCAACGCTCGACCTGAAGATTGTCGACCACCTGCACTTCAACGGCAACCTGACCTTGCAGCAGTCGAACTACACCTCGTTCGACACGACGCCGAGCAACGTGGGCAAGGACCTCGAGCGCCAGCCGAACCTGCTCTACAACGCCGGGCTCTATTACGACGACGGCCGCCTCGATGCGTCGATCTTCACCAACTACACGGGCGACAATTACACGGCAGCCACGAATGCCATCGAGCTCAAGGGCTGGAACGTCGTGAATTTCGATGCAGGCTACAAGTTCGACATCGGTGGTCGAAAGAACCTGCGCGTCGGCGTCAACGTGTTCAACCTGCTCGATACCGACGCCACGACCGAAGGGTCGCCGCGACAGGACAGCAACCAGACCGTGGGCGGCGCCTATTTCGTCGGTCGTCCCGTCCTGCCGCGCCGCATCACGGGCCGGGTGACGTTCAACTTCTGATACGGCAACTCCTGATACGGCAACTTCTGATACGGCAACTTGCGAGTTAGGTGCGTACATGGCGACGAAGACAGACCAGGACCTCGACCGGGAGGCCCGCGATATCCTCGTCGCCAACGACCGTGGCGGTTACACCGTGCCAAACGGACGCGTCTACCCGTTCCAATGGAACTGGGATTCGGCGTTCGTCGCCATGGGCTTCGCGTCGTTCGACCTCGACCGCGGCTGGCGTGAGGTCGAGCGGCTCTTCGAGGCGCAGTGGGAGGACGGCTTCGTTCCCCACATTATTTTCTGGCAGGACGATCCCGGCTATTTCCCGGGTCCCGGCGTGTGGGAATCGGGCCGCACACCGCCGACCTCGGGCATAACCCAGCCCCCCGTCGCCGCGACCGCGGTCCGGCTGCTTTGGGAACATGCACCGCGCGACGAATTCCGCCCGCGCCTGTCGTCGCTGTTTCCCAATCTCATGGCGTGGCACCGCTGGTTCCGCCGTAACCGCGACCATGAAGGACGCGGCGTCGTCGTGGCGGTGCATCCCTGGGAAACGGGCCGCGACAATTCGCCCGAATGGGACGCCCCGGGCGAACCAATCGATACCTCGCGCGTCGGAGATTATGTCCGGCGCGACACCAGCCATCTCGACGCCAAGATGCGTCCGACCAAGCTCGAATATGATCGCTACCTCGCCCTGGTCCAGTTCGGCCGGGCGACGGGATGGGATCACGCACGCATCGCCCGCGAAAGCCCGTTTCGCGTCGCCGACATCGGCATGACGATGATCCTGCTCCGCGCGAACCGCGACCTGCTGGCCCTTGCCGAAGTCCTTGGCCACGACGCCGAAGCGGCGGAGTTGCGCGAAGCCATTGCTGCGGCCGAGCAGGGCATCGGCTGGATGTGGGACGAAGCTGCGCACTGCTGGGCGTCGCGCGACGTGATCACGGGGCGGTTCTCGGGGCTGGTGACCAGCGCGTCGTTCCTCAGCTTTTACGCCGGGCTGCGGCACGACGTCCGCGACCGTGCGATGCTGGCGCACATGGAGCGCATCGCCGGCAAAGTCCGCTATCTGATGCCGAGCCTCGATCCCGAAAACGCCGGTTTCCAGATGGTCCGCTATTGGCGCGGTCCGGTTTGGGCGGTCGTCAACTACATGATCGCGGCGGGCCTCGCCGAGGCGGGCCATGACAGGTGGGCGTCGCGACTGACGGACGACACGCGCGCACTGATCGCCGGCACCGGCTTTTACGAGGCCTTCAGCCCGATCGACGGCAGCGGCAGCGGCGGTGACGACTTTTCCTGGACGGCCGCCATCTGGCTGGCGCTGGAGGCTCGATGACACGGCACCTGACCGACGCGGAAAAGGCGTTCTACGAGGCGCAGGGCTATCTTCATATCAAAGGCCTCCTGACGCCCGACGAAGCCGCGCTATATCGCGCCGAAATTCACGCGCTCGCTGCCCGCCAGGGCGAAACCGACGCCACCTGGGAGAGCCAGCGCAGTGCGGGCACCAAGATCGAGCACAGCCATGACGTGCATTTCCGTTCGGCGGCCTTCACGCGGCTGATGGTCGATCCGCGGCTGACGAGCTTGTGCACCGACATCATCGGGCCGAACGTGCAGCTTCACCATAACAAGATGTTCATCAAGCCGCCGGAACGCGGATCACCGTTTCCGATGCACCAGGACTACCCCTATTTCCCCCACCGCGACCATTCGATGATCGCGATCATTCTCCACTTCGACGATGCGCCCGTCGAAAAGGGCTGCCTGTGCGTGTATCCCGGAACGCACAAGCTCGGGCCCCTGCCGGCGATCGGAAACGATCATCACTTGCCCGTCGAGGATTATTCGATCGAAAAGGCGACGCAGATCCCGGCCAAGGCGGGCGACGCGATCATCACCAACTATCTGCTGGTGCACGGGTCGGGCATGAACGTATCGGACGAAGCGCGCACGACGTTGCTCATCCAGCTTCGCGACCCGGCCGATCCCCCAGTCGAAGAGCGCCATGTCTCTCGAGGACAAGGCATGATGCTTGCCGGCATCGATCCGGGCACACGGCCGTTCGAATTCGCATGGAAAGCGGCTGCGGGCACATAAGTCCGCCGAGACGTGCGGGGTTCAATCTTCCCGGCAGCGCCGCTCAGTCCGCGTTGTCGACCTTCCGGACTTCCACTGTCGCTTCGTCGTAATCGTCAAGCAAGCGCGCGTTGACACCCATTTTGCCGAAGTCTTCGCCAAGCGTTTCCCAATGTGTCCCGCAGCCGCAGACGGGGCAATGGTGAATGCCGATCATCCGGTCGCCCCAGACATAGGCTGTCGTCTCGCCGGTTATCCGGACGTCGCCCGGGGGATAATAGGCGACACGCCACGCCAGCTTGCGACACAGGGAGCAATTGCAATCGGCGACCCAGGCTGGCCCGGTCGCGACTTCGACGCGCACCGCGCCGCAATGACAGCTTCCCTCAACGCTCATGCCTGATTGTAAGCACTGTTGAAGCACTTCTGCAACGAGGCAGACGGCGGCTCGGGACGCGTACGGGTTGCGGACGTGTGGTGTGAAAATGAAAATGCGCGCGTTCGTATCGCTTTCCGACGCCTCGGCGCCGTAGCATGACGCCATGAACGCTGATGTTTCCATATGGGCCGCCATTCTCCGAACCCGGCGAACCGCCCCCCACCTTTCCCGGTCGTTCGAGGCGCCGTGGACGCGCGCAGGAACGGGCGACCGATCCCTGAAGCGGGCACCATGTCGTCGTCGGACCCACCGATAAACGTCTAGCTGCGATCTCTCACGGCGCCGGATCGAAGAAGAAATAATGTTCGATAAGCTTTCCGTCTTTCGCACGGGCCACATCGACGCCCGTGACCGACGTCTCATCGGGTGGCCCGCCCTTCCACCGTGCCGTAGCGACACCGTGATGACCCAAGCCCAGCCCAACGATCTCGAAGCGGAACCCGGGCGGCATATCGGCAAGCACGCCGGCCACAACCGAGGAAATGGCTTCATGTCCGCTGACGGTTCGTCCCGGCTCGAAGATCGTTGCGTCTTCGTGATAAATCTCGTTGATCGCCGCGAGTCTGACGGCAGGTTCACGCTCGTTCCACACGCGCCGGATGCTCGCGTGCAACAACTCAACTTCTGGCGTCTCTGACAAAACTTCCTCCTGCCCTACCATGCTCGGCTGCTTGAGATGACCCATGGACGACTCAGCGATGCCGAGTCACGTCGTTCGCGCCGAAGGGTTTCCAGTCCGATCCCGGCAAGATCAAGGTCGGCGGCGCCGGTCGATCAGGCGCGTGCTTCGAGCACCATGTTGAACGGACCTTCGGTGGCGCGCCGAACCCGGCCAAAACCGGCGTCCCTCAGAACTTCCGAGAGCTTGGCCTCCCCCGCCTGCGCGCCGAGGGCCGCTCCTACTTCCTGCGCGAGCGACGTCGGGACGCAGATCATCGTCGAAGCATTGTAGAAGAGGCGGCTGACCGGATTGCCGATCGATTCGGCCGGGTCGGACGGCGCGATCGGCTCGACCAGCATCCAGGTCGCATCGTCGGCCATGATCGAGCGGATATGGGCGGCGCATCCGCGCGGGTCGCCCATGTCGTGCAGGCAGTCGAACATCGTGACCAGGTCGAAGCCACGCTGGGCAATCGTCTTTGCGGTGGTGGTCTCGAACGTCACCCTGTCGGCGACGCCGTGCGCGACGGCATGTGCCCTTGCCTGTTCGATCGAGGGCGCGTGAAAGTCGTAGCCGGTGAAGCGGCTGTTCGGAAAAGCTTCTGCCATCAGCAGCGTCGAAAAGCCGACGCCGCAGCCGACGTCGGCGACCTTGATGCCGGCCTCGAGGCGCGGCAGCACGCCGTCGAGCGCGGGCAACCAGGCCTGCACGAGATTGCTGACATATCCCGGCCGGAAGAAAGCACCAACCGCGCAGAACAGGCATCCGGAACTTTCACCCCAGGCGACGCCGGCACCGGTCCGGAATCCTTCTTCGACCTTTGCTTCGCCCGCGATCATTTCGGCGGCAAGGTCGAACGCGCCTTCCAAATAGACAGGGCTGTCCTTGACCACGAAGACCATGGCCTGTTCGGGCGACAAGCTGAAGCGCCCGCTCGCCGCGTCGAAATCGACATAGCCGCTGGTCGCCTGCGCCATCGACCATTCGCGGAGGTAGCGTTCGGCAAGTCCGGTGCGTGACGCGAGCTCGGCTGGCGTCGCCGGCTGATCGTGCAGTGCCGCAAATAGTCCGAGCCTGATGCCGATGCGCACGCTCGGCACGCTGAACGCGCCGCCCAGATCGCCGAGCATTTTGCCCACGAGGGCATTGAGCTTGTCGCTGTCGAGTTCCATTTATCGCCTCCCCGGTTGAGGCGATTGTCTCGCTCTTCACAGTCCGGCGGCCCGCACGTTTTTTAACATTGTCGCGCGGCTTTTGCGAGGGCCTTTGGAGGCATTTCAGCGTCGGCAGGCTGCCCCCGACGAGATGCGTAATTCTCGTGATTTGCGCCGAGGTCTTCAGCTAGTTCATCAAGGTCCCCTGCCCCAACGTCTCGCGTTCGCAGCCTGCCCTGGTCGCCATGAAACCAAAATGGGCGTGGTCGAATGGACGTCCTTATTTGGGCAGTATGACGATCGGGGGTACACCATTGGGCAGCGCGTTTTGATCGGCGCGGTCAGGCTGCTTGCCGGTGTCGACCTGGCCCTGACCTATCGTGCCGTCGCGCAGCGCCCCTGCAATCTGTTCGGCTGGCCCGTTGGGAGAATTCAGACCGCTTGCCGAAAAGGTCTTTCCGCCGGTTGGATCGCTGGACGCCGAATTGCCCGGCGTCATCAGCAACAGGAGGCGCGCTTCCGGCGTGACGGGAGAGGCGCGCGGGCGGCTGTAATCGCTGGCCCTGGTCTCGATCCGTCGGCGACATAGCGGCGTGCGGGCCGTTCGGCTCTTGGGGTCGCATCGATCGCTTCCCTTGAGCGACGGCATGACGACTTCCCGCCCATCGGCGGCAGCTGCCAGATCGATGCTGGTGACCTTGTCGCTCGCTGACACCGCATCGCGCCGGGCGGCGTCCAGATCGGCGATCGTGCCCGGCTCGGTGGACCCCTGCCTGCTCACCGAAGGCAACTGATCGAGCGTCACCGAGGCCGCACCATCGCGCTGATTTTCCGAAGAGACTTGCGCATGCGCACAAGCGGCTGCGCCTGCGAAGAGAAGGATCAAGGCGCGCGCAGACGTCACGTCCACCGGCTACCTGCCAACGCCTGTCTGTACAATGGAGATCGGCGCGGCTCCCATGCCCTGGGTGAGCGAGAGCGACAGCCCGTTTCCCTGCTGCATCACCTGGCCGACGTTGAATCCGGTCTGGCTGAAATCGAGTTCGTTGCCACGGCCATACTGTGTGAACGAGAAAGCGTTCGATTGGCCCGACTGGCTCACCTTGCCTTCGTTCCCCACGCCGCGCTGATCGGCCGCGACCACGTTCGCTTCGCCGGTCTGCGATGCCACGTACCTGTTGGCATAGCCGGTCTGCTGCGCCGACATGGTCTGATCGCGACCGGCTTGCGATAGCGTCGCGACGTTGGCCGTTCCGCGCTGGAGCAGCCGCGCGTCGAGCAGTGTCCCGGACTGGGCAATGGTTGCGCGGTTGAAAAGGCCGGACTGATCGACTGTGGCGCGCACTTGCGCACCATCTTGATCCACGCTGGCGACATTGGCGACGCCCCGCTGCCGGATGACCGCATCCGGGGTTGCCCCGGACTGCTTCACCGTTGCCCGGTTCGTCGAGCCATCCTGATCGATCCGCGCAGCGGCGCCCGATCCGATCTGGTCGACAAACGCGACGTCCGTCGCGGATGCCAAAAGCGCCATCGACAGGGCAAAGGACGCAAATACAGACATCGCGTGTTCCTGCGCTCCCCAGTGATCGAAGAGGTCCTGGTGGCGCGTGCCGGGTCGCCTTGACGCGGCACGACCACCAGGTCCCCCTTCGACATAGGTTCGACAATTCGGAGCGGGAGGACGTACCCCCCGCTCCTGTTGACTTCAGTTACCCTGCGTCACGGTCGACGTGTTGCCAGAACCGGTCTGGCCGACATGCGCCCAGGCGTTGCTGAGGTTCTGCGTGACGTACGAAGTGTTGTACGAGCCGAACTGCGTCACGTCGGCCGTGTCAGCATTCGCCGTCTGCGTCAGGTACGACGTGTTGAACGATCCGGTCTGGGTGACGGTACCGGTGCCAAACGTGCCATTCTGATTGACGACCGAGAAGCCGTTATTGCCTGCCTGGACTGTCTTGGCCTGGTTCCGCGAACCATTCTGCGTAATATACGACTGCTGACCGCTTCCCGTTTGCACGGCATAGCCGACTTGACCAAGATTGGTCTGGGCAACGCTTGCAACGCTACCTACCGAAGCGTCCTGATAGACTACGGCAGATTGGTAGGAGCCCGACTGGTTAATGCCAGCATTGTTGAAGCCACCGTTTTTCTGCACGATGTAGCCATCAGCTGCAATGCCGGTCTGCGTAACACCAGCCGTGCTGACTGTCTCTCCGCCAATCTGCACGATGGCTGCACGTTCGCCGGGCGCACTCTGATCGACCGTCGCCGTGCTGCCGTACGCGCTGCTTGCCTGGACGATATAGCTAGCGGTTTCATTGGTGAGGCTGGAAGGACCATTGATGCCGGCGATGACGGCGCTTTCGGCCTGACCTTCAGTGACGTTGGCAATCTTGCCTGCCAAGGTGTTGCCGCCCGACACGGAGCCAGCACCGTTCACGCCAGCAATGTTGCCAGTGTGCGAGGGGCTGCTCGCCCCGGACTGTGTCGTGAACGCCTTGTTTGCCTGGCCGTCCTGGAAAGTGAACGCATCGTTGTTTGCGCCGGACTGGGTCACGGCGGAGATGTTAGCATTCGACTGGAGAGTCAGCGCGCGCTGGCCCGAACCGGTCTGTGTGACAGTGGCAGAGCTGCCGTTTGCGTCGACTCCGTTAAAGCCTTGAACGATCACGCTCGTGTTCTGGTCATCCGGCGTGACAGCATGTCCCTGCGTCGTCGTCGCAGTGTTATTGTTGCCGCTTTGATCGACAGACGCCGAAACCGTTGCCGACGCTTGGCTCGATGAAGGTGCGTCGAACGGATAAGCTTGCGCCGACGCGGCGCTCGCAGTCATGAGCGCAACAGTGGATACCGTCGCAAATATCAAATTTTTCATTGAATACTCTCCATTAGAGTTAAACTGCACAAAGCAGAGTAGTCTGTCGGGTAATGGTATTATTACCAAATGCTCGCAAGACTACGGCCCAAGGCGCAGACAATACTGCGTCTTGATGTCAGCACACCAGTTCCCGTTTATGACTTAGGAATCGAGCATGATTACGGTGCGACCGACTCTTGTCTATTTCGATTCGTTTTGAGAATCAACGACATTACATGGACAAAACAAGTTGATTGCACAGGTTTTCGGTATCTCTCGACGCACCTTACTTCGGTGCCCCATTTTGGGACGCTGGTTGAGCCCTGTCGGTCGGCGTCGCGACGGGCCCCTGGCCTGCCCCGGACGCGGGCGGCACGCCCCCTTCCCGCAAGCGCCGCCGCTCGGCTTCGGCCGATTGCGCGGAAACCAGCCCGTCCCGCTCCCGGCGGTATTGCCAGATCAGCGGCCAACCGGCGTTCTTGTCCTGGAACGACCATAGTTTCAGGTCAGCCCCTTCCATCACCAGCGCATAGACCGCCTTTTCAACCGCCTGGCGCAGCGCGATCTGGCTCGGTTCGTTCGTGGTGTAGCCCAGCTCCGCGCCGAGGATCTTGTCCGAGGCCACATAGGCGAACACGTTCGCATTGGTAGCGACCGACGTGATGGTCTTCGATGTCGTGACGGTCGTGAGAATTTCTCCGGTCTTGACCGAGACCGCGCGCAGGTAAACCGTGACCGTATCCTGCTTGTACTTCGTATCCAGACCAATACCCAGCAAGCTGGCGCCGGCGCCGCCCGTGAAGGTGTTGGTGTCATAACTTATGACACCGCCCTCGAGCAGGACGCCCGCAAAAAGAAGCGCCGGCAATGCTTGCGGATTGACGTTGAGCTCGCCCAGGTAACGGGCGCGCATCTCGGTGATGATCTGTCGTTCGTTGAGCAGGTCCTTCAGCGACTCGCGCTCGACAACGGTGAACCACTTCCGGTCACCGGCATCTTGCAGCGCCTTGACGAGGATCGACGTGCCGCCCTGCGTGATTGCCCGCGAGAGCGTCTGACCATTCTCGACCTTCTCGAATTTCCCGGTTTGATCGGTGAAGCCGTAAACGGCCACCGATAACGGGCGGGCGGGCGGCGGCAACTCGTTGAGCGACACCTGGGTCGCGGTTTTTGCCGGATAGATCGGCTCCGGCGAGGCCGTCAGGTGAGGGACGGCCTCGCATCCGCCCAACGACACCCCAAGCGCCAGCGCCAGCGCCAATGCTGCTTTGCCCATGACGGTTATTTGCCCGGGGTTGCCGGGACAAAGGTCGGAACGACGATCTGCGTGGCGACGCCCTTCGGATCGGTGATGACGATCGTTATCGTTCCAAGACCTCGCGAGAAATTGACGGTCGTTCCGCCGAACGCGATCGTCCCCGACTGTTGCGGATTATCGCCGAAGATGGCGTTCGAGACCTGCTGGGCAACGCCCGCCAGGATCGTGCTCTGGAGTTGCGACGCGAACTGCTCGGCCTGGGTCGGCGCCTCGAACGTCTGCTGCTTTGGCAGGAACTGATTCTGTGCGTTGGCCAGTCCAAGCAAGTGCCCCGAGTTGAACGGATTTCCGCCAAAGCTTGGATTGGTCGGCGTGTAAACCAGCTGCTGTGCCCGGGATGCCAACGGAACAATTCCGACAGCCAGAACGGCTGCGAAAGATACGACCCTGATACCGTGCACGTTACCCCCTCACACCTGTAGCGACGCAGTTGCTGCGCTCTCATCCTGACGACGTTGTTAACGACCCGTTCAGTAAATGCAATTGTAACATATTGATAACATTGTCTTTTTTGCCCCAACATGGGACGCATTAACTATGCAATCAGATTTGGCGATCTTCGAATCGAGCGGGCCCGACAACCGATCAGCTGCGACGTCGGACAGCGCTGCCGAGGATCGAACCCTGTTGCTGCCGCCCATAACGTCCCCGAGTCGCAAGGTCGCAACGTGCGGCAGCTCCTTAACAAACCATTAAGCCGCTCCAGCATCGTGAACGGAGCGTTCGACTATCGTGAAAAAAGCAGGAAATTGTTATTAACTGGCTTTTAACTTGAAAGCGCAAAGGCAAGACGAGGGTATGTCAACGAAAAGAGAGACATTCCGGCTCGAATTGCTGGGGCCGCTTCGGCTTTTTGATCCGGACGGGCGGCGTATCGATGTCACAAGCCGCAAGGGGATGGCACTGCTTGCCTTGCTGGCTACCTCGCCGTCGGGGGAACGGACGCGCAGCTGGTTGCAGGATCGCCTGTGGGGGAACCGCAGCATCGAACAGGCGCAGGGCAGCCTGCGACGCGAACTGACCAATTTGCGTACGTTGCTCAACACGACCGGTGAGCCGCTGATCACCGCGGGCCGCGAACGGATAGCGCTCGCGATCGGCCGGCTTTCGATAGATATCCGCGATGACGATCAACCATCGTTCATCGACGGCGAATTCCTCGAGGGGCTCGACCTTGCCGAGGAGGACGCGTTCGAGGACTGGCTTCGCGAGCAACGCGGTGCCCTCGAACACCGTCGGACGGCCTCCGCCGATACCGCGCATGCGTCGTCGGGCATGTCGGTCGTCGGGTATCCGCTGCCCTCGCCCGTCGAACTGGTCACCAGCACCAGCTACTCGCTCCCCTTGAAGCCGTCGATTGCCGTCCTGCCGTTCAAGGACCTGCATCCCACGCAGGGCGGCGAATATTTTGCTGACGGTGTCGCCGACGAGATCAGCACCGCGCTGTCGCGCTATTCGACCCTGTTCGTCATTTCGAGCAGCTCGAGCCTGACCTATCGTGACGACAGCCTGGGATCTGCCGAGATCTGTCGCCAGCTCGGCGTCCGCTACCTGGTCAGCGGGACCGTGCGCCGTGCCCATGGTCAGGTCCGCGTCGTGGTCCGGCTGATCGACGGCACGACCGGAACTCAGGTCTGGACCGAGACCTTCAACGGCAACTTGGCCGACGTCTTCAAGCTGCAGGACACGATTGCCGCGAGCATCGGCCCGCACATCGATTCGTCGATCGATATCAGCGAGCGGCAGCGGGCGCTGGCCCGTCCGGTCCGGTCGACCGACGCCTATGACCTGTTCTGGCGCGCCAACGCGATGTTCCGTCAGTGGGATCGCGAATCGATGCTCGAAGCGATCAATCTGGCCGAACAGGTGTTGGCGCTCGAACCGAATAACGCCTGGGCTGCCTGCCTGGCGGCACTCTGCCACGGTTCGGCCTATGCCTCGCGCTGGACGCCCGATCCAGAACGCAACCATATGATGGCTCTGGCTTATTATGACGTTGCGATGCGGTTCGGCGGCGGCGATCCTTTCGTTCTCGGCTATGCCGCGGGCACGTTGGTAGTCGTCGACGGCGACATGAACACGGCAGACCGGTTGGTCACGCGCGCCCTGGCCCTGCACCCGGTATCGCCGGCCACACTGTTTTGGGGAGGATGGGTCGACATCGCGATGGGCAAGATGGATCGCGCGATGGACCGTTTCGAAACATCGCTTCGCCTCAATCCGCGCTCTGCCGGGCGGCCCTACACGATCTGCGGCATCGGCGTCTGCCTGCTCGCGATGGGACGGTTGCACGAATCCTTGGTCGTCCTCGAAGAATCGGCTCAATTTGTTTCAGGCTATCCGATCACGCTGGCGGCGCTGTGTATCGCCAACATGTTGATGGGGAAGACCGATCAGGCGCGGCTCTACGCGAAGAAGCTCGAGGATGCCGGCGGCGTCGACCGCGTTCTCGGGATCTTGCAGAACTCCGCCCATCAGGAGGCACTGCGCGCCGTTTTGACAATGAGGACCGGCGCGGTCACGACATCAGCGTTGCTTGCTTCGGATCAAGCCAGGCCGTGCTGAGCCTGGCTGGTCTTCAACACGACGTCTGATCGACAGCACCACTCCCTCGGGGCGCACCATGCCGTCGCGTGGGTCATGGCGCGGTGATAGGCAACCTTCAGTTCGACCGCTGTCATCGACTGCCCAGACCGCAGCTTTGTCACAGTCCGTACAGCACAGGCACGTCGGTTATCGGCTTTAAACGAGTGAAGGCTCTTGATAATACTTTCAAAGACGACCTCGAAGACAAGACGTCACATTATTGAGTCGCGATACCGTCGACTTCCTTTGGCTCTGCTGCCGCTTGCCAATGTAACGGTAAAATCTCCTGATCGATCATTTTCAATCAGAAGTATTGCCTCGCGACGTATGATCTGGCCGCGATGAATCCGGACGAATGCATCGCCGAGCTCGTCGGCGGTCGCCTTCAATGTCGCGCGATGCAGCAATGTGCGGCCCGACCACTCAACTTCGACATAATTGGCGGCAGACCGCACCACGTCGATCTCATCGATGGGGACCGAATGGCGGACCGGGCCATCCGAGATTTCAAGCATGCGGCGCCTGGCGGGCTGCATGCCGAGATCCGTAGGGATCTCGGCCGCGCGCGCCATCAGCCATTGAACGAGCGCTGCCAACGCCACGAACTGAACATATGTCGTGATGTCCTTGCGGTATTCGTAGAGGAGCCGGTCTCCATTTTCCCCGAAGAACCGGTAAGGCCCCGCTCCAACTGCCGTATAATACAGCTGGCGAATTGCGACCATCGCGGCGATATGCCAACCGGAGACGATCAGGCTGCCGAGCAGGAACAGCAGGATGGACATCTGCCAGCTGCTGCGGGGAGGTTTGAAGCGCTGGATGCACCACCACAATAACGGGTAAATGCTGAGCCAGCCGAGCATGCTGCTCCACTCCCACGACCAGACCAGATGATCCGGGACGGATGCGTTTGCCGCCGCGAGATCGCTGATCGTCGACTCCGCATTCGCGACCAGAATCAGCCCGGTCACGCCGAGAAAGCCGATGGCGAACCAAACGGCGATGCGCCGTTGCGCACCGTTCAACCCCCGCCATCCGCCGCTCGTCCCGCTCAGCCCCGCCATCGTCCCTGCATACCCGCCTGCTGCCCCTCTTCGATAGACCTTGGCCAGGCGGCTCGCCAGCCTCGATCGATCACGAACCCGGGAGGCGACGATGAATCGACATTATGGGATGGACTGGCTGCGCATCGGCGCGTTCGGCCTTTTGATCTTCTACCATATCGGCATGGTCTTCGTGCCGTGGCCGTTCCAGGTGAAGACGGCAAATCCGCTGGCCTGGGTCGAGATCCCCATGTTCCTGACCAGTCCGTGGCGGCTGACCTTGCTATTCGTCGTGGCCGGCTATGCCAGCCGGGCGCTGCTCGCAAAGTCGAGCGGGGTCGGCGCCTTCTTCAAGGACCGAAGCGGCAGATTGCTGGTCCCCCTTTTGTTTGGCGTCGCCGTGGTCGTGCCGCCACAGTCATGGGTCGAGCTCGTGACCCAGCATGGTTATGTTAAGAGCTACACGACCTTTCTGCTTCACGACTATTTTCGCTTCGGCAAACTTGACGGGATCATCCTGCCGACCTGGAATCACCTTTGGTTCGTCGCGTATCTCTGGATTTACACCGCAATCTTGAGCGCAACCGCCGCGCTCGCGGGGAAAGCCCGGATCCAGCAGCTGTTCGACACGCTGTTTCAAAACTGGCGCGCGCTGGTGCTGCCTACTGTGTACATCTTGCTGCTCGAGGTGGTCTTGTTCCGGCAGACGGAAGATACTCATGATCTGGTCGGCGATGGCGTGGCCCACCTGCGCTATTTTCCTGCATTTCTATTCGGGTTCGGCCTCGCGGGCTCTCCCACGGTGCTCGCGGCCTTCGCGCGCCAGTGGCGCATCGCGGCGGCGCTGGCGATCGGGTGCTTCCTCACCATAGCCGCGCTGCTCGTCCGCTGGCCCGATTTCAGTTTTCCTGCAGATCCGACAATCATCTGGAGCTACCGCATTGCGCGACACGTCGAGACCTGGACCGCGATCGCCGCGCTGGTGGGCATCGCCGAGCGTTTCGGCAACAGAGATCACCCGTGGCGAGCGACGCTCGCTGAAGCGACCTTCCCGTTTTACATCATTCACCAGACGATTATCGTTTTGGTCGAGGGGTGGTTGCTCCAATTCGACCTGGGTGCCGCAGCGGAATTTGTAATCCTCGCCTTCACGACGGTCGCGGGTTGCTGGACGTTTTACTCAGTCGGGCGACATGTGGCGTGGCTGAGGCCGCTGATCGGCTTGCGGATGCGTCGCCCGCGCGGAAGCCGGCGATGATGCGTCGATCCGGGCGCTGAGCAATCATCGTTGACGCTGTTCGCGGCAGTTGCGCCCGAACGCCTGTTTGCGGCCGCGCTAGACCGCTGGTTTAACGGCCAGCGGGACGAGTGCACGATCGACGTGCCCCACAGGTAAACGCCTGTGCGCCCTGGGCCGCGCAAAAGAGTTAGCGTAGCTGGCTGTCCTTGCTTCCCCGGCGATTAAATGCCGATCTCGCGGCGCTGGTGTCGCGGTGCGACTGACAGGGCACGCAAGTACGTGCGCTGGGCAGAGCCCTACGTCGTGCCGCCGGAATTTCCTCGCCACATAGTTTGCAATGGGTGTCGCCTTCGCCTTCCGGCATCCGGTCGCGCGCATATTTGACCGCATCGGCGATCGTGTCGTCGATCTGGTCCTGCACTGCGCCGTCGCGCGTCCAACCGCCTGCCATTGCTCGCCAATCTCTAGTTTCGCGATTTCAATGCGCCAGTGGTTGAGCGAGTTCCACCCAAAGACCGTGATCCCCGAAATTTGTTCCTTTAACGTTCCTGGCGGGATACAGACCTGACATGACCGATTACCGGGTTCGCAAGATCATTCATGTCGACATGGATGCTTTCTTTGCGTCCGTCGAACAGCGCGACAATCCTTCGCTGCGCGGCAAGCCGGTTGCCGTTGGCTATGCCGCAGCCAGGGGCGTGGTCGCGGCGGCGAGTTACGAAGCGCGACAGTTCGGCGTCCGCTCCGCCCTGCCCTCCGTCACGGCCACGCGGCGATGCCCCGACCTTATATTCGTGCCGCCCCGGTTCGACTTCTATCGCGCAGTATCGCGCCAGATCCACGAAATCTTCGCCGAGTTCACGGCGCTCATCCAGCCGTTGTCGCTCGACGAAGCTTATCTCGATGTGACCGAAAACAAGCAGGACATTCCGACCGCTTGGGAAACGGCGAAGGTCATTCGGGCCCGCATCTTTGCCGAGACGGGGCTCACGGCGTCTGCGGGCATTTCATACAACAAGTTTTTGGCCAAGCTCGCATCAGATCAACGCAAGCCCAACGGCCAATTCGCCGTGACGCCGGATATCGCATTAGCCTGGATCGAGACACTGCCGGTCGCGCGCTTTCATGGCGTGGGACCGGTGACTGCTGCCAAGATGAAAAGGCTCGGTATCGAGACCGGCGCCGACCTACGCGCCAAGTCGCCCGACTTCCTGCGTCAACATTTCGGCAGCTCCGGTGATTGGTATCACGCCATTGCGCGCGGCATCGACGAGCGCCCGGTCGATCCCGACCGCGTGCGAAAATCCTCGGGGTCGGAGACGACCTTCGATAGTGACGTGACCGATATCGCTCGGATCGAGGCGGGCGTGCTGCGGATGGCAGACGATGTCTGGGCGTGGTGCGAAAAAGCTCAGTCTTTCGGGCGCACCGTCACCGTAAAGATCAAGTTCGGTGACTTCCGCCAGATCACCCGAAGCCGAAGTTTCTCGAATCCGGTCAACATGCTGACATCGCTCCATGAGGCAAGCCTTGAGCTCGTTCGCTCGATCTACCCGCTTGCGCTCGGGGTACGCTTGGTTGGCGTCACCGTTTCCAACTTCATGACGCCAATTCGTGTTAGTGGCGAACTGCCGTTGTTCGAGGCAAATCAAGGTTGAGCATCAGGATAACGACCGTTGTGCTGATGGCTTCAAAAGCAACGTCTAGGTACACGCAGATTGCGGTTTCGTGACGAAAATCGGTACCAATCGAGTTCGCTGCTGCGCTCGATCGCCATCCGCATTTGGCAGAATGTCGATCCAAGTTGCTGGAATTACATAAGGATTTTCAGCGAGCAGATGACGATTTATATTTTTACGAACTCGATTTGTGACAAATTATAATGTCTTCTGACTTTTTCTTTTGTCACACAACACGACGTTGCGCAATTTGGGCTTTTACGTTTCTTTTCAAAGTCTTAGACGGCGCTTTCCGCGGTTTGCAACAGCCGGCTAAGCCACTTTGTTGTGTTCGATGCAGCGATACGACCATGATCTCGAGCTGTGGTCGTGCAACGAGGAGAACATCGCGCTCCCTCCCCTGCCCTCTTTCAACTTGCGTATGCCCAGCAATAGCGCTGACAATCTGATCTTGCCCATCAAATGTACCCGCTGAAGGACGGGGATTGAGTGCGTTGCAGCCTAGCGGCTTTCGGTCCGATTGCCGACCGTCCGGTTTTGGGGTGGCGATTGGCGAAAGCGGAAACGCCGCAAAATGTCCTAGCGTCAGCGTACGTGAACTTTGGCCGTGACAGAAAGACCAGGACGCAGCGTGGTCGCGGCATCCTGATCCGGGTCGAGACGTATCCGAACACCGACGCGCTGGACGATCTTGGTAAAATTTCCCGATCCTGGCTCGAACGGCAGCAACGCAAATTCGCTTCCGGAACCCGGTGCGAAGCTATCGACAACGCCGGTTCGCGTTCGTCCCCCAAGTGCGTCGACATACACCTCGGCCTTTTGTCCGACGCGCATCGCTCCGGTCTGCGTTTCCTTGAAATTGGCGACGACATATAGTGCCCCGGTCGGCACCAAGGTGAGTACACGCGATCCTGGCTGGACGAAGTCACCAACCTGAACCTGCCTGTTGCCAACCGTGCCATCAATGGGCGCCAAGACGACCGTATGGTCGCGGTTTTGCCGCGCAAGATCGAGCGCGGCACGCGCCCGCAAGGCAGCTGCTTGAGCAGCTTGGACCTGCGCTTCGAGAACCGGTCGGCGCGCGCGGGCGACGCCGGCTTGCTGCGCAGCAACCGTACGTTCGGCACGTGACCGGTCTGCCGCTGACGCTGCGCCGACTGCTGCGGCGCTGATCCGCTCGGCATCGCGACGCGTCGCAAAACCTTTGGCAAGCAACGCGTTGTATCGTCCCCGGTCGGCGACCGCGCGCGCATATTCGGCATCGGCAGACGCGATCCCGGTTCCCGCCGCGCTTAACGTCGCCGCCGCCAGTTGCTCTTCAGCGCCCAGGGCGGCCAAATTCGCACGTGCGGTCGCGACCCCGGCATCGGCGTCGGCGACATCGGCCTGGGCAGCTGCGAGCCGCGCATCATAATCCTGGGTGTCGATCCGTATCAGCGGTTGCCCCGCACGGACGACTTGGTTGTCCCTGACGAGGATCGCCGAGACTAGGCCGCCGACCTTTGGCGCGACGGCACTGGAATCGGCGCGCAGATAGGCGTTGTCGGTCGACTCGCTGGTGCGCGGTGCCATCAACCACAAGATGCCAGCGAACGCGATTACCAACGCTATCAGGCCGACAACCACAGCGTTGCGCGACATGGCGAACTTCTTGCGGGGCGTGATGTCGGACTCTGGGGCCGCGCCAACGGCGGAGGGAGCGTTCACTGATCGATCACGAGCAAAGTGGAGGTCGCCGAAGCGAGCAACCGCCCCGCCGTATCGGTGAGTTTCGCCTCGACGAACGCTACACGGCGTCCGATCGACAGCACCACGCCCTCGGCGCGCACCTTGCCCGTCGCGTCGGTCATAGCGCGGTGATAGGCAACCTTCAGTTCGAGCGTTGTCATCGACTGCCCTGACTGCAGCTTCGTCACAGTCGCGATTCCACATGCAGAATCGAGCAGAGTTGCCGCATAGCCGCCATGCACAGTGCCCATAGGGTTGAAGGTCTCCGGCCCCGGATCGCCTTCGAACACCGCTCGGCCCTCATCGACTTCGACGAGGACGAAATCGAGCGTGTGTCCGATCGGGGGGCGCCCCCCGGCGGCGAGCAAGCCACGTGCCAGGTCGAGCCCGGCAGGCGCGCTCATTGCACCGGCTCCAGCGCATAGCGGGCGATGAGCGCGGCATGGGTATCGGCCAGGATCGCGTCGGATTGTGCGATCTCACCGACTGCCCGCGAAAGGGCGAGAGCCCCGACCAGCTGCGCGAGCAGCGCCGATGCCTCGGCCACCGGTTGGGGCTGACCCAGCCTGTCAAGCACGCATGCCAGCTTTGTCGTCAACGCTGCGACGCCCGCGCCGAACCGGCTACGCGCCGAAGCGTTCGATCGAGCCAGATCGCCCGACAACGCCGGCAGAGGGCAACCCCGCTCTCGATTGTCACGATGGGCGGCCGACAGATAAAAGTCTATGTAAGCCCGCAACGCCCTGCGCGGATCGTCGCTATCCATGGTTACCGTGCGCCCCCGCGCATCGTCGAACATCGCGCCGATAGCCTCGCCGATCAGCGCGTCCTTCGAAGCAAAATGGGCATAGAAGCCGCCGTGGGTCAGGCCCGCTTTCGCCATGACGCCTGCTACCGCTACATTGTCCGGGCCCTTGGCCCGAATCTCGCGCGCCGCCTCTTTTAGCACGCGTTTTCGCGTCTCTGCCTTGTGATCGCTCGAATATCGCACTTGCCGCCTCCGTTTATATGATACACATAATATAACCTCGACTGGAGGCAAGTGGTTTGGCGTCGATTCCTGTATCAGCAGCTGGGTCGGGTCCTGCACCTGCGGTGCCCTTCGACCCGGCACAGCTCAGCAATGCGCAGAAATATCTGATCTTCGGCGTGATGGCATTCGGCCAGTTCATGGCCCTCATCGACATACAGATCGTGGCGGCCTCGCTGAACGAAGTGCAGGCCGGGCTCAGTGCAGGGCCGGACGAGATTAGCTGGGTACAGACGGCCTATCTAATGGCCGAACTGGTGATGATCCCGTTCTCGGCGTTTCTGGCGCAGGCACTCTCTACACGTTGGCTGTTCGCGCTTTCTGCCGCACTGTTCACGCTCTCCAGCATGGCGTGCGGCTTTGCGTGGAACATCGAATCGATGATCCTGTTCCGCGCGATCCAAGGCTTCGTCGGCGGCGCGATGGTGCCCACCGTGTTCGCGACCGGCTTTACCATTTTCAGCGGCAAGCAGCGCGCGATGATTCCGGCGATCCTTGGCATGGTCTCAGTGCTGGCGCCGACGCTCGGGCCGACGGTTGGGGGCTGGATCACCGATGCGCTTGGCTGGCGTTGGGTGTTCTTCATCAACGTTGCGCCGGGTGCGCTGGTCACCTTTCTGATCCTTGCCCTTGTGCGGATCGATCGACCCAGCCTCGGCATGCTGAAGCGGATCGACTGGGTACATCTCGGCTCGATGGCGGTGTTCCTCGCAGGGCTCGAATATGTGCTGGAAGAGGGGCCGAAACGCGAGTGGTTCGGCGACACCGCGATCGCGGCGGCGGCTTGGCTGTCGCTGGTCGCCTTTGTCCTGTTTCTCGAACGCTCGTTCCGATCGAACGGTCCGATCGTGAAGCTGACGCCGTTCCGCAAGCCCACCTTTGCGTTCGCCTGCATCTTCAACCTGGTGATCGGCTTCGGCCTCTACGCGGGCACCTATCTCGTGCCGATCTTTCTGGGACGTGTGCGCGGCTATAACGCGGCAGAAATCGGCACGACGGTCTTCATTGCGGGCATCGCGCAGCTGCTCGGTGTGCCGCTCGCCGCCAGCTTGTCGCAACGCATAGATCAGCGGATCGTCATTACCGTCGGCCTGTCCCTGTTCGCCTGTGGCCTCTGGCTGTTCAGCTATATGACGCCCGACTGGGGGTTCAGCGCGCTGTTCTGGCCGCAAGTCGTGCGCAGCTTTGCGATCATGCTGTGCATCGTGCCATCGGTCGGCCTGGCTCTTGGCCATTTCGAAGGCCCGGAGCTCCGCTACGCCTCAGGCCTGTTCAACCTGATGCGAAATCTGGGCGGCGCGATCGGCATCGCGGTGGTCAACACCTGGCTTCAGGACGCGACCCGCCTACACGTCCTTCGCCTGTCCGAAGCGCTCGGCCAATCGCCCCGCGCCGCCGCCGAGCTGATAGCCGAGTTAACGCGAAATATCGGCCGCGTCGTTCCCGATCCACACCGCGCCGTACTCATGGCCGACGCGCTGATGGCGCGCGTCGTCGGGCGCCAGGCGCTTACGCTCGCCTTCGACGACGTGTTCCGCATGATGGCTTATCTGTTCATAGCGGCATTGGTGATCGTGCCGTTCTGCCGACCACCACAGTTGGCAATGCCGACCGACGCCCAAGGTCACTAAATGCTAGCCGGTCGTGCGCGAACCGGCGCACCATGTTAAATCGATTTACAATTGTTCTCCTGCGATTTGCAGGTGCGAGTGACCGCGACCAGTGAATTGTCCTAGTGTGGGCGCATAGCTGAAGCGGTACGATCACGCCGACGCCTGTGCCAACAGCGGCATCACTAAGCAGACCGTTATGGACCAGGATGGTACTCGCGCTCGGTATGCCCTTTGAGGTCGGCGGGCTCGAAATAGATGGGTCGCAGCCGACCGCCGCTGTAGCGTTCGATCTGGTCAGCAAAGTGGGGTGAGGCCGTGTCGCCGGACTGGCCGCCTGCCATCACTGCCCATGCCTTCGGCCTTGCGCCGAACTGGACTACTGCAACGAAGCTGTTGCCGCTGGTGCCGTACCAGCGCTTGGTGTTGTCATAAGCGCGAGCACCGAAAGACGCGAGTGAACCCCACTGCGCCGAAGTGAAGGGAACGGGAAAGCTGGGCTTGGCGTCATCAAAATGCGAAGCGATGGCGTCGTCCAAGCGCTGGAAACGATTGATCTCACCCCAGGCTATTTGCCAGCGGCCGAAGTCGGCCGTCAGCCTGTCGATGGCCTGTCCGAGCGCGGCAAGCTTTCGCTCCGGCGACACACGTTGGCCAATATAGTCAGGCACGTTCATCCGCTCTGACTTGGCGAACGACCCGTTCTCCGTCCACAGCGTGTCGCCCCAATAGACCGCAAGCGAGGTCGCCTCGGAAGTCGCCGACCATCGTTTGTCCCAAGAACGCAACAGGGCAATAGGCTCGGCAAGCTTCGCGCGCTGCGGATTGTCTTTTGGCAGCGCATCGAAAGCGGCGAGCAGTTGCGGTAGCAAGGTTCCGAAGGCTGGCAGGTAGCTGTCGTACGCAGTCGTCATCAGGCGTTCGGGCGTGAAGTCACGTTTACCCGGAAGCAGCAGCAACGCGTGCTGTCCGCGCGCATTTTCGCCCGCCTGGTCCATGTACTTGGGGAAGTCTGCGGCACGCGGACTGTCGGGGCCGGGGCCTGCTGCGGTCCAAGGCCAGTTGTTGGTGTTGAACACAAACCCCGATTTTGGCCTGATCACGTTCGGCAAGCTCTCCACGGTATGCAGTCCCTTCCAGTCAGTTGCCGGATCGCTACCATCGACTTCGCGGGTATAGTCGAAACGCGCCGAGCGGACGGGTACGAATTGCGGATGGAGATAGGCGATCTCCCCCTTGTCATCGGCAAAGAGTGTGTCGTTGGAGGAATTGGCGCGGCGTTGTGCGACCTTCAGGTATTCGGCGAGGGTCTTTGCCCGCGTTCGTAGCCAACTCTGCTCGAGAGCCGGAATGGGCTTCCACATGAGCGCAATGGCGATCAACTTTCCGTTGCGCTCGGCCACGATCGGGCCGTGATGCGACTTACGGACCGTGAAGCGCCGCACCGCAAGGCTGCCGTCACTGCGGCGCACTTTCAGCGTCACCGTGCTAAAGGCGATAGCGCGAAGCACCTTGCCGTAACGATAATGGTTCCTGTCGACCATGGTCTCGGCAAACTCGTCGACATTATCAATACCTGAAGTCGTGTGCATCCAGCCGGCATGGGCATTGAACCCCTGGTAAACGAAGAACTGTCCCCAGGTAGAGGCGCCGTACACGTTGAGCCCGGCGTCGCTGCGCATCTGCTGCTCCGACCGGAAATAGAAGGTCGTGTGCGGATTGATCAGCAGAAGCGCACGGCCATCGATCGTATTAGCGGGTGCGATAGCGATGCCGTTAGAACCACGCGGCTCCTCCGGCCTCAGGCCACGTTGCTCGAGCGTAAGCGCGACATCGGTCTTGCCGTAGAATGCGGCGAGATCCTTCAGCGAGATGCGCTCGATATCGCCGCCGATGCTCCCTTCCGTGAAGGAGAGCGCCATCCAGGGCTCGAAATGCGTGAGCACGCGCGGATGCGTCTTGGGGTGGGTCGCCAGATAGAAATTCAGCCCGTCTGCCCAGGCCTGCATCAGGCTCTTCAGCCATGGCGCACAGGCCGCAAAGCGCGACTTCAGATCGTCGGGATCGACGTAGAGGCGCTGGCGCAGGTCGGCCCACAGTGCTTTCTCACCCTCCGCCTCTGCGGTGCGGCCCAAGGCCGTCAGATAGTTGGCTTCGATCCTGGGGAAGTCGTCCTCCGCCTGCGCGTAGATCGCGCCAAACACGGCGTCCGCATCGCTGCGCCCATGAATATGGGCGATGCCCCAATCGTCGCGCGTAATGAGCACGCGGGCCGCCTGAGCCTGCTGCCGGGCAAGACCAGAGGCGGGTGCAGCCTCAGCGGCGACTGCTGCAAAGGCGAGGGCAAGCGCAAGGAACGTCTTGCGGGCGGCACGGTTCGGTTTCACCATAGCGGCAGGCTATTAGGGCGCGGCGGGCGCGGCAAGGAACAACCTGTGAAACGACTGCTGATCCTAGCCGCCCTTGCCTTGGTAGGCGCAGCGCCCCCGCCGACCGCTATCCTGCTAATGCCCGACGCCGTTTTCGACGGGATCAATCCCGCGCCGCACGCCGGGTGGCAGGTGCTGGTCGAAGGCGACAAGATAATTGCGGTCGGGCCCGAAGTTTCAGCGCCCTCCGGTGCGCGCGTGATGAAACTTCCGGGCCAGACCCTGATTCCCGGGATGATCGAGGGGCACGGGCATCTCTTCCTTCATCCATATAACGAGACCAAGTGGGACGATCAGGTGCTGCATGAAGCGCTTGCGCTGCGCACCGTCCGCGCCGTCGAGGCAGCGCGCAAGACTCTCGACGCAGGATTTACCACCGAACGTGATCTCGGCACTGAGGGTGCCGGCTACGCCGATGTAGGGCTCAAGGCAGCGATCGACCAAGGCATCGTGCCAGGGCCCCGGATGATCGTCGCGACACGCGCAATCGTCGCGAAGGGGGCTTATGGACCCAAGGGGTTCGAACCCGGCATCGACATCCCGCAGGGCGCCGAGGAAGCGAGCGGCATCGACGGCGTCGTAGCAGCGGTACGCGGACAGATCGCGGCGGGTGCCGATGTCATTAAGCTGTATGGCGACTATCGCTGGCGGTCGGGCGAGGACAGCCGACCGACCTTCTCTGCTGCAGAAATCGCTGCCGCGACGGCAGCGGCCCACGATGCCGGCCGCCAGGTCGCCGTCCACACCTCCACGCCAGAAGGGATGCGTCGCGCCATCGCTGCCGGCGTCGACACGATTGAACACGGCTATGGTGGAACGGCCGAAATCTTTCGGAGCATGGCGGCCAAAAACATCACGCTGTGCCCAACGCTTGCGGCCTCCGACGCGGTCGCGCGCTACGCAGGATGGAACGGTAGTGATCCTGCGCCGCCTGCCGTAGTGAAGAGCCGCGTCGCCTTCAAACTCGCTCTCGCAGCACAGGTCCCCATCTGTATGGGCGGAGATGTTGGCGTCTTCCCCCATGGTGAAAATGAGCGCGAGCTGGAGTTGATGGTTGCGAACGGCATGACACCGGCGCAGGCGATGATCGCGGCCACATCGGGCAATGCGAAGTCATTCGGCGTCAATGGCAAAACAGGAGCGATAAGGGTCGGTCTCCTCGCCGATCTCGTTGCGGTTTCGGGCGACCCGACCCGAGGCATCGGTTCGGCACGGGCCGTTACCATGGTGATGCTCGGCGGTGCGATCAGGCCGCGTTAGCAACTCCGGCTGCCCCGCCGGTATGGGTGCTCGTAAGATTCGGAAGTGATGGCGGCTACTTTACCTTGCGCTTCGGCTCGTAGCCAAGCCCATCCTCCATCGTGTCCAGCGCTTGCAGTTTTTGGGGGATCCGCTTCGACGACACGGTGAGGACGCTATCGTCTTCCATTGATCCTTTTGTTGTTTTCACGATTCCGGTCACAAGATTGACGCTAAGCTTTTCCGTTTCCCCGCTGTTGCGCTGTGTGGTGTCCTGGTCGAAGCCGATCAGGCGCATTCGTTTGCCATCCCACCGGAACGAGAATGTCGAGTTGAAAGTCGTCCAGCCTCCCATGCTACGCCACCAGGTGAGGCCCAGCCTAAGAACATTCTGCCGAATTGCAAAAACGTCTGAGATCAATGGATCGTCCATATAAGGATCGTCAATTCGAGGTATTATCTTGGAACCAACCACCTGCCGGACAAAACCCCTGTTGGTACCGAAGGCCACGAGCACCACGCGAGGGTTGGTGTCCATCGGTTCCGGCTTCCCTTCCGGCTGGATGACGCAGTTGGCGTCGGCTCCCTTGAGGATGAGCGCGAGATCGGGTTGCCCGTCTCGGTTCAGATCGCCTTTGACGGCTTTCTCGACTTTCCAGCCTGGCGGCGCGAAGCCGGCCGGTGAGACCGCGTTCGCCGGGAAAGTGGGTGCCGGCTTTCGAAGAGCGGGGGGGCGCACCATCATATTCCGCCTTTGGCTGGACGGCAGCGATGCAAATGGCCGCAATGAGGGGAAGCATAAGCACCTCTTTTCGAAGCCCGAGCGTTGTAGCCTGGATGACCTTTGGGAGGCCTCAAACCGTCGACTAACTCCCTGTGCTACCTCGCTTAGACCCTTAATGCATTGAAGACTTTAATTCTGGATTAGGGGAAGTGCTTTGACATCTTAAAGGGCTGAGTTTTGGCGCGCTGCTGCATGCCGTGTTCGACCAGACCGGAAGGTTCACGGAAGTTACGATATGCTTATAAAGTTACAGAGGGAGGTTCACGATGATCGGCTCGCTCCAAACCAAAGGACAAGGGCGTTACCCAATCCAGTCACAACATCCCGCAAGTTAAGAGACTGGAGGTTTGCGGGAAAAGCTATGGCCACTGCGGATATGGCGCACATGCCGCCTGCAATTGCCAAAAATCTTTTCGAGCCTGTTGCCACCCACAGGCCGATGAAATGCAGGCCGACGATGAAACCAACGACCTGAACCAGATAACTCTGCCACCCTAAATGCGGCAAGATTACCGAAGCCAGGTAGATGGCGAAGATCTCCGCGAAAATAGCAACTAGATAGGCTTTTCTGCCAAAGAGGCCCGCTGTCGAACCGGCGGAGGTTTCTTTCACTTGCAAAAGTCGTAAAATCAGAAGTGTTGTTAGCAACGCGGCACCGATGGCGCTTGGAAGCCGCCATCCTGATGGCAACGCCATCGCGGCAAGGAACGCCCATAATCCACCGAAAAACGTGCCGATGATAGACGCAATTGGTTTAGGTCGCGGCACGACAAACATTGGGCTGGCTAGCGCTAATTTATCCCGGCTTCAATCTGCCGCTGTTTCGTACGAGCGCTCGCTACGCTAGGTCGAAACGTGTGACGTGGCCGCCTTGGTGCCCGGATGCGGCGGTCTAGCTCGTCCTTGCAACCGTAGCGCTTCGGCGGTTGTGCGAGCTCCTGAAACTGGCTTAATTGCGCTCCTAAAGAGGGGACACTGCATGGCGTCTATCCGAATGGACTTCCGTCAGCCAAGGCCTGAGCTCGCGGATCATTTCTCCTTCTTTTACCATTTCGAACAAAGCGACGAGCAGTTCGAAGCGGTGGATCGCGCCGATTTCGCTCAATTCCGTTTCATTCTGCGCGGCCAGAACGGCCGATACCGTTTCATCGATCAAACCGTGCAGTCGATGCCTGATATCTACGTACTCGGACCGACCACAGGATCGGCAACGTTCAGCGGCGAAGGCGTCATAGATGTGATCGGTGTAGGGCTGATGCCAGCTGGTTGGGCGAGCCTCGTGCCGATGGATGCTTCGGCCGCTGCCAACCGATTATTCGATGCCCACGACCTTTTCGGGGACATCGTAATCGAGACACAGGCCAGGTTGCGATCGACCGCAGATTTCGATGCAAGGATAGCAATCTTCGAAACGATGCTGATGAAATTAATGGAGCGCCAGCGTCCAGAATATCACCGATTTGTCGCGGCGGTGAACCAATGGCTGGCGGATACGTCCGCGCCTGAAGTTGAAGTATTAACTGCTAAAACGGGGCTGTCAGCGCGGCAGATACAGCGTGGGTGTAAACGTTATTTCGGTTCGCCGCCCAAGCTGCTTGCTCGCAAATACCGGGCGCTACGCGCCGCCGTGGCCTTGTCGCACCACGACTCCAATCTTGACGATCTGCTGGGCGAAGGGTTTTATGACCAGTCTCACCTGACACGCGAACTAAAGTTTTTTACCGGAATGACGCCCGGCGAATATGCGCAACAGCCAACCGAGCTTAACCGCGAGATCGCCAAACGAGTGGCACTCGAGCGGGCGCAGCCTTTGAAACGTCGTTCCCCGATCACTTAGTATCATCAGCCAAACGCATGTCCATTCTGTCCAAGACCTGCGCCAAAACGCTCGCCAGTTAAAGCGTGTCGGGCTTGGTTAGCCAAGCGGTGCGACGCGAGACTGGGGAGTCGGAGAAATGAATAAATTGACCGAAATTTTCTGCACAACTGTAGCGATGGCCTTGTCATCTACTGCGCAAGCGGCAACCACAATTGTCAACATCGACGGTGCAATTACAGGATGTACGACGTGTAACGGTAGTCCTCATCCCGTCGCTGGTGACATCGTCGGCCAGCTTATCAATCCAGTGCTAAAAACTTTTTCAGCTGGCAGTTACAAAGTCACCAACGGTTTCGGGATGGAAGGCGCTACCCCCGGGTATGATGCTTGGCGGTTCAACGGCAGCGAAAGCAACTGGATTTGGTCCTTCATTATCGTTGATCCCGCCACGCGTAAGGTCGTGCTCGACAGCTTACCCGACGACAACGCTTTTGTCGGATCTCATTCGGCCGTGGCCAGCGCTAGCTATGCGCTGAATTACTCGGGTAGCTTTACTTTGACATCTGATACAGAGTTAGCATTCATTACCGAAGACTATTATCCGTACGACAATGCGGGGGGCGTTTCACTGAACATCGCCCCGGTTTCGAACTCCGCCGTGCCCGAGCCAGCAACTTGGGCTATGATGATAGGTGGTATCGGATTGATCGGCGCCATGGGTCGCTCGCGCCGCCAGGCTACGTACGCTGCTACGTAGGCGAAATCATCGCGTGGTCTGAAAAACGGGCCACGCGGTGCCACCTCCAACTGCTTTGGAATTCAGACTCCCGGCTCGGGGGCACTGCCGCGTTCGCGCCGGTTGCATCTTGCTAGTGCCCGGCCGCCATTAGCTTTCGCGCATAAGTTTGCCGATCGCGACCGAGTGACATTCTAATATTGTGTGAGGGTAGCCAACCCCAGTGATTGCCATAAAGGTCCAATGTTTCAGCATCGACAAACCGACCATGATCTGCTGTCTTGTCGGGGCGACAGACGAAGAGATTCTATTCGACGGGTAGCGGGATGGGGCAGGCAGTCAGAGCGTTTCCGTTGCCGGCTATCGATCGACGTGCCCTGGACCGGCTCGAGAGACACTTCGTTGCCCCAAATATTTATCGAAGAGACGATCTTGAGCTTCGCCAGGCAAAACTGGCTCGCGTCGTGTCGAGCAACATCATTCCTAGGCTTGTGCGATTGCACACCCAGGTCGTTCCTGCGGCACCGCCTATTGAGGTCGTGGTCGAGACCCTGGCCCCGACCAGCGCCGATATCAGCGGCCTCGCCGACATCGTAATCGGCAGCGATCTGGAAGCTGCGGCTGCATATGTCACGGTGCTGCGGGATCGCGGGTTGTCCATGGAAGTTCTGTTCGTAGAGTTGCTCGAGCCAACAGCGTGCTACCTCGGCGAAATGTGGGACCGTGACGAGTGCGATTTCGTCGATGTGACACTTGGCGTAGCTAGGCTGCAAAAGTTGCTTGCCGTATTCAACGACACGCACACCGTGCCTTCGCTTGATCTCCGACGACACGTACTATTGGCATCGACACCTGGCGATCGGCATCAGTTCGGTACAGCCATGATCGAGCAGTTCCTGATTGCGGCTGGCTGGAACGTTCAGACCGAATTGTCGTGTTCGATCGATGATATCGCTCGGTCGGCACGCAAGAACTGGTTTGCGGTCGCCGGCCTGACTGCCGGGTCAAACGAGCAGCTTGCACCGCTAACGGAGACGATCAAGGCGATACGAGAGCAATCGAAAAATCGACAGATCGGTATCATGGTTGGCGGACCGATCTTTGTTACAAACCCGGGACTAGCATACGAAGTCGGTGCGGACGCAACCGCACCGAATGCGCCAGCAGCCGTTTTGATTGCTCAAAAGCTGTTCGACAAGGCTGTTCTCATTGAGTCTATTGCTCAAGCGCCGGCCGAAGCTGCACAAATCTAGACTCGCGCAAACAATGTCGGCGGGCCAGGCGCCCCATATAACCTAAAAATTTGATTTGGTTGAATGATCTGGCCGCATGCCTGTTTGAAGAACGACCGCTTTGCGGCGCTCGAATCAGAACCCTAAACGACCGGGATTAGCGCTCAGCTGCTGATAGGCATCGCGTCAGCATTTTAGTCTTCACGCAGTGAAGCCCTGGGGAAGGGGCCTCCTCCCCAGGGGTTCAGTCAATAAGTGGATACTCGCGAACGCGCCGAATTGTGGCCGCCGTTGCGGTACAGGATTTCGCTCACATCTTCCGTCGACAGGGTCGACGCCTGCGTGTCAACGGCGAGCAATATGCCGCCCTGCCCAATTCGTTCCCCGTAATAGCCGGCATCCTGCTCAGCGATGCCATGACCGACGAGCGTCTCGTTAAGCGTCCCTGCGGCCGCGCCAGCAGCCGCGCCAACGGCTGCTGCCGTTGGAATGGCCGAGGCGGCGATCGCACCAGCCGCGACAAGCGGACCAACGCCCGGGATGGCGAGCGCCGCTATGCCGAGCCCCGCGCCGAGCGCCCCTCCGCCCAAGATGCCCCGAAGGACACTGCCGTGACCGTCGGTGGTAGCGTTGTCGCCGAGGCCGGTGACGTTACCACCGTCGCCGTCTTTGGCGACCAAGGAGAGGGCGTTGTCGGGAACGCCTGCTGCACGAAGTTCGGCGACTGCGCGCTCCGCTTCTGCGTGCGTATCGAAAAGGGCCGAAGCCGACTGTGTCTGCATGATGTGATCTCCTGTGATTAGCGAACCGAACCGCGACGGGTGAGATTGATGATGGCGAGCAGCACGACGGCACCCAGCAAGGAAACGAGGATCGTCTGGATGTTGATTGCGCCGCTCGTGATGGGCGCGCCGCCGATCAGCGGCGTCAGGACGAAGCCCGCCAGCAGTGCCCCGACGATGCCGACCACGACATTCAGGATGATGCCCTGCTGGGCGTCAGTCCTCATAATGAGACTGGCGACCCAGCCGATGAGGCCGCCGACGACAAGTAGGATCAAGATGCCCATGACTGTTCCTTTGATAGACGTTGCGAAGGCTGCTTGAACGGAAGCTAGGGCGGATAGTTCAAACGCTCCCGCTTGTGGGCCGGTCTCCGGTTAGTACGGCAGCACCATGTCGATTAGTATCCGCCTTCGGAACGGTGCCAAGCCTCAAGCGCTATGCCTGCATGACTGACGTTTCAGACCGACCCAACGGTTCGCCGACACTGCGCCACCTTGAGCAACTTATGAGTGGTCTGCTCGACGGCGTGATCTTGATGGATCCCACCGGCACGATCCTCAGCGCCAATTCGGCGGCGCTACGCATGCACGGTGTCGAAACCAGTGCAGGTCTGGGTGCAAGCGCTGAGGAATATGCCGCCCGCTTTGCCATGTGGGACGCCAAGGGACGCGCTCTGAGGCACCGGGACTACCCCCTGTTCCGCTTGCTCGCCGGCGACAGCTTTCCCGACCTGATTGTCGAAGTCGCACCTGCAGGAGAAGACGAGGCACGCTGGGTGCACCAGGTGCGGGATGTCGTCCTGGACGAGAACGGTGGCGAGCCCGATTGCCTCGCACTTGTGCTGTGCGATATCTCGGCCCGCTTCGACGCCGAGGCCAGATTCAATGCCATGTTCCAGGCCAATCCTGCTCCGGCGCTCGTGTTGCGTTTGCAAGATCAGCAAATCATGCAGGCAAATCCGGGCTTTCTCGCGCTAACCGGGTTCGTCGCCGAGCAACTGATCGGCAAAACACTGTTCGGGCTTGATCTATTAACGAGCCTCGCAAATGCCTCGGCCGCAAGGGCTGCGATTGAAGGCGGACGCGTTGTTGCTCAGACCGAAGCGGAACTATTGACCGCCGACGGCAGCAGGCGGCTCGTGATATTTGCCGGTCAGCCGATCGACGTGACACAGCAAGATGCATTACTGCTAACGTTTGCGGACCTTGAGCCACGCAGGCAGGCCGAGCGCGCACTGGCCGAAAGCGAGCAACACTTCGCGAGGCTGTTCGAGCTGGCGCCCGTCGCGATGATGGTGACGCGCAACACGGACCATATTGCGCGCGTCAACGCGGCATTTCTGCAGCTGACCGGACGCGGTCCCGATGAAGCGTACGGCCGTACCGCCGACGATTTGCAGCTTTGGGCCAGCGCCGCCGATCGTGCTGCGGCCGAGCAAGAAGTGAAGGCGCACGGCGGCTTGCGCAACTGGGATGGCCGACTGGCGGCGAGCGACGGTACGACTGTGGACTGCCTCGTCTCGACCCAGACCATCAATGTACATGGCACGCCAAGCGTGCTCTGGCTTTATCAAGACATATCCGCCCGGCGCCGCACCGAACTTGAGCTTGTCGAGGCGATCGATGCCGTCATGAAAGACGCGAACTGGCTGAGCCGCTCTATCATCGACAAGCTGGCAACGCTTCGAAGTCCTCGGCCCCCTTCGCCCTCCGTCGAACTAAGCCCACGTGAACGGGAGGTATTGGCGTTGATCTGCGAAGACATCGACGATGCTGATATCGCTGTTCGGCTCGGCCTGTCACGCAACACGGTTCGCAATCATGTTGCCCGCATTTACGCCAAGATAGGCGTGAACCGTCGTAGCGGAGCCGTCATCTGGGGACGTGAGCGAGGAATTGGTGGGCTACCGCCCCACTAGCTGACGCTCAGCATGGCAATGCGAGCTAGACATTTTGGCAAAAAGGCCCGCTGGATAGCTCCAGCGGGCCTTTTTTTTGAGCCTAGGAGCGACCCCTTAGGCGAAAGCAACCGTTGTTCGACGACGACGGCGTGCGGCAACGCCGATCGCCCCAAACCCGCCGATCATCATGGCCCATGCGGCCGGTTCAGGGACTGCGGTTGCAGCTGAAGCGCTTGCAGTAACGAACCCCGTACTTAGGCCGCCGGCGTTCAGTCTATAACGCGTGTCGGTAGTCACGAAGAGATTGACAGAAGATCCGGCCGCCGTGCTGAAGCCTAGACCGTTCCCATCCACGAAGAAGGGTCCTGTGAGATAAAAAAGGTTGTTGGACCCAGAGACATTGGCAAGACCGGTGATTTGAGAGCCATTGAACGTGCCCGTGATGCCGGTGATTGATTGGTAGGTGTAGCCGTTCAAAGAACTGACTTGCGAGATGCCGTTGGTGGTCAGCGTCCCACTTCCAACAAGAGGTTCACCAAAAAAAAGGCCGGTGCCGGAAAAATTGAACGTATAAACTTCTGCGGAAGCCGAAGTGCTGGCAATTACCGCGAGCGCCGAGACGGCGAGGGTTTTGAGTATCTTGGTCATCAGGGTCCCCTGTTGACGAGGCCGCAAGAGGGCGGATCGTCAGGGCAAGTACGTTTCAACTACCCTTTTAGTTTTATGGGTAAAAAATAACGTCATTGTCGTTTCGCCACCATCGCAACGAACCCCTCCAGAGGCCGATATAAACGGATACGAAATGACTAGGTGATGGCTCGTCATGTGCCATTTTGGGACTTTAGCATTGCCATTGTGCAACCATTGTTCAACCAATCGTTTGTACGCATCTGTCCTTTAACGCCAGACAGCTGCTCGGAAGCAGTCGCCCACAAGGTGCGAGCAAACTGCTCCGTCAAATCGAGTGTGCCTTCGGTTATTTACGGTAAGCGGCCAAGTTGCCTAAATGCCGACAGAGAGTGTCCACCAGCTTCAGCAATGCACTAGATCGTTCTGGCGATCATAACTTGACGACCGCCTTCGGGTTCGTGCGCAAGACCGCTGATTGACCGATACTGGGCGCATGGCTGCCGCCTTACCATCGGCTGTTCAAGCCTAAAACTTCGCGTTTAGAATTTGTCCGCCGCCCAGTTATTGGGCGAGGCAGACATCCGGTCAATTGCCGTAACAGGAGCCGTCTCAGCTTCGCTTTAGGCGTGCTCGCGCCAGACGGCGGTCCTCCAAGGAGTAATAGAGCCAGACCTCGCCGTTGCGACTGGTGACCGAGGCTGCGAACGCAATGTCACTTGCCGTGCGGTCGGGCACTGGCGGCGGGGTGATCAGCGGCTCGATGCAGCGGTCGACGACGCGCGTCAGTTCTCGGTCGAACGCCACCCAGCCGATCCGCCAGCGTGCGTCATGTGTTGCGCCGTTATAGAACATCACCGGCATTTCGGGATCGTCGAGCAGCATCGGGCCCGTCGACAGGTGCCAATTGTCCCATCCGTCTTCACGCGGCATGAATGGCGTCGGCTGCTCCGCCCAGGGACCATCGACACTGGTGCCGATGGCAAGGCCGACGCGGCTGGCCTCGTCGGCGGCATATTCGTAGAACAGACTCCATCGCCCATCCCTCTGACGATCCACCGTCGCTTCCTTGGTGTTGCCGAGCGACTTCGTGGAGGCGATGGCGACGCCGGCCTTGATCAGGTTATCGATAGAAGGACCGGTGGCGTAGAACATCTCGCCATGCGTCATGTCGGCTTCGACGCCGGTGTAATAGACAACATAACTGCTGTCCGTCATCTTCACCACCGTGGGATCTTCCACCCCGCCCGAATCCTTCTCGCCCGTGCTGCCGGGCAGGATCGAGGGCTGTTCGAGCATCGTGAAATTTATGCCATCGTCGCTCCAGCCGGCCCAGATGATACCGGTATCGGTCATCGGCTCGCCGGGCTTGGTCACCGCGCGCACCGTGATGCCAAAACGCCCGTCGGACTCCAGCCAGACATACGGGCTCATCAGGTCGCGCGCCATCAGCGCGCTTGGGCCCAGCAGGTGGATTTCTTGTAATTCCTGCACGTTGAAATCGACTGCATTTGAGGACGGATAAACCAGCACCTTGCGGTCGCCGGTCACGCTGTCGGCGGGTAGGCGAGACCGGACGATGGGTACGCCGGGTGCGATCTCCGACTGGTTTGTCTCGCCGGGCGCCGAGGGTGTCATTGGCCTGTTCCCGCTCAAGCGCCGAGCGCCTGCATGAGTGACAGGCCACCATCGATCACGATCCTTGCGCCAGTTATATAAGACGCCTTGTCGGAAGCTAGGAAGACGGCGAGTTCAGCAACCTCTTCGGCCCGTCCTGCCCGATTCAGCGGAATATTCTGCTCCAGTGTCCGTCGATAAGCCGGATCCGTGCTCGCCCGCTCGTTCATCGGCGTCAGGATCATGCCAGGCTCGATCGCGTTCACGCGAATGCCGTTGGACGCTTCCTCGATCGCAAGCGTCTCGATGAGGTTGGTCAGGCCGCCTTTTGCCGCACAATAGTCTGCACCCCCGGCCCGAACGGCATAGGCGTGGATCGACGAGATGTGGATGATCGTGCCGGGCATGTTGGCTGGCCGGTCGCGGACGAAGCGTCGCGAGAGCAGAAACGCGCCGGTCAGATCGGTGTCCAGCATGCGCTGCCATGTCGACAGCGGCATCTGCCGCACCGGGACGCCGGACATGTTGATCCCCGCAGAGTTGACCAGCACGGTCATGAGCCCGAACGCCTGTTCTGCGGCCACGAAGGCAGCCTCCACGGATGACTCGTCGCCGACGTTGCATTGCACCGCGATCGCCTCTCCGCCGGCCGCCTTGACCTTGGCGACGGTGTCGCTTCCGTCGTTATGAGCGTCATGGAAAAGCACCACCACGTTGTCGCCCAGGGCGCCGAACGCAATCGCACAAGCGGCACCGATTCCGCTTTCCGCGCCGCTCACCAGCACGCATCTGCCGTTACCCAAGACCTTATCCTTCTAGTGCCTCTTCCGTTGGAAACGGCACGCCTCTCAGCCCCAGCGGCTTTCCATCTTTGTCGCACCGCTGCAGTTCAATAAAACTGCTGATACCAATATGAGCGAGCGCTGAACCGCCCTGCTTAAGGGGGCGGCTCGCCCAACGTGAACAGCAGACGATTTAAAGCGACCGAAAATTCGCGATCAGCGTCTACCACGCTTCTGTCGGTTGGTTTCGCAGTTCCGCACATCCGTCTGAGGTAATGAACGAACGCCCGCTTTTGGGCTCATAGGCGAAATTTCTAAACGACCGGAACTGGGCGCCTAGCCGCCAAGCTTGCTAGGGAAGCTGGCCTCGCGCTGTTGCAGAACGCTGATCCGAATTGATCAGCGGCCTCGCGCAATGAGAAAACCCGTGGCTACGTATATGATGCCGACTGCAGTTCTCGAAAGCAAAGTCCAAGCTGCTTCGGATGTCGTCGCCATCCGGGCCGGATCAGCATATGCGACAGGAATGTCCAAGCCAAAGGCAGCTACGGCGGCCAGGGAGGCGCCTACAATTATGCATGTCCCAAAGCCGATCCAGACCCGTGCGAGCCACCGCAAGATGCGGCCGCGATCAATGTGTGGGCGCATCTTCTGCTGACCTAAGTTTCGATGACGTATACAAAAAAACCCCATGCTGTGTGCGAAGGTTTGCAGATGCACCGGTTCAAACTGTTGAAACACAAAGTGTACCGGCACGAAGCGGCTCGACTACCAGTCCGGGGGGGACGCTGTAATCGAGCCGCCGTTTGTTGAGCGATTAAACGCTGCACTTCTAACATAGAGCGGACGCCAGAGATTCACATGCCAAGTCCAGAAAATCTTGGTCAGCAATCGCGAAATGCCCTTGTCGGCAATTCCAGGTGTCGTCGCTAAGTGATCAAAACGAACCCATCTTCATGACATGCGCCACCCTGTGTCACATGAGCGAACGGCTATCGTTTGAAACATCTATCCGCTGGGTCATAACGCTGCCAGCGCACGGCCGCTCCGCTTGCAATCATCGCACAAGAAAGCTGGCGACCATTTGGTAAAGCGCACCACGCGGCTGTCCTGTTTCCTTTGCCGTTGCCCTCTGACATGCAGCTTAACCGAGGGCCTCGAACAACGACATGCTTGTCGCTCGTTGTGCCTCTTGAACCACCAAGCAGATTTACGAGAACGTCACGGGCTGCGACCCCTGTCGCCTCGGGACATGGCTGATAGGCGCGGCAGGTTCCATCGATCTCACGGGCTGCAATGCCCGCAAGCCGAACCCTCGGACCCTCGGCACACCAAATAGGGCCATCCCCATCCCAAACAGCCACAGGGGTGCAAATGAACACCTGCCCCGCCTCCACCACAGACACCGGCGGAGGGTCGGCCACCATTAGTCCACCCACCATGCTGCGTGCCCAAGCAACCGCAATAAGCACGGCTGCAACTCCGTATCCGACGTCTTTCATGAGGCTGCGCTAGGACAGTTTGACTGATGTAGGACAGACCCAAATTTGTGACTTTTTAGGGTCCAGGTTGAACCCCTGAGCGACCAAGGTTCGGCGTCAGCAAGTCGGCTCCTCGCTTGGAGCGAGGAACCGGGGTTATCAAATTTCAGTGCCTTCAGCGAGGGCTAACGCATCTTCAACGTCAACGCCGAGATACCGCACGGTGTTTTCGATCTTGGTGTGCCCGAGCAGGATTTGCACCGCGCGCAGGTTGCCCGTCGCCTTGTAAATAATCGATGCTTTGGTTCGGCGCAGCGAGTGCGTGCCGTATTCCTCGCGCCGCAGTCCGACCGCAGTCACCCACTCGTCGACAAGGCGTGCATATTGCCGCGTACTAAGATGACCGAAGCGGTCAATGCGGCTTGGAAATGCAAAGTCTGCGGTCGTGCCGCCACGACGCTGAAGCCAGGCAAGCAAACTGGCGCGAGCGTCGGTCATCAGCTCGAATTGAACGGGCTTCCCGGTCTTCTGCTGAATTACCATCGCGCGCGTCCGGATGTCTGGTCCGGCTACGAGGTCTCCAATCTTGATCTTCACAAGGTCGCAACCGCGTAGCTTGCTGTCGATCGCAAGATCGAACAGCGCGCGATCGCGCAGGCGGCTTTCGCGGTCGAGGAAAAAACGGATTGCCCAAATTTGCCGAGGCTTCAACGCGCGTTTGGCGCCGACCTTCAAGCCGGCGTTCCACGCCACCCGGTTATCCATTGCCGGGTCATATTGCGAATTTCCCATGAGAAGTCTCCACGGCCGTGATTGGCCGCGTTGAAAACGCTGTCTGGCGCTACGGTGCCGAGCCGTGAGCTGCTATCGTCTGCCCCCACTGAGAGCGGTTTCTCGGGGCGTTCAGCACGCTTATAAACCGATGAGAATCTGTTTCCGCGAGTTACACTCTTTGCCGCGACGTACCTTGGCGCGAAAACACTCGCTCTATGAATTCCGGGCATGGCTCGATAGCGTGCAAGGGATGGGTTGCTGGGGAGCACAATTATGTTTTCACGACGCAAGGTAGTGATCGGCGGAGTCGTCCTGGCAACTACTCCCGCGCTGGGCCGAAAGCTTGCCCTGACGCCGGTTCCTCCCGCCACACCGGCCAGACCGGTCGTCGACACATATTGGGGGCAACAGATCACCGATCCGTACCGGTGGATGGAGACGCGTCCGGAGACCAGTGAATGGACCAGCTGGCTCAAGGCACAGGGCGATTATGCAGCGACACGTCTGGCCGAACTTCCCGATGCCGCATCGCTGCGGCGTGCGATCGCCTCATATGACGCCGACGTAACCGCCGCATTTGCGAGCCAGGTAACAGCCGATCACGTCTATTACATGCGCCGTATGCCTCGGCAGCAGTCATACAGCCTGTGGCGACGGCCTATTGCTGGCGGAACAGCGACTTTGCTCCTCGATCCCGCGCCGCTGGGCCAGCCTGGCAAGCCGGCGCGCATCACGTTTTCGGAAGCCTCACCCGACGGTCGCTTTCTCGCCTATGGGCTGGATATCGGCGGCAACGAGATCGCGGCCGTGCACGTCCGCAACATGGAGACAGGGGAAGACCGGCTGGTCACGTCAATCAACTCGCGCCCCAGTGGCTGGCTGCCCGATTCGAGCGCCTACATGTATCAGCGGCTCAGGGCCGACGCGGTCTTCGGACGGGTGGACTATGGCAAAGGCTCGTCGATCTGGTCGTACCGCCTCGCCGATCGCACGAACACCGAGGTCTTCCGTTCGGGCGAAGGGCCGGGCGGAGATGCGCTCTACGACGTTTCCATCCCGCAGGTGAAAGCCTTTCCCGGTTCTGACCATGTTCTGGCCGTACATATGGTCAACGGTAATAGCCCGGGCGCCATTTATGTCGCCAAAACCGACGAGCTGAGCGTTGGCAAGACGCCATGGCAACAGGTGGCGTGGGCGGACGACATCGTCGGGGATTCCGATCCCGAGCGCGAGCCGCTCGCCGCAGCCATCGTCGGGGACGACATTTACGTCCTGGCGCGTGGGGGCGCGAGCCGGGGTCAGATCTGGAAAGTGCCTGCTTCCGCGCCCGCGCGCGCAAACAGGACGGTGGTCGTGCCCGAGGGGCCAGGTGTCATCGACCGTTTCTGTGCCGCCAAGGATGGTCTCTATATTCACGAGATCAACGATGGCGTCCGGCAACGGCTGAAAAGATACAGTTTTGCATCGGGGAATATCGAGGACGTCGCCTTGCCGCGCGAAGGCGCCATCTGGAGCATGGTGGCGACGCTCAATCGTCCGGGCGCCTGGTTTGGCATGGACGGGCTGGCGTGGCCTGCCATGTCCGTCGCCACCGACGGCGACCTGAAGGCGCACGACACCGGCCTCACCCCCCAACCGAAGTACGATGTCAGCCGCTACGTGACCAAGCAGTTCGACGTCCGTGCCCGGGACGGCGCGTTGGTGCCCGTCGAAATGCTTTATGCAAAGACAACGACGCGCACAGGCAAGAACCCCACGCTCATCAATGCTTATGGCTCGTATGGTTCCGTGCTCGATCCAGGGTTTCAACCCGGTCTACTCGCTTTCCTCGATCGGGGCGGGATCATGGTCTACGCGCATGTTCGCGGCGGCGGCGAGAGGGGGGACGCCTGGCACCGCGCCGGCCAGAAGGCGACCAAGGCCAATACCTGGCGCGACGCCATCGATGTGGCCGAACAACTGGTGCAGCTGGGCTGGACGGCGTCGAAGCACCTTGCTCTTTGGGGGACGTCGGCAGGCGGCATCATGGTCGGGCGTGCGATCACCGAACGACCCGATCTTTTTGCAGTCGCCATCGGCGAGGTCGGATGCTTCAATCCATTACGCATGGAGCTGACGGCGAACGGCCCGGGAAACGACGTCGAATTTGGCACGGTGAAGAAAGAAGACGAATTTCACGGGCTGGTCGCAATGGACAGCTATCACCACGTGGTCGATGGGACAGCTTATCCTGCCGTGCTCTGCATCACCGGTGCCAACGATTTGCGTATTGAGCCGTGGATGGTTGGGAAGTTTGCTGCCCGGCTCCAGGCCGCAACTTCTTCGGGCAAGCCTGTTTTACTGCGGGTCGATTATAGCTCAGGCCACTTCTCTTCCGCCAAGCAGTCGGGCATCGACAAGCGTGCCGACATTTATGCCTTTGTTATGAAATATGCGGGGAGCTCTGCCTGATCACTCGGCTCAGTTTATTACAAATCTTCTTTCGCAATGCCTGCTATCACATCTCCATGGTCGAAGGCGGACCGTCGCCTAACGACTATCCTCGGTCGTCGTACATGTCTCGGAGACCTCCCATGCCGGTGTGACCGCATTTGGGGTTGGTAAGCAGATTGCTGAACGTCCGGGATTGGGCGCGTTGCAGCCTGGCGGCTCTCGGTACCAAGACCTGCCGGTCGGCTACCGCCCCGAATGCTGACATGCTTGCAGCCAGCCAACGGACCCGAAAACCGTCCTTCGTTCAGAGAACGACCGCGCGACGCCGATCGAGCTAATTGCCCGTCGTAGACGTGATAGCTACTCATGTTTTAATTGGCTGAAATCGTCGCGCATGGCGAGCCAAGGTAAGCGGGGCCTGAAGGCCGCCTTGCGGGCGGGGCCATCGACGGGCTGATAGCCGCTCTTTGAGCGGGGCATTCATGTCGGACGAGATTGGGTCAGCGGACGATGGAGCGAGTAGTCATACGAGGTCTCGTATGACTACTCGGATGGAGATTGTCGCCCGGGTGTCAGGGCGACGGCACTGGACCGTCGAGCAGAAGCTGGCGATCCTGCGCGATGCCTTTGGGCCGGAGGGCTCAGTCCGCGCGGCCATCGAGCGCCATGAGGTCGGCAGCGGCGCGATCTATACCTGGCGCCGTCAGGCGATGTCGGGGGCGCTGACCGGGATCACCAAGCCAGCGGTGCCGAGCTTTGCCGAGGTCCAGATCAGCGAGCCCACAGCGATGTTGCCGGCGCCGCCGTCGGCCGGGCCGGGCAGCGGGCAGATCGGGATCGAGCTACCGTCGGGCGTGCGGCTGACCGTTGACGCATCAGTCGATGCCGAGGCGCTGTCGCGGGTGATCGGTGTCCTGGCACGATGATCCCGCTTCCCCCGCTGACGCGGATCTTTCTGGCGTGTGGCGCGACCGACATGCGCAAAGGGTTCGACGGCCTGGCGGTGCTGGTGCAGCAGGCACTGCAGCAGAGTCCGCATTCCGGCGCGCTGTTCGCGTTCCGCGGCAAGCGTGGCGATCTGGTCAAGCTGCTCTGGTACGATGGTCAGGGATTATGCCTGTTCTCCAAGCGCATGGACCGGGGTCGGTTTATATGGCCGTCGACCGCAACTGGCTCGGTCGCGATGACGGCAGCACAGCTTTCGATGCTGTTGGAAGGCATCGATTGGCGGCGGCCGGAGCGCACATATACACCGTCACTCGCAGGCTAAAAACGCCCGGATTCCTGCGCTTTTTCTGGCTCGCCGGTGCCCATTGTGCTATATATTCGCGGTGTCGGACGCAGCCCTTCCCGCCTCTGATAAGGATACTCGGATCGCCGAGCTGGAAGCCGCATTGGCAACCGCGCGCGCCGATATAACCGCCCGCGATATCCTTATCGATACGCTGCGCGTGCAGCTCGCCCGCCTCAAGCGCATGCAGTTCGGCAAGGCGTCCGAGAAGCTCAGCCACGAGATCGCCCAACTTGAGCTGGCACTCGAAGAGCTCGAGGCCGAAGCCGCCACGGTGAGTGCGCGGCGCACGGATTTCACCAAGCTCGACCGGACGGCACCCGTTCGCGCGCTCCCGGATCATCTGCCGCGTGAAGAACAGCGGATCGAGCCCGAACATGGCAACTGCACCTGTCCCGATTGCGGCGGGACATTGCGCCCACTGGGGCAGGATAGCGACGAGATGCTCGACGCGGTGCCGGTCCAGTGGCGGGTCGTCCGCACCATCCGCCCCAAGTATAGCTGCCGCGCCTGCGAGAAGATCGTGCAGGCAGCAGCACCCGTAAAGGCGATCGCGCGCGGCAAGGCGACGTTCGGAACGCTCGCCCATGTCGTGGTCGCCAAGTTCGACCATCACCTGCCACTCTACCGCCAGGCGGAGATGATGGCCGCGCAGGGTATCGATATCGATCGGTCGACGCTCGCCGGATGGGCCGGTCAGGCATCAGCGCTGCTCGATCCGATCGTCAGCCGCATCCGTGACATCGGGCTCACCGCCACCAAGATCCATGCCGACGACACGCCCGTGCCGATGCTCGATCCGGGGCGCGGCAAGACCGCAACCGGCAGGATCTGGACCTACGTCGTCGATGATCGCGCCTCGGGTGCCACCACACCGCCGTTGGTCTGGTATAAGTTCACCCAGGATCGCACGGGCAGCCACCCCCAACAACAGCTCGCCGGCTTTACCGGGTTCCTGCAGGCCGACGGCTATGCCGGCTACGACAAGCTCTACAGCACCAACCGCGTCACCGAGGTCGCCTGCTGGGCGCATTTCCGGCGCAAGATCTTCGATATCCACGCGACCAAGCCGACATCGCTCACCACCGACCTGCTGACGCGTATCCGGGCCCTCTACCGGATCGAGGACGAGATCCGAGGGGCACCGCCAGACGTCCGTCGACGAGGCCGGCTGGAACGAACGGCGCCCTTGATCGAGGCCTTGCGCACTACCCTTGACGACGCCTTGCGACGCCTCTCGCCCAAGTCCGAGATGGCTAAGGCTATCGCCTATGGCCGCAAGCGCTGGACGGCGCTCACGCAGTTCATCGACGACGGCCGCCTGGAGATCGACAACAACATCGCCGAACGCGCGATCCGCAGCATCGCGATCGGCCGCAAGAACTGGCTGTTCGCCGGATCGAAGGTAGGCGGCGAACGTGCCGCCGCGATCTACACCGTCATCGAGACCTGCAAGCTCAACGGTGTCGAGCCGCAGGCTTATATCGCCGACGTCATCGCGAAGATCGCCGGCGACTGGCCAGCCGCGCACTGGGACGAGCTCATGCCGTGGAACTGGCGTCCCGACTTCCCCACGATCGCCGAAGCCGCATAGGCAATGTCGCAATTCGCCCCTGTTGCGGTCGTTCGTCGATTACGCCTATTTCCCTCTCGTAGACGTTCGGGAGTGCAGCAATGGGGCTGAACATTGTCGTCGAGACTACCGACGGCTTAGAACATCCCACATGGGATCCAGTAAGGCGAGGTCCGGACCGCGACATCGCGACCCTCATCAAATCGCTGCCAGCGGTTCACACCCAAGATTCTGAAGGCGATACGATCATTAGGCCATCGGACTTTTCGGCGTGGAAGCAGGCGGCACCCGTAGATGCTGAAGCCCGATCGCGATATCTCGATCTGGTGGCCATCCTTCAGGCTGATCCCAAATACTGGATCGTGCTAAGCTACTGATCGGCTCGCATCCACTTTCCACCAGTCATTATCGCTCCGCGGCCTTCAGGCCACGCTTACGAGCCAAGCAGCCAGTAAGAGGATAATGATCCCAACCGCCTCGACAGGCCTGATCCGCTCGCCACGGACCAACACTCCCAAGCCCACAGCAATGACAGGCGAAACGAAGCAATGCATGCCGGCGCGCGAGGGGCCGATGTCCCGGAGCAGACGCATGTAAATCACTTAGGCAACAAGCGACCCGAAGAGGACGAGGAACAGCCAGCCGGCCCAGGCGCGCCAGCCCGAGCGCGTTCGGCACAAACGCCGTCTAGCTTCCGGCCAACGTTGAAGGCGGATCTCTTCGGTCGAAAGCAATGTACGTCGGCGCCGATATGATGCAATAATATGAACGAACGGCCGCTCACAATAAAAGTCAATTTTTCGTGAACAACAGTCGATCGTGGAATCAAACAATTCCTCAATATTTGTCAGAGACGAATCGAATTAACCGGGCAGTCGATGCCGATCGCCTTTTTTTGGCTCTGGTTCAGCCGGCGTGATGATGCAGTTGCCAAATTCACTACGAAGTTGGCCGAGCATTTCCGTCTTTTGACGCGCAGATAGTTTAACGCCAGCATCGGCCGCAAACAGTATGGATAGAGATGAGGTGCGGACAAGCAATTCACCTACTTGACGCAGTTTTTCAGCGGCAGAATGAATACGGTCACGCTCAGCGGCTGTGAGGCTCCCATTGATATGTCCCCCAGGCTGTAATTCGGGTAAAATTTCAGCTTCCCGGTTAGCTTGCTGCTGCAAGAGTGGCATCAATGCATAGGGGCCTTCCCATTGCAGGTTTCGCTCAACAGAAAGGTGTGCGGTCGCGCCTGCTGCTTCTGCGGCTCGCCACGCTTCTGCATCCCAGCTTCGCCAAGGCGGCGCGTAAGCGCGCGTCAATGTCGAGATAACCGGTCGATCATCATTCCGATCGATGGCGTCATCGATTTCGTAAAGCTGCCGCAGCAGACACGGATGCATCGCTACGCGGACGTACGCCTGGGGAAGATCATCTGTCTGAAGTTCTGTCGTCATCGCCGCTTCAAAAACAGCTACGATTTCATGCCACCGCATTTTTTCAACAGCCTGTTCCCCGGCAAGCGCAATCAAAACGCCCAGAATAATGATTCCTACTTCACTGACGAATTCGCGCAAATTGTGAACCGGTTTAGCTTTGTGCACATCCATTTCGTGTTCCTTGCGGCTGGATTAGTATTAGGGTGAGGCATTGGCCTGGAGGCGCTCTCCGATGGATTGCGAGTTTTGGGTCCCAGCGACGGTCGCTGGATAGAACATCAGCTCATCTAACGGTAGGCGAGTACCTGTGACGACGCCGACGATGTGCCGTCCCTCTTGGCCTTACCACAGGAGCGGTTGCACTCTCAGCGGCTGCATGGACTGCTGCTGCGATGAAGGCTTCGTCAGCGCTGGCGTTGGCGGCATCGGTTTTAGCTCCTAAATGCATTGCATCCACGGCGCTCAAGTTCAGCGCTTTTTGGCAAACAGCGGTATTATTTACTGCTGCGACCATTGCTTCATTCTGCGCCGCAAGCCGCGTCCAACACGCGGAAACCAGCGCTGGTCACTGGATGGAATGTTAGCTCACGTAGCGGTCGGCGAATTCTTGAGACGAGCGCGCCGGGGTGAGGGCCTTTGCCGCCTCGGCTTATTTCGAATGGTTGCGTTGCTAGGAGCAGCATCAACCGCAGCGGCACTGAAAAGTGCATCCGCGCTCGCATCGGCAGCAGCGGTTGTAGCATCTTCAACCGTAGCATCTACCGCGTTTTCGTTTAGCGCAGCATTGGTAGCAGCAGTTTCTTCGTCTGCCACAACGAGCGCCTCATTCTGCGAGGCAAGCCGCGCCTGCTCTTCAGGAAATGCGGCTGCACGAATGCGCTGAACCGCGCCCGGTTTGCCGGAGGCTGTTTGGTTTGAGTCATGCAGCCATAGGCTGTTGTTCGATCATGGCATAGTATTGCTCCTCTGCTTCTGCGGGCGGGATGTTGCCGATGGGTTCGAGCAACCGGCGGTGGTTGAACCAGTCGACCCATTCCAGCGTCGCGTATTCGACGGCTTCGAACGATCGCCACGGTCCCCGTCGGTGGATCACCTCGGCCTTGTAAAGGCCATTAATGGTCTCGGCCAAAGCGTTGTCATAGCTGTCGCCGACACTGCCGACCGACGGTTCGATACCCGCTTCGGCGAGGCGTTCGGTGTACTTGATCGAGACGTACTGGCTACCACGATCGGAGTGGTGGATGAGACCGCCGCTGTGCGTCGGTCGGCGATCGTGGAGCGCCTGCTCGAGCGCGTCGAGGACGAAGCCGGCATGGGCTGTGCGGCTTGCCCGCCACCCGACGATCCGACGTGCGAACGTGTCGATGACGAACGCGACGTAAACGAACCCGGCCCAGGTCGCGACATAGGTGAAGTCCGAGACCCACAGCATGTCGGGCGCTGGCGCGCGGAACTGCCGGTTGACGTGGTCACGCGGGCACGGTGCCGAGCGGTCGCTGATCGTCGTGCGGACCGGCTTGCCACGGATCACACCCGCCAAGCCCATCACCCGCATGAGCCGTGCGACCGTGCAGCGCGCGACGTCGAACCCCTCGCGCTGCAGCTGCCGCCAGACCTTGCGCACGCCGTAGACGCGGTAGTTGGCATCGAACACGCGCCGCACCTCGATCCGAAGGGCAAGGTCGCGGCGCGTCCGCGCCGACAGGCGCAATGGATCACGACGCTTCGCCTCGTGTGCATGATAGGTTGACGGGGCGATCGGCAGCACCTTGCAGATCGGCTCGACCCCATGAACGGCGCGCTGGTCGTCAATAAATGCGATCATCGCTTGAACGGGCGGTCGAGCTCCGCCTGAGCAAAATACGCCGATGCCTTGCGCAGGATCTCGTTGGCCTGGCGCAGCTCGCGGTTCTCGCGCTCCAGCGCCTTCAGCTGTGCCGCGACCTCGGTGGGAACGCCGACGCGTCGGCCGCTATCGACCTCCGCCTTCTTGACCCACTCGTGCAGCGTCTGCGCCGCACACCCGATCTTGGCCGCAATCGATACGACCGCTGCCCAGCGCGATGCGTGGTCACGCTCGTGATCGAGCACCATCCGTACCGCTCGCTCGCGAACTTCAGGCGCATACTTGTTCGTTGTCTTGCTTGTCATCGCTCCACCTTCTCAGGAGTTGGAGCCTCCGACAAACCCGGCGCGGTTCATTTCCACAAGGCGATGATCCTATTGCGTCTGTCTGAACGGCTTCTCCCAGACTTGGCGATCGACGAGGCCGAGCTAGAGGCCAATGGTTACACGTTAGCGCGGAATGCCCGAAATCTAGCGGCCACGATCGAAGGGGTGATCACCGAACTCTACTCTGTGGTCGATTGCACGGCCAAGGTGATGCACATAATTTACGGGTCCACATCCCGCGGGTTCAAGGACTCCACTAGTCGACTCTTCGCTCATGCGGACACGATCTCCGGATCGTTTCCAGACCGTCTGAAGGGGTTGTTCGGGTCGGCTGCTTGGTATCAGGAGCTAAGAATTATTCGCGACGAGCTCACCCACCGGGATGTCGGGAGTTGCAGCGCAGACCGTGAGACGGGCAAGGTCCGTTATTTTCATACCGCTCTCTACGAGGGAGAGCGGCTGAAACCTATTGATGATGTTTTCGGCTGGGTCGACGAGAAGGTCAGATCGGTCAACGAGTTCACCAGCACGGTCTTCCACGAACTGAACGCCACCATCACCAGCGGTACGGTCACTCAAATGTGCGGCATGGTGGAGGGCCGCATGCTGGTTCGACAGCTAGACGTTGCGCAACCCATTGATTTCGACAATGGCATCTGCATGTCGGCCCAATGGTTCGATCAGCCAGAAATTCCACGCTGCCCGTTCGCTGATCATTGCGGCGCCTATGGTCGGAAAGCCACACCCGAGCAGCTGCACGCATTCTACGGCGACTAAATGTACATTTGGAGATCGCGATGGGGCCTGGGTTCGAAGCCCAAGGCCTAGAACGCCATCAGCCAGACCCAACGACCGATTGGGCGCTCAGCAAGCAGGGGAATAAGCTCAAATGGCGATCATAGAAGCGCCTTTCGGCTTGCTCATTGAACGCAACTCCTGCCGAGATTGGTCGCCTAACGCCATGCAAAGCGATAGGCTTACTGGCCGGGCTGTGTACAAGAGGTAACTATGAGAATCAGTCGCTGGCTCGAAACGATTAACGATCGACGTCCCTGGGTCCGCACTAAAGAGAATTGGTTGGCGAAGACGCGGGAGATGAACGACGGCGAAGTCCAGCACATGCTGCTGGAACAAGGTACTGTGATTACCGATGACATGCGCGATGCGGTCTACGGCGAACTCATTCAGCTACGAAGTAGTCTTGGCAAGTCTATTGGCTTGTGGGTCGCTGCTTCTTCGCTAGCGTTCCTTTCGATAAATGGACTGGTCGAATCTGCCAGCTTCGGTGGCATGGCAATCACGCGGAGCAGCTTCCTGCCCGTTGCCCTGATCGGGACTGCTTTAACATCACTTTGGTTCGCAACGATTTTTACTAAATTTAGCCTGTTGCGGACCTGGTTCGAGCAACAGGCAAAATTAGTTGAACCACCGCGCAGAGCCTGGTTGTATCTGCGCTATCCTGAAGCGTTTCAGTATTTTACCTTCTCAAGGGCGAACATCGGATATCCGAAATATTTATTCCCGGTGGGTAGTGACATGGGGCAAATCCTGCCCGTCGTTCTCGTTATGCTGATCACTATGATTTGGGCTTTGGGTAGTGCTGGCTTGCAAATCATCATGATGATTGACGTCTGGCGCGCCGCTTATCCAACGGTATTAGTCGCGCGGTTGATCGTGATTATAGCGATAATTCTAAACGTCTTGGGAGTCATTGCACCGCGACCCTCGATCACACGTCGGCGGTATATTCACTACGGGCTGTCGCAGTTGCTGGGGCGTGCAGATGAACAGCGCGCTGCCCGGGCTTACCGCCAGATCGCCCCCATTCGCGCTCGCCGTTGGCCAGAGGGCGATTGACGTATACCGTTGAGTAGCCGGCCTAACAATCCGTCATAGCGGCTGAACGACCGAAATTGAAGCGCGTTGCTGCCGTTCTGGCCGAAAGCCGATCAACCAACAGCTTTCGCCCCCAAAGGCGGCTGTTCATTGCAAGTCAGAGTATGGGCAAGGCAGCGCCTGCGGCGAGGGTTAGGGTGGCGACAATCCAGATATAAGCAGAGACATCAGCGACGCACTCCAAAACCTGTTCTCTGTCATTAGCGGACTGCCAGGTTCAATAAGGGCAGCGCTAATACTACCGTGACTTGCAAGGCAATTGGCAGATTGCATCCAAGTATCTTTTTGGCGCAGACACTTTTCGGACGGCGCCTTTTCCAGCGATGCGAACAGGTCTCCCGCCGTAATCCAGCGTGGCACGTGCGCGTAATCGAGCCGCACATTTATAAGCGACCTGGGTCCGAACGAACGGCCGCTTTCAAGCTCGATTGCGAGGAGCAGGAACGTCCAAAACTGGGCGCAGAGCCGCAATGTTGTTTTCGTACAGCCGATGTCGAAAGGAGGGGGCGGCAAGAACTCGATTGCCGCCCCATTTGCAGTCCGGCGAGACGTTCAGGCGTACCGCGCCGGAGCGATGACCTTACGGCGCCGGCGGAGCGCGCCGCCGGTTGCTCCAAAGCCGAGGATCATCATCGCCCAAGTTGATGGCTCGGGCACGGCGCCGAACAGATTGAGACCGAAGGCGTAGGCTCCCAATCTATAACCCGTGGCCAGTCCGGTCTGATCGTCGAAGCTGAAGTGAATGCCGCCATATTCACGGCTTTTTGAATCGTCCAGCGCGGCCGCATCGAAGCTGTCCCAACAACGATTGCCCACGTTGTTGATTGCGCAAAAGCTGATCGTCGAACCATAAGCGAGGTCGAGAATACTCGCGGCCGTTGCCCCGACGATCGAGTGCGCCGAAAAATAGCCCGGAAAGGGCGGTGCGACGAGCAAGGATTGCCACGTCGGATCTGCCGTCGTGAGCGGGTTCCCGTCCGTATCCGCCTCCTGGATCGCCGTCACCGGCCGCCACAGATTATACAGGAACTTGGTATCGAATGCGACGATCGGTGCATCGGCGACTGCGGTTGCCAGGGTCGCAAAAATCCGAGCATTCTCGATCGTGGATTTGCCGCTTGCCAACGACTGCTCGATCGCTGCGGTCAGATAGGGACGTTCCGGGTCATTTTCCCAGAAATAGGCGCTGAATGTCTGGTCGGCCGTCCGTACCACACTGTTGATGGCACCGATCGACTTCACGTCGTTGAGCGCAACCGCGTAAGCGATGCTGTCAAGGGCGGGCGGCGGTCCGGCGCGGAACTGAGACGGCGACGTCATGACAAAAGGTGTTGCCGTTGCGAATTGGCCATCGACGGGAAACGGCGGCCCGGGCGTGGTCGGAACATAATTGCCAGGTTGCCCCGTCGGGACGTAGCTTGGAAACGGTGCTGTAAATCCGTCGCTTACTCGTGCTGCGACAGTTGCTGTGGCGAACGCCTGTCCCGTGGCCATGCCGGCAGCTTTCGCAGGACCGCTCGAGATCGTTGCCAGGCTGGCCGTCAGCGCCGCATCGAAGGCGGCCGCCTTGCTCGGGTAGAGGTTCACGAGCACGTCATGAGCCGCCACGGCGGCGGCAGCGCGGGTGTCGCCACCGCTGTTCGCAACATTGCCAGTGTAGCTGCGATCGGGCGAACCCGTCGTGGCATTCACGGCATCGTGCAGGGCAATGTTGACCATCGCATAGGCCCGCCCGCCCAGACCCGGGTCGCCATCGATATTCTGCATGGCTACCTGGTTCCAGTACAAGACCGGGTCCCCGGACGGTGCGACTTGCGCCACCGACGGGGATGCCATGAGTGTGAGAGCCGCAATGCCTGCCGACGTCAGAAATTTGTTTGTCATCGTCAAGGTTCCCCATGTTCGGTTCCATGCTGCAGCCAGGCCGCAGCACAACGTCAACACACGCCTGGCGGTCGCCTTGGCTGCCATCGCGACGTGTCGGGGGAGCATTCGTTAAAACGGCGCTCATGATCTTGCGAACAGTTAAAAAAGATTCTGTCACAGAATCTTTCCAGAATCGTCGTCGGCCTAATGCGGGATTTCCTTGTTTGAACCGAGGGCAATCCGACTATGATGCGCCATCGCACGGGTCGTCGTGACCCCTGTTCTCAAAATTGGTCCCTTCGCGCCATGACCAATCAGTCGGCTAACGTCATTCGCTTCGGAGATTACCTGCTCGATCGCGCCGACGAGCGCCTGATCGGTCCTCACGGACCCGTGCGAATCGGCAACAAAGCGTTCAGGGTCATCGATGCCATGGCCCGGACCCACGGTCGTCTGCTGACCAAGAATGAGTTGTTCGAGACGGTGTGGGACGGTACGATCGTCTCCGACTCAGCGCTCACCTCAGTTATCAAGGAACTCCGTCACGCGCTTCACGACGATCGGCGCATGCCCAGATATATCGCCAACGTTTATGGCCGTGGCTATCGCTTCCTGGCCCAGGTCGAGGACGCAAAACACATAGCGCAACCGGAAAAGTCGGGGATTTCCGCACTGTCGACTACGGAACCGGCGAGACCGCGGCGGGTCGCGGAAAGGCGGTTGGTAACCGCGATGTCGGTCGATCTTACGGATGTTGTGCCGCTCGACGATCGTGTCGATCCAGAGTTGCTGGCCGGACAGTTGGCACGCTTCGCGGAGTGCATCACGCGCTGCATTGCGGCGGGTGGCGGCCAAATCATCCGTGCCGCCGGCGATGGATTCCTTGTCTGCTTCGGGTGGCCCAACGCGCGCGAGGACGCCGCGGAATGCGCTATCCGGGCGGGATTTTCGATCATTTCGGAAGTCCGGAATCTCAGCGGGCGCGACGGTTCATCGCTGCAGTCCCGCGTCGGCATCGCTACCGGCATGGTCCTCGCGGGCGGCGAAACAGACGGGGCGCCCGCCGACATATCGCTCGTCGGCGAGGCGCCGACCCTGGCTGCCGAGTTGCGGCATATGGCCGACCCCGGCACGATAGTCATGTCAGAGGCGACGCATCGCCAGGTCGGCCGGTTATTCGCGTGCGAGCTTCTCGCCAAAGTGGCGACGGTTGGTTTTCCGACACCGCTCCGTATGTGGCGCCCGCTGCGGCCAACGCCCCAAATGAGCAGGTTTCGAGCAGCCCGAACCGTGACTCATTCCTTCGTCGGACGCGTGCACGAACTGTCGTTGTTCGCCGATCGGTGGCGAGCAGCGGCAGAAGGAAACTCGCGGACGGTCGTCATTCTTGGCGAAGCCGGCATGGGCAAATCGCGTTTGGTCGACGCGTTGGCAGCACAGATTGCGGAAGAGGCGCATGCCTTCATTCTCTGGCAGTGCTCGCCCTATCACCAGGTCAAGCCGCTCTACCCCGTGGTCGAATACCTCACGCACGCTGCCGGTATCCACGAGACCGACGTTGCCGCGACACAATTGAAAAAATTGACGGACCTGTTGGATGCGGTGCAGATGCCGCTCGACACAAATCTTGCGCTGCTGGCACAACTTCTCTCCATTCCGGCCGACGCCGGCTACGACGTGCCGGCGATGCCAGCTAATTCGGTAAGGGCGGCCACGATCGGCGCGTTGGTCGATTGGCTCGAGCGCGTCGCAGCGGCACAGCCCTTGTTGTTCGTGGTCGAGGATGCGCACTGGATCGACGCGACGACACTTGAAGTACTGACCCGGCTCGTCGGTTGGCCTGTGCACGCGCCCCTCCTCGCCGTTGTCACCGCCCGTCCGGAGTTCGCCTCGCCATGGAACGGCCGGGCCGAGGTCAGCACGATCGGTCTCGATCGCCTGCACGATCGCGACTGTGAAACGCTGGCGCGGGAGATTGTCGGCGCCGCCGCGTCGAGCGACCGCATGGTCGCGGACGTGGTCGCACGGAGCGATGGCAATCCGCTGTTTGTGGAGGAGCTGAGCGCGGCGGTCCTGGACCTGACCGCAACGGGTACCAGCCATGTTCCCGATTCTTTGCAGAATTCGCTGATGGCGCGGTTGGATGGGCTCGGCGAAGCCAAGATTCTCGCTCGGACATGTTCTGTCCTGGGGCGCCGTTTCGCGCGACCGCTGCTAAGCTATTTGAGCGACCTGACGTCCTCGCAGCTCGACGAAAATCTCACGCTGCTGGTGGGACGAGACGTCATCCGGCCCATCGGAAATGCGAGCGATGGTCGTTACGAATTCAAGCATGCCTTGCTGCGGGATGCCGCATACGAGAGTATGTTGTTTTCCGTACGCCGCAGGCTGCATGAAGCAACGGGGCGTTTCCTCGAGCTTCACTTTCCCGACGTCGTACGGACCGAGCCCGAACTTCTTGCCCAACATTTCAGTCTCGCTGGCCTGACAGCCGAAGCTGGCAAATATGCCGAGCGCGCCGGCGATCGCGCGTCCGTCGCTGGCGCTTTCCAGGAAGCCATCGCCAGCTTCGAGGAAGCTCTTCGGCAAAACGACGCGCAGCCGTCCGACGCAGACCGCGAACGGCGCTCGCTCGACCTCTTGCTGAAGCTGGGCCCCGCGGTCGCATTGTTTCGCGGCGCACAGGACCCCGCACTTCGGGAAATTTACCGCCGTGCCGAGGCGCTCAGTCTGAGCGTTGGAGATAGCCACGCAAGATTCAAGGCAGTCTGGGGGCTGTGGTACAACGCCAATATTTCTAGGGATCTCGACGACGCCGGTGCGTTTTCGGAGCAATTGGTCGGTATCGCGGAACAGCTGGGCGACGACGATCTGGGTCTCGAGGCGAGTCACTGCCGATGGTCCTCGGCCCTCTTCAGTGGCGATTTCCGCAGCTGCCTGACCGATGCCAGACAAGGCAGCCAACGCTACGACCGAGACCGCCACCACAAGCTGGGACTAGTGTTTGGAGGCCATGATCCCGGCGTATGTGCTTACGGATGTCTTGGTCAGGCTCAGCTCTTTGCCGGGCATGTCACCGACGGGTTCGCGTCCGTCGAAACGGCAATCGCTCTGGCGGAGAAACTGGGTCATCCGGGCACATTGGCGCACGGCCTCTTGATGGGCTTGATCATAGGTACCGTCGCCCGCACGCCCGCGCGCCTGCAGTCGCATGTTGAACGCACCCTCGATCTCGCCCGGCAATTCAAATTGCCGCCTCAGGAAGCCATCGGTACCTACCACCTGGCGTGGATCGAAGCCGAGACCGGCAATCGCGAGAAAGGCGTGAACCAGATGGGGGCGCTTTACGATCGCGTGACAGCGATCGGCCCGATCGTCCTCCTCTACAAAGTGATGTACGTGGAGCAATTGCTAGCGGCGGGACAGACCCGTGAAGCGCTTGGTGCCGCGGACAAGGCGATCGCGGCCCTCCGCTGCCCCGATCGCGGTTTGATGCTGTCCGAGCTGTTGCGGCTTCGCGGAGAATGTCTGGCTGCGCTCGGCCAGGGCAAAGAGGCGATTGTGGAGCTTGCGCGCGCCGAAGCCATGGCAAAAAGGGACGGCGCCGGGCTGCTTCGACTTCGAGCGGCGAACAGCCTCCACAGGGTTGCCGGTAGGGCCGCGCAGCCCGTCGTTGCGGCGGCGCGCGCTGCGATGCCTGCCGGCTGGTCCGGTCCGGGGATCGTCGACGCGTCTGACCTGATATCGACATAGTGCCGGCGGACGGGGGGAAAGGCTCATGCTTCGGTTCGGATGGTACGCGACTGTCGCAGTAGTCACGTTGAGCGCGACCGCCGCACGAGCGAACGATGCGGGATCGCCGTCCAGGGGCGCGGCAAACGACGTCGGCGAAATCATCGTCACCGCACAGAAGCGCTCGGAGTCGGTGCAACGTGTGCCGCTGAGTATAAGCGCTGTCAGCGGTACCGTCCTTGCGCAACAAGGCGTGAAAGATCTTTTCCAGGCCGTGACACTGGTTCCCGGTGTCGTGTTTTCGCGCGCGCCGGACGACGGTCTGGCGCTGACGTTTCGCGGCATGGGTACGACGGCGCGCCCGCAGGCGTTCGAACAGTCGGTCGCGCTGTTCACTGATGGTGTCTTCCTCGGCAAGGGACGGCTCTATTCGACCTCGTTCTTCGATGTCGATCGCATGGAGTTCATCAAGGGTTCGCTGTCTACGCTGCTTGGAAAGAACGCGAGCTTTGGGGCGATCAGCGTCATCACGCGCCAGCCCGGCGATGTCGTCGGCCTCGAGCTCCGGGGCGGCTATGAGGTCGAAAACGGCGGCTACACTGTCGACGGCGCGGCCGACCTGCCCCTCGGCGAGAAGCTGGCACTGCGCGTCGCTGGTCACGACAACGACCTGAACGGGCAGGTGCGCAATGACGTCACCGGGCGACACGGCCCGCAGCGCAAGGATCTGGGTCTGCGTGCAACGTTGAAAGCGACGCTCGGCGAAACACTGACAGTAACTGCCAGCTATCAGCATGCTGACAACCGCCAATACGGCGCCGGCTACCAGCTGATCGGCAATGTGCCGGCATTCTATGGCGAGGGCGCGCTTGACGGCAGGACGCGACAGTCCACGAGCCTGACCTCGAACGGCGACACGCTCCACATCACTCGGTCCGATATCGCAAGCCTCAAGGCCGAAGTCGAGCTCGGCGACCATCGGCTCGTGGCGCAGACCACCTATGTCACCTACGCGCTCGCCTTCCGTGACGATTTCGACTTCAGCGTAGACGATTCGGTGAACTTCCTTCGCGACGAACGCTACCGCCAGTTCACCCAGGAATTACGGCTTGAGTCGCCGTCGGGCGGCAAGCTCGATTATATGGTGGGGCTCTTCTACCTCGACAGCCGCTGGAACTCCGTCGAAATGCAGGATTGGGCAGTGCCCGGCTTCCCGCCCGCAGGAGGGCCACCGCCCAGACAGCTGTTCAACGGACCGTTCACGAACAGCTTCGTCCAGAATTCCAAAGCCTATTCGGGCTTTGCCTCGGGCACCTGGCATTTGTCGGACGAGCTGCGGCTCGCCGGGGGCATTCGTTATACGCGGGAGGAAAAGGACGTCGTCTATGCAAGGGTGGCCCTTGCGCCGTTCACCGTGTGGAACACGATCGCCAACCCGCAGTTCGATCCGACGGCGCTGACGCACCGTTCGGGCTTTCTCGATGGCAACGTCAGCCTCGAGTATGACATCGCGCCGCGAACCATGATCTATGCCTCGTTAGGACACGGCAGCAAGGCCGGCGGCTTTGTGGAAACCAACACGATTGCCATACCGCCGTCGCTTCTCGAAAACGGCAAGGTGCCGCCCGCATTGGTCGCCGCCGGCGCCCAAATCCGCGACGAGTTCGCCACAACCTACGAGATCGGCATGAAATCCGCCATTCTCGATGGTCGACTTCATCTCAACCTCGCTGGATTTTGGACCGACGTCAGAGATTTCCAGGACACGGTGTTCACCGGCGGCACACTCGGCTTCATCACGTTCAACGGGCCGGCCCGTACACGTGGCTTCGAATTAGAGAGCGCTTTCCAGGTCACGCCGTCTTGGCGTTTCGACGCCGCCGCCACCTATGCCGATGCGACGGCGGTGATCCAGCCGATCGATCCTGCCACGAGTGCGCCGCAGGTTGATGTGAATGGAAATCTGGTGATCGGGCGATTCCGCCGCTCGCAGGCACCCCAGCTGGTCTTCAATTTTGGAACGACATACACCATGGGCCTGTCCGATCGCATCGGCCTTAACTTGGGAGGGGCGCTGCGCCATCGCTCTGCCATGTTCAATCAGCGACAGGACCAGTTCCTGTCAAAAGCGCTGACGACTCTCGACCTGAGCCTCGGGCTGGAGTCTCGCGACAAGCACTGGGGCGTCGATCTTGTCGCAAGGAATGTCGGCAACAGCATCGCGGAGGACTTTGCGAGTCCGTCGGTCGACCCGCGGTTCGGCGCTTTCTACGGCGCCTATCTGGCCGGCCCCAGTCCTTCGCGGACAATCTTACTGTCGGCCTGGATGAAATACTAAACGACGCGTGGGCGAAGAACGCTCACGATCAAGATTCCCACTGGGTTGCTGGTTTCGGCAACCATGAAATGACGCAGACATCTTTCCCGCGAGAAAATTTGGGCAACCCGACATCGAGATATGCCTATTTCGCCCCTCCGCTTCGAGAATCGCCCACCCTTATAATGACCCGTTCGGAGATCCCACGGACGACCGCTTTCGAGCACAGAGCTCGGGCAGCTAAAATACCGATATTGGGCGCTAAGCCGGCTGACGACTTTGGAACTGAATGTTACCAAGCTGGTATCGCGAATTGCGGTCGGAAAGCGGATACGGTGCTTTCAGCGTAAGAAAGGGCAGCGCTCGGTTTGCGCAATTTATAGCGATGCCAAACTTCTACCTTCAGACGGCGGCCTCCTTGCTGTCGACCTGACCGGCCAAGAGGCGCTTCACAGGCGCACGCACAAGGAGCGCTAAGATTCCGCCGGCGGCTGCAATTGCCGCATGGAGCAGCCAGAACTTCGCCGGTCCCAGCGGTTCGTAAAACCGGCCCAGCCAGCCGACCGCGATATTGGGCGCTCCAAAGGCTATCATCAGGTTGAGGCTCATCATCGTCGAGGCAACCGAGGCGGGCGCAAATCGCGATACAAAGCTGTTCGTAGGCGGGTCGGTCCACGCAAAGGCAAAGTCGAACAGCAGGAAATACAGGAATACGACGGCGGCCGGTGCGAGCGCGAACATGCTCGTGCCTGCTGCCAACAACACATAGGCGGCGGCGGTCAAGGCACCGCCAATCGACAGCTTTATAAGTGTATCCGGTTCGCGTCGCCGAGCCGACAGTGCTCGCCATAAGGGGATCGTGAGAGCGATGCCGACAATCGTCATCAAGCCGTCCCAGGTCAGCAGCCAAGTCACGGGAAATTTGAAACCGAAGATGGATCGATCGACACCGGCTTCTGCCCATACGATGACGAGGTTGTAGGCTTGATTGGTGGCCGCGTAGATCAGGATCGACGGCAACAGCGTCAGCACGATCGCGGCTATTGCCTGCCAATCCGCGCGTTCGAGACCGACGGCAGGGCCATTGTTGCGTCGGCGATCCGGCGGCAAATGGCGCCAACCCGACAGATAGGTTGCGACGCCGATCAACATGCCGATACCGGCCACTCCGAACCCATAGTGCCAGCCATAAAGTTCACCGAGCGTGCCGCAGACAAGCGGAGCAAAAAACGCACCGATATTCAGGGCGATGAGGTAAATGCTGAACGCCTGGGTGCGACGAGGGTCACCTGCGCGGTATAGCTCGCCGACCTGCGCGTACATGTTGCCCTTTACGCAGCCGGCACCAATCAGCAGGCAGAGCAAAGCGAACAGGAAGGCGGCTTCGGAAGCCATGAGCAGGTGGCCTGCAGCCATGAGCAGCAGCCCCAGCACTGACGTCCGGCGTTGGCCCAGAACCCCGTCGCCCAGCCATGCTCCAAGCAGTGGGGTCATGTAGATAAACCCGGTGTAGAGTCCGAAAATTTGCGATGCCAGCGCCAGCATGGTGAGTGGCCCGAACACGGCTTCGACGGCGGTACGAAAGCCGGCGAAACCGACGACCTTCTCCACGTGCCCCGGCAGCAGGAGTTGGTGGATCATGTAAAGCGCGAGCAGCGCTTGCATGCCGTAGAACGAAAAGCGCTCCCAGACCTGGGTGAAAGCTAGGAAGGCGAGCCCACGCGGATGGCCCAGAAACATGGCCTTGCCGGATTCCGCAATTTCTTCGTTTGAAAATTCGGTATGCATCGCGACCCCCCGGATTGAGGGACCTCGCAGGTGAGCGCGGTCAACGCAACGCAGAACCGCCCTAGCTAGAAAGAGCGCCGAACGTCAGCGACCGACCAATGCCGGTCGTCGAAAAAACCTGAACGGTGTCATGCTCGAATGACCGCTTTCGGGACAGCGCAGCGGGCATCTAAACAGCGGGAATTGGGCGCATGGCAGCCTTGCGGCTTTCGGTTCCAACACCTGCCGTTCGGCTATCGCCCCAATCTGAGGCTTTCAACGAGCAATTGCGTTTTCACAATCGTAGACCGTCCGACGTGACCGCAAAGCTAAAAAGCCTCATCAATTCTCCGCCATTCGTGCAAGCTGTATGCAATTCCCAATACGACACATCGGTCTATCCGCGCCGGATATAGGGGAGTATACCTAATGTTAAGTTGCTGTTAAGGTTGACGGCGGGTCGATTCTGCATCCTCGCATCGCCGAACGGTGGGCTAACAAGGGAAATTCTTATGAAGCTTTTTTCGAAACGGCTTGGCGTTGCTTTGGCGGGTGCAGCAGGCTTGCTGGCGACGACGCCAGCCAACGCCGCACTTACGGTGTTCCAGCAATTTAGCGGCAACGTCGGACTATCGACCGACGGCGGCGGTTCGCTCGCCAGCAGCTACACAGTCAGCGCGTTCGTGCCTTTCGGCGCGACCGTACTGGGTGCCTATCTCTATCAGACCAACATTCAGGGCGGCTCGGTTCAGTCCTACTCGCTAAACGGTAATGCCCTGACCGCCACTGCGTTGCCCAGCGGCAGTGGCTTTAGCTCTGCTCGTGCCGATGTGACGTCGATCGTTTCAGCGATCATCAACGGCGGCGCTGGTGGCACTTACAATTTCACGGTTGGCGAGGGCAACACTGGCGTTACCGACGGCACTGCGCTGGCTGTAGTCTATAGCCTCGCCTCGTTGCCGACGCAGACAGTTGCCCTGCTCGACGGCTTTGCCGCCACCACGGGCGACGTAACGACGCTGAACCTGGCGGCTCCTGCTGCAGCCGGCTTCACAGCCGAGATGCGCCTCGGCATTGGCTTCAGCGCCAACGGCCAGTCGTCCACGGTCAACGTCAACGGTACGACGATCACCAACAACGCCGGCGATAACGAAGACGGTGCACTCGCGAACGGCGCACTGATCACGGTAGGCGGCAATGACGATCCGTTCTCGCCGCTGCTTCCGACCTATGCCCAGGATCACGAGCGCTATAACATCGCGCCATATGTTCCCGAGGGCAGCTCGCAGATCGTTGTGCGGACGAACAACCCGACCAACGACGACAACATCTTCCTGGCGGCGTTCGTCGTCAGCGGTGAGGCCGTCGTCAATCCGCCGTCCGCGGTTCCCGAGCCGGGCACCTGGGCCATGCTGATGGTCGGCTTTGGCGGTGTCGGCTATTCGCTACGTCGCAAGCAGAGGATCAGCGCGCGCGTCAGCTTCGCCTGATTGTGAGAAAGTAAAAAGAAAGGCCGCTGGTCGAAAGGCCGGCGGCCCTTTTTGTGTGGGCGTCACGGGCGTTCGTCTGTCATCCAACCTCAACCGGCTTCGATGCCGCCCGCCGCTTAGACCTGTAAACGGACCGGCTGCACGGCGAGCTCAACAGAGCGTTTTTGCAATCGACGACGGCAGTTGGATCCGCGGCAACTTCGTACTTCAGCTTGGCGCGAACTTTCGCAAAGTCAGTATTTGCCATTGCGGCGCGATCGAGCCTGGTGCGATGGTGGCCAACGCGATGATCGGGCTCGCATCGGCGACATTCCGGCGTTTCATCGGCTTATCGGCACAGCACTTTTGCAGGAGCTCGATTTTGACCGACCGCCCCATTGTGTTCAGCGCCGCGATGGTCAGCGCGTTACTCGCCGGTCGGAAGTCTCAGACGCGACGGCTCAGCTTGTCACCACTCCGGCGCGTTGAGGTGGGCGATCGGCTGTGGGTTCGCGAGACCTATTCGGCAACGTTCTGGACGCCCGACAACGTCGACGGTGTGCCCCGCGAGTTCTGGGCGACGCCGAAGGCGGAACGTACCGAGCAGTTTAAGTCGCAGTGCTATTATCGCGTCGATGAGGAGGAAAAGCGGCCGGGTTTCGTGCCCGCGGGGCAGTGGAGCTCGTCGCTTCACATGCCGCGCTGGGCATCGCGGCTGACGCTTATCGTGACCGAGATCCGGGTGCAGAGGCTACAGGAAATCACCGGCTCCGACGCCGAGGCCGAGGGCGTTGTTTACGAGATGGCCGACCCGCCTTCTTACTACGTCCCAGGCATCATGCCGCACTCGCTGACGAGCGTTGAGGTTAACGAAGGCCCTGCAGCTAGCTACGCCAAACTCTGGAACCGGCTTCACACGGAGCCGCGCACTCAATGGGCCGGCAACCCTGAAATCGTAGCGCTCAGCTTCACGGTCGCGCGCGGCAACATTGATGCTCAAGCTGTAACTTCAACCGGCAGTTCGCTTCTGCGGTCGAGCAATGCGCAAGCAGCGTTTACCTGACGGATAAGCCGACTTGGCAACTCCGTAACACACAGCGTAACTTCACAATTGGCGTTTACAGACCTGACTGGGTGGACCTGTCACACAGGGCGTAAGCTTCATTAGTGGACACGGTCCATAGTTCGTTGCACTCTCGCAACTATGACGCCCAAAGACGTTTCCTTCCGCATCGCTGGCCTACTCCTTCTCGATCGCGATGATCCCGGAGCGGCTGCGGCAGGCGCAGAGCAATTGCGTTGCGATGTGCTGGCGGCCATCGCAACAGTGGTACCTGAACCTGAGTTTCTGGCGCAGCTGGCTCTGTCGACAATTGAGCAAAAAATTGGGATGAATTAAAGGCGCTGGAGTTGCTTGCTACGATCGCTGATTAGGCCGTTTCTGAGCCTAGCCTGTACTTGAATTGAGCGTCTTTCGATCACCAAGCTGACATTATCAACGATGATTATCGCAAGCGTTGCAGATCGAACTTATGATGCAATTTTGCAGGTGTCAGCCCTCGTCGGAATTTGGCGATGACACTTAGACTGCTGCCGGCTTCCCATGGTCTTCCGAGCGCAAACAGTAAGTTGGAGCATGCACCCCACAATCTTCGGCAAGCCTGCTAACGCGCCACATTATACCTGATATTGCGGAAGAACGTGCCGAGAGCTGAGGTTATCCTGCTAGCTCGGCCGTTCTTCGTCTGCATGCCCTACATCGCGCGGCATTAGTCGCCTCGAACGGCTTGAACATCCGCTTGCGCAACCCGAGTGCTGAAAGTGAATAAGCCCTCCCGAACTAACATTCGCCGCTCCAAAGACCTGGACCGCACTAGGCTCTCGGAGCATGCCGCAAACGACCGAAATTTGGCATCAAAGCCATCATTCGACCTGCACGTTTGAACGGCCGAACGGTCGTGATGATTGGTAAACCAAGTTGAGAACAGGCGGCGTCTGTTGAGTCGGCGCACCATGACAGTGTGTCGAACGGGATGCTCAGGGCCCGCGATTGCGGCTTGCAAGTGCTTCATTTAATTCGCTATCCTTGGATCGCAGAGCGGTCCGCGCTCTGCGTCTCGGACGGCTCGACTGCGGGTTGCTCAAAGCTGCTTTCGAGCCGTTTAGATAAGTTTTTCTATGACGGCAGGCCGCTTTCGACACGAACGCGGTACCTGATCTACAAATCGAAGAGACACTGCAATTGAGTGCCCGGTTACCTATGGCTGATTTCCTAGCTAGCTGCGCCGCGATTGCGCGCGATGCCACGATGCCCGACCTGACCATTAGGCAATACGCGCTGCTCAACATCCTGTCGCAATGTGACAGCATGGATTATGGCGATTTAGCGTCCAACTGTGGCTTTCCCAAACCGGTCGTCACACGCGCCCTCAACGTTTTGGAGAAGGATGGATGGCTGGCCAGTCAGACAAACCCAATCGATCGCCGGCGCCGTCAGTTGGCCTTAACCCCAAGTGGAAGGGCCTTCGTTGTACGACTTAAAAACGTTTGACCAACAACTCCCTGAGCACCTGACAGGGTTATAAATGGCTTGCACTACCGTCCGAACTGAAGAGCAGCCGACAGTTCCAAAACTACCGATGGCGTCGCCGTCCCTGTCGTAACTGCTTGATGTAATCTACAATGATGCTCGGATCGTAAGGCCTCTCGGCATTCGGCCCGGCTTCACAGAGTTCGGCCGCTTCCTGTGCAGCTCTCGTTGTCCCGCCGGCTAACCGTACCTCAAGATTAGGTAGATTCGAGCGCACCCAGTTGGCCAGCTCGAAGCCCGCCTTTGAGCCGAGCGTCGACACGTCGCAAAGAATGATGTCGACGGAGAGGAAGGGCTCTTGCAACGCCAGCACAGCCTCCGAGACACTTGCCGCTTCGACGACGGCGTAGCCGCATTCTCGCAGATATTGCGCGAGCACGTGGCGAGAAATAACGTCGCCATCCACGGTCAGAACGGATGATAATACATCCTTTTCGAGGTCTGCCACGCTCAGAGGCGTCCGCGCAGGGTCTCGTCGACAATGCTGACCATTGCGTCAAGGGGATACGGTTTGCCGATATAAGCCGCAGCTCCCTCGGCGAATGCCGTTGCCGCTTCGAGATGGCCTGAGGTTAGGATTACAGGCACGTAGGGGTAGCTGGAACGGATTTTCGCCAAAAGGCCTAAGCCATCCATTGTCCCCGGCATTCTGAAATCGGTGACGACCAAGTCGACATGTACCTTAGCGTTCAGCAGCGCCAAGGCTTCATCGGCGTTGTAGGCACCGATAACTTCGTGGCCTGCCTCCCGCAGCTCGTCACTGACCATAGCCCGAATTAGGACTTCGTCTTCCACGACCAAAACGCAGTATTTTGACGCATCCGGTTCGCTCGCCGGTGTTAACTCGGAACTTTCAGCCGCCAACTTGTCTGCCCCCTCGTGCAGCAAAACGCTATTTTTTGCGTCTGGTTCCAGGTCTCGGTTCCGACCGTTTTACAGCCTCGCCATGGTATGAATGGATGGCAGCTTACGGGACCGAGCGCAGCTGCCTCCGACGACTGCAAGTGGGCGCGTTGCAGCCCGGCGGCTCTCGGTACCAAGACCTGCCGGTCGGCTACCGCCCCATCAGCCGCCGTTCCGGCACGATCGTGGCGTTCCTGAAAGCCGCCATTGGCCGTGCGCGTGAACCAACGGATTTCATACGGCCCGGTCAGTCGCGCGATCTCGTAACAAGTTTAGGCAAGTCTTCTACCGGGCAGCGAAAAGCACATGGTCGCGCCGGCTCCGCTACTGCCCTCCAGCCAGATTCGGCCTTTGAAGCTCTCGATTATAGTCTGGCAGATCGAGAGACCCAGACCCATGCCACTTTCCTTGGTAGAGTGGCTCCAATCGAACAGGTTTGCCGCCGCTTGCTCTGACACTCCACTACCCGAGTCCTTAACGCACAGCACGATCTGGCCGTCCTCCAGCCTCGCTTTTACTACCACCACTTTCTTGTCTGATTGCAGCACCGCTTCACACGCGTTCCGAACAAGGTTGATGATAACTTGCTGCACCTGGATCCGCTCTGCGAACACCTCGAGGTTTGCCGGCGTTTGATCCAGTATTTTAACGCTAGGGCTGGTGGCAGCACGCACGAGCCTGATGCATTCTTCAACCGCCGGTTTTAGCGCGAATGGCGCAACATCGCCTGTACGCCGTGTGGTCAGGTCCTGTAGCGAGCGAATGATATCAGTGGCACGTTGCGAGGCTTCTTCAATGCCTTGCAAGGCATGACCGAGCGCGTGATCAGCTGTTGCCATATGGTGAAGCCGCCGCATTCCACCGGCTGCGTAATTTGTAATGGCGCTCAGCGGTTGTCTGAGTTCATGCGCCAAAGTCAGCGCCATGGTGCCCATACCATTTACGCGCGAGAGATGGATCAGCTCGGCGCGCGCCAATGACAAGGACTCTATGGCCTCGCGCCCTTCGGTCACATCGTAACCCTCACAGAACAACCCAGTGATTGCGCCGTGCTCGTCCCAGATTGGTTGGTAGACGAAATCCGCATATCGACGGGTCGGCTTGCCGGTTACCTCGTCCACAATGTCAAAGGGCACGCTGGTGCCGCGATAAGGGACCCCGCTTTGGTAAACGCAATCGAGGATAGCGACGAAGCCTTGGGTAACAATTTCTGGCAGAGCTGCGGCCACGGTACGCCCAACTAGATTATTGCGGTCGACGAAACGCTCGTATGAGGCATTTGCAAATGCGAATAAGTGTGTCGGGCCTGTCGACATCGCGATGAACCCCGGCGCTGATCCATACAGCGCTTCCAGCTGACTGTGCGCGTTGATCGCTAGGGTCATTGTGGTTCCTCACTGACCAGGATTGCCTTTATAAGCGCCCCGGAAGTTAGCAGCGGTGAAAAATGCGATCGTCTCCGATCGGGCCATGCAGCTAGACGCGGCTTAGCAAATGGGCAAGTTCTCGAGCTGCTCCATTCCCATTACGCTGCTCGTTGGAAAGCCGACCGGCAGATTCCGCGATAGCAGGCCGCTCGACGGCCAGACGCCCTCACGGAAACGTTGCTGTGTCTATCACAAGCGAGATAAACGACATCGGCACATCGCGGCGTACGAGCAGATATTATGTCACCTAAGAAAGCGATAGCGGCACACAGCTCCGGTCAGCACGCTATGCCCGAGCGGCGCGCAAATATCATTCGCGTCCTGCCCATCGGCATGGAAAACGGAGCGGAGCCGACGGACCTTCACGCCAGATATTCCAGTTTGTTCGATAGCAAGATTGGCGTTGACGTGCTTCGGACCACAGTTTGGAGGATGAAAGATCAGCCGTTTGTCGTCGCCGGTGAAACTTGGATCGTCAGGAATGTCCCCGGTCTGTACTGGAAGGAACGCTCCTTGGTCCACGATCAACCAGGCGATTAGCCATCGCCGGCCACTCGCTTGCCTGCGGGGGTGATGACCAAACCATGGCGGTGGCATTCGCCCGATGTCCCGACGTTTCACTTTAAACGCGTCGGTCTCAACAGCAGACGGCGACGAGGCCACGGCTCGGTTGATCACGGGCTCGGCTATTGAGCATGTGCCGTCGCGAACGCATCTTTGGTCTGTTTCGTATACGTGATAAGGCTTAGCGACTCGCGCCGGGGGGTAGCTTGATGCAGTATCGACTGCTCTGCTTTGATAGAAACGGTGAGCCCCTCCCACTTGAATACCTAGAGGCCGAGGACGACCAAGCTGCAATTGCGCTCGTGACGCTCATGCTCCCAAAAGCTTGCGAGCTTTGGCGCGGGGACCGCCTAATTTACGCTAAGCCCAAGAAAAATGACATTTAGCGATGCCCCTCGTCACGCAGATCGGGCGCGCTTGTCAGGTTACCGGCCGAGATTGAACAACAGCTACCTCCCCAGATGTTGCCATTTCGATAGTCTTGAAAGCATCCAAATGCGGCCTTTAAGGGGCCCGCAGCTCGCAGGCCCATTGTCGTTGAAGCGGATTTAGTCAGTCGTGATACGCGCCGAGGGGCTTCGATTTGTGTAATGCTCGTACCCAATGGAATTGTTCGTCGGCAACAAAATTCCCGCTCGCCAACCTTTTGCATGTTCGATGCCTCGAAGAATGCCGACTTGGAATGGCGTTCGCCCATGGGAGTATGCGGGCATGTCAGCAAGTACAGGAAAGGGTACATCATCCCCGCATATCGCGCGCAGCCCCTGCCGAAAGCCTTCGTAATAGTCATTGTCGTATTGCATGCCGATTATCCTGATAGGGAAAGGCGGCACACAGTTACAACCACCAGGGGCCAATTACCAAAACCTTAACAAATCCAATTGACATAAATCAATAAGTTATTCGAATTTTGCTCGGTCTGGGGAAACGCATTGCAGCAGAGCCGCCAGCACGCGCGTAGACCGCGCTGGCTTCGGAACCACCGTAATTCCTGGGTATTGCCGAGCCAGTTCCTCGGGGAGCCCTGTGCCGGTATGAACGATAAACGGTACTCCGCGTCCGATCAATGCCAGCGCCAGTGGCGTCACATCCCGATCGGTTAGATTGGCATCAAGAATCGCTGCTTCGATATCCTCGGTTTTTAGAAGCTCCAGCGCTTCCGCTACTGTAGGTACAGGGCCCACCGGTCGACCGGCGACACGTAGGACCGCCTCGGCGAGATCCAAAGCGACTAGGGGTTCGTCCTCAACTATTAAAATGGCGAGACCGTTCAGCATCGGGGATCTCCCTCGGAGCGGTAGCATTACGCTCCCAGCCGCCGGCGCTCATTCCGAAGCCAACGATAACCATCAACAAACGTAATCTATGTTCGTTGCAAATGTTGTTAATCTAATGACGTGTGCAACAGTTTAAAGTAGATTAAATGCACCACCGGCCTCTGATTGGCTGTCGGTGGCTGAGAGACGCGCAGCGCTCCCGTCAAAGTACGGAGTGCCCATGCCTGAGTCTTCATTGTCGGCCCTGTCTCCATTGGTTCAAAAGCTTCAGCTCTGGATCAAGCTTGGAGAGGCCGATCGTCTTGCAATATTGGCGCTGCAGCACACAATCCGCGTATGCAAAACTGACGATTTCATTGTGCGCGAGGGCGATACTCCGGCCCATTCCTGCCTATTGATGTCGGGCTTTGCGTACCGCCACAAGTTGGCCGGTAACGGCGGGCGGCAAATTTTCTCGATCCACATGAAGGGGGATATCGTGGATCTGCACAACTCGATTTTGGGGCGCGCGGATCATAACGTGCAGGTCCTTACTACCGTGAAGATGGCGATGATCCCGGTGCAGGCGATCCGACAAATTGCGGTGGAGCGGCCTTTGGTGGGTCAAGCCTTATGGTATGAAACCCTCGTCGACGCTTCCATTTTTCGAGAATGGACTTTGAACATCGGTCGCCGCGACGCGCGCGCGCGAACTGCTCACCTGCTCTGCGAGTTCGGTATGCGCTTGGAGGTGGCCAGGCTCGGATCCCGGACCCAATTCGAGCTTGTTATGACGCAGGAACAACTCGCTGACGCCTTAGCGTTGACAAGCATTCACGTGAACCGAACCCTTCGCGGCTTGGCAGCCGAGGGGCTGATTGAGCGAAACAAGCGCGCAATCCGAATTCTCGACTTCAACGATCTCGCCCGCGTCGGCGATTTCGATGAAGCGTATCTTCATCTCGAGGGCGACAAGCGACGATAAATAGCCAGAGCCGCAGCCGTCCGCGGTAGGACGGAGGCGTTCAACTCGGCATGACTAGAAGCCGCCATTCCGGTAATAACCCAACCCTGGTCGTTCAGAGCACTCTGAACGCTGTCATGAACATATGGCCGCTTTCAAGAACGCGGATCGTGTAGCTAAATGACCGATGTTGGGCGCACAGCTGCCGCCGTTGTTCGACGTAATTGATTGTTGAGAATTAAGATGAAGGCCACTGTGCTGATGGCTATAGGGCAACGTCCGGCCGAACGCAGATTGCCGGTTTCGTGATGACCTGCTCCCCTTTTCTCCTCCACTCATAAGTAGAGTCCGGGGTTATCATCGTGCCCTTGCGGGCGGGGTTGTACAACCCGCCTGGCAGCATCGGCGGGCGTCAGCCCGCCTATCCCGCTATGCGGTCGCACGTGGTTGTAGTCGTCGCGCCAGTTGCTCAGCACCGAGCGGGCATGGCTCAACGACGCGAACAGCGTCTCGTTCAGGCATTCGTCGCGCAAGCGACCATTAAAACTCTCGACGTAGCCGTTCTGCTGCGGCTTGCCCGGCGCAATGTAGTGCCACTCGATCCGCCGGTCCTGTGCCCAGCGCAGGATCGCCAGGCTGGTCAGCTCGGTCCCGTTATCACTCACGATCATCAGCGGCTTGCCGCGAACCGCGATGATCGCATCGAGCTCGCGTGCAACCCGTGCGCCCGAGAGTGACGTATCCACCACCAGCGCAAGGTTCTCGCGCGTGAAGTCATCGACGACAGCAAGGATGCGGATCCGTCGGCTGCAGACCAACGTGTCGCTGACGAAGTCCAGGCTCCAGCGCTGGTTCGGCCCCTGTGGCAACGTCATCGGTGCCCGTGTTCCCATCGCCCGTTTTCGGCCGCGCCGGCGACGCACCCGAAGGTTCTCCTCGCGATACAGTCGCAACAGCTTCTTGTGGTTCATAACGATACCTTCACGCGCCAGCATGATCCCCAGGCGCCGGTAGCCGAACCGACGGCGTTCAAGCGCGATCTCGCGAAGACGCGACCGAAGGTCGCCATCATCATCACGCCGATGCGCATAGCGCATCGACGATCGATCCACGCCAAGGATGGTACAGGCCCGACGCTCGCTGATGCCGAAGAGCTGCCGAACATCCTCGACAGCCCTTCGACGAACGGCAGGCCTCACCAGTTTTTTGAGGCAACTTCCTTCAACACAGCGTTGTCCAGCATCGCGTCCGCCAGCAGCCGCTTCAGCCGAGCGTTCTCGTCCTCGAGCACCTTCAGCTTGCGCGCCTGTGACACGTCCATGCCGCCATAGGTCGCCTTCCACTTGTAAAACGTCGCACTGCTCACCCCGTGCTTGCGGCAAACGTCCGCCGTCGAAGACCCTGCCTCCTGCTCACGCAGGATCGCTATGATCTGCTCCTCGGTAAACCTGCTGCGCTTCATGGTCGTCCTCCTTCATGAAGGACTCTAGCTCAGAATGGCGGAGTTTCAGGGGAGCACGTCAGTGACAGTAAGAGGCACGAAATCGACCCTACGACCCTCTCGATCTACGTCCGCGTTTGGCAGGCAGCCGGTCTAACTTACTGAATTTAGACAGCAAAGCTTCGTTGCGCAGCTGACAATTTATATTGTCACGAAAATCGAAAATGACATTTTATATTGTCTTCTGACTTTTTCTATTGTCACTCAACACAACGAAATCCGGAGCGCCGGCCATCACTCGACCGTCACCGACTTCGCAAGGTTGCGGGGCTGGTCGACGTCGGTGCCCTTTGCAACGGCGACGTGATAGGCAAGCAACTGCACCGGCACGGCATAGACCAGTGGCGCGATCAGCGGGTGGACACGGGGCATTTCGATCGTGGCCATCGCATCGCCGCCCGCGTCCTCGATCCCCTGGGCATCGGATATAAGGACGACCTTGGCCCCACGTGCCATCGCCTCGTGCATGTTGCTGACCGTCTTTTCGAACAACGGCCCCGACGGCGCGATGACGATCAGCGGCACATTTTCGTCGATCAGCGCGATCGGCCCATGTTTCATCTCGCCCGATGCGTAACCTTCGGCGTGAATGTAGCTGATTTCCTTAAGCTTTAGCGCCCCTTCCAAGGCGAGCGGAAAGTCCGGGCCACGACCCAGGTAGAGCACGTCGCGTGCGCCCGCGATGGTGTGGGCCATCGCCTCGATGGCGCCATCGCGATTGAGCGCCGCGTTCAGGGCGGCCGGAACCTCGGTCAGATGCTTGACGATCTCGCGCTCATCTTCGCGTGCCAGCCTGCCCTTCGCCCGCGCGAGATTGACCGCCAGCGCCGCCATGACGGCCAGCTGGCATGTGAATGCCTTGGTCGAGGCGACGCCGATCTCCGGGCCCGCATGCGTCGGCATCAGCAGGTCGACTTCGCGGGCCATGCTCGACGTGGGCACGTTGATGATGCCCGCCGTCGTCAGCCCGCCCGCTTTCATGTGGCGCAGGGCGGCCAGGGTGTCCGCCGTCTCGCCCGACTGCGAGACCACGACGCCCAGCATGTTCGGCAGGAGGACCGGGTCGCGATAGCGATATTCCGAAGCCACATCGACCTCGACCGGCACGCGTGCGAGCTGCTCGATCCAGTATTTCCCGATCATGCCGACGTAGGAGGCCGTGCCGCAGGCGACGATGACCACGCGTTCGACGGTCGAGAGGTCGAAGTCCATCTGCGGCAGGCCGACCTGCTCTTCAAGCGGGCGCAGGTACGAACGCAGTGTCTGCGCGACGACGATCGGCTGCTCGTAGATTTCCTTGAGCATGAAGTGGCGGTAGTTGCCCTTCTCCATCAGCGCAGCGGAAACCCCCGAAACGGTGATCTCGCGCGTCACCGGGTTGTTGTCGACATCGAAGACCTGGGCGCCGTCGCGAGTGAGCACGACCCAGTCGCCTTTCTCCAGATAGGCAATGCGCTGGGTAAGCGGCGCGAGCGCGAGCGCGTCGGAACCGAGATACGTCTCGCCGTCGCCATAGCCCACCACCAACGGCGATCCGAGCCGCGCGCCGATCAGCAAGTCGGGATGCTGGCGAAAGGCGATCGCCAGGGCAAAGGCGCCGCGCAGTCGCGGCAGGACCAGCTTCACCGCCTCCTGGGGCGAAAGCCCCGCCTCGACATGCTCGCTGACAAGATGCGCGACAACTTCGGTGTCGGTCTGGCTTTCGAACTGGCGGCCACGCGCCTGCAGCTCTTCGCGCAGGGGTTTGAAATTTTCGATGATGCCATTGTGCACCAGCGCCACTTCCTGGGTTGCGTGCGGGTGCGCATTGACGGTGTTCGGCACGCCGTGCGTGGCCCAGCGGGTGTGCGCGATGCCGGTGGCGCCGGGCGCGGGATCGGCCGCCAGTACGTGTGTCAGGTTGATCAGCTTGCCTTGCGCGCGCCGACGGATCAGTTGGCCATGTTCGACGGTACACAAGCCCGCAGAATCATAACCGCGATATTCCATCCGCTTCAGGCCATCGACCAGCCGATCAGCGACTGAGTCCTTGCCGACGATTCCGATAATGCCACACATAACTCATCTGTCTCCGCGGCGGGCCTCTCGACCCGTCATTTCTTGCGTGCTACCATCATGGTGCGAAACCCCTTGGCCCAGCCTGGCTTCGATTCCTGCCTGCCCCGCGCCACGACCAGGGAATCCGGCGCCACGTCCGCCGTGATCACGCTCCCGGCAGCGACAATCGCGCCCGGGCCGATCGTCACCGGCGCCACCAGCGCGCTGTTGGACCCGACGAAGGCCCCGGCACCGATTTCCGTGCGGTACTTGAAGAAGCCGTCGTAGTTGCATGTGATCGTCCCGGCACCGACATTCGCGCCTGCGCCGACTTCGGCATCGCCAAGATAGGTCAGGTGATTGGCCTTGGCCCCGGCCCCCATCGTCGTCTTTTTCACTTCGACGAAATTGCCGACCTTCGACTTTTCGCCGAGCACTGTGCCCGGACGCAGGCGGGCGAAGGGCCCGACTTCGGCGCCCGCACCCACGATCGCCCCCTCGAGATGACTATTTGCCCGGATCGTCGCGCCATCGGCGATGCGCACGGCCGGTCCGAAGAAGATGTTGGGCTCGAGCAGCACGTCTCGACCGATCTGCGTGTCCCATGCGAACCAGACCGTTTCCGGCGCGATCAGCGTGGCGCCGGCGGCCATGACTTCGGCGCGACGCGCCTGTTGCCAGGCGGCTTCGACGGCTGCCAGTTCCGCCCGGCTGTTGACGCCGGCGACCTCGGCCGCGTCGGTTTCGATCACCGCGCTCCGCCGCCCCTCGTCGCGCGCGATCATCACGATGTCGGGCAGATAATATTCGCCGGCGGCGTTGTCGTTGCCGACCCGGGAAAGCAGCGCGAACAGGTCTTTGCTCCTGACAGCCATGAGGCCCGAATTGCACAGGTCGAGCGCCCGTTCGGCGGGACTGGCGTCCTTGAATTCGACCATCTTCGCAATGGTGCGCCCGTCGTCGCTGACGATTCGGCCATAGGCACCCGGATCGTCGGGCCGGAAGCCCAGGACGACCGCCGGCGGCCCGTCTCCTTCGTTCAGACGGTCGAGCATGCGCCGCATCGTTTCGGCCCGGACGAGCGGCACGTCGCCATAAAGGATGAGCACGTCGCCGTCGAAATCGGCCAGCGCCTCACGGGCCTGCAACATGGCGTGGCCGGTGCCGAGCTGTTCGGCCTGCAGAACGACCTTGATTTCCATCCCGGCGACCGCCGCCACGATCTGTTCCCGACGCGCGCCGGCAACGACAACGAACTGCGCGGGATCGAGTGCCGCAGCACTGGCGAGAAGGTGCAGCAGCATGGGCCGGCCGGCAATCGGGTGGAGCACCTTGTGCAGGTCGGACTTCATCCGCGTCCCCTGCCCCGCCGCCAGCACGATCACCGCAACCTGCCTCAAGCCACTTCTCCGTTCAAATCGTTCGGGCCCCTTAGACCCGCCTTCTTGTCACCGCCAGCTACTTGACCGATGGCAGGCCAATGACAGATTTTCCTTTCGACATGGTCGGTTTCGACCTCGACGGCACCCTGATCGACACCTCGGGCGACCTGACCACAGCCGTCAATTACACGCTGGGAGTCGCAGGCCGCGAGTCCCTGCGGGTGGATGCCGTCCGGGGCATGATCGGCGGCGGGGCCAAGGCGATGCTCCAGCGCGGTCTCGACGCCACCGGCGGCTGCGAGCCCGACGAAGCCCGGCGGCTCTACAAGGTGATGCTTGCCTATTACGGCGAAAATATCGCGGTCCATTCGCGTCCTTTTCCCGGCATGGCGACGGCTTTGGACGAGCTGGACGCGCTCGGTGTCCGGGTGGCGGTGGTGACCAACAAGTTCGAAAGTTTCGCCCGCAAGCTGCTGGCCGAACTTGGCCTGATCGACCGGTTCGCAACGCTGATCGGCGGCGATACACTGGGGCCCGGGCGTGCCAAGCCGGCCGCAGATCCCATTCTCGAAATGGTCGAGCGTCTTGGCGGCGGGCGGGCGGCGTTCGTCGGCGACTCGACCTATGACACCCAAGCGGCCAGAAACGCGCAGGTGCCGAGCATTGCCGTCTCGTTCGGCTTCCTTGATCGGCCGATCTCCGAACTCGGCGCAGATGCCGTCATCGACAGCTATGCCGAGCTGGTGCCCGCACTCAGGACGCTTTGCGCGACTTGATCCACAAATGCCGGGCCAGCATCAATGGCGGCATCCGCAGCCAGTGCGACCGTATGTAGAATGCAAGCCGGATCAGCGGATGCGTTTGGCGGCCCCAGCCGTCGCGGGCGAGGAGGCGGACACGATACCATCGGTCCCGCCAACGCCGGCGGGCGTGTCGCCGGGGAATGGACGTTTCGAACAGATCCGCCGACAGCCGCAAGGCCCGGCCCACCGCCTCTGCCAGCCCGTGTCGTTCGGCGCGCTGATCGAGCGTGGCCCAGAAGGCTGCGCTTTCGAACTCGCGAACCAACCGGTCGATATCCCACAGATTGCGCAATCCGCCCGCCAGATCGCCGTCGGCCAGCAGATGCGCAGCCGCGTGGATCACCATGTCCTCCGGGCACAATACGCGCAGCCCGTTTTCGAGCGGCACGCTGGCGGCGATGAGCCCCGGAGCGTCGGGCATCGGCCGCGCCGTCAGCGGCAAAATCGTGTGGTGTACGTCGATCATCCGGTCACGATCGCGGTGGATCAGCGGCGGCAGCTCGTGCATCCAGCGGCGGTAGTAGCTGTCGTCATAGGGATCGGGTTTGACCCATTCCCAGCCCGCCGCCAGCAAGGCTGCCTCGACCTGATCGAGCCGTTCCCGCGGGACGAGAATGTCGAGATCGCCGATCATGCGGCCCCGACCCGCGTCGAGACCCGCAGCGACGAATGCCGTCCCCTTGAGGAGGACGACGGGAATGTCGAGGGACGACAGCGCGCGGCGTGCCATTTCCGCTTCCCACAGCGCCTCGGTCCGCCCGACGTCGGCGTCGGCCCGAGCGCTGTCGAGCACGGACCTGACATCATCGGGCGGGTCGAGGCCATCGATCCGGCAGGCAAGGCTGGCGAGAAGGCGTTCGCCGCGAGCCGCGCAGATGACGCCCGACCAGGCCTCGCCGTCGAGCTGCGCCGCGCCCGATGGATCGCGAAGCAGGGCAACGACCGCCGCCGCGCTCATAGCGCGCTCCACAGGTCGTCGATCATCCGGCGCGCCGTCGCCATGTCCGGATAATCCAGCGCAACGCAAGGGACGCCTTCGACCAGGCCGGACAAGGCCGCAAAGCCACGCTCGCCGAGAGCGACGTAATTGGTCGAGGCCTGCGTCAACCGAACAAAGGCTTCGCTCGGCGGCACGGCCCGGGCAGCTTCGGGCTGGCCGAAGCGCGGAAACAGCACAAGCGCCGGTGCGGCGGGGACGCCCATCGCTGCCAGCGCGCTGGTCAGCGGGGCGACATGCCGCACGCGACCCTTGGGCGTTCCCTCGAGAAGCGGGCCGAACCTTGCCGGATCGATCTGGGCCAACGCCGCCTCGATGCTTTCGTTCTTCAGGCTGGATGGTCGAGGAAACGGAAATGCCATGCCTGTTTCAGGCTCGATCAGCGCGAACTCGTCCCCCATGAAGCGCCAGCCGTCGTTGCCCAACAGGGTTGCCATCGTCGATTTCCCCGCGCCGCTTTCGCCGGTCATGACGAGCGCCCGGCCGTCGCGCTCCACGCTGGCTGCGTGCAGCAACAGGAAACGACGTTCCCCCAGTGCGAGCTGCAGGTTCATGCCCATCTCGGCCGCCAGCAACCCGAGCCGCAAGGGCAAGGGGGCCGCTTCGGGCAAGGTGAAGTCGCCCGCAATGGCGACCGACGGCCGGATCAAGCGACGGCCTGGTGCCGAAGCTTCGAGGCGCACGGTAAAGTCGGCGACGCCGGACGGCGCGGGATAGCTTCGATAAAGGGAACGGAGCGCCGCGACGGGCGAATGCCAGTCGCTGCCGATGCGAAAGGCGACGGGGCCCACCTGAACGTCGAAGCGGTGCCTCACAGCTGCTCGACCAAGCCGATAGCGACAAGTTCCTGCAGGCTTGCCGCGAGTGCTTCTTGCTCGTCGGTTCCCAGCCTTGCCGCCAGGTCGGGGATGTCCCCCGCTCCCTCGACAAGTACATCGAGGATCATCGGCACGATGGCGGCCACGACATGGGTGGCGTTCGACCTTCGATCGTAGATTGCGGTCATAGTGTCGAGAAGGACGAGGCGCAGCACGCCGGGCGGCGGCGCACGGAATTTCATGACGTCGCTGCTCAGCGTCCCGGCATCTGCAGCGAAGCGTAGCACGTGAACCCGCTCTGTCCGTGCTGGAGGCGCCGAATGTAATTTGTCCAAGCCTGGCTCTGCGCGGGGTCCGTGCCGGGAATGGACCTCCCGCCGAGGGCTGCCTTGACGTCCTCGCCCTTCAAGGGGGTGGCCGATCCCGGAAAGGCGCCGGCGGTGCCAGCCGGCACGACATTGCCATCGGCGGCAATGTAGCTGCCAGCGCGCCCGGCATCGGGGACCGGGATCTGGCAGGTCAGCACCGAAGTCGCGGCCTGCGCAATCGCGGGTCTTATGGTGACGACAGCGGCAACGCCAAGGCCCCCGAGCCGGAGCAGCTGTCGCCGGTCCGCGATCCCCTCTGCTGCCGTAACACCGTCGTCGCTGTTTTCCGTCACCGCCATTTGGTCGCGCCGCCCTGCCTGTCTTCACCCTGTCTCGCAGCTGCCATATCGTCAAATGTCCGGTGTGGCGATGATGATTGGTTAACAATGGTGATCTGCAGGACTAGTCCCGACACGACCCCCGACGACTCGCGCCGGGCCGGAACCGTCGCGCCATGATCCGTCTTGTGATTGCCATGCTAATCGTTCTGACCGCAGCGTTGCTTGCCGGCCTCATGCCCGACATCCGGGTCGCAACCATGATCATCGGCGGCGCAATGGCGGTCCTGGTTGTCGCGACGGGGCCAGTCGAGCCGCCGCAGCCCAGTATGCGGGCTATCGCACCGCCGCCCCCGGCATCCGAGCAATCGGTGGTCGATGCGATCGGGGAGCCGGTGCTGCTGATCGTCGACGGCCGCGTCCGCATCGCGAACCAGGCCGCACGGACGCTGTTGGGCAACCACATCATCGGCGAGGACGTTCGGCTGGCGATCCGGCATCCCGCCGCGGCGGAGCGGCTTGCCGCGGGCGGACAGGACGGCAGCACCGAACTGATCGGGCTGGGCGGTCGCGACCAGAGGGTTCAGATGCAGGTCGCGACGATTTCTCCGGGGCGCCGCCTCGTCCATCTGATCGACCGGACGACAAGCTATGCGGCCGAGCGCGCGCGGGTGGATTTCGTCGCCAATTCCAGCCACGAACTTCGCACGCCACTGGCAGCGATCATTGGATTCATCGAGACGCTCGACGACGAAAAGGCCGGTTCGGACGCAGAGGTTCGCGCGCGTTTCCTGTCGGTCATGATGAAAGAGGCGCGGCGGATGCAGCGCCTGATCGACGACCTGATATCGCTAAGCCGGATCGAGGCCGAGAAATACAGGTTGCCGGACACGCCGGTCGTTCTCGGCAGGCTGATCGAGGAAGTGGCGGCAGACGTCCGCGACACCGACAGCACGGCGCGCGCGGACCTGAGGCTCGACATTGCGGAAGATATACCGAACGTGGCGGGCGATGCCGCGCAGCTGGCCCAGGTGCTGCACAATCTGGTCGGCAACGCGTTAAAATACGGAAAGCGAGGAACGCCTGTCACGATCGGTCTGCGTCAGGACGGCGAGACCCTGATCCGACTGTCGGTGAGCGACGAAGGCGACGGCATCCCGGCCGAACACCTGCCCCGACTGACCGAACGCTTCTACCGCGTCGACCCTGGCCGGAGCCGGGCGCAGGGCGGCACCGGGCTGGGCCTGGCGATTGTCAAGCATATCGTCGAGCGCCACCGGGGACGCCTCGACATCGCCAGCACGCCGGGCGTCGGCACGACGGTGTCCATCCTGCTGCCAATCTCGCTCGCCACCGCCAAACGACCCACCACACCGGCGACTATTGTCACATCAGTGTCATGAAAATGAAACGTAAGCTACGTCGATGGACTGCTAGGGCCCCGTCGGCGGCCTTGGCGTCGCGCGACTTTTTGGGGGAAAACATGAGAAACGTCCGCACGTCAGGCCTCGCCGTCGTGGCACTGATCAGCGTCTTCGCCCTGTCGGCATGCGACTCGGGGGCCACCAGCAACGTCCGGTCGCAGGTACGAGCCGTAGGGTCGTCGACCGTATATCCCTTCGCAACCGCCGTGGCGGAGCAATTCGTCAACGCAAATCCCAAGTTCAAGTCGCCGATCATCGAATCGACCGGCACGGGCGCCGGCTTCAAGCTGTTCTGCGCCGGCGTCGGCTCGTCGCACCCGGACATTTCGAATGCCTCGCGCCGGATCAAGAAGACGGAGTACGACATCTGCGCCAAGAATGGCGTGGATAAGATCGTCGAACTGCAGATCGGCCTCGACGGCATCGCGTTTGCCGAGTCGATCAAGGGGCTTAAAATCCCGCTGACCGTCGCAGATTTGTACAAGGCGCTGGCCGCGACGCCGTTCGGCAAGCCCCAGACGGCAAAGACCTGGAAGGACGTGAATCCCGCGCTGCCTGCAGAGGCCATCAAGGTTTATGGCCCGCCGTCGACATCGGGCACGCGCGACGCCCTTGTCGAGTTGATCCTCACGCGCGGATGTGACAGCGACCCGGCGATGCTGGAATTGAAGGCCAAGGACGAGGCTGCCCACAAAAAGATTTGCGGCACGATCCGCGAAGACGGCGCGTTCGTGGACGCCGGAGAGAACGACAATCTGATCGTCCAGAAGATCGAGGCCGACCCGAAGGCGCTTGGCATTTTCGGCTTTTCGTTCTTCGAGGAGAATAAGGACAAGCTCGCGGCGAACACGGTGAACGGCGTCGCCCCCAGCTATTTCTCGATTTCGGACTTCAGCTACCCGGGCGCGCGGCCACTCTACATCTATGTGAAATCGGCCCATCTCAACGCGGTGCCCGGGCTGAAGGAATATGTCGCGCAATTCGCACAGTCCTGGGGGCCAGGGGGCTTCCTGGCGAAGCGCGGCATGGTCGTCGCGCCCGGTTCGGTACGCGACGCGGCGGCGATCACGGCTAAGGACATGACTCCTCTCGATCCGTCCGTGCTGAAATAGTTGAAATGATTTCCGAAAGAACAGGGCCGATAGGAATGGCGCGACCATGACGCTGCTGTTCGTGCTGGCGTTCGGGCTTGGGCTGGTCGCATGGCTCGTGGGTCGTGCACGGGCCGGTGCCTTCGTTGCCGGACCCGTGAAGGCGCACTCGCTGGCCGGGTACCACGGCGCCTATGTCGCGCTGTGGACCCTTGTGCCTGCCCTGCTGCTTGCCGCGGTGTGGAGCGGCATCGCCCCGGGCATGATCACGCAGCGGGTAGTCGCCAGCGCCGCCGGTGCCGCCCTGCCCGCCGACCCCGCGGAGCGGCGCGCGGTCCTTTCCGAGGCGCGCGGGCTGGCGCAGGGTGAATTGCAGGCGGCGTTCAACCCGCTCGCCGAAACGCTTGCCCCCGAATACCGTGCGGCGAAGTCGCAGCTGACGGTGGTCGGCCTGGCCCTGTGCGCCATCCTGTCCTTTGCCGGCGGCGCCTTTGCGTTCACGCGTGTAAAACCGGATTTTCGTGCACGCACGCGCGTCGAACGTGCCGTGACCATCACGCTGCTGGTCGCGTCACTGATCGCCATTCTAACCACCATCGGCATCGTTGCTTCGCTCCTGTTCGAATCGATCCGTTTTTTCGGCAAGGTCGGCTTCTTCGATTTCCTGTTCGGGACGCGTTGGAGCCCGCAGGCGGCATCGGGCGGCGACATGAAGGCGCTCGGGGCGATCCCGCTGTTCTGGGGGACGATCTTCATCGGCGCGATCATCGCGATGATCGTGGCGATCCCGCTGGGGCTGATGAGCGCGATCTTCCTGACTCAATATGCCGGGGCGGCAACCCGCCGCTGGATGAAACCGCTGCTCGAAATCCTCGCGGGCGTGCCGACGGTCGTCTACGGCTATTTCGCCGCCCTTACCGTGGCCCCCATCGTGCGGGCAATCGGCGATGCGCTGCATATTCCGGGCACGAGTTCCGAAAGCGCGCTCGCCGCCGGCCTCGTGATGGGGATCATGATCATCCCGTTCGTATCGTCGATGGCCGACGACTCGCTTGCCGCCGTGCCGCAGTCGATGCGCGACGGCAGCCTGGCGATGGGCGCCACCAAATCGGAAACGATCCGCCGGGTCCTGGTGCCGGCTGCACTGCCGGGTATCGTCGGCGGCGTCCTGCTCGCGGTCAGCCGGGCGATCGGCGAGACGATGATCGTGGTGATGGCCGCTGGCCTTGCCGCAAACCTTACGGCCAACCCCTTCGCCAGCGTAACGACCGTAACGGTGCAGATCGTACAGTTGCTGACGGGTGACCAGGAATTCGACAGTGCGAAGACGCTGGCCGCCTTCGCACTCGGACTCGTGCTGTTTGTCGTGACCTTGCTGCTCAACATTGTCGCGCTCAGCGTCGTCAAGCGGTATCGCGAAGCTTATGACTGAGGCCCGCCTGCCCACCGACTGGCAATCGGCCGCGATGCAGAAGCGCATCCGACGCCGTTACGTATCCGAACGGAATTTCAAGTTCCTGGGGCTGTTCGCGGTCACGCTCTCGGCGGGGTTCCTGGCGTTCCTGATCATCACCATGGCGTCGAGCGGCGCGCGCGGCTTTACCCGGAGCAATGTCCAGGTGCCTTTCGACTTTCCGGCACTGGCGATCCCGCTGTCGCCGGCGGCGCTTGCCGGCGGGGGCGACGTGGATTCGCAGTTCGCGGCAGCCGATCTGCCGGGCGCTGTGAACCGCGCCACCGAGGCGGCGTTCGGGCCAAAGGGTTCTGCGACCGTGTCGGACAGCGGCTGGCTGGCGCTGCGGGCGGCGATCACGCGCGACCCGTCGATCCTGTCGCGTAAGACGACCGTGTCGATCCCGGCATCGGCGGCGCTCGACATTGCGGAAAGCGGTGAAGGCGATCCGGCCATGCAGGCGCTCTACAAGCGGATGAAGGCAGAGGGCGCCGTTTCGCGCGGCTTCAATCTGTCATTCCTGACCGACAGCGATGCGACGGACCCGACGCAGGCGGGCATCTGGGGCGCGTTCAAGGGATCGCTGCTGACGATGCTGGTGACCCTGGCGCTTGCATTCCCGGTCGGCGTGCTGTCGGCCGTCTATCTCGAGGAATATGCCCCGCGGAACCGCTGGACCGACCTGATCGAGGTTTCGATCAACAATCTGGCAGCGGTTCCGTCGATCATCTTCGGCCTGCTGGGCCTGGCGGTGTTCCTGAACACCTTCAATTTGCCGCGTTCCGCGCCCCTGGTCGGCGGTCTGACCCTGGCGTTGATGACCATGCCCGTGATCGTGATCGCCGGGCGCAACGCGATCAAGGCCGTGCCGCCCTCGATCAGGGATGCGGCGCTTGGCATCGGCGCGTCGCCCATCCAGGTCGTCTTTCACCATGTGCTGCCGCTCGCCCTGCCCGGGATCCTCACAGGCACGATCATCGGCATGGCCCGGGCTTTGGGCGAAACGGCGCCGCTGCTGATGATCGGCATGCGCGCATTCGTGGCGACGCCGCCGGGCGGCATCACCGACCCTTCAAGCGTCTTGCCCGTGCAAATTTTCCTTTGGTCCGACGAGATCTCGCGTGGCTTCATCGAAAAGACGAGTGCGGCGATCATCGTTCTGCTGGCGTTCCTGCTCGCGATGAACGGCATCGCCATCTACCTTCGCAACCGCTTCGAAACTCGCTGGTGATTTGACCCAATGGCTTCTGCCCCCCAACTTTCCAATGCACCGCCGAAAATGTCGGCTCGCGACGTCTCGGTCTGGTATGGTCCGAAAAAGGCGATCGACAACGTCTCGATCGACGTCGACCGGGAAAACGTCACCGCCTTCATCGGGCCATCGGGCTGCGGCAAGTCGACGTTCCTGCGCACCCTCAATCGCATGAACGACACCGTTGCCTCCGCGCGCGTCGAAGGCGACATCACGCTCGACGGCGAGAATATCTACGCGCCGTCGATGGACGTGGTCCAGTTGCGCGCGCGCGTCGGCATGGTGTTTCAAAAGCCCAACCCGTTTCCCAAGTCGATCTACGAAAACGTCGCCTATGGCCCCCGTATTCACGGCCTGGCGACGGCCAAGGCGGACATGGACCGGATCGTCGAGGAATCGCTGGCCCGTGCGGGCCTCTGGGAAGAAGTGAAGGATCGCCTCGACGCGAGCGGCACGGCCCTTTCGGGCGGGCAGCAGCAGCGCCTGTGCATTGCGCGCGCCATTGCCGTCGATCCGGAAGTCATCCTGATGGACGAGCCGTGTTCGGCGCTGGACCCCATTGCGACGGCCCGCATCGAGGAACTCATCCATGCGCTGCGCGGGCGCTACGCGATCGTCATCGTGACGCACAACATGCAGCAAGCGGCCCGCGTCTCGCAACGGACGGCATTTTTCCACCTTGGCACGCTCGTCGAATATGGCGTGACATCGGACATCTTCACCAATCCCAAGGCCGAGCGGACCAAGGATTATATTACTGGAAGGTACGGCTGATGGGCATCGGCAGCGAGCATACTGTCAAAGCCTTCGACGATGAGATCGGCGAACTGCGCGGACATATCGCCGAGATGGGCAGCCGTGCCGAAGCGGCCATCACGCGTGCCATGGAAGCACTGGTCAAGCGCGACCTCGAGCTGGCGCGGCAGGTCATCGAGGAAGACCGCATCATCGACCGGCTGGAGTCCGAAGTCGAGAAGCTGGCGGTCCAGATCATCGCACTGCGCGCGCCAATGGCGGACGATCTTCGCGACGTGGTTTCAGCGCTCAAGATTGCGAGCGTCCTCGAACGTGTGGGCGACTATGGCAAAAATATCGCCAAACGCGTCGGCGCGATCGAGGGACGCCGGAAAATCGAGCCCCTCTCGCTCCTGCCGAGCATGGCACAAGTCGCGACCGAGATGGTCAACGACGCCCTGACGGCCTTTGCCGCGCGCGACGCGGCGCTCGCCGTCGCCGTCAACGAACGCGACAGGGTCGTCGACGATTTCTACAATTCGATCTTTCGTACCCTGGTCACATATATGGTCGAATACCCTCCCTCGATCAGCGACGCCGCGCACCTGCTCTTCGTCGCCAAGAACCTCGAGCGGGTGGGCGACCACGCGACGAACGTCGCGGAGATGGTCTATTTTGCCGCCACCGGTGAATATATGGCCGAACGAGAACGCACCGACACTTACGATCATACGGGGAGCTGACACGATGGCCCGCGCGAAAATGTTGCTTGTCGAAGATGATGCCGCTCTCGCCGAACTGCTCGTCTATCATTTCCGGCGCGAGGATTTCGACGTCAAGCAGACGGCTGACGGCGAAGAAGCCCTGCTTCTCGCGCAAGAAAATGCTCCCGACATCGTGCTGCTCGACTGGATGATCGAAGGCCTCTCAGGCATCGAGGTCTGCCGGCGTCTGCGCCGCATGCCGGAGACGCAGAACGTGCCAATCATCATGCTCACGGCGCGCGGCGAAGAAGAAGACCGCGTGAGAGGCCTGGAAACCGGTGCCGACGATTATGTGACAAAGCCGTTCAGCCCGCGCGAGCTGGTCGCCCGCGTCGGAGCCGTCCTGCGACGCGTCCGTCCCGCGCTTGCGGGCGAAGCGCTGATTTACGCTGATCTCGAAATGGACACGGTCGGGCACAAGGTGAAACGGGCCGGCAAGACGGTGCCCCTCGGCCCAACCGAGTTCCGGCTGCTCAAGCATTTCCTCGAACATCCGGCTCATGTGTTCTCGCGCGAACGCCTTCTCGACAGCGTCTGGGGTCATGACAGCGATATCGAGCCGCGGACGGTAGACGTGCACATCCGGCGGCTTCGCAAGGCGATCAACGAAGGCGGCTATGCCGACATCATCCGCACTGTTCGGTCGGCAGGTTATGCTCTGGACGCCGAGGGGCGTCTCTAGAACTCTGGGTCCCAGCGCCGCCGCGCAATCCCTGCGACGAAACCCATCGTCGTTTCATGCATTGACCCCGTGCACACGCGCCTGCCCCCGGCGTGAAGCAACGGAGTAAAACTAATGAAATCGCTCGCTTTTGCAGCTGCCCTGCTTGTCGGAACGGCAGCTATAGCTCAATCAACCACCCCGATGACGTCGCCTCCGACCGGCAGCACAGGCACATCGACGACACAGGGTACCGACACGACGACGCCGCCCGCCGGCACGACGAACGATGGGACAACGGCAACGAGCCCGGCGCCCGCAAGCGACCCGGCCTCGCCCACGCCGCCTGCCCCGACGACCGATGCCACGGGCAGCAGCACGGGCACGATGGGCAGCACCGGCACGACCGGTAGCGCCATGGGTTCGACAGGAAGTTCGGGCATGACCGGTCAGGGAATGGGCGGACAAACCGGATCACCTGCGCCTTCGGCACAGGCAAGCTACCCGCGCTGTTCGGCAACGGTCACCGACCAATGCCGCCAGGGTTCGGCACGCGAGAGCGACCGGCGCGGCGGCGCGCGCAAGCGTCGCGGTTGACGTAAACGGAACCCCGGTGCATCGGCGGCTCGACAGCCGCCTTTGCACTTGGGGATTCCGATGACCATTTCCTTCGAAGACCGCGTTGCCATCGTGACCGGCGCAGGCGGCGGACTCGGCCGCGCCTATGCGCTTGAACTTGCACGGCGCGGCGCCAAAGTGGTCGTCAACGACCTGGGCGTCGCGCGCGATGGCACCGGACACTCCGATGCCGCATTGCAGGTTGTCGAAGAAATCCGCAGCAGCGGCGGCACGGCGATCTCAAATGGCGGCAGCGTTACGGAATATGAGCAGATGGTCGCTATGGTTGCCGAAACCAAGGCGCATTGGGGCCGCGTCGACATCCTGATCAACAATGCCGGCATCCTCCGGGACAAAAGCTTCGCCAAGATGGAGCCAGCCGATTTCGATAGTGTCGTAAAGGTCCACCTCATCGGCAGCGCGAACGTCACCAAGGCCGTTTGGGACACGATGCGTGACCAGGCGTACGGCCGAATCCTGATGACGGCATCTTCGACCGGCCTGTTCGGCAATTTCGGCCAGGCGAATTACGGTGCGGCAAAGCTCGGCCTCGCGGGCCTCACCAAAACGCTGTATCTCGAGGGCGCTAAGTACAATGTCCGCGTCAACACGATCGCGCCCGTTGCCGGCACGCGGATGACCGAAGACCTGTTTCCGGCCGAGGCGTTCAAGGCTTTTGCACCTGAAAACGTGGTACCCGCCGCACTTTACCTAGTGAGCGAGGATGCGCCGTCCAACGCCATCGTCGGCGCCGGCGCAGGAGTCGTGCAAGCGGCCTATGTGACGCTAACCCCTGGTGCCTATCTCCCCGAAGACGACAGGACTCCGGAGGCGGTCGCGCGCCTGTGGGACAAGATCACCGATCGTACCGGCGAGATCGTACCGCAATCAGGCAACGAGCAGTCGATGCTGATCTTCAAGACGATGCAGGGAGGCTGATCGCTACTCCGCGACCAGCTTCATGAGGCGGCGTTCCACCGGCGCCAAAACCGGCGCCAAGTCGTGACCGCGCTTCAGGATTGCCCCGCCCTCGCCGATCAATGCCCATTGGCCCTGCCGGTTGCGCAGCGCAGGCCGCTTTTCTATCCGGACTTCGGGACGCTCGGTGGCGTGACGAAAGGCTGCGAAAACGGCTGCTTCGCGATCGAAATGCACCGCATAATCGCGCCAGTGTCCGGCCGCGACCATCCGGCCATAGAGATCGAGAATGCGGGTCAGTTCGGCGCGATCGAAGCCGATCTGCAACGCCGCCGCACGTGGAAAAGGAACAACGCCCATCAGGCGGTTTTACGCCCTTGCTCGCGCTCGGCAACCAATGCCGAAAGCCTTGCACGCAAAGTATCGACTTCGCACTTCAGGATTTCCAGCTGTTGCGTGGCGGGATCGAACCGTTCGCTGCACGGCGTGCCATAGGGGATGAAACCGCTATTTGCCTCGACCAGGGTCGAGCGCGCGGGGATGCCGACCATCGTCGCCCCCTCGGGTACGTCCTTGGTCACCACGGAATTGGCCCCGATCCGCGCGCCCGCCCCGACCAGGATCGGACCCAGTACCTGCGCGCCCGAGCCAATGATGACCCCGTCGGCAATGGTCGGATGGCGCTTGCCGGGAACACCGTCAGCCGGGTTGGTGCCGCCGAGCGTCACGCATTGATAGATGGTGACGTCGTCACCGATTTCCGCCGTCTCGCCGATGACCGTAAAGCCGTGATCGATAAAGAAGTTGCGGCCAATCCGTGCCCCAGGGTGAATATCGATAGCCGTGAAGAAACGCCCGATATGGTTTACCAGACGCGCAAACCAGTAGAGTTCACCGACATAAAGCCAGTGCGCCAGACGGTGAAACGCCAAGGCCCAGGCACCGGGGTAAAGAAGCACCTCCCAGCGAGACCGTGCCGCAGGGTCACGCGCCTTTATCGCATCGAGATAAGAAATGAGTCCGCTGGCCATAGGTGCCTCCCCGGCACATTCAGTATGGCGAGGACTTAAGCGCCACGGCCTCCCGTTTCAAACCCAAGCGAATAGCTAGGCTTTCAGTGCTCACCGACGATCTGTGCTTGCCGCGGGCCATCACCCCTGCGAGACGTTTGTGGATGACGGTTGATCCAGCCCTGTTCGAGGCGCTCCTCCCCTTCATCGCGGTCGGCTTTGCCGCCCAACTCGTCGATGGCGCGCTCGGCATGGCCTTTGGTGTCATTTCCAACACGTTGCTGGTCAGCGTGCTGGGTGTCCCGCCGAAACAGGGCTCGGCAGGCGTTCACCTAGTCGAGATGTTCACGACGGCCGCCAGCGGGATCAGCCATGTCCTGCATCGCAATGTGGACTGGTGGTTATTCGTGCGCCTGATCTTTCCGGGGATCGTGGGTGGCGTGCTGGGCGCCTATGTGCTGGTCAGCCTTGATGCATCGATCACGCGGCCGTTCGTCATGGCCTATCTGTCGCTGATTGGAATTTATCTGCTGGCGCGATCGTTTGGCGTCACGCCGAAGCCGCGCCGCCCACGAATTATCGCGCCGCTTGGCCTGATCGGGGGATTTCTCGACGCGGCGGGCGGTGGCGGCTGGGGTCCGGTCGTAACGTCGAACCTGCTGTTGCAGGGCAGCGATCCGCGCAAGACAATCGGGACCGTCAACACGGCGGAGTTTTTCCTGACGACAAGCATCTCGATCGCTTTCATCGTCGGAATTGGCTTCGAGGCCTTCACTACGGCCACTATCGGGCTGTTGATCGGCGGGATCGCCGCTGCCCCGCTGGGTGCGATGCTCGCGAAGCGGATCACGTCGGCGATATTGCTGCGTCTCGTGGGCGTTGTCCTGACGGCAACGAGCGCGTTCAGCCTGTACCGGGCGCTCGCCTAGTTCCAGCGGGCTGCGGCCGCATCGTCGCTGTTGCGCGCTTCGACCCAGGTTTCGCGACCGTCGGCAAAGCTTTCGCGCTTCCAGAATGGCGCGTCGGTCTTCAATCGGTCGATCAGGAAAGCACATGCCGCAAGCGCGTCGGCACGGTGCGGGCTGGCGCAGGCCACCAGCACGATCGGGTCGCCGGGAACGAGACGCCCCACGCGATGGTGGAGCACGACACCGCCGAGCGACCAGCGCGCTGCGGCCTCATCGGCAAGCGCGTGCAAGGCAGCCTCCGTCATCGCCGGATAATGTTCGAGCGTAAGGGCCGTCAGCCCCCCGTCACCACGCACGATTCCCGTAAAGCTGGCGACGGCTCCCATGCCGTCGATGCCGAGCGCGGCCGTCTCGGCGCCGATGTCGAACGCGTCGGCCGAGACCCGGACAGTGATCATCCACCGGTTACCGGCGGGAAGAACGCGATTTCACGGGCACCGCCGATATCGGTGTCGAAGCGCGCCATGACCTGGTCCACAGCAACGCGCAACCGGTCGCGCTCGGCGAAAATCGCATGGCGAAGCGAGAGCCAGTCGGCCAGCTCGCCGACCGTCCGAAGGCCGGAAGGCAAGTCGAGCAGCTCCTCGCTCAAGCCGACCGCCTCGCGCACCCTGGCGAAATAAAGCAGCCTGATCACCGCTCAATCCATATGTTTCAGGCCGGCCCGCAGATAGTCCCAGCCGGTCAGCAGCGTGAGCGCTGCCGCGCCCCACAGTGAAACCAGCCCGACCGTCTTGACCCAGCCATAAAAGGGCATCGCGCCCGCGAGGATGAGGGCACCCAGCGCGATGATCTGGAGCGTCGTCTTGTACTTGGCCAGTTGCGAAACCGGGACGGAAACCTGCAGGCCGGCGAGAAATTCGCGCAGGCCCGACACGGCGATTTCTCGAAGCAGGATCACCAGGGCGGCGATCAGATGCACGCCGGTAATCGATGCGGCCTCGTGGCGCGTGCCGACCAGCATCAGGATCACTGCAGCGATCATGATCTTGTCGGCAATGGGATCGAGGAACTGGCCCAGCTTCGATACCGTTCCTTGCGCACGGGCCAGATAGCCGTCGAAGTAATCGGTCACGCCCATGAGGCAGTAGAGCGCGAAACCCAGCGCATATCCGAGCTCCCAGCCCGGAAACCACAAGAGCGCCACGAGCAGCGGCACGGTGACGATGCGCGACAAAGTCAGGATGTTCGGCAGGCTGAGCACGGCCACAGCCTCTAACCGCCATTGGACCCGGGCGCAAAGGCCGCTATGGCGCGCTGCAGTCACAACTGGATCGCAACCCCTTATGCAGATGTCACTCGCGCTGATGAATCGGCGTCGTTTCCTGCCTCTCTTCGTCACGCAGTTCCTGGGCGCGATGAACGATAATCTGTTCAAAACCGCCATGATTCTCTTCGTAATCTACAACATCTACAACGACCCCAAGCAGGAAGAACTGTTCAGCGCCGTCGCGTCCGCCGTGTTCATCCTACCGTTTTTCCTGCTTTCAGCGGTCGCCGGCCAGCTGGCCGACGCCTATGACAAGGCGCGGCTCGTCAGGATCGTCAAAAGCTGCGAAATCGGCATCATGATCGTCGGCGGCACCGGCCTGATGATCGGCAACATTCCGCTGATGATGATCGCCCTGTTTGCAATGGGCGTCCATTCGACGTTCTTCGGGCCGATCAAATACGCCATATTGCCGCAGCACCTCAGCAGCGAGGAAGTCTTGGGCGGCACGGGGCTGGTCGAAGCCGGTACCTATATCGCGATCCTTGCCGGCACGATCCTCGCAGGCTTCATCAACCACCATGTGGCCGCCGCAGGCGTGCTGATCATTGCCGTGATGGGCTGGTTTGCCGGTCGCGAGGTTCCCGCCGCCCCGGCGATCGGCGACGACCATGCGATCGACTGGAACATCTTTCGCGCCTCGTACCGGCTCGTGTCGGCGACGATGCACGTCCGCCACCTGTTTCTGGCCATCGTATCGATCAGCTTCTTCTGGATGATCGGCGCGGTCCTTTTCGTGCAGTTCCCGCCCTTGGTGAAAAACGTGCTGCAAGCCGACAAAAGCGTTGCAAGCCTGTTTCTTGCCATTTTCTCGATCGGCATTGCGATCGGGTCGGTCTGGATAAACCGGCTCCTGAAGGGCCAGGTATCGGCCCGCTTTGCACCGACATCGGTCCTTTTCATGGGCGCTTTCGTGCTGGGCTTTCACTTCATTGCGAAATTCTGGGAACGCAGCAGCGAGGGATCGCTCTACAACATCGTCCAGTTCATCCACCTTCCCGGCGCCGCCCTGCTCCTCGCTTGCTTGCTGGCAATCGCCATTTCGGGCGGCATGTTCGTCGTACCGCTTTATGCCTTCCTGACGACGACCGTGGCCAAGAGCGAGACGGCACGCACCGTAGGCGCGAACAATTTCGTCAATGCAGGTTGCATGGTCGTGGGGTCCGTCCTCGCCGTCGGGCTGAGTGCGATCGGCGTGTCGGCGACCGATCAGTTCATCATGACGGCCGGGATGTGTGTGATCTCGGCTTGGCTGGCCTGGACGCTCCACAAGGCGTGCCCCACGGGCGACTGTTACCCAGCAAGCTAGACGGTCGACCGGACGAAGGGGGGATCCGCCCGGTCGACATGCTAACGCCAAACGACGCGGAATCCTTCGCTGCTAGTCACGGGGCAATCGGCCTTGTCGCTGAAGACGCAGCGCGCGGCGCTGCTGCCTTCTTTCACGAAACTGGCCGCGTTCTTCCGGCGTCATCTGCTTTAATCGCTCACGGCGCGCCGCACGCAGGTCGGACGCTTGCAGGGTGCGCTCCCCGGAGATCGACGGGGCTGGCCGGGCAACCGGAGCGACGGGCGCCAATGAAGGATCGTTCGGGAGAGTGGCGGCAGGCGGCACAGGTACCTCCTCGCCCGGTCCTTTAGCCAATTTGGCTTCGCGCGCCCGTATCCGACGATCAATCATTCGTTCGGCAATCAGACGGTCGCGGCGCGCTGCGCGCGCAAGCGCCATCTGTTCGAGCGGACCAAGCGATCTTGCACCCGGGATCGATGGGTCGATCCCCGGCACCCTCAATGCCGCTCGTCGCTCGGCCGCCCGGCTCTGCAGCCGTTCGCGAACGCGCGCCTGAATCATCGCGGCAGCAACGGGATGTTCGGCGGCAAATGACTGCCGCCGCTCGCGGCGTTCCTCACGCAATGCCATGCGCTCGGCAGGTAGGAGCGGTCGTGGCAACAGCCCGGGCGGCGTCGGATCGACCAGCGCCAAAGGCGGCGGCGCAATCGAAACGCTCGCCGGCGGCTTTCTCGCGGCGACATGTTCCGGCTTCACCACCACGCGCTTTGGCTTCGGCGCGAGCATTGCCGTCAAAACCGGCACTTCAATTCCGACCTTCCCGAGCAGGCCCGACGCCACGGCACCGGCACTGAGCAGCCCGACGGCCATCGTACCGAGCAGCACTTGCCGCCCACGCCGCCACATGCCCCTGCGGTCGCGCCGCGGCGGCGTGGACGGCACGCTTGCAGCCTTTGTCGCCGCGGTCATGATTCGATCGGCGATGCCTGCCGACAGCGGCGGAACGTCGAACCGATCGAGAGCGGTATTCAGGGCGTCGGTCACCGAGCGGCCTCCTTAATGGGAGCCAATCCAGCGCGAAGCGCCGAACGGGCGCGCAGCAAGAGTGACTCGAACGCCTTGAGGTTCATGTCCATCGTCTCTGCCGCCATCTGGTTCGAAACCTCTTCATAATAAGTCAGTACGACAGCCGCGCGCTGCCGGTCGGGTAGCGCAGCGATCGCCGCGACTGTTGCCGCGCGCAGGCGCGCGGCATCCATTTGCTCTGGCGCGAGTGGCGCATCGTCAGCACGTTCAGGAACAGCTTCGTCGCTTGAAAAGCGCCGCCGTCGCAAACGATCGAGGCACAGGTTCACGACAACGCGCCGCAGCCATGCCCCCGTTCCGGCATGGCCGGCCTGCCATTTGTCCGCGTCGCGCCACAAGCGCAGCAGCGCCTCCTGAGCCAGGTCCTCGGCCTCGGTCGGGTCGCCGATCATGCGATAGGCGACGCGGTGAAGCGGACCCACGTTGCGGTCGACGAGGATGCGAAAAGCCGCCGCATCGCGGGCGCGCACCCGTGCCATCAGCGCATCATCGCTACTGTCAGCATCGGTTGCGCGTAAGGCCGCCTGCGTCTCTGTCACGTCCCTGCCGGTCCGGTCGAATGCCCGACCCTGTTGAATGCATTACGACCGGGGACGCAATTCCCTTCGCTTCACGCGAGAAAAGTCGAAAAAGCCAGGAAAGCCGAGACGAACGTGAGCAGGAAGAGGCTCCGATCTGACAAGGGCTCGCGAGGACTTCGTTCATCCAGAGTCTGTGGCGGCAAATTGCGACGGAAGGGATGACGAGCTGACTCGTTGGTCAGTACAAGGCGACGGTTCATCGTCAAAGCGTAAAGGCCCGATTCACCATCGAGGCCAGCGCCAACCGTGCCTCAAATCGGGGCGTCCGTTTGTGGGACGGTTCAGTGCCCTTCGATCTGTCGGCGTATCGCGCGCAAGCTCATCCAGACAAATATGGCAACAACGGGCGCCATTATCCCGAGCGCGAGCGTCGCATCGAAATCATGCCACTGATGCTCAAGTGCCTTTACGGGATAAGAAAGCAGCATGAGCGAATAATAGCTTATCGCAGCGACGGACAGGCCCTCGACCGTGCGTTGCAGTCGTAGCGAAGCATCGGCCCGGGCGTTCATCGAGCTGAGCAGTTCCGCACTCGTTGCCTCGTCGGCTACCTTGATCCGCGTGTCGAGCATTGCCCCGGCGCGCGCGATCCGCGCGATAACCGCACGTTCTCGCTCGGCCACGGAATTGCAGGTGCGCATCGCCGGCGCGAGGCGACGCTCCATGAATTCGGCAATCGTCTGGACCCCAGCAATTTTCTCTTCGCGCAACGAAGCAACCCGGTCGCGCACGAGATCATGATAGGCATTGGCCCCGCCAAAACGGAACGTCGTGCGCGCGCTGAGGCCTTCGGCTTCGCCCGACAGCGTAATCAACCGCGACAACAGGGCGCGATCGGCCTCGACGCCCTCCTCGGCCGCCAGGCGCGACGCCAGAACACCAGCCTCGGCTTCGATCGCGCGCAATTGAACCGTCGCTTCGCCGGCAAGTGGAAACGCGAGCAGCGCCATCAGGCGATAGGTTTCGATTTCGAGAAGGATCAAGGCGAGGCGCCCCGCCAGTGCTGCGTCGCGTGAGCGCAGCATGACGCGAAAGCGCGTCATGCCGCTGTCATCGGCACGGAAGTCGGTAAAGACGCGCGCTGCTCCTTCAAGCACGATCGCGCCGATCTGCACACCGTCGGAGGCGAGCGGCGGCGACGCCGTGCCGCGGTCGTCGCGTCGCAATTCGAGCATGGTCGCGACGAGCACGTCGCTGGGGAAATTCGCCAGCCAGTCGGCAGGAAGGCGCTCTAGCGGATCGCGCGGGTCTGCCGCCGTCGCCGGCGGGCAGAACAGCGTCCAGCTGGAAAACTCGGTATGGCGTTCCCACCTGAGCGACCAGCCGGGACCTTCCAGCGCCCACCAGCGTGTGCCTTTTGCGGGGATTTGCGCGGCATATCGCTCGCAAAGCGTTGCCATGTGAAGCCGATCGGAATCCGCGGCTTCCTGACCGGAAACATTCGCGAGCCGGATCGAAACGACCGGCGCTTCCAAAGGCGTGGAGGGTCGGGCATGAGCCTCGGCGAGCAAACGCTCGCGGTCGCCATGCCAGTCAAAAGCCCTGCCTTGCTGCATTGCCGCCCCCCTTTGGCGCTACGCTAAAGCCTGGCGGTCGCGACACAAGCTATAGTGATTGCGCCGCCTTCGGTTTCATGTAATTTCCGCGCCCTGACTATCGGGTCAGCAAGAATTCTGGATGGAGACTCACATGGCAAAAGTGAAGGCGTACCTTGGGGTATCGCTGGGTGTCGTTGCCTTGCTGGCATTGCCGGCTTGTTCGAAAAAAGCCGAAGACGACGCGGCACCCGCCGCGACGACGACGGCGGCGGCAAATACGGCAGCACCGGCCGCGGCAGGCGCTGCGGCACCGGCAGCCGACAATACCGACACACTCGACGGCAGCAAATTCGCCAGCTTTACCGGCGATGCCGCCGCAGGCGAGAAAGTCTTCATCGCTTGCAAGACGTGCCACTCGAGCGAAGCCGGCAAGAACATGGTCGGGCCTTCGCTGCACGGGATCCAGGGTCGCCACTCGGGCGAGGTCGCCGGCTATACCTACTCTGCCGCGAACAAGAACAGCGGTATCGTCTGGAGCGACGAGAAGTTGTTCCAGTATCTCGAAAATCCGCAGCGCGTGATTCCGGGTACCAAGATGACCTACACCGGCGTCAAGGATCCTCAGCAGCGCGCGAATGTGATCGCTTACCTCAATACGTTGAAATAAGTCACACCCGTCGACGGTGTCGCAAGTCCGCCAGATGCAGCGGCAGCGACACCGTCAACGGTAAGGCAATCAAGTACCACGGCATCCCCGTGAGCGCTGCGCGGAGCGCGACCAACATTAAGGCGCCCGGCGCGAGCATCAGTACTATCGTCAGCGCTTGCCACCGCCGCGTGACAAGCCAAATTGCTTCAATCAGCATAAACAGCAAGACGAGATCGACAGCGTGACCGCTGGCGAAGAGCCAGCTCATTCAGCAGGCAGTTGTGGTGTCGATTCGACTTTGCCGATCCCCAGTAAATGCCCGAGATCTTTGAAGAAAATGCGGACGTGCGCCATAGGGTCGGCACGCACGAGCTGCTTGTTCATATAGGCGTCCCACGTCAGGCGCTGGACGTCCGGGTCGGCACACATTTTCACGAACCGCTCACGGCGCTTGTCCGAAGAATACCAGAAATACTGCATGATGCCGAGAATCATGAACACCCGGCCGTGCTGTCGCATGAAGCGCTTGCGCGCCTGCTTCAGTGCAGATGCCTTGCCGGTGGCGAGGCAAAGCTCGACGGCTTCTGCCGCTTCGCGCCCTGCTACCATCGCATAGTAGATTCCCTCGCCCGATGCCGGCGCAACTACGCCTGCGGCATCCCCTGCGACGACGACATCTCGGCCATTGTCCCAGCGCTTCAGCGGCTTCAGCGGGATCGGCGCCCCTTCGCAACGTATCGTTTCAAAGGCGTCCAGTCCCATCTCCTCGCGGAGGGCGCGCGTGGTCTCGCGCAAGGGAAAGCCCTTGTTCGCGCTGCCCAGACCAATGCTGGCAGTTTCGCCATGCGGGAAAACCCAGGCGTAGAAATCGGGCGAATACTTGCCCTGGTAAATGACATCGCACCGATGTGGATCGAAGCCATCGATACCCCCTTCGGGCACCTTGACGATTTCGTGATAGGCGAACACGCAGGGGGTCCGATCGGCTCCCTTCAGCTCCTGCCTCGCCACGCCTGAACGGGCGCCGTCCGCGCCGATGACGATCCGGGCCCGGGCACTCGATTCGGGACCGTTGCGCACTTCACGCCAGACCACGCGGGCAGCGCCATCGGGGTCGCGGTCAATCCGTTCGAACGTGCCTGTAGCCCTTTCTGCCCCGGCGAGCGCGGCCCGCGCCCGCAACCACTCGTCGAAAACATCGCGATCGACCATACCGACCGCGCCGTTGCCGACTGGCATGTCGACGCTGTTTCCCGAGGGCGCGACCATGCGCGCAAGCGTCGCCTGCGCGACCATCAGGCTATCCGGGATGTCAAAGTCACGGTTGAGGCGCGGCGGGATGGCGCCGCCGCAAGGCTTGATGCGCCCCGCCCTATCAAGCAGCAGGACATGGCGCCCGAGACGTGCCAGGTCGGTCGCCGCCGTTGCGCCCGACGGGCCACCCCCGACGACGATCGTATCATAATCGTATCCGCTCATACCAGCACCTCTCTCGCCCGTGCAGGTGCAGACGATACCGCCCCCGCCGCCAGCCATGCCGCGACGACAAATAGCCCCGCCTCAACGGCAAACACATTTGAGAACGCCCGACCATCTTCTCCGGTCAGGCGGCGCATGATATCGACGCCAACCGCGCCGCCGAGACCACCGAGCCCAAAGGCGATCGCCTGCGCCGCGCCCCACACGCCCATACGTATGCCTTCGCGGCCGCCCGAATCGGACGCACCCTGCCCCGCAAGCGCCATCATCGCCCCAATGGCCGATACCGCAAACACGCCGTTGCAGAAGCCGAGCAGCGCAACATTCGCGGCAAACGGCCAGTGGGGTGCAACCTGCGCGGCCGTCGCCAGCCCCGCGAGTGCAATGCCGGAGCCGATGCAACCGCCGACGGTCCAGCTACGCAGTCCCCGCGCAGTCCCGCCGCCGAAAGTTCGTGCGCCCAAGCCGACGAGGATCATGCCGGCAAGCACACCCTGATGCTGTATGCCCGAAAGGCTGGTTGATTGCCCCGGCGTATAGGCGAACATGAGGCCCGCGAAGGGTTCGAGGATCATGTCTTGCATCGAATAGGCGAGCATCGACATGAAAACGAAAACCGTAAAAGCGCGCGCCTCGGGATCCGCCCAGATTTCGCGCAAGACCGATCCGAAAGCGACCTCGGGCCCGATCCGGGGCTCGAAGACCGGCTCGCCCTCGACTCCCCAGACGCCGAGCGCGGCAACGGCGAAGGCGACGAAACCGATCCCGGCGACGACAGCAACGAGCCGCTGGACGGAGAAGGGTTCCAGCAGCCTCCCTGCGATGCCGGCGGCGACGATGATCCCCACAATCATCATGATCCAAGTCAGCGATGCGGCACCCGCGCGCCGATCGGGCGCCGTGCGCGTGGCCAGCAGTGCGAGGAGCGAGGTACCTGCAGCGCCAACACCGGCCCCGATCAGGGCATAGGCCACTACCGACAACAGCAGGATATGTGTCACCATGGCCGCGACGGCGAGCAGAGACCCCCCTGCCAGCACTGCCATGCCGCCGATGATCCAGGGTGTCCGCCGGCGTCCCTTGTCGGAACCATGGCCCCATGCCGGCCGCGACAGCTGCACAGCATAGTGCCAGGCGACGAGGCCTGCAGGAATGGCGGCGGGTAGCGCGTATTCGACGACCATCACGCGGTTGAGCAGCGAGGTCGACAGCATCACCATCGCACCGATGGCGCTCTGCACGAGGCCGAGGCGCGCGATCTGAGGCCAGCTCAGCGCTGTCATAATACGCCCCCAAGTCCGCAGGCTGTCGCGAGCATGCCGAGGACGTAACAGCTGGTACCGGTAGCGTTGTACCAGGGCGCGAGCGCTTTCGGATCGCGGAGCATGCGTGCCATCAGGGCGAACTGGAGCAGCAGCAACATGCCGACGATGGCGGCGGAGAGGGAGAGGTGCCAGCGGACAAGAAGTACAAGCACGATCGCCTGGGGGAGGGCCATGACCAGGCAGGCGAGGCGGGCGGCGTTGGTGACGCCGAGCCGGACCGGGAGCGAGCGCACGCCGGTGACACGATCGCCCTCTACCGCCTTGAAATCATTGAGAGTCATGATGCCGTGCGCACCGAGGCTGTAGAGCAGGAGCACGGCCAATATGTGCGGCGAGGGAAGCGCGCCGAGCATGACCGCCGCGCCGGTGAACCAGGTCAGTCCTTCATAAGTCAGCGCCACGACAGCGGGGCCGGCCCAGCCGTCCGCCTTCAGCCGCAAGGGCGGTGCACTGTAGATCCAGGCGCACACCAGACCGAGCAAAGTCGCGGCAAACACCCAGATGCCGGCCGGCCACGCAACGGCGGCCGCAAGCACCGTGCCGGCAACGGCGATGCGCAGTCCCCAATTGCCCGCGATCCGACCCGACGGAATGGGGCGGCCGGGCTCGTTGATGGCGTCGACATGGCGGTCGAACCAGTCGTTCACCGCCTGCGACGTACCGCAAACGAGCGGGCCGGTCAGCAGGATGCCGATGAAGAGAAAGGGCAATCGCTCTGCCACCGGCACGCCCGACGAGACGACGCCGCACAGGAACGCCCACATCGGCGGGAACCAGGTGATCGGCTTGAGCAGTGCCACGACATCGCGCACTGCGGGCACCGGTGTCGGGGCGGAGGGGGACAGCGAGCCAGCCATGGAGAGAGGCTATGCCTGACACTCCAGAGCGTCAAGAAGAATGGACAGTTATTTCGTCCGAAGCGCTATTCGCCCTCGCCCACCAGATTGCCGAGGCCATGCCGATGCAGTTTCGAATATAGGCTCTGCCGCGAGACGCCCAGGATTTCGGCCGCGGACGCCCGGTTGTCACTGGTATATTCAAGCGCCGCCTCGATGCAGAGCCGCTCGATCAGGTCCGTCGATTCGCGGACGATGTCCTTGAGAGACATGCGACCCACCAGCTCGGTCAGCTGCTCGACCGAACGCGGCATGTCCTTGGGCTGCGGCGGCAGGTCGCGGGCGCGGCGCGCGATGCTGCGGATCGAAAAGCCGAAGCCGTCGCCGTCGAGACCGGGTGCGGACACGGCCGAGACCTCGACCTCTTCCATCGCTCCCGAACGACTGCGCAGCACCGTCGCGAAATTGCGCACATTGCCATATTCGCGAAGCTGGTCGACGATCACATCGGCATCGATGCCCGAGCGGCCGAGATACTCGCCGAGCTGCTCGCCCTTCAGCCGCGCCGCCGAGACTTCGCCGGTCAGGTCGACGAAAGCGGCGTTCACCGTCAGGATCACCAACCGGGCGTCGGTCAGCACGAAGGCGTCGGGAAGACGCTCGATCATGTCGCGCATCGGCTGGACATCCGTGCCCTGCCCGCCGACATCGGACGCGATGCGAATAAGGAAAAACGGGGCCCGGTCCTGCCGGAACGCCGTCGCGGTCAGCCCGACAATGGCCTTGCCGGACGCAAGACGCAGCTGCACCGGTTCGGTCGTGTCGCTCACCGTCGCCAGACCCAGATAGGCGAACAGCGCTTCGTGATCGCCCGTGTGGATGAGGCTGGTCAGCGCGCGGTTCACCAGCGCGCCCGGCTTGGCCTTGGCCAGCGCCGTCGCTGCGGGATTGGCCTCGTGGATGCGACGGGTGTCGCCCTCGACGATCAGCACGGCCTCGCTGTCGAGATCGAACAGCATGCGATAACGCGTTTCCGCCTGGCGCAACTTGAGATAGTCCCGCTCGAGCGATTGCTGCGCCTGGATCAGCCGCTGCTGCATCGCGGCCTGCGCGCGCATGTCGTTGCCGATCGCGACGACGTTGCCCGCACTGCCCGAGCCGACCGTCAGGTAGCGCAACGGCACATCGCCATCGTTGCCGGGATGATTGACCTGTCGCCAGCGGGGCGCGGCGTCACTATGTGCCGCTTCCAGCATCTCGGCAATTTTCGGTTTGCTGTCGATATTGACCAGGTCGGCCCAGTTCCGGCCGATCCAGGCGTCCTGGCCGGTGCCAGTCGGATCGCCATGCGAAAAAGCGACATCGATGATGCGCCCGTCCGACGTCATGACAAGCGCGACGTCACCCGATGCCGTCGCCAGCCGTGCGATGCTCGACGCGTCGAAGCCTCCGAAGCCCTTTTCAGGCGCCCGGAACGCAATGCCACTATCCGGCATGGTCAAATGCCTTCCTCATCTTCACAGCCTTCACGGTCAGGCGGTGAATACCTCGCGACAGGCATTCGCGGCAACCAGTCGATCGGCCAAGGCGACCGCCGACTGTGCATCGGCTGCCGTTCCATCGGCACCGACACGAAGAGCTAGCTGGGGATCGTCCATCAGGACGCGGCCACCGAGCAATATGCATAGCCGTGGATTTCTCGATACGCTGCGTATCGCCAAAATCAGCGACGGCAAGCGTTCCGTATGGACGTCAAGGCTGACGGTCAAGCCAACCAGGTCATAACGCGCTGATGCGACGGCACTTAGCAGCGCCCCCTGCTGAGCATCGAGCAGCAGCTCGGTCGACCAGCCTGCCCGGCGGAAGATGTCCTCGACGATCACCGTCCCGAAATTGTGCTGCTCCCCCGGCATGGCCGAGAAGACAGCGCGATAACCGTCCGTCGGACGGGCGCTGCGGACCGGCACCCGGGCCGACAATTCACGAACGACTTCCTGGAGGCGCCACAGACCCATGGTCACGTCCACGAAGTCGCAGTCGTCCTGCTCCCACATGATGCCGAGGCGCCGCGCCGCCGGCGCGAGGATGTTGATGAGGATCGCCTCGATCTCGGTGCCGCTCGTCAGCATCGCGTCGAGTCGGGCGAGAATTTCTTCGGCATCGGCATCGATGGCGAGCGCGGCAAACGACAAGGCCTCGTCCTGCCAGCTGCGCTCGTCGCGCAGCGGCGCGGCATCGGCATGATGCGCCTCGACAACGTGCGGGATCACCGCCTGCTCGATCAGTTCGGCAAGCGGCCCCATCGCCTGCCGGCCCGATTGCGACGTGGCGAGGGTCAGTGCTGGTACGGGATGCTGCGGCTGGATCGCTTCGGGCACACGCTTCCGCCGCCCGACGAATTCCGGAAGGAGGGCTCGTGCCTGCTCCATTATCCCGGCAACCGATGCCATTCCGGTTCTCCCGACCCGGCCGAGCCGCAAACGATATCGCGACTTCTAATTAGATGGCTTTGTCCCCACCATCCCAGCGACTCGGATGCTATGCCCGTTCAGATTATTTGGCAATCGTCCGACGCCGGCCAACAGCAAAAAAACTGTCAGCTTTGTTTTACGTCAAAAAGATTTGACACTTCTGACCTGCCGGTACAGTCTCCAGCATCGAGTGGAGAGGCGTGTCGCAACCGTGATCACAAGCCGCAGCAATATTGCGCAGCAAGGCGCCAGGCAGGGGCTCTACACCCCTGACGAGCGCGCACGGCGGGACGCGTCGGTGTGGACGCTGGTGCAGGGCGTGCTTGCCCCCGTGCAGTTCCTCGTCTGCCTGATCAGCGCGACGCTGGTGCTGCGCTACCTGACCACCGGACACGGTCAGTTCGCAGCTGATATTTCAATCGTTATCAAGACGATGACACTCTATACGATCATGGTGACGGGCTCGATCTGGGAAAAGGTCGTCTTCGGCAAATGGCTGTTTGCCGAGCCCTTCTGGTGGGAGGACGCCGTGTCGATGATCGTCATCGCGCTGCACACCACCTACCTCGCGATGCTGTTCCTCGGGCTCGGGTCCGTCGAGGCGCGCATGCTCGTGGCGCTCGCCGCCTATGCGACCTATGCGGTCAACGCGACCCAGTTCGTGCTCAAGCTGCGCGCGGCGCGACTCGAAGCCTCGACACTTGCGGGCGCTACGGCATGACTGTCATGCCCGCCTCGCCCGCCCTCCCCGTGCTGCGCGAGCGCGGCCAACGGGAAGTGTTCTGCGGCCTGACCGGCATCGTCTGGCTGCACCGCAAGATCCAGGACGCCTTCTTCCTGGTCGTGGGGTCGCGGACGTGTGCGCACCTGCTGCAATCGGCGGCGGGCGTCATGATCTTTGCCGAACCGCGCTTTGCCACGGCCATCATCGAGGAACGCGATCTGGCGGGCCTCGCCGATGCCAATGAGGAGCTCGACCGCGTCGTCGACCGGCTGCTCGCGCGGCGCCCCGACATCAAGATGCTGTTCCTCGTCGGTTCCTGCCCGTCCGAAGTCATCAAGCTGGACCTGAGCCGCGCGGCTGCCCGGCTGTCGGTCAAGCACAACCCCGGCGTGCGCGTGCTGAACTATTCGGGCAGCGGTATCGAGACGACATTCACCGAAGGCGAGGATGCGTGTCTGGCTGCGCTCGTCCCGGTCTGTCCGGAGTCGACGTCGACATCCACCGAATTGCTGGTCGTGGGCGCCCTGCCCGATATCGTCGAGGACCAGCTGCTGCGGCTGATCGGCGAGCTCGGGATCGACCGCGTCCATGTTTTGCCGGGTCGCCGTGCCGACCAGTTGCCGCCGATCGGGCCGCATACCCGCTACCTGCTGGCCCAGCCCTTCCTCGGTGCCACGGCGATGGCGCTCGACGATCGCGGGGCCGTCCGCCTCGACGCCATGTTCCCCTTTGGCGTCGAAGGCACGACCGACTGGCTGCGTGCGGCCGCCGACGCATTCGACATTCCCCAAGCGCGGTTCGACGCGGTCGTCGCCGCGCCCCGGGCCCGCGCCATCAAGGCGATCGAACACAGCCGGGCACGGCTCGAAGGCAAGTCGATCTTCTTCATGCCCGACTCGCAGATGGAAGTGCCGCTGGCGCGGTTCCTGGCGAACGAGCTCGGCATGGTGCCGCTGGAAGTCGGCACGCCTTATCTCCACCGTCGCCACCTCGCGCGCGACCTGGCGGCGCTGCCCGCCGGTACACAGATCAGCGAAGGTCAGGACGTCGACAGGCAGCTCGACCGCGTGCGCGCCGCGCGGCCCGACCTCACCGTCTGCGGCCTCGGCCTCGCCAATCCGCTCGAGGCCGAAGGGCTGTCGACGAAATGGGCGATCGAACTGGTATTCTCGCCCATCCACGGCTTCGACCAGGCCGGCGACCTTGCCGAACTCTTTGCGCGACCGCTGCGGCGGCGCGACGTGCTGAGGGTCTGATGCAGCTGGCGGTCTGGACATATGAAGGCCCCCCGCATGTCGGGGCGATGCGTGTCGCGACGGCGATGACCGATGTTCACTATGTCCTGCATGCGCCGCAGGGCGATACCTATGCCGACCTGCTGTTCACGATGATCGAGCGGCGCGGGGCGCGGCCGCCGGTGACCTATACGACATTCCAGGCGCGCGACCTGGGCAAGGACACGGCCGAGTTGTTCCAGTCGTCGGCGCGCGATGCCTATGACCGGTTCAAGCCGGCGGCGATGCTCGTGGGTGCGTCGTGCACCGCCGAACTCATCCAGGACGATCCGGCGGGCCTCGTCGATGCGATGGACCTGCCCTGCCCCGTCGTCGCGCTCGAACTGCCGAGCTACAGCCGCAAGGAGAACTGGGGCGCGGGCGAAACCTTCTACCAGCTCGTCCGCAAGCTGGCCGACCGCGATATCGTGCGGGCGCCGGTCGAGGGACGTCGGCTGCGCGCCAATCTGCTCGGGCCGACGGCGCTGGGCTTTCGCCACCGCGACGACATGATCGAAGTCACCGCGCTGCTCGACTCGGTCGGCGTCGATGTCCACATGGTCGCGCCGCTGGGCGCGAGCGCCGCGCAAATCGCCGATATCGGTTCGGCCGATTTCAACGTGCTGCTCTATCCGGAGATCGGCGACACCGCGGCGCGCTGGCTGGAACGGACCTTCCGCCAGCCGCTCGTCCGCACCATCCCGATCGGGCATGGCGCGACGTCCGAATTCGTCCGCGAAGTCGCCGCCCTTGCCGGCACCGACCCGGAGCCCGCCATTGCCGCAGCCCAGTCGCGCATGCCCTGGTGGTCGCGTTCGGTCGATTCCAACTATCTGACCGGCAAGCGGGTCTTCATCTTCGGCGATGCGACCCATGCGATCGCCGCGGCGCGCGTGGCGCATGAGGAACTCGGCTTCGAGGTCGTCGGCCTCGGCTGCTACAACCGCGAATTCGCCCGCGACCTGCGCGAGGCCGCCGCCAAATACGGTGTCGAGCCGCTGATCACCGACGACCATATGGAAGTCGAGGACGCGATCATCGCCGCCGTGCCCGAGCTGGTGCTCGGCAGCCAGATGGAGCGCCATATCGCCAAGCGCCTGCGCATTTCGTGCGCGGTGATTTCGGCGCCGGTCCATGTGCAGGACTTCCCGGCGCGGCACAGCCCGCAAATGGGGTGGGAGGGGGCCAACGTCCTGTTCGACAGCTGGGTCCACCCGCTGACGATGGGGCTGGAAGAGCATCTGCTGGCGATGTTCCGCGACGATTTCGAGTTCAGCGACGCGAACGGGGCGAGCCACCATGGGGCGGTAGGGCATGCGCCGCAGGCGCCGGCCGCGGCGACGGCCAGCGAAGAGCTCATCGAGACCGAAACGTTGGTGCTCGAGTCCGTCGAGGCGGGCGGCATCTGGACGGCGGAGGCCGAAAAGGAGCTCCGCAAGATTCCGTTCTTCGTGCGGGGCAAGGCGCGCAAGAACACCGAACGGTTCGCCGCCGAACAGGGGCTCGCGTCGATCTCGCTCGACACGCTGTACGAGGCGAAGGCGCATTATGCACGGTAGCCTCGCCCCGAAGGTGAGCGTCGTCATCGTGACGCTCGACAACCATTTGTCGGGCGCGGTCGAGCGGGCCGCGGCACAGCTGGCGCGCGAAGGCAGCGGGATCAGCATCGCCTTTCATGCCGCGGCCGACTGGGAGCGTGCACCGGCCTCGCTCGAGCAGTGCAAGGCCGACATCGCGCAGGGCGACATCGTCATTTCGACGATGCTGTTCCTCGAAGATCACATCCGTGCCGTCCTGCCGGCGCTCGAGGCGCGGCGCGAGTCGTGCGACGCGATGATCGGGCTGATGTCGGGCGCCGAGGTGGTCAAGCTGACCCGCATGGGCGGCTATCGCATGGACAAGCCGGCGACGGGAGCCATGGGGCTGCTGAAGCGGCTGCGCGGATCGTCGAAGCCGGGGGCGAGCTCGGGCGCGGGGCAGATGAAGATGCTGCGCCGCCTGCCCAAGATCCTGCGCTTCATTCCCGGCGCGGCGCAGGACGTGCGCGCCTATTTCCTGACGCTGCAATATTGGCTGGCGGGCAGCGACGACAATGTCGTCAACATGGTCCGCGCGCTGGTCGACCGCTATGCCGACGGCGAGCGCCGCGACCTGCGCGGGACGATGAAGGCCGATATCCCGGTCGAATATCCCGAAGTCGGGCTCTACCACCCCGCCCTGCCGCTGCGCATAGTCGAAGAGCTCAAGGCGCTGCCGAAGGGCGGCAGGACCGGGACGGTCGGGCTGCTGATGCTGCGCTCGTACATCCTGGGGCGCGACACCGGCCATTACGACGGCGTGATCCGGGCGCTCGAGGCGCGCGGGCTGCGGGTGCTGCCGGCGTTCGCGAGCGGCCTCGACAGCCGCCCGGCGATCGAGAAATATTTCATGAAGGACGGGGTCGCGGCCGTCGATGCGGTGATTTCGCTGACCGGGTTCTCGCTCGTCGGCGGGCCGGCGTACAACGACACGGCGGCGGCCGAGGCAATCCTCGCGCGGCTGGACGTGCCGTATATTGCGGCGCATCCGCTCGAGTTCCAGACGCTGCAGGCCTGGGGCGCGGGGCGGCAGGGGCTGCTGCCGCTCGAGGCGACGATGATGGTCGCCATTCCCGAGCTCGACGGGGCCATTGTCCCGACGGTGTTCGGCGGCCGGTCGGATGCGTCGGGCGAAGCGTGCACCGGCTGCGCGCGCCGCTGCAGCTTTGCGGCGGGCGGGCTTGTCCGCGAGATGGTGTCCTGCCCCGAGCGCGCCGAAGCGCTGGCGGGCAAGGTCGCCAAGCTGGTCGCGCTGCGCCGGTCCGACCGGGCCAAGCGCCGGGTCGCGCTGGTGCTGTTCAACTTCCCGCCGAACGCGGGCGCCGTCGGCACCGCAGCACATCTCGCCGTCTTCGAAAGCGTCCGCGCGACGCTGGTCCGGCTCCATGCCGAGGGCTATGACGTCATCGTCCCGCCGACGGTCGACGCGCTGCGCACCGCGATCCTGAAGGGCAATGCCGACCGCTACGGCGCCGACTGCAACGTCCATGCGCGCATTTCCGCCGACGACCATGTCCGCGACGAACCCTTTCTGCGCGAGATCGAGAAGGTCTGGGGCCCGGCGCCCGGCAAGGCGCAGGCGTCGAGCGGGCATATCCACATCCTGGGCGCGCAATTCGGCAACGTCTTCGTCGGCGTCCAGCCCGCCTTCGGCTTCGAGGGCGACCCGATGCGGCTGCAGTTCGAGGGCGACTTCGCGCCGACCCACGCCTTCAGCGCCTTTTACCGCTGGATGCGGCAGGACTTCGGTGCGGACGCCATCCTGCACTTCGGCACCCACGGCGCGATGGAGTGGATGCCCGGCAAGCAGGTCGGCCTCACCGGCGAGTGCTGGCCCGACCGGCTGATCGGCGATGTCCCGAATTTCTATCTCTACGCCGCCAACAACCCGTCCGAGGGCATGCTCGCCAAGCGCCGCTCGGGCGCGACGCTGATTTCCTACATCACGCCGGCACTCGAGGAGGCGGGGCTCTACAAGGGGCTGAGCGAGCTGAAGGCGTTGGTCGAGCGGTGGCGGTCGTCGACCGACGCTGAGCGCGCCGCCATCGAGCCGATGATCGCCGAGACCGCCGCCGCGCTCGACATCGAAGCCGGCGACATCGCCGCGCTCGCCGCCAATCTCTACGACATCGAGCGCGCGCTGATCCCGCATGGCCTGCATGTCGTCGGCGCACCGATGGAAGCGTCGCAGCGTGCCGCGATCCTCGATGCCGCACCCGAAGGCGACCGCGCGCGCATCAATGCGCTGCTCGACACCAACGGCGAGCTCGACGGCATCGTTCATGCGCTCGATGCCGGTTTCGTCCGCCCTGCCCCGGGTGGCGACCTGCTGCGCAACGCCGACGTGCTGCCGACCGGGCGCAACCTGCACGGCTTCGACCCGTTCAAGCTGCCGAGCCGTGTCGCCGTCGCCGAGGGCGGCCTGCAGGCCAACCAGCTGGTCGCACGTCATCTCGCCGATGGCGGATCCTTCCCCGAGACGCTCGCGATGGTGCTGTGGGGCACCGACAATCTGAAAAGCGAAGGCGCGCAGATCGCCCAGGTCCTCGCGCTGATCGGCGCGCGGCCCCGGCATGACGGCTATGGCCGCCTCGCCGGAGCCGAGCTGATTCCGCTGGCCGAACTCGGGCGCCCGCGCATCGACGTGGTCGTCACCCTGTCGGGCATCTTCCGCGATCTTCTGCCGCTGCAGACGCGCATGATGGCAGAAGCCGCGCTGCTCGCCGCGCAGGCCGACGAGCCGGAGGACATGAATTTCGTCCGCAAGCACAGCCTGGCGCATGCCGCCAAGCACGGGTGCGACCTCGAGACCGCGGCACTGCGCGTCTTCTCGAATGCGGAGGGCGCCTATGGTGCCAACGTCAACCAGCTGATCGACAGCGGCAACTGGACCGACCCCGACGAACTCGCGAACATGTTCGAAGCCAAGAAGGGCTTCGCCTATGGCGTCAAGGGTGCCCCGGTCCGGCAGGCCGAGATGCTCCAGTCCGCGCTGGCGACGGTGGATTTCGCCTACCAGAACCTCGATTCGGTCGAACTCGGCGTCACTACGATCGACCAATATGTCGATGCGCTCGGCGGCATCAGCCGGTCGGTCGCGCGCGCCAAGGGCAAGGCCGCCCCGGTCTATATCGTCGACGCGACGCAGGGCGCGGCCAAGGTGCGTACGCTGGCCGAACAGGTCGACCTCGAGACGCGGAGCCGGGTGCTCAATCCCAAATGGTATGAAGGCATGCTCGACCACGGGTTCGAGGGTGTCCGCAACATCGAGGCAAGCGTCACCTGCATCGCCGGCTGGTCGGCAACGACCGGCCAGGTCAGCCCCTATCTCTATCAGGCGATCAGCGAGACGTTCGTTCTCGACGACGTGATGCGCGAGCGGCTGTCGGCGCTGAACCCCAAGGCGACCGCGCGCGTCGCCGGGCGGCTGCTCGAGGCGAGCGACCGCCATTACTGGACTCCCGACGCGGCGACCCTCGCCGCGCTCCACGCCGCTTCGGACGCGATCGAAGACCGGCTCGAAGGTATCGCGGCATGAGGAATGTAACATGGCTTTGATGGACCCACCGGCTCGCGTTCCCGACCGCCTGATGGACAATCTGAAAAAGGGGTTGGACGGCGAAGGCAGCGTGCAGGTCGCGCTCGACGGGGCGGACAAGATCGGCAACGCCAAGGTCTTCGCGATCTATGGCAAGGGCGGCATCGGCAAGTCGACGACGTCGTCGAACCTGAGCGCCGCGCTCAGCCTGCTCGGCAAGCGCGTGCTGCAGATCGGTTGCGACCCGAAGCATGACAGCACGTTCACTCTCACCAAAAAGCTGATGCCGACGGTGATCGACGTGCTCGAGACCGTCGACTTCCATCACGAAGAGCTGCGCCCCGAAGATTACATGTTCGAGGGCTTCAACGGCGTGATGTGCGTCGAGGCGGGTGGCCCGCCGGCAGGCACCGGCTGCGGCGGCTATGTCGTCGGGCAGACGGTGAAGCTGCTCAAGCAGCACCATCTGCTCGAGGAAACCGATGTCGTGATCTTCGACGTGCTCGGCGATGTCGTGTGCGGCGGCTTTGCCGCCCCGCTCCAGCATGCCGAACGTGCCGTCGTCGTCGCCGCCAACGACTTCGACAGCATCTTCGCGATGAACCGCATCGTTGCCGCCATCAAGGCCAAGTCGAAGAACTACGAAGTCCGCATGGCGGGCGTCATCGCCAACCGCAGCGCGGCGACCGACGAGATCGACCGGTTCAACGACGCGACCGGCCTCAAGACGCTGGCGCACTTCCCCGACCTCGACGCGATCCGCCGGTCGCGCCTGAAGAAGTGCACCATCTTCGAAATGGACACGACGCCCGAGATCGAAGCGGTGAAGGCCGAATATCTCCGCCTCGCCGCAACCTTGTGGGCCGGCACCGACGCGCTCGACGCGATGCCGATGAAGGACCGCGACATCTTCGAATTCCTGGGGTTCGAATAATGGCTTCGGCGACCTACGACCTTTATCGCGCGCGGCTCGAAACCTATTTCGACCGCACGGCGATGGACGCGTGGGCGCGCCTGACGTCGGACGCGCCGGTCAGCGGCATCCGCGCCACCGTCCGCAAGGGCCGCGACGCGATGCACGCGACGCTGATGGGGTGGCTGCCCGACAACATGACCGGCCTGCGCCTGCTCGACGCCGGCTGCGGCACGGGGGCACTGGCGATTGCCGCGGCCCAGCGCGGCGCCAGCGTCGTTGCGATCGACGTGTCGGCGAGCCTGATCGATATCGCCCGCGACCGCGCACCCGCCGGGCTCGACATCGACTGGCAGGTCGGCGACATGCTCGACCCGGCGCTCGGTGCCTTTCACCACGTGATCGCGATGGACTCGCTGATCCATTACAAGACGGCGGACATCATCGCGGCGGTCGAGACGCTGCGCGCGCGCACCAGCCGGTCGGTCCTCGTCACCTTCGCGCCGCGCACGCCGATGCTGACCGTCATGCACACCGCCGGCCTGATGTTCCCGCGCAGCGACCGGGCGCCGGCAATCATCCCGGTCACCGAAGGCACGTTGCGCGGCCATTTCGGTGCCGCCGCACAGCGCGGCCAGCGGATCAGCAGCGGGTTCTACAAGAGCCACGCCCTCGAAGTGAGCGGGAGGTCGCTGGCATGAAGGTCGTCGGCCGCGCCGCCATGTGGAACCGTATCGGCACGCGCTTCCTGCCGTTCGCCGATGCGGCCACGCCGGAGCTGCCGCTGTCGCGCCTGCTGCGCCTGTCGCTGTTCCAGATTTCGGTCGGCATGTGTGCCGTCCTGCTGACGGGCACGCTCAACCGCGTGATGATCGTCGAGCTCGGCCTGCATGCCTGGGTCGTCTCGGCCATGGTCTCGCTGCCGCTGCTGTTCGCGCCGCTGCGCGCGCTGATCGGGCACAAGTCCGATCATCACCGCTCGGTCCTCGGCTGGAAGCGCGTTCCCTATATCTGGTTCGGCACGTTGCTGCAGTTCGGCGGGCTTGCGATCATGCCGTTCGCGCTGCTGGTGATGACGCTGGACAATGGCGGCGCGATCGTGGGCGAAATCGGCGCGGCCTTTGCCTTCCTGATGGTCGGCGCCGGGATGCACACGACGCAGACGGCGGGCCTGGCGCTGGCGACCGACCTTGCCGACGAGGAAACCGCGCCGCGCGTCGTCGCGCTGCTCTATGTCATGCTGCTCGTCGGCATGATGGTGAGCGCCATCGTCATCGGCCGCGTGCTCGCCGACTATACGCCGACGCGCCTTGCGCAGGTCGTGCAGGGAACGGCGCTGCTCACGGTGATCTTCAACGTGACCGCGCTCTGGAAACAGGAAGCCCGGTCGCGGGTCCGCATCACGACGCCGGCCCCCGATTTCAGCGCGGAATGGCGCCGGTTCATCACCGAGGGGCGCAATTTGCGGCTGCTGGTCGCGGTCGGCCTGGGCGCCGCCGCCTTTGCGATGCAGGACGTGCTGCTCGAACCCTATGGCGGACAGATGCTGCACCTGTCGGTGGGCGCGACGACCTCGCTGACCGCGCTTTGGGCGACGGGGACGCTGCTTGCCTTTGCGCTCGCGGCGCGCGCGCTGAGCGGCGGGGGCGAACCGCATCGCCTGGCCGGGTTCGGCTGCGTCGGGGGCGTGGCGGCCTTTGCGATGATCATTTTCGCGGCGCCGGCGCACAGCCCGGTGCTGCTGGCCGTGGGGGCCGCACTGATGGGCTTCGGCGGCGGGCTGTTCTCGGTGGGCACGCTGACCGCAACGATGCAGCTGTCGCAGGACGGCAAGCGCTCAGGTCTCGCCCTTGGCGCCTGGGGTGCCGTCCAGGCAAGCTGCGCCGGCACCGCGATCGCGGTCGGCGGGCTGGTCCGCGATGCCATCGGCTCGTCCGGCTACGCCACTGTCTATTCCGCCGAAATCGTCTTGCTGATTCTGACCCTGATTGCCGTGGGACCGCTCGTGCGCCCCACGTCCGAGTTCGTCGCGCGTACCAAACGGCCATTCGGCCTCGCCGAATTTCCGGCCTGAAAACGAAAGGAAACGCCCATGTCACCCGTCATTGCAGGGAACATCGATGTGGCACTGCTCACCTTCTACGCGTTCGTGCTGTTCTTCGTCGGGCTCGTCGTCCACCTGAACCGCGAGAGCCGCCGCGAGGGCTTCCCGCTCGAGGATGATTTCGGCGGCAAGCTGCACAGCCGCGCGCTGATCCAGGACGCCAGCCCCAAGATCTTCCGCCTGCCCTTCGGCCGGGGCACGCGCTCCACCGCCGATTATCCGCGCGAGCCCATCGACCTGCCGGTCGCCCGCGAGCGCTTCCCCGGTTCGCCGCTGCGCCCGACCGGCAATCCGCTGGTCGACGGCATCGGGCCGGCCGCCTGGGCGAACCGGGCGAAAGTGCCGGATCTCGACGTCGAAGGCCATGCGCGCATCGTGCCGCTTTCCTCGACCGGCGATTACTGGCTCGACCGGCGCGACCGCGATCCGCGCGGCATGAAGGTGATCGCGGCCGGCGGCGATGTCGCCGGCACGGTCAGCGACGTGTGGATCGACAAGGCCGACCGGCTGATCCGCTACCTGAGCGTCGACACCGGCACGCGTACGGTGCTTGCGCCGATGACGATGGCCAAGATCGGCAAGGGGCGCGTCCTCATCGACGCGATCACGGCGGCGCAATATGCCGACGCGCCCGCGATCGAGGGGCCGACCACGATCACGCTCTATGAAGAAGAGCGTGTGCAGGCCTATTTCGGCGGCGGCTATCTCTATGCCACCGCCGAGCGCCAGGAGCCGCTGCTGTGATCGTCGAGCATGACGTCGAGCCGATCCGCGGCCTGCCAGGCGACCTGCCGCAGGGCGAACGGATCCTGTGGCAGGGCTCGCCCGATGCCTGGCGGATCGCCATCCATGCCTATCATGTCCGCAGCATCGCGATCTATTTCGCGCTGCTCGCGGCATGGGGCGCGGTCGGCGCGTTGCGCGGGGCGAACAGCTGGACGGGGACGCTGGTGACGCTGGCCGTCGGCGCGCTGGGGCTGGGCGTCGTCGGCGCGATCGCCTGGGGCGCGTCACGGACGACGGTCTATACGCTGACCAACAAGCGCATCGTGCTGCGGTTCGGCATCGCGCTGCCCAAGTGCGTCAACCTGCCGCTCAGCACGATCGCGGCGGCGGACCTGGCGCTGCAGGGCCGGGGAATCGGCGATATCGCGCTGCGCCTGACCGAGCAACAGCGGCTCGGCTGGATGCAGCTGTGGCCGCATGCGCGGCCCTGGGCGCTGACCGAGGTGCAGCCGATGCTGCGCAGCATTCCGGAAGTCGAGAACGTCGCCGGCCTGCTCGCCCGCACGGTCGGCGCCGCGCAGGGGACGCCGGTGTCAGCCAAGCCGCCGGTGCTGGCGGTGGCGGCATGAGCCTCGTCCACAACCATCACGAGCGGCCCTTCCCCAAGGGTGCGCTGTGGTTCGTCGCGGCGGTCGTCACCTTCACGATGATGTCGGCGGGTGCCGTTCGGCTCGGCTATGCGCCGGTGTCGGCGTCGCCCGTCCTGTTGCGGCAGGCGGAACATCTGAAGCCGCTGGTGACGCGCGACCTGAGCTTTGCCGATCGTGCCGACGGCGGGCTGGTCATCACGAACACCGCTACCAGAACGATCGTCAAGACCATCGTGCCGGGCGAGCCGAGCGGCTTCATCCGCGGCGTGGTGCGCAGCATGGGGCGCGAGCGGCGGATGCATCATGTCGGCCCGAGCGCGCCGTTCCGCGTCGCGTCCTGGCCCGACGGCGAGCTGTCGCTGACCGACACCTACACGGGTCGCGTCATCGAGCTGAACTCGTTCGGGTCGACGAACCGCGCCTCCTTTGCCGAGCTGCTGAAATGAGCCGCAGCTTCGACACGCCCTGCACCGTCGAGGTCGAACACGGCTTCGACCATCTGCATGCGCATGTCGAACTCGACGGCGACGTCCAGATCTTCCCGGGCGACAAGGTGCGCGTCCATGGCGCGTCGATCCGGCTGCCCTATGGCGAGCGGCTGGTCGAACACCGGATGGCGACCGTGACGCGGGCGACGCCGCTGGGCCGTTTCTTGACCAGGCTCAAAGCGCGGTTCGAGATCACCGAGCTATACGAACTCAGCTTTTCCAATGCCACCGACCTGAGGGGCGCGCGATGAACGACATGACGCACAATTTCACGAAGGACGACGCGCACGCGATCGCCACGCAGGACACGGTGCTCAGCCCGCGCTTCTACACAACCGACTTCGATGCGATGGACCGGCTCGACGTGTCGCTCGTGCGCCGCGAATGGGACGCGCTGATCGCCGAGATGACCGCCGATCCCAACAAGGAGCATTTCAAGAAGAGCGAGAGCTTCGAGGGGCTGATCGACGCGATGGAGCCGGAGCTGCGGCGCGAATTCGTCGACTTCCTGGTGTCGTCGCTGACCTCCGAATTCTCGGGCTGCATCCTGTACGCCGAGATCGCCAAGCGCACGAAGAACCCCGACGCCAAGGCGCTTTACAAGCTGATGGCACGCGACGAGAGCCGACACGCGGGCTTCATCAACGACAGCCTGAAGGACGCCGGCATCGGCATCGACCTGAGCTTTCTGACGAAGACCAAGAAATACACATTCTTCCGGCCGAAGTTCATCTATTACGCGACCTATCTGTCCGAAAAGATCGGCTATGCGCGGTACATCACCATCTTCCGCCACCTGCAGCGCAACCCGGACCGGATGATCCACCCGATCTTCAACTGGTTCGAACAATGGTGCAACGACGAGTTCCGCCACGGCGAGGCGTTCGCGCTGGTCATGCGGTCGGACCCGAAATTGCTGACGGGCCTCAACAAGTTGTGGATCCGGTTCTTCCTCGTCGCCGTCTATGCGACGATGTACGTGCGCGATCATGCGCGGCCGCATTTCCACGCCGCGCTCGGCATCGACCCGACCGAGTACGACTATACGGTGTTCCGCACCTGCTCGACGATCACGCGCCAGGTGTTCCCGGTGGTGCTCGACAGCGACAACCCGGCGTTCCGCGCGCGGATGGAAGCGATCCGAGTCGCGCATGTCGAAAGCCAGGGCGCAGGCGCGCTCGGCCGGCTGACGAGCAAGCTGCGCATCGGCTATCACATGACGCGGCTGTACTTCATGCCGACGGAGCGCAATGCGGTGCCCGCCAAGGTCCGGCTGGTGCCCGCCTGGTGAGCCCGGCATTGAGCCTTGGGGGTCATATCCTGCCGCTGGTCTTCGTGGCGCTGCTGTGGTTCGCGTCGACGGCGCTCGTCGTCTGGCTGGACAACCGGCCGCGCGTGAGTTTCACCAACAGCCTGACGATCACCGGCATGGCCGCGCTGTTCGGCGTCGGTATCATCGCGGCCGCCGCACCCTCGGCATCGCTGCTGGCCACCTATGCCTCGTTCGTCGCGGCGTTCGCGGTCTGGGGCTGGCACGAGCTGAGCTTCCTGACCGGCACGACCACCGGCCCCCGCCGCGAGCCCTGCCCGGCCGATGCCAGGGGCTGGGAGCGGTTTCGCCTGTCGGCCGCCACCGTTATCCACCACGAACTTGCGCTCGTCGCCACGCTGGCGCTGCTCGTCGTGCTGACATGGGGCACCACGAACCCGACGGGCGCCTATGCCTTTGCCGTGCTGTTCGGCATGCGGCTGTCGACGAAACTCAACGTGTTTCTGGGCGTGCCCAATTTCTCGACCGAGATCCTGCCGCCGCAGCTCGCCTATCTCAAAAGCTATTTCCGCAACCGTCCGTTCAATGCGCTGATGCCGCTGTCGCTCGCGCTGGGGACGGCCGTCACCCTGTTGCTGGCGCGGACCGCGCTGGCGTCGACGGGAGACGCGGCGGTGATGTGGTCGCTGCTGACCGGCCTCGCCCTGCTGGGCGTGGTCGAACACCTGTTTCTCGTGCTGCCGTTCCGCGACAGCGCACTCTGGCGCTGGGCCCTGCCGCATGGCGGGTCCGCAGCGCCTATAAAAGAACTCTGAGGGGAGGCTAGAATGAACTACGATGCCCTGTTCGCCGAACAGCTCGATTCCTTGCGCGAAGCCGGCAATTACCGGGTGTTCGCCGAAATCGAACGCAAGAAGGGCGAGTTCCCCCGGGCGCGCCGCTATGACGCGAACGGCGAGATCGGCGAAGTCACCGTCTGGTGCTCGAACGACTATCTCGGCATGGGCCAACATCCCAAGGTGCTCGAGGCGATGCACGACACGCTCGACAGCTGCGGCGCAGGCGCCGGCGGCACGCGCAATATCAGCGGCACGAACCACCAGCACGTCCTGCTCGAGCGCGAGCTCGCCGACCTGCACGGCAAGGAAGCGGCGCTGCTCTTCACCAGCGGCTATGTCTCGAACTGGGCTGCCCTCGGCACGCTCGCCGCGCGCATGCCCAATTGCGTCGTCCTCTCCGACGCGCTCAACCATGCCTCGATGATCGAAGGCATCCGCCACAGTCGCGCCGAGTGCCTGCGCTTTCGCCACAATGACGTGGCGCATCTCGACGAACTGCTGAGCCAGATCGAGCCGGGCCGGCCCAAGCTCGTCGCGTTCGAAAGCGTCTATTCGATGGACGGCGACATCGCCCCCATCGCCGAGATCCTCGACGTCTGCGAAAAGCATGGCGCGCTTTCCTACATCGACGAAGTTCATGGCGTCGGCCTCTACGGGCCGCGCGGCGGCGGCGTTGCCGAGCGCGAAGGCCTGATGGACCGGATCGACGTGATCGAGGGGACGCTGGGGAAGGCGTTCGGCGTGATGGGCGGCTATATCGCGGCGTCGAAGAACCTGTGCGATTTCGTCCGCAGCTTTGCCAGCGGCTTCATCTTTTCGACGGCCCTGCCCCCGGCGATCGCCGCCGGAGCCGCGGCGTCGATCCGGCACCTTAAGGAAAGCCAGATCGAGCGCGTCCGGCACCAGAACCGCGTGAAGATCGTCCGCGAACGGCTCGACGCGATGGGCATTCCCCATCTCGACAACCCGAGCCACATCATCCCGGTCATGGTGGGCGACGCACACCACGCGAAGATGATCAGCGACTGGCTGATGGACAATCACGGCATCTATGTGCAGCCGATCAATTACCCGACCGTCCCCAAGGGCACCGAGCGCCTGCGGATCACGCCCTCGCCGGTGCACACCGATGGGGACATCGAACGGCTGACAACGGCGCTGAGCGAGATCTGGGGCATGTGCGCGCTGGCACGGACGTCGATGGCGGCCTAACGCGGTACGGCAAACCAGATGACATGGCGCGGACCCTTGCCATTGGCACGGGCCCGGACGCTGACTTCATCGACGACAAATCCGGCGTCGATCAACCGCCGCGTAAAGCCGGCATCGGTGCCCGCCGACCAGACGGCCAGAACACCGCCCGGCGCCAGCGCTGCCTTCGCGGCGGCCAGCCCCGCACGCGAATAGATACGGTCGTTGGCCGCGCGGACCAGCCCGTCGGGGCCATTGTCGACATCGAGCAGAATCGCGTCATAGGCGCCCTGCGCATCCCCGATCACATCGGCCACGTCGCGCATGTCCAGCGTGACGCGCCCGTCGTCGAGGCAGCCGGCGGCCAGGTCCATCATCGGCCCCCGCGCCCAGTCGATGATTTCGGGCACCAGTTCGGCAACCGTCACTCTTGCCGCCGCCGGCAACTGCGCGAGCGCCGCGCGCAGCGTAAACCCCATGCCATAGCCGCCGATCAGGAGATGCGGCGCCTTTGACGCGGCAAGGCGCTCGATGGTCATTTCCGCCAGCGCTTCCTCCGAACCGCTCATCCGGCTGTTCATCAGCTCGTTGCGATCGAGGACGATCATGAAATCCTCGCCGCGGCGGAAAAGCCGCAGCGGCTCTCCTCCGGGAACATGGGCGGTGTCGATCAGCTCGCGGGGTATCATCGGGCAGCGATAGGGAGGTGCGCGGCAAAACGCCATGCATCACGCCGGACTTGCGCGAAATCGCTGTGCGACTATCAGCGCGCTTCATCCCTGATCAACCGGAACCGATTTTCATGGCAGCGTTCAAACAGCCGACTTTCCAGGAGCGTGCCGCACTGGCCGCCAAAGCCAAAGAGGCGGCGCTGGAAAAGCTGAAGGCCAAGCCGCCGGTCGACGAGGCCGAACTCGCCGCCCGGCGCGAAGCCGCAGCGGCAAAGGCGGCCGCGCTGGCGAAGGCCAGCGAGGAAAAGCGCGCCGCGATCGAGGCCGAAAAGATCGCGCGCAAGGAGCGTGCGGCAGCGGCCGCTGCAGCGGCCCCTGCGCCGCCCAAGAAGCTGACGCCCGAAGAGCAGAAGGCGATCCGCGACGCGAAATACGCCGCCCGCAAGAACCGCGCGGGCAAGCGCTGAGGCTTGCCCGATCGCCGGCTAGGGGGTCGTCTTCCCCGCAGCCGGCGTTGCCGCGGCGGGTGCCGCAGGCGCAGCGGCCGGCGCGGCAGCCGTCGCAGGAACCGCACTGGCAGCACCGGGCCACAGGACCGGATTTTCCGCCCGCATCGACACGCCGTTCATCGGCTTGTTCAAGCCCTGGTGGCAGGTCGCGCAGTTGATCTTGTAGACGTCGCCCATCGGTCCCTTGCGCCACGGGCTGACCGTCGCGCCGGCATGAACCGCCGGGAAGACGCTGGCGAGCGGCGTCATATATTCGGCGTTGCTCTTTGCCACCATGCGCAGGCCGTACCACGCCACCGCGCGTTTCGGGCTGCTCATGTTCCACGTCCGGAACGACGCGGTGTTGTGGCAATAGGTGCAGTTCACGCCAAGGCCCGACGACATGTGCATCATCAGCCCATAGGTCTTTTCCGCATCCTTGATCGACACGACATGGTCGGGCGACGGCAGCGCCATCGCTGACTGTACCCGGATGTTGTTGACGCCGCCGTCCTTCAGATAGGACGAGAACGGGTCGCCGGGCAGCGAGGCATAGGCCACGCCGGGTTCGGGATGGTTCTGGCCTGTCTGCACGCGCGCAAAGCCCATCGACTTGGCCGGGGCCGCCGTTGCCCATTTATACTGGGGCACGGCATTGCCGCGGTGGCAGGTCCAGCAGGTCACGCCCGTCCCCTGCACATGCTGGGTATAGTTGGCGTTGATGTTCTGCGTCATCTGGATCATGCGGCGAGCCACGACCTTCGTGTACTTTTCGTCAGACGCCATGTTGTTGGGGTTGTGGCAATAATTGCAGCCGACCTGGTTCGGGTCGGCACCCGTCTGCGGCGCGACCCAATTGTTCATCTGCGCCATCAGATGGTTGAAGCGGTCGGTGCTGACGCCGCCGAGCACCTGGACATTCTGGTAGGTGGCGCCCGCACGCGGCCCGCTGTCGTCGGGCGTCGCATAGACATTGGGCGGGATCGGCACCTGCGCCTTGACCAGTTTCGGGTTGACGACCTGGTCGATACCCGTGCCGCGATACCCCATCTGGGTCGATTTCTTCGGCCCGATTTCGCAGCCGCCGAGCAGCAACGGGATCGTTGCCACGGCGGCGATCAGGATCTGCTTCTGGCTCATTTTGCTGCTCCCGGAAGAGTGGCAGGATCGATCACGCCTGTCGAGGGGTAGCTTGGCGCATAGCCGTGCTGCTGCGCCCACAGATACCAGTTATCAACGACCGTTCCGGTCAACAGGATGCCGATACCGCCGGTCAGCGTCGTGAGAACGGCGAACCACCAGGCCCAGCGATGGATCGACTCCATCGTGGCGTTGAAACCCATGGTCCAGCGCCAGAACAGAGCAGCCCGCTCGGTTGCCGTACCGCGATCGGTGATCTGCTCGATCTCGCGCTCGCCGCCGTAGCGGCCGACCGCGAGAATGGTCGCGCCGTGCATCGCGAAGAGCAGGGTCGAGCCATAGAGGAACGCGATCGAAAGCGCGTGGAACGGATTGTAGAAGAGGTTGCCGTATCGGATCGAGAAAGCCGCGGTCCAGTCGAGGTGCGGGAAGATTCCGAAGGGGACGCTTTCCGCCCAGCTGCCCATCAGCATCGGCCGGATGAAGCCGAGCGACAGCATCAGGAAGATCGCACTCGCAAACGCCCAGGCGACGTGCGTTCCCATGCCCAGGGCCTTGGCGCGGGTATAGATGCGCGCCCACCAGAGCAGGACCGAAGCCGTCAGGCAGAAGCCGGCGATCTGCCACCACCCGCCCTTGTTGAGCGGCACGAACATCTGGAAGCCATATTCGGGCCCCGGCGGTTCGAGCGCGAGCCAGAAAAGCTGGCGGACGAATTGCACCGGGTTCCAGTTGACCGAGGCCAGCATGTTGAGGCCGGTGATCTCGAACGCGAGGAAGAAGAACAGGATCGAGGCGATGCCGAGCCGGCCGAGATAGATCGGGCCGATCTGGGCGTTGCCGAACTTGCCCATCCAGTAGGAAAAGCCCGGGGTGCCGTCGCGCTGGAAATCGCCTGCCGGAAGCGCCGGCCCGGTTTCCGCGGCGCCGCGCAGCTGAACCTGGGTGAAGATATTCTGATAGCGTGCCATGTCCTATCTCCCCCTTATGACCAGATCGGCAGATTGAGCCACCAGGTCCACCATTCAGGCCAGCCACGGGTCCAGAACGGGCCCGAGATGATGATGCAGACCGCGCTCCAGAAGCCGGCGCTGAGCGCCAGGAACAGGCCGACGCGATGGATGCCGAGCGTGCCGACCGAATAGCCGATCGTGTCGCGGAAGAACGCGTCCTCATATTCCGGCGTCTTCACGTCCTGCCCCTTGGCCGGATTGACGGCCGACAGGATCAGCGATCCGTGCAGCGCCAGCGCCATGGTCGTCGTGAAGAAGAAGGTCACCGCCAGCATGTGCGCCGGATTGTAGTGGAAATGGAGGTACTGATACCCCGTGTTCGACACCCAATCGAGGTGGCTGAAAATGCCGTAGGGGAAGCCGAAGCCCCAGGCGCCGAGCAGGACGGGCCGGATCACTTCGAGCGAGATATAGGCGAAGATCGCCACGGAAAAGGCGAAGGGAACGTGATAGCCGATGCCGAGCTTGCGGCAGATTTCGACCTCGCGCAGCGCCCAGGACACAAAGGCCCCGATCGCGCAGATGGTGATGATCTGCCAGAAGCCGCCTTCGCGCAGGGGCGCCAGGCTCAGCCCATAGGAAATATCGGGTGGCGCAATGCTGATGAGCCACGGGTTCCACGTCGGCCCCAGCGAGGCCGCGTAGAAGATGAGGGCCGTGCCCAGGGCCGCGCATAGCGCCGTCGTCACGCCGAAGAATCCGACATAGAACGGGCCCACCCAGAAATCGAACAGGTCGCCGCCGATCAGCGTCCCTCCCCGAACCCGGTATTTTCTTTCGAAGCTCAACAGCGCCATGGCACGTCTCCGCGTGCTTCACCCGGTTATCGGGCGAAGTCCCTTTTGATACGCAAACTCGTTACGCAAACTTTTTCCGGGTCACGGAACGGGGCAGGTGTCGCGCCCGACCCCGCTCCGCTTCCCCGAACCGTATTGCTACGGCGTAGTCGTGGCCGGTGCGGCAGCGACCGTGGCAGCTGCATGCGGACCGTCGAGCCAGTTGAACCGGTCGGTGCTCAGCAAGATGAAGTGAATCAGCAGTGCCAGCACGAACAGGAAAACGGCCAGTGCGACCAGCGTACGCCGCGGGTCGAATATCATCCAAAGTCTCCACATCGTCGTGGTTCCTTGTATTAAGGGGTCAATTCCGGACTCTCGTTCCCCGACCAAAATCGGGCAGCGGCAGGCCGGTCGTCAGTTGCGGATCAGCCCAGCCAGGGCTTCCACATCCAGACGAGGACGTGCGCAACCACTGCGATCGCCGTGAAGCCCATGAAACTGCTCACGAAAATCTTGTGGAACTCTTTCGCCTCGTCGGCGGTCAGGTAGGTCCCGACCCCGTCTCTGTTATCGCTCATGTTTCCGTCTCCATTATGCCCTTGGAAAGATGGAGCGACGGGTGCGCCCCCGGGCGGTATCCGCGTGACGGGCAGGCCCGCCGCGAGGATGGGTTGAGGTCCGCAAGGACCGAAAGGGTGATCGGCGCGCTCATGCGCTCGCCTCCGCCATGGCTTCGTCGACGCGCACCTGCGTCACGACCGCTTCGCCGGCACGGCGCGCGGCACGTTCCGCCGCGTCGCGGATGCGCTTGGCCATCGAAATGCGGACCAATACCGGCGCGCGCTCTACCGCGGCATCGAGGCTGTCCTTGGCGGTCACGTCCCAAGCCAGTTCGGTCAGGTTGCGCGCCGGGGTCGCCTCGACCTTGTCGAGCACGGTGCCGAGCGGCAGGATGTTGAACAGCGCGTCGAACAGCGCGTTGCAGACCTCCTGGATCAGATACGTCGCGCCCGCATAGCCCATGAACGGCGTGCCGGTGTGGCGGCGGATGACGGCGCCGGGGAAGCTGGCGGGGACGAACATGCTGCGCCCGCCCGCTTCGGCGCCGTACATGCGCTCGTTGAAGCTGCCGAACAGCACGAGCGGCGGATTGGCGTGGATGGCCGCGCGGACGGCTGCATTGTCCGACTTGGTCCCGGCCGTGCGCGCCACGGCGAAGGTGCAGGGCATGCCCATGTCGTCCTCGAGGAACGACCGGATGCCGCGCGCATAGGTTTCGCCGGCCACGATGCCGAAGCTGGCGGTCCCGTAGAAATCCTGCGTGACGCTGCGCCAGAGGTCCCACAGCGGCTTGATCGTCGTGTGCTTCTCGCGCTGGATGAACGGCTCGGGATCGACGCCGGTGAGCTCGCCCAGCTTGCGCAGGAACAGCGTCGTGCTCTCCAGCCCGATCGGCGCCTGGAGGTACGGCCGTTCGAGCGTTTCGCACAGGCCCCGGCCGAACTCGCGGTAGAGGCAGACGTTGACGCTGGCGTCGGCAAGCTTGCGGACGTCGGCTATGTGGCTGCCCAGCGGGAAGGCCATGTTGACCTCGCAGCCGATGCCCTCGATCAGGCGGCGGATCTCGGCGAGGTCGCTCGGGCAATTGAACTGGCCATATTGCGCGCCGATGATGTTGACGCGCGGCTTGGCGCCCTCGGGCAGGATGCGCGGACCCGGGACTTTCTTGGGCCCGAACTGCGTCCACAGCCAGGTGAGCGCGCGGTCGGCGGCCTGCCACTGGTCCTCGTCGATGGTGCGCGGCAGGAAGCGGACGATATTCGTCCCTTCGGGCGTCACGCCGCCGCCGATCATTTCCGAAATGCTGCCGGTGACCACCACGGCGGGCAGGTCGGGATCGAGCGTCTTCCAGGCGCGCTTCATCGCGCCTTCGGTGCCGTCGCGGCCGAGTTCCTGTTCGCCAAGGCCGGTGACGACGATTGGCAGTTCATGCGGCGGCAGCGCGTCGGTATAGTGCAGCACGCTGGTCACCGGCAGGTTCTCGCAACCCACAGGACCATCGATGATGACCTGGAGCCCCTTGATCGCGGTGAACGCGTAGACCGCGCCCCAATAGCCCCCTGCCCGGTCGTGGTCGAGGATCAGCGTCATACGCCCACCGCCTCTTCCGCCTTGGCGGCGGCAATGCGCTTGGCGGCGAATTTCGCCTTGAATTCAGGGCGGTCGACCGGGGTCTTCTCCCAGACGCCGGCGCTGTACCCTTCGCCCACGCCCTCGAAGAAGGTCTTCATCTTGTCGAAGCGCGCCTGATTGCCGAGCGCGGCATTGACCACCTGCGCTAGACTCCCCGCACCGGCGACACCCATCAGGGGCCGTGCCGAAATCAGGTTGGTGAAGTAGAGCGCGGGGATCGCCTTTGCCTTGGCATGCTGCACGACCGGCGTCGTGCCGATCGCGAGATCCGGCTGGAAGGCGTCGACCGCCTGTAGGTCCTTTTCGAGGCTGGCGCGATATTCGACATGGACACCGCGCGCGACGAGCCACTCGCGGTCGGGGTCGCTCCACACGGTGCGGGGCGCCGCCGTGCCGACATAGGGCACCTCGGCGCCGCTTTCGATCAGCAGGCGCGCGACCAGCAGCTCGGACCCTTCATAGCCCGAGACGGTGATCCGTCCCGAAATCGGCTTGGCGGCGAGCGCGGCGCGGATGGCGGGCACGAAGCGGTTCTTCGCTTCATCAACCTTGGCTTGTGCAATACCGCACGCGCTGCCCACGGCGTCGAGCCACGCCGCCGTCCCGTCCGCACCCACAGGGGCCGATCCGATGACTGTCCGTCCCGCGGCTTCGAATTCGCGGACGCTGGCGGTGTAGAAGGGATGGATCGCCGCGACAGCTGCGCAATCCAGTGCCGAATAAAGCTCGCGCCATTCGCGGGTCGGGACGACCGGCCCGGCAGCCAGGCCCAGCGGCGCGAGCATCTGGCCGATGCCGACCGGGTCGACCGGGAACATCTCGCCCAGCAGCGTGACCGTCGGCAGCGCGGACCGTTCGCGCGGAGCAGCGACGGGGCCGGCTTCGGCCTCCAGCCGCGCATAGTTGAGCATGGCGCCAGCGAGCACGTCCTTCGCCTCGGCATGGGTCGGAATGCCGAAGCCCGGCACGTCGATGCCGATGATGCGCACGCCGTTGATCGACTTGGGCAGCAATTGCAGCGGCACCCCCGAGGCGGTCGGCACGCAGAGATTGGTGACGACAATGGTGTCGTAATTCGCCGGATCGGCAAGCTGCTCGACGGCTTCCTTGATGTCCTCGAACAACTTGCCCGTGACGAGCGTTTCCGACGAGAACGGGACGTAGCCGACCGAGCGTTTCGCGCCGTAGAAATGTGAAGTGAAGGTCAGGCCATAGACGCAGCAGGCCGAGCCAGAAAGTACCGTCGCGGTACGGCGCATGCGCAACCCGACGCGCAACGAACCGAAGGCCGGGCACATCGATTGCGGCTGGTCGTGCGGCCCCTGCGGATAGTCCGCCGCATAGCGCGCGAGCACGTCCGACTTGCCTGCCTGCACGGCGGCGGCGCGCAACGTGTCGGCGCTCGAGCAGCCCCCTTCGGCCACGGGAGGTGCGATATCAGACAGCGTCGTAGACCACTTCGAGGCTCGGCTTGGCGACGAATTCGACGCCGCGCATGTCGGCCTGCGACGCAGGCTTCAACGAATAGTCGGCACCGGTGATGTCGGCGCTGAACAGGCCGAGCAGCCCGTCCTGATCGAGCGGCGCGGGGCGCAGCGGCGGCGCTTCGGCGACGTTGATCGCCAGTTCCTCGAAAAGCGGGGCCCATTGGCCGCCAGGCTTGCCGATGATCTGGTAGTTGGCGGATTTCTTGCGGATGTCCTCGTTCGCCGGGATCGCGCACAGCACCGGAATGCCGACCGCTTCGGCAAAGGCATTGGCCTCACCGGTGCCGTCGTCCTTGTTCAGGATCATGCCCGCGACGCCGACATTGCCGCCCATCTTGCGGAAATACTCGACCGCCTTGCAGACGTTGTTCGCGACATAGAGCGATTGCAGGTCGTTCGACGCGACGACGATCACCTTCTGGCACATGTCGCGCGCGATCGGCAGGCCGAAGCCGCCGCAGACGACGTCGCCCAGGAAGTCGAGCAGGACGTAGTCGAAGCCCCATTCGTGGAAGCCGAGCTTTTCGAGCGTCTCGAAGCCATGAATGATCCCGCGACCGCCGCAACCGCGGCCGACCTCGGGCCCGCCGAGTTCCATCGCGAACACGCCGTCGCGCTGGAAACAGACATCCTCGATGCCGATTTCCTCGCCCGCCAGCTTCTTGCGCGACGACGTCTCGATAATCGTCGGCGTCGACTTGCCGCCGAACAACAGGCTGGTCGTATCCGATTTCGGGTCGCAGCCGATGAGCAGGACACGTTTGCCCTGTTGCGCCATCATGTAGCTGAGGTTCGCCAGCGCGAAGGACTTACCGGAGCCGCCCTTGCCGTAGATGGCGATGATCTGGGTTTCTTTCGTCACCGGGCCGGTCGGCACGGGATCGGGCTCATGGCTTGCTTCTTCGCGCAGGTCGCTCGGGTCGAACATACTCATATCGAACTCCAGTCGAGCACCATTTTCAGGCAGGCAGGATCGGTGAAGGCCTGCGGGTAGGCGGAATCGAATTCACTCGCCGGCCGGACGTCGGTGACGAGGCCGTCGAGGTCGAGCTTTCCGGTTTCGAGCATCGCCGAAACGGCCGCCATGTCGGCAGGTAGGAATTCCGACGCGATACGCAGGCGCGCCTCGCGCATGAAGGCGGGGGGAAAGGCAAAGCTGATCGGCTGGGTATAGAAACCGGCCAGCACGAGCTCACCGCCGCGCGCCAGACGCATGATCAGCGTATCGGCCAGCCCCTCTGCCCCGCTGGCATCATAGACGGCGCGATAGTCGCGCCGCTCGTCATGCTCGGCGTCGGTCACGACATAGCCCTGCGCCCCCGCGCGCCGCACCGGGTTGGTTTCCCAGACGGTGGGTGCCGGCGCGCCCGAGGCAAGGGTGACACGGGCGAGCAGGCGACCGAGCACCCCGTGCCCGACGATCAGGTCGGGCGCCGCATGGCCGGCAAGCGCGTGATGCGCCGTGGCCGCAAGCGCGCAGAGAATACCTTTGGCGCCGAGGCTTTCGGGCACGGGCAATACCCGCGCCGAGGGAACCACGACGCGGCTCGACGCACCGCCGAACAGACCCCGCGCGCCTTCGTAACAATTGGCGCCGGGAACGAAGACCCATTCGCCGATCCGCCCGCGCGCGTCGGCGTCGGCGTCGACGACGCGGCCGACCGATTCATAGCCCGGCACCAGCGGATAGCCCATGCCGGGAAAGCTGGGCATGCGCCCTTCCCACAAGAGCCGCTCGGTACCCGAGCTGATCCCGCTCCAGGCGATATCGACGACGAGGTCCGAATTCTGGGGCGCGACAAGCGAAAGCGTACGAAGCGACAATGCGCCCGGTGCCTCCAATATGATCGCCGCAGCGGTCATGCCGTCTCCCCCAAGTTGCACCGTGGAGAGATATCCACTGCAACCTGAGTGTCACTCTAGGATTACAAAATTCAATGTCAATAAATTTTGACACTCGTTGTTGTCAGGCGTCCGCGACAATGATCTGGGCGATCAGCGGCAGGCTCGTGGAGATCATTCGGCTGCGAGAAAATCCGCAGTTTTTGAGGGCGTCCCGCAGTTCGGCAGGGGTTCTGGCCCGGCCCGATCCCATGGCCAGCAGATACATACCGAAATAGGCGTCACCCATCGCCTCGTCGCCGCGAAGGCCCGCCATCGGCTCCACGATCAACAACCGCCCGCCCGAATCGAGCGCCGCTTTTGCTGCGCGCAAAATGCGCAGCATCGAGTCGTCGTCATGGTCGTGCAGGATGCGGACCAGGGTGATCAGGTCGTAACCGCGCGGCAGCGGATCGGTCAGGAAACTGCCGCCGTGGCGCTCGACGGCAGGATCGCCGATCCGCGCCACGACATCGGGCAGGTCGAACACGCCCCGCGCCAGTCCGGGGGCGACCTTGCCGACGGCAGCGACAAAGGCACCTTGTCCGCCGCCGACGTCGAGCATCCGCCGATGACGCGAAAAGTCATAAGCGTCGGTGGCCTGGGTCGCGACCATCGGCTGCGACGCCGCCATGAGCGCGGAATATTCGGCGACGCCGCCCCCCTGCCCCTCGGCATAAGGCCAGAAGCCGGACAGGGCGCCCCCGCCGCCGCCGTCCTTCACATTGGCCCGGCGAAGCAGCGCGAGGGGGTCGGCGAGGTCGGCATACAACAGATGGTGGTGGCGAATCATGGCGATGATGCCCGGGTCGGCGGCAACCGCCGCGCCGACCCTTCCGAGCATATAGAAGCCACCTCCGACGTCTTCGGCCAGGTGCAGCGCGGCCGCCGCACGCAGCAGCCTGAGCGCTGCCGACGGGGAGAGGTCGCATCTTGTGGCGACGTCGGCGGCCGTCACCGGCCCTGTCGCGAGCAGGCCGAGAATGCCGCCCTCGATGCAGGCGGCGAGCACCTGCGAATAGACAAAGCCGGCAACGAGCGTGAAGGTTTCGCGGGCGCGTGCGCGCGCGACCGGGCGGGTGAGCGGAAAGCGCGCCGCCCAGCGGCGGAACCGATCGCTCGCCAGAATGGCATTGCGCCATCCCACCCAACGCACTTTCATGTCCGAGCGAACTGACGTATCCATATGTCCAGTTGACTGGACGCTTGTCGCTATCCGGTCAAGGAGACGGTTGTTGCCGGAACGTGTCGTCATCGTGGGAGCCGGAGTCGGCGGGCTGGTGTCCGCCGCCCTGCTCGCCATGCGCGGGCACGACGTCACGGTGCTCGAGGCCGAGGCTACCCCCGGCGGCAAGTTGCGGGCCATCGGTGGCATCGACGCGGGCCCGACCGTCTTTACGCTCCGCAATGTCTTCGATGAGATTTTCGACGCCTGTGGTGCGCGACTCGACGATCATGTGACGCTGGCCCCGGCGGCGATCCTCGCCCGCCACGCCTGGGGCGACGGGTCGACGCTCGACCTGTTCGCCGATCCCGACGCCAGCGAGCGGGCGATCGCCGATTTCGCCGGGGTAGGCGCGGCGGCCGGCTATCGCCGTTTCCGGCGCGAGGCGAAGCGGCTTCACGACGCGCTCGACCGGCCCTTCCTGCGCGCGGCCAAGACCGACCCGCTGACACTCGGCTGGCGGATGGGGCTGTCGGGCTTTGCCGATTATTGCACGCTGCGCCCCTATAGCTCGATGTGGCGCGCGCTCGGCAGCTATTTCCCCGATGCGCGCCTGCGCCAGCTGTTCGGCCGCTACACGACCTATTGCGGCTCCTCGCCGTTCCACACCCCCGCCACGCTGATGCTGATCGCCGATGTCGAGGCGCAGGGCGTGTGGCTGGTCGACGGCGGCATGAACAAGCTGGGCGCCGCGCTGGCGACGCTGGCCGAACGCGCCGGCGCGACGCTGCGGTACGGCGAGCGGGTTGCGAACATCCTCAGCGCGCGCGGCCGCGCGTCCGGGATCGAAACGGCGCACGGCGAGCGGATCGCGGCGGACAGCGTCATCGTCAACGCCGACCCGGCGGCACTCGGCGCCGGTCGATTCGGCCCGGCGGCCGCGCGCGCCGTCGGCGCGATGCCGGTGCGGGCGCGATCGCTGTCGGCGCTGGTCTGGCTGGCCCGGGGCACCACCGGCGGACTGCCCCTCACGCGCCACAACGTGTTTTTTTCGGACGATTATCGTGCCGAGTTCGACGCGATCGCGCAGGGCAGCGTGCCGTCGGCGCCCAGCGTCTACGTCTGCGCGCAGGACGACGACGCGTTCCAGATCATCGTCAATGCCCCGCCGAACGGCGACACCCACAGCTACACCCCGCAGGAGACCGACCGATGCGCGACGCACATGCTGGCCACGCTGGAACGATGCGGGCTGACCCTCAGCCCACAGGCGCTTTCGGTGCTGACGCCGAACGACTTCGAGCGACTCAATCCCTCGACGGGTGGAGCCCTGTATGGACGGGCCTCGCACGGGTGGGCGGCATCCTTCCGCCGCCAGGGGTCGCGCACCCGGATGCCTGGGCTCTATTGCGCGGGCGGGAGCACCCATCCGGGCGCGGGCGTGCCGATGGCCGCACTTTCGGGACGGCTGGCATCCGAAGCCCTGCTCTCGGACCGCGCTTCGACCGCGAGGTCGCGGCCGGCGGCTACAGCTGGTGGTACGTCGACGCGATCAGCGACGCCGAAGGTCCCGACGGGGGCAAATACGGCCTGACGATCATTGCCTTCATCGGCAGCGTCTTTTCGCCCTATTACAAGGCCAGCGGACGCGGAAACCCGCTCGACCACTGTGCGATCAACGTGGCGCTGACCGGCCCGCGCGGCAATCGCTGGGCGATGACCGAGCGCGGCGCGGGGAACGTGTGGCGCGACGCGGCGACGCTGTCGATCGGGCCGAGCGCGGTCCACTGGGACGGCAATGCCCTGGTCATCGACATCGACGAGCGCTGCGCGGTCATGCCCTTCGGCGTGAGGGGACGCGTACGGGTGACGCCCGAGGTCATGGGGCCGACGGCGTTCGACCTCGGCGGTGGCCATATGTGGCACCCGATCGCGCCGCGTGCGCGGGTCGAGGCGCACTTCGCGACGCCCGGCATCAGCTGGTCGGGCAACGGCTATTTCGATTCGAACCGGGGCATCGAGTCGCTGGAGCAGGGCTTTCGCGACTGGCAGTGGTCGCGCGCGCATGTCGGGCCCGACGTCGGCGTGATCTACGAGGGCGTCCGCCGCGACGGGTCCGAATTCGGCATGGCGCTGCGCTGCGACAAATCGGGGCACTGGGCCGACGAGCCCCTGCCCCCGCGCCAGCGCCTTATGCCGACGCCGTTCGCCATCGGCCGCAGCACGCGCGCCGACGCGGGCTATCGCGCGCGGGTAGTGAAGACATGGCTCGACGCGCCCTTCTATGCGCGCTCGGCACTCCGGACGAAGATGTTCGGCCATGAGGGCGAAGGGGTACACGAAAGCCTGTCGCTCGACCGGCTGGTCAACCCGGTGGTGCAGCGGATGCTGCCGTACCGGATGCCGCGGGTGGTGTAGCGGGACAAGGCCCAGCGGCAGGATGCAGCCCAACGGCGCGTGAAAGCCATGCCAAGGCGATGCCGGCGCTGCCGAAGGTCACTAATGTCACACGATATCGCAGGAAAACGCCGACGAACCGTGGCTGACGAGCGACAGACCGAGATGGCGGGGGCCGGTCGGGGAGATCGACAGTCGGAAAGAGCCGCAGCGTGGTTGCGCAAAGCCGGTCGCTTTGGCTGCGGGTGACCCTGTAGGACAGCTTTTTTTTGTACGCGTTTCTTCGGGGGGGCCCCCCGATCGTCCCGGCCCGGCAGCGGGTTGCGACTGCCGAAAGCGGGTTGTCCGATCCGGCGCCGGTCGATTGCGCTGCTCGGCCACGCATGGCAAGCTGACGGAAAATCGGCGAAAACATGATGAAGCGGCTTGCAGCATTATCTCTATTGGTTGCCACCTCTGCCGGGGCCCAGACGGCGAGCGACCCGGCATTTTCGCCGGACGCATTCAAATCGCACGTTGCCTTCCTGGCCGACGATTTACTGCAGGGCCGTCAACCCGGGACGCCGGGGCACGAGATCGCCATGCGCTACGTCGTCTCGCAATTCATGGCTGCCGGACTGACGCCCGCCGGTGACAAGGGGGACTGGTACCAGAAAGTACCGCTGCGCGAGGCCACGCTGGTCAAAGGAAGCGGCTATATTTCCATCGGCAACAAGCGACGCGCAAACGGGGACGGAATTTTCGCCGGACCCAGCATCCTCGTCGCCAAGCAGAACCGCAGCGCCGATGTCGTTTTTGCCGGCCATTGCCTCGTCGAACCCTCGCTGAAGATCGACGATTTCAAGGGCCTGGACGTCAAGGGCAAATTCGTCGCCTGCCTGCCGGGTTTCCCGAAGGGGCTGCCGAGCGAGACCGCAGCGTTTCTGACCGATCAACGCCCGCGCTTCATTACCCAGCGCGGCGGGATAGGTGTTCTTACCCTGTGGGATCCGGAGCAGGAAAAGCGTCTGCCTTTCGCGCGCGTCGCGGCGACGGTCGACAATCCGCGCATGGAACGGCTCAATCCCGACGGGTCGGTCTATCAATTCGCGCCAGGGCTGGTCGCCGGCGGCATTCTGGCGGGACCGGCGATCGACGACCTCTTCGTGGGTGCGCCGCGCAATTTTGCCGACGTGGCGCGCGCAGCGGTGACCGCCAGCGTCAAGGGGTTCGCGCTGAAACAGCGCGTGACTGTCGAGCGGGAAACCAACTGGAAGACTATCGAGAGCGCCAATGTGGTCGGCATGGTCAAGGGCACGGACCCCCGTGTCAGCGGCGAGCATGTCGTGCTCGGCGCGCACCTGGACCATATCGGCGTGGGCAAGCCGGTCGACGGCGACGCCATCTACAACGGCGCGCTCGACAATGGCGCCGGCAGCGCAACCCTGATCGAGGTCGCCAAGGCCACGGCGCAGCGCCCCCCAAGGCGCAGCGTCCTGTTCATCTCGGCAACCGCCGAGGAAAAAGGCCTGCTCGGTGCCGAGTATTTCGCGGGTAACCCCACGGTGCCGCTGTCCAGCATCGTATCGATGATCGACCTCGACATGCCGGTGATCACGTACGACTTCACCGATGTCGTCGCCTATGGTGCCGAGCACAGCAGCGTCGCCACGTTCGTCGCGGCTGCCGCTGCGGACATGAACGTCAAGCTGTCGCCGGATCCGACGCCCGAAGAAACGATCTTCGTGCGTTCGGACCATTACGCCTTCGTACAGAAAGGCGTTCCCGCCATCATGCTCGCCACGGGATATGGAGGCGAAGGTGCCGCCGCCTGGGGTAAAGTCCTGTCGACCAACTACCACCAGCCATCGGACGATATGAAGTTGCCGATCCGCTGGGGTCAGGGCGCGAAGTTCGCTGCGCTGAACTGGCGGATCATGGAACGGATCGCCAATGCGACAGAGGTACCGCGCTGGTATCAGGGCGACTTTTTCGGCAATCGCTTTGCCCCCGACGCGCCGAAGATTCCGCGAAAATAAATGTAGCGGGCCGCCGGACACGAGCGGACGCCGGGTCGAGCGAGCCGGGCGTCACCCCGCGACGAAGTGCCCGGGCTTTCGGCCGTTCGCGGCGACCTTGCCGCGACGACGCAAAGCCGTACCGGCCAGGCCGACGCCGACGATCAGCATGCTCCAGGTCGCGGGCTCCGGCACTGCAGTTGCGACCTGGTAGGTCAACGAACCGTTGAACGACCTGCCGTTGTTGGAAATGCCGGTAAAGGCGTAGGCCGAACCGCGACTGTTCCTGATGGTGAGGTTGCTGTCCGAAGCGACGACGCTTCCCGCCGGGGAATTGGTGAAGCGGACGCCGGACCCCAGTCCGAAATTGTTCACCGTCTGCGTGATGTAAATGCCGTAAACCGAATTCGCGGCCAGGGTGACGTCGGTCGTATCGAATGCGACGATGCCGCCGGGATCAGCGGAGACAGCCCCCACGCCGACGACATTGCTGAAAGTGCCGATCGAGGTCCAGACGGCGGGATTGGACACGTTCACGCCGGCGACACTTGTGATGCTGTCGTTGATCGTGCCGGCCTTGTAATAAATGCTGTAGCCGGCCGTCCCGAAGATATTGGCGCCGATCGCCGTCAGCGTGATGGCACTGCCACCCGTCTGGACGTCGAACATGACCCCGTCATTCTCATTGCCCCCCGCAAGCGGGGTGACCAGCGTCGTTGCCGACACGGGGCTCGCGCAGGCGATGGCCAAGCCGACAAAAAATGGTCCGAGTTTTCCATTCATGAATGACATGTTCGCCCCCCTGCAGGCCGGGACCTAACCCCCTCAGCCTCAATGAGAGTTTCGCTAACGATACGGTTGAAATACATATCGAACATCGCACGACTGTCCAAAAACGGGACAATCGGCCCGGTCTGGTGCCATTATCCGCGTCGCACCTGTCGCCGCCCGCCTGCGGTCAGGGCCGGTCCTCGTCGCCCTTCGCGGCGGGATCGTCGGACGTCGTCTTCCTGAGCGACCGAAGCTGCCAGAAGCCGAAGCCGAATACGATCGCCAGCGTCAGCCCGGCTTCGATAATCCCGAAATAGCCCTTCATGCCGACTGTCCCTCCGTTGCGAGAATGCCCTGCAGGCGCGCAAATTGCAGGATGCGGTCGACCGCCGCCTGCGGATCCTCTTCATGGGCGAGGTGGCCGAGGCCCGGGAGAACCTCGAGCATGGCATCGGGGAGCAGCGCCGCGGCGTCGCGCACGCCCGAGACCGGGATGGCGGCGTCGCGTTCGCCGTGCAGGACCAGCATCGGCACGGCGACCTTCGGCAAGTCGCGCTTGAGCGGCACGAGGTCCCAGTCGGCCATCATTCCGATCGCTCCGGCGCAGTGCGCCGAAGTGCCGAACAGACGGGCATAGGCCGCGATGCCCGCCGCATCGATCGTCGACCCGGTGCTGCGCGCGAGGAACCGCTCCACGGCACCGGATCCGCGCGCGACCGAGGCAAAGATATGCGGCGCAAAAGGATTGACGAACAACAGCTTTGCCATGGTCGGGAACAGATGTTGCGCGACGCCCGGAAACGGCAGCAGGGCCGGCGCAATGCCGATGATGCCGGCAGGATGCACCAGCCCGTCGAGCGCCATGCGAAGCGCAATCGCGGCGCCGGCCGAATGACCGACGACCAGCGCGGGATCGGCCCCGAGGTCGCCCAACAGCGCGGCGACCGCCCGGCCGACTCCCGGCATCGTCAGGCCGTTCGGCGGACGTCCCGTCGTAAATCCATGGCCGGGCAAGTCGGGCGCAATCACGCGAAAATGCTGCGCCAGCGGGTGCAGCATATCGCGCCAGCTGTGCGTCGCGGCACCGGTGCCGTGAAGCAGCAGCAGCACGGGACCCGACCCCGATTCCTGCACATGCCAGTCGATGCCGCCGACCCTGACCGAGCGGCTGTCAGCGCGGTTGGGCCAGTCGGCCGGCGGGAGGCTCATTGCGCCGCCCTGACCGCACCCGCGAGCCCGGCCGCATCGGCCCGCGGCAGCGGCAGATAGCGGGCATTCATCGCAGCGGCGAGCTGCGCGCCCTCGGGCCTCGGCCGGCTCGAAATATCGACGAAAACGGCGCCGAGGCCGCTGGCGCCAAAGGCCCTTGCGGCCGGCAGCGTCGCGTCGGCGCCGACATTGCCGCGCCCGTCGCTCAGCAGGACGACAAAGGGCGTGCGCCCCTTGCCCTTCACGGCCTCGCCCAGCAGGCGGGCCGCATCGATGCCCGCGGCAAGCGGCGTCCCGCCGCCGCCCGGCAGGTCCGCCAGCGAGCGGCGCGCGCGCGTGAGCGAACGGGTCGGCGGCAGCAGCACTTCGGCGCTGTCGCCGCGGAAGGCGATGAGCGCGACTTCGGTTCGCTTCACATAGGCTTCGGCCAGCAGCAGCTCGACCGCACCCTTGGCTTCGCCGAGCCGCGCGACGGCGGCCGAGCCGGAGGCGTCCACGGCAAAGATCGTCGTCGCATCGGCCCGCGTTTCGAACCGCTTGATCCTGAGGTCGTCGCGACGAACTTCAATGCGGTCGCCGGCCATGGCGCCGCGCATCTTCTGCCAGGGCGCAGCGGCGCGCAGCGTATCGATCAGCGCCAGCCGCGCACCGCCGCGCGGCAACCCCGCCCGTGCGCCCAGCGGCCGTCCGCGCATCGGCGACTTGCGCCGCTCGCCTCCGCCGCTGCCGTTCGCGCTGCGTCGGCCCGCGCCTGCGGCAATCGCGGCAAGCACGTCGGGGGGAAGCGCCGCCGTCACGGCTTCGAGGACGACATCGTCGAGCGTATCGCCGACTCCGGGCTCGCTGTCGTCGGCGGCCGGCGGCGGCGGCGGCGGCTCGCCATCGGGCGCGCCCGGCAGTCGCGTGGCGCGGTGGGCAAGGACGAGACGGGCGGCGGTTGCCAGATCATCCTCGTCGGGCATGGCGTCGCCGGCGAGCAGCTGTGCCGTCCGGATCGCCAGCAGCGTGGCGCGGGGCGACTCGATCCCCAGCGCCAGCGCAGTCACGGCCAGCGCCCGCAGCGCCTCCGTCGGGGACGGTTCACCCTGATACATGCCCTCGCCCGCAGGCCCGCGATCGTCCCCGCGCGGTTCGCCGGGGGCGACCGCCGACAGGTCGAACCGGAACGCCAGCCGTTCCGCCAGCCGGTCCGGTACGCGCTCGTCGCCCTGCCCGTCGTCGAGCAGGACCAGCCCGAAGCGCGCCGGGTGCCGCGCGGTCGCGCCGTCGCGCTCAATCACGACCTCGCCGGTGTCGATCACCGACGCGATCCGCGCCGCGACGGCGTCACTCATCCGTTCGGCCATCGATACCAGCAGCAGGCCCCCGTCGGCCTGGGCGAGAAGTCCCGGCCGAACGACACCGCCCTGCCCGGCCAGCGTCGCGGCAAGGTCGCGCCCGCCGATCAGCGCCTCGTCGTCGATCGCGATCGGCAGGCGCCGCGTCGCGCCGATTTCGGCAAGCAGGGCGTCGCGCGCCGGCCCCGCCCCGCGCAGGATGATGCCGCCGAGCCCGGCGGGGTCGCGCTTCAGGAGCCGGACGGCGAGCAAGGCGTCGCCGAACGGGTCCATCAGCCGAAAAGCTCGCCCAGCGCCCGCTCGATCCGCACCGTCGAGCCGGTTTCGTCGAGGATATTGCGCCGCAACCGGTGGCGCAGGGCCATGGGGGCGACCGAGCGCAGCTGGGCGAGGCCGACGCTGTCCTTGCCGTCGAGGGCGGCCGCCGCGCGCGCCGCGCGCATCAGGGTGAGTTCGCCGCGCAGGCCGTCGGCACCCACGGCAATGCACAGCTCCGACGCCGCGCGCAGGATCGCATCAGGCACGGCCAGTTCGGGCAGCAACTTCTTGGCCTTGGCGATGCGGTTGAGGGTTTTCTTCTCGGCCTTCGCCCATTCCGCGGCAAAGGCCACGGGCGTCCGCTCGAACGCGTCGCAGCGGCGCAGGATCTCGACCCGCGTGTCGAGGTCCTGCGAGGTGCGCACTTCAAGCGAGAGGCCGAAACGGTCGAGCAATTGCGGGCGCAGCTCGCCCTCTTCGGGATTGCCGCTGCCGATGAGGACGAAGCGCGCCGAATGCCGCACGCTCAACCCCTCGCGCTCGACGACGTTCTCGCCCGAGGCGGCGACGTCGAGCAGCAGGTCGACGATATGATCCTCGAGCAGGTTGATCTCGTCGATGTAGAGAAAGCCCTGGTCTGCCTTGGCCAGCAGGCCGGGCTCGAACGCCTTTTCGCCCTTGCCCAGCGCGCGTTCGATGTCGAGTGCGCCGACGACGCGGTCCTCGGTCGCGCCGAGCGGCAGGTCGACGAAGGGGACGGGCCTGTCCTTGCCCAGCGGCGGGAGCAACGCGGCGAGCGCGCGGGCCGCGGTCGACTTTCCCGTGCCCCGGTCGCCGAACACCATGACGCCGCCGATCTTCGGGTCGACCGCCGCGATCAGCAGCGCGCGCTTCATCTCGTCCTGACCGACGATCGCCGAAAATGGAAAGGCCACCCGCATTGCCAGCGTGTGTAACACGCACTGGACAGTCGGCAAGTCGCGTCGTCGCAAGCCTGTTGCAAATCCGCACAGGAGGCGTAGCTTTCCCCTACGTCAACCAAGGAGAGCGACCATGTCTGCGACTCTTTCGACTGTTGATCGGCCTGTCGCCGAACAGCCTGCCGCCATCGCCGTGCGGCACATCACCACGGCCGATCTCAACTGGGCCCTGCGCGAGGGGTGGAGCGATTTCCAGGACAAGCGGGGCGATTTGATCTTCGTCGCGCTGCTGTATCCCGCGATCGGCCTGATCGCCGCCGCCTTCGCGCTCAACGATGCGGCGCTGCCGCTCGTCTTTCCGTTCGCCGCCGGGCTGTCGATCTTCGGCCCCGCCGCCGCCTCGGGCTTTTACGAACTCGCCCGGCGCCGCGAAGCCGGGCTGGATTCGAGCTGGCGCCATTTCTTCGATCTGATGCGCGGCCGGCAGGGATCGACGATCCTGATGCTGACGATCGGCCTGGGCGTGCTGTTCCTGCTGTGGCTGGGTGCCGCCTATGCGATCTATGCCACGACGATGGGCCCGGACTTTCCGGGCGGTGTCGCCAGCTTTCTGCGCCGGGTCTTCACCACGCCGCAGGGGTTGGCGCTGATCCTGATCGGCAATCTGGTCGGCGCGGTGTTCGCCGTGATCACGCTGATGACGACGCTCGTTTCCTTCCCGATGGCGGTCGATCGCGATGTCGACCCCGGCCATGCGGTCGAGACCTCGCTGCGCGCGGTCATGGCCAATCCCGGGCCCGTGGCCGGCTGGGGACTGCGGGTCGGGTTCCTGCTGGTGCTCGGCGCGCTGCCCGCGTTCATCGGCCTGGCGGTCGTGCTGCCGACCCTCGGCTATGCGACCTGGCACCTCTACACGCGGATGGTCGAGCGCGGCTAGATCAGGGCGACGCTCCTGGCCCAGCCCATGAATAGGTCGGGCCAGAGCGCCACCGGCTTGCCGACCGCCTTGCGCAGGCCGAAGCCATGGCCGCCGTTGGCGAACAGGTGGGTTTCGACCGCGATGCCCCTGGCCTTCAGCGCGTCGCGGAACAGCAGCGTGTTGGCGACGGGCACCGTATCGTCGTCCTCGGCATGGACGAGAAAGCAGGGCGGGCTGTTCGCGGCGATGTTGAGATGCGGCGAATGCGCGGCCTCCAGCGCGTCATTGTCGGCGATCAGCAGCTTGCGCGACCCCGGATGCGCGTTGCGGCGGTCCATCGACACGACCGGGTAGATCGGCGCCGCACAGAAGGGGCGCGGCGACAGCGTGTCGGCGGCATCGACGGGTTCATAGGTCCTGACCGCGAAACGGGCGACCAGATCGGTGCACACATGCCCCCCGGCCGAAAACCCCATCGCGCAGACCCGTTCGGGATCCACGCCATAGGCGCCGGCGCGCCGGCGGATCAGGCGCATCGCGCGATGCGCATCGGACAGCGCGACATCGGGTCCCGCCGCCCAACCCTCGCCCGGCAGGCGGTAGAAGAGGACGAAGACGGTGAACCCGCGCGCCGACAGCCAACGGCCGAGCTCATAGCCCTCCTTGTCGATCACCACCCAGCGATAGCCGCCACCGGGCGTGATCAGCACTGCCGCGCCATTGGGCCTGTCGGGCCTGAACACCGCCATGCGCGGCCGGCTGATGCCGAAGACGGCGCGGTCGGTGAGTTGCGGGTCGGTGCTGCGCTCGTTGACCGTTTCGACCAGCGGGGTCGCGGGCATGCCCGGCGCACCCTTGGGCCAGAGATCGATCGTCTCGGTCGGTTGCGGCAGGCCGGCGGGGAGCGCGCCGCCCTTTGCCGGGGGCGGCGTCTGGGCGGACGCGCGGGCGGCAAGTCCGGTCATCAGGCCAGCGCCGACCAGCGTGCGTCGATCGATCATGACAGGGCCTCATAGGTGAAGTTGGCAAAACGCGCCGCGCCGCTGCCCGCGGCGTAGAGCGCCGGGCGCAGGCTGAGGAAATCACCCGCGACATTATGGTGATAGCCGCTGACTTCCATCTGGACGTCGAACTTCTCCCACGGTGCACCGGGCGCCGGGCGGGTGTGGATCGTGACGATGTTGCGGTCGTTGGTGATGCGGATCCCCAAGCGCCGCATCGGGGACGGGGCTCTGGCGCGCGCGCGACGTACGCCGTAGCGCTGCATGACGAGCCCGTCGCTGCCGAAGCCGAGACCCGCATAAAGGCGCCGGCTGTAGAACAGCAGCAGCCCTGCTTCGCAGTCGCCCTCCAGCTCGATCTCGACGCTGATCATGTAGCGCTGGTCGCCCGCCAGAACGCAGACCGGCGAACTGTCGGCGGGGGTCGTGCCCTTGGCCTGCAAGCGCATCACGCCGGGCGGATAGCTGACGCGCGCCGGCTCCCCCGCGCCGGGGTCGTAAAAGGCCCAGTGCGTCCCGAAGCGGTCCCGCGAGAAATCATCGCTGAGCGGCTGGCCATGCGCGGCACCGGCGATGCGGCGCGGCAGGGGCAAGGGGTGCGACAGGTCGCCGCCGCCAAGCCGCGGCCAGCCATCGGCAGTCCATTCGACGGGCGCGAGCAATGTCTGGCGCCCCAGCGTCCAGTAGCCGTTTTCATAGCCGTGCAGCACCGACCACCATGCGCCGCCGGGTCCCTCGAACAGCGTGGCATGTCCGCGCGACCACCATTTCTCGCGCGCCGAGGTGGTGCGCATGACCGGATTTGCCGGGTCGTTTTCCCACGGGCCGTCGAGCGTCCGGCTGCGCGCGACGATGACCATATGGCCCGTCGGCGGCCCCGCCGTGCCGCCCACCGCCGTCACGAGATAGTGATAGTCGCCACGCCGGACGATCTTGGGCCCCTCGGGCGAAAAGCCCTCGACCACCCAGTCGGCGGGATAGTGCCACGGGTCATAGACATGCGAGACGGGCCCGGCGGTGGCGAGGCCGTCCGCCGACAGGGGCACACGGTCGCCGCCCGACAGGAACAGCCAGCGGCGCCCCTGCGCATCGACGGCATGACCGGGATCGATGTGCTCGGGCAGGTTCAGGTCGACCGGATCCGACCATGGTCCGGCGATGCTGTCGGCCGCGATGACGTAGATCGACCGCCGCGCAGGGGTTCGTGCCGGGATGTAGCAATAGAATTTGCCGCCGTGCTTCGCGAGTTCGGGCGCCCACACCGATCCGATCGGCGTGCGCAGCGCCGCCGTCACCGGCGCCCAGTTCACGAGGTCGCGGCTGTGCCAGATGACGATGCCCGGATAGGCGTCGAAGCTGGAGAAGGTCAGATAATAATCGTCGCCGTCGCGCAGGATCGTCGGGTCGGGATGATCGCCCGCGAACACGGGATTGAGGAAACGCCCGTTGCCGAGATCGGCTTTGCGCTGCCCCTCATAGCCCCTGCCCCAGCGCATTCCGTCATACGGATCGAGCGACGAGCTCGCCGCCGACCCCTGTGCCGCCAGCGGCATGCCGAGCGTCAGACCCGCCGCCCCGGCTCCGATCAATCCGGCGCGGCGGGTGAACATCGGCGGTCAGCTACATCTTGAACCGGGCGCCGAACAGGATGGTCCGGCCGAAATGGTTGTTCTCGTAATTCCGGTCCGCATCGAAATCGGTGTAGCGATAACGATAGGTGTCGAGCAGGTTGTTGCCCTCCACCGACAGTTCGAGCCAGTCGGTGAACTTGTAGCGGATCGAGGCGTCGACATTCCAGGTCGGGCCATAGCCTTCGAAAATGTTGCCCGTGCCCGAATTCGCATCGATGTAGCGGCTGCGATAGCTGGCCGAGGCCCGCGTGCTGAACTTGCCGTCGTCATAGTAGAGGGTGCCGTTATAGGCCTGTTTCGACACGCCGAAGAGCGTCGCCGTGCGTACCGAATTCACGAGCGCGCCACCGGGCACGATGGCCGGACCCTGAACATTGTAGCTCGCGTTCGATTCGATGAAGGTCGCGTTGGCGAGGATGCCGAAGTTCTTGATGAAGCTGTTCGAAGTAAAGGCACTGAACGGCAGCTGCAGCGCCAGCTCGACCCCCTTCAGCGTCGCGCCCGTGCCGTTGACGTTGGCCGTGATCGTGTAGAGCTGGTTGGGGTCGAAGTTGATGTAGGCGGGCGAGCTCGGCGGCAACGCCTCGCGCGGCAGGCCGGTCGAGGCGAAGGTGGCCGAAAAGGCCTGGCTGATCGGGAAGCTTTCGACCTTCTTGACGAAGCCGGCCACGGACAGGATCGCCTGCGGCGCGAAATACCATTCCACGCCAAGGTCGAAGTTGGTCGCACGATAGGGGTTGAGCTGCGGGTTGCCGTAGCTGATCCGGAAGTTGAAGCCGTCGATCGTCCCGCCCGGCGTCAGATTGCCCAGCGACGGCCGCGTGATGACCTTGGCGATGGCGCCGCGGATGACGACGCTGCGCACCGGATAGAGCGCGACGTTGAAAGACGGCAGCCAGTCGTCATAGGTCCGGCCGACCGTGACCTGCGTGCCACTGAGGAAGCCGGTCGAGCTCTGTTCGGTCTTGACGTAGCGGATGCCTGCGTTGCCCGCATATTCGAGGCCGAACAGCTCGCCCTTAACGTCGAACTGCAGGTACCCGCCCTTGGTGGTTTCAGTGACCGACCGGGTATTGCCCTGATCGGGCGCTGCCGTACGGCTGTAGAGGCCGGTGAACGCGGCGGCAGCCGGCAGGTTGGCGATGAGGAAGCTGCTGGTCGTCCCCGACGGTTGCCCGCCGTTGCCGATGTTGAACGTTTCCGACAAGGCCGGTGTGACGGGGAAGCCGTAGATCGCCGTCGGCCCGAACAGCGCCGAGGGCGAACAGGTGATCGTCCCGCTCGTGCTGGTGACGAGGCTCGTCCCGCCATTGCCGCAGACGACGGTATCGCGCTGGAAGCCGACCGTGTTGAAATCGAAGCGGCGATAGACGGCGCCGGCCTTGATCGTGAAGCCCTCGACGAGGTCCCATTCGGTCCGCAGCTGCGCCGTGCGGAACTTGTTGGTCACGTTGGACGGACGGTCACGGATTTCGGCAAGCTGGAACACCGACGGATCGGTCACGCTGGTGCCGAAGGTCAGCTTGGGCGTCGCCATGGGGCGATAGTCGTAGGAATAGCCCTGCGCATCGCGGTCGTCGAACAGGATCGTCGTTTCGACGGGGATGTCGGCATTCGACTTGGAGAAGCCGCCCAAAAGCGTGAAGCGGAACTTGTCGCCGATCGACTGGTCCCAGGTGCCGCCGAACTGGTAGAAGTCGGTCTTCGACTGGCGCAGGTAATGCTCGGTGCGCACATAGACGTCGTTCAGCGTCGCCGCGATCATGTTGTTGTTGGCGTCGTAGACCGGGTTGACGACGTCGATCGGGCGTTCGAGCGTGCGCAGCAGCACTTCGCCCCATTTCTCCTCGCGCGCTTCCTTGAAGCGCGAATAAAGGCCGTCGATCGAGAATTTGGTGCTCGTGCTCGGCTCGAACTGGATCGAGCCGGTCAGGCCCAGACGCTCGCGATCATGGCTGATCTCGCCATAGCGCGGGATGCGCGGATGGAACGACAGCGCGGCCTGATCGCAGGCAGCGTTGCGCCCGACCGTGTAGACGCCGCCCGCGTTGGGCGAACCGATGCCGCTGGTGGCCGTCGTCGTGAAGCAGGGCGTGCCATTGACGCTGTCGAAGCGCGCCTGCGCCCAACGCACCGAATTATTGCCGAGTTCGAGCGTCTTCACCTTCGAATAGGCGGCCGAAACGGCGACGCCGAAAGTGCCGTCCTCGTTGCGCCAGCTGAGCAGCCCCGCCACGCGCGGCCCCAGCTTCTTCGACAGGTCGTTGTACGATCCGACGACCGACAAGGCGCCGTGAAAGCCCGCCTTGCCCGCCAGCGGGTTGCCGGTGTTCAGGTCGACGACGGCGCCCAGCGAGCCTTCGTCAAGCGAGGCTTCGGCAGTCTTGTGCACGACGATGCTGCTGAACAGTTCCGAGGCAAATACGTTGAAGTCGAATGCGCGGTCGCGGTTCGACGACGCGCCGTCGGTCGAGGTCGCGATCGTCTCTAGCCCGTTCAGGCGGACGCGGGTGAATTGCGCGCCCAGGCCGCGAACGGTGATCGCCCGCCCTTCGCCCGCATCGCGCTGGATCGAGATGCCCGGAATGCGCTGCAGCGACTCGGCCAGGTTCTGGTCGGGAAATTTGGCGATGTCCTCCGCCACGATCGCATCGACCGCGCCGACGGAATTGCGCTTCAGGTTGAGCGCCGCCTCGAGCGACTGGCGAAAGCCGGTGACGACGATTTCGGCGGGCGCCGAGTCGGGTTCCGCGGCCGGCGCCTGGGGCTGCGCGGCAGCCGATTGCGCGTAAGCCAAGCCCGGTGCGAGCGTCAGCAGCGCGGTCGATCCCAGCAGCATGGCGGCGCGGCGCGCGATAGTCGTCGTCATTGTCGAAACCTCCCTATGACACCGGTGTCTTTCCGAACCGGCCCTTTTACGGCTGCGACGATTTTCCTGCTGGAAAGTCACCCTCAGCCTCCTCGAATCCCAAGATCGTTGCCTGTTGCGACAATCGATTTTCCGGCGGACTTGCGTCTAAGTAACCGGTGTCATAAGAATTAGCGACCAAAGCACGCCGATGTCAAGACGGCGGTTCCAAGGAGAATGTGATGCGGCAGCTGACGACCCTCATGGCGGCCTGTGCCCTGGCCCTTCCGGGCGTGGTCGTCGCGCAGCAGCCGAACTTTCCCGGCGCGGTCGGCTGGGCCGCGACGACCGTCGGCGGCCGCGGCGGACGCATCATCCGGGTAACCACCCTGGCGGCCGACGGCCCCGGATCGTTCAAGGCGGCCGTCGAGGCCAAGGGGCCGCGCATCGTCGTGTTCGAAGTCGGCGGGGTGATCGACCTGAAGCGCACGACGCTCGCCATCCGCGAGCCCTTCCTCACGATTGCGGGGCAAACGGCGCCCTCCCCCGGCATCACGATCATCAAGGGCGGCATCGACGTACACGGGCACGACGTGATCATCCGCCATATCCGCGTGCGCACCGGGGCCGACAACCAGCCCAAGCGCAGCGGGTGGGAAGCCGACGCCTTCTCGACGGTCGGCGCCTATAACGTCATCATCGACCACAACACGTTCAGCTGGGCGATCGACGAGAACATGTCGGCGAGCGGTCCGCGCTTCAACGGCAAGACACCCGACGAATGGCGCGCCAACACCACTCACAACGTCACTTTCTCGTACAATCTGGCGAGCGAGGGCCTGGCCGATGCCAGCCATCCGAAGGGCGAGCACAGCAAGGGCTCGCTGGTCCACGACAATGCGACCAACATCCTGTTCTACCGCAATATCTGGGCGCACAACATGGAACGCAGCCCGTTGTTCAAGGGCGGCGTGCACGGCGCGGTCATCAACAATCTGATCTACGATCCCGGCCAGCGCGCCATGCACTACAACCTGATGGCGCTCGAATGGGCGGGCCAGCCCTATCAGAACGGCCAGATGAGCGCGGTCGGCAACGTCATGCGCGGCGGCCCCTCCACGGCGCAGGGGCTGCCCTTCATGATGCTCGGCGGCGACGGCGATCTCGAATATTATGCGAAGGACAATATCGCGGTCGACAAATGGGGCGCGCCGCTGCCGATGTTCGGCCGCTATGGCGAGACGCGCGCCCGGCTGATCGTCAGCCCGAAGCCGGTGTCATGGCCGACCGGCATCGCGGTGATGCCGACCCGCGACGTCGAGACGCATGTCCTCGCCCATGCCGGCGCGCGGCCCTGGGACCGCGACGCCGACGACATCCGCGTGCTGTTCTTCATCGCCGAGGGGCGCGGCTCGATCATCAACGACGAAAAGGACTGGAGCGCCTATCCGGTGCAGGAAATGACCCGCGCGCCGTTCGTCGAGGCCGATTGGGACCTGGCGACGATGGAGCCGAAATCCGGGCTCTATCCCGGCCAGAAGGGCCCGATCCAGGAGCATCTCAGCCCCCGCGACTCCGCCATGCGGAACTAGGTTCCGGGCTGGATATAGGGGACCTGCGCGAACAGGTCGCGCTCGCGGCCCCTGGGGTTGCGCTCGACGCGCGACACGCGGTCGAAGACCATCGTTTCGCGCCCCGCCAGCGTGTAGCGCGGCCAGCCGGGGCTACCGGTCCGGGCGAAGCGGACGAAGGCGTCCATCACCCGGTCGCTCATCGCCTGGCGCGCGGGAGTCATGTCGGGCGACGTCCCGAACGACAGGCCGATGTCGTCGGTGTGCTTGGCATCCTCGAAATCGAGCTGGTAGACGAACGCCGGCGCCCCGGCGCGCGCGCGTTCCTCCGCCTCGATCACCTGCCCGCGCCAGCTGCGCCCGGCGGTCGTCGCCTTGATGAAGATCCGGGCGGGCGACAGGTCGGGAAACCAGCCGCGATAGGTGCGCACCACCATGTCGGGATCGATGTCGATGCGGAGTTCCGGCCCCATCCGCCGCGCCAGGTTCGACCAGTCGAGCCCGCGCAGCTTCAGGTGGTCGGGCGGGAAGAAGGCCCGTGTTTCCGCCACGCAATTGCCCATCATCATGGGGATGCCGAGCGATTGCGGCGCGGCATCAGGGTAGAAGGGATGACGCGGCAGGCTGCGCCCGTCGAGGACGGGGCCGAAATAGACGCCGCCACCCAGCACCGGGTCGACCGTATCGAGCGCGGCGACCAGCGCCTCGACCGGTGCCGTCACCGGGTCCATGCCGAGCTTTGCCAGATAGGCCCGCGCGCGCTTTTCGGCATTGAGCGGGCCAGAGGCGGTCACCTGCTGCCCGCTCATCGTGATCGCCTTGTGGAACAGGCCCCTGGCGGCAGGCATCGCCATCAGGGTCGCGATCTTCGCGCCGCCGCCCGACTGGCCGAAGAGGGTGACGTTGCCCGGATCGCCGCCCAGCGCCGCGATGTTCCGCTGCACCCATTGCAGCGCGAGGATCAGGTCGAGCTGGCCGACATTGCCGCTGTCCGGGAACCGCGGGTCGATGCGGCCGAGCGAGAGATAGCCGAACGCGTTGAGCCGGTGATTGACCGTGACGACGACGACATCGCCGCGCTCGGCGAGCGTCGCGCCGTTGTTGAGCGGGTAGGCGACCGACCCGTTCGAATAGGCGCCGCCATGAATGTACACCATGACCGGCCTCGCGGCGCCGCGCCCCGACGGCGTGGCCCAGACATTGAGGAACAGGCAGTCCTCCGACTGCGGCCGATACCGGTCGCCCGGTTGCGGGCAGGACGGCCCGAATGTGCCCGCCTGCTGTTCGATCGCGTCGGCGCGTGTCGGGGGCAGGAACCGGTCGGCCCGTCCGTAGCGGATTGCGGTATGCGCGACCGCAGGGGAACGCTTTGCGGCCCCATTTACCGGGGCTGCCGCGGCTTTGCCTGCACCGCCGATCGCCAGCGCCATGCCGGCGCCGAGCATCCCCCGCCGGCTGAGGCTAGCGCCGGACATCCAGCCCGCCCGCGTTGAACGCGTCGATGTCGGCCTGGCGGAACAGGCTCGCGTCGCCGGGCAGCGAATGCTTGAGGCAGGTCAGCGCGAGGCCGGTCCGCGCCATCGATTCCGCGTCGTCGCCGCCGAGATGCGCGTGCAGCACGCCCGCCGCGAACGCATCGCCCGCGCCGATGCGATCGATGATCCCGCTGACCGCGACTTCCTCGGTCTGCGCGGCGCCGCTGCGCGTATCGACCCGCGCCGCGATCCGGTGGCAATCGGCATCGACGACGTGGCGCGCGGTCGAGGCGATGATCCCAAGGCCCGGAAACGCCGCGAACGCCGCGTCCGCCGCCTCGCGACGGCGATCCTCCCCCTCGCCCGAAAAGTCGCGGCCCAGCACCAGCCCGATGTCGCGATGATTGCCGAACAGGATGTCGGCCATGCCGATCAGTTCGCCCAAGATGCGCTTGGGGTCGCTGTCCCAGCTTTCCCACAGCATCGCGCGGTAATTGCCGTCGAAGGAGATCGGCACGCCGAGCCGCTTCGCCGCGCGCGCCGCCGTCAGCGCCGCCTGGGCGGATTGCGGCCCCAGTGCCGGCGTGATGCCCGAAAGGTGCAGCAACCCCGCGCCTGCCAGAAGCGCATCCCAGTCGAAGGCATCGGCCGGCGCAGCGGCAAAGCTCGATCCGGCCCGGTCGTAGACGATTTCAGACGCGCGCAGCCCCGCGCCGACGCTGAGGAAGTACAGGCCCATCCGCCCGGCCCGCCGCTGGACCGCCGAACAATCGACGCCCTGCCCGCGCACCGCCGCCAAAGCCCCGCGCCCGAGCGCATTGTCGGGCACCGCACTGACCATCGCGGTCGCATGCCCCAGATTGGCGAGGCCGATCGCGACATTGGCTTCCGCCCCGCCGACATGCAGCGCGAGCGACGGCGACTGCATCAGCAATTCGCGCCCCGGCGCGCTCAGCCGGATCAGCAGCTCGCCGAAGGCGACGACCCTGCCCGTCACCGCGCCAGCCACCCGCCGTCCACGGCGAGGATATGGCCGTTGACGTAATCCGAGGCCGACGACGCCAGGAACACGGCCGCCCCGCCCATGTCCCCGGGATCGCCCCAGCGCCCGGCCGGGATGCGATCCATGATCGACTTGTTGCGTACTTCGTCGGCCTGCAGCGCCGCGGTGTTGTTGGTCGCGATATAGCCCGGCGCGATCGCGTTCACGTTCAGCCCCTTGGCCGCCCATTCGTTCGCGAGCAGCTTGGTCAGCCCCGCGACGCCCGATTTCGAGGCGGTGTAGCTCGGCACGCGGACGCCGCCTTGAAAGCTGAGCATCGACGCAATGTTGATGATCTTGCCTGATCCCCGCGCAATCATGTGCTTCCCCGCTGCCTGGCACAGGAAGAACACCGATTTCATGTTAGTGTCCACCACGGCATCCCAGTCGGCCTCGGTAAAGTCGACCGCATCGGCGCGCCGGATGATGCCCGCATTGTTGACGAGGATGTCGACCGCCCCCAGCTTTTCCACAGCTTCGCCCACGATTCGGTCCACAGGCTCGATCGTCGACAGATCGGCCGCGACGAACAGCGCGCGCCGCCCAAGTGCTTCGACCTTCGCCACCGTCTCGTCGCACGACGACCGGCCGACACAGGCGACATCGGCGCCCGCTGCCGCAAGCGCCACGGCGATCCCCTGCCCGATCCCGGTATTGGCACCGGTCACGACAGCGACCTTGCCGGTCAGGTCGAACGGCCCGCTCATGCCAGCTGGCAGATGTCGAGAACGTTCATGTCGGTATAATCCTGGTTCTCGCCTGCCATTGCCCAGATGAAGGCATAGGCCTTGGTCCCCGAGCCCATGTGGACCGACCAGGGCGGCGAGATGACAGCTTCCTCGTTGGCCATCACGATGTGCCGCATCGCTTCGCCTTCGCCCATGTAATGAAAGACCCGGTCGTTCGGCCCGTCGAGTTCGAAGTAGAAATAGATCTCGCTGCGCCGCTCGTGGATGTGCGGCGGCATGGTATTCCAGACCGAACCCGGCTGCAGCACGGTCAGCCCCATGACGAGTTGCGCCGAATCGCACACGCCCGGAATGACGAGCTGATAGATCGTGCGCTGGTTCGATTCCTCCAGGCTGCCGCGATCGAGGGCATTGGCGTCGGCAATGCCGAGCTTGCGCGTGGTGAACGCCTTGTGGGCGGGGCATGATGCCAGATAGAAACGGGCGCCCGCACCCGAAAACACGACGTCCTTTGCGCCCATGGTGACGTAGAGGCAGTCCTTGTTGCCGAGCGCGAAGGCTTCGCCATCGACGGTGACGGTTCCCTCGGCAGCGCCCACATTGACCACCGCAAGTTCGCGGCGCTCGAGAAACGGATGCCCGACCGCCGAGGGCGGCTCGGTCTGGCTGGGCAGCGCGACCGGCGCGTCGCCCACCGCCACGCCGCCGATCACGAACCGGTCGGCGTGCGTGTAGTTGAGCACGCACTCACCGGTGCGAAACAGGCCCGAGATCAGGTAGCGGTCGCGCAGCTCGTCATTGGATACGCATTCCATCATGTCGGGATGCGTCGCGTAATAGGTGCGTTCGAACATGGGTCTCTCCGTCAAAGTCGGTACGCCTTTTTGGCGAGGGTGTAGGTGAGGTCGACGGCCAGTTCGGCCGCCTCGTCCTCGGCGAGCCGGTGTTCGGCCACGAGCCGCGCCAGAAAGCCGCAGTCGATGCGCCGGGCGACGTCGTGCCGTGCCGGGATCGACAGAAAGGCACGCGTGTCGTCGTTGAACCCGGCCGTGTTGTAGAAGCCGGCCGTCTCGGTCGTCATCTCGCGGAAGCGGCGCATCCCTTCGGGACTGTCGTGGAACCACCAGGCGGGCCCCAGCTTCAGGCACGGATAATGCCCGGCGAGCGGCGCCAGTTCACGCGCATAGGCCGACTCGTCGAGGGTGAAGAGGATGATGGTCAGGTTGCGCTCGTTGCCGAACCGGTCGAGCAAGGGCTTGAGCGCGCCGACATAGTCGGTGCGGCCCGGAATGTCGGCGCCCTTGTCGCGGCCATGGCTCGCGTGCAGTGCCGCATTGTGGTTGCGGCGGCTGCCGGGGTGGATCTGCATGACCAGCCCGTCGTCGACGCTCATCGCCGCGAACTCGGTCAGCATCTGCGCACGGAACAGCTCGGCATCGGCGGGTGTCCAGTCGCCGCGCATCACGCGGTGGAACAGGGCCTCTGCCTCGGCCGCGGGCAGGTCGGCGGTCAGCGCGGTCGGATGGCCGTGATCGGTCGCGGTCGCGCCCATCTCGCGGAACGCCACGCGCCGCTTGCGATGCGCCGCCAGATAGCCCTGCCAGTCGGCGATATCCTCGCCGGTCAGCGCCGCGAACCGGGTCAGCGCGTCGGCGAACTGCTCATGCTCGGGGTCGACGACCGCATCGGGGCGATAGGTCGTGACGACGCGCCCGCCCCAGCCCGAGGCGCGGATGGCGGCATGATGGTTGAGCGTTTCGTGCGCGCCCTCGGTCGTGGCGAGTACTTCGATGTCGAAGCGATCGAACAGCGCGCGCGGGCGGAACGCCGGTGTCGCGAGCGCCGCGCCGATGCGATCGAAATGGTCGTCGGCGGTCGACGCATCGAGCACGGTATCGATCCCGAACACCTCGGCGAGAACATGGTCGAGCCAGATCCGCGACGGCGTGCCGTAGAAGAGATGCTGGTTTGCCGCGAAGACGCGCCAGGCGTCGCGCGCGTCGGTTGCGGGCATGACGCCGTGTGCCGGTACGCCCAGCGCGTCGAGCGCGATCCCCTGGCTGTACAGCATGCGGTAGAGATAATGGTCGGGCGACAGCAACAGTTCGGTCGCGTTCGACCACGGCGCGTCGGTCGCAAACCATTCGGGATAGGTATGGCCGTGAGGGCTGAGAATCGGCAGCTTCGCAATCGCGCCGTAAAGCTGTCGCGCGATGTCGCGCGTGCGCGGATCGGCAGGAAAAAGCCGGTCGGGATCGAGCCGCAGCGTACGTGTCATTCTGAACCTCTCGCCTTCTGGTAACCGGTGTCATGGGCAGGTGCAAGGACGGCGTGGTCAGCTTTGCGGCGGCGCCACCGACGACCGCATGATCAAGGACGACGGAAAGATCGAGGCCGAGGCCGCCACCGCATCGGCATCGCGCGTTCCCATCAGCAATTTGTTCGCGGCGGCGCGCGCCATGTCGGCGATCGGCCACCGGACCGTGGTCAGCGGCGGCCACAGATGCGCGGCGATCGCGGTATCGTCGAACCCGATGATCGACACGTCGCGCGGCACGTCGAGCCCGCGCGCGCGCGCCGCATGAACGACCCCGGCCGCCATCTCGTCGTTCGACGCCAATATGGCCGTGGGCCGCGGGTCCGCGTCGAGTAGGCGATTGCCCGCCGCCACGCCCGACTCGAACCGATAGCTCCCTTCCGCAATCATCGTTTCAGGCAGGTCGATGCCCGCTGCCAGCAGTGCCGCGTCGAGCCCGGCACGGCGCTCGAAGGCCGACCGAAAGCCCTGCGGCCCGGCGACAAAGCCGATGCGACGATGCCCCTGCGCAATGAGATAGGCCGCCGCCTCGCGCATCAGCTCGCGGTCGTTGGAGCCGACCATGCGCGCGGGATCGTCGAGCTGGGCGGACCCCATGCGGACGTAGCGGCAGTCGAGTTCGTCGCAGAGCGCGGCCAGCGCATCGTTTTCCGAAATCGGCGGCAGCAGGACGATGCCGTGCGGGCGCTGGCGCTCGAGAAACTGGCGAAGATCGTCGACCATCGTCGGCGAACCGCGGTTCACCGGGCGCACGATCAGTTCATATTCGGTCCCCTTCAGCACCTCGAGCAGCCCGGTCTGCATGCCGAGCACCATCTGGGCATTGGGGTTGTCGTGGACCAGCGCGATCAGGAAATTGCGGCGCAGCGCCAGCGCGCGCGCCTGGGGATTGGGCACATAGCCGGCTGCCGCGATGACCGCGTCCACCTTGGCACGCGTCGCCTCGTTCAGCAGCGGCGAACGGTTGATGACGCGACTGACGGTCTTTTTCGAGACACCCGCCAGGCGCGCGATATCGTTGATCGTCGCCTTGCCGCGAAAGCCGCCTTCGTCGTCGCTCAAATCCGCCTCCGGTTACCGTGCCACGACTTTAGCCCGCACAGGGGGTATCGACAATGACACCGGTTTCCATTAGCCAAAGCACAGGGGAGAGACGAGCGCAATGAGCGACGCCGATGTCATGACCGGTCCGGAAGCGATTGCCGCCGCCTTTGTGACGGCGCGCCGCGACGCCACGGCGCTGGGGGAATATCCCGGCGACATTCCGCCGACCCTCGACGTCGCCTACCAGATCCAGGACGCCGCGATCCGCCTGGTCGACGACAGCGTCTGCGGGTGGAAAGTCGGAAGGATCCAGCCGCCGCTCGATTCGCACTTCGGCACGACCCGGATTTCGGGTCCCATCTTCGCCCGCAACGTCCACCCGGTCAGCCCCGTGCGAGACATGCCCGTGTTTGTCGGCGGGTTCGGCGCGATCGAGGCCGAGTTCCTGTTCCGGCTCGGAAGCATAGACCCGGGCCGCACGCACTGGTCGGTCGCCGATGCCCTCGACTGCGTGACGGCCGTGCACATCGGTTTCGAGATCGCGAGTTCTCCCTTCGCCGGGATCAACATCCTCGGCCCGACGGTCACGGCGTCGGACTTCGGCAACAACAACGGCCTGCTCGTCGGGCCGGCGATCCCCGACTGGCGCCAGCACGACATCGACGGCATCACGGTGACGACACGGATCGACGGCGAGGCCGTCGGCAGCGGACAGGCCGCGGGCTTTCCCGGCGGCTGCGGACAGTCGGTGGCCTTTCTTCTCGAAAACCTTGCCGCCCGCGGCCATGTCGTTCCGCCGGGGACCTGGGTATCGAGCGGTGCCGTCAGCGGCGTGCACGAGATTGCCCCCGGCAGCACGGCCGTCGCACACTTCGGTGACTTCGGCAGCATTGAGTGCCACATCGTGGCAGCGCTTGCCGAAACCGCGGCTGCGCACGCAGGAACACTCTAATGGCAACAGTCGAAGCCGTCGCGTCGCCCGTCGAGAGCGCTGTCGAGAAAGCCGGATCCTATCGCTGGGTCATCGTGGCGCTGCTGTTCGCGGCCACCGCGATCAACTATGTCGACCGCCAGATGATCGGCGTGCTCAAGCCGACGCTGCAAGCCGATCTGGGCTGGGACGAAAGCACCTATGCCGGCATCGTGTTCTGGTTCCAGGCCGCCTATGCGATCGGCTATATCGGGTTCGGGCGCATCGTCGACCGCGTCGGTGCGCGCGCCGGCTATGCCATCGCCTTCGTCGTCTGGACCGCCGCGCACATGATGCACGGTGCCGTGCACACGGTCACGCAGTTCGCGCTTGCGCGGGCGGCCCTCGGGCTGGGCGAGTCGGGCAATTTTCCTGCGGGTATCAAGGCCGTCACCGAATGGTTTCCGGCCAAGGAGCGTGCGCTGGCGGTGGGCCTGTTCAACGCCGGGGCCAATGTCGGCGCGATCGTCACGCCGCTCGTCGTGCCCGCGCTGACGCTCGCTTATGGATGGCGCACTGCCTTTGTCGTGACGGGCGCCGTCAGCCTGATCTGGCTGGTCGCCTGGGTCGCGATCTATCGCCGCCCGCGCGAGCAGAAGCGCGTTTCGGCGGCCGAACTCGCCTGGATCGAAAGCGACCCCGCCGACTCGTCGACGCCGATGCCCTGGGCGAAGATCGCGGGCATCCGCGAAACCTGGGCCTATGCGCTCGGGAAATTCTGCATCGACCCGATCTGGTGGTTCTTCCTGTTCTGGCTGCCCGGCTATCTGGGTACGCGCTACCACCTCGACCTCAAGTCGTTCGGCCCACCGCTCGTTGCCATTTACATCCTGTCCGACGTCGGCAGCATCGTGGGGGGCTGGGCCTCTTCGCGCATGATGAAAGCGGGCAAGAGCGTGAATTTTGCGCGCAAGACGACCATGCTGGCCTGCGCTTTTGCGGTGACCCCGATGTTCTTCGCCCAGTATATCGGCGACCTGTGGGTGGCCGTGCTCGTGATCGGCCTGGCGACGGCGGCGCATCAGGCCTTTTCCGCCAATCTCTATACGCTGCCGTCCGACCTGTTCCCGCGCGCGGCAGTCGGTTCGGTGATCGGCATCGGCGGTGCCGTGGGCGCAGTCGGCGGCATGTTCTTTTCGCTCTACATCGGCCAGATCCTCGACCGGATCGGCAGCTATACGCCGATCTTCGTCGTCGCCGGCAGCGCCTATTTCATCGCGCTGGGCATCATCCACTGGCTGAGCCCCCGCCTCACGCCCGTTTCGCCCGACTAGCGGCGCCGGCGCCGCTGCCCTGCGTCCCAACCGGCCGGCGGCCCACCGATAAGTCCCCGATGCCGGTGGCAACGCCGCATGCGCTGGGCTAAGCGCGCCGCATATCGAGGAGAGTTCGCATGCGTCAGATTACCCATTTCATCGGCGGCAGCGCCGCGTCCACGCCCGGGGCCGTCGTCGGCGACGTGTACGACCCGTGCACGGGCCAGGTTCAGGCGAAGGTGGAACTCGGCGACGCGTCGACGGTCGACGCCGCCGTGGCCAGCGCGCTGGCCGCCCAGCCTGCCTGGGCTGCGACGAACCCGCAGCGGCGCGCGCGCGTGATGTTCCGGTTCAAGGAACTGATCGAGGCGCATCTGGACGAGCTGGCGCATCTGCTGTCGTCCGAGCACGGGAAGGTCGTCGCCGATTCCCGAGGCGACATCCAGCGAGGTCTCGAGGTCGTCGAATTCGCCTGCGGCATCCCGCACCTGCTGAAAGGCGAGTACAGCCAGGGGGCCGGGCCCGGAATCGATGTCTATTCGATGCGTCAGCCGCTGGGCATCGCGGCGGGCATCACCCCGTTCAACTTCCCCGCGATGATTCCGCTGTGGATGAGCTCGGTCGCCATCGCCTGTGGCAATGCCTTCCTGCTGAAGCCCAGCGAACGCGACCCGTCGGTGCCGGTGCGCCTCGCCGAACTGGCGCTGGAGGCCGGATTGCCCGCAGGCATCCTGAACGTCGTGCACGGCGACAAGACCGTGGTCGACGCCATTCTCGACCATCACGACATCAAGGCGGTCAGCTTCGTCGGATCGTCGGACATTGCCCAATATGTCTATCAGCGCGGCGCCGGGAACGGAAAACGCATGCAGTGCATGGGCGGCGCCAAGAACCACGGCATCATCATGCCCGATGCGGATCTCGACCAGGCGGTCGCCGACATCGTCGGCGCAGCCTATGGTTCGGCGGGCGAGCGGTGCATGGCGCTGCCGGTCGTGGTGCCCGTCGGCGAGGCGACGGCCAATGAATTCCGCGAGCGGCTGCTGGTCGAAATCAGCAAGCTTCGCGTCGGCGTGTCGACCGACCCGGATGCGCATTACGGCCCGGTCGTCGGCGCAGCGCACAAGGCGCGGGTCGAGAACTATATCCAGATGGCCGTCGATGAAGGGGCCGAGCTGGTCGTTGATGGCCGCGGGTTCACGCTCCAGGGTTACGAAGAGGGATACTTCCTCGCGCCGACCCTGCTCGACCATGTGACGCCCGACATGCAGAGCTACCAGGAGGAAATCTTCGGGCCCGTGCTGCAGATCATGCGGGCGGAAACGCTCGAGGAAGCGCTGCAGCATCCGACGAAGCATCAATATGGCAACGGCGTCGCGATCTTCACGCGCAACGGGCAGGCGGCGCGCGAATTCGCCGCACAGGTCGAAGTCGGCATGGTCGGCATCAACGTGCCAATCCCGGTGCCCGTCGCCTATCACAGCTTCGGAGGCTGGAAGCGGTCGGGCTTCGGCGATCTCAACCAATATGGCTCGGACGGCGTGCGCTTCTACACGCGGACGAAGACCGTCACCCAGCGCTGGCCTACCGGCGGCAGCGTTCAGGACCAGAGCTTCATCATTCCGACGATGGGCTGAGCGCGGCGCGCCACGCCGCCATCAGCGCCATGGCCTTGCCGGCAACCGTTCGGGCATCGTCGCCCGGACGGTAGAGCGCGCCGCCGACGCCCAGTCCTTCCGCACCGGCCGCATGCCAGGCGGCCAGGTTGCCGGCGTCGGTACCGCCGACCGCCCAAAGGCCGATCTCGCGCGGAACGACGTCGCGCAGCGCCTTGAGATACGAAGGCGACATCGCGCTTGCCGGAAACAGCTTCAGGCGGCGGGCGCCGGCAGCGATGGCGGCAAAGGCCTCGCTCGCCGTCAGGAAGCCCGGCATGACCTCCAGCCCGCGGGCGACACCGCGCGCAATGACGTCGGTATTCGTGTTCGGCGTGACCATCAGCCGCGCCCCGCAATCGGCAAGCCGTTCGACCGACGCGAGGTCGAGAACCGTGCCGGCCCCGATCAGCGCTGCGTCGCCAAACCGCGACTGCATGGCCGCAATGCTTTCGAAGGGGTCCGGCGAATTGAGCGGCACCTCGATCAGGCGGATCCCGGCCGTGACAAGCGCATCGGTAACCGGCAGGGCCTCCGTCGGGGTCAGCCCGCGCAGGATCGCGACCAGCGGGGGGCCACCGCTCGCCAGCACGTCGTCAACGGTACGCATCGATCAGCTCCAGTCCGTGCAGGACGCAGGCGTCCCCGTCCATTTCCTTGGCCCCCACGCCGAAGCGGCGCAGCGCCTGTGCATAGCGGGCCGTCAGCGACGGCGCGCCGACCAATACCAGCGTCTCGGGCAAGCCGTCGGCCCGCCGCATGTCGGCGACCTCGTTCCCGATGACGAGGCCCGACAGATATCCCAGTCCCCAGCTCGCCGACTTTCCGCCGCGCAACTGCTGCGCGCGCGTTTCGAACAGGCTGCCGAGGAGCCCCGCCCCGGTCGTCGTCCGGTCGACACCCGCTGCGAAACCCTGCGCCGCTTCGTCGCTGTCCGCATCCGCCGCGCCGAGCGCCAGCAGGATCGACCGGTCGCGCAGCAACGCAAAGACCTCGCCCGTCAGGCACGTCCGGAAGCTGCGGATGCATCCCCGGTCGACGACGGCCCATTTGCTGTGCGTACCGGGCAGCACGATCCGCAGCTCGCGGTCGCGCAAGACGGGGTCGAGCGCCAGGGCACCGAATATCTGCGCCTCCTCCCCGCGCATGACATCGGGCCCGCCCTGCACGTTCTGACAGGCGAGGCCAGGCCCCAGTCGAACGGGCACGCCGTCGAAATCGACCGTCGTCACCGCGCCGGCCCAGACGCCGGCATCGGCGGGGCAGTCGAGATACGCGACTTCGTGAAGGCCGTTGCGCGATCCGGCCATGCCGCACAGGTCTACATGCGTGGGCGCCGAGCCGAGCCACCAGGGGGCGAGCGCGTCGCGCAAGGCCTGCGCGGGGCTGCCGTCGAGACCGCCGATCCCCGGGCCGTCGCAGCGCGCGGTCACCACCCCGCCCTCGACGCGGTAGAGGCGCAGGTTGCTGGTGCCCCAGTCGCCGAGCGCGTGCCAGCTCATGCGGCGAGCCGGACCGATGGCAGGAGCTTGCCGGGTACGGGTGCGTCGAAGGCGAACAATGCACCGGCCAAGGGCTGGGCCGCCAGTGCCTCGGCGTCGAGGCCGACGCGCGCGGTGGTCACGAATGCCGTGCGCAGGTCAGCGCCGCCAAAGGCCACCTTCGTGGCGCGGGCGCACGGCAAGGCGACCGAAAGAAGCAACGTGCCGTCGGGGGCGTAGCGCCGCACGCTCCAGCCGTCCCAAAGGCCGACCCACAGGCATTCCTCGCTATCGAGCACGACGCCGTCCGGGTGGCCATCCTCTGCCGTCAACTGAAGGAAAGCTTCCGGCTGCGTGATTACAGGCCCGTCCTCGACGGCGTAGCGCCAGACCGTGCGGCGGCCCGAATCGACATGGTAAAGTGTCCGTCCGTCGCTGGTGATCGCGGGGCCGTTGGTCACCACCGCGTCGCCGCCCATGCGGTGCAGCTTGCCCCCATCGAGGCACCAGAGCGCGCCGGTCGGATGACGTTCGTTGTCGTCCATCGTGCCGAACCAGAGCCGGCCCTGCCCGTCCACGGTCGCGTCATTGGTGCGGTTATGTTCGGGCATCGGAATGTCGGCAAGCACGCCGAGGACCGTGCCGTCCCGTCCGACCGACAGGATTTGGCGGTTCGACCCGACGACCAAGGTGCCGTCGTCGGCCGGCATGACGAAGCTCGGCTGCCCGCCGAGTTCGAACGTTTGCTGCCCGCCGCTGCCCGGCAGGTGACGGTGGAGGCGCGCGCCCTTGATGTCGACGAAGTGGAGCGCGGCATCGGACGGCGTCCACATCGGCCCTTCGCCGAGGAGAGCTGCGACAGGCCAGATGAGACGTACGTCCGTTGTCATTGGGATCCTGAGCATTGTGAGCTGGTGCACGAACGCACGACAGCGGGATCGTGCCCTGCCCGCACGACCAGCGCGGTTGATCTTCAATTTGTATGAGTATATTTCACTACCGATGACGTCAACGCCCACCCGCAAGCGCCGCTCCGCGGCCTGGTTCGACAATCCCGCCAACATCGACATGACCGCGCTCTATATCGAGCGTTACCTGAACTTCGGGCTGTCGATGGAGGAACTGCGCAGCGGCCGCCCCATCATCGGCATCGCCCAGACCGGATCGGACCTGTCGCCGTGCAACCGCCATCACCTCGTGCTTGCCGAGCGTGTCCGCGACGGCATCCGCGAGGCCGGCGGCATTCCCATCGAGTTTCCGGTGCATCCGATCCAGGAAACCGGCAAGCGCCCCACCGCCGGGCTCGATCGCAACCTGGCCTATCTCGGGCTGGTGGAGGTGCTCTATGGCTACCCCCTCGACGGGGTCGTGCTGACCATCGGTTGCGACAAGACGACGCCGGCCTGCCTGATGGCCGCCGCGACGGTCAACCTGCCTGCGATCGCGCTGTCGGTCGGGCCGATGCTCAACGGATGGCACAAGGGCGAGCGCACAGGCAGCGGCACGATCGTCTGGAAAGCGCGCGAGATGCTGAGCCGCGGCGAGATCGACGACGCCGGGTTCATCCGGCTGGTGTCCAGCTCGGCGCCCTCGACCGGCTATTGCAACACAATGGGCACGGCAACGACGATGAATTCGCTGTGCGAGGTGCTCGGCATGTCGCTGCCCGGCTCCGCCGCCATTCCGGCGCCTTATCGCGACCGGCAGGAAAACGCGTATCGCACCGGGCTGCGCATCGTCGCCATGGTCGAGGAAGACCTGAAGCCGTCCGACATCATGACGCGCGAATCCTTCCTGAATGCCATCGTGGTCAACTCGGCCATCGGCGGATCGACCAACGCGCCCATCCACCTCGCCGCCATCGCCCGGCACATCGGCGTCGACCTGAAGCTGCAGGACTGGCAGGATCACGGCCACAAGGTGCCCCTGCTGGTCAACCTGCAGCCGGCAGGCGACTTTCTGGGTGAGGATTATTACCATGCCGGCGGCGTGCCGGCGGTGACGTCACAGCTGATTGCACAGGGCCTGATCCACGAGCAGGCGATGACCGCCAACGGCCGCACGATAGGCGAGAATTGCCGTGGCGTGGCGATCGAGGACGAGCGGGTGATCCGGCCCTTTGCCGATCCGCTGCTGAACGACGCGGGCTTCCTGGTTCTCTCCGGCAATCTGTTCGACAGTGCGATCATGAAGACGAGCGTGATCTCGCCCGAGTTCCGCGCGCGCTACCTGCGCAATCCGGACGATCCGGACGCATTCGAGGGCCCGGTCGTCGTCTTCGACGGCCCCGAAGACTATCATGCGCGGATCGACGACCCGTCGCTGGCAATCGATGCGACGACCTTGCTGGTGATGCGGGGCGCGGGGCCGATCGGCTATCCGGGTGCCGCCGAAGTCGTGAACATGCGCGCCCCCGCCTATCTGCTGCGCGAGGGCGTGGCGGCCCTGCCCTGCCTGGGCGACGGGCGGCAGTCGGGCACGTCGGGCAGCCCGTCCATCCTCAACGCCTCGCCCGAAGCAGCGGCGAACGGCGGGCTGGCGCTGCTGCAGAGCGGCGACCGGGTGCGGATCGACCTGACGCGCAGCACTGTCGACGTCCTGATCGACGACAGCGAGCTGGCCGCGCGCCGGGCGGCGCTCGAAGCGGCCGGCGGCTATCGCTATCCCCCGTCGCAGACGCCCTGGCAGGAGATCCAGCGCGCGTATGTCGGCCAGCTTGCCAGCGGCGCGATCCTCGAAGGAGCCGATGGCTTCCAGCGCATCGCCCAGACGCGCGGCCTGCCGCGCGACAATCATTGAGGACGGGGCGATGACCGGTCCCATCAGACTCGGGCTCGTCGGCCTGGGCAAGATCGCGCGCGACCAGCATCTTCCCGCGATCGCCTCGACCGACGGGATCGAGCTGGTCGCGGTCGCCAGCCGCAATGCCGCCGCGGACGGCGTCGACAATTTCCCCGATCTGGAAGCGATGCTCGTGGGCACGCCCGACCTCGATGCCGTCGTGCTCTGCCAACCGCCGCAGGCCCGCTATGCCGCCGCGCGGCTGGCGCTGGCGGCCGGCAAGCATGTCTTCCTCGAAAAGCCACCGGGCGCGACGGTGACCGAAGCCCAGGCGCTTCACCTGCTGGCCGGACAGCAGGGCGTGACCCTGTTTGCCGGGTGGCACTCGCGCTGCGCCGCGGGCGTGGCGACCGCGAAGGCGTGGATCGCGGCGCATGGCGCCGGGCACGTCGAGATCAACTGGAAAGAAGACGTCCGGCACTGGCATCCCGGCCAGGCCTGGATCTGGGAAGCGGGCGGATTCGGCGTGTTCGACCCCGGCATCAACGCGCTGTCGATCCTGACGGAAATCCTGGGCGTGCCGGTACGCCTGATCGATGCCACGCTCGAGACACCGTCCAACCGCGACGCCCCGATTGCGGCGCGGCTCGCGATGGAGACCGCCGCCGGGGCGCCGATCACGGCGGTCTTCGACTGGCGGCAGACCGGCCCGCAGACATGGGACATCGTCGTCCGGTCGGGCGACGGCACCTTGCGCCTTTCGGCCGGCGGCAATGAGCTGAGCATCGACGATGCGCCACAGATGCTTGGGCCCGAGCGCGAGTATCACGGGCTCTATGCCCGCTTCGTCGACCTCGTGCGCAGCGGAAGCTCCGACGTGGACCTGGCGCCGCTGCACCTCGTTGCCGATGCCTTCATGCGGGGCAGGGCGACTTCGACCGACGCCTTCGAGGATTAGGGCACAGCTTGGCAGGACCCGAGCGCATCCATCAGGCCATCGCGCGGACGCTGGGCAGCGCGATCCTGTCGGGCAGATATGCGCCCGGCGACAGCCTGGAAGGCGAGATCGAGCAATCGCACGCCATGGGTGTGTCGCGCACGCCCTATCGCGAGGCGATCCGCATTCTGGTGGCCAAGGGGCTGCTCGAAAGCCGGCCCCGCGCGGGTACGCGGGTGACGCCCCGGGCCCGCTGGAACCTCCTCGACCCCGACATATTGGCCTGGACATTTGCCGGCGTTCCCGACGAGCGATTCGTCGCCGGTCTGTTCGAGCTGCGTGGCATCATCGAGCCGGCGGCGGCGGCGCTGGCGGCCGAACGGCGGACGCCCGGCCAGATCGACGCCATGCAGGCCGCGCTGGAGGCAATGAAGACGCACGGCCTGGCTAGCGAAGCCGGACAGTCGGCTGACCAGATGTTCCACCTGACCATTCTCGCCGCGACCCATAACGACGCGCTCGCCTCGCTGGCCAGCTCGGTCGGGGCCGCCGTAAAGATGACGACCGCCTTCAAGTTTCGCCGCCGCGCCAGTCCGCGCGATCCGCTGCCCGACCATGTGGCCGTGTTCGAGGCGATCGCCGCGGGGACGGCCCGGTCCGCGCGGGCGGCGATGGAAGAACTGCTGCGCCTGGCGCTCGCGGACATGGCGATGGCGAGGGAGCCGACGGCAGCGACGACAGTCCCCCCGCCCGGCTGAACAGCCGATCGGGCACATCGTCCGGGCGGATTGCTTCTCGGCTTCGGCGCATCGAGACCCGACCCGTCGCTTTTTGATTTCGGTCAATGCCCGAAGGCAACGCTTTCGCGACACAGGTGCCCTGCACGTTACGGGGGACCGGGGATGGCCGCGATAGCATTGGGCACGACAGCAGACGCCGACGCCTTGAGGCGGCAGGTCGCGCAGGAGAACATCCTGTCGCCGCGCTTCTACACGACCGATTTCGACGCGCTCGACAGGATCGACGTGGAGCCCGTGCGCACCGAGTGGGAAGCGCTGCTGGCCGTGATGGAGGCAGACCCCAATCGGCTCCATTTCCGCAAGAGCGCAAAGTTCGCGGGAATCGTCGAGGCGCTGGAGCCTACCGTCCGTGCGGAATTCGTCGACTTCATGATCTCGTCGATGACGTCGGAGTTTTCCGGCTGCATCTTCTACTCCGAAATCGGCCGACGCACGCAGAACGCCGACATTCGGCGGCTCATGAAACTGCTGACGCGCGACGAAAGCCGCCATGCCGGGTTCATTCGCGACAGCCTGAAGGATGCGGGCTTTCCGATCAGCCTGTCGTTCCTCACGAAGGCGAAGAAATACCATCATTTCCGGCCCAAGTTCATCCTCTATGCAACGTATCTGTCCGAAAAGATCGGCTATGCGCGCTACATCGTGATCTGCCGCCATCTGGAGCGGCATCCCGAGCACAGCTTCCACCCGCTGTTCGACCGGTTCGAGGAGTGGTGCAACGACGAATACCGGCACGGCGAGGCCATCGCGCTCATCATCCGCGCCGATCCGACGTTAACGCGCGGCATCAACCGGCTGTGGATCCGGTTCTTCCTGATTTCGGTCTATGCGACGATGTACTGCCGCGACCATTTGCGCCCCGCGCTGCACCGGGCGTTGGGGCTCGACATCACCGAATATGATTACCAGGTCTTCGAGACGTGCACGGCGATCAGCCGGCAGGCGTTCCCGCTCGTGCTCGACACCGACAGTCCGCGGTTTCGCGCCGCGATGGAGGCAATGCGACGGGCGTCCGTCCGCCTCGAAGCGGCGCGCCGGCGCAAGGGACTGCAACGCACCCTGGGCCGTATCACAGCCAGCCTCGCCGCCGGCTGGGCCTTCGCACGGCTGTTCCTGACGCCGGCCAAGGCAAATGCGCTTCCGGAGCGCATCCTGATGCCGGCCAGCTGGTGAATGCGTGGCGCGGTTTGACCCACATCAATGCCGCGGCGGCCGCGCGGGCGCACGTCAGTCTCAACCGAAGTTGAATTAGGGGCACCATGTTGGATCCGGCAATCAAGGCAAGCGGATGGTTTGTGGCCGCGGTGGTCGCGCTGCTGGGCGTAGCCCTTGCGGCGGACACGGGTTTTGCCGTCCATATGGGCATTGTCTGCGTCGCGGCACTGATCGCGGCCGGATGGACGCTGGTCAGCGCCGACCATTCGGCCCTTGCCGGACTGACCCCGCACAGGATCGCGCGGCTCGACGTCTATGACGACGAAGTCATCCGCTGGGGCCTGATCGCCACGGTCTTCTGGGGCGTCGTCGGGTTTCTCGTCGGGCTCGTCATTGCCTCGCAGCTGACCTTTCCGCTGTTGAACCTCCATTCCGAATTCACGACCTTCGGCCGTCTTCGTCCGCTGCACACCTCCGCCGTGATCTTTGCGTTCGGCGGCAATGCGCTGATCATGACGAGTTTCTACATCGTCCAGCGTACGTGCCGGGCGCGGCTGGCATTCCCGTCGCTCGCCCGCTTCGTCTTCTGGGGGTACCAGCTGTTCATCGTGCTGGCCGCGACCGGCTATGTCATGGGCATTACCGAGGGCCGTGAATATGCCGAGCCCGAATGGTATGTCGACATCTGGCTGACGATCGTCTGGGTCAGCTATCTCGCGGTGTTCGTCGGCACGATCGTGCGGCGCAGCGAGCCGCACATCTATGTCGCGAACTGGTTCTACCTCGCCTTCATCATCACCGTGGCGATGCTTCACCTCGTCAACAACCTGTCGATGCCGGTCAGCTGGACGGGCTCGAAATCCTATTCCGCCTTTTCGGGCGTGCAGGATGCGCTGACCCAGTGGTGGTACGGCCATAACGCGGTCGGGTTTTTCCTGACCGCCGGCTTCCTCGGCATGATGTATTATTTCGTGCCGAAACAGGCGGAACGGCCGGTCTACAGCTATCGCCTGTCGATCATCCACTTCTGGTCGCTGATCTTCCTCTACATCTGGGCGGGGCCGCACCACCTTCACTACACCGCGCTGCCCGACTGGGCGCAGACGCTGGGCATGGTGTTCTCGATCATGCTGTGGATGCCGAGCTGGGGCGGCATGATCAACGGGCTGATGACGCTCAACGGCGCGTGGGACAAGATGCGCACCGACCCGATCATCCGACTGATGGTCTTCGCGCTCGCCTTCTACGGCATGTCGACCTTCGAAGGGCCGATGATGTCGATCAAGTCGGTCAATTCGCTGAGCCATTATACCAACTGGACGATCGGCCATGTCCATTCGGGCGCGCTCGGCTGGAACGGCATGATCACCTTTGCCGCCATCTATTATATGGCGCCGCGGCTGTGGCATCGCGAGCGGCTCTATTCGCTGCGCATGGTCAACTGGCACTTCTGGTGCGCGACGATTGGCATCGTTCTCTACGCCTCGGCGATGTGGGTCGCGGGCATCACGCAAGGGCTGATGTGGCGCGAATACGGGACAGACGGCTACCTCGTCTATTCCTTCGCCGAAGTCGTGGCGGCGATGCATCCCTATTATCTGATCCGCGCCATTGGCGGGCTGCTCTACCTGACCGGCGCCTTCTTCATGGTCTGGAACGTGTGGATGACGATCGCGGGCAAGCAGCGCGTCGAAACCCCGATGGGCGAGACCAAGCACGACGCCGCGCGCGACGTCCCCCTCGTCGCTGCCGAATAGGAACTGACGCACATGGCAAGCCGGCTCGAAGCCCATAAGAAGATCGAACGCAATGTCACCCTGCTGATGGTGTTCGCGCTCGTCGCGGTCGCCATCGGCGGCATCGTCGAGATCGCGCCGCTGTTCTGGATCGACTCGACGGTCGTGAAGGTGGAAGGGGTGCGCCCCTACACCCCGCTCGAACAGGCCGGGCGCGACATCTACATCCGCGAGGGCTGCTACGGCTGTCACAGCCAGATGATCCGCCCGTTCCGCGACGAGACCGAGCGCTATGGCCACTACAGCCTGGCGTCGGAAAGCATGTACGACCACCCGTTCCAATGGGGATCGGAGCGCACCGGGCCCGACCTGGCGCGCGTCGGCGGCAAATATTCGGACGACTGGCATGTCGGCCATCTGAAGGACCCGCGTTCGGTCGTGCCTGAATCGATCATGCCGCCCTACGCCTTCCTCGCCGACCGCGATCTCGACGTGTCGAATGCCAGGGGGCACATGCAGGCGCTGATCGATGTCGGCGTGCCCTATACCAAGGCCGATCTCGCCAAGGCCGCGGCCGATCTGGAGGGGCAGGCGAACCCGGACGCGGACAACGCCGACCTGCTGAAGCGCTATCCCAAGGCGCAGGCGCGCGATTATGACGGCGACCCCAAGCGCCTGACCGAAATGGACGCGCTCGTGGCCTATCTGCAGTCGCTCGGCACCCTCGTCGATTTCAAGAACGGTGAGCCGCAGGAGAAGGCGAAATGACCTACGACGCGTTCCGCGCCTTCGCCGACAGCTGGGGGCTGGTGATGATGGGCGTGCTTTTCGCGGCTTTCACCGGCTGGACCTTCCGTCCGCGCGCACACCTCGATCACGAGACGGCAGCGACGAGCATCTTTCGCGACGAGGATGTCGATCATGTCTGAGCAGCGTATCGACGACAAAACGGGCACGCCGACGGTGGGCCACGAATGGGACGGCATCGAGGAACTCGACACGCCGATGCCGCGCTGGTGGCTCTGGACGCTCTACGCGACCATCGTCTTCGCCATCGGCTATGCGATCGCCTATCCGGCGCTGCCCGGCCTGACCGGCGCAACGCCCGGCGTTCTCGGCTGGTCGAGCCACGGCGAACTGGCCAAGGAGTTGGCGGCGGAGCAGCGCCGTCTGGCCCCGACGCGCAATGCCATCGCCGCGACGACGATGGCCGGGCTGCTGGGCAATCCCAGGTTGCTGCACGCCGCCGAAGAGGGCGGGCGCGCCGCGTTCAAGGTCCATTGTGTCCAGTGCCACGGCGCGGGCGCCGCCGGGTCGAAGGGCTATCCCAACCTCAACGACGACGACTGGCTGTGGGGTGGCGATATCGACGCGATCCACACGACGCTCGAAAACGGCATCCGCGCACCGGGCAACGACGCGACCCGCATGTCGCAGATGCCGGCATTCGGCCGCGACGGCATCCTGCAGCCGGCTCAGATCCAGGATCTGGTCAGCTATGTCCGCACGCTGTCGGGCCTCGAAACGGCATCGCCGTCGTCGCAAAACGGCGCGGCCCTGTTCGCCCAGAATTGCGTCGCCTGTCATGGCGAAGGCGGCAAGGGCAATCGCGCCGTCGGCGCGCCCAACCTGTCCGATCGAATCTGGCTGTACGGCGGTGACCGTGCCACGCTGACGACGACGATCACCAATGCCCGCTACGGCGTGATGCCGGCCTGGGGCCCCCGTCTCGATCCCGTCACGGTCAAGATGCTGGCCGCCTATGTCCATTCGCTCGGCGGGGGCGAAGCGACGCCCGCGCCCGTGCAGGCTGCTGCCGCAAATGTTGCAGCCAATGGCTCACGCTGACGAACTGACGGCGCCGAAAACTTTTTTCGAAGCGCGCAAGCGGGTTTTCCCGCGCAAGGTCGACGGGCCTTTCCGCCGCCTGAAATGGGCGATCATGGCGGTGACTCTGGCCATCTATTACGTCACGCCCTGGTTGCGATGGGACCGCGGCCCCTATGCGCCGCACCAGGCCGTGCTCGTCGACCTTGCGCATCGGCGCTTCTACATGTTCGCGATCGAGATCTGGCCGCACGAATTCTATTACGTCGCCGGACTGCTCGTCATGGCCGGAATCGGGCTTTTCCTCGTCACCTCCGCCGTGGGTCGCGCGTGGTGCGGCTATGCCTGTCCGCAGACCGTCTGGACCGACCTCTACCAGCACGTCGAACGCTATATCGATGGCGACCGCAACGCGCAGCTGCGCATCGCCAACGCACCCTGGACCGTCGACAAGCTTGCCCGCCGCCTGACGAAATGGACCATCTGGCTCGTCATCGCCTTTTGGACCGGCGGTGCCTGGATCATGTATTTCGCCGACGCCCCCACGCTCGTCCGCGACTTCTGGAGCGGCCAGGCGGCGCCGGTCGCCTATATGACGGTCGGCGTCCTTACTGCGACGACGTTCGTCCTGGGCGGCTTCATGCGCGAACAGGTGTGCATCTACATGTGCCCATGGCCACGCATCCAGACGGCGATGCTCGACGAAAAGTCGCTGATCGTCACCTACAAGGACTGGCGCGGCGAACCGCGCAGCCATGGAACGAAGCGGGCGGTCGGCCTGCTCGATACCGGGTTGAAGGCCGCGACCGGCGACTGCATCGATTGCAACGCCTGTGTCGCCGTCTGTCCGACCGGCATCGACATCCGCGAGGGCGCGCAGATCGGCTGCATCACGTGCGGCCTGTGCATCGATGCTTGCGACGACGTCATGATCAAGCTCGACCGCAAGCCGCGCCTGATCGGCTATGCGACCGCGATCGACACGGCGCGCGCGCGGCAGGGGCTGCCCACGGAAACTCCGCTCAGGCGGCTCTTCCGTCCCCGTACGATCGCCTATTTCTCGATCTGGGCGGCTATCGGCCTCGGCATGCTGTTCGCGCTGGGCACGCGGGACCGTATCGACGTTTCGGTCCAGCGCGACCGCAACCCGGTCTGGGTCCGCCTGTCCGACGGGTCGATCCGCAACAGCTACACCGTCAGCATCCGCAACATGGAAGACCGGCCGCGCCATATGCAGGTGGCCCTGTCGGGCCTGCCCGGCGCCGTCCTGTGGAACGAGGCGAACCGGCGGGGCAGCGCGACTAGTCTCGCCGTGACCGCCGACGCCGATCAGGTCGTCAAGCTGCGCCTCTTCGTCGCGGCACCCGCGCGGGGTGAGCGGCGTACCGATGTGAATTTCGCCGTGCGCGCAACCGACAGCGAGGGCGGCACGGCCCGCGATGCCAGTGTGTTCGAGCGCCCCGAGGAGAATGAATGATGACGCGTCCTTTCACAGGCCGACACATGACGTTGATCCTGGTTGCCTTTTTCTCGGTCGTGATCGGCGTCAACGTCACCATGGCGCGCTTTGCGATCGGCACCTTCGGGGGAACCGTGGTCGACAACAGCTATGTCGCCAGCCAGCAGTATAACGGCTGGCTGGCAAAGGCGCGCCGACAGGCGGCGCTCGGCTGGCAGCCGCGGGTGTCGTCCGATGCGTCGCGCCATGTGACGATCGCCATCGCAACGCGCGCCGGACCGCTGACCGGCGCGCGCGTCGTGGCAACGGCAACCCATCCGCTCGGCGCGGTTCCCCCCGTCAGCCTCACCTTCACCCAGGGGCCGGGCGGTGCGCGATCCGTCCAGAGCCTGCCCGCCGGCCGCTGGCTGCTCCACTTCGATGTCGTCCATGCCGATGCCACCGCGACTTTCGACGACGAAGTCCGCTTGTGACTGCGCCTGCCGTCCTCGATCTCGCGGTTCCGGCCGAAACGAGCAGCTTCACGATACCCGACCTGCGCTGCGCCGCCTGCATCGCCAAGGTGGAAGGCGGGCTTGCCGCGCTGCCGGGCGTGATCCTCGCCCGCGTCAATTTCACGCAGAAGCGCGTGCGCATCGAACATCTGCCCGAACTCGGCGAAGCCGCCTTGCAGGCCGCGATCGAACGACTCGGCTTTACTGCGCAGCCGTTCAGCGACGACGCGTCGGAGCAGTCGAGCGATCCCGAGAGCCGCCGGCTCGCCCGTGCGCTCGCCGTGGCGGGCTTTGCCGCCATGAACGTCATGCTGCTGTCCGTGTCGGTCTGGTCGGGCGCAGGGGGCGTGACGCGCGACCTGTTCCACTGGCTGTCCGCCCTGATCGCCCTGCCGGCAGTTGCCTATGCCGGGCGTCCGTTCTTCGCGAGTGCCTGGTCGGCGGTCCGCCATGGACGCACCAACATGGATGTGCCGATCTCGATCGGGGTCTTGCTGACTTGCGCGCTCAGCCTGTTCGAAACCGCCACAGGCGGCGCGCACGCCTATTTCGACGGCGCCGTGATGCTGCTGTTCTTCCTGCTCGCGGGACGGCTGCTCGACAGCGTCATGCGGGCGCGCGCCGCCGACAGCGTCGCCGCCCTGATGCGCGCGACGCCGCACGAAGCCACCTTGATCGCTGCCGACGGCACGACCCAGCGGCGCGCGGTCGACGAGCTCGCGCCGGCCATGCGCATCCTTGTCGCGGCGGGCGAACGCATTGCCGCCGACGGCGTGGTGGAGGCCGGCCGGTCGTCGGTCGACCGGGCGCTGGTCACGGGCGAAAGCCTGCCCGAGCAGGCATTGCCGGGGACGCTCGTCCTCGCCGGCACTATCAACCTCGACGCCCCGCTGACGGTCCGCGTGCAGGCGGCCGGCGCGGCAACGGTCATCGCCGAGATCGGCCGGCTGATGGAGGCCGCGACCCAGTCGCGCTCCCGCTACGTCCGCATCGCCGACAGGGCTGCGCGCCTTTATGCCCCGGCCGTCCACGCGCTCGCGCTGGCGAGCCTCGTCGGCTGGATGCTCGCGGGCGCGGGCTGGCACCAGTCGATCCTCGTTGCCGTCGCGGTGCTCATCATCACCTGCCCCTGCGCGCTCGGTCTTGCCGTGCCCGTGGCGCAGGTCGTTGCCGCCGGATCGCTGATGCGCGCCGGGATCATCGTCAAGGACGGATCCGCGCTCGAGCGGCTGGCCGAAGCCGATCGCGTGATGCTCGACAAGACCGGTACGTTGACGCTCGGCCGGCCGCAGGTCGTCGGCACGCCCGCCCTGTCGGCGGGCGACGCGTCGATTGCGCTCGCGCTGGCGCAGGCAAGCCGCCACCCGCTGGCGCAGGCGCTGGCGAAATGGCTGATCGCGCGTGACGTCAGCCCTGCGCCCGTGGACGACATCCACGAACAGGCGGGCACGGGCATGACCGGTCGACACGAAGGATCGGACGTGCGGCTCGGGCGCCCGGCCACGACAAGCGACGCTGCCGCAGCCGACCTCATGGCGGTCGACTACACGGGCGCCGACCGCAGGGTCGTTTCGATAAATTTCGACGACGCGTTGCGCTCCGACGCGGCGGCGGCGCTGGCCCGGCTGGCCGGGCAAGGCCTGAGCCCGTCGATCCTGTCGGGCGACCGCGCCCCGGTCGTTGCCCGGGTCGCCCGCCTGCTCGGCATCCCGGCGCGGGGCGCGTTGCGGCCGCAGGACAAGATCGCGCTGGTCGAAGAGGCGCGGCGCGCCGGCCACAATGTGCTGATGGTCGGGGACGGGCTCAACGATGGACCTGCGCTCAAGGCGGCCTATGTCTCGATGGCTCCGTCGTCGGCGAGCAATGTCGGGCAGGCGGCTGCCGACCTCGTGTTCATGGGCGACGCGCTCGCGCCGGTGCCCGTCGCGGTCGCGGCCGCGCGCCGCACCATGAAGGTCGTGCGCCAGAATTTCGTGCTGGCGATCGGCTATAACGTCATCGCGGTCCCGCTGGCCATCGCGGGGCAAGTGACGCCCCTGGTGGCGGCGCTGGCGATGTCGGGGTCGTCGTTGATTGTCGTCGTCAACGCCCTGCGGCTGCGGACGGCAGCGCGGTGACGGGGCTGCTGGTCCTGATTCCCGTGGCGCTGGGTCTTGGCCTTGCGGGGCTCGCTGCGTTCTTCTGGTCGGTGCGCGACGGGCAGTATGACGACATGGACGGGGCCGCGCTGCGCGTCCTGATCGACGACAGCGACGGCCCCCCGCTGGCCTGAAGGCCTAGAGGCGGATGCCCACGCCGATGCCGAAGACCAGCGGATCGAGATCGACATTCACGCGCTGGACACCCGCGGCCGTCGTGCTCAGCGTCGCCGTGGTTTTGATGCTGATGTATTTCACGTCGACGTTGACGAACACCTTGTCGGTCAGATCGAAATCGGTCCCGGCTTGGGCGGCCCAGCCGACGCTGTCCGACAGGCCGACGTTCGTCTTGCCGACGGCCGACTCGAGTCCCGGCGTCGCGTTCGTCGCATAGAAGATGGTGTAGTTTATCCCTGCCCCGACATAGGGCCGTACCCGGCCTTCGGGATTGAAGTGATATTGCGCCGTCAGCGTCGGCGGCAACACCCAGGTCGTCGCCAGCTTCCCGATCCCGCCGGTCGTGCCGGCGATGCCCGACACGCCGTGCTTGGTCGTCGCCGCGATCAGCTCGAACCCGAGGTGGTTCGTCGCCATATAGGTCAGGTCGAGTTCGGGCATGACCGAATTGTTGACGGAAACCCGCTCGCTCGGGAAGGCCGGCGTGATCCCGCTCGACCGCTCGTTCGGCGCCACCATGATCGCGCGGGCGCGGAGCAGCAGGTCGCCCTGCTTGGCCAGTGCCGGCGCGGCGATCTGAACCGCCGCCAGCGCCGTGAGTGCTGTCATTGTGCGAACCCGTTTCATGCGTCTGTTCCTTGATAGGTGAGGAGGCCCGTCGCCTAGGCGGGCGAGTCGGTCGGGACATTGATCGGGCACAACAAGGCGCTTGATCCGGATCAAAGCGGCGCGCGTTCCGGCAGGGCAGAACCGGCCCATGGCCTGGACCTATCACCCCGAGCTGCTGGCAACGCCGGTACCGCGCTACACCAGCTTTCCGACTGCGGCCGAGTTCCGCGACGATGTCGGGCCGGAAGACATGGTCGAGGCCATCGGCGAGATTGCCGGTCGCGCGGCGATCTCGCTGTATGTCCACATTCCCTATTGTCGGGAGATCTGCTGGTATTGCGGCTGCAACACGGGCGCCGCCAATCGTGCGCAGCGGCTGGCCGCCTATCTCGAGCGGCTCGAGCAGGAGATTCTGCTTTTCGCCCGCTACCTCGATCCCTCGGTGCGCGTCGGCAGGATCGCCTTCGGCGGAGGCAGCCCCAATGCGATATCGCCGTCGCAGTTCGACCGGCTCGTCGCCACGCTGAGACAGGCGTTCGATTGCCGTGACGCCGTTCTTTCCGCCGAAGTCGATCCGCGCGGCTTCGATGCCGGCTGGGCCGACGCGATCAGGCGGAACGGCGTTTCGCGCGTCAGCCTGGGGGTGCAGACCCTGTCGCCGGCAATCCAGGCGGCGATCGGACGCGTGCAGCCGAAGGAGATGATCGACGAGACGGTCGCGTTGCTTCGCGCCGCAGGCGTCGGCTCGATCAATTTCGACCTGATGTACGGCCTGCCCGGCCAGACCGATCACGACCTCGAGGATACGCTCGCGGGCTGCCTGCAACTCGCGCCCGAACGCTTTGCCGTATTCGGTTATGCGCATGTGCCGCAGATGCTGCCGCGCCAACGACGCATCGATGCGGGCGCCCTGCCCGACGGCGCCCAGCGCTTTGCGCATGCGGCGCTCGCCAATGCACGGCTGACGTCGGCCGGGTATGACCAGATCGGCTTCGATCACTTCGCGCGGCCGAGCGACGCCATCGCCATCGCCGCGAAAGCTGGAACATTGCGCCGCAATTTCCAGGGATTCACCGAGGATCCGGCCGACGTCCTCCTCGGCATCGGCGCCAGCGCGATCAGTTCCTTCCCACCCGCCTGCTTCAGAACGAAAAGAATACCGGACGTTGGGGCATGAGTGCCGCTGCGGGGCTGTTTGCCGTCGCGCGCGGCCTGCGTCGCACGCCCGACGACCAGCGACGCGCCCGGGCGATCGAGTCGCTGCTGTGCCGTGGCATTGCCGATCTGGCGGGGCTGAACCTGCCCTATCTGCGTCGGCGCCTGGGCGCGTTCGAGGCACAGGGCTTAATCAGATGGGACGGGTCGGTCCTGCATGCCAGCGAAGATTCAACCCCCTATGTCCGGGGCATCGCAGCCGCTCTCGATCCCTATCGGCAGCATAGGGCGATGGCCTTCAGCAGTGCGATCTAGCGCGGCCCTGCCCCTTGCAGTCGTCGCGGGGATGGTGATGGCAGCCGCCAGTCCATCGCCCGCGTCGATGCTGTTGCTGCCCCTGTGCCACGGCGGCTTCAAAGCCGCGCGACTGCCGGGAAAAGACGATGGCGGGCCCGTCAAATGCCCCGGGGCATGCCATGCGACCTGCTGCAGGTCGCGCAACGAACATGTGCCCGAAGAGGGTGATCAGGAAAGCTGAACCGCGCTGGGCACGCCGGGCGAACCGGTCAGCAGGCGACAGCCAAAAATGCAGATGATCGATCGATCGTCCGCCGAAAAGGATTGGTGGAGCCTAGCGGGATCGAACCGCTGACCTCCACACTGCCAGTGTGGCGCTCTCCCAGCTGAGCTAAGGCCCCAATCCAAGGACGCGGGCCATATGTCAGGCCGCGCGTCCGTGCAAGCGTCGTTTAGACGTCGTCGTCACCCTGGCCGGTATCGACGCCCAGATCGTCGTCACCGCCGAGATCGACTTCGTCATCGGGCGACTTTTCCGCGTCCTCGTCGACGACGTCGAGATCGATGTCGGCGACTTCCAGATCGTCGTCGTCCTTGGCCTCATCCTTTTTCGGCGCGTCGAACGGCAGCGGCTGCTTCGACTTCAGGATGGATTCGGGAGTCCACTGGTTGCCGCAGTTGATGCAGACAACGGGATCTTCCTTGGTCAGATCATAAAAGCGCGTCCCGCATTTCGGACAAGTGCGCTTCGTGCCCCATTCAGGCTTTACCATTGGTCGGGATGCTCCGGAAAAACTGCTGTTGACGCCGGACACCAGGGGGCCGCAGCGACGAAGGTGCGCGCCCTTGCCATAGCCGGGGGCCACTGTCAAAGCCGCGCGCCATGGCGACACCGCGATCCTTCTCCGCGTCGGGCCCGCTTCGCGGCACGATCACCGTTCCCGGCGACAAGTCGATTTCGCATCGGGCGCTGATGCTCTCGGCGCTTACCGTCGGCGAGTCGGTCATCGACGGGCTGCTCGAGGGGGAGGATGTGCTCGCGACGGCGGCGGCCATGCGCGCGATGGGTGCCACGATCGAGAAGCGCGGCGCGCGCTGGCACATATGGGGCGTCGGCGTCGGCGGGCTGCTCCAGCCGCAATCAGCGCTCGACATGGGCAATTCGGGGACTTCGACCCGATTGCTGATGGGACTGGTCACCAGCCATCCGATCACGGCAACCTTCACCGGCGACGCGTCGCTCAGCGGACGGCCGATGGGCCGCGTCATCGCACCGCTGTCGACAATGGGCGCCGACGTTACCGCCAGTCCGGGCGGACGCTTGCCGTTGATGGTGCGCGGGATGTGCCCGGCAATCCCGATCGAGTACCGGCTGCCTGTCGCCTCGGCACAGGTAAAGTCGGCGATCTTGCTCGCCGGGTTGAATACCCCCGGCATCACGCGCGTCATCGAGCCGGTCCCCACGCGCGACCATAGCGAACGGATGCTGGCCGGATTCGGGGCCGAGCTGACGGTCGAGACCGATGCGGCGGGCGTGCGGACGATCTCGATCCGGGGCGAGGCGACGTTGCGGCCGCAAAACATCGCCGTGCCGGGCGACCCGTCCTCCGCGGCATTCGCGACGGTGGCCGCGCTGCTGGTGCCGGATTCGGCTGTGACGATCGCCAACGTCGGGCTGAACGACACGCGCGCGGGCCTGTACAAGGTGCTGCGCGACATGGGGGCCGACATCACGTTCGGCCAGCAACGCGTCGTCGGCGGTGAACCGGTCGCGGACCTTATCGTGCGCCATTCCGTTCTGAAGGGTATCGACCCGCCGCCGGAGATCGCCGCCACCATGATCGACGAATACCCCGTTCTGTTCGTCGCAGCCGCGCTGGCACAGGGCCGTTCGGTTATCCGCGGGATCGAGGAGATGCGCGTCAAGGAATCGGACCGGATCGCGGTCATGGCAAGGGCGCTGGGCGACTGCGGCGTGCGCGTCGAGGAGCTGCCGGACGGACTGATCATCGAAGGCACCGGCGGCGACCTGCTGGCGGGCGGCGCAACGGTGGCGACGCACCTCGATCACCGCATCGCGATGAGCATGACCGTGGCGGGGCTGGTCAGCCGCGCGGCCGTTACCATTGACGACATGTCGCCCGTCGCCACCAGCTATCCCGGCTTCGAGGCAAGCCTGCATGAACTGGGCGTGGCATGACGACGCTGGTCGCCGACATCATCGGCCTGGTCGGCAGCGTGATCTTCATCGGCGCCTTCATCTACGCCAATATCTCGACGTCGATGGACAAGGTGCTGTTCAACATCCTCAACCTGATCGGCGCCGTGCTGCTGCTCATTTCGCTGTCGGTGAATTTCAACCTGGCGGCGGTCGTTCTCGAGACCGCTTGGGGGTGCATTGCAATCATAGGGCTGGCAAGCGCGCTGAGGTCGCGTAGAGCAGACGGATGATCATCGCCGTCGACGGGCCCGCAGCTTCGGGCAAGGGCACGATTGCCCGCGCGCTTGCCGACCATTTTGCCCTGCCTCACCTAGATACCGGCCTGTTGTACCGCGCGGTCGGCCTGTCGGTGCTGCGCCACGGTGGCGATCCCGACCACGAAATCGACGCGCTGCGCGCCTGCGCGTTCAGCGAGGCCATGCTGCACGATCCGGAAATCCGGTGCGAAGCCGCGTCCCGCGCCGCCTCGATCGTGTCCGCGCACCCTGCGGTGCGTCAGGCCCTGCTCGATCGGCAGATGGAATTTGCCGCACAGCCCGGCGGCGCCGTGCTGGACGGGCGCGACATCGGCACGGTCGTCGCGCCGGCCGCCGATGCCAAATTGTTCGTGACAGCCACGCCGAAGGTGCGCGCCAGGCGGCGCTTCGCCCAGCTGGTCGGGGAAGGCAGTCATGTTGCCTATGATCACGTCCTGACCGATATCCTCGACCGCGACGCACGCGATTCCGGGCGGGAGACGGCGCCGCTCAGGCAGGCCGACGACGCGGCGCTGCTGGATACCAGCAACCTGAACATTGCCGATGCCATTGCCCGGGCAATCCTTCTCGTCGAGGGCGGCCGGGTCTGATAGACCGATCGGATGCCGGTCCCGCGCCATTGCCTGTTGCTCGCGATCGTCATGGGCGTGGCCACGGGCGGAGCGCCGCCAAAGTCGCTGCCCCCTACGCCGATGCCGCCTCTGACCCCCGCCGAGCACGACTCCACGCTCGACGTCGCGGGCCGGGACGTGGCGGCGCGCAAGGTCGATACGCGAATGACCGTTGCAGTAATGGTCAACGACACCGGACCCTATCGCTTCGTCGTCGACAGCGGCGCCGATACCACCGTCGTGGGGCGGCGCATTGCCAAGGCGCTCGCCCTGCCGCCGGGCCGCCCGGTCATCCTCAACGCGATGACCGCAACGACGCGGGTCGACCGCGTGCTGGTCGATGCGCTGACCGTGGGCGACACCCGCGTGCCCCGTCTCGAACTGCCCGTCCTTGCCGAAACCGATATCGGCGGCGACGGGATGATCGGCATCGATGCGCTCGTCGAACAGCGGCTGATGCTCGATTTCGAAAAGCGACTGATCAAGGTCGAGGACGCAAGTCGCCCTGCCCCGCGCTACGATGGCGAGATCGTGGTCACCGCCCGGCTGCGCAAGGGACAGCTGATCCTGACCCGCGCCCGCGCCAACGGGAGGCAGGTAAGCGCGGTCATCGACACGGGCTCTGAAATCACCATCGGCAATGGCGTCTTGCGCGACCAGCTGCTTCGTCGCGGCACCCGCTTCACGGAACTCGAGGCGACAGGCGTCACGGGCGTCACGATCAAGCTGAAGATTGCCCGCATTCACGAACTGAAGCTGGGGCCCGTGGTGCTCAGCGACGTGCCGATCGCCTTTGCCGACGTGCCGCCCTTTGCGGTCTTCGGCCTCGCGGACCAGCCCGCGATGCTGTTGGGGACCGACATGATGGATGCGTTTCGCCGGGTTTCGCTCGACTTCCGCGCGCGCAAGGTGCGCTTCCAGTTGCGCCGGTGCCAGTCGGTCGGCATCATTATCTCTACCCAGCCGTCGGCCAATGTCTCGCGTATCGCGATGGACGACGGGAGCAGCGCCGCCTGCGCACGATGAGCGTGCTTGCTTAACGAGCCCCTTTCCGCTAAGGGCGCGCTCGTCCAGCGAGCCTAGTCGTTCGTGGAGGAAGGCGCGTGGAGCAATCCATGCGCCGTTTTCGCTTTAGCGTACCTCTGCATCTGAGCAAGCTTCGCGCGCCGGACACCGTTTGGGACATGGGGTCCCAGGCGGTCGTTCTGGTCAAAAGACCGGTGGAACCAACCGCCTGGCCGGACAAATTAAACTCTGAGGAACAAGACTTTTATGGCGACAGCCGCACTCCCGACCCGCGACGATTTCGCGGCCCTTCTCGAAGAAACCCTGGGTGCCGACGGCACTTTCGAAGGGAAAGTGGTCAAGGGCACCGTTACAGCCATCGAAAACGACCTTGCCGTCATCGATGTCGGCCTGAAGTCCGAAGGCCGTGTCCGGTTGAGCGAATTCGCCGCTCCCGGCCAGAAAGCAGATCTGAAGGTCGGCGACATCGTCGAAGTGTTCGTCGATCGCGTCGAGAACATGCACGGCGAAGCCATGCTCAGCCGCGACCGCGCCCGCCGCGAAGCCGCCTGGGACAAGCTGGAACAGGAATTCACCAAGTCCGCGCGCGTCGACGGCGTTATCTTCGGCCGGGTCAAGGGCGGCTTCACCGTCGACCTCGACGGGGCCGTGGCCTTCCTGCCCGGTTCGCAGGTCGACATCCGCCCGGTGCGCGACGTCCAGCCGCTTATGGACATCCCCCAGCCCTTCCAGATCCTGAAGATGGACCGCAAGCGCGGCAACATCGTCGTGTCGCGTCGCGCGATCCTCGAGGAAAGCCGCGCCGAAGCACGGACCGGTCTCATCTCGACGCTGAGCGAAGGCCAGATCATCGACGGCGTCGTCAAGAACATCACCGATTACGGTGCGTTCGTCGACCTGGGCGGCATCGACGGCCTGCTCCATGTCACCGACATGAGCTACAAGCGCGTCAATCACCCGAGCGAAGTCATCAACATCGGTGACACGGTGAAGGTGCAGATCGTCCGCATCAACAAGGACACGCAGCGCATCTCGCTGGGCATGAAGCAGCTCGAGAGCGATCCGTGGGAAGGCGCGGAAGCCAAGTACGCCATTGGCACCAAGCTGTCGGGCCGCGTGACCAACATCACCGAATATGGCGCGTTCGTCGAGCTGGAGCCGGGCATCGAAGGCCTAGTGCATGTCAGCGAAATGTCGTGGACAAAGAAGAACGTCCATCCGGGCAAGATCGTATCGACCAGCCAGGAAGTCGACGTCATCGTCCTCGAGGTCGACAGCGAGAAGCGTCGCGTGTCGCTGGGTCTCAAGCAGGCGATCTCCAATCCGTGGGAGCAGTTCGAGGCTGACCACCCCGTGGGCTCGGTCGTCGAGGGCGAAGTCAAGAACTCGACCGAATTCGGCCTGTTCATCGGCCTCGACGGCGACGTCGACGGCATGGTCCACATGTCGGACATCGCTTGGGGCATTTCGGGCGAGGACGCGCTCAACCTGCACCGCAAGGGCGAAACCGTGAAGGCCGTCGTGCTCGCAATCGAAGCCGACAAGGAGCGCATCTCGCTTGGCATGAAGCAGCTCGAAAAGGGCGCACCTGCCATGGCGGGGACCGCGGCGGCGACCAGCAACAACGCCAGCGTCACGAAGAACGCGATTGTCACCGTCACGGTTCTCGAAGTTCGCGACGGCGGCCTCGAGGTTCAGATCGGCGACGACGGGGCGACCGGTTTCATCAAGCGCAGCGATCTCGGTCGCGACCGCGACGAGCAGCGCGCCGAACGCTTTCAGACGGGGCAAAAGTTCGACGCGATGGTCACCGGGTTCGACCGCTCGAAGAAGCCGACCTTTTCGATCAAGGCCATGCAAATGGCCGAAGAAAAGCAGGCAGTGGCACAGTATGGATCGTCGGATTCCGGCGCATCGCTCGGCGATATTCTTGGAGAAGCTCTGAAGGCGCGCGAGCCCAAGGCCTAGTGGCTCCAATCGTACCAGTCGTCAGCCGAGGAGTTCAGCGAATCGGCTAAAGGAAAGAGCGCGGATCGGTCGGGAAAGCCGACTGATTCGCGCTTTTATCCAGAAGAATTTCTTGGAGAGATCCTTAATAGCGTAATAATCATTATCGTAACTGACTGATTCAGTTCGCTTACGAAATTAAATTTCACGAATGTGGCGTTCGACTTGCGCTTGGTGGCGCGTTTGCTAAATTCGGTACCGCAACGGCCGCCTTGTAATGTGTACGGCCGGGCACGCGACTGTACCAGTTCCGGTACAGTGAAGCGGGGAATATCATGATCCGTTCTGAATTAATTTCAAATCTTGCCGCCGAAAATCCCGATTTGACTGCTCGCGATATCGAGGCAATCGTCGAATGTTTCTTCGTCGACATCATCGAACAACTTGCTGCAAATGGTCGCGTCGAATTGCGCGGCTTTGGTACATTTTCGACGCGGGCGCGTGATGGTCGTACGGGGCGCAATCCGCGGACCGGCGATGCCGTGGCCGTGGCGTCGAAGCGCGTTCCCTATTTCAAGCCGGGCAAGGAAATGCGCGAACGCCTGAACGTCTGACACCATCGGGCGATCACGACGACGGTACCAAATGGCAGAAGCCAGATAATGCGGCTTTGATATCTATCGTGGACGTCGGAAAATGCTCCGGCGACCATGGCGTTGACAATCAACGCAGCCGTGATTGCCGTCAGCAGGGAAAGCGCGAGCCGGTCCTTGCGCTTTCCCGCACACCACAAAAGAATTGGCAACAAGAGCAGCGAGCCGATGGCGGCGGGCGACGTTATGGCGCGAACGAGAGCAACGGGCATCGTGCCCGTCACTTGCCGCGATGCACGCAATGGCGCTTCCGCCGCAGGCCGATAGTGGTTCAACGCTGCCGCCGGGCCTGACTTATCGCCACCGCAAGATTGCGGACACAAGTCGTCGACGGCCTGGAAAGTGGTGAACTGGCGAAACCCGCCTCGGAGGGAGTTGGCCGCGAAGGCCGTCGGACGAGCGGCGATCGCGCCCGTGTTGACGACCGCAAGCCGGTCTACCCATGTCCAGCGTATCTTGTCCGATGGCGGGTACCAAAGCCAGTGGGCATAGGGGCTGTCGTTCCTCCACAACAAGACTTGGCTGTCATCGGATATGGCCGCACGGCTGTCGCATAATTCCCGGGGTGCGGCCTTGCCGCAATTGTCACGCATCCAGGGCTTGGTCAGGCCATCCTCGGTCAATCGCGCGAAAAGGAACGCGGGCCCCATCGGCGCGACGGTCCAGCGGCCGAGCAGCGAACCATTGGCGAGGATCAGGATCGCTGCTGCGATGCCGACGGATGAAAGCGTTGCGACGCCTCTCCTGAAGGCACTGCGCCAAGGGTTGGCAGCGGACGGGGTGCAGGCAATCGTTACGACCGCTACGGCCAAGAGCAGCGGTAAATGGGTATAATGCGTCAATGCCAGAAATACGGCCGCTAGCCAGAGGCTCGCCGCGCCATTGTCGGCGGGGTCCCGCAGCGCCGCCAGCCACGCGACAAGAACGAGCGGACCGGACAACGCATCCGGCATATACTGCCCGGCATGCCAAGCGACCGATGTGGCCAAGACAAACAGAGCGAAAAACGGCAAGGCGCCGAAAGGCGTCAGGTTCGGCAGCAGGCGCCGGCTTGTCGCCCAAACCGCCGCAGCCACCACCAAGCATTGCCCGAATATACCGACCCACAGCCCGGTGAAGGTCGGCAGCACGGAGACGACCGGCTTGAGCAGCAGACCGTAAAAGCTGGATCTGTCGATGGCATAGTCGTGGCCGTAGATAATTCCGAAATAGACGCCGGAATCCGGAAAGATGAGCGGGAACCCGTTTAAGATGGCCGGCCCCATCAGCATGGCGCCGAGCACCACGATCCCGACGACCGCGTTAGCCCTGCCTTGCGGTCCGGCGCCGGTCGGAGATGGGGTGGGCATGCCACCCAATCTGACTGCTTCCTGGTTAAGGCCGGTTTAAGAAAATTCGATGGTCGCAGAAATCGGAACTGCGGCTATGGTCGGCAGCTGGCCCGTGCGGACGTGGCGAAACCGGTAGACGCAGCGGACTTAAAATCCGCTTCTCTGTGAGAGTGCGGGTTCGAGTCCCGCCGTCCGCACCATTGGCGCCCTCTGCGCTGCAACGGCCGTTGCTCCATCGGGAGCTCGCCTGCATAAGTGGGGAATGCTACCTGCGTTTCGCCCTGCCCTGATCGCGGTGCTCACGTTGCTCGCCTCGTGCAGCAACCCGCGTGACGATGGCGAGATCGATGTAAGCGTCATCGGCGACCGCCCGAGGCTTGCGGACCCCGATCGCATGCTGCTGACGCAAAGCGATGCGGTACTGACCAGTGCAACAGCGATGGGCCTTGTCGCCCTCGACGGCAACGGACAAGTCGAACCCGCCCTTGCCGAAAGCTGGATCGTTACCAGCGACGGCTTGAGCACGATTTTTCGCATCCGTCAGGCGCAGTGGCCCGATGGCAGCGACGTCACGGGCGACGATGTCGCGCAGAGCCTCAACAGGGCAATCGCCGCGGGCAGCCGGAACCCGATCAAGCCGCTGCTCACGGCCGTTGACGCTTTTGTCGGCATGACCGGTCGCGTGGTGGAGGTCCGGCTGAAGGTGCCGCGGCCCAACCTCTTGCAGTTGCTCGCCCAGCCGGAGATGGGGATCCGGCGCAACGGGCGCGGAACCGGTCCTTTTCGCATTGCCCGCATTCGCGGCACGACCGTCAGGCTGGTACCCGTCGTGCAAGAGGACGATGCCGCCGGAGAATCGCCAGACGCCGTGCTGCTGCGCCACGAGCGGGTCGCGCTGGCAGTGGCCCGCTTTCAGGCGAACCGCAGCGATCTGGTCATGGGGGGCACATTGGCCGACTGGCCGGTCGTACGGACCGCGCGAACCCGCCCCGGCATCCTGCGCTTCGATGCAGGTCAAGGGCTGTTCGGACTCGCGGTGGTCGGCAAGTCGGCCTTTCTCTCGACAAGCAGCGTGCGCCGCGCGCTTTCCATGTCGATCGACCGGACTTTATTGCCGGTTGCCCTGGGCTTCGACGGCTGGGCTGTCTCGGATGCCATCCTTCCCGCCCAGTTCGACAGCGCGCGCCCGCCGGAGCGTCCGGACTGGGCCAACGCCGCAATCGCCCAGCGCCGGGCGGTCGCCGCCGCTCAGATCGCCGACTGGCGCGGCGGCGGCCGCGTGATACCAATGCTGCGCATCGCGCTGCCGCCGGGGCCCGGGATGCGCCTGTTGTTCGCGCGCATCGCCGCCGACTGGCGCCGAATCGGCGTGGCGGCGGTGGCGGTGCCGCTGCGTGACCCGAACGCCGACCTGCGGCTGATCGACGCGGTCGCGCCCAACGCCAGCGGCAACTGGTTTCTGACCCAGTTGTCGTGCGCTGCGGGCCTTGTTTGCGATGCGCGCGGCGATGCGGCCCTGCTTGCCTCACGCGCGGCCGAAACGCTCGAACTGCGATCGGCCCGCCTGGCCGACGCGGATGCCGATGTGACGGCACGAGCCAGCTACATTCCGCTGGGCGTGCCCGTACGCTGGTCGCTGGTCGATCCGTCCCTGACAGGGTGGAAAGAGAATGCACTGGGGAGCCACCCGCTGAACGAGCTGCGTCCACCCCGGCGCACGGCGAGCTGACACCGCCACTGGCAATTGCCGTCACCCTTCCCATATTCGTGACGGAAGGATTGCGTCCCGATGCCCAAGACGATCGATTTCGATGCCCTGACTGCGAAGGCCGGCCTTGGCGGGACCGATCCTGCCGCCGTCCGTCGCCGTATCGAAGGCATGGAGAAGCTGTTGGAAGGGCTGTTCGTCATCCCGGGCATCAACCGGCGGATCGGGCTGGACGTCATCCTCGACCTTATCCCCGTCGGCGGTAGCGTGATTGCGGCTGCCATGGGCAGTTACCTTGCCTGGGAAGCGCGCAACCTGGGCATGCCGCGCCATGCCTATCTGCGGATCGCGGGCAATATCGGCGTAGACGCCCTGTTGGGCGCCATCCCCCTGATCGGCGTCGTTCCCGACTTCTTCTTCCGATCGAACACGCGCAACCTGAACATCATCAAGAAGCACCTCGACCGGCACCATCCGAGCACGGCGATCATCGACGGCTAGCGTTCGTCCCGCCAGATCTTGACGCGTGCCGAGGACGCGATGCCGCCCTCCTGCGTACGGCTGCAGCGCGCGTAGCGGAGCTGAAGGTCGAGGCAGAACCAGACCTCGTCGAGCCAGCCCCCCTTTGTTGCGGTGATGCGTACCATGTTGGGGGCCATGCCGGGATTAGCTCGGGCAAGCGCGGTCGCCAGCACACCGGCATTCAGCCCGCCACGGCGCGACAGCGCGGCCATGTCGGGGAAGCGCAATTTTTCGAACAGGCCGGTCGAGCGCCGGAAATAATCTTCGGCGGTCACATTCATGCAACTGCCATGCTTGGCCCATTCATGCTGCTGAAGCTGGGCCGACGGGGTCGCGCACAGGTTCGAGCGGATCGTGGCTTCCGACAACAGTTCGACGGGTCGGCAATATTGCGGCCAGTCCCTGTCCGCGCCATCCGGCCACAAGCCGTGCAGCACGAACCCGAAGCGGCTGTCGGTCCCGCACTGGAAGGACGACGCGTCATGGTCGCGGCAGAATTGGGGGCTCCAGCTGATCGCCAGCGTATAGCTTGCCGTGGGCAGCACGCGCTTGCCGACACGCGTGTCCGGCAGGTCCGGACGCGGGCGTTCGATCTGCGCGGGAACCGTGCATGCGACCGGCTGCGCCACGGCGGCGAACGGGAGCATTGCGAAAACGACGGCCGAGACAAGTTTCAAGAGAAGGTGTCCGTAAGGCTGGGTTGCTGTCCCGCGAACCACAGCTTTGCGTCGGGGCGGAAGAGCATCCAGACGGCAATCGCGTTCAGGGTAAGGGTGACGAACCCGGCAATCGCCAAAAGCGGCGAGATCAGGCCCGCGGAGACGCCGCTGATGATCCCCGGCACCCCGATCAGGCCGATGGCGAAGAAGACGACCAAGATCCATTTGGCGACGACCGATGCGCGGCGCGCGACGAAGTACCAGAGCAACAGCGTAATCAGCAGGCCGACACCGATCGTGGCGGGCAGGAACCAGTCGGGCAGCAGCTGGCTGTTCGGCGCGGCCGCCATCTGCTCCTGCAAATTCGTCCAGTTGAGCACATTGTTGACGAGCCCCAGCGCGACGGCGCCGAGATAGCAGCGTTCAAAGGTGATGATCGACGGCGGACGTTGCATGACGGACTCCAGAATTGCGCTTTCAGCCTAATCAGGTGAGCTTGAAATCCAAACCGATATCGGCGGCAGGCGCGCTTTGCGTGAGCCGCCCGACCGAAACATAGGTGACGCCGGTGGCGGCCTTCGCGCGGATGGTTTCGAGCGTGACGCCACCGGATGCCTCGGTCGGCACCCGGCCCGCGACCAGGGCAACGGCGGCGCGCAACGCGCCTGCATCCATATTGTCGAGCAGGAGATGCGTTGCGCCGGCCGCCAGCGCGGGTTCGATCTGGTCGAGACGGTCGACTTCAACGATGATGTGCTCCACCCCCGCCGCCCTGGCACGCCGGGTGGCTTCGCCGACCGAGCCGGCGACGGCGACATGATTGTCCTTGATCATCGCCGCGTCCCACAGGCCCATGCGGTGATTGGTCGCGCCGCCCATGCGGGTTGCGTATTTCTCCAGCACGCGCAGGCCGGGAATCGTCTTGCGGGTATCGAGCAGGATGCAGCCGGTGCCCGCGATGGCGTCGACATAGGCACGCGTCATCGTCGCGATCCCGGACAGATGCTGCACCGTGTTGAGCGCGGACCGCTCCGCCGTCAGCAACGCGCGGGCGTTACCGGCAAGACGCATCAGGTTGGTCCCGGGCGCCGCGGCTTCGCCCTCCGCAACCAGCAGCTCGATTTCGACCAAGGGGTCGAGCGCCCGAAAGAACGCCTCGGCAATCGGCAGGCCGGCGACCGTGATCGAATCGCGGCTGTCCATCACGCCGGTAAAGCGCGCACCGCGCGGAATGACGCTTTCGGACGTCACGTCGCGCGCGGGCGTACCGAGATCCTCGGTCAGCGTTGCGGCGACGAAGGCGCCGAGGTCGAAACGATCAAGCGCAAAGGTCACAAGTGTCTCACGATACCATGCGGAGAGTCCGTCGAACCGTGGTCAGGCAGCGACGAGTCGACATCCGGTTTTTGAGCGTTCGGCATGACGGCAAGGGTTAGCGGGTCTGCCCGGCAGTAGGACAGCAAAATTTCACCTGCGCGTCGCCGACGGTCAGGCAAACGGCCGATTGAGCCTGACGATCATGAAATTGAGACAGGCAGCAAAGCTGACCCACACGAGATAAGGCACGATCAGCCAGCTCGCGGTTACCGAGAAGGCGCGCAGGGCGATGCAGAGCGCGAGCACCGACCCCCACAGGAAGATGACTTCGACAAGGGCAAGATCGGGCCGCTTGAACTTGAAGAACAGCGGCGACCAGGCAAAGTGCGCAACGAAGTTGACCGCGTAAAGGATGACGACGGCGCTTCGGCCCGCGTCGTCGGTCGCGCCGTTATAGGCCAGTACGGCTGCCCAGGCCGCCAGTCCCAGGATCAGTGTCCACGCCGGGCCGAACAGCCAGTCGGGCGGCTGCCAGGCGGGCTTTTTCAGATTTCTGTACCAGGGTCCGATTTCGGTCAGGACACCGCCGACGCCGCCCAGGATCACGCCCCAGGCAATGGCGGCAAGAACGGGCATGGAGAGCACAGGCGTTTTCCTTGGTTGGCGCCGGTCCTAGGCGCCACCGATGCGCATGTGAATGCCGCGCGGCAAAGATAGTTTCAACAGGTGACGCCCTGCCCGTCGACACGGCCGTGGAACGAAGTCGCGACCCTGTCGTTCAGCCTTGCTGAACGCTCTAAACCACTAAAAGTGCAGGGGAAACATGAACAGATCGACGATGCAAGGCCGTTACCCGGGCGTCGTAGCGGGTCCGGTCTCGCGCATATCGCCGGCGCTTCTGGCAGCGGCTTTTGCGGTGTTCGTCTTTGTCGTCACGACATTTCGGGCGGCAATCGATCCCGATGTCCCGGTGGACATATTTAGCGACAAGCGGATCGTGGCGACCCTGATCGGCGGCGTCGTCTACTGGCTGACCCTGAGGGCAATCGCGCTTCGAATCGATGCGCCGATCGGCGAGATCGTGCGGTCTGCCCTCAAAGTCCTCGTGCTGGGTTCGGCGGCGCTGCTGGCGACCCGCGCCGCGATGGACCTGGCGGACTCGGTCAGCTTCGATGTCAGCATTGCCCGCAACATACGCTGGCTGTTGCTGTGGCTGGGCTATTTTGCGAGCTGGGTCGCCGGGTTCGTGGCGCATGCCTTTTACCTGAAGCTGAAGGCCCCCCCGGCAGCGGCGCTGCCGCAAACAGGGCACAGCGACGAGGTCTTGCACGCCGGCCTGGACACCTATGAATGCGCCGACCCTCTGCACGTCGCCCGGCGGACGACGAGGACAGGACGCTAGCGCGCGCCCAAATCCCCCTGCCCGACCGTGCTTCCTGCCATCTCGAGCATCCGGTCGAGGCTTCGTTTGGCACGCACCCGCAGCCCCTCCTCGATTTCGATCCGCGGCTGCAGGTCGCGTAGCGCCACGTAGAGCTTTTCCATCGTATTCAATGCCATGTACGGGCAGATATTGCAGTTGCAGTTTCCGTCGGCGCCGGGCGCACCGATGAAGTGCTTCTCCGGCAAGGCCTTTTCCATCTGGTGCATGATGTGCGGCTCCGTCGCCACGATCAGCGTGTCGCCGGGGAAGTCTTTCGAAAAGGCCAGGATACCGCTGGTGCTGCCCACGTAATCGGCATGGTCGAGGATGTGCGCGGGGCATTCGGGGTGGGCGGCGACCGGCGCGCCGGGATGCTGCGCCTTGAGCTTGACGAGCTCGGTCTCGCTGAACGCCTCGTGCACGATGCATACGCCCGGCCATAAGAGCATGTCGCGCCCGGTCTTGCGCGCCAGATAACCTCCCAGGTGCTTGTCGGGGCCAAAGATGATCTTCTGGTCCTTGGGGATCTGCGACAGGATCTTGTCGGCGGAGGACGAGGTCACGATGATGTCGCTGAGCGCTTTCACCTCGGTCGAGCAGTTGATGTACGTGAGCGCAATATGGTCGGGGTGCTCGGCGCGGAACGCCGCGAACTTCTCGGGTGGGCACGAGTCCTCAAGGCTGCATCCCGCATCCATGTCAGGCAGGACGACGATCTTTTCCGGCGACAATATCTTGGCGGTATCGGCCATGAATTTGACACCGCAAAAGGCAATCACGTCGGCGTCGGTCGCTGCCGCCTTGCGCGACAGGTCGAGGCTGTCGCCGACGAAATCCGCCAGATCCTGAATCTCGGGCTTTTGATAATAATGCGCCAGGATGACCGCGTTGCGCTCCCTGCGCAGCCGGTCGATCTCGGCGCGAAGGTCGGTGCCATGCAACTTGCCCGATTGAATACTCATGTCCGCTCCCTGCGCCCCGCCGGGGGCCGGATCGCGATATAGGGGGATCGCCGTGCGATTACAGCCCGGGCGGAAACGCCCCGAAGGCAAGCCCGGCGACCTTCGCTCCCGGCGTGCCGGCCACGGTCGTCGCGTAGATCGCGTCTCCCACGGGCGAATACGCAACGAGCGTCGCAATCAGCAGAACCGCCGCGATCGACCCTTCGCCCCACCACCAGGCCCTGTGGACACGGCCCTCGCGCCGATATTCGCGGACCATGGCGATCGCCGGCATCGTCATTCCCGCGACGACGGCCGCTTCGAATGCGACGGGCGTCAGGAACGGCATCGGCAGCAGCCGACCGAAGCCTGGCCCGAGCAAAGCTGCGAACGCGCACAGCTGCAACCGACGGTGCCAGTCGGTCCGGCGACGCAAGCGGATCGCCGCGAAGGTCAGCCCGGAAAAGCAGAGCACGCCCAGGGGATTGGCGATCAGGAAATGCTGGGGCTGGAAAAAGAACGGCGTAATGCCGCGCTGGACCACCGTCACCGTGATGACCGTGCCCATGACGATCATCAGCAGCACCCAGCCCGTGGCCAGCCACCCCAGCTGACGGTGGAGCGCCGCCGGGCCCGATGTGCCGAGCCACGCCTGGGTCACGAACAGCCCGACCCACGTCATGAAGACGACGGCGTGAACATGCCAGATGAGCGGCGCGCCAAAGCTCGATCGGCGCATGGCGAGGTTGAACGAGAAGCCCGCGATCAACACGAGCGCCATCGCTACCGAAAGCCCGAAATAGAAACGGTCGTCGTCGCGCGCGGAAACCGGAGCGTGCGGTGCCAGTGTCGCCATGTTCATGCCCCCTGCGGCAATCAAGGCGATGAAGCTAACCCCGTTTCGAATTGACGTCCATTGCTTAGCGAGTCCCGCGCTATTGCTCGGACGCCCGCGCTGAGCGGCACGTCGACAGCGCGGTTGCGTGGAAGCCAGGACTACCGGCCTTCGGGGTAGACCTCACGCGCCGGTCGGCTCTCGTCCCAGCGTACGGGCGCGCCCTGTCCTTCCGGTTCCCATGGGTAGCGCACCACGACCTTGACCTCGCCCAGTCCCGCCGCGCGTAACGGGGTCGCGACCAGGTCCTGCATGGCCTCGCGCGCACTTGCCCGAGCGCGGTCGAGATGCTCGCGCTTCATCGACGAGTCCGCCGCGCGGAGGGCGGCCCGAGCCGCGACCTGACTGTTCAGGCGTTGCGCGGCGTCGCGTGACATGAACATGCCGGTCGTGCCGATGCGCGTGGCGCCGCCGGCATCGACATTGGGCCTTGCAGGCGCGACGTCGGGCAAGCGCACGGTCATCGTCCGGGTCGCGGCGTTCCAGCGATAGGCCGCGCCGTCGATCCGGCGGAGATCGAGGAAATAGTCGACGCTGTAGGGATAGCGCATGGTCAGGCTGGTCGGCAGCACGCCCGCAAAGCCGGGATCGGATCCGCGGGCAATCACCTCGCCGCTGAGCGTCGCGACGCGCAGGTCGCGCGCCTTGGCAAAGGTTTCGGACAGCGTGCGCGCGGACTCCAGCCCGAGTTGACGCTCCGCCTTGTCGGCGCGCGACTGGGCCCGCCACAGCATGACGGCCGCGACCGCGAGCAGCAGGACGGCGGCGGCCGTCAGCCATTTCAGGCGAGGTGCCATGCCCCCTCCGCCTGCGCGACGAAGCCGCGGTCGCGCAGATCGATCAGATGGGCGAGAACCGACTGGCCCGCCGCCGGGTACAGCCGCTCATCGACGCCCTTGTACATCAGGGGGACCATGGCGGTGATGACGCCGACGCCTTCGCCCACCAGTTTCAGGATCTGGCGCTCGCGCTGCTTGCGGTGGCCGCCGAGGCCACGGACGAACTGCTGGGGATTGGTGACCGGCTCGCCATGCGCCGGAAAATAGACCGCGTCGGTCCGTGCGGCCAGCCTGTCGAGGCTGCGCATGTAATCCGCCATGTCGCCGTCGGGCGGCGATACGACCGTCGTCGACCAGCCCATGACATGGTCGCCGGTGAACAGCGCATTGTCCTCGACCAGATGGTAGCAGAGGTGGTTCGACGTGTGGCCCGGCGTCGCCACGGCCTCCAGCGTCCAGTCGGGACCCGTCAGGCGATCGCCGTCGGCAAGGACGCGGTCGGGCGCATAGGTCCGGTCGAACGCGGCATCGCCGCGCGGCCCGCTGTCGTCGAGGACGAGCGGCGCGCAACCCACGATCTCTGCCCCCGTGTGCTGCGCCAGCGGCGCGGCGGCGGGTGAATGGTCGCGGTGGGTATGCGTGCAGACGATCGCCACGACCTGTTCGCCTGCCGTCGCCTGCAGGATGCCGGCGACATGCGCGGGGTCGGCGGGCCCGGGATCGATGACGGCGACCCGGCCGGTACCGACGACATAGGTCTGGGTGCCGGTATAGGTAAAGGGAGAGGGGTTGGCGGCCAGCACCCGCCGCACGCGCGGGCTCAGCTGTTGCGCGACGTCGGGACGCTGGTCGGTCGGGGGCAGATCCATGTTCGGCATGTGGCAACAGCGGGCCGAATGCGCAATGAGATGTCGGAAATCCTTACAGCCGGGACGCACGGTAAGATCTTGTTCACCACTGTGTGGCAGGGTTTTCCGACATAGTGGCGAGTTGGCACGCGCCCTGCATTATGTCCTGTGTCCCCCAAGGGCGGTCTCGACCGCCTGAGCGGCGGGTCGGTAGCAGCTCTCTGGTCTCGCGCACCGACCCGCCCTCGCCCGCTTCCTTCCCGTCAGGCTGACTCGCGACGACGCGCAGCGCCGCCTCGACCCTGCATCAGTATCGGGCGAGCACCCGGCGCACGGCAAGCGCCGACTCGTCGATCTCACCGGCGGCGTCACAGCGCGTATTGCACAGGTGCTGGCGACGCTCGAGGCGCATCAATCGCGCCTCGACCGCACGGCGGTTGCCCAGATGAATGTCGGTGACGGCCAGCGCGGTCTGCGGCGCCGACCATCTTGGCGACAGCGCGGCGGCCTGCGCAAAATAGCGCCTGGCGATCAAGAGGTCGCCCGTGCCGGCATTGGCCAGACCGGCAAGGAAATTCACCTCCGCCGACCGGGACCCGGGCGCGATATCGCGCAGATGCGCCCACGCTTCGCCGTACTGCTTGTTCTCGATCGCTCGGGCCGCGTTGGCCGTCGCCTGGAAACCGCTGTTGTAGCCATAGACCGGCTCGGGCGGCAGTCCGCGCGGCCCGTCGGCGATCTGCGCACCCGCCGGACCGGCGACAGCCGCAGCGAATATCGTCGCGATGAAAACAAGGCGTGAAGGTCGAAGTATTCGCATGATCACACTCCAGTCCATACAATGGAACCGAAGCGTCTCATCTTGTACGTCCGCAGTCAAGCAAGGCAGGGCACAGGATTTATGCCGATGCGACGACACCCTTGTCGCGCATCAGGTCAGCCAGTTCGCCGGCCTCGAACATCTCCATCATGATGTCGCTGCCGCCGACGAACTCCCCCTTCACGTACAGCTGGGGGATGGTCGGCCAGTCGCTGAATTCCTTGATGCCCTGGCGGATGCCCATGTCCTGAAGCACGTCGACGCTGCCGAATTCGACGCCGATCTGCTCGAGGATGGCGACCGCCTTCGACGAGAAACCGCACTGCGGGAACAGGGGCGTGCCCTTCATGAACAACAGAACGTCGTTCTTGGCGACGAGGTCGGCGATGCGGGCTTGGGAGTCGTCGGTCATTGTCTCGGTCCTTATTCGGGAGTCGCGCAGGTCAGTTGCAGCGCATGAAGCTCGGCACCCATCCGTCCGCCGAGCGCGGCATAAACCGCCTTCGTCCGGGCGATGCGCGATTGTCCGGCAAAGCTGGCCGCCGTGACCCTGGCAGCATAATGGTTGCCGTCACCGGCGAGGTCGGTGATCTCGACGTCGGCATCGGGAATGCCGGCGCGGATCAATGTCTCGATCTCGGCAGCGGCCATCGCCATTATTGCGATTCCATCAGCTGGCGACGCGCTTCGACGGTCTTGTCGGCCAGCGCCTGGCGGATCGCGGCTTCGTCGGTGTCGACCGAGGCCGCGGTCAGGTCGCCGAGCAGCTTGCGAACGACATCGTCATCGCCGACCTCTTCGAAGTCGGCCTGGACGACGGCGGTCGCATAGGCGGCGGTTTCTTCGGGCGTCAGGCCCATGAGACCCGCCGCCCATTGGCCGACGAGCTTGTTGCGCCGCGCCGTGACACGGAAAGCCATCTCCTCGTCACGGACGAATTTGGTTTCGAAGGCGCGCTCGCGATCGTCGAATTGGGTCAAGTTGGGCCTCCAGACAGGTCGTATATGAAATAGGGTCAGTCGAGCGTGACGACAACCTTGCCGATCGCCTTGCGGCTCGCCAGGTGCGCGATCGCCTCGCCGCCGCGCTCGAAGGAAAAGGTCTCGGTGACTTTCGGCGCGATCTTGCCGTCGGCCCAGAGACGGAACAGGTGCGCGATATGGTCGGCGTTCCTGGCGGGCGACCGCGCCGCGAATGCGCCCCAGAAGACGCCGCAGACGTCGCAGCTCTTGAGCAGCGTCAGGTTGAGCGGCAGCCGGGGAATGCCGGCCGGGAAGCCGACGACGAGATAGCGCCCCTCCCACGCGATCGAACGCAGCGCGGGTTCGCAATAATCGCCCCCCACGGCGTCGTAGATCACGTCGGCACCGTTCTTGCCGAGTGCCGCCTTGAACGTGTCGGCCAGCGCCTTCGACTGGTCGCGGTCGAACGGCGCCGAACCGTAGAGCACGACGTCGGACGCGCCGGCCGCGCGGACCGCCGCCGCCTTTTCTTCGGTCGACACCGCGCCGATGACCCGCGCGCCGAATGCGACGCCAAGCTCGACTGCGGCCAGGCCGACGCCGCCCGCGGCGCCCAGCACCAGCAGTGTCTCGCCCTCGGCCAGCCGACCGCGGTCGACCAGCGCATGGATCGAAGTCGCATAGGTCAGGAGCAGCGCGGCGCCATCGGCAAAACTGCGCCCTTCCGGCAGATGATAGGCCGAAGCCGCTGGAATCGCGACCTTTTCAACCAGACCACCATGTCCGGTCACGGCAATGACCCGGTCGCCCGGCTTGAAGCCGGCGACGCCCTCTCCCACGGCCTCGACGATACCGGCGATCTCGCCGCCGGGCGCAAAGGGACGCGGCGGCTTGATCTGATATTTGTCCTCGATGATCAGCACATCGGGGAAGTTGATGGCACAGGCCTTGACCGCGACCAGCAGTTGGCCCGGGCCCGCCACCGGCGCCTCGATGTCGCGCATCTCGAGCGTTTCGGGTCCGCCTACCTCAGTCGAAAGTAATGCCTTCACGCCGCCATCTCCGGTTTGAGCCACGGCCGCGCCGCAGTCGTTCGCCCTTCGTAGTTTCCGATTGCGGCGTCGCTGGCAAGCGTCAATCCGATCTCGTCGGTGCCGTTCAACAGGCACGACTTGCGGAATGGATCGATCTCGAAAGTGAAGCGGTCCTGATACTCGGTGGTGACCGTCTGCGATTCGAGGTCGATGTGGATCGGATCGCCCTGCGCCGCCACGTCCATCAGCCGGTCGATCGCGGCTTGCGGCACGACGACGGTCAGGATGCCGTTCTTGTACGCATTGCCCGAAAAGATATCGGAGAACGACGGCGCGATCACGGCCTTCACGCCCATGTCGCCGAGCGCCCAGGCGGCATGCTCGCGGCTCGATCCGCAGCCGAAATTGTCGCCCGCGATCAGCACGGGGGCGCCGGCATAGGCCGGGTCGTCGAACACGTTCCCGTCTTCGGCGCGCACCGTTTCGAACGCCCCCTTGGCAAGCCCGGCGCGCGTGATCGTCTTCAGCCATTTGGCCGGAATGATGACGTCGGTATCGACGTTCTTGCGGCCGAAGGGATAGGCGCGGCCTTCGATGGTGGTGACGGGGGTCATTGCATCAGCTCCCGCACGTCGGTCAGCCGGCCCGTCACCGCCGCCGCCGCCGCCATGGCGGGGCTGAGCAGGTGCGTCCGGGCCCCCGGGCCCTGACGCCCGACGAAGTTCCGGTTGCTGGTCGAGGCGCAGCGTTCGCCGCTCGGGACCTTGTCGGGATTCATGCCGAGGCATGCCGAGCAGCCGGGCTCGCGCCATTCGAGGCCCGCGTCGGTGAAGATGCGGTCGAGCCCTTCGGCTTCGGCTTGCGCCTTCACCAGTCCCGACCCCGGCACGACGATCGCCCATTTGACGCCATCAGCCTTCTTGCGGCCGTTCAGCACGGCAGCGGCGGCGCGGAGGTCCTCGATACGGCTGTTGGTGCAGCTGCCGATGAAGATGTTCTCGACCGTGACGTCCTGCATCCGCTGGCCGGGCGTCAATCCCATATAGGCGAGCGACTTGGCCGCCGCTTCCTGCTTCGACGGATCGGCGAAGCTCATTGGATCGGGGACGGTGCCCGTGATCGAGATCACGTCCTCGGGGCTGGTGCCCCAGGTCACGTTCGGGCCGATGTCGGCGGCGTCGAGCACGACCGTCTTGTCGTAGGTCGCGCCCGCATCGGTCGGCAACGTCCGCCAATAGGCGACGGCGGCGTCCCAATCCGCACCCTGTGGCGCCATCGGGCGGCCCTTGAGATAGGCGAAGGTCTTGTCGTCGGGCGCGATGAGGCCGGAACGGGCACCGCCCTCGATCGCCATGTTGCTGACGGTCAGGCGTCCCTCGATGCTGAGGTCGCGGATGATGGAGCCTGTGAATTCGATGACATAGCCGGTGCCGCCCGCAGCCCCGATCCGGCCGATGATCGCCAGCACGACATCCTTGGCGCTGACACCGAAGCCGAGGGTGCCATCGACGCGGACTTCCATGGTTTTAGAAGGAGATAACTGCAGGGTCTGCGTCGCCAGCACATGTTCGACCTCGCTGGTGCCGATCCCGAAGGCGAGCGCACCCAGCGCCCCGTGCGCTGCCGTGTGGCTGTCGCCGCAGACGAGCGTCGTCCCGGGCAAGGTGAACCCCTGCTCGGGCCCGACGACATGCACGATCCCCTGCCGGGCAGCGACCGCATCGATGTACGGCACGCCGAAATCGGCGACATTTGCCTCGAGCGCCGCGAGCTGCGCCGCGCTCTCGGCATCCGCGATGGGCAGCCGCGTGCCGTCAGCGCCCAGGCGTGCCGTCGTCGGCAAATTGTGGTCGGGTACCGCCAGGGTCAGGTCGGGTCGTCGCACCGGGCGGCCTGCGCGCCGCAGCCCCTCGAAAGCCTGCGGGCTCGTCACTTCATGCACGAGGTGACGATCGATGTAGATCAGGCACGTGCCATCGGGGCGGCGTTCGACGACATGGTCGTCCCAGATCTTTTCGTAGAGGGTGCGGGGTCGGCTGGCCATGCGCGCCCTAATGCGCGGGCGATGCCGCTTTGCCAAGATGCGCGTTCAGGAAGGCGACGCTGTCCGCCAGCACATTGTTCTTGCCGCGGAACGGTCGGGACAGCGCCATCGCGATGTCCTCGTGCCCCTGCCCCGCATATTCCCTTTCCTCGACAACCGCACCCAGCGCCTTCAGCCTGGCGGCGAGGTTGCGCGCGTTTTTCGGGCGCACCGTCGTGTCGTCGACCCCGGTGACCAGCAGCATTGGCGGCGCATCCTTGCGGGCATAGGCCAGCGGCTGGGTTTCCTGCGGCCGCGGCCATTTTCCCATCGCCGCTACGGCGCGACCGGTGAAGGGATAGAAATCATAGGGGCCTGACAGCCCGACCGCCGCCTTTACGGCACCCGGCGCCCCCGCCCGTGCCAGCCATTGCGGATCGAGCGCGAGCATGGCGACGGTGTGCCCGCCCGCCGAATGGCCGGCGATGGCGATGCGGTCCGGGTCGCCCCCGAAACGGGCGATATTGTCGCGGGTCCAGCGCACGGCCTCGGCGCCGTCCTCGAGAAACGCGGGGAAGCGGACATCCGGGACCTTGCGATAATCGGGCAGGACCACCACGAAGCCACTGTCGGCATAGCCGCGCGCGGCCCAGCCATATTCGCCGCGTGTCCCCTTCACCCAGCCGCCGCCGTTGATGAAGATCACCACGGGACGCCGGGCCGCGTTCGTCCCGCCCTGCGCCTGCCACACGTCGAGCTTTTGCCCGTGCGTACCGAAGGCGATGTCGGGGTCGTGGCGATAGCTGTCGCGGTTGACGACGCGATCGAGCAGGTCGAGCGTGCCCGGTCCCGCAGTATTCCAGACATAGGCGAGCCCGCCGACAAGCAGGCAGGCGAGGATGAGCAATATCATGGATTTCAACTTCATCGCCGCCGCCTAGCAGCGACGGCGGGTTCCGGCGAGTCAGTCCTCGGGCGTGGGCGTCGTCGCCTGCGCCTTGATGGCCTGCGCCTTGTCGAGGCCAAGCCAATCGCGGCGCGGCAGGCCATAGAGCCGGTCCAGCAGTTCGAGCTGCAGCGCGACCGGGCGGCTCGACTGCGAATTCCACAGCATCGCGATGCCCGAGTGCGTCGCGGGATCGAACAACACCGTGGCGCGATAACCCATGACCGCCCCCTGATGGCCGATCAGCCGATGTCCGAGATAATTATAATCGCGCCAGCCGAGCGCATATTGCGACGCGCCCATCGCCTGGTTGAAGACGCCACGGTGACGATCGGTATAGATGCGCGGCGCGTGGATGACGTCGAGCACGCGTTCGGGCAGCACTTCGGGCGCCTGGCCCATCTGCGCCTGCATCCAGCGCGCCAGATCGAGGATCGACGAATTGACGCCGCCGGCAGCCGGCACCCGGTAGTAATTGTCGTTCACCGTCATCGTGCGGCGCCCGACATGCGGCCTGGCCCAGCTGCGCGAGGCGACGAGGCCCGCCCGGCTGACGCTGGCATCGACCATGCCGAGCGGCCCGAACAGGCGTTGCTGGACGGCGGCCTGATAGGTCCGACCCGTCAGGTTCTGGACGATTTCGCTCGCCGCATCGAAGGCGACATTCTGGTAGGTATGGCACGCTCCGGGCGCACACTGATATTGCGCGCCGACCAGCTGCGGGCGCAGGACCCGGGGGTCCGCCCCCGCCTCAAGCTTGTTGTCGAACGCGTTGCGCACGATGCCGAGGCGGTGCGAGAGCAGGTCGTCGACGGTCGCGCGGTTCTCGCCACCCATCGGCAGTCGCAGCGTCGTGGCATAGGCCGAAACGGGTGCGTCCAGCGACACCTTGCCCTCGGCGGCGAGTTCCCCGACCATGGTCGCAGCGACGCCCTTCGACAGCGACGCCCAACGGAAGACGGTGTGGTTGTCGACCGGCGTGCCCCCGACCGCCTGGGTCATGCCATAGCCCTTGGCAAAGCTGATCCGGCCATTCTCGATCACGGCCACCGACAGGCCGACCATCGACGGGTCGGCCATGATACCCGAAATGCGGCCGTCGAAATCGCGATAGTCGACCTTGCCGCGGTACCCGGTATCGACGGATGCGGGCACATAGGCGGTCGCGGGCTTGCCCCAGGCGCGCCAGGCATCGGCGGCACCGGGTACCGTGGCCTGACCCCAGGCACCGCACATGACCCCGATGGCAGCAATGCCGCCCAGTGAAACGAACCGTTTGTGACGTCCTGCGACCATAGCCCGCTTATTACCCGCCCAATTATTAACCATATTAGAATCAGCGATTTGGTCGAGGTGCAAGGTCAAAGTGCGGCGAGCCATACTAGTCTTTGGCAAAACGGGATTTTTTACCGTCAAGCGTGGCGGTAATCCGATAAAACGTCGCCGCATGCGGCAAGTTCCGCTTCGTGCGCGACCTCGCGCCAGGTCTCGGCCAGCGCCTCGGCCTCCCATTGACGCATGGCCGGATGGTCGAGAACGCGATCGACCCATGGCTGCCCGGCCCCGACATCGAGGCCATAGGTCCGGATGCGGTAGGCGACAGGTGCGTAGAAGGCATCTGCGACCGTGAACGTCGCGCCTGCCAGCCACGGCCCACCGTGACGGGCGAGTCCCTGTGCAAAGAGCGCCGCGATCCGGGCCACATCGGCGCGCAACGCTTCCGACATGGGCTTCGGCCGTACGCGGACGCCGACGTTCATCGTGCACGCGCTGCGCAGCGCGGCAAAGCCGCTGTGCATTTCGGCGACCGCGCATTGCGCCCAGGCCCGGGCATCGGGGTCGGCCGGCCAGACGCCGTCGTGCCGATCGGCCAGGTACAGGGCGATCGCAAGCGAGTCATAGATGGTCCGCTCGCCGTCGATCAGCACGGGTACTTTGGCGGTCGGCGAAAAGCTGGCGAACGCGGTGTTGACCGCCGCCGTGAAGGGCTCGACCCGGTCGGTGAACGAAATGCCCAGTGCCTTCATCAGCACCCAGGGGCGCAGGCTCCAGCTCGAATAGTTCCGGTTCGCCGTGATCAGCGTATAGGCCATGCGACGATCAGGCCGCCAGAAAATGCGCGGTCGTCTTTGCCACGATCTCTTCCGCCGTCACGCCCGGCGCCGTTTCGATAAGCCTGAACGGGCTGGCATGGTCCGGCCGCTGGAACACGGCCAGATCGGTGATGATCATGTCGACGACGTTCTTGCCCGTCAGCGGCAGGGTGCAGGCGGGGATGAATTTCGGGTCGCCGTTTTTCGACGTGTGTTCCATCACGACGATGATGCGCTTGACCCCGGCGACCAGGTCCATGGCGCCGCCCATGCCCTTGATCATCTTGCCCGGGATCATCCAGTTGGCAATGTCGCCGTTCTCGGCCACTTCCATCGCCCCCAGCACGGTCAGGTCGATGTGCCCGCCGCGGATCATCGCGAACGACTGCTCCGACCCGAAATAGGAAGACGAGGGCAGTTCGCTGATCGTCTGCTTGCCGGCGTTGATCAAATCGGGATCGACTTCGTCGTCAAAGGGAAACGGTCCGATACCCAGCATGCCGTTTTCGGACTGCAGCGTGACCGTCATGCCGGCCGGGATGTTGTTCGCTACGAGCGTCGGAATGCCGATGCCGAGATTGACGTAGAACCCGTCCTGCAACTCCTTTGCCGCGCGGGCCGCCATTTCGTCGCGAGTCCAAGCCATCATGCCACCTCCCGCTCGCGCACGGTTCGGAACTCGATCCGCTTGTCATAGGGCGCGCCGCAGATCAGGCGCTTGATGTAGATGCCCGGCACGTGGATGGCGTCGGGGTCGAGCGACCCGACCGGGACGATTTCCTCCACCTCGGCGACCGTCATATGGCTTGCGGTCGCCATCGGCTGGTTGAAGTTGCGTGCGGTCTTGCGGAAGATGAGGTTGCCGCTCTCGTCGGCTTTCCAGCCTTTGATGATGCTGAGGTCGGCAACGATCCCGCGCTCGAGGATGTACTCCTCACCGTCGAAAGTCTTCACTTCCTTGCCCTCGGCCACGAGGGTGCCGACGCCCGTCCTGGTGTAGAATCCCGGAATGCCCGCCCCGCCCGCGCGGCAGCGCTCGGCAAGCGTCCCTTGCGGGCAGAATTCGACCTCGAGCTCGCCTGCCAGATATTGCCGCTCGAACTCCTTGTTCTCGCCGACATAGGACGAGATCATCTTCCTGACCTGCCGGCTGCGCAACAGCTTGCCGAGGCCGACGCCGTCGATACCGGCATTGTTGCTGGCGATCGTCAGGTCCTTGACGCCCGAAGCCTCCAGCGCGTCGATCAGGCGCTCGGGCATGCCCGACAGGCCGAAGCCGCCGCAGCAGATCGTCATGCCATCGCGGAGCAGGCCGTCGAGCGCGGCTTTGGCATCTGGGTAAAGTTTCTGCATCAGGGAGTCCCATCATTCGAAGGCGGCACCGCCCTTAGGATCGCCGCGCGCGGGTCGCAACGTCCCAGTTTCGAGGAAGTCGCGGCACACCGGCCCGGTTTGACCGGGGTCAATGTCCTTTGCGGCAAAGCAGCCGACACCCGGCGCAGGTCCTTTCAGCGGAGACATCTGATGCGCTCGATTCTCGTACATGCCGACGGCAGCACCGGCGGGGAAAACCGGCTCCAGACCGCGCTCGACATCGCGCGCGGCTTCGGCGGGCATGTCACCGCGCACGTCAACACGCCGATCGTCCGCCTCTATGCGATGGACAGCTTCGGCGGCGTCTACCCGATGACCGAAGCGATCGCCGCCGCGGAGGTCGACGCCGGCGCGCTCGTCACGCGCATCGAGGCGCGGCTGACGCACGAGGACGTACCGTTCACGATGGAACGCAGCGAAATCGAACCGGCCGATGCCCTGTCACGGGCGTCGCGGCTTGCGGACCTCGTCATCCTTGATCTCGACGACAAGGGCAGATTCGCGAGCGAGCAAAGCTCGCTGGTCGGGGCCGTCACCCTGTCGGGCAACGCGCCGGTGCTGGCGCTGGTCCCGGGCAAGCCGGTTCGACTCGACGGCAAGGTGATGATCGCCTGGAACGACAGCCGCGAATCCGCCGCTGCCGTGCGCGCCGCCGTTCCGCTGCTGGGGCGCGCGTCATCGGTGGAAGTCATCCGGATCGGGCGGACCGAGGACGACATGCAGGCCGGCCCGGTTCTCCACTATCTCTCCCGCCACGACGTGCATGCCGAATTGCGCACGGCGAAGACCGACTGGCTGACGGTCGAGGAAACGCTCGAACGCGAAGCCGATGCCATGGGCGCCGACTGGATCGTCATGGGGGGCTATGGTCACAGCCGCATGCGCGAGATGCTGTTCGGTGGCGTGACCCGCTATCTGCTCGATGCCGCGCGCTTCCCGCTGTTTCTGGCGCACTAATCCTAGACGGCTGCGCCGAACAGCCGCCCGATCCCGGCGGTCAGCGCGAACGCGAGCGCACCCCAGAAAGTGACGCGCACCGTCGCCCGCCAGATGTTGGCGCCGCCGGCGCGCGCGCCCACGACGCCGAGGATCGCGAGAAACAGCAGCGACGCCACCGCAACCGCCGGGACCAGCAGCCGGCCGGGCGCGAGGAACACCATCAGCAACGGCATTGCTGCCCCGATCGCGAAGCTCGCCGCCGAGGACAGCGCGGCCTGGATCGGCCTTGCCGCCGTCGTCGTGGACAGGCCCAACTCGTCGCGCAGATGGGCCCCCAGCGCATCCTTCGCCATCAGCTGGTCGGCCACCTGCTCGGCAAGCGCCCGCTCGAGTCCCCGCCCCTGATAAATGCGCACGAGTTCCTCGCGCTCGGCTTCGGGCAAGATGCCGAGTTCGATCGCCTCTCGCGTCCGGTCGGCCTTTTCGGTGTCGGACTGCGAGCTGACCGAGACATATTCGCCCGCCGCCATCGACATGGCACCGGCAACGAGGCCCGCCACGCCCGTGACCAGAATGGTTTGCTGCGTCGCATTGGCCGCCGCAACGCCGACGATCAGGCTCGCGGTCGAGACGATGCCGTCGTTCGCACCGAGCACGGCAGCGCGCAGCCAGCCGATGCGGGCGACGAGGTGCGTCTCCTTGTGACGGGCCATGCTAATGCGCCAGCTTCAGGCCCGGCCGCGCCCATCGGCGCTTCACCAACCTTCCGGTGCCCGACAGCGTGGCATAGGCGGTCATCAGGTCGTCGCCGCCCCAGCAGATGTTGGTCGTGAACGGGTCGTCGGTCGCGACGAACTCCACCAGCTCGCCGGCGGGCGAGACGACGCTGATCCCGCATTCGCCGATCGTGGCGACGCAGATGTTGCCGCCGGCCTCGACGCCGAGCGAGTCGAAGAACTTGTAGCCCGCCGGCCGGTACAGGGGGATGCCCGCGCCCCCGAGGCCGACGCTCAGGTCGACCTTGCCGGGCGCCGTCACGGCAAAGGCCATGAGGCGGCAGGTATAGGTCTCCGCCGCATAGAGCATGCTGCCGTCGGGCGAGAGGCCGATGCCGTTGGGGTTCTCGCTCGGCCAGACGACTTCTTCTAGGTGGCTGCCATCGGCCCGGGCGTAGAAGATGCCGGTGATGTCGCGCGTACGCGCCGCATGGTCGTTCTTGCCATGGTCGGTGAACCAGAAGCCGCCCGCCCCGTCGAACACGATGTCATTGGGTCCGCGCAGCGTACAACCGAAATCGCCTGACTTGTACAGGACCTCGACCTTGCCGGTTGCGACATCGATCCGCTCGATCCGGCCGCCCGAATAGTTGGATGCGATGCCATGCGGGATCAGCAGCCCACCGGCATCGACATAGTCGAAGCCGCCGTTGTTGCAGCAATAAAGCATTCCGTCGGGACCGAACGCCAGGCCATTGGGACCACCGCCGGTTTCGGCCACGACCTGCGTCGAGCCATCGGGCAGGCAGCGCGTCACGCGCCCCGCCGCGATTTCGGTGACGATGACGCTGCCGTCGGCGCAGGCGACGGGCCCTTCGGGAAAGCGCAGGCCGCTCGTCATCAATTCCCAACCCATGTCGCTCTCCTGATGTTTGCTTGCACGCTAGCAGGTCCTACATGCGCGTCACCCCATCAAAGGAAGCGCCATGACCGACTATCACGCCGACCTCGCCCTGTTCGTCGATGGCAGCTGGCGCATCGGCGAGGGCCGTGACGCGCACGCCGTGGTCAACCCGGCGACGGGCGGCACGATCGCCGAACTGCCGCTGGCGCGCGCGGCCGACCTCGACGAAGCGCTGGCGGCGGCAGAACGCGGTTTCGCCAAATGGCGCGCCACCGATGTCGAGACACGCGGCGCGATCCTGCGCAAGGCGGCATCGCTGATGCGCGAGCGCGCCGATACTATCGCCCAGACCCTGACGCTCGAGCAGGGCAAACCGATCGGCGAGGCGCGCGGCGAAGTGATGAGCAGTGCTGCCATGTTCGATTGGTACGCCGAGGAAGCCAAGCGCAACTATGGCCGGGTCCTCGTCCGCCCGGCCGGCCAGCGCAGCATCGTGATCAAGCAGCCTGTCGGGCCGGTCGCCGCCTTCAGCCCGTGGAACTTCCCCGTCTACCTGATGGCGAAGAAGCTGGCGCCCGCCCTCGCGGCCGGGTGCTCGGTCATAGCTAAGCCGCCCGAGGAGACGCCGGGCTGCACGACGGCAGTCATCCGCTGCCTGGCCGATGCGGGGTTGCCTGCGGGGGTCGCGCAGCTCGTGTTCGGCGTACCCGACACGGTCAGCCGCCACCTGATCGGGTCGCGCGTCATCCGCAAGATCAGCTTCACCGGCTCGGTGCCCGTCGGCCGCCATCTGATGCATCTGGCCGCCGACGGCATCAAGCGGATGACGATGGAACTGGGCGGCCATGCGCCGGTGCTGGTTTTCGACGACTGCGACCTGGAAAAGACGCTCGACATGGTCGTGCCGCAGAAATTCAGGAATGCGGGACAGGTCTGCGTCTCGCCGACACGGTTCTATGTGCAGTCAGCGATCTACGACGCTTTCCTGGATGGTTTTGCCAAGCGCACGGCCCAGGTGAAGACCGGCGACGGGCTCGACGCCGCCACGAAGATGGGCCCGCTCGCCAATGTCCGTCGACCGTCGGCGATCGGCGCACTGGTCGACGACGCCCGGGCGAAAGGCGCGCGCGTGCTGGCCGGCGGCGAGCATGGCGCCGGCGGTTTCTTTTTCCAGCCCACCTTGCTGGCCGACGTGCCCGACAGCGCCGATATCATGTCGAACGAGCCCTTTGGTCCTGTCGCGGTAACGGCGCGCTTCGACACGCTCGACGAGGCAATCGAAAAAGCCAACCGGCTGCCCTATGGCCTGGCTGCCTTTGCGTTCACCGAAAATGGACGACGCGCAAACCTGCTGGGCGATGCCATCGAGAGCGGCATGGTCGGGATCAACACCTTCGCCATTTCGGCGCACGATGCGCCGTTCGGCGGCGTGAAGGATTCGGGCTTCGGCAGCGAGGGCGGCAGCGAGGGGCTCGACAGCTACCTGGTCGTGAAGGCCGTGCACACTGCCTGACCGTTACGCCCTGCTACGTACAATATCTTATCCTATAACCCGCCTATGTTGCTTGCGGGTTACAAGATGTGGTGGTATTTGAAACACATGTTCACAAGCGTTGGTGTATTGCCGCGTTGACCTGATGCAGCGCGGTATCCTTTCACAATCCTGATAGGGGGGAATTGTGGGTAAATCGCGCAGGCACAAACACGTCGATCGCAACGCGCATCGCAATGCGGGACCGAACCGAACGACAACGAAGCGAGCGACCAAGGCCGCAGACCGGCGTAACAAGGTCGCGATGACGAAGCCGCCGGTGGCGGCTGCACGGCCCCCCGCCATTCCCCTGCCTCAGGCTTTTGAGCCCCATGCCCTGGAACCGGCTGCGGGGTCGGGCGCCCAGTCGCGTTATCCGGCCAAAAAAGCCAAGCGTGCCCGTTCGACAAGGGCTGCCGAACCTGTCGCGACGCCCGCCCTGCATGCAAACGAGGCAGTCGCCGCGCCGCCCCCCGTCCTGCTCCTCGGCTACAGCCCCGCTTCGCCGCCTGCCGAAACCGATCTGCCTTCCTCGACCGGAAGCACGCCGACGCCGTTCAATCTCGACGCATGGGCCGACGAAGTCCTCGACGCCCTCAGGGCGCGGCCCGTGTTCGATACGCCGTCACCGGCGATGATGCGCGCGGCAGCAGCCCCATTGCCGCGCCGCACCACCGTGACGGTGTGGCGCAAGAACGGCCCGCTCGACGCCATCGCGCGCTGGGTGCGGACGCATGCATGGCGGCTGGCGGTAAAGATCGCGCCGAAATCTCCGCCCAAAGCGACCGAGGTCGACCGCCTTCGGGCCGAGAACGAAGCCCTGCGCCGGCAACTGATGGCCCTGCAGCAAGTGCCCGCCTAGGCCATTTCCAAAGGCGCCCCGACTTGGCTAAGGCGCGCCGATGACCAACCTACGCACCGGCGGCCGCATCCTGGTCGATCAGCTCGTCATCCAGGGCTGCGATCGCATCTTCCATGTTCCCGGCGAGAGCTTCCTCGCCGTGCTCGACGCGCTCCATGATACCCCGCAGATCCAGACCGTGACCTGTCGGCAGGAAGGCGGCGTCGGGTTCATGGCCTGCGCCGATGGCGCGATGACCACGCGACCGGGAGTCGCCTTTGTCACGCGCGGGCCTGGCGCCACCAATGCCAGCATCGGGGTGCATGTCGCGATGCAGGATTCGCAGCCGATGATCCTGTTCATCGGCGACGTCGACCGCGGCATGCGCGACCGCGAAGGATTCCAGGAAGTCGATTTCGCCGCCATGTTCGCGCCGCTGTGCAAATGGGCCGCGCGCATCGACGATGCCGCGCGCATTCCCGAATATGTCGCGCGCGCCTATGCCACGGCCATGGCGGGGCGGCCCGGCCCGGTCGTGCTCGCCCTGCCCGAGGATATGCTCTGCGACGTCGTGGAAGCCCGCGATCGTCCCCGCATCATGCCGCCCGAGCAGGATCCCGATGGCGCCGCGATGGAGCAGGTCATGGCGTTGCTCAAGGATGCGGTCGCGCCCGTCGCGATCGTCGGCGGCGGCGGGTGGGACGCCGGGTGCGGCCATTATTTCGCCGAGTTCGCGACGCGGATCGGCCTGCCCGTAGCGGCATCGTTCCGACGGCAGGACGCGATCGACAACGCCTGCCCGGTCTACGCCGGCAATCTGGGATACGGGCCCAATCCCAAGCTCGTCGAGCGGATCAAGGCGGCCGACCTGATCCTGGTGATCGGTGCGAGACTGGGAGAAGCGACGACCGACGGCTATACGCTGATCACGCCCGATCATCCCGACCAGATCCTGATCCACGTCCACCCCGACCCGACCGAACTGAACCGCGTCTATCGCACCGACCTGCCGATCTGCGCCTATCCGCACGAATTCGCCGAGATGGCGGCGCTGTGGGACGACGACATCATCCGGTTCAAGGACGGGGACGAGGCGAACGAGGAATGGCGCGCCTGGAGCACGCCCGCACCCTTCGACACGAAACTGGATCTGGGCATGTGCGTCGCGGCGATGCGCGAGCGCCTGCCGACCGACACGTTCATCTGCAACGGCGCGGGCAATTTCAGCAGCTGGTGGCACCGCTACTGGCGCTACGCCGGCCAATCGTGCCAGCTCGCCCCGACGGCCGGCGCTATGGGCTATGGCGTGCCCGCGGCGGTCGCGGCGTCGCTGCGCCATCCGCAGCGCAAGGTCGTGGCGCTTGCCGGCGACGGCGATTTCCTGATGAACGGTCAGGAGCTGGCGACTGCTGTCCAGCATGGCGCAGACATGCTGGTGCTGGTCATTGACAATGGCGGCTATGGCACGATCCGCATGCACCAGGAACGCGAGTACCCCTCAAGAGTGAGCGGTACGGCGCTGAAAAACCCCGACTTTGCCGCGCTTGGTCGCGCCTATGGCGCCTGGGCGGAAACGGTCGAGGCCACTGCCGACTTCGCGCCCGCGCTCGATCGCGCGCTGGCGCAGCAAGGGGTCAAGCTGTTGCACCTGAAGACCGACATGGAGCGCATTTCGGCGGGCACGACGATCACCAAGATCCACGCGCGCTGACGCCAAGAAAAAGGGCCGCGCCGGTCGCCCGGCACGGCCCCTCCAGCTGGTCAGGCCAGCGTCTTAGATGTCGTCGCCGAGCGCGCCCTTGACGTTGCCCGCAACATTCTGGGCCGTGCCCTTGGCCTGCTGGGCCTTGCCTTCGGCTTCCAGCCGCTCGTTGTCGGTCGCGTCGCCGATTGCTTCCTTGACGTTGCCGGCAATCTTGTTGCCGGCGGCTTTGACCTTGTCGGTGAACTCGCCCATCTCGATACTCCTTTGAGACGACATTAATGTCGGGGGCTCAACGAAGTGACCCGCAAGCGGTTCCCTTCAAATCAGCCCTGCCAGCGGTGAAGAGGGATCGGCGTAGCGGCGCAGGCCCATCCGCCCGCTGCGATAGGCCAGCCGCCCGCTTTCGACCGCCAGCTTCATGGCACGCGCCATGCGGACCGGGTCCTTTGCCTCGGCAATGGCCGTGTTCATCAGCACGCCGTCGCAGCCGAGTTCCATCGCGACCGCCGCATCGGACGCGGTGCCGACGCCTGCGTCGACGAGCACCGGGACCTTCGCGCCCTCGACGATCAAGCGGATCGTGACGCGATTCTGGATCCCCAGGCCCGAGCCGATCGGCGCCCCCAGCGGCATGATTGCGACGGCGCCCGCCTCTTCCAGCTGCTTCGCCGCGATCGGATCGTCGACGCAATAGACCATCGGCTCGAACCCCTCGCGGACAAGCACTTCGGTCGCCTTCAGCGTTTCGCGCATGTCGGGATAGAGTGTCCTGGCCTCGCCCAGCACCTCGAGCTTGACGAGGTTCCACCCGCCCGCCTCGCGCGCCAGCCGAAGAGTGCGGATCGCGTCGTCGGCGGTGAAGCAGCCGGCGGTGTTGGGCAAATAGGTGATCTTCTTCGGATCTATATAATCCATGAGGAGCGGCGCGTTGCGATCGCTGATGTTCACGCGGCGCACCGCAACCGTGACGATCTCTGCACCCGACGCGGCGACGGCTGCGGCATTCTCCTCGAAAGACTTGTACTTGCCCGTGCCGACGATCAGCCGCGACGTGAAGGTGCGGCCCGCGACGGTCCAGCTGTCGTCGACTTCATGGTCGCCGCCGCCCACGAAAGTGACGATCTCGATTTCGTCGCCATCGGCCACCATGACGTCGGCCAGGGTCGTCCGCGGGACGATTTCGAGATTGCGTTCGACGGCGACGCGCGCCGGATCGAGGCCGAGTTCGTTGGCAAGGTCGGCAAAGCTGATGCCGCCGTTCACGCGCCGGTGCTCACCGTTCACGCGGATACTGATCGTGCCGTCTGCGGTCATGGCCTGCCTTTGCGTGTCTGTGTCGGGCGCATATAGGGAGCACAGCCGGAATGCGGCAACCGGGGAGACGATATCATGGGCGGCGCAGCACTCATCGTCGGCGCGGGCGATGCCACGGGCGGTGCCATCGCGCGCGCCTTTGCGGCGCAAGGATTGACCGCCTGCGTCAACCGACGTGCGACCAACGCCGAAAAGCTGGAGGCGCTGGCCGAGTCGATCCGAAGCGACGGGCACGCCGCGCGCGCCTTTCCCGGCGACGCGCGCGAGGAGGACGAGGTCGTCGCGATGTTCGAGGCGATCGAGCGCGAGGTCGGCGGGATCGAGGTCGCGGTGTTCAACATCGGCGCGAACGTCAATTTCCCGATCACCGAAATGACCGCCCGCGTCTACCGCAAGGTCTGGGAGATGGCGTGCTTCGGCGGTTTCCTGATGGGGCGCGAGGCGGCGAAGGTCATGGTCCCGCGCGGCCGGGGAACGATCATCTTCACCGGCGCGACGGCGTCGCTGCGCGGCGGCAGCGGCTATGCGGCGTTCGCCGGAGCCAAGGCGGGCCTGCGAATGCTTGCCCAGAGCATGGCGCGTGAACTGGGGCCGAAGAACATCCATGTCGCGCATTCGATCATCGACGGCCCGATCGACACCGACTTCATCGCGACGCGCGTGCCCGACATCGACGACATGCGCGCGCGGGACGCCGTGCTGTCGCCCGATGCCATCGCGCAGGCCTATGTCATGCTGCACAATCAGCATCGCAGCGCCTGGACGCACGAGCTCGACCTGCGCCCTTGGACGGAGACATTCTGATGGCCAAGACACTGGAATTTCTCTTCGATTTTGGCGCGCCCAACGGTTTTCTCGCCTGGAAGGTGCTGCCCGCGCTGATCGAGCGCACGGGCGCGGCGCTCGTGCTGACGCCGGTCCTGCTGGGGGGCGTGTTCAAGGCGACGAACAATCGCGCACCGATCGTGGCCTATGCCGAGGTGCCCGCCAAATGGGCCTATGAGCAGCTCGAGCTTCAGCGCTTCGTCACGGCGCACGGCCTCGGCCGATTTCGCATGAACCCGCATTTCCCCGTCAATTCGCTGACCCTGATGCGCATGGCGATGGTGGCGCAGGAAAACGGTGACCTGCCGCGCTTCGTCGATGCCGCCTACGCGGCAATGTGGGAGGATGGCCTCGATATGGGAGACCCCGAAGTCATCGCCGCAGCGATCGGCGCCGCGGGCTTCGACGCGGGCACGCTCATGGCCCGCGCACAGGAGCCCGCCGCCAAGGAAGCGCTGGCGGCCAACACGCAGGCCGCCGTCGCGGGCGGCGTCTTCGGCGTGCCGACGTTCTTCGTGGGCGACGAGATGTTCTGGGGCAAGGAACGGCTCGCGCAGGTCGAGGCGGCACTGGCATGAGCGCCACGACCGTCTTCGTCCTCAACGGCCCGAACCTCAACCTGCTCGGCACCCGCGAGCCGGAGATTTACGGCCACGACACGCTCGACGACATTGCGGGCATGCTCGAGGACCACGCCAGGCCGCTCGGCCTCACCATCGATTTTCGCCAGTCGAACCACGAAGGGCATCTGATCGAGTGGCTGCACGAGGCCAATGCGGTCGGCGCCAAGGCCGTGCTGCTCAACGCTGCGGGTTACACCCACACGTCGGTCGCGATCCTCGACGCGATCAAGTCGATCAAGGTGCCCGTCATCGAAGTCCATCTTTCCGATCCGCACAAGCGCGAGGCATTCCGGCACTTCAGCTATGTGGCACTCGGCGCTGTCGCCTGTTTTTCGGGGCATGGCGCGGCGTCATACACGCTGGCGCTGGACGCGGCGGCGCGACTCTGACATTTGGGTTCAAAGTCAAAACAGGGGTCCATATGACCGAAAAATCAGGCGCGATGCCAGGCGCTATGCAAGTCGATCCGGCGCTGGTCCGCCAGCTGGCCGAGCTGCTCGACGAAACCAAGCTTACCGAAATCGAAGTCCAGGACGGCGAACGCCGCATTCGCGTGGCGCGCAAGGCCGCCCAGATCATGGCGTCCGCGCCGGTCGCGGCCGCGCCAGCGCCCGCCGCCGCGCCCGTCGCTGCGGCCGCACCGGTCGCTGCGCCCGGCGCCGACACGGCCAACGCCCTCAAGTCGCCGATGGTCGGCACGGTCTATCTCTTCCCCGAACCGGGCGCCAAGCCGTTCATCAACGTCGGCGACACGGTGAAGGAGGGGCAGACGCTGCTCATCATCGAGGCGATGAAGGTGATGAACCCGATCGCCGCGACCAAGGCGGGCAAGGTCAGCCGCATTTGCGTCGATAACGGCCAGCCGGTCGAATATGACCAGCCGCTGGTTGTCATAGACTGATGCCAGCCATCGAGAAGCTGCTGATCGCCAATCGCGGCGAAATCGCGCTGCGCATCCACCGCGCGGCGCACGAAATGGGGATCAAGACGGTCGCGGTGCACTCCACCGCCGACGCCGACGCCATGCACGTGCGGCTGGCCGACGAGGCGATCTGCATCGGCCCGGCATCGGCCACCGACAGCTATCTGAACGTCCCCGCGATCATCTCCGCCGCCGAAATCTCGGGCGCGGACGCCATCCATCCCGGCTATGGCTTCCTCAGCGAAAACGCGCGCTTCGCCGACATCATCGAGGAACACGGCATCATCTTCGTCGGGCCCAAGCCCGAGCATATCCGCACGATGGGCGACAAGATCGAGGCGAAGCGGACCGCGGGCGCCCTCGGCCTGCCGCTCGTACCGGGATCCGACGGCCCGATCAGCGACCTGGCCGAAGCGAAGGAGATCGCGGCGAAGGCGGGCTATCCCGTCATCATCAAGGCAGCGTCGGGCGGCGGCGGGCGCGGCATGAAGGTCTGCACGTCCGAAGACCAGCTCGAGAGCCTGATGCAGCAGGCAGGCTCGGAGGCCAAGGCAGCGTTCGGCGATGCGACGGTCTATCTCGAAAAATATCTCGGCAACCCGCGTCATATCGAATTCCAGATCTTCGGCGACGGACAGGGCAACGCCGTGCACCTGGGGGAGCGCGACTGCTCGCTTCAGCGCCGGCACCAGAAAGTCCTCGAAGAGGCGCCCTCGCCCGCGATCTCGGCCAGCGAGCGCGCCCGCATGGGCGGCATCGTGGCAAAGGCGATGGCCGACATGGGCTATCGCGGCGCGGGCACGATCGAATTCCTTTGGGAAAACGGCGAATTCTACTTCATCGAGATGAACACGCGGCTGCAGGTCGAGCATCCCGTCACCGAGATGATCACCGGCATCGACCTCGTCCGCGAACAGATCCGCATTGCCGAGGGGCTGCCGCTGAGCGTCACGCAGGACGAGGTCGAATTCACCGGTCACGCCATCGAATGCCGCATCAATGCCGAGGATCCGAAGACCTTCGCGCCGTCGCCCGGTCTCGTGAAATACTTCCATGCGCCCGGCGGCATGCATGTCCGTTTCGACAGCGGACTCTACGCGGGCTACCGGATACCGCCTTATTACGACAGCATGATCGGCAAGCTGATCGTCTATGGCAAGACGCGCGAAGCCGCGATGATGCGGCTCAAGCGCGCGCTCGAGGAGACGGTGATCGACGGGGTGAAGACGACCATCCCGTTGCACCGCGCACTGCTCGACGATCCCGACATCCAGAACGGCGACTATACGATCAAATGGCTGGAAGAGTGGCTGGCCCGCAATTGATGCCTGCACAGCGGCGACGGGAGCGTGAGGATGTCATTGGTCGTTCTCCTCCTGCTCGCCCCGGTGCCGGTCGCGTTCGACTTGAGGCAGCTGGCCGGTAGTCGGCGCTGCGGCGCGCGCGACGAGAACGATATTCTCGTGTGCGGCATGTCGACCAGCGAGCGGCAGCGGGTCCGGCCCGAGCCCGATCGCTATCCCGACAAGCCGCTGGTCGCGGAGATAACGCTGCCGAACGGCTGGAAGGCGAATCTGAACGCCTCGTCGGCCGAACTGCCCGGCGCCATCAGCAGGCGGGCGATGGTCACGCTGAAAATCCCGTTCTAATATTGCGCGATGCAGGACTTTTCACGTCGTTTGCAGCTTGCTTTCGATCGAGGTGTCGCGCCTGTGCGGTGCGGAACACAGCCGGCGCGCGATGGCGTCGCGCGCCTGTCATCCCGGCCGGCTATTCCGGCAGCGGGGCTTTTGATGGTGGGGAGATGGTAATTTGATCATCGTCACGGGGACCGCCCTCGCGCGGGCGGACAGTTTCGAAGAGGCGCTGAGCCTGGCAAGCGAACATGTGCTGCGTTCGAGGACAGAGCCCGGCTGCCTCAGCCACGCCGTCCACCGCGATACCGAAGAGCCGCTTCGCCTGCACTTCCTCGAGCGCTGGGCCGACATGGCCGCGCTCAAGGCTCATTTCGCCGTGCCGGCATCGCGCGCCTTCGCGGCTGCCCTCGCGCAGGCGACGGCAGAGCCTCCGTCGATGGCCGTGTACGACGCGACGGAATGCCGCCGTGGCTAGCCCTCGCGCCGAAGTTCGCCGCGTGACGTCGGCCGATGCCCCTGCCATCGCGGCCATCTATGCGCACCATGTCCGCCATGGCACCGCGACGTTCGATACGGAACCGCCGTCGGTCGAAGATTGGACCGAGAAGATCGGCGCCATAATGTCGCGCAACTGGCCGTTTCTCGTCGCCGTAGCGGAAGGCGAAGTCGCCGGCTTTGGCTATGCTTGCCAGTTCCGCGACCGTCCGGCCTATGCCCGGACGTGCGAGGACAGCATCTATGTTCGCGCCGCCTGGCACGGGCGCGGCATCGGGGCAGCGCTGCTCGATGCGCTCTGCCAGGCAGCCGTCGACAGCGGATTTCGCGAAATGATCGCCGTCATCGGCGGCGGCGAGCCCGCCTCTGTCGCGCTCCATGCCAAGGCCGGGTTCCACCATGTCGGGCGTTTGGAAAAGGTCGGCGAAAAATTCGGCCGCCTGCTCGATACCGTTTACATGCAGCGCTCGCTGCCCGGCTCGCACGCTTAAAATATTTTCAACTGCTCATAGATTTGCGTCACATTTGAGAGCGTTGCGCGTTTCAAGACCCAAGTCGCCGCGCAGCGAGACAAGAATTGACGTTCAGATCACCGAAAAACGAGCAGCAGACGGAGGTCGATCCGTTCGAGCAAAAGCTCGGCCCGTTCGTCGTGGCGGTGAAATCGACCCGCATGGCCATGGCCTTCATCGACGCGCACAAGGCCGATAATCCGATCGTCTTCGCCAACGACAGCTTCCTAAAGCTGACGGGCTATGATCGTGACGAGATACTGGCGAAGCCGTTCGACATCGTCTTGCCGACCGAGGTGGCGGTACGGGTAAGGGCCGAGATCGATCAGGCCGTCGTGACTTCTTCGATACTCGACTCCGACCTGCGATTCAGGCGCAAGGACGGGAGTGAAGGCTGGGCAAAGCTGTTCGCCACCCCCGTCCACGACGCGCGCGGCGACGTCGTCCAGCATTTCGTCTCGCTCGCCGACACCACGCGCTACAAGATGGCCGAGCAGAATGCCGCGCTGCTGATCGACGAGCTCAATCACCGCGTCAAGAACACCCTCGCGACGGTACAGGCCATGATCGCCCAGGGCTTTCGCCGGGGTGGCGAGCCGCGCGACATCCGCCATGCCATCGACGGCCGCGTGGCGGCCCTGGCGCATGCGCATGACCTGCTGAGCCGCAACAGCTGGGAAGGCGTGGGACTCTGCGACCTGGTCGTCGAGATCGTGCGTCCGGCCGCGAAACGCGCCGACGGCAGCGACCGTCACGCGGTGATGGGCGACAACCTGAGGCTCAGGCCCAATGCGGCCATTTCGCTCGGCCTTGCCCTCAACGAGCTCCTGTCGAATGCCGGCAGGTTCGGCGCGCTGTCAAATGACGCGGGCAGCGTCCGCGTCGAGTGGGCGCTTGACCCGACGCCCGTCGATAAATGGCTGTCGCTGCGCTGGCACGAGCAAGGCGGTCCGACCGTTTCTTCCCCGACGCAAAAGGGCTTCGGCTCGCGCGTTCTGGAGCGCGGACTTCCCCATGAACTCGGCGCCCGGACGCATGTCGATTATGCCGCGGACGGGCTAGTCTGCACGATCGAAATGCCGGCAAGCCGCGTGCTCCTCGATGCCTGAGTCACCGCTGACGGGCAAACGCGTCCTTGTCATCGAAGACGAAATGCTCGTGCTGCTCTCGATCGAGGACATGCTGGGGGATCTCGGCTGCACATCGATCACCGTCGCCGACGATATTGCCTCTGCGTTGCATATCATCGCCGGAAACGAGTTCGATTTCGCGACGCTCGACCTTAATCTGAACGGCACGCTCAGCTATCCTGTCGCCGCGGCGCTGACCGAACGGCACATCCCCTTCGCGTTTTCGAGCGGCTATGGGCAGGGCGGCGTCGGTGCCGATTACAGCGCCTGCCCGGTCCTGACCAAACCCTATGGACGTCTCGAGCTCTCGCGGGTCGTGCGGGGTTTGCTGCCGGGTAGCGGATCAGGGCCGGCGCTCTGACGCGTCACGTCGCACGCAGGTCCGGCACGACCGCGCGCCGCACATGAACCCCACCGGCTACCATGCCGAGCTCGGTCTTGCAGAGGCGGGCGACGATGCCGATCCCGACGCGATGATGGCGCATCCGGTATCGATCGACCGATGGTTCGTCGAAACCGCAAGGGGCGTTCGCCCGTGCCGCCCGCAGGACGCGGTCCGCGAGATTTTATATATCACGGTTGTCGCGGTGCCCGCCGCGCACTAGGCGGCGCGCGGATGCGCGCGCTGCCCTATCTCGAGAAGCCCGATCGGCGACGCGTCGTCGCCTTCATGCTCGCGCTGGCATTCGAAGTGCTGTTCCTGCTGGCGTTTTTCGCGCCGTTCAGCCCGCTCGTGCGCAAGACCAGCCCCGCGCTGACGACGATCGCCTTCCTGCCCGAAAGCACCGCTTCGGCTTCCAAGAAGACACCGGAGAAGGCGGAGCGAAAGGCCGAAAAGTCACCGCCGCCGCCCCTCCCTGCGCCGCCGCCGCCGATCGTCCCGCCGCTTCCCACCAAGCCGGCCTGGGTCGAACTGAGCCGCAATGACCTGAGCGCGGGCGACATTTCAAAAGTGCCGAACCGCAAGGGCGAGGGCGAGACCGGCCTTGCCGACAGCGGCACGGCGATGGGCCCTGGCGAGGGACCGAACGGCGCCCCGCTCTACAACGCGGAATGGTATGTCGAGCCCAAGCCGAGCGAGCTTGCGCTCTACCTGCCGCCGGGCGGGCCCAAGCCCGGCTGGGCGCTGATCATGTGTCAGACCGCGCCCGCCTATCGTGTCGAGAATTGCCGGTCGCTGAGCGAATCGCCGCCGGGCTCGCGCCTCGCCAACGCGCTGCGCCAGGCCGCCTGGCAGTTCAAGGTCCGCCCGCCCCGGCGCGGCGGCCAGCCGCTGATCGGCGCCTGGGTCAGGATCAGGTTCGACTGGATCGAGCGGGGGGAGCCCTAGGGGGCTGGTCATGCGTCACCAGCGCATTTAGGAACGGTGGCGTCATGACTTTTCGGCCGTTCGCAGCAGCTTTGCTGGCATTGGTGTCGGCCTCGTCGGCCGCGGCCTCGACGGTCGTCGTCGACACGGCTTCGGCAAGGGCGGTGCTCGAGGCCGTGCAAAATCCCGACCTGACGCCCGCCGAGGCGCTGGTCATCGCGAAGCTGCCGGGAAATCAGGGACTGGTGCGCAAGGCGAACAGCCAGCACGTCGCGGCGACGACGGCAGATTTCGCCGCGGCGCTTGTCGATGTCGCCCATGGCACGCCGGCCCGCCGCACCGAGGAACGGGTTTTCGCGCTCGACCGCATCAAGGCAAAGGCCGCGACCCTCATCGCCCTGATCGGGCGGATCGAGGCCGACCCGCGCACGTTCAAGGACTGGGTTGTCGCGCGCGTCAGCCAGTTTTCGCCCGACGACCCGCGGCTGAAGATCGAAGGCTATCTGGTGGCCGGCGGGGTGAATGGCGGTTTTGCGTTCGACGACCCGCGCTTCTACCTGAACCTCGGCTATTTCGACGAATTTGAAGCCGCGCGCAGCGTGATGGCGCATGAACTCTACCACGCGGTGCAGGCCGCCTATACCGTCGACAACGACGACATCTGGCTGAAGCCGGAAAGCCCCACCGTCGAGGGCAAGGCACGCCAGCAACTTTGTGCCGGCCTCGCCGGCCTTTTCACGAACTTGTATCAGGAAGGATCGGCCAGCTTCCTGGGCGACGCGCTTCAGCTCGATCCGGCCTGGGGTCCGCTCGCCAAGAAGATGCGAGACGAGATGCAGCAGGGGCTTGCGCTGCTTCCCGCACAGGCAACCCTGCTAGAGCTTTCGGTGACGGGGCTGAAAGCGCCGAAACCCGTACCGTTCGATCAGGTCTACGCGCTCGGATTCAATGTGCCGGAACCGCTGTACAAGCTGGGTTATGCGATGGCGAAGGCGATGGCGGCCGATCTCGGCCCGGCCGCACTGACGGCGCAACTGAAGCGGCCGGGATATGACTTCGTCCAACGCTATGTCGCCTTGCCCAAATACGGCAAGGATCCGGATCATCCGAAGCTGGGCGAGAACACCATCGACGCTGCCGACAAGCTCGCTACACAGTGTCGGCGCGGCTGATCGGCGCAAGCGCGCCATGGGGACCGGAAGAGGACAATTACAGTTATGCGGTTCGTCAAATGGGCCCTTGGCATATTGCTCGTCGCCATCGTCGGCCTCGGCATCGCTTACTGGACGCCCGATACCGACAAGGCGGCGATGCGCGCCAAATACGGCTCGCCGGCGTCCAGATACCTCAACATGGGGGATGCCTTCGTCGTGCACTACCGCGATGAAGGGCCCCGCGACGCGCCCGTAATCGTGCTGATCCACGGCTCGAACAGCTTTCTCCAGACCTGGGACGACTGGGCGTCCGCGCTGACGCCGATGTACCGCGTCATCCGGCTCGACCTGCCCGGTCACGGCCTGACCGGCGATTATCGTGCGCGCAGCTACAAGCGCAGCGATTACGTCGATGTCGTCGATGAAGTCACCAAGAAGCTGCGGGTAAGCCGCTTTGTACTCGGCGGCAATTCGATGGGCGGAGGGGTCGCCTGGGCCTATGCGCATCAATATCCGTTCAAGGTGACGGGCCTGGTGCTGGTCGACGCCAGCGGAGAGCCGGAGCCGAAGGATTCATCGCCGCCGCTGGTCTTTCGCCTGGCCCGCGTGCCGGTCGTCGCCGACCTGATGGCATATATCACGCCGCGCTCGCTGATCGCCGACGGGTTGCGCTCGTCCTATGGTGACCCGGCCAAGGTGACCGATGCCAAGATCGACCGCTATTGGGAGCTGCTGCGCTATCCGGGCAACCGCGCGGCCACGCTGTTTCGCTTCAGTGCGCCGCGCGAGGCGCCGATCACCGCGCCGCTGCCGCATCCCATACCGACGCTGATCATGTGGGGCGCGAAGGACAGGCTGATCCCGGTCTCTTCGGCGGCTTGGTTCAAGCGGCAGATACCCGACGCGCAGGTCGTGATCTATCCCGGCGTCGGCCATGTTCCGATGGAGGAAATCCCGGATCGAAGCGCCGCGGACCTGAAACTCTGGCTCGCAAAGCTGCCGAAGGCGGGGTAGCCTCGGCACATGGCGACCATTGCAGTCTATTCGCTGAAAGGCGGCGTCGGAAAGACGACGCTTGCGGTAAATCTGGCGTGGAGCGCCGCGGTGCAGTCTTCGCGGCGCACGTTGCTATGGGATCTGGATCCGCAGGCGGCGTCGACTTGGCTGCTCGATCCGGGCGGCAAGGCCAAAGACGCGGCGCACGCCGTGTTTGCCCGCGACGTGTCGCCGGAAAAGCTGATCACGCCGACGGCGGTCCCGCGCCTCGATCTGCTGCGCGCCGACACGTCGCTGCGCGGGCTCGACCAGTTCTTCTTCGAGCTCGGCAAACGCAAACGCCTATCGAAGCTCCTCGGCGACCTCGACAAGACCTATGACCGGATCATCCTCGACTGCCCGCCGGGCCTGACGGAAACCAGCGAGCAGGTGATGCGGGCTGCCGACCTCATCCTGGTGCCGGTGATCCCGTCCCCGCTGTCGCGTCGCGCGCTCGACGAAGTCCTGGCCTATCTTGCCCGCGAGCACGGCAAGCATGCGCCCGTCCTGCCCGTCTATTCGATGGTCGATCGCCGACGCCTGCTGCATCGCGAGGCCATCGAACGGGATGCGGCATGGCCCGTCATCCCGATGGCCAGCGCCATCGAGCAGATGACGGTGCGGCGCCTGCCCGTGGGTGCCTTTGCAGCGAGTTCGGCTGCGGGCGAGGCCTTTTCGAAATTGTGGACCGGCGTCGAACGCAAGCTGTCCCGGCTGCACGGCAGGTGAGCGGGCGCATCCCGCCGCTGGATCCCGACCTGCTGTTGCGCGCCTATACCGTCGGCGTGTTCCCCATGGCCGACAGTCGCGACGCGCCATCGGTCTACTGGGTCGAGCCCAAGACCCGGGCGATCATGCCGCTCGACGGATTTCATCTGTCGAAATCGCTCAAGAAGACGCTGATTTCCGGCCGCTACGAAACGAGTTTCAACCGCGACTTCGCCGGTGTCGTCAGGCTCTGCGCTGAGGCAGTGGCAAACCGGCCCGATACCTGGATCAACAGCCAGATCGAACATGCCGTCCAGGTGCTGCATGCGAAGGGCCACGCCCATTCGATAGAAACCTGGCAGGACGGGCAGCTCGTCGGTGGACTCTACGGGATCTCGCTCGGCGCGGCCTTCTTCGGGGAATCGATGGTCAGCCGGGCCACCGACGCGTCGAAGGTTGCGCTGGCGCATCTGGTGGCACGGCTGAAAGTCGGCGGCTTCGCGCTGCTCGATTGCCAGTTCATGACCGATCACCTCGCCTCACTGGGCGCCGTCGAAGTCAGCCGGGCGACTTATATGGCGTTGCTCGACGCCGCCGTATCCTCGGCTGCGGGCGCCGCCGGCTCTTCCGCGGCGCCTGATTTTGGCGCTCTCGATCGCTTGCCGGGCTCGCCCGATCCGTCGCCGCTCAGCGTGACCGTGTCCGGCCCGACTTCGGCATGGCGCATCGTGCAATCCTTGGTCCAGACGTCGTAGACGGGATGTTCCACGACATTCAGCGACGGCGTTTCCTTGAACAGCCAGCCGGAGAACACCTTGCGCCAGTTCGGGCCGGTCGTGTTTTTGACCATGACTTGCACGAACGCACCGGTCAGCTTGTCGGCTTCCCAGTCGGCCGTCGATTCGCATGCCTTCAGCTTGACGACAAGGTCGCCGATCCGGACGCCCTGGCCGGGCTTCAGCTTCAGGTCGCGTGACAGGCCGTTGCGCTTGTTGAGGATGCCGAGCGTTGCGACACGCTCGGCCATCGGCGTATCGCCCTTCTGTGGCTGGACCAAAGCTTCCACCTGCGCGCTCGGTTTCGGCGCCGGTTCGGCCGGCGCGGTCAGATTGCCCACCATGGGCGCTGCGACGGCGACGCCCACGGCCGCGAGCAATACGCCAATGATGGCCGTCCGCTTCATCCCGCGTCCGGCGTCCATGCCTCATAATCGCCCGTTGCGGGTGCCCGTTTTCCGCCCGACTCCAGCGCGCCCGCAGGACGATAGGCGGCACGGGTCCCGGTGGCGTTCGACTTGCCTTCCTTCTCCCACCGGCGCGGCGGCGGCAGGCTCGTGTCGGGCAGATCATCGATCTGATGGTGCAGCCAGCCGTGCCATTCGGGCGGCACGCGGCTCGCGTCATTCGCGCCCTTGTAGCGCACGAAGCGGCGCAGGCGCCCGTCGGGCAACGGCTTTCCCACATAATAGATGCCGCCGTCCGCGTCCTCGCCGACGCGCTTCGCGCCTGCCAGTCCGATGGCCGTACCGATGGTCGCCCCATCCCACCAGGTGAAGATCTTGCCGAGGATGCTCATGACCTGCCGCTTAGCTGCCTAGGGCTTGTCCGTCCACACTACCTTGTCGTCCTCGTTGATCCCCAGCTCGGCGGCACGGCCGCCTGCGATCTCAAGCACGGCGGCGACAGGCTCGCCCGACGAAACGGGGGCCAAAGAATAAGGGACTGTCTGCGCGGCGATCCGGGCGATGCTGCCGTCGGCACGGATGAAGATCATGTCGAGCGGGATGATGGTGTTCTTCATCCAGAAACTCGCCATGCGCGGCGGATCCATGGGAAAGATCATGCCGGCATCGGGCGCGAGGTGACTGCGGAACATCAGGCCGCGTTCCTGCTGCGTTTCCGTCCGTGCGACTTCGACCCGGAAAACATGCTTGCTCGCAGCCGTCGAGATCGTCAGCGGCACGGTCGATGCTGACGCGGTCCGCGCCGTTGCCTCGCTTCCGGCATTGCCGCAGCCCGCAATGGCGAGCGCAAGAAAAAGCGCCGCCGACATCGATTTACGCATTACTCGGGCTCCACCTCAACGACCAGCGGCCCCTTCTGCCCCGCCGCGATGCGCGCGCGCAAGCCTTGTTCGGGCACGACGTCGCTGAACCCTGCGCGCCGCAGCGTTTCCATGTGCAGGAAAATGTCCTCGCTCGCACCGGGACGCGTCACAAAGCCATAGCCCTTGAGCCGATTGAACCATTTTACCTCGACCGGTTCCGGCGGCCCTGCCGTGTCGAGAAGCGCCAGGGGATCGCCGCGCCCGCGCCGCTCGGCAGCGCGCGCATCGGCATCCGGTCCGGTCGCCGTGGACAGGTCGATCGACACGACGTTTGCGGCTTGCCACCCACGCTCGGTCTTCACCGCATCGAGGACGACGATCGCGCCGTCCGGCAGCGTGCGCCGATCATGCTGCCGCAGCAACGAGAAGTGCACGAGCACATCGCCGATGTCGGTGACCGCAAAACCGAAGCCGCGGGTCGAGTCGAACCACTTCACCGAGCCCGAGCAACGGATCGTATCGATACCCGGCTCAGGATGCGCCCCAACTTCCTGATCTGCTGGACCAGTACCCATAAGCCTTTTACCCCTTGACCCGTATACTGGTGCCGACGTCGCTGAACAATATGCCTCGCCATCTAATTCTAGGGATCGACGTCCGCATCGGGGACAGTTTGGACGAAAAAGGCCGCGAGGCGTGAACTGTGCCCTGCACGGATCATCGCGGCGAACTGTCGCCGTTGCAGGGCCTGGTCCGGTGGCGTGGCCGCAAATAGCCCGATGCGGCGCTTTCGGGCAAAAATCCGGGCGCTCTCGAACGCAGCCTCTTCGTCGGGCCGCAGCGCCTGCGCGACTTCCGGCGCAAGGCCCGACTGATTGAGCGCCACTTCGAGGCGGCGGTAGCCATAGCCCCGGCACGCCAGCGATCGCGACCGCGCTTCGGCAAACGCCTGGTCATCGACATAGCCCGCGTCGACGCAACGCTCGACGACCGCCGCGACGGGCGGCGCCCCTTCCCCCGCCCAGCCGCGGTCAGCGACCTTGCGGTGGAGATAGGCTGTCAGCTTGGCACGCGTCGTCGCATAGCGGCCGACATAGCGTACGGCGAGCGACTGCAACGCCGACGGATCGAGGGGTCGCGATTGACGGTTGGAACGGCTCTGCTGCACAGCGCCGTTTTTCTGCCACAGTCGAACCGGAATGAGAATGCATCGTTTAACAGTTCTGTTACAGTCGCCAACGGAGCGAACAGATTGCCGCAAGCCGCCGAGACGCCGATTCCCATGATGCGCGCCCCGACGTCGAGCGAAGACGGACGAGCGCGTCGCTTCGCAGACTTTGAAACGCTTGGCGACGCGCTGGATTTTGCCGCCCTGGGGGCGTGTGGCCTCAATTTCCACGATCCCCGCGGCAGTCTGGTGCGCGCATATCCGTACCGCGAACTGCGGGACGACGCCTTGGCCATGGCTGCGCGTCTGGTCGCCCAGGGCGTCGTGCCGCAGGACCGTGTTGCGCTGATCGCCGAAACCGGGCCCGAATTCGCCGCCCTTTTCTTCGGCTGCATCTATGCGGGCGCCTGGCCGGTACCGCTTCCCCTGCCGACGTCGTTCGGGGGACGGGATGCCTATGTCGACCAGCTCGCGGTCCAGTTGAAGAGCGCCGAGCCGGTGCTGCTGCTGCACCCGGCCGAACTCGGATCGATGGCGACCGACGCGGCCCGCGCGGGCGGCGTTCCTGCATTCGACTGGGAATCGTTCGCGAATCGGCCGCTAGGCGATTTCGTTCGGCACGCCGCTTCCACCGACGATATCGCCTATTTGCAATATTCGAGCGGCTCCACACGTTTCCCGCACGGCGTCGTCATCACGCACCGTGCCTTGCTCAACAATCTGGCGGCCCATTCCCATGGCATGGAGCTGGTGCCCGGCGACCGCTGTATCTCATGGCTGCCCTGGTACCATGACATGGGTCTCGTCGGCTGCCTGCTGTCGCCCGTCGCAAACCAGGTGTCGGCCGATTACCTGAAGACAGAGGATTTTGCCCGGCGCCCCCTCGCGTGGCTCGACCTGATCAGCCGAAACCCGGGAACGACTCTCAGCTATTCGCCGACCTTCGGCTACGATATCTGCGCGCGCCGCATCTCGTCGCAATCGCACCCGGCCGACCGGTTCGACCTGTCGCGCTGGCGCGTCGCGGGCAATGGCGCCGACATGATTCGTCCCGATGTCATGCAGGCCTTTGTCGATGCCTTTGCGCCGGCCGGCTTCAAGGCGTCGGCCTTCCTGCCCAGCTACGGCCTGGCCGAAGCAACGCTTGCCGTGTCCATCATGCCCCCCGGGGAAGGAATCGTGGTCGAGCTCGTCGAGGAAACCGACCTGTCCGGCGTCGCCGAGACGGGCAAGCGGCCGCAGCGGTATCGCGCCATCGTCAATTGCGGCAAGCCGGCCCGCGACATGAAGATCGAGATCCGCGAGGAGGACGGCACGTTGTTGCCCGAGCGGGCCGTCGGCAAGGTCTGGTGTTCCGGCCCGTCGATCATGCGCGGATATTTTCGCGACGAAGTCTCGACGGCCGCCTGCATGAAGGACGGCTGGCTGGACACCGGCGACATGGGCTACATGTCGGAAGGGTATATCTACATTGTCGGCCGCGCCAAGGACATGATCATCGTCAACGGGCGCAACCACTGGCCACAGGACATCGAATGGGCAGTCGAACAGCTTCCCGGGTTCAAGCCCGGCGATATCGCCGCCTTTGCCATCACCACGCCGGGCGGTGAGGAAACGCCGGCCGTCCTCGTGCAATGTCGCACGACCGACGACGCCGAACGGACAAGACTGCGCGACGCGATCCGTGAGAAGGTCCGGGGGATTACCGGGATAAACTGTGTCGTCGAGCTCGTGCCGCCGCGAACCTTGCCGCGGACCAGTTCGGGCAAACTCAGCCGTGCCAAGGCGCGAAATCTGTATCTGTCGGGCGAGATTCAGCCGTACGATCTGGCCGCCTGATTCTGCAAACTTTGGACCTAACGGTTACCTCTCGCTAACCGGTTGACGTTATGTCCTAAATTGTGACCAGAAAAACGCCCCCTTCCACCGGTTCGAGCACCCTTGTGGTCGATTGGCCAACCGTCCTCGGGATGAAGGAACCCAAATCGCTCGACTGGAGTCGCGTACGCGGCGCCCAGCTCAACGTCCTCCACAAGCTAGCTCCCGCCGGCCTGTGCGCATCGCTCGCCGCGATTCTCGCGGTCGTGATGGCAATGTACGACCGGGCGCCGCTGCTGATCGTGGTGGGCTGGGGCGTGAGTTGCAGCCTGCTCATGGTTCTGGGCGCCTATCCCAAGCTGCGGCACCGCGGTTTCACGGTCCAGACCGCGACCCGCGCCGAGCTGCAACGCGAAACGATGTGGTCGGCCGTCATGGGGATTGCCTGGGCCGCCGCCGTCCTGCTGTTCGCGCCCCATGCCTCGCCGTCGCAACTGCTGGTCCTGTGGGCCGTCATGACGGCGCTCATGGCCAGTTCGGCATTTGCGCTTTCCGCCATGCCGCTCGCGACGTCGGTGTTTCTGCTGATCGTCGGCGGCTCCGTCAGTTTCGTCATGTTCCATCTCGGCCTGACCCTGATCAGCGCGATCGCGGCCGTATTCACGGGCGGCTTCATCGGCGCTTGCCTCAACGCGGGCCGTACCTTTGTCATCCACGAGTCCGCCGAGCTTGCGCTCGCCGAAAAGAACGAGGTGGTCAGCCTGCTGCTGCGCGAGTTCGACGACTCGGGCGGCGACTGGATGTGGCAGACCGATGCGTCGAAGTGCCTTACGCACGTGTCGCCGCGCTTTGCCTATGCGCTGGGCGTCGAAACCGAAGCGCTCGAGACCAAGCCGCTCCTGCAGATTCTGGCCGGCGAAAGCTGGGAAGCGGGCAATTTTTCAGCGGGCCTCCGCGACCTCGCCGAAAAGCTGAAGCGGCGGGAAAGTTTTTCCGATCTTATCCTGCCGGTGACGATCAACGGCGAGTCCCACTTCTGGGAAATGTCGGCGTCGCCGCGCTATGACGAGCGCGGCTCGTTCCTCGGTTTTCGCGGGGTAGGCTCGGACGTCACCGCACAGCGCCGCTCGGCCGACAAGATCAACCACATGGCGCGCTTCGATACGCTGACGGGCCTGCCGAACCGGCTTCAGGTCACCGAAGCCCTGGGCGAGGCCATGGCAGAAGCCGACCGCTGGCGCGGGCGCTGCGCGTTCATGATGATCGATCTCGATCGATTCAAGCAGGTCAACGACACGCTGGGCCACCCGATCGGCGACCGCCTGCTGACGCGGGTTGCCGAGCGGCTGCAGGGGCTGATGAACGACAAGGACATGTGCGGGCGCCTGGGCGGCGACGAATTCGGCGTCGTCGTGCGTGACGCAAGCGACACGCACAAGCTGCAACGCCTGGCGCGGACGATCATCGAGACCTTGTCGAAGCCCTATGAAGTTGACCAGCACACCCTCTACATCGGTGCGTCGGTCGGCACGGCGGTGGGTCCTCGCGACGGCCGCTCGGTCGAAATGCTGATCCGGTCTGCGGATCTGGCGCTGTACCGGTCGAAGGACGAGGGCGGCGGCGCCCACAACGCCTATGAGCCGCAGCTTCATGCGCACGCCGAAGAGCGCCGGGTGCTCGAGATCGCGCTGCGCCAGGCGCTGGAAAAGAAGCAATTCCATATTCACTACCAGCCCGTGGTCAGCGCCGACGGCGGGGCGATCGAGGGCTTCGAGGCACTGCTGCGCTGGCAACACCCCGAGCTCGGCAACGTCAGCCCCGCGCGTTTCGTGCCGGTGGCCGAGGAAGCCCGGCTGATCGGTCCGATCGGCGAATGGGTTTTGCGGTCCGCCTGCGAGGAAGCCATGCGCTGGCCCGACACGGTGCGCATCGCGGTCAACGTCTCTGCCGAACAGCTGACCGACCCGAATTTCCTGACGGCCGTCATTTCCGCCCTGGCGCACAGCCGCCTGCCCGCAAACCGGCTCGAGCTGGAAGTCACGGAAAGCGTCTTCATGCGCGAGGGGACCGGCGCGGTTGCGGTGCTCGAACAGCTCATGAAGCTGGGCATCCGGCTGGCGCTCGACGATTTCGGCACGGGCTATTCGTCGCTCGGCTATCTGTCGAAGACCAAGTTTTCGACCATCAAGATCGACCGGAGTTTCGTGCAGGCCGCGTCGAAGAACGTGCCCGAAGCGCTTGCGATCATTCGCGCCGTCGTGGCGCTTGCCGACAGCCTCGGCATGGCGACCACGGCAGAGGGTGTCGAAACCGACACCGAATACCAGCTCGTCCGGCGTCTCGGTTGCCGCAAGGTCCAGGGGTATCTCTTCGGGCGGCCGATGGCGCCCGCGGATGCGCGAGCGCTGTTCGAAGTCGCCAAGCGGGAAGTCGCCTGAGGCCGGCATTGCGCCCCGCCGTTCCGGTCGTTAAAGGCGCACGACCGGCTGCAGGAGTGTAGCTCAGTTGGTAGAGCATCGGTCTCCAAAACCGAGGGTCATGGGTTCGAGTCCCCTCACTCCTGCCAAGCCGGCGCGCCACGAAACCTAAGCTGGGCGCCGCCGGGCCGCCCGCAGGTTCGGGCGGCGATGCGGCGTCGCAAGGGGCCTGCAGGTGTCGGTTCCGCCCGTTTCCACCCCTTGCTTTTGACCTCAAATCTGGCTAACCGGCCCCCTTCGCGACATCGGCGAGCACCGTTTCCGCAATATGCGGGGCCGGGCGGCTGTCCGGTTCGTTCTGGAGTATTGACACGTGGCACGCACATCCCCCGGTGAGTTCGTCCGCCAGGTTCAGGCCGAGACCAAGAAGGTCGTCTGGCCGACGAGCCGCGAGACGATGATGACGACCCTGATGGTCGTGCTCATGGCCGTGCTGCTCGCCGTGTTCTTTTTCGCCCTCGACAGCGCGTTCAGCGGGATCGTCCAGTTCCTGCTGGGCTTCGTCGCAAAATAACAAACAGATAACAGGGACACTTATGTCGCGCTGGTACATCATTCACGCCTATTCAGGGTTCGAGAACAAAGTTCGCGAAGCCATTTTGGCGGACGCGACCCGCCTTGGACTCGAGCCGTTCGTTGAATCGGTCGAGGTGCCCACCGAGACGATCACCGAAGTGCGTCGCGGCAAGAAGGTCCAGTCGGAGCGCAAGTTCTTCCCCGGATACGTGCTGGCCAAGCTCAGCATGACCGACGACGTCTATCACCTCATCAAGAACCAGCCGAAGGTCACGGGCTTCCTGGGCAGCTCGGGCAAGCCCCAGGCGATTAGCGAAGCCGAAGCCGCGCGCATCCTGAACACCAAGGAAGAAGCGGCAGCGGCGCCCAAGCAGAAGATCAAGGTCGATTACGAGATCGGCGATTCGGTCAAGGTGCTCGAGGGCCCGTTCGCCAGCTTCAACGGCATCGTCGAGGAACTGGATTTCGACCGCAGCCGCGTGAAGGTTTCGGTCAGCATTTTCGGACGGGCAACCCCCGTCGAACTGGAATTCGAGCAGGTAGAACGCTCGAAATAACCGCGGGAGGGGCCACTCGGGCCTCGTTCGTACCGCTAAACTTGAGAAAGAGTGACACATGGCAAAGAAGATCAGCGGGTACATCAACCTGCACGTCCCCGCCGGCGACGCAAAACCGGCACCGCCGATCGGCCCGGCCCTGGGCCAGCGCGGCGTCAACATCATGGAATTCTGCAAGGCGTTCAACGCACAGACCGGTGGCGAGGAAAAGGGCACGCCCATTCCCACGACGATCACCGTCTATGCCGACAAGAGCTTCAGCTTCGTCCTGAAGACGCCGCCGGCAAGCTTCCTGCTCAAGAAGGCTGCTGGCCTGAAGTCTGGTTCGAAGGAGCCGGGCAAGGTCGGCGCGGGCAAGATCGCGCGCAGCAAGGTCACCGAGATCGCCACGCTGAAGATGAAGGACCTCAACGCCAACGACATCGATGCCGCGACGCGGATCATCGAAGGCAGCGCCCGCGCAATGGGCCTCGAAGTGGTGGAGGGCTAAGACATGGCATTCGTAAGCAAGAAGGCGAAGAAGCTCGCTGAGACCGTCGACACGTTGAAGCTGCACGGCGTCGATGAAGCGATCGCGCTGGCCAAGGGCAATGCGACGTCGAAGTTCGACGAGACGATCGAAGTCGCGCTCGCGCTCGGCGTCGATCCGCGCCACGCCGACCAGATGGTCCGCGGCGTCGTCACCCTGCCGAAGGGCACGGGCAAGACCGTTCGCGTCGGCGTGTTCGCCAAGGGTGCCAAGGCCGACGAAGCCCGCGAAGCCGGTGCCGACGTCGTGGGTGCCGAGGACCTGCTCGAAATCGTGCAGGGCGGAACGATCGACTTCGATCGCTGCATCGCCACGCCCGACATGATGGGCCTGGTCGGTCGCCTGGGTAAGGTGCTCGGCCCCAAGGGCATGATGCCGAACCCCAAGCTCGGTACGGTCACGATGAACGTCGCCGAAGCGGTCAAGGCAGCCAAGGGCGGCCAGATCGAATATCGCGTCGAAAAGGCGGGCATCATCCATTCGGGCATCGGCAAGGCGTCGTTCCCGGCTGCCGATCTCCGCGCCAATTTCGATGCGCTGGTCGATGCGGTGGTCAAGGCCAAGCCGTCGGGCGCCAAGGGCAAGTATCTGAAGAAGATCGCCGTCAGCTCGACGATGGGCCCGGGGATCAAGGTCGATGTCGCAGAGGTTTCTGCGTAAACTCTCGATCGTCATGAAACATGAAAGGCCGGGGCGGAAACGCTCCGGCCTTTTTTGTTTGGTCCGACCTACCCCCCTATCGTTACGCCCGCGGATTGATTAGCCTTGTCCTTTACGGGCGGGAAAAGAACATGGCGACACGGCGTCAGTTTCTGCAGGCGATGGGTCGCGTCGGCGGCTACAGCGCCGTCTACACCGCCATGCAGACGCTGGGCCTGCTCGCGCCCGCGATCGCCGCACCAGCACGCCCGTTTACGCTGCCCGCTGGCAGCGGGGCGCCGAATGGCAAGCCGATCAGGGTGGGCATTCTGGGCGCCGGGATTGCGGGCCTCGTCGCGGCTTATGAGCTACAGCGCGTGGGCTATGCGGTGCAGGTGTTCGAGGCGAACGATCGCGTGGGAGGCCGCGTCTGGACGGTTCGCGGCGGCGATACGGTAGTGCAAGACGGTCGTGCGAACCAGCACTGTACCTTCGACGCGGGTCTCTACCTCAATGCAGGCGCCGCGCGGTTGCCGACGCACCATCATGCGATGCATGGGTACGCCCGCACGCTGAATGTGCCGCTCGAAGTGATGGTCAACGTCAACCGCAGCGCGAATTTCGATTTCGGAAAGCCCGTGACGGAGCGGCAAGCGGTGAACGACACCCGCGGCATCCTGTCCGAACTGCTGGCCAAGGCAGTCGATCGCGGGGCGCTCGACAAGGAACTGACGGGCATCGACAAGCAGGCGTTGCTCGCGCAGCTCGATAGCTATGGCGATCTGGACAAGATGCATCGTTTTCGCGGCACGGAACGCTCGGGCTATGTGGACCTGCCCGGCGGCTATGACCGCGCCGGAACGAGAGTTGCACCGCTCGACCTGAAAGCGCTGGTGGACCGGAATTTCTGGGGTGCGGGCCTCGGCTTCGAAGAGATTTTCGACCAGCAGGCGCCGATGTTCCAGCCGGTGGGCGGCATGGACCGGATCGCGCATGCACTTTACGAGCAGGTCGCGCCGTCGGTGACGATGAATTGCCCGGTTCGGCGACTTCGCCGTACGGCCATCGGCGTGACGCTCCAGGTCGGCGACGCCGACGCCCGCCGGTCGGTCGACGTGGACTTTGTCGTCTGCACCCTGCCCGTCTCGATGCTCACGCGTCTCGACAGCGATTTCTCGGCCGAGCGCAAGGCGGCGGCCGCGCGCACCCCGATGTCACCGTCCACGAAAGTCGCCTTCGAGGCCCGGCGCTTCTGGGAAGAGGATGACCATATCTACGGCGGCCTGGCCTGGACCCAGGAGGAAAACGAAGTCGTCTGGTATCCCTCGAGCGGTTTCAACAGCGCGAAGGGCGTGATCGTCGGTGCCTATGCCGCCGGCTTTACCGGCGAAGAAAATGCCCGCCGCTTCAGCGAGCGCTCTACCGCAGAACGCATCGCCATTTCGGCGGCGACGATCGAGCGCATGCACCCTGGCCGTTCCCGCGAGCTGACCAAGCCGCTGACCGTCGGATGGTCGCAATGCCCCTGGGCCAAGGGCGTCGCCGTTTTCTGGGACGACATGCCGGGAGGACGCGGCGCCGATTACAAATTGCTTTGCAGCGCGGAAGACCGGGTCGTGTTCGCGGGCGAACACCTGAGTTACCTGCCCGCGTGGCAGGAGGGCGCGGCGCAGTCTGCCCAGTCGGCGATCACACTGCTCCAGACACAGGTGGCCGAGAAGCGGCTGACCGGTCGGCCATAGCGTCGGCCGGTTCGGCTGCGCCCACGACACCGTGCTCAGGACGTGCTCGGGCAGCGCTTCGACGAGGAATACAGCCGCTATGTCGGTCAGGCCGCACAAAGCCGCGAACTGAACGACGGGTTGATCGGCGGCCAGGTCCGCGACGAAGCGACTGCCGCAGTCGCCCGCCATCGCGACGACGACATGGCGCGCGATGCGCGCGTCGGGACCAATATGGGCAGGACGACGCTGGCCTAGCTCGCGATCCCCGCGAGAAAGGCAAAGAAAGCATTTTCCCCGGCGTCCGGACCTTGTATCTGGTGGCAACCCCTTATTGTCCGGACGCCCATGAACACTCGTTTGATTACCCTATTCCTTGCCGCCGGGCTTTCCGCGCCGGCGCTGGCGCAGATGGTGCCGGTCGAGCGCGCGCCCGCGGCGGGCCTTCCGGCCCCGGCCGTGCCGGCAAATGTGGCGCCGCCGCCCGTGGTGCCGACCGTCGTCCCTGCTGCACCCGTCGTTCTGCCGACCCTGTCCGCGGCTCAGGCCTCGTGGCTCGCGGCGTGGCTGAGCGGCGGGAGCGACCAGGGACTGTCCGTCGACAGGGACGTCATCGGGTCGGTCGCCAACATGCCGTCGGGCGATGCGCTGGTTCGCGCGGCGCTCGACCGGGCCCGTGCCCTGCGCACGGGGCGCATCGACAGCGCCGACTTCCTCGAAGTCTGGGCGCTTCGGCCGGTGTTCTGGGACCCGCTGCCCAGCTTTGCCGCGGCCGTGGCCGCCGATCGCCTGCCGCAATGGGCAGCCGCGCTGACTCCGCGCTATTCGGGGTACGAAGGGCTGAAAACGGGTCTTGCGACCTACGAGGCCATTCGCGATGCCGGTGGCTGGAAGATGCTGACGCCAAAGTCCGATGCGTCGACGGTGCGGGCGCGGCTCGCGCTGGAGGACCGAAGCGTCACGCCGAACGAGCCTCTGGCGGGTGCCCTGCAGCGCGCGCAGCGCCGCTACGGGCTCAACCCCACAGGTTTGCTCGACGCACGGACGCTGGCCGAACTCAACGTTCCCGTCAGCTACCGGATCGGCTCGATCATGGCGAACATGGAACGCTGGCGCTGGCTGCCGCGCGACCTGCCGGTGAACCGGGTCCAGGTGAATATCGCGGCCGCCGTGCTGACCGTGTTCGAAGGCGACTCCCCGATCGCGTCGATGCGCGCCGTCACGGGCAGCCCGACCAACCAGACGCCGATGCTTTTGTCCGCGATCCACTCGATCGTCATCAATCCCCCCTGGAACGTGCCGACGAGCATCGCCAAGCGCGAACTCTGGCCGAAGGGCCGCGCCGCCCTGATCGCGCAAGGGTATAAGATCATCGGGACGCCCGAGGGCGGCGAGCGTATCGTCCAGCCCGCAGGCCCCGGCAGCGCGCTCGGCCAGTTGAAGTTCGATTTCGACAATCCGTTCGCCGTGTATCTTCACGACACGCCGAGCCGTGCCAAGTTTTCGAGCTTCGATCGCCTCGCCAGCCATGGCTGCGTGCGTCTCGAAAAGCCGATCCCGCTCGCCGAATTGCTGCTGAAGGATGACCCGACGAAAAGCGGTCAGGTCCAGACGCTTATCGATACGACCAAGACCCAGCGGGTCGCACTGCCGCACAAGGTCGCAGTCTATCTTCTTTATTGGACTGCATTTTCCAGCGCGAACGGTGCCATGAATTTCCGCGCCGATCCCTATGACTGGGACAAGCTGCTCGCCGCCAAGATCGACGCCGCCGGCAAGCGTGCCGCTGCGTTACAGGTCGCTTCCAACTCTCTATCGCCGACAGGAAAACGATGATGCGCAAGGCTGGTTTCTCAACTCTCGCCGCGGCCCTGGCGCTGGCTGCGTGCAACAGCTCGGCACCGGAAAAACTGCCGGACGACAACATGTCGGAAATCGGCAATGTGGCCGACAACGTCGACGTCGCCGTTCCTCCGGCGCCGGTCGAAAATGCGGCCAATGTCACGAACCAAACGGCCAAGCCTGCCCCGGCGCCCGGGTTCACCGAGGAACAGCAGATCAAGGACGATGCCGATGCGACCGGCATGACATCGCGCCTTCCCGACGAGGAACCGGGGCAAAAGGGGAATGAAACGCGCCCCGCAGAGTAGCGTTTTTGCGCTGACTAGCTTACATTACGTCCATGCACCGTCGCGAATTCACGAAACTGGCATTGTCGGGCCTTGGTTTTGCCGCGGTTCCCGCCGCACTCGCGCGCGCCCAGACGAGCGCGAGTTTGCCCGCTGTCGGGCCGCACATGGCCCCTCCCCTGGTCGGCTCTTCGCCTCCCAGCGTCACCACGGCTGCCTATGTTCCCCTGCTGGCGCGGGCCAAGGCCGCGCTCGATCGCCACCACGATCAGTTCGAGCTGCGCGATCGTCTGGCGCTCGCCGATTTCAGCCGCGCGTCGAACGACTTCCGCTTCCACATCGTCGACCTGATCAGCGGACAGAGCTGGTCGTACCTGGTCGCCCATGGGCGCGGGTCGGATCCCGAGCATACCGGTTATCTGCAGCGCTTCTCGAACGACATGGGGTCGCTGGCGACATCGGCCGGCACCTACAAGACCGGCGAGATCTACTACGGCGTCCACGGTCGCGCGATGCGCCTGAACGGGCTGGAGCCGACCAACGACCTCGCCGATCCGCGGGCCATCGTCATCCATGGCGCAACATATGCGACCGAGGACCATATTGCCAAATTCGGCAAGCTTGGCCGCTCGGAAGGTTGTTTCGCGGTGGCGCCGCACATGCTTGATGCCGTGGTCTCCCTGCTTGGCCCCGGTCGGATGCTCTACGCCGACAAGGCATGAAGACTTGACCCGGCGGCACGTGCCGCTATAAGCGCGCCCTTCGCTTGCAGGCTTGCCTGCAGCGTTCCGTTCGAGACAGCGAGTGCCGGGATTTTTCCCGGCTTGATTTCTCGCCGAGACGGGGAACAGTTTTAACGGCCCGCACCGCGCCTGTCGGCGTTTCGGCGATGCCCGCGACCAACCCCTCGGACGGGCCTTGAGAGGCCCGCGTCAGCGATCCTCTTCGGGCTCAACACGGTTCTGGCAATCCCGCCGGGACCGCAAGTGGAGTAATGGCATGGATCGTGCTGATAAAGCGGATCTGGTCAACGCGCTGAACGCAACTTTCGCCGATGTGGGCGTTGTGGTCGTCACCCGGAATCTGGGCATGACGGTTGCACAATCGACCGACCTCCGCGGCAAGATGCGCGACGCCGGGGCCAGCTACCGCGTGGCGAAAAATCGCCTGGCCAAGCGCGCGATCGAGGGTACGTCGTATGAATCGATCGGTCAGTTCCTGACCGGTCCGACGGCGCTCGCCACTTCCGCCGACCCGGTCGCTGCTGCAAAGGTAGCGGTCGAATTCGCGAAGACGAACGACAGGTTCGAAATCGTGGGCGGCGCAATGGGCGACACTCTCCTCGACGTGAACGGGGTCAAGGCGCTGGCAACATTGCCTTCGCTCGACGAATTGCGCGCCAAGATCGTGGGCCTGGTTCAGGCACCCGCGACCAAGATCGTGCAGATCGTTCAGGCACCGGCCGGGCAGATCGCCCGCGTCCTCGGCGCCTATGCAGCGAAAGAAGCCGCGTAACCCGACCTCAATTCAACCGACACTATCTGAAGGAAATACAAAATGGCTGATCTCAACAAGCTCGTCGACGACCTGTCGGCACTGACCGTCATCGAAGCGGCTGAACTTTCGAAGCTGCTCGAAGAGAAGTGGGGCGTTTCGGCTGCTGCAGCCGTGGCTGCACCTGCCGCCGGTGGTGGCGCTGCTGCCGCGCCGGCCGCTGAAGAAAAGACCGAGTTCGACGTGATCCTGACCGGCGACGGTGGCAAGAAGATCAACGTCATCAAGGAAGTCCGCGCAATCACCGGCCTGGGTCTGACCGAAGCCAAGACGCTGGTCGAATCGGCGCCGAAGGCGATCAAGGAAGGCATCAACAAGGACGAGGCCGAGAAGCTCAAGAAGCAGCTCGAAGAAGCCGGCGCGACCGTCGAACTCAAGTAAGCCGCAGCGGGGGTACGGCGCACGCTGCGCCGCCCTCCCGCAAGGCCGGCCAGCGGCGCCCGCGCCGACTGACGACATGGGCTTTGCCCGTGTCCGCCGAAATGAAACAGGGCGGCCCCCTCTCGGGAGCCGCCCTTTTTTTCGTCCTCTGTCCGACGTCAGACGCGTTCGAGAACGTCATCCACGCGCGTCGACATGATGTCCGACGCCGCATCGACGGCAAAGCGCGCCGCAAGATGGCCCTCGCCGCCGCCGGGCAGCGGATATCGCGCGTCGGCGACGATCTTTGCCTCGCCATCGCTGGTCGCCGTGTCCTGCACGACGACATGGCCTTCGACGCGGACACTGCCGCCGGCCGGCACGTCGATGCGGCCACGCAATGCCTTGGTCCCTATCAACGCCTGCTCGGCCGCCGACGAGTTCACGTCGCTGAACAGGAAGCTCGAAACCTCGACGTTTCGGGCGTCGACCGGCCCCTCGTTTTCGACGATCAGGTGGTAGCTGATGACATTGCCGTCGTCCCGCGCCTCGTTCGACGTCGGTTCCAGGGTCATGCGGATCCACGGACGCTCGGCGTCGCTGGGGTCCGGCGCAACCGCCACGGCAACGGGTTCGGTCGCGACGGGGACAGCGGGCGCGGCGTCGTAAGCCGGCTCGACATAGGCGGGTTCGACATAGGTCGCCCCCGAGCGGCGGCGCGTACGTGCCGTCAGGCCGAGCGCCGCGAGCAGCAGGATCGCGCCGCCGACGACCCACAACCATGTCGGTATGCCGTCGCGCGCGGGCGTCGCATCGGCAGGCGCGATCGCCGGCGCCGCGGTTTCGGGCGCGGGCGCAGCGCCCGCATCAGGCTCGGCTGGTGCATCAGCCGCCAAGGCTGCCGGCGGCGTCGGTACAGGTTCGGCCGCGGGTGCCGGGGTGGTCGCCGGAGCTGCCGCGACGGCGCGCGGCTCCGTGCGCGCGCGGGCAGGACGCGGTGCAGACCGGGCCGGCGACGCGACCGGGCCGGATTCATCGGGTTCGGGCGTCGCGACCGGGGCAGGCCGGGCCGGCAGCGGCTGGACGACTTCCTGACGCGGCGCGAACGTCGGCGCCGCCGGCACCGCGGGCGGAGGCGACGGCTGGGCGGCCGGCGGCGGCACGGTCGCGACGACGGGAGGCGGCGTTCCGGCTTCCTGCGCAAGCAGCGGGGTTGAACAAAGCGCGGTGGCTGCAAGCAGGAACAGCGCGCGGGGCGATGCGGGGGATATGTGTTTCATAACGCCCAGCCAACGACTAAGTCATTCAATTGGCCGCATATTATGGTCGAAAATGCGCCGAACCGACGTGGTTCGACCGGTGAATTGAAGACGTCCGACGTTGACAGGCGATGCGCGCGCGACGGGCGGGTTTTTGCATCGGCGGCTGGACAACGCCCTGCCCGCCTTCTATATGGCTGTTTCACCCCGCCGTTCGAGACATGGTGCGCCGTCGCGCAGTGCACCGAACGAATGAACGGCTTCGGGTTCCATGCGACGCCGAAACAACGCCCCGTCCGGGGCTTTTCGCGTCCGCATGTGCGTTTCGAGACACGAACGAAGGCACATATTTACATGGCAACGCAGATCGCGCCCGACGCGCACACCGAAGCTCATCGTCCCCGTATCCGCAAAGTCTTTGGGAATATCCACGAAGTCACGCAGATGCCGAACCTGATCCAGGTCCAGCGGGAATCTTACGAGCAGTTCCTGCGCTCGAACCCCGCGATCGGCTATGTTTCCGGCCTTGAAAAGACGCTGCGGTCGGTCTTCCCGATCCGCGATTTCGCCGGCACCGCCGAGCTCGATTTCGTGCACTACGAACTCGAGGATCCCAAGTTCGATACCGACGAGTGCCGCCAGCGGGGCATCACCTATGCCGCGCCGATGCGCGTGACGCTGCGCCTCATCGTGTTCGAAGTGGACGCGGAGACGGAAACCCGTTCGGTTCTCGATATCAAGGAACAGGACGTCTACATGGGCGACATGCCGCTCATGACGCAGAACGGCACGTTCATCATCAACGGGACCGAGCGTGTCATCGTGTCGCAGATGCACCGTTCGCCGGGCGTGCTGTTCGACCATGACCGTGGCAAGACGCATTCGTCGGGCAAGTATCTGTTCGCCGCGCGCGTCATCCCGTATCGCGGGTCGTGGCTCGATTTCGAATTCGACGCCAAGGACATCGTCAACGTCCGCATCGACCGCAAGCGCAAGCTGCCGGTCACGGCGTTGTTGTTCGCGCTGGGCCTGACGCCGGAAGGCATTCTTGCCGAATTCTACAATACCGTCACCTGGGTGCGCGGCACCGGCGGCTGGCAGGTTCCCTATGTCGCCGAGAACTGGCGTGGCCAGAAGCCGACCTATGACGTCGTCGACGGCAAGACCGGCGAAGTCGTGTTCCCCGCGGGCCAGAAGGTGTCGCCGCGCGCGGCCAACAAGGCGGCCAAGGACGGGCTCGAGGCGCTGCTGATCCCGACCGAGGAAATCTTCGGCCGCTATTCGGCACTCGACCTGATCAACGAGGCGACGGGCGAGATCTACATCGAGGCGGGCGACGAAGTGTCGGCCGAAAACCTCGAGAAGATCGACAAAGCGGGCCTCGACCGGCTCGAGCTGCTCGACATCGACCACGTCAACACGGGTCCGTGGATCCGCAATACGCTGCGCGCCGACAAGGCGGAGGACCGCGATCACGCGCTGTCCGACATCTATCGCGTCATGCGCCCCGGCGAGCCGCCCACGCGCGAAACGGCGGAATCGCTTTTCGCCGGCCTGTTCTTCGATCCCGATCGCTACGACCTTTCGGCCGTCGGTCGCGTCAAGCTCAACATGCGCCTCGACCTCGATGCGCCGGACGACCACACGACCTTGCGCACCGAGGACATCCTCGCGGTCGTCAAGACGCTCGTCGGGCTTAAGGACGGCAAGGGCGAAATCGACGACATCGACAACCTCGGCAACCGCCGTGTCCGTTCGGTCGGCGAATTGCTCGAGAACCAGTACCGCGTCGGCCTGCTCCGCATGGAGCGCGCCGTGAAGGAGCGCATGTCGTCGGTCGACGTGTCGACGGTCATGCCGAACGACCTGATCAACGCGAAGCCGGCGGTTGCCGCGGTGCGTGAATTCTTCGGCTCGTCGCAGCTGTCGCAGTTCATGGACCAGACCAACCCGCTGTCCGAAGTGACGCACAAGCGTCGCGTTTCGGCGCTCGGGCCGGGCGGTCTGACGCGTGAGCGGGCCGGCTTCGAAGTCCGCGACGTTCACCCGACGCATTACGGCCGCATCTGCCCGATTGAAACGCCGGAAGGCCCGAACATCGGCCTGATCAACTCGCTCGCTAGCTTCAGCCGCGTCAACAAGTACGGCTTCATCGAGACGCCTTACCGCAAGATCGTCGACAACAAGGTGACCGACGACGTCGTGTACCTGTCGGCCATGGAAGAGGCCAAGCACACGATCGCGCAGGCCAACGCCGAGCTCGACGCCAACAAGGGCTTCGTCGAGGACATCGTCTCGTCGCGTCAGGCGGGCGAATTCCTGATGGCGCCGCGCGACACGATCACGCTGATGGACGTCAGCCCCAAGCAGCTCGTCTCGGTTGCCGCATCGCTCATTCCGTTCCTGGAAAACGATGACGCCAACCGCGCGCTCATGGGATCGAACATGCAGCGCCAGGCCGTGCCGCTCGTCCAGGCCGAGGCGCCGTTCGTCGGCACCGGCATGGAAGAGACGGTCGCGCGGGATTCGGGTGCCGCCATCGGTGCCCGTCGTGCCGGCATCGTCGACCAGGTCGACGCCACCCGCATCGTCATCCGCACGACCGGCGAGGTCGACAGCGGCCATTCGGGCGTCGACATCTACACGCTGATGAAGTTCCAGCGGTCGAACCAGAACACCTGCATCAACCAGCGTCCGCTGGTGAAGGTCGGTGACGCGGTCATGAAGGGCCAGATCATCGCCGACGGTCCGTCGACCGAACTCGGCGAGCTGGCGCTGGGGCGCAACACGCTCGTCGCGTTCATGCCGTGGAACGGGTATAACTACGAGGACTCGATCCTCATTTCCGAACGCATCGTGAAGGACGACGTGTTCACGTCGATTCACATCGAAGAGTTCGAAGTGATGGCCCGCGACACAAAGCTGGGGCCGGAAGACATCACCCGCGACATCCCCAACGTCGGCGAGGAAGCGCTTCGCAACCTCGACGAAGCGGGCATCGTCTACATCGGTGCCGAAGTCGAACCAGGCGATATCCTTGCCGGCAAGATCACGCCGAAGGGCGAAAGCCCGATGACGCCGGAGGAAAAGCTGCTCCGCGCCATCTTCGGTGAAAAGGCCTCCGACGTTCGCGACACCTCGCTCCGCCTGCCGCCCGGCGTTGCCGGCACGGTCGTCGAAGTGCGCGTGTTCAACCGTCACGGCATCGACATCGACGATCGTACCCGCGCCATCCAGGCCGAGGAAAAGGAACGCCTCGCCAAGGATCGCGACGACGAACGGTCGATTCTCAACCGTGCCAGCTGGTCGCGCCTGCGCGAAATGCTGCTCGGCCAGACGGTCAGTGCCGCGCCCAAGGCGCTCAAGAAGGGCACCGTCATCGACGACGCCGCGCTCGACCTCGTCGAAAAATACGAATGGTGGAAGATCGCGGTTGCCGACGACGCGCGTCAGGCCGATCTCGAAGCGGTCAAGGTGCAATATGATGAGGCCGTCGGCATCATCAACGCCAAGTACGAGGACCGCGTCGAGAAGCTGGAGCGCGGCGACGAGCTGCCCCCCGGCGTGCTCAAGATGGTCAAGGTGTTCGTCGCGGTGAAGCGCAAGCTGCAGCCGGGCGACAAGATGGCCGGCCGCCACGGCAACAAGGGTGTCATCTCGCGGATCCTGCCGTGCGAGGACATGCCGTTCCTCGAGGACGGCACCCATGTCGACATCGTGCTCAACCCGCTGGGCGTGCCGTCGCGCATGAACGTCGGGCAGATCTTCGAAACGCACCTGGGCTGGGCCGCGCGCGGTCTCGGCAAGCAGATCACGGCGGAACTCGAAGCCTGGCGCGAAGCCAACCCGGACCCCAAGGCGGCCAAGCCGCCCGAAGCGGTCCGCGACCGGCTGAAGACGGTTTATGGCGAGAAGTATCACGCCGAGATCGACGAGCGGACCGACGACGACATCGTCGAAATGGCGAAGCTGCTGAAGAACGGCGTGCCGATGGCTACGCCGGTGTTCGACGGCGCGCGCGAGGCCGACGTGTCCGAAATGCTGACGCTCGCCGGGCTCGATACCTCGGGTCAGGTCGAGCTGTACGACGGCCGCACGGGCGACGCCTTCGACCGCAAGGTGACGGTTGGGTATATCTACATGCTCAAGCTGCATCACTTGGTCGACGACAAGATCCACGCACGTTCGATCGGGCCGTACTCGCTCGTCACGCAGCAGCCGCTGGGTGGCAAGGCGCAGTTCGGCGGACAACGTTTCGGTGAAATGGAGGTCTGGGCCCTCCAGGCTTACGGCGCCGCCTATACGCTGCAGGAAATGCTGACGGTGAAGTCCGACGACGTCGTCGGCCGCACCAAGGTCTACGAAGCGATCGTCAAGGGCGACGACACGTTCGAGGCCGGCATCCCCGAAAGCTTCAACGTGCTCGTCAAGGAAATGCGCTCGCTGGGCCTGAACGTCGAACTCAACATGAACGACGTGATTCCCGACGAGGACGACACACCGGCGATCGCGGCGGAGTAGTTTACTAGCCCCTCTCCCCTTGCGGGAGAGGGTGGCGCGTAGCGCCGGGAGAGGGGTTGGCGACGTCCCCTCTCCCTCCCACCGCCAAGAGGCGGCGGGCCCCTCCCTCTCCCGCAAGGGGAGAGGGGCTTGAGATTTAGAAGGACGTTTTTGATGAACGAACTGACCAACTTCATGAACCCGGTCGCCAAGGCTGAGACGTTCGACCAGATCCAGATCGGCATTGCGAGCCCGGAACGTATCCGCTCGTGGTCGTTCGGCGAGATCAAGAAGCCGGAAACCATCAACTACCGCACGTTCAAGCCCGAGCGCGACGGCCTGTTCTGCGCGCGCATCTTCGGTCCGATCAAGGATTACGAATGCCTGTGCGGCAAGTACAAGCGCATGAAGTACAAGGGCATCGTCTGCGAAAAGTGCGGCGTCGAGGTTACCGTCTCGAAGGTTCGCCGTGAGCGCATGGGCCATATCGAACTGGCCGCGCCGGTTGCGCACATCTGGTTCCTGAAGTCGCTGCCGTCGCGCATCGGCCTGCTGCTCGACATGCAGCTGAAGCAGCTCGAGCGCGTGCTGTACTTCGAAGCCTATATCGTCATCGAGCCGGGCCTGACCCCGCTCGAGAAGTTCCAGCTGCTGACCGAGGACGAACTTCTCGAGGCACAGGACGAATATGGCGAAGACGCGTTCTCGGCCGGTATCGGTGCCGAAGCGGTGCGCCGCATGCTCGAGGAACTCGACCTCGAGGGCGAGCGCAAGGACCTGCTCGACGAGTTGGCCGTCACCAAGTCGGAACTCAAGCCCAAGAAGATCATCAAGCGGCTGAAGGTCGTCGAGAGCTTCATTGATTCGGGCAACCGTCCGGAATGGATGATCCTCGAGGTCGTTCCGGTCATTCCGCCCGAACTGCGCCCGCTGGTGCCGCTCGACGGTGGCCGGTTCGCAACGTCGGATCTCAACGACCTCTATCGCCGCGTCATCAACCGCAACAACCGCCTGAAGCGCCTTATGGAGCTGCGCGCGCCGGACATCATCGTCCGCAACGAAAAGCGCATGCTGCAGGAAGCCGTCGATGCGCTGTTCGACAACGGCCGTCGCGGTCGCACGATCACGGGCGCGAACAAGCGTCCGCTGAAGTCGCTGTCCGACATGCTCAAGGGCAAGCAGGGCCGCTTCCGCCAGAACTTGCTCGGCAAGCGCGTCGACTATTCGGGCCGTTCGGTCATCGTGACGGGCCCGGAGCTGAAGCTCCACCAGTGCGGCCTGCCGAAGAAGATGGCGCTCGAGCTGTTCAAGCCGTTCATCTATGCGCGCCTCGACGCCAAGGGCCTCTCGATGACTCTCAAGCAGGCCAAGAAGTGGGTCGAGAAGGAGCGCAAGGAAGTCTGGGACATCCTGGATGAAGTCATCCGCGAACATCCCGTCATGCTCAACCGCGCGCCGACGCTTCACCGCCTCGGCATCCAGGCGTTCGAGCCCGTCCTGATCGAAGGCAAGGCGATCCAGCTTCACCCGCTGGTCTGCTCGGCGTTCAACGCCGACTTCGACGGCGACCAGATGGCCGTGCACGTCCCGCTGAGCCTCGAGGCCCAGCTCGAAGCGCGCGTCCTGATGATGTCGACGAACAACATCCTGTCGCCGGCCAACGGCAAGCCGATCATCGTGCCGTCGCAGGACATGGTGCTGGGGCTCTATTACCTGTCGATGCTCAAGGAAGGCGAACCCGGCGAGGGAATGCTGCTCGGCGAGATGTCGGAAGTGCACCAGGCGCTGAACGCCAAGGCCGTGACGCTCCACAGCAAGATCACGACCCGCGTCCCGCAGGTCGACGAAAACGGCAAGACCTACCTCAAGCGCGTCGAAACGACGCCGGGCCGCATGCTGCTGGGCGAAACCCTGCCGCAGAACCACAAGGTGCCGTTCGAGACGATCAACCGCCTGCTGACCAAGAAGGAGATCGGCGACGTCATCGACATCGTCTATCGCCACGCGGGCCAGAAGGAGACGGTGCTGTTCGCCGACGCGATCATGTCGCTGGGCTTCAAGCACGCGTTCCAGGCCGGCATCTCGTTCGGCAAGGACGACATGATCATCCCGGACAGCAAGGAAGGCACCGTCGACGATACCCGCGCGCTCGTGAAGGATTTCGAGCAGCAGTATCAGGACGGCCTGATCACGCAGCAGGAAAAGTACAACAAGGTGATCGACGCCTGGAGCCGTTGCGGCGACCAGGTGGCGGCGGCCATGATGGACGAAATCCGCAGCGTGAAGAAGGACCCCGAGACCGGCCGCGAAAAGCCGATCAACGCCATCTACATGATGGCGCACTCGGGCGCCCGTGGTTCGCCGGCCCAGATCAAGCAGCTCGCCGGTATGCGCGGGCTGATGGCCAAGCCGTCGGGCGAGATCATCGAAACGCCGATCATCTCGAACTTCAAGGAAGGCCTGACCGTCCTCGAGTATTTCAACTCGACCCACGGTGCCCGCAAGGGTCTCGCGGATACGGCGCTCAAGACCGCCAACTCGGGGTATCTCACCCGTCGTCTGGTCGACGTGTCGCAGGATTGCGTCATCGTCGAGCTCGATTGCGGCACGGAGCGCGCGCTCGAGATGAAGGCGATCGTCCAGGGCGGTTCGGTCATCGCGTCGCTCGGCGAGCGTATCCTCGGCCGCACCACGGCAGAAGACATCACCGACAGCAAGACCAACGAGGTCGTCATCCCGTCGGGCACGCTGCTCGACGAGGCGATGATCACGCAGATCGAAGCCGTCGGCACCCAGGCCGTGAAGATCCGCAGCCCGCTGATCTGCGAAAGCGTCGGCGGCGTCTGTGGCGCCTGCTACGGTCGTGACCTTGCCCGCGGTACCCCGGTGAACATCGGCGAAGCGGTCGGCGTCATTGCCGCCCAGTCGATCGGCGAGCCCGGCACCCAGCTGACGATGCGGACCTTCCACATCGGCGGTGCGGCGCAGGTCAACGAGCAGTCGAACATCGATGCGATGGCCGACGGCACGTTCGAATATCGCGGCGTCCGCATCATCAAGGACAAGGCGGGCCGGCGCGTGTCGCTGTCGCGTCAGGGTGAAATCGCAATCATCGACGCCGATGGCCGCGAGCGGGCGGTGCACCGTATTCCGTACGGCGCCTATCTGCTGTTCGACGACGGCGCGCAGGTGAAGCAGGGCGACCGGCTGATCGAATGGGATCCGTTCACGGCGCCAGTCATCACCGAGACCGGCGGTATCGTGAAGTATCAGGACCTCATCGAGGGCCAGACGCTGACCGAGCAGGTCGACGAAGCCACCGGCATCGCCAACAAGGTCGTGACCGAATATCGCCAGGGCCGCACCAAGGAGGATCTGCGTCCGCGCCTGACCCTGCTCGGTGAGGATGCCGCCGATGCTGCCCGCTACATGCTGGCAGTCGGCGCGACCCTGTCGGTCGAGGACGGCGCCACGGTCGTGGCGGGCGACGTGCTTGCCCGCGTCAGCCGCGAAGCCGCCAAGACGCGCGACATCACCGGCGGTCTGCCGCGTGTTGCCGAGCTGTTCGAAGCGCGCATCCCGAAGGAAAATGCCATCATTGCGCGGGCTTCGGGCCGCGTCGTGTTCGGCAAGGACTATAAGGCCAAGCGCAAGATCGGCATTCAGCCCGAGGACGGCGGCGAGCTGGCGGAATACCTCATCCCGAAGTCGAAGGTCATCGACGTTCAGGAAGGCGATTACGTCAAGCGCGGCGACAATTTGATCGGCGGTTCACCCAACCCGCATGACATCCTTGAAGTCATGGGGATCGAGCCGCTGGCCGAATATCTGGTCGCCGAAATCCAGGAAGTCTATCGTCTGCAGGGCGTGAAGATCAACGACAAGCACATCGAGACGATCGTTCGTCAGATGCTGCAGAAGGTCGAGATCACGAACGGTGGCGACACGACGTTGCTGGCCGGCGAACAGGTCGACCGGATCGAGATGGACGAGATCAACGCCAAGCTGGCCAAGGGCCAGACGCCGGCGGAGGGCAAGCCCATCCTGCTCGGCATCACCAAGGCGTCGCTGCAGACCCGCAGCTTCATCTCGGCGGCCTCGTTCCAGGAAACCACCCGCGTGCTCACGCAGGCGGCGGTAGAAGGCAAGAAGGACACGCTCACGGGCCTGAAGGAAAACGTGATCGTCGGGCGTCTGATCCCGGCAGGCACGGGTGCCGGCATGAACCGCCTGCGCGTGACGGCGAACAGCAAGGACGCGGCCCTCCGCGCCCAGCAGCGCGCCTGGCAGGCCAGCCTCATCGCGCCGAACAGCGCGGCCGAGGAGCATGCTGCCGAACTCGCCCAGCCGATCGAAGGCGACACCGGCGACGACGCCCTCGGTGCGGTGGTCTCCTCCGGCCATGGTACCGATGCGGATGCCGGTGAGTATCTGAACGACTGACCGCCGAACCCGGCGGTAGCATGCGGCCCTCCGGAGCGATCCGGGGGGCCGTTTTGCGTTATGCAAAGAAGATCCGCCCCCGGCCGGGCATCGCGACGGACCAATCCCGCATGTGTCGATTCGATACAGGAACAGATCACATCAACGATACATTAACCATAGAGGAAATGTTATTACGTCCCCGGAATATCAGTACTTTGTATCACGTCCAGCTTTGACAACAGGGGATCGAAAATGAAATTTACCAACTTGCTCGTCACCGCTGCGGCGATGGCCATTGCTTCGCCGGCCTTGGCGGCGCCGACGATTTACTTCGGTGAAAACCAGAGCCCGGCGAGCGGTGTTTCGGGTGCGCCGGTGACGGCACGCAACCAGTTCCTGGCTGCCTTGACCGCCGGCGTCAGCACCGAGAACTTCGATTCACGCCCGCTCGGCTCGCCGCCGATCGCACTGTCGTTCACCGGTGGCCTCGGCACGATTTCGGCGACGCTGACGGGTGGCGGTGTGCTCCAGGGCGCGCCGAACACCGGTGCCTACGCAACCTCGGGCCGCCAATATTATGATAACAACTTCAACGCCTTCAAGATCAGCTTCACCACGGCGATCGCGGCGTTCGGCTTCTACGGCACCGACATCGGCGACGTGAGCCAGCAGCTGCAGATCACGCTCGATCAGGGGCTTTCGTCGCAGCGCAGCTTCACCGTGAACAACACGGTGAACGGCAACAACGGCAGCCTGTTGTTCTGGGGCATCACCGATACCGCGCAGACGTTCACCAGCGTGTCGTTCGCGCAGTCGGGCTCGGACCGCTTCGGCTTCGACGACCTGACCGTCGGCGACGTCGCACAGGTCAATCCCGTTCCGGAACCCGCAACCTGGGCGATGATGATCGGCGGCGTCGGCATGGTCGGCGGGTCGCTGCGCAACCGTCGTCGCAAGACCACCGCGGTGTTTGCCTAAGCGATTACGCCGGGACCATTCCTGCGACACGGGCCCGCCGGTGCAGACCGGCGGGCCTTTTTCGTTGGGCGTGACCGAAGCGGGCCCGTCGTGCTCGAGACAAAGGGCAACATGGCATGCCCCAATATTCGCTTCCTTCCCATATCCGGTCGACGTGATAGGCTTGCCGCGCCACGGGGAACACCACACTGCCGCACATCGATCCGTATCATGCCATCGCAGGCGCGCTCGTCGGCCTGCTCGTTGGCATAACCGGCGTGGGCGGGGGCTCGTTGATGACGCCGCTGCTCGTGCTGATGTTCGGCTTTGCACCGTCGACCGCCGTCGGCACCGACCTGTTGTTCGCCAGCGTCACCAAGACGGTGGGCAGCGGGGTCCATGGCTTCCGCGGTACCGTCGACTGGAAGATCGTGCGGCGCCTGGCGACGGGGAGCATCCCTGCGGCGATCGTTACGTTGATCGCCATCCAGCGCCTCGGCAAGCTGCAGGGTGCCGCCGAACACGCCATCACCACGACGCTCGCGCTGACGCTCGTTGCAACGGCGGTCGCGGTCCTGTTCCGCACCCGCATCGTCATCTGGGCGACGCGCTCTTTCGGCACGCGCAACAGCGATCACCGCGCGCTGGCCACGATCGTGCTGGGAGTTGTTCTCGGATCGCTCGTTTCACTGACCTCGGTCGGCGCCGGCGCGATCGGCGTCACGGCCCTGATCGTGCTCTATCCCGGCCTGCCCGTCGCGCGCATCGTCGGCAGCGACATCGCCCATGCCGTCCCGCTGACCCTTGTGGCCGGGATCGGGCATTGGTTGATCGGCACGGTCGACCTCGGCTTGCTGGCCAGTCTCCTCGTCGGTTCTGTTCCCGCGGTCGTCGTCGGCAGCCTGATCGGCAGCCGCGCGCCCGAACGGCTGTTGCGCGTTGCACTGGCCCTTGTCCTGCTGCTGGTCGCGACGAAGCTGCTGAAGCTCTGGTAGCGATCAGCGGACGGCGCCCGGGTCGGTGCGGGTCTTCCACAGCGACCAGCCGATACCGCCGAGGATCAGCCCGAACGTCATGCCGAGCGAAAGGAGCGGCGGAAACTTGGCGCCCGCCATCACGAAATCCGACACGAAGATCTTCGCGCCGATGAACACGAGGACAAGGGCGAGGGCGTATTTCAGATAGTGGAAGCGGTGGACCATCGCCGACAGGGCGAAATAGAGCGCACGCAGGCCCAGGATCGCCATGATGTTCGACGAATAGACGATGAACGTGTCGGTGGTGATCGCAAAGATGGCCGGTACGCTGTCGACGGCAAAGACCAGGTCGGCAAGGTTGATGACGACAAGCGCCAGCAACAGCGGCGTCACCGCAAGGACCATGCGCCCCGTCCGTGCGTCCGGCACCCGGACGATGAATTTTTCGGCATGAAGCTCGGGGGTTACGCGCAGGCGCGCGGATATCCAGCGTACGAACGGGTTTGCCGCGATGTCGGCCTTTTCGTCGCGCGCGAACAGCATTCTGATGCCCGTGGCCACCAGAAAGACAGCGAAGATGTACAGCACCCAATACCATTGCTGGACGACGGCCGCGCCGATGGCGATCATGGCGCCCCGCAGGACGATGACGGCGACGATGCCCCAGACGAGCGCGCGATACTGGTACAGGCGCGGGATGGCGAAATAGGTGAAAATCAGGCTGATCACGAAGACATTGTCGATCGACAGCGCCTTCTCGATGAAAAAGCCCGTATAATATTTCATGCCGCTGTCGGCGCCCTTCTCGATCCAGACCCAGACGCCGAAGGACAGCGCGATCGCGATGTAGAAGGCGGACAGCTTCAGCGATTCCGCAATGCCCATCTCTCGGTCCTCGCGGTGGAGGACGCCCAGGTCGAAGGCAGTCAGCGCCGCGACGAGGCCGATGAACGACAGCCAGAACCAGACCGGCGTACCCAGCCAGTCCGAAAACAGAAATTCCACGACGATCCCCTTTTATCCCTTTGTCGGGACAAGTGACCGGCGGCGTGCCCAGGGAAGCAGCCGCCGGCCACCCCCGTCAACCTGCGCGGATGGAGCGCGGCGCGGTCCCTGCGAGCCGGTCCTTGATGGCCAGCTTCAGCTTTTTGAGCCGGGCGACGCGACCCTGGTCGGGAAAACGCGCCTTCATTTCACGGCGCACTTCAGCATCGAGGCGCGCGTGGACCAGCTTCAGTCGATGGATAACAGGGTTCATGTCAGGACTCCTCTCGAGAACAAATCGATGTTCGACGAGCGGATGGCCGCTGAAGATGGTCACGATCGGAAAAGGACGCCGGACCACCTGTCAACGGGCATTCGCCCGATGCGGTCCGACATCACGAATGCATCAACGATGCATTCGCCAGAGGGGCCCGGCCCGCACACCGACAAACTAAGAAGCTGAAATTTGGCTTTCAAGAGCCACGTGCAACTTTGTGCCGTTCAATCTATTCACCCGTCGCATGCTCAGGGTCGCCAGCTACAATATTCGCAAGGCACTGGGCACCGACCGTCGCCGTGTGCCCCTGCGTATCCTCGACGTGCTCAACGAGATCGACGCCGACGTCATCGCCCTTCAGGAAGCGGACCGCCGTTTCGGCCCGCGCCTGGCCGCACTGCCGAAAGCGCTCATCGAACAGCACACGCCCTATGTCGTGGTCGATGTCGCAGCTCGCGCCGGGAGCATCGGCTGGCATGGCAACGCGTTGCTCGTCCGGCGCGGCATCACGGTCGAACATCACGCCCGGCTGACGCTGCCGACGCTGGAACCGCGCGGCGCGGTGCTGGCGGACCTCGTCGTCGACGGACAGGCCTTGCGCGTCGTCGGCATGCACCTCGACCTGTCCGGCCTGCACCGCCGGCGCCAGGGGCATGCGATCACGGCCGCCGTCGCCGAGCGCGATCCACGTCCGACCATCCTGATGGGCGACACCAATGAATGGCGTCCGCATGCCGGCTGCCTGATCGACTTCGCGCACAAGTTCAGCATCGCGCCGACCGGCCCCAGCTACCACAGCCGCCGCCCCGTCGGCCGGCTCGACCGCATCATGGTCGATCACGCCACGCATATCGTCGCCTGCGGCGTGCACCATAGCGCGCTTGCTGCGCGGGCAAGCGATCATCTTCCCATATGGGCGGATGTGGAACTCACGGCCAAGGCAGGCTAACGCGACCGTAATGAAGATCTCAGACCTCCGGATCGCGCTCACCAGCGGCAATTACAATTATGTCCGCGACGGGGCGAACCGGTCGCTCAACAACCTCGTCGGCTGGCTTCTCGAACAGGGCGCGGCCGTGCGCGTCTATGCACCGGTCGTCGCCAATCCGGCGTTTCCGCCGACGGGGGACCTCATCGGCATCCCTTCGCTGCCGGTGCCGCTGCGCCCCGAATACCGCATTCCCATGGGTCTGGGGCCCGTGCGTCCGGATGTCGACGCCTTCCGGCCCAACCTCATCCACGTCTCGTCGCCCGAGTTTCTGGGGCACAGCGCCGTCCGTTATGCCAAGGCGCATGATCTGCCGGTGGTGGCATCGGTCCACACGCGTTTCGACACCTATGGCCGCTATTATGGGCTCGGCTTTCTCGAACCGGTGCTGACCGCGGGCATGCGACGCTTCTACCGCAAGTGCGACGCCATCGTTGCGCCATCGGAGTCCTTTGCCGACGTCCTGCGTGCCGAGCGCATGAATTTCGACATCGGCATCTGGTCGCGCGGGATCGATCGCACGGTGTTCAATCCGGCCGCCCGCAGCCTCGAGTGGCGACGGTCGCTCGGCATCGCCGATGACGACTTCGTCATCGCCTTCTTCGGGCGGATCGTGCTCGAAAAGGGGATCGACGTCTTCGGCGATGTCGTGGTCGAGCTGAAACGGCGCGGCGTCGCGCACAAGGTCCTCGTCATCGGCGAAGGCCCTGCGCGCGAGACTTTCGCCGCGCAAGTGCCCGACGCGATCTTCGCGGGCCACCAGGCAGGGAACGACCTGGGCCGGGCGATCGCCTCTGCTGACATTCTCCTGCAGCCGAGCGTGACCGAAACCTTCGGCAATGTGACGTCCGAGGCCATGGCATGCGCGCTGCCGGTTGTCGGCGCCGATGCCACCGGCACCGCGAGCCTCGTCAAGAACGGCATCACGGGCGCGCTGGTGCCGCCGCGCGACATCGGCGCCTATGCCGACGCCCTCCAGCACTATGCCACCGATCGTGCCGCCGCCCGCGCCGCAGGCGCCGCCGGCGCAAAGGTCGCCGATGGCTATACCTGGGACGCGGTGAACGGCACGCTGGCGGCCAAGTACCTCGAAGTCATCGAGCGGCGGCGCGCCCGCTAGGCGTCAGAGGCGCTCGACTTTCTGCGCGACCTCGTCGAGCAGCGCCGCAATGTCGTGGAGCGTAGCCGGGGTCACGCCCTCGGCCGTGACGCGATTGGCCAGGACGGCGCGCAAATTGCCCATCGCCCGGCTTACCGGCCCCGTATCGGTCTTCGCGCGCTGGGTGCCCAGTTCGGCAAGCCGGTCCATCAGCGCCTGCACCTCTGTCGCCTTGTCGGCCAGTTCGGCCCTGCCCTCCTCGGTGATCGCGAACTGCTTGCGGCTTCCCTCGGCAGTCGCGTCGATCAGGCCCATGTCGTCGAGCAGGGTCAGGGTCGGGTAGATGACGCCGGGGCTCGGTGCATAGGCGCCGCCCGTGCGGTCCTCGATCTCGCGGATCAGGTCGTAACCGTGGCGCGGCGCTTCCTCGATCAGCTTGAGCAGGACGAGACGAAGCTCCCCGCCGTCGAACATCCGCCCGCGCCGTCCGCGTCCGTCGCCATGGCCACCGCCGCGCAGGCCACGGCCATGACCCATCATGAACCCGCCGCCACGCCCAGCCGGTCCCCAGACCGCCATATAGCCGCGGGGGCCACAGCCGCCGCGTCTTCCATACATATGAAACATATCAATTCCTTTCGTTATCATGCTGCCTATCTAAGATATATCTTGAGTCTGTCAAGAGTAGTTCCCCCAATGATGTGACTTTCGGCGGCAGCTTGGCTAGAATCCGGCGATGACGGACCTGTTCGCCGCCCCCGCCCCGCCGCCGCCGCTCGCCGACAGGCTCCGCCCCGCAACGCTCGCGGACGTCGTCGGGCAAGCGCATCTGACCGGCCCCGACGGCGCGATCGGCCGCATGGTCGCCGCGGGCAAGCTGTCGTCGATGATCCTCTGGGGGCCGCCCGGAACGGGCAAGACGACGATTGCGCGCCTGCTGGCCGATGCGGTCGGCCTGCGCTTCGAAAGCATCAGCGCGGTTTTCTCGGGCGTCGCCGATCTCAAGCGCGTCTTTGCTGCGGCCCGGGAAGCGGCGGCACTCGGCCAGCGGACGCTGCTGTTCGTCGACGAGATCCACAGGTTCAATCGCGCCCAGCAGGACGGTTTCCTGCCGTTCGTGGAAGACGGCACGATCACGCTTGTCGGTGCCACGACCGAGAACCCCAGTTTCGAATTGAACGCGGCGCTCCTCAGCCGGGCGCAGGTCCTTGTCCTTCACCGGCTCGATGCCGTCGCGCTAGGCGAACTTCTGGCGCGTGCCGAAGGTGCCGAAGGTCGCGCCCTGCCCCTCACCGCAGAGGCGCGCGAAGCCCTGATCGCCAGCGCCGATGGCGATGGTCGCTTCCTGCTCAACCAGGCCGAAACCCTTTTCTCGGTCCGGATCGACGAACCGCTCGACCCGCACGCGCTCGCGGCCCTGCTGCACCGCCGTATGCCTGTCTACGACAAGGATCGCGAGGGGCACTACAACCTGATCAGCGCGCTCCACAAAAGCCTGCGCGGCTCCGATCCGCAGGCCGCGCTCTACTGGCTGGCGCGCATGCTCGTCGCCGGGGAAGAGCCGCTTTACGTCTTGCGGCGGCTTGTCCGCTTTGCCAGCGAGGACATCGGCCTCGCCGATCCGCAGGCGCTCGTCCAGTGCCTTGCAGCCAAGGACGCCTATGATTTTCTCGGATCGCCCGAAGGCGAACTCGCAATCGTCCAGGCCTGTCTCTATCTGGCGACTGCGCCCAAATCGAATGCGGCGTACAAGGCCCAGAAGTCGGCGTGGAAGTCGGCGCGCGAGACGGGGTCGCTGATGCCGCCGATGAACATCGTCAATGCGCCGACCAAGCTCATGAAAAACCTCGGCTATGGAAAGGACTATGCCTATGACCATGACACGGCGGAGGGGTTTTCCGGCGCGAATTACTGGCCCGACGAGATGACCGCTGCCACGTTCTACGCCCCGGTCGATCGCGGGTTCGAGGCCAGGATCGCCGAGCGGATCGCCCATTGGGACAAGTTGCGGAGCGCCCGCGGATGACGCTGCTCGATAGTTGGGAAGCCGTGAAGAGTTTTGCCCTCACGCTGCCGGACACGTCGCTGGAAAGCTATTACGGCACGCCCTGCCCCAAGGTGAACGGCAAGGCGTTCGTTTCGCCTGGGCGCGAGCCGGACAGTTTTCACGTGATGAGTCCCCATGACGAAAAGGCTGTCCTGCTCGAAACCGATCCGGCCATTTTCTGGCAGACGCCGCATTACGAAGGCTGGCCGGGGTTGCTCGTGCGCTACGCCGGCCACGATCCCGATCGGGTCAGACTGGTCGTGACGCGCGCCTGGTGGGACCGGGCCAACAAGGCGCAGCGCAAGGCTTTTGGTGACCGGCCCTAACCGCTTTTCAACCTTCGTCGCCATCGACTGGTCGGGCGCGGTGGGGCCACGCCAGCCGGGGATTGCCGTAGCGATCTGCGGTGCCGGTGACGACGCGCCGACGCTGGTCCGCCCGGGTCATATCTGGTCGCGCACCGATGTGCTCGAGTGGCTGTTGAACGATCTCCCGACCGAGGCGCTGGTCGGTCTCGATCTCAGCACCTCGTTCGCCTTTGCCGATTGCGGCGCCTTCTTCCCCGGCTGGGATCAGAGCCCGGCGGACGCGCGCGCGCTCTGGGCGCTGGTCGAGCGCGTTTGTGCCGAGGACCCGAACCTATCGGCAGGCAGTTTCGTCGATCATGGCGAGGCAAGCCGCCACTTCCGCCGCCACGGCGACCGTACCGGGGACCTCTTCCCGCCGGGACGCGGCCGGCTGAGGGTCACCGAGCACGCCCAGCGGGACCAGGGGCTCAGCCCCTATAGCAACTTCAATCTCGTCGGTGCGGCGCAGGTCGGCAAATCAAGCCTGACGGGAATGCGGATGCTCTATCGGCTCGATGGAAAGCTGGCCCTCTGGCCCGTCGACCCGGTTCCGGCGACGGGCTCGGTCGTCGTCGAGATCTATACCACGCTTGCCGCCCGCGCGGCGGGCGTGGCCCGGGGCCGCAGCAAGATACGCGATGCGGTTGTCCTCGACGCGGCGCTGGCCAACCTCGGCAGCCGGGCGCACCATGCGCTGCCGCATTATACCGATCACGCGACCGACGCCGTGCTCGCCGCGGCGTGGCTGCGGACGGTGGCGGACGATCCCGCCATATGGTCGCCCGACGCCCTCGACGCGGTTCGCCGAACCGAAGGCTGGACGTTCGGCATCCTCTGACGTTAAGGGGTGGCCCGCGCCGGCTTAGCTCAGATGGTAGAGCACCTGATTTGTAATCAGGGGGCCGCGGGTTCGATCCCTGCAGCCGGCACCAGTTTACTGTTCGACCTGGCCGAAACGCACCGACACGGTCCGGCGGCGACGCGCGACCCAGCCGATCGCGCCGAAGCCGACGATCATCATCGTCCAGGTCGCGGGTTCGGGAACCGGCGTGACGTCGGCGATCGAATAGGTGATCGTGCCGCTGGCATAGGTCGATGTCTCGGGCGCGCGCAGGAAGATGCCGCCCCGTGCCGACACATCACCGGCAAACCCGCCCCGCGCCGTGAGGAACAGCGGGTTGGCCCCGGCAAAAAGCGCCAGGTCCGCCTGCGGCACGATATAGTCGCCGCTGACCCCGCCAAAGGCGGAGCATCGGCCATTCGCGCATGGCGATGTTCCCGAAAAGGCAACGGTCACCGAGACCGGCACCGGCAGATTGGCACCGAATATGTCGAAGCCCGCGTTGCCGGCATAGGCGAGCGTCCCCGCGTCGTTCGGGTCGAAGGAGAAGATGTCCCGGCTGTACGTCGCACCGGCGCCATAGCTGATCACGGCCGACGTGATCACCTGGTTGACGAGGTTCAGACTGCCGATTTGCGCCGCACCATGACTGTTGTAGCGCGAGAAGGACGAATCGAAGCTCTGGGTGATGATCGTCACGGCCTCTGCCGATGTTCCCGCCGCTGCCATTACCGTCGCGACAACCAAGGTGCCGAATCGCATTTCACATCTCCGTCTGTTGCCAGAGACATTGGCATGGCTGCGTTAAAGAGTTCCGTACGACGCCGACCGCACGCCGATTAAGTGTCCGGATTTTATCGATATGGGGGTTCGACGTCGGCGACCGACGCGCCCGGCGTCCTAAAGCGGTGCCCCGGCCGATATCCACCACGCGAAGGCCGCGCTGCCGGCAACGCCGATCACGACGCGCCAGGCGGGCGCCAGCGGCGGCTGGTCCATCGCCACGGCGAAGGTCTTGCGCCCCGTCAACATGGGTCGGACCAGGTCGTCGCGCTTGACCACGGCGTAGAACAGGATCGCGCCGAGGTGCAGGGCAATGAAGCCGAGAAGGACATTGAACAGCAGGTGATGCCAGCCGCGCGCGGCGTCCGCCCAGTCATAGGACACCAGATAGCTCAGCGGCCCCGACTCAACACCGTCGACATCCTGCGCGAACAGCCCGACGGCGGTCTGGGCGGCGAGCAGCACCAGCAGCATGGCGGCGCTCCACCCGCCGAGCGGGTTATGACCGACGACCACCGCGCCGTCCCTGCCGAACAGACCCGACGCATAGGCGACGACGGCGCGCGGCCCTTTCAGGAACGAGGCGAAGCGTGCCGTCGAACTTCCGGCGAAGCCCCAGAAGATCCGGAAGACGACCAGCGCCAGCGCCACATGGCCGAGCTGCTTGTGCAGCGTCATGTCGCTCGATCTGGCCGTCCACCACAAGGCGGGCATCAGAACGACGATGGCCCAGTGTACGGCGCGGACCGGGATATCCCACAGCTTGATCTGCATGGCCGCTGCCCGGGCCGGCATCAGCTGTCCTTGGCGCGGAACTTCTCGTGACAGCCGCGGCACGTCGCGCCCAGGGCGGCGACTGCCGGCTTGATCTGGCCCAGATCGCCCGTTGCCGCCGCGGCGTCGAGCGCCTTGCTCGCGGTGAGCATCTTCACGGCGGCAATCTTGAAATCGGGCCATTGTTCCCAGATCGCGGGCAGCGCCGCCGTTTTCACCCCGGCCTCCGGTCCCGATCCCTTGGGAAACCATTTGAGCACGTGCGGCGCGAGCGCCACGATCGTCTTGGCATTCGCCTGGATCAGGGGAACGGCGGGATCGGCTTTCTTCAGCTCGTCGCCGATGCCTTTCATCGCCTTGCCGACCTGCTTGTAACTGGCCTGGCGCGCCGCGACCTGCTCGGCCGGCGTTGCCGCATAGGCGCACGCGGCGATGACGACGGTCCCGGCGATCAGTGTCTGCGCGATTCTCGACGATTTCATGCCAACGCTCCCCTTGGTGATCCCCGGACTATAGCCGGCCTGCAGGATTCGCCTAGAGCCGGTGCACGTTCATGACACCGGCCCCCGTTTCGCGGCGACGGCCGGTGACGCAACGGGGGCACCGCGGCTCATCGCCCCGGTGCCCCCCATGTCATTCAGCGGCAGACGATCTGCCCGCGATCGATCGACGAGCCGATGGCCGCGCCGGCACCCGCGCCGAGCAGCGTTCCCAGAATGCTCGATCCGCCCCGGTCGAGGCTGTTGCCGATGACACCGCCCAGCGCTGCGCCGACGACCAGCCCGGTCGTGCCGTCCGAACGGCGGCAGTAATAGCGGTTGTCGTTGCCGCGATAGATGCGGTCGTTGCGCGTCAGCCGGACCGGCCGGTAGTAGCGGCCGTCGCGATAGTAGTTTTCGGCGTAATAGCGGCCCTGCGGACCGGGACGGTTATAGTCGTAACGACGATAGTCGCGCCACGCGTCCTGACGGTCCAAGCGGACATCGCGCCGGTTGTCGCGGCGGTCGTCACGCCGCTCGTCGCGTCGGTCCTCGCGACCGTCGTGATCGCGACGGCCATTGGCCGGAGCCCATGACGGCGGGTCGGCAAGTGCCGGGCTTGTGGCAGTGAACAGCGTGGCCATCGTCAGGCCGGCGAGCAGAAACTTCTTCATGATGATCTCCTTGAACAAGGAGCCAAACAACCGGATGCGGAACGAAGTTGCATGAACGGCAAACTACGTCGCGTTCATGGCCCGGCCACGTCGCGTCAGGCGATTTCGAACAGTCCCGCCGCGCCCATACCGCCGCCGACGCACATCGTCACGACGACGCGCTTGGCCCCGCGCCGCTTCCCCTCGATCAGGGCATGGCCCGTCAGCCGGGAACCGCTCATGCCGAAGGGATGACCGATGGCGATGGCGCCGCCGTCGACGTTCAGCCGGTCGTTGTCGATGCCGAGCCGGTCGCGGCAATACAAAACCTGCACGGCAAAGGCTTCGTTCAGCTCCCACAGGTCGATGTCGTCGACCGTCAGGCCGTGCCGCGCGAGCAGCTTGGGCACGGCGAACACGGGCCCGATGCCCATTTCGTCCGGCTCGCAACCCGCGACCGCGAAACCGCGGAAAATGCCCATCGGTGTCAGGCCGCGCCGCGCCGCTTCGGTGTCCGACATGACGACGCAGGCACTCGCCCCGTCGGAGAGCTGGCTGGCATTGCCTGCCGTGACGGTACCGCCTTCGACCACGGTCTTGAGGCCCGCCAGGCCCTCCGCCGTGGTGCCGCCGCGCATTCCCTCGTCGCGGTCGAGCGTCACCTGCTCCTCGCCCGTGACATTGCCTTCCTTGTCGCGCTGCTTGCGCGTGACCGTGATCGGCACGATCTCGTCCGCCAGTCGCCCGGCTTCCCAGGCGGCGACGACGCGCTGCTGCGATTGCGCGCCATAGGCATCCTGCGCCGCGCGCCCGATGCCATAGCGGTTCGCCACATTCTCGGCCGTCGGGATCATCGGCAGCATCAGGTCCGGCCGGTTCGCCTCGACCCAGGGCGAGTAATAATGCTTCAAATTCTTGTTGGGCAGCACCAGCGACACGCAGTCGAGCCCGCCCGCCACATAGATGCCTTCCTCGCCCCCGCGGATGCGCTGCGCCGCCAGCGCGATCGTCTGGAGACCCGACGAGCATTTGCGGTCGAGCGTCATCCCCGGCACCGAGACGGGGCACCCCGCCTCGATCGCCGCGACGCGCGCCACATTGTTGCCGGTTGCCCCTTCGGGATGCGCCGACCCCAGCATGACGTCGTCGATGTCGGCGAGGTCGACGCCGGCGCGCGACGCGGCGGCGCGGACCACGTGCGCGGCCAGCGTCGACCCGTTGGTGTCGATCAGCGAGCCGCGATAGGCCTTGCCGATGGGCGTGCGGGCAGTGGAGACGATGACGGCTTCAGGCATGTCAGACTTTCACAATTCCCTTGTCGATCAGGCTGTTCGCGCAATCGACGAGCGACTCCTCTTCCGGGCGGGTTGCCCAGCCGAGCACGGCCTTGGCGTGGCTGGCGTCCATATCCCGCACCCGACCCAGTTCGGAAAGGCCCGAGCGGACCAGCGGATCGAAAATCGCCGCCAGCCGCACCAGGAAATCGGGCAGCGTGCGGGTAGGCACCTTGCGCGCCCTGGCGCCAAGTCGCGCCTTCAGGATCCTGGCGATATCGGCAATCATCAGGAACCTGCCCGAGGCGATGAACCGCTCGCCTGCCAGGCCGGGCGTGGTCAGCACCCGCACGTGCAGATCGGCAAGGTCGCGCACGTCGACGACCCCGAACCCGATCCGGGGGCAACCCGGCAGCGCCCCCGACAGCATCTTCTGCATCAGTTCGATCGACGTCGATACGTCGGCGTCCATCACCGGGCCCACGACCAGCGACGGATTGACCGAGACGAATTCCATCGTCCCGCCCTCGGCCGCGATCCAGTCGCGCGCGGCCCGCTCGGCAATGGTTTTCGACTGGGCATAGGGCGAGCAATCGGGATGCGTCTGGTCGCTCCAGTCGGCTTCGGTGTACGTCGATTGGCTCGGCGGATGGCCATAGGCGATCGCCGCCGCCGACGACGTCAGCACGAACCTTTTCACCCCCGCCGCCTTGGCCGCACGCAAGGCCCGCAGCGCGCCGTCGCGGGCCGGGACGATCAGTTCGTCGGCATGCTTGACCGCTGCGGGCGGAAACGGCGACGCGACATGCGCGACATGGGTACAACCGGCCATCGCCTCGGCCCATCCGGCGTCGGCATTCAGGTCGGCGGCAAAGAAATGAAGCCGGGCATTATCGACCGCCAGCCGCGCGCGTACTTCCGCTTCGCGCGACAGGTTGCGGACCGTGGCGTGGACGGTCCAGCCTTCCGCCACCAGACGTTGGATCAGGAAGCCCGCGATATAGCCGCTGCCGCCCGACACCAGAACCGTGCCCGTCATCATGCCCCTCCCGAGCGTTTCGATTCGCTACCGATCAGTCTGCGCGGACGGCGACGCCGCCGCAAGTCAGTGGGCGTGCGCGTCGTCGATGACTTCCTCGGCAAGCGAGGCATAGCCCTGCCGCACCCGGCCATCGTCGCGCGACACGGTGAGCGTCCCCTTGTTGGCAGGATCGGGCGCCGTCACCTTGGGTGCCGGCGTGAACGGCCTGATGCCGAAGCGCGGGTAGATTTCGGCCGGGAAGTAGAACACGCCGTCCTTGGCGACGAGCGCGATCGACTTGATCGCCTTGATGTCCTTGGTCGGATCGCCGGGGACGAGGAAGAAATCGGCCAGCTTGCCGCGCGCAACGCTGCCCAGGCGCTGGTCGGTGCCGAGATACTTCGCCATCTCCCCCGTCGCGCGGGCCAGCACCTGCCCCGGTGTCATGCCCAGCTGGGTCATGATCTCGAGCTCGCGGTGATAGGTGAACGAGCCCCCGGTATCGGTCCCGGGGACCAGGAAAATCCCCTTGGCATTGGCCCGCTTGGCGATGTCGATCAGCCGGGCATAGGCAGCCCTCGCATTGGCGTCGCCGCCGAACGTGTCGGGGTTGCTCCACGCCTGCTTCAGGTCGCGCTGCACCCCGACTGGCATATGGTCGACATAGTCGACGGCTCCGGGCGCGACGGTGCCGTCGCGATTCAGCAGCAGGTTTTCATGGATGCCGAGCGTGGCATCGAGCGCGATCCCCTTGGCCTTCATCGTGTCGAGCGTCGACTGGACCGGCGCCGAGTCGAGGTCGAGCCCGGGCAGCCGCCCGAGCGCCGTCAGCCGGAACAGCGTGCGCGTGTCCTCTCCCGGCTTGATGATCCAGCCAAGCGACAACTGGTTGATGTGGGTAAGTTCGTCATAGCCCGCCGCGATCATCGCGTCGGCGCTGGTGAAGGCGGGCACGTGCCCCGCCACCCGCAGGCCAAGCCGGTGCGCTTCGGCGATCATCGCCGGCACCCATTTGGGGTCGATGCTGTTGTAGATCTTGATCTGCCAAAAGCCCCGCGACGCGTACCAGCGGACGGCCTCGACCGCACGCGCCTCGCTGTCGACGACGAAGCCGTTCGACGAGTTGAACGGCGACTTGCCCTCGATGAAGCCGCTGCGCACGATGCGCGGGCCGGCCACCTCGCCCCCCTCGATCCGCTTGTCGAGCGCATCGAGCACGGTGTTGCTGTTGCCCATGTCGCGCACCGTCGTGATGCCCGCCAGCAGGTTGAGCAGCGCGCCGTCGCCGGACAGATGTGCGTGCATCTCGGTCATGCCGGGGATCAGCGTGCCGCCGGCACCGTCGATCACCGTCTCGCCGGGGGTCACCGGACTGTCGACCGGCTGGATGCCCGCGATCGTGCGGCCGTTGACGACGACCGACACCGGCCCGGTCAGGCCGGCGGTCGCGGGATCGAAGATCCGGACATTCGTGATGCGGACGGGTCCGGCATAGCGTCGTGCCGTCTCGCGCTGGATGGTCGCCAGCCGCTCGCCCTGCCACTTCGCGGCAAGCTCGCGCAGGCGGGGGTTTTCGCCCTCGAAGCCGACGCGCGTCACGCCGCCCCCGGCCGACGGGAGCGCGATCAAGCGATTGTCGCCGTCGAGCAGCAGCGTCTCCGGCGTCAGGTCGATGCCGGCCAGTTCGTAGCGCGTCACCGGCACGTCGCCCGACGGCCCCTTCAGGACCATCGTGTCGCGTTTGGTCATGGTCAGCGTGCCGGCGGGCAGCACGGTCAGCGTGCCGCCTGCCTTCAATATGGCGCGCGCATAGACCTGCAGCGCATAGGGGCTCGCGCTCTGGGCGATGTACAATTTCGCCGGGCCCTTGGCGCTGCCCGGCCCTGCCGCGTCGCGCCATGTCGACGTCGTGCCGCTGCGCCCGAACGTCTCGTCGATCTTGCCGCCGAAGGTCTGCGTGCCGGTGATTTTCCAGCTTGCGGGCAGCCCCCCGGCGTCGAGGGTCAGGGCCTCGGCGACGGTCGGGCCGCGGCCATTGTCCTTGACGTCATACTCGACCTTCGCCGCCTGGCCGTCGGTCTCGACGACGACGCGGCCGATGTTCACGTCCTTGCGGAACACCGCGAACCGTTCGGTCTCGGCGAGTGCGGCCGTGCTGGCCGCAGCCAGCAGCGCGGCCAATAGATAACGTTTTGCCATGGACGAATCCTCCCTCTTATGAAGGGAGGACTGCCGGACGGGCCTGCCGCGCGCAAGGGCTCCTATTTGAAGAGCACCAGTTCCTCCGCCATCGAGGGATGCAGGGCCACGGTCGCATCGAAATCGGCCTTGGTCAGCCCGGCCTTCACCGCGACGGCCGCCGCCTGCAGGATTTCGGGCGCGTCGGGGCCGATCATGTGCAGGCCGACGACGACATCGGTCGAGGCATCGACGATCATCTTGTACAGCGCGCGCTCGTTCCGCCCGGCCAGCACGTTCTTCATCGCGCGGAAATCGGACGTGTAGGTCCGGATCGTGCCCAGCTTGTTCTTCGCCTGCGCCTCGGTCATGCCGACGCCGGCCATCGGCGGATGGCTGAACACCGCGCTCGGCACATTGGCATAGTCGACGCGCGTCGGCTTGTTGCCAAAGACGGTGTCGGCGAACGCCTGGCCTTCGCGGATCGCGACCGGGGTCAGCTGGATCCGGTCGGTCACGTCGCCCACCGCATAGATGCTGGGCACCGACGACTGGTTGTCGTCGTCGACCTTGATCGCGCTCTTGGCATTCAGCTCGACACCGGCGACCTCCAGCCCGAGACCCGCGACGTTCGGCGCGCGGCCGGTGGCGAACAGCACCAGATCGGCATCGATCGCCTCGCAGCCCTTCATCTCGACATGCAGCGTGCCGTTCTCGTTCTTCGTGATCTTTTCGAACGGCGCGTTGAACCGGAACTCGATGCCCTTGACCATCGAGATCTGGAGCAGCCGGTCGCGGATCTGTTCGTCATAGCCGCGCAGGATCTGGTCGCCGCGGTTCACGATCGTGACATGCGCACCGAAGCCATGGAAAATCCCGGCAAATTCATTGGCGATATAGCCGCCGCCCGCAATCACGACGCGCTTGGGCAGCGTTTCGAGGTGGAAAACCTCGTTCGACGTGATGCCGTGCTCGGCGCCCTCGAAGTCGGGCCGGACCGGCCAGCCGCCGGTCGCGATAAGGATCGTCTTCGCCGTGATGGCACGACCGCTCGCCAGCTTCACCGACTGCGGCCCGGTCAGCACCGCGCGTTCCTTGAACACTTCGACCTTATGGTTGGCCAGCGTCTCGCCATAAATGCCCTCGAGGCGCTCGACCTCGGCCAGCACATTGTCGCGCAGCGTCGCCCAGTTGAACTTGGTCTCGGCGACTTCCCAGCCGAAGCGCCGCGCGTCGCTCAAATCCTCGGCGAAATGCGCGCCGTAGACGAGCAGCTTCTTGGGGACGCAGCCGCGGATCACGCAGGTGCCGCCGACCCGGTGTTCCTCGGCGATCGCAACCCTGGCCCCGTGCCCCGCCGCGATCCGCGCCGCGCGCACGCCGCCCGAACCGGCACCGATGACGAAAAGGTCGTAGTCGAAATTGTCCATGGATCACCCCAGCGCGAGAATTCGCCTGAGGACGATATAGGTTACACGCCTGCCTTTTCTATGAGGGCGCGCGTCGAAACGTCGAAACCGGCGCGCGCGGCCGGATCGTCGACGCTTTTCGCCATTTCCTTGCCGAGCTCGACGCCGAACTGGTCGAACGGATTGATGCCCAACAGCACCGCATTCACGAAAGTCCGCTGCTCGTAGAACGCGATCAGCGCACCGAGCGTGCGGGCATCGAGCCGGTCGAGCAGGATCGTCGTCGACGGCCGGTCGCCCGGATAGGCGCGGTTGCCGTCGTCGCTCGCGCGGCCGCTCATCAGCGCCGCCCCTTGCGCGAAGGCATTCACGAGCAACAGCCGGTGGTGTTCGGGATCGAGCGTGTCGCCGGGCTCGATGCACGCGATGAACTCGACGGGCACGACATGACTGCCCTGGTGCAGCAGCTGGAACACCGCATGCTGCGCATCGGTGCCGACCCCACCCCAGGTGATCGCCGCGCTCGGCCGGCCCAGCGGCGCGCCGTCGGCCGTCACCGACTTGCCGTTCGATTCCATCTCGAGCTGCTGGAGGTACGAGGGCAACAGCCGCAGCCGCTCGTCATAGGCAAAGACCGCGCGGGTCGTGATGCCGCGCGTCTGGGTGTAGAGCAGGTCGGCGAACGCCGCGAGCATCGGCACGTTCTGCGACGGCGCCGTCAGCCGGAAGTGGCGGTCCATCTCGCCCGCCCCTTCGAGCAGATCCTCGAAACATTCCCAGCCCAGCGCCAGTGCCGCCGGAAAGCCGATCGACGACCACAGCGAATACCGCCCGCCCACGCTTTCGGGGAACGGCAGCACGCGCGTCTCGTCGACGCCCCATTCCATCGCCTTGTCGGGCGCCGCCGTCAGCGCGATCACCCGCGAATAGGGATCGTCGATGTCGTGCTCCTCGAGCCAGGCGAGCGCGCTGCCTGCGTTCAGCATGGTCTCCGTCGTCGTGAACGTCTTCGAGGCGACGACGATCAGCGTCGCCGCCGGATCGAAGTCCGCCACTGCGTTTTCAAGCGCATAGCCGTCGACGTTCGAAACGATTGCGACGTCGTAGCGCAGCCGGTCGCCCGACAGGGCATCGACGATCAGATCGGGCCCCAGCGCCGAGCCGCCGATGCCGATGTGCACGATGTGGCGGATCGGCCCCAGCGCCTCGGCCTCGATCGCATCGATCAGCGCCCGCATCCGGTCGTGCAGGCTCTTGGCGAGCGCCACGCTTTCGATGCTGCCCTCGCCGCGCTGCGCCGTATGTTCGGCGGCCCGGCCCTCGCTCGGGTTGACGATGCCGCCGGCGAACAGCGCCTCGCGCTTCGCCGCAAAGCCTTGCGCCCGCGCCAGTCCCTCGAACGCGGCAATGGCCTCGGCGGTCAGGTGCGTCTTGGCAAAATCGAACCGCATGCCGCAGCTTTCGTGCGCCAGCAGCTTCAGCCGGTCGTCGCCCGCGCCGAACAGGGTGGACAGCGGCGCCTTGGGCAATGCCTCGATAGCCGACCAGTCTGCACTCACCTTCGTCTCCTTAAGCTTCGCCGCCTTGACGCCACCGCCTGCGCGTCACATGCCGCGCCCGATGCCTGCCACCGATACTCTCCCGATGCCGATCGCGCGACCGAAGAAATCCGAAGCCCGCGATTTTGTCGAGTTTCTCGTCAAGCTCGTGCTGATCGTCCTCGTCCTCCGCAGCCTGGTCGTCGCGACCTTCTCGATCCCGAGCGAATCCATGCTGCCGCGCCTGATGGTCGGCGATTATCTCTTCGTCCAGAAATGGCCCTATGGCTATTCGCGCCACAGCTTCCCCTTGTCGCCGCCGATCGGCGAAGGCCGCTTCATGGGGGCGCTGCCCGCGCGCGGCGACGTCGTGGTGTTCAAGGCCCCGCCCGCCAACAAGGTCGACTATATCAAGCGCGTCATCGGCCTGCCCGGCGACACCGTGCAGATGCGCGGCGGCCAACTGTTCCTCAACGGCGCCGCGATTCCCAAACAGCGCATCGACGATTTCGTCGCACCGGTGACCGCGAACAGCCCCTGCTTCGCGCCCGAATTCAGCGAGGCGGGGTCGAACGGCTCGACCCGCTGCCGCTATCCGCGCTACCGCGAGACGCTCCCCGGCGGCAAAAGCTACGACGTGCTCGACGTCGCCCGGACCGATGCCGACGACACGCGTGTCTTCCATGTCCCCGCCGGCCACCTCTTCCTGATGGGCGACGACCGCGACAAGAGCGCCGACAGCCGCTTCCCGGCGGTCGAGGGCAACGGCATCGGCTTCGTCCCCGTGCAGAATCTCGAAGGCCGGGCGTGGGTGTCGGTCTTCTCCACCGACGGATCGGCAAACTGGCTGCTGCCCTGGACCTGGGTCACGGCGGCCCGCTGGCACCGGATCGGGGAACGGTTTTGACCAGCCTCGCCGGCTGGCTGACCGTCGCGCTGGGTGTCGAGCCGGGGGACCTTGCCCTCTACGAGCGAGCGCTGACCCATGGCAGCCATGGCGCAGCAAGCTATCAGCGGCTCGAATTCCTCGGCGACCGCGTCCTCGGCCTCACCATCGCGCACTGGCTCTACACCCGCTTTCCCGACGAGCCCGAGGGGACGATGTCCGCGCGTTTCAACAGCATCGTCACCGGCCTTGCCTGCGCGGCCGTCGCGCGGACCATCGGCGTCGCGCCGCACCTGCGCCTCGGCAAACAGGCGCGCGACGATGGCGGCGCCGAAAGCGACAACATCCTGGGCGACGTGACCGAAGCGCTGATCGGCGCACTCTACCTCGATCACGGCATGCCCGCCGCCGAAACCTTCATCCGCAAGCACTGGCAGGCGCTGGTCGAGGGTCAGGTGAAGGCCCCCCGCCATCCGAAATCCGCGCTGCAGGAATGGGCCGCCGCCCACAACCGCCGCGCGCCGGTCTATGCGCTGCTCGACCGCTCCGGCCCGCACCATGCGCCGCAATTCACCGTGTCGGTCAGCATCGGCCCCGCCGGCGAAGCGACCGCCACCGGCACCTCGAAACAGGAAGCGGAGACCGCGGCCGCCGCGGCCCTGCTCGCGAAACTCGCGTGAAAATCCGTTTGCCTGAGCCTGTCGAAGGCCTGCCCTTTCTCGCGAAGAAACGCGCGTGACTCCCCGCTTGCCTGAGCTTGTCGAAGGCCTGCCCTTCCTCCTATCGTCCGTCATGGCATTCTGGGTGTACATGCTCCACTGCAATGGCGGCCGTCTCTATGTCGGACACACCGACGACCTCGAGCGCCGGGTCTGGCAGCACGAGAACGGCACGGTCCCCGGCTTCACGGCGAATTACCGTCCGGTGAAGCTCATCTGGTCAAACTGCTGCGAAACGCGCGACGCGGCCAAGTCGTTCGAGCTTCAACTGAAAGGGTGGAGCCGAGCCAAGAAACTGGCGCTCGAGCGCGGTGACTGGAACGAAGTGAGCCGCCTGGTGCAGAACCGGCAAGCGGCAAGAGAAGGACAGGCCTTCGACAAGCTCAGGCAAGCGGATGACTTACATGACTGACCAGCCATCCTCGACGCGCTGCGGCACCGTCGCCGTCGTCGGCGCCCCGAACGCGGGCAAGTCCACGCTGGTGAATGCGCTCGTGGGGCAAAAGGTCGCGATCGTCAGCCCCAAGGCGCAGACGACGCGCACGCGGCTGATGGGCGTGGCGCTCACCGGCGATACCCAGATCGTCCTCGTCGACACGCCCGGCATCTTCGACGCCAACCGCCGCTTCGACCGCGCCATGGTGCAGGCCGCCTGGGGCGGCGCCGCCGATGCCGACGTGATTGCGCTGGTCATCGATGCCAAGGGCGGGCTGGGCCCCCGGGTCGAGACGATCCTGGCGGGCCTCGAAAACCGGCCCGAACCCAAGCTGCTCGTCCTCAACAAGGTCGACGTGGCCGACAAGGAAAAGCTGCTCCGCCACGCCGTCGCGCTCAACGAGCGGCTGCAGTTCACCGACACGATGATGATCAGCGCCGCGACCGGCGACGGGGTCGACGACCTGAAGGCCAAACTTGCCGGCGCCATGCCCGAGGGTCCGTGGATGTTTCCCGCCGACCAGGTCAGCGACGCGACCGACCGCGTCATGGCGGCGGAGATCACCCGCGAGCAGATTTTCCTGCAGCTCTACCAGGAACTGCCCCAGGCCTGCGCGGTGGAGACCGAGAAATACAGCGAGCGCGACGACGGCTCGGTCGAGATCCACCAGCAGATCCTCGTCGCCCGCGACAGCCAGAAGGCGATCGTGCTGGGCAAGAGCGGCACCCGGCTCAAGGAGATCGGCAGCAAGTCCCGCGCCGAACTGGCCGGCTTGCTGGGCGTGAAGGTGCACCTCTACCTCCATGTGAAGGTCTCGCCCAAATGGGACGAGGACCGGGGCGTCTACCGCGACATCGGCCTCGACTGGGTCGACTGACCTAAAGCCACCCCGAGTGCTCGGCGAGGATCATCGTGCCGATTCCGATCAGCACGACGCCGCCGAGAAGCTCCGCCTGCTTGCCCACGCGCGCGCCCAGTACGCCGCCGAAATGCACGCCGACGACGCACAGCGCGAACGTGACGACGCCGATCACCGCGCACGACATCAGGATCGGCAGGCCGAGCGTCGGCAGCACGATCCCTGCGGCCGCCGCATCGATGCTCGTGGCGATGGCGGCGACAAAAAGCGCTTTGTTCGTAAAAGGTTCGGGGGCGCTGTCGGCATCGCGTTCCAGCCCCTCCTTGATCATCTTGGCGCCCAGCACGCCCAACAGGACAAAGGCGACCCAATGGTCCCAGCTCTGGAACCACGTCCCGAGCGCGAGCGCCGTGGCCCAGCCGAAAATCGGCATCACGCCCTGCGCGAGCCCGAAGGCGCCAGCCACGCGCACCGCATCGCGCCAGCCGTGACGCGCGGTCGCCCCCTGCGCCACGCTGACGGCAAAGGCATCGGTCGCCTCCGCCAGCGCGAGCAGCAACAGTGCAATCATGTAAGCAACTCCTCGACCCATTGCGGCACCAGCACGCCGGCCGCGCCGATGCGGGTTTTCTCGAAGTGGACGCTGCCGAGCGACGGCTCGAGGTTCATCTCGAGCGTTTCGGCGCCCACGTAGCGCGCCGTCTGGACGAACCCCGCGGCGGGATAGACGGCGCCCGAAGTACCGATCGACACGAACAGGTCGCAGCCACGGATCGCGGCGTCGATCGCGTCCATCTCATAGGGCATCTCGCCGAAGAACACGATGTCGGGCCGCAGCGACAGGCTGTCGCACGCCCCGCAGGCGGTGCCCGGTGGCAGGTGACCCTCCCAGGGGCCCCGGTCGCCGCAGCTCGCGCACAAGGCGCCCAGCAACTGCCCATGCATGTGGATCAGCCGCTTCGCCCCGGCGCGTTCGTGCAGGTCGTCGACGTTCTGGGTCACGATCAGCAACCCGCCCTTCCATTCGGCGTCGAGCCGGGCCAGCGCACGATGCGCGGCGTTCGGCTCGACGGCGGCAAGCGCGGCGCGGCGATTGTCGTAGAACCGGTGGACAAGCTCCGGGTCGGCAGCAAGTGCCTCGGGCGTGCAGACGTCCTCGACCCGGTGCCCTTCCCACAGCCCGCCCGGCCCGCGAAACGTCGCGAGGCCGCTCTCGGCCGAAATGCCGGCGCCGGTAAGTACAACGATGTTATTTGTGGCATGCATGAGCCGCCTATACTGGTCGTATGCGCAAGGGAACAATCCGCGTCGGCATCGGCGGCTGGGACTTCGACGAATGGCGGGGCAGCTTCTATCCGGACGGCCTCGGCCGGGCCGGGCAGCTTGCCTATGCGGCACAACGGCTGACGAGCATCGAGATCAACGCGACCTACTATCGCAGCCAGAAGCCGGCGACGTTCGAGAAATGGGCGGCAAGCGTTCCCGACGGGTTCAAGTTCAGCCTCAAGGCCTCGCGATTCTCGACGGCCCGCAAGAAGCTTGCCGACAGCGGGGACTCCGTCGGCTTTTTCCTGAAGCAGGGCTTCACCTCGCTGGGCGACCGGCTTGGCCCGCTCGTGTGGGAATTCCCGAAGTCCAAGTCGTTCGATGCCGATGATTTCGCGGCCTTTATGAAACTGCTTCCGGAGAAGCAGGACGGCATCCGCTTGCAGCACGCGCTCGAGGTGCGCCACGACAGCTTCCGCGATCCTGCCTTTTACGCGCTGGCACGCGGCCATAATGCGGCGATCGTCTTTGCCGATGATGAGACGTTCCCCTGCATCGACGCGGCGACGGCGGACTTCAGCTATGCGCGGCTGCAACGGACGATGGCCGATCACGCGCTCGGCTATACCGACGGGGCGCTCGACAAGTGGGTGGGCCTGGCGCGCGACTGGGCGCACCGCGGCGACGTGTTCGCCTATTTCATAGCCGGCGCCAAGGTCCGCAATCCGGCGGCGGCCCTGGCCATGATCGACCGGCTGGGGTGACGCGGAGACAGGCGAACCACGCGCAAAATAATGCTGTTCTACGGCCGCACTGCGCGGATAGGCTGCGCGCATGACGACCCCTTTGCCCACGACTCGCTTCACCGCTCTTCGGCAACGGTTCGTCGGCAGATTCATACGAACTTGCGGGACCTTTGTGACCTTTCCCAAGGCTGATCGGCGCGGCTCATGACGCGAATCGGCGTCTTCGGCAGCCGGGGGCGCATGGGGGCCGCCATCGCGACCGTCATCCCGATGCTGGGCGCCGTTCATGCCGGCGGGGCCGACGTCGGCGATGATTGCACGGCGCTGGCGGCAAACAGCGACGTTCTCGTCGACTTTTCCTCGCCCACGGCCCTTGCCGAGCACCTGACCGCGGCGCGCCTCGCCGGCACGCCCCTGCTGGTCGGCACGACCGGACTCGACGGCAGCCACCAGGCGATGATCAACGATGCGGCGCGCGACATCGCCCTGATCCAGGCCGCGAACACGTCGCTCGGCATCAATTTCCTCGCGGCGATGGTCGAACAGGCTGCGGCGCGCCTCGGCAACGACTGGGATGTCGAGGTTCTCGAGATGCACCACCGGCACAAGGTCGATGCGCCTTCGGGTACCGCCCTGTTGCTGGCGCAGGCCGCCGCCAATGGACGGGGCAAGAGCCTGCCTGAACTCAGCCGCTTCGACCGTTTCGACAGCACCGATCCCCGCGAACCGGGCACGATCGGCTTCGCCAGCCTGCGCGGCGGCTCGGTCGCGGGCGATCACATGGTCATGCTCGCGGGCGAAGGCGAGCGGATCGAGCTCGGCCATCGCGCCGAAAGCCGCGAGATCTTCGCACGGGGCGCGGTCAAGGCGGCCCTCTGGCTCGTGGACAAGCCCGCGGGGCGCTACACAATGGCGGATGTGCTCGGGCTTTGAAACGCGCGGACATCTTCGAATTCTACCGGCGGCTGGCAGAGGCCAATCCTGCGCCGGAAACCGAACTCGCCTTTGCGAATATCTACCAGTTGCTGGTCGCGGTCGTCCTTTCGGCCCAGTCGACCGATGCCGGCGTCAACAAGGCGACCCGCGCGCTTTTCGAGGATGTCCGAGATCCGCAGGCCATGATCGATCTCGGCGAGGAGGGCCTCAAGGCGCACATCAAGACGATCGGCCTGTTCAATACCAAGGCCAAGAACGTGATCGCCCTCTCGCGCATGCTCGTCGAAGGTCACGGCGGCGCGGTGCCGACCGACCGAGATGCGCTCCAGGCCCTGCCGGGCGTCGGGCGTAAGACCGCCAATGTCGTCCTCAACGTCGCGTTGGGCGCAGAGACGTTTCCGGTCGACACCCATGTCTTCCGCGTCGCCAATCGGACCGGCCTCGCCAAGGGCAAGACACCCGACGCCGTCGAGAAGATCCTCGAGCGGCAGACCCCCTCCCCCTTTCGCGTCCAGGCCCATCACTGGATCATCCTGCACGGCCGTTACACCTGCAAGGCGCGTACGCCCGAATGCTGGCGCTGCGTGGTCGTGGACCTTTGTACGTTCAGGCCAAAGACAGCCGCACCGGTGCAAACTTCAAAGACCCGAGTCGAAGGAGAACCGACATGAAGAAGCTTCTCGTCACGACAGCGGCACTGGCGCTGAGCCTGACCACCGCAGCCGCCGCGCGCGACCGTAACGCCGTTCCCGATGCCGTGCCCGACGGCAAGCCCGTCAGCTGCGTCCAAACCACCAGCATCCGCTCGACCAGCGTGCACGGCGACGAGGTGATCGATTTTCACATGACCAATAGCAAGGTCTATCGAAACACATTGCCCATGAGCTGCCCGAGTCTGGGTTTCGAAGAGCGCTTTCTCTACAAGACTTCGATCAGCCAGCTTTGTTCGGTCGACATCATCACCGTGCTGCAGTCGCCCGGCCTGTCACAAGGCGCAAGCTGCGGCCTGGGCATGTTCCAGCCGGTCAAGCTCACCAAGGCCCCTGCGCGATAACCGCTAGCCGAGCGTCGGGACGCTTGCTAAGGGCGTCGCCAAGCACCGGTAGCTCAGCTGGATAGAGCACTGCCCTCCGAAGGCAGGGGTCAGGGGTTCGAATCCCTTCCGGTGCGCCAGTTTTCTGCGCTTTTTACGGCATTCTTGTGATCCGTACGTGATACGTACGGAAAACAGGGGTAAAACTAGGCGCGCGTTATATGCGCTTTCGTGCACGGCGAATTATTCGCGCGGCTGGCGCAGCGTCAGATGTTCTGCTTACGTTCCATGCATGCGATTCGACCGGGATCATCTGACGTTCAAAGCCCTATGCGCGCTCGATGAGGCAATAGACCAATGCGACGCTGCACCGATCAAGCCAACGTTCGCGCTACGCTTTGCCTTGGCTTACCTGTTTGCGGTGAGCGACGGTCGCCGCGATCCGTATGACGCATTCTGGCGCGAGGTCAGGGACGGGACCGGCGCGGCATTTAGCGAGTCTTCGCGTCGCTATGTCCGCACCACTTACGCCCGGACGGCGCTCGCTGGCATTTCGCGTGGCGTCGGTATTGAGCTAACTGCCGATTTTATGCGCAAGCTCAGAGATGCTCGAACGAGAAAATGCCGCCCCGACTAACGCTTACGGGGCGTGTAGGTATAGGGCTTGTACGTGGGCTGCTCATACAACGGTGCGGCGCGATACGTCGGGTTTGGATTAACTGTGCCGATGCGACCGCTGTAGAGGTTTACGTTCGGGCGCGTCGAATAATTGTCCACAATCGTGTTGTTGGGATTGCTTCGCATGGTCGGAGCCACATACGTTCCGTCACGGCGACTGTAGCCTCGCTGATAGGACGATGTTTGGGCCGATGCTTGAACAGAAAAAAGGACTAACATTGCAGTCGCTGCTACTAAAAAGTGGTCTCATTGCAATTCTCCTGCGCTCACTAGACAGCTTTACTTCTGCCCAAATGCTTTAATAAATTGCGGTTGAACGTGACGGCTCGAAACATCCATCGTTCGGTTGAGGTTCAAGCGGCGACAACTGCTAAAGCCCTATTGCGACGGCGGGCCATCGTTCCAATCGCACCAAAGCCAATGATCAACATGGCCCAAGTCGTAGGCTCAGGAACAGGCGTGAGTACGCCGCTGGTCACAAGGCCACTAAAGCTCGGCGCAACATCGCTCGTCCGACCCTTAAAGCTAGTGATTTGCCCAGAAGAATCTGAGAAAACTAAATACCTGGGGTCAACCCGCCGTCGGTAACTGAACGCATCGTTACTTACAAAAACAGTTGAAAGCATATCGCTATTGACGATGTCAAAATATGAAAAGTTGAAGCTAAAACCTGGTCCATCTGGTGTTTGCATATCCAATATATTGCCGATCGCAGGATTGGATGCGTTATTGCTCATGTTGACCAAATCATAAAATGGCTCAAGCGCTTGATAATTACCGATCGCTGGAACTAACTGGCCGGTGTTAATGGTATCGAACACGAAGTTCATAGTTATGTCGTATTGATAAGCTTGAAAACTGAATGGCTGAACTGCAAAAACAAGTTCCGTCGATGCCTTCAACTCAAACTCATAATATCGCGCCGCACTTGCTCCGCTCGCACACATCAATGCGACTGCTGCCGCTACAGTTTTTCCGAATCGCATCTTTTATCTCCCTGTTCTGGGAGCGAAGCTGACGCGGCTCAGGTGAAGAGTCGACCACAATTCTGGTTAACTGGCTGAAAAGTTTCAACTTCTGCAAGGCTCAGCACATTTTAGGCTGTCCTACATCGGCCCAAGCAGTTTTGATCGCTGGATGAAACACGAGCGGGACCGCGCGTTGGCGCTAGAATATTACGCCCTCAGCGCGATGGTAGGCGGGTCGCTCATTTACGGGCTCTATTGCGGCGTGGCTGGATTGTTTGCACCTAACTGATCCAACCGAACGGCGCGCGACATCTGCATCAGCAATCAACGTCACGCACTAGCCGCGCAATCGCTTTGACATAGCGCACGGCTGCCTTTGTCTCCGCTGAATAGCCTCCATGCTTGCGGGCGTTGCGGTTACCCCTCGGCGCACCAAGATTCGTCCCGCCGTGCATCCTACACCGCCGCTTGCCGCTCACTGCCGGGGATTGGCACGCAGTTCCCGAGTGGGTCCGGGCTAGGCAGTGCGGCGCTTTGGCAGGCCGCCTCTGTCATACAATTCCAACCCAAACGCCCGCCGTTTTGACGTAAATGCGTTGGCTTGAAATTCCGGGCGTGTCGCTTCGAAAGTAGTAGTCACCGTTCTTGCCGTATGCATCGTCGGGTGTGCCTGATCCGGCAAATTGCGCGGATTCCGTCTGCGCTGCGCCGGTTTCCTTTGGTGGATAAAAGCCAGTGATGCACTGGGTGCCGATGCTGCTAATCTTTTGTTGAGGCGCGTGGTTTGCCCCAAGAAACAACGCTTTGTTGTTCGGATTAAACACCATGCTGTCGCCAACGGCCGTTCCCCGCAGAAAGTCGTTTGCCGCTGAAGCGGCGGCCAAACGTAGATCGGGGGACGCTCGCCCGATGTCGACATGGTAGAAGTTTCCGTTGGCACCGCTCAGGAACGACGAAGCCGAAGACACGCCCGCACGATTGATCGAGAGATCGCCGCCGATTGTTGTGTTGCCCTTGATAAGCGCCGCACCTTTATTCGCTGCCGTGCCCGACACGTCGTCAACAATCAGCGAATATAGGCTCGTTACCTTGCCGGAACCGCTGTGTGTGGCACCGATTGCGCGGATGGAAGCGACTTCTTTGACGTTCGTTGTGCTGCTTTTGCCCGTCGTGGCTTTAGCATGTAGACCCCAGCAGAAGCCGATGCTTGCGCCGAGGGAGTTTACCGCGCCGCCGTTCTCTGATCCTGATACGATGTAACCCGGCCCGCCGCCCGTCACGGTCCCCACTAGCGTCGCGTCTGCCTGTATGCCTTCAATATTGCGGTTGTTCGGCAGCAAGCCAGTTGCGCGACCTACAGCAAGCACGCCCGCATGGGAGAGTTTCGGGCTCACCATGTCGTTCAGTACCGTGATAACGTTTGAGCCATTTGCGTCCTGCAAATCCCAAATAGTCTTGCGACCCGCACCTAGTGCGTTTGCACCGCGCATATCCCAGATCGGCGTACCTACCGGGTAGGTTGCTGGCTCACCTGGTCCCATTGACGATGGGATGAACACTGGTCTGCCGCGCGCCGCCGCGATTGCAGCAGTAATCTTTGCGGCTACCGTCGCGCCAGCGAAGTTCGCCGCCGACACTATTTCGTCGAGAACCGCGTTAATCGGGCGGACCATAGCCCCGGTGCCGGTCTGCAGGAACTCTGCAGGCGTAGTCGTAAGAGAGTTTCTAAGGTCGGTCAGTGGCTTTGCTGTGTTTATGCGGTCGGTGTTGGGCAGCCGCGCGGACAAGACTGGAGATGCAGCCAGTGTCGTCATCCCCAACAAGCGGCGTAGCAAACCGCGCCGCCCCGCTTCTTCTCCATCCATCATTGCTTACCCCAATTCAACGCGTTGCCAGTGGGCCGCAGGTTGCAATCGCACATCTGGCAGCGCTGTCCTTATCCCGAATCAGAATGAAACGCTTCCCACGCTGCTGCCTCAAGCGCGCCGTCGCCCTCCGAAACGACATTTCCGAGTTCATCGTGCAACTTGTAACTTTGCTGGCCGTCGCCAAGCGATGCCGCACCGTCTAACGCCAAAAGTATTGTGTAAAAGGCGTCGGTCAGAGCGGTACTTAGGGCGGCGAGAATAAACTGCCTTTGAGCGGGCGTAAGCGATGCTCGGCCGATTAGGGCAGCAACCTCGGCATGGCTGCCTGGGGCGGTGTATGACGCGAACATTGAGTCGCGCGTTTTCCTGCATGCCAGCGCGAAAATCGTTGCATCCACCCCAATTTCACTCACTGAAAAGAATGTAGTGTGCAGGTCGGCGTTTAAGCAAGGCAAAGCGGCTGGCGGACGACTGGAATTGGGGCGACAGCCGACCGGCTCGTTAAGCTCATACGACCGGAACGACGCGCAACAGCCGCATCAGCAATCCACGTCGCGGACTAGTCGCGCGGCTGCCCTGACATAGCGCGCAGCCGCCTTTGCCTTCGCCGAATACGCGCCATGCTTGCGGGCGTTGCGATTGCCCTTAGGTGCGCCCGGGTTCGTCCCGCCGTGCATCCTACACCGCCGCTTGCCGCTCACTGCCGGGGATTGGCACGCCGATCCCAAGCGGGTCCGGGCTAGGCAGCGCGGAGCCGACGCCAGCCGCGCCGGTTGCGGTTCCATGGGATTGATCGGCGATTTTTCCATTTTGCTGCCCCCCAGTGTGAACGGTTTCGGCGATGACGGCTTGCCCTCCGCGATTATCGACGTGGACGTGTCGCACCGTTTGCTCCCGGCCATTGGCTAGCCGGTCGAGCGCCTCGATAGTGGCGCGGCTTTGCGCCTGAGCTTTCAACGCCAGCCGCATGTAGGTTTCGGTTGCACCTAGAAAGTCGCCCATGTTGAGCGCAGCGCGGCGCGACAGTTCTGTGAAGACTGAATTGAGCGCGACGGCTTGGCCCGACAACAGCGCCCGATGATGCGATAGGTCGCCAGCCGCCACGGTCTTGTTTACGTCGCGCAGCACCTCGAAAGATTCGGTGATCCCGATGTTGCTGCCAAAGCTGCCAGCGTTGAAAAGCCGCGCCGTGGACATGGCATGGGCGGCAGGATCGAACGCAACCTCCGCCAAGCCCCGCGCTTCCGATTTGCCCGTCTGAGCGTCGATTTGGAGCACGTCCTTAGGTGGCGTGTCAGTTTTGCCGGTGGTGGCCGGTATCTTACGCTTCGTCATCGTTCGATCCTCGCTGTAGCGCGCGCTTTCGCGCCGATGTTTTGTGAGGTGCCGCACCGCTTGCCGATGATGCGCCCGCCCGGTTCCAGCCGCTCCAGCCCGAATGACGTCGCAGCGGCCTCGTCAGCGCCTTTCAGGACGTAGGAGAGCGCCGCATCGCGGTTGATGGCGTGTAGGGCCAGATTGCTGCCCTCTAGCCCCAAGCGCCGGCCTATGGGGTCGCTGTGAATGACGCGCGCGCGATAGGGTTTGCCGGTGATCGTGCGCAGCCAGCGCTTTTGTAGCCGCGTTACGACGGGGACCAGCCGCGCCGGGACGTATGCGAGGATATGGCAATGGCCGCCCTTTCGGACGCCATTTTCATGCACCCAAAGCCAAGCGGTCGCGCTGCCGTGCCGTGCGAGCGCCTTGCTGAGCAATTCGATAAATCGGCCGGTCGCGCGCGCCATGCCTTCGAGCGTCACGCCAGCCGCTTCCCAATGCACGGTAATCATGCGGTTGAGCGGCAACCCGATGGCGTCCGCGTGAATAGATGCCTCTATTAAATTGCGGACGTGCTCCCGGCTCAGCGCGTGGCTTTCGCGGGTCGCCAGATTGCGCGCGCCGCCCCGGCTGGACGCCTTGCGAGCGGAATAGGGTGGCACACCTAGGTTTAAGTAAGTAATTGCAACCGCCGTGCCATGTGACGAGATCGCCGGTTTTCCGCCGTTATTAAATGGGCGCGGCAACATCGAAACTTCACCGAAAGTCGCCCTCCGGTGAAGTTTCAAAGCCGCGCCCCGCTGCCATATTTCTGGCGGGTTTGTGCGGGGCGCGAGCATCAACCTGGCCTTGCCTCACTGGCGGGTGCGAACGCGGGCGCAACCCACACAATCGCAGCTTTGCCAGTCACATTACGCCGTCGCCGTCCGCTATCGCGGATCATGCCCTTGCGGCTCAGTTCGGTCGTGCGCGGCTGGATCGACCATCGTTCCATGTCCAGCCGTGCCGCCAGTTCATCGGCTGTGAGGCCATCGGGACCGGCGGCGCGAATCGTCGTTTCTGCCAGCCGCTGCAGCCGCCCCAATTTGGGGGCGATGGCGTCCGCTGCCGCAATCGACGTATCGACGCCGCGATGCCCCGGCGCGTCGGGATAGCCCGTCATGATGCGCCCCCATCGGCAAGGGGTGGCAGCGACGCCCGGTCCAGCAACTTGCCCAGCCAATTGCGCTGAGCGGCTGTCATCGGCGTCGCATCGGCGACGAGCTGGCCAAGGAACGACCCGGCTTTGCGGGTGAGAGCCATGCCCGAATTGAGCAAAGCCAGCGCCGCCGCACGATGATCGGTAAAGGGGTGATCAGTCATCGTTCAGCACCTCCCCGAAAAAGTGCGTCGCCACTTCCCGCGCCATGGCTGGCGAGAGGCCAAAACGTGAGGCAAGCAATTGCGCCCGCCAGTCCGTTCGGGTATTGAGAGGATGCAACCAGCCGCCAAGTTGATTGCGCGAAGCCCCGCCCTGCACGGCGGGGTTTTGCATATGTGCCGTCATTGATCATGCACCCGCCCGATATGTCGGCAGGCTGGCGAGATACTTTTCCAAATCAATAAACGAGATGAGGGTACGCCGCCCTGCCTTGCGAGCCTTGAGATCGCCGCGCTTCAATGCTTCGTAGATCGAGGTCCGCGACATGCCCGAAAACTGCACGGCCTCGGGCAAGCTGCCGTATGCCTTTGTCATTTGATTTTTCCTTGCTGTCCGCCGCGACAAGTGCGGCCAAGCAGGGACTTGCCGCTAACCGGCTGTTCAAAATGGGGGCTCTTTGAAGTCTCAACCGGGGAGAGTTACGCCCCCTCAGCTACAGGCCGGGAATTATGCCCTGAGCAAACTCTGCCGGGTGCTGCCGGTGAAGCTGACAGGCTGCCTTCACAACCTCCGTGAGGTTGGCAGTTTCACGCGCGCCGAATGCCAGCGTCACTACGCGGCCATAGAAGTCCATGAACGGCGTTTGCGCTTTAATCCGGGCATCGCTTGGATAGTTGTTTGCAGATACCAGCTGCCCGAATGCGGCTTCAAAGATCGGGGCTAGGTATTGCCCGCGCTGGACTCGCACCCGCTTTTCCTCCGATTGTCGCCACGGCCCGCGTTGGCTTGGCGTCGCCTTTGCAGCCTCACGAAGAAAGCCAGCTAACCAATCCACTTCCGCGACGGCGGCTTTGAAGCGAAGGTAATCAGTCGGCTGGCCCATTATTACGCCGTCGCCAACATCGGTGCCGCCCTCCCCATCCCAACGCCGCCAAGTAAAGTCCCAGAGGCGGGATTCTGCAGCTTGGTCGCATGTGAACAGTTTCGCCCACGTTGAACCTGCCACTTCGGCCAGCCTTTCAAGCTCAGCTCGAATATCTGCATTTGACGTGCGTTCCGGTCCGTCGCTCATGTTCGGCAACGATATTGCGAGCGCGCGCCTTACTGCCATCGCTACCCAATCAACGTTCCTGCCGAAAGCTAGCGGAAGCTCGAAGCCCGCCAACGCGTCAGCAAGGGCGGCGGGTGTCACTTGCGGCAATCTTTGATCGTAGCCAAAGATCGCGGCAAATGCCTCGTCGTCGCTAAGGCTCATAGTTGCCGCTTCACAAGGCCAATGCTCCTAGAGCTTTGACCGCCGCATCGCTGGCAAGGTGCCCATAGTGACGCTCAATCATTTCTGCGCTGGTGCCCGAGATTTGCGCGATAGTGAGCAGCGGAAGTCCGGCGCTCACCAGATCGGTAATCGTGCTGTGGCGCAGCGTATAGGCGGTTGCATCGCCCGGCAGTCCGGCAACGACCACGGCAGCGGCTATTGGCAGTTTCCAGCTATCCTTGTTCCACGCCTTGCCATTGGCGCGCATAAGCAGCGCCGCGCCGGGCAGCTTGTCCTTAGCTTGATCGGCAAGTAGCTTTGCCGCCTCTTGCGGCAACTGGATTCGGCGGGGCTTCCCGTTCTTATCCTTGCCGATAGTCAATTCTGCCGTGCGCTTGTCAAAGTCGCCAGCGGTGAGCCCGGCCAGCGCGCCGGGGCGCAAGGGCAACAGGCAGAGTGCGCGAACGAATGGAGCGGCTTCCGTGTCTATCGCTTCAAGAAGCTTCCGGCGCTCGCTGCGATCAAGGTAAAGGGTGCGCTGCCCATCCGCATTAGGGGTTGCCCTCAAAGCGTCCTGCCACGCCGCCTCGCTATTCGGTGCGCCGGGCGAAAGCACCTTGGCCAACGCAGCCCGAAAAACTGCCATGTCTCGATTGACGGTTGAGGCAGCCCGCTCCCGGTGGACCGGCTCGCCTTTCTTGCGACGGCTCACAAGCGCGGGTTGCGCCTCCAGCCGCTCGCGCCATTCCTTCACATGGCGGCGGCGCAGCTTGTCTAGCTTCACCTTGGCGATAGGATCGGCATAGACGTAGCGGCGAAAGCGGTGCTCCGCTTCCGGCCTAGTTTTTGCGTATTCCTCGCAAGCGTCCTTCACCGTTTCGATTTTGGCGCGAACCTCCCCACCAGCTTCCACCAGTTCGGCTAGCTTCTCGGCTTCCCGCTTAGCGGCGGCAAACCTTCCGTTGCCGGGAAGGCTGCCAAAGCCGCCAAGGGCTTTGAGGCGGTACTTGCCCGCGTCCTCGTCATAAGCCCGCGCGATCCACGTACCGAGACCACCACGCTTGGAGAGGCGATAGCCAAGGAAGCAACCGGGGCGGAGCCTCTGCCAATGCGGTTCCCGCTGGACCTTAAGTTCATCCCGCTTGCCAACATTGCTGAGGTCCAGTGCCATCGCCAGCCGCCCTTCTCATTCCGTACTTAATGCGTACGGAATACAGTGTAGGACGATTGAGGACAAGAGCGGACTAAAAAGCTCGGCATTTCCGGGGCTTTAGTGTCTGGCTATGTCCCGAAATATAGCCAATCCCTGCACTCGGAAGGCAGGGGTCAGGGGTTCGAATCCCTTCCGGTGCGCCAGTTTTCCGCCGTTTCAGCTTTCCGCTTCGGGACGAAGTGACTGCGGAAACGGGGGACGGCAAACGCGTATGATTTGCGCCAGCCCCCATCGAGGACCGCGGCAGCTGTCCCGAGACTGGCGCAGAACGGCAAGGGTGGGTGACGGCCCGAACTCGACCCCTCTGGCGCGCCCGCTGTTAGTCTTTAGACTCGGCGTTCCCTCAGCGACAGAAGTGAGCCTCCGCCATGCCCCGTCTCGCCAATCGATTCCTGCTCGCCTCGGTCGCCATCATCGGCCTTGGTACCGCTGCCTTCGGGCGCGACGCTGTGCCTTCCTATGTCGTGAGCGGGTCGATTCCCGGTGTCGATGGCGGTTGGGATTATGCCAGCGTCGACCGCGACGCGCGGCAGCTCTATGTGGCGCATGGCGACGTGGCGATGGCCGTCGACCTCGCGCACGGTAACGCAGTGCGATCGCTGGGCACGATCGCAAGGGCTCATGCGGTAGTGCCCATAACCGGCCAGCCGATGCTACTGGTCACGAGCGGGCGCGACGACAGCGTGCGGCTGCTCGACACCGGCGATGGCCATGAACTGGCGAAGATCGCCGTCGGCAGCGATCCCGACGCGGCGTTTTACGATGCCGCGACCGGACATGCGGTGATCATGAATGCAAAGGACGGCACCGTGTCGGTCATCGACGTCGCTCGGCGCGCCGTGGTTCGCACGATCAAGCTCAAGCCCGGCCTCGAATTCGGCGCGCTCGTCGGCGCATCGACGCTCTACGTCAATAACGAGGATCTGAACGAGGTCGAAACCGCCGACCTGAACACGGGCAAGGTCGGGGCGGCCATCGCGATGCCCGGCTGCACGGGGCCGACCGGACTTGGTTACGACGCCCGTACCGGGACGCTGATCAGCGCATGCGCCAACAACAAGGCGGCCGTAATCGACGCAAGGTCCGGCCGCACGACGAAGTTGCTGGACATCGGCAGCGGGCCCGATGCCGTGATCATGGACGCGGACGGACGGACCGCGCTCATCCCCTGCGGCCGTGAGGGCACCTTGAGCATCGTCGCACTCGACGCGGCCAAGGGGCCCATGGTGGTGGGGACGGCCAAGACCGAAATAGGGGCGAGGACCGGGGCAATCGATCCGATCACGCGCAACCTTTACCTGCCGACCGCCAGATTTGCGCCCGCCGCAACACCCGGCGCGCGGCCGGCCATGTTGCCCGGCTCGTTTCACGTCGTCGTCCTGACACCGGGCAAGGGAGCCTGATCAGCGCGCCGCCGACAACATTGAAACTTCCCAACGTGTCACAGCGCCGATACTCAAATCACCCCCACGATCGGCTTTGCAAAGCACAATGGGATTGATCGGTCCAACAGACCATTCCGAGCAAATGGTTTTGTATGGGTGCCCGTGAGGGGTACAAACAGCGCGCCCCCCAGAGAGCAGCTGACGACTGTTCCGTTTGCGAGCTTGGTGAACTTCAACAGCTGTGTGCTTGTGTCGGATTTTCCTATCGGCATTATCAGCCGACCGCCCGGCTTGAGCTGATCCAATAAAGGTGGCGGGACCTCTGCGGCGCTTGCAGCGACGACGATACCATCGAATGGCGCCGTCTTGACCCAGCCCAGAAATCCGTCTCCCCAATGCACTTCCACGTTTCGGATGCCCAGACGCTGCAGTCGCCCGAACGCAGCGTAGGCCAATGATTTGACAATCTCGATTGAGGTTACGTGCCGCGCAATCCGCGCGAGGACGGCGGCCTGATAACCTGAGCCGGTGCCGATATCCAAAACGTTGGCATCCCGTGGGAGGTCAAGCGATGCGGTCATTATCGAGACCACATATGGATCAGAGATGGTCTGCCCGTGACCGATCTCTTGCGGCAAATCGACATACGCCGCGCCCCGTCCCGCTTTCCGAACAAACCGCTCCCGGGGTAAATTGCCGACTACGCGCAGAGCATTCTCGAGCGCCTTAGTGTCCGCCAACGGATCAGCGTCGCGGATGTCGGCACGAATGTTTTCCACCATTGCCGCACGTTTTTGGCTCACGCTGCCCGGTTGGGCCTGAGCGATCGCGATAAGCGGGCTGAGGGAATTTGGTCTGTGGATGGTTTGGGCGCATCCTCCGATCACGAAAGGGCATGCCGACAGCAGGAGCCGGCCAATCCGTCGAAGCTTCCTACCGATTGTGGTCATGAATGACCCAATGTCATGAGCGCACGGTGTCGGCAATTGCTGCTCTGGTGCAAAGTGCGTCCCGCATCTGTGTCAGGTCGGATGCGCCTTCATTTGGCGTCGCGCGGGCGGCTGCCTTGTGCAGAACGTGGATTCCGCAGAGCCAATCGCTCGAAGTTGGACATGCAAACTACCTGCGCCATCCTGCATCGGGCTGGCTCAGCGATCAGGCCGCCAGCTCGGACACCACCGTGGTAGCCTCGGACCCGATGACCGCAACCCATTCTAAATCGCCCGTGTATCGCCATGCCATCCGGCCCGTGTCGTCCAGCGCGAACAGATGAAGCCAGCGATTGTCGAAGAGCGCGCGCACTTCTGGATGGCGCTTGAGGATTGCCGCCATCGCCTCGCGCGGCGCTTCGACACAGATCGAAAGCCTGAGGGGCTCGTGAACGAAACGATCACCGTCATGGACGGATTGCCACGGAAGCCCCGCGCGCAAGGCGCCGCCATTACCCTCGATCACCCCGATGCCACCGACGACATTGTGCAGAAGCTTGTTGCCGCCCCCGAACACCTCGGGCGCCACGGTCGACCCGTAATATTGAAGGCTGATCCAGCTCGCGACGACTACGGGAGCTGTGAGGATCAATTCCAGAATCCCGAAGTCGCTGTCGCTCTTCCAGTCATAGTCATGCAGGAAGGCTCGACCCTCGAGATTCTTTCCGATCGTGCGCCGTCGCGGCGCCGCTATGAAGGCCTTGCAGCCCGCCAGGGCCCATTCCGGTCGCACCTCGGCCCAATCGCGACCGCGCTTGAGGAGACTTGCCTCGCCTGTCCCACGCGGCAAGCGCAACGCCCGCTCGACCCGAGCGATCTTGCCCGCTGCAGCAAGCCATTTCCTCGCATCTTCCAGGTCAGTGCCGTGGGCTGTGGATTTGATGTCCTCGGAATAAAGTTTGACCGCGTCGGTCGTCGTATCGTGCAACGCTGCCACGAACAGCGTGTCGGACGGTATGGCGATATCTTTTGCCGCCAGGCCGATGCGGACTTCGGGATCGTTCAGCAGACTGGCGAGCAAGCGCGCATTCACCTCGCCCGAATAGCCACCGCAAGCGCCGCAATGCAGCGCGCTGGCATGGGGATTGTTGACGACACGCGCGCCGTGCCCCGCCAGAATCACGAGCCTGGCAAAATCACGCGTCAGCGACATGGCCCGCAGAACGGATTCCGCAGCCGTCGTCCGCGACCCTGGGTCAAGCGCTGGTACGGCACGCGGTGCCGGATCGGTCGGCGCAAATGTCGATCGCAAGCCCAATGCATCGATCACCAGTTTACCGACGTAAAGCGGTCCCGTTGCCTCGACGAAAGCAAAGGATGATACGGCCGCCAGCTTGAACCGCCCCCAGGCTCGTTTTGCTCTTGCCCTTAAGCGGGCGCTTCGGTCGGCGTCGGCGTCGGCGTCACCACCTGAGAGCGTCGTAAGACCAGGGTTGAGAAGCACTGGCAGACGGTGTTCATGCACGTCCGAGGCAAATCGCCGGTGCGACGCGGTCAGGCCGAAAAAGCCCGCGAACCCTGACGTGTGGATAGCCGGGTTGACGGATTCGAGAGCGCGCCGGAAGACTTCAGAGCGAACATCGATACAGAAGACGGCCTGCAATACCGGACGTTCTGACGTCGTCCTGCCGCCCGGCGCGGCAAGCGTTTCAGCAAGCTGGCGCTGCGCGGCGCGGTCCGACGCTTCCTGAAGGATGGCGTCAATGACATGATCAACAGTGGGCACGATAGGCAATGCGTGCCTGGCGACGACCGAGGCCCAGCGCGCGCGGATCGCCTCTTCGTAACGCTCCAACAGCGCTGCCTCCCAGATGAGGCGGATGGCCAGAAAGTCGCTTACGATCGTATCCGAGCGACCGGCGAGTTCAGCCTGCCACAGCCGATAGCGCCCATATTGCGCCCAGCCACCGAGCGTCATGAGCATCTGATGGAAATAGGTGCGCATTGCCGCCACCGGAACGCCGATCCGTTGCACGGCGCTTGCCACGGCATCCTGAGCGGTTTCCGGCGCCAGCGATACATAGGTCGCAAATCCCGCCAGGCCGACAATCTCCGGCGTCAGGTCATGGGTCGCCACCGCGCGCCAGGCGGCATAGGCGTCACGGCCTCGCGGCGCGGCCCAGAGCGCCTGGCCCTCGTCCAGATAGCCGGCAGCCCAGGCGCCGAAACGTTCGGCAATCAGGCCAGGCCAGTCAATGCCAGACACTTCTGCCGCGAGATCGGCGATCGTTGGCAGAGGGCCGTCCGCCACCTTCTCCAGTTGCAGGCTTGCCTTGAGCACCTCGAGGTTCGGCGGATGTTGCGCCGGCGGCGCAGTCGCCAGCGCATCCACGAGATCAGCATCGGTTATCGCCCCCTGGGCGATCCGTTCACCGTACCATTCGCGCGGCATCGTTACCGGCGCGCCGGCCACGCGGTCGAGCCTGGCCGCGACCGTTGCGAGATCCTCTCGCGTCTGACCAAGGAAAGGATTGACGGCGACGCTCGACGCCAAGGGCCAGGCGGGCGGTATCGCGCGAACGGCTTGATCGACGACAATGTCGAGCTTGTCGCGGGCGATAGACGTCGTTGCGCTCATAAGTGCGTCCCTTCAGCAAAAGAGGCAGCGGCGCGCATCCGCCAGCCGCCGAGAATACGGTCGAAGACCGCGTTGGCGTAGAAGCCGTTCGAGAGATGCACGCGCATCCCAGCGGCAGCCGGGTGGTAAGCCCAGAGCGGAAACATCGCCTGGACGACCGCCACCAGGCCGAAACTGGCGACCGCAAGGACGAGCAAAGCCCATTGCAACGGGCCTGGCGGCGGGGCGGCAGGCAGCACGGCCGACGTCAGCCAGGTCGCAAAAACTTGAAGGGCGAAATAACTTACCGATGCAGCAACAGCATAGACGACGATCCTCTTGGTCAATGCCCTGGGGGCGGCGTCCGCCAGGCCTTGCGCGAGCAGGTAGGCAACGCCGAAAATCAGGATTGCGCCAAGCGCGATGGCCTGCGGAGACTTGTGCTGAAAGCCGAAGCCGAACCCAACGATGGCATAGATTGTAAGAGCGAGGCAGAACGCCCGGCCGACCGCTTTTGCCTTGGGAATGGCAACCGGGCCGGGCCGGCGGTTGGCGGCAATCAGCTCGACTGCGGACCCCGACGCCAGGAAAGAATGGGCTTTGTAGAGCGAGTGGGCAACGATGTGCAGCAGGGCGAGCGGGAAGAGTGCCAGGCCGCATTCGAGGATCATGAAGCCCATCTGGGCGACCGTCGACCATGCGAGCGAAGTCTTTACGGCAGACTGGGTCAACATAACCAGCCCGGCGAAAAGTGCGGTAAAGCCACCGATCAGGACGAGCCCGTTCAGCACGCCCGGTGCCAGCAACATCACGTCCGCAAAACGAATGAGCAGGAATCCACCGGCGTTGATGACACCGGCGTGGAGCAACGCGGAGACCGGCGTTGGCGCCTCCATCACTTCGGTCAGCCAACCGTGCGTGGGAAACTGGGCCGATTTCAAAAGTGCGGCAACTGCCAATAGTCCGGCCGCAGCACGCGCCAAGCTGCCGCCGGTTCCCGCGCGGGCATCGGTCAAAATCTGTGCGATGTCTGACGTGCCATAGGCCAATGTCAGCAATACGGCCGCTGCTATTAATGCTGCATCGCCGATCCGCGCGGTGACGAACTTTTTGGCGGCAGCCCGTCTAGCCCCGATCCGTGTCGGATAGAACAGAAGAAGGCGGTGCAGGAAGAGGCTGGTCGCGATCCATGCAAGGACGAGCTGGACCAAATTTCCTGAAACAACCAGAAATAAAACCGCGGCGAGCGTCAGTGAGAGCCAGCCAAAAAAGACGCCCTGGCGGGGTTCGCCGTCCAAATAGGTCGCCGTATAGCGCACCACGACCCAGCCGATGAATGACACCAACAGAGTTATTACGCCGCTGACTGCATCGAGGCGGATCGACAACGCCATGCCCCGCACGTCGATCAGCGTGCCGGTCCACGCCCCGGTTGCAAAGAGCATCACGGCCGATACACCTGCGGCGCACAGCGCAGATAAAATCGACACTTCAGCTACGTGCCTGACAAGAGCTGACCTGCGCCCCGGACTTAGGAATCCGACGGCGGCGCTCACCATGAGCGCGAAAGGACCAACATAGGGCAATAGATAAATCGACATTGGTCTTCCCCCCGACGCATCATCCGTGGCGGCGACGGGATAGCCTTCGTCACATTGTCCGAAAAATTCATTGTTTCTGCTTTTTCGTTCTGTTTTATAGAACGATATGAAAAGCCTGAACTTCAATCACCTTCGCTACTTCTGGGCTGTGGCGCATGAGGGCAGCCTCACGCGGGCGGCCGTTCGACTAAACCTGTCGCAGTCGGCGCTGTCTGTGCAAATCCAGAAGCTCGAGCACCAGATGGGGCACATGCTGTTCGACCGTGTGGGCAAGAAGCTCGTTTTAACCGAAGCCGGGCAGATCACGCTCGACTATGCCGACACCGTCTTCAAGGCCGGCGATGAACTGCTGAGCACGCTCGACGGACGCCCTCTCGCGAGCCGCCAGGTCCTGCGGGTCGGCGCGCTGACGACGCTCTCGCGCAACTTTCAGCTGGAATTTCTGAACCCTTTGGTCGGCCGGGTCGACGTCGAGCTGATCGTGCGCTCCGGCACCATCCGCGACCTTCTGGCACAGCTGGAGGCGCATGCAGTTGATGTCGTTCTGTCCAACAGTGCCGCCCCCAGAGATTCCCGCGCGCCCTTTCGCAATCATCTTCTGAACGCACAATCGGTGAGTTTGGTAGGGCGACCCAGGCCGGACCAAACACCCTTCCGCTTCCCGGAGGATTTGCGCAGCGAGCCCGTCCTGCTGCCCAGTCTGGACAGCGACATTCGTCTGGGGTTCGACCGGCTGGTGGAGCTGGCCGGCATCCGTCCGATCATATTGGCCGAAGTCGACGACATGGCGATGCTGCGCCTGTTGGCCCGCGAGCGCGATGGCGTCACGCTGGTTCCAGCTATCGTCGTCCGCGACGAACTCGACTCCGGCGTGCTCGTTGAGCGATGCCGAATCCCACAGCTTGTCGAAAGCTTCTACGCGATCACGCTCAGTCGACGCTTTCCCAACCAGCTTCTCGGCGAATTGCTTCAGGGCTACGCCCAAGAGAGCGACAAGTGATCATCGGGTCGGGATGATGGCGCGAGCGCCTTGACGACCGACTTCAAGCGCGCATCCGCCTTTCAGTCCCCGATTCGCAAAACAAGCGGGCACAGAACCACGAGCAAAATCGGCATTTTACCCTTCAGATGCAGCATTTTCCGGCCGCCGGCAGTCGGTAATCAGGCTGCGCCGAGACGCTCCCCGTGCCAGCTCAAATGTTCCGCCAGGAACGTCGAGATGAAGTAATAACTGTGGTCATAGCCGGGCTGCATCCGCAACGTCAGTGGAATGTCCGCTGCCGCGCAGGCCTCCGCCAGCAGGTCGGGCCTTAGCTGTTCGGCAAGAAAATTGTCAGATGCGCCCTGGTCGACGAGCAATTCGGCAGCCCTGGCCCCGTCCTCGATCAGGGCGACGGCATCGTGTGCGCGCCAGGCTTGGGCGTCGTCACCCAGATACCCCTGCAGCGCCCTTTGTCCCCAGGGGACCTGAGTCGGGGCCACGATGGGCGCAAAGGCGCTGATGCTGCGGAACCGCCCGGGATTGCGCAACCCGATCGTGAGCGCGCCATGGCCGCCCATCGAATGGCCGGTGATGCCCTGTCGGGACATGTCCACCGGGAACGACGCCGCGAGCAATGCGGGTAATTCCTGCTCGATATAGCTGCGCATCCGGAAGTGCGGAGTCCAAGGCTGCTGCGTTGCATCGACGTAGAAGCCGGCGCCCTGCCCCATGTCGTAGGCCTCGTCGTTCGCAACACCTTCGCCTCGCGGCGAGGTGTCCGGCGCGACGAAGATCAGGCCAAGCCTTGCGCACGCCGCGCGATATTCGCCCTTCTCGGTAACATTGGCGTGGGTGCAGGTCAGGCCCGACAGATACCAGACAACGGGCAGCTTTGCACCCGGCGCATGGTCGGGGACGAAGACCGAAAAGGTCATCGGAGTGCCCGTTGCGGCCGAAGCATGGGTGTAGACGCCCTGCACCCCGCCGTGGCTGCGGACCTCGCTGACGGTCTCGATCGTCATCGCCGGGCTAGGCGGCAAGGCGGTGCAAGGCACACAGCTTGTTGCCGTCGGGATCGCGCAGATAGGCGAGATACATCTTGGCGCCGCCGCCCTCCCGGATGCCGGGTGCGTCCTCGATGGCCGTGCCACCATTCGCGACGCCCGCGGCATGCCAGGCGTCGGCCTGCTCCGGTGTCATCGCGAAACCGATGGTGCAGCCATTTCCGTGCGTTGCGGGCTTGCCGTCGATCGGCGGCGTGACGAGGAAGGCGCTGCCATTGTGGACGTACATGAGCCGCCCCTTGGGATCGATGCTCCCGGCGCGGCCGCCCATGGCGATGAATGTCGCGTCGTAGAACGTCTTGGAGCGAGCAATGTCGTTGCTGCCCACCATCATGTGACTGTACATCTCGTGCTCTCCTGTTGTTCGTCGGTTTTTAGTAGACCACGACGCTGCGGATGCTTTCGCCCGCATGCATCAGGTCGAAACCCTTGTTGATCTCGTCGAGCGTCAGCGTGTGGGTGATCATCGGGTCGATCTCGATCTTGCCGTTCATGTACCAGTCGACGATCTTGGGGACGTCGGTCCGGCCTTTCGCGCCGCCGAAGGCCGTGCCGCGCCAGTTGCGGCCGGTGACGAGCTGGAACGGACGCGTCGCAATCTCCTTGCCCGCCTCGGCGACTCCGATGATGATCGACGTTCCCCAGCCCCGATGACAGGCCTCGAGCGCCTGTCGCATGACCGTCGTGTTGCCGGTGCAGTCGAACGTATAGTCCGCACCACCATCGGTCAGCGCGACAAGGTGCGCCACGATGTCGCCCTCCACGTCCTTCGGATTGACGAAATGCGTCATGCCGAACTTCTTGCCCCATTCCTCGCGGTCGGGGTTGATGTCGACACCGACGATCAGATTTGCGCCTGCCATCCGCGCGCCCTGCAGCACGTTGAGGCCGATGCCGCCGAGGCCGAAGACAATGACGTTGTCGCCGGGCCGGACCTGCGCCGTGTTAACGACCGCGCCGACGCCCGTGGTGACGCCGCAACCGATATAACAGCTCGTCCTGAACGGCGCGTCGGTGCGAATTTTCGCGACGGCGATCTCAGGAAGGACGGTAAAGTTCGAAAAGGTCGAGCAGCCCATGTAGTGAAAGATCGGCTGGCCCTTATAGCTGAAACGGGTTGTGCCGTCGGGCATCAGTCCCTTGCCCTGCGTAGCGCGGATCGCGGTGCACAGGTTGGTCTTGCCGCTGAGACACGACTTACACTGGCGGCATTCCGGCGTGTAAAGCGGGATGACATGGTCGCCGACGGCTACGCTTGTCACGCCCGCGCCAACTTCCCGCACGATCCCCGCACCTTCATGGCCGAGAATGCTCGGGAAAATGCCTTCGCTATCGAGCCCGTCGAGCGTGTAGGCGTCGGTGTGGCAGATCCCGGTCGCCATGATCTCGACCAGAACTTCGCCCGCCTTTGGCCCCTCGAGGTCAAGCTCGACAATCTCGAGCGGGCGTTTGGCTTCGAACGCAACGGCAGCGCGGGTCTTCACGGACAGGTCTCCTCGGTTTCAGTTCGCTGCCTAGTCAGGCAGTATGACACAGGCAATCGTCGACGATATGATGGAAAAGCAACTAACCGGGTTGCACCGAAAGGCTCCCCGCTGACTCCTTCCAGAAATGGACCAAGCCCGAACTGAAGCTGGCCGGCACATAGGCATCGCAAACAGTTTCGCTCAGGACATGCAACCGCACCGCGACATGATCAATGATCGTCGCCGCGCTGCAGCCCGGGCCGAAGTCCGTGGTCTCGGCGTCGAACACGCCGCCTTCCATCAGCAGCGGCCGCCAACCCGGTCCCGACAGGCGGATGCGCACCACGCCGCCGCCGATCGCCGTGAGCGCGCCGTCGTCGCCCAGAATCGCGGCCAATGGCGCAGTGTCGCCTTCGACCACCCAGACGGTCGGTTCGTATCGGATAAGCCGCAAGGCGTCGCTGCCCGCCGAGCGACGCATCGAAGGCAGCGCGAACCCGATTGCAGCTGCGAAACGGGCGGCCACCTCGGCAGCCGAACTCCAGATTTCGAGTGCATGCAGCGGCGCGGCAGGAAGGACCGTGATCGTCACATCAGTCACGATAGCGCTCCCCGGCCGCATCGTAGAAATGGGGCGCGACGACACGGACGCGCGCCTTTTGCCCGCGCGTGGGCGATGTTGCGATCAATTCCTCGCCATGGCGTCCGAAACCGCCCAGCAGTTGCCCGAGCGCGATCGATCCCCCTTCGACGACGCGGAAGGCAGCGGCAGTGACATGTCCCTGCACACTGCCCCCACCCTCGACAACGAGCATGGCGCCCTCAGGGATCGTTCCTTCAATACCCTCGAGCCCGACAAGTTGGCGACGACCCGGCGCTGCCAGCGCCGGTCGTGTAAGTCCATGCGAACCGATGAAGCCGCCCGCCTTGTTGAGCATGCCCGCAATGCCCAGATCATGTGGCGTCATCCGTCCGTCGATTTCGCCGCCGACGACCAGATGCCCCTTCTCGATGCGGAGGAATTCCATCGCCTCCATGCCGTAGAGGGTACCGCCCAGCCCTGTGACTTCGGCCTCGCACGCGTGCCAGACGGCAGCGGCGTGCGTCGCGTCGGCATAGATCTCGAACGCCCGCTCGCCACTGTAGCTTGCTGCAAGTACCTGTACCGGAACGCCCGCGATCGTTGCAGATACAGTCGACATGTGACGGGGGGGCGGCTCTCCGATCAGCTTTTCGAGCACATCTCTTGCCATTGGCCCGGCAACCGCGATGCCGGCATGGTGTTCCTGAACGTTCACGGCAGAGACTTTGAAGTCGGGCCGAAGGTATTGGCGGACATATGAAATATGCGTCGCCATCCGGTCTGCGCCGCCGGTTGAGCTGGTCAGGAGAAAGCGATTATCCGCGATCCTCCAGACCGTGCCGTCGTCGAACACGAAGCCGTCTTCCCGCAGCATGAAAGTGTACCGACCGCGCCCGACCGCAAGTTTGCCGACGCTTGTCGCGCAGATGATTTCGAGCAGGGCAACTGCGTCAGGGCCGGAAATTTCGAATTTGGCAAGCGTCGACACGTCGGTCATGCCAACGCAATTACGCACGGCCCGTGCTTCGCGCAGCGCAGCTTGCGCCAAGGTTTCGCCGCCCTGCGGATAGGCGCGGGGACGGAACCAGTAACCCAGTGGTTGCCAGATCGGCTGCTTCGCGGCGTGAGTGTCGTGAAGCGCGAGGCGCCTAACATGCGCACCGGCATCCCTTGCGCCGGCGCCGGCCAGTAGCCCCATGGTGACCGGTGTGTAGGGCGGACGGAAAGTCGTGAGGCCGGCCTCAGGAATCGCCACGCCCTGTTTCTCGGCAAGGCGGCCGAGCGCCGCCATGTTGCTCGTCTTGCCCTGATCGGTCGCCATGCCGAGCGTCGTGTAGCGCTTCAGATGCTCGACCGAACGATAGCCTTCGGCCCATGCCAGATCGACATCGGCAAGGGTCACGTCGTTCTGGAAATCGACGAAGCTCTTCTTGGCGCTCCCGGCAGGCTTGACGGTGAATACCGGATCTGGGTGGGCCGCGCCGCCGATGGTCTTCACGTTCTGCCGTGAGGTCCCCGGCACGAAAGCCTGCGCTGCTTCGTCCCAGTCGAGCGTCCCGCCTGCCTGCATGTGGAGATGCACGACGGGCGTGAATCCGCCCGAGACGGCGAGCAGGTCTGCGGACCAGCTCTTTTCCAAACCGTTCACCTGCGCGCTGATGCTGGTCAGGCAATCGCGCGCGCCCTTGGTCGACAGCGGCACTGCATCATTATGCACCGCGAACCCGAAGTCGGCTCCCGCAGGCGCCGGTCGCGCGTCCAGAATTGCGACGACATCCGCACCCGCCGCCTTGAGCGCGGCAGCGGTCCGATAGGCATCATCGTTGTTCGTCGCGATCACGACGCGCTTGCCCGGGACGACCCCGAAACGTCGCACATAGGTCCGGACAGCCTGCGACAGCATCACGCCGGGGCGGTCGTTGTTGGCAAAGGCCATCGGCCGCTCGATGCTGCCGGTTGCAAGGACCACCTCGCCGGCACGTACATGCCACAACCGCTGCGCAACACCGTCGGCGGGAGCTTGCCCCGGCTCGCTCAGCCGCTGCGTCAAAGTGACAAGATCATGCTCCCAGTAACCCGATGCCGTGGTGCGCGTCAGGATGCGACCCCCGGCTGCACGGATCGCAGTCGCGCTCGCCTCGATCCAGGCGGCATCGAGGTCCTGTGGATCGCGGACGAGCGACGGGCCGAGGATCCGATCCTGTTCGACGAGAATGACGCGCTTGCCCGCTTCAGCTGCTTCCCGCGCTGCCATCAGCCCCGCCGGCCCCGCGCCCACGACCAGCACATCGCAAAAGGCCGCGCGCTGGCTGAAGCGATCGGGATCAGGCTCGGTGGGCGCATTGCCCAGCCCCGCAGCCTTGCGGATGAAATATTCGAAGCGCATCCAGCGCTTCGCCGGACCGAAGAAGGTCTTGTAGTAAAAACCTGCCGAAAACACCGGTGCGGCAAGCCCCAGCACGGCGCCCGCGTCGAAAGCCAGGCTCGGCCAGCGGTTCTGGCTCGTCGCCACCAGCCCGTCATAGACGAACACGTCGGTGGCCCGGGTATTCGGCTCGCGTCGTCCCCCCTCGCCGACCGTGACCAGCGCATTCGGTTCCTCGACACCCGCCGTCATGATCCCGCGCGGGCGATGATATTTGAAGCTGCGACCGACAAGGCCGACCCCGTTGCGCAGCAGCGCGGCGGCGAGCGTATCGCCCGCCTGTGCCTGATAGCGCACGCCGTCGAAGCTGAAGCCGATCATGGCAGCGCCTCTGGCCCGACCGCGCGCACGGCGCTGACTTCATGGGTGACACGGTGGCGGGTGACCACCATCCAGGCGCGACAGCCATATGTGTGACGCCAGATCTCGTCGTCAGGGCCCCGCGGGTTGGTGCGCGTAAAGAGCGCCGCCATCGCCTCCTCCGGCGCGGCATCGAGCGCGCCGACCGAATCCACCGTGCGCTCGAACACGAATTCGCTTTGCGCGCGCGGACCGCAGTGAGGGCAGGCAAACTGCATCATCTAGCGGCTGTTCGGCATGGGGCCGGTCCCTGTCTCGTCGATCGTGGCGCCGGTGGCAAAGCGATCCAATGAGAACGGCGCGTTCAGCTCGTGCGGCGCGCCGGTCGCCAAAGTATGCGCATAGGTCCAGCCCGAAGCCGGGGTGGCCTTGAACCCGCCGTAGCACCAGCCGCCGTTCAGATAGAGGTTGCGGACCGGCGTCGTGCCGATGATCGGCGCCCCGTCGCAGCTCATGTCGGTCACGCCCGACCAGGTCCGGACCATGCGCAGCCGCGACAGCGACGGAACGAGCGCGAGACCCTGGGCAATCGCCCCCTCCATGACCATGGGATGGCCGCGCTGCGCGTAGCTGGGCCAGTTGTCGGGATCGCCGCCGAACACGATGCCGCCCTTGTCCGACTGGCTGATATAGCAATGCAGCGACTGCGACATGATCACGCTGTTGATCATGGGCTTCACGCCCTCGGTCACCATGGCCTGGAGCGTCTGCGATTCGACCGGCAGGCGCAGGCCTGCCAGTCCCGCGACATGGCCGCTGTTCCCCGCCACGCAAATGCCGACGCGTCCCGCACCGATCCGGCCGCGCGTCGTCTCGACGCCCACGACGGCGTCGCCATCCCGCACGAAGCCGGTCACTTCGCATTTCTGGATGATGTCGACGCCTAGGCTGTCCGCACCACGCGCATAGCCCCAGGCGACGGCATCATGGCGGGCCGTGCCGCCGCGCCGCTGGATCAGGCCGCCCTCGATCGGAAAGCGCGCCGTGCGCGACATGTCGAGCAGCGGTTCGAGCTTTGCCACTTCGTCGCGTGTCATCAGGTCGGCGTCGATCCCGTCGCACCGCATCGCGTCGCCGCGCTCGGCAAGCTTGACCATGTCGGCATCGCTATGGCCGAGGAACATCGCGCCACGCGGCGAAAACATGACGTTGTAGTTCAGCTCGTCGCTCAGGTTGTGCCAGAGCTTCAGCCCGAATTCGAACAGGTCGTGGAGCGGCGCGAGGCGATAGTTCGAACGGACGATCGTCGTGTTCCGCCCGGTGTTGCCGCCGCCGATCCAGCCCTTTTCCAGGACAGCAATGTTGCGCAAGCCATGGACCTTGGCGAGGTAATAGGCCGTCGCCAATCCATGGCCGCCGCCGCCGATGATGACGATGTCGTAGCTCGGCTTCGGATCGGGATCGCGCCACGCGGGTTGCCAGTGCTTCTGACCCGTCAGCGCGCCCCGCAGCAATCCGAATGCCGAGTATCGGCTCATGAAATCGGCACCCACCCGCGCTTTTCGCGCCAGTCGGGCTCCAGATTGTCGAAGCGCGACAGCTTGAGGATATCGATATCGGCGAACGAGCACGCGCCGTCGATCACCAAGTCGCGGATCGCATGGCCCGAGGCGGGCGACAGGCCGAAGCCGACACCCGACATCGACGCGACCACCACATTGTCCGGGCTGGTCAACCGGTCGATGATCGGGCGGCCGTCGGGCGAATTCTCGATCACGCCCGCCCAGCTGCGGATGATGTTCAGATGCGCCGCCTTGGGCAGCAGTTCGGCGAGCCTGCTTGCGAGATTACGCATCAGCGGCGTCGAGGGGCGCGCCTTGGGCCCGATCTCCTCGACATCGACCCACTCGTGCGGGCCGCCGCCATAGGCCAGGTTGCCGCGCATCGTCTGCCGGCCATAGAGCTTATGGCCATCTACCCCACCGATCGGCATCATCGGCGCAGGCTCGGTGATGATCATTTCGGCCCGCGCCGGCGCGAGCGGCACCGTGACGCCCAGCTGCGCCATGAGATGCGGGATCTGCGGCCCGGCCGCGACGACCACGGCATCGCAACCGAAACTCTCGGTCGCGGTCTTCACCGCCGTCACCTTGCCGCCCGCCGTCTCGAAACCGATAACCGGGCTGTGCTGCCTTATGGTGCCGCCGAGGTCTTGCAGCGCCCAGGCATAGGCCTGGACGCTGCGCTGCGGATTGGCGTGCCCCCCGAACTTGTAATGCACGCCCCCGAAGCAATTGTCGCCCGCCAGCGGCACGGCGTCCTGCACCTGCTTGACGTCGAGCACCTCGACCGGATGGCCGAGACGGTGATGACGGTCGGCAACGAAGCGATATTGTTCCCATTGCCGTTCGGTCATCGCGATGATGATGCGGCCCTTCTGGTGTTCGGTCGGATAGCCGAGGAGATCGTCCATCTGGGGCCACATGCGCTGTTCTTCGTCGAACAACGGGCTCTGGTAATGCGACGCGCCGCCGCCGTTGCGACCCGACGCTTCCCAGCCGACAATGAACTTGTCGAGCACCGTGACCTTGACGCCCGAACGCGCGAGCCACCAGCCCGCGCTGAGGCCCGTCACGCCGCCGCCGACGATCACGACATCCGCGCCGCTCATTCGTACATCCCCGTGTAGAGCATCGCGCGGTGCTCATCCTCGTGCACCGTGCCGATGTCCTCGACGGGTACCCACTGCGTCGGGATGCCGAACCACACGTCCCAGGCCGCCGTCATCGCTTCGGGTTCGTTCAAGTCGGCCATGATTTTCATAGGCAGCGGCCGGACGGGAGCCCGGTGCGTTGCGAGCGGGATCGTTCCGAAAGGGCTTCCTGATTCGAGCGCCAGCAGCATGGCGACCTGGTCGCGGCATCGGCGACCCTGGCACACGCCCATGCCGGCCCGTGTCAGGCGTTTGATCTGGTCCGGGTTCGCCGGTCCGTCCTGCAGCAACGAATTGAGCGAGCGCGCGCACATCGGCGCTGGACGCGTCAGGTAATGTGGCGGCTGCACCCCGATAAGGTCGGCGCGCGTGACTTCCTCGCACTGACAGACGATCGTGTCATCGGCGCTGACGTCGGCGAGCGCGCGCATCCAGTCCATGCGGTAGGCGACATGATCGAAACCCGTGTCGGGCAGGCCGGCACAGTCACCGACTGCAGAAACCGTGGCTTCGCCTGCCGGGATATAGCCGCCACGCGCAGGATCAAGCGTCCGGGGGCCGTTCATGGCATCGACCAGTTCGACCATGGGCACCAGGCCGATGGCGAGGCAGATCGTGTCGCAGGCAATGGTTTCGCCGGACGTGAGGGTCGCGCTTTCGACGCCGTTGATCCCGCCCTTGGCCGATGCGATCGACTGGCCGCAGCTGATTGCGAGCCCGGCTGCCTGAACCTTGGCAACCAGTTCCGCGTTCCCCTGGGGGGCGTCGCGCACTTCGATCAGCCCAGCGACGTCTATGCCGCGACCATGCGCCAACAACGCCGTTCCCAGCGCGAGGTCGTGCGATCCAGCGATCAAAACCCGCTCTCCGGCGAAGGCATCGTACCGGCCCAGCAGCATCTGCAGCGCCGCCGCGCCCATCACGCCCGGCTGGTTCCAGCCCGGGAATGCCATGGCCAAGTCTCGCGCGCCCGTTGCCAGCACGATATGGTCGAACCCGACGAGCCAGGATCGTTCGGCATCGGCCAGACCTACGACCTGTTCGGGCAGGCTCGCGACGCCGGGGCCGTTGCGATAGACACCCCAGGCCGTCGTGCCGAGAAGCACTTCCACACCGGCTTCCATGGCCGTTTCGAGCGCCGGCATGCTCATGAAGATCGCTTCGACCATGCGCTCGCTGTTCGCTGTCGCGGCCGTCATCCGCCCGCCGAAATACAGCGGCACGTCATTTCCCATCAGCGCGCCCGACACCGGGTTCTCGTCGACCAGCAGTACCGACTGGCCTTCCCTTGCCGCGTCCATCGCGGCGTCGACGCCGCTGGGTCCGGCGCCGACCACCACGACGTCGTAGCGGCTTTCTGGCGGGCTTCGCGTCCCGTTGACGGCGCAGATATCTATTCCGGTAAAGCGAAGATCCATCACACAGCCTCCAGCGCCTGGCGCAAATCGGCGATCAGGTCGTCAACATGTTCGAGCCCGACCGACAGGCGCATCGTGCCGTCGGTGATACCGCCCGCCAGCCGGTCCGCCGGGGCGACGGCATAGTGCGTCGTGCTGGCCGAATGGCAAATCAGCGTTTCTGACCCGCCAAGGCTGACAGCGAGCTTGAGCAGCTTGAGCTGGTCGAGCATACGAAAGGCCTCGGCCTCGCCACCTTGGAGGTGAAACGAGAACGTCGATCCGGCAGCCTTGCACTGGCGGTCGAAGACGGTGCGCTGCCGCGTCCCCTCCGCTAGGAAACCAAGATAGGTGACCCCAGCGACTTTCGGATGATCGCGCAGGAACTCGGCGACGGCCCGGGCATTAGCCATGGCACGCTCCATCCGCACGTCGACCGACTCCAGCGACCGCGTGACCAGCCAGGCGGTATAGGGGTCGAGGTGGTTGCCCCAGGTCGTCCGCAACGTGCGGATCGGCGCAATGACCTCTTCACGGCCCGTGATCCCGCCCGCAAGCAGATCGCTGTGCCCGCCGCAATATTTCGTGAGCGACGTCAGGCACAAGTCGACGCCGCACGCGATCGGCCGCTGCGCAAAGGGTCCGAGCAAGGTGTTGTCGACCACGACGAGCGGCCGCTTCCCTTGCCGGCTACCGATTTCGTCTGCCAGCCGGACCATCAGGTCGAGATCGACGATCGCCGCCGTCGGATTTGCAGGCGTTTCGGCGACGATCAGCGCAAGGGGACCCGTGGCCAGCGCTGCGTCGGCCGCCGCGCGGACATGCGCCTCGTCGGTGCCGTCGGTGTACGTCGCCACATGCGAGCCGAACTGCGGCATGACCGCGCCGTAAAGCATGTCGACCCCGCCGTAGATCGGGCGACCGTGCAACACGCTGTCGCCGGGGCGCACATAGGCAAGCGCGATCGAGGAATGCGCCGACATGCCGCTGCAAAAGGCAACTGCGGATTCCGCGCCGTCGATGGCGGCAAGCCGGGCCTCGAGGATATCGAGCCCGGGATGGCCGAGCCGCGAGTAGATATGATTGGGTTGCCCCACGAGGGGGCCGGTGCCGTCGAAGAAGGCCTCATGCACGTGCTTGGCGTGCTGGGCCGAGGGATAGACGAACGTCGACGTCATGAAGATCGGCGGCTTCACGGAGCCCTGACCCATTGCCGGGTCATATCCGAACGCGACCGCAAGCGTTTCCGGTCGAAGATTTGCGCGGTCAGTTGCCATGCGTCTGCAGATAGGCCTTGCCGGTGTTGCAGTACCAATCGGAGAAGCGCAGCGCGAGCATCTCGGCATCGGGCGAATAGGGTCCGGGTGTGAAGCCCGGGCTGTTCACGCCCAATTGGTTGTTTTCGGCCAGCTCTTTGTCCTGCAAGTTTGTTCGGGTCCATAAATCGGCCAGGTTCTCGACGGTGTAGTCGACACCCTCGACCGCATCCTTGTGGACGATCCACTTGCCGGTCACATGGGTTTCGGTCGGGCTGATCGGCATTGCGCTGAACATGAACGTATGGTCGGCCGTGGCGTGGACGAAGCAGTGCGGATCGATGGCCATGCGCATCGATCCGATGGCTCCCTCGTTCAAATCGCACATCAGCTTCTTGACGGCATGCCGGCCATCCATTGTTATCGAGACGCAGCCGGCACTTAACGCAAAACGCGCGAGCTGCCACCAGTCGCCCTCGACCGCATCCGTCGCCAGCCCGATGGACGCCATGTCGTCGAGGAACTTTTGCGCCGCTGCGTCGCCTTCGATGTCGAAATGCTTGGACATGCCGACGGGAAAGGTGCGCGCGAGCTCGGGATGACCCGTCGCGCAATGATAGCATTCCCGCCCGTTTTCCATGACGAGCTTCCAGTTCGCGTTCTCGACGAGGACACTCTGATACGCGATTTTGGACTCGTCCCATTTATGGGGCGCTGCGTAGATGGCCAGCTTCTCGGCGAAATCGGCAAACGCGGGCGGCTCGTCGGCGAAGCAGATGAACATTGCCCCCGCCACGATCTCGAGCGCGATCGGTTTCAGCCCGTGCGTGGTCTTGTCGAAGTCTTCGGCCATTCGGTTGGCCGCGAAAAGCGAGCCGTCGAGATCGTAGGTCCAACGATGATAAGGGCAGACAAGCTTCGGCCCCGAGCCGCTGCCCGGCTGGCACAAGATCGATCCGCGGTGGCGGCAACTATTGTGGAACGCGCGGATCACATCGTGGCGATCGCGGATGATGATGACAGGCCATTTCCCGATCATCATCGCGACATAACTGCCCGGCTTCGGCAGTTCGCAGGTGAAGCCCGCCATCAGCCAGCTCGTGCCGTACATCACGTGCAAGTCGAAATCGAAGACCTGCGGGTCCTTGTAGAGCCCACCGGGCAAACAATGGCCGTCGCGGCGGGCATCGAGCAAATCGCCGATCCGAACCAGATCCATCTTGTCATCCCCGAACGAATATCGATGAGCGACGTGAACGATGCCCCTCGGCGCCGCCAATCCGATTTTCTCATAAGCCTATGTCAAATCGACAGCGTTCCGGTCTAGCAAGCGCGCTATCATCTTTCGAAAATGGGGGTCTGGTCATCGCTAACCGCAGCAGTATCAACCGTCGCTGGCTGCCCTTGAACGCGCTTCGCGCTTTCGACGCGGTCGGGCAGAATTCCAGCTTCACGCTTGGCGCTGCGGCGCTTTCGGTTTCGCAGAGCGCGATCAGCCGCCATGTCATCGGCCTGGAAGAATTGCTCGGGAAGCCGCTGTTTCTTCGCGAAGCGTCCCGCCTCACCCTGACGGCGGAAGGAGAAGCTTTGCTTCCCGTCGTCAGCAAATGCTTCGACCGCATCGAGCAGACGATGAACGCGATCCGAGACGATACGGTGACCCGTCCGGCTCTGCGCATCCACATTCCACCTTCGCTGCTGCAGCAGCTCTTCATGCCGATGCTGCGTGACTTCCGCACCGAACATCCCGATGTCCGACTCGACGTGTCGAGTGCGCATGTGACGGGCCTGCCATCGACGCATTTCGACATGGCCATCGTCTACGACCGGCCCAATGTTGATGACCGGATCACCGACCTGCTGTGGATGGTGCGCGTGGCGCCGCTGTGCGCGCCACAGACCGCGCGTGCTGCCGAAGGGCAATCGCTCGCGGCGTTTCTTGCGGGCCAGGAATTGCTGCACCTGAAGCTGGAGGGCGAACAGCGCGACCTCCTTTGGTCGTCTTACCTTCGGGTCAGCGGGATCGACGTGCCGACGACAGGGGGCCTCGCATTCGACACCGCAATTGCGTCGGCCCAATATGCGATGGCAGGAAGCGGCGTTTTCCTCGGCGACATCGACATGTTCGCCGAGGAGATCGAGGCCGGGCGACTGGTGAAGCCCTATGACCTGACCGTCGAGGACGGCTATGGATATTATCTGAAGCTGCACGCCGACGATTTGTCGGATCCTGACATCGCCATGTTCCGTCGGTGGCTGATCAACCGCTTCAGTTCATTTCCCCGCAAAGCTAAGACGGGTCCTGCCTAGAGCGGCTCGCTTCCCGGAAGCATCACGACGAGCGGCGGATGGCCAACGTCTGCAAGGAACGCCAGCAGGTCGGCACCCGTCAGTCCGACCGTGGCGGTGTTGCGCAAGGGGTGCACGTTGACGCGCGGCGCATCGGCAAGACGGCTATCGATGACGACGCTCACTTGCCCCTCGGCATCGTTGAGTGCCGCCAGGGGCGTCACTGATCCCGGCGTCACGCCGAGCAGGCGCATCATGTCTTCGGCCTTGCCGAAGCTGAGCTTCTTTGACCCGATGGCAATTGGCAGCGCCTTGAGGTCGAGCCGAGCGTCGTGTGGCGCGCTGACCAGCCAAAAGCGCCCTGCCGCATCCTTGAGGAACAGGTTCTTTGTGTGCGCGCCGGGGATGAGCGCGTGCAGGGCCGCGCTTTCCTCGACCGTGAACACCGCTTCGTGCTCGTGCCGTTCATGGGCAATGTCGAGGCGGGCAAGCTCTTCCATCAGCCGTGCTTCACCTGCCAGATCGATCGTCATTTGAAGATCACTGTGCGGGTCCCGCTCAACATGACGCGGTGCTCGAGATGCAGTTTCACGGCCCGGGCGAGCACTCGGCTCTCGGTGTCCTGCCCCTCTGCGATCAAGTCCTCCACGGTATCGGCATGGTCGACGATGGAAACATCCTGCGTGATGATCGGCCCTTCATCGAGATCGGGCGTGACGTAATGCGCGGTCGCCCCGACCATTTTGACGCCGCGGTCATAGGCCCGGTGATAGGGTTTTGCCCCTTTGAAGCCGGGCAGGAAACTGTGGTGGATGTTGATGACCCGGCCGTCGAGCTTGCGGCAGAGCTGGTCGCTCAACACCTGCATGTAGCGCGCCAAAATGATGAGATCGACTTGCTGCTCCTCGACCATCGACATCAGGCGGGCTTCCTGTTCGAGCTTGTTTTCCGGGGTAACGGGCAAGTGGAAGAACGGAATACCTTCGTGAACGGCGCGCCCCTGCCACGTCGTGTGATTGGAGACGATGCTTGTCACGTCCATCGGCAGGCGCCCCGTCGATGTGCGGTAAAGCAGATCGTTGAGGCAATGGCCCCCGCGACTGACCATGATCATGGCCCGCGCCTTCAGGCTCAGGTCGTGCACCCGCCATTCGAGGCGGAACGCGGTGGCGACCGGCATGAAGGCTTCGGTGAAGCGCTCACGCGTCATGCCTGCCGGGACCGAAAAGGCGATCCGCATGAAGAACCGGCCCGTGCTCCGTTCGTTGAACTGCGCGCTCTCGACGATGTTGCAATCCTGGCTCAGGATTGAATTCGACACGGCGGCGACGATCCCCTTTCGATCTTCGCTCGCGACCAACAGGACGAATTCGTTTCCGCTCGACATAGTGACAGCCCCCGGCGGGCGTGTGCCCGTTACCGCGCTCGGCTAGCCGCTTAGGCAAAGGCCCGTCGCGTTAGTTTTTTAGATTCGTTCATGAAGAATTTCTCATGCACACGCGGGGCAGCCCGGGCAAATCGCCGCTGCCCGCCTCGCAGACCGCGCGGATCGAGGCGCTGCGGCCGACAGCCTTGCATGACAAAATTGGCCGTATTCCTAAATTATATTTGCCAATGCAGAAAAATCGGTCAGTTGCTATCATTGGACCCCGCAGCCAGCCTTGCCGCTCGCTCGGGGAGTTCGGGGTATAAATTGGCCGGCAAAAGTTGGCCAAAAAATAGGGGGTAATCGACATGAAGGCCAAGTGGAGTCTCTCGACGGCGGTATTCGTTCTGGCAGCAATGGGCGCCGGTGGCGCACCCGCTTTGGCCCAGACTGCCCCAGCTGCGACCGCCCCTGCAGATACCACGACCGCAGACGATCGCCGCGCACCCGACATCGTGGTGACGGCGACTCGGCGCAACCTGTCGTTGCAGGACGTGCCGATGACCCTGCAGGCCTTCTCGACAGACACGCTGAGCAAGCTCAACGTCACGTCATTCAACGACCTGCTGAAGTACACGCCGAACATCACCTTCTCCAACAACGGCCCGGGCCAGGGCGCGATCTTCATGCGCGGCCTGTCGGCAGGTTTTGCCGGCCAGCAGTCGTCGGCGACCATCGGCGGTTTCCCGAACGTGGCCCTCTACCTCGATGACCAGTCCATGCAGTTCCCGGCGCGTAACGTCGACGTGTATGTCGCCGACATCGAGCGCGTCGAAGTGCTCGAGGGGCCCCAGGGCACCCTGTTCGGCGGCGGCGCACAGGCGGGCGTGGTGCGCTACATCACCAACAAGCCTGTACTCGACAAATTCGAAGGCCGGTTGGAAGGAAGCTTCGGCGGGACGATCGGCGGTTCATCGAACGGCTCGTTCAACGCGATGGTCAACGTGCCGATCATCGAGGACAAGCTCGCGATCCGTGCGGTCATCTACGCAGATCATCATGGCGGCTACATCGACAACAAATTGTCGACCTTCACGCGCCAGACGACCGACCTCGGATCCTATTATCTCAACTACACGAATCCTGTCACGGGCGTGAATAACGGCAACAAGCTGACGCCGGCCCAGCAGACCAACGATGGCAAATACAACAACAGCTCGCTGGTCGAAGACAATTTCAACCCCGTCGACTATACGGGCGGGCGCGTTTCGGTTGACTGGAAGATTGCACCCGACTGGGACCTGCTGGTGGCGCAGTCGTACCAGAAGCTGGATGTAAAGGGTACCTTTGCAACCCAGACCTACACCTACGACTATGCCCCGCTCACCGGCCTGTCGTCGACGCTGTTCTCGCCGCAGTACAGCAAGGACGATTTCTACAACACGGCATGGACGCTGAACGGGAAGATTGGCGACTTCAAGCTGATCTATACCGGCGCCTATCTCACGCGCCACATCTCGCAGCAGGGCGATTATACCAATTACGCCCGTTCGACCTATGGCATCTTTTACCAGTGCACCGGCGGCGCCAACTATTACTTCGGTGCCGGCCAACCGCCGTTCTGCCATGAGCCGAACAGCTATTGGGTCGACAACGTCCGCAACACCCACGAAAGCCATGAATTCCGCATCAGCTCGCCCGACAGTGGGCGTCTCCGCGTGATTGCCGGTCTCTATTATGAATCGTTCAAGATCCAGGACAATCAGGACTGGTATTACAAGACGATCCCGTCGTGCGATCCGACATTGACGTCAGCCGCGATCAAGGCGGCCGGCACGATCTGCCTCGGTCTCGTCGCGCCGAATCCTGCTGCCACGCTGAACGTCGCGGGACCGCGCGGCGCCGGCGTTGCCTTTGGTGAGGATACGCAGCGGGGCTACAAGCAATATGCCGCCTTTGCCTCGGTCGATTTCGACATCCTGCCAAACCTGACCCTAACGGCCGGCACGCGCTATTATAAATACAAGGAATATGAGACGGGCTCGGTGTATTCGTCTTTCACCTCCGCCTGTTATCAAGTGCCTGTATGCGCCACCGGTTCGAATCTCGACGCGCTGAACCTGAAATCCACCTATTCCGGCTTCAAGAGCAAAGGCGTGATCACCTGGAAGCCGCAGGATCACACCCTGATCTACGGCCTGTTCAGCCAGGGTTTCCGTCCCGGCGCCTTCAACCGTGGCCCGTCGGAGCGACTTTCTGACCCCGTGCTCAGCGCGACCGGGACGCGCCCCAGGCAGCTTCTCGTGCCTGCAGCCTACGCGCCGGACAACCTGACCAACTGGGAAGTTGGCCTGAAGACCGACCTGTTCGACCGCAAGGTCACGTTCAACATGTCCGCCTATTATATGGTCTGGGAAAATACCCAGATCGGTTTCTTCAACCCGGCCGCGGGCTTCGGCAACACGGCATTTGCAACGAATGGCCCGAACTATCGCATCAAGGGCGCCGAGGTGCAGATCACGGCCCGTCCGTCGGATGGACTGACGATCCAGGGTTCGGCAACCTACAACGAGTCTAAGCAATCGAACTCGCCGTGCTTCGTCGGCAACAACCCGGCGGCTTCGAGCTTCGGCAAGTGCATCACCCAGACCTTTGCGGGCGGCAAGGTGATCCCCGTGCAAAGCCCGTTCGGCGACATCGGCGGCATCACGCCGTTCAGCCCCAACTTCCAGGGCAATGCCCGCGTCCGTTACGAATGGAACGGCCCGGGCGGCATGGACTGGTTCGTCACCGGCGGCGTGAACTACACGAGTTCGACCTACAACGAGCCTGCGACCTATCCGTCGGGCGATGTCGCAGGCAACGGAAACGTGGTCGGCCCCAACGGCATCATCGTGCCCGCAACCACCGTTCTTCGCTACAAGATGCCCGGCTACGCCCTTGCGGATGCGCAGATTGGCTTCACGCGCGACAACTGGACGATCACGCTCTTCGGCGACAACATCTTCAACAGCCACGCTGCAACGTTCACCAACTCGTCGCAGTTCATCAAGACGTCGACGATTGTTCGTCCCACGACTTACGGCCTCAAGATCAGTACCAAGCTCTGATGCCAATGACTCGACCGGCAAGGGGTGATGCCAAAGGCACTGCTCCTTGCCTTTCGAGAGCGCCGGGCGTTTGACAAGCGCACAGCGATTGCTGACAGAACAGGGCGCAATGGCCACGCAACCCGACCAGCGAACAGCGAACATTGCACGACCTCCCGCGACTTCGCCGGAGTTCGAGCTCGCTGCCCTTCATGAACTTCAGGCCAAGAACGATCACCTTGCCGCAGCAGCCGGTGCAGCACGCCTGCTCGCCACGCACCCCTCCGACAAGAACCTGTTGCTGATCGCCGCTCATTCGCAACGCATGGCACAGCAGACCGAAGCCGCACTGGCCACGCTGGAGCAGCTGGCGGAACATCATCCGCGCTTCAGCCGATTATATCTTGAGCGCGGCCTGTGCCATGTCGCGCGCCGCGATGCGCCCGCTGCGATTGCCGACCTCACCATGGCCGTGACGATCAACCCTGCCCTCCCCATGGGCTGGCACATGCTCGACGGGTTGCTCCGCATGACGGGCGATACGGCCAGCGCCGCCGTGGCCGCAAAACACAGCGCACATCTCGCCAGCCTTCCGCCTGCGATCGTCCATGCCAAGATGCTTTTCGGCGATGGAGAAGTCGACCAGGCCGAAACGCTGATCCGCCGGTTCCTGCTCGATTTCGGGGATCATCCCGAAGCGATGCGCCTGCTCGCGCAAATGGGTCATCTGCGCAACGTGCTCGACGATGCGGAAACGCTTTACGCGGGCGTGCTGGCTATGGTGCCGGATCATCACGAGGCACGCCACGAATATGTCCAGGTCCTGATCGCGCGCCACAAATTCCCCCAGGCTCGTCTGGAACTTCAGCCGCAACTGGACCGTGACCCCAAAAATCACGCACACCGCATCCAGGCGGCGACAATTCAGGTGGGCCTTGGCGACTTCGAAGGCGTCATTCCGGTCTATCGGGAGATGTTGAGCGAGACGACCGGCGACACGCCCCAGGCACGGCTGCACCGCGCCGATCTGAACCTATGGCTGGGCCACGCCCTGAAGACAGAGGGTCATACGGCGGAAGCGGTCGATGCCTATCTGGCAGCAACGACAGACAGGCCCGATTTCGGCGACGCCTGGTGGAGCCTCGCCAATCTCAAGACCTACCGCTTCTCCCCCGAGTCGATCGCGGTGATGCGCGGACGTCTCAACGACCCTGCCACGGCGGATCACGACCGCATCCATATCGCCTATGCGCTGGGCAAGGCCCTCGAGGACGAGGGCGATTATGCCGGATCATGGGCATGCTACACGCGGGGAAGCGCCCTGCACCGTGCCGGAAACGGCTATATCCCCGAAGTGTTCGAAACGAATACGCGCGAACAGCGCCGTGTCTGCACGACACAATTTTTCGCCGAGCGCGCAGGCTGGGGTCTCGACGACCCCGCGCCGATTTTCGTGCTCGGCCTCCCCCGCTCGGGTTCGACGCTGATCGAACAAATCCTCGCTTCGCACAGCTTGGTCGAGGGCACGCAGGAACTTCCGGATATCCAGCGCATCGTCCACGAACTGCAGGGGCGCGAGATTAACTTCGACCAGCCCCGCTACCCCGGCATACTGCCGGAACTCGACCCGGATACGATCCGCCGCTTCGGCGAACAATATATTGCCGACACCATGCCCAACCGTGCCTTGGGCCGACCGTTTTTCATCGACAAGATGCCGAACAATTTCCGGCACATCGGGCTGATCCACCTGATCCTGCCCAATGCCAAGATCATCGACGCGCGCCGCAACGCGATGGCGTGCTGTTTCAGCAACTTCAAACAGCTGTTCGCGCAGGGACAGGAATTTACTTACGGGATCGAGGATATCGCCCGCTATTACCGAACCTACGTCGAGCTCATGGATCACTGGGACACGGTGCTTCCGGGACGTGTGCTGCGCGTGCAGCATGAAGACGTGATCGACGACCTCGAAGGCAGCGTACGCCGAATTCTTGATTACTGCGGCCTCGAGTTCGAGGAAGGCTGCGTCGACTTTCACAAGACCAAGCGCAGCGTGCGCACGCCAAGTTCCGAACAGGTGCGCCAGCCGATTTTCCGCGATGGGCTCGACCAGTGGAAGAACTTCTCTCCCTGGCTCGGTCCGCTCCGGGCCGCGCTCGGCCCCGAACTCTCAGCGACATGAAGGACTGACGATGGCATTTGCACCGACGATGGGCGCCACGATCGACGAAGCAAATCTGCCATCTGTGGGAGTGCGCTGGTACGTGCTTTTCGTCATGATGCTGGCCTATACGATCAACATCGCCGACCGTTACGTCATGTCGACCGTGCTCGAGCAGATCCGGCTCGAGCTGCACCTGACCGACAGTGGCGTCGCCTTTCTCACAGGCGTGTCGCTGGCGTTCTTTTATGTGATCATGGGGATTCCGCTGTCCTGGATCGCCGACCGGTGGAACCGACGCAACCTTCTCGCCATCTCAATTACCGTCTGGTCCGCAATGACGACGTTCTGCGGACTTTCACGCGGCTATTTCGACCTGCTGCTGGCGCGCATCGGCGTGGGAATCGGCGAAGCGGGGGGAACACCGTCCTGCAATTCCATCGTTTGCGACTATTTCCCGGCCAGCCGCCGCCCCATGGCCCTGACGATTTTTGCCCTCGGTGCCCCGATCGGTGCCTGGCTCGGTGCCGACATGGCTGGGGCTGTCGCGCACGCTTACACCTGGCGCGCGGCCTTCCTCGTGTTGGGAATTCCGGGCATTTTGCTCGCGGCACTGATCATGCTGACGGTGAAGGAGCCGCAGCGCGGCTGCCTGGATGCCGTCAGCAACGACGATACCCCCACGCTGGCAGACACACTCCGGTTTCTGATGAGCCAGAAATCGGCGGTCCACGTGCTGATGGGCAGCGGCGTTTCGGCCCTCTGGGGCTGGGGTTTGATGTGGTTTACGCCCACGTTCATCCAACGCACCTATGGTCTGGATGTCGGCGCGGCGGGCGCGGTCGTCGGGCCGATCCATCTGGTGATGGGGATCGCCGCGTCGCTGCTGACCGCATGGCTGCTCGCACGACCTTCGTTCGTCGATCCGCGGCGGATCGTCTGGCTGCTGGGCGGTGTGACCGCCGTCGCCACCGTGCCGTCGATCATCGCCTATTATACCCATTCGCTGTCACTCGCGACGCTGATGTGGTGGCTCTTCATTCCTGCTATCTATTTCTACATCGGCCCGGCCTTTGCGCTCGGCCAGAATCTCGCCCCGCCGAAAATGCGCGCGATGTTCAGCGCGGTCGCGCTCCTCATTGCGAACGTGTTCAACCTGATCGTGGCACCGCAGGGCGTCGGTTTGCTCAGCGACTGGTTTGCGGGCCCCGCCGGAGCGGACGCCGCCTCGCTGCGCCTCGCGCTGCTGGTCCTGGCACCGACAGGTTTCTGGGCGGCATTCCATTATTTCATGGCCGCCAAGCACATCATCGCCGATCAGAAGCGCGCCATCGGCTATGTTTGAGCACACCCCGCTGAAATCCTACATCGGCGGCGCTTGGGTGCTCCCGCGCACGTCGACCGCCACGGTCGATGCGATCAACCCGGCGACCGAGGAGATTGCCGCCACCGTCGCGCTGTGCGGGCCCGACGACGTCGATCTGGCCGTCACGGCCGCGCGTGCGGCGTTCGACGGCTATGCCGCGCTGTCGCTCGAAACGCGCATCGCGCTCGTCGAAAAGCTGATCGCCATTTTCGAGCGCCGCTATGGCGAAATGGTCACGGCCATTTCGACCGAGATGGGCGCCCCCTATGACCTGTCGCACAATGCCCAGGCCGAATGCGGGCCCGGCCATCTGAAGGAAACGATCAAGGCCGCGCGCGCCATGGCGTGGGAGCGGGCAATCGCCCCGGGTGCCAATCTGGTGCACGAACCGATCGGCGTCTGCGTGCTGATCACCCCCTGGAACTGGCCGATCAACCAGCTGGCCGCAAAGGTAGGGCCCGCGCTCGTCACCGGCTGCACGATGGTGCTGAAACCGAGCGAAGTTGCGCCCCTGTCGGCCCAGCTCTTCGCCGAATTCATCGATGAGGCAGGCTTCCCCGCCGGCGTGTTCAACATGGTCCACGGCACGGGCCCGGGCATCGGCGATGCGCTGACCAGCCACGCGCAGGTCGACATGATCTCATTCACCGGTTCCACGCGCGCGGGCATCCAAGTGGCGAAGTCGGCTGCCGATACCGTCAAGCGCGTCAGCCAGGAACTGGGCGGCAAATCGGCCAATATCGTCTTCGCCGACAGCGATCTCGAAGCAGCCGTGACGCGCGGCGTGAAACACTGCTTCGAGAATGCCGGCCAGTCTTGCAACGCGCCGACGCGGATGCTCGTCGAGGCCAAGGTCTATGACGCGGCCGTCGCCATCGCCGCACGCGTAGCATCGGAAACGCGCCTCGGCGACCCCACCCAAAGGGGCCCTCATCTGGGGCCGGTCGTCAGCGCGCTTCAATATGGCAAGATCCAGAAGCTGATCCAGGCAGGCATCGACGAAGGCGCGATTCCTGTTGCCGGTGGCGTCGGCCGCGCCGACGGGTTCGATCGCGGCTACTACGTGAAACCCACGGTCTTCGCTGGCGTCCACAACGCCATGACGATCGCACAGGAGGAAGTGTTCGGCCCCGTGCTCGTCATGATCCCGTTTAGGACCGAAGCCGAAGCCATCGCGATCGCCAATGACTCGCCCTATGGTCTTGCCGGTTACGTCCAGAGCGGCGACCTGGAACGGGCCCGCCGCGTCGCGCGCGCGATCCGCGCGGGCAGCGTCCACATCAACGGCGCGGGCCAGGGCTATGAGTCTCCGTTCGGCGGCTACAAGCAATCGGGCAACGGTCGCGAATGGGGCGAGTACGGTCTGCACGACTTTCTTGAAGTGAAAGTCGTCAACGGCTTCTACGCGACATGAAACTTGCCGACATCGAGACATTCGTCGTCGGCAACCCACCGCCCCATTTCGGAGGGCGCTATTTCGTCTTCGTCAAACTGACGACCGCCTGCGGGATATCGGGAATAGGCGAGGCATATTGCGTGCCGTTCGAACCGCATCTCGTGGCGCGCATGATCGAGGATGTGTTCTCCCGCTATGCGGCAGGAAACGATCCGCACGACATCGAGAAGTTGTGGCGTCGCGTCTATTCGAGCGGCTTCACGCAACATCCCGATCTGACGGTGATGGGCGTGCTGAGCGCGCTCGAAATGGCGTGCTGGGATATCGTCGGCAAGGCCGCGAACCAGCCGGTCTACAAGCTGCTCGGCGGGCAGGTGCACGAGCGGCTCCGCGCCTATACCTACATCTATCCGCGGCCTGGCGACGCGACCGACGTCTACCACGACCCCGGTCTCGCCGCGACGCGCGCGGCTGAATATCTGGGCCAGGGATTTACCGCGCTGAAGTTCGACCCGGCGGGCCCCTATTCCGCCTTCGACGGCCGTCAGCTGTCGCTCGAGGCGCTCGATCTGTGTGAACGTTTCGCGCGCACCTTGCGCGACGCGGTCGGCAGCAAGGCCGACCTGCTGTTCGGCACGCACGGTCAAATGACGGCGGCAGGCGCGATCAGGCTGGCGAAGCGGCTCGAGCCCGCCGACCCGCTCTGGCTCGAAGAGCCGGTGCCACCCGACGCGCCCGAGGAAATGGCCAAGGTCGCGCGCGCGACCAGCATCCCGATCGCTACGGGCGAGCGACTGGCGACCAAATACGACTTCGCCCGGCTGCTCGATTGCGGGGCAGCGGCTATCCTGCAGATGAACCTTGGGCGGGTCGGCGGGCTGCTTGAGGCGAAGAAGATCGCCGGCATGGCCGAAGTGCGCCACGTCCAGATCGCCCCGCATCTCTATTGTGGGCCCGTGGTCGGCGCAGCGAACATCCAGATCGCGACCTGTTCGCCCAATTTCCTGATCCTCGAGAGTATCGAGCAATGGGGCGGCTTCCACAGCGAGATCCTGAAAATGCCAATCCGGTTCGAGGCGGGTCATGTGATCCCTCCGACCGCCCCGGGCCTGGGCGTCGAACTGAACGAGGATGTCGCGCGCGCCAATCCCTATGAGGGTACCATGCTTCACCTCGAAATGACGCAGCACCCGGTGTCGTGACCCCGGAATTCGACTATATCATTGTCGGCGCCGGCACGGCGGGCTGCGTGCTGGCGAACCGGCTCACCGAAGACGGCAAGACGACTGTGCTGTTGCTCGAGGCCGGCGGCAGCGACCTGTCGATCTGGATCCAGATGCCGATCGGCTACGGCCGGACATTCTTCAACCCGCGCATCAACTGGATGTACGACACCGAACCGATCGAAGCCTTGGGCGGACGGCGGAGTTACTGGCCGCGGGGCAAGGTCATCGGCGGCTCGGGATCGATAAACGCAATGGTCTATGTCCGTGGTCAACCACGCGACTATGACGACTGGAAGGCGCTGGGCAACGCCGGCTGGGGATGGGACGACGTCCTGCCCTTCTTCAAGAAGTCCGAGGACTTCGACTGGCACAGCGCGCATCACGGTCGGGGTGGGCCGCAGCACGTCACCGACATATCGCCCCATGTGCACCCCGTGTGCCACAGTTTCGTCGAGACGGCCCGCGCGCTGGGCTTCAAGCCGAGCGCCGATTTGAACGGGGCCGACAGCGAAGGGGTCGGCATGTACCAGATCAACACGCGGGGCGGCTGGCGTGCGTCGACCGCCAATGCGTTTCTTCACCCTGCCCGCTCGCGCAAGACGCTCAAGATCGAAACCCACGCGCTCGCGACGAAGATCGTGATCGAGGGGAAACGGGCGACCGGCATTCGCTACTCACGGCGCGGAAAGTCTCTCGAGGCGCGCGCGCGCCGCGAAGTGATCCTGAGCGGGGGTGCAATCAATTCGCCGCAATTGCTGATGCTGTCGGGAATCGGCGACGCCGAAAAATTGAAGGCGCTGGGCATCGCGCCCGTGATGCACGCACCGCAGGTCGGCCGAAATCTGCAGGACCATCTCGCGGTATCCTATTTCTACAAGGCCCGAACGGCGACGCTCAACGACCTGCTGCACCCGATGATCGGCAAGATGCGCGCCGGATTGCGTTACATGGCGGACCGCGCCGGGCCGCTCTCGCTGAGCGTGAACCAGAGCGGCGGTTTCGTGCGCAGCGATCCCCGGTCTGACGTCGATCTTCAACTCTACTTCAGCCCCGTGAGCTACACGAAAACCCCGCTCTCGGACCGCAAGCTTCTGAACCCCGATCCGTTTTCAGCCTTCCTGCTGTCTCACAACCCCTGCCGTCCGACGAGCCGTGGGCATCTCGAGCTCCGCTCGCCGGATGCGACGATGCATCCCGCGATCCACCCCAATTATCTCGCGACGCAATACGATATCGACAATGTCCTTGCGGGCAACCGGCTGCTCCGCCGGATCGCGCAGACCCGGCCATTGGCCGACATCATCACCGAGGAAATCATTCCCGGCAGCGAGATCGCCGGCGACGAGGCCCAGCTTGCCGATTTCCGGGCGCGCGCCGATACCGTCTATCACCCGACCAGCACCTGCATGATGGGGCCCGATCCTGCCACCTCGGTGGTCGACCCCCAGTTGCGCGTCCATGGCATGACGGGGCTTCGCGTAATCGACGCGTCGGTGTTCCCGACGATCACCTCGGGCAATACCAATGCCCCGACCGTCATGGTCGCCGAAAAGGGCGCCGCCTTGGCCATCGACGCCCACCGCGCCTGACAAACGTCAATTAAATTTACCGGTTGCGGATTGCCCAAGGCCTGCCAAGACTAGCCCCGTAATGACCGGCCAATCGAAGATCGACCTGAAACAGCTTCCACCGCTCAAGGCCCTGAAAGGCTTCGAGGCGGCTACGCGCCGGCAAAGCATACGCGACGCTGCGGACGAACTTTGCCTGACCCATCCGGCCGTCAGTCACCAGGTGCAGCTGATCGAGGATGCGCTGGGCGTGCAGCTGTTCCAGCAGGACGGGCGGCATATCATCTCGACCGAGGAGGGGCGCGTCCTGTACCCCTATGTGCGGTCCGCCTTTGAATCGCTGATCGAGGGCGTCGAAGCGGTACATCGCAACGCCCTCGACAAACCGCTGCGCGTCCAGACTTACGTCACCGCTTCGATCCGCTGGCTTGCGCGGCGGGTACCGCAGTTCCTTGCCGACAATCCGAAGATCAAATTGACGCTGAATACCTGTGCCGTCGAATGGGAATTCGACGACGTGCACGCCGACGTCGGGCTGGTGTATTGCGAAACGCTGCCCGACCCGGCGCGATACCACTGGGTGCCGCTCTTCGAATATTCGCTTTATCCGGTGTGCAGCCCGGCGCTCGCGGCAAGACTCGGCAAATCAGCAAGTCCTGCAGACCTGCTCAGCCAGCCGCTGGTCACCATATATACCGAGACCCGCAATTGGGAGACCTGGTTCGCCGCGGCCGGCGTCCAGTTCGAGGCATCTTCACCCTATTTGGTCGTCGATACGCTGGCGGTCGCGCTTGAAATGGCACTCGGCGGCGAGGGCATTGCGCTCGTCAACGGGCCGTTCGTCGAGCAGGATCTGGCCAGCGGACGCCTCGTCCAGCCGGTCAGCAACAAAGTGGTGTGCCCCGGCGAATGGGGTCTGATCTGCCGCAAGGATATGCGGGAGAACGTACGGGTGCGCACCTTCATCGACTGGGTGGTCGCGCACGCAGGCACGACCGGCTAGCGTCGGGGAACGACTTCGTATCCCGGTTCTTCGGGTTCGTCATCGACCATTTCGGCCGGAAAGCCGGTACCCAGCACCTTGATGCCGAGCGGCTCCTCGTAGCGTCGGATGATGTTGGGCGAATGCTCGCGCGGGCCATAGGCGGCTTCGCCTTCCTTGAACAACCGGACGATCAGGGGAGATATTTCGACCGGCACCCCCGCCCCTTGCGCGATCCGGTCGAACAGGCCGATATCCTTGGATACGAGGTCCATCGTGAAGTTGATGTCGCGGCTGCCGTTCAGGATGACCTGGCTTTCGGTCTCGTGCACGAAGCTGTTGCCAGAGGAAATGCGGATCGCCTCATAGGTCGTGTTCATGTCGAGGCCGATCGCCTTGCACGTGGTCAGTGCTTCGGCGAGCGCGACGAGGTGCACCGTGCACAGATAGTTCGTCATCACCTTCAGCTGCGACGCCGTGCCATAGTCGCCCGTGTGCAGGATGCGGCGTCCCATCGTCGTCAAGACCGGCAACACCGCTTCGAAAGCGGCGCGCGGCCCCCCGGCGAAGATGGCGATATTTCCCGTGTCGGCGCGATGACAGCCGCCCGAAACCGGGCACTCCATGAACAGCGCGCCACGTGCCTCGACGAGCGCGCCGAGCCGAATGATCTCGGCATAGTCGGTCGTGCTCATTTCCAGCCAGATCTGGCCCGGGCGCATGGCGCTGAGAAACCCGTCCTGACCTTCGGCAACCGCCGAGCTGGCAGCAGGAGACGGCAAACAGGTGACAATCAGGTCGACAACTTCGCCAAGGGCACGCGGACTGTCAGCCGATTTGGCCCCGCGCGCGACAAAATCGGCCACCAGGTCCTCGTTCAGGTCCCGCACCGTCACGTCGTGGCCATTGCGGATCAGGCTGCCGGCGAGCTTTCCGCCGACATTGCCGAGGCCGATGAAACCGATCTTCATAAGCTCTTCGACGCCCTCCGGTTGAGCCTCGAATAGAAAGACGCCGCGCACACGCCACAAATGAAAAAATAGCGATCACGGCTGAATTTTTTTCGCCGTGCGCAGGGCAAAAATTTTTTCAGCCGATACGGCGAAACGCTCATTTGTCGCCGCGCCGCGCCCGCGCCTAGGTTCGCGGTTCTGGACGGCAGGGCCGGGAGGAATGATCCTGATGCAGAACAGTGCACGCGTGGTGATCATCGGCGGCGGAATCATGGGCGCCAGCCTGCTCTATCACCTCGCCGAGCTGGGCTGGACCGACTGCCTGCTGATCGAAAAGGACGAGCTGACGTCGGGGTCGACCTGGCACGCAGCTGGCCAATGCCCAAGCATTACGGGCAGCTACAACCTCGCGAAGATCCACGCCTACAGCAACCAGCTCTACCCCAAGCTTGAGGCGATGACCGGCCAGTACGTCAGCTGGCACAAATCCGGCGGTATCCGTTTCGCGACCAACGAGCGCGAACTGGCATGGTTTCGGACCATCCTCGGTTTTTCGAAGAGCATCGGCTTCGACATGGAGATCATCGATCCTGCCGAAATTCGCCGGATAAATCCGTTCGTGACGACCGAAGGCGTCATCGCCGGCGCGCGCACGACAGGTGACGGCCATGCCGACCCGTCGGGCATCTGCAACGCCCTTGCCATCGGCGCCCGCAATCTGGGCGCGAAGATCGTCCGCAAGAACCGCGTGACCGGACTTACCCAATTGCCCTCGGGCGAATGGGACGTGACGACCGAACAGGGCGTCGTCCGCGCCGAAATCGTCGTCAACGCCGCCGGCTGCTACGCGCGCCAGGTCGCACAGATGGCGGGCATCGACATCCCGGTGACCAACATGGAGCACCATTACATCGTCACCGATCCCATCCCCGCGTTCATGGAGCGCGAGGAGGAAATCCCGGTGATGCGCTGCCCCTATGTCTCGGGCTATTTCCGGCAGGAGCAGAAGAGCGGGCTGATCGGCATCTACGAGAATGTTGGCCTTGCCGAGGCCTGGGCGCCCAAGGGCATGCCCGAATGGGAATCGACTAGCGAACTGTTCATCGACGACCTCGAGCGCATCTCGAAATGGCTCGAGCGCGCTATCGAGCGCATGCCGGTGTTCGGCGAAGTCGGCATCCGCCGCATCGTCAACGGGGCCATTCCGCATACGCCCGATGGCGGGCCGTTACTTGGACCCGCCGTCGGCCTGCGCAATTTCTGGCATTGCTGCGGCACGTCATTCGGCATCGCGCAGGGCGGCGGGGCCGGCAAATACCTGGCGCAGTGGATCGTCGAGGGCGACGCCGACATCAACATGACCGAGTTCGACCCGCGCCGCTATGGCCCCTATGCCGACGAGGCGTACAGCCGCGCCAAGGTGTTCCTCGATTACCGGCTTACCTTCACGACCCGCCTGCCGGGCGAGGAAGAACCCGATGGCCGGCCGCAAAAGATCAGCCCGCTCTACGAAAAGCTCAAGGCCCAGGGCGCCGTATACGGTGAGACCTATGGCTGGGAGCGCCCGAAGTGGTTCTCGCTCGACGGGCGCGAGGAAGAAGGCGGCTATCACCGTACCAACGTTTTCGAAGTGGTCGCGGATGAAGTGAAAGCCGTCGCCGCCAACGTAGGCGTGCTCGACCTGTCGGGCTTTGCCAAATACGACGTGCGCGGCCCCGATGCCGAGGCGTTCCTCAACCGCATCTGCGCCAATCGCATGCCCAAAAAGACCGGCGGCATAGGCCTCGTCCACCCGCTCTCGCGCGGCGGTCGCATCTACGGCGAGATGACCGTGACACGCCTTGCCGACGATCATTTCTATTGCCTTTCGGCCGCCGCCGCCGAGCAGCGTGACTGGGACCTGCTGATCCAGAGCAAGCTGCCCGACGAGGACGTCGTACTGACCAACCTCACGATGGATCTCGGCGTGCTCGTCATGAACGGGCCGCGCGCACGTGACGTGCTCTCCAAGCTCACCGACGCGGATTTGAACAATGAGGGGTTCCGCTGGCTGAGCGGGCAGGAAATCACGCTGGCGGGTATCGGCCTGCGCGCGCTCCGCGTGTCCTACGCCGGCGAACTGGGCTGGGAATTGCATCCGCCCATGGCTCAGCTGGCCGCACTGTATGACGCCGTCTGGGCGGCGGGTCAGGAATTCGGCATCGTCAATTACGGGCTCTATGCCGCCAATGCGATGCGCGTCGAAAAAGGCTACAAGGCCTGGGGGTCCGAGCTGACCAACGAGCTGACGATGATCGAAGCGGGCATGGATCGCTTCATCAACTTCAAGAAGGATGATTTCGTCGGCAAACAGGCAACGCTGGACGCGCCTGACCGGATGCGGATCGTCTATGGCGAGGTCGATGCGACCAATGTCGACGTCCGCGGCGGTGAACCCTGCCTCGACGACGACCGGTGCATCGGCCTCGCGACATCCGGCAGCTACGGCCACCGCGTCGGCAAAAGCCTGTTCTTTGCCGCCGTACCGCCCGGCCATTCAGCCCCCGGCACGCAGTTCGATATCCTGCTGCAGGGCGAGCGGCGCCGCGCGACCGTGCTCGCCGAGCCCGCCTATGACCCTGACAACGCGAAGATGAAGGCCTGATCTTGGCAACCGAACTCCCCAAAAAGGCGCGCGTCGTCATCGTTGGCGGCGGCGTCATCGGCTGTTCGATCGCCTATCACCTGACCAAGATCGGCTGGGACGATGTCGTCCTGCTCGAACGCAAGCAGTTGACCAGCGGCACGACCTGGCACGCAGCTGGGCTGGTCGGACAGCTGCGCCCTTCGATCAACATGACCAAGCTCGCCAAATATACGGGCGAACTTTATCGCGGGCTCGAGGCGGAAACCGGCCAGGCGACCGGATACCGCCAGTGCGGTTCCATCTCGATGGCGACCAATGCAGAGCGCTTCGAGGAGCTGAAGCGCAGCGCCTCGATGGCCAAGGTGTTCGACCTGCCCGTACACGTCGTGTCGCCGGCTGAGATCCAGGCGATGGCGCCGATCGTTAATGTCGACGATGTCGTAGGCGGCATCCACATCCCGAGCGACGGCTATGCCAATGCCGTCGACATCACCCAGGCGCTGGCAAAGGGCGCGCGCACCGGCGGCGCACGGATATTCGAAAACACGAAAGTCACCCGCATCCGCCATAACGGCGAACGCGTCATTGGCGTGGACACCGATGAGGGGCCGGTCGACGCGGATTTCGTCGTGATCTGCGGCGGCATGTGGACGCGCGACCTGGCAGCGAGCGTGGGTGTCGCTGCCCCGCTGCACGCCTGCGAGCATTATTACGTCTTGTTCGAGGGTGTGGAGGGGATCGACCCCAGCCTTCCGGTGCTGCGCGACTATGACTATTGCGGCTATTACAAATACGACGCCGGCAAGCTGCTCGTCGGCGCGTTCGAGCCCAATGCCCGCCCCTGGGGGATGGATGGTATTTCCGAAGATTTCTGCTTCGACGAGATCGCGGGCAATTTCGAACATTTCGAGCCGCTGCTCCTGGACGCGATGCGCCGCGTTCCCGCTCTCGAAAAAGCCGGCATCCAAAAGTTTTTCTGCGGCCCCGAAAGCTTCACGCCCGACGTACGCTATCACCTCGGTGAGAGCCCGGAGTTGAAGGGGTGCTTCGTCGCGGCTGGCCTCAATTCCATCGGGCTGCAATCGGCCGGCGGCGTCGGCAAGGTAATGGCAGACTGGATCCGCGACGGCATTCCGCCGGCAGACCTGTGGACCGTCGATATCCGCCGCAACATGCCCTTCCAGATCAACCGCAAATATCTGCGCGAGCGCGTGACCGAGAGCCTGGGCCTGCTTTACGCGACGCATTATCCGTTCAAGCAATATGAGACCGCGCGCGGCGTCCGGAAATCAGCGTTGCACGACCGCTTGGCGGCAGCGGGCGCATGTTTCGGCGAAGCTTTCGGCTGGGAGCGCGCAAACTGGTATGGCGAACCCGGCAGCACGCCGAAATATGAATACAGCTATGGCCGCCAGAACTGGTTCGACGCCAATGCCGCCGAGTGCAAGGCGGTGCGCGAAGCCGTTGGGCTGTTCGACCAGAGCTCGTTCGCCAAATTTCGGTTGGAAGGCCGCGACGCCTGCGCCGTGCTGAACCGTGTGTGCGCGAACGACGTCGACGTCGCTCCCGGCAAGCTGGTCTATACTCAGTGGCTGAACGACAAGGGCGGGATCGAGGCCGACCTGACGGTGACGCGGCTGACCGAGACCGCCTATCTGATCGTCACGGGGGCCGAGACCGAGGTCAAGGATTTCAACTGGCTGAAGCGCCATATCCCGGCCGAGGCGCATGCGGTCCTGACGAACGTGTCGTCGGCAATGGGCGTGATTTCGATCATGGGACCACACGCCCGCGCCCTGCTCCAGTCGATCTGCCCCAACGACCTGTCGCACGAAGCCTTCCCCTTCGCGACGAGCCAGGAGATCGAGCTCGGCTATGCGATCGTGCGGGCATCGCGGATCACCTATGTCGGCGAGCTGGGCTGGGAACTCTATATCCCGACCGAGTTCATGACGGGCGTCTACGACGGAATCGTCGCCGCCGGCACCGCCTTTGGCCTGAAGCATTGCGGCTATCACGCGCTCAACGCACTCCGCATCGAAAAGGCCTATCGCCACTGGGGCCACGACATCACCGACGAAGACACGCCGCTGGAGGCCGGCCTCGGCTTTGCGGTCAGGATGGACAAGCCCGGCGGCTTCATCGGACGCGAGGCGCTGCTTCGGCAAAAGCAGGACGGCCTGAAACAAAGGCTCGTCCAGTTCCTGCTAAAATCGCCCGATCCGATGCTCTACCACAATGAACCGGTCTGGCAGGGCGACCGCATCGCCGGATACATCCGCTCGGGCATGTACGCGCATACCCTCGGGGCGGCATGCGGGCTCGGCTATGTCACCGCCACCGACGGCGGTACGGTGGGGCCGATCGCCCCCGACGACTACGAGATCGAAATCGCAGGCATTCGCTACCCGGCCACGGCCTCGCTGAAACCCCTGTACGACCCCACCAACGCCCGGATCAAAATCTGATGTCGCATGTCGAAGTCATGAGCCGCCTCGCTGCCAAAACGCGTATGGGGTACAGCTTTGACCAGGAATTCTACACCAGCGACGCCGTATTCGACGCCGATATGGCAGAGGTGATCAGCCGCAAATGGCTGCTCGCCGGGCATATCTCGCGCATCCCGGCCAAGGGCGACTATTTTCTGTTCCGTGTCGGCCGCGAGCAGATCATCGTCATCCGCGAAAACGAGAACAGCATCCGCGCATTCTTCAATGTCTGTCGCCACCGCGGTTCGACGATCTGCCAGGCCGACAGCGGCAACGCCCCGCGTCTCGTCTGCCCCTATCATGCCTGGACCTTCGGGCTCGACGGGCGGCTGATCGCCGCGCGGCTGATGCCCGAGGATTTCGACAAGGCGGAGAACAGCCTGTTCGCCTGCCATATCCGCGTGTTCCACGGCCTGATCTTCGTCAACCTCAGCGAGGACGCGCCGGACGATTTCGACGCGACCTTCGGCGACATGGGCCCGATCCTCGACTATCACGGCATCGCCGACGCGCGCATCGCCCATGCCGGCAGCTATCCGACGACCGCCAACTGGAAGCTCGTCGTCGAGAATTTCTTCGAATGCTACCACTGCGTCCCTTCTCACCCGGAATTCTGCTCGATGCATGCGGCGGATTCGATCGTGGCGGTCGGCGCCGGGCCGAGTTCGGGCCCGGCCGACGCCATCGCCAGTGTCACGCCCCGCCTCAAGGCCTGGGAAGCAAGCGCTGCGGCCCTCGGTCGCCCGATCGGCAACATCGACGACGCGCCGGACTCGTCGCACATCCGACTGCTGATGCAGCGCATGAACAAGGAGGGATGGGCCGCCGAAACGCAGGACGGCACAGCCCCGTCACCTCTGATGGGCAAGCGCACCGCGCCCGATGGCGGCCGCATGCACCTGAGCTTCAGCCCGTTCAGCCAGATCGTTGCCGACGACCATTTCGCGATCCTTTTCCAGTTCACGCCGCGCAGCGCACTGGTAACCGACGTCGAGATGATCTGGCTGGTCGACGGGCGCGCCCGCGAAGACGAGGTCGACATCGAGAAGATGATCTGGGGCTATCATGCCACGACGACGCAGGACAAGGTGATCACCGAGAACAACCAGGCCGGGATCATGTCGAGCCGCTACCGCCCCGGCCGCTATTCGGACCAGGAAGGCAGCGTGATCAAGTTCCAGAAATGGTATCTCAACCAGTTCGGGCTCGCGCGCGCCGGATGACCCTGCCTGCGGTCATGCGCGTGGTGCTGCTGACCGGCAATGGCGGCTATGACTGCCTCGACATCCGCGACGACGTGCCCGTGCCCCTGCCGGCGGCGGGCGAGGTGCTGATCCGGGTCGGGGCGGCAGGCGTCAACAATACGGACATAAACACGCGTATCGGCTGGTATTCAAAGGCCGTTGCCGAAGCGACCGACGCCGGGGCGGCTACGGGCCTTGCGGGCGCCGAGGACGATGGCTGGTCCGGCGCGGCCTTCAGCTTTCCGCGGATCCAGGGGGCCGACGCCTGCGGCCGGATCGTCGCCGTCGGCAAGGGCGTCGAAGCCACGCGGATCGGCGAACGCGTCCTTGTCGAGCCGGTTTTTCGAGGCACAGCGTCCTATGACGTCCGCTATTTCGGGTCGGAGGTCGACGGCGCCTTTGCCGACTATGCCAGCGTGCCCGCAGCGTATGCCCACCGCATCGAGTCCGCGCTGTCGGATGCCGAGCTGGCAAGCTTCCCCTGCGCCTATTCGACGGCCGAAAACATCCTGACGCGCATCGGCCTGTCCGCGGGCGAACGTGTGCTGGTTACGGGCGCATCCGGAGGCGTCGGGTCGGCCGCCGTTCAGCTGGCCAAGCGGCGCGGCGCACAGGTCGTGGCGATCGCCGGCACCGAAAAGGCAGAAGCGGTTCGCGCCCTGGGCGCGGATCAGGTCATCGCGCGCGGCGCCGACCTGTCGGCCCTGTTCGGCCCCGAGCATTTTGATGGAGCTGTCGACATCGTCGGCGGCCCTCAATTCGGGTCGATTCTCGACGTGCTCAAGCGTGGCGGGCGTTACGGCGTATCGGGCGCGATCTCCGGCCCCGTCGTCGAGCTCGACCTCCGCACGCTGTATTTGAAGGACCTGCGCCTGATCGGCTGCACCGTCCTCGAACCCGAGGTCTTCCCCAACCTCATCGACATCATCGAACGCGGGGAAATCAGGCCGCTGATTGCTGCAACATACCCGCTCGCCGAGATCGTGGCCGCACAGGAAGCCTTTCTGACCAAGCGCCACGTGGGCAAGATCGTCCTGCTGCTCTGATCAGTCGACCGTCTCGACCAGTTCGGCAATCCGCCCGACCATCTCGTCGATGTGCGCCTTTTCGAGAATAAGCGGCGGCGACAGCGCGATGATGTCGCCGGTGGCGCGGACGAGCAAGCCGTTGTCGAAGCATTTGTGGAACAGCTCGGTCGCGCGCTTGGTAGGCGCGCCGGGGCGGGGTTCGAGCTCGATGCCTGCGACGATTCCCATGTTTCGGATATCGATGATGTGGCGCCTGCCCTTCAGGCTGTGCACCGCCTCTTCCCAATAGCCGTGCAGGCTGGCGGCGTGTTCCCAGATTCCTTCCGACTTGTAGAGGTCGAGCGTTGCCAGGCCTGCGGCCGCCGCCAGGGGGTGACCCGAATAGGTATAGCCATGGAACAGCTCGATCCCGTCGGGACCGCCCTCGACGACCGTGTCGTGGATATCGCGGCTGACGGCGACCGCCCCCATCGGCACGGCGGCATTGGTCAGTCCCTTTGCCATCGTGATCATGTCCGGTGTCACGCCCAGCGTTCCCGCCGCCGTCGCCCCGCCGACACGGCCGAAAGCCGTGATGACCTCGTCGAAGATCAGGACGATCCCGTGCTTCGTGCAGATCTCGCGCAGCTTCTCGAGATAGCCGACCGGCGGGATCAGCACCCCCGTCGACCCCGCCATCGGCTCGACGATCACCGCAGCGATCGTCTCTGCGCCATGCAGCGTCACGATACGTTCCAGTTCTTCCGCGAGATGCCCGCCCCATGCCGGCTGCCCGCGCGTAAAGGCATTATGCGCCACCGAATGCGTATGCGGGAGATGATCCACCCCTGTCAGCAACGTGCCGAACTGGCGGCGGTTGTTGACGATCCCGCCTACCGAAATGCCGCCGAAGCCCGTGCCGTGATAGCCGCGCTCGCGCCCGATCAGCCGGGTCCGCGTCCCCTGCCCCCGCGCGCGCTGATAGGCGAGCGCGATCTTGAGCGCCGTATCGACCGATTCCGAACCCGAATTGGTGAAGAAGATGCGGCTCAGGTCCTCGGGCATGAGCGCGGCAACGCGCGAGGCGAGCTCGAACGCCAGCGGATGACTCATTTGGAAGGTGGGGCCGAAGTCGAGTTCGCCTGCGGTCTTGCGAATGGCCTCGACGATCGGTTCGCGACAATGGCCTGCATTCACGCACCACAGGCCGGCGGTTCCGTCCAGGATCGTGCGCCCGTCACTCGACGTGTAGTGCATGCCCTTGGCACTGCTGAGCATGCGGGGGGTTGCCTTGAACGCGCGGTTCGCCGTGAAGGGCATCCAGAAGGCGGCCAGCGGATCGTTTTCGAGTTTCACCGGCAAGTCCTTCATTCGTCTGCCCGGTGGCGACTATGACGCCTCTGCGCGACGCCCTTCGACTGAAAAGAATATCGCGACCGGAAAATTTCATGGTCCCCTTCGGCGCGGCACCCTCGCACGCTTGCCATTGGTCCTCCCCACCGGTTAGCCCATCGCGACATGCAATTGCGCTTTCTCGAGTATTTCGTTGCGATCGCGCGCGAGCGACACTTCGGGCGCGCCGCAGAATCTTGCCAGGTGTCCCAGCCAACCCTATCCTCGGGCCTAGTTGCGCTGGAAGAAATGCTGGGCGAACGCCTTGTCGTTCGCGATCGGCGCTTCGTCGATTTGACCGCCCAGGGTTACGCCATCCTGAACTATGCCCAGCAGATGATCGCCGATCAGGCGGCCATCCGGGCGGCGCTGAATGTCAAAGTCGGCGGCCTGCGGGGCATCGCGCGGCTGGGGGTCATCCCGGCCGCCATGCCCGCCGTCGGCCATCTGGTCGCAGCTGTAACGGCTGCGCATCCCGAAGTGAGGATGGAGATTTCGACGATGACCTCGCGCGAGATCGAACGGGCACTGCTCGCGCGCGACATCGACGCGGGCCTGACCTATCTGAACAGCGAGCCGCTGGCGCAGGTCAGGTCGGTGCCGCTCTATGTCGAACGTTTCGTGGCGGTCACCGCGCGCACTTCAGCGCTGGCTCAGCGCGGCGAGGTGTCGCTTGCAGAGATGGTAGCCCAGCGGCTGTGCCTGCTGCATCAGGGTATGCAGAACCGCCGTATCCTGGACGGCCATCTTGCAGCGCACGGCCTTGCCGCAATGCCCGTTGCGACGGCGGACAGCTATGTCGCGCTGCTGTCCATGGTGTCGGCGGGCGGATTGGAAGCGATTATCACCGACAGCCATGCGGCCCTCGTGGCGGCCCACCCCGATCTGGTCACCGTGCCGATCGCCGAGCACATTCCGGTCAACGAAATCGGCCTTGTCATCCGCGACAGGGTGCCGGTCCCTCCCCTGGCCGCAGGGCTGCATCAGGTCGCCTCGTCACTGGCTTCGACCAGCAACTGATAGGCTCAGTCTATCATAAACTGCTCGGGTCTATTTGACAAAGCCGATCACGCGTTGGACAGTCCGCTTGTGGAAACGGGCATTACCGTAGCAGAAATCGTCGAGCGCCACCGTGCGCGTGCTGGTGCCTTGCTGCCGATCTTGCACGACGTTCAGGCGGCCTTCGGCCACGTCGGCGAGCCCGCCGTGAGAGAGATTGCTTCCGGCCTTAATCTGACCCGCGCCGAAGTTCACGGCGTTGTCAGCTTCTATCACGACTTCCGGCCCGAAGAGAGCGACCGTCCTTGCATAAAGCTGTGCGAGGCCGAGGCATGCCAGGCGCGCGGCGTGGCCGATCTGCGGGCTATCGCCGATCGCCAATCGCGGGTCAGTGTTGAGGCAATCTACTGCTTGGGCCTTTGTTCGGTCGGCCCGGCAGCACTGGTTGGCAACAATGTCCATGCGCGGCTCGATGCCGCTTCATTTACGGCATTGGTCGACAGCCAGTGACGGTCGTGCGCATCCCGGACGACGCGGTGGCGATCGCCTGCGGGGCCGACGACGTTGCCAAGGCCTTTTCGATGGCCGGCTGTACCGTCGAGCGCGTTTCGAGCTGGGGCATGCACTGGCTCGAGCCGCTCGTCGAAATCGAAGGCATTGGATTTGCGAATGTAACAGCCGATGCCGTCGCCTCGGTCCTTTCGGGCGAGACGGCGCACATCGGCGTCATCGCCGAACATCCTTTTATCGCGGCCCAGACCCGGCTGACATTTGCCCGCGCCGGAAAGACCCGTCCCCTTTCGCTTGTCGATTACGCGTCCACGGGTGGATGGTCGGGCCTTGCGGCAGCGCGCGCGGCAGGCGCGGCCGGAACTTTGGAGGCCGTGCTCGAGTCCGGTCTCCGCGGGCGTGGCGGCGCAGGCTTTCCCGCCGGCATCAAATGGAAAACGGTGGCTGCGGCCCCCGCCGACCGCAAGTACATCGTCTGCAACGCCGATGAGGGGGACAGCGGGACCTTCGCCGACCGGATGGTCATGGAGGGCGACCCCTTCCAACTGATCGAAGGCATGGCGATTGCCGGCTTCGCCGTCGGAGCGGGCAAGGGCTTTGTCTACATCCGGTCGGAATATCCGCATGCCATCGCCAAGATGGAGGCCGCCCTCCAGCTTTGCGCGGCGGAGATCGCGCCGTTCGAGATCGAAGTGCGCGTCGGCGCGGGCGCCTATGTCTGCGGCGAGGAGACATCGCTGCTCAACAGCATCGAGGGCAAGCGCGGCGAAGTACGCGCGAAACCGCCGCTACCGGCACATGAAGGATTGTTCGGCAAGCCGACGGTCATCAACAACGTCCTGACGCTTGCTGCCGTGCCATGGATCATGGCGAACGGCGCGCAGGCATATGCCGACTACGGCATGGGGCGATCGCGCGGCACCATCCCAATCCAGCTCGCGGGCAATATCCGTCATGGTGGCCTGTTCGAGACCGGGTTCGGCGTCTCGCTGGGCGAACTGGTAAATGACATCGGCGGCGGCACAGCGTCGGGTCGGCCGGTGCGTGCCGTACAGGTTGGCGGGCCGCTCGGTGCCTATCATCCGCCGGCGCAGTTCGGCCTCGCCTTCGACTATGAGACCTTTGCCGACAACGACGGGCTGATCGGCCATGGCGGTATTGTCGTGTTCGATGATCATGTCGACATGGCAAAGCAGGCGCGGTTCGCCATGGAATTCTGCGCGATCGAAAGCTGCGGCAAGTGCACGCCCTGCCGCCTCGGCAGTACACGCGGCGTCGAAACGCTCGACCAGATTATCGCGGGCAAGGACATCGACGCCAATCTCGCGCTCATCGCCGATCTTTCGGAGACGATGAAGTTCGGATCGCTCTGTGCCCTTGGCGGGTTCACGCCCTATCCCGTGATGTCCGCGATCCGGCATTTCCCGGAGGATTTCCGGTGAGGCGGCTCGGGGCCATCATCGCTGGCGGGCAATCGTCGCGCTTCGGTGCCGACAAGGCGCAGGCGATGCTCGATGGCCGGGCGCTGCTCGACCATGTCGCCGATCACCTGGACGCCACATGCGACGCCGTTCTCGTCTGCGGAAGGGCGTGGGGCGACCGGCCGTGGGTCGCCGATCGCCCCCTGCCGGGGCTAGGGCCTCTCGGGGGCCTCTGCGCGGCGCTCCATTTTGGTGCGACACATGGCTTCGACGTCGTCGTGACCGCCGGGTGCGATACGCTGCCCGTGCCGGTGATCCCGGGCAGGGGATCCGAAGCGGCGGTGGTCGCGGGACATTATCTCTTCGGCGAATGGCCCGTGGCACTGGCCCCGCTGCTCGACGCGCATCTGGCAACGAACGGAGACCGCTCGATGCGTCACTGGATAAGCGTTGCCGGCGCGCGTGAGATCCCCGTTCGGACAACGCTTCACAACCTCAATACGCAGGACGACTTCCGGCGCTACGCACAGACGCAAGGACTGGCGGCATGACCTATCAGGCACAGGCAGATTTCGGGACCCCGGCAAGCCGTTCGAAGGAAATGGTGACGTGCACGATCGACGGGCGCGAAGTCACCGTGCCCGCCGGGACCAGTGTGATGCGCGCCGCCGCCGAGCAGGGCACATCGATCCCGAAGCTTTGTGCCACCGACAGCCTCAAGAGCTTCGGGTCGTGCCGCCTGTGCCTCGTCGAGATCGAGGGGCGCCGCGGGACGCCGGCAAGCTGCACGACCCCGGTCGAGGCCGGGATGGTCGTCCGTACCCAGACACCGCACCTCGCCAAGCTGCGCAAGGGCGTGATGGAGCTGTATATTTCCGATCACCCCCTCGATTGCCTGACCTGCGGCGCCAACGGCGATTGCGAATTGCAGGACCAGGCCGGGGCCGTCGGCCTGCGCGATGTACGTTACCTTGTTGTCCAGTCGCACCTCAATCAGCCCAAAGATCAATCTAATCCCTATTTCGATTTCGACCCGTCGAAATGCATCGCCTGTTCGCGCTGCATCCGCGCCTGCGACGAAGTTCAGGGGACGCTGGCACTGACGATGGACGGGCGCGGCTTTGCCTCGAAGATTTCGGCGGGCCTTGCCTCCGACAACTTCCTCGGTTCCGAATGCGTTTCGTGCGGCGCCTGCGTCCAGGCTTGCCCCACCGCGACTCTCATCGAGAAGAAAATAGTCGAGGTCGGCACGCCCGAACGCGCGGTGATCACCACCTGCGCCTATTGCGGCGTCGGCTGCACCTTCCGCGCCGAGATGCGCGGCGAGCAGGTCGTGCGGATGGTCCCCAACAAGGAAGGCAAAGCCAACCGCGGCCACAGCTGCGTCAAGGGCCGGTTCGCCTGGGGCTTTGCCCAACACCAGGAACGCATCCTGAAGCCCATGATCCGCGCGAAGATCAGCGACCCGTGGCGCGAAGTCGACTGGGACGAGGCCTTTGCCTATACCGCATCGGAGCTGAAGCGAATCGCCACGACCTATGGCCGCAATGCGCTGGGGGGCATCACCTCGAGCCGCTGCACCAACGAGGAAACCTTCCTCGTTCAAAAGCTGGTGCGGGCCGGCTTCGGCAACAACAATGTCGATACCTGTGCCCGGGTGTGCCACTCGCCGACCGGCTATGGCTTGAAGACGACCTTCGGCACGAGTGCCGGCACGCAGGACTTCGATTCAGTCGAGGACAGCGACGTAATCCTGATCATCGGTGCAAATCCCACTGACGGGCATCCGGTCTTCGCCAGCCGGATGAAGCGTCGGCTGCGGAGCGGCGCCAAGCTGATCGTGATCGATCCCCGGCGCATCGACATGGTTCGCACGCCTCACGTCGAAGCGGATTTTCATCTACCGCTTCGCCCGGGAACCAATGTCGCGGTGCTGACCGCGCTTGCCCATGTGATTGTGACCGAAGGGCTTGCCGACGAAAAGTTCATCAAGGAACGTTGCGACTGGGACGAGTATCTGCACTGGGCCGAATTCGTATCCGACAAGCGCAACGCGCCTGAAACGCTCGAGCCCGTGACGATGGTGCCTGCGGCCGATCTGCGCGCTGCCGCCAGGTTGTTCGCCACCGGCGGCAACGGCGCCATCTATTACGGCTTGGGCGTGACCGAACACAGCCAGGGCAGCTCGACCGTGATGGCGATCGCCAATCTGGCGATGGTGACGGGCAACATCGGGCGCCGCGGCGTCGGCGTGAACCCGTTGCGCGGGCAGAACAACGTTCAGGGCGCCTGCGATATGGGCAGCTTTCCCCATGAGCTGCCGGGATATCGCCACATAAGCGATGCCGACACGCGCCGCCTGTTCGAATCCGATTGGGGCGTCAGCCTCGATTCCGAGCCCGGCCTGCGCATCCCCAACATGCTGGATGCCGCCGTCGACGGCGAGTTCAAGGCGCTTTACTGCCAGGGCGAGGACATTTTGCAGTCGGACCCCAACACGGTGCATGTCTCCGCTGGGCTCGCGGCGATGGAATGCGTCATCGTGCACGATCTTTTTCTCAACGAAACCGCCAACTACGCGCACATCTTCCTGCCGGGTTCGACCTTCCTCGAAAAGAACGGCACCTTCACCAACGCCGAGCGCCGCATCCAGCCGGTCCGCAAGGTCATGTCGCCGCTGAATGGCCTTGAGGACTGGGAAGTGACGCAGCGGCTGGCGCAGGCGATGGGCCTCGACTGGCACTATGCGCATCCATCGGAAATCATGGATGAAATCGCGCGCCTTACGCCCAGCTTTGCCGGTGTCTCGTTCACGCGCCTTGACGAGGTCGGTTCGCTGCAGTGGCCGGTCAATGCCGACGCGCCGGACGGATCGCCGATCATGCATGTCGACGGCTTTGTTCGCGGCAAGGGCAAATTCGTCGTTACCGACTATGTTCCGACCGATGAGAAGACGGGCCCGCGCTTTCCGCTCCTGCTCACGACGGGTCGCATCCTGAGCCATTACAACGTTGGCGCGCAGACGCGGCGGACCGAAAACGTTGCCTGGCATCCCGAAGACCTTCTCGAGATCCACCCGGTCGATGCCGAGGATCGGGGTCTCAAGTCGGGAGACTGGGTAAAGTTGGCCAGCCGCTCGGGAGAGACGACATTGCGCGCTACGGTTACGGACCGGGTGGCACCCGGTGTCGTCTACACGACTTTCCACCATCCGGCGACGCAGGCGAATGTCGTGACCACGGACTTTTCAGACTGGGCGACCAACTGCCCCGAGTACAAGGTAACGGCCGTCCAGATCAGCGCGTCCAATGGGCCGACCGACTGGCAGACCGGCTATGAAAGCCACGCCGCACAATCGCGCCGGATCGAGCCGATCGCCGCCGAATGACGACAACCGATACCCTCGTGCGCATGCTCAACCAGATCGCGACAAATATGGCGCACGAACCCGATCCCGTCGGGGCTGTGGCGGATCATGTCGGGCTGTTCTGGGATCCGCGCATGAAGCGCCTGATCCATGCGCACGGCGCCGACGGGCTGTCGGAAACCGCCGCGGCCGCGCTGATACGTCTCGCGCCTGCGGATGCCTGACGGCGGCATTCGTTCCGTAGGCGTGCAGGCCGTCTCACCCGACGGCCGGATCGTCGACAAATCCCGGCCGCTGGCGATCGAGGCGCCTATCGCCATCGAATATAACGGCCTCGGCTATGCCGTGATGATGGCAACGCCTACCGAACTGCATGATTTTGCGATCGGCTTCAGCCTTTCCGAACGCATTATCGCCGGGCCAGGCGAAATCGCCGATATCGACGTTTTCGAATCCGCAAACGGATGGTTCGTCCGTGTGCAGGTGGATCCGGGCCGCATGGCGCCCATTTTCGAGCGGGCGCGACAGCGGGTCAGCGAGGGGAGCTGCGGCCTCTGCGGCCTCGAAAACCTCGAACAGGTGATGCGCCCGCTGCCACCAATTTCGGCACAGGTTGCGGCAAATAGCGCTGCGGTCTTTGCCGCGCTCGGCAATCTCGACGGGCGCCAGCCACTCAACCGTGCAACCGGCGCTGCGCATGGCGCTGCCTTTTGCACCAACACGGGCGACGTGATGCTCGTGCGAGAGGACGTGGGCCGGCACAACGCGCTCGACAAGCTGATCGGCGCGCTCGCACGGCAAGGCATAGATCCGGCTTCCGGCTTTTTCCTGCTGACCGCACGCTGCAGCTACGAGCTTGTGGAGAAGACGATCATTGCTGGCTGCCCCTTGCTGGTCACGATTTCGGCACCGACGTCGCTTGCTGTCGAGCGGGCCAAGGCGCACGGCCTGACGCTTGTTGGCCTGGCTAGGCCCGATGCCGTGCTTCTCGTCGCGGGCGCCCTCGCGGCCAGTTAGTCAGAGGCGGCTGCTGATAACGCCGCCCAAAGCCATGGCGAAAAGCTGCGCCAGACGTCGACATGCCAGCGTGTGTCGGCTTCGCGCGCCACGATGATCTCGACAGTTTCGAAGATTGTCCGAGAGGTGCGGCCGACCGGCCAGTTCGCGAGATCGAGCGGGCAACCGGCCGCAAGTACATCGACGGCACGCGGGCCCTCGAGGACGATGCCGACCGCGCGTGCGCTCACGTCGACCACGCTCACCGATTGCCCTGCGCCGTCGGCGAGAACCAGGTCGGTGGGCAAACGGGCATAATATTCGTCGGGACCGAGGCAGGCGATGCCCGCCAAGGTCGCGCCGATCTTCGTCGGGAGTGCGTGGCCGATGACCGTCGCAAGCAGCGCCGGATCGCGCGCGCGCAGGGCATAGCGACGCATCGGCGCCGCTGCCGAGAGGGTCACGCCGGGGCGCTCGATCATGTCCCCAAAGGCGAACGCGTCAGGCATGGAGGTGCGCCCCTTCGGGATCGACGAAGACCATGTCACTGACCGTCGCGCGATACGTCCGGTCGGGCATCGGCACGTGCAAGGTTTCTCCCTTTCGCGCCTGCCCGCCCTCGACCAGCGCCAGCGCGATCGATCGGCCGAGCGTCGCGCTCCAGTAGGACGAGGTGACATGGCCGATCATATTCATCGGCACGGCCTGTGCCGGATCGGCGACGACCTGCGCGCCCTCCTCGAGAACCATGTTCGGGTCCTCGGTCAGCAGCCCGACGAGCTGTCTGCGCCTGGGTGCCACGATATCAGGCCGGGCGAGCGAGCGTTTGCCGACGAAATCGGGCTTCTTCTTGCCGATCGCCCAGTCGAGTCCTGCGTCCATTGGCGTCACGGTGCCGTCGGTGTCCTGCCCCACGATGATGAAGCCCTTTTCGGCGCGCAGCACGTGCATGGCTTCGGTGCCATAGGGCGTGATGCCGAAGGGCGCGCCGGCTTCCATCACGCGTTCCCAAAGCACGCGGCCTTGATCGGCGGGGACGTTAATCTCGAAACCGAGTTCGCCCGTGAAGCTGACGCGGAAGAGCCGTGTCGGGATGCCGCAGATATGGCCTTCGCGGATCGCCATATGGGGGAAGGCTTCGGGCGAGAGGTCGATGTCGTGGACAAGAAGTTCAAGTATGTTTCGGGCCTGGGGGCCCTGGAGGGCGAGGACGGCCCATTGCTCGGTGGTGCTGGTCAGCCAGACATCGAGATCCTGCCACTCGGTCTGAAGATAGTCCTCCATCATGTTGAGAACCCGGGCGGCGCCGCCCGTCGTCGTCGTCAGGTGAAAGCGGTCGGGGGCAAGGCGCGCGGAGACGCCGTCGTCCATGATGAAGCCGTCTTCCTTGAGCAGCAGCCCGTAGCGGCACCGCCCCGGCTCGAGCGCCTTCCACGGGTTGGTGTACATGCGGTTGAGAAACTCGGCGGCGTCGGGGCCCACGACCTCGATCTTCCCCAAGGTCGAGGCGTCGAACAGCCCCACGGACGACCGCACGGCCAGACACTCGCGGTTGACGGCGGCCAGCATGTCCTCCCCGCCGCGCGGGAAATAGCGGGCGCGTCGCCATTGCGCGACCAGCTCGAACACCGCGCCATTCGCCTCGGCCCAGCTGTCGATCGGCGTCTTGCGCAGCGGCTGGAACAGCGCGTCCTTGGCATGGCCCGCCAGCGCGCCGAAGGTCTGCGGCGTATAGGGCGGGCGGAAGGTCGTCAGCCCGATCTCGGTCACCGGCCGAGACAAGGCATGCGACGCGATCTGCAGGCCGTTGAGGTTCGACGTCTTGCCCTGGTCGGTCGCCATGCCGTTCGTCGTGTAGCGCTTGATATGCTCGATCGAGCGAAAGCCCTCGCGGATCGCCAGCTTGATGTCCTTGGCGGTCACGTCGTTCTGGAAATCGACGAACGCCTTGATCCGCGCCGGATTTCTGGGCGTCGGCAACATGTCGATGTTTTGCCCCCGCCCGAAATCCCACTTGCCCGAACAGGCGCCGACGCAACGGACGTTTTCATTGGGCCGGTCGGGCACATAGGCACCGATGTCGTCGCGCCAGGCGAGGCTGCCCTTGCTGTGCGACCAGAGATGCACGCTCGGCGTCCAGCCACCCGCCATCACCAGCGCGTCGCAGCCGATCGTTGTCGGCCCTGAGCCATCGTTGCGTGCGACGCCGATGCCGGTGACGCCATGCCGGCCGCTGACGCCGATGACGCTCGAACCCAGCCGCACCCCGATACCGAGCGACCGGGCCTCGTCCTGCAGCGCTTGATCAACCGTGTCGCGCACATCGACGATCATGGCGATGCCGACACCCGCACGCGCCATCGCGAAGACGTCGCGCCAGCCGCTGTCGTGCGCCGCCATCAGCGCGACCGACTTCCCTACCGCCACCCCGTAGCGCAGCGCGAAGGTACGTGCCGCCGACGCCAGCAGCACGCCGGGCGTATCGTTGCCGTGAAAGACGAGGGGCCGCTCGATTGCGCCCTGCGCCAGCACGACCTCGCCCGCGCGGATGCGCCAAAGCTTCTCGCGCGGCCCGGTGCCGACGTCGGGCAGGTGATCGGTCAGCCGCTCGACCGCCCCGATGAAATTGTCGTGATAATAGCCGAACGCCGTGGTGCGGGAGAGAATGCGGACATTGGCCGCCGCCCGGAGGTCGGCGACGCTGCGTTCGAGCCATGGCCACAAGCCCGGGTCGGCGAGCGCGCCGCCACCCAGCTCGTCCTGCTCGTCGATGAGAATGATCCGCTTGCCACTCGCGCTTTCGGCAAGCGCCGCGTCGATCCCGGCAGGCCCGGCACCGACGATCAGCAGGTCGCAATGCGCATAGGTGGCGGCGTAATGATCGGGATCCACGTCGGTCGGCGCGTTGCCCAGCCCCGCCATCTTGCGGATCGCCGGTTCATATAGCTTTTCCCAGAAGGAGCGCGGCCACATGAAGGTCTTGTTGTAGAACCCTGCCGGCAGGAACATGCCCAGCCGGTCGTTGATCGCGCCGAAATCGGACTGGAGCGACGGCCAGCGGTTCTGGCTTTCGGCGACCAGCCCGTCGTGGAGCTCGACCGTGGTCGCGCGCAAATTGGGCGTGAAGCGCCCCGGCCCGCGCGTCACCGACACAAGCGCGTTGGGTTCCTCGTTGCCTGCGCCGAGCACGCCGCGCGGCCGATGATATTTGAACGAACGGCCGAACAGCATCGTGCCGTTCGCCAGCAGCGCCGAGGCGAGCGTATCGCCCCCCTGCCCTTCATATTTCTGGCCATCGAAACTGAAGCGCAGGGTCGTCGCGCGGTCGATGCGACCGCCGCTCTGCAACCGGTATCCGCTCATGCCCGGGGTTCCCCGGCCTTGTAGGTCGTCTCGAACTTGTCGGTCACCGTGTCGCGCACCGCATTGAAGAAGCGGCCGCAGCCATGGATATGGCGCCAGCGCTCATGATGGCGGCCGCGCGGATTGGCGCGGATGAACAGGAAGGCCTCCCATTGTTCGTCGCTCATCGTCGAGGGGTCGGCGGGGCGCGCGATATGCGCCTGCCCCGCATTGGCGAATTCGATCTCGGGGCGGCGCTCGTCGCAATAGGGGCAGTGGATCAGGATCATGTCAGTGGGCCACTGCTGCCGCCGCAGCCTCGTCGATCAGCCGCCCGTTGCGGAAGCGGTCGAGGTTATAGGGCGCGTTGATCCGGTGCGGTTCGTCGTGCGCCATGGTGTAGGCGAGAAGGTCGCCTGCGCCCGGCGTCGCCTTGAACCCGCCGGTGCCCCAGCCGCAATTGACGTAGAGGCCCTTGACCGGCGTCTTGCCGAGGATCGGCGAGCGGTCGGGCGTGACGTCGACGATGCCGCCCCAGGTGCGCAGCATCCGCATGCGGCGAAAGATCGGGAAAATCTCGCAAATCGCGGCCAGCGTGTGCTCGACGATGTGAAGCGCGCCGCGTTGCGAGTAGCTGACATACTGGTCGGTGCCGGCGCCGATGACGAGCTCGCCCTTGTCCGACTGGCTCATATAGGCGTGCACCGTGTTCGACATGACGACGCACGGGAAGACGGGCTTGATCGGCTCCGACACCAGCGCCTGCAGCGGATAGCTTTCGAGCGGGAAGTGCAGCCCGGCCATTTCCATGACGACCGAAGTATTGCCTGCCGCAGAGACACCGACCCTTTTCGACGCGATGAACCCGCGTTCGGTCTCCACGCCCTCGATCGCGCCATCGGCACCGTGGCGGATGCCGGTCACCGCGCAATTCTGGATGATATCGACGCCGAGCGCGGCAGCGGCACGGGCATAACCCCAGGCGACGGTATCATGCCGTGCCGTGCCGCCACGCCGCTGCAGGGCCGCGCCCAGGACCGGGTGGCGCGCGCCCGGATCGATGTTGAGCGGCGGGCAATAGGCCTTGGCTTCCTCGGCAGTCAGCCATTCATTGTCGACGCCGTTCAGCCGGTTCGCATGGATATGCCGCTTGAAGCTCTGCACGTCATGCACGTTGTGCGCGAGCATCATCACCCCGCGCTTCGAATACATGGTGTTGTAGTTGAGCTCCTGGCTCAGCCCGTCCCACAGCTTGACGGCGTGATCGTAGAGATGCGCGCTCTCGTCATAGAGGTAGTTGGAGCGGATGATCGTCGTGTTGCGACCGGTGTTGCCGCCGCCCAGCCAGCCCTTTTCGATCACCGCGACATTGGTGATCCCGTATTTCTTCGCGAGGTAATAGGCGGCGCCGAGGCCATGACCGCCCGCGCCGACGATGATCGCGTCATAGGCGGGCTTGGGCGCCGCATCGGGCCATTGTTCGGGCCAGGACTGGTGGCCGCCGAGCGCCTTGGCAAACAGGCTGAACGCGCTGAAGCGGGTCATGCCGGATCGCTGACTGCAAGCGCCGCGCGCGCGCGATCGACGTAGAAGCTCTTGAAATCGTGGACCAGTTTTTCCTCGATCGCATAGGGGCCGGGGACATAGCCGTCGGTGCTGATCCCCAGATGGTTGATCGACGAGAAATAGCCGTCCTGCGAGTTCGTCGTGCGCCACAGCGCGGCAAGATGGTCGGGGTCGTAGTCGACACCCTCGACCGCGTCCTCGTGAACGAGCCAACTCGTGCGGAGCAACGTCTTGTCGGCGGCAACGGGCGTCAGCGAGAAGGATACGACATGGTCGCAGCAGAAATGGTGCCAGCTGTTGGGCTGTGTCCACACCGACAGGCTCGAGCTTTCGGGTGCGGTGAACGGGCCGATCAGCTTTTGGCAGGCGAGCTTGCCATCGATCGACTGGGTAACCGCGCCATTGGCGAGCGGCAGGCGGGCGATGCGATGCCACCAGCCGTCGGGAAATTCGACGAGGTCGCGAAAGATGCCCAGCGCCTTCCACTCGGCACGCTTGGCCTCCACCATCGCATCGAAGGCCTTGTCGTCGACGACGTCGGCCTCGCCATCCTCGGGCAGCCCCTTGCCGAAGCCATAGGTGCCGAGCACGCTGATCAGTTCGGGATGGCCGGCATCGCAGTGATAACACTCGCGATTATTCTCCATCACGAGCTTCCAGTTGGCGTCCTCGATGTAATTGTCCTGAACCGCCACCTTCATATGCTCGAGGTCGTAGATCGCGATCTGGTCGACGATATCGGCCTTCACACGGTCGATCGGCGGCGGTGTGTCGCTCATGCAGATGAAGATGAGGCCGCCGATATTTTCGAGCGCGACGGGCGACAGCCCGTGGTCTTTCTTGTCGAACCCGGGCGCCATCGAGCGCGCCGCGAGCAGCGCGCCGTCGAGGCCGTAGGTCCATTGGTGATAGGGGCACATCAGCCGCTGGGCGCGCCCGCGTTGTTCCTGGCAGATGCGCGCGCCACGATGCCGGCAGCTGTTCCAAAAGGCACGCACCTGACCATCACGGCCGCGCACGATGATGATCGAATTGCTGCCGAGTTCGAAGACGAAATAGTCGCCGGGGTTCTTCACGTGCGCGACGGTGCAGGCATAGAGCCACACCGACTTCAGCATGACATGCGTGTCGAAAGCGTGCGCCTCTTCGCTGACGTAAAGTTCGCGCGGCAGCGTATAACCTTCTCGGTTACTCTTGAGCCAGTCTGCAATGCTGTTCAGGTACGACATGCCTAGCCTTTGAGCGCTATATTGTCGGAGTCGAAGGGTGAATCGGGGATCAGCGTGGCGCGGTGGCGGGTGCCGAGAATCTCGATCTCGAATTCCGCGCCCGGCACCGCCAGCGCGGGTTCGACCATCGCGAGCGCGAGCGACTTGCCGACGCGCCAGCCATAGCCGCCCGAGGTGGCGCGGCCGACGATGCGGTCGCCCTGCCAGATCGCTTCCGACCCGCGCGCGTCGGCATCGGTCACGTCATGGACCTCGAGCGTGACCAGCGTGTTCGCAAGGCCGCGCTCTCGGGCGGCGAGAAGCCCTTCCTTGCCGAAAAACCCGGGCTTCTTCATGCTGATGAAGCGGTCCAGCCCGCTCTCATGCGCCGAATATTCGACCGATAGTTCGCGCGGGATGAGCTTGTAGCTTTTTTCGAGCGCCATCGCGGTCATCGCGCGGATGCCGAAGGGCTTGATGTGGAACTCTTCGCCCGCTGCCATCAGCAGGTCGAAGATGTAATTCTGCATCTCGATCGGGTGATGGATCTCCCAGCCGAGCTCGCCGATGAAGTTGACGCGCAGCGCCTCGACCGGCGCGGCGCCGATGCTGATCGACTGGCCCGTCAGCCAGGGGAAGGCCGCGTTCGACAGATCGGCATCGGTAAGCTTGGCAAGCACGTCGCGCGACCGGGGGCCGGCGAGCACGAGCACGCCCATCGCGGTCGTCAGCCGCTCGAAGCGGACCGAGCCGTCGGTCGGCATCGCCTTGCGGAGGTAGTCGTGGTCGTGGCGCTCATAGGCGCCCGCCGAGACGAGGTAGTAGCGCTGGGGACCCGCCTTGTAGACGGTGAATTCGGCGCGCACGCCGCCGCGCGACGTCAGCAGATAGGATAGCGAGACGCGGCCGGTTTTCTTGGGCACCGCATTGGTGAGCAGCCCGTCGAGCCAGCTTTCCGCGCCCGGGCCCGAGATTTCGCACTTGGCGAAGGCACTCATGTCCTGCAGCCCGACATGGGTGGTGACGTGGCGGCATTCGTTGCCGACATGCTCGAAATAGTTCGAGCGGCGGAACGACCATTTCTCGCGGATCGGCGCGTCGTCGCCGGTGACCGGGTGATTATGGTTGAGCAGCACATCGGGACGGTCGAGGTCGGCATCGCTGAGGGCATAGCCCGGCGGCGCGAACCAGTTCGGCCGTTCCCAGCCGAAGACGCTGCCGAAGACGGCGCCCAGCTCCTTCATCCGGTCGTAGCAGGGCGTGCGGCGCAGGCCGCGGGCCGCCTCGCGCTCCTCGTCCGGATAATGGACGGTGAAGACCTTGGCATAGGCTTCCTCGTTCTTGCGGCGCAGGAAACCGCGGCTGGCGTAGTCGCCGAAGCGGCGCGGATCGACGCCCATCATGTCGATGGTCGGCTCGCCGTCGACGATCCAGTGCGCCAGCTGCCACCCGGCGCCGCCGGCGGCGGTGATGCCGAAGCTGTGCCCTTCGTTCAGCCAGAAGTTCTTCAGGCCCCAGGCCGGGCCGACGATCGGCGACCCGTCGGGCGTATAGGCGATGGCGCCGTTGTAGACCTTCTTGATGCCGACTTCGCCGAACGCGGGCACGCGGTTCATGGCGGCGAGGATATAGGGTTCGAGCCGTTCGAGCGCGTCGGGGAAGAGTTCATATTCGCTGTTGGCGGCGGGGCCGTCGACATAGCAGGCGGGGGCGCCGGTTTCGTAAGGACCGAGCAGCAGGCCGCCCGCTTCCTCGCGCATGTAATAGCTGGCGTCGGATTCGCGCAGCACGCCCATTTCGGGCAGGCCCTGCGCGCGGCGTGCCATGATCTCGGGGTGCTGCTCGGTGACGATATACTGGTGCTCGACGGGCATGACCGGCACGTCGAGGCCGACCATCGCGCCGGTCTGGCGCGCGAAATTGCCCGAGCAGGAAATAACGTGCTCGCAGGTGATGTCGCCCTGGTCGGTCGAGACCAGCCACTCGCCGCCCGGCAGCTGGGTGATTGCGGTCACCGTCGTATTGCGATGGATGGTCGCGCCGCGCTGCCGTGCGCCCTTGGCCAGTGCCTGCGTCAGGTCGGCGGGCTGGATATAGCCGTCGTCGGGGTGCTGGATCGCACCGAGGATGCCGTCGGTGTTGCACAGCGGCCAGATCGCCTTGACGTCGGCGGCAGTGAGGAAGCGGACGTCGACGCCGAGCGTGCGGGCGATGCCGGCATAGTAGCGATACTCGTCCATCCGGTCCGCCGTGGTCGCCAGGCGGATGTTGCTGACCTGCGAAAAGCCGGCGTTGAGGCCGGTCTCCGCCTCGAGCGTGGGGTAGAATCCGACCGAATATTGATGGAGCTTGCCGACCGAATAGCTGAGGTTGAACAAGGGGAGCAGGCCGGCGGCGTGCCAGGTCGAGCCGGAGGTAAGCTCCTTGCGCTCGATGAGCACGCTGTCGGTCCAGCCGAGCTTAGCGAGGTGGTAGAGGGTGCTGACCCCGACGACGCCGCCACCGATGACCACTGCCCGTGCTGTCGAATTCATGTGGTTCTGCCCGCCCCAGCCTTTCCGCTTCGCTACGTCTATTGGTCGCGGCGGGGCAACCGTGTTGGCGGGTCTTGCCCCGTTATACGTTTTTCTAATGCAAGATATCAGCAGATCGATTGCCGGGGCACATGTTCTGACGGCATCACATAATGCGACTGGACGCGGATTTCGCGCGTCACCTAGGCTGGGCGGCAGGAGAACGACGTGACACGACATTCAGCCATGGCAGCAGCGGATGGCGCTGCGACAAGCGACCTGGTGCCGATCATCGAGGCGCTGGAGGGGCGGCTGCGCTGGCTGTCGTCCTGGACGATCCATAATGCCAATCACCTGCGGCCCAAGCGCGACGGACTGAAGGTCGGCGGACACCAGGCGAGCTGTTCGTCGATGACGGCGATCATGGCCGCGCTCTACTTCCACGCGCTGCGGCCGCAGGACAAGGTCGCGGTGAAGCCGCATGCCGGCCCGGTGCTGCACGCGATCCATTACCTGCTCGGCAGCCAGTCGCTCGACCAGTTGCAGCGGTTTCGCGGGCTGGGCGGCGCGCAAAGCTATCCGTCGCGGACCAAGGACCGGATCCCGGTCGACTTTTCCACCGGCTCGGTGGGGCTCGGCGTCGCGATCACGGCCTTTGCGAGCCTGGTGCAGGATTATCTGATCGCGCACGGACAGATGGACGCGGCGGACGCGGGGCGGATGATCGCGCTGATGGGCGACGCCGAACTCGACGAAGGCAATATCTACGAATGCCTGATCGAGGGTTACAAGCACAATATCCGCAATTGCTGGTGGGTCGTCGACTATAACCGGCAGTCGCTCGACAGCACGACGGCAGACCGGATGTTCCGGCGCTTCGACGACATCTTCGAGACCTGCGGCTGGCGCGTCATTACGCTGAAGCACGGGCGGCTGCAGCGCGAGGCCTTTGCCAGACCCGGCGGCGCCTCGCTCGAGGACTGGATCGAGAATTGCCCGAATGCCGAGTTTGCCGCGCTCACCTACCAGGGCGGCCCGGCGTGGCGCGCCCGGTTGCTCCGCGACATCGGCGGCAAGCCCAATGTGAAGGCGTTGCTCGACAGCTACGACGACGACGCGCTGGCCGCGCTGATGACCAATCTGGGCGGGCATTGCGTGGAGACGCTGATCGACGCCTTCGACCGGGCGCAGGACGAGCGGCCGACCCTGTTCATCGCTTATACGGTGAAAGGCTATGGCCTGCCGCTCGCCGGGCACAAGGACAATCATTCGGGCATGATGAACCCGCCGCAGATCGACGAACTGCGCGCGCGAATGGGCATCGCGCCGGGCGACGAATGGCTGCCCTTTGCCGGCCTCGGCGACAATCTGGCGGCCGAAGTGCGCGACTTCGTCGCCCATTGTGCGCTCAACGACCGGCCGCCGGAACCGGCCGCCCCGGCCATCCCCGTGCCGGCGCGTTTCGCCGTGCCCGACGCGGCCGAGCAATCGACGCAATCCGCCTTCGGCCATGTGCTGCTCGAACTGGCCAAAAGCGACGCGCCGATCGGCGACCATATCGTGACGACCGCGCCCGACGTGACGCAGACCACCAACCTGGGCGCCTTCGTCAACCAGCGCGGGCTGTTCCGCCGCCAGGAACTGGCCGACGTCTTTCGCGAAGCCAAGATCCCCTCGGCACAGAAATGGGCGGCACATGCCGCCGGACAACACATCGAGCTGGGCATCGCGGAGAACAACTTCTTCCTGATGATGACCGCGCTCGGCCTGGCCGCGCCGCATTTCGGCACGCGGCTGCTGCCGGTCGGTACCGTCTATGATCCCTTCATTGCGCGCGGCCTCGATGCGCTCAACTATGGCTGCTATCAGGACGCGCGCTTCCTGCTGGTCGGCACCCCGGCAGGCATCACGCTCGCGGCCGAGGGCGGCGCGCACCAGTCGATCAACACCCCGCTGATCGGCATGGGCCAGCCCAATCTCGTCAGCTTCGAGCCCGCCTATGCCGACGAGGTCGCCCTGATGATGCGCTGGGCGTTCGACCATATGCAGCAACCCGACGGCAGCGCCGTCTACCTGCGGCTGACGACACGCTCGATTCCGCAGGTCGCGCGCGCCGACGATCGCTGGGAAGCCGATGTGCTGAAAGGCGGATACTGGCTGCGCGAACCGGCGCCCGGTGCCGAACTGGCGATCGTGTTTTCCGGCGCCGTTGCGCCCGAGGCGCTTGCCGCGTTCGACATGCTCCGCGAGGATGTCCCGGGCCTTGGCCTGCTCGCCGTCACCTCGCCCGATCTCCTGCATCGCGACTGGTCCGACGGCCATGCCAGCCGCTGGACGGCAAACCCGAACCGCAGTCCGAGCCATGTCGAAACCCTGCTCGACCGCCTTGCCCCGCACGCGGGCCTGGTGACCGTGCTCGACGGATCGCCTGCGGCCCTGTCCTGGCTCGGCGGTGTGCGGGGCATGCGGGTCAGCCCGCTCGGCACCGACCGCTTCGGCCAGACGGGCGACCTGCCCGACCTCTACCGCACCTATCGGCTCGACCCGGACGCCATCCTCGATGCGGCAGCGGAACTGATCCTGCGCGGCCAGCCCAAGAACGGGTAATGCAAGCAATCAGTTTTGCTTGATGATAGACCCTGTGCAGCGCACCGATTGACGCGCAGGTCCGTGTCGTCAGACTGACGGCGTGCGCTGTCGTCGCAGGGGGAAATGATCGTGCACACGGACGAAACGTTCGATTACATCATCGTCGGCGCAGGGTCGGCAGGGTGCGTGCTCGCCGACCGGCTGAGCGCCGATGGCAGGCACAAGGTGCTCGTGCTCGAATTCGGGGGCTCGGACCGGTCGGTCTTCATCCAGATGCCGAGCGCGCTCGCCATTCCGATGAACACTCGCAAATATAACTGGGGCTATGAAAGCGAGCCCGAACCGCACCTCGGCGGGCGCAGGCTGCACGCGCCACGCGGCAAGGGGCTCGGCGGCTCGTCGTCGATCAACGGCCTTGTCTATGTCCGCGGCAATCCCCGCGATTTCGAGCTTTGGCAGGATCTGGGCGCGCAAGGCTGGGGCTATGCCGATGTGCTGCCCTATTTCCGGCGCGCCGAACGGCGCCAGGAAGGCGGCGATGCCTGGCGCGGCGGCGACGGCCCGCTCGACACCTGCTACGGCACGATGAAGAACCCGCTCTACCAGGCGTGGATCGATGCCGCGGCCGAGGCCGGCTATCCGCTGACCGACGACATCAACGGCGCACAGCAGGAAGGCTTTGGCCGGATGGACATGACGGTGCGCGACGGCGCGCGGTGCAGCGCGGCCAAGGCGTTTCTCCGCCCCGCCGCCAAACGGCCCAACGTGACCGTGCTGACCCATGCGCTGGCCACCAGGGTGCTGATGGACGGGCGCAAGGCCGTGGGCGTCGCGTACGAACGGGGCGGCACGCTGCACGAGGCGCGCGCCAGCCGCGAAGTCATCCTGTCGGGCGGCGCCTTCAACGCGCCCCAGCTGCTGAAATTGTCGGGCGTGGGCCCGGCCGAGGAACTTGGCGCGATGGGCATTCCCGTCGTTGCCGACCGCCCGGGCGTGGGCGCCAACCTGCAGGATCACCTCGAATTCTATTTCCAATATGCCTGCACCCAGCCGGTGACGCTGTATTCGTCGATGAACTGGTTCGCCAAGGGCCTGATCGGGGCGCGCTGGTTGCTGACCGGCAAGGGGCCGGGCGCGACCAACCATTTCGAAAGCTGCGGCTTCATCCGCAGCCGGGCCGGCATCGCCTATCCCGACATCCAATATCATTTCTTTCCGCTTGCCGTGCGCTACGACGGCAAGGCGATGGTCAGCGGGCACGGCTTTCAGGCGCATGTCGGACCAATGCGCTCGAAAAGCCGGGGCAGCGTGACCCTGCGCTCGCCCGATCCGCGCGACGCCCCGATCATCAAGTTCAACTATATGAGCCATGAGGACGATTGGGCCGACATGCGCGCGGGCGTGCGGCTGACGCGCGAGATCTTCGAGCAAAAGGCGTTCGATCCATTTCGCGGGGCGGAGATCGCGCCGGGCGCCGACGTGACCACCGACGCGGCCATCGACGACTTCATCCGTGAAAAGGTCGAAAGCGGCTACCACCCCTGTGGCACGTGTAAGATGGGACGCGACAACGACCCGATGGCCGTCGTCGACAAGGAGTTGCGGGTGATCGGCGTGGAGGGGCTGCGCGTGGTCGACGCGTCGGTCATGCCCCAGATCACGACCGGAAACTTGAATGCACCGACGATCATGATCGGCGAAAAGGCAGCCGACCATATTCTCGGCAAACCGCTGCTCGCGCCGTCGAACGCGCCCTATTACACGGCACCGAACTGGGAAACGTCGCAGCGATGAGACGCACGGTCACCGAGCCTGCCCGGCAGATCGACGTGATCCGTGAAACCGATGTTCTGGTCGTCGGCTCCGGCCCGGGCGGGCTTGCGGCCGCGCTCGCGTCGGCGCGGGCGGGCGTCGAGACGATCCTTCTCGAACGTTACGGCTGTTTCGGGGGCAACATCACCCAGGTCGGCGTCGAGGGCTTCGCCTGGTATCGCCACCCCGAAACCATCGACAGCGAAGGCATCGGCCGCGAGTTCGAGGAGCGCGCCAAGGCAATGGGTGCTGCGATGCCCGAGCCGCAGTCGATCAGCCACAGCCTCGATGCCGAAAGCTTCAAGTTCGTTGCCGACACGCTGGTGGCCGAAGCGGGCGTGATCCCGATGCTCCACCGCCTGTTCGTCGCGCCGATCCTGGAGGGAGACACGATCGCCGGCGTGATCGTCGAGAGCAAGGCGGGGCGCGAGGCGATCCTTGCCAAACGCGTGATCGACGCCACGGGGGATGCCGATATCGCGCACCGCGCGGGAGCGCCGACGCACAAGCATCCGGTCGACGAGATGATGTCGGTGTCGGTCATGTTCTCGATGTGCGGAGTCGACAAACGGCGCTTCATCGATGCCGTGAAAGCCGACCCGCAGACCTATGGCGACTGGGCGGTCGGTGGCGAATGGGAGGTGACGACCAGCGGGAAGGAAGATGCGATGTTCTCACCCTTCCTGCGCAAGCCTTTCCAGAAGGCATTGGAAGCGGGGCTGATTCCCGACAGCGTCAGGACCATGGCAGGCACGTGGGGAACGGTGTCCGACCAGGGCGACCTGACCTATCTCAACATGTGCCATCTCTATCTCGACGGGACGGATCCCGATGCGCTGACGCACGGCGAGATGGAAGGCCGCAAGCAGGCGATGTACGCCGTCGACGCGCTCAGGGGCTTCATGCCGGGGTGCGAGGACGCCAAGCTGCGCAATTTCGGCATGACCCTGGGCATTCGCGACACGCGCAAGATCGACGCCGCCTACAACCTGACCGGCGATGACGTCCGCGGCGAAGCGAGGTTCGGCGACAGCATCGGCATCTTCCCCGAGTTCATCGATGGCTATGGCTATCTGATCCTGCCGACGACCGGCCGTTATTTCCACGTGCCGTATCGATCGATGCTGCCACGCAATGTGAAGAACCTGATCGTCACGGGCCGCACGATCGGCGGCGACAAGGTCAGCCATGCCGCCGTACGCAACATGATGTGCTGCGCGGTTGCCGGCCAGGGCGCCGGCGTCGCAGCCGCGACCGCCGTGAAAAGCGGTCGCGGATTCGGCGAGGTCGATATCGCTGCCGTACAGGCCGAATTGCGGCGGCAGGGGGCGCGCATTGCCTGATCCGGGCAGCACGACGGGTCGCGTCAAATGGCTGATGCTGGCGCTGGCGGCGCTGACCATCATGGGCAGCTATTACACCTATGACAGCATTGCGCCGGTGGCGGGCATGTTGCGGGACCAGCGCGGCTTTTCGCAGTCGCAGATCGGCTTGCTCAACGCGGTGTTCAACCTGCCGAACATCGCGCTGGCCCTTGTCGGCGGAATCCTCATCGACCGGATCGGCGCGGGCCGCGCCATCCTGATCGCGTCGGTCATCTGCACGATCGGCGCGGTGCTGACGGCGATCGGCGACCCCTATGCATTGATGCTCGTCGGCCGGCTGTTGTTCGGGCTTGGCAACGAAACGCTCTACATCGCCCTGCTCGTCGGTATCGCGCAATGGTTTCACGGCGGCGGCGGCGCGCTCGCGATCGCCTTGTTCTTCGCCACGGCGCGCGTGGGTTCCTACAGCGCGGACAAGTCGACGAGCTGGTTCGCCGGCATCTATGCGCAGGGGTGGCAGGCGCCGCTATGGCTGGCGGCCGCGCTGACCGCGACGGGTGTCGTGACAGCGACGCTATATTATCTGATCGACCGGCGGCTGCCCCATATGCGCGCCGCGGGGCAAGCACCCGAGCGGTTCGAGCTGAAGCAGCTTTTCGGGTTCAGCCGGTCCTTTTGGTATATCCTATGGCTCAACGTGCTGTTC